>NZ_JAHWCK010000001.1:0-2261889 GCF_019550935.1 Mumia sp. zg.B53 | reverse complement strand
ATCACCATCCGCCACAACGTCCTCGAAGGCGCCTTCCACACCGGGATCATGATCACCCAGGACCGCTACCGCTCCACCAACATCACCATCGCCGGCAACTGGCTCTCCGGCGGATCCTGCACCCTCAACATCGCCGAGAAAGCCCGCGGCCCCATCACCGGCCTCACCATCCGCGACAACCGCTTCGGCACCTCACGCATCACCAACTGCCCCATCATCGCCCCACCCACCACCACCCAGATCGCCACCATCACCAACAACCTCTGGGACACCACCAACACCCCCATCACCATCCGACGAGGCTCCTGAGGAACCGGACGGCTCAGGCGCGCTGAGCACCGACCTCGTCTCGCACGAGAACCTTCGCGAGCTCGTCGACCGACGCGGTGATCATGTCGAGCGCTCGACGGTAGCGGTGCATGCTGTGGCGGTAGGGGTCCGGGATCTCGTCGTCCGCCGGACGCCGAGGCGGTGAGCGGTGCAGCTGGACGTAGGCCAGCGCGGCGGCGAGTCGCTTCGAGTGGGAGGCCTCGGCCTCGACGAGCTCGTCGGGGCGCGCCGTCTCGAGGATCCGCGTGAACTCGCGGAGGAGGAAGGTGCGCTGCACCGCAGCCGGCTCCATCTGGACCACCGCCTTGCGGTGCTTCGTCGTCATGACGAGCACCAGGTCGGTCGACGAAAGGGTCGGCCGATCGAGCGCACGCCCCTCGAACCCCTCGGTGTCGATGTCTCGCAGGGCGAGGAGCTTGGCCATGGGTGAGTCGACAGGATCGCCCACGCGGGCGTAGAGCCCGGCGCTCGCCACGGTCAGATCGCTCTCTCCCAGGCGCTGGCGCAAGGCAAGCTGAGCCGCTGGGGAACGGCAGATGTTGCCCGAGCAGACGAAGAGGAGGTGCGCCACCCCACGAGACTACCGTTCGGCATCAATCTCAGGACGTAGCAAGCGCACACCTTTAACATAGACTCCACATCGGCCGCCACCGGAGGGCGGACACGCATCTCCCTGGGAAGTGCGAACGGCGAGCTCGAAGGCTGAGATGGATTCCAACGCGTACCTGCAGGTGCTCCGTCGACGATGGCTCGCGATCGTCCTCCTCGCCGCACTCGGAGGAGCGTTCGCCGCCGCCTACGTCCAGACGGTGACACCCCAGTACCGCTCGACCGCGACCCTCTTCTACGCGCTGGCGCGGACGGACTCCGTGTCCGAGCTCGTCCAGGGTTCGGACTACACCCGCGAGGTCGTGAAGTCGTACGCCTCGGTCGCCCGGACCCCTCGAGTGCTGACTCCGGTCATCGACGATCTCGACCTCGACACGACCCCGCGTCGTCTGGCGGGGTCGATCACCGCGTCGGCGCCGCTGGACCAGGTGATCATCGACGTCACGGCGACGAGCGCGTCGCCCGTCGAAGCGGCTCAGATCGCCAACGCCACCGCTCGCAGCCTGGCCACCGAGTCCGAGGCGCTCGCCCCGAAGACGCGCAGCGGTCGAGCAGCGCTGGACGTCTCGCTGATCTCGACCGCGACGACGCCGGAGTTCCCCTTCTCCCCCAACAAGAAGCTCTACGTCGCCGGCGGCCTGGCGGCCGGCCTGGGCGTCGGCCTCGCGCTCGCGCTCATCCTGGAGCGTCTCGGGAGCCGGGTCCGAACCGAGGCGGACGTCGAGGCCTACACCGAGGCCCCCGTGCTCGCACGCATCCCGCGCCAACGGTCCCGACGCGTCACCCCTGCCGCCCACAACGACGGTCGCGACATGGCTCGGAGCGAGGCGGTGCGTCGACTCCAGATCAACCTCGAGTCGCTCGGCATCGGTCTGACACCGGGCTCGGTGATGGTCACCTCCGCGCGGCCGGGCGAGGGCAAGACCACGACGACGGTGGACCTCGCCGCCGCGATGTCCGAGGCGGGCCACCGCGTGCTCCTGGTCGACGCCGACCTCCGGCGTCCGCGGGTGGCGAGCTACCTCGGGCTCGAGGGGAGCGTCGGGCTCACCAACGTGCTGGCCGAGCAGGTCGAGCTCGAGAATGTCGTCCAGCCGTGGCTGAGCGAGAACCTGCACGTCCTCCCCGGTGGCTTCGTCCGCTCGACCCCGGCCCAGGTCCTCGGTTCCGAAGCCATGCGTCGGTTCTTGCGCGACTCCTTGATGACCTACGACATCGTCCTGCTGGACGCCGCGCCGCTGATGCCGGTCGCCGACTCCGTCGCGCTCGCCAAGCTGGCCGACGGCACGCTGCTCGTCGTCGACAGCCGCTCGTCCAAGCCCGCCGACTTCAAGCAGGCGTTGCAGGTGCTGAGCGTCGCGGGCGCGAGTCTTGTCGGAGTCGTGCTCAACAAGACCACCGGTGGACGCTCCGGCCAGTACGGCTACGACCAACGTCCTCGCCGCTTCGACTTCCTGCGCAGAGAGCGGGATCCCCACGAGAACCGCGCGCCCGCTCTGGATCGCACGGGCAGGTAGTCGCGATGTCGACGATCGGGGCGTCCGACGTCCCCGGAGGCATCCAGACGTTCGCACCCCTGCGGCCGGCTGTCCCGGAAGCGGTCCCGCGCGAGACCCGCCCGTACCTCGCTGCGCTCGCCGCGATAGCGACCTTCGTGCTGGGCCTCAACTACCGGGTCGGCGGGTTCCTGCCAGTGGCGCTCCCGCTCCTCCTCGCCCTGGCACCGCTCTGGTTGCCCCAGGTGCGCCGCTACCGCGGAGGGCCGTTGGTCGTCTTCGGGGGGCTGCTCGCCGTGCTGTCCGGCTACTGGCTGATCCGGATCGTCACCGGGATCGACCATGAGCTCGACGAGCGGGCGGGGATGGCGACTGGCCTCGCGTACGTCGTCGCGTTCCTCGGTGTCGGTTTCCTCCTCTGGGCTCGCAGCGTGCTGGGCGTTCCCGCAACGGCACTGGCCTATGCGCTGGGAGTGCTCGCCTCGACCGCCGCCTTCCAGGCAGGTGCGACCGACAACCCCTGGAAGTTCGCGTACTCGTGGCCGGTCATCGTGATCGTTCTCGCGGCGTGCGCGCTCAAGCGCAGCCACCATGCCGCCGTGGGGCTGCTCCTCGTGCTCGCTGCGTTCAGCGCCGCCAGCGACGCTCGGAGCCTGATGGGGATATGTCTGGCGACGGCGGCCCTGGTCCTCTGGCAGCGGCGCCCAGGAGCCGGGTCCCACGCCCTCGCGCGCCGCGGCAGCACCCTCGTCCTCCTCGCGGTGATGGCGTACGCCGGCTACTCCGTCGTCACCTCGCTCCTGCTCGGCGGCGCACTCGGCGACGAGACTCGAGAGCGCACGCAGGCGCAGATCGAGCGGAGCGGCAACCTCCTGACCGGTGGTCGTCCCGAGTGGTCGGCCACCATCGCGCTCATGCGTGACCAGCCGGAGGGCTTCGGGCTCGGCGCCGTACCCAACTTCCACGACGTCGCCACCGCGAAGACGGGCCTCGCCCCGCTCAACATCCCGACGATCGAGGGATACGTCGACAACTACATGCTCGGCCCGCAGTTCACCTTGCACTCCGTCGTCGCCGATATGTGGGCGAGCCTCGGCGTGGTGGGGCTGGTCGTGGCGCTCGCCGTGGTCTGCCTGCTGATCGGCTCGCTGGTCCGGGGGATCACGGCCCGCGAGGCGTCGGCGCTTGTCGTCTTCCTGGGACTGATGGGGCTGTGGGACCTCGGCTTCTCCTCCACGTTCTCGGTCCTCGTACGGCTGACTCTCGCCATCGCAGTCCTCCTGACCGTCCGGGCGGGATCCACCGCGCCGTGGCAGGAGTCGCCGCAGACTTCACCGAGCCTCGAAGGAGGCGATGATGCCGCGCACGTCCACCGGTGAGGACGTCATCGTGCTCGAGACCTTCCTCGAGCCGTCAGCCGGGACGAACCCGTACATGACCCAGCTGGCCCGCAACATGCCCGACGGCGTGCGGATCCTGACGTTCGGCTGGAGACGTGCACTTCTCGGACGTTACGACGTCCTGCACATCCACTTTCCCGAGCTGCTTCTCCGTGGGTCGACGCGTCCGCGGACGTACGCGCACCGTCTTCTGGCGGTGGTGCTGCTCCTTCGGTGCTGGCTGCGCCGCACAGCCGTCGTCCAGACTCTCCACAACCATCGCCCTCACGAGGACCGCGGCCCCGTGGAGCGGGTCCTCCTCCGGGCGATCCGGGCGCGGACGGACTGGTGGATCCTGATCAACACCGTCGACGCCGCCCCTCGGCCGGGCCGCGCCACGACGATCCTGCACGGCCACTACCGGGGCTGGTTCGCCGGATGTCCGCGGCCTCCACGTTCGCCGGGGCGGCTCGCTTACGTCGGGATGATCCGCGAGTACAAGAACGTCCCGGCGCTGCTCGCCGTCTTCAGCCAGGTCGACGATGACAGCCTGTCGCTGGTCGTCGCCGGCCAGCCCCGCACCGACGACCTCACCTCCGCACTCTCACGAGCGGCCGCGCGTGACGGGCGCGTGAGGCTCGACCTCGCCTATGTCGACGACGACACCCTGGCGCGGACCGTGTCAGAAGCAGAGCTCGTAGTCCTGCCCTACACCGAGATGCGCAACTCGGGCGCCGCGCTCCTGGCGCTCTCGCTCGACCGGCCGGTGCTCGTGCCACGTGGCACGGAGAACGACGCGCTGGCCGCGGAGGTCGGCGAGGACTGGGTGCTGCGGTACGACGGCCCGCTGACCCGCGAGGTGATCACCGCCGCTGTCGACGTCGTCCGCCGTCCGCGAGCTGCCGACCGCCCGATGCTCGACGGGCGGGACTGGAAGACCGCGGGTCACCTTCACCGCGAGGCGTTCCGCGCGGCGCTCACCCGTCGCCGCCACCGCCGAGAGGACTCCACCACCAGATGAGCGTGTGGCGCGCAACCCTGAGCACGGCGGGGACCCGTGTCGGAGTCATGGCTGTCTCCGGACTCCTCGGCATCGTCACCAGCCGACTGATCCTTCAGTACTTCGGCGTCGAGGCCTACGCGCAGTACGGGCTGCTCAACGGTGTCCGGCTCCTCTTGCCCTTCGCCGACCTCGGCATCGGTGCCGTGATCATCAACGCGATCGCGCAGTCACCAGACGCACGGCGGGACCGCGAGGTGCTCGCGACGCTGACGACCGCGTTGCGCTACCTCACGATCTCCGGCGTGGTCATTACCGTCCTCAGCCTGCTGTTCCTCTCGCTCGGGTGGTGGCCGACGCTGTTGGGCGGCGCGCTCCTCCCGGGCGGGGACGTCGTCGCGATGCTCTGCCTTGCCGTGTTCGGTCTCTCCCTGCCCCTCGGGCTCGGTGTCCGGATCCTCATCGGGCTCGGCAAGAACTCGATGCAGACAGCCGTGCTGGGGCTCGCGTCGCCGCTGTTCCTCATCGGGCTGCTGCCGCTCATCGCCCTGGGCCACGATGCCGGCAACTACGTCGCGCTGATCTCGTACGTGGCCGGCTCCGTGACGTCGGCACTCACGCTCCTGCTCGGCGCACGCTTCCTGCGACCGCAGGTGCGGAAGGCCTTCCGAGACGCCCCGCGGGTGCGTTCGGTGCGCAACGTCAAGGTCGGGCATACCGCGTGGCCAGCACTCGTGATGGCGATGGCGGTGCCGATCGCGATGCAGACGGACCGGTTGTTCATCTCGCACCTCAGCACGACCCGCGAGCTCGCCAACTACAACTTCGCCTCACAGATCTTCGGCCTCGTGCTCCAGACGATCATCGCCGCAGGGATCACCTTGTGGCCGTACTTCGCTCGTGCGCGAGCGACGTCGTCGGTCGAGAGCCCGTTCGGGATCATGGCCGCATTCGTCGTCGCTGCGGGGGTCCTCGCCGGCGTCTTGTGTCTGGCTCTGCCGTTCCTCACGCAGGTCATCACCGACGGCAAGCTCGACCTCGATCCGCTCCTCGTTGTCGGCTTCGTCGCCCTCGTCCTCACCCAGGCGGCAAACTATCCGCTCGGGATGTACATGACGGACCCCAAGGGCTTCCAGTTCCAGGTCGTGCCAGTGGTCTCGACCGTCCTGGTAAACATTCCGCTGACCTGGGTGCTCGTCGAGCCGCTCGGAGCCGCCGGCCCAGTTCTCGCATCTGCAGGAGCACTGTTCGTCTGCCAGGTCCTGCCCGCCGTCTGGTGGGTACGTCGCGATCTCGCGCGGCGCCGACTCGCTCTGAACCACTAGCGCTCCGTCTGGCTCAGACCTCACCCCACAGGCGCGAACGCACTGATCCGCGGGTCCCACGGTGCGCCCTCGAGGAGACATCGGGTCACCAGCACGTACCGCCCGACGTAGTCGTCCTGAGTCAGGCCGCGGTCAGCCGATCGGTCCCCGGCCGCGTCGGACTGCTCTGACACCGCGTCGATGATCGCCTTGGTCAGCGCGTCGGGCTCGCCCACAGGAACCAGCGTGGCTTCTCCCTCGACGTAGTCGGCGATGCCGCCTGCGTCGCTCACCACCAGGGGCCGTCCGGCGCTGAGGGCCTCGATGCACACCGTGGCACCGGACGCGTGGGCGTTGTCGAGCAGAGGGACCGCCACCACGGCCGCGGACGAGTAGAGCGCCGCCAGGTCCCGCACGTTCGTGACCGGCGCGACGGTGGCGTTCGCAGGCCAGTCGAGCCCGGTCGCGCGCGGTGACCGGGTGGCCACGGCGAAGTCCACCTCGGGGAGGCTGCGGGCGGCCTCGCGCAAGGCCTCCCAGTCACGGTGTCGGTCGTTGCCGATCGACAAGACCAAGGAGCGCCCGCTCGGCGCGACCTCGGCACCCGTCTCCCCCGCGACCGATGCCGAGCCGAACGGCACCAGCAGGACCTCCCGCCCAGTGACGCGCCGACGCGAGATCTCTCGGTTGCACCGGCTGTGGACCAGCTCCACCTCGGCACCGCGAAGCAGCGACGCGTACAGCCGCCGCCGCCACGCCGGGAGGTCCGCCCACTCGTCCCAGAGCCACACCGTCTGCGCGATCACCGGGGTACGGCGGCTCTTGCGCTCGAGCCTCTGGACCGCCAGCACGGCCAGGTGCTCGCGCTCGGTGTGCGTCCACACCACGTCTGAGTCGGCGACGAGTCGCCGGTTGCGGAATGCATGAACCAGGTCGAACCCGAGGCGTTGACGGAAGGCCTCGCGGAGACGTCTGCCAAGCCTGCCCTCCGGGTGGGACCGTGCCCACGCCATGTCGAACCAACGCTGGGCCTTCTCGTACCCGTACGGCGTGACGTCCCACGCGAGGCCGGCCTCGTGACGGCGACGCCATTCCTCGGGATCCTGCGCGTGGCCGAGGACGACCGCCACCCGCGGCCGTGCAAGAGAGGGCTCGCTCACCTGCGGCACCTCCCGCGCGTACTCCGAGTAGCGGTGGCCGAGGATGCCTGCCACCATCCCGGAGCCACGAGCGATGTTGCGGGTGCCCTGCGCGCGCTGCGACAAGGAGCCGGTCAGACGACCGGCCGTCCAGCGCAACGCCCCTCCAGCGACGCGCACCGTGCCCTGAGCGAGCAGGCTGGCGCGCTGACGGAGGCGGGCCCCCGGTCCGACGCAGACGGCGAGGTTGGTCCGGCTCCACGAGTTGCCGCTGCGATAGGAGCGTCGCACGACCCAGTCGCGGGTCAGACGCTCCGGCGGTACGACGTCGGTCACCAGTGCCTCGTCGCACCAGACGAATCGCCCGCCCTGTAGGCGCGCGTCGTGACTGAAGAGGGTGTCCGAGCCGCCGGTGAGCCCGAACCGGTTGTCGAACGCCAGGCCGAGGGACCGTAGGAGGCGGAGGTCGAGCAGGAGGTTGTTGGTGGCCACCACGTCGACGACGGTTCCCGTCGGAAGACGGCGGCGCGTGAAGAAGCGGCCTGCGAGGATCCATGGCTCCGGCGCGTGCGCGAACTCTGAGACGACCGGTCCGACCACGCCCAGGACACCAGGATGGTCTTCGTACGTCCGCACGAGCGCGTCCAACCAACCGTCGCCGGGGCGCTCGTCGTCGTCGATGAAGACGAGCAGGTCGGCGTCGTCGACCTCGGCGAGCGCCCGGTTCCGCGCGGCGGCGATGCCCGGCGTCGGCTCGTGCGCGTAGCGGACGTCGTCGCCCGGGAAGGAACCTACGACGTCGCGAGCACTCGCCGACGGGTCGTTGTCGATGACCTGCACGTAGGCGTGCCCCGGGTACGAGGCGGCCTGGGCGACCAGCCGCGGCAGGCTCGCCTCGATGTCCTCAGGGCGCCGGAACGTGAGTACGGCGATGGCTACCGTAGGCCGAGACGGCACGTCAGTCGATGACCTTGGCGAGCAGGTTGTCGTAGACGAGCGCCTGAGGCGCGTTCGTCGCCGAGCCTCCCAGGTATCCGGAGACGCCGACTCCACCCGCTGCCTGCAGCGCAGCGGTGGAGTCCGTCGCCGAGGCCGTCCACGATGCCGGCTCCGCCTCCCCGGTCTTCCACACCTTGGCGCGGACCGTCGTCGGTGAGGTGCCGACCGCCTGCACCTTGACCTTCAGGACGTCGCCGAGCTGGTAGGAGAGACCGGGGGCCACGGTGCTCGCGAGCAGCGACTCGGCTCCGCCGACGAAACGGCTCGGCGAAACGACGACCTGCCCATCGGGCTGAAGTCTCAGGCGCACCCGGTAGCCGTCGTTGACCGAACCACGGACCCCGAACCAGGCGAAGATCCCCGAGCCGGTGAGGACCTTCTCGGCGCGGACCTCGGCCGTCAGCTCCGTCGACGTCCCGCTGACGGAGCTCAGCCATGCAGTCGACGTGCCTCCGGCAACGTGCATCTGGAGGCGGCCGACCCCGTCGGCGACCGAGTAGTTGCTGGCCAGCCAGGTGGTCGACCAGGAACCACCGACGTCTGCCGTCCCGAATCCGTTGGTCGCGGTGCGCCCGAAGGCGTCCTGCGCGATGACCGCATCGGGCGGCGGGAGGCTGACGGTCACGTTGCGGGTGACCGATCCCGTCGCACCGTCGTCGTCGGTCACCGTCAGCTTGACCGCATAGGTCCCCGCCGAGGCGTACGTCTTCTGCGGCGACGCACCGGTGGCCGTCGTCCCGTCACCGAAGGTCCACGCGTAGGACGCGATCTCCCCGTCCGGATCGGACGACCCCGACGCGTCGAACGACGCCGACAGGTTGTCGGTCGACGACGTGAACGACGCGGTGGGAGCCTGGTTGACCGGTGGTGCAGTCACCGTGACGCTCTGCGTGACCGACGCCGTCGCTCCGTCGTCGTCGGTCACCGTCAGCTTGACCGCGTAGGTCCCCGCCGAGGCGTACGTCTTCTGCGGCGACGCACCGGTGGCCGTCGTCCCGTCACCGAAGGTCCACGCGTAGGACGCGATCGCCCCGTCCGGATCGGACGACCCGGACGCGTCGAACGACGCCGACAGGTTGTCGGTCGACGACGTGAACGACGCGGTCGGCGGAAGGTTCTGCGCCTCGCCCGTCGTCCCGGTGAGGTGGTGAGCCGCGATCTCTCCGGCCGGCAGGGCCCGCGGATAGACAGCGACCTCGTCGATGCGCCCGCTCAGGTTGTTGGACGTGCCGCGGTTCGGCCAGCTGCTCGAGAGCTGGTCGCTCCCGATGCGCCAGTAGCCGAGGTAGGCCTGGCCCCACTGCGTGTCCGTGCGCTGCCCGACCATCGTGCCGTCGAGATAGAGCTTCATGCCCGACTTGTCCAGGCTCGCCGCGAAGTGGTGCCACGTGTCGTCGTTGTAGCCGTTGCCCGACTGCACCGTCCGGATCTCGCCGGGGTTGACACCGAACGTCACTCGACCGCTGCCGTTGATGTAGAGAAGACGGTCGTGCGTCGAGGAGTTGCCGGTCTTTGAGCTGCCGAAGCCGGCGATCCTGCCACCCAAGATCGAGCTGGTACGGAACCAGCCCTCGATCGTGAAGGCGTTGGGCGCGAACCTCAGCTCGTTGGAGTTGATGCGCCCGCTGGTGCTTCCGTTGAGGCTCGACGCGGTACCCGGAGACACCGCACCCGAGACGCCGCGGGTCACGCCCGAGCCCGCAGTCCCGTTGTCCGTGCCGCCCCAGTCCTGGACGCTGGTGCCCGAGGCCTCGTCGAGCCGGTAGTACAAGGTGGGCTTGCTGCCGAGGACGGCTCGGGCGTAGGGGCCGTACGGGGTACCGCCGCTGCCGAGCACCGAGGTGGACCCGTTGCCGCTCCAGCTGACGTTGTTGTCAGGGTCGGTGACCCGCACGCGGTAGGTGGAGGTCTGGCCGGCCGTGAGTCCGGTGTCCACGAAGGTGAGGGTCGGCCGGTGGTAGAAGTTGGAGCCCTGCGTCACCTCGTACACCGGGGTGGTCGTGTTGCCGTTGCGATAGACGCGGTAGGTGAGGCTTCCGCTGTCGGGATCGGTCGCGGCCTGCCAGGAGACCTGCGCGGTGCCCGGCGCCTTCGAGGTCACCGTCGGGGTCAGGCTGGGCGACGCGCTGGGTCCGACGTTGTTCGGCGCGAGCGACCGCTTGGCGAAGCGTACGAGGCCCTGCTGCGCGACGTTGTTGACCTTCGGGAACTCCCCGCCGTAGACCATGTAGTCGTCGTTGCCGGTCACGCTCCAGGCCGCCTGGCTCTGTCCTGTGAACGAGCCGACGTCGATCGTCGGGAACCAGTCGAGCAGTGTCGGGGACGGGTTGTTGTGGAAGCTCGGGTAGCCCATCGTGTCGCGCGACACGACGCCCGTGGCCTGCTTCGAGAGCGCCGTCGCCTGGTAGAAGTCCCACGGCTCCGTCTGGGCGAATCCACCGATGTTGCCGCAGTAGTGCTTGTGGCCGGCGGCGTACACCGCCTCCTTCGCCGGGTACACCGAGTACGTGTCACCGTGGCAGTCGTCGAGCCACGTGATCTGGCCGGTCGAGCTGGCTCGGAACGTGCCCTCGAACCCGCCACTCCCGTAGTAGTCGTAGCCGCTGCCGTAGACGCCGTCCTCGTCGGTGGCGAGGCTGAGGATCGCGGCGCCGTCGCCGGTGTTCTTCACGACCTGGTTCATCGGCCACCCGAGAGTCGCGCCGGACGTCGGGTCGACGGCGGCAAGGCCGCGGGCCTGGGCACCGTTGACGTTGCCGAAGTGCCCGCCGATCACGACTCGGGACCCGTCGGGCGTGATCGTCAGGGCGTTGACGCGATGGTCTGCCGCGGGCGCCCATGGCCGCACCGCCGCGTTCGAGGCGGCGAAGGCTGCGAGCCGGGTGCGGCTCTCGTTTCCGGCGCGGGAGAAGATGCCACCCGCGTAGACGGTGTCGTTGGTCGCGACGAGAGCGCGCACCTGCGAGTCCGTGCCGGTGTTGAAACCCGGGACAAGAGCGCCGGTGGCCGTGTCGAACGCGGCGATCCGGTAGCGGTTCTGCCCGCTCACCTGGGTGAACGAACCGCCGATGTAGAGACGAGAGCCATCGGGCGAGGCCGTGACGGCCAGCGCCTGTCCGTTCAGGTTGGGGTTGAAGCTGGAGATCAGCGCACCCGTCCTGATGTCGAAGGCCAGCATGTAGTTGCGAGTCACGACGTTCTGGCCTGCGGGCGACCCCGCAGGCCGCGCCTGCGTGAAGTTGCCGACGGCGTAGACCGTGTTGCCGACGACCTCCTGGTCCCACACCACCCCGTTGATCTGGACGGTGGGCAGCCCGTCCGCGGTGACGGTGACCGGCGTCGCGGGATCGGACGGTGCGGAGTCGGCCGGCGCTGGCGCGGTGACCGCGCCGAGGAGCGCCACGGTGAGCGCGGTGGCAGCACCGACGGCACCGAACCGGCGAAGGGTGGACTGGCGACGCATGAAGGCCTCCGAGAAAGGGTGGTCGAACGGTGACAACCTAGTCCGAGCAGGAGTCACGATCAGCAGGTTGTTCGTTTTGCGATGTCGCGTTCGGGACATCGCCGAGGTCAGGGCATGACACCTCTGAACGCCACGATGTCGGCGTCGCCGGAGTAGCTGACGCTCACGACCGCGCGTCGCGCGTCGGGCTTCGGGAGCTGGAAGACGTAGCGACCGGTCGCCGACCCGCCGACCGCGAGGCTCCCGTCGAAGGGTCGGGTCCGCTTGTCACCGAGCACCGGCGAGGCCGGCTGGTTCTGGCGGCCCACGTTCAGGTTCACGACCGCGTCGCCGAGCTGGACCGGCTTGCGGCTGTCGTTCGTCACGCGGACGACCACCACGACGCCGGGTCCCTCCACCTCACCAGCCCCTTGGGCCGAAGCACGGACGTCCTTCAGACGAACGACCGTCGCCGTGACTCCGTCTCCCATGTCGGCAGACTCGCTCATCGGAACCGGCTTCAAGGTCCCCGGATAGAGCCCGTCCGAGCCGTCGGACACGGACGTGCCGGGATCGGAGCCGGGCTCGTCCGTCGAGGGCGCGGAGCCGCCGTCGTCGGGCGCCGGTGTGTCGCCCGACGACTCCTCGGCCCCAGGCGTCGACGCTGCTCCGGCGGTCGCCGTCGGCTCGGCCTTCTCGCCCCGTGTCCCGGCCTCCGGCCCGTCGTCGCCGAGCACGAGCACCGCCACGACCAGGAGAACGACAGCCGTGACGACGCCCACTCCGACGACCACGACCAGGCGCCGCCGTCCCTCCGCGTTCTCGCTCACCGAACCGTCCCTCGCTCCTCGTCGCCCCGATGCTCTGAGCCTCTCGAGGCTAACGTGGCCGCGGAGCGATGTCCGCCGTTTCGGAGCACCGAGGCTACCGTCACGTCTACGATGACGCGGACCCGACCGGTCTCGAGACTCGAGGAGGAGCGTGACCGCGACGACCGCCATCGTGACGGTGAACTACGCGTCGCACCGCCTCCTCGCGACGAACGAGGCGCTGCGGCAGGCTCAGGACGAGGGCCTGCACGTCGTCGTCGCCGACAGCTACTCGTCGGCCGGCAACCGCGACGCGGTGGCCGCTCTCTGCGCCGACCGGGGCTGGCAGCTGGTCCCCCTCGCCGGCAATCCCGGCTTCGGCAGCGCCGTCAACGCCGCGGTCGCCGCCCTCGACGAAACAGTCGCCACGCTGGTCCTGCTCAACCCGGACGCGTCCGCCCCCGCCCGCACCCTGTCTCACCTGGCCGACGCCGTCCGAGCCGACCAGGCCGCGATCGTCGCGCCGCGCATCGTGCGCCCTGACGGGTCGACGTGGTCGGAAGGCGGCGACATCCTCGTCGCCGAGGGCACCACCCGCACCGCGGGCGTACGGATCGAACAGGCGTCGCATCCCTGGCTGAGCGGCGCGTGCCTTGCCGTGTCGCGGCCACTGTGGGAGCGGCTCGGGGGGTTCGACGACGACTACTTCATGTACTGGGAGGACGTCGATCTGAGCTATCGCTGCGTGACGGGGGGCGGCCGCGTCGTGGTCAGGCGTGACCTCGAGGTCGTCCACGACGTCGGCGGCACCCAGGGGGGCGGACGCGCGAAGTCCGACCTCTACTACCGCTACAACTGCCGCAACCGGTTGCTGTTCGCGTCGAAGCACCTGACCGCCGACGAGATCCGCGGGTGGATCTCCACGGCGCCCTCGTACGCGCGCGACGTGGTCCTGCGCGGCGGGCGACGTCAGTTCCTCGAGCGTGGCCCGGGACCGCTCGTGTCCGCTGCGCGCGGATCGTGGGAGGGCTACCTCCGCGCCCGGCGCGCGTTGCGCTGAGCGACCCGCCGCGTCATCCTCGGCGGCGTCCCGAGGCGACGCCCCGGGTCGAGTGCCCGCCCGCGATCTTCTCGAGGAGCTTCTCGTAGCCCTCGGCGACGTCGTCCCAGCGGTAGAGCTCCGCTGCGCGGTCCTGGAGGCGCCGGCCCGCCGCCCTCATCTCTGCCGGGTCGGCCTCCGCGCGCTCGAGGCAGGAGGCGACGTCCCCGGCATCGCGGAACACGAGACCGTCACCACCGAGCACGCCGGCGTTGAAGGACACGTCGTAGGCCGCGACGGCCGTGCCGGCGCCCATCGCACGCAGGAGCGACGGATTGGTCCCGCCGACCGAGTGACCGTGGACGTAGAGCAGGGCGTGCGCATAGAGCTGGTCGAGCAGCTCCTGGTCCCACACGCCGCCGATCAGGCTCACCCGGCTGCGCTCGCGCGCCGCGAGACCCTCGACCCGAGCCGTGTAGTCGTCGGCGTACGGCGCTGACCCCACGACGACCACCGGCAACCTGGCACCGGATCTCACGGCACCGTCGACGATCTCGGAGACATGGTTCTCCGGCTCGAACCGAGCCACGACGAGGTGGTATCCCCCGGGCTCCAGCCCGAGGTCGGCGAGCCTGTCCGCGGGCGGGTCTCGAAGGATGGGTGCGCCGTACGCCAGCAGCTCGGTCGGCAGACCGAACTCGTCCTCGTAGTAGTCGGCGATTCCCTGCGCGTCCGCGATCACAGCGTCGGCCCAGCGCACCGACAGCGCCTCCGCCGCACGGTAGTAGCGCTTGCCGGCGCCGCCCCACTTGGCGCGCTTCCACTCCAACCCGTCGGCATGGAGCGCGGTGGGGATGCCCCGGAGGCGCAGAGCGGGCAGGAACGGGGCGTTGGCGGCGTTGAAGACCACCGCGGCGTCGTAGCGTGCACGGCCGAGCGAGACGTGGCCGACCGAGAGCGCGGTGTGCGACAAGGTCTCCAACGCCTTGCGCCGGGCCGCGGGCAGGTGCACCAGGGTCATACCGCGGTAGCTGTCCGCGCCTCCGCTCCCCCGGCAGTAGACCGTGACCTCGTGTCCTCGGTCGACGAGACGTCGGCCGACCTCCTCCACGGCGGTCTCGAACCCTCCGTACTGCGCCGGGACGCCGCGGGTGCCCAACAGGGCGATCCTCATCGTGGGCCCCCGGAGGCCCGGTCCAGCGCGCGGAGCTCGCGCCACCACTTGACGAGCGCTGCCGCGAGCGCTGCCGCGTTGGCGAGCATGAGCGCGGTGTAGACGGCGGTGAACGCCGGCCCCCAGGCGAGCAGCACGAAGACGAGACAGAGGACCCCGTAGTCGGTCGGGAGCAGCAACCAGCGGCGCGCCGGGTGCTCCTCGCGGTCGACGTCGATCGTCGACCCACGTGACCCTGCCGGCCGGAGGGTCGGGACCAAGATCAGGCCGAAGAAGGTGACGACCGCCACGACCTCGTACGCCACCGGGACCAACAGCCAGCCGGCCTCGTCGTACGTCGGCCACCGGAACCAGGAGATCAGGACCGCCAGGTGGAGCGTGCTCGTCTTGATGCAGTCGATCATGTGGTCGAGCCACTCGCCGCTGCGCGAGCCGGCCCCCGCCAACCGGGCCAGCTGTCCGTCGACGGAGTCCATGACGTAGCCGAGGGCCAGGAGGACCGCGATCGCGCAGGCGGTCACCACGGTGGGCTCGGTCAGCGCCAGCAGGGCGATCGCGGCGGTGGACAGGGAGGCGCTGATCGCCGTCGCCTGGTTGGGCGTCATCCCGACCGTGCTGACGACCGCGGCCACCTGCCGACCGAGAGGTCTGTTGACGTGCCGCGAGTAGGCGGCGGTGCCCTTGGCCGGCTTCTGCGCCCGCCGGAGCGCGTCGAGAGCCTCCTTGACCGTCCTGGTCGCGGTGGTCACGAAGTCCGTCCCGCGCTGGGAGCCGAGGCTTGCCCGTCGCTGCCGGTTGACCGCGAACGCAGCCGCTGCACGCGAGACTCGACGCCCCAGCGGGTGACCTTCCGTACGGCCTCCACCACGATGCCGCCGTTCATCTTGGACTCACCCCGTTCGCGCTCCACGAAGGTGATCGGAATCTCCTGCAGAGTGAAGCCGCCTCGCACCGCGCGCCAGGCGAGATCGATCTGGAAGCAGTAGCCCTGGCTGTCGACGGGCTCGGCGACCAGCCTCTCCAGCACTTTCGCGTCGTACGCGCGGAACCCGCCGGTCGCGTCGCGGACGGGGAGACCGAGCGCAAGACGGGCATAGAGGCTGCCTCCGCGCGAGAGCAGCCGTCGGTGCCACGGCCAGTTGACGACACCACCCCCCGGCACCCAGCGTGAGCCGAGCGCCACGTCCGCGGACCGCAGCCCGGCAAGCAACCCGGGGAGGTCCTGCGGCCGGTGCGAGCCGTCGGCATCCATCTCCACGACCACGTCGTAGTCGCGCTCGAACGCCCACGCGAACCCGGCCAGGTAAGCGGCGCCGAGCCCCTCCTTGCCGGCTCGGTGGAGCACGAACACCTGGGTGTCCTCGCCGGCGAGACGGTCAGCGATCTCACCAGTGCCGTCGGGCGAGGCGTCGTCGGCGACGAGGACGTCCGCGGTCGGCACGCAGCGCCGGATACCGCTGACCGCACCCACGACGTTGTCCGCCTCGTTGTAGGTCGGGACGATGACGAGCGTGCGCGGAGCTCGCGAGGTGTCCGTGGACATGATGGATGATCCCCGTCTGGCTGAGGCGTGTACGAGGTTGCGACGCTATCAACTGAGCGGCGGGCGGGCGGACGATCGCACGATCCCGGCCAGTGGTGCGCGTCGCATCTCGTCTTGGGACAACCCGGTCAGACGCGACCTCTCCTCGGCCTACGGTGGACGGATGACTTCGGTTCTCGAGCGCTCGCGCGCCCGACGTCTCGCTCACGAGCTGGCGACGTTCGGCGCTGTCGGCCTGACCGGGTACGTCGTCGACGTCTCGGTGTTCAACCTCCTGCGGTACGCGGGTCCTGGGCTGCTTGAGGACAAGCCGTTGACCGCCAAAGCGATCTCCGTGTTCGTCGCCACGCTCGTGACCTACTTCGGCAACCGCACGCTCACGTGGCGGCACCGCGCTCGGGCCAGCCGACTCCGTGAGTACAGCCTGTTCTTCGTCTTCAACGGGATCGGCATGGCGATCGCCCTGGGCTGTCTCGCTGTGTCGCACTACCTCCTCGACCTGACGAGCCCGCTGGCCGACAACATCTCCGCGAATGTCGTCGGCCTGGCGCTCGGCACCGCGTTCCGCTTCTGGGCCTACCGCACGTTCGTCTTCAACCAGGTCCGTACGCCGCCGGAGTCTGCCCCGGAGATGGCCGAGATCACCGCCCCGGGCCGGTGAAGGTCCCTCTGCACGCCGCCCTACGATCGTCTCGGAGCCCAGCCGGCCAGGAGGAATCGTTGCGCACCCACCGATCCGTGCTTGTTGCCCACCCGTCCGCCGACGTCTACGGATCGGATCTCCAGCTCCTGGAGAGCGTGTCGGCGATCGTGGAGCGTGGCGGCCAGGTCCGCACGGTGGTTCCGGAGGACGGGCCGCTCGTCGAACGGTTGCGAGAGCGAGGTGCCACCGTCGACGTCGTGTCGTTCCCGGTGCTCCGCAAGAGTCTGTTGTCGCCGGTCGGACTGCTCGGGCTCCTGCTGTCCCTCCTCCGGGCGTTTCCCCGACTCCTCCGGGCGTGCGACCCGTCACAGGTCGACGTCGTCCTCGTCAACACCCTCACCATCCCCTGGTGGTTGCTCGCGGCCCGTCTGCGCGGCGTCCGGACGGTCTGCCACGTCCACGAGGCCGAGGACGAGGGCAACGCCGTCGTGCTCGCCGCTCTCGCCGCACCGAACCTGCTCGCCGGGTCGATCGTCGTCAACAGCAACGCGTCGGCCGCTGCGCTGACGCGCCGTGCGGGCCTGCTGCGTCGCCGGATCGTGGTGGTGCACAACGGTGTTCCCGGGCCTGACACGAGGCCCGAGCCTCCCCGGGCCCGTCGACCGGGAGATCCGGCCAGGCTCGTCGTCGTCGCACGGGTGTCCCCTCGCAAGGGGGTCGATGTCGCTCTCGATGCCACGGCGCTGCTGCGGCAGCGCGGCCACGACGTGACGCTCGACGTCTGCGGCTCGGTGTTCCCTGGCTACGAGTGGTTCGAGCGCGAGCTCCGGGCCCGGGCCGCACAGACGCCGTTGGAGGGTGCCGTGACGCTGCACGGATACGTGTCCCCGACCTGGCCCGTGCTGGCGGCGGCAGACGTCGTCCTCGTGCCGTCGCGCGTCGAGCCCTTCGGCAACACCGCCGTCGAGGCGCTGCGTGCCCGGCGGCCGCTCGTCGCGTCCGGTGTCCAGGGCCTGATGGAGATCGTCGAGGACGGGGAGACCGGCCTGCTGGCGGAGCCTGGCGATGCCGAGGACCTCGCCGACGCGGTCGAACGCTTCCTGGCTGATCCGACGTGGGCCGCCGAGGTGGCCGAGGCGGGTGAGGCCGAGGCACGGGCGCGGTTCTCCGTCGCGGCCTATCGCGAGAGGATCGCCGCGGCGCTGGGAGTCGCCTCGCCCGCGACGATCAGCTGTTGAACTCGCGCTGTGCGACCTCGAGGCCCGAGGTGAGCAGTGTCTCGACGGCGTCCGCCGCGGTCTCGACGACCAGCGGCAGCTCCTTGCGCTCCGTGCTCGAGAACGGCTTGAGCACGTAGTCGGCAGGGCTCTGGCGACCGGGCGGACGACCGATGCCCACCCGCACCTTGTAGTAGTCGCCGGTGCCCAGCGACGCGCGGATGGACTTCAGCCCGTTGTGGCCGTTGTCCCCGCCGCCCAGCTTGACGCGCATGGTCTCGTACGGGAGGTCGAGCTCGTCGTAGACCACGACGAGCTGCTCGGGCGGCACCTTGTAGAACGTCGCCAACGCCTTGACGGCACCGCCGCTCTCGTTCATGTAGCCGCGTGAGCGGCCGAGCACGACGCGGACGCCGGAAGGGCCGCCGAGGCGACCCTCCACGACGTCCGCGCGCGTGGGCTTGTGCGACTTCCAGCGGCCACCCGCTCTCTCAGCGAGGGCGTCGGCGACCATGTAGCCGATGTTGTGACGCGTCTGGGCGTACCCGGGTCCGGGGTTGCCCAGGCCGACGACGAGCCATGGCGATTCCGTCATGGCGTCGTCGTTCTCCTGCTCGCGTCGGTGAGCCGGGGCTCGGAAGATCCGTCCCAGGATCACTCGGCGGGTGCGGCCTCGGTCTGCTCGGCCTCGGCGGCCTCGGCGGCCTCGGCGGCCTCGGCCTGCGACTCGTCACGCTCGATGCCGGCCTCGGCCTCGGCCTCCTCCAGCTCGGCCTCGACCTGCGCCGCGGTGGGCTCGGCCACGATGTTGACGATCAGCAGATCGCCGTCGACGGCCAGCGACGAGCCCTTGGCCAGATCCAGGTCGGACGCGTGGATCTGAGCACCGGCGTCGAGGCCCTCGACCGAGACCTCGATCTGCTCGGGCAGGTGCGTCGCCTCGGCCTCGATGGGGACCGAGGAGTTCTCGGTGACGACCATCGAACCGCTCACCGACTCGCCGGTGACGACGATCGGGATGTCGACGGTGACCTTCTCGCCCTTGCGGACGACCAGGAGGTCGGCGTGCTCGATGAAGCCCTTGATCGGGTCGCGCTGGACCTGCTTGGGGAGGACCAGCTGGGCGTCCCCGTCGACGTCGACCGACAGCAGCGCGTTGGGCTGCTTGAGCGCCAGCATGAGGTCGTGGCCTGGCAGCATCACGTGGATCGGATCGATGCCGTGGCCGTAGAGGACGGCAGGAACCTTGTTGTCGCGACGGATACGGCGAGCGGCGCCCTTGCCGAACTCGGTACGCGTCTCAGCCTTGATCTTGATCTCGGACACGGCGGAACTGCTCCTTAAAAGCGGGGTCTTCGTGCGGGTCGCGCCTCGGCGACGGTGGTCTTTCGGACGGCCGCATCGCGCACTGAGTCCAAGACACCAAGTCGATCACGGCTGACGGAAAGCCAACCCTCGCCGAGGCAACTTCCCCATCATACAAGGGCGGAGGCAAGGCTGTCGAAGCGGGCTTCGAGACGGGTACGGCGGAGGCTCAGGCCTTGCCGTCGAACAGGCTCGTGACGGACCCGTCCTCGAAGACCTCACGGATGGCCTTCCCGAGCAGCGGCGCGATGGAGAGCTCGGTCAGCTTGTCGAACCGCTTGTCCTCGGACAGCGGCAGCGTGTCGGTGATGATCACCTCGGCTGCCGAACAGCTTGCGAGTCGCTCGACCGCCGGCCCCGAGAATACGGCGTGGGTCGCCGCGATGACGACGTCGGCGGCTCCGGCGTTCATCAGCGCCTCGCACGCCTGGACGATGGTGCCGCCGGTGTCGATGAGGTCGTCGACCAGGACGCAGGTGCGACCCTCGACCTCACCGACGACGCGGTTGGCGATCGACGCGTTCGGACGGTCGATGTCGCGCGTCTTGTGGATGAACGCCAGCGGCACGCCGCCGAGCTTCTCGGCCCAGTTCTCGGCCACCTTGATGCGGCCCGCATCCGGCGACACGACGGCGAGCCGCTTGTCGCCGTAGCGCTCGAGGACGTACTCGGTGAGGATCGGCATCGCCATCAGGTGGTCGACCGGGCCGTCGAAGAAGCCCTGGATCTGAGCGGTGTGGAGGTCGACGACCATCAGACGGTCGGCGCCGGCGGTGAGGAACAGGTCGGCCATGAGGCGCGCGGAGATGGGCTCGCGACCGCGGTGCTTCTTGTCCTGTCGGGCGTATCCGTAGAACGGCTGGATGACCGTGATCCGCTTGGCCGAGGCCCGCTTCAGGGCGTCGACCATGATGAGCTGCTCCATGATCGCCTCGTTGATCGGCGCGGAGTGGCTCTGGATCACGAACGCGTCCGAGCCGCGTACGGATTCCTGGTATCGCACGTAGATCTCGCCGTTGGCGAAGTCGTACACCGACGTCGGGACGAGCGAGGTGCCGACCTCCTTGGCGACCTCCTCGGCGAGAGCGGGGTGGGCTCGACCCGAGAAGAGCATGAGGTTCTTCTCGGTGGTGCGCTTGATGCCGGTCACGTGGGACTCTCCTGGGCGTCGTCGCTCTGGTCGCCGGCGGCCGCACGGGCGGCCGCCTCGGCGGCTGGGGTCCCGGGGCGTTTCCTCGCGACCCACCCTTCTATCGTCCTCTGTGATCCAGCCGACACCGCAAGTGCCCCTGGCGGAACGTCCTCGCGGATCGTCGCTCCCGCACCGGTGAAGGCGCCCTCACCGACGCTCACCGGGGCGACGAACGTGTTGTTGCACGAGATGCGGGCGTGAGCGCCGATGGTCGTGCGGTTCTTCTTGACGCCGTCGTAGTTGGCAAAGATCGAGCCCGCGCCGATGTTCGCGCCCTCTCCGATGTCGCCGTCACCGACGTACGAGAGGTGAGGGACCTTCGCGCCGGGAGCCAGTCGGGTGTTCTTGGCCTCGACGAACGCACCGAGCTTGCCGCCGGCGCCCACCGTCGTGCCCGGGCGGAGGTAGCTGAACGGACCCACGGTCGCCTCGGCCTCGATCACCGACAGCGAGGCGTGGGTGCGGACCACGCTGGCGCCGTCACCGATCTCCATGTCCTGAAGCGTGCAGTCGGGGCCGATCAGGGCGTCTTCGCCGATGCTCGTCGCGCCGAGGATCTGGGTGCCGGGCAGGATCGTGGTGTCGGGCCCGATCGAGACGTCGACGTCGATCCAAGTCGTCGCCGGGTCGACCACGCTCACCCCGGCGAGCATGTGGCGCTCGACGATGCGGCGGTTGGCCTCGGCGGCGAGACGGGCGAGCTGGACGCGGGTGTTCACACCCTCGGTCTGCACGGCGTCGGCGATCTCGTACGCGCCGACCTCGCGGCCTTCGGCGACGGCGAGACCGATGAGGTCGGTGAGGTAGTACTCGCCCTGGGCGTTGTCGTTGCCGAGCGTCCGCAGCGCCTCGCGCGCCCATGCGAGATCGAAGGCGAGGATGCCGGAGTTGATCTCGTCGATCCTGCGCTGCTCGTCGGTGGCGTCGCGCTCCTCGACGATCTCGACGACGCCGCCGTCGGCGCCGCGGACGACGCGACCGTAGCCGTGGGGGTTCGCGACCTTCGCCGTGAGGACGCTGAGGGTACGGCCGTGCTGCCGGTGGTCCTCCACGAAGCGCTCGAGCGTCTCGGGCTCCAGCAACGGCACGTCGCCGTACAGCACGACCACGCTGCCGACCGCCTCGTCGCCGAGGGAGGCCAGCCCGACCGCGACGGCGTGGCCCGTGCCGAGCTGCTCCTCCTGCACGGCCTGGATCACGTCGGGATCGACCTGGGCGAGGTGCTCCGCGACCTGTTCACGCTGGTTGCCGATCACCGCGACCACATGCTCCGGGGAGATCCCTCGGGCGGCGTGGAGCGCATGACCGAGCAACGTTCGCCCGGCGAGGGGGTGGAGGACCTTCATGGTCTTGGACCGCATCCGGGTGCCGCCACCGGCGGCCAGCACCATCACGATGGTCGGAGCCTGCTCGCTCACGGGTTCCTCTCGTACCGACGACTCGGGCGGATGAGCTCCCCGGGTAGGAGTCGAACCTACGTCGCTTGATCCGCATTCAAAGTGCGGCGGGCCCTGCCGACAGACCAACCGGGGATCATCCGCCCCCAGCGTACGGAACCAACGGGCCCCTGCACACACCGAGCCGGACGCCGGACCTCCTCAGTCCCGTCGCAGGGCCGACTCCCGACGCAGGGTCACCGCGCTCACCGCGACCCCGAGGAGCGCGGTCACCACCGGGACGAGCAGCGCGGCCCGGAAGCCGTCGAGCCCGATCGTCGCCGCGGGACCGGACACGGCAGCCAGGACCACCGCGACCGCGGCGAGCCCCAACGCCGACCCGAACTGGAAGGACGTCGACAGCAACCCGCCGGCAAGGCCCTGCTCGTGCGCAGCGACCCCGTTCGTCGCCTCGATCGTGAGCGGCCCGTACGTCAGCGCGAACGCGATGCTCACCAGGACGAAGGAGGGCAGCAGTGCCGCGTATGACCAAGTCCGCCCCGAGCCGGAGCAGCGACGCGTAGGCGACGGCGGCGACCACGAACCCGCTGAGGAAGACCACCGTGTTGCCCCAACGCGCCACGAGCAGCGGCGTGATGGTCGGGGCCAGCACGGCGTCGAGGCCGAGCACCGCCATCGCCATCCCGGTCTTGACCTCCGACCATCCCCGCAGCTCCTGCAGGTACAGCACCATCACGAACTGGAACCCGACGAACGCGCCGACGAGCAGCAGCGCCGCGAGGTTGGCGCGGACCAGGCGCCCGGACCGGAGGATGCCGAGCCGTACGACCGGCGCCGGCGCCCGCCGTTCGAGGGCGACGAAGAGACCGAGCAGCGCGAGGCCCAGCACGCCGACCACCACCGTCCTGAGCGCAGGCGCCTGCGGCGACTGCACCAGCGCCAGCACGACGAGCAGCATCGCCGAGGTGAGGGCGAGAGTCCCCCTCACGTCGAACCGCTCCCGCGCAGACCCGTCGCCGCGCTCGTCGCGTGGGACGAGCGCGACGGCACCGGCGAACAGCACGGCCGACATGATGACCGGCGCGAAGAAGACCCACCGCCAGTCGATCGCGGTGAGCAGGCCACCCACCATCATCCCGAGGGAGAAGCCGCCGGCGGCGGCCCCGGAGTAGATCAAGAGGGCGCGGTCACGACGCGGCCCCTCAGCGAAGGTCGTGGTCACGAGCGCCAGACCGGCCGGGGTGAGGAAGCCGGCCGCGACTCCGGTCACGAAGCGGGAGACCACAAGCATCCACCCGTCGACCGCCACACCTCCCAATCCGGAGAAGAGAAGGAAGACGACCAACCAGGTGAGGAAGGTCCGCCGGCGCCCGAGGACGTCGCTCGCGCGCCCCCCGAGCAGGACGAAACCGCCGTAGCCGAGGGCGTACGCGCTGACGACCCACTGCAGCCCGGTGGTCGACATGTCGAGGTCTGCCCGGATGGACGGCAGGGCGACAGCCGTCATCGACAGGTCGATCCCCTCGAGGAAGATGGCGCCGCACAGGACGGCCAGCATCGGCGCGTCGCGGGCGCGCGCCCGCGATCGAGAGGGTTGCGCGGCGGTGTGCTCGGTGGGGACGCGTTCGTGCATGACGTGCTCCTCGTGTGGTTACTTCTTGTCACTGAGCCCATCGTGAGGAACCATGAGGACTTATGGAAGAAGGCACTTCAGAAGAACCGACGCACTGCGACGACACCGTCCCGTACGACGCCTTCCAGTGGGACTCGCGCGAGGACTGCGAGGTCCGCCAGATCCTGGACCGGGTGGCCGACAAGTGGTCTCTTCTCGTGATCTCCCTGGTCGGCAACCAGACCATGCGGTTCACCGAGCTCCGGCGGGCCATCGACGGCATCAGCCAGCGGATGCTCACGGTGACGCTCCGGCACCTCGAGCGCGACGGGCTGGTCGA
Source organism: Mumia sp. zg.B53 (assembly GCF_019550935.1). Lineage (NCBI taxonomy): Bacteria > Bacillati > Actinomycetota > Actinomycetes > Propionibacteriales > Nocardioidaceae > Mumia > Mumia sp. zg.B53. The sequence goes on along the minus strand of NZ_JAHWCK010000001.1, from coordinate 2,237,860 downwards.
GCGGACGGTCCACCCGGTGGTGCCACCGCGCGTGGACTACACGCTGACGCCGCTGGGGTGCACCCTGCTCGAGACGATCCAGTCGCTGGTCCGGTGGACCGAGGAGCACCAGAGCGAGGTGGCGAGGGCTCGAATGTCGTACGACCGCGCCCGAGCGGGCGTAAAAGTTGCTCAGGCGGGTACCGCCAGCAAGACTTAACCTACGCGCGCGTAGGTTGAAACGCCCGCGCTCGCGCGAGACTGCCGTCGAACACGAGGACCTCCACATGTCAGTACGCACCGAGACCCCCCCGCTACACAACGAGGCCGGCTTCGGCGCCGAGGGCGCACCCCCCGGCAAGCCTGAGCAGATCATGCTCGGGATCTTCGTCGTGCTCCCGATCCTCGCCATCCTGGCCGCGGTGCCTGTCGCCTGGGGCGGCTGGCTCGGACCGCTCGACCTCGTCCTGCTGGCGGTCTTCTACGTGATCTCCACCCTCGGCGTCACCGTCGGCATGCACCGCCTCTTCACCCACAAGGCGTTCAAGCCCAATCGCGGGGTCAAGATCGCGCTGGGCGTGGCCGCCAGCCTGGCGATCCAGGGACCGATCACGCGCTGGGTCGCCGACCACCGCAAGCACCACAAGTTCTCCGACCGTGAGGGCGACCCGCACTCCCCGTGGCGCTACGGCGAGACGGTGCCCGCGCTCACCAAGGGCTTGGCCTACGCGCACCTGGGATGGATGTTCAACGCCGAGCAGACTCCTCAGCGCCAGTACGCGCCCGACCTCCTGAAGGACCGCGACATCGTCCGGCTGTCGAAGCTCTTTCCGATGTGGGTGCTGATCTCCCTCGCCCTGCCGCCCGTGATCGGTGGCCTGGCGACATGGTCCTGGCAGGGCGCGGCGACCGCGTTCTTCTGGGGCTCCCTCGTCCGGCTCTTCCTCGTCCACCACGTGACGTGGTCCATCAACTCCATCTGCCACACGGTCGGCGAGTCGCCGTTCAAGTCACGCGACCACTCCGGCAACGTGTGGTGGCTGGCGATCCCGTCGATGGGCGAGAGCTGGCACAACCTGCACCACGCCGACCCGACCTGCGCGCGCCACGGCGTGCTGCCCGGTCAGATCGACATCTCGGCCCGCGTCATCTGGCTCCTCGAGAAGGCGGGCTGGGTGCGCGACGTGCGGTGGCCCGTCCCGTCCCGGATCGAGGCCAAGCGCGTCGAGGCCACCGCGAGAGCCGCGGCCTGACCTCTCGAGCGCCGCGGACGCGTCGCCGCGTCCGCGGTTAGCTGTCCCGCTTGGTCTGGTGGGTGCCGATGTCGGCCTCGGCGATCCCGATCACGAGTGCCGAGATGGCGCCGAAGATGGCGAGAGCCGTCCCGATCGGCTCCCACGGGTTGCTGTTGAGGGTGCCGCCCCGGACGAGCAGCAGGATGGTGGCCCCGGTGATCACGAACGCCGCCACCACGGCGACCACGAGACTCCACTTGGCCAGGGTGCTGAGATGCATGCGACGCGACCTCCTCAGAGGATTGGATGTCTCCTCCAGAGTCGACCTGCCGCGGCGATGCCGCAAGCAGAGCCCGCGCGGCCGAGGTCGTGACGCCGACCCGGGCATGATGTGAGGCGGCCGGGCACGGTGCTTCGTCCACCATGCCCGGCCGCCTCCTCCTGCGATCCGCCGTGAGGTCAGTCGGGGCAGGAGTTCCGATAGTCCGACAGCGCCGTCGAGGTAGGCGCGGGGCACAGGAACTGCGAGTACCGCGTGTCGGAGTCGACGTAGCGCTTGAGCCAGGTCACCATCAGGCGGCCCTGCCAGTCGGGGTTGGTGTTGGCGGCGAGGTGGCTCTCCCCGCGCAGCTCGCCGTACGCCCGCTCAGGTGCCCCGGTCAGGCTGTTGTAGAACGGGATCGAGTGGGAGCTGTTGGCGGCGATCGAGTCGTTCTGGGCACCGATGATCATCGTCGGGACCCGGATCCCCTGCCAGGTCTTGTCGGTGTTCCACGGCTGGAGCGCGACGGCCGCCTTGAGGGTGGGCCGCGAGTTCGCTGCCTCCAACGTGCCGCCGCCGCCCATGGAGTGGCCGGAGGCCGCGAGCCGGGTGGCGTCGACGCGCGACCTCACCGAGCTGCGCTCGGTGAGGTAGTCGAGTGCCGTGAGGATCTGGCGCCCCCGGCTGGCGGGCTGGTCGAGCGTCGAGCTCGTGTCGATCGCGAACACGACGAAGCCGTGCGACGCGACCCTGCGCGCGAGCCCGGCGTACGACCCGGACGTCGCCGTGAAGCCCGGAGCGAGAACCACTCCGCCGAACGTCCCGGCGCTGGTGGACGTGGGGTAGTAGATCGTGCCGCCCCCGAAACCGGAGGCACTCAGCCGCGACACCGAGGTGGTGCTGACCGCGAACGACCCGTTGCCGAGCACGCTCGAAGCCGTCGGGGCAGGGCCCCGCTCGTACGGGTTGTCGGCGGCGGTCGCGGTCGGAGCCGTCGCGCCCACCAAGGGCAGGGCCACGGCCGCGAACAAGGTCACGAGCCGGAGCACAAGTGGTCTGAACATCATCGGTCTCCCATCGGTTCCGCGGCCCAGGGATGCCCCGGAACGACCGGGGAGACCGCGAGGTGAACGGGACGTTAACGCCCGATCACAACCTGGACAAGAGCACTAGAAGAAGTTCTGTGACGTGCTATGTCGGTGGTGACTAAGCGCTTGCTTAGGCCCTGGATAGTGGAGAATCTCGCGCCATTCGGGAGATGCACCGGACGTTGAGATTCCGGGCATCGCCCTCGAGGAGCGCGCCGAGGTTGCGCTGACGTCACGTAGGGCACAATGCCGAGAGTGGCCAAGAACCCCGCCCCGGACGCCAAGCGCAAGGGCAGCAGACGGATGACGGCTGCCGAGCGGCGCGAGCAGCTGATCGCGATCGCTCGGACGCTCTTCGCCGACCGTGGGGTCGACGGGACGACGGTCGAGGAGATCGCCTCACGGGCGTCGGTGTCCAAGCCGGTCGTGTACGAGCACTTCGGCGGCAAGGAAGGGCTGTACGCGGTGGTCGTCGACCGCGAGGTCCGCACGCTCCTCGACATGATGCGCGCCGCTCTCACCACAGGCGGGCCCCGCGAGCTCCTCCAGGCGGCGGCGGTCGCCCTGCTCACCTACATCGAGACCAGCTCGGACGGGTTTCGGATCCTGGTGCGAGACGCGCCGGTCGGCTCGCCGACCGGGTCCTACGTGAGCATCATCGGTGACGTCGCCAGCCGCGTCGAGGACATCCTCGTCGGAGAGTTCAAACGACGCGGGTACGAGGCCAGGCTGGCGCCGATGTACGCCCAGATGCTCGTCGGCATGGTCTCCACGACAGGCCAGTGGTGGCTCCATGCGCGCCGGCCGACGAAGGACATCGTCGCCGCCCACGTCGTCAACCTCGCCTGGAACGGGCTCTCCAACCTCGAGGCCGAGCCGACCCTCTTCCGCGACGCACCGAAGCCCTAGCGCCGCTTCGCGACGACGAAGGTCCTCGGGAACGGAAGCACCGTCCCGTACCCCTCCCTCGGGTACGCCGAGCGCAACGCCGCCTTGTAGTCCTCCACGAAGCGACCGCGCAGGCCCTCCGGGAGCGCCTCGAGCACCGGACGCGCGCCGGTCCCGGAGATCCACCGGAACACCGGGTCCTCCCCCGGGAGCAGGTGGAGGTAGGTGGTGCCCCAGACGTCGAGCTCCCAGGCGTCGTCGACGAGCAGCTCGAGGTAGGTGCGGGGTGAGACACCGCGCGCCTCCGCCAGCCCAGCGGCATGCTCCGCGTAGGGGTCCTGCGAGGCGAGCTCTCGAAGCAGGACGTGGCTCGGCTCCTGGTGGTTGTCGGGGACCTGGAAGGCCAGCACCCCACCGGGGGCGACGTGCTCACGCAGTCGTGGCACGACCTCGAGCTGGTCAGGCACCCACTGAAACGCGGCGTTGGAGACGACCAGGTCGACGGGGTCCGCGGGAGACCATGCCGCGATGTCGCCCAGCTCGTAGCCCACTGCGGGATCGGCGTTCTCATGCCGCGCCTGTTCGACCATCTCGGGAGAGGAGTCGACCCCCAGGATGGTCGCGGCCGGCCACCGGCCCCTCAGCACGGCGGTCAGGTGGCCTGGTCCGCACCCGAGGTCGACGATCGCGCGGGGCTCGGTCGGGATCCGGGAGACCAGGTCGACGAACGGCCGCGCGCGCTCGGACTCGTACGCGAGGTACAGCGCGGGGTCCCACTGCGCCACGTCAGGCCGCCCAGCCCGCCACGGCGCGGTCGACGTCGGCCCGGAGGGCGTCAGGATCGTCGCACACCGCCGAGACCACCGCCGCGAGCCGCGCGTCGTCGACCGAGAGGACACCCGCCAGCAGCTGCACGGTCCCGATCTCACGTCCGGGGCCCGCGACCGTCGCTCTCAGCGCACGCTCGAGCACCTTCTTGCCGGCACGGGTGAACCGGAGATGTCCTCGGCTCCGCCCTCCGGCACGCTCGAGCGCACCCTCACCGAACGTCGTGTCGGCCTGGGCGCGGACGGCGTCGAGATCGACACCCACGGCCGCCAGCGCCTCCGCGTCGAGCGCACCGCCACCCCCTCGCACGATCTCTCGGCGCACTGCCTCGTGGGTCACCCCGTGGCGTGCCAGCAGCCCGTCGTCCGCACCCCGCCTCACCAGCGCCCCGAGGATGTGGACCGGCTCGATGCGGCGGTCCCCTGCCTCGCGTGCCTCCTCCTGCGCATCGACCACCGCCGAGCGCGCCTCTGCCGCGAATCTTTCGAACATGTCAGCCCTTCCCCTCTCGGTCCTCGCCGCCGTGCTTCTTGTGCGCCGCCTGCCTCGAGACACCCAGGGCGTCGGCGATCTGCTGCCACGACCACCCGAGGGCTCGCGCGCGCTCCACCTGGAGGCGCTCGAGACGGTCGGCGAGCTCGCGGAGCGCACGGACCGCACGGAGGCCCACGGCGGGATCAGAGTCGGTCAGCGGGTCGGCGTCGAACATGCTGTCAACCGTAATTGACGCAGTTGGCAGGCGTCAACCCTTATTGACATGTGGGTCACCCCGGCGCGTCGGCGTGCGCGAACTCTCGATGTCGAGAATCTCGACGGTACGCTGGAGAGGTGGACGATGAGGTGGATCGGCTGGTCGCTGCGTGGCGACGCGAGCGCCCCGACCTCGACGTCGACCCCATGGAGGTGCTGAGCCGGGTGTCCCGGCTCTCCCGGCACCTCGATCTCGCCCGGCGTGAGGCCTTCGCGGACCACGACCTCGAGACGTGGGAGTTCGACGTGCTGTCTGCACTGCGACGCTCCGGCGAGCCGTACCAGCTGTCTCCCGGTCAGCTCCTGCGCGAGACCCTCGTGACCAGCGGCACCATGACCAACCGTATCGACCGGCTGGCGGCTCGTGGCTTCGTCGAGCGCCTCCCCGACCCCGTCGACCGCCGCGGGGTGCAGGTCAGGTTGACCAGCACGGGCAGAGCCGCCGTCGACGCGGCGCTGGAGGCACTGCTGGAGCGCGAGCGTCAGCTGCTCGCGTCTCTCGGAGGCGATGACACGGGACACCTGGTGGCCCTGCTGAGGGGACTGCTGCTTCCCTTCGACGTCAGCAGGTGAGCCCGTCGGCCGGGGCGCTGCCCGCGCACCCCGGCCGACGGCGTCACCGGCGGCGCTGCAGCGCGCTCGGCCACCAGATCCGCGAGCCGATGTCGTACGACAGCGCCGGAACGAGCAGCGAACGTACGACGAGCGCATCGAGCAGGACCCCGAAGGCGACCAGGAACGCCAGCTGCGCGAGGAACAGGATCGGGATCACCGCCAGTGCGGAGAACGTCGCGGCAAGCACGATCCCGGCCGACGTGATCACGCCACCGGTGACCACCAACCCATGGAGGATCCCCTGGCGCGTGCCCCGTCGGGCAGACTCCTCCCGCACTCGTGTCATGAGGAAGATGTTGTAGTCGATCCCGAGCGCGACGAGGAACACGAACGCGTAGAGAGGGACGGACGGGTCGGCGCCCTCCCACCCGAACACGTGGGTGAACACGAGTCCGGCCACTCCCAGCGTCGAGAAGAAGCTGAGAACCGTCGTCGCGACCAGCAGCACGGGGGCGAGCACCGACCGCAGCAGCACGATCAGGACCAGCAGGATGACCGCGAGGACGACCGGGATGATGACCGTCCGGTCGCGCTCCGCGACGTCGTTGCCGTCGACCTGCTGTGCCGTGGAGCCGCCGACCAGGACGTCGTCGCCCAGCTCGTGAAGCTCGTCGCGCAAGGTCCGGACCGTCTCCTCGGCGGCGTGGCTGTCCGCCGCGTCCTCGAGCGTGACCTCGACGACGACACGCCCGTCGACCACCATGGGAGGCGGGGCGTCGCCCGTCGGCGGTCCGCTCGTACGCTCGGCCATCGGCATGGCGGAAGCCACGCCGTCGGTGCCCTCGACGACCTTGACGACCTCCTCGAGGTCGTCCTCCGGAGCCACCACGACAGCCGGCGAACCCGAACCGCCCGGGAAGTGACGCGCCAGCGCCTCCTGGCCCTGCACCGCCTCGACCTCACCGAGGAACAGGTCGCTCTGCGAGACGCCCGACGCGTTGAAGGTCGGGACGAACGCCGCCGCGGCCACGAGTGCGAGGGTCGCACCGACCCAGAGGCGGCGCGGCCGTCGCTCGACCTGGCCCGCGACCTTGCCCCAGACGCCTGATTCCTCCGGCTTGGCCGTGCCCACGTGCGGCTTGAACGGCCAGAACGCGACCCTGCCCAGGAGGACGAGGGCGGCAGGCAGGAAGGTGAGCGCCGACAGCATCGCCGCGGCGATGCCGAGGGCAGCCACCGGCCCCAGACTCCGGTTGGAGGTGAGGTCGGACAGCAGGAGGCAGAGCAAGCCCAGGATGACCGTGCTCCCGGAGGCGATGATCGGACGCAGCGCACGGCGCCACGCGACGAGCATCGCGGAGAACCGGTCGTCGTGGACGCGCAGCTCCTCTCGATATCGCGCGACGAGCAGCAGGGCGTAGTCGGTCGCCGCACCCACTACCAGGATCGACATGATCCCCTGGCTCTGGCCGTTGAGGTCGAGCACGCCGCCGTCGGCGAGCTGGTAGACCACGAAGGCGGCGAGACCGAGCCCCAGGACGGACGTGAGGAGCACGGCGAAGGGCAGCAGCGGACTTCGGTAGACGATCAGCAGGATGACGAGGACGACGGCGAGCGCGACTCCGAGCAGGATCCCGTCGATGCCGCCGAACGCCGCTCCGAGATCGGCGGCGAACCCGCCGGGCCCGGTCACGTACGGCGTGGCTCCGTCCACCTCTTCGACAACGCCGCGGATGTCGTCGACGACGGTCTCGATGTCACCCTCGTACGACGCACCCACCTGCACGAACCCCGACAGGGCATCACCGTCCTCCGAGGGAACCGGTGGACTGATCTGCCCCTCGATGCCCTCGACCTTCGACACGGCGTCGAGCTGCTGCGCGGCGGCCGCTCGACCCTCGGCGGAGATCGGGCCGTCCGACTCCCAGATGATGACGATCGGCACGGACTCGGGAGCGAACTTCTCCTCGATCGCCGCGACCTCGGTCGACTCCGCACTCTCGGGCAGGAAGGCGGCGTTGTCGTTCTCCGAGACCTCCGACAGCTTTCCGGCGAAGGGCCCGGCGAGCCCTCCGAGAACCAGCCACAGGAGCACGAGCGCGATCGGCAGCACCCACCGGATCCGAGAATGCGACCGTTCGCCGGATTCGCGCTGAGACACTGTCACTCCATTAGGTAGATAATCTATCTTTCAAGGAGTCCTCAATCTAACATCTCCGCGAGCTGAAGCCAGATCGACTCCAGCTCCTCGCGCTCGCCAGCGATCTCCGACAGCCGCTTCTGGAGCTCGGTCAGCCTTCCGACATCCGTCGCGTTCGCCGCCATCTCGTTCTCAATCGCTGACGCCTGCTCGCTCAGCCGGGCCAACCGGCGGTCGATGCGTGCCATCTCCTTGTGCGCCGCGCGCTCCTCGGCTCCCGACATGCCCGCCTGTGGGGAGGTAGACGGTGCGCCCGCGGAGACCGACGCCGCAGCGTCGGCGCCCGACGTACGCCGAGCCCCCGGCGCTCCCGGGTGGTACTCCTCCACTCCTCCCACCAGCATGCGGATCGATCCGTCACCCGGCAGCTCGAACACCGTGTCGGTGACGCGCTCGAGGAAGTAGCGGTCGTGCGAGACGGCCACCAGCGTGCCCGGCCACCGGTCGAGGTAGTCCTCGATCACGGTCAAGGTGTCGATGTCCAGGTCGTTGGTCGGCTCGTCGAGAAGCAGGACGTTGGGCTCAGCCTGGAGGATCCGCATCACCTGGAGCCGCCGTCGCTCGCCACCCGACAGGTCGCCGATGCGCGCCGTGAGGAGGTCCCCGGTGAACCCGAACCCCTCGAGGAGGGTGCTGGACTGGAGCTCCGGTCCCTTCACCGCGTCGAGCACGCGCTGAGTGGGGTCCATCTCGTCGAGAGCCTGCGAGAGATAGGCCACGGTGACGGTCTTGCCGCGCTTCACGCGGCCGGAGTCAGGCGCGACCTCGCCGGTGAGGAGCCGCATGATCGAGGTCTTGCCGGTGCCGTTCGGCCCGACCAGCCCCACCCGGTCACCGGGACCGAGCCGCCAGGTCGCACGGTCGAGGATCAGCGCGTCTCCGCGCACCAGCGAGACGTCCTCGAGATCAAACACGTCCTTGCCGAGACGCTGGGTCGCGAACCGCTCGAGCTCGAGGCGGTCACGTGGCGGCGGCTCGTCCGCGATCAGGGTGTTGGCGGCCTCGATGCGGAACTTCGGCTTCGACGTGCGGGCTGGCGGACCTCGCCGGAGCCACGCGAGCTCCTTGCGGACGAGGTTGCGCCGGCGGGACTCGGTCGCCGCCGCCTGGCGGTCACGCTCGGCCCGCGCGAGGACGTACGCCGCGTAGCCGCCGTCGTACTGGTCGACGACGCCGTCGTGCACCTCCCACGTGCGGGTGGCGACCTCGTCGAGGAACCAGCGGTCGTGGGTGACGACCACGAGGGCGCACTCGCGCCGGCGCACGTGACGGGCCAGCCAGGCGATGGCGTCGATGTCCAGGTGGTTGGTGGGCTCGTCGAGGACGAGGAGATCGTGCTGACCGAGCAGGAGCCGGGCCAGGGAGGCGCGGCGTCGCTCGCCGCCGGACATGCCCTCGACGATGCGGTCCAGCGGGATCCCGGCCAGCAGCACCGTCACGATCTCTCGCGTCGTCGCGTCGGCGGCCCACTCGTGGTCGGCCTTGCCCCCGAGCACGGCCTCCCGGAGCGTGTGCGCCTCGTGGAGGTCGTCACGCTGGTTGAGGAAGCCGACCTCGAGCCCGCGCGTATGGGTGACCCGGCCTGCATCGGGCGGCTCGATCCGAGAGAGGACACGGAGCAGGGTCGTCTTGCCGCCACCGTTGCGGCCGACCACACCGATCCGGTCGGTGGCGGCGATCCCGAGGCTGACCGAGTCCAGCAGGGTGCGGGTGCCGTGGGACTTGTCGACCCCGTCGAGATTCACGAGATTTGGCGGCGGCGTCACTCGAGCAAGACTACGGGGCGGCTCTCGGGCTCCGAGAACCGCGCGGAGTCTCCGGGCACGGCGGTCGCCCTCGTCGCGCGGTCAAATCAGGTGGGCGCCCGGCTCGGGGCCGCTCGCCTGGACCGCGTCGGCGCAGGCACCGCTGCGGAGCAGCAGGCCCGCGAGCTCCTCCGAGTGGGAGGGGTCCTCGGCCAGGACCATCACGGTCGGGCCCGACCCGGACACCAGCGCGCCGAGAGCGTCGGCCTCCCCGGCGACCTCGAGCACACGCGACAGCTCAGGTCGCAGGTCGAGGGAGGCCTTCTGGAGATCGTTCGAGAGAGCGTTGCCGAGCGCGGCCGCATCACCGGCTGCCAGCGCGGTGAGCAGGGCCTGCGGAACGTGAGGCGCCGGCGGCGGGGACTCGGCGTGCATCTCGTCGTACCGGGCATAGACCTCGGCCGTGGAGAGGCCCCGGTCGGCGATCGCGAAGACCCAGTGGAAGCGGCCGCGCGCGAGGACTGGGCTGACCTCCTCGCCGCGCCCTGCGCCGAGCGCGGTCCCACCGTGCAGCAGGAAGGGGACGTCCGAGCCGAGCGTCGCCGCGATCTCCTCGAGCTCGCCACGGGTCGCCTTCGTACCCCACAACGCGTCACACGCGACCAGGGCGGCCGCCGCGTCCGCCGACCCGCCTGCCATTCCTCCCATGACCGGGATGGCCTTGCGGATGGCGAGACCGGCCCCGGCCTCGACGCCGAAGGCGTCACGCAGGGCGCAGGCGGCCTTCACCGCGAGGTTGTCGGGTCCCGTCGGCACGGGGGCCTGCTCGCGACGCTCGTCGCCGGCGAACTGCACGCTCACGGTCACCGCGCCGTCCTCGACCTCCGTGGCCCGCACCTCGTCGCACAGGTCCACGGCCTGGTAGACCGTCGCGAGCGGGTGGTAGCCGTCATCACGCCGCGGTCCCACGCCGAGGCACAGGTTGATCTTCGCCGGAACCCGGACGGTCGTCGTTCGCACCGGATCAACCTACCGTCCGGCTGCCGGGGCCTCGGGGGCTGCTTCCAGGGCGGCCGCGATGCGGACGAACGCCGCGAGGTCGAGCTGCTCTCCCCGCTCCTGCGGCGGCACTCCGGCGGCCAGCAGCGCAGCCTCGGCGCGGTCGGCACCGCCGGCGATCCCCGCGAGCGCGGCCCGCAACGTCTTGCGGCGCTGGGCGAAGGCGGCGTCGACCACGGCAAACACCTGCCGTCGGTCGGCGTCTCGGGGCGGCTCGCGGCGGGTCCACGCGACGAGACCCGAGTCGACGTTGGGCGCCGGCCAGAACACCGTGCGACCGACCCGACCCGCAGGGCGGACGTCGGCGTACCACGACGCCTTGAGGCTCGGCACGCCGTACGTCTTGGAGCCGGGGCCGGCGGTCAGCCGGTCGGCCACCTCGGCCTGGACCATCACCAGACCGCGCTCGATCGACGGCACGTGCTCGAAGAAGTGCAGCAGCACCGGGACGGAGACGTTGTAGGGCAGGTTCGCGACCAGCGCCGTCGGCGCGGGACCAGGGAGCTCGTGCACCCGAAGGGCGTCGGCGTGCACCACGTCGACGTCGGCCGAGCGGCTCGGCGCGTAGGTGGCGATCGTCGACGGCAACGCCTCAGCCAGGCGCTCGTCGATCTCGACCGCGACGACGCGCCGCGCCGCCTCGAGGAGCGCCAGCGTCAGCGATCCCAGACCAGGCCCCACCTCGAGCACCACGTCGTCGGGCCCCACGCCCGCGACCCGCACGATCCGGCGGACCGTATTGGCGTCGATGACGAAGTTCTGGCCTCGACGCTTCGTCGGCACGACGTCGAGCTCCTCGGCGAGGGCGCGGACGTCACCCTGGCCGAGGAGGCGTACGTCGCCGCTCAGGTCGGGAGCCCGAGCTGCGCCGCGCAGTGCGGCCAACTGCCGTAGCTGCCGCCGTTGGCGTCGCGCAGCTTGGTAGCGACGGCGATCTGCTGCTCGCGCGAGTTCTCGTGCGGGTAGCCCTGGCCGCCGTACGCACGCCAGGTGCCGAGGTTGAACTGGAGGCCGCCGTAGTAGCCGTTGCCGGTGTTGATGCTCCAGTTGCCGCCCGACTCGCACTTGGCCAGACGGTCCCAGACCGAGCCGCTGCCGGGGTCGATGGACGGCGTCGACGGCTTGGTGCCGTGGCGCTCGACCTGTGCACGGGCCGCAGTCACGACGACCCGCTTGACCTCCTTGCGACTGCGGACCTTGCCGTCGGCGCGGACGATCTCGTACGTCACCTTGGCGGTGCCGGGCTTGCCCTCGCGGACGACCTTGGTCTTGCCGGCGGCCATCGAGTCGTCCTCGCGGACCTTGGTGGTGAACGCGACCTTCTCGGTCTTGGTGCGGACGACCTTCGCGACACGCACGACACGCACCCGCATGCTGTCGGTGACCTTCGCCGCGAGACGCGGGGTCACCTCGTCGAGCTCGCCGAGCGTGATGCCGAGTCCGGCGAGGGCGTCCTTGACGGTCGCGCCGCTCGTGAAGGCCGCGCGGCGGGTGCCGTCGGCGACGAGCCGGATCTTGGTGGGGCTGGTGATCGTCAGCGCGAGACCGTCGCGGGGCACCACGGCCGAGCGGCTGGTCGACAGCTCCGCGGCCGCGTGCGGCCGGATGCCGAGCTGGTCGAGCGCCTCGTCGACGCGGAGAGCGGTCGTCCAGTAGGTCTTGGCCGCTCCGTCGACGGTGAGCACGAGCTTGCGCGCGTAGCGGACGGCGACCTTGGTGCCGTCCTCGATGTCGGCGTCGGCCGCGGGGAGGACCACGTCACGCTCTCCGAGGTCGATGCCCTCGGCGTCCAGGACGTCGGCGACGGTGCCACCGAAGGTGCGGACCGTGGTCTCCTTGCCGTCCACGCTGAGCGTGACGGTCTTGTTGAGCACGGTGAAGGCGAGAACGCCGGCCACGATAGCGGCGACGACGACAGCGCTCACGGTGGTGAGTGCAAGGCGGGTACGCACGAAGCTCCCTCGGGGGTCGGGACACAAACTCTCGGCAGAGTAACCAGATCGTGACGTGAAACCCAACCCCCCGTGGCCTGAGTCACAGTCCACCAGGGAACTTACCTTGTTGTGGTTTCGTCTCGCGAGAGCGCCTCAGCCCCAGGTGCCGCCGAACGCAGCATCGGTGTTGGTGTCGATCGCCTCACACAGCTCCTCGAGCTCGGCTCCGAGGACGGCGGCCATCGCGCGCACCGTCGTCGGCACCAGATAGGAGGCGTTCGGACGGCCCCGGTAGGGCGTCGGAGTGAGGAACGGAGCGTCGGTCTCGACCAGGACGCGGTCCATCGGGGTGACGGCGAGCGCGTCGCGGACCGGCTGCGCGTTCTTGAACGTGAGCGTCCCGGAGTACGACAGCCAGTAGCCCCGCTCGACGCACGCCCGAGCGAAGTCGGCGTGCCCCGAGAAGCAGTGCATGACGGTCCGCTCGGGAGCCCCCACCTCGTCGAGCACCGCGAGCACGTCGGCATGGGCGTCGCGGTCGTGGATGACGAGGGTTCTGTCGTGCTCCTTGGCCATCGCGATGTGAGCCCGGAACGACGCGTGCTGCGCCGTACGGCCGTCCTCACCGGTCCGGTAGTAGTCCAGCCCGGTCTCCCCCACGGCGCGCACCCGCGGACTCGAGACGACCAGCGACTCGATCTCGGCGAGGGCGTCGTCGAGCCGCCCTTCGGCCGCCAGCCGAGGCGCTTCGTTGGGGTGGAGCGCGACACCCGCGACGACGGAGTCGTGGGACTCGGCTGCCTTCACCGCCCACCGAGCACCGGGCAGGTCGCACCCGATCTGGACGATCCGTGTCACATTCACCTGGCGGGCACGGTCGACCGCGTCGACGACCGCGAGCTGCTCGGCGGAGTCGTCCATGTCGAGGTGGCAGTGGCTGTCGGCCACCGGGCGCGGGAGCGGCTCCGGCAGCGGCGGCCGCTCTCCGTCACGGCTCACGCGGGTGCTTCCTCTCGGACGATGGGCGCCCACTCCGGGCCGGTCTCCGCCAGCGAGGGGTCGAGCTTGGCGAACAGCGGCGTCGGCTTGACCAAGGGCGTCCCCGCGACGATCTCGGTCCGGCGCCACACCGCCTGCTCGGCGGTGTAGTCACCGGTGATGACGGGATAGCTGACGCCCATCTCGGGCACGCCCACCCCGATCGGGTCGGCAGGCAGGTCGTCTCGCACCTCGCGGACCTCGGGCTGTGCCGCCCACACTCCGGTGCCGCCCAGCGTCTCGAACACCCGCTGCGCCGCGTGCGGGAGGAACGGGGTCAGCAGCGTGTTGGCGTCGGCCACGATCTGGAGGGCGGTGTGCAGCACGGTCGCCTGACGCTCACGGTCCTGCTTGAGCTTCCACGGCTCCATGTCCGAGAGATAGCGGTTGGCGAGGGTCACCACGCGCATCGCCTCGGCGACGGCCTGCTTGAAGCGGCTCCGCGCCAGGTGGTCACCGACGGTGTCGAAGGCGGCCGCGGCCGCGTCGAGGAGAGCCTGGTCGACGTCGGTCAGTGCGCCTGGCGTCGGGATCTCTCCGAAGTTCTTGTGGGCCATCGAGACCGAGCGGTTGACGAGGTTGCCCCATTCGTTGGCGAGCTCGAAGTTGGTCCGTCGGACGAACTCCTCCCACGTGAAGTCGGCGTCCTGGTTCTCCGGCCCGGCGACGGCGATGAAGTAGCGCAGCGCGTCGGGGCCGAAGTCGCGAAGGAAGTCGCGGACATAGATGACTGTGCCGCGGCTCGTCGAGAACTTGGAGCCGCTCATCGTCAGGTACTCCGAGGAGACGACCTCGCTCGGCAGCTGGAGCTCGCCGAGCGGACCAGCCTCCCCACCCTTGTCGCCGAGACCGCGGTAGCCCAGCAGCAGCGCCGGCCAGATCTGGGCGTGGAACGTGATGTTGTCCTTGCCCATGAAGTACGCCGACTCGGCGTCTGGGTTCGTCCACCACTCGCGCCACGCCTCCGGGTCACCGGAGCGCACCGCCCACTCGACCGAGGCCGACAGGTAGCCGATGACCGCGTCGAACCAGACGTACAGCTTTTTGTCGTTGCGGTCCGACCAGCCTTCCAGCGGGACAGGCACGCCCCAGTCGATGTCTCGCGTGACGGCCCGCGGACGCAGGTCGTCGACGAGGTTCAGGCTGAACCGCAGGACGTTGGGGCGCCAGTCGGAGCGCGACTTCAACCAGTCGGCGAGCGCGGAGGCGAGCGCGGGCAGGTCCAGGAAGAAGTGCTCGGTCTCGACGAACTCCGGCGTCTCGCCGTTGACCCGGCTGCGCGGGTCGATGAGGTCGGCGGCATCGAGCTGGTTGCCGCAGTTGTCGCACTGGTCGCCGCGCGCACTGTCGTACCCGCAGATCGGGCACGTGCCCTCGATGTAGCGGTCGGGGAGCGTCCGGCCGGTCGACGGGGAGATCGCCCCGGTCGTCAGCCGGGAAACGACGTAGCCGTTGCGGTAGAGGCCGGCGAAGACCTCCTGCGCGATCGCGTAGTGGTTGCGGGTCGTCGTGCGGGTGAACAGGTCGTACGAGACCCCCAGCCCGACGAGGTCGTCGACGATCACGCGGTTGTAGCGGTCGGCCAGCTCGCGTGCGGTGACACCCTCGGCGTCGGCCTGGACGAGGATCGGGGTCCCGTGCTCGTCGGTGCCCGAGACCATCAAGACCCGGTCACCCATCATCCGGTGGTAGCGCGAGAAGATGTCGGAAGGAACTCCGAACCCCGACACGTGACCGATGTGGCGCGGACCGTTGGCGTAGGGCCAGGCGACCGCGGTGAGGACCGTCTTCGACATGCCCTCATCCTACGGAGCCCGGCTCGGGCTCAGCGGCGGAGCCCGCGGGGCAGGACGCGGTCGACGACCTCGGCGGGCGACGGCACCCCTGCGCGCCGCAGGAGTCCGACCCCGGAGCGCTCCTGCATCGCGGCCTCGACGGCACCGGCGACCGCCCGAGCGGCCACGTCGCTCGGGACCGGGACGGTCTTGGGGATCCGGT
Source organism: Mumia sp. zg.B53 (assembly GCF_019550935.1). Taxonomy (NCBI): domain Bacteria; kingdom Bacillati; phylum Actinomycetota; class Actinomycetes; order Propionibacteriales; family Nocardioidaceae; genus Mumia; species Mumia sp. zg.B53. The sequence continues at coordinate 2,222,301 of NZ_JAHWCK010000001.1, read as the reverse complement.
CGGGACTGTCCCGGCCGGGGCGCGGCACGCGCAGGGCGTCGAGGTCGCCGACGACCTCGACGCCGCTCGCCCGGATGTTGGCGACGACGTCGGTGCTGATCGCTCGCAGCCGCTCGACCGCCCACCGCGGCAGGACGAGACCGGGCGCGCCTGGATCGGGGGGCTGAGCCTTGAGCGCACGTGCGACACCGACACGGACGAAGTGCCGGTAGTCGCGAGGGCTCCAGCTCCTCGAGCGGAACTCCCGGTTGAGGGAGCGCACGAGCTCCACCTCCGGCAGGGTCAACGAGCGGTTGAGCCGGTCGGGCTCGGGCTCGAGGACACCCTCGGGGAGCCCGACCATGGCCTCGAACGTCCGGAGCAGTGTCGAGCGGCGGTCGTCGTCGACGACGACCACCCGCACGCGGTCCGGGCCGACGACGTCGACCCAGCGCTGGACCAGGACGTCGTGCCGGTGCCGTCGCCAGAAGCCCGACCCGTTCGGGTCGTCCTCGCGCAGCGTCTTCTTCAGCCACCGGCGCAAGGACGACACCGAACCGTTCTGGACGTACTGCTGCCACTGCGACGGCGCGATCTTGTCGAGTGGTCGCAGCGTCACCACCACGTGGACGCGATCTCGACCCAGGTCGGTCACGACGCGGTCGACGGCGTCACCCACGGCGTCGGCGAAGAACTCGCTCGAGACCACCACGCGGCCCCGCCCCGGGATCGACGCGACGAAGCGCTCCCAGTCGCTGATGTCGAGCGGCGGCTCCCCGAGCATCGGCCCGTGACCGGTGACGGCGACGACCGCCTGGATCGGCGTACGACTGCGGCCGGGGTAGCGGACGCCGTGCTCACGAAGGGTGGAGGATGCCGCGAAGAATGCGCTCTGCACCGCTGTGGTGCCCGTCTTGTGCGGCCCCACGTGAAGCAGAAGGGCATCCTCGGGCAGCAGCAGAGAGCTCAACGTCAGCGCCTCCGCGACACCCAGTCCGGCAGGAGCCGACGTCGCGCGGCGCCGATCAACTCGCGAGAGGACCTCGGCCGGACCCCACGTGCGGCGGCTCGTCGGGCGGCTCGGACCTCGATATCCTGCACCTCCTGACCCGCGAGCACGAGACCCACCGCGAGGCGGGCGCTGAGCTCGGGGTCGAGCTGGACAGGCCCCAGGTCCTCAGCGCGGGGCCGTGCCCCGAGGGCCAGCGTGGCCGGGTCACCGATCACGCGGGCACCGGAGGCGACGATGGCCTCGGCCATCTCGGCCCCGACCCGCTGTGCAGCCTCGACGCCCCAGGCGGGGGTCTCGATCTTGCGCTCGTCGCGCTCGGGCCGTCGGTGCTTGAGGTAGTGGCCGGCGCGCGTGTTGACGAGGCGGTCGTACAGCGGCATCGCCAGCTTCTCCGACTTGTACTGCACGTTGAAGGCGCGCAGCATCTCTGCCTCGTGGAAGGTCAGCGAGCGGTTCTGGAGGTCGTCGAGGAGCTCGAGGGTGTCGGGCCGTAGTCCGAGGAGCTGCTCGAAGGTGCGCGGCAGGAAGCCGTAGTCGGACCCGTCGAGCATGATCACGACCACGTTGTCGTAGCCGACCACGTCACCCCAGCGGCGTACCAGCGCGTCGTGACGGTGGCGCTGCCAGAACGACGGGGTCGGCGACGTCCCGTTGAAGGTCTTGTCGAGCCACTCGTCGTAGGACTGGGTCAGACCGCGCTGGAGATACTGCTGCCACTGCGACGGGAGGATCTTGGCCAGCGGACGCAGCGTGATCGCCACGGTGAGCTTGTCGCGGCCCAGGTCACGGGCGATGGCCTCGACGTGCTGCTCCTTGGCGTCGGAGAAGAACTCGCTCGAGACGACGAGGCGAGGCTCAGACGACGTGGTCATCTCCTCGACCAGCGCTCGCCAACGCTTCTCCGCGGCTACGGAGTCCTGCTGAGGCAGGACCCGCTCGGTCACCCAGCGCACCGCCACGGACTCGTGCCGGGTGCGGCCGGCGTAGCGGACGCCCTGCGCGAGCACGGCCTCGCGCGCGTTGTCGAACGCTCCCTGCAAGGCGGTGCTGCCCGTCTTGTGCGGCCCGATATGCACCAGCCGCGTGCCCTCGGGAAGGAGCAGGTCGGTCATCACGCGCCTTTCAGTCATCGGTGAGCGAAAGCCTACACGCGCGGTGACGCCGTCAGTCACCGCCCGAAGACGGCCGCCGCACGCCTGCGAGCGCGTCGCGCAAGCTCACGGACGAGGACGCCGCTGGTGGTCGCGGTCAGGCTCGCGGTCGTCACCGGAGCGCCGCGTAGGAGCTTGATCTCGGCCGAGCTGCGTCGGTTCGCGGACTGGAGGAGGTTGTGCGACGCCGCGGCGAGCGCGGCAGCGAGTTGAGCGCCCGCCTCGGGGCTGAGCCGTACCTCCGGTGGCGGAGACGCCGTGCGGCGCTCTCCCAGGATGCCGAGGTCACCCACCACCCGTACGCCGGAGCCGGCGATGGAACGGGCCATCTCGGTCCCGACGGTGGCTGCGGCGTCGAGCGCCCACTGCGGGGTGTAGGGCTTCGGCTCGTCCGGCGCCGGCCGGCGTTGCTTGAGATAGACGTCGGCGCCGGCGTTCAGCAGCCGGTAGTGGACGCGAGGCTCGATCCCCATCTGCGCGAGTGCCCGGTGGTAGGCCTGCATGAGGTCGGCCTCGGCGGCGGTGAGCGAGCGGTTCTCCTGGTCCTCCTCCGGGACGAGCGAGCCGTCGGGGAGACCGAGCATCTGCTCGAAGGACCGCGGCAGCAGCCTCCGGTCGGAGGAGTCGAGGACCACGACGGTCACCCGCTCCGGCCCGACGGCGGCAGCCCACCGCGCGACCAGGTGGTCATGGCGGTGCGGCACCCAGAACGAACCGCGGGGATAGTGACCGCGAGCGTCGGCGTCGAACATGGCGCGCAGCCACTCCTCGTACGGCAGACGCGCCGTCCGCAGGACGTACTGCTGCCACTGGGACGGGAGGATCGACACGAGCGGGCGCAACGTCACGGCGACGTGGACACCGGGGCCGAGGGCGTCGACCACCCGGTCGATGTGGGTCGGCAGCGCGTGCGAGAACACCTCGCTGCTGACCACCACCCGCGCCTCGTCCGCGGTCCGGATCTCGTCGGCGAGCCGCTCCCAGCGACGTCGAGCACGCTCAGCGTCGTGGTACGGACGGATGCGGTCGACCGCGTGCAGCACCGCCAGCGTCTCCTGCCGCAGGTCGCCCGCGCGCCGCACACCGTGGTCGGCGAGCACGGGACGGGCCTGGTGGAGAGCCGACTGAAGGGCCGTGCTGCCCGTCTTGTAGGGGCCGATATGGACCAGTCGTGCGCCTTCGGGGACCAGCAGGTCACTCGCGGACATGGTGTTGCGCTCCTTGTGGCACCTCGGCGGGCGCACCGCCCCGTGGCACGCAGAACCGCCGTCTGCTAGCGGTGGACGAGATCAAACACTACACGCCGACGCACGCCGGTCTGGCGGGCGACGTCGGCGATGGCGTCCTTGCGCGACATGCCCGCACGCTCGCCGGCCGCGACCATCTCGAGCAAGGTCGCCTCGTCGTACTCGCGCGCCGGCGCACCGTCGACCACGATCGTGATCTCGCCACGGACCCGGGCATCGTCCCCGTCCGGGCGCGCCCAGGACGCCAGCTCCTCGAGGGTGCCCCGCCGGACCTCCTCATAGGTCTTGGTCAGCTCGCGGCACACCGCGCCACGCCTCTGCCCACCGAACGCCGCCACCATCGCGTCGAGCGTGTCGGCCGTACGGTGCGGCGACTCGAAGAAGACCATCGTGCGCGGCTCGTCGGCGAGGGCCGCGAGCCCGCGGTCACGCTCACCGGTCTTGCGCGGCAGGAATCCCTCGAAGGTGAAGCGGTCCACGGGCAGCCCGGACACGGCGAGCGCGGCGAGCGCCGCCGAGGGGCCCGGGGCAACCGTGACCTCGAGCCCGCCCTCGACCGCGGCGGCGACGAGGCGGTAGCCGGGATCCGACACGCTCGGCATCCCGGCGTCGGTGACGAGCAGGACCGTACGGCCGGCCTCGAGGTCGGCAACCAGCTCCGGTGTGCGCCGGGACTCGTTGCCCTCGAAGTACGACACGATGCGCCCGCTGATCCGTACGTCCAGGTCGGAGGCGAGGCGGTGCAGCCGACGGGTGTCCTCGGCCGCCACGACATCGGCGCTCCCCAGCAGATCGCGCAGCCGCTGCGACGCGTCGGCGGGGTTCCCGATGGGTGTCGCGGCGAGGACCAGCACGGGCCTAGCCTACGGTCGCCGTCCGCGACCGGCTTCGCCGCCACGTGGCGGCCGCTAGGGTTGCCGCGTGTCCGTGACCGTCGACGAGCGCAACGGGAGCAGCGAGAGGTTCGCGCCGCTGGGCCGCACGCCCGAGGGTGCGCCGCTCCCGCCGCTGCGCGACCGGTTCCGCTCGCGGATCGCCGACTCCCCCCGGCTGCTCGGCTGGCTGGGTCCGATCGCCGTCACGCTGCTGGCGTTCGCCGCGCGTGTCTGGCGCCTGGAGTATCCACCGCGCCTCCTCTTCGACGAGACCTACTACGCCAAGGACGCCTGGTCGCTGCTGCGGTTCGGCTACGCGCAGGACTGGGTCGAGGACGCCAACGCGAAGGTCGAGGCCGGGCAGACGACCGGTCTGTGGACCGGAGAGCCGACACAGGTCGTCCACCCCGAGGTCGGCAAGTGGATGATCGCGATCGGCGAGCAGCTGTTCGGGATGAACGCGTTCGGCTGGCGCATCTCGGCGGCCGTCGTCGGTGCGTTGACCGTGCTGGTCCTCGCCCGGATGGTCCGCCGCCTCAGCGGCTCCACGGTGCTCGGCTGCCTCGCGGGCCTGCTCCTCGCCGTCGACGGCGTGCACCTGGTGATGTCCCGGCTCGCGCTCCTCGACGTGTTCCTCGCGTTCTGGCTGGTGTGCGCGGTCGCGTGCGTCGTCGCCGACCGAGAGTGGGGTCGCACCCGGATCGCCCGGCGCTACGCCACCACCGAGACCGTTTCGGGCTTCGGTCCGGTCCGGATGCTCCTGCTGCGCCCGTGGCGCCTCGCCGCCGGGGTGTGCTTCGGGCTGGCCGTCGGCACCAAGTGGAGCGCCCTGTACGTCCTCGCCGCCGTCGGCGTCTTCGTCTGGGTGCTCGACGTGATCGACCGTCGGGCGATCGGCGTACGCGGTGCGTGGTGGCGCTCGATGATCGTCGACGGACTTCCCGCGTTCGTGTCGCTGGTGATCGTGGCCCTCGTCGTGTACGTCGTGACCTGGACGGGGTTCCTGGTGAACCACGAGGTCTTCGAGGGCCGGTTCGGGCTCGGCTACGGGGACGCGCAACCGTGGGGGTCAGCCATCGACAAGACCGACAGAGGGCTGATCGGAGAGCTGCTGCGACCGCTGGAGTCGCTGTGGCACTACCACCAGATGGTCTACTCGTTCCACACCGGCGACTACCTCGCCGGCAAGTCTCACCCGTACCAGTCGGACCCGTGGGGGTGGCTGGTCCTCAACCGCCCGGTCGGCGTCGACGCCCAGACCGACCTCGCCGCCTCGACGCCGGGATGTGCGGCGAGCGGGACCGAGACGTGCATCCGTCAGGTGCTCATCCTCGGCAACCCCGCCGTCTGGTGGGGCGGGCTGGCGGCACTCGTCGCGTCCGTCTGGTTCTGGCTGCGCGACCGCGACTGGCGGTTCGGTCTCGTCGTGCTCGTGGTCGTGTCGTCCTGGTTGCCGTGGTTCGCCTACGACGACCGGCCGATCTTCCTCTTCTACGCGACCGCCTTCGTCCCGTTCACGTGCGCCGCGATCGCGCTCGTCGCCGGTCGGCTGCTCCGAGGGTCCCGCGGAAGCCGTCTGCGGTGGTGGGCGCCCGCGGCCCTCGGCACCTACGTGGCCGTGGCCCTGGCACTCGCCGCGTTCTTCTTCCCGATCTGGACCGACATCCTGATCACCCACGAGGAGTGGCTCCAGCGGATGTGGTTCTCCCGCTGGGTCTGATCCCCTAGCGCCGACCGAGTCGGTCGTGGCTCTCCTGCAGGAACGCGCGACTCCTGGGATCGGTGGTCAGCGAGATCGCCTTGGCGTACGCCGCCCTCGCCTCGTCCTCGCACTGCTCCCCCAGCTCGGCGAGCAGGTGGGCGCGCAGCGCCCACGCCGGCTGGAACCGGCGTGCGGCGTCGGAGTCTCCCTCCGCCGTGACACCGTCGAGGACGGCGAGCCCGGCTCGTGCCCCCTCCACACGCGCTGTCGCCGCGGCGAGTGCGACCTGCGCTCCCAGGGTCGGCGCGGTCGCGACGAGGGCCCGGTGCAGCCGCAACAGGGCGGCGTGGTCCGTACGGCCGGTGCGAGCGCGGTCGCAGTGCGCCGACTGGATCGCTGCCTCGAGCTGGAACCGCCCAGGTCTGCCACGGTGGGCTGCCGCGTGCAGGAGGCGCTCTCCGTGCGCGATGAGCTCGTCGTCCCATCGAGCCGGGTCCTGGACGTCGAGCGGCACGTACGCGCCGACCTCGTCCGTGCGTGCTCCTGCGCGTGCCAGCGAGAGGGAGACCAGCGCCGCGAGGCCGAGCGCCTCGGGCTCGTCAGGCAGGAGGGCGGCGAGGAGCACCGCGAGGTAGTGGGCCTCCCCGGCTGTCGAGGTCCTAAGGGCGGTGCTCGGAACCGCGGACCAGTCGATCGCGTACGCGCCGTAGACCGCCTCGAGCACGGCAGGAAGCCGCTGCGGCATGACGTCACGGTCGGGGACGACGAAGGGGATCCGGGCTTCACGGATCCGGCGCTTCGCACGCACGAGACGCTGCGCCATCGCGGTGGTCGGCACGACGTAGGCCTCCGCGATCCGTTGGGAGTCCAGCCCGAGGACGGTCTGGAGCATCAACGGCGTGCGGACCGACGCATCGATCGCCGGGTGGGCGCACACGAAGAGGAGCGCGAGCCGCTCGTCGGGGATGCGGCCGGCGGCCGACTGGTCTGCGTCCACGACCGCGATCGCCTCGTCAGGCATCGGCGAGGACGTCCGACGTGCCGCCGAGCGAAAGAGGTCGCGGAGCCGGTTGCGCCCTGCGGTGAGCAGCCATGCGTCCGGGTTGTCCGGCACGCCACGGTCGGGCCAGGTCACGAGCGCCCTCTCGAACGCGTCGGCCAGAGCGTCCTCCGCGGTGGCGATGTCTCCGTCAGCGGCCGCGAGGAGCGCGAGCAGGCGGCCGTACGAGGCACGGGCCGCCCGCTCCGCCTCCCCGTACGCCCTCAGGGCTGGTACCACTGCCGCTCACGACTCCACGTGAGCGCCGTCGGCCGGACCTCGACGGTCCCGTAGGTCGCCCCGGGGCACTTCTGCGCCCAGGCGAGCGCAGCGTCGAGGTCGGGCACGTCGATGACGACGATCCCGCCGACGTACTCCTTCGTGTCGGCGAACGGCCCGTCCTGGATCTTCGGCTCACCGTCGACCGCGGTCACGGTCGTCGCCACCTCCGGCATGCCGAGGATCTGGGTCGTGACGAAGGCGCCCGCCTCGTCGAGGTCCTTCACGTACGTCTCGAACGCGGCCTTGACAGGCGCCATGTCGTCCTCGCTGATGCCCGCGTCACGCGGGTCGGCGTTGTGGATGAAGAGCGTGTACAACATCGGAGGTCCTTCCGTCGGTGTCGATCCTGACACCGTGATGACGGACGAGCCACCGGTCGATCGACACCTGGTGCAGGTTGCCGGAGCTCAGAGCTCCTCGTGCGTGTCCGGATCCCCGCCGCTGCGCGTCTGCGGACGGTCGCCGATCGCCACCATCTCCTCCTCGCTCAGTGAGAACCCGAAGACGTCGAGGTTGTCCCGCTGCCGTCGCGGGTCGCTCGACTTCGGGATCGGCACCACGCCACGCTGGACGTGCCAGCGCAGCGTGACCTGGGCCGGGGTGACCCCGTGCCGCTCCGCGATCTCGACGATCGTCGCCTCGGTGAGAAGGTCGGTCTTGCGGGCGAGCGGCTGCCACGCCTCGGTGACGATCCCGTGGTCGGCGTCGTACGCCCGCAGCTCGTCCTGCACGAAGTAGGGGTGGAGCTCGATCTGGTTCACGACGGGAGCGACGCCGGTCTCGGCGACGAGGCGGTCGATCTGGTCGGGCGTGAAGTTGGAGACGCCGAGGCTGTTGACGAGCCCGTCGTCGCGCAGCCGGATCATCGCCCGCCACGAGTCGACGTACCGGTCGAGCCGCGGGAGAGGCCAGTGGATGAGATAGAGATCGACGTAGTCGAGCCCGAGCCGTTCGCGCGACTCACCGAACGCGCGCAGCGTGGGCTCGTAGCCCTGATCCTCTCCACGCAGCTTGGTGGTGACGACCACCTCGTCACGAGGCACCTCGCTCATCACGACGCCCTGCCCCACTCCCGCCTCGTTGCCGTACGAGGCGGCGGTGTCGACCAGGCGGTAGCCGATGTCGAGGGCGCTGCGGACGGCGTCGGCGGCTTCGGCGTCGTCCATCGGATAGGTTCCGAGGCCGATCGTCGGCAGCTCGAGCCCGTCGGCCATGGTCGTCGTGGGTGCCTTCATGACCCGAGCCTGGCACTGCCCCGGCACGGACGCAGAGCGGAAGCGGCTACCGCCGACGAAGACCGGTCAACACCCGGTCGAGCCCGGCGTGGGCCGCGTCGCGGACGGGCTCGCCCTCCTGAGCGAGCCACAGCGCGGTCTCGTTCATCGCCCCCGACAGCAAGGTCGCGAGTGCGGCGACCTCGTCGGGCGCGACGTCACCGCGCGTCCCGAGCTGGTGCAGCCCTTCCTCGAGGAGGCGGCGCGAGCTGGCCGCGTCCCCGTCACGCCACTCCTGCCATCCGAGGACGGCGGGACCGTCGACCAGCATCACACGGCGCGCACCGTCGGAGGCAGCAGCGTCGAGGAAGGCATGGCAGCCCGCGACCAGGCCTTCCCACGGATCGGACTCCGCGAGGGCCGCCGCCTGGACGGCGTCGCCGACCGACGCCTGCACCTTCGCCAGCGCCGCGGAGAACAGCCCACGCTTGCTCCCGAAGTGGTGGTAGACGGCACCGCGCGTCTGGCCAGCCGCGACAGCGACCTCTTCCAGCCCGACCGCGTCGTACCCGTGCTCGGCGAACAGTGCGCAGGCGAGATGCACGAGGTGGGCGCGGTTCACCTCGCTCTGCGCCTTCGACGAGCGACCCATCGGGAACCCTTTCCACAGATACATGCGCAGTGTATGTTACCTGATACCTACACTTCGCACGTATTTGGAGGAGCCATGACTCTCACGAGCTTCTACCCCGTGCTCGGGACGCACGACGTCGCCGAGGCGGCGACGTACTACGAGCAGTGGTTCGGCTTCCGCCGCACCTTCACGTCCGACTGGTACGTCAGCCTCGAACGCGACGGCTACGAGCTTGCGCTGCTCGATCCCGACCACCCCACAGTCCCGGGCGGGTACGGGGTCCCGGCACGCGGCACGATCCTGAACGTGGAGGTCGACGACGTCGACACCGAGTACGCACGACTGGTCACCGACGGAGGACTCACCCCCGTGCTGGAGCTCCGGTCGGAACCGTTCGGGCAGCGCCACTTCATCCTGGACGCACCCGGCGGCATCCTCGTCGACGTCATCACGCCGATCCCACCGAGCTCCGCGTACGCCGAGGCGTTCGACTCCGAGCAGCGCGCTGAGCTCACGTCGAGTTGAGCTCGAGGGTCGGGTCATGACGATCACCACGCTTCGACCTCACGGATGGCGTCGAGGCCGTCGTGGCGGGTGGTGTCTGCCGTCGGGGCTGCTCCTCGTCGGACGTGACGCCATCGCCGCCGGTCGCAGGACGAGGGCCGCGGCGAGGTCGACGGCCTCGTCCTTGGTGTACGCGCCATGGTCGGCCGCCATGAAGTACTGCCCGATGGCCGTGGCGAACGCCAGGGTGCTGCGGGCCTCGATCTCGGACTCGTCGGTGATGTAGGTCCTGAACATCGCCCGCAGGAACTCGATGCGAATGTTGTCGACCCGGCGCAGACGCTCGGCCACGCCGTGGTCGTGCCGCGCCCACGACCGGACGGCGAGGTCGATCGGCAGCAGGGCGTCGGAGAAGGTCAGCGCACCGGCGAGCTGCATCGTCTCGCGCGCACTCCGTCCCTCCTCCTCGGCGATGGCGATCGCCTCGTCGGTGCTGCGGCGCTCCCACTCGGCGAGCATCTGCTCCAGGAGCGCGTCGCGATTGGCGAAGTATCCGTAGAAGCCGCCCTTGGTCACTCCCAGCCTGGCAGCGAGGGTCTCGACACGGACAGCACCGGGCCCACCGTCGACGAGCGCCTCAAGTCCAGCGGTGATCCACCGCTCACGGGTGACGCGAGGGGAAGCGGGCATGCGACGACTCCTGGATCGAGGACCATTCCGCCGGACGGCGTTATACGGTACCGTACATTATTCGGTGCCGTATAAACGATGCAGGAGGCATCATGCAGCTACCCACCACCAGCTGGAGCGCGCTGGACGCACCCGACTACGCCGACGTCTTCTCCCACAGGTCCGACGTCGACACGACCGCCGAGCACTGGGCCCGAGTCATGTTCGGGAACACCCCGGGCCTGCTCGGGACGCTGCTCTTCCGTGGGCTACTGGGCCTCCGGATCACCCACCGCCGCTCGCGCGACACCATCGGAGGCTGGCGCGTCGCGGCGCGCACCGACGAGGCAGTCCGCCTGGAGGCCCGCTCATGGTTCCTCACCGGCGAGCTGGTCGTGCTGGCCGCTGCGGGCTCCGTCACGCTCGTGACCTCCATGCGCTACGACCGGCGCCTCGCGGCGATCGTCTGGCCGGCGATCGCCGTCGTCCACCGCCGCGTGGCGCCGGGGCTGCTGCGCGACGCCGCGACCGCCATCGCGCAGAAGAACCGGTGACCGCGGCAGAACGACGAAGGCCGGGTCCGCGACTGCGAACCCGGCCTTCGGCTGGTGGAGCTACGGGGATTCGAACCCCGGACCTTCTCATTGCGAACGAGACGCGCTACCAACTGCGCCATAGCCCCAAAGCGAGATCGAGATTACCACGCGATCAGATGGGTCCCGAACCCGGGGCGCGACGGCCCGTCAGTCACCGACGGCGCGACGGCCGACGTCGGAGTCGCTCTCGGGGACGCCCGTCCCGGCCGCACCGGCGGCAGGGCCGTCACCGAAGTCGATCGTCCGGACCGTCCGCGCGACGGCGGGCTTGGTGACGTAGGTCGGAAGGGTGACCGGCACCGGGTCCCAGAGCGTCGTGCCCGAGGTGGTGGCCGACGCGATCGCGTCGTGCACCTGCTGGTCGAGCGCACCCTCGGGCAGCGGACCGCGGACCATCACGTTGCGTCGAGCCGGCTCGTGGTCCTCGATCTGGCCGGAGAGGATCACGGTCATCTCGGTGTCGGGATCGACCTGGAGCTCGACGTCGCCCTCCGCCTCACGCGCAGCGCGTCGCTCGTCACGACGGGCCTCGCGACGGCGGGCACGGGCGGCGCGGGCCTCCGGGTCACTCACCCTCGGCAGCCGCACCGGTCGGCCGATCTCTCGGCGCACCATGACACGGCACAGCACCAGCCACGCGACGACCAGACCACCGGGGATCGCGGCGGCCCACGGCAGCAGGACGCCGGCCACGGACAGGCCGCCGACGACGGCGCACGCCGTGAGGAGAGTCGACAGCACCCGACGACGGCGGCGGGCCGCGAGACGAGCGGCCCGACGGTTGTGACGGCGCGGTGCGGGACGAGACTCAGACGCCGTGTCGGGCACGGCCTCGGTCTCGTCGGCCGGGGCGGGCGAGGCGTCCGGAGTCGCCTGGTCGGTGTCGTCCTTGCGGTGGGTGAGCACCCGCAGCGCCCCGGAGAAGCTGGTCACCGACCCGGCGCGCGTCGCCTCCTCGTGGCGCCGGAGCGCCAGAGGAACGCCGTACGCCACCCAGATGGCGATCACGGCTGCGAAGATCAGACCGGTACCCACAGATGAACCGTACGTGCTGCGGACGGTCACCCCTGCGGACCTCGCCCGGTGTGTCGCGCGGCGGTTCTTGCGGTGTCAGCGATCGACGCCGGCCGCGTCGGCCCTCGCGATGAGCCCGCCGGGCAGAACCTGCTCGGCGGTGATCGCGAACAGCAGGTGGTCGCGCCACGCCCCGTCGATGTGCAGGTAGCGCGGCGCCAGCCCCACCCGGTCGAAACCGAGCTTGTCGACGATGCGCAGGCTCGAACGGTTCTCCGGACGGATCGCGATCTCGATGCGGTGCAGTCCGAGCGCCTCGAAGCAGTGGTCGGTGGCGAGAGCCACCGCCGTGGTCGTGATGCCGCGACCGGCGTACGGCCGCGCGATCCAGTAGCCGATCTGCGCCCAGCGCGCCGAGCCCCAGGTCATCCCGGACACCGTGACCTGGCCGATCATCTCGTCGCCGCCGCCATACGTCGTCACGAACGGGAGCGCCCGACCCTGGGACGCCTGCTGCCGGAGCGAACGGACCGCCGCGCCGTACGAACGCGTCCCGGACGGCGCCGATCGCGGCAGCGTCGCCTCCCACCGGCCCAGCCAGTCGGACGACTCCTGCCGCAGCCGCGCCCACACCCGTGCGTCACCGCGGCGGATGGGGCGCAGGCCGACGTCGCCGTGCTGAAGCGTCGCCGGCCAGCCCGCGCTCAGGACGCACCTCCGGCGTCACGGACGTGGTCGACCCCGGCCACCTGCTCGACGGCATGGACGAGGACGTCGGCCAGCACGGCCAGCCCGTCGCGCACACCACCGCGCGAGCCCGGGAGGTTCACGACGACCGTCTGGTCGGCGACCCCGGCCCGGCCGCGCGACAGCATGGCTGTCGGCACCCCGTGGGCGACGCCGTACGCGCGAATCGCCTCGGCCACGCCCGGAAGCTCGCGGTCGAGCACGTTCGCGGTCGCCTCGGGCGTGGCGTCCGTGGGACTGATCCCCGTCCCGCCGGTGGTGACGACGGCCGCGTGACGCAGGTCGACCGCTTCCCGGAGCGCCTCCTCGACAGGTGGTCCGTCGGGCACGACGAGCGGCTCGTCGACGTCGAACCCCCACTCGCGCAGGGCCTGCACGATCATCGGCCCGGTGGTGTCCTCGTAGACTCCGGCCGCGGCGCGGTTGGAGCAGGTGATCACGAGCGCCTTCACGTCGACCAGTCTCCGCTCTTGCCGCCCGACTTGGCGCGGACCCGGATCTCGGCGATCACGGCGTGCTTGTCGACCGCCTTGATCATGTCGACGACGGTGAGGGCCGCGACGCTGACCGAGGTCAACGCCTCCATCTCGACACCCGTCCGTCCCGTCGTCCGCACGGTCGCTGCGATCTCGACACCGTCGTCGACGACGTCCAGGTCGACCTCGACCCCGGTGATGGCGAGCGGGTGGCACAACGGCACGAGGTCGGGCGTGCGCTTGGCCGCCATGATGCCGGCGACCCGCGCGACCCCGAGCGCGTCGCCCTTCGGCACGTCACCGGACCGCAGGAGCGCCACGACCTCGGGGGTCGTCCGGACCATCCCGGTGGCGCGGGCCTCGCGACGGCTCTCGTCCTTGGCGGAAACGTCCACCATCCGTGCGGCACCCTGGTCGTCGACGTGGGTCAGACGCGGCTCGCCCATCAGAAGTCCCTGTCCAGGACGAGGACCTTCGCCGTGTCGCCGACGTGCAGCGCCGTCTCGTCCTCGTCGACGGAGATCAGGCAGTTGGCCCGCGCCAGGCCGGCGATCAGGTGGGATCCGGGGCCGCTCACGGGCGTCACACGGGCGCCGCGGGGTGAGACCTCGAACCAGCCGCGAAGGTACTGGCGGCGACCGGCAGGCGAGCGGATCTCCTCGGTCATGGTCGCCTGGATGAGCGGCCGGCGGTACGGGAGCCTGCCCATCATCCGCCGGAGCATCGGGAGGACGAAGACCTCGAACGACACGTACGACGACACCGGGTTGCCCGGCAGCGTGACGATCGGCGTCCGGTCGTCACCGACGGTCCCGAAGCCCTGTGGCTTGCCGGGCTGCATCGCGACCTCGCAGAACTCGACGGTCCCGAGGTCGGACAACGCGGCCTTCACGACGTCGTACGAACCCTTGCTGATCCCGCCGCTGGTGATGACAAGGTCGGCGCGGACGAGCTGGTCGGAGAGCACGTCGGCGAACTCACGGGGGTCGTCGGAGGTGATGCCGACCCGGTAGGCGATCGCACCGGCCGCCCTCGCGCACGCGGCGAGCATGTAGGAGTTGCCGTCGTAGATGGAGTCGTAGTCCAGGCGGGCACCAGGCTCACGCAGCTCGGTCCCGGTCGACAGGACCACGACGCGCGGGCGCGGACGCGCCTTGAGCCGGGCGAAACCGAGCGAGGCGAGGAGCCCCACCTCGCGCGGGCCGAGCACGGTGCCGGCCTCCGCGACCAGCTCACCCGCGGCCACGTCCTCGCCGGAGGGGCGGACGTTCTCGCCGGCCCGACGGGCCTGGTAGACCTGCACCTCGGCGTCGCCGCCGTCGGTCAGCTCGATCGGCACCACCGTGTCGGCCCCGGACGGCAGCGGTGCACCGGTCATGATCTTGACCGCGGTCTTGGAGGTCAGCGCCATCGGCGTGCTGGAGCCGGCGGCCTGCTCGCCCACGACGGGCAGCCGCACCGGGAACTCCCGGTTGGCACCGTGCACGTCGACCGCACGGACGGCGTAGCCGTCCATCGCGGAGTTCGTGAACCGCGGGAGGTCGATCGGGCTCACGACGTCGTCCACGAGCGGCAGGCCCATGGACTCCAGCAGCGGCTGCTCGTACGGCTGGAGCGGGCCGATCAGGTCGAGCAGCTTCGCGAGGTGCTCGTCGACGGTACGCATGAGCGACAGCCTAAGACCCTTCGAGCACCGTTCCGTCGTCGATCGTCCCCGGTGAGCCCTCGGCGGGCACCGTGACCTCGCCGACGACACGGACACCGGCCCCGAAGGTCCAGTCCCCCTGCACCGTGAACCCCGTGGCGTCGGCCAGCGAGACAGGTCCACGGGGGAACCGCGCGTCGAAGTCGCGGACCAGCTTGTAGTGCTCCTTGTCGAGCCTCACCAGCGGCGCGTCCTCGCGGCGCGCGACGAGGTGGAAGTCCTCGTCGAGGTCGTAGAAGTCCGACCGGACCAGCAACAGGTCGTCGGTCGTCTTGACCGGCAGGAAGCGTTCGCGCTCCACCTCGATGGCGACGGCACCGTCGAAGACCTCGACCGCCGCACCCATCGCGGACTCGACCTGGATCACCTCCGGCGAGGTCGGGTCCGTCGGGTCGACGGTCTTGACGTTCTTGATCAGCGGGAGCCCCAGGACGCCGTCGCGCGCCTCGATGACGGCCGCGAGCGCCTCGAGGTCGAACCAGAGGTTGTTGGTGTGGAACCAGCGGTGGCGGGTGGTGTCGTCGGCGAGCTCCTGGTCCTCCTTCGGCGTCTGTGCCGTCTCGCGCAGCACGAGCCGACCGTCGGACTTGCGACGGACGAGGTAGCCGCCCTTGACGTCGGCCGGAGTGCGGCGGCACACCTCGGCGGCGTACGGCGCGGAGGACTGCGCGAACCACCCGGCCATCCGCGGGCTGGGATAGCTGCCGAGGTTGTCGGAGTTCGAGACGGAGGCGTAGCGGTACCCGGCCTCGATCAGAGCCGCGAGCGTGCCGGACGCGTCGAGCGCGGTGTAGAGGTCTCCGTGGCCGGGCGGAGTCCACTCCAGGGTCGGGTCCTTCGGCCACGACACCGGCGTGAGGTCGTCGGCACGCAGCTTGGGCTCCTTGTTCTGGAGGAAGTCCAACGGAAGGCCCTCGACCGGGACGTCCGGGTGCTGGGTCAGCGCGTCCAGCGTGTCCTCGCGGGTCCGGAAGCTGTCCATCAGGATCAGCGGGAGGTCGGTGTCGTAGACGCTGCGCACGCGCCGTACCTGCTCCACCACGATGTCGAGGAACGTCCGCTCGCCACGGACCGGCAGCAGCGACTTGGCCTTGTCCATGCCCATCGAGGTCCCGAGCCCGCCGTTGAGCTTGATGACGACCGTGCGCGCCAGAGCGTCGCGCATCTGGCTCTCGTCCACCTGGGCGTCGGCCAGCCTCGGCGGCGGGTCGAGCGGGTCGATGTCGGACTCGTGGATCATGCCGGTCGCGCCGGCCTCAAGCTCGGCGTAGTGGTGGGCGAAGACCTCGATCGCCCGAGGAGGGACTCCCGCCGCCACCATCGTCTCCCGAGCCGCGGTCAGTCCCTGTTCACTCATGCCGCTCATCGTAGGCACTACCGTCGTCGTGTGACGGACAAGAGACTGCTGCGCGAGCAGCTGCTCGAGGCCCGCGCCGACCTCGACGAGGCCGCGGTCGCAGCCGCCGGCACGGCCCTGGGCCGTCGCGCCCACGCTCTCGTCCGCGAGCACGCCGGACGTTCGGTGGCGGCGTACCTGTCGGTCGGTCGGGAGCCGCCCACCTGGCCGCTGCTCGACGCGCTGCTCGCCGAGGACGTCGAGGTCGTCGTCCCCCGGGCGCTCCCCCGCAGGCAGCTGAGCTGGGTCCGGTACGCCGGCCGGGACGCGCTGGTCATCGGTCGGTTCGGCATCCCCGAGCCTCGTGGCGAGGCAGTCCCCGACGCCCTGGCGGGCACCGACGTCGCGATCGTGCCCGCGCTCGCGGTCGACGCCGCCGGGTTCCGTCTCGGCCGCGGCGGCGGCTACTACGACGAGGCGCTCGCGTCGTGCGAGCGTCCCCTGCGGGTCGCGCTCGTCTACGACCACGAGCTCGTCGTCGACGTCCACCCGGAGGCTCACGACCAACGCGTCGACGTGGCGCTCAGCCCGGCAAGGACCGTCGAGCTGCCTCCGCGCTGACGAGGTCGCTCAGTGTTCGAGCCGGGGAGTCAGCGTCAGCTCGTCGTCGGCCGCCGCCTTGACCTTCTCAGGCGAGAACGGCCAGGCCAGGGTCTTGCCGTCCGCCCACAACGAGGTCTGGTCGACGTAGTTGCCGTGGAACGCGTGCCCGGAGACGCCCGTCAGGTTGATCCACCGTGAGCGGTCCAGGTCGTCCAGGTCGACGACCATCCGCATCGACGGCACCGCGGTCACCTCGTAACCCTTCGCCGCGTCCCACGCGGTCGCGTCGACGAGACCGGACCCGCCGGCGACAGCGTACGGCCCGCGGTTGAACAGCCGCTCGACGAGCGCGATCCCCGACGTCCCGAGCGTCTGGTTCTCCAGAGTCAGCGTGTGCACCCGTCCCCACGTCCACCGGGTGGGATCCAGCGACTGCAGCCGCGTCATCTCGTCGCGGGCGTCCCGCATCGCCGTCCGAAGGACGTCGTCGCGCGTCTCGCGCTCCCGCTTGGTCGTCCGATCGTCCCACCAGCTGCTGTCGGGTGCGTTGAGGAGCCGGCGGACCACCTCGAACCAGCGCTCGCCACCCGCCGGCCACACGTCCTGGGGCAGGTCGTCGTGGAACGTGCGGGCCAGCAGGTTGCGCCACACCGAGGCGAAGTAGGCAGCGGCTCCGGAGTCGCGGTCCTGCTTCATGTCCCAGTCCCGAAGGAGGTCCTGCCCGTCGGCGTAGTAGCCCGAGCCGAGGTCGACCTCGAGGAGGTACGGCATCAGGGTGTTGGCCTGGCTGTTGTAGGTGTCGTTCTGGATCCGGGACATGTCGTCGACGTCCAGCTTGGACGTCGACGACAGGAGGTCGATGATCCGCTGGCTGCGGTAGCCGGCCGCCTGCCCGGTCCCGATCAGGTACGGGTACTGCCGGCCGATCACCTGCTGGTTGGCCGAGACCACGTAGCCCTCGGCAGGGTTGAGGACCGACGGCAGCTCGGCGTACGGGATGAAGCCCTTCCAGCGGTACGTCCGGTCCCAGCCCGGGACCGGCCACCGACCGTCGCCGCGCGCCCGGATCGGGATCGAGCCCGGCGCCTGGTAGCCGATGTTGCCCGAGCGGTCGGCGTAGACGAGGTTCTGCGACGGCACGGCGAAGTGGCGAGCGGCCTTGCGGAAGCCTGCCCAGTCGCTGGCCTTGCCGATGCCGAAGACGGCGTCCATGGTGCGTCCCGGTGTGAGGGCGGTCCACTGCAGCGAGACGCCGAACTCCGTCCCGCCTCCCTCCCGCTCGGCGACGTCCTCGAGCGTCTCGTCGACGTCGGAGAGGACAGGGCCGTGCCGGGTCTCGCGGACGGTGATCGTCTCCGGCTCGTCCTGGCCCGCGACCTCGAACGTCTCCGTCCGGCGGATCAGCGGACGCCACGTGCCGTCGTACAGATAGCGGTCACCCTCGATCCGCTCGACGTAGAGGTCGGTGACGTCGGCGTACATCGTGGTGAACCCCCAGGCGATGTCGGCGTTGTGGCCGATCACCACCCCTGGCATGCCGGAGAACGTGAATCCGGCGACGTCGAACGGGCAGTCGTCGTCGACCACGCGGCAGTGCAGGCCCATCTGGTGCCAGATGCCGGGCATGCTCGGCGCCAGGTGGGGGTCGTTGGCCAGGATCGGCTGGCCCGTCGCGCTGCGCTCGCCGGAGACCGCCCACGCGTTGGAGCCGGTCCCCTCCCCGAAGCCGAGCAACGTCGGAAGGCCCGCGGCGACCTGGGAGACACCCCGCATCGACCCGACGAGGTCCTTCAGGCCGTCGGCGTCGAGTGCGGGGGAGACCGACGACGACTCGTCGACGGCCGCCACCGCGTCCGCGCTGTCCGGAGCCGCCTCCGCGCGGTCGGTGTCGGCGTTGCGTCGGCGACCAGCCGACTGGTCGAACGCGTCACCGTCCACCGTCCCCCGGGTCACGATCGGGTCGTGCCGGCGGAACGGGAAGCCCGGATAGAGGGTGTCGACCTGGGAACGGGTCAGCTTCTCGGTCGAGAGCACCCGGTCGATCTCGTCGCCCATGTTGCTGCGCAGGTCCCACGCCATCGCCTTGAGCCAGGCCAGCGAGTCGACCGGTGTCCACGGCTCCGGCTCGTAGTCGGGACCGGTGAGCGCGAGGACGGAGTACTCGAGGCCCAGCGCGGCGGGCTCGCGATCGCCGACGTAGGCGTTGACACCACGGGCGTACGCCTCGAGGTAGCGACGCGTCGACGGCGACACCTTGGCGAGCTCCTGCTCGGCGACCCGCCGCCAGCCCATCGTCCGTACGACCTTGTCGGTCTCGAGAGCCGACTCGCCGAAGAGCTCGGCAAGCCGGCCGGCCGTGACGTGGCGACGGAAGTCCATCTCGAAGAAGCGGTCCTGCGCGTGGACGTAGCCCTGCGCCAGGAACAGGTCCTCGGCGGTGTCGGCATAGACCTGCGGGATGCCGCGGTCGTCACGCAGGACCTCCACCTCGGCACTCAGCCCGGGGATCTGGACGGAACCGGTGCGGTCGGGGAACGGCCGACGCACGGTCACCACGGCGACCGCCGCCATCGCGACGAGAGCGACCGCGAGGACGATCGCGACGACCACGACGAGGCGCCGGGTCAGGACAGGACGGAGTCGCAGGGCCAGGGCACGCACCTGTGCATTGTGCCGCTCACGTCCCTCCGCCGGCACGGCGGGACGGGTCACGGACCTCGGCGCGGACTTCTCCGACCAGCTCCTCGAGGACGTCCTCGAGCATCACGACCCCCAGCTCGGCGCCGTCGTCGCCCACCACACGGGCCATGTGGGCGCCTCTCTGCTGCATCAGGCGGAGAGCGTCGTAGAGCCGCGACCCTCGGCGTACGGAGCCGAGCGGGCGGATCCACTTCGCCGGGATCGGGCGTGTCGCCTCCGAGACCTCGAGCGCGTCCTTGATGTGCAGGTAGCCGACGAGCGCGTCGTGGGAGTCGGTCACCGGGAAGCGCGAGTAGCCCGTCCGGGCGCAGGCCTCCTCGACGTCGGCGCGGGTCGCCCCGACCGGGACCGCGACGAGCTCGCCGCGTGGCAGCAGGACCCGCTCCACCGTGCCCGCCTCGAAGCCGAGCGCTCCGGACACCAGCTCGTACTCCTCGGAGTCGAGCAGACCCTCGCGGTGCGACTCGTCGATCAGACCGGCGACCTCGTCGGAGGTGAAGGTGCTGCCGACCTCGTCCTTCGGCTCGAGACGGGCCAGGCGGACGGCACCGTTGGCGATCGCGTTCAGCGCGACGACGAACGGCTTCAGCAACCAGATCATCCCGAGCATGAACGGTCCGAGCCACAGCACGGCCCGGTCGGGACCGGCCAGTGCGATGTTCTTCGGGACCATCTCGCCCAGCACGACGTGCAGGTAGGTGACGATCGCCATCGCGATCACGAAAGAGATCGGGTGGACGAGCGCGTGGGGTACGGCGAGCGCCTCGAAGACCGGCTCGAACAGGTGCGCGATGGCGGGCTCGCCGACGGCACCGAGCCCGAGGGAGCAGAGCGTGATGCCGAGCTGCGCGGCGGCCATCGCGAGGCTGACCCGCTGCATCGCGCGGATCGCCAGCCTGGCGGGTCTCGAGCCCGCGCGCGCCTTCGGCTCCAGCTGGGTGCGGCGCGCGGAGATCAACGCGAACTCGGCCGCGACGAAGAGCGCGTTGAGGGCGAGCAGCACGATGACGAGGAGGATCGCGAGCAGGGGGTTCATCGGCCGTCCTCCTCGTCGTCGTCGACCGGGTCCGCGTCGACGACGAGGATGACGCGGTCGATCCGACGACCGTCCATCCGGTCGACCCGCAGCCGGACCGCGACGGTGGTCACCTGCTCGCCCGCGACCACGGGCACCACGAGCGAGACCACGTCACCGACCGTCGCCAGTCGGCCGAGGTGCTGCACGATCAGGCCGGCGACCGTCTCGTAGTCGTCGCCCTCCGGCAACGGCACGCCGGTCTGCGCACGCACCTCGTCGGGACGCAGCATCCCCGACAGCACCCAGGTGCCGTCGGGCCGTGACCGCAGCTGCGCCGACGCGCGGTCGTGCTCGTCGGAGATGTCGCCGACGAGCTCCTCGACGAGGTCCTCCAGCGTCACGACGCCGTCGGTCCCGCCGTACTCGTCGAGCACGACCGCGATCTGGAGCCGCTGCTCGCGCAGCAGGACCAGCAGCGGATCCAGCTCGATCGAGTCCGGGACCGTCAGTGCGGGCGACGCGAGCTCCGCGAGGCGGACCGTGCGCCGTCGGTCGGGGGGTACGGAGACCGCGTCCTTGACGTGGACGACGCCGACGAGGTCGTCGAGGTTCTCGCCGATCACCGGGAAGCGCGAGTGCCCTGAGGACCGCACGGCGTCGACGAGGTCCTGCGCGGTGTCGCGGCGGTCGAGGAACTTCACCCGGACCCGTGGCGTCCGGACGTCGGCGGCCGTGCGGTCACCGAACTCGATCGACCGGGCGACCAGGTCGGCCGTCGGACGGTCCAGCGCGCCCTCGTCGGCCGACCGCCGCACCAGCGAGCTGAGCTCGTACGGCGAGCGCGCCGACCGCAACTCCTCCTGCGGCTCGATGCCGATGCTGCGGAGCAGCGCGTTGGCGGACCCGTTCAGAGCGCGGATGGGCAGGGCCATCGCGGTCGTGAACCCGCGCTGAAGGCCTTGCACGGCACGAGCGGTGGCCATCGGCGCGGTGAGCGCGAGGTTCTTGGGGATCAGCTCGCCCACGAGCATCGTGACGAAGGTGCTGAGCAGGAGCGCCACCAGGTAGGACGTCGCCGACAGCGAACCGCCGGTGATCCCCGCTCCCTCGAGCGGCCCGCGCAGGAGCTGGCCGATCGCCGGCTCGGCGAGGAAGCCGATCACCAGGTTGGTGATCGTGATGCCCAGCTGGGCGCTGCTCAGCTGGGTCGACAGCGTCCGAAGCCCGCCGAGCAGACCCACGGCCCGCTTGTCGCCGGCGGCGGCGGCGCGCTCGACCGAGGGCCGGTCGACGGTGACGAAGGAGAATTCGGCGGCGACGAAGACGCCGCAGGCGAGCATGAGGAGGAAGGAGGTGAGAAGGAGTAACCACTCGGTCATCAGAGAACCAGCGTAGCGGGGCGCCAGGGAATCTCAGGTGGGGCCGACGTTGTTCTCCCAGGTGGCGCCCCGCACAATGGGCGCTGGAATCGGTACGGCTGCCCGCCCGGGGCGGCCGTACGCGCGAGCGCCAGAAGGAACGACCGTGCCGACTTACCAGTACCAGTGCACCGACTGCGGCGAACCGCTGGAGGTGCAGCAGAGCTTCACCGACGACGCCCTGACGGTGTGCCCGTCCTGCGAGGGACGCCTGCGCAAGGTGTTCAACGCGGTGGGTGTCGTCTTCAAGGGCAGCGGGTTCTACCGCAACGACAGCCGCTCGACCTCCTCGAGCGCCTCACCGGCGACACCGTCGTCCTCGTCGAGCGACGGGGGAAGCGGCTCGTCAGGCACCACGACCGACACCGCGTCCTCGTCGAGCACCTCCTCGTCGAGCACCTCGTCGTCGACCACCAACCCCGCCAAGACGACCGCCTGACCCGACCGCCTCGTCCGCACCCCGTCTCCCTGTGGAGACGGGGTGCGCGACTGTCGGCGGCTGTGGACGGTGGTGACGGGCGGCACCGTCGTCGCGCCAGAGTGCGGTCATGCCCGCCTCGCGCCTTCTCGACGTCCTGGGACCGTGGCGCCGTCGCATCCGGACTCACCGCCGCCCTCTCGCGGCTGCCTGCGCGGCGGCGTCGGTCCTCGTGGCCATCCACGCGGCGCGCCCTGATCCCGGTCCGACCGCGACGGTCCTGGTTGCGACAGAGACTTTGAGGTCCGGGAGCCGGCTGGGCCCTGGCGAGGTCGAGCAGGTCGCGGTGCCCACCGACCTCGCGCCTGCCGAGGCGCTCTCGTCGCTCGAGGAGGCCCACGGACGTGTGGTCGCGGCTCCGGTCCCGGACGGAGCGGTCCTCACCCGGTTCTCCGTCGTCGGGCCTGGTCTCCTCGAGGGTTACCGTCGTGGCACCGCCCTGGTCAGCGTTCGGCTTGCTGACCCGGCGACGGTGACGCCGGTGCGCGTGGGCGACAGCGTGGACGTGGTGGGCACCGACCCCCGCGGCAGCGCGCCGCCACGAGTGCTCGCCCGGAGAGCGCAGGTCGCAGCGCTCCCCGCGGCCGAGGGCGACGACCGCGCCGTGCTGGTCCTCGCCGTGGATGCGACGACCGCGCGGACGCTCTCCGGTGCCGGCGTCTCCTGGCACCTGTCGGTGACCGTGGTCGTCTGAGGGGCGCGACGGGTCGCCCCAGGGGGGCCGATTGTGGTGAGGTTGGTGCGTCACACCACCGCATTCACGGGAGGCTCCGCATGGCCGGGATGGTCGCAGGGTTCAAAGAGTTCATCATGCGCGGCAACGTCGTGGACCTCGCGGTCGCGGTCGTCATGGGCACAGCCGTCACCCAGCTGGTGACCGCCTTCACCGCGTCCTTCATCGATCCCCTCCTGGCAGCGATCGGGGGGACGGACGCCAACGGGCTGGGCTTCCAGCTCACCGGCTCCGGAAAGGACACGTTCGTCGACGTCGGCGCGTTCATCACCGCGGTGATCAAC
This sequence comes from Mumia sp. zg.B53, assembly GCF_019550935.1. Taxonomy (NCBI): domain Bacteria; kingdom Bacillati; phylum Actinomycetota; class Actinomycetes; order Propionibacteriales; family Nocardioidaceae; genus Mumia; species Mumia sp. zg.B53. The sequence goes on along the minus strand of NZ_JAHWCK010000001.1, from coordinate 2,198,885 downwards.
TTCCTGATCATCGCCGCGGTGCTGTATTTCCTCATCGTGCTGCCGATGAACAGGTTCCGAGAGCGGTTCGCCAAGCCGAGCGACGACGCGCCCCCGCCCGAGGACGTGGCGCTGCTGCGCGACATCCGGGACGAGCTGCGCCTGAGCCGCGAAGGCCGCAACCGCCCGAGTGACGGACCGAGCAACCGCCCGAGCGGCACGCCCGACGCCTGACCGACGAAGGTCGTCAGTCAGCCGCCGTGGTGCGGCGGGACGTCTCGGCGCATCTCCTCGTCACGGCCGCCCTCGCGCTCGCTCCATCCCTCGGCGGTCTCGTCGCGGGTCGTCGCCGGGACGATGTCTCCGAGCAGGCGGGCTGCTCGGAGACGTCGCTGGCGCGCCTGCTCGGCCGTGCGGACATCGGACGTCTGCGGAGACGTCCGGTCAGGACCAGGGGCGTCCTCAGGCACTCGCGGCCTCCATCACCATCGGTGCGAGCCACCCGGCGTCGAACCGCGGGTGGGCGGGTGTCCATCCGGTCGCGCGATGGAACCGCTCGGAGCTGACCCGCTGCGACCGCGTCAGCCACTCGAGGCGGTCCCCGCCGAGACGGAGCACGAGGCGTCGGTAGAACCCCGCCTGCTCCTGCCCCACCGCCTCGGCGAACGCAGCGACCAGCTCGCTGCGACGGACTGGCTCCGCCCCGACGTTGTAGGTGCCCGACGGCGCGTCGAGGGCGGCGAGCACCGCGCCCCCGATGTCGTCAGGGTGGACGACGTGGGTCCATGACTGCGGTCTGCCCATGCCGACCGCCTGGCCGGCGCGCGCGCGGGCCAGACGCCACCGGGTGACCGCGTCGTCGCCGACGATCGTCCCGAACCGGAGGACCACGGCCGCCCGGTGCGCTGACGCGAACTGGTCGGCGTGGGTCTCGGCAAGGACGACGGGCTCCGCGGCGCACGACACGGCGATGGGGCTGTCCTCGTCGATCAACCGGTTGCCGTGGTCGGCGTACACGAACGAGACGCTCTCCTGGACCAGTCTCGTGACACCGGCCTCCGCTGCGGCCTCGGCGACGTTGCGAGAGCCCTCGACGTGGATGCGGTCGTTCGACTTCCACGCACCGGGCCTGATGCCGGTGGTGCCGACGGGCATGTGCGTGGCGAGGTTGGCGACGGCCTGGCAGCCTCGCATGGCGTCGACGAGACCAGCGCGGTCGAACAGGCTCGCCCGGACGGAGGCGATGCCACGCGCCCGGTGGGTCGCGGCATTGTCATCGCTGCGGGCGAGGGCGACGACCTCGTGACCGGCGCCCTGGAGGGCTGCGGTCACGGAGCGACCCATCACTCCGGTGCCGCCTGTGACGAAGACTCTCACCGTGGTGCTGCTCCAGGTGCTGTCCGGGGCAGATCGGGCCACGAACGGGGGGGTTCCATCACAAAAGGATAACGGACGGGTCGAAGATCGTCACCGCAGGAGGCTCAGGCGTCGCTCGAGCCCGCCCAGATGTTGAGATTCCCGTTCACCGCGTGCTCGTCGATCCGTCGGATCTCGTCGTCGTCGAAGTCGAGCGTCTTGAGCGCGCCGAGACTGTCCTCGAGCTGCGTCACGCTGGACGCGCCGACGAGCGCGGAGGTCACCCGCGAGTCCCGGAGCACCCACGCGATCGCCATCTGCGCCAGGGTCTGGCCCCGCTCCCGGGCGATGCCGTCGAGGGCTCGGACGTGGGCGAGGTTCTCCTCGATCATCTGCGGGTCGAGCGACTTGTCCTCCGCGGCCCTCGACCCGGCCGGGACGCCGTCGAGGTAGCGGTTGGTCAGGACCCCCTGCGCGAGGGGCGAGAAGGCGATGCACCCGACGCCGGCGTCCTCCAGCTCGTCGAGGAGCCCGTCCTCGACCCAGCGGTTGAGCATCGAGTACGACGGCTGGTGGATGAGCAGCGGGGTCCCGAGACCGCGAAGGATCTCGACCGCCTCGCGGGTGCGCTCCGGGCCGTACGAGCTGATCCCGACGTAGCGCGCCTTGCCAGCACGGACCGCGGCGTCGAGCGCCCCCATGGTCTCCTCCAGCGGGGTGTGCGGGTCGAAGCGGTGGCTGTAGAAGATGTCGACGTGGTCGAGACCCATCCGCTGCAGGGAGTCGTCGAGGCTGGAGAGGAGGTACTTCCTGGAGCCGAGGAACCCGTACGGTCCGGGCCACATGTCCCAGCCTGCCTTGGTCGAGATCACGAGCTCGTTGCGGTACGGCGCGAAGTCCTCGGCGAGGATCCGCCCGAAGTTCTTCTCCGCCGCGCCGTACGGGGGTCCGTAGTTGTTGGCGAGGTCGAAGTGCGTCACGCCGAGGTCGAAGGCACGGCGAAGGATCGCCCGTTGGGTGGCCAGCGGCTTGTCGTCACCGAAGTTGTGCCACAGGCCCAGCGAGACCGCCGGCAGCTGGAGGCCCGAGCGTCCGCAGCGGCGGAACGACGCGAGCCCGCCGTCGTCGGGGCCGGCGTAGCGGTCGTCCGACGCGCGGTAGAGGTCGTGCGGGTCCAGGATCGTGCGTCGCTCACTCATGGTCACTCCGGTCGTTGGGGGGCGGGACGACGTCGTCGACGAGGTCGGCGATCGACTCGACGACGCGTGTCGGACGGTACGGGAAACGCTCGATGTGCTCCTGACGGGTCGAGCCGGTGAGGACGAGGACGGTTCGCAGGCCTGCCTCGATCCCCGACACCACATCGGTATCCATCCTGTCGCCGACCATGACCGTGGTCTCGGAGTGAGCCTCGATGCGGTTGAGGGCGTTGCGCATCATCAGCGGGTTCGGCTTGCCGACGAAGTACGGAGCCACACCGGTCGCGCGGGTGATCAGGGCTGCGACGGACCCGGTCGCCGGGAGCGGGCCGGCCGGCGACGGGCCGGTGGAGTCGGGGTTCGTGGCGATGAAGCGAGCGCCCTTGAGGATCAGCTGGATGGCGGCGGTGATGGCCTCGAAGGAGTACGTGCGCGTCTCGCCGAGGACCACGTAGTCGGGGCGCGACCGGGTCAGCACGTAGCCGACCTCGTGCAGCGCCGTGGTCATGCCCGCCTCGCCGACGACGTACGCGCTGCCGCCCGGGCGCTGGTCGGAGAGGAACTTGGCGGTCGCGAGCGCAGAGGTCCAGATGTTCTTCTCCGGGACGTCGAGTCCCGACTCGGCCAGCCGCGCCCTCAGGTCGCGCGGCGTGTAGATCGAGTTGTTGGTCAGCACGAGGAACTTGCAGCCCGACTCGGTGAGCCGGCGGAGGAACTCCGCAGCGCCTGGGATCGCGTCCTCCTCGCGGACGAGGACGCCGTCCATGTCGGTGAGCCACGTCGTGACGGGCCGGTTCTCGGTCATGGCCGAAGTATCGCCGTCCGGACCAGGGCGAGCGACCCAGACGTGGCTCCCCGCGACGAGGAGGAGCTCACGGTGTCGCAGCGGGGGGTGTGGCGAGATCGGCGAGGTGCGCGCGTACGACCGCCCGCGACATCCGTCCTGCGTCGTCGGTCGTCGCGAGGAGCCCGTGCACGATCAGCCCGTCGACGAGCGCGGAGAGCCGCTCGGCCTCCAGGGCAGGGTCGCGCCCCGCGCCGAGCAGGCCGGCACCGGCCAGGTGGTCGACCATCGATCCGAATGCCTGCTCCAGCCGGCGGTTGGTCAGGGCCCGCTGCTCCGCGAGGTGCTGGTCGGTCAGCGACCGGACGGCGAAGGCGATCCAGACCGTGCACTCGGCCCGGCGCTCGTCGTCGAGCGGCAGCATCTCCTCGATCATCGCCGGAACGAAGACCTGCGGGCCCACACTCCTGTCGACGCCGACGATGCGTCGCTCGATGCGGTCACCCACCAGCTCGAGCGCGAACCCGAGCAGCTCGGAGTGAGATCCGAACGAGTGCCGGAGCGACCCTGTCGACAGGCCTGCCTCGGCGGCGACGTTGCGCACCGACGCGTGGTCGAGGCCGTCGCGCACGATCACCCGCCACACCGCTCGCCCCAGCGCGTGGTGACGCTCCCGCCTGTCGATGGTCCTCGGCATTGACATTTTCTAGCACACCTGTGATGGTCAGGATCTAGCACGGTCGTACTACTACGTTGCCGGGGAGACTCCGATGAGCCAGGAAACCTCAGCCCCACCGGCTCCTGGGGTGTTCACCCACCCCCGACGGTGGATCGCTGCTGCCGCGGCCGCCTGGATCGCCTCGGCGGTGGTCCTGGTGCTGCTCGGAGGGGACCCTCTCCCTCTGGGGGACGGGCACCACGCGCCGTGGAGCACCGCCGAAAGACTGACCGCGACGACGGTGGTGGCGGTCGACCTCGCCCTTCTCTCCGTCGTCGTCGTCCTTCTCACGCGGCGCCACCCCGGCCGGCTGATGGCCGGTCGCGGCGACATGGCCGGTCGAGCGCGGGCACGTGGCGATCTTCTGCTCCTCGCCGGGTACGCCGTCGTCGCTCAGATCGTCGGCGCCGTGCTCGGCGAGCAGATCGGAGGCACGGCGATCAGCTCCCACCTGGCGGGATCGATCCACAGCAGCGACGCCACACCCACGGTGGGGTCGGTGCTGGCGTGGGTGACGTTCAACGTGACTGCGTACGTCGTCGTCCCGCTCTGGTGGTTCGCCCGGCGCGGATCGCTCGATCGTCGGTGGTTCCACTCCCACGACCGCCGGACGGACGTCCGGGTGGTGCTGATCGTCCTCGTCTGGGAGTCGGCGTTCCAGATGCTCGTGTTCGGGGCCGCGTTCTTCGCGCTCACCGGCCGGCAGATGGCGGTCGGATCCGTGATCGCCCTGATCGTCTCGTTCCTGGGGACGGTGCTCCCGACCTTGGTGATGGTCACCGCGCTGGTGGTGCCCCTCGTCCTGAGGGCGAGCGGCTCAGCCGCCACCGCCGTCGTCTGCGGAGGTCTGGCGTACGCCGCGCTCCACGCCTTCGACGGCTGGACCGACTACCGGTCGGTCACGGCGGCGGTCCTGTCCGTGGCTCTCCTGGTCCTCCAGTACCTGCTGCCCGGCATGTTCAAGGCGTTGCTCACCGTACGGACGGGCAACGTCTGGGTGCATGCGTGGGCGTACCACGCGGTCGCCCCGCACGTCTGGGCGGACACCCCGCTGATGGTCCGCGTCTTCGGCGTCCGGTGACGGTGACGCTCACGCCACCGCGGTCCCTGGGAACAGCATCCGGAGGACGTCGGCGAGGGTGATGACACCGACGGCGCTCTCGTCCGGCCCCGTCACGACCACCAGGTGGTTGCGCCCCTCGCGCATCTGCGCCAGCGCTCGAGACAGCGGCGTCGTCGCCGCCAGCGCGAGGACCGGCCGAGCGACCGGAGCGGCCGGCGCGTCCGCCGGCAGGTCCAACGTGTCGCGGACGTGCACGACCTCACGCAGGTCTGCGCCGTCACCGAGGAGCAGGCGCAGGTGCCCCGACCGCCGGGTGGCGTCCTGCACGTCGGCGACGGTCGCTCCCCGCGGCACGGAGGTGGGTGTCGAGCCGGCGTCGCGCACCAGGTCTCCGAGGGTCGTCGAGTCGAGGTCCAGGGCGCCCGACAGCTGGGCCGAGTACGACGCGTCGAGCGCACCGACGTTCGCCGAGTGCTCGAGCAGCTGGCGCAGTGCGCGCGGGTCCTGACCGGAGGCCGCCTCGTCGACCGGCTCGACGCCCACGGCTCGCACGCACCGGTTGGCCAGTGCGTTGAGCCCGATCAGCACGGGTCGGAAGACGGTCATGAACGCACGCATGGGGATCGCCAGCGCGATCGCCGAGCGTTCCGGGTGCGCGATCGCCCACGACTTGGGGGCCATCTCGCCGACGACGAGGTGGAGGAACGTCACGACCACCAGCGCCAGCACGAAGGAGGCGACGTCGGCGGTCCACAAGGGCATGCCCCACGCCTCGAGCACCGGGGTGATCGCGTGGTGGACGGCCGGCTTGGTGACGGCGCCGAGCGCCAACGTGCACGCGGTGATCCCGAGCTGCGAGCCCGCCAGGACGATCGTGAGCTCGGCGGAGCTGCGCAGGGCGGCGCGCGCCGACCTGCTGGATGCCGCCGCATCCTCGAGTCGGTGCCGCTTGGCCGCCAGCAGAGCGAACTCGACCGCCACGAAGAACGCACTGAGGGCGATGATGACGACGGTCGCCGCCACGACGACCCAGGGTTGGCTGCTCATCGGTCGACCTCCGGCGTACGAGGCGCGAGCACCTGCACGCGCAGTCGGGACGGGACGTGGCGCCCGACGTCGAGCACCACCAGGCGCAGGACAGCACGCGGCGGGTCGTCGTCGAGAGCGAGCTCGGCGGGGTCTGGCGGCAGGACCACGTCGACCGAGTCTCCAACCTCGGGGAACGCGCCTCGGTAGGCGATCGCGAGGCCGGCGACGGTCTCGAAGTCGCCATCGGGGACGACGTGGTCGACGAGACGTGCCAGCTCGTCCAGCGGCAGGTCCCCGGCCGTGACCCAGATGCCGTCACCGACGGACTCGACGAAGACGTCCACGGGGTCGTGCTCGTCGGCGATCTCTCCGACCAGCTCCTCGGCGAGGTCCTCGGAGGTGAGGACGCCGACGAAGCCGCCGTACTCGTCGAGCACGCACACCAGCTGCTCGCTCCCCTCGACCATGGTGTCGAGCACGTTGGGCAGCGTCATGGAGGTCGGCACGAACAGTGGCCGGCGCATCAGGTCTGCGGCGCTCGCCCGGGCGTCCTCCCGGTCGCGCACGAGCAGGTCCTCGAGGTGGACGACACCCAAGACGTCCTGGTCCGCGCCGAGAACGGGGTAGCGGGAGTGTCCGTGGCTCATCCTCGCGCGCACCTCCGCCAGGGAGGCGGACGGGCCCAAGGTGTCGACACGCGAGCGCGGGATCATCGCGTGCTCGGCATCGCGGTGAGGGAAGTCGAGGATGCGGTCGAGCAGGACCGACAGGTGGGGCGAGAGGTCACCGGACTCGCGGGAGTCGGCCACGATGTGCGCGAGGTCTCGTACGGTCGCCGCGTGCTCGACGTCGTGCACCGGCTCGATGCGCAGGGCCCGCAGCAGCAGGTTGGACGCGCGGTCGAAGACGGCGATGAGCCAGCCGAAGAGCTTCAGGTAGAGCGCCGTCGAGCGCGCCAGCGCGAGCGCGAGCGGCTGGGGCCTGGCGATCGCGAGGTTCTTCGGGAAGAGCTCACCGAACAGCATCTGCACGAACGTCGAGAACACCAGGGCCAGCACCGTGCCGACGGCGATGCCGACACCGCGCGGGACGTCGGCTCCACCGAGAAGGTCGCCGATCGCCTGGCCGATCAAGGGCTCGGCGACGTACCCGACGAGGAGACCGGTCACCGTGATGCCCAGCTGGGCTCCCGAGAGCATGAACGACGTCCGTCGCGTCACGGAGAGCGCACGCTCAGCTGCGGTCGAGCCGTCCGCCGCCCCGGCCCGCAGGGCCGAGCGGTCGACGGACATGTAGGCGAACTCCTGGGCCACGAAGTACGCCGTGACCGCCGTGATCGCGAGGACGACGACGACGCCCGCCAGCAGCGACAAGAGTGTCACCACCGCCGTTCACCCCCTCCCAGAACCCGTTCCGGAAGGGGGTCGATACTGCCTGAGCTCATCTCACACTCTCGGTCTGGGGATCGGGCTCATCAGGACGAACGCGCCCCGCGTGACGTTCGTTCCCCGCGCTAGTGTCGGGTTCGTGAGCGACCTCGAGCTGGGCCTCGACACGTTCGGCGACATCTCGGCCGACTCTAGCGGTGAGCCGCTGCCCGCCCCGGTGGTGCTTCGCCAGGTGGTGGAGCAGGCCGTGCGCGCCGACGAGGTCGGGCTCGCGTTCATCGGCCTCGGTGAGCATCATCGCGCCGACTTCGCCATCACCGCGCCGGACATCGTGCTGGCGACCGTCGCCGGTCGCACCGAGCGCATCCGCCTCGGCTCCGCGGTCACGGTCCTCAGCTCGGACGACCCGATCCGGGTGTACGAGCGCTTCTCGACGCTCGACGCCCTCTCGAACGGGCGCGCCGAGGTGATCCTCGGCCGTGGCTCGTTCATCGAGTCGTTCGGGCTGTTCGGGCTGGACCTCGACGACTACGAGGTGCTGTTCGACGAGAAGCTGGACCTGTTCGCACGTCTGCTCGAGGAGAAGCCGGTCACGTGGTCCGGCACGATCCGTCCCCCGTTGACCGACCAGCGCGTCTATCCGCCGATCGAGTCGGGTCGGCTGCGCACGTGGATCGGTGTCGGTGGCACACCGGCCTCGGTCGAGCGCGCGGTGCGCTACCGGATCCCGATGATGCTCGCCATCATCGGTGGTCCACCGCTGCAGTACGTCCCGTACGCCGACCACTACCGCCGCCGCCTCGCGGAGGAGGGTGTCGGCCCTCTCCCGGTCGGGATGCACTCCCCGGGTTACGTGGCCGAGAGCGACGAGCAGGCACGCGAGGAGCTTCACGACCACTGGATGGCACAGCGCGCGCAGATCGGGCGAGAGCGAGGATGGCCGCCGCCGAGCCGCAACGAGTTCGCCCAGGCAGCGGGCCCCGACGGCGCCCTGTACGTCGGATCGCCGGAGACGGTCGCCCGCAAGATCGCTCGCAATGCCGCCGCGCTCGGCGTGAGCCGCTTCGACCTCAAGTACGCCAACGGCGCGATGCGGCACGACCAGCTCCTGCGGTGCATCGAGCTGTACGGCACGCAGGTCGCACCGCTCGTGTACGACATGCTGGCCTGATGCAGATCCGTCCGGCGCTCGAGGCCGACTGGCCGTCCATCTGGCCGTTCTTCACGACCATCGTCGACTCCGGCGACTCCTACGCCTATCCCCTGGACCTCGACCTCGCGTCGGCACGGGAGCTGTGGATGGAGCGGCCCCAGGGTCGTACGACCGTGGCCGTCGACGACGAGGGCGTGGTGATCGGCTCGGCCACGATGGGACCGAACCGGCCCGGCCGCGGCGCGCACGTCGCGACGGCCAGCTTCATGGTGGATCCGGCCGTTCGCCGGGCAGGCGTGGGGCGAGCGCTCGGCGTCGAGATGATCTCCTGGGCACGCGAGGCCGGCTACCGCGCGATCCAGTTCAACGCGGTGGTGGAGACCAACACGGCCGCCGTCGCGCTGTGGCGCGACCTCGGCTTCGAGATCGTCGGGACCGTCCCCGAGGCGTTCGACCACGCGACGCGAGGCCTCGTGGGTCTGCACGTGATGCACAAGCGGCTGGTCTAGCCTGCGTCACCGCGTGACCAACCCCCCGATCCACCGCCGTTGCCGACGGGTCTCCACCGCACGCGGGTGGTAGTGCCGGCGTACCCACGTCACGGCCTCGTCGACGTCCAGTCCGCCCATGACGGCAAGGGCGGCCAGCGCCGTCCCGGTCCGCCCGACGCCGCCTCCGCACGCGATCTCCACACGCTCGACGGCTGCTCGCTCGTGAGCCGATCGCAGCGCCGTCATGGCGTCGACGGTCGAGGCCGGCAGACCGAAGTCGCGCCAACGGACCCAGCGATAGGGCCAGTCGCTGACCCGCGGGTCACGACCGAGCAGGTAGACAGCGAAGTCGGGCGGGGCGACCCCGCGCCGAGGGCGGCGCAGGCCTGTCCCCCGCACACGTCGGCCGTCGGGCAGCTCCACCACCCCGACGACGGCGCCCCAGGAGTCCACGACCCCACGCTAGTCGTGCCCCCGGCTGGATTCGAACCAGCGACACCCGCTTTAGGAGAGCGGTGCTCTATCCCCTGAGCTACGGGGGCGCACCGCCCAAGACTAGCGGGGAGCCTCACCAGTCGAGCAGCGGCACGAAGCGGTACGACCCGTGCTCGCTGACGGCGACCTCCTCGCCCGCCTGACGGACGACACGAGTCATCCGCCCGCGAACCGGGACGACCATGGCACCCTGCTCTGCCAGCTGCTCGACGAGAGGCGTGGGGAGCGATCGCGCCTGCGCCGACACCAGCACCCGGTCGTACGGCGCGTCGACCGGCCAGCCCAGGACGCCCCGCTCCGCCAGCTCGACCCGAGCCTGGTCGAGATGCAGCCTCCCGAGTGCCGCAGTCGCGCGGACGCGAAGCTGGGGGACGAGCTCCACCCCCACGACCTGACCCTCTGCCCCGACCAGGGTCGCGAGAAGTGCCGTCGTCCATCCAGAACCGGCTCCGACGTCGAGGACCCGCATGCCGGGCAACACGTCGAGCAGCCGCAGCATCGCCGCGACGGTCCTCGGCTGCGAGCTGGTCTGCCCCCACCCGATCGGCAGCGGCTCGTCCAGGTCTGCGAAGCGCTTCTGGTCGTCCGGGAGGAAGTCCTCGCGTCGCAGGCGCCCCATCACCTCACTGATCTGATCCCCCATGGCCTCAAGTATGGTTCGGCCCATGGAGACGCTTCGACTCGTCCTGCTCGCGATCCACCTTCTTTCCTGGGCATTCGTGGTGGGGGCGTGGGCATCACGACTGCGGACCCCGGTCCCGATCGCCAAGGGCGTCTGGCACGCCGCGGCGACCGCTCTGGTGACCGGTCTGCTGCTCGTCGGCGTCCGCGAGATGGACGACCTCGACGTGAACCACGTCAAGATCGGCATCAAGCTGGTCGTCGCGATCGTCGTCACCGTGCTCGCGTTCGTGGCCACCCGCAAGGGCGACCGCGCCCCGGTCTGGATGGCGCACGCGATCGGAGGGCTCGCAGTCCTCAACGTGCTGATCGCGGTGCTCTGGCAGTAGCGCCGCCCGCGCGGCCGGGGCCTCCGGTGCTGCGGCTAGTGATCCTCGGCTAGCGGTCCTCGGCATCGCGTCGGCCGTCCTCGCGATCACCGACCTCGGCCTCGAGCAGCTCGGCCTCCACAAGGTCGCCGTCCACCCGTTCGTCGTCGTCACCGCCGTAGCGGAAGCGCGCCACGCTGAAGCCGAGCAGGCCCAGCGCGATGACCGAGGAGATCATGAGGCTCAGTCCGGTGCCCCACCCGCTGAACGGCAGCTCCGGGCCGAGCGGCCCCACGGTCGGGACGGCCGGAGCCATCCACCAGATGACGCCGAAGGCCATCACCGAGAGCGCGCCGAGGACGCTCAGAGCGATCCTGGGCCAGGTCGCGACGCCGTAGCGGGCAGCCTCGAAGGCCTTGGCCTTGACCGGCTCGACCCGCCGCCTCGCCCACTCGTAGCGGTTGGACAGGACCGCGAGGCCCCCGAACACCATGAGCAGACCGGGGCCGGGCAGCACCAGCGCGGCGATGCCGGCCACCACGAGCAGCCATCCCAGCAGCTCCGTCCCCGTGGCGCGCAGCCACGAACCGAATCCTCGTACGGTGCTCATCACCCTCCCTCGTCCCACCGGACCAGCATGCCAAAGCGTCTGAAACGGCCGACCGTCCTGCGGCCCACCGTGGTCACCGCCGCCGCAGCGAGGCCGCCCGCGCCCGCTGCCCCGACCAGCGGACAAGAGTCGCCGGACTCATCGGTCCGCCGAAGTAGTAGCCCTGGAGCGCGAGCGTGCGACGCCCGCGAGCACTCAGGTCCGAGAGGACGGCCTCCACCTGCGACCGCCGCTCGATGCCCTCCACGACCGTCTTGAGATTCGTGGCCGACGCCATCTCGAGCATCGAGGTGAGGAACGCCGCCTGCTCCTCGCCCGTGTCGACGTCTCGCGAGAAGACCCGGTCAAGCTTCAGCACCTGCACGGGCAGCCGCATCAACCGTTCGAGCGAGGAGAATCCCACCCCGAAGTCGTCGACCGCCAGGATCGCCCCGCGTTCGACCAGGTCCTCCATCACCCTCGACTCGATGACCTCCTCACTGATCGTCTCCGTCTCGGTGATCTCGAGCGTCAGCGGATGCGGGGCCAGCAGGCCGATGGCGCGATGGATGCGAGCGAGAAACCGCGGCGAGTCGAGCTGACGCGCAGACAGGTTGATCGCGATCGCGGTGTCGGGGTCGAGCGCGTGACCGAGCTGCTCCAGGTCGTCGCAGACCTGGTCGAGCACCAGCTCACCGATCGGCTCGATGAGGTTGGCATCCTCGGCGAGCGGGATGAACTCCTCCGGTGAGACGACCTCGCCGTCCTCGGTCCACCGGGCCAGTGCCTCCACGGCAAGGAGCCGCTGCTCGTCGGCGGAGACGATCGGTTGGTACACGACACGGAGCCGGCGCTCGTCGATCGCCCGGCGCAACCGGTCGACCAGCTCCAAGGACCGCACACGCTCCTCCCCCATGGCCGCACGGTAGACGACGACGCGGCCACCGCCTTCTCGTTTGGCCACGTACATCGCGATGTCGGCGTTGCGCAGGAGCTCGGAGGCACTCACGCGTTCCGTGCCGGTCCACGAGACGCCGATGCTGGTGGCGATCTCGATCGTGCGGGCGTCCAGCACCATCGGTCGGGCGACGATCTCGCCGACCTGCGCGGCGAGATCCATCGTGCGATCGCGGAGTCCGACCGCTCCGCTCGCCGACGCCGTCACGAGGATGGCGAACTCGTCGCCGCCGAGGCGAGCCACCCGCACGTCGTCGGGAAGGTCGGCGACGAGGCGGCGCGCGATCTCCACCAGCGCTGCGTCGCCGCTCGCATGTCCCAGCTGGTCGTTGACCCGCTTGAAGCCGTCGAGGTCGCAGAACAGGATCGCGCACGACTGTCTCCCGCCCTCGGCGGACAACGCCTCGTCCACGGTGTCGAGGAAGACCGCGCGGTTGCTCAACCGCGTCAGCGGATCGCGCTCCGCGCTGTCGACGAGGTCACGGTTCATCCGCATCCGCGAGAGTGCCTCCTCGGCCTGCTGGGCGATCGACTCCAGGGCCTCCGTGCGTCGGAGCGTCGCGGCCTGCGGGCCACCGGTGCCGTGGATCACGAGCCAGTAGACGTCGTCGCCGGAGATGAAGAGCCGCCGGACGTCACCGGGAGCGGGCAGCTCGCTCCGCAGTCCGGAGCCGGCGGACTTCCCGAGTCGCCGGACCCCCGCGTCGAGCACGGCCAGCACCTCCCCCTCCGTCGAGGCGGAGTGGAGCGCGTTCGCGGTCTCGAACAGCACCTTGAGCCGCCGCGCGGTCTCGCGCTCGCGGGTGAGACCCTTCACCGCCATCAGCACGATCGCCAGCGCAGGCAGGACCGCGAGAAGCGCCCACGGTGACACCGCCCGGTAGAGGAGCACCGAGACGTACCCCATCGCGGTCACCCCGACGTACAGCCCGTAGAGGGTGAGGACCTCGTATCCCCGCGCCGCGATGCTCCCGGGGTCGGGCGGCTCGGCGGCGTGGACACGCAGCACCGAGACACCGATGTCGATCAGGAACGCGAGCGTGAAGGCCGCCCCGACAACCATCACCTCGCGGTAGCCGGACGTCCCGGTGCCCAGGATCGACACCACGGCGACGGCGACGGCACCGCAGACGATGGAGAGCGACGCGTCGAACGCTCGAGGGGCCCGCGCCACCGGCACGAGCTGGGCCAGCACGACGCCGATGATCCAGAGGGAGAGGGCCTGCGGCCAGTCGAGCGCGAGCGACAGCATCACCAGGACGCAGAACTCGGTGCCCACCGCCAGCCAGTCGTCATAGCGGTCGAGGTAGAGCGGCGCCGCGCTGGTGAGCACGATCGCCGGGACGGCGAGCAGCCACCACGGGTCGAGAGACTCTCCCTGCGCGACGAGCGCCGCCACGGTGAGCACGGTGACCACGACGGCCGCGAGCACCACGGAGGCGCTGAGGAACCAGCGTGCGTGACGCTGCGCTGCGTTCATCGTGTCCCCCCGGTCGTCGGTCGACCTAGCAGCCCGCCGACCTCATGAGCACCCTGCACCATCGGCCCGGCAGCCCGCGAGTCCGAGCGTCGCGGGCACGACGCCGGGAGGAGTCGGAGCCGGGGGCGACGCTCACGGCCGCGTGACGAAGATGTGGCTGGCGGCGTCCGCGTCGATCTCCGCCGTCTCGCCGCCCCGCGCGACGACGACACCGCCGTCGGGCGCCGAGGACACGAGAACGTCGTTGCCGGGGAGCACACCGACGCGACGCAGGACCGACATCGCGGTCGTGTCCTTCTGCAGCTCCTCGCCGATGCGTCGCACCACGAGCCGCGACGCATCACCGTTGGCCGCCAGGGTCGCCGTCAGGTGCATCACGCCGGCCCCGAGGAACGCCTCGGCCTGCACCGCCGCCTCGTCCAGCTCGCCCAGCCCGGGGATGGGCGTGCCGTACGGCGACTCGGTCGGGTGCTCGAGCAGTCGGACCAGCTTGCGCTCGACCTGCTCGGAGATGACGTGCTCCCAACGGCACGCCTCCTCGTGCACGTACTCGATCTCGAGCCCGATGATGTCGGTCAGGAGGCGCTCGGCGAGGCGGTGCTTGCGCATCACCCGCGTGGCGAGCGCGCGCCCCTGGTCGGACAGCTCGAGGTGGCGGTCGCCCTCGACGGTGAGCAGCCCGTCCCGCTCCATCCGCGCTACCGTCTGGCTGACCGTGGGCCCGCTCTGGTGGAGACGCTCGGCGATGCGCGCGCGCAGAGGGACGATGCCCTCTTCCTCGAGCTCGTAGATGGTCCGCAGGTACATCTCGGTGGTGTCGATCAGGTCGCTCACGCGCCTATTGTTCCAGATCGTGCACAGACCCCGTGCACCGTCGAGGATGGGCGGATGCCGATCTCGGTGCTGTGGTTCCGGCGAGACCTCCGCCTCGGGGACAACCCGGCCCTCGTGACGGCGTTGGAGGCCGGCGGCGACGGCGTCGTCCCGCTCTTCGTCCTGGACCCGCGGTTGTGGGACGCGGCCCCGCCGCCGAGACGGGCCTACCTCGCGGGCTCGCTGCGCGACCTCTCCCGACGACTGGGCGCCACGGGACTCCACGTGGTCGCCGGGGACCCTGCGAGAGAGGTGGTCGGGGTGGCCCGCCGGGTCGGCGCGGCCAGCGTGCACGTCGCGGGCGACCACACGCCGTACGGACGCCGCCGAGACACCCGGGTCTCCGACGCCCTCGGCGAGCACGGCGTCGCGCTCGTCCGTACCGGCTCGCCGTACGCGGTCGCTCCCGGCCGGGTGACCAGGCGCGACGGGGGCCGCTACCAGGTCTTCACCCCCTACTACGCCGCGTGGCTCGAGCACGGTTGGCGGGCCCCCGCACGAGACCCCTACGACGCAGCGTGGGTGTCGCCAGGCCCGCCCACCGTCGAGGTCCCGGACGCCGAGGTGCCGTACGGTCTCGCCCTCCCCGTCCCAGGAGAGGTCGCGGCCCGACGGCGGTGGGACGAGTTCGTGGCCGACGGCCTCGGCGACTACGCGACCGAACGGGACCTTCCCGGTGACGACCGCACCTCACGGATGTCGGTGCACCTGCGGTGGGGCGAGATCCACCCCCGCACCCTGCTCGCCGGGCTCGGACGTGGCCCAGGCTCCGAGGCGTACCGTCGGGAGCTGGCGTTCCGCGAGTTCTACGCCGACGTGCTCGACCAGCGCCCGGACTCGGCGTGGGATCCGTGGGTGCCGGCCTTCGCCTCGATGGCCTACGACACTCCCGCGGGCGACCTCGAGGCGTGGAAGGAGGGACGTACGGGGATCCCGGTCGTGGACGCGGGCATGCGGCAGCTGCTCGCGCAGGGGTGGATGCACAACCGCGTGCGGATGATCGTGGCGAGCTTCCTGGTGAAGGACCTGCATCTGGCGTGGCAGCACGGCGCACGCCACTTCGCCGAGCACCTCGTCGACTTCGACCTCGCCTCCAACCAGCACAACTGGCAGTGGGTGGCCGGCTGCGGCACGGACGCGGCGCCCTACTTCCGGGTCTTCAACCCGGTCACCCAGGCGAAGAAGTTCGACCGAGACGGCACCTACGTACGCCGGTGGGTTCCCGAGCTCGCCGACGTCTCGACCCGGTGGGTGCACGAACCCTGGCTGCTCCCGGACCCGCCGGCGAGCTATCCGCCGCCACTGGTCGACCACGCCGAAGAGCGCCGGGAGGCGCTGCGGAGGTACGAGGAGATCCGCTGACCCGCCCTGGTCCGACGGGCGCCGCCGCATGAGAGCGTGGCCCGATGACGACCACGACCATCTCGCGGCAGTTCAACGGACCGGACAGCTCCGGCAACGGAGGCTACGTCGCCGGACTGGTCTCGCACCCCGTCGCCGACCACGGCGCCGCCGTGGTGACGTCGACGCTGCGGGTCCCGCCGCCGCTCGACGTCCCGCTGGACCTCGCCTTCGACGGGCACCGGTCGGTGCTCTCCGACGGCGCGACAGTGGTGGCCGACGCGGTCGCAGGAGCCTTCGACGTGGATCCCGCGCCGTTCGTCGGGGAGGTCCTCGCCCGCTTGGGGAGCGAGGCGTACGAGGGGCGTGTCGAGCATCCGTTCCCGCACTGCTTCACCTGCGGGACGGCGCGGAAGCCCGGTGACGGGTTGCTCGTGTTCTCGGGTCCGGTCGACGACCCGGGGTTCCCCGGCACGGTGGCGGCGAGCTGGACGCCGCACCCGGCCTTCGCCGACGGCGAGGGCCGCCTCGGCACGGAGGTCGTCTGGGCGGCGATCGACTGCCCGGGCGGCTGGGCAGCACACATCGACCGGACCCCGATGGTGTTGGGGCGGATGACCGGTCAGATCCTCTCGCCCGTCGTCACCGGGCACGACTACGTCAGCGTGGGCACGCTTCGCGGCGTCGACGGGCGCAAGCACCGCACCGGCACCGCGCTCTACGGCGTCGACGGGACGCTCGTCGCGCGTGCGGAGCAGACCTGGATCGCGATCGACATCACCGACTTCCGCCGACCGACTCGTCACGTACCCGCCTAGACTTGTCGTGCCCTGCTCGCACCGCTGAGGGCCGCGGACGCGACCGCCGCCCCCCACGGAGGAACCACTCGTGACCCAGTCCTCAGAGTCTGTCGTGCCATGGTGGCGCAACGCCGTCTGCTACGAGATCTACGTCCGCTCGTTCGCCGACGCCGACGGTGACGGGGTCGGCGACCTCTTGGGCGTCACCTCTCGGCTCGACTACCTGGAGCAGCTCAACGTCGACGCGCTGTGGCTCACGCCGTTCTACCGCTCGCCGCAGGCCGACCACGGCTACGACGTGGCCGACTACCGCGACGTCGACCCGCTCTTCGGCACGCTCGCCGACTTCGACGAGATGCTCGCCGGCGCCCACGAGCGCGGTCTCAAGGTCATCGTCGACCTCGTGCCCAACCACACGGCCTCGGCTCACCCGTGGTTCCAGGAAGCCCTCCGGGCGGGCCGGGGCAGCTCGGCACGAGAGCGCTACCTCTTCCGGGACGGCCGCGGACCCGACGGCTCGCTGCCGCCCAACAACTGGCAGTCGGTGTTCGGCGGCCCGGCGTGGACCCGGGTCGAGGACGGCCAGTGGTACCTCCACCTGTTCGACGCCGGGCAGCCCGACCTCAACTGGGATCACCCGGAGGTCGGCGAGGAGTTCGAGTCGGTGCTGCGCTTCTGGCTCGACAGGGGCGTGGACGGCTTCCGCGTCGACGTGGCGCACGGCCTCTTCAAGGCGTCCGGCATGCCCGACGTCGAAGGGCTCGGACCCGCGGGCGAGACGCTCGACGCCACGATGACCGAGTGGGACCGCCCCTACTGGAACCAGCCGGGCGTGCACGAGGTCTACCGCGGCTGGCGCACGGTGCTCGACTCCTACCCCGGTGACCGGATGATGATCGGTGAGGCGTGGGTCGGCTCGGCCGAGGCGATGGCGCACTACGTCCGCCCTGACGAGATGCACCAGGTCTTCAACTTCCACTGGCTCTCGACTCCCTTCTCCGCGCCCGCGCTACGACGCGTCCTGGACGAGACGTACGCCGCGGTGGGCCCGGTCGGCGCGAGCCCCACGTGGGTGCTCTCCAACCACGACGTCGTCCGTACGGTCACCCACTACGGTGGCGGCGACCTCGGGCTGTCTCGGGCCAAGGCGGCGATGTTGACGATGCTGGCTCTGCCCGGGTCCGCGTACGTCTACCAGGGCGAAGAGCTCGGCCTCCCCCAGGTCGACGTGGCTCCCGAGGACCGGCAGGACCCGACCTGGCTGCGTGGCGGCGGTGTGGGCCGCGACGGCTGCCGGGTCCCGATGCCGTGGTCCGGCTCGGAGCCTCCGTTCGGCTTCTCCCCCGGCGGACCCGGGGAGGTCCGCACGTGGATCCCGCAGCCAGACTGGTTCCGTGATTACACCGTCGAGCACGAGACCCGCGACCCGTACTCGACGCTGAACTTCCTCACGTTCGCCCTGCAGCAACGTCGAGAGCTCGTCGGCGGCCTCTCGACGACCTTCGAGATGCTGGAGCGCGGTGACGACGTGGTCGCGTTCCGGCGTGACGGTGTCGACGGTGCGCGTGGTCTGGTGTGCGTCGTCAACTGCGGAACGGGCGACCATCCGGTCGACGATCTCGGCACGCCGGTCGTGCTCTCCGCGGCGCTCGCCGAGGGCACCGGTCAGCTCCTTCCCGACTCGGCGGCCTGGTTCCTGTCCTGACGGCGTTCGCCGAGCACCTCGTCGAGCCGATCGAGATGAACGCAGGCGCTGCGGCGTGCGCGATTGCGTAACGATATATCGCGTTCTATCATCGATACTCCACCGCTTGCCACAGGAGGATGCCTCGTGCGAAACCCAGACTTCGACCTCAGAGAGACCTTCGATCCCACCTCCGGGCGTCGCCGACCGCGTCCAGGTCGTCGCGACCCGCGCGGCCGCGGTCACGGCCATGGTCCCGGACTCGGCCCTGACTTCGGCCCCGGCTCAGGCCCCGGCTTCGGACCGGGCTTCGGCGAGCGCCGGCGTGGCGGGCCCCGCGCCCGCCGTGGCGCCGTACGCCTCGCCGCGCTCTCGGTCCTGGCCGACGGCCCGACCAACGGGTACGGCCTGATCACCACCTTCACCGAGCGCACCGAGGGACGGTGGCGGCCCAGCCCGGGGTCCATCTACCCCGTGCTCCGACGGCTGACCGCGGACGGCCTCGTCGAGCCCGTCGATGCGGAGGGCACCCAGTTCCAGATCACCGAGGACGGCGCCGCCTACCTCGCCGATCACGCCGCGGAGGTCGCGCAGGCCTGGGACAGCGGGCGACCCGGCTCGCAGACCCAGGAGGAGCTGCACGTCAGCGCACGCAAGCTCGTACGGGCCGCCCGCCAGGTGGGCGAGGACGGCAGCGACGACCAGCGCGAGCGGGCCGCTCAGATCCTGGACGAGGCGCGCCGTCAGCTCTACGGCCTGCTGGCCGAGTGACTACGGCGACGGGTCGCGTGCGTCGTAGGTGAGGAAGCCCCGCTGGAGGGCGACCGCCACCAGCGTCCCGACGACGCACGCCACTCCGCCGCAGAGCATCGCGACCCCGATCGTCGTGATCTCGGCGAGCGATCCGGCCAGGAACTCGCCGAGGCGCGGGCCGCCGGCGACGACGACCGTGAACAGACCCTGGAGCCTCCCCCGCAGCGCGTCGGGGGCCGCCTGCTGGAGCATCGTGCTCCGGTACGCCGCGCTCACCATGTCGGCCGATCCCGAGAACGCCAGCATCGTCACCACGAGCCACATCAACCCCGGCGCACCGATCGCACTCGCACCCGCGAGCGCGACGGCGACCCCGTACGCGACGACGGCCACCACGATCGCGACCCCGTGACGGTGCACGCGCCCGACCCATCCCGAGAGCATGAACGCCACCAAGGACCCGATCGCCGGCGCGGCCTGCAGCAGCCCGAGCGCCGACGGCCCGCCCGCATAGACCGTCAGCGCGAGCGCGGGGAACAGCGCCCGGGGCTGCGCCAGCACCATCGCGCACAGGTCGAGGACGAACGTCATGCGCAGGTTCGGCGCCCGCCTCAACCACGCCATCCCCTCGACCACCGACCGGAAGCCCGGCACCCCCCGAGGCGCCTCGAGGGGCGGGATCGGCGGCAGGCGCACCAACGCGTAGACGGCGGCGGTGAACGTCACGAGGTCGATCGCGTACGTCGCCGCCACCCCGAGCCAGGCGATCACGACACCGCCGACCAACGGGCCCACGGTGAAGCCCAGGTTGTACGCCGCCATGCTCAGCGCGTTGGCCGCCGGGAGCAGGTGCGCCGGGATCAGCCGCGGGATGATCGCGGACCGTGCCGGGCTGTTCACCGCGAACAGACCCGACTGGACCGCGACCACGGCGTACAGCAGGACCACCGACTCGAGGCCCACCAGCGCCTGCGCCAACAGCACCGCCGTGCACACC
The DNA here is from genome assembly GCF_019550935.1 of Mumia sp. zg.B53. Lineage (NCBI taxonomy): Bacteria > Bacillati > Actinomycetota > Actinomycetes > Propionibacteriales > Nocardioidaceae > Mumia > Mumia sp. zg.B53. Next base: position 2,178,767 of record NZ_JAHWCK010000001.1, on the reverse strand, counting down.
CAGAGCCCGACCGCGGTCACGAGCGCGACCGTCCGCCGGTCGAAGTGGTCGACCAGCGCCCCGCCGTACAGGCCGAGCACGATCAACGGGACCAGGGCGACGATCCCGAGGACCCCGACCGCGAAGGAAGAGTCGGTGATCACGAAGACCTGGTAGGCGACCGTGACCGTCGCCATCTGCTGACCCAGCTGAGACACCGTGTGGCCGACCCAGAGACGCCGGTAGTCGACCGACTCCCGGAGCGGACGGATGTCGGTGAGGATCCGCCCTACGCCCCGTGGTGCCGTCACGGGAACGATTGTCCCGCCCTGCGGATCACCCTGGGGATCGCCTCTGGAACCGGCCCGGGAAAGGGGTTGGCCCGGGCGGGAGCGCGGCGTAATCTCGTCCGTACACGGGAAGGAGGTGGTCCGAAGAATGATTGACTTCAGGACATGTGAGGTGGCTGTCAGCTAGCCACGGTGCCGTGGGAACGCCAGCACCGTGCGGCGAATCCCAGGCAGCCACCCGACCCGCGGGGGCCGAGAGCAAAGTCCGCTCGGCACGCAAACCCCGCGGGTCGTTCCTGTCTTCACCCTCCTGCGGCCCGGCCCTCTGCCCGGCCTACGGCGCGAGACGCTCGCGAAGCCATTGCCCACCGACGGCACGGAAGCGGATCCGGTCGTGCATGCGGCCCGAGCGTCCCTGCCAGAACTCGATCGAGTCGATGGACACGCGATAGCCGCCCCACCACATGGGACGCGCCACGTCGTCGGGGTACGAGACCTCCGCCGCGTCGTACGCCCGCTCGAGGGCAACCCGGTCGGCGACCACCCGCGACTGGTCGGAGGCGACGGCGCCCAGCTGGGACGTCCGAGGCCGTGAGCTGAAGTAGTCATCGCTCTCGCTGTCAGACACCCGCGTCACCGAGCCCTCGATCCGGACCTGCCGCTGCAACGGGTGCCACAGCATCACCAACGCCGCGTGCGGGTTGCCCTCGAGGTCGTCGCCCTTGCGCGACTCACGGTTGGTGTAGAAGACCGCCCCCTCGGCGTCGAAGCCCTTGAGGAGCACGATCCGGACCGACGGCAGCGCACCGGGCGTCGCCGTCGCCAGCGCCATCGCGTTCGGCTCGTGCATCCCCGAGGCGACCGCCTGGTCGAACCACGTCCCGAAGAGCCACACCGGGTCGTGCCCGGCGTCGGCCTCGCTCAGTCCGGATGCCTCGTACTCCTCGCGCAGTGCCGCGATCGCGTGGGACTCCATGGACAGCACCCTACGAGACCTGGCGTTGCGCGGGCGGGGCAGAATGACTGGCATGACTGACGCATCCGAGACGGTGAAGGTCCACGAGGGCCTCGAAGGCGTCGTCGCCTTCGCCACAGAGATCGCCGAGCCGGACAAGGAAGGCTCCGCGCTGCGCTACCGCGGCGTCGACATCGAGGACCTCGTGGGGCGAGTGCCCTTCGAGAAGATCTGGGGCCTCCTGGTCGACGGCACGTACGAGCCGGGCCTCCCGCCCGCCGAGCCCTTCCCCATCCCTGTGCACTCGGGTGACATCCGGGTGGATGTCCAGAGCGCGATCGCACTGACCGCTCCCGCCTGGGGCCTCCGCCAGCTGTACGACATCGATCCTGAGCAGGCTCGCGACGACCTCGCCCGTACGGCCGTCATGGTGCTGTCGTACGTCGCCCAGGCCGCACGGGGCGTCGGTCAGCCGATGGTCCCGCAGACCGAGATCGACAAGGCGAGCACCATCACCGAGCGGTTCCTCACCCGGTGGCGCGGCGAGGCCAACCCCGCTCACGTCAAGGCCATCGACGCCTACTGGGCCTCCGCCGCCGAGCACGGCATGAACGCCTCCACGTTCACCGCACGCGTGATCGCCTCGACCGGCGCCGACGTCGCTGCCGCGCTGTCGGGTGCCGTCGGCGCGATGTCGGGTCCGCTGCACGGCGGCGCGCCGTCGCGCGTGCTCGGCATGATCGGCGATGTCGAGAAGTCCGGCGACGCGCGGACCTATGTCAAGGGCCTGCTCGACGCCGGCGAACGCCTGATGGGGTTCGGCCACCGCGTCTACCGCGCCGAGGACCCGCGCGCCCGTGTCCTGCGCCGGACCGCGCGCGAGCTCAACGCCCCGCGGTACGCGGTGGCCGAGGCGCTGGAGGACGCCGCGCTCGCCGAGCTGCGCGAGCGCCGCCCGGACCGGGTGCTGGAGACGAACGTCGAGTTCTGGGCAGCGATCGTCCTCGACTTCGCCGAGATCCCGCCGCACATGTTCACGTCGATGTTCACGTGCGCTCGCACGGCCGGATGGAGTGCGCACATCCTCGAGCAGAAGCGCACGGGGCGGCTGATCCGTCCGTCCGCTATCTACACCGGCCCGCCGTCGCGCAAGCCGGAGGACGTCGAGGGCTGGGACCCGGCCTGGGCCTGACCTCCCCCTCGTGCATCCCCGATCCGACGGGTTGCGCACCGGATCGGCACGTGATCTCGGTGCACAACCCGTCGGATCACGGGGCGCAGCGGATGCGGGAAGCGGTCAGGGGCGGTCGTACGCAGCCAGGATCGCGTCCGCGGCACTCGTCGCGGGCATGTCACCGGAGAGCACCTCGGCACGGACCTCGTCGAGCACCCCGCGTACGGCCTCCGAGCGCCGCAGCCGTTGCTCGAGCTCGTCGCGCACCAGCGCCCACATGAACTCGAGCTGCTGCGCCGCCCGCTTGTCGCGCAGGCCGCCGGCACCGAGGAACTCGCGGTGCCTCAGCACCCGCATCCACACCGTGTCCACCTCCGTGCCCTCGAGCCCGGAGCAGGTCAGCACCGGCGGGACCCACCCGGTGGTCCCGGCGTGGACGAGGCGGATCGCCCCGGCGAGGTCGCGGGCAGCGACGCGTGCCTCCGGCTCACGGTCACCGTCGGCCTTGTTGACCGCGATGACGTCAGCGATCTCGAGGATGCCCTTCTTGATGCCCTGGAGCTGGTCACCGGTCCGCGCGAGCGTGAGGAACAGGAATGTGTCGACCATCCCGGCGACGGTCACCTCCGACTGCCCGACGCCGACCGTCTCCACGAGCACCACGTCGAATCCGGCCGCCTCGAGCACGAGGATCGCCTGGGTCGTCGCGCGCGCGACGCCGCCGAGGGTGCCGGCCGACGGCGAGGGGCGGATGTACGCCCGGGGGCTCGCCGCGAGCTCCGGCATCCGCGTCTTGTCGCCGAGGACCGAGCCCCCCGTACGCACCGACGACGGGTCCACCGCGAGGACCCCGACCTTGTGGTCGGTCGCGGTCAGGTGGGTGCCCAGCGCCTCGATGAACGTCGACTTCCCGACCCCCGGGACCCCCGAGATCCCCACGCGGACAGCGCCACCCGAGTGCGGGGTGAGCAGCGCAAGCAGCTCCCGTGCCGCCTCTCGGTGGTCGGGTCGACGAGACTCGACGAGGGTGATGGCTCGCGCGACCGCAGCACGCTGCCCGGCGCGTACGCGGTCAGCGAGCTCGACGACGTCGACCATCAGTGCTGCAGCGTCGCCCGGAGCTTGTCCAGCAGCTCGAGCGCCGACTCGGCGATGACCGTGCCCGGCAGGAAGACCGAGGCCGCGCCCATCTGCTTGAGCGTCTCCACGTCGTCCGGCGGGATCACGCCGCCCACGACCACGAGGACGTCGGGGCGGCCCAGCTCGGCCAGCGCGTCACGGAGCGCCGGCACGAGCGTCAGGTGGCCCGCAGCCAGGGACGAGACGCCCACCACGTGGACGTCGGCGTCGACCGCCTGCTGCGCCACCTCCTCCGGCGTGGAGAAGAGCGGGCCCACATCGACGTCGAAGCCCATGTCGGCGAAGGCGGAGACGATGACCTTCTGGCCCCGGTCGTGCCCGTCCTGGCCCATCTTGGCCACCAGGATGCGTGGACGTCGTCCCTCGGCCTCCTCGAAGGCGTCGGTCGCCGCGATCACGCGCTCGACGTTCTCGGCCTTGCCTGCCTCGGATCGGTACACACCAGAGATCGTACGGATGACCGCCTTGTGGCGTCCGTAGACCTTCTCGAGCGCGTCGGAGATCTCGCCCACCGTGGCCTTGGCCCGGGCGGCGTCGACGGCCAGCGCGAGGAGGTTGCCGTCGAGCGAGCCGTCCTTGCTCGCCCCACGTCCCGCCGACTCGGTCAGGGCGTGCAGCGTACGGCGGACCTCGTCGTCGTCACGCTCGGCCCGCAGCCGCTCCAGCTTGGCGACCTGCGCGGCGTAGACCGCGCGGTTGTCGACCTTGAGGACCTCGAAGGGTTCCTCGGTGTCGACGCGGTAGGTGTTGACGCCGATGACGGCCTGGTGCCCGGCGTCGATCCGCGCCTGGGTGCGGGCGGCAGCCTCCTCGACGCGCATCTTGGGGATCCCGGCCTCGATGGCCTTGGCCATGCCGCCGGCCCGCTCGACCTCCTCGATGTGCGACCAGGCACGGCGGGCGAGGTCATGGGTGAGGCGCTCGACGTAGTAGGAGCCGCCCCACGGGTCGATCGTCGCCGTGGTGCCCGACTCCTGCTGGAGCAGGAGCTGGGTGTTGCGGGCGATCCGCGCGGAGAAGTCGGTCGGCAGGGCGATCGCCTCGTCGAGCGCGTTGGTGTGCAGCGACTGGGTGTGCCCCTGGGTCGCCGCCATCGCCTCGATGGCCGTCCGCTGCACGTTGTTGAACACGTCCTGCGCCGTCAGCGACCACCCCGACGTCTGGGAGTGGGTCCGCAGCGAGCTCGACTTGGGGTTCTTCGGGTCGAACGGGGCGACGAGCCGTGACCAGAGGGCGCGCGCGGCCCGGAGCTTGGCGACCTCCATGAAGAAGTTCATCCCGATCGCCCAGAAGAACGACAGCCGCGGCGCGAACGCGTCGATGTCGAGCCCGACGTCGAGGCCCGCGCGGATGTACTCGACACCGTCGGCCAGGGTGTAGGCGAGCTCGAGGTCGTTCGTCGCTCCGGCCTCCTGGATGTGGTAGCCGGAGATCGAGATCGAGTTGAACTTCGGCATCCGCTGCGCGGTGTAGGCGAAGATGTCGGAGATGATCCGCATCGACGGCGCCGGCGGATAGATGTATGTGTTGCGGACCATGAACTCCTTGAGGATGTCGTTCTGGATGGTCCCCATGAGCTGCTCCGGCTTCACCCCCTGCTCCTCGGCCGCCACGATGTAGAGCGCGAGCACCGGGAGCACCGCACCGTTCATCGTCATCGAGACGCTCATCTTGTCCAGCGGGATGCCCTCGAAGAGGGTGCGCGCGTCGTAGATCGAGTCGATCGCGACCCCGGCCATGCCCACGTCGCCCACGACGCGAGGGTTGTCCGAGTCGTAGCCGCGGTGGGTCGCGAGGTCGAAGGCGACGGACAGGCCCTTCTGCCCCGCGGCAAGGTTGCGCCGATAGAAGGCGTTCGACTCCTCCGCCGTGGAGAACCCCGCGTACTGGCGGATCGTCCACGGCTGGGTGGTGTACATCGTCGGGTACGGACCACGCAGGAACGGTGCGAGGCCGGGGTAGGTGTCGAGCGCGTCCAGACCCTGGAGGTCGGCCCCCGTGTAGAGCGGTGCGATGTCGATGCCCTCGGGCGCAGGCCAGGGCTCGGCACCATCGGCGGCGCGGTCGTAGGCCGTACGGTCGGCCGCGTACGGCTGGTCCGGGTCGAGCGGCAACCCGGCGAAGGACTCGGGGATGCTCATGCGTCTGCTCCGTTCTCGGCCGCGGGTCCGCCCGCGGCTCGCGCCGCGCCGAGGTGTCCGCGCGTCTCGTGCAAGAAGGCCAGGGCGTCGACGCCGGTCGCTGCCGTGGCGTCGACGGCGACACCGTCGACGGGCTTCCCGGCGAGGATCACCCACTGCGCCCCGGCCGCGCGCAGTGCGGTCACGAGGTCGGCGCCCCACTCGGCGTAGGCACTGTCGGGTCCGGCGAGGCAGACCACCGGAGCTCCGTCGTACGCCGCGAGGACGGCGTCGACGCGGGCCGTCGGGCCGGCGGTCACCGTCTCGATGCCACCCGCCGCCAGCAGGCTGGCGATGAAGGTGACCCGCGCGGTGTGCGCCGAGATCGGCCCCATGGTGGCGAGGAAGACAGGCGTGGGGACGGGGTTGTCCCGCAGCGCCTCGAAGGCCGCACCGTAACGCTGGACGGGCTCGGCGCCCTCGGGGTACGGAGTGCGCTCAGGCAGCACCTCACGCAGGTTCGGGAACTCCGACAGACCGGTGAGCGGGCGCTTGCGCCGGGCGATCTGGCTCTCCCGCTCGCGGGCGACGGCGCGGTGGCGCCCGACGAGCGACCCGTCCTCGATCGCGTCGACGGCGCCGCCTGCCTCCTCGATGCGGCCGAGCTCGTCCCAGGCCGCGCGGGCGAGGTCGTCGGTGAGGCGCTCCACGGCGTACGCGCCGCCGGCGGGGTCGGTGACGGCGCCGACGTGCGCCTCGGCGGTCAGCAGCGACGACGTGTTGCGCGCGATCCGACGGCTGAACGCGTCGGGGAGCCCCAGCGGGGCGTCGAACGGCAGCACGGTCACCGACGAGGCGCCACCGACGCCCGCAGCGAACGCGGCGACCGTGGTCCGCAGCATGTTGACCCAGGGGTCGTACTTGCTGAGCATCACCCGGGAGGTGACCACGTGCTGGACCTGGCCGCGTGCCACGTCCGCAGCACCGCAGAGCTCGGCGAGGCGGTTCCAGGTGCCGCGTGCGGCGCGAAGCTTGGCGATGGTCGTGAACTGCTCGTCCGTCGCGGCGAACCGGAACTCGATCATCGCGAGTGCGTCCTCGACCGAGAACCCGGCAGCGGTGAGGAGGCGCAGGTACGCCGCACCGACCGCGAGCGCGTAGCCGACCTCCTGCGCCTCGGACGCTCCACCGTCGTGCGCCGCGGTCGCGTCGACCACGAACGCGGCGATGCCACGCTCGGCCGCCTTGCGGGCGCCCTCGACGACCACGGTCTCGAGCACCATCTCACCGGTGTATCCGCGCAGCGAAGCACCGATCGGGTCGAGCCCGAGGTTGGTGCCGGGGGCCGGTGTGACCCCACGCTCGTCGAGGTAGCGGCAGAACGCGTCGGCGGCGCCCAGGCCGTCGGCCCGTGCCTCGACGACGACGGGCGCGAGATCGACGAACACCCGGTCGAGCACCGTGCCGAGGGCAGCGGGGTCGATCGCCTCGGGGCCGAGTCGCAGCCACACGGAGGTGGCGCCGTTCTCGAGGTCGTCGAGCACCGCCTCGGCGGTGTGCGTCGCGTCCGGGTCCTCGTGCAGCACCCGGATGTCCCACGAGCCGTCGTCACGTCGCGCACGGGTCCCGCGGACGTACGGCGCCTGACCCGGCAGTCCGGGATCCGGGAGGCCGGCGGCGAGCTCCGGCGTACCCAGCGGGGTGACGGCGATGCCGTCGAGCGTGCGGGTCGTCAGTGCCTCCCACACCGCGGCGTCGGGCTGGTCGTCCGACAGCCGTCGGGCCTTGCGGAGCACAGCCGCCGCGGCCTTCTCCCACGCTTCGCGGGAGGAGACCGCGCCGCCGCTCAACGACAACTCGCTCATGCTGCGCATCGTACGGATGACGCCGGTGTTACAGCCACCCGCCGGGCGTTGGTGTGACGCACCGCACCCTCGCGGGGCGGGCGGGTCAGATCGTCCGCTTGACCTTCCAGATGCCGACCCACAGGCCGACCGCGCACGTCGCGAGCGCGGCGAGCAGGCCCCACGCGACGGTCGAGTCCCACATCGTGCCGGCGAAGAGCGCGCGCTCGGCGTCGACGATGTAGGTCAACGGGTTGAACTTCGAGACGACCCGCATCCACTCCGGCCCCGCCTCCAGCGGCAGCATCATGCCCGCCAGGAGCAGCAGCGGAAAGATCAGCGACTGCTGAACGCCCCAGAACACCCACTCCCGATTCTTCGAGGCCAGCCCCAGCGCGTACGACAGGGAGCCCAGCCCGATTCCGAAGATGCCCAGGATGAGCAGCCCGAGCAACACGTGCGCCGGATAGAACGCCAGCCCGAACGGGATCGCCACCACGGTGATCAGCAGCGCCTGCACGACCAGCGGCGCGAACTCCTTGAGGGCGCGCCCGACCAGGATCGACGAGCGGTCGAGCGGTGTCGCGAGGATCCGCTCGTACGCTCCGGTCATCAGCTCGTAGAGCAGGTTGCCGCCGACCATGCCGGTCCCGAAGATCGCGATCATCACGAGCACTCCGGGCAGGAACCACTGCAGCGCCGACTCGCCGTCGATCGCCGCGTCCCCCAGCATCCCGTCGAGCAGCGGACCGAAGAGGCCGAGGAAGACCAGCGGCTGCAGCAGCGAGAAGATCAGCGTGAACGGATCGCGCAGCGTCACGAGGATCTCTCGGACGAAGACCGCGGCGGTGTCGTGGAGCCACTTCGCCGAGCGCGACCGCTCCGGCAACGGGCTCGCGACCTGGACGTGGGTCTGGATCGTGGTGGTCATGCTGCCTCCTCGCGCAGGCTCCGGCCTGTCAGGTTGAGGAAGACGTCGTCGAGCGACGCCTGCTTGACGTCCGCCGACCCCACGGTCACGCCCACCGCCTCGAGCGAGCGCAGGACGGTCGGCACGAGATCCGGCCCGTGGTTGGTCGACAGGACGAGCCGGACGGACCCGTCGTCCTCGTGGTGGTCCTCGACGCGGCTGATCTCGTCGGGGAGCACGGAGCGGGCCTTCTCCACGACGACGGCAGTGGTGTCGGCGCCTGGGACGAGCCCGAGCGTCACGACGTCGTCGGCGAAGTCGCGCTTGAGCGAGGTCGGGGTCGCGTCGGCGATCACCGTGCCGTGGTCGATGAGGACGATGCGCTCGGCCATCGAGTCGGCCTCGTCGAGGTAGTGGGTGGTCAGGAGCATCGTCATGGTGTTCTCGACCCGCAGGCGCATGATGTGCTCCCACAGGTTGGCCCGCGCGTGCGGGTCGAGCCCGGTGGTGGGCTCGTCGAGGAACAGCAGGCCCGGATGGTTCATCAGCCCCATGGCGACGTCGAGCCGTCGGCGCTGGCCCCCTGAGAGCGACAGCACCGTGCGCTTCTCCATCCCCGAGAGCTCGAGCGCCTCGAGCAGCTCGCCGGCCCGCCGCCGGGCCACGTCGGCCGGCACCGAATAGAAGCGCCCCTGGTTCTGGAGCTCGTCACCCACCCGGTACGAGTAGCCGCCGGCGTTGCCCTGACCGATGTAGCCGATGCGGGCTCGTACCTCGGCGGGGTCACGCACCACGTCATAGCCGGCGACGGTCGCAGTGCCGGCTGTCGGTCGGAGCAGCGACGTGAGCATCCGCAGGGTGGTCGACTTGCCTGCGCCGTTGGGACCGAGGAAGGCGACCAGCTCGCCGTCCGCGACGTCGAGGTCGACGTCCTTGACGGCCTCGACGACCTCCTTCTTCCGTGTGAAGGTCTTCGTGAGACCTCGTGCAGAGACCATACTTGTCGTACGGCGTACTGAATCTGTCATGCGAGCAACGGTACGCTGTACGATAAAGTCCGGCAAGGCCTTTTCCAGGAGACTCCGATGACCGACGCAGATCCCCCACGGCACCGCTACGCCGCCCTGTGGGAGTCGCCGGTCGCGTCGACCCGGGGCCGACCGGCGAGGGTGAGCCGCCCCCAGGTCGTGGACGCCGCTGTCGCGATCGCGGACGCCCAGGGCCTGGACGCGGTCTCGATGCGGTCGGTCGCCCGGTCCCTCGGTGTCGGGGCGATGACGCTGTACTCGCACGTGCCCGGTCGCGACGAGCTCCTCGACGCGATGGTCGACCGGGCCTACGCCGACGTCGACCTGCCCGAGCCGGGCCTGCCGTGGCGTCCGGCGCTCGAGCGCTATGCGCGCGGCTACTGGCAGCTGCTGCGCCGGCACCCGTGGCTGCTCGACGTCAACCGGTGGCGTCTCCCCCTGGCACCACACGTCTTCGCGTTCGACGAGGCGGGCTACCAGATCCTCATCGACACCGGGCTCACAGCCAGCCAGGTGATCGACACGATCGGCATCGTGCACGACACGGTCGTCGGTTCGGCCCGCGCTGCTGCGGCCGAGGACGCCGACCGGCGCAGCCAAGGCACCGACTACGCCGCCTACTGGGCGTCCACGAGCGACTTCTGGGAGGAGACCTTCGACCCGTCCCGGTTCCCGGCGATGACGAGGCTCTGGAGCGTGGGGGCCTTCGAGAACGCCGCCACCCCGTTCGACCCCCACATCAAGGGCCTGCTCGACACGCTCGAGCTGCTCATCGACCGTGCACAGGCCGAGGGCGGCAGCCCGATCCCGTCGTTCGAGGAGTGCATGGCGCGCTACACCGCAGCTCTCGACGAGCAGCGGGAGGCAGGTCAGGCCTGACCGTCGAGCACCTCCCGCAGCGCCTTGGCGAAGTCGTCGGGCTGGCCGGTCATCCCGTACTCACCACCGAGGAAGCCCGCGTGGTCACCCGGGAACACGGTGACCGACGTGCCGAGCAGGTCGGCCAGGGCGTACGTCGCGCGCGACGCCAGCTGCTCGGCCGACTCCGCCCCGGCGACCAGGACGATGCGCGACAGGACCTCGCGCAGCGCATCGACGTCGGGAGCGAAGTGCGTGCAGGACACGAGGTTCTGGGCGAGCAGGACGTCGTCGCGCGATCCATCGTCCTCCACCGGCAGCCCGAACGCGGACGGCTCCGGCGCGGGCATCTCGACGAACCCGTCAGGGACCGGCCCCTGGTGCGAGACGAGCATGATGAAGCGCACCATCGCGGGTCCGAGACCGTCCTCCAGGTAGGTCCGTCGGATGCCGGTGGTTGCCGCGAGCGCCTGGTCCCGATCCGGCAGCAGCTGGGCCAAGGGCGGCTCGTGCGCCACCAGGGTCCGGATGAGGTCGGGATGCTCGGCCACGAGCGCGAGGGCGTTGACCGCCCCGCCGCTAGTGGCGAACACGTCGACCGGTCCCCCGCCCGTCGCCTCGATGAGTCGGATGAGGTCGTCGGCGTGCTCCGTGGGGGTCGACTCGCTCGCTCCGTCGGTCCGGACGCTGCGCTCGGCGCCACGGGGGTCGTAGGTGACGACCGTCCGGTCGGAGAAGTGGCGCGCGAGCGTACCGAACCCCGACGCGGCCATCGGGGACCCGATGACGAGCAGCGGCGGAACGGAGGCGGAGGGCTGCGGACGGACGTCGTAGGCGATCTCGGCGCCGGGCACGGTCAGTCGGTGGGTGTGAGGCTCGGTCATAGCGGCTCCTCGATCGGTGCTTTGAGGGGGTTGACCGTGCGCCACCACCGAACTCATCCCTGCTCGCCGAGCAGCCATCCGTTCTCCACCGCGATCCGCACCGCCTCGGCACGTGTCCGCGCCGACGTCTTGCCGATCGCGCTCGACAGATGATTGCGGACGGTCCCCTCGGAGAGGGCGAGCACGCGAGCGATGTCAGCCACGGTGCCACCGTCACGTGCCTCCCGGAGAACGTCCGCCTCCCGCTCGGTGAGCGGCGACTCCCCGGACGCCAACGAGTCGGCCGCGAGCGCCGGGTCGACGACCCGCAGACCGCCGTGCACGCGGCGCACCGCGTCCGCGAGCTGCCGAGCGGGCGTGTCCTTCACGACGAACCCCGACGCGCCGGCGGCGAGGGCCCGGCGCAGATATCCCGGGCGCCCGAACGTGGTCACCATGAGGACGCGGCACCCTGGCACGGCCTGGCGCAGCGCCGCGGCCGCCGCGACTCCGTCCATACCCGGCATCTCCACGTCGAGCAGCGCGACGTCGACCTGGTGCTGCATCGCCTCCGCCACAACCTGCGTACCGTCGGCGACCTCGGCCACGACCGTGAGGTCCGGCTCGAGGTCGAGCAGTGCGGCGAGCGCCCCGCGGACGAGTGCCTGGTCGTCGGCGAGCAGGACCCTGATGGGCTCGGTCACGAGACCGCCTCCTGCTCCGGCGCCGCAGCAGGGACCACGATCGCGACCGAGGTCCCGGCACCGTGGAGTCCAGGCCCGACGACGAGAGTGGCGCCGGCGTCTTTCGCCCGCTGCCGCAGGCCGTGCAGACCCATCCCGTCCGTGCGGCCCTCGATCAGCCCGCGTCCGTCGTCGGCGACCGAGACACCCTCGGCTCCGAGGCGTACGACGCACCGCGTCGCAGCGCTGTGGCGGATCACGTTGGTGACGCCTTCTCGGACGGTCCAGGCGAACAGCCCGCGCCAGGCCGTCGGCACGTCGTCGGCCACCGTGGGCAGATCGGCTTCGATCCCTGCCGACACCAACGCCGACCGTGCGGCAGCGATCTCGGCAGGAAGCGAGGCACCCCGGACATCTCGGACCGTCGAACGCACGTCGGAGAGAGCGTCACGCGTGAGGCTGCGGACGTCGGCCAGCTCGGCGCGTGCGCGTTCCGGATCCAGGTCGAGCATCCGTTCCGCGAGCTCTGCCTTCACGGCGATGACGGTGAGCGAATGGCCGAGGATGTCGTGAAGATCGCGCGCGATCCGTGAGCGCTCTTCTTCCAGCCGCGCATCGCTGAGCTCACGCTCGGTGGCCAGGAGGGCCCGCTGCCGACCGACCGCCGCACGGAGGAAGAAGACCGCCACCGACGCGAGGATCAGCGCAAAGCCGTTGCCTCGGTCGGACCAGCCCGGCACGACACGCGCCGAGACCTCGACGATCGCGAGCAGGACGGCGACCCATCCCCACGCCCAGCGCGGCGACAGGGTGCTCATCGCCGCGGCCGCCACGAACACGAGCGCGGTCAAGGCCCGGTCACCCGCGCCGGGCACCATCAACACCGTGCACAGGAGAAGCGTCGCGAGCCAGGGCCAGACCTCCCAGCGGGGTCCACGCGTCTCGAGGTCGACGAACCGTCGGTTGCGTCCGACGACGCCGAGGTAGGCGGCGACGAACACCGCCACGGCCGCCAGGCCGAGGAGGCGCTCCCAGCCGTCGGCCCTCAGGAGGGCGGCGACCGGGGACCAGAGGTAGACCAGCCACACCCCGGCGGCGGCGTGCCGCCACCTCGGCGGCCCCGGGACCGGGTCACCTTGCGAGGCCTGTGGTCGCGTCACACCGCCCAGCGTATTCACACCCGGGCCGTGTCCTTCCGGAATCGCCACACCGCGCCGCCGACGAACACCGACGTCCAGGCCACCACGTTGAGCGCCGCAGGCCAGAGAGAGCCGCTGTCACCGAGCGGTGCCCGGACGATCTCTGCCGCCCCGTAGACCGGAGTGACTCTCGCAACGGTGGCGAACAGGTCGCCGAGCTGGTCGGCGGGGACGAACAGGCCACCGGCGAACGCGAGCAGCGCCAGCACGGGGCCCACGATCTGCATCACGTTCTCGGTCGGCAGGAGGTAGCCCACGAACAGCCCGAACGCGGCGAACACCAGCGAGCACAACCAGGCCAGCGCCGCGCAGGCGAGCGTGCGGTCCCACGGCAGCGTCGCCCCCGCCAGCCGCCCGACGACGTTGACCACCACGACAGACACACCGCCGAGGACCATGGCCACGCAGACCTTGACCGCGACGTACGCCAGCGGGTTGAGCGGCGTCACCCGCAGCTGTCGGCTCCAACCGAGGGCACGCTCGGTCGCGACCACCGCTCCGGTGCTGGTCGTCGCGACCATCGCGCCGTACAGCGCGAGGCTCACCATCACGTACGCGGTCACGTTGCCCGCCCCCGCCGTCCCCTCCCGGTAGCTGCTGCTGGTGCCGAAGAGGAGGAAGAACACGGCCGGCAGGACGAGGGTGAAGATCACGGTCCGCTTGTTGCGCAGCAGCCTCCGCAGCTCGAGACGGAGGAAGGTGACAGAGAACCCACCCAGGGGAGGGACACGTCGTTCGAGCGAGGTGGCGGTCATGCGAAGGCTCCTTCGGTCGCCGGGGTCGAGGTCTGACCCTGGTCGGAGGTGAGGGCGAGGAACGCGTCCTCGAGGTTGTGGGAGGTGATCTCCACGTCCCGTGCCGCTGTGCTGGTGAGCAGATAGCGGGCGACCGCGTCGCTGTCCGCCGCGCGGACCGACACGGCGTCGCCGCGGACGTCGATGGACTCGACGCCGGGGATCTGCGCCAGCACCGCGGGGTCGACAGCGGGCAGCGTCGCCCGGACCAGACGGCCCGAGGCGAGTGCCTTGATCTCGGACGGAGTGCCGTCGGCGACGATCCGCCCGCGCCGCACCAGCACGATCCGATCGGCGTACGCGTCGGCCTCCTCGAGGTAGTGGGTCGCGAAGATGGTCGTCCGCCCCCGGACCGCGTCGGCGCGGATCGCGTCCCAGAAGTCCCGGCGCCCTTCGACGTCCATCCCGGCCGTCGGCTCGTCGAGAACGAGCAGGTCGGGGTCGGGCAGGAGCGCCAGCGCGAAGCGGAGCCGCTGCTGCTGCCCTCCCGAGCACCGCCCGACCAGGCGACCGGTGACGTCGGCTATCCCGGCGCGCTCGACGACCTCGCCGACCGGTCGGGAGCCCGGGTGAAGGCTCGCGACAAGCTCGACGGTCTCACCGACGGTGAAGTCCTTCAGCAGACCACCGGTCTGCATCACCGCGGACACGGCGCCTCGCGCGACAGCGGCCCTCGGGGTCGCCCCGTGCACGCGCACGGTGCCCGCGTCCGGGTCGGACAGGCCGAGCATCATGTCGACGGTGGTCGTCTTGCCGGCTCCGTTGGGGCCGAGGAACGCCACCACCTCGCCTGGGCGTACGACGAGCGAGAGGTGGTCCACGGCGGTGACGTCCCCGCCAGGGGCGCGGAACGTCTTGACGACGTCGTCCAGGAGCACCGCAGGGGTGCTGTCGGGATCTTGGGTCTTGGTCATGTCGTCGATCGTCGTCCGGGACGGCCACGTACCCGTACGCCGAACGTCACGACCTTGCCCTGACATCTGTCACGTGCACCCGGGAGAATGAGCACGTGCAGATCCCGAAGAAGTTCCGCCCCTCCGACGGCCGATTCGGCTCCGGTCCCTCCAAGGTTCCTCACGAGGCCATGCAGGCACTCGCCTCCTCCCCGGTGATCGGGACGTCGCACCGGCAGGCGCCGGTCCGCGAGCTGGTCGGGTCTGTCCGCGCCCAGATGCGGGCGCTTTTCTCGCTGCCCGACGACTACGAGGTCGTGCTCGGCATCGGCGGCTCGACGGCGTTCTTCGACGCCGCCACGTTCGGCCTCGTGCGTGAGCGCAGCCAGCACCTGTCGTTCGGCGAGTTCGGTGCGAAGTTCGCGACCGCGACGACCCGCGCGCCTTTCCTCGGCTCCCCGACGGTGATCGAGAGCGAGCCCGGCTCGCACCCCGTCCCGTCCGCCGAGAGCGGCGTGGACGTCTATGCGTGGGCGCACAACGAGACGTCGACCGGTGTCACCGCGCCCGTACGGCGTGTCGAGGGCGCCGACAGCGACGCGCTGGTGGTGATCGACGGGACCTCGGCGGCCGGAGCGCTGCCGCTCGACGTCACCCAGAGCGACGTCTACTTCTTCGCCCCGCAGAAGGCGCTCGCCTCCGACGCCGGGCTGTGGTTCGCACTGATGTCACCCGCAGCCCTTGCGAGGGTCGAGGAGATCGCTGGCTCCGGCCGTTGGATCCCCGCCTTCCTCGACCTCTCCAAGGCGGTGGAGAGCTCGCGCAAGGACCAGACCTACAACACCCCGCCGCTCGCATCGCTGTTCTGGACCGACCACCAGCTGAGCTGGATCCTCGCCAACGGAGGGCTTCCCTGGTCGGTGGCTCGTTGCGAGGACTCCTCGTCGCGGCTGTACGGGTGGGCCGAGCAGTCGTCGTACGCGACGCCGTTCGTCTCCGATCCCGGCAAGCAGTCCGCGACGGTCGTCACGATCGACCTCGAGGGCGTGGACGCCGCTGCGGTCTGCGCGGCGCTGCGCGACAACGACATCGTCGACGTCGAGGGCTATCGCGGCCTCGGGCGCAACCAGCTCCGGATCGCGACGTTTCCTGCGATCGAGCCCGACGACATCTCGCTGCTCACCCAGAGCATCGACTACGTGGTCGAGAACCTCGACGACTAGTCGAGGTCGAAGACCCCGCTCGCCGGCGCGAGCATCGCCGCGCGCTGGTCCTCGGGGAGGGTGATCCGCGTGATCGGCGACGGCAGGCCTTCGCTGCCGACGATGACGGACGTGCCGTCGGGCGCTGCGGCCAGCGACTCGCTCTGACGGGTCTCCGGGATGGCTGCCGACCACGTCTGCTTCCACGTCCGGGCGTCGAGGACGTGCACGCCCGTGTAGGTCCTCAGGATGACCCGGGCACCGTCGGGAAGGTAGTCGCCGTCGGTGACCATCGCTGGGATCTCGGCCTCGGCGACCGGCTCGGCCTCGTTGACACCGGTCGTGCGCAGGGTGCTGGGAAGGCGGTAGACCTGGCCCCCGAGGAGGCCCTTGGACACGATGTACATGCCGTCGCCGGTGGGGTCGGAGAGCAGCGCCTCGGCGTCGGTGTTGCCGTCGGCGTAGCGGACGCGGTAGCGGGTCGGCTTGGTCTGCTTGGTGCCGATGACCGGCTCGTCCAGCGCGTAGAGCGACACGGTCGAGCGGACAGCGTCGTTGTCGCCGATGTCGGCCACCCACAACGTGCCGTCACGGTCGATGGTGAGCGCCTCCGGGTCCACGAGCCGGTGTCCGACCAGGCGGGTGGCGCCGACCACCTCGCCGGTCGAGACCTCGATTGCGAAGACCGTCGGCTCGTGGCCCGAGTCGTTAATCGTGTAGGCGAGGGCGGGGTCGCGCTTGCTGAAGACCAACGCGCTCGACTCCGGGATGCGTGCATCGGTGACCGTGCTGAGCCGGTCGACCACGGGATCGCCCTCCGCGGCGCGTGCCTCTCGTGCGAGCGCCGTGACGACCACGATGACGAGCAGGATCACGAGAAGGCCGGGGATGAGGGCCCTGCGGTGTCGCGGATTCATGGACTCCGGGTCACTCCTGCTCGTTGTCGGCGCTGCCCCCGACGGACGAGATTAGCCCCTCGTCCCGTCCGGCGTACAGGCGCGCCGCCTGCACCGGTGGAGAACTAGTCGCCCGACTCCGCAAAACGGCCTGCCAGCTCGTCGAGCAGCTCCTTGCGGCCGTCGAGGGCGAGCGCGGACGCGGTGCCTCGACCCCACAGCCAGAGGTAGAGGTCGTGCGGGCTCCCCTCGATCGTGAGGTCGGCCTCCCCCTCGTCCCCCTGGACCACGACGACCTGCCTCGCCGACAGGTCGAGCGTCCATGCCCTCCCGCCGGAACGGATCCGTACGACGGCGTCGACCGGGTAGGGGGTCTCGTCCCCACCGTCCCACCACGGGCCTCCGACGATGATGGTGAGGAACTCGTCGATGCCGTCGAGCGCCACCTCGTCCTCGATGGGCGTGACCTGCGTCCCGGCCGCCTGCTCGGCGTCGACCCGGTGCACCGTGCCCTCGAGCGCCATCCGGCGGAACCAGAAGCCGTTGGACTGGTCGGAAGGGTTCCAGGTGTAGCGGACCTGACGAGGCCCTCGCTGCTGGAGCTCGGCGAGCAGGGTCGCCGACTCCTCGGCCAGCAGGCGGCGGACGTCGGAGGTGTCTCTGTCGTCGACAGGCCACGGGGGCTCGCTCGCACTGCGGATCGACTCGACCTTGTGCCGGAAGACGAGGGCCACGTGCTCGAGCAGGTCACGCACCGTCCAGCCGGGACAGTTGGGGACCGCCGCGTCGAGGTCGGCAGCGGCCTCGAGCATGCGGTCCACCTCGGTACGGATCACCGTGAGATAGAGATCCCACGGGAGCCGGTTCTCGACGTCTGTCGACACCATGCCCTCCAGGGTGCCACGCGCACCGAGCGGCACCAGGGTTTCGTGCGCCATGGTCATGCGTCGGACCGCGCGCGGGAACGCTGCTCGACCGGCCGGGACGACTCGGACGGCTCGGGGGCGGACTCCCCCGCGTCGAGCCGGTCGGTCTGGTCCAGAGCCCCAGCAGCGTCGGCTCTCCGGTCCGCGGCGGCCGCAGCGCGGGGGTCGCGCGGGACCACCCTGATCCGCGGACGCTGTCGAAGGTCGACCTGCAGGTGCATGCCCGCCCGCAGGAGGTAGAACGCCGTGGCGGACAGGATCCCGACCGCGGCCACGACGCCGCCGAGGATCAGCGTCCAACGGGCCCCGAAGGTGTCACCGATCCATCCGATCACGGGTGCTCCGAACGGGGTTCCGCCCATGAACACCATCAGGTAGAGAGCCGCCACCCGCCCGCGCATCTGGGGCGTCACGGTGAGCTGGATGTAGGCGTTGGCGGCCGTCACCATCGTCAGGGCGCTCAACCCGAGCAGCGGGAGGATGACGGCGAAGGCGAGATAGGTCGGCATCAGGCCGGCCGCGATCTCGACCACCACGAAGGAGAGGGCCGCACCGACGACCAGGCGCCGGGTCGGCAGCTCCCGGCGGGCAGCGACGAGCGCCCCGGCGAGGGAGCCGATCGCCATGATCGACCCGAGGATCCCGTACTCGGTGGCGCCCTTGTCGAACACCTCGGTCGCCATCAGCGCCGACGTCATCTGGAAGTTCATCCCGAACGTGCCGACGAAGAAGACCGTCGTCAGGATGAGGACGAGGTCAGGGCGGGAGCGTACGTAGCCGACTCCTGCGCGGACCGCTCCCCTCCCGCGCGGGGAGGGTGTGGCTGGCCGCAGGTCGTGGACGCGCAGGGCCGCCAGGGAGAGGAAGACCGCGGCATAGCTCACGGCGTTCAGGAGGATGACCCATCCGGTGGCCACGACGCCCGAGCCGAGCGCGGCGATCATCACGCCGGCCACCGCCGGGCCGATCATCCGCCCCGAGTTGAACGAGGCGCTGTTGAGACCGACGGCGTTGGCGAGGTCGTCCCTGCCGACCATCTCCACGACGAACGACTGACGCGCGGGTGCGTCGAAAGCCGTCCCGACGCCGAAGAGGAACGCGAGGACGTAGACGTGCCACGCCTGGGCGACGCCGGTGATGGCGAGCACACCCAGGACGGCTGCGGGCACGGCCATCGCGATCTGCGTGACCATGAGGACGCGACGCTTGGGGAAGCGGTCGGCGACGACTCCCGCGACCGGGGAGAAGAGGAGTGCGGGGAGCAGCTGAAGACCGGTCGTGATGCCGAGGGCCGTACCGCTCCCGGTGAGCGCGAGCACGAGCCAGTCCTGGGCGACGCGCTGCATCCACGTCCCGATGTTGGAGACGAGCCCTCCGGTGGCGTAGACCCGGTAGTTACGGACGGACAGCGAGCGGAAGGTGGGGCTCACTCACTCACCACCAGCTTCTCGAGAAGCGCGGTGGCGTCACGGAGCAGCGCGCGCTCCTGGGTGGGCAGGGCGGCGAGACGGGACGCGAGCCAGGAGTCGCGGCGGGCACGCTCGGTGTCCACGACGGCGGCGCCCTCGTCGCTGATCGTGACGACGACCTGGCGGCGGTCGGACGGGTTGGCGGCTCGGGCGACCAGGCCCTTGTCGAACAGGCAGTTGAGCGTACGGGTGACCGAGGGCGGCTGGACGCGCTCGAGCGCGGCGATGGCTCCTGGTGTCAACGGCCCGTGGTTGCGCAGCACCCCGAGCACGCTCATCTGGTTGGGCGTCAGGTCGGAGTGGCGCTCCTGCCGGAGCCGACGGTTGAGACGAGCCACCGACGTCGCGAGCTTCTGGGCATCAGTGGGCATACGACCAGGATAGGTCGTTGCCATTGTTAATTAAAGCCGTTAAGGATGTCGTGCGTCACCCCGGGCGGCGGGCGCGCCACGGCCCACCGCCCGGGATGGTCGAGATCAGCTGATCCAACCCGTGATCGGGTCGATCGCGAAGTAGAGCACGAACAACGCCGCCACGATCCACATCAGCACGTGGACGTCACGAGCCTTGCCGCGCACCGCCTTGATGAGCACGTACGTCACGAAGCCGGCACCGATGCCCGCGCTGATCGAGTAGGTGAACGGCATGAGTGCGATGGTGAGGAACGCGGGGATCGCGAGCTCGATGTCGTCCCACGGGATGTCGACGACCTGCTGCATCATCAGGAAGCCGACGAGCACGAGCGCCGGGACGGCGGCCTCGTTGGGGATGTGCACGACGACCGGCGAGAGGACCGTCGCCAGCAGGAACAGCAGGCCGGTGACGATGCCTGCCAGCCCGGTGCGCGCACCGTCTCCCACACCGGAGGCCGACTCGACGTATGCGGTGTTGCTCGACACGCTGGCCGCGCCGCCAGCGACAGCGCCGAGCGAGTCGACGATGAGGATCCGCTGAGCACCTTCCGGTGTGCCGTCCTCGTCGTTGAGTCCGGCCTCGGCGCCGATGGCGGTCATCGTGCCCATCGTGTCGAAGAAGTCGGCGAGCAGGAGCGTGAAGACGAGCAGGACGGTCGTCACGAACCCGACCTGCTCGAACGACCCCAGGAGGGAGAACTGGCCCAGCAGGGAGAAGTCGGGCAGATCCACGAAGGCGTCGGGGACGGTCGGGACGTTGAGGTTCCAGCCCTTCGACTGCGGGTCGCCCCCCGAGGCGCCGGAGTCGGTGATCGCCTCGACGACGACAGCGATGACGGTGGTCGCCAGGATGCCCAGCAGGATCGCGCCGTGCACACCGCGGGCGTACAGGGCCAGCATGATCAGCAACCCGACGCAGAAGACGAGGACCGGCCATCCGGAGAGCGTGCCCCCGATGCCGAGGCCGATCGGCGGGGAGGCGTTGCCCGTCGTCCGTACGACTCCGGCGTTGACGAGCCCGACCAGGGCGATGAACAGGCCGATGCCCACCGAGATCGCGGTCTTGATCGGCAGCGGGACGGCGTCGAAGACCGCCTTGCGGAAGCCGGTGAGGACCAGCACGAGGATGATGAGGCCCTCGAGCACCACGAGCCCCATGGCGTCGGCCCACGTCATCCGGTTGGCGATCGAGTACGCGACGAACGCGTTGAGGCCGAGTCCGGCCGCCATGGCGAGCGGGAAGTTGGCGACGGCGCCCATCAGGATGCTCATGACGCCCGCGACCAGCGCCGTACCGGCCGCTACGAGCGCGAAGGCCTCCGCCTGCGACCCGCCGCCCAGGTAGTTACCGTCCACGTCCTGCACACCGGCGATGATGATCGGGTTCAGCACGATGATGTAGGCCATCGTGAAGAACGTGACGACACCGCCGCGGATCTCGCGGGTGACGCTCGAACCTCGTTCTGAGATCTTGAAGAACCGGTCGAGAGACCCGGTCTCGGTCTGGGTGGACATGACGCTCCTGACAGGACGAATGAGGACGGAATCCGCCGCGGGGTACTGTATGGGCGTGGCGGAAGGCAGGCGGAAGCTCAACTCGGACGCGGCCCCCAAGCGTGGTCGCGGCCGAGCCGAGACCCGTCGCGCCGGGAGCCGCAAGGCTGATCGTGCCGTGCCGAAGGACCGACCCGCAAGCACTCGCCGCGCCGGACAGGCTGTGGCCCCGGTCACGGCGGCACCGGCACCTGAGCCGGTGCGCGCCGAGCCGCCGCCACAGGCACGTCCCGAGCCGCAGCCCGGGCCACGCCACGAGCCGAAGGCAGACCCATCACCGCCTCGTCGTCGGGCCCACGGGCTGGACCGCCCAGAGGTCACCGAGCTGGAGATCGGCAGCACGGTCCACCGCGTGGTCCCCGACCCCAAGCCGCTCGACGTCGACGGCATCCGCACGATGACGGTCGGATCCATCCTGTGGCTCGCCGCAGGGCTGGCGCTCCTTCCCTTCCTCGGCACGCTGCAGCGCAACGGTGACGTGTGGTGGCTGTGGACCTGTCTCGCCGGGTTCGGGCTGGGGCTGCTCGGCGTCGAGTACTGTCGCCGACGCAAGCTCGCGCTCGAGGCCGACGACCTGGCCGACGAGGCCGAGCCGAGCCGCTGACCCCGTACGACGAGGAGGGCCGCCCCCGGTGGGGGCGGCCCTCCTCGCGCTCACGCGGGTGTCAGCGTGTGCCGACGGTCTCCGAGACGACGTCCTCGGCCTCGACGTCGTGCTTGCGCACGGTGGTCCGCAAGGGGACCTCCTTGATGAAGATGACCGCCAGGAGCGCGACCAGCGCGACACCCGCGGCTACCAGGAAGACCTCGCCCGTCGCGTCCCCGTACGACATCCTGACCACGTCGGCGACGGGCCCGGGCATGCCGTCGAGGTCGAGCGTGCCGCTGCCGCCGGACTGAGAGGCGGGGATGCCCAGCCTCGCCAGGCCGACGCTGATCTTGTCCGTGACGCTGGAGGCGAGGATCGCACCGAGGGCGGAGACGCCGACGGTGCCGCCGAGCGAGCGGAAGAACGCGACGGCGCCAGACGTCATGCCCACCTCGGTGATGTCGACAGTGTTCTGGACGGCGAGCACCAGGTTCTGCATGAGCATGCCCATGCCGAGACCCATCAGCACCATGAAGGTCCACAGCTGCCAGAGCGCCGTTGCGTGATCGATGGTGCCGAGCAGTCCGAGCCCGGCGATCAGCAGGGTGGCGCCTCCCACGAGGAAGCCCTTCCACCGCCCGTAGCGGACGATCAGGTTGCCTGAGCCCACCGTGCCGATCAACGAGCCGATCATCATCGGGATGGTGATCAGGCCGGCCTCCGTCGGCGTGTAGCCGCGGGCGACCTGCAGGTACTGGCCCAGGAACACCGAGCTGCCGAACATCGCGATGCCCACGGCGATGCTCGCGACGATCGCGAGAGCCGTGGTCCGGTCGCGGAAGACCTTCAGCGGGACCAGCGGCTCGGGGACGATCGACTCGACCACCACGAACGCGACGGCGGCGACGATCGTGCCGCCGATGAAGAGCGCGCTGGTCCAGGAGACCCAGGCGTACGAGCTGCCCGCGAAGGTGACCCACAGCAGCGGAAGGCTGGCCGCGACGGCGATGAGCACCGCGCCGGCGTAGTCGACCTTGACGTCCTTCACGAGCGTCGGGAGACGCAGGTAGCGCTGCAGCACGAAAAGGCTGAGCACCGCGAAGGGCACGCAGACGAAGAAGGTCCAGCGCCAGCCGAGCGGGGAGTCGACGATCACGCCGCCGACGAGCGGACCGCTGATGGTCGCGAGCGTCATCACGGCGCCCATGTAGCCGCTGTAGCGACCGCGCTCCCGCGGCGGGATGATCGAGCCGATGATCGCCTGCGCGAGTGCTGTCAGGCCACCCATCGCCAGCCCTTGGAGGGCTCGCGCGGCGAGGAGCGTCGGCACGTCGTGGGCGAACCCGGCCAGCACCGATCCCACCACGAAGGTGACGAGGGAGATCTGGATCAGCAGCTTCTTGTTGAGCAGGTCCGAGAGCTTCGCCCAGATCGGTGTCGACACCGTCATCGCGAGCAACGACGACGTCACGACCCAGGTGTACTGCGCCTGGGTCCCGTCGAGGTCTCCGATGATCGTGGGCAGTGCGTTGGCGACGATCGTCGTGCTCAGCATGGCGGTGAAGAGCGCGGCGAGGATGCCGACCATCACCTCCATGATCGCGCGGTGGTCGAGCTCGTCGTGGCTCTGGGGTGGAGCGGTGGTCACGAGGTGGGGTTCCTGTCGGTCGTACGGTCGGGGAATGCGGCGACGGCGGTCGCTGCATCGGTGTCTGTGGTGAGGTGGCGGTCGAGGACCCGTTCACGCTCGTGGACCAGACGCTCAGCGAGCTGGCTGATGAGGTCTGCCACGCGCTCGGTCTCGGTGTCGTCCCAGTCGGCCAGCGCCGACTGGACGACGCCGACGGAGCGGCGCGTGACCTGCTCGAGCCGGGCACGACCGAGATCGGACAGACGGATCAGGCCCACGCGGGCGTCGGTGGGATCGGCACGTCGCTCGACGAGCCCGTCCTGCTCGAGGGTCGTGATCTGCCGGCTGATGACCGAGGCTGTCACGCACTGGGCGTCGGCGAGATCACTCACGCGCTGCTCACCGTGCCGTTGGAGCCGTCGGAGCAGGGTCAGGTCGCTGCCCCGCATGCCGACAGCAAGCTCCCACCGATGGCTGGACGAGCGCAGCGCCCGGTTGAGCGTGCCGAGCACGCCGACCATCCGCTCCGCCGTCTCGACCGTGAGCATCCGCGTTCCACCTCAACGTTAGTTGGTTGTGAAAGGCAACCTTAATTCGGATGCTTTCGTCACGCAACTAAGTGAGCTCAAACGTTGCCACATCGCCCGAAAGGTCACCTCAGACAGCGAGGACGTAGGTCAGCGGGACAGAGTCTGATCCCGCTCGACGTGTCAGGTGGGGGGTCAGACCGACTCGACGTCGGACATGTCGTCCGTGAGGGTGTCGTGCACGGTGGGGGCGACCGGCACGGTCGCCTGCTTCACCCGAGCCGCCGAGTGCGCTCCGCAACCGTGGTCGAAGGAGACCACGCCGCCGTCGTCGTTCGCCATCGCGTTGGCGCAGACCCCGAACATGGTGCCGAGCGGCGGCGAGAGCCACACCATGAAGCCGCAGGTGCGGCATCGCCCCGGCGCCTGACGAGACATCGGTGTGTCGGGTCCGTGGTCACTGTCATACCAGCGCTGGGCGGCATCGTCGCGGCCCTGGATCGACAGCACTTCCGTACGGCCGAGGCCGACCTCGGCGGCGATCGGCCGGACCGACGTCGGATCGATCTCGGCATCGACCGCGTCGTCCCCCACGAACCATGCCGGCGCCAGACGGGAGTCGTCCTCCTCCGGAGGCAGGACGTCACCGGGGGTCATGTCGCCGGACCGCACACGGTCCTTGTAGGGGGTCCAGTCGGGCGCGAGGATCGCGTCGTCGCCCGGCAGCAGCACGATCTCGTCGACCGTGACCTTCTTCTGGCGCGGTGCCCGGGCGACGGTCACCGACCAGTGCCAGCCGCGGTATCCGGCCTGAGCCGACTCGAACAGGTGGGTCACGACCCGATCACCCTCGGCACGCACGCCGAGGTGCTCGCCCACCTGTCGCTCCCCCACCTCGTCGACGAGGGCGTCGCGGGCGACGTCGACCGCGGCGGCAGCGACGGCGTCCAGCTTGGGCGCGCGCCCTGAGGACGCGCGGGAGCCCGCGGCACGACTGATGGGAGGCATAGCCTCATTCTTCCGTACGAGGCAAGTCTTCACCAGGCCGGGGGCAGCTCCCTCAGGAGGACAGCTCGTCGGCCAGCGCCCGCAGGAGCGCGGCCGTCTGCTTGGACGTCCGCCCCTCAGGGAACCGGCCGGCGCGGAACGTGCCTTCGAGCTGGTCGAGCAGGCGGATGGTGTCCTCGACGATGACGACCATGTCCTCCGGAGGCTTGCGGCGAGCCTTCGCCTGCTGCTTGGCGACCGACGGCGTCGGGTCCAGCACCCGGACCTGCAACGCCTGGTCCCCTCGGCGCCCGGCAGCGATCCCGAACTCGACCCGGGTGCCCGGCTTCAGGGTGGTCACACCGGCCGGCAGCGCGTCGGCGCGTAGGAAGACGTCATCACCGTCCTCGCGGCTCACGAACCCGAACCCCTTGTCGGAGTCGTACCACTTGACCTTGCCAACAGGCACGGCTTGACCTCACCTTCGTCGCGGGCGGCGGCACCACAGGGACAGATTCCCAGCCTAGGCCACGGCGCGCGGCGGCCACACGGCGTCCAGGACCGCGGGCAGCTCCTCGAGCGAGCCGACGACACGAGACGCCCCTGCAGCCGCCAGCTCAGCAGGGGTGCACGGGCCTGTCGACACGGCGAGACCGGGGACGCCGGCGAGCTGCGCCGCCTCCATGTCGTGCACGTGGTCGCCGACGTAGGCCACGGCTCCCAGCTCGCGCAGCGCGTCGGCCTTCCCCGAACGCCACGCCCTGCCTCGGACCTCGTCGGCACGGAGCCCGAGGTGATCGAGGTGTCGGGCTGCGTCGGCGGTGTTCTTCGCCGTGATGACGGCGAGCCGTCCCCCACGAGCACGCACCGCCTCGAACGCCACGGCTGCACCCGGGAGCGGCCTCACCCGCTCGATCGCCAGGTCCGGGTAGAGCGCGCGATAGAGATCGGCCATCTCGGGAACGTCGGACGCCGCGAACCAGTGGCCGAGCTCAACCTCCACGGGCGGACCGAGCCGCGACACGACGAGATCGGAGTCGATCGCCACCCCGGTGCGGGCGGCGAGCTCGTCATAGACCGCCTTGATCCCCGGACGCGAGTCGATCAGCGTCATGTCGAGGTCGAAGCCGACGAGCGGAGAGGTCCCGAGATCTGTGGTGGGCACTCCCGCAGGCTACGCGGTCAGGACGAGGACTTGACCTCCCTGGTGACCCGCTCTGCCCCGTCGGCGGCTGCCCGCCGGAGTGCGACCAGCTGCGCGATGCGCAGCCGTGCGGCCCTTCTCTGTCGTTCTGCAAGATCGATGTGCGACATCAGTGCCCCCTACACCTTGTGCCGTACCTTATGAACACTGTAAACGCGGCAGGTACTCAGATGCTGTCCGTTCCGCGATAACGGTTCTGTAACACCAAGTGACAGCGACGTGAGTGCCGACCTCATTGAGCGAGCCTGCGGGTGAGCGGGACGCGACCCCGGGTGGCGACTGCGGCCACCGCCCCCGCAATCATCGGGACGACCAGGACGAGCGTGACGAGGACCGCCCACGGGATGTCGATGACGGGTCCTCCCGGGCTCCCCTCGAGGGCTCCCCAGCGATCGGTGGTCAGGGGCCGCGCCGCAGCCAGCCCTGGCGCGAACCCGACCACGACACCCAGCGCCGCCCCGAGCACACCGAGCACGACGGCCTGCGCGGCGGCGACCGCGCGGCGCGTCCTCGGACCCGCGCCGACGGAGGCGAGCGTCGTCAGGTCGGGACGCGCGTCGACCAGTGCCAGCCCGGTCGCGCTCAGGGTGCCGATGAGCACCGCGATGCCTCCGGCGCCGATCAGCAGGAGCAACTGCAGGGTGAACGTCTCCTGGAACCCTCGCTCGGTCCACGTGCTCTGGAGCCCGGGCATCTCGCGCAACGACGCACGAACGTCGCGCAACTGCTGGGCCGTGAGGGTCGAGTCGGCGAGCGCCCTGCTCCGCTCGTACGGGATGGCCTGGGCCTGCGCGGTCTGCGGGGCGATCACGGCGAGCGCGACGACGGGTTCACGCCCTTGCGGTACCGCCCCCATGCCGAGGTCGGCGGCCGAACCGTCGAGCGCGACCGTGCGCAGGTCCTCCGAGGCCCCGTCGGACGTTTCCTCGTACGTCCCCAGCGTGACCCGCCCGTCACCATCGAGCAGGGAGGGTCCGGCGACCAGCGCGCCCCCGGTGCGAAGGGTCTCGCCCTGTTCGGGTGTCAGCTCGATCCCCCACCCGGCAAGCTCCTCGGGTGTCGCGACGGCGACCTCACGGGTGTCCCACCGACCCCAGTCCTCGGTCTCCACCGCGACGTCGATCCATCCCTCGCCGGCCGCGTCGCTCCCTCGTTGCCCGGCCGTCCCGATCGGGGTGAAGGTGACGCCGGCAGCCTCGCCGGCCGCCTGCGCCGCCGTATCGACCGGCCCGCTTTCTTCGCTGAGCATGGTCGTCCCGAGCGGATAGGCGAACGTGTACGACCGGCGCTCCTGCTCGAAGTCGCTCGCGCCGGCGATGGCCAGGGCGGTCAGACCGGCGACCGTGGCCATCACGGCGGCGACCGCGGGCGTGCTGCGGGCACGCTGGCGCGTCGTGTCCCGTACGGCGAGGCGCAACGGCAGCGGAAGGGCCCGACCGAGCCGCCCCACCCCGGCGAGCACGAGCGGCGTCAGGAAGACCGTGCCCAGGACGACGGCGATCGTTCCGGAGGCGACAGCGATCTCGCCCCCGGGCCGGACACCTCGGGTGAAGCAGAGGGCCAGCCCGACGGCCACGAGCGCCAGACCGACGAGCGGCCAGCCGTTGCGCCGACCCGGCCTGCTCGGACGACCCGTGAGGGCCGCACTCACCTCCTGGTTCGCGACCTGACGTGCCGGGACGAGCGCGGCCAGGAACGCCGCGACGGCGCCGAGGACCACAGCGGCCAGGACGGCAGGCCACATGACGTCGTACGGACCGAGCACCGTGTCGTCGACCGCGCGCGGGATCAGCGCCACGATCGCCGGCGAAAGGGCAAGACCGAGCACGGCCCCGAGCGCTCCGGCCCCGAGGCCGAGCAGCAGCGCCTGCGCGAGCACCGCGCGCCGGACGTCCGCCGGCCCTCCGCCGGCGGCTGCGACGAGCGCGAGGTCGCGGCGCTGGCGACGTACGCCCACGGCGAAGGCGGGGCCCGCCAGCAGGACGACCTGGAGCACGATCGCGGTGACGACGATCGCGAGGACCTCGCGCTCGGCGTCGTGACGATCCCACTCGACGAGCTCGGGGTACTGCGCGGACTTCGGCGGAGGGTTCTCGACGACCGACCGCGACACGACCATGAAGCCGAGGCGGTTCAGCCGCTTGACGTCATCCCACGTGACGGGCGCGTCGCGGACCACCAGGTGGTCGGTGAACACGTCCGCGTCGTCGAGGAGGCCGGAACCTGGCACGGTGACGAGGGAGTGGCGACCCGGCGATGTCGCGACGGAGTCGTACGTCCCGATGCCCACGACCTCGCGCTCTCGACCCCCGAGCCCGACGGTGTCGCCGATCTGCACCCCGTCGTCGCCAGCAAGGCCCGGGCTGACCACGACCTCGTCGCCGGTCCGGGGAAGGCGGCCGTCGGAGAGCATGACGAGGCCCTCGGTCGCGGGCTCTGCCACGTCCACCTCGAGGACGTCGACCGCGCCCCGAGATCGCGAGATGGTCGTGCGTCCTGCCCGGACCGGGACGAGGGTCGCCTCCGGGAGCGCCTCCTGCAAGGCGCTTGCGGGAGGACGCTCCGTCCCCCACGGGCTCTCACCCGCCCCCGTGCCGCCGGCGATGCCCTCCGGGTCTTGAGTCACCGCTCCCCCGCCGACCACTGACACGCGCGCCGCTGCCTGCCCGAGGGTCGCCGGGAGGTTCTCCTCGGCGGTGATGTCGTCGGTCGCGATCACGGTCGTGAGGACGACGACGATCATCACCGGTACACCGACCATCGCGGCGATCAAGGCACTGCGGCCCTTCGAACGCCGGACGTCGCGACGCGCCATGCGCAGCGCCAGCCTCCACCGGGCGCGTGCGGCGCTCATGCGGACGCCACCTCGCCGAGGTCGGCCGAGGCGGCCTCGGTGTGACCGTTGTCGCCGGAGTCGACGACGAGGCCGTCCCGCAGGAACACGACACGGTCGGCCCATGCCGCGTGCCGGGGCTCGTGGGTCACGAGGAGCCCGCCGGCGCCGGCGTCGATCCGGCGGCGAAGCACCGCGAGCACCTCCTCGCCGGTCTCGGAGTCCAGCGCGCCGGTCGGCTCGTCGGCCAGCAGGACGCGGCGGGGACCGACCAGAGCCCGGGCGATCGCCACGCGCTGCTGCTGGCCGCCGGACATGTCGTCGGGGAACCGGTCGGCGACCTCCTGCATCCCGACCTCCTCCAGGGATCGCAGCGCCTCCTCGCGGGCGTCACGCGCGCGGAGCCCGTCGAGCTCGAGCGGGAGCGCGACGTTCTCGGCGGCGGTGAGCGTGGGGATGAGGTTGAGGTCTTGGAAGACGTACCCGAGGCGGCGCCGACGGACCTGCGCGAGGGCCGTGCGCGAGTACGACCCCAGTGCCACGCCCTCGACGACGACGTCACCGCAGGTCGGCGCGTCCAGACCGCCCGCGAGGTTGAGCAGCGTCGACTTGCCGGAGCCGGAGGGGCCCATCACGGCGACGAGCTCCCCGGCACGCAGCGTCAGGTCGACACCCCGCAGCGCGTGGACCGCCGCGGCGCCGTCACCGTGGGTGCGATGCACGCCACGCAGCTCGAGCAGGGTCTCCGGGTGGTGGGCAGCGGCGGTCATCGGCGTGTCTCCTCTACGGCGGGCGGGGTGGTCGTACGGCGGCGGGCGCGGCGGATCCGGGACTCCATGTGGTCGAGCCAGCGGACCTGCGCCTCGATCGCGAAGATGGAGCGCTCGACGACGAGCTCCCGGGCGAGGTCGTCCGTGGCGACCGCGTCGCGCTTGTCGCGCGTCAGGGCCTGGAGGTGGCGCAGAGAGTCGGCACGTTGGGTCTGGACGACCTCTCCGACGTCGACGTCGGAGAGGGTCACGCCGAGCGCGACCTTGATCGTGAGCTCGTCGCGCGGCGCGGAGTCCGGCGACACCGACGAGGCGAACCACTCCCCCACGGAGGTCCGCCCGGCATCGGTGAGCCCGTACGTGATCCGACCTTCGTCGTCCCCCTCGCCGTCAGCCTCGACGAGGCCGTCGCGCTGGAGCCGGCCCAACGTCGTGTAGACCTGCCCGACGTTGAGCGGCCACGTGCCCGCGGTGCGGCGCTCGAACTCCGACCGCAGCTGCGCGCCGTACATCGGCTGCTCCGAGAGCAGCGCGAGCATGGCTTGGCGTATCGACATCCTGGCCCCCTATACCGAGTATTCATCCAGGTAGAGAGATGTATCCGGGTTATACCCCGCAGCCCGCAAGCGGCGAGACAGAACGATGAGACGTTCCGACCCCCGGGTGGTCGCCACGTCTCATCTCGTGGACGGGTCAGGCGTCAGGCGGCGACCTGGGACGCCCCCTCGGCGGCCGGCTCGAGCGCCTGCGCGACGATCTCGGCCACGTCCGTCATCGGACGGACGTCGATCCCCTCGCGGACCTCGGCAGGGACCTCGTCGAGGTCGGGCTCGTTGCGGTGCGGGACGAACACCGTCGTGAGCCCAGCCCGCTGGGCAGCGAGCAGCTTCTGCTTCACGCCGCCGATCGGCAGCACCCGCCCGTTGAGCGTCACCTCGCCGGTCATGCCCACCTCGGAGCGGACCTTGCGGCCCGTCGCGGCCGACACGAGCGCCGTCACCATCGTCACGCCCGCCGACGGCCCGTCCTTGGGGATGGCCCCCGCCGGGACGTGGATGTGGACGTGGTGGTCGAAGAACGCCGGGTCGACCCCGAGCGCCTCGGCGTGCGAGCGGACGTAGGAGTGGGCGATCTGCGCCGACTCCTTCATCACGTCACCGAGCTGACCCGTGAGCGTGATGCCGGGCTTGCCGTCGGTCGGTGTCGCCTCGATGTAGAGGACGTCACCACCGAACCCGGTGACCGCCAGTCCGGTCGCCACGCCGGGGACCGCCGTACGCTCGTCGGACTCCGGAGTGAACCGTGGACGACCGAGGTACTCCTTCAGATCCGCCTCGTCGACGACGACGGTCTCCTGTCCCGTCGCCCCGGCCAGCTTCGTGGCCACCTTGCGGAGGATCTTGGCCAGCAGCCGCTCGAGCTGGCGTACGCCCGGCTCGCGGGTGTAGTCGGCCACGATCTTCGCGAGCGCGGCGTCGGTCAGCGTGACCTCGTCGGCGTCGAGCGCCGCGCGCTCCAGCTGGCGGGGCCAGAGGAAGTCACGGGCGATCGCGGCCTTGTCGTCGGCGGTGTAGCCGTCGAGGGTCACGAGCTCCATCCGGTCGAGCAGCGCCTGCGGGATCTGCTCGACGACGTTGGCCGTAGCGAGGAACAGCACGTCCGAGAGGTCCAGGTCGAGGTCCAGGTAGTGATCGCGGAACGTGTGGTTCTGCGCCGGGTCCAGGACCTCCAGCAGCGCCGCTGCCGGGTCTCCACGGAAGTCCGCGCCGAGCTTGTCGACCTCGTCGAGCAGCACGACCGGGTTCATCGAGCCGGCCTCGTTGATCGCACGGACGATGCGGCCCGGAAGGGCACCGACGTACGTACGACGGTGGCCGCGGATCTCCGCCTCGTCACGGACGCCGCCGAGGGCGACGCGGACGAACGTCCGGCCGAGGGCGCGGGCGACGGACTCGCCGAGCGAGGTCTTGCCGACTCCCGGCGGCCCGGCGAGCACCATCACGGCACCGGATCCTCGTCCACCGACGACCTGCAGACCGCGCTGCGCACGACGCGACCGCACGGCGAGGTACTCGACGATCCGGTCCTTGACGTCGTCCAGGCCGTGGTGGTCGGCGTCGAGCACCGCACGAGCCGCCTCGACGTCGTCGTTGTCGTCGGTCTTCACGCTCCACGGGATCTCGAGGACCGTGTCGAGCCAGGTACGGATGTAGCCGGTCTCCGGGTTCTGCTCCGAGGACCGCTCCAGCTTGTCGACCTCACGCAGCGCGGCCGTACGGACGCCGTCGGGCAGGTCGGCCGCCTCGACACGCTCGCGGTACGAGTCGGCGCCGTCGGGTTCGTCCTCGCCGAGCTCCTTGCGGATCGCGGCGAGCTGCTGGCGCAGCAGGAACTCGCGCTGCGTCTTGTCCATGCCCTCGCGGACGTCCTCGGCGATCTTCTCGGCCACGTCGGCCTCGGCGATGGTGGCCTTGGTCCACGCGAGCAGCACCTCGAGGCGCTCGGCCGTGTCCGGCGTCTCGAGCAGCTGGCGCTTCTGGACGTCGGTGAAGTAGGGGGCGTAGCCGGCCATGTCGGCCAGCGCCGACGGGTCGGTGACCTTGTTGACCATGTCGACGACCTGCCAGGCGTCACGGCGCTGCAGGTTGGCGATCACGAGCGACTTGTATTCCTTGGCGAGCTCGGGGATGCGCTCGTCGTCGAGATTCTCGTCGACCTCCTCGGCCTCCACCCAGAGGGCGGCACCGGGGCCGGTCACGCCGGTGCCGATCCGGGCACGGCGCTCCGCCTTGAGGACGGCGGCGGACTCGCCGGACTGCGTACGGCCGGTCTGCAGGATCTCGGCCACGACCCCGAACGAGGCGTAGCGGTCCTCGAGCCGGGGAGCGACCAGGAGTCGGTCGCCGGAGCTGGCACGCGCGGCGTCGACCGCGGCGCGGGCAGCCTCGTCGAGCTCGATCGGCACCACCATCCCAGGGAGGAGGACGGGCTCGGTCAGGAACAGGACGGGCAGCTGCTGGGGGGTGCGTGGCTCAGTCATGAGCAACCTTTCAAAGTTGAGCGTGCCCTACTCAACCTCGCGTCGGCCCGGGGTGTTCCCGTCCCGCGCACCACGACGTTCGCCCCGCGCGAACAAGCGCGCGAACGCGGCGGAAGGCGACTGCGCCCTAGGCTCGGCGCATGACCTCAGAGGAACCGGCACCCGCTCAGCGCGAGCCGGGCCGCGGCGCCCCCGGCGCCGCACGGACGTCGATCCTGCAGTCGGCCCGTGCCGAGTTCGCGCGCGTCGGGTACGGCGCGGCGACCGTCCGTGCGATCGCCCGCGGCGCGTCCGTGGACCCGGCGCTCGTGATCCACTACTTCGGCAGCAAGGAAAACCTGTTCGCCGCCACCATCGCCGACGCCGGCTTCGTCGCCGACCAGGTCCGAGCGGCCGTCGACGGTCCGTCGGAGGCCTTCAGCGAGCGGTTCGCCCGCGCCTACTTCGGCGCCTGGGAGCACCCGGACACCTCCCTGGTCCTGCACAGCGTCGTGCGCTCCGCAGCGAGCTCGGCGACCGCGGCCCGAGTCGTCAGGACGACCATCGAGAGCGCACTGTCCGTGGACGGGACGTCGCACTGGGCCCCCGAACGCCTCAACCTGCTGGGAGCGCAGGTCTTCGGGATCGCGATGGCGCGCTACGTCCTCGGCACCGAGCCGCTCGCCTCGATGCCCCTGGAGGACCTGGTCGCGGCGGTCTCCCCACCGCTCCAGGCTCTCCTGAACGGCTAACCAGGCATCTGACCTGGTTCAACACCTGTTGAGGATCTGACGAACCTGTCGTAACGTGTCGTGGGTGAGAGCCATGATCATCAAGGAGTTCCGCGAGCTCGTCCGGGACCACCGGACCCTTGCGCTGCTGGTCGCGATGCCGCTGCTGCTGCTCGTCGTCTTCGGCTACGCGGCCAACTTCTCCGTCGACAGGGTCGACACCGCTGTCGTCGGGCCCGAGGCAGAGCAGGTCGCCGGCACCTTGCCGGGCTTCTTCGACGTCTCGACGACGGAGCCGTCGGAGGGCGAGGACGATGCGCGGGACCTCCTGCGCGACGACATCGTCGACGTGGCGCTGGTGACCGGCGCGGGCGGCACCCGAGCGCTCGTCGACGGCTCGAACCTGTTCGCCGCCCAGTCCGCGGTGGCCGCGCTCAAGACCTCGGGCCAGGGAATGACGGTCGAGGTCCTCTACAACCCCGACCTGAAGACGTCGTGGGTCATGATCCCGGCGATCATCGGACTGATCCTGACGTTCATCGGCACGATCATCACGAGCATCGGACTGGTCCGCGAGCGCGAAGCAGGCACGCTGGAGCAGCTGGCCGTGATGCCGATCCGTCCGAGCACCGTCATCCTCGGGAAGGTCACCCCGTACTTCGTCCTCGCCGCGCTCGACATGGCGGTCGTCACCGTCCTCGGGATGCTGCTCTTCGACGTCCCGTTCAACGGGCACGTCCTCACCTTCGCCCTGGGCGCGGTGCTCTTCCTGCTGGTGGTCCTCGGGATCGGCATCTTCATCTCGACGATCTCCCAGACCGCGGGCCAGGCGATCCAGAGCGCGTTCTTCGTGCTGCTTCCCCAGATCCTGCTGTCGGGGATGATCTTCCCGCTCGAGGCGATGGCAGCCGGCGTCAGGTGGATCGGCTACCTGCTGCCGCTCACGTACTTCACGATGATCTCGCAGGGCGTCATGCTGCGCGGCGCACCGATCACTGCCCTGTGGTTGCCCCTGGTGGTCCTGGCCGTCATGGCACTGGTCGTGTTCACCGCGGCCACGCTGCGCTTCCGTCGAGACCTCGCACCCGAGCGCAAGGTCAAGGACCAACCCCGGTCCACCGACCGTTCCCGGAGCCCGGCATGACGTACGGATTGGACTCGGTCGACGTGTCGTTCGGAGGCGTGCCGGCCCTGCACGGCGTCACGGTGGAGGTTCCCGCGGGCGAGGTCGTCGCGATCGTCGGGGGCGACGGTGCCGGCAAGACGACGCTCCTCCGCACGTTGGTACGCGAGGTGGCGCCCGAGGCCGGCGAGGTCGACGCACCGCCGAAGGCGGAGATCGGCTTCCTGCCCGCCTCGCCCGGCAGCTGGGCCGCCCTGACCGTGACGCAGAACCTCGACTTCGCCGGCGGCGCGTACGGCGTCCGTGGCGCGGAGCTCGACGAGCGACGGACGACCCTGCTCGCCGCGGCGGGGCTGAGTCAGGCCGCCGACCGGCTCGCCTCCCAGCTGTCCGGCGGCATGCGGCGCAAGCTCGGCGTGTGCATGGCGATCGTCCACCGCCCGCGGCTGCTGGTCCTCGACGAACCCAGCACCGGCGTCGACCCGGTCAGCCGCGTCGACCTCTGGCGGATGGTCTCCGAGACAGCGGCGGCGGGCTCGGCGGTGGTGATGTCCACGACGTACCTCGACGAGGCCGAGCGGGCGAGCCGTCTGGTCGTCCTCGACGCGGGACACATACTCGTCCAGGGCTCGTACGACGAGGTCCGCGCCGGTTTCCAGGGGACGGTGACCCGGGCCGACCCCAGCGTCCGCCCCGAGTGGTCATGGCGGCGAGGCCGGGAGCGGCACGAGTACTGGCCCGACGGTGACGCCCCTCCTCACCTGCCGGTCGTCGAGCCCGATCTCGAGGACATCGTGATCGCGCTCTCGCTGGTACGTCGCGCCGACCGCGGAGCAGCGGCATGACCGCCACGGTGCTCGAAGCGCGTTCGGTCACGAGGCGGTTCGAGTCGTTCACGGCCGTGGACGACGTGACCATGGACGTGGCGCCGGGGGAGGTCGTGGGACTGCTGGGGGCGAACGGCGCCGGCAAGACGACGCTGATGCGGATGCTCCTCGGGCTGCTCCCCACGACGGAGGGAACCGTCCAGATGCTCGGCGGACCTCCTCGTCGCGAGCGGCGTCGTCGGCTCGGCTACGTCCCTCAGAACCTCGGGCTGTACCGCGACCTCACGCTGACCGAGAACCTCGCCTTCGTCGCCGACGCGTACGGCACCACCGTCCCGGTCCTGCCCGACGGCATCTCCCGGTACGCCGACGAGCTCGTCGCCGACATGCCCCTCGGCGCTCAGCGTCAGGGCGCCTTCGTCGCCGCGTTGTCGCACCAGCCGGAGGCGGTGCTGCTCGACGAGCCGACCTCGGGCGTCGACGCACTCGCGCGGGCCACGTTGTGGGACACCATCCGGGCACAGGCCGACCGAGGTGTGGGGGTCTTGATCACCACGCACTACATGCAGGAGGCGCAGCAGTGCGACCGGCTGCTGCTGATGTCGCAGGGCAGGCTCGTCGCACAGGGCAGCGAGACCGACATCATCGGACCCACCCGCGCCCTCGTCGTACGGACCGACGACTGGGCCGCCGCGTTCTCCGCGCTCAACGACGCCGGGGCCGCGGTGATCCTGGACGGACGCACCGTACGCGTCGCCGATGCCGGACGCGACGAGATCACCCGGATCCTCACCGCCGCACGCCTCGACGCGTCGGTCGAGCCCGTACCCGCAACCATCGAGGAACGCATGCTCGTCCTCGCTCGCGAGGCGCGCTAACGCGCCCTCACTCGCGGACGGCAGGCCGGTCCGCGCGCTTCACGGGCGGCGGGAGCTCGACCCGGGGCCACTCCTCTGGCCGACCGAACATCACGCGGATCGACTCGAACCCCTTGTGGCGCTGCGCCTTCGCGTAGTCGGAGTACGCCCGCTGGTCGGCCTTGGTCAGGTTGACGTTGTCGGTGAACGGCGTGAGGAGCGCACGTGGATAGAGGCGCTTGGTCCTGACCACGTTGATCTGGACGCCGATCATCGCCATCACCGCACCGATGTAGATCAGCCCCATCATCCCGAGGACGACGGCAAAGATCTGGTTGAGGTTGCTCGATCGCCCGATCACGTTCTGGACGTACGCCGTCCCGGCCAGCTGCAGGCCCTGCCACATGACCGCGACCGCGAAGGCGCCCGGAGCCGCCGACCGGAAGCTGTGCTTGCGCGCCGACGCCAGCAGGAACAGCACCGTGAACGCAGCGCCGCTCAGCACCAGCGTGCCGCCGCGCACCAGCCATCCCGCCCAGGAGTGCTGGTCGTCGAACCACGGGTTGGTCGACAGGAACCCGGTCAGTGCGGCGATCACGAGCAGCGCGAGCCCGGCGAACCCGAGCATCACCAGGCTCACGCCGCGCCCGATGAACGGGTTCGGTCGCGAGTTGCGCGGGACGGCCCACGCCACGTTCATCGCATACTGCGACGACTGGCCGAGCCCGAGCACGCCGTACAGAGCGACGAGGGCTCCGAACACCACCGCGGTCGTCGAGCCGTGCAGGCCCTCGGTGCTCTCGATCTGGTCGGCGATGATCGGGAAGCTGCCGATCGCGGTATCGAGCAGCTGCTCGCGGAGCTTGCCGTCGTTCTGGAGGAAGAAGCCGAGGATGCTCGACCCGATGAGCAGTAGCGGGAAGATCGCGACGAACGCGTAGTAGGTGACGGCCGCGGCGAGGTAGTTGCTCGAGTCGTCGAAGAACTTGTAGATGACAGCGATCGGGAACCCGACGAACGGGTGACTCCGCTGGAAGCGGTCGATCCGCTCGACGACTGACACCTGGCAAAACTACCCGTTGCCGGGACCGCATGTGTCGGCAGCGCTCGACTGGCTCCCCGCTCGAGGCCCGCCTCAGTCGCAGGTGCAGAGACAGAAGGGATGCCCTGCGGGGTCGGCGTAGACGCGGAAACCGCGCGAGAAGGAGGGGGTCGGAGGCTCGACGGGATCGAGCGGCGTGGCGCCGAGCGAGATCGCCAGCGCGTGCGGCGCCTCGTACGAGTCCACCGCCAGGTCGAGGTGCGCCTGCTGCGGGAGACCGTCCGGCCACCGGGGCGGCTCGTAGTCGGCGACACGCTGGAACGCCAGTGTGGGGCCGTCACCGGCGAGCTCCACCCACCGGTCGGTGCTGTCGTCGGCGACCGGGAGGCCGAGCATGCTCCCGTAGAAGCGGGCCAGCGCGAGCGGGTCGGGGCAGTCGAGGACGTAGGCGCCGATCCGGACCTCCGTCCCGCTCACAGGGCGCACCCCCTGGCCCGGGCGTGCCGGGACGGCGCTCTGGTCTCCGCCCGCCGTCGACGCTCCTCGCGGGCGAGGTAGTCCTGACTGATCAGATATGCGGCCCACGGGTGCATGGTGTCCCCTCCGTTAGTAACTGTCATACGGACTTTGCCAGTTAGTCGGATCAGGCGCAACCAGTCAAGCAAGTACGGTGGTTGCATGAGCGAGTACGAGGATGCCGGCGACGATCCCGCCGACCAGGTGGTGGCCTTCCTCAACACGCTCGATGTCGAGGGCGTGGTCGACCGGCTCGCGACGACGTCGGAGTACGCCGACTGGTCGGGCCGACCGCAGACCGACCGTGACCTCGAGGTCGCGCGGAGCCTGCGCGACCACCTCCGGGCCCTCGCTGCCGGAGAGCCGCCACCGGAGGACCCTCTGCGGGTCCCGATCGAGGTGACGGTGGACGCAGGCGCTCGGCTCAGCGGAGCCGGAGTCGTGGGCGAGGTCGCCGCGGCAGCGGCGCGGCTCGCGATCGAGGGGAGGCTCGGGCGCGTCAAGATCTGCCCGGCCGACGACTGCCGCTGGGCGTTCTACGACCGCTCCAAGAACCACTCCCGCCAGTGGTGCTCGATGGAGGTGTGCGGAAACCGCGCCAAGGTCCGCAACCACCGGGAGCGCAGCGCGTCCACCTGAGGGCCGCCGGCCGCAGTCAGCCCACGTCGGCGTACTGGCGGACACCCGCGACGACGGCGTCGAAGCGCGGCCGGTCGAGCACCGCACCCTCCCGCCGGACGCGGCTCGGATCGACCGTGATCAGGCGGTCGAGCCGCACCTCGCTGGGACGCCGCCGAGGGTCCCACCCGCCGGCCCCGATGTCGAGCCACTGGCGTCCCCACCGGGCCTCGTCGGCAGCATCCCGGTCGTGGTCCTTGCTGCTCAGCATCACGCCGACCAGCCCGGGTCCGCGCCGGCCGACGACCAGCACGGGGCGGTCCTTGCCCTGACTCGGGTCATCCTCGTACGCGACCCACGTCCAGACGATCTCGCCCGGGTCGGGCCGTCCGTCCGGCGTCGGCCCGTAGGTCATGTCGAGAGCGCCTGATGCTCCTGCCGTGCTCTGCGACGTCCGCGGAGACGACGCGCGACCACGAGTCAGCGTGGAGACGAGACGGGACAGGAGGTCGCGCGTACGAGGCATGGGGGAAGCGTAGTGCGGGACGCTCCCGCCCCCGGACTACCGTGGGAGGGATGACGATGTCCGACGCCCCACCGCGCACCCTCGCGGACGACCTCCGGGCCCGTAGCGACGAGGCGCTGGTCGTCCTGCTGCGCGCACGTCCGGACCTTGGGGCGACCCCGCCGGCCGATATCGGACAGCTCGCGTCTCGAGCCGCCTCGCGACCCTCCGTGCTGTGGGCCCTGGACCGGCTCGACACCGCTCACCTCTCGACGCTCGCCGCGATGGCGGCCCTCGAGCCGCCGGTGTCGCTGGACGGACTGCGCCGGCAGGTCGACGCCGACGACGCCCGCATCGCGGCGATGGTGGCCCGTCTGCACGCGAGCGCACTGGTCTGGGGGCGTGACGGCGCGTGGCACGTCGTCCGCGAGGCGCGAGAGGTGCTGCGGACCTACGGGCCACGAGGCCCCTACGACGGGCCGCCGCCGGTGCGCACCCGCGAGGTCGACGACCGCCGTCATCGCAACGCGAGCGCGGGCACGGTGATGGAGGTCCTGCAACGTCTCGAGCACCTGCTCGGGTCGTGGGGCGAGAGTCCTCCACCGGTCCTCCGCTCCGGCGGGCGAGGCGTCCGCGACGTCCGCAACGCCGCCACAGCACTCGGCGTCACGGTCGACCACGTCGAGTTCCTGCTCGACCTCACCGAGTCCGCCGGTCTGCTGGGCCGCGCACCGGATGACGGCGCCGGTGAGGTGTGGGCCCCCACGACACTGTTCGACACGTGGCGCGACAGCCCGCCCGCCGCCCGGTGGGTGGCGGTCGCCACGGCGTGGCTCGCCGGCCCTGGGCGCCGGGTGCGGACACAGGTGCTCCGCGTGCTGTCGTCGCTCGACGGGGCCGCCTACGTCGACGCCGAAGAGGTCGTCGAGGCAGTGGCGTGGGCCGTGCCTCGGGCCGACGCCGATCGCGACGACCTGGTGCGACGAACGCTCGTCGAGGCGA
The DNA here is from genome assembly GCF_019550935.1 of Mumia sp. zg.B53. Lineage (NCBI taxonomy): Bacteria > Bacillati > Actinomycetota > Actinomycetes > Propionibacteriales > Nocardioidaceae > Mumia > Mumia sp. zg.B53. The sequence goes on along the minus strand of NZ_JAHWCK010000001.1, from coordinate 2,138,797 downwards.
CCCGGCTCGGTGTCGTCACCCTGGATGCGCTGAGTCCTGCCGGCGCCGGTCTCGGGCTCCCGGACGCCGCGGCGGTCGTGGAAGGGCTGCTGCCGTCCCGGGTCGACCACGTTCTCGTTCAGGCTGACCTCACCGCGGTCGCCCCTGGCCCGCTCGAGCCCGCCGTCCGTGACCGGCTCGAGGATGTCGCCGACGTCGAGTCGCGCGGCGGTGCGACCGTCTACCGTTTCACGGCCGACTCCGTACGCCGCGCTCTCGACCGCGGTTGGCCGGCGAGCGAGATCCACGCCTTCGTCGAGCAGGTGTCGGTGACGCCGATCCCGCAGCCGCTGACCTACCTCGTCGACGACACCGCACGGCAGCACGGCCGGCTGCGGATCGGCGACGCGTCGGCGTACCTCCGCTCCGACGACCCCGCGGAGCTCGAGGCGCTGCTCGCCGACCCGACCATCGGACCGATGCTGCACCGGATCGCCCCGACCGTCGCCGTCAGCACGGTCCGGCACGAGGTGCTCGCCGACCGGCTCTCGACGGCAGGACACCGACCTGTCGGCGAGGAGCCGGGCGGCGTCCTGCGGGTGCGCCGTCGCGACCAGCGCCGCGCCGAGGTGGTCGACGCCGGCGTCCGGAGGATGGGCGACCCGGCCGAGGCCGTACGCGCGATCCGCGCCGGCGAGCGCGCGGCGTCGTTGCGACCGGTCGGCGGCCGCGACGAGCACCAGGGCTCGCTCGCGACCATGGCGCAGCTGCGGGAGGCCGCGGACGCGCAGGAGCCCGTCTGGGTCGCCTACATGGACCAGGCGGGCACCCGGACCGAGCGGGTCGTGGAGCCGCTGCGGGTGGACGCGGGATGGCTCACCGCCTTCGATCACCGTTCCCAGCGTGTGCAGCGCTTCGCGGTCCACCGGATCGTGCAGGTAGCGTCCGCTCCGTGAGCGAACTCTCCACGTCGAGCACCACGGTGCCGCTGCCCGAGCTCCCCGCCGCGAGCTTCTACGAGCGCGAGGACGACCACGCCTTCCGATCGACCGCAGCCACCGAGAGCCCGTGGGATCCCCGCGCGCAGCACGGGGGACCGCCGTCGGCGCTGCTCGCCCGCGCGATCGAGCACGGCGTGGACGACGCGGCGATGGCCGTGGCCAAGATCGACGTCGACTTCCTCGGACCGATCCCGCAGGGCGTCTGCGAGGTCGCCGTCACGACGCTCCGCCCGGGCCGCCGCGTGCGGCTGGTGGAGGCGACGCTGACGGCGGACAGGCGGGCCGCCGCCAGCGCCCGGGCGTGGCTGGTGTCCCACGAGGACGGGCGCGCCCCCGCCACCGGCGCCACCGCCGCCGTGCCCGGACTCCCTGCCCCGCAGCCTCATCCGCCGATGGTCGGGGTGCGGCCGGACTGGGGGTACGGGCGGGCGATCGAGTGGCGGTACGTCGTCGGCGCGCCGGACGGACAGGCGTCGGCCGACGACGGCGCGACCAGCGTCTGGATGCGCGCGCGGGTCCCGCTCGTGGCGGGCGAGGACACCTCTGCCCTCGCGCGGCTGATGGTGGTCGCGGACTCCGCGAACGGCGTGAGCGCGAACCTGGACCTGCGTGACTGGCTCTTCATCCCGCCAGGTCTCGGCGTGACGCTCCAGCGGCCGCCGTCGTCGGAGTGGGTGCACCTCGAGGCGGCCTCGTGGTCGCAGCCGCGCGGCACCGGGGTCGCCCACGCGGTCGCCAGCGACACGGACGGGCTCTGCGGCTTCGTGATGCAGCCGCTCCTGGTCGCGCCACGGCGCTGACGCCCTCGACCCCGCACACGACATCACCCTCGCCATGTCGGGGGGGTACATCGGCGAGGGTGACGGGTAACAGGCATCTCTGCCGCTACGTCTTACATACTACCGGGCGGTAGGTGAGGTCCAAAGCGGCTTCCAGGCCTTACCGCCGACGGGAGTGCGCCAGTAGGATGGAGGGATGGACTTCGTCGGGTACGCCGAGCGCGCCGCCGAGCTCGTGAACGCCCGCCTGGTCACCGTCGACGACGTCCGCGCCCACCTCCGCGAGCGCCAGTGGCTGGTCCGGCAGGCCACCGAGCGCGACGTCCGCGCGCTCCGACGCTTCCAGCGCCGGCTGCGCACGGTCTTCGAGCAGGGCAGCGCCGGACAGCCCGGCGCGGTGGTCTACTCCCTCAACGCACTGCTCGCGTCGCACCGGATCACGCCTCTCATCGTCCCCACCGACGCAACGGCCACCGACACCGCCACCGCCACCGACACCACGAAGGTCGCCGACGGCGCCGCGAGCGGATGGCGGCTGCACGTCGCCGACCGCGCGGCCTCGGTCGCGGAGCTGCTGGTGGCCGAGTCCCTCATGGGGCTCGCCACGCTCGTCTGTGACCTGACGCCGGCGAGGCTCGGCGTGTGCGCCGCCCATGCGTGCACCAACACCTATGTCGACCTCTCACCCAACCGCTCGCGGCGATTCTGCTCCGAGCGGTGCTCCTCCCGCGCGAACGTCGCGGCCTACCGGGCGCGCCAGAAGTCGCGCCCGATCCCTGGAGGTATCGCATGACCGACGGACCGCTGATCGTGCAGTCCGACAAGACGCTGCTGCTCGAGGTCGACCACGAGCAGGCTGCCGAGTGTCGTCGGGTCATCGCGCCCTTCGCCGAGCTGGAGCGCTCGCCCGAGCACATCCACACCTACCGGATCACCCCGCTCGGACTGTGGAACGCCCGGGCCGCCGGCCACGACGCCGAGCAGGTCGTGGACGCCTTGATGGACTACTCGCGCTATCCCGTCCCGCACGCGCTGCTGGTCGACGTCGCGGAGACCATGTCTCGCTACGGCCGCCTCCGGCTCGAGAACCACCCGGTGCACGGCCTCGTTCTCTCCACCACCGACCGGCCCGTGCTCGAGGAGGTCGTCCGTGCCAAGCGCATCCAGGGAATGCTCGGCGACCGCATCGACGACGACACCGTCGTGGTCCACCCCAGCGAGCGCGGGTCCCTCAAGCAGGCGCTGCTCAAGGTGGGCTGGCCCGCGGAGGACCTCGCCGGGTACGTCGACGGCGAGGCTCACGCCATCAGCCTGTCCGACGGCGAGTGGCACCTGCGGCCGTACCAGTCGGAGGCGGTCGAGTCCTTCTGGCACGGCGGGTCCGGCGTCGTCGTGCTGCCGTGCGGTGCGGGCAAGACGATCGTCGGTGCCGCGGCGATGGCCCAGGCCAGCTCGACGACCTTGATCCTCGTGACCAACACGGTCTCGGCGCGGCAGTGGAAGGAGGAGCTGCTCCGCCGTACGACGTTGACCGAGGACGAGATCGGTGAGTACTCCGGCGCCAAGAAGGAGGTCCGCCCGGTCACCATCGCGACCTATCAGGTGATGACCACGCGGCGGAAGGGGGTCTATCCCCACCTCGAGCTGTTCGACGCGCGCGACTGGGGCCTGATCATCTATGACGAGGTCCACCTGCTGCCGGCTCCGATCTTCCGGATGACCGCCGACCTGCAGGCCCGCCGCCGCATCGGCCTCACGGCGACCCTGGTGCGCGAGGACGGTCACGAGGGTGACGTCTTCAGCCTGATCGGCCCGAAGCGGTACGACGCGCCGTGGAAGGACATCGAGGCACAGGGCTACATCGCCCCCGCGGACTGCGTCGAGGTGCGGGTGACCCTGAGCGACTCCGAGCGGATCGTCTACGCCACGGCCGAGGCCGACGTGCGCTACCGGCTCGCGGCCTCGACCGACCGCAAGACCGACGTCGTCGAGCGACTCGTGGAGGAGCACCGCGGCGAGCCGACGCTGGTGATCGGCCAGTACATCGACCAGCTGGACGACCTCGCCGAGCGTCTGGGCGCTCCGCTGATCAAGGGCGAGACGTCGGTCAAGGAGCGCGAGGCGCTGTTCGCAGCCTTCCGTACCGGGGAGATCGGGCTCCTCGTCGTCTCCAAGGTCGCCAACTTCTCCGTCGACCTGCCCGAGGCGTCCGTCGCGATCCAGGTGTCGGGCTCGTTCGGGTCGCGGCAGGAGGAGGCGCAGCGTCTCGGGCGCCTGCTGCGCCCCAAGGGTGACGGCCGTACGGCGCGCTTCTACGCCGTCGTCGCCCGGGACACCGTCGACGCGGAGTTCGCCCAGCACCGGCAGCGGTTCCTCGCCGAGCAGGGCTACGCCTACCGGATCGTCGACGCCGCCGACGTCTGAGCCGGCTCGCGCAGGCGGGGAGACATGGACCGGATCCACCGACCCCGAGGCTGTGGTCTTCGACATGCTGGGCACGCTGGTCGACGAGCCGAGCGGTCGCAGCAGTACATCGCGCAAGGACGCCGTGGGTACGTCAGCACCGAGGTCGTCGACCGCGAGACCGCGCAGCTCGTCGCCGACCTGACGGGCTGAGGGACTGATGGGCTGACGGACTGATGGGTTGGCGTGCCGATGATTTTGGGAGGCTTGCCGAGTCGGGGATGTGACCGGACCCGAAACGACGAGAGGCTCACCCGTGCCTGATCTTCTGGACCTCGGCCCCGCCGCCCGTCGCGTCAGCGCTCTGCTCGAGGGCGTCGACGACGGCGAGCTCGGTCGGCCGACCCCGTGCGAGTACGACGTCGCGACCCTGCTGGACCATCTCGACGGACTTGCCCTCGCCTTCACGCTCGCGGCCCGCAAGTCCGACGACCCGGCGCTCGCCGCCCCACCGCAACCGTCGGACGCAGGTCTCTCCCCGGGGTGGCGAGAGCGGATCCCGCAGCGCCTCGATGCGCTCGCCGAGGCCTGGCGGTCTCCGGAGGCGTGGACAGGTGAGGCGACGGCGGGAGGCGTCACGATGCCTGCGGAGATCGCCGGCGTCGTGGCCCTGGACGAGATCGTGCTGCACGGTTGGGACCTCGCCCGCGCCACCGGCCAGCCGTACGAGGTCGACCCGGAAGCCCTCACCATCGTCCACCGCTTCGTCGAGGAGTCGGCGGCGCCGGAGCAGGCCGAGGCGCGCGAGGGGTTGTTCGGGCCTCCGCTGCCGGTGGCTGCGGACGCTCCCCTGCTCGACCGGGTCGTCGCGCTCGCCGGGCGCTCTCCCTCCTGGCCTGACTGAGCCGTTCGTGCAGAGCGGCCCGATCGGGGGTTGTCTGGAGGGACAGCGACCAGATCCCCTGCCGAAGGAGAGACCCATGACTCGCACCAGCATCCGCCGCCGGAGCGCGGCCCTCGGAGCGGCATCCGTGCTCGGGATCGCCGGCCTTGCCCTCACGGCCGGCTCCGCGGACGCTGCCCAGGCAGCCACCTGCGGTGGTCTCCGGGCCACGATCGTCGGCACCGCCGGCGACGACAACATCCGCGGCACCGGTGGGCGGGACGTGATCGCCGGGCTCGGCGGCGAGGACGACATCCGAGGGCTCGGCGGCAACGACGTCATCTGCGGCGGCGCCGGCGAGGACGACCTCGAGGGCGGCACCGGCAGCGACCGCCTGTACGGCGGGTCCCGAGGCGACGACATCGAGGGCGGCTCCGGCAACGACCGCATGTGGGGCGGCTCCGGCAACGACGACCTGCAGGGCGGCGTGGGCAACGACCGTCTCCGCGGCGGGTCGGGCAACGACGACATCGAGGGCAACCGTGGGCGCGACCGCCTGTGGGGTGGCCCGGGCAACGACACGCTCGAGGGTGGTCCAGGCAGGGACGTCCTGCGGGGCGGCCCGGGACGCGACCGCCTCTACCAGGGCAGCGAGCGCGACGACTGAGGGTCAGCCGACGTACGTCGGCAGACCGTGCGCCTCGAACTGGCGGCGGACCCGCGCGACCAGCTCGGGTGAGGGCGGCGCGACGTCGGCGAGCGCGTACGGGGTGTCGAGCCGCTCCCACTTCCCGCGGCCCAGCTGGTGGAAGGGGAGGATCTCGACGCGGGTGACGTTGGGCCAGCGCTCGACGATCCGCGCCACGTTCTCGACGTTGTCGACAGCGTCGGTCAGCCCGGGAACGAGCACGAACCGCACCCAGACCTCGGTTCCCCGCGCTGCCAGGCGGTCTCCGAAGTCGATCGTCGGTCGGAGGGTGCGGCCGGTCGCACGCCGGTAGGTCTCCTCGTCCCCGGCCTTGACGTCGAGCAGCACCAGGTCGACGTCGTCGAGCATCTCGTCGGTCGCGGCGGCACCGAGGAAGCCCGAGGTGTCGAGCGCCGTACGCACCCCCAGCTGCTTCACCCCGCGCAGGACACGGGCGACGAACCGCGGCTGCATCAACGGCTCACCGCCCGACAGCGTGAGGCCGCCGCCGGTCGCCTCGAACACCGGCCGGTAGCGCGCGACGCGGGCGACCAGGTCGTCGGCGCGCACCTCCGTGCCGTCACGCATCCTCCAGGTGTCGGGGTTCTGGCAGTAGAGGCAGCGCAACGGGCATCCGGTCAGGAACGTCGTCATCCGGGTCCCAGGCCCGTCGACCGCCGTCACGAGCTCCCAGGAGTGGACCGCCCCCACCTCGCCGGAGCGCATCGCCGCCAGCCGCTCCTCGCGGTCGAGCTCGACCGCGGGGAGGTCGGCGAGAACGGTGGCGGTCATCAGGCGACGGCCCCGTGGAACGTGCGCGACAGCACGTCGAGCTGCTGCTCGCGCGTGAGGCGGACGAAGTTCACTGCGTACCCCGACACCCGGACGGTGAGCTGCGGGTACTTCTCCGGGTGCTCCATCGCGTCCTCGAGGGTCTCGCGGTTCAGGACGTTGACGTTCATGTGGTAGCCGTCGGAGCCGGTGTAGGCGTCGAGGAGGCCGACGAGGTTCGTGACCTGCTCCTCCTTCGTGCGACCGAGTCCCGACGGCACCACGGTGTTCGTCAGCGAGATGCCGTCCTGTGCGTCGTCGTAGGCGAGCTTCGCCACCGACAGCGCGCTGGCGAGCATCCCGTGGGTGTCACGCCCGTTCATCGGGTTGGCGCCCGGCGCGAACGGCTCGCCCCGGCGGCGTCCGTCCGGGGTGTTGCCGGTGGCCTTGCCGTAGACGACGTTGGACGTGATGGTGAGGACCGACTGCGTGTGAAGCGCGTCCCGGTAGGTCGGGTAGGCGCGCAGCTTCTCCATGAACCGCTCGACGAGGTCGCGCGCGATGGCGTCGACACGGTCGTCGTCGTTGCCGAAGGTCGGGAAGTCGCCGGTGGTGTCGAAGTCCACGACGATCCCTCGCTCGTCGAAGACCGGGACCACGCGTGCGTACTTGATCGCCGACAACGAGTCCGCGGCCACCGACAGCCCTGCGATGCCGCACGCCATGGTCCGCAGCACGTCGGTGTCGTGCAGCGCCATCTCGAGCCGCTCGTAGGCGTACTTGTCGTGCATGTAGTGGATGACGTTGAGCGCCTCCACGTACGTCCCGGCGAGCCAGTCCATCTCGGCGTCGAAGCGCTTCATCACGTCGCGGTAGTCCAGCGGTCCCTCGTCGACCGGCGAGGCGGCCGGTCCGACCTGCTTGCCGGTGATCTCGTCGCGGCCGCCGTTGATGGCGTAGAGCAAGGTCTTGGCGAGGTTCACCCGCGCGCCGAAGAACTGCATCTGCTTGCCGACGCGCATCGGGGACACACAGCACGCGATGGCCGCGTCGTCACCCCACCACTCACGGATGTGGTGGTCGGACTCGTACTGGATGGCCGACGTGTCGATCGAGACCTGCGCGGCGAAGCGCTTGAATCCCTCGGGGAGCCGGTCGCTCCACAGCACGGTGAGGTTCGGCTCCGGCGCGGGACCGAGGTTGTAGAGGGTCTGGAGGTAGCGGAACGTCGTCTTGGTGACCAGAGGGCGCCCGTCGTCGCCCATGCCCGCGAGCGACTCCGTCACCCAGGTCGGGTCGCCGCTGAACAGGGCGTCGTACTCGGGCGTCCGAAGGAAGCGGACGATGCGCAGCTTGATGACGAAGTCGTCGATCAGCTCCTGCGCCTGAGACTCGGTCAGGTCGCCACGGGCCAGGTCGCGCTCGAGGTAGATGTCGAGGAAGGTCGCCGTGCGACCGAGCGACATCGCGGCACCGTTCTGCTCCTTCACGGCGCCGAGGTAGGCGAAGTAGGTCCACTGGACGGCCTCACGGGCGTTCGTCGCCGGCTGCGAGATGTCGAACCCGTACGAGGCGGCCATCTGCCCGAGCTCCTGGAGCGCGCGGATCTGCTCGCTGTTCTCCTCGCGGGCGCGGATGATGTCCTCCGACGCAGGCTGGCGGTCGAGGAGGGCCCGGTCGTTGCGCTTGTCGGCGATGAGGGCGTCGACCCCGTACAGCGCCACGCGGCGGTAGTCGCCGATGATGCGGCCTCGTCCGTAGGCGTCCGGGAGGCCGGTGATGACGTGCGACGAACGGGCCGCGCGCACCGAGGGCGGGTAGGCGTCGAAGACACCCTGGTTGTGGGTCTTGCGGTACTCGGTGAAGACCTTCTTGAGCATCGGGTCGACCGGGTAGCCGTACGTCTCGAGGGCGTTCTCGACCATGCGCCACCCACCGTTGGGCATCATCGCCCGCTTGAGCGGAGCATCGGTCTGAAGCCCGACGATGAGCTCGTTCGCCCGGTCGATGTAGCCGGGCGCGTGGGCGGTGATGCCGGCCGGGGTGTGCCAGTCGACGTCGTAGACGCCCTTCTCGCGCTCCTCGGGGAAGAGACTGCTGACCCGGCGCCAGAGCGCGCTGGTCCGTTCGGTCGGGCCGGCGAGGAACCTACTGTCGCCGTCGTACGGCGTGTAGTTGCGCTGGATGAAGTCCCGGACGTCGATGCGGGTCTGCCACGGCCCGTCGACGAAGCCCTCCCAGCCGCGGCCACGGCCGGTCTCGGTGCGCAGTTCGGTCGCGATGGTCATGCCCTTTCCCCTCGTCGCTGGTGGGATGCTCTCGCTATGTCCAACGCCGGACGAATTGTTGTTCGAGTCGCCAAACGGTGTGGTGTTCGCCATATCCGGCACCTCTCGTCGAGATGCGAGGACCAAGGTGCCCACGGTGCAAGGGTCGGTACTATGTGACGCATCACTGATCGAGGAGTGGGTCCATTGCCGACCTGGACGTCCCGCCGGATCGAGCCCGGTCACAGCCTGCGCGAGCAGATCGAGGAGTCGCTGACCGCGGCGATCGTCACCGGCCTCGTGGAGCCGCACGAGCTGCTCACCGTCCCTGTGCTCGCGTCACAGTACGAGGTGTCGGCCACGCCGGTGCGCGAGGCGATGCTCAACCTCGCTCGTCGCGGTTTCGTCGTCCCCGTGCGCAACAAGGGCTTCCGCGTCCGCGAGGTCGGGCGTGACGAGCTCTCCAACCTCGTACGGACCAGGCGCCTGCTGGAGTGCCCCACGATGCTCGACGTCGCCGAGCGGTTCACCGCGGCGGACCGGCCCGCCTTCGACGCGCTCGTCGTCCGCGTCCGCGACGCGGCCGACGCGCGGGACTTCCCGACCTACGTCCGGGCCGACAAGGAGCTTCACCTCGGTCTCCTCGCGCTCCTGGGCAACCCGATCCTCGTCGAGGTCGTCGGCAACCTGCGCGACCAGACACGCACGGTGGGCATCGCCGCCAAGATCACCCGCGAGCAGCTCCGGGCGTCGATCGACGAGCACGAGGCCCTCCTCGACTTCCTGGAGGCCGGCGACGGGGCGGCGGCGAGCGAGCTGATGTCACGCCACATCGGTCACGTCCTCGGCTGGTGGAGCGGTGTGGCGGAGGACACCACGCCGTCGGCGACGTTGTAACGCAACTGTTTTCCCGATTTACTTCCGCGTAATCCGCGTCACGTGATATGTAATATGTCACATATCAAGGCACGGCGATGACCCGCGCCGACGAGGAAGGAACACGCATGAAGAGCACTCGGTCCGCGTCGGTCTGGCGGCGCGCCCGCTATCTGGCCGCCAGCGTCGCTCTCGCGACTGCCGTCGCAGGTTGCGGCGGTGGCGTCGGTGGAAGCGACGACGAGAAGTCCGGCGACACGATCAAGTTCGGCATGCTCGCCCCCTTCTCCGGTACGGAGAGCGCGTTCGGCGACTACATGAAGAACGGCGCCGCCCTCGCCGTCGAGGAGATCAACGCCGACGGCGGCATCGACGGCAAGGACATCGAGCTCGTGACCCAGGACGACGGGTGCGACGCGACGACCGCCGTCGCGGCCGCCAACAAGCTCGTCTCCCAGGGAGTCGTGGCGTCGGTGGGCGGCTACTGCTCGGGCGCGACGCTCCCGACGCTCCCGATCTTCCTGCAGGCCAAGGTGCCGATGGTCATCCCGGCGGCCAACTCCAACGCGCTCGTCGAGGCCGACCAGGAGAACGTCTTCCTCATCAACGGCACCGGCACCCAGCAGGCCGCCGCCGCCGTCGCGTTCGCGAAGAAGGAGGGTGCCTCCAAGATCGCGGTGATCGACGACTCGACCGACTACTCCGTCGACCTCGCCGACTCGTTCGTCGAGCAGGCCAAGTCCGCCGGTCTCGACGTCGTGCTGGACGCGACCATGACGCCGAAGGAGAAGGACTACTCCGCCGAGGCCAACAAGCTCGTGAAGTCCGGCGCCGACTTCGTCTACTGGACGGGCTACTACCAGGAGGGCGGCCTGCTGAACCGCCAGTCCAAGGACGCCGGCTACAAGGGCACGTTCCTCGCCGGTGACGGCTCGGTCGATGCCAGCTTCGCGGAGATCTCCGGCAAGGACTACACCGACAACGTCTACGCGACCTTCACCCAGACGCCCGACATGCTCGAGGGTGCCGAGGACTGGATCGCCGACTACACGAAGAAGTTCGGCGACGAGCCTGGCCCGTACTCGACGCAGTCCTACGACGCGGTCCGGGTGATGGCCGAGGCGATCAAGAACGCCGACTCCACCGAGATGAAGGACATCGACGCCGCGCTGCGCGACCTCGACGGGTTCCCCGCCTTCTCCGGTCCGATCACCTTCACCGAGGAAGGCACCCTCGCCGAGGGCGGCTTCGCGATCGTGACGATCGGCGACGACGGCTCGTTCGTCCTGCACGACGACCTGCAGGGCTGACGTCTGAGAGGGGTCCCGGCTCCTGTGGGGCCGGGACCCCGTATCGCTGGATCACGATCGGAGCCTCATGTCGCAGATCATCATCAACGGCCTGTTCGTCGGGTCGTTCTACGCCCTCATCGCGCTCGGCTACAGCATGGTGTACGGGATCATCAAGCTGCTCAACTTCGCCCACGGCGACGTCTACATGATCGGCGCCTTCGTCGGCTTCGTCCTGCTGACGTCCTTCGGTGGCCTCGCCGCAGCGGCCACCATCCCGACACTCGTCCTGCTCGTGCTGGTCGCGATGATCTTCACCGGACTGCTCGGGGTGACGGTCGAGCGCGTGGCGTACAGACCGTTGAGATCGTCACCACGGTTGGCGGTCCTCATCACCGCGGTGGGCATGTCCTTCACCCTCGAGTACGCGGTCCGCCAGATCTTCGGCCCGTCCCCCAAGGCGTACCCCGTGCGGGTCAGCGGAGGCAGCGTCGAGTTCATCGGCGCTCGCATCTCCACCGCACAGCTGGTGCTGATGGCCCTCGCCGCACTCCTGATGGTCGTGCTCGCGTTCTACGTGAACCGCACGCGGGAGGGCCGCGCGATGCGCGCCATCGCCCTGGACCCCGCGGCCTCGACCCTGATGGGCATCAACGTCAACCGCGTTATCTCGCGGGTCTTCTTCATCGGCTCGGCACTGGCCGGCGCCGCAGGCGTCATGGCCGGCGCCTACTACGGCTCGATCGACTTCCTCATGGGGTTCGTGATCGGCATCAAGGCATTCACGGCCGCGGTGATCGGCGGCATCGGGAACCTGTACGGCGCGATGCTCGGCGGACTGACGCTCGGTCTGCTCGAGTCCTTCGGGACCGCCTGGCTCGGAGGGGAGTGGCGCGACGTGTTCTCGTTCGCCTGTCTGATCATCTTCTTGTCGTTCAAGCCGACCGGCATCCTCGGTGCCCGCGTCGTCGAGCGGATGTGACCCGATGAAGACTCAGGCCTCCATCACCGCGCCCGCCCCGACCCGCGCCCGTCCCGAGCGTTCCCGTGGTTGGCGCAGCGACGACAGCGTGCTGCGGCTGCTCGGCATCGCCGCGTTCGCCTTCGTGCTGCTCCTGCCGTTCATCAACGCGTCGCCGTACACGATCTCGATCATGACCACGGCACTCATCTACGTGATGCTCGCGCTCGGTCTCAACGTCGTGGTCGGCTACGCGGGCCTCCTCGACCTCGGCTACATCGCGTTCTTCGCGGTTGGCGCCTACACCTCCGGCATCCTGACCACCCACTTCGGCTGGTCGATGGTCTTCGCCGTGCCCGGCGTCATCGTCGCCTGCATCATCGCCGGCATCGTCATCGGCGGTCCGACGCTGCGGTTGCGCAGCGACTACCTCGCGATCGTCACGCTCGGCTTCGGCGAGATCATCCGCCTCACGGCCAACAACCTGGAGATCACCGGAGGCCCGTCCGGCATCCACGGGATCCCCTCGTGGCAGCTCTTCGGCTGGGACCTCGCCGACGGCGTCACCATCGGGGGCATCTTCTTCAACGGCAAGGTCGTCTTCTACTACTTCGTCGCCGTCATCGTCGGCCTCGTCGGAGTGGTGGCACTGGGGCGACTCGCCCGCGGCAAGATGGGCCGTGCGTGGAAGGCGGTCCGCGACGACGAGGACGCCGCCGAGGCGATGGGCATCAACACCTACGTCACCAAGATCACCGCCTACATCATCGGTGCGGTCTGGGCGGGACTCGCCGGGCAGTTGATGGGGACGCACCTCACCGCGATCTCCCCCAACAGCTTCTTGTTCCTCTACTCGGCGTTGATCCTCATGGCCGTCGTGCTCGGCGGGATGGGCTCGGTGCCCGGCGTCATCATCGGCGCGCTGTTCGTCTCGCTGGCGCCTGAGTTCCTGCGGGAGTTCGCGGATTGGCGGTTCCTGCTCTTCGGTGTGCTGCTGGTCGTGACCATGATCTTCCGTCCGACGGGCATCTGGCCCGCGACGGCCGTCCTCCCGTGGTCCAAGGACAAGCACGTCGACGAGGACGTCGACGAGGTGGAGCAGGACTCGGCCCCTGAGACGCGCGACGAGGCTGAGCTGAACGAGGGCGAGGACACCGGCGGCGACCTGCTCGCGCGCCGGGAAGGAGAGAACCGATGACCGCGACCACCACGGAGACCGGAGAGGTCCTGCTCGAGGTCACCGACCTGCACCTGGCCTTCGGCGGCGTGAAGGCCGTGGACGGACTGTCGATGTCGGTGCGCTCGGGCGAGATCCTCTCGGTCATCGGTCCGAACGGGGCGGGCAAGACGTCCGCCTTCAACTGCATCTCCGGGTTCTACCGTCCCACCAGCGGATCGATCACGTTCAAGGGCCGCTCGATCGTACGGTCGCTGCCGTCGACGATCACGAAGGCCGGGATGGCACGCACCTTCCAGAACCTGCGGCTGTTCCGGGAGCTGTCGGTCCTCGACAACGTGAAGACCGCGATGCACGCTGCCCTGCGTCAGCGCTGGTACGACGCCATGCTGCACACCCCGCGCTACAAGCGCAGCGAGCGGCAGTGCCTCGAGGAGGCGCGTGGGTGGCTCGACTTCGTCGGCTTCACCGGCGATGAGGACCTCTACGTGACCCAGCTCCCGTACGGCGAGCAGCGTCGGGTGGAGATCGCTCGTGCCCTCGCCACGAAGCCCCGCCTGCTGCTGCTCGACGAGCCGGCCGCCGGCCTGAACCACAACGAGAAGCAGCAGCTGGTCGCCCTCATCCGGCGGATCCGCGACCTGGGGATCGGCATCGTCCTCATCGAGCACGACATGGGGCTGGTGATGGACATCTCCGAGCGCATCATCGTGCTCAACCACGGCAAGGAGATCGCCGACGGGACTCCCGCGGAGATCAAGAGCGACCCGAAGGTGATCGAGGCGTATCTCGGCTCCGAGGACGAGGAGGACGCATGAGCGGGCTGGTCGTCGAGGACGTGGACGTCTACTACGGACGGGTCCACGCGCTGCGTTCGCTGAGCTTCCACGTGGACCAGGGCGAGATCGTCGCGCTGCTCGGCAACAACGGCGCCGGCAAGACCACGACGATGAACCTCATCTCGGGACTGGTCAAGCCGTCGTCGGGGTCGGTGACCTGGGACGGGACCGACCTGCGGTCGGTGCCGGCACACGACCTCGTCCCTCGCGGCGTGGTCCACGTGCCCGAGGGCCGGCGGATCTTCAGCACGATGACGGTGCACGAGAACCTCATGCTCGGCGGCTACCGCGTGCGCGACACCTCGGTGATCGACGAGCGCGTCGAGCGGGTCTACGCCTTGATGCCGCGCCTGCTCGAGCGGCGGCGCCAGCAGGGCGGCACGCTGTCGGGCGGCGAGCAGCAGATGCTGGCGATCGGCCGCGCCCTCGTGGCCGATCCGCGACTGCTCCTGCTCGACGAGCCGTCGATGGGCCTTGCTCCGCTGATCGTCAAGCAGGTCATGGAGATCATCGCCGAGGTCAACGCCCAGGGGACCACCGTGCTCCTGGTGGAACAGAACGCGAAGGCGGCGCTGCGCATCGCCGACCGTGCGTACGTCGTCGAGACAGGGCGTGTGACGTTGTCGGGCGCCGCCGACGAGCTCGCGGGAGACGCGCGCGTCGTCGAGGCGTACCTCGGCTCCTGACCCCGCGACCCGACGTCACGCCAGAACACAGCCAGACCCCAGAGATCGCTCTGTCCCTACCAGTAATATGTGATATATTACTCGCTCCCGAACGAGGAGGCACCATGCGCGCCATCGTGGTCGGCGCCGGCATCGTCGGTGCCGCCTGTGCCCGGAGCCTCGCCCGGGCCGGGGTCGACGTTCTCGTCCTCGAGCGGGGTGCCGCCGTCGGAGGCACGTCGGCGGCCTGCGAGGGCAATCTCCTCGTCTCCGACAAGACACCCGGACCGGAGCTCGACCTCTCGCTGCTGGCGGCCGACCGGTGGGCCACGGTCGCCGCCGAGCTGCACGAGGAGCTCGGGGCTGCCTTCCCCTCGGTCGAGTACGAGCGCAAGGGCGGGCTCGTCGTCTCCACGACCGCCGACGGCGCCGACGCCCTGCGGGCGTTCGCCGCGACGCAGCGCGCGGCAGGTGTCGACGCGCAGGACGTCGACACCGCCGGGGCGCTGGCCCTCGAGCCGTACCTCACCCGCGACGTCACCGCAGGCGTGCTCTATCCGCAGGATGCCCAGGTGCAGCCGGTGACGGCGGCCGAGGCGCTGCTGGCCTCCGCCCGCCACGCGGGGGCGACCGTCCTCACCGAGACCGAGGTCGTCGGGGCCGTCCGCAGCACAGACGGTCGCCTGATCGGTGTCTCGACACCCGCAGGCGACCACGGTGGAGACGTCGTCGTGAACGCGGCCGGCCCGTGGGCAGGCGACGTCGCCCGACGTCTCGGCGTCCACCTGCCGGTCCTCCCCCGGCGCGGGATGGTGCTCGTCACGACACGGATGCCGCACCGCGTGCTCCACAAGGTCTACGACGCCGACTACGTCGGTGCCACCCAGTCCGCGGACGCCGACCTCCAGACCTCGACCGTGGTGGAGTCCACCGCGGCCGGCACCGTCCTCATCGGCTCCTCTCGCCAGCGTGTCGGCTTCGACGACCGCCTCGACGTCGAGGTCGTCCGTGAGATCGCGGCGAAGTCGCTGCGCATCTTCCCGTTCCTCACCAGCGCGTCGGTGCTGCGCACGTACGGCGGCTTCCGCCCGTACATGCCCGACCACCTGCCGCTCGTCGGGGCTGATCCCCGCCTACCCGGGCTCTTCCACGTCACCGGCCACGAAGGCGCCGGCATCGGCCTCTCGGTGCCCTCGGCCGACCTGCTCCACGCGCTGGTGACCGGCTCCGCGGCCCCACTCGACCCGGCGGCGTTCGCGGTCGACCGCCCCACGCTCGCGCCCTACCTCGAGGAGGCATCGTGACCCCGCGTCCTGTCGACCCCGCCCGCGACCCCGCGGAGCCGGCCCTCGCCACGACGGTGACCATCGAGTTCGAGGGGCGCCGGTACGAGGGCGTGCGCGGCCAGACCGTCGCCGGCATCCTGCTCTCCCACGACGTCCTCGACTGGCGTACGACGTCGGTCTCCGGAGCGGGCCGGGGCCTCTTCTGCGGGATCGGCGTCTGCTTCGACTGCGTCGTGAGCGTCGACGGTGTCCGCGACGTCCGCGCGTGCCAGCGACGCGCCCGCGGCGGCGAGCTGGTCGAGCGCCAGCACGACCGGCTGCCCGAGCCCCGAGAGGAGCGATGACGTGGACGTCCTCGTGATCGGCGCCGGGCCTGCCGGCATGGCCGCGGCGCACGCAGCGCGAGCCGCCGGAGCGACCGTCCGCGTGCTCGACGCCTCCGACGGGACCGGCGGCCAGTACTGGCGCCACCTGCCGGCCAGCAGGCCCGCCGCACGCGAGCGCGTGCTCCACCACCAGTGGGACCGTTATCGGCGGCTCCACCAGAGCCTCCAGTCCGACCCCGGCGTCACGGTGAGCCTGGAGGCGCACGTGTGGGCGATCGGCCAGGACGACGCCGGTCTCACGGTGCACGTCTCCCACGGTGACGTCGACGGCACCGGACAGCGCACGGAGACGCTGCGACCCCAGCGGCTGGTCCTCGCCACCGGGGCGCACGACCGTACGCTGCCGGTCCCCGGCTGGACCCTGCCCGGCGTCGTGACCGCCGGCGCGGCCCAGGCCCTCGCCAAGGGCGAGCGCCTCGCGATCGGCGAGCGCGTCGTGGTCGCCGGCTCCGGGCCGTTCCTGCTGCCGGTCACCGCCTCGCTGCTCCAGGCGGGCGCCTCCGTCGTCGGCGTCCACGAGGCCGCGCGTCCTCGACGCCTCGCCCGCGAGTGGCTCGCGCGACCGTGGGAGCTGGTCGGCACGGCCCACAAGGTGAGCGAGCTCGCGGGGTACGCGAGACACCAGGTCCGAGGCCGCGTCCCGTACCGCACCGGCTCGGCGGTCGTCCGCATCCACGGAGAGGGCCGCGTCGAGGGCGTGACCGTCGCCGACGTCGACGACCGCTGGCAGCCCGTGGCCGGAACCGAGAGCGAGGTGTCGTGCGACGCCGTCTGCCTCGGCCACGGCTTCGTCCCGCGCCTCGAGCTCGCGATCGCCGCCGGCTGCGGACTCACCGACCAGCGCTTCGTCGCCGTCGACGCCCACCAGCGCACCACGGTCGCGGGTGTGCTCGCGGCTGGTGAGCTGACGCAGATCGGCGGGGTGGACCTCGCCCTCGCCGAGGGCGAGATCGCCGGCTGGGTGGCCGGGGGCGGCGATCCGTCCGCGGCGCACCTGTCGCGCGCCCGCCGCGCCCGCAGCCGTTCCCGACGGTTCGCCGACCGCATCGAGGCCGCCCACGGCATCGGACCGGGATGGACGCGCTGGCTCGACGACGACACGGTCGTGTGCCGGTGCGAGGAGGTCGGCTACGGCACGCTGACCCGCGTCGCGTCCGACACCTCGTCCGTCGGACTGCGCTCACTCAAACTGACCACCCGAGCCGGTCTCGGCCTCTGCCAGGGGAGGGTCTGCGGCCGCACGGTCGAGACCATCCTCGCCGCGGCGAGCGGACGGGGATCCGTCCCGTTCGCCGACCACACCTCCACCGACCGGCGGCCGATCGCCGTGCCGGTCCGGGTGGGCGACCTCGCCCGACCCGCATCCCCCGACGTTCCGTCCCCCTCCCGAAAGGACCCAGCATGACCAGCACCATCGATCTCGGCGGCGTCGTCGTCGCGACCGCCCTCGCGTTCAAGGAGGACCCGTCGGCGCCCGCCGGGCTCGCGGTCGACTACGACAAGTTCGGCGAGCACGTCGACTTCCTCATGGCGAACGGGTGCCGCGGAGTCGGCCCCAACGGGTCGCTCGGCGAGTACTCCTCGCTGACCGACGAGGAACGCCGCAAGGTCGTCCAGGTCGCGGTCGACGCCGTCGACGGACGGGGCGTCGTCGTCGCCGGCGTACACGGTGTCGGCTGGCACCAGGCGCAGGAGTGGGCGCGTAACGCCCAGGCCGACGGGGCCGACGGCGTGCTCCTGCTCCCGCCGACCCTCTATCGCTCCAACCCCGACGAGGTCGTCGAGCACTTCCGCAAGGTGGCGGAGGTCGGGATGCCGATCATGGCCTACAACAACCCCTTCGACACCAAGGTCGACGTGACCCCCGACCTCGTCGCCCGACTCGCCGAGATCCCCGAGGTCGTCGCGATCAAGGAGTTCTCCGGTGACGTCCGCCGGGTCTACGAGATCAAGGAGAAGTGCGACATCGACGTCATCGCCGGCGCCGACGACGTGCTCTTCGAGCTCATGGTCAACGGTGCCGTCGGCTGGTTCGCCGGCTACCCCAACGCCTTCCCCAAGGAGGCCGTCGCGCTGTACGACCTCTGCGTGGCGGGCAAGTGGCAGGAGGCCCAGCAGCTCTACGCGCAGCTCGTCGCGGTCTTCCGGTGGGACTCCCGTACGGAGTTCGTGCAGGCGATCAAGCTCTCGATGGACATCTGCGGCAACTCGTACGGCGGGCCGACGCGACCGCCCCGCGGCCCGCTCAGCCCCGAGCAGGTCGCTGCGGTGACCGCTGACACCGAGCGCGCGCTCGCCGCGATCGCCGCACGCTGACGTCCGAGCGCCCACGCCACCGATCCATACTCGAGTCAGGAGGTCACCATGCGATCCACACGCATCTTCCATGCCGTCGACTCCCACACCGAAGGCATGCCCACCCGAGTGGTCACCGGCGGCGTGGGCGTGGTCCCGGGTGCGACGATGAACGAGCGCCGGCTCCACTTCATCGAGCACCTCGACCACATCCGTCGGCTGCTCATGAGCGAGCCCCGCGGGCACGCCTCGATGTCCGGGGCGATCCTGCAGCCACCCGCCCGGGACGACTGCGACTTCGGGATCATCTTCATCGAGGCCAGCGGCTGCCTGCCGATGTGCGGGCACGGCACGATCGGCGTCGCCACCGTGCTGGTCGAGACCGGGATGGTCGAGGCGACCGAGCCGGTGACCGAGATCCGGCTCGACACCCCCGCCGGTCTCGTCGTCGCCCGGGTCGCTGTGCAGGACGGGCGAGCCACGTCGGTGACCCTCGCCAACGTGGCGAGCTTCACCGAGCGACTCGACCAGAAGATCGAGGTGCCCGGCCTCGGCACGGTGCCGTACTCGGTGGCGTTCGGCGGCAACTTCTATGCGATGGTCGACCTCGACGACGTCGGCCTGCCGTTCGACCGCGCGCGTCAGAACGACATCGCCGCCGCCGGTCTGGCCATCATGTCGGCGATCAACGAGACCGCACCCCCGCACCACCCCACGATCGAAGGCGTCGACCACGTCCACCACGTGGAGTTCATCGCTCCCGGGTCAGACGCCGTGCGGTCCCGGCACGCGATGGCGATCTATCCCGGGTGGTTCGACCGGTCGCCCTGCGGCACCGGCACCTCCGCGCGGATGGCCGAGCTGTACACGCGGGGTGAGCTGGCGCTGCACACCGACTTCGTCAACGAGTCGTTCATCGGGTCGGAGTTCACCGGGCGGCTCGTCGCCACCACCACCGTCGGTGACCACGAGGCGGTGCTGCCGGAGATCACCGGCCGGGCCTGGATCACCGGCACGGCCCAGTACCTGCTCGACCCCCACGACCCGTTCCCCACCGGATTCGACTTCTGAGGATGGCGATGACCGACCTGTTCACCACGCTGGACGCCGCCGACGCGGCGGCCCCCCTCCTGGCCCGCACGACGCCGCGCGACCGCGCAGCCGCCCTGGTCGCGGTCGCTGATCGCCTCGAGCTCGCGGCCGACGAGATCGTCGCGCTCGGCACCGAGGAGACCGGCCTCACGGAGGGCCGGCTACGAGGAGAGCTGAACCGTACGACGCAGCAACTGCGCCTGTTCGCCGAGGTCGTCGTCGAGGGTGCCTACCTCGACGCCCGGATCGATGCCGCCGACCCCGACTACGCGGTCGGTCCCCGGCCCGACGTGCGCAGGGTCAACGTCCCGGTCGGACCCGTGCTGAACTACGCCGCCTCCAACTTCCCGCTGGCCTTCTCCGTCGCTGGCGGTGACACCGCAGCCGCACTGGCCGCGGGCAACCCGGTCGTGGTCAAGGCCCACGACGGACACCCGCGGCTCAGCGCGCTCGTCGCGACGATCGTGACCGAGGCCCTCCGCGAGGCCGGGATGCCCCACGGGTCGTTCGCCGTGATCTTCGACCGTGAGGACGGGGTCGCGGCCCTCAAGGACGACCGCATCCGCGCGGCGGCGTTCACCGGCTCGACGACGGTCGGTCGGATGCTCGCCGACGTCGCCGCGGCCCGCCCGGTGCCGATCCCCTTCTACGGCGAGCTGGGCAGCGTCAACCCCGTCGTCGTGACCCCGGCTGCGCTCGCCGCCGGCGCCGATGCTCTCGCCGCCGCGTACGTCGGCAGCGTCTCGGGCTCGTGCGGTCAGCTGTGCACCAAGCCCGGTTTCCTCCTCGTCCCCGGTGTGGAGCCGCTGGCCGATGCCCTCGTCACCGCGGCGGCGGAGGTGCCCGAGCACCGCCTGCTGACCGCCGGGATCACCGCCGGCTACCGCGAGCGCCGTGAGGCCGTCCTCGCTGCCGCCGGTGTCTCGGTGCTGGTCGAGGGAGAGGTCCGGGTCGGCGCCGACGGTCTCGGCTGGGCCACGCCCACGCTGGTGTCGATGTCCCTCGCCGACCTCGAGAAGGCCGGAGACACGGTCCTCGACGAGTCGTTCGGACCGTTGTCGGTCGTCGTCGAGTACGGCACCGCGGCGGAGCTCCCCGCTGCTTTCGAGCGCCTCTTCCCGGGCAACCTGACCGCGACGGTGCACCTCGCTCCGACCGAGGACACGGCAGCCCTCGAGCCTCTCCTCGACGCCCTGGCCCGCACGAGCGGACGCGTGCTCTTCGGGGCATGGCCCACCGGTGTCTCCGTGACGGCGGCGATGCAGCACGGTGGCCCGTACCCGGCGACCACGCACGACGCCACGTCGGTGGGGACCGTGGCGATCGGACGGTTCCTCCGCGCGGTGGCCTACCAGGGCGCGCCGCAGTCGGTCCTTCCTCCGCCGCTGCGCGACGACAACCCCTGGGGGGTGCCGCAGCGCCGCAGCCCGGCCGGACTGTCGCGGCAGTGGGGCGAGCTCACCGGGCGGTACTGATGGCGAGCACCCCGACGGCATCGGACACCGCCGAGTGGGAGGGCGTGACGACCGTCGACTACCACACCGGCGGCGAGCCCTTCCGGATCGTCGCCGACCCGCCCGTCGCGCTCCCCGGTGACGGGGTCGCCGACCGGCGGGTCAGGGCGGCGGCCGACCCCGACGTCCAGCACCTGCGTCGGGTGCTCTGCCACGAGCCGCGGGGCCACGCCGACATGTACGGCGGCTTCATCACCCCGCCCGACGACGACGGCGCCCACTTCGGTGTGCTGTTCTGGCACAAGGACGGCTTCTCGACCGCCTGCGGCCACGGCACGATCGCCCTCGGGACGTGGGCGGTGGAGTCGGGCCTCGTCCAGGCACCCGCCGACGGCGTCGTCGACGTCAGGATCGACGTCCCCTCGGGACGGGTGACCGCACGCGTGCACGTGGCGCAGGGCCGCGTCTCCCACACCGACTTCGTCAACGTGCCCAGCCATGCGATCGCCCGAGACGTGGAGGTCGCGACGTCACGGGGTCCGCTGCGCGTCGACGTCGGCTTCGGTGGCGCGATCTACGCGCAGCTCGACGCCCGGACCGCCGCGCTGGCCGTCGTGCCCGAGCAGGTCGACGACCTCATCGCCCTCGGTCGCGAGATCAAGTGGGCCCTGAACGACCACGCCGTGGCCCAGCACCCGACCGACACCCGCCTGAGCGGTGTCTACGGGACGACGATCTACGACGATCTCGGCACCACCGACGACGGCAGGGCGCACCAGCGCAACGTCACCGTCTTCGCCGACGGCGAGGTCGACCGATCCCCCTGCGGCTCCGGCACGTGTGCTCGCGTCGCGGTGCTGGACGCCCACGGCGATCTCCCCGACGGGCGCGACCTCGTGCACGACTCGCTGGTCGGCTCGCGCTTCCTCGCACGTGTGGAGGAGCGGACGGTCGTCGACGGGCACGAGGCCGTGGTGGTGTCGGTGAGCGGCACCGCGCACCGCACCGGCGAGCACCGCTTCGTGGTGGACCCGGCCGACTCCCTGACACCCGGGTTCGTGCTGCGATGACGACGCTGCCGTACCTCGACGCCTCCGCCGTCTCGGCGCTTCGCCCACGCGACGCCGTCGAGGCGCTCCTCACCGCGCTGCGCGACGGCCTGGACCCCACCCAGGGCACCCCGCGGACCTTCGTCCCGCTCACCCACGGCGAGTACATCGTGATGCCCGCCGAGAACGGCGCCGACACCGGCGTCAAGATCGTGACGGTCGCGCCCCGCAACCGCGAGCGAGGGCTGCCGCGGATCCAAGGGATCTACGTGCTCTTCGACGCCCGGACGCTCGCTCCGCGCGCGTTGCTCGACGGGATCGAGCTGACGGCGCTCCGCACCCCGGCGGTCTCTCTCGCCGGTGTCCGCCAGCACCTCCTCGCCGACACCGGCCCGCTGCACGTCGTCGCCTACGGCGTCGGCATCCAGGCCGTACGCCACGTGGCGACCGCCGCCGACGTCGTCGAGGGCGTGCGCACGGTCGCCTCGGTCACCTATGTCGCCCGCGATCCGCGTACGGCCGAGGTCCCCGAGCTCGTCGGCGTCCCCACCCGGGTCGTGGCCGTCGACAGCGCCGCCGCCGCCGAGGCCGTGGGTGCGGCAGGGCTGATCCTGTGCGCCACGTCGGCGCGCGAGCCCGTGTTCGACGGGACCCTCGTCGCCGACGACGCGATCGTCGTGGCCGTCGGGTCGCACGACCCGGACGCACGCGAGGTTGACGAGCACCTGGTCGGCCGGTCGAGGGTCGTGGTCGAGGATCGCCGGACGGCGCTCCGCGAGGCCGGCGACGTCGTGATGGCCGTCGCGGCCGGGACGCTCGACCCCTTGTCCCTCGTCACCCTGGCCGAGGTTGCGGCCGAGCCGGTGCACGCGGCCGGACGGCCGGTGTTCTTCAAGTCCGTCGGCATGGCGTGGGAGGACCTGGTCGTGGCGGCCGCGGCGCTCGACGCGGTGACAGGATTCTCCGCCACGCCTGCGGTCGTCGCGGAGGCCCCGTAGATTGGACCAGGTGCACCCCAGCATCCGGCTCGAGCTGGCGAAGCGCTGGTCGGAGCCTCACCGCGAACACCACGGGGCCGATCACCTGGCAGAGGTGGTCCGCGCCGTGGACCTGCTTGCAGCACTGGGCCTGACGTTCGACGTGGAGACCGTCCGCACCGCCGCGTGGTTCCACGACGCGATCTACGACGTGCATCGCGCCGACAACGTCGAGCGGTCCGCCGCGCTCGCCCAGCGCTGGCTCGCACCGGGCACCGGGGACCGCGTGGCCGAGATCGTGATGGCCACCCGTGACCACGTCGCACCGCCGGGAGACCTCGAGGCAGCCGTCCTGTGCGACGCCGACCTGAGCGTCCTCGGGTCCGATCCCGAGCGCTACGACCGGTACGCCCGCGCGATCCGCGCCGAGAACCTGCACGTCCCCGACTCGGAGTACCGGCGGCTCCGCTCCCGGGTTCTCGCGCGCTACCAGGCGCGGCCCCACTTCTTCGCGACCCGACCCGCCCGTGCCCTCTGGGAGACGTGCGCGAGGTCCAACATCACGCGCGAGCTGAGGTCGCTCGGTCGTCCGGTCGCGGTCTAGGGTTTGCCCGGCCGCTTAACCTGGACGCCGTGACGGAGTTCCTCCTCGAGGCGCGGGCCCGCGTGCTGCACGACCTCGCCGCGTACCGCATGGCCGACGCCTCGGCGGTCTCCCTCCTGGAGGAGGCGCTCAGCCAGCGTGGCTGGTGGGTCGCCCAGTGGCCGGATGGTGCACCGTTCCTCGCCGGCCTCATCGCCCAGGACGTCCAGGACGCCCTCTTCGACGCGGGCAGCCGGTGGCCCCGCTGCCGCGCCTGCGGGCCAGGCCCCGAGCACAGCCTCGGGGTCGAGCCGGAGCTCGGCGAGGACCCTCGTTGGGTGTGCACCGAGTCCGGCCTCGAGGTCGCACCGGTCGGGGCGCTGCGAGCGCTCGACCAGTCGACCGGCTGAGCGCCGAGTCAGCGCCTGCGGCGCACCAGCCACCAGGCGAGCGCCAGGGCGACCGTGCCGACGGCCACCGCCGGCCCGTAGCGACGGGCGAGCACGGGGACCACGGTCGACCCCAGGTCGAGCTCGGCCGCCGACTCGAGAGGATCTCCGTGAGGGCTGCTCGCCGTCCCGGACGAGGCACCACCGGACGAGACGTCTGACGACGGAGTCGCGGCGGGCTCGCGCACCGACGCGGCATGCCGTCCACCCTCGACCACGTCCGCCTCCTCGACCTCGGCCGGCGTCTGGGCGGTCTCCACGCCCTCCAGCCCCGGCCCGCGCTCCGCAGAAGGGGTCGAGCCCGCCGAGAGGCTGTCACTGATGCACCCGACGAACTGCGACAACAGCTTGTCGCTCACGTCCTGGATGACGCCGCGACCGAACTGCGCCGGTTTGCCGGTGATCGCGAGGTCGGTGCGCACCTCGACCCGCGTCCCCCCGCCCTCCTGCACGAGCCGGGCCGTCACCTTCGCCCCCGCCGTACCCTGACCGCGCTTGTCCTTGCCCTTCGCGTCGATCACGACCCGGCGGCCGGCCTCGTCGCGCTCGATGTACGTCCCCGAACCGGCATAGACCAGCGAGATCGGCCCCAGCTTGATCTTGATCGTGCCCGTGAAGTCGTTGTCGTCGACCACCGTGACGACGGCGCCCGGCATGCACGGAGCGATCGACTCGGGGTCGTTGAACGCCGCCCAGGTGGTCTCGATCGGCGCCGGGACGGAGAAGGTGTGGGTGAGCTCCATCAGGCACCAGCTGCCCGCACCACGGCCCGACGGGCCAGGACGCGCGCGAGGTGGCGACGGTAGTCCGCCGTCCCGTTGAGGTCGTCGGGTGGTGTCGTGCCTGCGGCAACGTCGGCGACGGCGCCCTCGACCGCCCCGCCCACGGGGGCGAGCCCGACCAGGTTCTGCTCCACGGCCGCGGGGCGGATAGGCGTCGAACCCATGTTGGTGAGCCCGAGGCGGGCATCGGTGATGACGCCGTCCTCGACACGGACGGTCGCGGCGACGGCCACGATCGACCACTGCTGGGCCACCCGGACGAACTTCTCGTAGGCCGCGGTCCAGCCGGTCCGCTTCGGCACCCGCACGGCGGTGAGGATCTCGTCCTCACCGACCGCGGTGGTGAACAGGTCGACGAAGAAGTCCTCCGCGGCGACCGTACGGACGCCGGCGGGCCCGGCGATCTCGAACGATGCCCCGAGCGCGAGCGCCGGCGCGGGCAGGTCGCCCGCGGGGTCGGCGTGCACCAGGGCGCCCCCGAAGGTGCCACGATGACGCACCTGCGGGTCGGCGACCGTGCCCGCAGCCTCGACCAGCAGCGCCGCGTGCTCACGCACCAGGGCGCTCGTCGCCACCTCGTGGTGCGGTGTGGTCGCCCCGATGACCAGCGCGTCCCCGTCCTCGCGGACGCCGCGCAGCCCTTCGATGCGGCCGAGGTCGACGATGAGCTCGGGCCCGGCGAGGCGGAGCTTGAGGACCGGGATGAGGCTCTGGCCCCCGGCGAGGACCTTGACGTCCTCACCTCCCTCGGCAAGGAGCCTCAGTGCATCCTCGACGGTAGTCGGCGACTCGTACTCGAAAGCTGTCGGAATCACTGCTGCTCCCCCTGGTCCGTACCCGTCTGGACCGCGCCGGTCGACGCGATGTCGCGGTCGGCGACCTCGGGGCTGTTCACCGTCGGTACGGCGGCTTCGGCCCCCCGGCCCTTGTCCGCGCCCTGCAGCGCCGCCCAGACACGGCCGGGCGAGCATGGCATGAGGATGTCATCGACTCCGAGATGTCGCACGGCGTCGATGACCCCGTTGACGATCGCCGGCGTCGAGGCGATGGTCCCCGCCTCACCGACGCCCTTGACCCCCAGGACGTTCGTCGTCGACGCGGTCTCGGTGCGATCGGTGATGAACGACGGCACGTCGGCCGCGCTCGGGACCAGGTAGTCCACGAAGGATCCCGTCACGAGCGTCCCGGACTCGTCGTGGACGGCTTCCTCGAAGAGCGCCTGGGCGATGCCCTGGACGAGCCCACCGTGGATCTGCCCCTCGACGATCAACGGGTTGATCACGGTGCCGACGTCGTCGACGCAGACGTACGAGCGGAGTGTGACCTGCCCGGTCTCGGTGTCGACCTCCATCGCGGCCAGGTGGGTGCCGTGCGGGAACGAGAAGTTCTCCGGGTCGAAGGTCGCGTCGGAGTCCAGGCTGGGCTCCACCCCGTCGGGCAGGTCGTGGGCCGCGAACGTCGCGAGCGCGACGTCACCGAGGGCGACCCCCTGGTCCGTGCCCCGCACCGTGAATCTCCCGTCGGTGAACTCGAGGTCATCGTCGGCGGCCTCGAGCATGTGGGCCGCGATGACCCTGGCCTTCGCGATCACCTTGTCGGCGGCGGCGACCACGGCCATGCCCCCGACGGCGAGCGAGCGGGAGCCGTACGTGTCGAGCCCGCGCTGGGCGATCGCCGTGTCGCCGTGGAGCACCTGGACGTCGTCGAACGGCACGCCGAGCCGGTCGGCGACGATCTGGCTCCACGCCGTCTCGTGGCCCTGGCCGTGCGCGCTGACCCCGGTCACGACCTCCACGTTGCCGGTCGGCAGCATCCGGACCTGCGCGTACTCCCAGCCGCCCGCGCCGTAGTCCAACGACCCGAGGACCCGCGACGGAGCGAGGCCGCACATCTCCGTGAACGTCGAGACACCGATCCCGAGCTGGACCGGGTCACCGTCGTCGCGGCGACGCCTCTGCTCGGCTCGCAGCTCGTCGTACCCGAAGAGCTCGAGCGCCCGCGCGGTCGCCGCCTCGTAGTTGCCGGTGTCGTACTCCAGCCCGCAGACGGTCGTGAACGGGAACTCCTCGTGGGCGATCCAGTTCTTGCGGCGCAGCTCGATCGGGTCCATGTCGAGCTCGGCGGCCAGGTCGTCCATCAGACGCTCGATCGCGAAGGTCGCCTCCGGTCTCCCCGCGCCGCGGTAGGCGTCGGTCCACGCCTTGTTGGTGAAGAGGTTGGTGCACTCGAACCGGTACGACGGGAACTTGTAGATCGCCGGGAACATGAACGCGCCCAGGATCGGGACACCTGAGGTGACGAGACCGAGGTAGGACCCCATGTCGGCGAGGAGCTGGACCTTGAGACCTGTGACCGTGCCGTCACGGCGAGCGGACAGCGCCAGCCGCTGCACCTGCCCACGTCCGTGGTGGGCGGCCATGAGGGACTCCGAGCGGGTCTCGGTGAACTTGCACGGCTTGCCGGTCCGCCGTGCGGCCAGCATGGTGATGACCTCCTCAGGAGTCACCTGCAGCTTGCCGCCGAACCCGCCGCCCACGTCCGGCGCGATCACCCGAACCTTGGACTCGGGGATGCCCAGCGTGAGGGCGAGCATGAGACGGAGGATGTGCGGCACCTGCGTCGACGACCACATCGTGATCTGGTCCGCGGTCGGGTCGACGACGGTGGAGCGCGGCTCCATGAACGCCGGGATCAGACGCTGCTGGTAGTAGGTCCGCTCGAGGAGGATCTGGTCGTCGGCGCCGGCGGCGGCGAGCGCGTCCTCCACGTCGCCGCCCGTCCCGGCCTCGGCGGAGTCGAAGACCCAGAAGGCCGACCGGTTGGTGCCGAGGTCGGGGTGCGCTAGGACGTCGTCCTTCTCGGCCTCTTCCAGGTCGAGGACCACCGGCAGCTCGTCGTAGTCGACGTCGACCAGGTCGGCGGCGTCCTGGGCCTCGTGCCGCGACCGCGCGACGACGACCGCGACGATCTCGCCGGCGAAGGTCACCCGGTCCACGGCGATGGCGGGGTGCGGCGGCGCAACCTGGTCGGGCGTGATGGGCCACGCGTTGGGCAGGCTGCCCTGGGTCTCGGCCACGTCGGCGCCGGTGAGCACGGTGACGACGCCGGGCGCGGTGACGGCCGCGGACGTGTCGACCCCGGTGATGCGCGCGTGCGCGAACGGGCTGCGTACGGCGGCGAGGTGCAGCATGCCCGGCAGCACCATGTTGTCGGTGTAGCGCGAGCGCCCGGTGATGAGGCGCTGGTCTTCCTTGCGCTTGCGAGGGCTGCCGATCTCCGTGACGGTCATGCCGCACCCGCCTCGGTCGCGTCCGGCGTGCCACCGGCCATCTGCCGCGCGCCGGCCTGCACCGCCTTGACGATGTTCTGGTAGCCCGTGCAGCGGCAGAGGTTGCCCTCGAGGTTCTCCCGCACCGTCGCCTCGTCCGGGTCGGGGTGCTCGGTGACGATGTCGAGGGACTGCATGATCATGCCGGGGGTGCAGAACCCGCACTGCAGCGCGTGCGAGTCGTGGAAGGCCTGCTGCATCGGATGGAGCGCCCCGTCGTCCGAGGCGATCCCCTCGATCGTCGTCACCTCGTGGCCGTCGGCCTGGACGGCGAACATCGTGCACGACTTCACGCTGCGACCATCGAGGTGGACGGTGCACGCGCCGCAGTTGGTGGTGTCGCAGCCGACGAGCGTCCCGGTCTTGCCGAGCTGGTCGCGAAGGTACTGGACGAGGAGGGTTCGGGGTTCGACGTCGTCGGTGCAGGACACTCCGTCGACGGTGACGGTGATCGGCTTCTTTGCCATGGACTGGACTCCACTCGGTCGGCGGCAGGCTCACCCGTGCTGGTTGAAGCCTTTCCTACACCGGAGTGACGTGGATCACAATGCGATGTCGTGGACTCGCCTCTCGCACCCGGCCACGGGACCTCCTCCGTTTGAGGTGCTCGCACCCCAGAGGTCGCGACCGCACCGCGAATACGAGGTGTGATCCGTACGGACGAGGTGCGAGCACCTCAAACGGGGAGGTCAGTCCGCCTCGTGGTGGATGCGCCCGTCGCGCTCGCTCAGCCGGTCGCCGTGCCCGCCCCACTGGAGGGCGATGATCTCGGCCGCGATCGAGACGGCCGTCTCCTCCGGCGTACGAGCGCCGAGGTCGAGCCCGATGGGGCTGGAGAGCCGCGCGATCTCGCTCTCCCCCACGCCCACCTCGCGCAGCCTCGCGAGCCGGTCCTCGTGAGTCCGCCGCGACCCCATCGCTCCGACGAAGGCCGGGCGGTGCGGCGGCTCGAGACGCAGGGCCAGCTCGAGCAGCGGCACGTCGAACTTCGGGTCGTGGGTGAGCAGGCAGATGACGGTGCGCTCGTCGACGAGACCGGCCTCGACCTGTTTCGCGAGGTACTTGTGGGGCCAGGACACGACGACCTCGTGAGCGTCGGGGAAGCGTGCCGCGGTGGCGAACACCGGCCGGGCGTCGCACACGGTCACCTGATAGCCGAGGAAGGCCCCCTGCCGCGCGACGGCCGCCGCGAAGTCGATCGCACCGAAGACGAGCATCCGCGGCTTCGGAGCGTACGAGGCCACGAAGACGCGCATCCCCTCTCCGCGGCGTTCACCGTGAGGGCCGTACGTCAAGGTCGCCGTCCGACCCGCGGCGAGCAGCCCGCGGACGTCGTCGGCGACCGCGGCGTCGGCCCGGTCGGACCCCAGACCACCCGTCGTCCCCTCAGGTCGGACGACCAGGCGGCGCCCCACCCACGTGGTGTCGGGATGGGCGATCACGGTCGCCACCGCGACAGGGGTGCCCGCCTCGATGTCGGCCGCGACGTCGCCGAGCTCGGGGAACGTCGTCTTCGAGACCGGCTCCACGAAGACGTCGAGGATGCCGCCGCAGGTGAGACCGACCGCGAACGCGTCGTCGTCGCTGACGCCGTAGCGGTGCAGCACCGCCTCCCCCGCGACCACGACCTCCTGCGCGAGCTCGTAGACCGCGCCCTCGACGCAGCCACCCGACACCGAGCCGTACGCGCTGGCGTCGGGCGCAACGACCATCGACGCACCGGCCGGACGAGGCGCGGACCGGAAGGTCTGCACCACGGTGGCCACCCCGGCGGTCTCTCCCGCCTTCCACGTCTCCATCAGCTCATCGAGCACGTCGCGCATGTGATCCACGCTACGCGGTGCACGACCTCAGCGTCCCACCTCGTCGAGGAGCGCCTGGAACGCCGCGACCGAGTGACCGGCCACCAGCGCGTCCAGGTGCGGGTGGACCGCGGCGATCCCGCCCTGCACCGGCGCATAGCCGGCGCGGCCACGGTGCGGGTTGGCCCAGAGCACGCGGTGCGCGAGCCGTTGCAGGCGCGCGACCTGGTCACCGAGCAGCACCGGGTCACCCCGCTCCCACCCGTCCGACGCGATCACGACGACCGCCCCCCGCGCCATACCTCTCTGCCCCCACCGGTCGACGAAGGCACGCAGCACCTCACCGAGCCGAGTCCCGCCCGACCAGTCCGGCACGGTCGCCCCGGCGGCGGCGAGCGCGTCCTCGGGGTCGCGCAGCCGCATCGCAGCAGTCACGCGGGTCAGCCGAGTGCCGAGCGTGAACACCTCGACCTGCCTCGGCGACGCGGCGGCCAGCCGGTGCGCCAGCCGAAGGAGGCTGTCGGCATAGGCGCTCATCGAGCCGGAGACGTCAACGAGCATCACCACGCGGCGGGGTCTGCGGCGGGGCGCGCGGAAGCGCAGCGGGCCGGGCTCTCCCGCCCTGCGGAGCTGGTCTCGCAGCGTCCGGGTCGGATCGAGGTCTCCGTGCCGGCGAGGCGTACGGCGAGGGCTGCGGCGCCTCGGCACCGTCACGTCGAGCCCCGCGAACATCCGCGCCACGACCGCGCGCTCGCCGACCGACAGCGAGGCGACATCACGGTGGCGCAGCGTCTCGGTCACGCTCGCGAGCATGGCAACCTGCTGGTCGTCGCCCGCCTCCGCCGACCCCCTCGGCGCCTCGTCGAGACCCGCCTGCACGACGACCTGCCGGTCCTGCCGGCTGCGCGGCCGCGCTCTCGGCTCCTCGGCTGAGAACCAGCTCGCGAAGACGGCGTCGTACGTCGCCAGGTCGTCTGGCTCGGCGCAGAGCGTCGCGCGGCCGGCCCAGTAGACGTCACGGCGCCGGTCGGGACCGACGAGGCTCACCGCCTCCAGGAACGTGCGGGTCCGGTCCGCGGTCACACCGGCCCCGGCCTCCCGCAGCGCCTTCGCGAAGCCGGCGAAGATCGCGACGTCGGACACGGCTCAGGCCAGCATCGACGAGAGCGCGTCGCGGACGCGGTCGATGTCCTCGCGGTACTTGCACACCGCGCCGATCGTGGCGGCTGCGGTCTCGAGGTCCAGGTCGTCGCACTCGAGCCGCACCAGGGCTGCCGTCCAGTCGAGCGTCTCGGCCACGCCCGGCGGCTTGAGCAGGTCACCTCGGGAGCGGAGGTCGGAGACCACGCCGGCGACCTGCTCGGCGAGGCGCTGGGAGACCTCGGGCATCCGGGTACGGACGATCTCGATCTCGCGGGCCAGGGCCGGGTGCTCGATCCAGTGGTAGAGGCAGCGGCGCTTGAGGGCGTCGTGGAGCTCGCGGGTCCGGTTGGACGTCAGCACGACGATCGGCGGAACGGTCGCCCGCACGGTCCCGAGCTCGGGGATCGTCACCTGGTTCGTCGACAGCACCTCGAGGAGGAACGCCTCGAACTCGTCGTCGGCACGGTCGATCTCGTCGACCAGCAGGACGGCGGGCGCCTCCCGCAGCGCCCGGAGGATCGGCCGCGCGAGGAGGAAGCGCTCGTCGAACAGTGACTGCTCGACGGACTCCGCATCGACCTGCGACCGGTCGGCCGTGGCCTCCACCGTGCGCAGGTGGAGGATCTGCCGAGGGAAGTCCCAGTCGTAGAGCGCCTGGGTGGCGTCGATCCCCTCGTAGCACTGCAGCCGGATCAGCGGGAGGCCGTACGCGCGGGCGAGCGCCTCGGCGAGCGCGGTCTTGCCCGTCCCTGGCTCGCCCTCGAGGAGGAGCGGCCGCTGCATGGTCAGGGCGAGGTATGCGATGGTCGCAAGCCCTTCGTCGGCGAGGTAGCCGACCTCACCGAGGTCGCGCCCGAGCTCGTCGCTGCTTCGAGGCTGCTTCACGCCATCACCCTATTCCGGTCCGGGCGTACGGGTGGGCGTGTCCTGGTCCCGCCCGGTCGCGAGATCACCGCACTCGATCAGGGTCGCGCCGTGCTCGGCCAGGTAGTGGCGGCCGCCGTCGTCGCCGGAGAGCGTCGCCGCCATCGGGCCCCAGTGGTCGCGCCCGATCAGCACGGGGTGCCCCGGTCGCCCGTCGTACGTCGCGCGGGCGAGGACGGCACCCCGGGCCTCCGCCCCGTCGACGTGGTCGAGGACGCGGCGTACGACGTCGGGGCCGACGTCGGGAAGGTCGACGAGCATCACGAGGACAGCGTCGACGGACCCGTCACCAGGTCCTTGCTCGAGCACCGCTCGGAGCGACGCCCCCATCCCCTCACGCCAGTCCGTGGCCACGAGCACCTCTGGACCGCCTCCGCGGCGACGCCCGGGCGAGATCTCGCCGGCCGTACGGAGCTCTGCCTGGACGTGCACCGCTCGGGCCCCGACGACCGCGACGAGGTCGTCGCACCCGCCGTCGGCCAGCGCGTCGAGCGTCCGACCCAACCACGTCCGGCCGTCCGCCGTGCGGACGAGCGCCTTCGGCATCCCCATCCGACGCCCCTCGCCGGCGGCGAGGACCACGCCCCGTACGTGGGCGTGCACCCTGCGCGGTCCGACCATGCCCGCGATCCTGCCATCCCGCCGCGGTCGGGGTGGGTCATGACGCACACTGAGGTCGTGACCGCTCTGGACCCCCGCGACGTCCTCGACCACCTCGACGAAGAGCAGATCGCCGCCGACCTCACGTCCCTCGTCGCACTCGCACCGCTCGACGGATCGCTCGGCGAGGTCGCCGCCAGCCACTGGTGCGCCGACCGGCTCGGTGACCTGGGCGCCGACGTCGACCACTGGGAGATCGACCTGCCGACTCTGCGCCAGGAGCCGGACTTCCCCGGCATGGAGGTCGAACGCGCCGAGGCCTGGGGCACCGTCGGGGTCGTCCCCGGCGAGGACGCCGGCGTGCCTGCGCTGGCGCTGTCGGGCCACATCGACGTCGTGCCACCCGGCGACTCAGGCCTCTGGTCGGACAACGACCCGTTCACCCTGCGTGAACAGGGAGGGCGTTGGTACGGACGGGGCGCGTGCGACATGCTCGGCGGTGTCGCCGCGATCCTGGGGGCGGTGCACGCGATCCGTGCCAGCGGGGTGAGCCTCCGCCGTCCGCTCGCGATCCACACCGTCGTCGGGGAGGAGGACGGCGGTCTCGGCGCCTACGCCACTCTCCGCCGCGGCCACACCGCCGACGCCTGCGTGATCGCCGAGCCGACCGCGGGGACGGTCGTCACCGACAACGCCGGGGCCCTGACGTTCCGGATGGTGGTCCGTGGACGCGCTGCGCACGGATCGATGCGCACGAGCGGCATCAGCGCCCTGGATGCGCTCGACACCGTCCGCGCCGTGCTGAGGACGCTGGAGGATCAGCGCAACACTGACGTCGGGGAGCGCTTCGCGCATCTGCCGGTCCCGTTCCCGATCTCGATCGGGACGGTGCAGGCCGGCGACTGGGCGAGCACGGTCCCCGATCTGTGCATCGTCGAGGGCCGCTACGGCGTACGCCCCGGCGAGTCCGTCGCCGCCGCCCAGTCCGCCCTGCGTGCCGCGGTCGCGGGAGCGTCGAACGGCGACCTCTGGCTCCGGGACAACCCGGCGACGGTGTCGTTCCCCGGCGGCACGTTCGCCCCGGGGCGGCTTCCTGATCTCCACCCGCTCCTGGAGGTCGTGCAGGACGCCGCCGAGGCTTCCGGATCGCCCCGTCCAGCGGCGGCGGGAGCCCCGTACGGGTCCGACCTGCGCCTCTACAGCGCGGCGGGGGTCCCCACGGTGCAGTACGGCCCCGGGGACATCGCCCACGCCCACTCCGTCGACGAGAGCCTCCCGGTGGACGAGGTGATGCGGTGCGCCCGCGCGTACGTGCTCATGGCGCTGCGGCTGTGCCGCTGACCGGGATCGAGGAGCGGCTGGGCGGCGAGCCCGGAGGCTCGCGGACTAGCGGCGGTCGCCCTTGCGACGCTCGAGCATCCGACGGACACGCGTCTGGTCCTGTCCGAGCACCTTGGACAGGAGCTGGACCCGGTACACGTACGCGAGCACGACGACCCCGACGATGATCAGCAGCCAAAGCATGGGGACAGCCTACGCGCCCGCACGTTAGCCTCGTGCGATGCGTCGTCTCACCTGCCTGCTCGCCGCCGTCGCGCTCGCCGCGTCCGGCACCGCCGCCGCCGCGACCACGGGTGCCCCAGCCAGGTCCACCGCCCACGACG
This sequence comes from Mumia sp. zg.B53, assembly GCF_019550935.1. Taxonomy (NCBI): domain Bacteria; kingdom Bacillati; phylum Actinomycetota; class Actinomycetes; order Propionibacteriales; family Nocardioidaceae; genus Mumia; species Mumia sp. zg.B53. The sequence goes on along the minus strand of NZ_JAHWCK010000001.1, from coordinate 2,104,405 downwards.
GTCCCGCGGCCGGAGTGCGTTCCAGCGCCGACGACGCCGGCCCGCTGGCCGGTCGCACGATCGTCATCGATCCCGGGCACCAGCTCGGCAACAGCCGCTTCCCCCGCCGCATCAACCGCCCCGTCGACGCCGGCGGTCTGCGCAAGGCGTGCAACACCACGGGGACGGCCACCGCGAGCGGCTTCGCGGAGGCGACGTTCGCCTGGCGGGTGGCCAAACGGCTGCGCGCGGAGCTGCGCGCAGCCGGCGCGACGGTGGTGATGACCCGCAGCCGCAACAGCCGGAAGCTCTGGGGGCCCTGCGTCGACGTCCGGGGACGGCTCGGCAACACGGGCTTTCGCGGCCGCGAACGCGCGGCCGACCTCAAGATCAGCATCCACGGCGACGGGGCGGCGCGGTCGGGACGCGGCTTCCACGTGATCGTCACCAAGAAGCGGGGCGCGGTGGCGCGGTCGCTGCGGCTGGGGCGCATCACCCGCGCAGAGCTGCAGAGGGCGGGGTTCCGGCGCTCGACCTACACCGGGGGCGGGCGCGGGCTGGTCAAGCGGGCCGACCTCGGCACGCTCAACCTCAGCCGCATCCCGACCGCGATGGTGGAGCTCGGCAACATGCGCAACCCTCGCGACGCCCGGGCGATGCGCTCCGCGGCAGGCCAGCGCCGGTACGCCACGGCCCTTGCAGCGGCCGCCACGCGCTATCTCAGGCGGTGACCGTGGCGCACCGGATCCTCCACCTCTCCGACACCCACGTCAGCCGGACCGGCCCCGACGAGGACGGCGTCGACGCCGTCAGCGCGCTCGAGCGGATCCTCCACGACGCGCGTCACGTCCCCGACCTCGACCTCGTGCTCGTCACCGGCGACATCGCCGACGACGGGTCGTATGAGGGATGTGTCGCCGTCCGCGAGATGGTGGGCGCGTACGCCGCCGAGCGCGGCGTACCGCACGTCTACACGACGGGCAACCACGATGACCGGGCCGCGTTCACGCGGGCGCTCGGGTCCGGGCACCTCGACGCCGGCGGACGCGACGTCGGCAGGCTCGCGGGTGGGTCGGCGGGCAAGCGCGCCGCGGTCAGCGACGTCGGGGGCCTGCGGGTGATCACGCTCGACAGCCTCGTGCCGGGATCGGTGCACGGTGAGCTGGACGGCGGTCAGGTCGCGTGGCTCCGTGGCCAGCTCGCGACCCCCGCGCCGTACGGGTCTGTCGTCGCGCTCCACCATCCGCCTCTGCACGTCGACTGGGCGCCTTTCATGCGCAACGACGGTCTCCGCGACCGGGACCTGCTCGCCGACGCTGTGGCCGGGACGGACGTCCGAGCGGTCCTGTGCGGCCACTTCCACCTCCAGCTCTCCGGCACCATGAACGGCGTGCCGGTGTGGACGACCCCGGGTGTCGTCACCAGGAACGACCGCACGTGCCCACCAGACCGGATCCGCGGGGTTCTGGGCGCCGGAGCGACGGTTGTCGACCTCGGAGGGCCGTTCTCCCCGGTGTTCCTCACGCTGCACGCTCGCGACCCGCGCGCGGGTGAGCAGGTCTACCTGGTCGACGCGGTCTCGTGGGACGACGTCGACGAGGACTGATCCATCGTGTCCGCGACAGCGTGCGCCTCGGCGTCGCCTTCGCGGCGCAGGCCGTGCACCACACCGTCGCGATCCTCTGCCGAGCGGTTCTGGCTGAGCTTGGCCTTGCCCTCGACCGAGGTCACGGCCACCTCGACGCCGACGATGCCGCGCAGCTGGCCGTCCACGAACGGCGCGGGCGCATCGGTCACCGCCCAGGGGTCGGGCCGCGACCGCTCGTGGAGGTCGGTGAGACGGGTGACGGCGTCGCGGATCCACTCGGTCTCACGACGGACGCGCACCGTGCCGCGCAGCTCGACGCGGCTGTAGTTCCACGTCGGGACGACCCTGCCGTGCTGGGCCTTGGTCGCGTACCACGACGGCGAGACGTACGCCTGCGGTCCGCTCACCACGACCAGGGCCGGCGATCCGTCGCCGATCGTGCGCCAGTGCGGGTTGGCGAGCGCCACGTGCGCGATCACGCGACCCTCCTCCCGCAGCCACACCAGCGGCAGCCGTGTCGCGTACGGCATGCCGTCCGCGCCCACCGTGACGAGGTCGCCGGCACCGACGGCGGCGATGAGGCCGTCGATCGCCGCTGCGTCGTCGAGGGCGTTGAAGCGCGGCACGTACACCGGCCCACCGTACGACGACGCCCCGCCGGTCCGGAGACCGACGGGGCGCCGCGTGCGTCGAGCGTGAGCTCAGGCGGGGTGGCTCAGAAGCCCATGCCGCCCATGTCGCCCATGTCGCCACCCGGCATGGCCGGGGGGTTCTTCTCGGGCTTGTCCGCGACGACGGCCTCGGTGGTGAGGAAGAGCGCCGCGATCGAGGCTGCGTTCTGCAGCGCCGAGCGGGTCACCTTGGCCGGGTCGAGGATGCCCTCGGCGATGAGGTCGACGTACTCGCCGGTCGCCGCGTTGAGGCCGTGACCCGCGGGAAGGCCCTGGACCTTCTCCGCCACGACGCCGCCCTCGAGGCCGGCGTTGATCGCGATCTGCTTCAGCGGGGCGGTCGAGGCGGAGCGCACGATCTGCGCACCGGTCGCCTCGTCACCGACGAGATCGAGCTTCTCGAACGCCGCGGCGGTCGCCTGGACGAGCGCGACGCCGCCACCGGCGACGATGCCCTCCTCGACGGCAGCCTTCGCGTTGCGAACGGCGTCCTCGATGCGGTGCTTGCGCTCCTTGAGCTCGACCTCCGTGGCCGCGCCGACCTTGATGACCGCAACGCCGCCGGCGAGCTTCGCCAGCCGCTCCTGCAGCTTCTCGCGGTCGTAGTCGGAGTCGGAGTTCTCGATCTCGGCGCGGATCTGGTTGACCCGGCCGGTGATCTGGTCCTCCGAGCCACCGCCGTCGACGATGGTCGTCTCGTCCTTGGTCACGACGACCTTGCGGGCCGTACCGAGCAGCGAGATGTCGGCGTTCTCGAGCTTGAGACCGAGCTCCTCGCTGATGACCTCGCCACCGGTGAGGATGGCGATGTCGGTCAGCATGGCCTTGCGGCGGTCGCCGAAGCCCGGAGCCTTGACGGCGACGGACTTGAACGTGCCCTTGACCTTGTTGACGATCAGGGTGGCCAGCGCCTCGCCCTCGATGTCCTCGGCGATGATCAGCAGCGGCTTGCCCGACTGGATGACCTTCTCGAGGACCGGCACGAGGTCCTTGACGGCGCTGATCTTGGAGTTGGCGATCAGGATGTAGGGATCCTCGAGCACCGCCTCCATGCGCTCGGGATCGGTGTAGAAGTACTGCGAGATGTAGCCCTTGTCGAAGCGCATGCCCTCGGTGAGCTCGAGCTCGAGCCCGAAGGTGTTGCTCTCCTCGACGGTGATGACGCCTTCCTTGCCGACCTTGTCCATCGCCTCGGCGATGATCTCGCCGACCGACGGATCAGCAGCGGAGATCGCGGCCGTGGACGCGATCTGCTCCTTGGTCTCGACGTCCTTGGCCATCCCGAGCAGCTGGGCGCTGACGGCCTCGACGGCCTTCTCGATGCCACGCTTGAGCGCGATCGGGTTGGCGCCGGCCGCGACGTTGCGCAGGCCCTCGCGCACGAGCGCCTGGGCGAGCACGGTGGCGGTGGTGGTGCCGTCGCCGGCGACGTCGTCGGTCTTCTTGGCGACCTCCTTGACGAGCTCGGCGCCGATCTTCTCGTAGGGATCCTCGAGCTCGATCTCCTTGGCGATGCTGACACCATCGTTGGTGATGGTGGGAGCGCCCCACTTCTTTTCGAGGACGACGTTGCGGCCCTTGGGACCGAGGGTCACCTTCACGGCGTCGGCGAGGATGTTCATCCCGCGCTCGAGGCCGCGACGGGCTTCCTCGTTGAATGCAATGGTCTTCGGCATATCTCCCGCGATTCCTCCGCGTAGAGGTGGATGGCCCAGGGGATGCCCGCGACGGACGACCCGCGTCCACGGCGAACCCTTCTCGCCGCGACCTTCGGACCTCATCGTCCTGGCCCGTTTGGCACGTTGGCACTCAGATGATCCGAGTGCTAACGCTCTCCTTTCTAGCACTCGGGCCTGGAGAGTGCAAAGAGTGGGCCAGTGCAGCGAGCGAGGGCGACACCCTCATCTCGCCTCGTCGGCGATCTCCAGGAGGGCGTCGAGGACGCATCGGACAGCCGCGCGTTCGGCACGGTCGGGCCTTGCGAGCGCGAACACGTGGCGCCCCGCCCGCACGCCGTCGAGCGGGAGCAGCGTGACGCCGCGTGCCTCCGCTGCTCTTCGCCACAGCCGCGGCAGCAGCGCCACACCCTGCCCGGCCGCGACGAACGCGGCCGTGACGTGGTTGTCGAGGAACCGTTGCTCGACACGAGGGGACTGTCCGTCGACGGCGAGCATGGGGAGCAGCAGGTCGAAGGGATGGCCGACAGGGACGCCGATCCAGCGCTCTCCGACGAGGTCCTCGGGTCGCACCCGGTCGCGGCCGGCGAGGCGGTGATCCTGGGGCACGGCCACGTCCAGCGGCTCACGGAGGAGCGGCGTGACGTGCAGCCCCGTCGCCGCAGGGTCCGGCACCGCCACGACCGAGTGCCCGACGACCACGTCGTGGTCGGCGGTGGCCGCTCGGACCTCGTACTCCGCGAGGTCGAGGTCGCTCAGCCGCACGGTCACGCCGGGCGCACGCGTCGCGAGCCGCGGCGCGAGCGGAGCCAGCAGCATCTCGGCGCCGCTCGGGAAGGCTGTCACGGCGACCTCGCCCGCCACCTCGCCGCGGAACTCCTCGAGGCGGGCCCGGGTGCGCGCGACGACCTGGGCGATCTCGACGGCGCCCTCGGCGAGCAGCCGGCCGGCCTCGGTGAGCCTGACCCCACGGCCCTCACGCTCGACGAGGACGGTCCCGAGGTCACGCTCGAGGGCCTTGATCGTCTGCGAGACCGCCGACGGCGTCCGGTACGTCGCCGCAGCGACCGCCGTGATGCTCCCCCGCTCGGCGAGCTCCCGCACGATCGCGAGCTTGTCGACGTCGATGCCAGCATCCTTCATTGAAGCAACGCTACATCGTAGTCGTAGGAGTATTCGATTGTGCTTCACCCAGGCGCAAGCGCACGCTGGCTCTCGTGACCACCCGCGACCGTCTCCTCGCCGTACTGGTGGCGATCACCTGGGGACTGAACTTCATCGCCATCCACGCCTCGCTCGAGCACTTCCCGCCGATGTTCTGCGTCGCGCTGCGCTTCGGGCTGCTCGCCGTCCCGACCGTGCTTCTCGTCCCGCGCCCGGACGTCAGGCTGCGCTGGTTGATCGGGTACGGCGCAGGCTTCGGGATCGCACAGTTCTTCTTCCTGTACGTAGGCATGCGTGCGGGCATGCCCGCAGGACTCGCCTCGTTGGTGCTCCAGGCCTCCGCGCCCTTCACGGTGGTGCTCGCCGGCGTCCTGCTGCGCGAACGGCTCAGCGGCCGGCAGATTCTCGGCATCGTGATCGCGATCGCCGGGCTCGCCGGCGTGGCGTGGCACCGGTCGCAGACGGCAGCCCTGCTCCCCGTGGTGCTCACGCTGCTGGCCGCGCTCGGCTGGGCGTTCGGCAACCTCGCGAACCGCCAGGCGCACCCCTCCAACCCGCTCCACCTCACGCTGTGGATGTCGGTGGTCCCCCCGATCCCGATGCTGGTGGTCTCGCTGCTCTTCGAGGGGCCGGGAGCCGTCGGAGAGTCGCTCGTGACCGCCTTCACCCCCGAGGCGGTGCCCGCCGTGCTGGGTCTCCTCTACACGGTCGTCATCGGGACCGTCGTGGGCTCGGGACTGTGGACGCTGCTGATGACGCGCTATCCGTCGAGCACCGTCGCGCCGTTCTCACTGCTCGTCCCGGTGGTGGGGATGAGCGCGAGCGCTCTTCTCCTGAGCGAACGCCTCGACCCGTTCGAGCTCGCATCCGGCGCGGTGGTCATCGCCGGCGTCCTTCTCGGCTCGACCCGCGGGCGCCGGGCCCGCTTGACGACGCCGTCGTAGCCCGCCTACGGTGCGGAGGTCCCCACGGGAGCCCGGGCACGGGCTGAGAGGGAGCCGATGCCGCTCCGACCGTCGAACCTGATCCGGGTCATGCCGGCGAAGGGAGGCAGGAGCAGTGTCGCGCTCTCACCGGCCAGCCGGCCGCGACGTCGCCGTCGTCGGTGGTGGAGTCGTCGGGCTCACCGTCGCGTGGTCGCTCGCACGTCGTGGTCACCGTGTCACGACGTACGACCCCACGCCCGCCCGTGGGGCCTCGTGGGCGGCCGCGGGGATGCTCTCCCCCGCAGGTGAGGCGTGGTACGGCGAGGAGGCGCTGCTGCGGGTCGGCGTCGCGTCGCTCGCACGGTGGCCGGACATGGCGGCCGCCCTCGAACGCGATGCCGGGCGAGCGTTGGAGGTCCGTGGGGAGGGCACGCTGCTCGCCGCCGCCACCGAGGACGATGCCCGCGAGCAGGAGCGGGTCACCGCGCTGCTCGACACCCACACGATCCCGTACCACCCGCTCACCCGGCGGGAGGTGCGCGCCCGGGAGCCGGCGCTGCACCCAGCGCTGCGCGCCGTCGTCGAGATCCCCGGTGACCGCAGCGTCCACAACCGCACTCTGCTCGCTGCTCTGCTGGCGGCATGCGCGCGTCGGCACGTGACCGCCGTCGACGACACGGTCGACCTGGTGCGAGACGGCGACACGCTGCGTGTCCGCACCAGGCAGGACGGGCGCGCGCGCGGCCACGACGTGGTGGTCCTCGCCAACGGTGTCGGGCTACGCACCACCGAGGGCGCACCCGAGTGGCTGCGCGACGCCGTGCGCCCGGTCAAGGGCGAGATCCTGCGGCTGCATGCCCCCCGGCCCATGCTGGCCCGGACGGTGCGCGCCGCGGTGCGCGGCCGACCCGTCTACCTGGTCCCGCGCAACGACGGCGAGATCGTGGTCGGCGCGACCATGCTCGAGCGGGGGTACGACACGACCGTCACCGTGGAGGGGGTGCACGACCTCCTTCACGACGCGGTCGAGGTCGTGCCGGAGCTGCGTGACTGCGCCTTCGTGGAGGCGGCAGCCGGCTTGCGTCCCTCGAGCTCGGACCACCTGCCGCTGGTCGGGGCCACCGGCATCCCCGGTCTCCTCGTCGCCGCCGGGCACCATCGTGGCGGCGTGCTCCTCGCGCCCTGGACCGCCGACGTGATCACCGCGCTCGTCGAGGAGTCCTCGCCACCTGAGGGGTCGGGTCACACCGACCCGCTTCGCCTGTCGCCGACACTCCAGGAGGCCCGATGACCATCCGTCTCAACGGCCAGGCCCACGCGCTCGCCGAGCCTCTCACGGTGCTCGCGCTGCTCCGCACGCTCGCGCTGCCACGTACCGACGTGGCAGTCGCCGTCGACGGCATCGTCGTGCCGCGCTCCCGATGGGAGGACCACCTCGTCCGCGACGGCGCCGAGGTCGACGTCGTCACCGCCGTCCAAGGAGGGTGAGAGTCGTGCTGACGACCACCGACCCGTCCCCGCTCACCGTGGCCGGAGTGCCGTTCACGAGCCGGCTGTTCCTCGGTACCGGAGGGGTTCCGAGCCCCGCTGTCCTCCGTCGGTGCCTGGAGATGAGCGGCACGGAGCTCGTCACCGTCTCGATGCGCCGGGTCGACCCGGGAGCGCCGAGCTCGATCCTCGACGTCGTCCGCGAGCACGGCGCACGGCTGCTCCCCAACACCGCGGGCTGTCGCACCGCGCGTGAGGCGGTCCTCACCGCGAACCTCGCGCGCGAGGCCCTCGGCACCGCCTGGGTGAAGCTGGAGGTCGTCGCCGACGACGTGACGCTGCTGCCCGACGTGGTCGAGCTCCTCGACGCCGCCGAGACCCTGGTGCGCGAGGGCTTCACGGTGCTCGCCTACACGAACACCGACCTCGTCACCGCCCGCCGCCTCGCCGACGTCGGCTGCGCGGCCGTGATGCCGCTCGGCTCGCCGATCGGCTCCGGCCTCGGTGTCACCGACCCTCGCGCGATCGCCGCGATCGCGGAGGCGGTCGCGGTCCCGGTGGTGCTCGACGCCGGCATCGGCACCGCCTCCGACGCCGCACTCGCGATGGAGCTCGGATGCGACGCCGTGCTCTGCGCGACCGCGATCACCCGTGCGGGCGACCCGCCCGCGATGGCGTCGGCCATGGCCGGCGCGGTGCGCGCCGGTCGCACGGCGTACGGGGCGGGCCGGATCCCCCGACGCGAGACGAGCCTGGCCTCCAGCCCGACAACCGGTCTCGTCGGCACCTGACGCCGGCGGGCCCCCGCCGGTCCGGCGTCAGCCGCCGGCGACCGCCGGGATGATCGAGACCTGCTGCCCGGCGGGCACCGAGGTCTCGAGCCCGTCGGCGAAGCGCACGTCCTCGGTGCCGACGTACACGTTCACGAACCGGCGGATCGCGCCGGTCTCGTCGACGACGCGCGCCTTGATCCCGGGGAACGACGCCTCCAGGGCCTCGATGACACCGGCGACGGTCTCGCCGTCGACGGTCACCTCCGAGTCGCCCTTGGTGTAGGTGCGCAGGATCGTGGGGATGCGGACGGAGACGCTCATGATGTCCTCTCGGTCAGACGAGGTTCGCGGCGGTGAAGGCCGTGTAGGTCGGGTCGATGGTCGCGGCGGGGCCGACCCGGTCCGCGATGGCGTCGAGCGTCTTGAGCCCGTCGCCGGTGTTGAAGACGACCGTCTCCGCCTCGGGGTCGAGCCGGCCGTCGGCGAGCAGCTTCTTGAGCGTCGCGATCGTCACGCCTCCCGCGGTCTCGGCGAAGATGCCCTCCGTACGGGCGAGGAGCTGGATGCCGTCACGCACCTCGTCGTCGGAGACGTCCTCGACGGCACCACCGGTCCGCCGGCAGGTGTCGAGCACGTACGGCCCGTCGGCGGGGTTGCCGATCGCGAGGGACTTGGCGATCGTGTCGGGCTTGACCGGACGGACGACGTCGTTGCCCTCCCGGAACGCCTGCGCGACGGGCGAGCAGCCGGTCGCCTGCGCGCCGAAGATCTTGTACGGCGTCGGGTCGACCAGGCCGAGCCGGCCGAGCTCGGTGAATCCCTTGTCGACCTTGGTCAGCTGCGACCCGGAGGCGACCGGGATCACCACCTGCTCCGGCAGCCGCCAGCCGAGCTGCTCCGCGGTCTCGTACGCGAGCGTCTTGGAGCCCTCCGCGTAGTAGGGACGGACGTTGACGTTGACGAACGCCCAGCCCTCCTCCTCGCCGGCGATCTCGCTGGCGAGCTTGTTGACGTCGTCGTAGTTGCCGCGCACGGCGACCAGCGTGCCGCCGTACACGGCGGTCGTGAGGATCTTGGGGCGCTCGAGGTTCTCCGGGATGAAGACGACGCTCTTGATGCCGGCACGGGCCGCGGCCGCGGCGACGGCGTTGGCGAGGTTGCCCGTCGACGGGCACGCGAGGACCGTCATGCCGAGCTCGCGGGCGGCCGAGAGGGCGACGGCGACGACGCGGTCCTTGAAGGAGTGGGTCGGGTTGCCGGAGTCGTCCTTGACCCAGAGCGTCTTGATGCCGAGCTCACGGGCGAGGTTGTCCGCCTTCACGAGCCGGGTGAAGCCGGGGTCGGTGTTGGGGAAGGACGCGATATCGGCGGGGACTGGCAGCAGCGACTGGTAGCGCCAGATGCTCTTCGGGCCGCTCTCGATCTGCTCGCGCGTGATCGCCGGGAAGTCGTACGCGACCTCGAGCGGTCCGAAGCACTCGAGACAGGCGTAGTGGGGTCCGAGCTCCTGCCCGGCACCGCAGGCGCGGCACACCAGGCCGGTCGCGTTGCCGAAGGCGCCGTCACGGGCGTTCGTACGATCAGGGGTTTGCAGCGTGCTCGCGCTCACGAGGCCTCCTCGTCATCTTCCCTGCGCGCGACTGTCGCCACAGGACGGACTTGGCACCATGCCTGACGGCGGCCTCGCGGGGTCGCGAGCTCACGTCAGGTGGTTGCCGGGGCTTCGTCGGGCCGTGTCCCTCCGCCCCTCGTGATGAGCTGAGCCAAGCGTACGTGCGCGTCTCACATACTGTCCACTCGTTCCAATATGCGGACAGTGGTCTCCCGGCAGGTCAGCAGCCGAGAGCGTCCGCGAGCCGCTCGAGCCAGGCCGAGAGCTCCTCGGGCCCGTGGACGACGAGGTCGGCCCGGGGCGTCAGGGCCTGCTGCTCGTCGGAGGCGACGGCCACCAGCATGACCTCGGCCTCGCCGTGGTCGCGCATGGCCGTGAGCGCCGCGTAGGCCGGGATATCACCGAGGTCGTCGCCGGCGTAGACGATCGTCCGGAGTCCGGTCTCGGCGACCAGCGTCCGCAGGGCGGCCCCCTTGTCGACGGACGGGTCGCGCACCTCCACGACGTACCGTCCGGGTTCTGCGGCGAGGCCGTGCTCTCGCGCCAGCTCCGCGACCGGTCCCTCCAGGCGCTCGAGGGCCGCACCGGGATCGTCGAGGAGACGGGTGTGCACCACCACCGCGCGCCCCTTGTCCTCGATCCTGACGCCGGCAAGACCGAGCGAGTCGAGCAGCGCCGGCAGAGCCGCACGGACCTCGGCGACCGCGGCGGGCGGTGGCGGCACCGACTCCGCACCGGTGTCGGCGTCCCACCTCTCGGCCCCGTACTGGCCGAGGATCGTGAGGTGGCTCAGGCCGTCGTGGTCGCCGAAGCCACCCAGTCTGAGCGCGGTGCGCACGGGACGTCCGGTGACGACGGCCACCTTGCCGACGCACGGTCCGATGCGCTGGAGCGCGTGGACCGAGCGCTTGCTGGCGTGCGCATGCTCAGGGTCGTCGACGATCGGGGCCAGCGTGCCGTCGAAGTCGAATGCGAGCATCGCCTGCTCGGGGGCGGCCAGCAGCGCCGCCAGGGCGGCCGCTCCGGCTTCGGTGCGGGGCTGTGGCTCGAGCACCACGGGAAGGGACATGACCACCATCATCCCAGGCCGGCCTCAGGCGTCGGGAGGGGTTCCGCCTCACGACGAGCAGGTGACCTCGCGTCGCCCCGCCGGGCGGCCGTGAGTGAGACCAGGGAGTACGCGTGCGGCTACGGTGCGCCTGTCAGGATCAGGGTGAGCCGGTCGAACTTCATCGGCTCGACCGCCGGCCGGACCCGGTCGATCCTCAGGTCGGCGGCGAGGCGCTCGGCCTGCTCCTTGAGCTTCGCGGGGTAGTACACGGTGCTCTCGGGGATCCGTCCGTACCAGTTGTCGACCCCGACGACCTTCCAGCCGGCGTCCTCGACCCGCGCCGCGGTGGAGTCGGCGAGTCCGGTGGCGCCGGAGTTGTTGAAGACCTCGACGAACGCCCGAGGGACCTCCGCGGTCGCCGGCGCGGCCGAGGTCGGCGCTGCCGTGGCCACAGGCTCGGCCGTCGGCTCGGGCGTGGCCTCGGCGGTGGCGGTCGGAGACGGCGTGGTGGCGGTCGGAGTGTCGTCCCCGCCGTTGCCGACGAGAAGGCCGATCGCCGCGACGGCCACCAGGAGCAGCGCGCCCAGCAGCGCCACCGACGGGATCGACCGCGGTGCGACACGCGTGCGCTGGGCGACCCGCGGACGGGGCTCCGTCGAGGGTTCGTCCACGCGAGGCTCGGTCACGAGTCCTCCTCAGGCATCGGCGTCGAGGCGCCGGGCGGAGCGGGAACGACGCCGACTCGCCCTCATCCGCCGAAGCCGCTTGACCAGGAGGGGATCGTGGGCGAGCGCGTCCTCGCGGTCGATCAGCGCGTTGAGCACCTGGTAGTAGCGGGTCGCCGAGAGGCCGAACTCCGCTCGGATCGCCTGCTCCTTGACGCCCGCGTACTTCCACCACCCACGCTCGAAGGCGAGCACCCGCTCCTCTCGCGCGGTCAGCCCCGTAGCCCGGTCCGCGGTCTCGTCCGCGGTCTCGTCCGCGGTCTGGTCCGCGGTCTGGTCCGCAGAGGTGACGTGGGCATCGTGGGAGGAGAGAGCGGGATCCATGCCCCCATCGTAGGTCGCCGAATGACACCGTTGGGATTCCCCGCGCCCGGCGTGGCGGTCCGCCGGGCCTGCCCGCCATGATGGCGAGCATGACGTCTCCCGCCGAGCACCCGTCCGCCGAGTCCCCGGCGCCCGTGCGCTGGGGCATCCTCGCCACCGGTGACATCGCCCACTCGTTCGCCCGCGACCTGGCCCTCGTCGACGGCGCCGTCCTGCACGCGGTCGGCTCGCGCTCGCTGCCGCCGGCGCGCGCCTTCGCCGAGCAGTACACGGACGAGAAGGCCAGTCCGGTGTCCTACGGCTCGTACGCCGAGCTGCTCGCCGACGGCGACGTGGACGTGGTCTACGTCGCCACGCCGCACGGTCGCCACACCGAGGACGTGCTCGCGTGCTTCGAGGCCGGCAAGGCGGTGCTGTGCGAGAAGGCGCTGACGCTCGACGCCCCCTCGGCCCGGCTCCTGGTCGACGAGGCCCGGCGACGCGGGCTGTTCTTCGCCGAGGCGATGTGGATGCGGACCAACCCCAACATCCGGCGGCTTCGCGCGATGGCCGCCGAAGGAGCGTGCGGCACGGTCACGCACGTCCGGGCCGACCTCGGCTTCGTCGCCCCCCGCGACAAGGCGCGGCTGTGGGACCCCGCGCTCGGGGCCAGCGCTCTGCTGGACGTCGGCATCTACCCGCTGACGTTCGCGTACCTGATCCTCGGCCGGCCCGTCGAGGTCCGGGCGGTCGCCACGCTGAGCGACCTCGGCGTCGACCTCGCCGGGGGCGCGACCCTGCGCTTCGACGGTGGCGCGATCGCCTCGATCAGCTGGACCCAGACCGGGTGGCCCGACACCCGCGCCTCGGTGGCCGGGGACGGAGGGCGGCTGGAGCTCCCGTCGCCGTTCCACCACCCGCAGTCGTTCACCTACGCCCGGAACTGGGAGGCCGACGAGATCGCCGAGCCCCTCATCGGCGCGGGGTACGCCCACGAGATCATCGAGGTCGGCCGCTGCCTCCGCGAAGGTCTGACGGAGTCGCCGCTGCTGCCGCTCGACGAGACGGTGGACATCCTCGCGATCATGGACGAGATCCGGGAGCAGGTCGGCGCGACCACCGGGTGATCCCGGTGCCTGGTCGTCTGCCGCCCCTGCGGATTCGCCGATAGGGTCGTCCCATGAGTCACGCGCGCGGTTCGAGCCCGGTAGCGAAGAGCCTGCGAGGACACGAGGACTCAGCGTCGTTCGTCGTCGTCGCCAACCGCCTGCCGGTCGACCGCGTGCAGACGCCTGACGGGTCCACCACCTGGCGCACCTCCCCCGGCGGCCTCGTCACCGCGCTCGAGCCCGTCCTGCGCAAGCAGGGCGGAGCATGGATCGGCTGGACCGGTGCGGCCGACGAGGAGCTCGAGCCGTTCGACCTCGAAGGCATCCAGCTGGTTCCGCTCCCGATCAGGGCGCAGGAGGTCGAGGAGTACTACGAGGGGATGTCCAACGCCACCCTCTGGCCGCTCTACCACGACGTCATCGCGACCCCGGAGTTCCACCGTGAGTGGTGGGACTCCTACGTGGCCGTCAACCACCGCTTCGCGGAGTACGCGGCGGCGATCGCCGAGAAGGACGCGGTCGTCTGGGTTCAGGACTACCAGCTCCAGCTCGTCCCTCAGATGCTGCGTGAGCTGCGGCCGGACCTGCGGATCGGCTACTTCCTGCACGTGCCGTTCCCGCCGGCGGAGCTCTTCACCCAGCTCCCGTGGCGGCGACGGATCCTCGAAGGCCTGCTCGGCGCGGACCTGATCGGCTTCCAGACGACCGGCGCCGCCCAGAACTTCGTCCGCCTCGTCCGCATGCGCGTCGGCAACAAGACCCACCGCGACACGATCTATCTCGACGACGGCCGCACGGTCATGGCCAAGGCGTTCCCGATCTCGATCGATTCCAACGCCTACGAGGAGCTGGCCCGCCGTCCCTCGACCCAGGCGCGCGCCGACGAGATCCGAGCCAGCCTCGGCAACCCCAAGTTCGTGCTGCTCGGCGTCGACCGCCTCGACTACACCAAGGGCATGCCCCAGCGGCTCCGCGCCTTTGGCGAGCTGGCCCAGGAAGGACTCCTCGACCCGGCGGACGCGGTGTTCGTCCAGGTGGCACCGCCCTCGCGAGAGCGGGTCGACCAGTACCGCCGCCTCCGCGACGAGATCGACCGCCTGGTCGGACGCATCAACGGCGACGTCGGCCGCATCGGGCAGCCCCCGATCACCTACCTCCACTCCTCCTACCCGCGCGACGAGATGGCGGCGCTCTACCGCGCGGCCGACGTGATGGTCGTGACGCCTCTGCGCGACGGGATGAACCTGGTGGCGAAGGAGTACGTCGCCTGCCGGTACGAGGAGACCGGGGCGCTCGTGCTGAGTGAGTTCGCCGGAGCCGCCGCCGAGCTCAAGCAGGCCTACCTCGTCAACCCGTACGACATCAACGGCATGAAGGCCACCATGCTCAAGGCCATCACCGACCCGCCGAGGGAGAAGGCGAAGCGGATGCGTGCCATGCGCCGCCAGGTCATGGAGCACGACATCGACAAGTGGGCCCAGAACTTCCTCGAGGACCTGGAGACCATCCGCGAGCCTCACGGCAAGAGGACACGTCCGGTCGGCTGAGGACCAGACGTCGACCCGCCTCCCGAGGTGCGCTCTTCGTTAGGGTCGACGCATGCGACCGAGTCAGTGGTACGAAGCCCAGGACATGTTCGGCGATCACGTCACCCTCACGCAGCTGCGCCCGCACCACGCCCAGGGCGTGCTGGCAGCCGCCGATGACGACGACGTCTTCTCGTGGATGTCCTTCGACCGGCCTACGACGCAGGCTGAGGCCGCCGAGGTGATCGCGCGCTACCTCGCGACGCCCGACACGAACGCCTGGGCCCAGGTCGACACGAAGTCCGGGGAGCTGGCGGGGATTACGACGTACTACGAGATCAGCCCCGAGCGCAGGTCGCTGATCATCGGCGGCACCTGGCTCGGGGAGCGGTTTCAGCGCACCGGCATCAACACCGAGGCGAAGCTCATGCTGCTGACCCACGCCTTCGACACGCTGGGCGCGGTGCGCGTCGCGTGGGAGACCGACGACCGCAACGAGCAGTCCCAGACCGCGATCGCGCGACTGGGGGCGACCCGCGAAGGGCTCTTGCGCAAGCACAAGCGCCGCAAGGACGGGTCGTGGCGCAACACGGTGCTCTACAGCGTCGTCGACGACGATTGGCCCGAGGTCCGCGACACGCTCCGGAGCGCACTCACCCGCTGAGTCGTCAGCGGTGCGGGGCGGCGCCCAGGATGCGCTGTCCGGCGAGGGCGAGGATCAGCGCGAGCCACGCCGCGGTGATGGTGACGCCGAGCGCGGGCGCGTAGCCGCCGAGGTCCGCGAGCCTCCCGGCGACCGTCGACCCGATCGCGTACCCGATGCCGGTGGCACCGGCCAGCAGGGTCATCGCCTGGCCGACCCGGCTGAGGGGGACGATGCGCTCGCAGAGGGTGAAGTTGCTGATCATGTACGGGGCGACCGCGAAGCCGAGCACCAGCACGACGGCGACCATGCCGGCGATGCTCGAGACGAGCACGAGCGGCGCCGAGAGGACGGCGAGCGCCGCCGCCGCGACGAGGATGCGCTTGTCGAAGCCGATCCGGGCCGGCACCCACGCCATCGACAGACCCGCCATGACCGAACCCACCCCCAGCGTCGCGTGGATGAGCCCGGACACCCCGGGCAAGCCCTCGGCGGTCGCGAGCGCCGTCGCCCCGGTCTGGATCGACCCGAACAGCACGCCCACCAGGAGCTGCGCCCCGACCAGGATGACGAACGCCGCGGACACGATGCCGGCCTTCGCGGCGTGCCCGACCCTGGACCCGCGCACGAGCGCGGCCGTCGGATGCAGGGCGAACCATCCACCGAACACCACGAGCAGGCCGGCCGCCACGAGCAGAGCGCCGGCGGGGTCGATCAGCACCGCGACGGCACCGACGAGTGCCGGGCCGAGGACGAACGACGCCTCGTCGGCCGCACCCTCGTAGGAGAATGCCGCGTCCACGAGCTGAGGCGACTCGCGGCCCGCCCGGCCGGTGATGGGCCGCCAGCGGACACGCGCCAGCGGGCCGACCTGCGGCATCGCGGCGCCGGTGAGCCCGGCGACGGCGATCAGCCAGCCTCCGCCGGCTCCGCCCTGGGCGAGGATCACGATCGCGGCGAGGCCGGCGCTACCGACGAAGGACTGCGCAAGAACGACGGGACGCTGTCCGATGCGGTCGGCGAGGGCACCGGCGATCGGCGATCCGACGGCGTTGGCGACGGCCAGGGCGCCCGCGGCGAGCCCGCCGAGGGTGTAGGCGCCGGTCGCGGACGACACGAGCAGGAGCGTGCCCATCTGGCTCATGGCCAGCGGCAGCCGCCCCAGGAAGGCGACGAGGACGTACACGGGGCCGACGAGCGAGAAGAGTCGACGGTACGCGGTGATCGGGGACAACGGGTTCCTCAGGGTAGGGCGACACTGGCGCGCCTACCCTCCACCAGAACGCACCAGGAACCCTGAACCCGTCAAGTCTAACCGGCGGCCGCAGCGGGCTAACGCGGGACGCCCTCGAGCTCCACGAGCACCGAGGATCCGACGTCGACGACGGATCCCGCTCGTGGGGTGACCCGCGCCTGCGCGAAGCGCGTCGAGGTCGCGCCGTCCCGCGTCACCACGTCCAGCTCGAGGCCGACACGCGCGAGCCGGCGCCGCATCTCGCGCACGGTGGGCAGCGCGGAGTGACCGCCCGCCCCGCCACTGACTCCCGCGCCCAGCTGGGGGACGGCGACCTGGTCGGGCGGCAGCACGCGCAGCGTCGAGATCAGCAGCTCGACCGAGCCGGCGGGGCCGCGGACCGTGAGGCGGACGTCGTGCGCGGGCACGACCACGACGGCCGTCGTGACGCCCGCCCTGGTCGACCGTGCCACGCCGTAGGGGACTCCGTCGAGGCGCGACGTCGGCCGGGGGTCACGCGACGACCCGCCGGTCGCCACCAGCGAGTCGAGCTGCACTGTCGTGATGCCGGCAGGTCTGGACGAGTGACAGGCGCGGAAGACCCCGACGGTGAAGAAGTAGCCGTCGACGACGGGTTCGTCGCACTGCGGCTGCACCGACCTCCACGACACCGGGACGTCGATCACGATGCGGCCCCGTCCGACCGGACGGACCCCCTGGTCCATCATCTCCGCGAGCGGGAGAGCCGAGGGCGTCGCGACGGCCGAAGGCACGGTGTCAGAACGCCCGGCGTCGGAGGGCCGCGACAGATCGTCGTCGCTCGCCGAGCCCCCGAGGAGCGACGGCACGAACGCGACCGCGAGGACCAGTGCCGCGCAGGCCGCCGCCGCGAGCAGCGGGGCGACCCTCCTGCTGCGGGTCGGCGGAGGACCGGGGAGCCGCCCGGTACGGCGTCGCGCGGCGATGCGGTCGAGCAGCTCGTCTCCGTCGGGAGCCCGGTCCGCCACGGCGTCGAGGCGTTGCCGAAGATCGTCGTCGTTCATGCCGTGGGCCCTTCGTCGGGGTCGGCGAGGTCGTCGCGCAACCGTGCGATGCCTCGCGCGAGCAGGCTGCGGACGGTCGCCGGTCGGCAGTCGAGCGCCTCGCCGATCGTCGCGTCGTCGAGGTCGACCCAGTAGCGGAGCACGATCGCCTTGCGTTGTCGATCGGTCAGCCGGTCGAGGCCGCGCCGCAGCGCGTCGACATCCTCGATGCCGACACCGCTGCCGGGATCGACGTGGAGGGCAGCGTCGTACGTGACCTCGTGCGGTCGGCGGCGCCGCCAACGGCTGCGCTGGAGGTTGGCCATGATCGTGGCGACGTACGCCTGCGGGTCGTCGGCGGCGGAGACCACCGGCCACGAGCGCCACAGCCTCTCGCACGTCTCCTGCGCGAGGTCGAGCGCGTCCTCGCGCGAGCCGGAGAGGAGGTAGGCGAGACGGACCAGCCACGTGGCGTGCTGGCGGACGAACGCGTCGGCGTCCGTCAGCGGAGGAGAGCCCGTCATGGTCACACATCATGGACGCTCATGGAGACCGATGTGTTGCAGGTGGAGCCGACCCGCGGCGAGACCCGCAACCTCGTCGTCGGCGGGGTCGTCCTGAGTCGGGACGGCGGTGCTCGTCCTGTCGTTGCGGTGACACCACTACGCTGGCGACCGTGCCAGCGCCCCTGACCGAGCTCGTCGCCCCCGACTGGGCCGAGGCCCTCGAACCCGTCGCCCCGCAGGTGACAGCGATGGGGCACTTCCTCCGGGCGGAGATCGCGGCCGGCCGAAGCTACCTCCCCGAGGGAAGCAAGGTGCTGCGCGCCTTCGCCGAGCCGATGGCCTCGGTCAAGGTGCTCGTCGTCGGACAGGACCCCTACCCGACACCGGGGCACGCCGTCGGGCTCTCGTTCTCGGTCGCTCCCCACGTACGGCCCGTGCCGCGCAGCCTGATGAACATCTTCGCCGAGATGCGGACCGACCTCGGCATCCCCGAGCCCACCTCCGGCGACCTGACACCGTGGGCGAAGCAGGGTGTCCTCCTCCTCAACAGGGTCCTGACCGTCGAGCCTGGTCGCCCCGCGAGTCACCGCGGCAAGGGCTGGGAGGCCGTCACCGAGCAGGCGATCAAGGCGCTCGTCGCGCGGGACCAGCCTCTGGTCGCGCTGCTGTGGGGCCGTGACGCCCAGTCCCTGCAACCGTGGCTCGGAGACACCCCCGTGGTTGCCTCCCCGCACCCGAGCCCGCTCTCGGCGTCACGAGGCTTCTTCGGCTCCCGTCCGTTCAGCCGGGTCAACGGGGCGCTCTCGTCTCTCGGCAGTGCGCCTGTCGACTGGCGACTGCCCTGATGCCCTAGCCTCGATCCCGTGACCCGAGACCGCTCCGCAGTCCTCGCCAGTGGCTACAGCACGCTCGCGCGATGGTCCTGGCAGCTGATCGCCATCGCGATCGGCCTGTACATCCTGGGCTGGATCGTCGGCAAGTTCTGGATGATCGGCTACCCGGTCATGCTCGCCCTCATCGTGACCACCCTCCTGGGGCCGCCGGCGGCCTGGCTGCGAGGGCGGGGGGTGCCCGCGGCGGTGGCAGCCGTGATCGTGGTGCTGAGCTTCCTCGCGGTCCTGACCGGCGTGGTCGCCGTCCTCGCGCCGCAGGTCGCGGGACAGGTCGGGGACATCGCCGCCGAGGGCGCGCGAGGTCTGCAGGCGATCCAGGACTGGGTCCAGGATGGCCCGCTCGGGGTCACTGAGAACCAGCTCGACAACGCGATCGAGTCGCTGCAGGACAAGCTCCGCGACAGCGCCGACGTCATCAGTGCCGGCGCGCTGTCCACCCTGGGCGCAGCGACCAACGTGCTCGTCAACACCGTCCTGGTGCTGATGCTGACGTTCTTCTTCGTCAAGGACGGCCACAAGTTCCTCCCCTGGATGCGCCGGACCCTGGGAGGACGCGCCGGGACCCACCTGAGCGAGGCCGGCAGCCGCGCCTGGGACACCCTCGGCGGGTTCATCCGCACCCAGGCGCTCGTCTCGTTCGTCGACGCGGTGTTCATCGGCATCGGGCTGGTGGTCCTCGACGTCCCCCTGGCGGTGCCGCTCGCCGTCATCGTGTTCTTCGGCGGGTTCATCCCGATCGTGGGTGCCTTCGTCACCGGCGCGCTCGCCGTGCTGGTCACGCTGGTGACCAACGACTTCCGCGACGCCGTCATCATGCTCCTGGTGATCGTCGCCGTCCAGCAGCTCGAGGGCAACGTGCTCTCGCCCTGGCTCCAGGGCAAGGCGATGGACCTGCAGGCGGCGATCGTGCTGCTGGCGATCACCGCCGGCAGCTCGTTGTTCGGGATCACCGGCGCGTTCCTCGCCGTACCGGCCGTGGCGACCGCCGCCGCGGTGCTCCGCTACGTCAACGAGCAGATCGCCCTGCGGTCGGGGGAGCCGTCGGATCCCCCGGACGACCCCGGTCCGGGGGATGCGACGCCCGGCGAGCCCGCCACCGGTGACCCGTCCCCGCGCGACCCGGGAGCGGAGCCGACACCGGCCTGAGCGTGGCCGAGGCGCCCGCGGCGGTCTGCGCACCCCTGCGGCGGGTGGGAGAATCGAGGGCGTGCTCGGTACGCGTACGACTCTCGTGGCGGTGACTTCTCCGTTCCTCCCACCCTGAGCGAGCACCCCCGCGAAGCGTTTGCGGGGAGCGGCTGCCGGGTACTTCAGGGCGCAGGAGGTGTGCCCATGTACGGATCCCGCGGAACTGCCGCGGCGAGCTCCAACCCGTCACCACGCACGGTTGCGCTCCGCTCCCGACGCTCGCCTCGGCCGTCACCACGGTGACCCCGTGACGCGACCCGAGTGACAGCGAACCCACACTGACAGCCACGCAGGAGACCGCCTGATGCTTCTTCCCCGACCCCGCGGGCCGCTGAGCGCCCGCCTGCGTCGCCTCCTCCTCGACGGGGTCGAGGAGATCGACGACCTCGAGACCGCTACGGAAGGTCACGCCTCGTCGGTTCCTCCCGACTCGGTGCTGCACGACGAGGACCTCCAGCTGAGCCTCTGGATGATCTACGAGCTGAGCTTCCGTGGCTTCGACGACGTCGATGACCGGTGGGAGTGGGCTCCCGAGATCGCGGGCCTCCGTACGGTGCTCGAGCGCCCGTTCGAGCAGTGGCTGCGTGACGTGACCGAGGGATGGGTGAGCCGGACCCTCGCGGTCGAGGGTGACGTCGCCGACAAGATCTTTGCTCTCACCGACGGCTTCGACGAGGGGCCGGACCTGTCCCGCTTCATCCGCAAGGAGGCGACGCCCGACCACGTGCGCGACTTCCTGCGTCAACGCAGCATCTACCACCTCAAGGAGTCCGACCCCCACACGTTCGTCATCCCCCGACTCACCGGTCCCGCCAAGGCTCACCTGGTGGAGCTGCAGTACGACGAGTACGGCGGCGGACGCCCCGGGTTCCTGCACCACGAGCTGTTCGCGGTCACCCTTCGTGAGGCCGGGCTCGACGACGCGTACGGCGCCTACATCGAGGAGGCCGACGGACCCACCCTCGCCGCCACGAACGCCATGTCGCTCTTGTGCCTCCACCGGCGCCTCCGCGGGGTGGCGATGGGCCATCTCGCCGCCTTCGAGGCGACGAGCTCCATCCCCTGCCGCAGGATCGCCGCTGGCCTCCGTCGTACGGGGTTCAGCGACGACGCTGCGCGCTACTACGACGAGCACGTCGAGGCCGACGCCGTCCACGAGCAGCTCGCCGCCCGCGAGATCTGCGGCACGCTCGTCGACTCCGGTGACGTCTCCGTGCGCGACGTCGTCTTCGGTGCGGCCGCGTGCCTCGTCCTCGACCGCTATCAGTCCGAGAGCCTGATGGCCCGCTGGGACGGCGCCCACACGCCCGACCAGCTGGAGGCGGCCCGGTGAGCGGCTCGCTCGGCCGGCCCCGTCCCGAGGTGGTGCTCTGCCCGGGAGGCCCTGCCCTCATCCGCAGCGACGTCCCTGCGGTCGACGTGGTCGTCACCGACGCGCAGCAGACGGTGGACAGGCCTGTGGTCGCCTTCTGCCGGTGCGGACGGACGGGACGCGAGCCCTGGTGCGACGGCACCCACAAGCTCGCGCGTGGCGCCGGCGCACCCAGGAAGCTGCCTCGATCGGATCGGTGAGACCTCGCGCACGACGAGGCCCGGCCGACTCGGCGCCGCAGCGCGTGCCGACAGTCATCGCGGCCCTTGCCGCCAACCGGTCGCGTCCCGCAGGGTGGAGGGAACCGACGATCCCGGAGACGAGGACCTCCATGCCTGAAGAGAGGCGCGTGCAGGGCGAGACGCTCGACGAGCGGCTGACCCGCAACTGGAGTGAGCTCCTCCAAGAGCTGAGAGTCGTGCAGACCGGTGTGCAGATCATCACCGCGTTCCTGCTCACGGTCGTGTTCACGAACCGCTTCGCCGAGCTGTCTCACGGCCAGGAGCTCGTCTACCTGGCGGTCCTGTCCGGCTCGGTCCTCGCCACGGCACTGCTCGTCGCGCCGGTGGCCATCCACCGCGCCCTGTTCCGGAAGGGGCAGCGGCTGTGGCTCGTGTCGGCGGCGCACGTGTGCGCGAGCCTGGGCCTGACGGCCTTCGCCTTCACCGTCTCCGGCGTGATGTGGCTGGTGTTCGACGTGGTCGTGGGACCGGTGTGGGCGTGGTGGGCGTTCGGCGCCTCCACGGTGGTGTTCGGATCACTCTGGGTGGGCCTGCCGCTGATCAACCGGCGTACGCGTTGACGCCTCGGGAGCAGGCGGCAGCCTGCGTGTGGCGACGAACCGCTCGGCGACGAACCGCAGCTTGAGGTTGTGGTGCTGGGAGTAGCGCTTGAGCACCTCGAACGCCCGTCGCTCGTCGAGGCCGAACCGCTCCATCAGGATGCCCTGCGCCTGGCCGACGAGCTTGCGTGCGTCGAGGGCGATGGTGAGGTTGACCTCCTGCTCGGCTCGTGCCAACGCGATCGCCGCATGCCGGGCGAGCAGGTGCGCGAGGGCCTCGTCGTCGTCGTCGAAGAACCGCGGCTTCTCGGAGTAGAGCGACACCATGCCGATGCGACGCCCGTCGTGGACCAGGCTGACCGCGAGAAGGCTCACAAGGTCCATCGCCGTGACCGCCGCGCACCACCGCGGCCACCGCGCCTCGTGCGCGAGATCGTTCGACCTGAGCGTCCGGTCTCGACTCGCGGAGTACCACGGCCCCTCGTCCAGCTCGCGCTGCAGCTCGTCGGCACGACGGACGACGTCGGCCGTGGCGGCGACCGTCTCGAAGTTTCCGCCGGCGCGGAGCATCTCGACCCCGGCGTGGTCCATCTCGAGGAGCTCGCAGAGGTACTTGACGACCTGCTCGGCGGTCGCCCGAGGGGAGTCCGCCGCGTGCAGCTCGACTGCGAGGTCGGTGAGCTCCTGAAGGTCGAGGACGTCGTCAGCCATACGGTCTCGCCATCTCCGGAAGGAAGACTGCTGAGACCCTCACACTAGTCCCGGGCGGTTGTCGGGATCAACGACGGCCGCTCGCTCGGCTCGCCGGCGGTGTCAGCGGGTCGGCGCCGGTGTCAGGTGCGGCCGTCGCAGGGCCGAGCGGTCGGCAAGGTCGAGGATCCGAGACTGCACCTCGACCTCGGGGCAGACAGGGCGGCGCAGGGCGAGGGCTTGAGGGAGTCGGGTGAGCGCGTCGACGACCCCCAGGACCTCTGCCCACCCGGCGCGCGAGTGCCGGACGATCCTCCGCGCCACGGTGCGCGCCGGAAGCCGCATGACCGCGGTGAGGACGTCGTTGCGGGCCAGGCGTCGCCGGCGGCCGCGGGTGTCCTTGGCCGGGGCCGGCACATGGCGGGCGACGACGTCGTCCAGGTAGCACAGACGGTGTCCGGCGTCGGCGAGGTCCAGCGCCACCCGTTCCTCCTCGCCGTAGATCTGCACCAAGGGATCGAAGCCGCCGACGTCGAGGAGCGCGTCGCGACGTACGACGGCGGCGCAGGCCATGAACCCGAGCACCGTCGTCCCGGGGTCGGAGGTCGTCCGCGGAAGGGGTGAGCGGGCCAGCGCGTCGCAGAACGGATCAGGCGTCGCGTCCTCGCCGACGAGCACGCGGGCTGCGACGAGACCGATCGACGGGTGGGCGTCCATGACGTCGGCGGCGAGCGCCAACGAGCCCGGAGCCCACCACGAGTCGTCGTCGGCGAACGCCACGTAGCGCGACGTGGCCGCCCGCGTGCCGACGTTGCGCGCGACAGCGCCGGTGTTCTCGTCGAGCTCGATCACCCGTGCTTCGGGAACGAGCTCACGGGCCCTGTCGGAGGAACCGTCGGTCGAGCCGTTGTCGACGACGATGAGCGGGGGCTGGTTGTGGACGAGGGACCTCTCGAGTCGGGCTCGGCCGTCACGGGTGATTACGACGGTCGTGACCCGGTCGTCGGTCTCTGGGCGCTGCTGCGCTGCCGGTGACATGGTCATGGTTGGCCGGTGCCCATCGGTCACCACAGCAATCGATCCACGGGCGGTTGATCCGTGGATCATCTGCCGCGGACCACCGCGGAGAAGCGTTTGTCCGAGAACCGTTTCTCCGGTCGGCTTCCGGGGAACCGTGCCTCCATGGACAACAGCAGAGGCGGTTCCAGACTGCTCGCGGTCCGGCTCGACAGTGCGGGTGACGTCCTCGTCGCCGGGCCGGCCGTACGAGCGATGGCCGCCCGCGGAACCGTCGATCTGCTCACCGGTCCGGCCGGAGCCGACGCGGCTCGTCTCCTTCCCGGTGTGGACGAGGTCCACACCTGGTCCTGCCCGTGGATCGTCGCCGACCCGCCTGCGGTCGATCCGGCCTCGACCGACGCGCTCGTCACGATGCTCGCCGGTCGCTACGACCATGCGGTCGTGTTCACGTCCTTCCACCAGTCGGCCCTCCCGACCGCACTCCTGTTGAGGCTGGCCGGGGTGCGACGGATCAGTGCCTTCAGCGAGGACTACCCCGGTTCGCTCCTCGACGACCGGGTGGCGCCGCCCGGGGACGTGCCGGAGGCTGAGCGGGCGCTGCACCTGGCGACCCAGGCCGGCTTCGCGCTGCCCGTCGGGGACGACGGCCTGCTCAGCGTCCGCACGGCTGCGGCCCCCGAAGGACTCGACCGAGGCCGGTTCGTCGTCGTCCACCCTGGCACGAGTGCTCCCGCACGGGCGTGGCCCGCGCAGCGGTGGCGCGACTGCGTCCGAGCGCTCGACGAGGCGGGGCACCGTGTCCTCGTCTCGGGCAGCCCCTCCGAACGCGAGCTCACCGCCGTCGTCGCCGGGTCGCGCGGAGTCGACCTCGGTGGACGGACCACCCTCGCGCAGCTGGCAGCCCTGCTGTCACGTGCCGACGCTCTCGTGGTGGCCAACACCGGACCGGCCCACCTCGCAGCCGCGACCCGCACACCCGTCGTCTCGCTCTTCGCGCCGACGGTGCCGTTGCGCCGGTGGGCGCCGTACGGTGTCCCGCTCGCCGTCCTGGGTGATCAGCAGGCGCCGTGCCGCGGGACGCGGGCTGTGCAGTGCCCGGTGCCGAACCACCCCTGCCTCGGGTCGGTGACGGCTACCGACGTCGTGGAGGCGCTCGAAGAGCTGCTGCGACGGACGAACGGCGGCGGCACCTCATCCGCCGCGACGAATCCCCCTCCTAGGAAAAACGAGGTACACGCATGAGGATCGCGATGGTCTCGGAGCATGCGAGTCCGCTGGCGACGCTGGGAGGCGTCGACGCCGGCGGTCAGAACGTTCACGTGGACGCCCTCGCGGCCGGGCTGGCGGCACGTGGCAACGACGTCGTCGTCTACACCCGCCGTGACTCGCCCCGTCTCGCCGACCGGGTCCTCACGCCGAGCGGCTACGTCGTGGAGCACGTCCCTGCCGGCCCGCCTACGGAAGTGCCGAAGGACGACCTGTGGCCGTTCATGGAGGACTTCGCCGCCTACCTGGGCCAGCGCTGGGACGAGGACCCGCCGGACGTGGTCCACGCGCACTTCTGGATGAGCGGCGCTGCCACCACGTGGGCCGCGCGACGCGTCGGCATCCCGGTGGCCCAGACCTTCCACGCGCTCGGCACGGTCAAACGTCGCCATCAGGGCAGCGCCGACACGAGCCCTCCCGCCCGCCTCGACATCGAGGCGGAGCTCTGTCGCTCGGTGGACCTCGTCGTCGCCACCTGCACCGACGAGGTGCGGGAGCTGGTGGCGATGGGGGCGGACCCGGCGCGTGTCCGCGTGGTCCCGTGCGGCGTCGACACCGGTCTCTTCCGACCCCGCCCGGCGGAGTCGCCGATCCGTCCGCGGATCCTCAGCGTCGGGCGGCTCGTCGAGCGCAAGGGAGTCGCTGACGTCGTCGCTGCCCTGGGTCGGCTCCCCGAGGTCGAGCTGCACGTCGTCGGAGGCCCGTCGCGCGACGGGCTGGACCTCGACCCGGAGGTCGAGCGACTTCGTTCCATCGCCGCCGAGCACCAGGTCGAGGACCGCGTCGTCTTCCACGGCGGCGTCGCTCGAGAGCGGATGCCCGAGGTGTTCGCCGCCGCCGACGTCGTGGTCTCGACACCCTGGTACGAGCCGTTCGGGATCGTGCCGCTCGAGGCCATGGCCTGCGGGCGCCCTGTCGTGGGCACGGCCGTGGGCGGCCTCCTCGACACGATCGAGCCCGGTGTCACCGGCGAGCTCGTCCCGCCGCGCGACCCGGCAGCGCTCGCCGAGGCGCTGGCGGGCCTCCTCGCCGACCCGGCCCGACGCGAGGCCTACGGCCACGCCGGTGCGGCGCGCGCCGCGGCGTACGCCTGGGAGGACGTCTCCCGGCGGACGGAGGAGGCGCTGCGGGCCCTGGTCGTCGCCGGCCGTGGAGAGGTGGTCCCGCGATGACGACCACCGATCACGTCGCCCACCTGCGAGAGGCGCTCGACACCTTCGACGAGGGCTGCGCGGTCCTGGAGTCCTGGGGCGCCGCGATGGTCCCGATGCTGACCTCCGGAGGGCGGCTCCTCGCGGTCGGCAACGGCGGGAGCGCCGCGCAGGCCCAGCACCTGACCGCTGAGCTCGTCGGCCGCTACCAGGGTGACCGCCGTCCGTTCTCGGCCATCTGCCTGAGCGCGGAGACGTCCAGCCTGACCGCCATCACCAACGACTACCCGCCCGAGGAGCTGTTCGCCCGACAGGTCGAGGCGCACGGTCGGCCGGGCGACATCCTGGTCGCGCTCTCGACCAGCGGCGCCAGCCCCAACGTCGTCGCGGCCGCTGAACGCGCCCGGGCCTGCGGTCTGGACGTCTGGGCCCTGACCGGGCCCGCCCCGAACCCCCTCGCCGAGGTGGCGGACGCGGTGGTGGCCATCGACGCGAAGTCGACCGCCACGGTCCAGGAGATGCACCTGGTCGCGCTGCACCTCCTCTGCGAGGCGTTCGATGAGCGCCTCGCAGAGAGCGACTCGTCGGGCCGGGTCGACGACGAGGCGCAGCGGTGACGCCGCGCGTGCTGGTCGTCGGGGAGGCCATGCTCGACGTCGACCTCGACGGGCGGGCCTCGCGGTTGTCCCCCGACGCACCGGTGGCCGTCGTCGACGACCCGGTCGAGCGACCGCGCCCCGGCGGCGCCGCGCTTGCCGCGGCCCTCGCCGCCTCCGACGGTGCGCGCGTCGTCCTCGCGACACCGCTCGGCAACGACGCCGACGCCGACCGTCTTCGTGCCCTTCTCCCGCCGGAGGTGGAGGTCGTAGCCCTGCCGTCCGACGGGGGGACGCCCGTGAAGCGGCGCGTCCTGGCCGCCGGTCAGGTGCTCGTGCGGCTGGACACCGGCGGCACGAGCGGCAGCTGGGAGACGCCGCCCGCCGACCTGGAGGCCGCCGTGAGTGCCGCCGACGCCGTGCTCGTCGCCGACTACGGCCGCGGGCTGACATCCCTTCCCGCTCTGCGGGAGCTCGTCGCCCGGGCCGCCGAGCGGGTCCCGGTCGTCTGGGACCCGCACCCGCGTGGCGGGAGGCCGGCTGACAACACGTGGCTGTGCCTGCCGAACCAGAGCGAGCTGGCACGGCTCGACGGCAGTGAGCCGACAGGGATCGGCGAGGTCGGAGACGCCGCCCGCCGGGTGCGCGAGCGGCTGGGCACCCGCGCGCTCGCCGTGACGCTCGGGGAGCGCGGCGCGCTCCTGGTCCAGGGCGACGCGCCGCCCGCGGTGTTCGTCGTCGACCCCGTCCGAGGCGAGGACACGTGCGGCGCTGGCGACAGGTTCGCTGCCTCGGCGACCGTACGGCTCGCGCGGGGTGACCTGATGTCCGAGGCCGTCGAGCACGCCGCCCGGGCGGCGGCAGGCTTCGTCGCCGCGGGCGGGGCGACGGCGTACGGCGCCGACGCCACTCCGACACCCTCGGACGACGTCCCGTCCCACCACGACGGCTCCACGGCGCGCGACACCGTCGCCCGGGTCCGCGCAGGCGGCGGTGTCGTCGTCGCCACCGGCGGGTGCTTCGACCTGCTGCACGCCGGCCACGTGGCCACCCTCCAGGCTGCACGCCGGCTGGGTGACTGCCTCGTCGTGCTGCTCAACTCCGACGCCTCCGTCCGCGGGCTCAAGGGCCCGGGCCGACCGCTGGTCCCGGCCCGCGACCGGGCGCGCGTGCTCGCGTCGCTGGCCTGCGTGGACGCCGTCGTCGTCTTCGAGGAGGACCGGCCGGACGCCGCGTTGCAGGAGATCCGACCCGACCTGTGGGTCAAGGGCGGCGACTACGCCGGCGGACCGCTGCCCGAGCAGCAGGTCCTGGACCGGTGGGGCGGTCGGAGCATGGTGCTCCCCTACCTGAGCGGGCGCTCCACGACCGGTCTGGTCGCGGCCGCCAACCGGAACGCCTGAGCGGCATCCGGACGAACGTCCACGAGAGGAGAAGCGATGAGTGTAGGAACCGTTCTCGTCACCGGAGGCGCCTCGGGCCTCGGAGCGGCGGTCGCCGCAGCGGTCGACAAGGCCGGCGGGCGACCGTACGTCCTCGACCGGGTCGCCCCCGACTCGCCGTACGACCACACCGTGGTCGACCTGGCTGACACCGGCGCCGCGACCCGGGCCGTGGAGGAGGCGATCGAGCGCACAGGCGGTCTGCACGGGGTCGTCACATGCGCCGGCACCGACGCCTGCGGCAAGCTTGAGGACGTGCCGCTCGCGGACTGGGAGCGCGTGATCGCCGTGAACCTGCTCGGCACGGCAGCCGTCGTCCGAGCCGCCCTGCCGTCGCTGCGGACCGAGCGGGGTCGCATCGTGACGGTCGCCTCGACGCTCGGGCTGCGCGCCCTTCCCGATGCGACGGCGTACTGCGCGTCGAAGTTCGGCGTCGTCGGCTTCAGCCGAGCACTCGCCGCCGAGCTCGCCGGAGACGTCGGTGTGACGATGCTCGTCCCGGGCGGGATGCAGACGGCATTCTTCGACGGGCGCACCGAGCAGTACAAGCCTCCAGCCGACGCGATGCTCAACGCACCCGAGGACGTCGCGCGGGCCGTGCTCTT
This sequence comes from Mumia sp. zg.B53, assembly GCF_019550935.1. Lineage (NCBI taxonomy): Bacteria > Bacillati > Actinomycetota > Actinomycetes > Propionibacteriales > Nocardioidaceae > Mumia > Mumia sp. zg.B53. The sequence goes on along the minus strand of NZ_JAHWCK010000001.1, from coordinate 2,075,405 downwards.
CGCGCTGGAGACGCCTGCCGGGTGCGAGGTCCGGGAGCTCGTCGTGACACCGTCGGTCGAGCCCTCGTGGCCATGACGCCGCCGCCCGCAGCACCTCACCCCACGCGGGTGGTGGTGCTGCGGGCACTCGGGCTCGGCGACCTCCTGGCCGCCGTACCCGCCCTCCGGGCACTGCGCGGCGCTCTCCCCGACGCCTCCGTCACCCTCCTCGGTCCCCGCGACGTCGGTGGGCTCCTCCGCGACGCCGGACTCGTCGACGCGGTCGTTGCCCACCAGGGGCTCGATCCGCTTCCCGAGGCGGTCCACGGCGCGGACCTGGCCGTGAACCTCCACGGGAAGGGCCCGCAGAGCCACCGGCTCCTCCGCGCGACGCGTCCGGGCCGCCTGGTCGGCTTCGCGGACGTGACCACCGGAACCGTGGGGCCGGTGTGGGACGACACGGAGCACGAGCGCGCGCGGTGGTGCCGCCTCGTCCGCGAGACGTTCGGGGTCAGCGCCGACCCCGACGACGCCCGCATCTCTCCAGAGCTGCCAGAGCCCTTGGCTCGCGCGGCGGTGGTCGTGCATCCCGGAGCCGCGGCCGGGTCCCGCCGGTGGCCCGCGGAACGCTGGGCGGAGGTCGCCGCGCGGATGGCCGCCCACGGCGACGTGGTGGTCACCGGTTCCCCCGCCGAGCGCACGCTCGCCCGGGAGGTGGCCGCCGGCGCCTCCCTGCCGCCGGAGTCCGTGCTCGCCGGCACCACCGACGTACGCGACCTGGCCGCCCTGGTCGCCTCGGCCCGGCTGGTGCTCTCCTCCGACACCGGCGTGGCTCACCTCGCCCCGGCCTTCGGCACGCCGTCCGTCACGCTGTTCGGGCCCACGTCGCCCACGACGTGGGGTCCGCCCCCCGGGCGTACGCACCGTGTCCTCTGGCGCGGAGACACCGTCGGCGCCTCCTACCAGGGGGATCCGCACGGTGCCCTGATCGACCCCGTGCTGGGCTCGATCGAGGCCGCCGAGGTCGTCGCGGCGGCGGAGGCCGCTCTCGCCCAGGGCATGCGCCCCCCGTCCGTGGGTACCCCGCAGGCATGAGGGAACCGATGACCCGGCAGCGCGACCTCGACGACGCACACGTGCTCGTCACCGGCGGAGCCGGCTTCCTCGGCTCCGCGCTGTGCGAGGCGATGCTGTCGCACGGCGCCCGGGTCACCTGCGTGGACGACGAGTCCACCGGGTCGGCGGCCAACGTCGCCGGTGCCGGCACGAACCCCCGCTTCCGTCTCCTGATCACCGACGTCGTCGAGGTCGACCTCCCTGCGATCCGTGCGGAGCAGGGTGCCGTGGACGTCGTCATGCACCTCGCGGCGACGGCGTCGCCCGTGCACTACCTGCGGATGCCGGTGCACACGCTGCGCACGGGCAGCGTCGGGACGCTGCGCGCGCTCGAGGCCGCAGCCGCCGACGGCGCGCGCTTCGTGCTGGCCTCGACGTCGGAGGTGTACGGCGACGCGCAGGTCAGCCCGCAGCACGAGGCCTACTGGGGCAACGTGAACCCGATCGGGCCACGCGCGGTGTACGACGAGGCCAAGCGCTTCTCGGAGGCTGCCGCGTTCGCGTTCCGGCGCTCGCTCGACCTCGACGTCGGCGTCGTCCGCATCTTCAACACCTACGGTCCTCGGATGGGGCTCGACGACGGCCGGGTGGTGTCGACGTTCCTGGCCCAGGCGCTGCGCGGCGAGCCGCTCACCATCCAGGGGGACGGCTCCCAGACGCGGTCGTTCTGCTACGTCGAGGACACCGTGCGTGCGCTCGTGGCGATGGCGACGGCGGACGAGCCCGGACCGGTCAACATCGGCAACCCGCACGAGATCACGGTGCTGGAGCTGGCACAGCGCGTCCTCGCCGTGACCGGCTCCCGGTCGCCGGTCGTGCACGTCGGCCTCCCGGAGGACGACCCGGCGCGGCGCTGTCCCGACATCACGCGCGCCGGCGAGACCTTGGGCTGGAAGCCCGAGGTCGACCTCGACGACGGTCTCGCCCGGACCGCCGCCTGGGTCCGCGAGCAGGTCAGCGCACCTGCGCCACCCACTTCAGCACCTCGTCGACCGCGCAGCGAAGATCTGGTCGTACGAACGCTGCTGCCGCGACCTCCTCGGGACGCGTGACGTCGTTCGGGACCATGATCCCGCGCGCGCCCGCGGCCCGGGCCGCCTCGACGTCGGCACCGATGTCCCCGATCACGACGCACCGCTCGACGGGCACGCCCAGCGCTGCGCACGCCTCCAGCACCATCCGCGGCGCGGGTTTGCGGCACGCGCACCCGTCCTCCGGGGCGTGCGGGCAGATCTTCTCGACGTCGAACGGCCCGAGCAGCTGCTCGACCCGGCGGTTCACGGCGTCGACCTGCTCACGCTCGAGGAACCCCCGCCCGACGCCTGACTGGTTGGTGATGATCCCGACGTACGCGCCGGCGCCGCGCAGCCTCTGCAGGGCCTCGGCGGCCCCCTCGACCGGCTCGACCTTCTCGGGGTCCCCGTTGTAGGGGACGTCGTGCACCAGCGTCCCGTCGCGGTCGAAGAGGACCAGCCATCGACGCTCCGGCCAGGCCTCCACCCGACGGTGCAGGACCGCTCCGCGCAGGGCGTGCCAGCTCGCGGTCGGCGGGATGACGGCGCTGGTCCACAGCATGCGGACCGTCTCGGCGCGTGAACGCGACCCGGGGAGCCAGCGCGCCAGGAAGAGCTCGGACGTGCCCGCCGCCCATCCCGCGAGGGCGGCCACCGCTGTGCGTCGGCGCCCCGCTGCCAGGGCCAGCGCGCCGCCCGCGCCGAGCACCGTGATCGCGACGTGCCGGACGAGCCGCCCCGGTGGAGCCTCGGCGAGGGTGCGCCAACGTGGTCCGTGCAGCGCACGCATCAACCGGTCGTCGGCATTGCCCCGCTGCGCACGCACGCTCACCCCTGCGCGCTCGGCGCGCACCGGGTGCACCACGGTGCGCGCACCACGCACGAGTTGCGCACCGTTCGCCCTCATCCGCAGCGCCAGGTCGGCGTCCTCTCGGTAGGCCCGCGGGAAGCGCTCGTCGAATCCTCCGACGGCGACGAAGGCTGTGCGTCGGTAGGTCATGTCGGCGGTGATCCACCGCGCCGTCGCGAGGCCGGCCGTCGCGCGCGCGAAGTCGTCTGGCCGTCGGTCGGTCGGCAGCGGGACCTCGACCCGTCCTTGAGTTCCCGCCACGTCCGGGGCGAGGCCGTCGAGGTCCTCGACGAGGCGCGCGGTCCACGCCGCCTCCGGCTCGACGTCGTCGTCGAGGAAGGAGATCCACGTCGTCCGGGCCTCCGCTGCGCCGAGGTTGCGCGCCGCCGCGGGCCCACGACCGTACGAGCGGACGACGCTCAACCACGACCGGCTCCCGTCCGGCGGGAGCGCCGCTACAACCTCCTGCAACGGACGGTCGTCGTCAGCCGGCCGATCATCCACCACCACGACGGCCGCCACACCCGGGCGCGGGGGCGCCAGGAACGTCGCGAGCACGCGCGCGAGCGACGGACGTCCGACGGTGGGGACGACGACCGTCGTGTCCACGACCGGTTGCCGCACGGCGCTCACCGATCCCTCTGTGCGGCGGTGTCCGGTGTCGGACGCGTGAGGACGTACGGGCCCATCACCAGCATCGAGACCGGGGCCGACCCGAACAGCTCCAGCGCGTCGCGCGGCGAGTCGACCATCGGCCGCCCGGCGGTGTTCAGGCTGGTGTTGACGAGCACGGGCACGCCGGTCCGTTCCTCGAAGGCCTCGAGCAGCGCGGCGAGGCGCGGCGTCCGCGTCCGGTCGACCGTCTGGACGCGTGCCGTGCCGTCGACGTGGACGACCGCCGGGATCCGCTCGCGCCACGGCGGCCGGACGTCGTGGACGAAGAGCATGTGCGGGGACGGCAGCGGGCCCCGGGTGAAGATGTCGGGCGCCCGGTCCTCCAGGACCATCGGCGCCACGGGGCGGAAGCTCTCCCTGCCCTTGACCGCGTTGAGACGGTCGAGGTTCTGCGGGTCGCGCGGGTCAGCGAGCAGCGAACGATGTCCGAGCGCCCGCGGGCCGAACTCGCTCGCCCCCTGGAACCATGCGACGATGCCGCCCTCGGCAAGCGTGTCGGCGACCATGCCCGCCAGGTCGTCGGGCCGCTCCGCCGGCCAGTGGGCGGCCCGCAGGGCCTGCTCGATCTCGTCGTCGTCGAACCGCCGCCCCAGGTCGGCCCCGGGCACAGGTCGCGTCGGTCCGTGCTCGGCCGCGACGGTCAGCGCCGCCCCGAGAGCCGTGCCCGCGTCGCCCGCTGCCGGCTGCGGCAGCACGTGCTCGTACGGCGTCTCGGCGAAGATCCTGGTGTTGGCGACACAGTTGAGGGCGACACCGCCGGCGAGCGCCAGGCGGTCGCCGCCGGTCTGTCCGTGCAGCCACCGCGCGAGGTCGATCACCGTGTCCTCCAGCACGCGCTGGGCGCTCGCGGCGAGGTCGGCGTGGTCGCGGGTCCACGGCTCGTCGGCGGCACGCTGCTTCGCGATCGCCGACCAGTCGACACGCTCGGTGACGAACCCGCCCTCGCCGTCGGCGTGGACGCGCTCGCGCAGGGCGTCGGCGTGCCGCGGCGTGCCGTACGAGGCGAGGGCCATGACCTTGTACTCGTCGCTGCTGCGGAGGAAGCCGAGGTGCTCGGTGAGGTCCTCGTAGAGCAGGCCCAGCGAGTGCGGGAGCCGCTGCCCCGCGAGCGGGTGGAGGACCCCTCCCTCATACCGTCCGGCGAGGTGGCTGGTGGCCTCACCACGCCCGTCGAGGACGAGCACGTCGGCGTGCCCGTCGGTCAGCGCCAGACCGGCCGATGCGGCGTGCGCGACGTGGTGCGGCACGAAGCGCACGTCGTCGGGGTCGAGCCCCGGGAGCGCGGCCGCCAGGAAGGCGGGGGCGCGGTCGGCGTACGCCTGGCGCAGGTCGTCCGACGGGTCGTGCAGACCGAGCGCGTCGATCGGCTCTGCCAGTGCCGGGTCGTAGGCGTAGGCGACGGCGTCCAGGTCGGACGGCCTCAGGCCCGCGTGGGCAAGGCACCAGCGCATCGCCTGCTCCGGCAGCTCCCACGCGGCGAACGGGACCGGGCGCTTGCCGTGCTTGCGGCGGCTGAACCTCTCCTCCTCCGCGGCGGCGACGACGAACCCGTCGACGACGAGGGCTGCCGAGGGGTCGTGGAAGAGGGCGTTCACTCCGAGGACCTTCATGGCGGTCGGGTTCCCCGAACCACGGCCGGGAAACGCTTCTCCACGCATAACCACCCGGGTGCCGGGAACCGCCTGGCCGTGAAGACATCGGTGATCGGGACGGGATACCTGGGCGCGACCCACGCCGCCTGCCTCGCGGCGGCGGGTCACGAGGTGGTGGCGTACGACGCCGATCGGGAGCGCCTCGCCGCACTGGCCGAGGGGCGCGTCCCGTTCCATGAGCCGGGCCTCGCCGACCTGCTCCGCTCCGGGGTCGCCAGCGGACGCCTCGTCTTCACCCACGACGTCGCCGACGTCGCGGACGCGGAGGTCCACTTCCTCTGCGTCGGCACACCCCAGGAGCGCGGGGGACGGGCCGCCGACCTGAGCGCCCTGCGTACGTCGGCGGTCGAGGTCGCCCGCCACGCGAGCCGCGAGTGCCTGGTGGTCGGACGCTCCACCGTCCCCGTCGGCACCGCCGACGACCTGGCCGGGCTGATGGCCGGCGAGGCTGACGTGCCGGTCTCCGTCGCGTGGAACCCCGAGTTCCTGCGCGAGGGGCACGCGGTCGACGACTCGCTCCACCCCGACCGGCTCGTCCTCGGCGTGCACGACGACGCGGCGTACGCGGTCCTCACCGAGGTCTACGCGCGGTGGGGGCGTCAAGGGACGCCGATCATCCGCACCGACCTGCGGACCGCCGAGCTCGCCAAGGTCTCGGCCAACGTCATGCTGGCGGCACGCATCTCCGTGGTGAACGTCCTCGCCGAGGTGTGCGAGCGTGCCGGCGCCGACGTCGACGACCTCGTCCGTGTGCTGGCGGCCGACCCCAGGATCGGCCCGGACGTCCTCCAGCCCGGTCTCGGCTACGGCGGGAGCTGCCTGCCCAAGGACACGCGCGCGTTCGTCGCGCGAGCGCACGAGCTCGACGTGGAGTCCGCCGCGCTCCTGCACCACGTCGACCTCGTCAACATGAGGCAGCGGGCCCGTACCGTCGACCTGGTGCGTGGCGTGTGGGGAGAGCGACGACGAGTCGCAGTCCTCGGGATCGCGTTCAAGCCCGGTTCCGACGACGTCCGGGACTCACCCGCCCTCGACGTCGCGACGACCCTCCACCGCCTCGGTGCCGAGGTCCGCGTGCACGACCCGCGTGCCGCCGCGCAGGCCGCACGCGTGGCCGACCACCTCACGTACGCGTCCTCCGTCGAGGAGGCCTGCGCCGACGCCGACGTCGTCACCGTGCTCACCGCCTGGGACGACTACACCGCGCTCGACCCGGTGGCGCTCCGCGAGGAGGTCACCGCTCCGGTGGTGGTCGACGGCCGGACCTGCCTCGACGCGGACAAGTGGCGAGCTGCGGGATGGGACTTCCACGGACTGGGGAGGCCGGCATGCGCGTCCTGATCTGGCACGTCCACGGCTCGTGGGCGACGTCGTTCCTCCAGGGGCCCCACGAGTACCTCGTCCCCGTCAACGCCGAGCGCGACGCCGACGGACGCGGGCGCGCACGCACGTGGGACTGGCCGGGCTCCGTCCGGGAGGTGACCGCCGACGAGCTCGCCACGACGCCGTTCGACCTCGTGGTCCTGCAACGACCGCACGAGGAGCAGCTGCTGCGGAGCTGGACCGGCCTGCGTGCCGGCGAGGACGTCCCGGCGGTCTACGTCGAGCACAACACTCCCCCTGGCGACGCCGTCCGGAGCGTCCACCCGCTCGCGGACCGTCCCGACGTGCCGATCGTCCATGTCACGCCTTTCAACCGTGCGTACTGGGACTGCGGCACGACACCGACGCACGTCGTCGAGCACGGCGTCGTCGATCCCGGGCACCGCTACACCGGGGAGTGGCCTCGCGCGGCGGTCGTCATGAACGAACCGGTGCGCCGCACGCGGGTGCTCGGGACCGACCTCCTCCCCACCATCGCCGAGTCGGTTCCTCTCGACGTGTTCGGGATGGGCGTCACGCCGCTCGCAGAGGCCGACTGGGCCCGCCGGGTCTGGACGTACGAGGACCTCCCGCAGGACATCATGCACGACGAGGTGGCCCGCCGGCGCGTGTACGTCCACACCGCGCGATGGACCTCTCTCGGCCTGTCGCTGATCGAGGCGATGTTCCTCGGGCTGCCGGTTGTCGCCTTCGCGGGCACGGAGGCACCCCGCGCGGTCGGCGACGGCGGCGTCACCTCCGCCGACCCGCGGGCGATGCGCGACGCGGCCGCCCGGTTCGTCGCCGAGCCGATGCTCGCCGAGGAGACCGGGGCGGCCGCGCGGGAACGTGCGTGCGCGAGGTTCGGCCTCGAACGGTTTCTCGCCGACTGGGAGGCCGTCCTGGACGACGTCGCGGACGGGGTCAGGAGCCCGGCCACGCTCCGGTGACCCGCTGGAACCCGCGGGCACCGGCCCGGTCGATGCTGGCCTTCACGACCGCGTAGATCATGCCCTGGATCGCCGACGCGAGCAGGAGCTCCCGCCAGCCGTACGAGGACTCCGCGAGCGGGTCGGGCGTCTCGTCCTCGTCGGAGATCCGCTTCCAGACCTGCTTGAAGATCATCCCGGCGATCATGCCTCCGGCCATGCCGGAGATCAGTCCGATGGGGCGGTACGCCAGCTTCGCAGCGTTGGGCATCACGTGCTCCTCTCGTCGGACTCGCCTGGGGCGAGACCGGGCTCGTTCGGTTCTTCCGGCTGCGGCTCGTTGGGCCGCGGGGAACCGGGGTTCGTGCGCGGGTCGGTCCGGGGGTCGGTGACGGGGTCGTCGCCTTCGGGCTCGGTCTTCGGTCGTGCGCCCCCATCGTCACCGGTCTGAGCGGTCGCCACCACCCTCACCCCGCACCGCTGCTCGGGCAGTACCTGCTCCGACCGGCCGAGCAGCCCGAAGCCGGTCTCCTCCTGCACCTTCTCGATCGTGGCAGTCATGTGCAGCGGGTGCCCGGAAGCCCGGGAACCATGCGTGCGTCAGGATCCGGCCCGCGCGTCGGCGTTCGCCCGGTCGTTCGCCCGCTGGATCGCTGTGACGAGCTCGTCCTTGGTCATCTGGGAGCGACCGGACACGTCGAGGCGGCGCGCCAGGTCGTACAGGTGCTTCTTGCTGGCGTTGGCGTCGACACCCCCGGCGGTGGGACGGTTCGTGCCGCGCCCGCCGCGTGCCTGGGCGTCCGACGGCCCTCGGTCGTCCTTCGGCTCCCAGTGGTCGCCGACCTTCTCGAAGCTGTGCTTCAGCGCTGCGTACCCGACCTGGTGCGCCCGTCGGCCCTCTCCGTACTCCTCCGCGGCGGAGTCGTGCGCCTTGGCGAACGTCCGCTGCGCCTTGGCGCTCGATCGGCGGATCGGGGCGGGGAGCTCCTCCTTGCGGGGCTGTCCGTCCTTGCGTGTCTTCGGCATGGTGCGCTCCTCCTCGTTCGTCGGTCAGGCTTCGTCGGTCAGCAGGCTGAGGACGGCGCGTTCCAGCGTCGGGCGGTCGCGCTCCTCGTCGATCCGCGGTCCGAGCATGCTCAGCGTCGGCGCGACGGTCACGCCGTCCTCGAAGAGCTCGATCACGCGAGGGTTCACGTACGACGACCTCGCGACCGTGGGCGTGTTGCCGAGCACGTCGGAGACCTCACGCATGGTGGCGGCGACCGCGCGTCGCCGTGCAGCCGCCGTGCGCGACGCCTCGTCCTTCGACGCGAGGGACACCGCGGCGAGGACGGTGGCGTGCCAGGTGCGGAAGTCCTTCGCCGTCATGTCGGCACACACCCGCTCCTGCAGGTACGCGTTGACGTCGGGGCTGGAGAGCTCGGTCCAACGCCGTCTCTCCTGGAAGGCCAGCAACGTCTCCCCGCCTCGGCGGCGACGCATCGGCCCGACCACCTCGTAGGTGAGCGGGTCGGTGACCTGGATGCGTTGCGAGACGCCGGCCTTGCCCTCGTAGGCGAACTCCATCGTCGACCTGTCACGGCGGAGCGTGACGTGGTCCTTGCGCAGGGTGGCCAGTCCGTACCCGCCTCCGTTGGCGGCGTAGCGGTCGTTGCCCACCCGGAAGAGACCGCGGTCGAGGAGCCGGAAGGCCGCCCCCAGCGCCTTGTCGCGGGGCACGCCCGCCGCGTCGAGGTCGCGCAGCACCCGCTCACGGCCCTCGGGAAGGCGGTGCGCGACGTCGAGCACGCGCTCGTGCTTCTGCCGCTCCATGCGCTCGCGCCACAGCGGGTGGTACAGGTACTGGACCCGCCCGGCAGCATCGATGCCTGTGGCCTGCAGGTGCCCCGAGGGCCACCGGCAGATCCAGACGTCCTCCCACGCGGGCGGGATCGCGAGCGACTCGCAGCGGGCCCGGTCCTCCCCGCCAAGGGGGTGCCCCTGCTCATCGAGGTACCGAAACCCCTGACCCACCCGTCGGCGGCTCCATCCACGCTCGCTGCGCGAGACCGTACGGAACCTCATGCGATGGACGGCTACGCCGCCAGCGTGCCGTCGCCGAGCTGCTCGCGGAGCTGGGCGACGATGCGACTGAGGATCCGGGAGACCTGCATCTGAGTGACGCCGAGCTGCCCCGCGATCTGCTCCTGGGTCCACTGGTGGAAGTAGCGCAACGCCAGCGTCTCGCGATCACGGTCGCTCAGCCTGCGCACCAACGGCGCGAGCGAGGCCTTCTCCTCGGCCCGCGCGAACGCGTCGTCGGTCTCGCCGAGGACGTCGGCGAGCGACCCCACGCCGTTGATGCCGGGCGAGTCCAGCGAGGAGGGGTGGTAGCAGCCGTCGGCAGCCATCGCCTCGTTGACCTCCTCGACCGGCAGCGCGAGGTGCTGTGCCACAGCCTCTGGGGTCGGGGTCTCGCCGAGCGTCTGGACCAGCTCTTCGACGCAGGCCACGACTTGGGCGCGGGTCTCCTGGACGCGCCGTACGGGACGCACCATCCAGCAGCTGTCTCGGAACCAGCGGCGTACTTCGCCGCGGATCGTCGGGACGGCGTAGGTGAGGAAGTCGTGTCCACGCGCGGGGTCGAACCCGCGGGCGGCCTTGGCCAGGCCGACGTAGGCGACCTGCTCGAGATCGTCGAGGTCGACACCGCGGTTGCGGTACTGGGAGGCGACCGCACGGGCCACGCCCATGTTGACCTCGACCAGACGCGCCTGGAGCAGGTCGCGGTGGGCCTCGTTGCAGTCGGCAAGAGCTTCGCACAGCTCGGTGGTCACGGTCCGGCGCTCTTCGCGGCTCAGATCGCGAGGAAGAGCGTGCGGGCGGTCGAGGGTCGTCGCGATAACAGACATGCCACGCTCCGTTCACAAGTGCGAGAACGTGGCGCGCTGTTTGACCACTGAATAGGGCTGCCTGTCCTTTCTAACAGTCTTCTCGACTGCTGTCGACCTGAGCAGGCTGCGTAGATCCCCCGATGTCAGGGGCGCCAGGGTCCGGCGGTCGCCCGCGCCTGACCGGCTGCGTCCCGCATGCTCCCCGCCCATACGGCGCCGTGCCCGGGGAAGAGCGTGCCGGCATCGACGCTCGCGATCGCGTCGAGCGAGTCGACCGTCGCGCCGGGGTCGTGGGAGAACGGGCGGACGATCAGCTGTGGCCCCCGGAGCCGCGAGACGGGGTGACCTGTGATCAGCGCGTCACCACTCACCAGGACGCCCGAGCCGGGGATCAGGTACGAGGTGTGGCCGTCGGTGTGTCCGGGTGTCGGTACGGCCACCGGCGAGCCGGGCAGGTCGAGCCGGGATGCGTCGTAGGCGCCCACCTGGTCGATGCCGCCGCGGTCGGTGCCGCCGAGCCGGGTGATGTCGAGCAGCCACCCGAGGGCGCCCCGACGCCACAGCACCAGCGGGAGCCGCGCCGGTGACAGCTGCTGGAGGTAGTCGCGGCGCGCGTGCGGGACCTCGACGGGCCCGGTCCACGTGTCGATCGAGTGCCGGGAGGCGATACGCGCCGCGCCACCGAGGTGGTCGACGTGCGCGTGGGTGAGCAGGATCCCGCGGATGTCGCGCACCTGGTGCCCGATATCGCGGATGGAGCGCTCCACGTCGACGGTGTTCCCGGGATAGCCGCCGTCGATGAGCGTGAGGTCGTGCCCGTCCTCGACGAGCACCCAGTTCACGTCGTGTGTCGAGACGAGGTACGCGTCGCCGACGCGGGTGATCGTGTAGGGCGTCGTCATCGGCACTCTCCTCGCTCGTCGGTCACCGCCGTTCCCGGACCTGCCCGAGGCCCGGGGGGCGCAGGGCCCGCGCGCGGATCATCTCGAACCGAGACATGCCCCAGGCGACAGCATCACGCAACCACGACGCCGCCGCCGGGTCGCGCACCCCGATCCGCATCGAGCGCGCCGCACGCGTGGCCGACCAGAAGCACAGCGGGATCGGGCCGAAGGCGACGGCCAGGACGACGAGGATCAGTCCGAGCACGGCGCCGGGATCAAGGTCACCCACGAGCGCCACGGGGGCGAACCACAACGCCGCCGCGAACAGCCCGGAGGACACGAGCGCGATCTCCGGTCGCGTCCACCGGTCCTGCACCCGCACGACCAGTGCGGTGACGGCGACGACGGCCGCCGCTCCGGCGAGCAGGGAGACGGGCTGGAACGCCACCGGGACCAGCAGGAGCAAAAAGGCCGGTCCCGCGACGTAGAGCGAGGCGATGAGCACGCCGAGCGCCCATGGCGGCCCGATGACTGCGGTGGCGAAGGTGAGCGCCTCCAGCGGGGTCACAGGGTCGTTCTTTCGTGCAACCCTCACGTCGCCTCCGTCACCCCTACCTCGACCTCTCGTCGAGCCCCCGAACGGTGCGGCACGACGGCCGACCCGCGGCGAACCTAGTGCGTCACGGCATCAAGCGTCAACCTGCACTCGAGGGTGCTGGACAGCCCGGTCACGCGGGCTGTGGAGCGGGCCGGTCGCTCAGCCGCTGACTGACCTCTCCGGCGCCTTCTCCGGGAAGTCACCGGCGGCCGAACGCAGCCGCCGCAGCAGGGCGAACGCGTCGTCCTGCTCGCGTGCGGTGAGACCGTCGACGGCGAAGTCGATCGCTGTCAGGGCGGCCGTCGCTTCGATGACGAGCTCGCGACCGGCCGGCGTGAGGGAGGCCAGCGTCCGTCTCCGGTCGCTGGGGTCGGTCTGACGCAGGACGAGCCCTTGGGCCTCGAGCCGATCGATCGCGTTCGTCACCGAGGTCGGGTGCACCATCAGCCGCTCGCCGATCTTGCTCAGCGGCAGCGTGCCCGCCTGACTGAACGTCAGCAGCACCAGCACCTCGTAGCGCGCGAACGTGATGGCGTACGGCTTGAGTGCCGCGTCCAGCTCGGCGAGCAGCAGCTGCTGCACCCGCATCACCGAGGTCGCGAGCCGCATGGCGGTGGCGTCACCGAAGTGGCTCTCCCAGAGCTCGCCGGCGCGCTCGACGGGGTCGAACGGCAGTCGGGGTCGCCCTGGCATGGACCTCACCCTATCGAGACTCGACATTACTAGGAAGTCCAACTATTTTACGTCCTATGGAAACTGCGGATGCCCTGCGGGTACGGATCGTCACCGCCTCGAGCCTCTTCGACGGCCACGACGCCTCGATCAACATCATGCGCCGCATCCTGCAGTCGCAGGGGTGCGAGGTGATCCACCTCGGTCACAACCGTTCGGTCGTCGAGGTCGTGGACGCCGCGATCGAGGAGGACGCGCACGGAGTCGCGGTCTCCTCCTACCAGGGCGGCCACGTGGAGTACTTCGAGTACCTCGTGCAGCTCCTCGCCGAGCGGGGCGCCGGGCACGTCAAGGTCTTCGGCGGCGGAGGCGGCGTCATCGTCCCCTCCGAGATCGCCCGCCTGCGTGAGAGCGGCGTCCTGATCTTCTCTCCCGAGGACGGGCAGCGCCTCGGCCTCCCCGGGATGATCGCCGAGGTGGTCGAGGCCTGCCGCGCCGACCTGTGGGACCAGCACCGTCCCGACCCTGAGGCCGTGCTCGCGGGTGACCGGGTGTCGCTCGCGCGCGCTGTCACCGGTGCCGAGCAGGGCCGGCTCGACGGTCCGCTCGCCCGCGCCGTCCGCGCCGCGGCCGAGGCGTCGAGCACGCCTGTTCTGGGCATCACCGGCACCGGCGGCTCGGGCAAGTCCTCGCTCACCGACGAGCTGGTCCGACGCCTGCGCATCGACCAGCAGGACAAGCTCCGCATCGCCGTGCTCGCGGTCGACCCGACCCGTCGTCGAGGCGGAGGAGCGCTGCTCGGTGACCGGATTCGGATGAACGCCCTCGACGGCGTCCACACGTTCTTCCGCTCGCTCGCGACGCGCGGGGCCCACGAGCTCCCCGACACGCTGAACGACGTCATCGCGGTCGTGAAGGCAGCGGGATACGACCTCGTGGTGCTCGAGACTCCAGGCATCGGCCAGGGCGACGCCGCGGTCGTGCCGTTCGTCGACACCTCCCTGTACGTCATGACGCCGGAGTTCGGCGCCGCGTCGCAGCTGGAGAAGATCGACATGCTCGACCTCGCCGACGTCGTGGCGATCAACAAGTACGAGCGCCGCGGCGCGGCCGACGCCCTGCGCGACGTCGGGCGGCAGATGGTGCGCAACCGCGAGGCGTTCGGCAGCCGACCCGACGACATGCCTGTGTTCGGGACGTCCGCGGCGACCTTCAACGACGACGGCGTGACCGCGCTGTTCCAAGAGCTCGTGCGCCTCCTGGGCGAGCAAGGGCTCTCGCTCGAGGAGGGCGCGCTCCCCCGCGTCGACGTGCGGCACTCGACCAGGTTCGCCGCGATCGTCCCCCCGAACCGCTCTCGCTACCTGTCCGAGATCGCCGAGACCGTCCGCGACTACCACGCCGCCACCGAGCGCATCGCCGACACGGCCCGCCGCGCGCAGGCGCTCGAGTCGGCGGCACAGGACCTGGCAGCGGCGGGGCTCGGCTCGGACGACGCCCGCTCGCTCGCGGAGACGACCGCGGCGACACTGCCCGACGAGGTGCGAGCCCGGATACGTGACTGGCCGACGGTGGTGGCGTCGTACCAGGGCGACGAGCAGGTCGTCACCGTGCGCGCCCGCGAGCTCCGCACGCGACTGGCCCGTGAGTCCTTGTCCGGCACGCGGGTGCCGAGGGTGGCACTGCCCCGCACGACCGACCACGGCGACCTCGTGCGCTACTGGCGCAGCGAGAACCTGCCCGGCCACTTCCCCTACACCGCGGGCGTCTTCTCGTTCAAGCGCGACGGCGAGGACCCGGCACGCATGTTCGCCGGCGAGGGCGATCCGTTCCGTACCAACCGCCGGTTCAAGCTCCTGTCGTCCGACGGCGAGGCGACCCGGCTCTCGACCGCGTTCGACTCGGTCACGCTGTACGGACGCGATCCCGGCGAACGGCCCGACGTCTACGGCAAGGTCGGGACCTCGGGGGTGTCGGTCGCGACGCTGGACGACATGAAGGTGCTTTACGACGGGTTCGACCTCGTCTCCCCCTCCACGTCGGTGTCGATGACGATCAACGGCCCGGCCCCGACGGTGCTCGCGTTCTTCCTCAACACCGTCATCGACCAGCAGCGCGACCGCTTCCGCGACGAGAACGGACGCGAACCGTCGCCGGAGGAGGACGCCGACCTCGTCGCGTACGCCGTCGGTAACGTCCGCGGCACGGTCCAGGCGGACATCCTCAAGGAGGACCAGGGCCAGAACACCTGCCTGTTCTCGACGGAGTTCAGCCTGCGGATGATGGCCGACATCCAGGAGTGGTTCATCCAGCACCAGGTCCGCAACTTCTACTCCGTGTCGATCTCCGGCTACCACATCGCCGAGGCCGGGGCGAACCCGCTGAGCCAGCTGGCGTTCACGCTCGCGAACGGCTTCACCTACGTCGAGGCCTACCTCGCCCGCGGGATGGACATCGACGACTTCGCACCCAACCTGTCGTTCTTCTTCTCCAACGGGATGGACCCGGAGTACTCCGTGATCGGCCGCGTGGCGCGCCGCATCTGGGCGGTCGCCATGCGCGAGCGGTACGGCGCCAACGAGCGTTCGCAGAAGCTGAAGTACCACGTGCAGACCTCGGGACGGTCCCTGCACGCGCAGGAGATGAGCTTCAACGACATCCGGACGACGCTCCAGGCGTTGATCGCGATCTACGACAACGCCAACAGCCTCCACACCAACGCCTACGACGAGGCGGTGACGACACCGACCGAGGAGTCCGTGCGCCGCGCGCTGGCGATCCAGATGATCATCAACAAGGAGTGGGGTCTCGCGATGAACGAGAACCCGCAGCAGGGGTCGTACGTGATCGAGGAGCTGACCGACCTCGTCGAGCAGGCCGTGCTCGAGGAGTTCGACCGGATCACCGAGCGCGGCGGCGTGCTCGGTGCGATGGAGACCGGATACCAGCGTGGCCGCATCCAGGACGAGTCCATGCTGTACGAGCACCGCAAGCACGACGGCTCCCTGCCGATCGTCGGTGTGAACACCTTCCGCAACCCGCGGGCCGGGGAGGAGCACGGACCGATCGAGCTCGCCCGCGCGACCGAGGACGAGAAGCGGTCGCAGCTCGCCCGCGTCCACGCGTTCCAGGAGACACACCGCGACGAGGCACAGGCAGCGTTGGCGCGGCTGAAGGACGCCGCGGCGTCGGACGAGAACGCGTTCGACGTGCTGATGGACGCGGCACGGGTGTGTTCGCTCCAGCAGGTCACGGAGGCGTTCTTCGAGGTCGGAGGCCAATACCGGCGCAACGTCTGAGCCTGCGCTCGCAACCGGTGAACGGGGGCAGAACTGGGTACTGTGCCGGACACGTACGGCCGCATCCCCGAGCGGCCCGGCTTGAGGAGTTCGACATGGATGACATTCCCTGGTGGGTCTGGGTCATCATCGCCGTCGTCGTGGTGGCGTTGATCGCACTGGCGGCCCTGGCCGCACAGCGCAAGAGCCGCGAGCGTGCAGCCGCACAGCGGCGCGAGGAGGCCAATGCCCTCCGCGCGCAGGCGCAGGACACCCAGCTGGAAGCCAGCCGTCGCGATGCCGAGGCGGCGCGAGCACGCGCCGATGCCGAGGAGGCACGGGTCGCGGCCGAGCAGCGCGAGCGTGAGGCGCGTGAGCACCAGGAGCACGCGCAGCGCACCCGCTCCGAGGTCGACGAGAAGCTCGCGAGGGCCGACGAGCTCGATCCCGACGGCGGTCGCGACGACCGCCCGGCCGGCGCCTACGCCGCGGGCGCGAGCGGGGACTACGTCGCTGACTCGAGCGGGGACTACACCACCGACTCGCAGGGCGACTACACCACCGGCACGGACACCGGCACGCACGCCGACGGCACGACCGACGCCGGTGCCTACACCACCGGCACGACTGAGCCCGGCACGCACGCCGACGGCACCGCCGACACCGGCACGCACGCCGACAGCACGACCGACGCCGGTGCCTACACCACCGGCACGACCGAGCCCGGCACGCACGCCGACGGCACGACCGACCCTCGCACCGATGCCGCGACCGACGAGACGGTCGAGGTGACCGAGACCTACGAGGTCCCGGCCGACGAGACCGGGCCGCGTCAGCGCGACGCCGACGGCCGGCACCAGGCCTGACCACGGACGCCCGGACCAGCGACGACCTCGGCACCCCGGTTGCGCACCCGCGCACCGCGTGCCGTGTCGTCTCACTGGTTCCGTCGCTCACCGAGGCGATCGCCGCGACCCGCGGCGACGCCTTGGTGGGCGCGACCGACTGGTGCACCCACCCCGCCGACCTCGACGTCGTCCGGGTTCGTGGCACCAAGAACCCTGACCTTCGGGCGGTCACCGACCTCTCTCCCGACCTGGTGGTCGCCAACCAGGAGGAGAACCGCGAGCTCGACGTCCGACGTCTGCGCGAGGCGGGCGTCGCCGTCTGGGTGACCAGGATCCAGACCGTCGACGAAGCGGTCGCGTCGATGCGGCGACTGTTCGCCGAGGCCCTGGGCTGGGGCGTCCCCGGCTGGCTCGACACTGTCGCAGCCGCGTGGGCGGCTCCCTCGCGGCCCACCACCGGCGCCCCCGCGCTCCGCGCGGCAGTCGCCGTCTGGCGCGACCCCTGGATGGTCGTCGGACGCGACACCTTCACCGGTGACCTGGTCTCCCGGCTCGGTTGGCAGCACGCGTACGCGCAAGCCGACGGCCGATACCCGCACGTCCCGCTCGAAGACCTCGACCGTGCCGACCTCGACGTCGTGCTGCTGCCCGACGAGCCGTACCCCTTCGGTCCGTCCGACGGTCCCGAGTCGTTCACCCGTGTGCCGACCGTACTGGTGCCCGGTCGGCTCCTCACCTGGTACGGGCCGTCGCTGCTCGAGGCGCGTACGGCGCTGGCCGATCTCGTGACCCGCTCCGCGACCGCCTGACCCGCACCGCCGGAGCGCTCGACGCGCCGAGAGACGGGTCGCGGTTTACGTTCGCGCCATGGACGATTCTTCGCTGCGGACGACGATCGCCGCGCTGATGCCCGCCATCCGCGACGAGCTGGAGTCGATGGTCGCCATCCCCTCGTGCGCGTTCCCGGGCTTCCCGCCCGAGCCTGTGCACTCCATGGCGCAGTCCGTCGTCGACGCGTTCGGCCGGTACGGCGTGCCAGCGATGATCACCGAGATCCCCGGCGGTTACCCGGCGGTGACCGCGGAGATCCCGGCGCCCGAGGGACGGCCCACGGTCGTGCTCTACGCCCACTACGACGTCCAGCCGGCTCCCCCCGAGCAGGGCTGGGAGACCGACCCGTTCGCGCCGACGTGGCGCGACGGCCGGTTGTACGGCCGCGGCGCCGCCGACGACAAGTCGGGCATCGCGATCCACCTCGCGACTCTCGCCGCGTTCGACGGGAGACCGCCGGTCGGCGTCCGTCTCATCGTCGAGGGTGAGGAGGAGACCGTCAGCCACCTCGAGGCCTGGGTCACCGCCAATCCGGACAGGGTCGAGGCCGACGCCATGATCGTCGCCGACATGGGCAACCTCACCGTCGGCGAGCCGGTGCTGAGCGTGGGGCTGCGCGGTCATGTGAAGGCTGTGGTCGAGGTGCGGACGCTCGAGCAGCCGGTGCACTCGGGTCTCTTCGGCGGTGCAGCCCCCGACGCCTTGATGGCGCTGATCACCATGCTCGCGACGCTGGTCGACGAGGAGGGGAACTGTCTCGTGGAAGGCATCGCGTCCGGAGACTGGGAAGGCGCCGACTATCCCGAGGAGATGCTGCGCCGCAACGCCGGCGTCCTTGACGGCGTCGGGCTGGTAGGGACGGGCACGATCGCCTCGCGACTGTGGGCCCGGCCGTCAGTCAGTGTGCTCGGCCTGGACGCGGTGCCGGTCGACCGGGCGTCGAACGTCCTGCAGCCGAGCGCGCGGGCGGTGGTGGGGATGCGCATCCCGCCCGGGCAGGACCCCCGCGACGCGGTCGACGCCCTGATGGCGCACCTGCGCTCCGTCGCACCCTGGAACGCGCGGGTCGACGTGCACGCGGACAAGGTGAGCCCTGCGTTCTCGCAGGGGACGGACGGGCGGGCTTTCGGCTTGATGCGCGAGGCGCTCGCCACCGCGTACGGCGCGGACGTCCAGACCGTCGGGTCGGGCGGGTCGATCCCGCTCCTCGAGACGCTGCACGAGGCCGTTCCGACGGCGGACTTCGTCCTGGTCGGAGCCCAGGACGCCGAGCACGCCCACATCCATGGCCCCGACGAGTCGGTCGACCCTTCGGAGATCGAGCGCATGGCGCTCGCGCAGGCCCTCCTCCTCGAAGCACTCGCCCACTAGCAGCTCGCCCGGCCGTACGAGAGCGGCAGAGGCTCGAAAGGGGACGCCGTGGACACCTTCCTCCTGATCCTGCAGGCGCTCGTGGTCGTCGGCGCCATCTACATGGGCGTGCGCCTCGGTGGTGTCGGCCTCGGCCTCTGGGGTGCGGTCGGCGTCCTGGTCCTCGTGTTCGTGTTCGGTGCGCCACCGGGCGAGATCCCGAGCGACGCCATCCTCGTCATCATCGCCGTGATCACGGCGGCATCGGCGATGCAGGCGGCCGGCGGCATCGACTACCTCGTCCACCTTGCCGAGAAGGTGATCCGCTCACGTCCGAGGCTCGTGAACTACCTCGCACCGCTGATCACGTTCGCGTTCTGCGCCGGGTCGGGCACGGGGAACATCATCTTCCCGCTGCTGCCGGTGATCTACGAGGTCTCTTACGAGCGCGGCATCCGTCCGGAGCGTCCGCTCGCCACGTCGGTCGCGGTGTCGGGCTTCGCGCTGGCAGCGAGCCCCGTCGCCGCAGCGATGGCAGCGTTCGTCGGCCTGACCGGCGACGAGGACGGCGCCCTGAGCCTGGGCGAGATCCTGCTCATCACCTTCCCCGCCGTGCTGCTCGGGACCATCGTGGCGGCGGTCGTGCAGAGCCGAGTCGGTCGCGATCTCGCCGACGACCCGGAGTTCCAGCGACGTCTCGCTGCCGGCCTCATCGAACCGCCGGCCTCCGAGACGGGCGAGGACAAGGGCGCCGACGTGCCTGCGACGGCCAAGCGCGCAGCCGGCGTCTTCTTCGCGGGAGTCCTCGCGGTCGTGCTCCTCGGCGCGTTCGACGAGCTGCTCCCCACGTACGAGGTCGACGGCACCACCGAGACGCTGTCGCTGACGACGCTGCTGATCATGGTGATGCTCGTCGTCGCGCTCGCGGTGATGGCCGTCGGCAAGGTGCGGCCCGGCGCCGTCCTGGACGCGCCGCTCACGAAGTCGGGCCTCACGGCGATCATCGCCCTGCTCGGCATCGCCTGGTTGGCGAACACGTTCATCACCGGGAACGAGGACACCGTGATCGGAGGCCTCACCGACATCGCCGAGGAGGCCCCGTGGTTCCTGGCGATCGGGTTGTTCCTGGTGGCCGCGGCGACCACCAGCCAGTCGGCCTCGGTGAACACGATGATCCCGCTCGGGATCAGCCTGGGCGTGCCGGTCGCGACGTTGGCCGCCTACCTCCCGGCGATGGGCGGCGTCATGACGCTCCCCGCCAACGGGTCGCAGCTCGCGGCGGTGGAGATCGACCAGACCGGCTCGACCACGATCGGCCGGTACGTCCTGAACCACTCGTTCATCCTGCCGACGCTGGTGATCGCCGTCGTGTCGGTGCCGACGGCGCTCCTGATCTCCAGGCTGTTCGTCTGACGGTCAGCGGTGACGGCGCCCGGACCTCTCCGAACGCGCCAGGCGTAGGAGGCGTTCGGCCTCGGGCAGTCCTCCGTCGACGGCCGTCGACGGAGCGGTCGAGGTGAGCGGGGTGATCTCGGTGGGTGGGCTCACCGTGGTGCCGAGCACGATCGGCCCCCCGGGATCGCTCGTCCCCGGTCCCGAGGGCGGGGTGACGACGACCGTGGCGTCCAGCCGGAGCAGCCGTACGCCCAGCAGTCGCGCGACCACGTGAGCCCTGACGACCGCCCCGTCGGCGAGCGTCGGACCCCCGTCAGGAGACGCGTGACCCGCCTGCGCCATCAGGGTCCCCGTACTGCTCGATCCGTTGTCCGGCACGCCTGGCGGCCGCGACGATCTGCTCGTAGCGGTCACGGCCTGCCTTCGTCCCCAACACGTAGCCGATCCCGAACACCGCGAGCGTCCGGAGCTTCACCGGCTGCCCTGCCTGTCACGGATCGCGCTCACCGCGGCGCTGACCGCCGACAAGCCGATCAGCCCGGCAGCCGTGATGGCGCCACCTCGTACGGCGCTGCCCCCGGGAATCTTCTCGACAACGCGCTGCAAGGGCGTCTTGCGATGGAAGAACTTCACGTGGATCTCTCCGTTCAGTGGTTGCGCGAGGCGCGACGGATGGCGTTGACGAGCTGCGTCTTGGTCTTCTGAGACGTGTCCTCGACGCCGAGCGAGGTGGCGAGCTCGATGAGCTCGGCCTTGGTACGGCGCGGGAGGCTCGTCGGCAGCTCCTGGGTCTGCTCGGCACGCACCGCCCGCGCGGTCGTCGTGACGACGGCGTCCCGCGCGGCCGAGGCACGGGCTCGCGTCTGGTCGGCCGCACCGGCCTGCTCCTGCGCCTTGGCGACGAGACGGTCGGCTTCTTCGCGTGCTTTCCGTGCGGCCTCCTCGGCCGCCTCGGTGGCCTCGTCGGCGAGGCGGCGGGCCTCACTCATCGACGAGTGCGCCGCGTCGATCCGTGCCTGGGCGTCGGCAGCGGCACTGTCGGCCTTCGCGCGGATCCGCTCGACGTCGCGCTCCAACGCCTCACGGAGCTTCTCGTAGCGCTGTCGTGCCTCGTCCTGAGCCTCACGGCGTACGGACTCGACCATCTCGTCCGCACGGCGACGTGCCTCACGGACCCGCTGCCCGACGTGGTCGTCCGCCTCCTTCTTGGCGGCGCGGCTCCGGTCGCGCGCCTCCTTCTCCGCAGCACTCGCCTGCTCGGCGAGCTGCTTGGCCTCCTGGGCGTGGACGAGGGCGTCCTGCTCCTCGGAGCGTGCGCGCTCGACCGCCGAGTGCGCACGCGCGAGCCTCGACTCGACGGAGTCCGTCCCGGGGACCTTGTCAGCCACCGCGGCAGTCGCGCGGCGTGTCTGGTCCACCACCGCGTGCTTGGAGCCGTTGGCGACGCTGGTCGCGGTGTCCTGGACACCTCCACCCAGGTCGACGGTCTTCGACAGAATCCACGCGGCATTGCGCGGCAAATCCTTCAGGCCACCGGCCATGCGTACGGACGCACGGCGCAGGACTCCCTGGCTCGACATGTGATCTCCCCTCGGATGGTTCTACCCGTTTCTACCCCGATAAGGGTGATCCATGCCATATGAGACAAGATCCACGCAGATCAGACAGCGGGAACAGCGAGGCCTGCATTTTTGTGAGTGCGCTAACGGTTCGTACACTGATCACCATGGACGCGGACGACCCCCTCTCCCTCGAGCACCAGGTGTGCTTCGCGCTCGCGGTGGCCTCGCGCGCCGTCGTCGCGGCCTACCGGCCTGTGCTCGAGCCGCTCGGCCTCAGCCACCCCCAGTACCTCGTGATGCTGGCCCTCTGGGAACGCGACGGCCAATCGCTCAAAGAACTCAGCGCCGCCCTCCACCTCGAGCCGGCCACCACGTCGCCGCTGGTCAAGCGGCTCGAGGCCGTGGGCCTGGTGGCGCGTGAGCGGTCGCCGCACGACGAGCGCGCCCTGACGATCTCGCTCACGTCCGGAGGACGGGCGCTGCGCGCCCGGGCCGTCGACGTTCCCGGCACCATGCTCGAGCGTCTCGGCATGTCGACCGGCGAGCTCACCGAGGCCAACGCCTTCCTCCACCGCCTGATCAGCTCGGCGCACCGCGCGTCCGACCCCTTCCCCTCCAGGAGCACTCCCGCATGACCCAAGGTCCTCTGCCATCAGCCCCCACGCCGCGGAAGTCACGCGAGCAGCGTGACGCCGAGCAGCGCGCGCTGCGGGTCGTCCAGCGCCGCGTCGCGGCGATCGGGTTCTTCGCGATCACCGTGCACGGCGTCTTCGGCTGCATCGGTCTCGGCCTCGTCCTCGACAACCAGGGCCGCCACAGTGACGCCATCGCCATCACCGTGATGTCCGGGGTGATCGCCGCCATCACGTATGCCGGGGTACGGGTGATCCTCCAGCGCTCGCTGTGGTCGCCCGTGTGGATCGCCGTCGCTGCACTGCCCACGATCGCGGCACTCGTCTGGCTCCTGCGCTGAGGCTGAGGCATACCGACGCCACTCGCGGGTACGGGAGACCCATGAGCGACAACTCTTTCCCGGCCCAGCAGCAGGACCCTCCAGGCTCGACCGCGGCGATGGACCCGGTCCCGGACCACGGCGAGGAGTCCTACCGCGGCTCCGGTCGACTGAAGGGCCTGCGCGCCCTCATCACCGGCGGCGACTCCGGCATCGGGCGTGCCGTCGCCATCGCGTACGCCCGCGAGGGCGCCGACGTGGCGATCTCGTACCTGCCTGAGGAGAAGCAGGACGCCGAGGACACCGCGTCCTGGATCGAGCGCGAGGGACGGCGGGTGCAGCTCCTCCCAGGAGACATCACCGACAGCGAGACGGCGCGCAGCCTCCCGCAGCGGGTCGTCGACGAGCTCGGCTCCCTCGACGTGCTGGTCAACAACGCGGGCTTCCAGATGGCACGCCGGTCCGGCGACGACCTGGACGGCATCGCCGACGACGAGCTCGACCGTGTCTTCAAGACCAACCTCTATGCACTGTTCTGGATCACCCGCGCCGCCGTCCCGTTGATGCGAGAGGGGTCGAGCATCATCAACTGCACCTCGATCCAGGCGTACGACCCGTCGCCGGCGCTGCTCGACTACGCCGCGACGAAGGCGGCGATCAACAACGTCACCGCCAACCTCGCCTCGGCGCTCGGGCCGAAGGGCATCCGCGTCAACGCGGTCGCGCCGGGCCCGATCTGGACACCGCTCCAGCCGGCCACGCAGCCGACCGAGAAGATCGAGAGCTTCGGCGAGGACACGCCGCTGGGGCGCGCCGGCCAGCCCGCCGAGGTCGCACCGGCCTTCGTGTTCCTCGCCTCGCCGTCGGACGCGAGCTACGTGACAGGCACCGTCATCGGGGTGACCGGCGGCAAGCCGGTGTTCTGAGCGGCGTCACGCCACCACCACGCCGGCGCGGCGCAGCCGCTCCCGGACCGCACCACCGGGCACTCCGAGCACGGTGCGGCCGTGTCGTCCCTGCGTGGTGGTCGCCGCGAGGACCGAGTTCAGCAGCGCTTCCTCGACCGCGTCCATCGTCGACCCCAAGATCGGGTCGAGGGCCTCGTCGGCAGGGGGGTGGCCCGTGCCGACCGAGAACGCCAGGGCGTAGTCGCCACTCCCCTGGGCGTAGTCCGCGCCGACGCGGGCCATCGCGAAGACGGCACGCCGGGCGACCCGCCCGAGCTGGCGCGCGTCGAGCGGTGCGTCGGTCGCGACCACGATCATGCAGGAGTTGCCGACGGTCTGGGCGGGAGGAGCGCCGACCAGGTCCGCGGACGGCATCGGCACGCCCGCGATGGTGAGCACGCCGTCCATGTCCCAGAGGACGGCCGCGGGCAGCCTCTGACCAGCTTCCTCGTGCTGACCTGCAGGTTCACGAGAAGACGCGGTGTTCAGAATGCCCTCCAACAAGCTCCATGCGACTAACGATGCGACTATGCACCCTAGGTGCGCCCCCTGCCCCATTGACGGGCATCCCGGTGAACGGCTGACATCCGGCGGGGTTGAGCCGCTTCACGTGGTCGACCGCTCACACCTGACATGCATGAGCAACCACACGATCGCCGCCCCGATCAGATGGGGAGCCTGACCTGCGCTAACCCCCCGTGCGGCGTAAAGCGGTGCAGGCAGCGGCCAAGCCCAACCTCACCCGGAGCGGCGCCCCGGCTGGACCAGCCCGTGGTCGAAGGCGAAGACCACGGCGGCAGCGCGGTCGCGCAGGCCGAGCTTGGCGAAGATGTGCCCGATGTGGGTCTTGATCGTGCCCTCGCCGAGGAACAGGTTGGCGGCGATCTCGGTGTTGTTGAGACCGGCGCCGATCAGGGCGAGCACCTCTCGCTCCCGTGGCGTGAGCGTCTCGACAGCCGCGCCGGACACCGGTGGGGCCTGCGCTCCGCGGTAGGCGGTGAGCACCCGGCCGGTGACGGCCGGGTCCAGCCACGAGTCGCCGGCGGCGACCGCCCGGACAGCGCGCTGGAGGTCCTCGGCCGGGACAGACTTGAGCAGGAAGCCGGCCGCCCCGGCGCGGAGCGCCCCGGCGAGCACCTCCTCGTCCTCGAACGTCGTCAGCACCAGCACCGGTGGCGCATCGGGTACGTCGGCCAGCAACCGGGTCGCGGCGACGCCGTCGACCCGGGGCATCCGCACGTCCATCACCACCACGTCGGGGCGCAGGGACGCCACCGCGTCGACGATGCCCTCGCCGCTCGCCAGCTCACCGACGATCTCGAACCCGAACCGGGAGCGCAGGATCCCGCGCAGCCCTGTGCGGACGAGCTCCTGGTCATCGACCAGGAGCACCCGGACCACCTCCTGGGTCATGACGGCAGCACCGCCTCGACCACCCAGCCCTGCGGGACCGGACCGGCGGTGAGTCGGCCACCGACGCTTTCGGCGCGCTCGCGCATGCCGTCGAGGCCGGAACCGGGGGTGGCCGCGGGGTCGGGCGTCCCGCCGTTGCGCACCGTCACCGTGACGTCTGCCTTGCCGGCGATCACGCAGACAGCGACTGGCTCGCCGGCGGCGTGCCGAGCGGCGTTGGTCAGTGCCTCCTGGACGATCCGGTAGGCAGCCAGTCCCCGGGTGGATCCCAAAGAGGAAAGGTCTCCCTCGACCTTGAGCTCGACGGCAGCGCCGGCTCGGCGGAACGAGTCCACGAGGTCGGCGATGTCACGGGCGTCGGGCAGCGGCGCCATCCGGACGGGGTCGTCGGTGCGCATCAGGCCGACGGTGGCGCGGACCTCCTCCAGGCTCTGTCGGGCCAACCTCTCCGCCTCGACCAGGGAGGCGCGCGCCTCCTCGGGCTCGTCGTCGAGTGCGAGCCGGGCGCTGCCGATGTGCAGCAGCGAGACGGTCAGGGCGTGGCCGATCACGTCGTGCACCTCATCGGCGATCCGGCTGCGCTCCTCGGCCCTGCTGCGCTCGGCCAGCTCGGCCCGGGTGCGGTTGAGCTCGACCACGGTCAGTCGCAGTCGCCGGGCGAACACGCAGGCGATGGTCGTGAACGCCGTACCGATGATCCAGGCACCCCATCCGGGTTCCGAGGGGTGGATCGCCCACTCCCCGACGGGTCCTGCGAGGAGTACGACGAGCGTGGTCAGGGCCACCGGCAACGCAGACGACAGCGCGGCCCAGGCGGCGATGACGCACAGCCCCATCCAGGACAGGTTGGAGGACTGCTCGTGACCGAGCACCACCAGCCCCGCGATCGGGATGACCAACCCCGCCGCGAGCCGCCAGCCCGACGGCGCCCACTTCGCCAGCGCCAGCGCCGCAGCGACGATGCCCGCGGCCGACCACAGCGCCACCGGGGTCGACTGGCGCGTCATCAGCACTCCCAGGAGCGCGAAGAACGCGAGCGCGGCAGGTGCCGCGGCTCGCGTTCCCCACTCCGTCATAGGAGCGACCCTAGACGTCACAGGGCGCTGCGCCGTGCCGCCAGGGCCATGGCGCCGACCGCGATCACGGTGACGGCCACCAGGGCGACCGTGGCGTCGCCGATCCCGAGCCACGGTTCCCGGATCGCCTGGTTGGCCAGCGACAGCGGCAGCCGCTCGGAGATCTCCCGCAGCGCATCCGACATCACCGCCGGCGGTGGGCCGCCGACACCGAGCAGGAAGGAGGGGAAGAACAGCAGCAGCCCGACGGCCTGTGCCGCCCGCGCCGAGGGCAGCATCGTCCCGAGCAGCACCCCGATGCTGGCGAACGCCACGGAGGCAACGACCACGCCGGCCACGACCCGCACCGGGTCCTCGACGCTCGGGATGCCGTAGACCGGTGCGGCGACGGCCAGCAGGAGCGCACCCGAGATCGCGATCGCGGTGAGGCCGACCATGAGCTGGGCCAACGCGAACGACCACCGTGGGAACCCCGACGCCGCGAACCGGCGCAGCACTCCTCGCTCCCGGTAGGTGGCGATGTGCACCGGCAGCATGATCAGTCCGGTCGCCCCGATCACCACGGTGAAGTAGGAAGCGACGTACCAGTGCGACGGGTTCACCGGGAAGGCGTCGTCGGGCTGGGTCCCGAACGAGCCGCCGATGATCAGCATGGAGACGATCGGGAACACCAGCACGAAGGTCAGGGCGAACGGCTCGCGGCTGAGCAGCCGGAGCTCGGTGGTGACGAGTCGGCGGGTGGCCGAGCGGTGCTTGGGCGCGGGCCCGGCGGTGGAGCGCGGATCGGCGCCGGCAGTGTCCGGCTGGATGGGGACGAACGTGCTCATGATGCGACCTTCCTGGTCTCGGGGAGATCGGTGGACTGGTCGAGCAGGGTCAGCAGCGCCGACTCGAGATCGGGGATGTCGACCCGGAGATCGACCGGCACGGGGTGTCCGCTCGCGACGAGCCAGGCCCCCACGTGGGCGATGGCCTCGCGCGCGCCCTCGATCGCGACCTGGTCGCGCTCCTGGCTCACCCGGTGTACGCCGGGAAGTCGATCGAGCTCGCCGCGGATCGCCGAACCCCCGGCACCCGGAAGGCCGAAGCGGACCGTGACTCCAGGGGCGTGGCGGGCGACCAGCTCGGCGGGCGTGCCCTGGTCGAGCACCCGCCCCTGCCGCATGGCGACGACACGCTCGCACAGTGCCTCCGCCTCGTCGAGCTCGTGCGTCACGAGCATGACGGTGGTGCCCTCGTCACGCAGCTGCGCAACGGCGGACCACACCTCACGCCGTGCGGCGGGGTCCAGGCCCTGGGTGAGCTCGTCGAGGATGACCAGGCGCGGCCGGTTGAGCAGCGCGAGCACGAGGAACAACCGCTGCCGCTCTCCCCCGCTCAGCCCCGCGAACGGGGAGCGACGCAGCCGCCCGAGGCCGAACTGCTCGAGCAGCCGGTCCCGGTCCTGGGCGTGCGGGCCGGCGAACAGGTCCACCGCCTCGGTGACCCGCAGCCGGTCGGGCAACCCAGAGCTCTGCAGCTGGCTGCCCACCTGCAGGCGCAGGCGATCGGCCTGCTTGACCGGGTCCAGGCCGAGGACCCGGATCACCCCGGAGTCGGGCGTCCGCAGGCCCTGCAGGCACTCGACGGTGGTGGTCTTGCCGGCACCGTTGGCGCCGATGAGACCGACGATCTCACCAGCCCCCACGTGCAGGTCGAGATTGTCGACGACGACTCGTCCGCCGTACGACTTGGTCAGTCCGCGCACGGTGACGACCGGCCCAGAGATGTGCTCGGTGGCGTGGCGCATGGGTGTTGGTTGCATGCCCCCATTCCATGTCGCGGGGACCCTCGGCACATCGGCCCGGAGGCAGAACCCGACCTCTGCCCCCGGGCAGAGGTCCCTGGAGACTGTAAGCAGTGCAGACGAACCCGACCAGGTCCCTGGACCGGCCCTGCGACGGCCACGCGACGGCCACGCCATGACCGTGGTGACCTTCGGCGCAGTCAGGTAGGTGCGCCCCAGGGCGATCCGCTGGAGCACCTGGGTGTGGTCGCGCAGATCCTCGCCCAGGCCGAACAGGTCCCGCCGGCCACGGCCTCGCGGGCGCAGCTGTGGCGGCGTACGGCGAAACCGTCGTCCGCCTCCTGTAGACCAAGATGGTCGGGCAGCTAACGCAGCCACAAGGTGGGTGCCGACACGGGTGTCTAAGGCGCGATGGCGGTAGCCGTTGCGCTGTGCGGCGCGGCCCGGGTTGGGCCGTCTCCATTCCGCGCCAACGACAGCGTCGGCAGCGTTCTCCTCGATGAGGTGTCAGGCAGTCAGCGCGGGCAGGTCATCAGCTCCGATCTCGGGTTCGGTCACTACGCGGGACTTGACCGGCGTCAGCTCGGCCCGCAACCTCTTCGGGGGCGTCCGGCGTATCGAGCAGGGCGGCTCGCCCGGGCTCGGCAAGCGACGCTAGACCCGCACTGGATCACCCGACGCGGGGTCACGATGCGACTATCGATGCGACGGTTCAGCGCTCAACGCATCAGTCAGGGATGTCGTGTGACCGGCTGGCAGGACGGGCGCCTCCACTCAGCCGACCAGCGGGAGGATGCATGACGTCGGGCCTTGAGCGCCATGCGACTATCCATGCGGCTATACGCTACAAATTCGAATGCGCCCCTATGCCTCTGAACGCCCGCTGAGGACGCCGACGGCCCACCTGACCTGCGCTAACGTGTAGGTCAACGCACCTGGAAGTACCCCAGAGCACCCGGCGTGCCGTCCATGTTGGACTGCACGAGCGCGCCGACCGTGACGGTGCGTCCCGCGAGCTCGACCAGGCGAGACGAGGTGCCGATCCCTCCCTTGTAGCCGAGCGCCGTCGTGCCCGTCCCGGCTCCGACGCACCCCTCGACGACGCGCCCACCGTGCGCCGACCCGAGAGCCTCCTCGACCTGCTCGGCGCCGACCGCGCGGGCGCGGACATCGGAGAGGTGGCCGTCGTTCGTCTCGCCGACGACAGGGTTGAGCGTGGCGACGTCCTCGTAGCCGGGACACGCCAGGACGTGGGCGACCAGCGCGTCGGCCACCCGGAACACCGAGAGCGTGCTGGTGAGCAGCACCGGCGTCTCGAGCGCCCCGAGCTCGAGCAGCTGGGTGGCCCCGACGAGCTTGCCGAACCCGTTGCCCACCGACAGCCCGGCGGGCAGCCGGCGACGCGACGGCCCGAGCGCGTCCGGCACGATCGCGGTCACCCCGGTCCGCAGGTCCCCGCGGGCGATCGTCGCGTGCCCGACGCGCACGCCCTCGACGTCGGTGATCGCTCCGTACCGGCCCCGTGGATGGGGGCCGAGGGTGAGCGGCAGCTCGTCGACGCGCACGATGTGGACGCTACCGCGTCAGAGCACGAATCGACGCGGCCGCGTCAGAGCGACGCGACGTCGAGGTCGAGCGTCGTACGGTCGCCCGAGGCGACGAGGTCGAGGCGCGGCCCGACCGTGGGCAGCTCGTAGGTGAAGAAGTAGCGGGCCGCGGCACGCTTCCCCTCGTAGAACACGTTCTGCCCATCACCGGCCGCGAGCAGCTGCTCCAGCCAGATCCAGGCCACGACGACGTGACCCGCCGCCTCCAGGTAGGCCGACGCGTTCGCCAACGCCACCGCAGCGTCGCCCTGGGCCCAGGCGGTGCGCGTCACCTCGACCAGCCGCCCGAGCACCGGCTCCAGGGCGTCGGCGTACGAGGCGGCGTCTCCTCCCGCCTTGCGGGCCTGGGCAACCGACGCGCCGATCGTCGCCGCGAGCAGAGCGAGGCCCGCGCCGCCGTCGGCGACGACCTTGCGGCCGAGCAGGTCGAGCGCCTGGATGCCGTGGGTCCCCTCGTGAATCGGGTTGAGCCGGTTGTCGCGATAGAGCTGCTCCACCGGGTAGTCGCGGGTGTATCCGTAGCCCCCGTGCACCTGGATCGCGAGATCGTTGGCCGCGAGGCACCACTGCGACGGCCAGGACTTGGCGATGGGGGTCAGAACCTCCAGCAGCGTGTGCGCGCGTGCCCGCGCCTCGGCGTCGGGCCCGGTCGCCTCCTCGTCGACGAGCCGGGCGCAGTAGAGGACGAGGGCGAGTCCGCCCTCGACGTACGCCTTCGACGCAAGGAGCATGCGGCGGACGTCGGCGTGCTCGATGATCGGCACCGGCGGCGCGAGCGCGTCCTTGGCGCCGACCGGGCGCCCCTGGGTCCGCGTCTTCGCGTAGTCGAGCGCATGGAGGTAGCCCGTGTAGCCGAGCGCGACCGCACCAGCGCCGACACCGATCCGGGCCGCGTTCATCATGTGGAACATGGCGGCGAGGCCGCGGTGCTCCTCGCCCACGAGGAAGCCGATCGCCCCCGCCTGCCCGCCTGGCTCGGCGAAGCCCTCGCCGAAGTTCAGCAGCGTGTTGGTCGTGCCGCGGAAGCCCATCTTGTGGTTGAGGCCGACCAGCGCGACGTCGTTGCGCTCGCCAGCCTCGCCCGCCGCGTCCGGAAGGTGCTTCGGGACGATGAAGAGGGAGATACCGCGGACGCCGGGCGGCGCCCCGGGTGTCTTGGCGAGGACCAGGTGCACGATGTTCTCGCCGAGCTCGTGGTCACCACCCGAGATCCACATCTTGGTCCCGGTGACCCGGTAGGAACCGTCGTCCTGCGGCACCGCACGGGTGGTGATGTCGGTGAGCGAGGAGCCGGCCTGCGGCTCCGACAGGCACATCGTCCCGTACCAGCGGCCCTCGATCACCGGCTTCGCGTACGTCTCGATCTGCTCGGGCGTGCCGTAGGTCAGGATCAGGTGCGCGTTGCCCGCCGCGAGCGAGGGGTAGGAGTGGACGCCGACGCTCGCCGCCTGGAACCACATCGCCGACGCCCGCTGGAGGGTGAAGGGCAGCTGGAGACCACCGTGCTCGGCGTCGAAGGCCAGGCCCGGGAACCCGGCGGCGTTGTACGCCGAGAGGGCCTCCGCCACGCCGGGAAGCATCTCGACGTGGCCGTCCGCGCCGACGCTGGGCTCCTCGATGTCGAGAGCGCGGCTGAGCGGGGCGAACTTCTCCGTCGCGATCGTCTCCGACAGCGCGAGAACCGCGTCGAACGTGTCGCGGTCGTGCTCGGCGTACCGCTCTCGAGACGTGAGCTCTTCGACGTCGAGCCACTCGTGCAGGAGGAACTCGAGGTCGCGCCGCGAGAGGATCCGGGAATCGGCCATGCGGCTGATACTAAGCGCTCGCTTAGTCAGCGTGTGAGCCCGGTCTCAGGCGGACGCTCTCCTGTCGGTGCCGACGGCTAGGTTGCTGATCACGACCCAGGAGCGCGAGGTGCTATGTACGCCGTGATCGACACCGAGACGACCGGGCTCAGTCCGGCGTTCCACCACCGCGTGGCCGAGGTCGCCGTCGTCCTCGTCGATGCCGACGGCCGGGTCGAGCACGAGTGGTCCACTCTGGTCAACCCCGAGCGAGACCTCGGACCCCAGCGCATCCACGGCATCCGTGCCGTCGACGCCGTGCGCGCACCGCGGTTCTCCGAGGTCGCCGCGCACCTGGTGTCGCTCCTCCGCGGCCGCACGCTCGTCGCCCACAACCTCCCGTTCGACCTGACGTTCCTCGTGGCGGAGTTCGACCGGATGGGGCTCGTCTTTCCCGTGGCTCACGACGCCGGACTGTGCACGATGACCCTGAGTGCCGACCTTCTCCCGGGCACGGGACGCTCGCTCGGAGACTGCTGCGCTGCGGCGGGGGTCCCTCTCGACGGATGGCACGCCGCCGCGGCCGACACCCGCGCGACCGCCGCGCTGCTCGCCCACTACCTCCGTCGCGTCGGGACACCACCTCCCTGGCACGACGTCGTCGACCGGGCGCGCGACGTCGCGTGGCCCGAGATCGCACCGCGGCGGTTCCGCGCGGTGCCGCGCCCCGACGATGCCTCGGCCGCGCGCCCGACCGGCTTCATGGCCGGCCTCGTCGGCGACCTCCCGCGAGACTCGGCGTCGGACCTCGCCGACCCGTACCTCGCGGTGCTCGACCGAGCGCTGACGGACCACGAGCTGGCGGCCGACGCCCCGGCCATGCTGGCGGCGGTCTCTCGCTCGCTCGGTCTGGGAGCCTCGGATGTCACTCGCATGCACCGCGACTACCTCCGTGCTCTCGCCCGGCTCGCCACCCGCGACCGGACCTGCACCGACGCTGAACGACGAGAGCTCGAGCGCGTCGCCGACGCTCTCGGCCTCGACGGGTCCGACCTCGACGCTGCCCTGGCCGGCGCGGCCGTGCCGATGATCGTCGCCCCGTTCGCGCTCCCGCGCAGCGCCCGGGTGGTCTTCACCGGTGAGATGTCCGAGCCGCACGACGCCTGGGCCCGGCGCGCCACGGCGGCCGGGTTGCAGGTCCTCGACGGCGTCACGACCGAGGTCGACGTGGTGGTGGCCGCCGACTCGTGCACGATGTCGGTCAAGGCCAAGAAGGCACGCGGATACGGCATCCCGGTGATCACCGTGGAGGAGTTCGCACGCCACCTCGACCGCTGACCCTCGGCGCACCCGGACACCGGGGGTTAGGCTGCACCATCGGCTTCGAGGAGGACGTCCGATGGCAGAGCACAATGAGATCGTGAGCACGGTCGTGCGCGAGCTCAGCAGCATCCGGGGCCTGGAGCCGTCGATCGAGAAGGTGACGCAGTCCGCCCGACTCCTCTTCGACGCCGACCAGGCGGGGGTCACGCTCATCCGTTCGCGCGGCGAGCTCGAGACCGTCGGGCCGACGCACGAGATCGTGACCGAGCTGGACTCGCTGCAGTACGCGCTCGGCCAGGGTCCGTGCGTCGATGCGGTCACCGAGCAGCACGTCGTCATCGCCAACGATCTCGACTCCGACCCGCGCTGGCCGGAGTGGGGTCCACGGGCATGCAGCGTCGGCATCCAGAGCATCGTGGCGGCCGACCTCCAGGCCGACGGCAGGAGGATCGGCGCTCTCAACCTGTACGGTTCTCGCACCAACCAGTTCAAGGACACCGACGCCGCACTGCTGCTGTCGTTCTCGGCCCACGCGTCCGCGGCGCTCGCCGCCGCCCGCACGATCGAGTCGCTGAGCGCCGCGCTCGACACGCGCACCGTCATCGGCCAGGCGGAGGGCATCATCATGGAGCGGTTCGGTGTCGACCCGGTGACGGCGTTCGCGATCCTCAAGCGCTACTCCCAGGATTCCAACACGCGTCTGCGCGAGATCGCCGAGCAGATCGTCGAGCGACGAGAGCTGCCGAGCAGCTAGTCGCACACCGGACGGGGGCATCATGATCCAGAACTTCCGCGAGTACCTCGAGGACCTGGTCGTCGCGGGCTACACGGTCAGGCACGACGGCCATGGCTCGGACCCGGATCTCATCGATCCCGGCGGCCACCCGATCGAGACCTGGCGCGAGGACTACCCATACACGACACGGATGGACCGCGACCACTACGAGGCGGAGAAGTACCGCCTGCAGGTCGAGCTCCTCAAGTTCCAATACTGGGCCCAGGACAGCGGCACCAAGCACGTCATCCTCTTCGAGGGCCGTGACGCCGCCGGCAAGGGCGGCACCATCAAGCGCTTCACCGAGCACCTCAACCCCCGCAGTGCACGTGTGGTCGCCCTCACCCGACCGACGGAGACCGAGCGTGGCCAGTGGTACTTCCAGCGCTACGTCGAGCGGTTGCCGACCTCCGGCGAGATCGTCATGTTCGACCGCTCCTGGTACAACCGGGCGGGGGTCGAGAAGGTCATGGGCTTCTGCACCGACGTCGAGTACGAGCGCTTCATGCGCCAGGCGCCGCTCTTCGAGCAGATGCTGATCGACAGCGGGGTGTCGCTCACCAAGCTGTGGTTCTCGGTGACCCAGCACGAGCAGCGGACGCGCTTCGCCATCCGCCAGATCGACCCCGTACGCCGGTGGAAGCTGTCCCCGATGGACATCGAGTCGCTCGACCGGTGGGACGACTACAGCGACGCGAAGGAGGCGATGATGCGGCACACCGACACCGACGTCTCCCCCTGGACCGCGATCAAGAGCAACGACAAGAAGCGCGGTCGCATCAACGCCATGCGCTTCTTCCTGAGCCAGTTCGACTACGAGGACAAGGACACCGCGGTCGTCGGCTATCCGGACCCCAAGCTCGTCCGTCGCGGCAAGGAGTCGGTCGGCGACTGAGCGCCGGGGGCTCCTGCCGGGCAGATCTCTTGCGACCGCCCGTGGACGTCACGATGAGGCCTCGTCCGTACCGGAAGCCGCCGGAAATGCACTCGCCAAGATTTCCTGTGCCCATTCGTCTGAGTACTCGTCCGTAAGCGAGTCGATCAGATCGCGAGCTTCGCTCTCCCGTCCAGTTTCGACGAGCAGTCTCACAAGATCGTCAGCCGCCTCCAGAGCGTCCAGACACAGTCACGCAGCGCTGCCTCGGCGAGTGCATCGTTGCCCAGCATTCGTTGCGCCAAGGCATACCCGCGCGCACCTCGCACGTTCCCGTCCAACGCGAGGTCGAGGAAGATTTCCGCTGCGAGCTCGGGATCCTCGGACAGTGTGAGATGGCCAAGAAATGATCTTCCGCCTCATCTTCGTCCCCGGCATGAGCAGCGACCACGCCCAGAAGCCTGTGGGTCGGCACTGAGACACCCCGCTCTAGCGCGTCGCCCAGATGTCGGCGGAGACGTCATCCGCACTTCGAGGAGCACCTCACCGTTTGCTCGCCGCGCCGTCTGCGTCAGCCTTCCGCGACGAAGACTGGCTTGTTCCCGGTGAGATCACGAAGACGCTCTAACCATTCGTCCGTGGAGCATCGTTCCAACTCCCCGGTGCCGATGACGACAGCAGACCACGCCGCTCGTTCGAGGCCTTGCGCCTCCACGGAGAACCACGAGCCTCCCGACTCGGCGTACCGCAGGAACACCTCACCCAACCCAACTGGATCTCCGTTGTCTATCCCTACCCCCACCAGCGGAGGAGCACCACCTTCGAACGCCTCTCGGTCAACGACGGAGTAGTCGGTTCTCGCGATAACTGAGATCTGGGTCGACGACTCCGCGGGATCAAACATGTCGATTCCGGGCGCGTGAAATTCGTCCTCATCCTCGGCGGCGAAGGGAGGAACAGTATTGGCATAATCCGATAGCGCATCCGAGTACCCCTCAATGGCATGGACAAGCGGGTCGTCGAAAGAGAAGGCCTCGCGAGTTTCCGAGCTTGACGTGAGGTTCGACATCGACTCGGTGTACTCGAGGATCGCGCGCGCCAACTTCTCACCCGACCTGACAAACGCGTCGCGCTCTTCAACAGTCCACATACCACTTCCCTGCTTTCCCTTATTTCATTGCGTGCAGCGACATCCGAGACGAGTCCGGGGAACGAGGACGAACAACGTTCGCACAAGTTATCCCGGAGGCGCACCGCGTCCCGGCGTTCGCCAACATGGTTCGAGCCTCAGTGCCGAGTCGAGTCAACCCGGCGAAGGGCTGCCCGTCCGGTCGCGCTCGTTCGCGTCACGGCAGCGCCTCATCATGACGACGTCTCGAACGTGGGCCCTTCCAGAAGGTAGGAATCGCCTTCCACTGCGAGCCGCAAGCCGTGCCTAGTCCGACCGCGAATCGGCCGTATCGCGCACCATTCACCTTCACCATCGAAATAGGAAACAGAGAGGCGCACCATGAGGCGGAATACTTCGTCCCACGAATCCACGCAGTCATCGATCTCGATGAGACCGAATCCACCCTCGATCGCAAGCTCGAACAGGCCGGCTCCCGAGAGCTCGATGAAGGCCATCTCCCTCCGGAGAGGCTCGACCGGGGCTTGCTTGCGGCTCATCGTGAGGGCTAGGCCACGCCTCCGTCTCTCGGATTCCACGATGAGGGGCCGATCACCAACTATGGCGCGAGCAGTGGCCCGAGCGATCTCCGGATCGAGGAGTTGAGCACCATACTTCGTCAATGTCGTCCGCCCTGGGATGCGATACGTCGTGGAGCAGCCGTGCCTACTGCGCCGTTGTCGCGGCGGGGGCCCATCAA
Organism: Mumia sp. zg.B53; assembly: GCF_019550935.1. NCBI lineage: Bacteria > Bacillati > Actinomycetota > Actinomycetes > Propionibacteriales > Nocardioidaceae > Mumia > Mumia sp. zg.B53. The sequence continues at coordinate 2,039,133 of NZ_JAHWCK010000001.1, read as the reverse complement.
CCACAGGCCGCCGACGATGCCGACATCTTGGCAGGGTCTTGCAAGGGGTCGATCAGTGGTCTGCTCTAGTGGTTGAGACCTCAGAGCGGGTCCACCCACGGATGGAGCTCGAGCGGCTGAGCGACGATTCCGAGCAGACGGACCGCATCCGCCGTGAGCCCCGGAGGAGGACTCAGGTCAGACGGACTCCAGCGTTCGGGCCCGTTGACGTCAAACTCGTCCAGCTCAACTGTGTTCCCCGCTGACAGCGCCACGAGGGCAGCCGCTGCGACCGCAACCAGCACCTCGCCGCGGTCAGCGCCTTTGGGATCCTCCAGAACCACGTCGAGAGCAGACTCGAGAAGCCCGATGGTTTCGCCCTTCTCAGCGGCATCGTCCATCTCGAAACAGAAGTCCGCGACCTCGTCACTGCCGAAGATCACAGTGGCCCCTACACCCATCCGCGGCAACCCCGCGACAGGCGATGAGTCAACACGCAGCCAACGAAGCGCCCCCGTGACACGTTCAAGGAGATCGGGCCGACCTTCCAGCACCTCAAGGTGCGCCAGTCGAGGTGCCGAGACACCTGTAACAACGACATCTGCCCGTCCAGTCAGTTCGGTGAGATTTGTGAGCCCCGAAAGATCGACCGGACCCGCAGACTCGAGCTCCTGGTCAAGTTGAAGGAGCTCGAACTGACGAAACTCGTCGAGCATTGACAGGTCGACGCCAGACCCGCCCCTCAGGACCAGATCGCGCAGTGTCCGGGCGAGCGGAAGGAGCGGTTCGAGCGATGTTGCCCCCCAGGGCAGCTCGAGAATCAACCCCCAACCGCGAGACGAAATCTCCTTCAGCTCTTCCGGGCTCAGCCACCGCTGCCCAGCATCGAAACGCGGCCAGACCGGGTGGGACAGATACGCCTGTCTCATGAGACTGCCACCTCAGCCGAGATCAATTGACCGGATCAATATGCAATAGCGGACGCAGGGAAGAGCGATCAGGGTCCCGACGGCCGCCCCCGGTGCCGCCGTGTCACGGTCGCCGTCGTCGAGGGCGCCCTCGCGGGTCGGCTGCACGAGACCCGCTGACGAATCCGCGCCTCCCCCACAACAGATCGCTGGTCGGGGCCTGATCTTCGCAACGAATGCGGCCCACTGGCGGAACGCTTGTCGACATACCTTCGAGTCACCGATGACACGGAGGTACTCGATGACGATCACCACCCGCGCTCCGCTGCCCTCGCCGGCGGAGCACGCGGTCAGCTCGACGACGGCCGGCGAGGCCATCCCTCGCCGGTTTCTCATGTGCCGACCAGAGCACTTCGACGTGACCTATGCGATCAACCCGTGGATGGATCCCACCAAGCCGGTCGACACCGACCTGGCGGTGGCCCAGTGGGAGGTGCTGCGCGCCACCTACGAGAGCCTCGGCCACCGCGTCGAGCTGATCCAGCCGGTGGAGGGACTCCCGGACATGGTGTACGCGGCCAACGGCGGGGTGGTCTACGACGGCAAGGCCATGGCGGCCAGCTTCACGTTCGCCGAGCGTCAGCCGGAGGGTGCGGCCTATCACGCATGGTTCGACGAGGCCGGGCTCCGACCGACCATCCAGGCGGCCTCGCAGAACGAGGGTGAGGGCGACTTCCTCGTCGTCGGACGCCTGATCCTCGCCGGCACCGGCTTCCGTACGTCAGTGGCCGCCCACCACGAGGCCCGTGAGTTCTTCGGCGCACCGGTGATCTCGCTGGAACTGGTCGACGCCCGGTTCTATCACCTCGACACGGCCCTCGCGGCGATCGACGACCAGACGATCGCCTACTACCCGCCCGCCTTCAGCCCCGCGAGCAACGCGATCCTGCGTCAGCTGTTCCCCGACGCCATCGTCGCGACCACGGCCGACGCCGAGGTGCTCGGCCTCAACGCCGTCTCCGACGGCTACAACGTGGTCCTGACCGACAAGGCCGTGCACCTGCACGAGCGCCTGCGGGAGAGGGGCTTCAACCCGATCGGCGTCGACCTGAGCGAGCTGCTCAAGGGCGGCGGAAGCGTGAAGTGCTGCACCTTGGAGGTACGCGCATGACCACCGTCTCGTTCGTCGACGTCCCCGGCATGCGCCGCTGGATCGCCGAGCAGGGCGCCGAGCAGATCATCGGCGACATGGTGACGGCACTGGAGGGCGACTTCCGCCGCTGGCCGCAGTTCGACAAGTCGCCCCGCCACGCCGTTCACACCCGCGAGGGCGTGATGGAGCTGATGCCGACCAGCGACGGCGACGAGTACGGCTTCAAGTACGTCAACGGGCACCCGAAGAACCCCCTGCGGGGCTTCCAGACCGTCACCGCCTTCGGTGTGCTCGCACAGGTCGACAATGGATACCCGACGTTCATCGCCGAGATGACGCTGCTCACGGCCCTCCGGACGGCGGCCACGTCGGCGATGGCGGCGCGCTGGCTCGCCCGTCGCGACGCCTCCACGATGGCGATGATCGGGACGGGGTCGCAGGCGGAGTTCCAGGCGCTCGGGTTCCGGGCGGCCCTGGGCATCGACCGGCTCAGGATCTGGGACACCGACTCGGCCGCGATGCAGAAGCTCGTCCGCAACCTCGAGCCGCTCGGCTTCGAGGTGACCGTCGCGAGCAGCGCCGCCGACGCCGTCCTCGGCGCCGACGTGATCACCACGTGCACCGCTGACAAGACCAACGCGACCGTGCTCCGCGACGCCGATGTGGCCCCCGGGGTCCACATCAACGCGATCGGCGGTGACTGCCCGGGCAAGACCGAGCTCGACCAGGCCATCCTCGAACGCGCGTCGGTGTTCGTGGAGTATCCGGAGCAGACCCGTGTCGAGGGTGAGATCCAGGCCTTCGGTCCTGAGTTCCCGGTCACCGAGCTGTGGACGGTCGTCGCCGGAGAGGCCCTGGGTCGTACGTCGGCCGACGAGATCACCGTCTTCGACTCCGTCGGCTTTGCGATCGAGGACTTCACCGCGCTGCGCTTCGTCCGCGATGCCGTCCGCGGCACCTCGTACGAGGCGGCGCTCGACCTCGTCGCCGAGCCGAGCGATCCCAAGGACCTCTTCGCGATGGTGACGCCGGCGCAGGTGCGCGAGCCGGTCGCCGCCGTGCACTGAGGCGACGGTGGCGTCAGCGCGGCGACTCGGCGGCGTACGCGAGGGCACGCCGGCACGAGGCGATGCCAGGACTCGACGCCGCCGAGAGCCGCGCGGACGTGAAGATCGAGCGTTGCGGGTCGTCCGGGAGGGGGCACAGCCGCGCCGGTGCGGGCAGCCCCTTCCAGAGGATGTCGGGGAGCAGGGCGACCGCGTGACCGGACTGCACCAGCCGCAGGTGCGCCTGGAGATCGGCGGTCTCGAACCGTACGTCGGGCTCGAAGCCCGCACGTCGGCACGCCTGCTCGGCCCAGTGCCGCGACGCCGCTCCGACGGGCTCCATCACCCACGGCACGTGCGCCGCGTCCTCGATGCGCTCGATCCGGCGGTGCTCGGCAGCATCGGGCGAGACGGCGAGCCAGAGCGTGTCGGTCGTGAGCGGCAGCCGGTCGAGGCCCGGATGACGCGGTGCAGCGTGGTGCGGGTACTCCTCGGCGACGACCAGGTCGAAGTCACGTGCCCAGGTCTCCGCGAGAGCGGTCTCGGGCTCCCGCTGGACGACCGTGACGCGGAGATCGGAGTGCTCGGCGTCCAGCCACGTGAGGGCCGCGGGAAGCAGGGCGAGCGCCGCGGACTGGAAGACGGCCACCCGCACCGAACCGGACGGGCGCTCGAGGGAGGCCGCGACATCGGACTCCGCCCGCTCCAGCCGCGCGAGCATCGCCTCGGTGTGCTCGACGAGGATCTCGGCCTGCGGCGTCAGGCGCACGCCGCGACCGGACTTGAAGAGCAGCGGGACGCCGACCTCGCGCTCGAGCTGGGTCAGCTGCTGGGAGACCGACGAAGGGCTCTGGTGCAGCGCCTCGGCGACGCGGGCGAGGGTCCCGCGCAGGGCCAGCTCCCGGAGGAGACGGAGCCGCCGAACCTCGAGCACGACGCCCGCCTTTCATCAGAGATCTTGACGGATCATCATCAAGAATCGTCACTTTACCTAACGACACCCCGAGCGCACACTGAACACGACACGCTCGACGACCCTGGGACGGCGAAACCTCATGACCTCGACCACTGAGACTGACGCTCTCGCCACCGACCTCTCCGACGAGGTCGAGTCCCTCGTACGGCAGTGGCTGGACACCGCGAGGGACATCCCGGCCGACCGGTCCGCCGAGCAGCTCGCGGCCGTGCTGAAGGACCCCAAGGGCCTGCCGTTCGCCGTCGGCTTCGTCGACGGCGTGATCCGGCCCGAAGACCCTCGCGTGGCCGCGCAGGCCTTCGCCGACCTCGCGGGCGACCTGCCGCGCTTCCTTCCCCTGCACCTGCGCACAGCGGTCAAGGCGGGTGCCGTCGCGGCGCGGGTCGCCCCCGGGCTGGTGATCCCGGTCGTCCGCCGCGTCCTGCGCGCGATGGTCGGCCATCTCGTCGTCGACGCCTCCGACCGCCGGCTCGGCCCGGCCATCTCCCGGATCCGCAGCCGTGGAGTGCGGCTCAACGTGAACCTCCTCGGCGAGGCGGTCCTCGGCGAGCGCGAGGCAGCCCGTCGACTGGACGGGACGCACCGTCTCCTGGCCCGCGACGACGTCGACTACGTGTCGATCAAGGTCTCCTCGACGGTGGCACCGCACTCCCCGTTCGCGTTCGACGAGACGGTCGACCACGTCGTCGAACAGCTCCGTCCCCTCTACCGGCGTGCCGCCGCGGCGTCCCCGCAGAAGTTCATCAACCTCGACATGGAGGAGTACCGTGACCTCGACCTGACGGTCGCCGTCTTCACCCGCCTCCTCGACGAGCCCGAGCTGCTGGACCTCGAGGGCGGGATCGTGCTCCAGGCCTACCTGCCCGACACGCTCGCGACGATGGCGCACCTCCAGGACTGGGCCGCGGCTCGGCGAGCGCGCGGCGGCGCGGGGATCAAGGTCAGGCTCGTCAAGGGAGCGAACCTCCCGATGGAGACCGTCGAGGCGTCCGTACGCGACTGGCCGCTCGCGACCTGGGGCTCCAAGCAGGAGACCGACACGCACTACAAGCGGATCCTCGACTACGCCCTCCACCCCGACCACATCGCGAACGTCCGGCTCGGTGTGGCCGGGCACAACCTGTTCGACATCGCGTTCGCGTGGCTGCTCGCCGGTCGTCGCGGCGTCCGTGACGGCGTCGACTTCGAGATGCTGCTCGGCATGGCCCAGGGCCAGGCCGAGGCCGTCCGCCGTACCGTCGGTGACCTGCTCCTCTACACGCCGGTGGTACGCGCCTCGGAGTTCGACACGGCGATCGCGTACCTGGTGCGGCGCCTCGAGGAGGGCGCGAGCCAGGAGAACTTCATGTCCGCGGTGTTCGACCTGGACAGCGACGAACGGCTCTTCGCGCGCGAGCGGGCGCGGTTCCTCGCCTCGCTCCGGGCGCTCGACGCGACGGTCCCGGAGCCGAACCGCCGTCAGGACCGCCGTACCGACAGCGTCCCCGTACCGCCCGCCGGCTTCGAGAACACCCCTGACACCGACCCCGCACTCCCGGGCAACCGCGAGTGGGCACGCGACATCCTCGACCGTGCCACCACGACCACCCGCGGCGAGGACCTCGTCCGCGACCACACGGTGACGTCGCCGGAGGCACTGGAGAGCATCGTCGCCGCGGCCGTCGGCGCGCAGCCGGCGTGGTCCTCGCTCGGCGGCGACGGACGTGCGGAGGTGCTGCGGCAGGCCGCTGCCGAGCTCGAGCGCCGTCGCGCCGACCTCGTCGAGGTGATGGCGGCCGAGTGCGGCAAGACGATCGACCAGGCAGACCCGGAGGTGTCGGAGGCGATCGACTTCGCCCGGTTCTATGCCGAGTCGGCCGCGATGCTCGACCGTACCGATGGTGCCCGGCCGGTGCCTGTGCGCCTCACCGTCGTCACGCCCCCGTGGAACTTCCCCGTCGCCATCCCCGCGGGGTCGATGCTCGCGGCTCTCGCGTCGGGCTCGTCGGTGGTCGTGAAGCCGGCACCCCAGGCCCAGCGGTGCGGGTCACTGGTCGTCGAGGCGCTGTGGGCCGCCGGGGTCCCCCGTGACGTCCTCCACCTCGCCCACGTCGAGGAGTCCGACCTGGGGCGGCGCCTCGTCTCGGACCCGCGGGTGGACCGGCTCATCCTCACCGGTGCGTACGAGACGGCCGAGCTGTTCCGGACGTTCCGGCCCGACCTGCCGCTGCTCGCCGAGACGAGCGGCAAGAACGCAATCATCGTCACCCCGAGCGCCGACCTCGACCTCGCGGTCAAGGACCTGGTCGCCTCGGCGTTCGGGCACGCCGGACAGAAGTGCTCAGCGGCCTCGCTGGCCATCCTGGTCGGTCCGATCGCCACCTCACGCCGGTTCCGCGACCAGCTCGCCGACGCCGTCCGCTCCCTCAAGGTCGGCTACCCCACCGACGCCACCAGCCAGGTCGGCCCGGTGATCGAGCCGGTCCACGGCAAGCTTCGTGACGCGCTCACCTCGCTCGAGACCGGTGAGTCGTGGCTCGTCGAGCCCCATCAGCTCGACGCCGACCAGCCCGACGGCGGTGGCCGGCTCTGGTCGCCGGGAGTGAAGGTCGGCGTCGCGCCGGGCTCACAGACCCATCTGGTCGAGTTCTTCGGGCCGGTCCTCGGCATCATGACGGCTGCGACGCTCGAGGAGGCGATCGCTCTGCAGAACGCCCCCTCGTACGGCCTCACCGCGGGCATCCACTCGCTCGACCCGCACGAGATCGCCACCTGGGTCGACGGTGTGCAGGCCGGAAACCTCTACGTCAACCGCGGCATCACCGGCGCGATCGTACGGCGACAGCCGTTCGGCGGCTGGAAGCGCTCGGCGGTCGGTGCCGGGACGAAGGCCGGCGGCCCGAGCTACCTCCACGGGCTCGTCGACTGGGAGCCGGCCGAGGCCACGGCGACCGACCCCGTGCTCGACGTGCAGCGGCCGTTCCTCGAGTCGGCCGGCGCCGCGGGTGCCGCTGTGCACGACCTCCGCACGCTCGAGCGTGCGCTGCGCAGCGACGCAGCCGCGTGGCGTACCGAGCTCGGGAGCCCGACCGATGTCACCGGCATCCCGTTCGAGCGCAACGTCCTGCGCCACCTGCCCGTGCCCGTCACCGTGCGCTACGACGGGTCGCGGCCGTTGGTCGAGCTGATCCGTGTCGTCGCCGCGGGCGCCCTGACCGGGTCGACCATCTCGGCCAGCTCCGCTGTGCCGCTGCCGGACGCCGTACGCGCCGCGTTCGGACGTGCACGAGCCTCGGTCGTCGTGGAGCCGGAGGACGCGTGGTTCGCGCGTGCCGCCGAGCTCCCGTCCGGGCGGGTCCGGCTCGTCGGTGGCGACGCGGCAGCCCTGGCACGGGCGACGGGCGGTCGACCGGACCTCGCCGTCTACGGGCACGCGGTGACCGAGGCGGGGCGGGTCGAGCTGCTGCCGTTCCTGCACGAGCAGGCCGTGAGCATGACCGCCCACCGGTTCGGCACGCTCGACGGACTGACGGAGCAGGTGCTGCCGACGGTGTAGGGCGCCCGCGCCACAGTGCGCGGGTACCGTCGAGAGATGCGTCGACTCGTCGTCCTGCTCGCAGGAGGCGCCGGCCTGGTCGTCACCGGGTGCGGTGTTTCCCAGGAGACGCGCACACCGTCGCCACCACAGAGTGCCCCCACTTCGACGACCGAGCGAGCAACGTCGCCTGCGACGCCGCCCGTAGCGCCGACCGAGCCCGTCGAGGCCAGACCTGCGACGCCGGCGAACCCTCCCCGCGACGCCGTCCTCTCGATGCCCGCGATCGGCGTCGACGGTCTCCGTGTCGTCGCGTACCGGGGTCGGACCGACGACGCCGCCGGGACCCGCATCCAGAACCGCGGTCGCGCGGCGAGTCCGCACGGGCCTCGCGGCGGCGCCGGCCCCGGCGGTGTGGGCAACTACCAGGTCACCGCGCACCGGTTGTCGTCGACGCGCGCCTTCCTCGACCTTCCGGACCTGGATCGCGGTGACCGGGTGCACGTGACCGCCGGCGGGACCCGATGGACGTACGAGATCGTCCGCACCCGCTCGACGTCCTTCCGCTCCGCCCGCTCCCTCGCCGAGCAGCGGGCAGCCGTCCCCGGGCAACCCGGTCGTGAGCCGCGCCGTGCTTTCATCACGCTGTCGACCTGCGCGACGCCAGAGGACCACGCGCAGGGCAACTACTGGTCCGACGCCTTCGACAACCCCGAGCACCGCATCGACAAGATCGGCGTGCTCGTCCGCACCTCGGCCTCCTGAGCTCACCGGCGCGGCATCAAGCGGCGGGCTCCGTCCTCAGCGCAGCACGATCACCAGCACGCCGACCCCGAGCACCAGGTCGAGCGTCCCGCACCACTCCGCGAAGGGCCTGCTGACGACGGCATCCTCGTGCCAGTGGACGGCGTCCCAGGCGGCGTGCCCGATCAGCCCGACCCCGGCGACGGTGCCGGCGAGCACCGGGCTGGCGTACGCGCCGACGAGCCCAGCGACGAGGAACACCGCGGTGAGGTACGGACGACCCACTGGCAGTTCGCCGCACGACTGGCGCGGCACCATCCGTCCGTCGTCGTCGATGCGGAGCCCATCTTCATCCGCGACGGATCCATCGCCACCGCTGCCGGAGTCACCAGCGCACCCGACCTGACGCTGGCGTTCATCGAGGAGGACCACGGCGCTGAGCTCGCTCGGCAGGTCGCGCGCTACCTGGTCACGTATCTGCAGCGTCCCGGTAGCCAGGCGCAGATGAGCATCCACACCTCTGCGCCGGCACCCGACAGTCCGGTCCTCCGCCGTGTCACCGCGTACGTGACAACCGATCCGGCCGCTCCAGCCGACAGCACGGCGCTCGCCGACGTGGCGGGCGTGAGCGTGCGACACCTCGCTCGGGTGTTCGCCTCGGAGCTGGGGACGACACCCGCACGCTATGTCCGTACGGTGCGGCTGGAGGCCGCATCACACCTGCTCGAAGAGACGTCCGAGCCGCTCTCGGTCGTCGCCCGACGGTGCGGCTTCGGCTCGGCGGAGATGCTGCGGCAGTCGTTCGTACGCCACTACGGCACGACACCGTCGGCCTACCGCCGTGCGCACGCACGGGCGCATGCCTGAGCGCACGGCGCAAAGCGTACGGAATGCGGGCGACCCCGACGGACGCATGACCTATCGTCGTCCGGTGACCGCGACCCTCGACCCGACCCTGCGTCGCGCCCGCACCGCCGTGGCCGTGCTGTTCCTCACGAACGGGGCGATCTTCGCGAACGTGCTCCCGCGCTATCCCGGCGTCAAAGACGACCTCGAGCTCACGAACGCCTCGTACGGCTTCGCGATCGCCGCCCTGCCCGTGGGCTCGCTGGTGGCGGGCCTGGCGGCCGGCGTGCTTATCCGCCGCTTCCGGTCGTCCCGGGTCGCCGTCGTCGGCACCATCCTCACCGGGATCGGCGCGTTCGGGATCGGTCTCGCCCCCACCCTCGCGTCGTTCGCGGCAGCGCTGTTCCTCCTCGGGGCGATGGATGCCATCACCGACGTGGCGCAGAACGCGCACGGGCTGCGGGTGCAACGGCGTTACGGCCGCTCGATCCTGAACTCCTTCCACGCGGTGTGGTCCGCGGGCGCGGTGCTCGGCGGCCTCATGGGTGCCGGGGCGGTCGCGCTGGGCCTCTCGCGCGCGGTGCACCTCGGGCTGTCCTCCGCGCTGTTCGCCCTCGTCGCGGTCGCGGCGTTCCCCTTCCTCCTCCGCGGCCCGGAGGCGGACCCTCTCGAGCCCACCGAGGCGGGCGCCGCCTCCGCGGTGCGACGCCTCTCCCGCGGGGGCGGCCCCACTCCCCGCACGCTCCTGGTGCTCGGCGCGCTCGTCCTCCTCGGCGTCGCGGACGCCCTCGTCGAGGACGCGGGTAGCACGTGGGCCGCGGTCTACCTGAGCGACTCGCTCGGAGCCCCCGGGTCGATCGCGGCGTTCGGGTACGTCGCGCTGGTCGGCGCACAGTTCGTCGGCCGTGTGCTCGGCGACCGTCTCGTCGACAGGTTCGGGCAGCGTGCCGTCGTGCGGGTCGGAGGCCTCATCACCACCGTGGGCATGGGCGCTGCTCTGGCGCTCCCCACCGTGCCGGGGACCATCGCAGGCTTCGCAGCGGCCGGCTTCGGTGTCGCCACCGTGTTCCCGGCGGCGATGCACGGTGCCGACGAGCTGCCGGGGTTCAAGCCCGGCACCGGTCTCACGCTGCTGACGTGGTTGATGCGGATCGGCTTCCTGGTGTCGCCGCCGCTCGTCGGTCTCATCGCCGACGCCACCAGCCTGCGTGTCGGTCTGCTCGTCGTCCCGCTCGCGGGCATCACCCTGCTGGCGCTCTCAGGGGTGCTCGACGGGCGTCGCCGCCCTCAGTCAGGGTCGTAGTTGAGGTCGTCAAGGAGGGCATTGAACGTCGCCTCCTTGTCGGGGCAGTAGACCTCGACCACAACACGGTCGTACTCGACGAGGTCCTCCACGTGCTCGCTCGGCATCCGGTGCGTCCGCGTCCACGCCCACGGCAGGGCGACGTCGTCCGGCTGGTCGTCCAGCGCCGCGCAGACCGCACCGCCATCGTCGCCGTAGAGCGACTTGGCCAGCTCGGGCGTCATCTCCGGCGCCACCCCCGAGTCGACGGCAGCCTTGGTGAAGTCAGAGGCCAACCCGTCCGCCGTGTCCTCGTTCGTCGACCCGCACCCCGCGGCCAGTCCCACGACGGCGACCAGCAGCGCGCCTCTCCTCAGCAGATCACGCATGGCTGTCCCCTCCCGCCGTGGCCTGCCCCTTCTCATGCTCGTCGCGCTGATCCCAGGCAGGTTTTCGGAACGCGTAGAAGAGCAGCGGCGGGACGCCCAGGACGATGATCACGGCGCCCATCACCCACGGGTATGCGCTGGACGGGATCCCCGCCAGGCCGGACGGCGGGATGAATCCCAGCAGGAATGCCGCCAAAGACGCGAAGAACCCGACCCCCGCGACCAGCGGCATGAGCGGCACCCGGTAGTCGCGCTTGACGTTCGGTGCCTTCTTCCGCAGCGTGATCGCGGAGGCGAACATCAGCATGTACATGATCAGGTAGAGCGCCGCTGCCATGTCGACCAGCGTGAAGAACGCCGCGCTGACGTTGGGGATCACCACGAACAGCCCGGCGAGGATCGTCACGATCACGCCCTGTGAGATGAGGATCCCGATCTGCACGCCGGCCTTGTTCTCCTTCTGCAGCCACGGTGGCAGCAAGCCCGTCCGACCGGCTGCGAGCAGCCCTTTGCTCGGACCGGCGATCCACGTGACGACCGATGCGAGCGCACCCAGTGCGATCGCCGCGGAGATGATCGCGGTCGCCCAGCCGATGCTCCAGTGGTCGAAGTACGCCTGGAACGCGATGTTGATCCCGGTCGTCAGCCCGAGCTGGCTCTTCGGGACGACGAAAGCGATGGCGAGGGTCGGCAGGATGAAGACGAGAAGGATCAGACCGGCCGCGATGAAGATCGACCGCGGATACTCCTTGCCCGGTCGCTTCATGTCGTTCGCATGGACGGCGTTGACCTCCATGCCCGCGTAGGCGAGGAAGTTGCTGACGATCAGCACGATGCTCGCGAGACCGGTGAACGGCGGGATGACGTCGCTCGTCTCCATCGGGACCTGGCTCTTGTTGCCGGCGATCAGCCACACCGCCCCGAGCACGATGAGGATGACCCCGGGGATCAGGGTGCCGATGAGTCCACCCCATGAGCCGACCTTCGCGAAGAGCCCGCCTCCACGAAGGTTCAGCAGGGTGCAGATCCAGTAGAAGACGACGATGACGATCGCCGTGTAGATGCCGGAGTTGGCCAGGTCGTTGTCTCCGAACACGAACGCGATGCTGGCGGCGATGAAAGCGAGCTGGACGGGGTACCAGACGACGTTCTGGACCCACTGGAGCCAGATCGCCTGAAAGCCCCACCTGTTGCCGAACGCCTCGCGCACCCATGCGTAGACCCCGCCGCGCCACCCGGTGGCGAGCTCTGCCGCCACCAGCGCGGTCGGCACCAGGAACAGCAGCGCAGGGATCAGGTAGAGCGTGATGCTTCCCAGCCCGTACCCCGACATCGCCGGCAGGCTGCGCAGGCTGGCGACGGCGACGACCGTCAAGATCGAGACCTGGAACATCGAGAGGTAGACCTTGGCGGCCCTCTGCCCGGGCGTGCTTCGCGTGTCGCTCATCATGCCCCTCAGTGGTGGAACTGCTGCTTCGACACAGCGTGGGGGATCGGGGCGGGCAGGCTGTCGAGGTCCTTGGTGGCCGAGGCGATGTCACCGAGCAGCTTGTCGGCCAGGTCGATGCTCAGCCCGTTGCGGACGACGATGCGCTGGACGGTGAGGTCGGACAGGTTGTCGGGCATCGGGTACGCCGGGACCTGCCACCCGTACGTGCGCAAGCGGTCCGACAGGTCGTACAGCGTCCAGTTGTCGGTGTGGCCCTCCCTGAGCCGCCACGCGAAGACGGGGATGTCGCTGCCGTCGTTCCACAGCTCGAACGCGCCGTGCTGCGCGATCCCCTCGGCGAGGTGCTTCGCGGTGTCCTGCGAGGCTTGCTGCACGGCCGTGTAGCCGTTGCGGCCCAGGCGCAGGAAGTTGAAGTACTGCAGGAGGACCTGCGCACCCGGACGTGAGAAGTTCAGCGCGAACGTCGGCATATCGCCGCCGAGATAGCTCACGTAGAAGATCAAGTCGTCGGGCAGGAGGTCGCGCGAGCGCCAGACGACCCAGCCGAGCCCCGGGTAGACGAGACCGTACTTGTGACCCGAGGTGTTGATCGAGTGCACCCGGTCGACGCGGAAGTCCCACTGGAGATCCTCCTGCAGGAACGGGGCGATCATCCCGCCGGAGGCGCCGTCCACGTGGATCGGGACGTCGAGACCGGTGCTCTTCTGGATCTCGTCGAGCGCCGCCGCCACCTTCGTCACCGGCTCGTACATGCCCGTGTACGTGACACCCATGATGACGACCACGCCGATCGTGTTCTCGTCGACGTACTTGTCGAGGTCGTGTCCGTCGAGGGTCTTGTGCTCCTCGGAGATCGGGACGTAGCGCGCCTCGACGTCCCAGTAGTTGCAGAACTTCTCCCACACCACCTGGACCGCCGAGCTCATCACGAGATTCGGCGTAGCAGCCGGCTTGCCCGCGGCCTTGCGAGCGTTCTGCCAGCGCCGCTTGAACGCCAGACCGGCGAGCATGCAGGCCTCGGACGAGCCGATCGTGGAGGTGCCGATCGAGTTGGCGGGGTCAGGCGCGTTCCACAGGTCGGCGACCATCCGCCAGCAGCGTTCCTCGATCGCCGCGGTCGCCGGGTACTCGTCCTTGTCGATCATGTTCTTGTCGAACGTCTCCGAGTACAGCTTCTCGGCGTACGGGCCCATCCAGGTGCCCACGAACGTCGCCAGGTTGAGTCGTGCGTTGCCGTCGAGCATGACCTCGTCGTGCACGATCTGATAAGCCGTCTCCGGAAGCATCGGGTCGTCCTGCAGCGCCGTGCGGGAGTAGGTCGTCTGCTCCCCCGGACGTGCGAACAACGGGTTGACCTCGCGGGTTCCCACCTCTGGTTCTGCCATCATTCCTCCAGACTGCGCGCTGAACTCAGCGCAACGAAACCGGACCCGGGGGAGGCACTTCGTCGAAGCGGTCGCTCTACGGTCCTAACACAGCCCTTCGCACAGTGCAGCCTGGAAGTCAGGTGCGTCGGCGAGCCAGCACGTACGCCTGGCGAGTGCGCTCGCCTGCCTCGACATCGGCGGCACGGACCGTGGTCGCATCAACGTCGAGACCGTGGCTGTCCAGCAGCGTGCCGAATGCGGCCGGGTCTGGCCGGTGGAACTCGAGCGACACCGCGATGTCCCTGAGCTGGTTCGGACGGAAGGTCTCGGCATCGGTCTGGAACGCAGCGAGCAGCCAGCCGCCGGGCTCGAGCACTCGAACGAGCTCCGCGACAGCACCGGGCAGCGCCTCAGGCGGGACATGGATCAGCGAGTACCAGGCGACCACGCCGACGTACGACTCGTCGTCGAAGCGCAGGTCCGTCAGCGACCCGACCTCGAAGCGCAGGTTCGGGTGGACGTCCCGCGCGTTGCGGATCATCTCCGCACTGAGGTCGATCCCGTGCGCATCGACCTCGAACGAGGCGAGCTGCGCGGTGATGCGGCCCTCGCCACAGCCCGCGTCGAGCACACGCCCGCGCCCCGCGACGTGTCGGGCGAACACGCCGAGCACGGCGTCGTCCCACGGACTGGTCGCCAGCTCGCGGACCCACGTCGCATACTCGTCGGCGAGCGCGTCGTACGAGGTCCGCGTGCGGGTGAGGAAGTCGGGTTCGGCCACCTTGGGATCCTAGGTCGCCGTGCTCCCGGAGGGCGGGATGTTCTGGTTGAGATGGAAGACGTTGTCGGGGTCGAAGGCGTCCTTGAGGGCAGTGAGCCGGGCGAGCTTCGCGGGTGGGTACGCCCGTCGTACGCCGGCGGCTCCGTCGTCGCTGAGCACGTTGACGTAGACCCCGCTGGCGAAGTGCTCCAGGCGCGCACCCGCGTCGCGCGCGGACTGCATCCGCGCCTCGTCCTCGGTGGGATCGGTCCACCGGACCGCGGCGACGTACTCGAACGCCGTACCGCGCTGGCTGTAGGCGGTCGCGTCGTCGGCCACGTCCGCGATCGCGCCGCCGTAGGCTTGGAGACTCGCCGCGACGGCGGGGTCTTGCGCCACCAGGACCTCGATCGCGGCATCGGTGAGCTCTCGGAAGTAGTGCCCCTTCCAGTAGCGCCGCAACGAGTGGCCTTCGACGGAGTCGCCGATGCGCTGAAGGTCGATGTAGGACAGCTCGTCGACACGTCGCTCGAGGGGCGTGTCGAGCGCATCGAGGACGCGTGCGTGCGCTCGCCCCTCCTCGGGGTCACCGATCCAGACGAAGCCGAGCGTCACGACACCACCTGCGATGTCGGCCGTGTACGTCGCCTGCCGCGGCGCGGTCGCGCTCAGGTCGCGCCACTGCGCGACGGCGGGTGCCGCACCCGAAGCGGGGAAGTCGAGCTCCACGGTGAGCGCCCGGGTCCCTGTCTCATGCAGCTCGAACTCGAACTCCGTCACGACACCGAAGTTGCCACCACCACCGCGAAGCCCCCAGAACAGCTCCGGCTCCTCCTCGGCCGACGCCCGGACGATGTCACCGCCGGCCGTGACCAGCTCGAACGACACGACGTTGTCGCAGGCCAGGCCGTACTGACGGGCGAGCCACCCCATGCCGCCACCCAGCGTCAGTCCGCCGACGCCGGTGTGGCTGACGTTGCCGGCGGTGGTCGCGAGCGCGTACGGCTGGGTGGCCGCGTCGAGCGCGCCGAGCAGCGCGCCGCCCTGCACCCACGCTCGTCGGCGGTCCGGATCCACACGGACGGCGCCCATCGGCGTCAGGTCGATCATCAGTCCCCCGTCGGGCACCGCGTGCCCGATCACGCTGTGGCCACCGCACCGGACACCGATCTCCAGGCCCTCCTGACGGGCGTGCTCGATGGCCGCGGCGACGTCTTCGGGCGTACGGCAGGGCACGATCATCGCGGGCCGGTGGTCCACCATCGCGTTCCAGACCTGACGCGCACCGTCGTACCCGTCGTCGCCTGGTCGCAGGACCTCGGTGTCAGAGATCGGGGTCGACTGTCTCCGGGTGGTCGCCATCGGTTCGCTCCTCGCACTCTCCCGTTCGTTCCTGAGAGCACTGACCGACGACGACGGCGCAACTCATCGCGTGAGAGTGTCGAGTGGTGGACGACCTCATCATCACGGGCAACCCGTTCCCGGACGGGATCGACGACCGCCTCTCAGCGCAGCTTGCCTTCATCGCCGAGGCCGACAAGCTCAAGACGATCGTTCGTGCCTCGCCGTTGGCGGCGGCTGATCGACGGGAGAACGACGCCGAGCACTCGTGGCACCTCGCACTGATGGTCATGCTGCTCGCGGAGCACGCGACCGAGCCGATCGACGTCGGTCACACGCTGAGGCTCGTCATCATCCACGACCTGGTCGAGATCTACGCCGGAGACAGCCCCGTCTTCGACGCGGCCTCGCGCCTCGATCAGCGGGAGCGTGAGGAATCGGCGGCCGACCGGCTGTTCCCACTGCTGCCCGCCGACCAGGCACAGGACATCCGAATGCTGTGGGACGAGTTCGAGGCCGGCGCGACACCGGAGGCGCGCTTTGCCAAGGCGATCGACCGGCTGGAGCCGATGGTGCTCAACTGGTTCAACGAGGGCGGGACGTGGCGGATGCCCGGCGCGAACCTCGCCACGATCCGCGCACGCGAGTCGGGGGTCGTCGCTGGATCCACCGCCCTCGGTGATGCGACCGGCATGCTCGTGGACGAGGGCCTGCGCCGCGGGTGGATCCGCGGCGAGGCGTCCGAGGACGACGGCCCCGAGGTCAGCGGAACGCGTCGAGGCGCTGACGGCGGTTGAACGTCGACCCGGGGACTCGAGGCAGATCGAGGACGTCGGTCACCAGGTTGGCGAGGTCGCCATTGCGGATCGGCTGACGCCCGCGGTAGGTCGTGCGGGCCGAGCCGGGGCCTCGGTAACCACGGCTGAGGCCGTACAGGTTCCGCCCGGCGGCGACGCCCGGACCCCACACCAGGAACGGCACCCGGTAGTTGGCCACCCTACGAGCGTCGGCGTGCGTGGCACCCGAGCCGCCGTGGTCGGCGGTGAGGGCGACCAGGGTGTGCTTCCGCAGCGCCGGCCGGGAACGGACGGTCGAAAGGATCCGTCCGAGCAACCGGTCGGCCCGTCGGACCGCCCGCAGGTAGGCCGCACTCATGAAGCCGCGGGCGTGGCCCGCCTGGTCGGGCAGCGACAGGTGGACGAAGGTGAAGGTCCGAGGCGACCGCCGCAGCGAGGCCGTCACGTTTCTCACCAGTCGGGCGTTGTCGGTGTCGACGGTGAAACGGTCGATCTTGGGCCCCCAGCTGCGCTGGAAGAGCGCGAACTTCGTCTTCGCGGTGAAGAGTGCCGTCGAACGGCCGTGGTCGTGCACGACGTCGAACACGCTTGGGACGTATCGGCCCGCGGCGCGGTGCACGGTCGTGCCGGTGTCGGTGTTGACCGAGACCCCGTGCCCGCCGCGGCGCGCGTCGATCCGCCGGCCGGTCAGCATGCCTGTGTGGTTCGGCAGGGTCAGGGTCAGCTCGCGAGCGGTACGGGCGTTCAAGGTGGACGCTCCTTGCCGCATCATCCGGTGGAAGTTCGGAGTGCGGGACCGGCCCAGCACACGGATCGCCCTGGGATTCAGGCCGTCCATCGAGATCGCGACGACACGGTTCACCGGGTCGTCCGGGGAGTCGCGGGCGGCGGTTGCGGCGGGTGCGGTCAGCAGACCGACGACGGCCAGCCCGGCGTATGAGACGACTGCTGCACGACGGCGGATCATTGGAAATCCCCCAGTCCTTGGTCAGATCCTGTGCGGGAAGTCTCAATTCTGCGACTGATGGGCCTCGGACGCACCCGGCTCCTCGGCTATCTCGTCCAGCCACGCGGCATGCTCGTCCTGGGCCCAGCTGCGGGAGACCCGACCGGTGCGCATCCCGCGGCGGGCCTCGGGGTCCTTGAGCGCGTAGACGATGTGGCCGATCACGAGGATCCCGAGCATCAGGGCCGTCCAGTCGTGGACGAACGTCGCGCCCGAGCGCCAGGACAGCCGGACGAGCCCGGTCCAGTACATGAGGACTCCTGTGCCGAGCAGGACCCCGGTCGCGCCGGCCACGAGCCACGAGTTGATCTTCTGTCCTGCGTTGAACTTGCCGACCGGGATCGTGCCGTCGCGGCGCGTACGCGTGCGTAGCCACCGCCAGTCGTTCGGCGTGAACCGGTTCAGGCGTCGTACGTCCAGCCTGTACGCGGCCGACACCGCGCCGACGAGCATCGGGACGGGGAGCGCGAGGCCACTCCAGACGTGGACCAGCTCGACGACGTGGCGGTATCCGACGCCCATCGCCAGCGTGCCGTTGTAGAGGATCGCCGCGGTGACGAGGCAGATGCCCATGAGGATCGCCACCAGTTTGTGGACCAACTGCTCCGCGGGCGCGAAACGGCGCAGGGTGTCACTCACCGATGATCCCGTTCAGTGGATACCCGCGGTCCTCCCAGTAGCCCGGGCGGTTGTCCGGCGTCACCTCGATCTCGGACAGCCACTTGGTGCTCTTGTAGCCGTACATCGACCCTGAGTAGATCCGCACCGGCCCACCGTGGTCGTGGGTGACCGGCTTGCCGTACATCCGCAGCGCCACGATCACGTCGTCCGCACGGGCCTGGTCGAGCGTCATGTTCACCGAGTAGACGCCGTCGAAGGACCGGAAGCGCACCCCGACGGCCTCGTCGGTCGGCGCCGCCCGTTCGAGCAGGTCGGCGACCCGCAGGCCTCGCCACGGCACATCGGGAACGTGCCACCCGGTCACGCACTGGAAGGTGTCGGTGAACGACAGCTGCGGGAGCGCCTCGAGGTCGGCGTACGAGTAGGTGGCCGGGCGGTCGACCAGGCCGGAGACCTTGAGCGTGTACGACTCGGCGGCGCGCGGCTCGACCTCACCCGTGACGGAGTAGTAGCGCCACGTGTTGCCGAGCGGAACCATCGACGTGAACCCGGTCGGGTCGCGCAGCTGGACCGGAGCGAGCAGCTCGCTCAACCCCGCCTGAACCTTGCTGCCCGTGATCACCCCGAGGGCGCCCAGACCGATCAGGCCGAGCACCGCACGGCGGCCGACAGGTGCGCCTTCAGGACTTGCGTCCACGGACACCGACCACCATGAGCAGGGCGCCGGCGAGCAGGACGATCGGGCCGATGATCGACCACGTCGTCGTATTGCTCATCACGCTGCCCTCGATGACGCCCACCCCCTGCAGGGTCCACACCAGCCCCACGAGAACGATGAGGACACCAGCGACGACCCACAGCGGCTTGGCCATAGGACAACTCAACCACGCGTGTGTGACGGCGTACAGGGCGTCTCACGCCGGCCGCCCGATCCGCCTCGGTGGGATCGTTGAGCAGGGAGTCGATCGCCTCAGCGAGACTCGTCGCACCTCGCGCTGAGGTTTCTACTGCTCATTGTCGAAGTCACCATGCGACCTCACAGGTTCGCCAACTGGACGGCGATCGGCCCGTCGGAGGGTTCGATCAGCGCGAGGTTGCTGTTGAGTCCGGAGACGTATCGTTGGCTGAGCGTCGTCCAGGCACTGGTGGCGTCGTCGCGGGACTTCGTCTCGGTCCAGGCCGGCGACTCGCGGCCCTCACCGGAGGACAGCGCTGATCGAGAGTCAGTTCCTCGACTCCACCCAGCCGTCCGCGACGAAGCGGGCAGCGTCGGACCGCCGTTGGCCGTTGAACAGCGCCCCACCGAGATCCCGCGCCATGACACCGTCGACGTACACGCCCCGCCCGCGCGACGGGGTTGCTCGCAGGCCGGTGTAGCTCCAGCGGACGTGGGTCGCGCCCGCGGGCAGGGCAGCGTCCGCCTTCAACCACTGGCGTCCTTCGAATCCGGAGAACGTGCCGTCGGTGGACCAGCGGCTCTTGCCCGCCCTGAGGTCGAACGGCACCAGCTGCCAGGTCGTACCGCCGTCGGTGGACGCCTCGAGCTGCCCCACGTCGTACCCGGCCTCGGTGTCGTACCAGAGCCGGAACGTCAACCATGCCCAGTCCTTTGCCGGCCGCGACAGGGGCGCGGTCAGCGTGTGCGTCGTGGCGCTCGGTCGCCCGGCGAACCACGACGTACGACCGACGGCCGGCCGTACGGGGATGGCGCGGCCCATGTTGCGGGCCACAGACTGCCGAGCACCGTTGTTCGAGCCCCACGCACGGTTGGGGTGGACGCGGTTGGTGAGCAGGACGACGAGCGACCGCGACAACGGGTCGAGGACCAGCGAGGTGCCGGTGAACCCGGTGTGCCCGAAGGTCACCGGCGAGTCGAGCGAGGCCATGTAGAAGGACTGGTTGAGCTCGAACCCGAGACCGCGGCGGGAGGTGATCGCGGGCGGGATGCCGACGTTCTGGTCGGTGATCGCCTCGCGCATGATGCCCTGGGAGAGGATCCGCTCCTTGCCGTACCGGCCGCCGTTCAGCAGCATCTGACCGAAGACGGCGAGGTCGCCGGCGGTGGAGAACAGCCCGGCGTGGCCCGCAACGCCGCCCAGCGACCACGCGTTCTCGTCGTGCACCTCGCCGTGGACCATGCCGCGGCCGATCGACGTCATGTCCTCGGTGGCCGCGATCCGGGGACGCAGCGACGCGGGCGGGTTGAACATGGTGTCGGTCATGCCCAACGGCTCAGTGATGCGCTGGGCGACGAGCTGGTCGAGCGTCTGGCCGGTGACGCGTTCGGCGAGCTTGCCCAGCGTGATCAGACCGAGGTCGGAGTAGACGTACGCCGTGCCCGGCGGAGTCACGAGGGGCCGCGCGTAGACAGCGGCGATGCGCGCCTGCGGCGTCGGGTACGCCGAGTACAGGTTGATCCATGCCGGCAGACCGGAGGTGTGGGTCAGCAGGTGCCTCACCGTGACGTCGCCCTTGCCGTTCTGCGCGAACTCGGGGACGTAGTCGGCCACCGGGGTGTCGAGACCCACGACACCCTGGTCCACCAGCTGGAGCGTCACGACGACGGTGAAGAGCTTCGTGATGGAGGCGAGGTCGAAGATCGTGTCCTCGCTCATCGCGATCTGCTGGGCCTCGGGAAGCTCGGTGCCGTCGGCGCTCGCATAGCGCACCGCGTCGCCCACCGCGCCGTGCTCGACGACGACGCCGTCCTTGGCGACGAGCGCGACCGCTCCGGCATACATGGGGAAGTTCGGGTTCTCGGGCGTGGTGCCCAGGTACGCGGCCAGGTCGGGCATGATCCGGGCGATGTGCTCGGGGAGCAGGCCTGCCTTCTCGGGTGAGCCCGCGCGCAGGGTCCGAGGCGGTGAGAACCGGACGTCCTCGCCGGTCACGGTCGGCGGCCCGGTCTCGTGCCCTGGCGGGTCGACCGCTCCCGCCGGCGCGGCGAAGGATCCGACGACGACCGCCGCCGCGAGTGCCACACCCCAGCTGGTCCGACGTGTACGACGCATCGCTCCCCCTCCGTCCTGCTACCGACGGCCCCGCACCTGGTGGTAGATGAGGTACTTCTTGCGCGTCCGCCGGAACTCGGCGAGCTCGTCCTGCCAACCGGCGACGATCTCGTCGACGTCCCCACCGGCGTCGATGACGAGGCGCGCACGGTCGGAGCCGGTGAGCTTGTCGAGCCAGAACGAGGTGACGTCCTGGCTCCGCCAGCGGTAGTCGGGGAACTCCTGGCGCTGGGTGACGATCATCGCCAGACCCGTGGTGATCGGGTCGAAGGCGTCGCGGTCCTCGACGTACACCTGGACACCGCCGCAGACCTTGTTGGCCTGCTTGGAGATCGTCGGCGTGAAGTACGCCTCGCGGAAGCGCACACCGGGCAGCTCGCGGGCGTTGAGCGCCTCGGCCCAGCGGTGGTCGATGCCGGGTGCACCGATCAGCTCGAACGGGCGGGTCGTGCCGCGTCCCTCGGAGAGTGCGGTGGCCTCGAACAGCGCCGTACCGGGGTAGACGACCGCCGTGTCCACCGTCGGCATGTTGGGCGACGGCAGGACCCACGGCAGGCCGGTCTCCTCATACCACATGTCGCGGGACCAGTTCTTCATCGGAACGACGGTCAGGTCGACCTGCTTGCCGATCGCGGGCGGGAGGAACTCCCCGTTGAAGTACTGCGCGAGCTCGCCGACGGTCATGCCGTGCTGCTGGCTGATCGGCTTGAGCCCGACGAAGGTCGAATGCTCCGGGTGGAGCACCGGCCCCTCGGCCTGCAGGCCGGTGATCGGGTTGGGGCGGTCGAGGACGACGAACCGAAGGTCGAGCTCGGCGGCCGCCTCCATGGCGAGGTACATCGTCCAGATGTAGGTGTAGAAGCGGGCCCCGACGTCCTGGATGTCGAAGACGACGGTGTCGATGCCGGCTGCCGCGAACTGGTCGGACATCCGGGCGGCGTCGTTGTAGGCGTTGTAGACCGGCAGGCCGGTCTTGGCGTCGATGAAGAAGTCCTCGCCCTGGCCGGCCTGCGAGACGCCGCGGAAGCCGTGCTCGGGACCGAAGACGGCGACGATGTCGACCTGTGGGCTGTCCGCGAACACGTCGACCTCGTGCGTCAGGTCGCGCAGGACG
This sequence comes from Mumia sp. zg.B53, assembly GCF_019550935.1. Lineage (NCBI taxonomy): Bacteria > Bacillati > Actinomycetota > Actinomycetes > Propionibacteriales > Nocardioidaceae > Mumia > Mumia sp. zg.B53. The sequence continues at coordinate 2,016,829 of NZ_JAHWCK010000001.1, read as the reverse complement.
CCGGTCGGGTTGGAGATCACCCCGACCCGCTGCCCGCGCAGCTCACGGAAGCCGGCGGCAGCCAGGGTCTCGAAGCCGGTACGAACCTGCCGGCCCCTCCCGTGACCCACCGGCTTGGCAGCGACGGTCGCACTCGCTGCTGCGTTGGCCGCACCGCCGAGGACCGGCACGCTGGCCACCCCCAGCATGCCTGCGAGAACATCCCTACGTCGCATGGTTTCTCCCCTGCTTGTGGGTGGTGAGAAAACGGTTTCCATCAGGAAGAGCGAGAGCAGAACAGGATTTTCATCAACTGGCGCGAACGTAGTGGGCGCGTCGTTATCGGGTCAAGAGGTCAGCGTTCGGGCGGCGAACATGCACCGACTCACTGCGTCGATCCCGACACCAACCAACGGCCGTCCTGCTCCTGCATCCAAAACCCGAGGACTCGTGACCCGTTCTTCGCCTGCACGAGCGCCTCGCCGGACGGATCCCACACAGGGATGTCCACCTCGGCCTCAGCAGGCGGCAGTGCCGTCGCCGCGTTCGAAGCCAACGCTGCCAATGCGCGACCACAGTCGGCTGCCTGAGGTTTCGACGTCGACGCGGCTGCCAGCTCGCGGCGGTAATCGTCCGTCATGTGGCCGCAGGCGGCTGCGTCGCGCTGGTGCACGGCGACGAGCCAATCTCTGAATCCCGCTTCGACAGCGACGTACGGGTCACCGCCGCAGCCGGACATCAGGACCGCGAGGGTGAACACGGGAACAACATGGACTCGCGCCACGGCGACCCTTCCAGGTGGTGAAGCGTCATGGTCGCACCTCCGTGTCCGCCCCGTGTGACAGTGAAGGAAGGTGGCTCACACGAGGGGGAGGAGTGTCATGGGCGTAATCAGCAGGACGATCGCCACAATCGGGTTGTCGTGCGTTCTGATTGCTGGCTGTGGGTCAGCCGCCGACGATGCCGGGACGGGGGATGCGAAGACAACAAAGTCGGAAACGACGACCTCGGCAAGCCCGAGCCCCGAAAAGACGGCCCAGAAGACCGAGGCAACCAAGGAACCCGACGACGATACTGAAGATTCTGACGACATCGACGTCGCAGAGATCGAACGGATCGGCATCGAGGCGGAGGGCGGGCGGCCACTTAAGTCGATGTGCGATGCCGCGTACACGCACTGGTCCTGCTTCTACGACGGCATGAAGGCGATGAATAGCGACGATGTGCGCGTGAGCCTGACCACGGATGGCGGCTGGTCAGACGCCGACCTCGATGCGCTGGCCGAGGATGCCGCGCGCTGGTGGATTCAGATGACGTGCGAGGATACGGACAAGCCGGAGATGGTCGTGGTGGAGGTCAACGGCATCGACCGCGCCGACTGGAGCCGCGACGACTCGTTCAATTGCCGTTAGAAGCCGACGGTCGACGTCGACCCGCCGGACCAGGCCACCGCCACTGAGCCGCCCTCACTCGTGACCGGGCGGCCGTCCCCGAACCTTTCAGCAGTCGACGTTTGCCGTACGCGCGGCGAGGTCGGCCAGCAGGGCCGGCATCCCGTCTCGCTCGTACAAGGCCCGCTGGCGGACGTACTCAGGGGGCTCGACGAGGATCGCCTGCACCGCGTCGAGGAGTCCGTCCAAACCGTCAGGAGTCAGATGCTTGCGTGCGTCGTCGAGCGCGCGTGCCGCAATTTCACGCATGGGTCGTCGTGACCCGTCCGCATCGACGACCGACGCCTCGAGCCCGTAGCGGCACGCGCGGAGGTCATTGGCGAGGACGACCTCGTCCGGCAGGTCCTGAAGATCAGGCGACTCCACGGCATGGCGTGCCAGCCCCTGCACCAGGGCGGTCAGTCCGGCGGCGCGGGCGAGCGACGACTGCGCGTCCATGACCCGCACCTCGATCGTCCCGAGTCGCGGTTGGGGCCGGAGCTCCCAGCACACATAGCTGTAGTCGGGCACCTCGTGCGCCCACACGGCGAGCTCGATCGCCTCGACGTATGCCTCCCAGGTGGGGAGCGCGGGCGGCATGGTCGTCCGGGGGTACGACCTGAGGATGGCTGGACGGACGCAGGCGAGTCCGGAGTCGTGGGCGTGCCAGTACGGCGATCCTGCGGCGAGCGCGCGGAAGACGGACAGGCGGTTGCGGAGCCCGCGGTAGACCTTCAGGGCGGTGGCCGGATCCGGCGCGCCGACGTGCACCTGGAAGGCCGCGGTCGGCGTGCGCAGCAGGCCGGCGAACTCGCCGCCGATCCGGTCGTACCGGGGGGACGCCGCGAGGTCCGCCGCGCCGAAGCCGGCGCTCGGGTGGAGGCCGACCGCCATCGGTCGCACGCCCTCGGTGACCAGTGAGCTTCGCAGCCGTTGAAGCGACCGGTGGACTCCCTCGGCATCCGAGCAGATGGGCGTCTCCAGCTCGATCTCGTCGACGAAGATCTCGCCCTTGAGGGTGCCGTGAGCTCCGCGTGCGGAGAGGGTGGACATCACCGCCTCCGCAGCCGGTCCGAGCATCAACCCTCGCTGGTCGACGAGGAACAGCTCGTCCTCACCACCAAGGGAGAACTCGCCCCCCGGGTGCCACTCGAGGCCGCTGATCTCTGGCGAACGACGAGCCACTGAGGGCCTCCCCCTGATGCGTACGGACTTCCTGATGAGAGGTACCCCCGTCAGCCGCCCGCAACCGCCGACGATCGGCTCGTCCTTCTCTTGACGCGTCCCGCACCCGGAGTGAAGGTGGAGGTCCGGCACCTGGACCTACTGCTCCGGCACGCTGATCTCGCCGACCGTCTTCCTCACCGCCGCTCACTGCGGCACCGAGGGCGAGCGTGTCGCGGTGACGTTCGACAGCGACTACGAGGACGGCGACCAGCTCTACGCAGGCACCTTCCACGGAGACCCCCTCTATCCGGGCAACCAGAGCGACGCACACGACATCGCCGTCGTCGTCTTCGACGCGCCGGTCACGGGGATCACGCCCGCCCAACTGCCCGAGGCCGGCTCGTTCGCTGACCTTCCCCGCAACCAGCGGTTCACTTCCGTGGGGTACGGCGCATACGAGGTGACCAACGGGCCCGGCGGACACCGCTACCTGTACGACGACCGCCGCATGGTGGCCACCGGCCAACTGAACGCCATCAAGGCTTGCTGATCCCAGGCCGCACTCGCCGAGAAGGTCGGCTCCGACGCCCGTCAGGTCTCCCGCTACGAGAACTCCAAGGTCGCCCTCGGTCTCGAAGCCGTCATCCGCGTCGCCGAGACCTTCAACGTCACCGTCAGGTCATTCATCGGGGTCTCTGATGCGGTCGCGAGCGGCCTTCAACCGTTGGAGATAGTCGCCCGCGAAAAGCGTCGGGTTTGCCGACTCCAATGCGGCCTCGAGGTCCCAGGCCGCCCGCTGCTCGGCCTGATCTACGAAGGTGACCTGCGAAGTCTCGCTGATGCGATGCAGCCATTCGAAGAGAACCAGCACCTCGTCGGCTGACAGCTCGATCGAAATCTTGGGTACCCGAGGCGGTACGCGGTGACGAAGTTGCCACCCAGATCTGACACGACGTTGAGGGCTGATGCCGGATCCAAGTAGTGCGTCGCTGGCGCGTTGCGGTAGGTGCCCACGATGCTCTGCGTACCACCGGCGTTCATGTGTTCGTGCATCGCGGAACTGAACTTGGCGGCGTTGCCCTTGCTGTAGTTGCCGGTGACGCCGAAAACCCCAGCGTGATTGAACTTCTTCTGGAGTTGGGTCGGACTGCGGAGCAGGACCGTGCTGACATCACCTGCGCCGTTTGCGGCAACACCGGATCGTAGGATGGGCGTCAGTTCCCTGCGCCCGCCCCCAGCTTGCTCCTGGACCGTTGCGCCGCTGCCGTCACCGGGCGCAAGCCGCACGTGGCTGTCGTAGTCGGTGTAGGCCTGGCTCGGGCTTACGGCGGAGCGCGCCGAAGCGCCGGGCGACCAGCGGTCGACGGCCTCGTAAGTGGTGTGCCGGTCGTACGCCCGGGGAGGCCCGCGCTCCATCGTGATGTCGCCGAACGACTGGGAGACTCGGGTGCCGTCATAGGCGAAGGCGGCTAGAGCCCCTCCTGGAGCTACGGCGACCGACGGCGTTGGGAATTGGAACTGCAAGCACAGCCAGGACGGCGGCGATCACCGCAGCCACCAGGGTCCCGGCCCTGCTACGCATCGGCGGCGTCCTCCCACAGATGATCGGTGAGTTCGCGGCGAGCGCCGAGGAACGCGCCGAGACCCTCGAGGTCACGAATCACGTCGACCTCGAGCCCTATCTCCCATTCGTAGATCTGCGTGCATAGCGTCTCGTAGGCGACGAGCCACTCACCCACGTCGATCAGCGACTGCACGTTGCTGATGTCGTCCGGGGTGAGCCCAACGGCTGCGTCCATCGCCTTGTGGAGACGGACGGTCATCTCCTCTGGAGTCGGTGTCGTGGTCATGGAATCGGGAACCCGGTGATGATGCCCTCGCCGCCAGGTTCGAGGACGCCCCGCATCTTTACGCCGTCTCGCACGCCTTCGACGGTGTATCTGACTGGCGAACCGCCACGCGTGACAGCTGCGCCTGCTCGACCCGTTTGCTGAACCCAGTTGAGCGATGGATCGGTCGCGATGTCCGAAATCGAGTGCATGATCTTGTCGTCCGACCAGCCCTTGGGGAACCAGGTATTGCCGGCCTCCCCGCCGTAGCGGTGGCCGTCAAGGATGTGACTACGACGCGACGCTGACGCTAGGTCGACGAACTCGTCCGCGGACTTTGCGGCGCCACCGGTCGCGCACATGTTGTGCACCAACACGTCGAGCGCACCGACATGGTAGGTGTGGATTCCCTGAATCGACAAGTTGTAGGCCAGCGCCCGGCGTCCTGCCCGCGCACCCACCACGCCGCTGACGGCTCGCTTCTTCCCATCGGCGCTCAGCACCCGCTCGCCCAGGGTCAGCTCGTCGGCACGTTCGAAGGTCTGGCTGTCGACCGACCAGAAGGGATGGTCCTCGGTCGTGGTGATGACCTCTCCGTCGACCTTGATGTCGGTGACGGTGTCCTTGTGGACGTGGACGGCCTCGACCCGGCGTGGGGCCTGCTCGTCGGTTTGCGGGTCAGACGCCATGACCAGGTCGCCGACCGTAACGTCTTCGATCGACTTGCGCGAACGGCACTCGGTTTCCTGAGCATTCGATGTCGATACGGCTGACAGCGCGCGACGGTACTCGTCCGTCACGTGCTCTCACGCGGCCTCGTCGCGCTGGTCCACGGCGAGGAGCCAGTCTCTGAATCCTTCTTCGACGGCGACGTACGGGTCACCGCCGCAGCCGGACATCGCGACCGCGAGAGCAACCGCCGGAACAACAACACGTCCTCGCGACACGGGCGCCCCTTCGAGATGTGCGGGAGCGTCATCGTCGCATGCACCGCAGCCTGACTCACGTGTAGCGCTGCCCTCGGCGGGTGCTTCCCCTGAACACCCGAGAGAAGGGAGCAACAACCGACATGAGCACCATCCAGAAGACCATCGACGTCGACGTCCCGGTCCGCAGCGCGTACGACCAGTGGACGCAGTTCGAGTCTTTCCCCCGTTTCATGTAGGGCGTGGAGTCGGTCACCCAGCTCGATGACAAGCGTCTGCACTGGAAGGCAGAGATCGCCGGCGTCACCCGCGAGTGGGATGCCGAGATCGTCGACCAGACGCCCGACGCCCGCGTCACGTGGCGCGCCGTCGACGGCACCGTGTCGTTCGTGCCCGACGAGATGGGCCGCTCGACGAAGGTCACGCTCCAGATGGAGTACAAGCCCGAGGGCATCGTCGAGAAGACCGGCGACATGCTGAACATCGTCGAGCGTCGCGTCGAGGGAGACCTCAAGCGCTTCAAGGAGTTCATCGAGTCCCGCGGCGCCGAGACCGGCGCATGGCGGGGCGACGTGAAGCCGACCGGCGACGTCGACCCGTTGGACGAGACGCACCGCCACTGAGCGGCGCTGGGTACTGACAGGGAGGCCGTCCCCCCGGATCCGGGGGGACGGCCTCTGCCGTGCAGCGCGGTTCGCGCGGCGTTTGTTTCAACGTGGCGTCACAAAGGTCGGGCCCCGGACACTTCAAGGTATGAACGATCCCCAGGAGCGGTTCACGGAGATGTGGCACGCGGAGGCGCCTCATGTGCTCGCCTTTGCTCGCCGCCATGTCGGAGTCGAGGCTGCCCATGACGTCGTGGCAGAGACCTTCATGATCGCGTGGCGCCGCTGGGACGACATCTCCGCTCCGCCGATCGCGTGGCTCCTGGTGACGGCGCGCAAGGTGATCCAGAACCGGGCTCGCGCCACCCGCCGCAGCCGGGCCCTGACGGAGCGGATCGCACTTCTTGACGGGGTCGCGTCTCACGCGACCGCTACTGCCGAGGCGGCGATCACACGACGTGAGGCACTCGAACGACTCGCCAGGCTCGACGACCAACACCGCGAGGCGCTGCTCCTCGTCAGCTGGGACGGGCTCACGAACGATCAGGCAGCAACGGTCCTGGGCATCAAGCCCGCGGCGTTTCGTCGGCGACTCAGCCGGGCTCGTGCCGCCCTCGAACCACCGCGCACATCCGGATCGACCGACTCGGACCCCCAGCACATTCCTGCGCAGGAGCTCTCATGAACACGCTCGAACGACTCCGCCCTGAGGTCCGCCCCCTTGACGCCGAGTGGTCGGCATCGACGCTGGACGCGATCCTGGCCAGCCGCCCCGGCACCGCCCCCGAACCGCAGGCCTGGCTCTCACGCTCACGGCGGCCGCGGCTGATGCTCGGAGCGGCCGCCGCAATCGCCGCCGCCACGATGGTCGTGGTGGTCCCCGGGCTCGGCACCACGGCGGCGTATTCCGTGCAGGAAGGAAACTCCGGCACGATCACCGTGGAAGTCCGACGACTCGAGAACGCCAACGGACTCGAGCGTGAGCTGGCGAAGCACAAGGTGACAGCAGACATCACATACCTGCCCGACAAGCAGGTGTGCGCGCCAGGGCGGTACGCACCAGTAGACCGACGGCTCTCCGGAATGTCGATCTCGATCGGTTCGGACGGGCTGCGCGTGACTCTCCCACCCGGCACCGTGCGCGACGGCGAGATCTTCGTCATGTCTGTCTCGGGTGAGGACGTACCGCCGCCCGCCTCTCTGCCGACCGAGGACGGCATCACCGAAGGGGGATTCAGCAGCAGGTCCGACTTCGACGTGACCGCCGGACCGGTACGACCCTGCACCGCGGTGTCCGGCACTGGAAGTTGACGAGCGGACTCGCGACGAGTTGAGAACGACTGCAATACGGTGGTCCGATGCCGAAACTGAAGGGGACCCTCACTCTACGGATGATGTCCGCATCGTGGTCCAACCCTGCCTGACCTGCAGAACACCCAGAGCCGGTGACAGGAGTCGAACCCGCGACATCCTCATTACAAGTGAGGCGCTCTACCAACTGAGCTACACCGGCAGGGCCCCGCGACCTCCGGAGCCGGGCCCATCCTAACTGTCGACGCTCTCCGACCGACGCCGCGAGGTCATCCCCAGCTGGGCCAGGAGACCCACGACGAAAAGCCCGATGGCTGCGGCGTATCAGGGCCATGCCGGCTCGACGGCAGTGAACGCCCGGTTGATCTGGCGCTCGCTGATCTCACCGACCAGCAGCATCACGCCGATCACCACCAGGATGGCGCCCGACCAGGCGCTCGCGATCACGAGCAGCAGGGATGGGAGTGACATGGCGATCGCGATCACGACGAGCACCGCGGCGACGACCAGACCCACCGTGGTGAGGACCCAGCTGTCGTCCGCACCGAACACGGCGGCGACCGAGACGCCGAGCACGTACCCCATCGCGCCGACCCAGATCACCACGCCGAGCCAGTACCAGACGTACGCGAGGATGCCGAGCACCAGCGCGCCGACGACCGCGGCGATCCACCCGCCGGGGGTGCCGAGCAGCTCGCCCCCGACTCGCTCCTGCACGATCTCCGCGCCGAGGAAGAAGCCGATGAACGCGCCCGCCAGGGCAATCAGTGCTCGCAGCGCGGCGCCTCCCCAAAAGACCAGGATCGCCCCGAGGCCGATCAGGATCAACGCGAGCACCGACTCGTTCACTCCACCAGCATCCATGCCCGCGAGCCTAGGACGCCGTGCGCATGTACGCCCCGCGGAAGGGCACCTGTGTGGCATGACCGACAGAGGGGAGCACCCCAAATGACACAACCTGATTCGCGGGCCGACGAGTCGATCGCCGATCTCGTCCGCGACCTGTCCGAGCAGACCTCTCGCCTCGTGCGTGACGAGATGCGCCTCGCGCAGGCCGAGCTCAAGGACAAGGGCACGAAGGCCGGCGTAGGGCTCGGAGGTATTGGCGCCGCCGGGCTTCTCGCGCTGTACGGCCTCGCCGCCCTCTTCACCGCCATCATCGCGGCCCTGGCCCTGGTGATGGACCTGTGGCTCGCCGCACTGATCGTCGCCGTCGTGCTCTTCATCATCGCGGCCGTGCTCGCGCTGCTGGGCAAGAAGAAGCTGCAGCAGGTGGGATCACCAGTTCCCGAGCATGCCGTGGAGAACGTCAAGGCCGACATCGCCGAGGTGAAGGAGGCGCGCAACCGTGAGCACTGATCCCAACGACATCCAGCGCGAGATCGAAGAGACCCGCGAAGACCTCGGCCGTACGGTTGAGCAGCTGACCGACCGCCTGGACGTCAAGAAGCAGGCCAAGGCCCGCGTCGACGAGGTCAAGTCCGAGGTGAAGTCCGAGGCGGAGCAACGGCTCGAGTACGTCAAGCAGAATGCGCGCGACAACCCGCAGCTCCCGGCGATCATCGTCGGCGGCGTGCTGCTGCTGATCGTGGCGCGGGTGTGGAGGAAGCGCCGGAGCTGAATCTGAGGAGTCCTCCTGGTCGGGTGTCCAAAGTCACGTTCCTGGCGCATACTGGTGCCGTGGCTATTGGACGCTTGCCCAACATGGAGCGACTGGAGCGCCTGACGCGCGACCTCGAGACCCCGTACGCGGTGGTCGACGGGGCCGCGCTCGCGCACAACACCGCCGAGCTCGTACGCCGAGCCGGCGGTGTTCCTGTGCGTGTGGCGTCGAAGTCCCTGCGTGTCCGCGAGATCCTCGACCGCACCCTCGCCCACGACGGCTACGCGGGAGTCATGTCCTACAGCCTCGACGAGTCGATCTGGCTCGCCGACGAGGGACACACGGACCTGCTGCTCGCCTATCCCACGGTGCATCGCGCCGGCCTCCACGACCTCGTCGCGAAGGAGCACCGCTCGACAGCGATCACCGTGATGGTCGACTCGCTCGCGCACCTCGACCACATCGACGCCGTCGTGGGCACCGCCCGCCCCCGGATCCGCGTCTGCATCGACGTGGACTCGTCGCTGGAGCCGTTCCGCCGGGTGCACCTCGGTGCTCGTCGGTCGCCGATCCACAGCCCGGGTGACGCGATCGCGCTCGCCCGGGCGATCACCGCTCGGCCGGGCTACGAGCTGGTCGGCCTGATGTTCTACGACGCGCAGATCGCCGGCCTCCCCGACAGCTCCCCCGCCGTCCGCTTCGTCAAGGTTCGCAGCGCCGCCGACATCGCCGAACGCCGCGCGCGCATCGTCGAGAGCATCCGCGAGACCACCGACCTCCGCTTCGTCAACGCCGGCGGCACCGGGAGCCTCGAGGTCATGCGCGACGACCCCTACATCACCGAGCTCACCTCGGGCTCGGGCCTGTTCATGCCGACGCTGTTCGACTCCTACGACGCCTTCGAGTCGACTCCCGCGGCGTTCTACGCGCTGTCGGTGGTCCGCAAGCCGACGCCCGACATCGCCACGCTCTTCTCCGGCGGGTACGCCGCCTCGGGTGCTGCCGGCAAGAGCCGGTTGCCCACGCCCGCCTGGCCCGAGGGTCTGTCGCTGATCGGCACCGAAGGCGCAGGAGAGGTGCAGACCCCCGTCCGTGGGCCGGTCGCCCGCAGTCTTCGGCTCGGCGACCGCGTCTTCATGCGGCACGCGAAGGCCGGCGAGATGTGCGAGCGGTTCGACGCCGTGCACCTCGTCCACACCGAGGAGTCGACCCATGGCGCGGCGACCGTCGAGGTGCTGCCGACCTACCGCGGCGAAGGGAAGAACTTCGGATGACCACGACCTCCCAGCACACCGCTGCTCGCTGGACCAACTGGGGCCGCTGCGCGAGCGCGGAGCCCGCCGACGTCGTCCGCCCGCGCTCGACCGCCGAGGTCGCCGAGGTCGTACGCTCCGCCGCCGCGCGAGGACAGCGCGTCAAGGCGGTCGGCGCCGCGCACTCGTTCACCTCGATCGCGGCCACCGACGGCGTGATGCTTCGGATGGACCGCATCGCCGGCATCCAGCGTGTCGACCGCGGCACCGGACACGTGACCGTGGGCGCCGGCATGAGGCTCCGCGACCTCAACCGCGCGCTCGACCAGATCGGCCTCGCGCTCCCCAACATGGGCGACGTCGACCCGCAGACGGTGTCAGGCGCCACCTCCACCGGCACCCACGGCACAGGGGCGCGACTCACCGGCATCGCGGGCGCGATCGCAGGTCTGGAGATCGTCACCGGCGACGGCACCGTCCTGACCGTGAGCCCCGACGACCACGAGCTGTTCGGCGCCGCACGCGTCGGTCTCGGCGCGCTCGGCATCATCACGTCGCTGACCTTCGCCTGCGTCCCGTCGTTCCTCCTACGCGCCCGGGAGGAGCCGATGCGTCTCCCCGACGTGGTCGCCGGGCTCGACGCGCTCGTCGAGGACAACGACCACTTCGAGTTCTACTGGTTCCCGCACACCGACCGCGCGCTGGTCAAGCGCAACAACCGTGTCCCTGAGGGCACCGAGCGTCAGCCGCTGTCCAAGGCGCGCTTCCTCATCGACGACGAGGTGCTGTCCAACGGGCTCTTCGAGGTCGTCAACCGCATCGGGACCCATCAGCCGCGGTGGATCCCGCGGCTCAACGCGCTCTCCGGCCGCGCCCTCGGCGCCCGCGAGTACACCGACCGGGCGCCCGCGGTCTTCATCTCTCCGCGCCGCGTGCGGTTCCGAGAGATGGAGTACGCCGTGCCGCGCGCCGCGCTGCCTGCCGTGCTGAGTGAGATCGACAGATGGGTCAACCGGTCTGGCGAGACGGTGTCGTTCCCGATCGAGGTGCGCTTCGCCGCTCCGGACGACATCTGGCTGTCGACGGGCTACGAGCGGGCCAACGCCTACGTCGCCGTCCACCAGTACCACCAGATGGACTACCGCCGCTATTTCGAGGGCGTCGAGGCGATCTTCGGCGAGCACGAGGGCCGGCCGCACTGGGGCAAGCTGCACACCCTCGAGCCCGACACGTTGCGCGCCCGCTATCCGCGCTTCGACGACTTCCGCTCCGTACGCGACCGGCTCGACCCGCAGCGGACGTTCGCCACCGCGCACCTCGCCGGGGTCCTCGGCTGAGGACGCACGTCGGCCGACGTGTCGCCTCGGCTGAGGCCACACGTCGGCCGACGTCTCGGGCGCGACGGTCAGCGCCTCACCTTCGCGGTTCGCGTGGACCAGACCGACGTCGACTTGTAGCCGGAGCGCTTCACAGTGACCTTCACCCGCAGCCTCTTGCCACGGTCAGCCTTCTTGAGCTTGTAGACCCGCTTCGCACCGGCCTTGCCCTTGATGGCCTTCGCACCCCGGTACCAGCGGTAGGTGACCTTCGTCGGACGTGGCGACCACGTGCCCGCGGTGACCGACACCTTCTTGCCGACCTTCGCCTTGCCCTTGACCCGCGGCTTCTTCGTGACCACGAACGTCTTCGGCTTCGGCGGCGCCGGCTTCGCCACCGCCGGTGGGTTCAGCGACGCGGGCGACCAGTGCGGCTGGGATCCACCCACGATCAGGAGTGACGGCTGCGGCGTGTCGCACGAGCTCAGACCTCGCTTGACCCAGATGCCGTCCGGCTCCTCCCACGCGAGGCCCTGGCTGTCCGGGCTGAAGGTCGGACCGGCGAACCCCGCAGCCTCGTTCGTGTTGCACAGCGCGGTCGGCGGCGCCGGAGGCGTTCCCGTCCTCGCGTTCCCTCGGACGGTGTACCAGGCGATCTGCGTCGAGTCGCCGTACCCGCGGACGGCCGCGAGGTACTTGCCGTCTCGGCTCAGCTCCGAGTCCCCGAGATCCGTCGAGGCGGCGAACACGTCGTCGTCGTTGAACCACAGCTTCGGGGTCGTCGTGAGGTCGTGCAGCATGACGTGAGAGCCGTAGCCGCCGCCCTGCAGCGTGCGGGTGCCGCTCACCCAGGACGGGTTCCGGAAGTACGTGCTCCGCCCGGCCGACTGATACCTGCCGGCCGCGGTGTAGCCGGTCGCCGAGCGGATCCCGCAGCTCACCCCGACCGGACACTGGTACGCCGACACCGACCAGGCGATCGTGCTGCCGTCGGGAGAGATGACGCTGTCGGGGACGCCGTCGACAGGGCTTCCCGCCGACCCGGGGAGCGGGGGCGGGTCGATCCGGTTGAGGACGACGCCGTTCTGGCGCATCCGAACGATCGAGTAGCCCTTCGACACAGCGACGATGCCTGCGTCGGACATCGACGGGGACGAGTACGGCGAGCCGGCGGTGCCGTCCGTGGTCACCCGGTGGTGGCGCCGACCGTCGGCGGTGGAGATCCAGACGTTGTGCGCCTTGATGTAGACGAGCGTGCCGGTCGCGCCGACGGCGGCCGGGGCGACAGCGGACTGGTTCACTGCGGGCGTCGCCGAGGCCGAGGCAGGTGTTGCGGTTAACGCGCCGGCCGCCAACGCCAGGGCCGCGATCGTCGTCAGGGCACGCATCGTTGTTCCTCCAGGTGTGGTTGTGGGTCGGGTCCCACGATGACCCGCCGCCCACCACCGCCACATCGTCCGGTCGGAGTAGCCCTCTCCTCCTGCCGGACGGTTCAGAGGTCCGCGCGGGGCTCCAAGAATCCTGATTCGTAGGCGAGCACCACCGCCTGGACGCGGTCTCGCAGCCCTGTCTTGGCGAGGATCCGGGCGACGTGCGACTTCACCGTCAGCTCGCTCACCGTGAGCGCCACGGCGATCTCGGCGTTCGTCAGCCCGCGCGACATCAGCCCGAACACCTCGAGCTCACGCTCAGTCAGGTCGTCCAACGGGCTCGGCGTGCCGGTCGGGCGCGCCGTGCGCATGAACCGGCCGACGAGGCGGCGGGTGATCTCGCTGTCGAGCGACAATGCGCCGGCATGGGCCTGACGTACGGCAGCGACGAGTTCCGCGCGCCCGGCCGTCTTGAGGAGGTAGCCGACTGCCCCGGCACCGAGGGCCGCCCCGACATGCTCGTCGAGGTCGAACGTCGTGAGCATGACGACCTTCGTCCGCGGGTTGGCGCGCGCTGTCAGTGTGACCCCCTCGATGCCTCCCGTGCCGGGCATCTCCACGTCCATCAGGACCACGTCCGCGTCGAGCTCGCGCGAGGCCCGCGCTGCCTCGTGCCCGTCGCCCACCTCGGCGACGACCTCGATGCCAGGCTCCACCGACAAGATCGCGGCGAGACCCGAGCGCACGACCTCGTGGTCGTCGGCGAGCACGACACGGATCACCGTCCGATCTCCTCAGGCGTCGGTCGGACGACCGCGTGCGGCGTCGCAGGCTCACCCAGGGCCTGCGCGTGTATCGGGATCCGTGCACGCACCGAGAAGCCGGTGCCGGCGGGTGCGGCCCACAGCCGCCCACCAGCCCGTTCGACGAGCTCGGCCTGCGTCAGCAGCCCGAACCCCGTTCCTGGCGGCTCGCTGCGAGGCCGGTGTCCCCCGTCGTCGACGACGGTGACACACACCTCACCGCCGATGCGACGCACCCGCAGCGAGACGCGGGCACCAGGGGCGTGCTTGGCGGCGTTGGCGAGCGCCTCGGCGACGACGTGGCGGGCTGCGGTCGTCGCCGCACGCTCGGCGACGGGCACCTCGATCCGGGCTTCGACCTGCAGTCCGAGGGCGTCCGCGTCGGCGAGGAGGCGGTCCCAGGGATCACCCTCGCCCGGCCCCTCGTCGTACAGCACCCGGCACAGCCGCTCGAGCTCGACGTCGGCCCGCGAGGCCGCATCCATGACCACATCCATCGACCGCTGCGCGCGGGCGGGGTCGGTCTCGGCGAGGGCCACGGCTGCTTCGGCGTGGACGGCGACGACGCCGATCATCCGGCTCACGTCGTCGTGAAGGTCACGGGCCAGGCCGCGCCCGACTGCGACGAGCATCGGCTCGGCCTGTCCCCACACCGCTTCCTCGTACGCCCGTGCCGTCGACGTCGCGTGATCTCTGTCCTGCACCACGTGGTGCCACACGAACGACGCGACCGCCACGAACGCGACGAGCGACCCCGTGACGAGAGGATAGAGCGAGTCCGGATGCGTGGGCGCGAGCACGACGGTCACGCCCAGGAGCGCGCACGCCGCCCACGTCCGACGGTCCTCCGCGGCCACGGCGGACCAGGCGAGCAGCCCCAGGGTGGTCAGCGTGGCGAGGCCGAGCACGAGCTCCGTCCCGGCCACCGCGGCGACGACGAAGGGGACAGTCGCCCCCAGGCACGCACGGCCGGGCGAGACGCTCCGCCACGGCAGCGCGACGACGCAGACGAGTCCGAGCCACGCCATCAGCCCGGCGTCGGGGATGACGCGTCCGACGATGACGGTGTCCATCGCGGCGACGGCTGCCACCGCAAGCGTCAGCGCGATGTCGGCTCGCAGTCGTGCTCGCCCGTGCCGCCCACGATCGCCCGTCGGATCGGCGCCCGCGGGGGTGGCGGGTTCGGGCGACCGGAGGGAGACGAGCAGCGTACGGAGGTCCCCGATCGTGGACTGAGCGAGCCCGTGCACGCTCCGCAGAGCGGCGACGTCGACCCGTCCCCCCGTGGCAAGCACGATCTCCCTGATCGCGGCGACCGATCCGCACAGCGTCGCCAGGACGTCGAGCTCCATCCGGCGCCGTTCTGCCGCGACGACCCGGGACACCCAGGTCTCCATGTCGCCGGCCCGCCATGCGCGCGACCGCGAGCGCGCCTCGTCGACCGTGCGGTCGGCGTGCCGCAAGGCGACGCCGAGGCCCCAGACGACGAGCTGGACCGCCATCCCGATCACGTGACCGGCGAACGGCATCTCGCTCGCCGCGATCGCCACCAGGAAGCACCCGATGACCGGCAGGCCCGCCCGGACCGTGGTCAGGCGGCCAAGAAGGAACGTGACGGTGATCCCGGCGAGGAGGACGGCAGGGTTGTCGGGCGGGATGCCCATCACGACGACGGCGACCTCGGCCAGCAGCACGATGAGCGCGCCGGGCACGACCCGTCGCACGCCCACGTACGAGCCCACAGCGACCAGCGGGACGATCACCGCCTGCTCGAGCGGGCCGCCCCAGAGCCATCCAACGGCCCACATCGCGCAGACGACCGGCAACCACGCACGCCAGAAGGGCACGACCGCCGTACGCATGCCTGGGATCGTAGGAGAGTCCGAGGGCCACGACAGCGGAACGTGCAAACGTCTTCTCGGGGGTTTCGACTGGCTTCGAGCGTTCCGTCCCGCGAGGCTAGGCGCATGCCGGTCCACGTCCTCTCCGCACGGCCCCGAAGCGGACTCGTCTCGCTACCGTGGCGCGAACCGCTGATCGACTGGCCAGAAGACCTCGATGTGTCCCTGCCGCGCGGCATCCACCGACACGTCGTGCGCTTCGTCCGCGTCGACGGCGCCGTGCTCGTCGTGAAGGAGACGACCGAGCACTACGCGCGCCGCGAGTACGGGCTGCTCCGCCACCTCGTA
Source organism: Mumia sp. zg.B53 (assembly GCF_019550935.1). Classification (NCBI taxonomy): domain Bacteria; kingdom Bacillati; phylum Actinomycetota; class Actinomycetes; order Propionibacteriales; family Nocardioidaceae; genus Mumia; species Mumia sp. zg.B53. The sequence continues at coordinate 2,001,048 of NZ_JAHWCK010000001.1, read as the reverse complement.
CGCCTCGACCTCCCGACGGTGGAGCCGGTCGCGGTGGTGACCGGGCGGACGGCCAGGGACGGTTCGCCGCTGGGGGCGGCGCTGGTGACGGCGCACCTCCCGCACTCCCTCCCGTACCGCTCGCTGTTCGAGCACCCGTTGTCCGAGAACACGCTCGACGCCGTCATCGACGCGCTGGTCGTCCTGCTCGTACGTCTGCACGTGGACGGGTTCTTCTGGGGGGACTGCTCGTTGTCCAACACGCTGTTCCGCCGCAGCGCCGGCGAGTTCGCGGCGTACCTCGTCGACGCCGAGACCGGCGCGTTGCACGACACCCTGTCCGACGGGCAGCGCGGCGAGGACCTCGACCTGGTCCGTACGAACACCTTCGGAGAGCTGCTCGACCTGCAGGCCGGCGGGCTGCTCGACCCCAGCGTCGACCCGCACGCACTGGTCGACCACATCGTCGAACGGTACGGGGAGCTCTGGGAGGCGCTGACCGGCGTGGAGGAGTTCGGCCTCGACGACATGTGGCGCATCGAGCAGCGCATCGAGCAGCTCAACCAGCTCGGATTCGACGTCGACGAGCTCGACATCGTCACCGACTGGGACGGTGACAGCGTCCGCATCCAACCCAAGGTCGTCGAGCCCGACCACCACGCCCGACGACTGCAGGGCTTGACCGGCCTCGACCTCGAGGAGGCGCAGGCCCGGCGCCTGCTCAACGACCTCGACGCCTTCACCGGTGCGCACCAGCTTCAGCAGGAGGACGCGATGGTCGTCGCGCACCGCTGGCTCACCGAGGTGTGGGAGCCGCTCACGCGGATGATCCCCGACGAGTACCGCGACGTCGTCGAGCCGGCGGAGTTCTTCCACGACGTGCTGGTCCACCGGTGGCACCTCTCGCAGCAGGCGGGGCACGAGGTCGAGATCTTCGAGGCCGCGGAGGACTACGTAGGTACCCAGCTCGCGGGCCAGGCGGCCACCATCCGCGCCGCGTCGGGAGGCGCCACCTCCCCGTGACGTCGCGCGGGGACGCCGACGCATACGTCGCACGACGGCGGGTACCTGTGCGGCCGTCCCCCCGTCATGAAGGAGCAGCGATGACACGTCCCGACAGCCCTGACCGAGAGAGCCACCGCCCCACGGTCGACGACGTCGACCCGTCGGTCCTCGCGGTGAACTCCACCCCCGACACCGTCCGTACGCACGGCAACATGGACGAGACCGAGGTCGTCCAGCGCGGTGACGGAGCGGTCGGCCCTGTCGACGACCTCGCCGACGTCCCCGAGGACGCCGAGCCGACCGACGTCACCCCTGCGGGTGAGGTCGACCCGGAGAACCTCTCCGGAGACGTCGACCCCGACACGGGCGATCAGCCCACCGCCTGAGCGGCAGCACGGCCGGCCGTACGCCCGGAGAAGAGGCACCCTCCGAGGAAGGTGCCCTCGAGCGCGCGGTAGCCGTGCACGCCACCTCCGCCGAACCCGGCGACCTCGCCGGCGGCGTACAGGCCCTCCAGCACGGAGCCGTCCTCACGCAGGACGCGCGCCTCGAGGTCGGTCTCCAGACCGCCCAGCGTCTTGCGCGTGATGACCCGCAGCCGGACCGCGATCAGCGGTCCGGCTGCGGGGTCGAGGATGCGGTGCGGCGCCGCCGTACGGATCAGCCTGTCGCCGCGGTACGCCCGAGCTCCGCGCAGCGCGACGACCTGCATGTCCTTGCCGAACGGGTTGTCGATCTCGCGGTCGCGCGCCTCGATCTGCCGCCGCATCGCGGCCGGCTCGAGCAACGGCTCGGGCGTCAACTTGTTCATCCCGTCGACGAGGTCCTCGAGCGTGTCGGCGACGACGAAGTCCTCGCCCCGCTGCTTGAACGCCTCCACCGGCGCAGGAGCGCCGGGCCGCACCCGTGACAGCACCGCACGGACGTCGCGTCCGGTGAGGTCGGGGTTCTGCTCCGACCCCGACAGCGCGAACTCCTTCTCGATGATCTTCTGCGTCAGCACGAACCAGCTGTGGTCGTAGCCGGTGGTCCGCAGGTGCTCCAGCGTGCCCAGGGTGTCGAACCCCGGATAGAGAGGCACAGGGAGGCGGTTGCCGCGCGCGTCGAACCACAGCGACGACGGGCCGGGCAGGATGCGGATGCCGTGACCGGGCCAGATCGGGTCCCAGTTCTTGATGCCCTCGACGTAGTGCCAGCCGCGGTCGGGGTTGATCATGTGCGCGCCGGACTCGATCGCGATCTGCTGCATGCGCCCGTCGACGTAGGCGGGGACACCGGTGAGCATGTCCTCCGGCGGGTTGCCCAGCCGTTCGGTCGGCCACGTCCTGCGGACCAGCTCGTGGTTGCCGCCGATCCCGCCGGAGGTCACCACCACGGCCTGGGCGGACAGTGCGAAGTCACCGTCCACGGTGCGGTTGCTGGCCACGCCACGAGGGGCTCCGTCGGGGGCGAGGACGGCACCGGTGATCCCGGTGACGGCACCGTCGGTGATGGTCAGACCGTCGACGCGGTGACGGAACCGGAAGGTGACCAGACCCTTGGCCACTCCGTCCCGGACCCGTCGCTCGAACGGCTCCACCACTCCAGGACCGGTGCCCCAGGTGATGTGGAAGCGCGGCACCGAGTTGCCGGGGCCCACCGCGCCATAGCCACCTCGCTCCGCCCAGCCGACGACGGGGAAGATCTTGAGGCCCTGCGCGCGAAGCCACGCCCGCTTCTCGCCCGCGGCGAAGTCGACGTACGCCTCCGCCCACCGTCGCGGCCAGGTGTCCTCGGGCCGGTCGAAGCCGGCGTTGCCCATCCAGTCCTGGAGCGCCAGCTCGTGAGAGTCCTTGATGCCCATGCGGCGCTGCTCAGGGGTGTCGACGAAGAAGAGTCCGCCAAACGACCAGAACGCCTGGCCGCCGAGGTTGGCCTCGGACTCTTGGTCGACGAGGATCACCCGCTTCCCCGCGTCGACCAGCTCCGCGGTGGCGGCGAGCCCGGCCAGACCCGCCCCGACGACGATCACATCAGCATCCATGCTGCTCATCGTACGGTCGAGATATGGGTCGGCGGGACGTCGCTGACGATCACGCGACCGCCGCTAGCGACCGCTCAGGCGCGACCGTCGGTGGCGACCAGCTTGGGTCGCCGGTCCTGATCGGGATCGAGCACGGCCGCCATCCGGTGGTAGGTCGCTCCTTCGCGGTGCCGCGACTGACGGTCCAGGGTCAGACCGAGCGCCACGTGCGCCCATCCGCTCGCGGGCTCGAGCTCGATGAGGCGACGGAACGCGTCCTCGGCCGGCCGGAGCAGCGCCGCGGCGAAGTAGGCACGCCCCAACAGCTCCCAGGCGGCCGCGCTGTCGGGGGCTTCGTCGACGACACCGGTCAGCATCTTGATCGCTTCGCGCGGATGGCGGTTGGCCACCATCTCCTCCGCGTGGCGGAAGCGGTCGTACAGCGGCATCTCGGCGATCATCGCATCGTTGAAGATCGGCTTGATGGTCAGGGGACGGAAGTCCTCGGTCATGCTGGCGCACCTCCTCGAGGCGTCGGTGTCACCCCTCCCAACGGCGCGACACGCGGCGTCATTCCCGAGGCTACGCCGAGCTCCTGGTCCCTCAGGTGATGTCGCGCCGGAGCGTCGTCCATCGACCGATCGCGGCGAGCACGACGCCGTACGCGAGGAACACCAGCGCGCCCGCCCAGCGGTCGAGCAGCTCCGACATGCCCAACGACGCGTAGGTGCTCGCTCCCACCAAGGCCTCCGACGCCGCGCCCGGGAGGAACTTCGCCACACCCTCGAGCGCGTCGACAGCACTGAACCCGACGCGGAGGATCGGCTCTACGAACTGGGTGAACGCGAGCACGACCACGATGGCCGCGACCTGGTTGGTGATGAGGCTCCCGACCCCGACGCCGACGAACGCCCAGATCGCCAGCGCCACGACCGACAGGGCGACCGGAGCGAGGACGTCTCCCTCCGTCAGGAACGCGCCGTCACCGCGCAGGGAGAGGATCGGCGCGCCGCCCGCCACGCTGGCCGCCGTGCCGACCACACCGAACGCGAGTCCGATGACGGCGGCCGACACGAGCTTGGCGCCGAGGAAGACACCGCGGCGAGGATCGCCGAGCAGCGATGGCGTGATCGTCTGGTAGCGGAACTCCGACGTCATCGACATGGCCCCGGCGAGCAGGGGGAAGACGTATCCGAGCCCGTTGCCGAGCGTATAGACGGTCAGCGCCGCGTCCACACCCCCGACAGGCGCCGTCCCTCCTGTCGGCGCGAGCGTGAGCGAGAACGCCATCACCACCGCGAGGAAGGCCATGTAGGCGGCCATGATCACGAGCAGCACCCACCAGAGGCGGGTGGTCGTCCACTTCCGGAGCTCGGAGGTGAGCGCGGCCCTCATGCGGCCACCTCCGCAGCCGCGGGAGCGCCGGTCGAGGTGGGCGTGCCGTCCTGGCCGGTGAGCGACAGGAACACGTCCTCCAGCTCGACCTCGCGCTGTGTCAGCGTGTGCAGCTCGACGCCGGCGCCGAACGCGGCCGCACCGACCTCCGCCGCGCTCACCTGGGAGACGTCGAAGCCGCGAACGCCTTCGCGTGACGCCGGGGCGTACGACCACCCTCGGTCGTCGAGGACCGCACGCAGCGCCTCGGAATCAGGGGAGACGACCTCGACGTGCCGCACCGCCATCGCCGCCAGCTCGGCCAGCGGGGAGGCGTGCACGAGTCTGCCCTGCGCGATGATCACCACGTCGTCGACGGTCTGCTGGACCTCCGACAGCACGTGGCTCGAGACGAGAACCGTACGGCCCTCTCCGGCGAAGAACCGCAACAGCTCGCGGAGCCACCGGATGCCGCCGGGGTCGAGGCCGTTGGCCGGCTCGTCGAGGATGAGAACGGGCGGGTCGCCCAGCAGCGTGGTCCCGAGCGCGAGCCGCTGGCGCATGCCGAGGGAGAACCCGCCGACGCGGCGGTCGGCCGCGTCCGCGAGGCCGACCATGGCGAGCAGCTCGCGGCACCGGGCGTCGGACACACCCATCGACGGTGCGAACACCCGCAGGTGGTCGAGCGCCGTCCGGCCCGGATGGAAGCTCGCGGCCTCCAGCGCGGCCCCGACAACCCGGCCGGGACGCTCGAGGTCGGCGTAGCGCCGACCGTCGATCGTCGCGCTTCCGGACGTGGGCGCCACGAGGCCGAGGAGCATCCGCAGCGTGGTGGTCTTGCCGGCTCCGTTGGGTCCGAGGAACCCGGTGACCGCGCCTGGCCGGACCTCGAAGGTGAGGTCGTCCACAGCGCGAACGGTGCCGAAGGTCTTGGTGAGACGGTCGACGGAGATCATCGCCGACCACGGTATCCGACGTCGGTGGTCGGCCGACCACCCCCTCGGGGTCTAGGCTCGCCGGTCATGAGCCAACCGGTCGATCGCCCCCAAGCGAGCCCTACGAAGCCGATCCCCACCTCCGACTCACGTTCCTACGACGCCGACCCCTACGGCCCGTCCTCCTCCGGATCCTCGTCCACCGACGGGGACGACACCCCCCGCCGCGGCGGGGCAGCCCGCCACGTCGTGAGCCTCCTGGCGGGACTCCTCCTGCCCCCGGTCGCGATCGTGGGCTTCGACTGGGCGTTCGGCCGCTACTGGTTCGATGCGACCAACTTCCGCTCCTTCAGCGACGGGGAGACGTGGCCGTTCGCGGTCGCGGCCGTCTCCGGCCTCCTCCTGCTCCTGACCGCCGCGGCGGGACGGCTGTCACCGGTCGGACCGATGATCGCCGCTGTCCTGTACGGCGCCGTCCCCGCCGCTGTGATCGTCCTGGCGCGCGAGGAGATCTTCCGTGCCGCCGCTGAGATCCGTGACTGGGACTGGCTCTATTCGCAGCCGCTGGTCAACCTGCCGCTCTACGGCTTCGTGCTCTTCCCCACGATCGCCGCACTGCTCCTGGGCACCGCGATCGCCTCTGCCGGTCGCCGGCGCTGACCGCCCGCACCACCCCGTACGGCCGACGCACGCGAGGCCCCGACCACCAGGTGGTCGGGGCCTCGCGTCGTGACGGCGGGTGTCGGGTCAGTCCTGGATGATCCAGGTGTCCTTGGCGCTGCCGCCCTGCGAGCTGTTGACGATGAGGCTGCCGGGGCCGGCGACGCGGGTCAGCGCGACCGGGACGGCCTTGACCTGACCCGGCTCGGTGCCGGTCACGTGCACGAACACGCGCAGATCGACGTGGCGCGGCTCCAGCCGGCCGTGGTCGAGCGTCGGGTGCGAGCTGAGCGCGACCGTCTCCTGCGCGACCCAGCCCTCGGTGTCACGGGCGATCTCCTTGCGCCGCCGCACGATCTCGCCCTGCGAGGCGAGCGGACCGACGAGCACGCCGTGACCGCCGTAGCCGTCGACGGGCTTGGTGACCAGCTCGTCGACCCGCTCGAGGACGATCTGCCGCTCGTCGTCGTCATCGGTGCGGTACGTCGGCACCGACTCGATGAGCGGACGCTCGTCGAGGTAGTAGCCGATGAGCTCGGGGACCACGCGGTAGGTCGCCTTGTCGTCGGCAACCCCGTTGCCCGGAGCGTTCGCGAGCACCACGGCTCCCGACGCGGCCACGTCGATGATGTCGGCACCGAGCGTTCGACCGTCATCCGTCGTCAGCTCGCCGAGCTCCTCGTCCAGCCGGACGTAGATCCCGTCGACCGCGCGGTCACCGTCGACGAGGCGTACGCGGCCTTCACGGACGACGAGGTCCTCGCTCGTCGCCAGGACGAGACCGCCCTCCTTGGCGAGACGCTGGTGCTCGTACCACGAGACGCTGGACGGTCCGGTCGCGAGCAGGACGAGGGCGCCCTCGTCCCCCGCGCCGACACCGGCACGCTCGACGCAGGTCCGCAACGTCTGGCCGACCATCGGCAGCGACGCACGAGGATCGACGAGGCCGGCCGGTCGCGGCATGTCCGGGACCACCGTGTCGAGCATCTCCCGCGCCGCGGCCGCATAGGCCAGGCCGCTGGGGTTGCGCAGGTTGTCCTCGAGCACCTGCCATTCGCCGCGGTCGTTGCGCACCAGGTCGAAGCCCATGATCGGCGCCCGCACCACCGCCTGCGGCAACCGGGTCCCGTCCTCGCGCCACCCCGGGCAGGAGTGGAGATCGGCTTCGGTCACGACGCCGTGAGCGAGCGCCCGACCCGGGCCGTACACGTCCTGGAGGAACATCTCCAGTGCGCGAGCGCGCTGCTCGAGGCCCTCGCTGAGCATCTCCCACTCGTGGGCGTTGATGATCCGCGGCACCAGGTCGACCTCGAACCGGTTGGTCTCGCCGTCGAGGACGACCGTGAGGCCCTCGTCGTCCGACCAGGTGTCGCGCTGGTGCTGGAGCTTCTCGAGGTCCTCGCGGCTCCGGTCGCGGATGTAGGCCATCACGTCGCTGTAGACGGGCCGCGGACGCGACCCGAGCCCGATCACCTCGTCACCGGCACGGGCCGGGTAGGACCGCAGTGCCGGAACCTCCGGCGGCAGCCCCGACGGCGGACCGTGCGTCTCGGCGACGACCTGGTCCATGACGTCGTCCAGCGACCCGCTCTCGGCGAAGGCGGCACGCTGACGGTCCGCCGAGGTGCCCTGCGCCAGGGTCCGCGCGGCGAGCTCGGAGACCTCGTCGTAGTCGCCGAGCTCCTCCAGCGCCGGGCGCAGTCGCTCGATCAGCGACCGGACCACGCCCGGGGCGGGGACCCGCTCGGCGTGCGTGCTCGGATCGAGCAGGCTGCCCGCCAGGCCCGCGCGGGCAGCCTGCCAGGTTGCCGCGCGCTGCAACGGCGCTGGCACCGGCGTGTACGGAACACCGCGCTCGATGTCGAGCTCGGCGGCCCGCACCATCGCGCGGAAGAGACCGGCGATCAAGATCGCGTCGTCCACCACCGGGCACGCGTCGGCCACCCGCAGCTCGAGCGTCGGCGCGTGCGACGACGGACGGACGTCGAAGTAGGCCATCTTGGCGTCGGCGATCACGCCGCTCGCGACCAGGTCGTTGAGGAGCGCCTCGTACTCCTTCGCCGACCCGAGCGGTGGCAGGGCCCCGGTGGTGGGCCAGCGCCCCCAGAGGATCGTGCGCATGCTCGCGTAGCCGGTGTCCTGCTCGTTCCAGTAGGGCGAGCTGGCCGAGAGCGCGAGCAGGGTCGGCAGGTCGCGGCCGATCCGCTGCGCGATGTCGATGGCGACGTCACGGTCGGAGACGCCGACGTGGATCTGCGTCCCGCAGATGAGCTGCTCGTTGACGAGCAACCGGTACTCCTGCTGCATCCGGCCGAACCGGCCGGTGGCGGTCAGCCCGAAGTCCTCGTCGTAGGAGGACCGCGGGGCCGTGCCGACGGCGGCGACGCCGATTCCCTCTGACTCGGCGACCGTGATCAGCTGCTTGCGCAAGGAGATGAGCTCCTCGCGAAGCCCGGCGAGACCCGTCACCACGTTGGTGTTGGTCTCGATCGTCGACCGCTGGAGCTCGGCCGAGAAGTTCTCACCCGGCAGCCGGGACAGCAGCCGCGGCGCGGATGGCGACAGCGTCCGGCTCTCGCGGTCGATCAGATGAAGCTCTTCTTCGGCCCCTAGTGTCAGCTCAGCAGTCATCCCTTAAACGTACGGGTTCCAGACGAGCGACAACGATTGCCGTTGCCCGAGCGGACCGTCGCTAAACCTGCCGACGCTGGTCGATCGCGTACAACGCGATGCCGGCTGCGACGCCCGCGTTCAGCGACTCCAGCGACGACGCCATCGGGATCGACACGAGCACGTCGCACGTCTCCGACACCAAGCGGGAGAGGCCCTTGCCCTCGCTCCCGACCACCAGGACGAGCGGGCCGTCGGCGAGGTCGAGATCGGGCAGGGAGACGTCGCCGTCGGCCGAGAGACCGGCGATCATCAGGCCTTGCTCGGCGTACGCCTTGAGCTGCCGTGTGAGATTGGTCGCCCGGGCCACCGGCACCCTTGCCGCGGCACCGGCGGACGTCTTCCATGCCGAGGCCGTCATGGATGCTGTGCGCCGCTCCGGGATCACCACCCCGTGTGCGCCGAAGCCGGCGGCGCTGCGGATCACCGCTCCCAGGTTGCGCGGGTCTGTGATGCCGTCGACGACGATGATCAGCGGCACCTCACCTGCCTCCTCGGCGGCGGCGAGCAGGTCGTCGGGGTGCGCGTACTCGTAGGGCGGGAGCTTGGCCGCGACGCCCTGGTGCACCGCGCCTTCGGTGAACCGGTCGAGCTCGGCCTTGGTCGCGTCCAGGATCGACAGGCGCTTGTCGACGGCGAGCGCGAGGATCTCGGTGATGCGGTCGTCGCGGTCGATGCCCTCGGCGACATAGAGCGTGCTCACCGGCACGTCGGCGCGCAGCAGCTCGACCACGGAGTTGCGTCCGGCTGCCCACTCGCTGGAGTCCCCGCGCTTGCGGGGTGCGGGCTGACGGCGCTTGTCGGCGGCGCGCGCCATCTTGTACTTCTTGTGGTTGGGTCGCTCCTCGGCCTTTGGGGTCGGCCCCTTGCCCTCAAGACCCCGGCGGCGGTGGCCGCCGGTCCCGACCGACGCACCCTTCTTGCCCTTGTTGATCGCGCCCCGGCGCTGGCTGTTCCCGGCCATCAGCTCACTGGTCCCTTGTTCGTCGCGTGGTCCCCGCCGACGGACCAGCGTGGTCCTGCGGGGGTGTCCTCGACCTCGACCCCAGCTGCCTTCAGCTGGTCGCGGACACGGTCCGCGGTGACGAAGTCCTTCTCTGTCCGGGCGGTCGCCCGCTGCTCCAGCAGCGCCTCGACGAGCGTCCCGAGTGCGGCGTGAGCCGCACCGGCGCCGTCTCCGCCGTCGTCCCACTGCGACGCGTACGGGTCGAGCCCCAGCACGTCAAGCATGCGCCGTACCGCCGAGAGCGTGCTCACCAGGGCATAGCGCTGCTCGTCGCCGGCCGCGAGCTGCTTGTTGCCGTCGCGGACCAGCTCCTGGACCTGGGCGAGCGCTGCGGGCACCGCCAGGTCGTCGTCCATCGCCTCCGCGAAGCCCGGCGTGACCGCACCGCCGAGCTCGCGCAGGTCGGTGCTGGCCCCTGTCGCCTCGGTCGCCCGGCGGACGAAACCCTCGATGCGCTGGTAGGTCGTCGCAGCGTCGGCGAGCGACTCCTCGGTGTAGTCGATCTCGGAGCGGTAGTGCGCGGCCACCAGGTAGTAGCGCACGTCGACCGGCCGGAAGCGCTTGACCACCTCGCTCACCAGCAGGGAGTTGCCGACCGACTTGCTCATCTTCTCGCCCCCGATGCGGACGAGCTGGTTGTGCATCCAGGACCGGGAGAACGGCATGCCGGCCGCTCGGGCCTGAGCGAGCTCGTTCTCGTGGTGGGGGAAGCGCAGGTCGATGCCGCCACCGTGGATGTCGAACTCGGGGCCGAGGTACTTCGTGGCCATCGCCGAGCACTCGATGTGCCAGCCGGGGCGGCCACGACCCCACGGCGAGGGCCACGACGCCGTCTCCGGCTCCCCCTCCTTGTGCCCCTTCCAGAGCGCGAAGTCGCGCGGGTCGCGCTTGCCGCGCGGGTCGGCGTCCTCGGCGTCGCGCATGTCGTCGAGCTTCTGGTGCGACAGCTCGCCGTAGTCGGGCCACGAGCGCACGTCGAAGTAGACGTCGCCCGAGCCGTCTGGCGCGGCGTAGGCGTGGCCGCGGTCGATCAGGGTCTCCACGAGCTCGATGATCTCGGGGACGTGCCCGGTCGCGCGGGGCTCGTACGTCGGCGGGAGGCAGCCCAGCACGTCGTAGGCGGCGTGCAGGGCGCGCTCGTTCTCGTAGGCGACGGCCCACCACGGCCGGTCCTGCTCGGCGCCCTTGACGAGGATCTTGTCGTCGATGTCGGTGACGTTGGCGACCAGCGTGACCTCGAGGCCCTCGTGGGTCAGCCAGCGCCGCAGCACGTCGAAGGCCACCTCCTTGCGGATGTGGCCGAGGTGTGGCGGGCCCTGGACCGTGAGCCCACAGTGATAGATGCCGACCCGTCCGGGGACGAGGGGCTCGAGGGCGTTGGTCTGCATGGTCGCAGAGTCGTAGAGGCGCACGGTCACGCTGACCAGAGTAGTGGCTTGCCCTGATCCGACTTAGCATCGATCAATGCGCAACCGTACGGTTCGTACCTCGCTCGTCCTCGCCGGCGCCCTGACCAGTGCCGGCCTGGTGGCGGGCACCATGACCGCCGCGGCGCAGGCCGCGGCCCCGCGCATCGCCTCGCAGCGGTGGACGACCTCGGGGCAGCTGTCGTCCGGGAGCACCGCCGGCACGAGCGTCAGCGGTGGCGCAGTGCGGTTCTCGCGTGCAACCGGCCGCACCAGGCTCGCCGGGCGCACCTACGAGAAGGCCCGCTGGACCTCGGCCTGGTCGTCGACCGGTTTCGGTGCCGACGAGGTGGTGCCGTCCTGGAACGCGCGCACCCCCGGCAGGTCCGCCCTGATCGTCTCCGTGCGGGTGCGGACGACGAACGGGCGCACCGGGAGCTGGGACACCCTCGGACGGTGGGCAGAGAAGGAGAGCACGGTCCGCCGCACGTCGGGGCCGGCCCAGTCCGACGACGTCGCCCGTGTCGTGACCGATGCCGTCCGGGCGAACGGGAGCGCGCGCGTCGCGGCCTGGCAGGTGCGCGTCACCCTGCTCCGCCCGGTGAGGTCGAGGGCGAAGCCTCGCCTGCTCTCGGTCGGCGCCGTCGCGTCGGCCGCGGCGAGGTCGGCGAGACCGGTGTCGGCGACCACGATGAGGCGGACGGTCGAGCTCGCCGTCCCGCGGTACTCGCAGATGGTGCACCGCGGTCAGTACCGCCAGTACGACGGAGGCGGAGCCGCGTGGTGCTCCCCCACCTCGACCACGATGGTCCTGCGCAGTCTGGGCAGAGGGCCGACGAAGGCGCAGTACGCGTGGGTCCGACGCGGGATCAGGCAACGCTTCGTCGTGCACGGCGCCCGCCGGACGTACGACGTCCGCTACGGGGGCACGGGCAACTGGGGCTTCAACACCGCTTATGCCGGCACCCGGGGTGCCGACGCGTTCGTCGCGCGACTGTCCTCGCTGCGCGACGCCGAGGCGTTCGTGAGGGCGGGGATCCCGTTGGTGGTGTCGGTCGCCTTCGGCCGTGGCGGTCTGACCGGTGCGCCGATCCGCTCCACCGCCGGCCACCTCTTCGTGATCCGCGGGTTCACCGCCACGGGTGACGTCATCGTCAACGACCCTGCCGCTCCCCGGGTCTCGAGCGTCCGGCGCGTGTATCGCCGGGCCCAGCTCGAGCGGGCGTGGCTGCGCGGCAGCGGCGGCACGGCTTACGTGATCCGGACGGGCAGGGCGCTGCCGACGATCACCGGTCACCGCTGGTGAGGACGAGCCGGTACGACGCGACGGGCATGGCGCCGGCCGGCGTGGGTAACGATCGGCCATGACTGAACAGGACAGGATCACCGCCATCCAGGCCGTCGTCGACCGCGTGACCTCGTGGCAGGACGGCGCGACCGAGGGCACGGTCGAGGACGAGCTGCGCCGCGGCGTCGAGGAGGTCGGCGTCGAGATCAGCGACGACGAGATCCGGCGTCTCGCCGACGTCATCCAGGACCGTCACGGGGCGGTCTCGGCGGCCGAGGTCCTCTCGGCCGGCTGACCCGAGGGGCGCGCGGCCCGCCGGTCGCCCGCTCGACCGGACGGCGCGCGATGATGGCCCCATGGCGCACTCCCCGATCCCCCGCGTCGGCACCGGCACCGACGTCCACGCGTACGAGGCCGGACGACCCATGTGGTGCGCCGGACTGCTGTGGCCCGACGAACCGGCAGGACTCGCGGGGCACTCCGACGCCGACGTGGTCGCTCACGCCGTGTGCGACGCCTTGCTCGCAGCGTCGGGACTCGGCGACCTCGGGAGCAACTACGGGACGTCCGATCCGGAGTGGGCCGGCGCCTCCGGCGTCGCGTTCGTCACCGAGACCGCCCGCAGGGTCGTCGACGCCGGGTTCACGATCGGCAACGTGAGCGTCCAGCTCGTCGGCAACCGACCCAAGGTCGGGACGCGGCGCGACGAGGCGCAGCGGGTGCTCTCGGACGCCGTCGGAGCGCCGGTGAGCGTGTCCGGGACGACGACCGACGGGCTCGGTCTCACCGGGCGCGGAGAGGGTGCCGCGGCGATCGCCACGGCGATCGTCATCCCCGTACGGTGATGCACACCTCGGCAAATCCATTGACGAGACGCACCGGATAGAGCGCGAGTCTGGTCATCGGGTCGTCGATGCAGACGCCGGTCTCGAGGTCGAACAGCTCTCGACCCGCCGGTGCGGCCAGGAGGGTCCGCCCGTCTCGCTCGACGACCAGGCCCCGGGCCATCGTCTGGGTCCCGGAGTAGGGATCGCGGTTGCCGACGGCACGAAGCTCTCGCTCACCGGTCTTGAACAGCGCCACCTGCTTGCCGCGGACGAGTGCGGAGACACCGATGCCCACGACGAGCTCTCCCGCGTCGCACACCTTGACCCAGGTCGCCACTCCGCCCGACGTCGCCATGCCGCGACGCTAGGCAGCGCGGGTTTCGTACCGGTTACGGCACGCAACAGCCGGAATAAGAAACGCCGTCGCACGACGAAGCCGCTGCCATAGTCACGGCAGCGGCTTCGTCACGAGTGGTCGAGGACCACGATCAGGTCAGGACGCGAGCACCTCGTCGAGCAGCGTCTCGGCCTTGTCCTCGTTGGTGTTCTCGGCGAGCGCGAGCTCGGAGACGAGGATCTGACGCGCCTTGGCCAGCATCCGCTTCTCGCCTGCCGAGAGACCCCGGTCGCGTTCGCGGCGCCACAGGTCACGCACGACCTCGGCGACCTTCATCACGTCACCGGAGTGCAGCTTCTCGAGATTGGCCTTGTAACGACGGGACCAGTTGGTCGGCTCCTCCGCGTGCTCCGCCCGAAGCACACCGAAGACCCGGTCCAGCCCCTCCTTGTCCACCACGTCGCGCACCCCGACCAGGTCGAGATTGCACGCCGGCACCCGTACGACGAGATCGTTCTGGGCGACGATGCGCAGCACGAGGTACTGACGCTCTTCGCCCTTGATCGTGCGGACTTCGATGTCCTCGATGACCGCCGCACCGTGATTGGGGTAGACAACCGTTTCGCCAACAGTGAAAGTCATATGTCCATAGCCCTTTCTTAGGTGACTAGGGTAACACGGGGAACCACAGCCCTCCGGATCGTTTCTGCAGGTCAGGAGCCTCATCGGGACTTGACAAAGTCTCGCCGGAGTGGCAGTCGAGGGTGTCCGCACGACCTCGTCGCACGGCCCGGGCGGCCCGCGGATACGCTGGGTGCGTCGCCGCGCACCACCTGGTCGCGCTCGTAGGAATGAAGAAAGGGTCGGGCTGTGCTCACTCGCTCCCGCCGTGCTCTCGCCACCGCCGTCGTCGGCGGACTCGCTGTCCTCCTCGCAGGATGTGGCACCGGCTTCGAGGCACAGACCAACTCCGTCTACGAGGCCAGCGTCGGCACCGACGACCGCTCGAGCGACGTCCAGGTGCTCAACGCGCTCTTCGTGAAGAACGAGGACGGCTCCGGGACGCTGTCAGCCGGCCTGGTCAACCAGGCGCTGAAGGCCGACCGGCTTGTCGAGGTCGAGGTCAGCACGCTCGACGGCACACCGGTCGACGTCACCTTCGACGGTCCCGTGCCGGTCCCGGCCCGCCGTCTGGAGACGCTCGGCACCAAGCCTCAGGTGGTCATCGAGGGCTCGGAGCTCTTCGCCGGCCAGTTCCTCGTGATCACCTACACGTTCGCCAACGCCGGTGACGTCGACATGCAGCTCCCCATCGTGACCCGGATCCCGATGTATGACTCGGTGGCCGAGCCGGGCGCGAGCACCCCCACCAGCCCCGCCACGCCGAAGGCGTCCTCGGCCGTCGACCAGGACACCCCCGGCGAAGAGGACGAGGGCGCCGGCACCGACTGAGGTCGGGTCGCTACTGCGCGACCTGGTCGCGGAGCCACGCGATGTCGTCGCCGGTCTGGTCGTCGGCGTGGGTCTCGATGATGACCGGCGCACCAGCCGAGCGGACCACGTCCACGAGCAGCTCCGGCGGGATCGTCCCTGCCGTCAGGTGAGCGTGGCGGTCGGCTCCTGAGTCGAAGGCGTCGCGGCTGTTGTTGCAGTGCACGAGGTCGATCCTGCCCGTCACCGCCTTGATCCGGTCGACGATGCCCTCGAGCTCGATGCCGCCCGCCCAGGCGTGGCAGGTGTCGAGGCAGAAGCCCCACGAGTCTCCGGCACCGCCGGCCTGGATCGCCTCCCACGTCCGCTCGATCCGCTCGAACCGTCGCGCCATCGAGTAGTCGCCCCCCGCGGTGTTCTCGAGGAGCACCGGCACCTTGGCGTCGATCGCCTCGACGGCCTTGCGCCAGTTGTCGAACCCCTTGTCGAGGTCGTCCTCGGAATCGACGTAGCCACCGTGGAGGATCACCCCCGCGGCACCGATCGCGGCGGCACCGTCGACGGCGTTCTGGACGAGCTTGCGGCTGGGGATGCGCACGCGGTTGTTGAGGCTCGCCACGTTGAGCAGGTAGGGAGCGTGGACGTAGAGCGGGACGTCTCGCGCCGCCGCGTCGTCACGGAGCCCGTCGGCGCCGCCGGCGTACTCGTACTTCGGCCACTTCCAGCTCTGCGGGTCGCCCAAGAACATCTGGGCGACGTCGGCGCCGACCCGGTCGACGTCGTCGAAGGGGTGGGCCTGGTCGACGTGGGTCCCGATCCGTGTCTTCATGCCGATCAGCCTAGGGGCCACCACGGACGTCGCGCCTCGTGCGGCAGAGCAGCCGGCCGCCGGCCATCGGCGTCCTAGACGTCGTACTTGTATCCCAGCCCTCGCACCGTCACCAGCGTCGAGGGGCGTGACGGATCGGGCTCGATCTTGGCGCGGAGCCGCTTGACGTGGACGTCGAGCGTCTTGGTGTCGCCGACGTAGTCCGAGCCCCAGACGCGGTCGATGAGCTGACCCCGCGTGAGCACCCGCCCGACGTTGCGGAGAAAGAGCTCCAGCAGCTCGAACTCCTTCAGGGGCAGCCGGACCTCGTCGCCGTCGACGGTGACCACGTGCCGGTCGACGTCCATCCTGACCCGGCCCACCTCGAGGGCGGTGTCATCGGCGGCACCCTGGTCGGCGCCGCGGCGGAGGACCGCCCGGATCCGGGCGACCAGCTCGCGAGGGCTGTACGGCTTCGTGACGTAGTCGTCGGCGCCGAGCTCGAGACCGACCACCTTGTCGACCTCGGAGTCCTTGGCGCTCACCATGATCACCGGCACCGACGACGACGCACGGAGCTTGCGGCACACCTCGGTCCCGCTGATGCCGGGGAGCATGAGGTCGAGGAGGACGATGTCGGCTCCGGTGCGGTCGAACTCCTCGAGCGCCGCGTAGCCGTCGGTCGCGACGGCCACCTCGAAGCCCTCCTTGCGCAGCACGTACGACAGCGCATCGATGTAGCTCTCCTCGTCCTCGACGACGAGCACTCGGGTCATGGGCGTGCCTCCTGGGCGGACGGGCGTACCGGGGTCTGGGCGTCGGACGAGGCGGATGCGTCGTCGTCGAGGTCGCGCGTGCGGGCCGCGGCGGGGAGCACCAGCGTGAACGACGAGCCGTGGCCGGGCTCGCTCCACACCTCGACGGCACCGGCGTGGCTGGCGGCGACGTGCTTGACGATCGAGAGGCCGAGCCCCGTGCCACCCGTGCTGCGCGCCCGTGCCGGATCCACGCGATAGAAGCGCTCGAAGATCCGCTCGATCTCCGCCTGGGCGATGCCGACGCCCTGGTCTCGCACGGCGATGCGGACCTCGTCGTCGACGCGAGCGGCGTCCACGGTCACGCTCGTGCCCTCCTCGGAGTACGCGATGGCATTCTCGACCAGGTTGTTGACCGCCTGGAGCAGCTGCTCGCCGTCACCGTGGACGTACAGGTCGTCGGCGCTGCGGACGGCGACGTCGATCCCCCGGGCCTCCGCGTCGACCGCGTTGCGCTCCACCGCCGCGGCGACCAGCGTCGCGACGTCGACCTCGTGCGGGTCTTCGACCAGGGCGTCGCCCTGAAGGCGGGAGAGCTCGATGATCTGCTGGACGAGGCGGGTGAGGCGAGCGCCCTCGCGCTTCATCCGTCCGCTGAACCGGACGACGGCCTCCGGGTCGTCGCGAGCCTCGCCGACGGCCTCGGCCAGCAGGTTGAGCGCCCCGACCGGGGTCTTGAGCTCGTGACTCACGTTGGCCACGAAGTCGCGGCGGATCATCTCCACGCGCCGCTCGGAGGTCCGGTCCTCGACGAGCACGAGCACCAGGCGCGAGGTGAGCGGAGCGACCCGGACGAGCACGTGCCGCTGACCGCCGCGTCCCAGCCCGAGGGCGAGCTCCTCCGTACGGACCTGACCGTCGCGCCGGACGAGCCGGACCATGTCGCGGAGTGTCTCGTGCTCGAGGCGGGTGTCCTGGAGCAGACCCATGGCGTGCGCCGGGGCGGAGGCCCTCACCACCCTGTCGGCGGCATCGACGATGACCGCCGACGAGCGCAGGACGGCAAGGACGGCCTCGGCGCCGGCCGGGACCTCGGGCTCGGGCCGGGCCGGGATGTGCTCCTGCTGCCGCTCGCTGTAGCGCCACGCCCACAACACCCCGGCCCCCATCAGAAGGCCTACGGCGGCGCCGAACGCGAACGCGATGTCCGGTTCCACACCTCGATCGTACGCAGGGGCCCTGATCCTTGATGAACGTGCGGGGCGACCGACGGGGTCGTTCGTCCAGAGTTCACCGCTCGTTCATCGCAGGTCGGTGACGGTTCACCTGGACTCCCTAGGGTCCGAGCATGCGCGACTTCTATGACGACCGGCTGGATGCGCTCGACGCCGACCTCGTGGCGATGACCACGGCGGTGCGCTTCTCGCTCGCTCGGGCGAGCGCGGCCCTCCTCGACGGGGACCTCGGCGCGGCCGAGCTGGTCATCAGCGGAGACGCGGTGATCGACGCCGCCCGCGAGTCGTGCGAGAGCGATGCGATCTCCCTGCTCGCGACTCAACAGCCGGTGGCCACAGACCTCCGTCGCGTGGTGGCCGGGTTGCGGATCGCCGGTGACCTCGAGCGCATCGGTGACCTCGCCGTCCACGTCGCGGAGCTCGCCCGCATGCGCATGCCGGAGCTGGCGGTCCCTGCGGAGGCCCGACCGACGGTGGCGGAGATGGCCCGGGTCGCCGGCGGCATGCTCGAGTCCGTCGCGATCGTGCTCGGAACCCACGACCTCGACGCCGCGGCCGCGCTGCTCTCGGCCGACGACGAGATGGACAGTCTCTACCGGACGATGTTCCACCGGCTGCTCGGCGACGGCTGGACCGGTGGGGTGGAGTCGGCGGTCGACGTCGCGCTCCTCGCGCGCTACTACGAGCGGACCGGCGACCACGCGGTCTCGATCGCGCGCCGCGTGGTCTACCAGGTGACCGGCGAGGTG
Source organism: Mumia sp. zg.B53 (assembly GCF_019550935.1). NCBI lineage: Bacteria > Bacillati > Actinomycetota > Actinomycetes > Propionibacteriales > Nocardioidaceae > Mumia > Mumia sp. zg.B53. The sequence goes on along the minus strand of NZ_JAHWCK010000001.1, from coordinate 1,982,581 downwards.
CCTCAGGTCTGAGCGTCGGGTCCTCCGCAACCGTCGGCGGTCAGCGCATGCCGATGATGGTGTAGAGCGCGACGAGGCCGAGCACCACGATGCAGGCACGGAGCAGCAGCGACGGGAGACGCCGCCCGATGCGCGCGCCGAGGTACCCGCCCACCAGCGAACCCGCGGCGACGAGTCCGACGGCGGTCCAGTCGATCGGGTGCGTCCCACCGCCCCAGGTGGCGACCACCACGTACGTCGTCGCCGAGACCACGTTGACCCCCAGCACGAGCACGTTCTTGAGCGCGTTCATGCGCTGCAGCGCCAACGGCACCAGCATCCCCAGGAGCCCGATCAGGAGGATCCCCTGGGCAGCGGCGAAGTAGCCCCCGTAGATCCCGCACGCGAACACCGTGACCAGCGCGGCAAGACTGCGCGGCCGGCTCATCGCGTCGAGCGCGACCTCGTCGACGCCGCTGGCCTCGCGCCGCGCCTTGAGCCACCTCTGGAGCGGCGGCTGCGCGACCACCATGACCAGCGCCACCACGAGCAGCACCGGCACCACCGCGATGAACGTGTCCTCGGGAAGGTTCAGCAGCAGGTACGCCCCGACGAGCGAGCCGAGGAGGGAGGCGGGCAGGAACCTTCTGACGAGGAAGCCCTGCCCGGCGAGCTCTCGCCGGTAGCCGAACGAGCCGGTGATGTTGCCGGGCACCAGGCCCACCGCGTTGCTCATCGTCGCCGTCACCGGCGGCACCCCGAACGCCACGAGCGTCGGGAAGGTGATCAGGGTCCCCGAGCCGACGATCGTGTTGATGACACCCGCGCCGACCCCCGCGAGGAGGACCAGCGCCATCTCGACGCCGGACAGGTGTCAGCGCCCCTGGTTAGCGACCGCCTCGGCCGCGGCGCGAGCCGCCTCCGGGTCGAGGTAGCGGCCGCCCTTGGTGAGCGGCCGCATGTCCTCGTCCAGCTCGTACAGCAGCGGCATCCCGGTCGGGATGTTGAGGCCGACGACGGCCTCCTCGGACATGTCGTCGAGGTGCTTCACGAGCGCCCGCAGCGAGTTGCCGTGCGCCGCCACCAGGACCGTCCGCCCCAGCCGCAGGTCGGGGACGATCGCGTCGTACCAGTACGGGAGGAACCGGTGGAGCACGTTGGCGAGCGCCTCCGTACGCGGCCGGACCTCCGGAGGGAGATCGGCGTAGCGGACGTCGTGGAACTGGCTGAACTCGGCGTCCGCGTCCAACGGCGGCGGCGGCACGTCGTACGAGCGCCGCCACTTCATGAACTGCTCCTCGCCGAACTCCTCCAGCGTCGCCTTCTTGTCCTTGCCCTGGAGCGCCCCGTAGTGGCGCTCGTTCAGCCGCCACGACCGCCGCACCGGGATCCAGTGGCGGTCGATGCCGTCGAGGGCGATCTGGCCGGTGCGGATCGCGCGGCGCAGCAGCGACGTGTGCATCACGTCGGGGAACAGACCGGCCTCGGCCATCAGGAGTGCCGCGGCGCGGGCCTCGGCCTCACCCTTCTCGGTGAGGTCGACGTCGACCCAGCCGGTGAAGAGGTTCTTCTTGTTCCACTGGCTCTCGCCGTGGCGCAGCAGGACGAGGGTGTAGGCACTCATGCGCTCACCCTAGCGACGACGGCTCTGCCCTGAGCGGAAGACCTTGCCGCCCGGGCGCGCGATCGGCCAGGCTCGAGACATGCGCCTGCTCATCCTGGGAGGGACCCACCACGTCGGCCGCGCCGCCGTCGAGGCCGCGCTGGCCCGTGGCCACGACGTCACCACCGTGACCCGGGGCACCAGCGGATCGCCCGCGCGGGGTGCCGACGCCCGGTACGCCGACCGCCGCGACGCCCGAGCCTTCGCCGACGCGCTCGCCGGTGAGACGTGGGACGCCGTCCTCGACACCTGGTCGGACGAGCCGAGCGTGGTGCGTGACTCCGCACGGCTGTTGGCCGATCGCGTGTCGCACTACGGCTACGTCTCCAGCCGGTCGGTCTACGCCTGGCCGCTCGTGCCGGGGGCCGACGAGAGCGCTCCGGTCGTCGACGGCGATCCCGACGCCACCACCGCCGACGACTACGGGGCGGCGAAGCGAGGCGCCGAGCTTGCGGTCCTGGACGCGTTCGGCGACCGTGCGCTGCTGGCGCGGGCGGGGCTGGTGATCGGCCCGTACGAGGTCGTCGGCCGCCTTCCTTGGTGGCTGCGGCGAGTCGCTGCGGGCGGGGACGTGCTCGCTCCCGGCCCGGGCGAGCGACCGCTGCAGTACGTGGACGGACGGGACCTCGCGGGGTGGATGCTCGACCGCGCCGAGACGGCCGGCCGGGGCGGCGAGGGTGGAGGCACGTACAACGTGGTCAGCCTTCCGGGGCACACCACGACGCGTGAGCTGCTCGAGTCGTGCCTGGCCGTGACGGTGGCGGACGCGACCCTCGTCTGGGTGCCGGCCGAGGTGCTCCTGGAGGAGGGCGTCACCGGATGGGTGGACCTGCCGATCTGGGTGCCCCCGACCGGGGAGCTGGCCGGACTGCACGACGGTGACACGTCGGCCGCCCACGCGGCCGGGCTGCGGTGCCGGCCGGTCCAGGAGACGGTCGCGGACACCTGGACGTGGTTGCGAGCCGAGGGTCCGACGGCGTCGCCTCACCCCGAGCGCCAGCCTGCGGGGGTCGACGCGGAGACCGAGGCGCGGATCCTCGCGCGGGTGCGGAGCTGAGCGGGCCGCACGGCACCGTCAGCCCTGGGCCGAGTCCTTCTCGAGCAGATGACGGAACGCCTCCAGGTTGCGCGTCGACTCGCCGCGCGAGAGCCGCCACTCCCACTCCTTGCGGATCGAGCTGGCGAACCCGAGCTCGAGGATCATGTTGAACGAGTCGTCGGCGTAGGTGAGCACCGATCCGAGGACGCGGTCGACCTCGTCCTCGGTGATGGCGTGCAGCGGGAGGCGGCCGTCGAGATAGATGTCGCCCGCGCTGTCGACGGCGAACGCCACGGCGTACATCCGCAGGTTGCGCTCGAGGAGCCAGCGGTAGACGGCCTCGTGGTTCTCGTCGGGGCGCCGCGCGACGAAGGCGTGGATGCCGAGTGCGTGGTCACCGACCTCGAGACGGCAGGTGGTCTGGAGCTTGCGGACGCCGGGCAGCGTGACCTCGAAGACACCCGGCCGGAACTCCGTGTGCTCGAGGTCGGCTGCTGCCAGAGCGCTCCTGATCGTCGCGGCAACCGCCCATGGCGCGCCCTGCTCGTCCGGCTCCGTACGACCGTCCACGGCCTCCCCTTTCGCTGCGTTACTGACCGACGGCGGTCGGCAACGGCAGAGGCTGGCCGACCGCGTCCTCGTAGACCGCGAGCGTACGCTCGGCCGTCACGTCCCAGCCGAAGCGCCGCGCGTGGTGCACGGCGGCCTCCCGCATCGAGGCGTGCAGTCCCGACTGGTCGAGGACCTGGGCGAAGGCCGCCGCGTAGTCGACGGGCTCGTGCCCGTCGACCAGCAGCCCGGTCACACCGTCGTGGACGGCGGTCGTCAGACCACCGACCTTGGCCGCCACCACCGGGGTGCCGCACGCCTGCGCCTCGATCGCGACCAGGCCGAAGGACTCGTTGTGCGAGGGGACGCAGACGATCGACGCCGCGGCGTACCAGAGCGCGAGCCGGTCCTGCGCGACCGGCGGGACGAACCGGACGCGGTCGGAGATGCCGAGTGCGGCAGCGAGCTCGAGGAGGACGGTCGGCCGGTCGATCCCGCTGCCGGAGGGCCCTCCCACCACCGCGACGACGGTGCGGTCGCGACGAGCGCCCGCCATCAGGTGCGCGGCGGCCTCGAGCACGACGTCGGGGGCCTTGAGCGGCTGGATACGGCCGGCGAACAGGATGACGTCGGCGTCCTGCGGCAGGCCCAGGGCCACCCGTGCCGCGACCCTGTCGGTCGGCCGGAAGCGGTCGAGGTCGACGCCGGGATGGACGACCGAGACCCGCTGCGAGTCGGCGGCGTACCGCGTGACCAGCTGGTCGCGCTCGTCGGCGGTGTTGGCGATCAGCCGGTCGGCGGAGGCGACGAGCTGCTCCTCCCCTGCCACCCGACCGGCCGGCTCGGCGAGGTCACCGACCGCGAGGTTGGCGTTCTTGACCTTGGCCATCGTGTGCATCGAGTGGACCAGCGGGACACCCCACCGGTCGGCGGCGACCTGCCCCACCTGGCCGGACAGCCAGTAGTGCGAGTGCACGACGTCGAACCACCCGGCCGGCCGCGTGGCCTCGGCGCGCAGGACGTCGCGGGCGAACGTGCACAGCTGGGCCGGGAGGTCCTCCTTGGGAAGCCCTTCGAACGGACCCGCCGGCACGTGGCGGACCGTGACGCCCGGGAGCGCCTCGGTGACCGGAGGCTGCTCGGAGGACGTCGCCCGGGTGAAGATCTCCACCTCCACCGAGCGGGCAGCCAGCTGACGCGCCAGCTCCAGCACGTACACGTTCATGCCGCCGGCATCGCCGTTGCCGGGCTGCTCGAGCGGCGACGTGTGCGCCGACACCATGGCGACACGACGGACGTGGAGGGCTGTCACGCCTCCATCCTAGGCAGGCGTTCCAGGCCCCGAGCGGGACTCCCCGCACCGTCGGAAGCCTCCCGTGGCAGCATCTGAGGCATGCAGGAGAGCACCGCCGAGAACCGGCGCACCGCGGTCGTGACCGGAGCGAGCAGTGGGATCGGAGCCGCCACCGCTCGGCGTCTGGCCGCCGACGGCTTCCACGTGCTCTGCGCGGCCCGCCGCGCCGACCGGGTCGAGGCGCTGGCCAATGAGATCGGCGGCACCGCAGTCGTGTGCGACGTCACCGACCAGGCGTCGGTCGACGCGCTGGCCGCAGCGGTCGGTCCCGAGCTGGCCGTCCTGGTCAACAACGCCGGTGGCGCCGTCGGCCAGGAGCCGATCGAACGGACCAGCCCCGAGGCGTGGCAGCAGATGTACGACTCCAACGTCATCGGCACGTTGCGGGTGACCAAGGCCCTCCTCCCCGCACTGCGCGCCAGCGGCGCGGGCACCGTCCTCAACGTCGGATCGATCGCCGGCCACCTCGCGTACGAAGGGGGCGCCGGATACACGGCGGCCAAGCACGGTGTCGCGATGATCACCGAGACGCTGCGCCTCGAGCTCAACGGCGAGCCGGTCCGGGTCACCGAGATCGCGCCGGGGATGGTGCACACCGACGAGTTCTCCCTCGTCCGCTTCGGCGGCGACCAGGCGCGGGCCGAGGCCGTCTACGAGGGCGTCGCGGAGCCCTTGACCGCCGACGACGTGGCCGACGCGATCAGCTGGATGGTCACGCGCCCGCAGCACGTCAACATCGACCTCATGGTCATCAAGCCGATCGCGCAGGCGGCGCCGTGGAAGGTCTCACGCACCTGAGCCGGTGACGCGAGGAGCCCCTCGTAGGCTTCTCGTACGCGCCAACGCCGTCGCGACCCCGAGAGAGGTGCCATGCCCGTCGAGCGACTGATGCCGAGCGAGGAGTCCGAGGACCTCATCGCTCTGACCCGAGCGATCGTCGACAAGGAGCTCCGTCCCCGGGTGGACCAGGCCGAGCGCACCGCGACCTTCCCCCGCGAGGTCTTCCGGACGCTCGGACAGGCCGGCCTGCTGGGCCTGCCGTACCCCGAGGAGTACGGCGGCAGCGGGCAGCCGTACGAGGTCTACCTGCAGGTGGTCGAGGAGATCGCCACCGCGTGGGCGTCGGTCGGTGTCGGGACCAGCGTGCACGCACTCTCGTGCTTCGGGCTGTTCACCGCGGGCACCGACGAGCAGAAGGCACGGTGGCTCCCGGACATGCTCGGCGGCGACCTGCTCGGCGCCTACTGCCTCTCAGAGGCGCACGCCGGCTCGGACCCGGCAGCGATGCGCACCCGCGCGGTGCGCCACGGCGACGAGTACGTCATCGACGGCGCGAAGGCGTGGACCACCCACGGGGGCGAGGCCGACTTCTACAAGGTCATGGCCCGGACCTCCGAGGGCGGTCGCGGGATCTCCTGCTTCCTCGTGCCCGCAGACACGCCAGGGCTGTCGGTCGACAACCCCGAGGACAAGATGGGCCTCATGGGCTCGACCACCGCGACGATGCTCTTCGACGGAGTCCGCGTCCCGGTCGAGCGCCGCCTCGGCGCCGAGGGTCAGGGACTTCCGATCGCGCTGGCCGGGCTGGACTCGGGCCGCCTCGGGATCGCCGCGGTGGCGACCGGCGTTGCGCAGGGCGCGCTCGACGTCGCGCTGGCGTACGCGCGGGAGCGCGAGACCTTCGGCAAGCCGATCATCGAGCACCAGGGCCTGGCCTTCCTCCTCGCCGACATGGCGGCCGCCGTCGAGTCGGCCCGCGCGACGTACCTCGCCGCAGCGAGGCTCAAGGACGCTGGGCGCCCGTTCCGCACGCAGGCGTCGATCGCGAAGCTCGTCGCCACCGACAACGCGATGAAGGTGACCACCGACGCCGTCCAGGTGCTCGGCGGCGCCGGCTACACCAAGGACTTCCCCGTCGAGCGCTACATGCGCGAGGTCAAAGTCATGCAGATCTTCGAGGGGACCAACCAGATCCAGCGGCTCGTCATCGGCCGCGACCTCGCACGCTAGGAGAGACATGGACCTCGTCAACACCGCCGCCGTCGTCACCGGTGGAGCCTCGGGCCTCGGTGCCGCCACCGTGGCTGCCCTCGCTGAGCGCGGCGCCACGGTCTTTGCCCTGGACCTCGCGGGCTCCATCGAGAAGGCCCCTGCGGTGGAGGGCGTCACGTACGTCGAGACCGACGTCACCGACCCCGCCTCGGTTCGCAACGCGGTGACCGCCGCGACCTCCGGCGGCGCCCCGCTGCGGACGGTCGTGAGCTGCGCAGGGATCGGCCCCTCGGCGCGGATCCTCTCCAAGCGCGGCCCGCACGACCTCGACCTCTTCGCCAAGGTCGTCCAGGTCAACTTGGTCGGTTCCTTCAACGTGATGACCGTCGCCGCCGAGGCGATCGCGGCCACGGAGGCCGACGAGGACGGCCAGCGCGGGGTCATCGTCAACACCGCGTCGATCGCCGCGTACGACGGTCAGATCGGCCAGGCGGCGTACGCGGCGTCCAAGGGCGGCATCGTCGGGCTGACGTTGCCCGCCGCGCGTGACCTGGCGCAGTACGGGATCCGGGTCTGCACCGTCGCCCCGGGCATCGTCGACACCCCGATGCTCGCGACCGTGTCGGACGAGTTCCGCGCCGGTCTCGCCGCCGGCGTGCCGTTCCCGCAGCGGCTCGCGAGGCCGTCGGAGTTCGCCGACCTGGTGACGATGATCGTGGAGCACGACTATCTGAACGGCGAGGTCATTCGGATGGACGGAGCCCTGCGGATGGCTCCTCGCTGACCGCCGCCGAGTCCGCGGGGGTCTCCGCGCCCTCTGGGCCCACGGGGGTCTCCGCGGGACGACGCCGTGGAAGGAACGCCACCGGGATCAGCGCGAGCAGCAAGAGCACCCAGGCGACCCAGAAGGTCTGCGCGAACGCCTCACCGGCGTCGGCGAGGACCGCGTCCACGGCGGCCATACCACCCAGCTGCGGGATGATCTCCGGGTTCTGCCAGGAGCCCACCACGGCGTACCAGATGCGCTGTGTCGGCAGCCAGGCCGTCAGCAGGACCGACATCACGGCGACGCCGACCGAGCTCGCGATCTGCTGGTTGATGTTGATGAGTGTCGTCCCGCGCGCGACCTCCTGGTGGGAGAGCGACTTGAGGGCCGAGGTGAACACCGGCATCATCGTCGCGCCCATGCCGAGACCCATCACGAACAGCGCCGCGATGATCTTCCAGTAGGCGGTCTCCGAGGTGATCTGAGTCAAGGGGAACAGCCCGACGAGGATCCCCAGGAACCCGAACGGGACGATCCGCCCCACCGGGATCCGGTCGACGAGCCGGCCGGCGATCGGCATCGTGAGCATCGCGCCGATGCCCTGCGGCGCGACCAGCAGACCGGCGTCGAGCGTCGACTCCCCGCGGACCTGCTGGAAGTAGGTCGGGACCAGCAGCAGGCTCCCGAAGAACGCCGCCACGAACAGGAACATCACGATCACCGAGATGGTGAGGTTGCGGTGTCTGAACAGCCGGAGGTCGAGCAGCGGGTGCTTCGGGCGGAACGAGTGCCGGACGAAGGCCAGCATGAGGGCCGCGCCGACGACCATCGGGATCCAGACCCGCGTATCGGCGACCGTCCCCTTCTCCGGGATCGAGGAGACGCCGAACAGGAACAGCGCGAGCCCGGGCGACAGCAGCAGCATGCCGAGGAAGTCGAACGACTCCGACGGCTCCGGCCGGTCTCCCGGCAGTGCGAACCACGCGTAGACGAGCGTCGCCACGCCGATCGGGAGGTTGATCAAGAAGATCCAGTGCCAGCTCGCGTGCTCGATGAGCCAGCCGCCGACGATGGGGCCGAGGATCGGACCCAGGAGCATCGGGATGCCGAGGATCGCCATCAACCGACCCATGCGGTGCGGGCCGGCGGCACGGGTCAGGATCGTCATCCCGAGGGGCATGATCATGCCGCCGCCGAGGCCCTGGAGGACCCGGAAGGCGATCAGGGTGTTGATGTCCTGAGCAGCCGCGCAGAGCACCGAGCCCGCGGTGAAGAGGGCGATGGCGGCGATGAAGAGCCTCTTGGTGCCGAACCTGTCGGCCGCCCACCCGGTCAGCGGGATCACGGTCGCCAGAGCGAGGGTGTAGGCAGTGACGGTCCACGCGACGTGCGAGTACGCGAGCGGGTCGGCCGCCGAGCCGAACTCTTGCTGGAACGTCGGCAGGGCGACGTTGACCACCGTGATGTCGAGGATCGACATGATCACCCCGAGGATCACCACTCCGGCGATCTTGAGGACCGCGGCGTCGATGTTCTCCGGGTAGTCGGGCGTCTGCGAGGTCGAGCGCTGCGTGTCGGTCATGTGGTCTGCCTTCCGTGACAGGTCGGCACCCCCCGGTGTCGCACCGTCCACAGTGACCCCTGGCACCGACAGATGTCATCGGAATTTGCGGAGAGCGAACACGAGAGCCACGTCACACCGGGCCGGATGGAGCGACCGTTGTGCCCCTCTCGGTAAGATGGACGATGCTCCGCGCCGTGCGTACTGTCCGGCGCCTCTCCCACGCAAGGACCGAACGCCAGCGCATGCCCATTCGCTCTGACCTCCGCAACGTCGCCATCGTCGCGCACGTCGACCATGGCAAGACCACACTCGTCGACGCGATGCTCCAGCAGCAGGGAAGCTTCGACGAGCACCACCAGCTGGCAGAGCGCGCGATGGACTCCGGTGACCTCGAGCGCGAAAAGGGCATCACGATCCTCGCCAAGAACACCGCGGTGCAGTACGCCGGCCCTGGCGCGCCCGAGGGCGGCGTCACGATCAACATCATCGACACCCCGGGGCACGCCGACTTCGGTGGCGAGGTCGAGCGCGGGCTCTCCATGGTCGACGGCGTGGTGCTCCTCGTCGACGCGTCCGAAGGTCCCCTGCCGCAGACGCGCTTCGTGCTCCGCAAGGCGCTGCACGCCAAGATGCCGGTCGTCCTCGTCGTCAACAAGGTCGACCGTCCCGACGCCCGCATCAGCGAGGTCGTCGAGGAGGCGTACGAGCTGTTCATGGACCTGCTCGACGACTCGACCGATACCGAGGCGCTCGACTTCCCGGTCGTGTACGCGTCGGCGAAGGCCGGACGCGCCTCGCTCACCCAGCCCGCGGACGGCGGTCTGCCCGACAGCGAGGATCTTGCCCCGCTGTTCCAGACGATCCTCGACACCGTCCCCGCCCCGACCTACACCGAGGGCGCCCCTCTCCAGGCGCACGTCACCAACCTGGACGCCTCGCCGTTCCTCGGCCGTCTCGCGCTGATCCGCGTCCACGAGGGCACGCTGCGCAAGGGCACTCAGGTCGCGTGGTGCAAGCGCGACGGCTCCGTCGACCGGGTGAAGATCACCGAGCTGCTCCGGACCGAGGAGCTCGAGCGTGTCCCCGCCGAGGAGGCGAACCCCGGTGACATCGTCGCCGTCGCCGGTATCCCGGAGATCATGATCGGTGAGACGCTCGCCGATCCGGACGACCCGAAGCCGCTCCCCCTCATCCAGATCGACGAGCCGGCGATCTCGATGACGATCGGCACGAACACCTCGCCGCTCGCCGGTCGCGAGAAGGGCACCAAGGTCACCGCTCGCCTCGTCAAGGACCGCCTCGAGCGTGAGCTGGTCGGCAACGTGTCGATCAAGGTGCTCCCGACCGAGCGCCCGGATGCCTGGGAGGTCCAGGGCCGTGGCGAGCTGGCGCTGGCGATCCTCGTGGAGCAGATGCGCCGCGAGGGTTTCGAGCTCACCGTGGGCAAGCCCGAGGTCGTCACCCGCATCGTGGACGGCAAGGTCCACGAGCCCGTCGAGCGGCTGACGATCGACTGCCCTGAGGAGTACCTCGGCACCGTCACGCAGCTCCTCGCCGTCCGCAAGGGCCGCATGGAGCAGATGACGAACCACGGCACCGGCTGGGTCCGCATGGAGTTCCTGGTCCCGGCGCGCGGCCTGATCGGCTTCCGTACGGAGTTCCTCACCGACACCCGCGGCACCGGCATCGCGCACCACGTCTTCGAGGGGTACGAGCCGTGGCTCGGCGAGATCTCGACGCGCCCGAGCGGATCGCTCGTCGCGGACCGCGCCGGTGCGGCTTCGGCGTACGCGATGACGAGCCTGCAGGAGCGCGGCGTGATGTTCGTCGACCCGACGACCGAGGTCTACGAGGGCATGATCGTCGGCGAGAACAGCCGCGAAGACGACATGGACGTGAACATCACCAAGGAGAAGAAGCAGACCAACGTCCGCTCCGCCACCTCCGACAACTTCGAGAAGCTGATCCCGCCGCGCAAGCTGTCGCTGGAGCAGAGCCTGGAGTTCTGCCGTGAGGACGAGTGCGTCGAGGTCACGCCGTCGAACGTCCGGATCCGCAAGGTGATCCTGGACGCCGGCGAGCGCGCCCGGTCGAAGCGCCGCGGCCCCAAGGGCTGAGGCTCTGACGCTCCACGTCAACGGGTGGTGAATGCACCCCCGTTGACGTGGACCGTCTGGCCCGTGATGTGGCGAGCGCCGGCCGAGGCGAGGAAGAGCACGGTCTCCGCGACGTCGGCGGGCAGCCCCGCACGCTTGTCGTGCGTGGCGTTGACGAGCGCCGCGTGGCGCTGCGGTGTGAGCCGACCTTTGAAGTAGCCCGTGTCCTCGATGTAGCCCGGGGACACGGAGTTGACCGTGATGCCCCGCGGGCCCACCTCCCGTGAAAGGCCTGCCGTCCATGCCTGGACGGCCGCCTTCGCGACCCCGTAGGAGGTGCTGGCGTACTCCGCGCCGATCGACCCGACGTTGACGACCGCACCGCCTGGACGCATGTCGCCGAGGACGGCGGTCGTCACGAGCACGGTGCTCAGCAGATTGGTGTCGAGGTTCGTCCGCCAAGTGTCGGCGACGTCGTCGAGCCTGGGGTGATCCACACCCTGCCGGTCGAAGTCGGCGTTGCCACCCGACAGGTTCACCAGCACGTCGACCGAGCCGCCGACCTGACGGACGAGCGCCTCGACCTCCTCCGGCCGCGTGGGGTCGCAGACGACCGGACGAGCGCCTGACCTCTCGACCGAGGCGACGAGCCGCCCTTCGTCCCGCCCTGTGACGACGACCCGGTCACCGATCTCGACGCAGCGTCGCGCCAGCTCCTGTCCGATCCCTCCAGATCCCCCGGTGATCAGCACGTCTCGTGGCATCCGCTGTCCTTCCTCGCTATGTTTAGACCTAAACATAGCGAGGAGCAGCCATGAGCGAAACCGGGGAATCGCCCCTGGACGATGTGGGTCCACTGTCGGCGGAGGAGATCGCCCGAGCATGGGAGCGCGAGCTCCCTGGCGTCGCCACCTCGTCGATCCTCCTGCTCACCCCGCTCTGGCGGGTGGCCAAGCTGCTGGCCGACCAACGTCGACGGACGCTCCGAACCCTCGGCATGGACGCCGGCACCCTGGACCTCGTGAGCACGCTGCGACGGTCAGGGCCGCCGTACTCGCTCACGACGCGACAGCTCGGCGAGCAGTCCCTCGTCACGGCAGGGGCGATCTCGCAGCGAGTCGCACGCGCCGAGGAGGACGGACTCGTCGTCCGCGAGCCGTCGGCCGCGGCACGGCGGGCCGTCGCCGTCACACTCACGTCGGCCGGGCACGCCGAGGTGGAGCGCGTCGTCGCCTCGCTGCTGGCACACGAGGAACGCATCCTCGAATGTCTCACGCCCGCTCAGCGCGCAGCCCTGGAGGACGGTCTCGCCTCCCTGCTCGACGACCTGCTCTCTGACGACCCCACCGAGCCTGCCTAACCGACGCCCCGTGGCCTGAGCTGGACGCTGATGCGCGGCCCGACGGGCTTCGACGTCTTGGGGATCGCGTGCTCCCAGGTGCGCTGACACGACCCACCCATCACCAGCAGGTCGCCCGACCCGAGGGTGAAGGACAAGGAGGTGCCGCCACCACGCGGTCGCAGCGCGAGCCTCCGGGGCGACCCGAGGGACAGGATCGCCACCATCGTGTCCTGCGTACGACTGCGACCGATGCGATCGCCATGCCAGGCGACGGAGTCGCGGCCGTCGCGATAGAGGCACAGCCCGGCCGTCGCGAAACGCCCCCCGAGCTCCGTCTCGTAGTGGTCGCCGAGCCGCTCGCGGGCCTCGTCGAGGGCCGGGTGCGGCCAGGCGCTGCGCTCACCGAACCACGCCAGGAGCCGAGGCACCGCGACGACGCGTTCGTACATCTCACGCTCGTCAGCACGCCACGAGACGGTGTCGTGGAGATGCGCGAAGAGGTCGTCGGCGCCGTCCACCCAGTGAGGGCGTACGTCGACCCAGGCGCCGTCCGCCAGGTCGTGGCGCACAACCTGACCCTTGAGCGGACCCAGCGTGGGCTCGTCGGCGGAGTCGAAGAGCGAGCCCTGGAACTGCACGGACATGGCCCCAGCGTACGCCAACCGTCGAACACGTGTTCGACGGTGGCGTCGTACGGCGGGTCTCGCCGCCCCTCAGCGTCCGCTGACCTGCTGGAGCGCGGGACGCGCGTCGGCCAGATAGACGAGAGCCGCCACGATCCCGGCGAGGTTGAGGATGCCGATGGGCTGCCAGATCAGCAGGTTCGCCACGAGGGCCAGCGCGAGCAGGATGACCCAGAACGGCTTGGTCTGCTTGTCGGCCGCGACGAAGGCCTGCGGCGAGCGCGAGACCGCGTCGACAACGGCGAACCCCTTGGCCGCGATCATCAGCACGGTGATGATCAGCTCGACGAGGCTCTGGACGGCGAAGAGATCGAACACCCCCCGAGCGTAGCCCGTCGGAGCGCGTTGCCGTCAGCCGTGGACGCGCTCCGACGACACGTCAGCGACCGTCGCCGGCCGTCCCCGGGCCGGCCGGAGTCGACGGCGCCGCCCTCTTGACCGGCGTCTTCGTGGCAGCCGACGGCGTCGACGGCGCCTTCTTCGCCGTGGAGGACTTCTTGGCGGGGACCTTCTTCGTCGGGGAGGCCGTCGCGGGCGCGGGCGGCGCCGTCTCGGCTGCCGCCTTCTTGGCGGAGGCGGACTTCTTGGCCGTCGGTGCCTTCTTGACCGCCGGGGACTTCTTTGCGGCGGCCTTCGCGGCCGTCGTCGCGGTCGGTGTCGACGAGGCCTTCTTCGCGGTCGGCGTCGTCTTCTTCGCCGGGGACTTCTTGGCCGTGGGCGTCGTCGTCTTCGTCGCGGGCTTCTTCGCCACCGGAGTCTTCTTCGCCGTCGACGTCTTCTTGGTTGTCGACGTCTTCTTGGTTGTCGACGTCTTCTTGGTTGTCGACGTCTTCTTGGCCGCAGGAGCCTTCTTGACGGCCGGCGCCTTCGTGGCCGACGCCGCCGCAGCGGCGGCGGTCGGGGCGTCACTCGCCTTCGTGGCCATCGGCGTCTCGCTGGTCACCGTGGCCTTGGACGCACGCTCGGGCGCACCGTCGGTCTGCGCGCCCTTCTTGCCCAAGGGCGAGCCGGAGGCGACGTCGGCAGCCGCGTTGCGGGCCACAGCGGCCAGCATGACGACGAGCTCCTTGACGTCGTCGGCGATGTCCTCGAGCTTGTGCTCGATCCGGTCCTCGAGGTCGTCGAAGATCTCCTCGACGTCGACGTCCTTCAGGCGGCCCATCGTGTCGAAGTAGAGCGCGCCGGCCTGGCCCGGGAGGGCCCTGGCATCGGCCTCGATCCTCTTCTGCACGTCATCGAGGTCGAGCTCGCCGAGCTGCGCGAGGAGCGACGCCGCTGCGGACTGCGCCTGCCCGACGAAGGCCAGCGCCTGGAGGGGAAGGCCCATGACGGTCTTGGTGATGGTGTCCTGGATGCTCATGATGGGGTCTCCTGGGTCTTGGTTCGGTCGGTCCCGTCGTCTGGCGCGGCCGACGTCGTCGGCGAGTCGCCGACGAACGAGCGGTAGATCTCGAGCAGCGCTCGGCGCTGAGGCTCCTCGAGCCGAGGATCGGTCGCGATCGCCGCCTCGACACCTCCGCCGCTCACGGAGTCGTCGGGGTCGAGCAGCCCTGCCTGCACGTAGACCGACTCGGCCGAGATGGCGAGGGCCTTCGCGATCTGCTGGAGCACCTCGGCCGAGGGCCTGCGCAGTCCACGCTCGATCTGGCTCAGATACGGGTTCGAGACGCCGGTGAGGTCCGCGAGCTGCCGCAGCGACAGCTGCGCCTGGCGACGCTGCTCACGCAGGTAGCCGCCCAGGTCCTCCACGGTCTTGCCGACACTGATCCTTGCCACCCTTCCATCGTGCTTGCAAGAGCAAGCAGATGCAAATGCCCGGCGTCGATGATGGGTCCCGATGCCGCGTGAAACAATCGCCGTCGTGAGTGACGCGCAGTGGACCCCCGACGCACGGGAGCTCGCCGATCTCGAGCTCGTTCTGCTCGGTGCGTGGCCTGCCGACCGCCGGCTCGACGTCGCGGTCCCGGACGAGGTCCACGGACCCGTCGAGCTTCTCGATCCCGAAGGCCTTCCCCTGGCGACCTACGACCGGGAGTCGCGCACCGTTCGAGCCCTGGCCCGTCCGACCTACGGCGCCTTCCGCCGGCTGCACCTCGCTCCCGCCGACGTCCGTGCCGAGCACCCGCACGCGATCGCCGTCCTCGTCGAGCAGCCTCTGACCGTCGACGACGTCGAGGCGGTCGTCGACGCCGAGGAGCGGACCGGACGCCGCGCCGTGCTGATCGTCCGCACCGGCCCCGACCCGCGCCGTACGCTCACGGCACCCGCACTGGTGAGAGCCGCACTCGCCGCCCTCCCGGACCGTCCGGTCGTGGCGGTGGCGCTGGCCCGTCGGCCCGAGCCGACCGACGACGCCGACCTCACCGCCGCCGTCCTCCGCGCCTACGCCGACGAGGTGCTCGCCGTCACGGGCACCGGGCGGCTGACCGACCGGGTCGCTGCCATCGTCTCCGCCGACCAGCCGCCGCTGGACGAGCGAGGCCTCGTCGTCTTCTTCACCGGCCTCTCGGGCTCAGGCAAGTCGACGATCGCCCGGGCCCTGTACGACCTGGTTCTCGAGGACGGTCGTCGTACCGTCACCAGCCTCGACGGGGACGTCGTGCGCCACCACCTCAGCAAGGGTCTCGGCTTCTCCAAGCAGGACCGCGAGACCAACATCGCGCGCATCGGCTGGGTGGCTGCCGAGATCGCGCGACACCGCGGCGTCGCGATCTGCTCGCCGATCGCTCCGTTCGACGCCACGCGCAAGCAGGTACGCGCCATGGCCGAGGAGGCCGGTGGCTCGTTCGCGCTCGTCCACGTCGCGACACCGCTCGAGGAGTGCGAGCGTCGCGACCGCAAGGGCCTGTACGCCAAGGCCCGTGCCGGAGCCATCCCGGAGTTCACCGGCATCTCCTCCCCGTACGAGGTGCCGGACGACGCGCTCGTCTCGGTCGACACCACCGGCCGGACCGTCCCCGACGTCCTCGACGAGGTGGTGAGCGCGCTCGTCGCCGCCGGTCTGTGGGACGGCGGCGCATGACCGACATCCTCACCTACGGCGCGCTGTCGATCCTCGCGGTGAGCTTCGGGGTCGGCATCGTCGTCGGCCTCACCGGGATGGGCGGCGGAGCCCTGATGACGCCCGCGCTCATCTTCCTCGGGATCAACCCCACGGCGGCGGTCGCGAACGATCTCGTCGCCGCCTCCGTCAACAAGTCGGTCGGAGCCGCCGTGCACGCGCGCGAAGGCTCGCCCAACTGGAGGCTGGCCGGCTGGCTCATGCTCGGCTCGGTCCCCACGGCCGCCGCGGGCGCCTTCATCATCGAGGCGGTCGGGGGCGCGGGCGACCAGACGGCGTTCGTCAAGACGGCGATCGGCGCCGCGCTCGTCCTCACCGCGGCGACCTACACGCTGCGCTCCTTCCTCAACGTCCGGGCCGTCCGTCAGGGCCGCCCGGCGTCCACCGACGACCCCACGCTGCGGCCGATCCCGACGGTGCTCGTCGGCGCCGTGGGCGGGCTCCTGGTCGGCGTGACCTCCGTCGGCTCCGGCTCGTTGATCATGGTCTCGCTGCTGCTGCTCTATCCGGCGCTCACCGCCGTACGCCTCGTCGGGACCGACCTGGTCCAGGCCGTGCCGCTGGTCCTCTCCGCCGCGATCACGCACGTCCTGATCACCGGGGTCGACCTCGAGGTGCTGGTGCCGCTGATCCTCGGAGGAACGCCCGGCACCTACATCGGGGCGCGCATCGCCAACCGCGTCCCCCAGGGCATCGTCCGCCGCGGCATCGTCGTCGTGCTGACCTTGACCGGCCTCACCCTGCTCGGCGTCGACCCGGTCGCGGTCGGTCTCATCGCTGCGGGGATGGTGATCCTCGGGCCGATCGCCTGGGCGCTGCTCCGTGACCGCATCGGCGTGCCCGAGGGCGTCGACCTCTTCGCCGAGAAGCGCGACGTCGACCGGGCTCGCCGTGCGGACGAGGAGACTCGATGATCCCGTACCTGGCGCTGAGCGCCGTCCATCTCGCCCTGGTGGCGGTCGACGACAGCCTGGCCACCTCGGTGACCAAGGCCCTGCTGATGCCGGCGCTCGCCCTCTGGGTCTACCGTGCCGGCGGTCCGCGGCTGCTCCTCGCGGCGCTCGCGTTCTCCTGGGTCGGAGATGTGGCGCTCGAGGTCGACGGGCTGTTCGTCCTCGGGATGGCGGGCTTCGGCGCCGCTCACGTCTGCTACGTGACCTGGTTCGTCCGCCAGGGCGCCCTGCGCGGCCTGCGACGGCGCTGGTGGGTCCCCATCGCGGGTCTCGTCGCGTGGTCGGCGGCGATCGGTGTTCTGTGGGGGCCGCTCGGCGAGGAGGAGCCGGCGCTGCGGATCCCGATCGTGGTCTACTCGCTGCTTCTCACCGCCACCGCCGTCACGGCCTTCGGCATCAGCCGCGCGGCCGGGCTGGGCGGTGCGCTGTTCCTTCTCTCGGACACCCTGATCGCCATGGGCCTCGCCGACGTCGCGCGGCCCGAGCCCGCCGGCGTCTGGATCATGCTGACCTACCTCGCGGGCCAGCTCTTGCTCGCCGTCGGTATCGTCCGTCACGACCGCCCGAAGGGCGTCCGCGGCCAGGATGCGGCGCCGTTCTCGGTGAGGGAGGAGCGGTCGGTAGGATGATTTCTTCGCTCCGCGATCGAAACCCCCAGGAACGACGGGAGAACCCCTGGTGACCCCCATGCATGACTACCGGCTGAGCCAGCTCGACCAGCTGGAGGCCGAGTCGATCCACATCTTCCGCGAGGTCGCGGCGGAGTTCGAGAAGCCCGTGCTGCTGTTCTCCGGCGGCAAGGACTCCATCGTGATGCTCCGTCTCGCCGAGAAGGCCTTCTACCCGGCCCGGATCCCGTTCCCCGTGATGCAGGTCGACACCGGGTTCGACTTCCCCGAGGTCCTGGAGACCCGTGACCACTGGGTCGAGCGGTTGTCCCTGCGGATGATCGTCGCCTCGGTCGATCAGGCCATCGCCGACGGCGTCGTCGTGGAGGACGGCAAGACCAGCCGCAACCGCCTCCAGATCGGCACGCTGCTCCACGCCATCGAGGAGAACGGCTTCACGGCCGCGTTCGGCGGTGGCCGCCGCGACGAGGAGAAGGCCCGCGCCAAGGAGCGCGTCTACTCCCACCGCGACGAGTTCGGCCAGTGGGACCCCAAGAACCAGCGTCCCGAGCTCTGGAGCCTCTACAACGGGCGCATCTCCGAGGGCGAGCACATGCGGATCTTCCCGCTGTCCAACTGGACCGAGCTCGACGTCTGGCACTACATCCACCGCGAGAAGATCGAGATCCCGTCGATCTACTTCTCGCACAAGCGCGAGGTCGTCGAGCGCGACGGCATGCTGCTGTCGGCCGGCGACCACCTCACGCTCAAGGGCAGCGAGGCCGCCGAGGAGCGCCTCGTACGCTTCCGCACGGTCGGCGACATGACGCTCACGGGCTGCGTGGAGTCGGCGGCCGCGACCACCGCCGAGATCATCGACGAGATCGCCATCGCCCGTGTGACCGAGCGCGGCGCGACGCGCGGCGACGACCGCTTCAGCGAGGCAGCCATGGAAGACCGCAAGAAGGAGGGCTACTTCTGATGGCCGCCACCGTCACCGAGACCCCCGAGACTTCCCTCCCCCGCATGGACCTCCTGCGTTTCGCCACCGCAGGCTCCGTCGACGACGGCAAGTCGACGCTGATCGGGCGCCTCCTTCTCGACTCCAAGGCGATCTTCGAGGACCAGCTCGAGGCGGTCGAGCGCACCTCGCAGGACAAGGGCTACGACTACACCGACCTCGCGCTGCTCACCGACGGCCTGCGCTCCGAGCGCGAGCAGGGCATCACGATCGACGTGGCCTACCGCTACTTCGCGACCCCGCGGCGCAAGTTCATCATCGCCGACACCCCGGGCCACGTTCAGTACACCCGCAACATGGTCACCGGCGCCTCGACCGCCGACCTCGGCCTGGTGCTCGTCGACGCCCGCACCGGCCTGACCGAGCAGAGCCGTCGTCACGCGGTCATCCTCTCGCTGCTTCGCGTCCCCCACCTGGTCCTCGCGGTCAACAAGATGGACCTCGTCGACTACGACCAGACCGTGTACGAGAAGATCCGCGACGAGTTCGACACGTTCGCGGCCAAGCTCGCGATCCCCGACCTGACGGTGATCCCGATCTCGGCGCTCCAGGGCGACAACGTCGTCAAGCGTAGCGACAAGATGCCCTGGTACCAGGGGACGTCGCTTCTCCACCACCTCGAGAACGTGCACGTGTCCTCCGACCGTGACCTCGTCGACACCCGGTTCCCCGTGCAGTACGTCGTGCGTCCCAAGTCCGACGAGTTCCACGACTACCGGGGCTACGCCGGCCAGGTCGCCGGCGGTGTGCTCAAGCCGGGCGACCAGGTCCAGGTGCTCCCGAGCGGGTTCACGACGACCATCGAGGCGATCGACCTCTTCGACCAGCCGGTCGCCGAGGCTTTCCCCCCGATGTCGGTGACGGTCCGTCTCTCCGACGACCTCGACGTGTCGCGAGGCGACATGATCTGCCGCCCGCAGAACGCTCCGACGCCCACGCAGGACATCGACGCGATGATCTGCTGGATGACCAACACCCCGCTGCGCCCGCGTCAGAAGCTCGCGATCAAGCACACGACCCGCAGCGCACGCGCCATGGTCAAGGAGGTCCAGTACCGCCTCGACATCAACACGCTGCACCGTGACCTGGAGACCGGAGAGCTCGGTCTCAACGAGATCGGCCGCGTCAAGCTGCGCACCACGGCACCGCTGTTCGCCGACCCGTACGAGAAGAACCGCACGACCGGTTCGTTCATCCTGATCGACGAGGCCACCGGCATCACCGTCGGTGCGGGGATGATCAACGGCTGACCGCGCGACCGCCGTGCGGGCGAAGGCCCGGCCAGGAGAGATCCTGGCCGGGCCTTCGTCGTGTCGCGGGGTGTCGTCCGATCAACTCACGGGGCGTAGGCCTGGACGACGGTGCCCGTCCCCCGGACGCGCACGGCACCGGCGTCGTCCGGCACGAACGCCGACCGAGCGGGCGTCAGCGTCAGGGAACCGCTGGTGGCCTCGGCGGTCACGGTGCCGTCGACGCACAGGACGATGCGCGGACCCGTCCCCGGGAGCAGCGCCTCTGCCGTGCCGTCGACCGTCGCCACGGCGAGGGCGAACTCGTCGACCTCGGGGGCGAAGAGGCGAACGCCCGCCTCCTCCTTGGGGGTGAGGACGTGAGCCTCGGCCATGCCCATCCGGACGCAGTCGACGAGCGCCTGCGGCTCGATGTGCTTGGTCGTCAGCCCGGCACGGAGGACGTTGTCGGAGCCGGCCATCACCTCGACGCACGTCCCGCTGAGATAGGCGTGCAGCACGCCGACCTCGACGAACGCTGCCTCCCCGGGCTCCAGGCGGACCCGGTTGAGCAGCGCGGCGACGACGAGGCCGGGATCGCCAGGGTGGTGCTGGGCGAGCTCGGAGACGGTCTCGTAGGCACGTCGACGGTCGAGACCTGCGGCGTACCTCTCCTGACACTCCGCGACGAAGACGTCGAGCTCCTCGGCCGCCGGGCCCATCCAGGGGGACAGCAACCGCCCCACCATGCGGACCAGACCCGGGAAGCCGGGGTCGGCGCCGAGCTCGTCGTTGAGGCGGCGGGCGAGGGGCGACTCGAGCCCTTCGAGCACGTGCCAGACCTCGGCGGTCGGGCGGAACGCGATCAAACCCTCGAACGGGGTCAGCGCATAGACCATCTCGGGCTTGTGGTGCGGGTCCTTGAAGACGCGGTGCGGAGCATCCAGCGCGACACCGCGCTCGTTCTCGCGGGCGAAACCTCGCTCGGCCATGACGGCCTCGGGATGGACCTGCAACGAGAGGGGCTTGTCGATCGCCAGGATCTTCAAGAGGTACGGGAGGGGCCGCCCGGCGACCTCGCTGAGCGGGACGGCGGCGCCGCCCTCGACGGCGACCGTCGACTGGCCGAGGGGATGGGTGCCCATCCAGAGCTCGGCCCACGGGCTGCCGTCAGGCTCTTCGCCCAGCATCCTCGGGAGGACGGTGGGCGATCCCCAGTCGTAGTGCTGGACGACGGTGCCAAGAGCGTGCATCGCCTACCCCTTGCGTCGTGGCGTCCTGGCCGAGCGTACTGGTCCCTTGCCCGCGCTGTCCCAGGATCGACCACCACCGCTGCGACGGCCCCCGCCGCTGCCACCGGCGTGGCCGCGTGCGCCTCGGTCGCGCTCGAGGTTGATCAGCTCTCCGCCGATCCGCGTCCGGCTCAGTGCGCTCTCGGCGCCGCTGGGCAGCGGGTCGGGCAGCTCCACCAACGAGTGGTCGAAGCGGATCGAGATGTTGCCGAAGTCGGACCGGCCGAGCCCGCCCTCGTTGGCCAGCGCGCCCATGATCGACTTCGGGGTGGCGCGCTGACGCTTGCCGACGGCGAGCCGGTAGACGGCCATGCCGTCCGGCGTCGGCCGCTGGGGCCGCTCCGGGCGCTCGCTGCGGTCGGCTCGGTCGCGTCCTCGGTCGCGTTCGCTCAGGACGATGTCGTCCTTGGCGTCGAGCAGGAACGACCGTCCCTCGTGGGCGCGGACGGCGAGTGCCGCCGCGACGTCGAGCGGGTCCACTCCGGTGGACGCGGCGTACTTGCCCACGAGCCCGCGGAAGAGGTGCACGTCCTTGGTCGCGAGGGCGTCGGTGATCGCCTCCTCGAACTGCTCGACCCGGCGGGCGTTGACCTGCTCGGCGGTCGGGATGTCCATCGGCGTCACCGGCTGACCGGTGGTGCGCTCGATCACACCCAGGAGGCGACGCTCGCGCGGGGTGACGAAGAGGACGGCGTCACCGCTGCGGCCAGCACGACCCGTACGACCGATCCGGTGCACGTACGCCTCGGGGTCGTGCGGGATGTCGTAGTTGATGACGTGGCTCACGCGGTCGACGTCGAGGCCGCGGGCCGCGACGTCGGTCGCCACGAGGATGTCGAGCGAGCCGTTCTTGAGCGCGTTGACGGCACGTTCACGCTGCGCCTGCACCAGGTCGCCGTTGATGGCCTGCGCCGTGTGGCCGTACGCCCGCAGCTGCTCGGCGAGCTCCTCGGTCACCTGCTTGGTCCGGACGAAGACGATGACGCCCTCGTGCGGCTCGACCTCGAGGAAGCGGGCGAGAGCGTCCAGCTTGCGGAAGTGCGGGACCAGCAGCCAGCGCTGGCGCACGTTCTTGGCGGTGACCGTCTTGGCCTTGACCCTCACCTCGATGGGATCCTTGAGGTACTGGTTGGCCAGTCGGCGGATCGTCGACGGCATCGTGGCCGAGAACAGCGCCACCTGCTTCGTCGTGGGTGTGTCGCGCAGGATCCGCTCGACGTCCTCGGCGAAGCCCATCTTGAGCATCTCGTCGGCCTCGTCGAGGACGAGGTAGGAGATGGTCGTCAGGTCGAGGCGGCCGCGCTCGAGGTGGTCGATCACGCGACCGGGCGTGCCGACGACGACGTGCGCGCCCTTGCGGAGCGCGGCGAGCTGCTCGGTGTAGCCCGCCCCACCGTAGACGGGGACGACGTTGAGGCCGGGCAGGTGCTTGGCGTACGACGCGAACGCCTCGGAGACCTGGAGCGCCAGCTCACGGGTCGGGGCCAGCACGAGTGCCTGCGTGTCGCGTCGGGACACGTCGATGCCGGACAGGATCGGCAGCGCGAAGGCAGCGGTCTTGCCGGTGCCGGTCTGCGCCATGCCGATGATGTCGCGGCCGGCGAGCAGCGGGGGGATCGCCTCGGCCTGGATGGGGGACGGCGATTCGTAGCCGACGTCAGCAAGGGCGCGGACCAGCCGCTCGTCGTCGAGAAGGTCAGCAAAAGAAGGGTGCGCATCGAGTGGCGCGGATTCAGTCATAGCCAATCAAGTCTATGGGCCGGGCACGCCGGACCACGAATCGGGCGGGTGTGATATCGGACGTGCGTCGGGGCGCGGCTGACTACGGCCGGCCGAGACCCCGGTAGGTCCAGCCGGCCTCGCGCCACTGGATCGGGTCGAGCACGTTGCGTCCGTCGACCACGACGGCGCTGCGGACCTGCTTGGCCAGCGCTGCCGGGTCGAGCGCGACGTACTCGCGCCACTCGGTGAGCAGGAGGACGAGGTCGGCGCCGTCCACGGCCTCGTCGACCGACGGCACATAGGTCAGCTCGGGGTGCAGGCGCCGCGCGTTGTCGATCGCGTGGGGGTCGGTGACACGCACCTCGGCGCCGTGGACGTGCAGGCGCGCTGCCACGTCCAGCGCGGGCGAGTCGCGGACGTCGTCGCTGTTGGGCTTGAAGGCGGCACCGAGCACGGCGATCGTACGGCCGGTGACGGCGCCGTCGAGGACCTGGCGCGCGATCTCGACCACCCTGTCGCGGCGACGCAGGTTGATCGTGTCGACCTCGCGGAGGAAGGTCAGTGCCTCGTCGGCACCGAGCTCGCCAGCGCGTGCCATGAACGCGCGGATGTCCTTCGGCAGGCAGCCGCCGCCGAACCCGATCCCGGCGTTGAGGAACTTGCGTCCGATGCGGTCGTCGTGGCCGATCGCGTCGGCCAGTGCGGTCACGTCGGCTCCGGCGACCTCGCACAGCTCGGCCATCGCGTTGATGAAGGAGATCTTGGTGGCCAGGAACGAGTTGGCGGCCACCTTCACCAGCTCGGCGGTCGGGTAGTCGGTGACGACCAGCGGCGCACCCTCGGCGAGCGGCGCGGCGTACACCTCGTCGAGGACGGCCCGCGCCCGCGCGCCGGCGGCGCCCTCCGGCAACCCGTAGACGATCCGGTCCGGGTGCAGCGTGTCCTCGACGGCGAAGCCCTCACGCAGGAACTCCGGGTTCCAGACGAGCGTGGCCTCGGGCTGCACCTGCGCGATCCGGGCGGCGATCCGGGCCGCCGTGCCCACCGGCACCGTGGACTTGCCGACGACCACGTCACCCGGTGCAAGGTGCGGCAGCAGGCTCTCGATCGCACTGTCGACCTGGCTGAGGTCGGCCGCGTTCTCGCCCGCGCTCTGGGGCGTACCGACGCACACGAAGTGCACCCTGCTCCCGGCGACGGCCGCAGGGTCGGTCGTGTAGCGGAGCCGGCCGGTGTCGCGCTGCTCGCTCAGGAGATCCTGGAGTCCGGGCTCGAAGAACGGCGCACGCCCGGCCGAGAGGTCGTCGACGATACGGGTGGCGATGTCGACTCCGGTGACGTCATGACCCATCCGCGCCAGGCACGACGAGGTGACGGCGCCCAGGTAGGAGCAGCCGATGACCGAGATACGCATGCGGGGACCCTAGCAAGCGGTCTCAGAGCGCCGGACGCACGTGCAGGCCGATCTCGGGGTCGACCAGCGCCTCCTGCGCGGCGGGGACACCGTCGACGAGGAGCGTCTCCTCGACGGGCACGTTGCGCTTCACGACGGCGAGGGCGATCGGCCCGAGCTCGTGGTGACGCGCCGTCGACCCGACGAATCCGACCCGGCGCCCGTCCAGCTGGACCTCGGCGCCATGGGAGGGCAGGTGCTCGGCCGAGCCGTCGAGGTGCAGCAGGACCGCACGGCGGGGCGGGCGACCGAGGTTGTGGATCCGGGCGACCGTCTCCTGTCCGCGGTAGCAACCCTTGTCGAGGTGCACCGCCTGCATGAGATCCGACGTGCCGGTGGCGGCGTCGTACTGCCACCCGTACTCGTTGGGGATCGACTTGTCGTCGGTGTCGAGCCCGGGGCGCGGCACACCGGCGGCGATCCGCAACGCCTCCCAGGCCCAGGTGCCGGCAGGTGTCCCGTACGTGTCAGGCGCCGACGCCAGCTCGGCCCGCGGGATCACGGCGTACCGGAGGCCGGACAGCCCGAGGACCGCGTGGGTGCCGGTGGCGAGCGTGACATCGACCCGCATCATGAACCGCATCGAGTCGAGGTACGCCGCCAGCGCAGTGCCGCGACCGGGCTCGGTGTGCGCCACGAAGGTCTCACCGTCGTCCACGCCGTGGAAGGCGTGCTCCACCCGACCCTGGGGCGACAGGACGAGCGCCTGGGTGGGAGTGCCAGGCGACAGCCGGTCGAAGGCCTGGGTGGTCAGCGAGTGCAGCCAGCCGAGCCGGTCAGCGCCGGTGATCGTGAGGACGTCGCGGTGGGACAGGTCGACGAACGCCTGTCCGGCCTCGAGGGCTCGCTGCTCGGGGCTGATCGCTCCGTAGTGGGCTGCGACGCCTCGGTCGACGCCGTCGCCCTCGACCGCGCCAGGCAGATCGAGGAGGGGACTGCGATAGGTCGGTGCGTCGACGTCAGACACGCTTGAGCTGCCCCCAGAGGTGGGACTGCATGGGTTGCCCCTGTGCCGCCATGTCGTAGGCATACATGAGGTCGCCCTCGACGAGCCCGTACATCCGCTGGCCGGCGGTGTACTCCTTGGCCGTCGGCGTACGGACGACCGCGTCGGTCTGCAGAGTCAGGCGAGGACCGTCCAGCTCGCCGAAGTAGATCTCGACGAAGCCCGTCGGGTGCGCGAGGAGCAGCTCGACCGGCCCCTTGGCCTTCTCGATCGGCCCCCCGGGACGGAGGAAGCCCGTCTCGAGCGCCCCCGGCCGGACGCGCTCGCCCGACTCGTCGGTGATCCACGTCTGGCTGAAGTAGTGGAGGAACGGACGGCCGTCGTGCGCGAACGCGACGTCCTGCTCGAAGGAGAACGACTCGATCGTCGGATAGTCACCCCGGCCGTTGCCGTGCCACTGCCCGAGCAACCAGGCCAATCCGAGGATGTCGGGGTGCAGGTCCTCGGGAATCTCGAACGGCATGCCGCCAGTCTACGTGCGACCGGCAGCCCCTCCGTCACACTGTGCGGATGCGTGCGGTGATCCAGCGAGTCAGCTCTGCGTCGGTCCGGGTCGAGGGGAAGGTCGTGGGCGCGATCGAGCGCCCGGGGCTGGTCGTCCTCCTCGGTGTCACGCACGTCGACAGCCCCGACGACGCCGTCGCGCTGGCCGCCAAGACGTGGGGCCTGCGGATCCTCCGCGGGGAGCGCTCGGCCTCCGACCTCGCCGCTCCCCTCCTGGTCATCAGTCAGTTCACGCTGTACGCCGACGTCCGCAAGGGCCGGCGACCGTCGTGGGGAGATGCGGCGCCGGCGCCGGTCTCCGAGCCGCTCTACGAGGAATACTGCCGCGCGCTGCAGGAACTCGGGGCGCACGTCGAACGTGGAGTGTTCGGAGCGGACATGGCGGTGGAGATGATCAACGACGGCCCGGTGACGTTGATCCTCGACAGCGCCGAGATGCGCCGAAGATGAGACATCGCCTGGGCTGATGACCTTTCATGGGGCACAATGAGCGAGACCGCAGCCCCGGCCGTCCGCTTGGGCTGCGCTGTGCTGGACAGGGAGAGGGATGAGCGACTACGACGGCGCCGGGAAGCGACGCGGCGAGAAGCCGCGCGGTTGGCTGCGCCGGCACTGGATCGGCGCGTCCGTCGCCGCAGTGCTCTCCGTGGTGCTCGTCGGCGGCGCCACGTACGCGTACGGGTTGATGACCAACCTCGACAACATCGACACCGTCAAAGGGCAGGCCTCCATCAAGGAGAAGAACCGCCCCGACCCCGCCCCCGGCGAAGCCCTCAACATCCTCGTGCTGGGCGCCGACGCCGAGGCCGACGGCAACAAGAACAAGTCGTCGATCAAGGCCGACCTCGGCGCGGACGGGCGGTGGAAGGACGGCAGGATCCACCGCAGCGACACGATCATGGTCGCCCACATCTCCGCCGACCGTAAGAAGGTCTCGGTCATCTCGATCCCCCGCGACTCCTGGGTCACGATCTACGACGAGGAGGGTGAGCCACGCGGCGAGAACAAGATCAACGCCGCGTTCGCCGACTACGGCCCGTCGGGCGCGATCGCGACGGTCGAGAACTTCACCGACCTGCGTCTGGACCACATGGTGATCATGGACTGGGACGGCTTCCAGGACATGACGGCAGCTGTCGGCGGGGTTCGGGTCTACATCCCCGAGACGTTCTACGACTCCTCCCAGAAGGTGGAGTGGAAGAAGGGCTGGCACAACCTCAAGGGCAAGCGGGCCCTCCAGTACGTGCGCACCCGCTACGGGCTCACCGACGGCGACTTCGGCCGCATCAAGCGCCAGCAGAACTTCATCCGTCTCCTCCTCAAGGAAATGATGAGCGGGACCAACGTCAGCAACCCGATCTCGCTCCAGAAGACGGTCGAGTCCGTCGCCGCGAACCTCACGATCGACGAGAACTTCACGACCTCCGACATCACCGGTCTTGCGTTGGCGCTGCGCGGCGTCAGCGTGGACGACGTCGACTTCCTCACCGTCCCCCTCGGATCGCCGTCGACGCGCAACCTCGACAACGGCATGAACGTGGTCAACCTCGACGAGGAGAAGGGCGAGGAGCTCTGGCGCATGGTCCGCAACGACAAGGTCAAGAAATACCTTCGCCTCAACCCTGATGCCGCCAAGCTCGGCAGCGAGACCGAGGTCAGCTGAGCCAGCCGCCCGTACGAGGCAGCTCCCGACGTACGACGAAGCCCCCGCCCGGACGGAGATCCGGTGCGGGGGCTTCGTTGTGCCGTACTGTCAGGCCGCCTCGATCGTCACCTCGATGTCGACGGCGCTCCCACGCTGGGCCTTGACCTGGCGGTCGACCGAGCGCGCGCGCGGCGCGAGAGTGCGCAGCGTCCACTCGCCGGGAGCGGCGAAGAACCGGAATTGGCCGGTCTCCGACGTCGGGACCTCGGCGGTGAACTCGCCGGTGGCGTCGAGCAGCCGCACGTAGGCGTTGCCGACCGGCTCACCTGACCTGGTGACGATGCCCTGGATCACGGACTCCTTCGCGAGGTCGACCCCCTCGAGGCTGGGGCCGCCGCGTGTCGCGCCGCACACGGGCTCAGGCCTCGCCGGGCTCGTCGCCGAGCGCGACGGGGACGCCGATCAGCGAGCCGTACTCGGTCCAGGAGCCGTCGTAGTTCTTCACGTTCGGGATCTCGAGGAGCTCCTGGAGCACGAACCACGTGTGCGACGAGCGCTCGCCGATGCGGCAGTAGGCGATGGTGTCCTTGCTGCGGTCGAGGCCGGCCTCGGCGTAGAGCGCCTCCAGCTCCTCGTTGCTCTTGAAGGTGCCGTCGTCGTTGGCTGCCTTGCTCCACGGGACGTTGCCGGCCGTGGGGATGTGGCCGCCGCGCTGGGCCTGCTCCTGCGGGAGGTGGGCAGGAGCGAGCAGGCGCCCGGCGAACTCGTCGGGGCTGCGCACGTCGATGAGGTTCTGGACGCCGATCGCGGCGACGACCTCGTCACGGAAGGCGCGGATGGAGGTGTCCTGCTCCGAGGCGGTGTAGGACGTCTTCTCGCGGGTCGGGATCTCCTTGACGAGCTCGCGGCTGTCGAGCTCCCACTTCTTGCGGCCCCCGTCGAGCAGCTTGACGTCCTGGTGGCCGTACAGCTTGAAGTACCAGTAGGCGTAGGCCGCGAACCAGTTGTTGTTGCCGCCGTAGAGCACGACGGTGTCGTCGTTGCTCACGCCACGCTCGGACAGGAGCGCCTCGAACTGCTCCTTGCTGACGAAGTCCCGACGGACCGGGTCCTGCAGGTCGGTCTTCCAGTCGAGCTTGATCGCTCCGGCGATGTGGCCCTTCTCGTAGGCCGTCGTGTCCTCGTCGACCTCGACGAGCACGACGTTCGGGTCGGACAGGTGCTCCTCGACCCAGTCGGCGGTGACGAGCGCGGTGTCGCGGCTCATGGGATACCTCCACGGTTGGTGTGACGCTGGATGGGTGGTGCTGATGAGTGGTGCAGTCAGGCCCGCTGCGGCGAGACCCGTCGGACGATGAGGTACATCTCGCAGCCGAGGCAGAAGCCGGTGACGGCGTTGAGCAGCGCTGCGGCCAGCGCAAAGCCGACGGCGACCGCGGCGACCGGTGCGGCACCGACGAGCGAGGCGACGAGGGCGATCAGGGTGAAGACGAGCCCCACCGACTGGGCGAAGCGCGGCGGGCGGGCGTCCTCGGTCTCCGTCGGAGCGCCGATGCGGGGCCGTACGAGCCGCGCGAACAGCTGGGCGTACGGCGTGCCCGCCGGCCCCACGAGCACCCCGAGGGCGAAGACGAGGGCCTGGAACGCGATCAGCACCGTCGCGAGCGACGAGCCGATCGTCACGAGAGCGACCGCGAGGACGGCCGCGGTGATCGCGGCGGAGAAGCGTTGACCCCGCGGGTCGACCACTCCGTGAAGACCGGCATCGGGGCCGGCGGTGGGAGCAGCTCGACGCGGGGTGGTCGACGAGGTGTGAGACATGGAGACTCCAGGCGCAGAACGGTGCCGCACGGGCGGCGGACAGGTGGGTTCGTTCAGCGCATGCGACACAGCGCCGAGCGCACGCGGCAGTTGTCGACTGCCCGTCGCCTGGTCAGGTGTGTCGTGGGAGGCATGCCGCAAGAGTAGGCGGCGATCCCCCACCGGTCACTTTCCCGTCCAACAAATGAGACGGCTATCCATCATCCGAGACACGCGTCTTTGTGACGCTGTCGAGAACCGCCTCGATCTCAGTGACCCGTGGGACGCCGGAGGCGCGACCGACGACCGCGCCATCACGGTCGAGGACGAGCACCGTCGGAGTACGCAGGATGCCGAGGCGGCGTACGAGGTCGAGGTGAGACTCGGCGTCGACGTCGACGTAGGCCACGTCGTCGCGCCCGTCGGCCACCCGAGTCAGGAGCACCCGCGCCGCACGGCACGGAGCACAGAAGGCACTCGAGACCTGGACCAGCGTGGCAGCCTCTCCCAGTCCGGAACCGATGTCGGCAGCGGTGAGCACGGCAGGCTCGGCCGGGGCGGGAGCACCATCGACCGGAGGCGTCGGTGCCACAGGCCCGGCGGCACGGACACGCCCGTCGCGGCGGTGGCGGAACAGCGCGAAGGCGCCGGTGACGATGAGCACGACGACGAGGACGGAGACTCCGAGGGGCACGTTCCAAGAGTACGGACCTCCCGTTTGAACCCGTCCTCCCTCGGGCGCCGGACCGGCCGTTCGATCAGATACCCGCCCAGACCAACGACGCGACGAACACGACCGGACCGGCCAGCGCGATCGGCGCGGTCACCTCCATCGCCCACCGCGCAGGAGGCAGCGGGCGCCACCGGCGACCCACCGCACCTCCGGCGAGCACCGCACCGGCGATCGCCAGCGCGGCGATCCCGCCCACCAGGGCGTGGGCACCCTCGAGAGAAGCGAGCACGATGCCGCTCAACGCACTCAGCGCGAGCGCCCAGACCTGGGTCACCGGTCGCATTCGAACCGACCGGTCGGCGAGGACCATGATCACGGTCACGACCGCCGCGACGACGATCGCCGGACGACCGACCGGTGACAGCGCCGCCGCCAGCCAGCCCGTCGCCATCAGGGCGATCGTGCCTGTGACGACGACCTCTCCGAGTGCAGTGACGACATCGGGTCGCGGAGGCGGACGACGGAGCTGACCGAGGAGGGCCGCCAGCACCAGCACGGGGAAGGCGATCCCGACACCCGCGAGGGAGCCCCCAGCGACGGACGCGCTCGCGGTCGCCACCGTTCCCGCCGCACCCGAGATCGTCGTGGGTGCGAGGGTGACGACCGCCGCGGCCAGACCCGCCAAGGCGATCGGCGCCACCTTCGGCGACCGCGCGGGGGCGCGGGTGACGCCGGCCGGCGGAGGGGACGCGGCCAGCACCAGCTGCACCAGGAGCACCGCACCCGCCACCACGACGGGTCCGGCGAAGTCGGCGAGCACCAGCAGAGCGACCAGCGCGCACGTGACCACCCAAGGCGCGAAAGCGGTCAGCCCGAGGGGCGAGCGTGCTTCCTCGCGAACGCGACTCACGTGCGGTCGGTCTCGGGCCGACCCGCGCCGCCGGCGAAGGGCGGGAGCAGCTCGAGTCGTCCGCCGGGCCCCACCGTGACGGTGGCCGGATCGGCACTCCCGAGGGGCTCTTCGCCGACCAGGACCGAGCAGATCTCCAGCACGCGCATGAAGCGCTCGTTGCCGGCGTGCAACGCCCTCACGGCGTCGAGGACCTCGGCCACGGTGCCGGGATCGACCTCGTCCACCTCGCGGCCAGCAGCGGCACGCGCAGCGGCCCAATAGCGGACGGTGACGCTCGAACTGCTCGCGGCGCCGCGGTTACCGGCTGTTGATGCATCCGACACGTCGTCTATTGTGAGGCAAGCAATGAAGCCCTGGGCAGAGCCCTGGGCTTTCTTTGTATCCGCAGAAGGGTTACGCGATGTCCACCTTGCTCCTGCTGACACCGAGTACGCAGTCCTCCATCGAAGTACTGCCTGCGCTGGCGCTCCTGCCCCACCACGTCAAGATCCTCCCGCCCGAAGCCAGCGCGCTGCTGGATGCGCCGTCGTGCGACGCCGTCCTCATCGACGGGCGCACCGACCTGGCCCAGGCCCGCGGGCTCACCCGTCTCCTCCGCACCACCGGCATGGACGCCCCGCTGGTGCTCATCGTCACCGAGGGTGGGCTCGCCGTCGTGGCCGCCGACTGGCGCATGGACGACGTCGTCCTCACCACCGCCGGCCCGGCCGAGGTCGAGGCCCGTCTGCGACTGGCGATCGGGCGGGTCGCAGCCGAGGCGGGCGGCGAGCCCGACTCGCACGTCATCCGCTCCGGCGGGCTGACCGTCGACGACGTGACCTACACCGCGCGTCTCGACGGCCGCTCGCTCGACCTCACGTTCAAGGAGTTCGAGCTCCTCAAGTTCCTCGCTCAGCACCCCGGTCGCGTCTTCACCCGGCAGCAGCTGCTCCAGGAGGTGTGGGGGTACGACTACTTCGGAGGGACCCGGACCGTCGACGTGCACGTGCGCCGGCTGCGCGCCAAGCTCGGTCCCGACAACGAGACACTGATCGGGACCGTGCGCAACGTCGGCTACCGCTTCGTGGCGCAGTCGCGCGACCGTCGCGACGCCGGCACGACCGCGAGCTCCGACGCCGGCTCGGGCGACGACGCCGAACGTCCACGAGCGGGAGCACGGCACACCACCGCCCGTTGACCGGAAAGGACGGAGCATGAGCGCACGCCGTACGGCGTCGGACCTGGTCGAGCTCGTCCTCGACGCCGACTCGTTCGCGTCGTGGGACTCTCCGATCGACATCGGCCGCTGGCCGGATGCCTATCAGCGTGAGCTCCTGCGGGCCGCCGAGCGCTCCGGGCGCGACGAGTCGGTGATCACCGGCCGGGCCACCGTGAGGGGTCGACCGGTCGCCGTCGTCGCGAGCGAGTTCCGCTTCCTCGCGGGCTCCATCGGCGAGGACGCGGCCCGCCGCATCGTCCACGCCGTACGCCGGGCGACCGAGGAACGCATCCCCGTCCTGGCCACCACCGCCTCGGGCGGCACGCGCATGCAGGAGGGGACGCCGGCCTTCCTCCACATGATCGACATCTCCCGCGCGATCATGGACCACAAGGCAGCGGGGCTCCCGTACCTCGTCCATCTCGGGCATCCCACGACCGGTGGCGTCTTCGCCTCGTGGGGCTCGCTGGGCCACGTCACCGTCGCCGAGCCCGGCGCTCTGGTCGGCTTCCTCGGCCCGAAGGTGTACGAGGTGCTCCACCACCGCCCGTTCCCCGAAGGCGTCCAGACTGCCGAGAACCTCGCGCACCACGGCATCCTCGACGCCGTCGTGACCGCGGAGGATCTCCCCGCACTGGTCGACCGCACGCTCGGGATCCTCGTCGACCCGCCACGACCGGCCGGCCTCCCGCGGAGGGAGCCGGTCGCGACCGGGAGCGGCGACACCTGGGCGGCCATCGAGCGCACCCGGGCACCGGGACGCCTCGGTGTCCGCGAGGTGCTGCGCGTCGGTGGTGAGGACACCATCCGCCTCCAGGGCACCGACGAGGGCGAGCGCGACAGCGCGATGATCGTCGCCCTGACCCGACTCGACGGAGAGCCGTGCGTGGTCGTCGGTCAGGACCGCCAGGCGCAGGCGCGGGCGCCGATGGGTCCCGGCGCGCTCCGCGAGGCCAGACGCGGGATGCGGCTGGCCGAGGAGCTCGGTCTCCCGCTCGTCTCGTTCATCGACACCCCAGGCGCTGACCTGTCCAAGGCCGCCGAGGAGGGTGCGATCGCCGGCGAGATCGCGCGCTGCATCGCGACGATGGCGACGATGACGGTGCCCACGGTCGCCGTCCTGCTGGGCGAGGGCTGCGGGGGCGGGGCGCTCGCACTCTTCCCCGCCGACGTCGTGGTCGCCACCCAGAGTGCGTGGCTCTCGCCGCTGCCACCAGAGGGCGCGTCCGCGATCGTCCACGGCGACGCCGACCACGCCGCGGAGATGGCGACGGCTCAGCGTGTGTCCGCCGCCGACCTCTTCGCCGCGGGAAAGGTGCAGGTTCTCGTGCCCGAGCTCGATTCCGACAGCGGGGACGCCAAGAGCCTCGCCATCGCCGTCGCCGCCGAGGCGGCCACCCAGCTCCGGGTGCTCCGTGCAGGCTCCGGCACAGGACCACGCCGATGACCGCCGCGGTCGACCCCCGCGTCGCGCTCGCTGAGAGGGTGGCTGCCGCGGACGGCGTGTCCCCGCTCAACGAGGCGAGCCGGATAGCGATCGCCGCCGGCGAGCCACCGCGCGTCGACCAGGCGACCCGTGACGGTGATGACCTCGTCGGTGTCGCGTACGCCGCCGGGGACGCGCCCGTCGAGGTGTTCGTGGATCCCCACCACCGTCGGCACGGCGTCGGTGGCGCGCTCCTCGACCGTCTTCTGAACGACGGCGAGAGCCGCTTCTGGGCTCACGGAGACCTCCCACCAGCGCAGGCCCTCGCTCGCAGCCGCGGCCTGGGGGTCGTACGCACGCTCGTCGTCCTCGAGCGGACCACCGCCGATCCGCTGCCCGAGGAGCGCGGCATCGACGGGGTGACGATCCGGCCCTGGCGAGACGAGGACACCGCAGGACTGGTCGCCGTCAACGCTCGCGCCTTCGCGATGCACCCGGAGCAGGGTGCGATGGACGAGGCCGACTTCCGAGCGCGGGCCACCCTGCCGTGGTTCGACCCGGCCGGGCTGTTCGTCGCCGAGCGTGACGGACGGGTCGTCGGCTTCCACTGGACCAAGGTGGACCCGCCGGCCATCGAGGGCGGCGAGGTCGGTGAGGTGTACGTCGTCGGCGTCGACCCGTCCGAGCAGGGGCACGGGCTCGGCAAGGCACTGACGCTCCGAGGACTCCACCACCTCACCGGGCTCGGACTGGCACGGATCGACCTCTACGTCGAGGGCGACAACACCCCTGCGCTCGCCACGTACCACGGGCTGGGCTTCACCGAGAGCGCTCGCGACGTCCTCTACGGTCGCAACCTCTGATCCGCGTCGTGCGGCCGCACCGCTTGGGGGCGAGTGCCAGGGTGGATGAATGACCGCGTCGCTGGAGCCCAGCGCCTCCTACCTCGTCCGCCGCGCCGGGCTGGTCGACGTGACCCATGCGGCCAGGCTCCTCGAAGTCTCCGCTCCCGCGCTGGACATCGACGGCGACGGCACCGTCGACGGGCCTCTGGATCCCCAGGTCGCGGCGGTCGTCACCCGGCTCGCCCTCAGCCATCTCGTGCTTCAGCAGGGCAAGCTGTGGGTGGCCGAGCGCGACGGCGTCCTTCAGGCCGCGACAGTCTGGATGCCGCGCCACGAGGTCCGTCTCGGAGCGGTCGGGCTCTCCGAGGGCCTTCGCGAGACCGTTCGGCTCGAGCTCGACGCCGCCACCGTCCACGCGGCGCTCGATCCCGGAGAGGACGTCCGCGAGGCGCTGGGCGCGGCGGAGACCACCGTCGCCGACATGCTGAGCCGAGTCGCGCCGGACGTCGTGCTCACCACGCTGGCCGTCGTCCCCGACCTCGCCCCGCACGAGCGTGCCGACATCCTTCAGGCCTGCATCACGGCCGCGTTGGAGGAGACCGACGGCGTCGCCGCCGCGATGACGCTGCTCACCGAGCACGTCGCCGTCCTCGAGGCGTCGGGGTTCGTCCGCGTCGCCGAGGTGACGGTCGGCGCCGGTCACCGGCTGTGGGTCGGCACCAGCCGCTGATCCGCGTCACCCGCTCGTCGCTGGTGCGTGGCACGATGCGGGAATGGCCGAAGTCCTTCCCCCACCCGCCATCGTCGAGGAGCACCCGAGCTCGCCGGACTCGTTCGACGTGGACCCGCCGTTCGTCGACCACGGACCGGACCTGCCCGACGACCGGCTCAGCGATCGGGAGCTGTCGTGGCTGGCCTTCAACCAGCGGGTGCTCGAGCTGGCCGAGGACACGTCGGTGCCGCTGCTCGAGCGCGTACGCTTCACGGCGATCTTCTCGGGCAACCTCGACGAGTTCTTCATGGTCCGCATCGCCGGCCTCAAGCGACGGCTCGCGGCGGGCCTGGCATCACGGCGCGCCAGCGGCATGCAGCCCCGGGAGGTGTGGTCCGCGAGCCTGCAGCGCAGCCGCGAGCTGATGTCTCGGCAGGGCGCCCTCCTGACGGAGGAGCTCACGGAGCGGCTCGACGAGCGAGGGATCGCGCTCCTGCACTGGGACGACCTCGAGCCGGACGAGCGCGACGACGCCTCGCGCGTCTTCCGGGCCCGGGTCTTCCCGGTGCTGACCCCGTTGGCGGTCGATCCCGCCCATCCCTTCCCCTACATCTCGGGTCTCTCCCTCAACCTGGCCGTCGTCATGCGCAACCCGGTCACCGGCAAGTCGCACTTCGCCCGGGTCAAGGTGCCGCCGATCTTCGACCGCTGGGTGACGGTCGGTCCTGCCCGGTTCGTGGCGCTCGAGGAGGTCATCGCGGCACACCTCGACGCGCTGTTCCCCGGGATGGAGATCACCGGGCACCACGCGTTCCGCGTGACCCGCAACGAGGACCTCGAGGTGGAGGAGGACGACGCCGAGAACCTCCTCAAGGCGCTGGAGCAGGAGCTGCTTCGCCGGAAGTTCGGCCCTCCCGTGCGCCTCGAGGTCGAGGGCACGATGGACGACCACGTGCTCGAGCTGCTCGTGACCGAGCTCGACATCAGCCCGGACGAGGTCTTCCGGCTCCCGGCTCCGCTCGACCTGGCCAGCCTGCACCAGATCGCCGACCTCGACCGGCCCGAGCTGCAGTTCGAGCCCTTCGTGCCCGCGACGCACCCCGATCTCGCCGAGGTCGAGACGTCCAGTCCCGTCGACATGTTCGCGGCGCTGCGCCAGCACGACGTGCTGATCCACCACCCGTACGACTCGTTCGCGACGAGCGTCCAGCGCTTCGTCGAGCAGGCCGCGGCGGACCCGCGCGTGCTCGCGATCAAGCAGACCCTCTATCGGACCTCCGGCGACTCCCCCATCATCGACTCGCTCATCGACGCCGCCCGGGCGGGCAAGCAGGTGCTGGTCCTCATCGAGATCAAGGCGCGCTTCGACGAGCAGGCCAACATCCGCTGGGCACGCAAGCTGGAGCGTGCCGGATGCCACGTCGTCTACGGCCTGCTGGGGCTCAAGACCCACTGCAAGCTGTGCCTGGTGGTGCGCGACGAGCCGGACGGGCTGCGCCGCTACGCGCACATCGGCACCGGCAACTACAACCCCAAGACGGCCCGCCTGTACGAGGACTACGGCCTGCTCACGACCGACACCGACATCGCCGACGATCTCACCGACCTCTTCAACAACCTGTCGGGCTACTCCCGGCGGGAGTCCTACCGCGAGCTGATGGTGGCTCCTGCCGGCGTGCGTTCCGGCATCGTGGACAGCATCGAGCGCGAGATCGAGCACCACCGGGCCGGACGCCCTGCCGGGATCAGGATCAAGGTCAACTCGATCGTCGACGAGGAGGTCATCGACGCGCTCTACCGGGCGTCGCGTGCGGGCGTCGGGGTGGAGATGGTCGTCCGGGGCATCTGTGCCCTGCGGCCCGGTGTCCCGGGGATGAGCGACAACATCGTCGTGCGGAGCATCCTCGGGCGCTTCCTCGAGCACAGCCGGCTGTTGTGGTTCACCAACGGCGGCGACCCGCAGGTCTGGATCGGCTCGTCCGACCTGATGCACCGCAACCTCGACCGCCGTGTCGAGGTGCTCGTACGACTCGACCGGCCCGAGCACATCGCCGAGATCGGCAACGTCCTCGACCTGTCCATGGACCCGGGGACCGACGCGTGGAACCTCGGCCCCGACGGCACCTGGAGCCGCGCCACCTCGCCTGACGGTCCGCTGCGTGACCTGCAGCAGACGCTGATCGAGCGCACTCGCGCCCGCCGAGCCCGAGCGCGTGCGGAGGCGAAGGCCAGGGCTACGGCCGGCGGTCTGGTGTGAGCCGCCCCGTGCGCATGTCCGCCGGCGCCGTCGTGTGGCGGCCGGCCGGCTCCCGTCCCAAGGACGGGCTCGAGATCCTCCTCGTCCACCGCGCGCGCCACGACGACTGGAGCATCCCCAAGGGGACCGTCGAGCGCGGCGAGCTCCGACCCACGACGGCGGTCCGCGAGGTCGAGGAGGAGACCGGCGTCCTGGCGCGGTTGGGTGTGCCGTTGATGGAGCTCGAGTACGAGTTCGCCAAGGGCCGGCTCAAGAACGTCGCCTACTGGTCGGCGACGCCGGTCAGCGGAGACGCCGACACTTACGTGCCCAACAAGGAGATCGACGGCGTCGCCTGGGTCACGCTCGACAAGGCGCCGAAGCGGCTCTCGTACGACACCGACCGGGCGGTGCTCGAGGCCTTCGGTGAGCGCGTCGGGTCCGACGCCCACCGGACGCGGACGCTGGTGGTGGTCCGCCACGCGCAGGCCCGCTCGCGCAGCCGCTGGCGCAAGGAGCCCCTCGTCCGCCCGTTGACCGCGGCAGGCAGGCGTGAGGCCGGACGGCTCCGGCCCGTCCTGTCGGCGTACGGCGTGCACCACCTGCACTCGAGCGGTGCCCTTCGCTGTGTGCAGACGCTCGAGCCCTACGCCGACGCCACTCACCGTCCCATCACCGTCGACCACCGACTCGACGAACCGCGCGACGGCGGCCCGGCGAAGCAGCGGCCGGTGACGGAAGCGATGGCCGAGGACGTCGAGCACGGGCGCCCTGTCGCGGCCTGCGGCCACCGGACGGTGATCCCGCGCATGCTCAAGGCGGTCGGGGTCGACGCCGACGCGCTCAGCGCGGGGCCTCTGCCTCTTGCGGGGCTGGTGGTCGTCCACCATCGCCGCGGCGAGGTGCTGGCGACCGAGCGCCACGTGCTGCGCTGATCACGAGGCCGGTGGCGGCGACGCCGACGGCGAGGGCCGCGACCGGGGCGAGGGCGTCGACCCCGCGGTTCTCCAGCAGCCACGCTCCGGAGGCAGCACCGGCGGCGATCCCGAGGTTGAGCGCGGTGACGACGACCGCCCCCGCGGCGCCGCGTGCCGCCGGTGAGGCGATCCGCATCACGGTCGACTGGAAGACCGGCGGGAACAGCCCGATCATCGTTCCCCAGACCCCGACGACCACCAGGGCGACCACGGTGCTCGTGTCGAGCGCCGTGATCGCGAGCACGGTGATCGCGAAGGCGATCGCGGTCCCCGGGAGAGCCGCCGTCGGGAACCGGTCCGACAGCGGCCCGGCGATCGCGAGCCCCAGCGCCCCTGTGGCGCCGAACAGCGCGAGCACGCCGCCGAGGGCCGCGGAGTCCATGCCCGCGACGCGCGTCACGAGGGGACCGACGTAGGTGAACACCTGGAAGTGACCGACGAGCACCAGCGCGCCCAAGGTCGCGGTGACGGTCACGCGGACGAGCGAGCGGTCGCGACCTGCGGGCACGGCGCCCGCGGGCACGGGTTTCTTGCCCGGGGCGGCACCTGGAGGAAGCACCGTCACGAGTGCGAGCGAAGCGACGACGAGGAGGACACCCGCGCCCACGAGCACCGCCCGCCAGCCGACGAGCTCGGCGGCCGCCGTACCGAGCGGCACGCCGACGACGCCCGCTGCGGTCGGTCCGACGAGGACGACCGACACCGCCTTCCCGATGTGCCGCTCGTCGACGAGCGACGCGGCGTACGGCACGAGCAGAGCCCACAGCAGGCCGTGCGCACCCGCGGCCACGACCCGGGCGACGACCAGCGGCCCGTACGCGGGAGCCGTCGCCGCAAGGAGAGCCGCGCCGGCACTGACCAGCACCGCGCCGAGCATCACCCCGCGGCGAGGGAGCCTGCGGGTGAGTCGCTCGAGGGGGAGGCTGAGGGCCGCGACGGTGAGAGCCCAGGCCGTGACGAGCAGTCCGATCCGGCCCCGCGAGACCCCGAGGTCATGAGCCATCGAGGGCAGCAGTCCGGCAGGGAGCAGCTCGATGGTGACGGTCGCAAAGCCCGCGCCGGCGAGGGTGAGCAGCGCCGCCCAGGTCTTGCGGGTCATGTCCGGAACATGTGTCGTCGTCTGTGTCATGCTCGGACCGTAAACCTTGACATTTATGTCAAGGTCAAGCCCGACGATGAAGGGGATCACGATGCGCGTGGGAGAGCTCGCCGAGCTGACAGGGGTGGCCCCCCGGATGCTGCGCTACTACGAGGAGCAGGGCCTCCTCGTCCCGCCGCGCCAGGACAACGGATACCGGTCGTACGGAGAGGAGCACGTCGAACGCGTCAGGTCCATCCGCAGCCTGATCGCCTCCGGCCTCCCCACCCGGCTCGTGCGGGTCGTCCTCGACGTCGAGGCGCTCGCCGACGACGAGCTCTCGCCTTCCTGCACCCGACAGGTCGCCGAGATGCTCCATGCCGAGATGCGCTCGCTGGAGGACAAGATCGCCTGCCTGACCAAGAGCCGGGACACCGTGGAGCGCTATCTGCAGCGCACGCGGCACGGCGACCTCGCGGGCGTCGCAGAGCCCGCCTGACGCCGACGGCCGCCGGACGGCGCCCGAACTCGTCAGGCAGCGTTCACCTGCGGTTCACCTCCGTCCGCCTGCCGCTTCACCTCTGCTGCCTAACGTCACCAGCGACACCACAAGTCTGGACATGACGTTTCCCAGAGAGGGAAGAACACCGTGAACCGCACCAAGCTCCGCGCCGCTGCGCCCCTGGCGCTCGCCGCGACCGTGGCCCTGGGCCTCTCCGCCTGCGGGGCGGGCAACGAGGCCGGGGCCGACGACTCCGCCACCAGCGAGCTCAGCGGCACGCTCAACGGTGCCGGCGCCAGCTCGCAGGAAGCGGCCGTCGCCTCGTGGAAGCAGGGCTTCCAGACCGCGAACCCCGACGTGACCGTCAACTACGACCCCGCGGGTTCAGGGGCCGGCCGGGAGCAGTTCCTCGCCGGCGGAACCGACTTCGCCGGGTCCGACGCGTACCTCGACGACGAGGAGCTCGCGGCCGCGGAGAAACGCTGCAGCTCCGACGTGGTCGAGGTCCCGACCTACGTCAGCCCGATCGCGGTCATCTACAACCTGCCGGGCGTCGACGGCCTCAAGCTCTCACCCGACACGCTCGGCAAGATCTTCGCGGGCACCGTCACCACGTGGGACGACGCGGCCATCAAGGCCGACAACCCCGATGCCGACCTGCCCTCGTCGACGATCACGCCGGTCCACCGCTCCGACGACTCGGGCACCACCGAGAACTTCACCGCCTACCTGGCGGCGGCGGGCCCTCAGGGTTGGACCGCAGGCGAGGTCGAGACCTGGCCGCTCAAGGGCGGAGAGGGTGCGCAGGGCACCTCCGGAGTCGTGGCCGCCGTCCAGGGCGGCGAGGGCACGATCGGCTACGCCGAC
Source organism: Mumia sp. zg.B53 (assembly GCF_019550935.1). Taxonomy (NCBI): domain Bacteria; kingdom Bacillati; phylum Actinomycetota; class Actinomycetes; order Propionibacteriales; family Nocardioidaceae; genus Mumia; species Mumia sp. zg.B53. Next base: position 1,941,833 of record NZ_JAHWCK010000001.1, on the reverse strand, counting down.
GCGAGCCAGGCCGGTGACCTCGGCGTCGCCTCGCTGAAGGTGGGCGAGGAGTACGTCGGTCCCAGCCCGGAGGCCGCCGCCAAGGTCCTGGATGCCTCGAAGCAGAAGGAGGGCCGCGGCGACACGCACATCGTGATGGACATCGACCACACCACCACCGAGTCCGGGGTCTATCCGGCGGTCCTGCTCTCGTATCAGATCGCGTGCCTCGAGTACGACGACGAGGCCAAGGCCGACCTCGTCAAGGGCTGGCTGTCGTACGTGGCGAGCTCCGACGGCCAGAAGGCCGCCGCCGAGGGCGCCGGCTCAGCGCCGCTCACGAGCGCGCTCGAGGAGCGCATCACCGGCATCGTCGACGGAATCTCGGCGAAGTGACTCTCCTGCGGGTGGCCGCCCGAGCCGGGGGGTCGGGCGGCCACCCGCAGGACGCTCGCCATCGTGACCACCAGAGGACCAGTCCGTGAGCGAAACCTCCACCCCGTCCCCGTCGCGGGACACCACCGACACCGGGCCGGCTTCCGGCCGGGTCGGCGACCGCGTGTTCCTCGGGATCTCCCGTGGCGCCGCCCTGACGATCCTGGCCATCCTCGCCGGCGTCGCGATCTTCCTGACCGCCGAGGGGATCCCGGGGATCACCGCATCGCCCGACGAGGTCAAGAGTGGCGAGTCGTTCCCGTCGTTCGTGCTCCCCCTGGTTTTCGGAACCCTGTGGAGCGCAACGCTCGCGCTGGTCATCGCAGTCCCCCTCGCCGTCGCGGTCGCGCTGTTCGTCACCTACTACGTCCCTCGCCGGCTCGGGCAGACCCTCGGGTACGTCATCGACCTGCTCGCCGCCGTACCCTCCGTCGTCTTCGGCCTGTGGGGCATGCGGGTCCTCGCCGGACAGCTCGTCGGCCCGTACGAGTGGCTCGAGAGGACCCTGGGTTTCCTGCCCTTCTTCGCCGGGCCGGCATCGGCCACGGGGCGGACGATCCTCACCGCGGCGGTCGTCCTGGCCGTGATGATCCTGCCGATCGTGACCGCGATCGCCCGGGAGGTCTTCCGCCAGACACCGGTCCTCCTGGAGGAGGCGGCGCTCGCGCTCGGCGCGACCCGCTGGGAGATGATCCGTACCGTCGTCCTGCCTCACGGCCGCTCCGGCATGATCGGCGGCGCGATGCTCGGACTCGGCCGCGCTCTGGGCGAGACGATGGCGGTCGCGATGGTCCTCTCGGCCTCCGGTGTCATCACCCTCGACCTCATCAGCTCGACGAACCCGAGCACGATCCCCGCCAACATCGCGCTCCAGTTCAACGAGGCCTCCGGTCTGACGGTGAACGCGCTGATCGCCTCCGGACTGGTGCTGTTCGTCATCACCTTCGCCGTCAACTTCGCCGCCCGCGCCGTCGTGAACCGGCGCAAGGAGTTCTCGGGAGCACACGCATGAGCACGAGGAACCGCAGCGGAGACACGCTCGCACCTCCACCCGCACCGCAGCGGGACGAGGCAGCCCTCGCGCTGCGCGGCTGGCACCAGCCACGGCTCCCGCGCGGAGCCGGCTGGTACGCCGCGGCGCTGGCGGTCGTCGTCGCCTCCGCCCTGCAGGCCGGCCTCGGCCTCCCGCTCCTCCCCTCGCTGCTGACCGGCTGGGCGGTGCTCGGGATCGGGCTGCCCTCGCTCTCTCGTGCGGTCGAGGGTCGCCGCAAGGCGGTCGACCGGCTGGTGTCCATCATGGTCTCGAGCGCCTTCGTGCTGGCCATGGTGCCCCTGGTCTCGATCCTGTGGACCGTCGTGAAGAACGGGCTGCCGGTCCTGTCCTCGGAGTTCTTCACCTACTCGATGCGCAACGTCGTCGGCGAGGGCGGCGGCATCTACCACGCGGTCTGGGGCACGGTGCTCATCACCGCCGCCGCAGCGGTGATGTCGGTCCCGCTCGGGCTGCTGACCGCGATCTTCCTCGTCGAGTACGGCGGTGACGGTCGGCTCGCGAAGGTGGTCCGCTTCCTCGTGGACGTGATGACCGGCATCCCGTCGATCGTCGCGGGACTGTTCGCCTATGCATTGTTCGTGGTGTTCTTCGGACCCGGCGTCCGGATGGGAATCGCCGGCGCCGTGGCGCTCACCGTGCTGATGACCCCGGTCGTCGTCAGGTCGTCGGAGGAGATGCTCCAGCTCGTCCCGCACGAGCTCCGGGAGGCGGCCTACGCGCTCGGAGTGCCGAGATGGCGCACGATCGTCAAGGTCGTCCTGCCGACCTCGATGGCCGGCCTCGTCACCGGGGTCACGCTGGCCGTCGCCCGCGTGATCGGCGAGACGGCACCGCTCCTCATCACCGTCGGCATCACCGACTCGTCGAACTTCACCCTGTTCGACGGGCGCATGGCGACGCTCCCGGTGTTCACCTACAGCTCCATCATGAGCCCCGGCGTCCCGCCGGAGCCCTCCATCGCTCGGGCCTGGGGTGCCGCACTCGTGCTGATGCTGATCGTGATGGTGCTCAACCTCGTGGCCCGACTCGTGACCTACTTCTTCTCCCCGAAGGGCAAGCGATGAGCATGCGATCAGTACTCCGTGACTCCGTCCCGACGCCGGTTCCGACTCCGGCCGTCACCGCCGTGGGCGGTGGATCCCGTCGGCCGGCGATCGGCATCGACGTCGAGGACCTCGACATCTACTACGGCGACGTCCAGGCGGTGCGCGGGGTGACACTGGCGATCCCGGCCCAGTCGGTGACCGCCGTGATCGGCCCGTCGGGCTGCGGCAAGTCGACGTTCCTGCGGTCGTTGAACCGCATGCACGAGGTCGCACCCGGCGCCCGGGTCGACGGCACCGTCCGCGTGGACGGGCGCGACCTGTACGCCGCCGGCGTCGACCCGGTGCTCGTGCGCCGGGAGATCGGGATGGTCTTCCAGCGACCGAACCCGTTCCCGACGATGTCGATCCGTGACAACGTGCTGGCCGGCGTACGCCTCAACGGCGGACGGCTCAAGAAGGACGCCGCCGAGGCGGTCGTCGAGCGGTCGCTGCGCGGCGCGAACCTCTGGGACGAGGTCAAGGACCGGCTCAACCGCCCCGGCGCCGGGCTCTCCGGCGGACAGCAGCAGCGGCTCTGCATCGCCCGCGCGATCGCGGTCGAGCCGCAGGTGCTCCTCATGGACGAGCCGTGCTCCGCCCTCGACCCGATCTCCACCAGCGCCATCGAGGACCTGATCGGGCAGCTCAAGAGCGAGTACACGATCGTCATCGTCACGCACAACATGCAGCAGGCGGCGCGGGTGTCGGACGAGACCGCCTTCTTCAACCTCGCGGGGGTGGGTGAGCCGGGTCAGCTCGTCGAGTCGGGAGCGACGACGAAGATCTTCTCCAACCCCGACAACCCGTCGACCGAGGCCTACATCACGGGGCGCTTCGGCTGACGGATGGCGTGCACGCGACAGCGCCCCTCCGACGTGACGTCGGAGGGGCGCTGTCGTTGGACGGCGGTGCTGGGAGGCCGCTAGGGCAGGAACAGGCTGCCGACGCCGTACGTCGCGGCTGCGACGGCGGCGGCCGCCGGGATCGTGACGATCCAGGCCAGCACGATGCCGCGGGCGACGCCCCACCGGACGGCGCTGAACCGCTTGGTCGCGCCGGCACCCATGATCGACGACGTGATCGTGTGGGTGGTCGAGACCGGCGCGTGCAGGCCGATCGCCATCACGTAGAGCACCGCTGCGGCGGTGGCCTCCGCCGCGAAACCGCGAGCGGGGTCGAGGTGGATGATGCGGCGCCCGAGCGTACGCATGATCCGCCAGCCACCGGAGTAGGTACCGAGCGAGATCGCCGTGGCAGCCCCGACCTTGACCCACAGCGGGATCCCGTCGTCGGCAGCCGCGTAGCCGCCGGCCAGTAGCGCGAGGAACATGACGCCCATCGTCTTCTGCGCGTCCTGCAGCCCGTGCCCGAGCGCCATCGCCGCCGCGGAGACGGTCTGCGCGAACCGGAAGCCCCGCATGGTGCGGTGCGGGTTGCGGTTCCGGAAGATCCACATGATCGACAGCATCAGCAGGAAGGCGCCGGTGAAGCCGACCACAGGTGAGATCACCATCGGGATCGCGACCTTGTCGACCACCGTGGCCCACTCGACCGTGCTCGCCGAGGCGATGCCCGCCCCGACGAGACCACCGATCAGCGCGTGCGACGAGGACGACGGGAGCCCGAAGTACCAGGTGATGAGGTTCCAGACGATCGCACCGACGAGCGCGGACAGGACGACGGTGAGGCCGTGGTTGCCCTGCCCCTCCACGCCGTCGGCGATGATGCTGCCGACCGTGTCGGCGACCTCGGTCCCGAGGAACGCTCCGATGAAGTTCATGATGGCGGCCATCACCAGGGCGACACGCGGCGTCAGTGCCCGGGTGGAGACCGATGTCGCGATGGCGTTGGCCGCGTCGTGGAAGCCGTTGGTGTAGTCGAAGATCAGCGCGACGCTGATCACGAGGATCACCATGACCAGGGTGAGGTCCACCCTCAGGACTCCTTGACGGCGATCTGCTCGACCGTGTTGGCCACGGACTCCAGGGCGTCGACGGCGTCCTCGAGGGACTCGACCACGTCCTTGAGCTTGAGAACCTCGAGCGCCTTGTACTCGCCGGAGAAGAGCTTGGCGAGGATGCGGCGGTAGTCGCGGTCCGCCTGGTTCTCGAGTCGGTTGATCTCGATCCAGTACTCGGACAAGTCCGTCATGGTCCGCAGTCGCGGCATCGCCTCGGCGGTCAGCTCGCACCCGCGCTGGATGACCTCGACCATCGACGCCATCCGGGACGGAAGGGAGTCGAGCTCGTAGAGGACCACGAGGTCGCCCGCCTCTTCGATGAAGTCCATGACGTCGTCGAGGCTGCTCGCGAGCTTGTAGATGTCCTCGCGGTCGAAGGGAGTGACGAACGTCTGGTTGACGCGGTTGATGATCGCGTGGGTGGTGTCATCCGCGGCGTGCTCGACGTCGCCGAGCTGCTTGGCGACCGCATCACGGTCTGCGGTGACGTCCAACATCTGCGCCAGCAGGTTGCTGCCGTCCACGAGGTGGCCGGCAAGCTCAGTGAAGAGGTCGTAAAACGACGTTTCGGTCGGTCGGATTCGCAACCGCACGACAATGCTCCCGTCAGGGGGTGGGTGGGCCGGATCAATGGTAGAACCTTGCCCCTACTCCCGCGCACCTCGCCCCGCGTCCTCATCCATCTCCCGGTCAGCAGCAGACCCGGGCCGAGCAGGTCGATCAGGCGCAGCGGCGGCGGGGCCGGACCCCGAGGATCTCGTCGACCGCCTGCTGGCTCAACGGCCCCGCGGCCTCCGACGCGGCAATCATCAGATTGCTCGTCATCTCGATCTCGTCGAGCACATCCTGGTCGCGAAGCCGGACGTCCAACGGCTCAGGTGTAGCCACTACGGCCTCCTCGCAGAACTAGAACGGCAGTACGACTTAGGCTAAGGGCATCCCGACGGGTTCGTCGGATGATCGCCAAATCCACAGAAAGTCTACGGACCGGGTACGGCGAGACGTGGAATCGAAACGGTGCCGGTCAGGCATCGAGCACAGCGGCCACGAGGTCGACGTTCTCTGGCGCACCTCCGCCGCCGCCCGCGAGGAACCGACGGCGGGTGTAGCTGTAAGCGATACCGCGTCGGGGGTCGGCGAACGCCTGAGCGCCGACGGCCCCGCTGTGTCCGAAGCTGTCTCGCCCGAGGCGGGGGTACCGCACGGCCTGCGCTTCGAACCCGAGCAGAAAGTGGTCCTGCTCGCCGGTGACGAGATCGACGCCGGCACTGTGCGGCTTGGTGAACTCGCCCAAGGTCTCCGGCCTCAGCAGCGGCGGACGATCGTCGACCTCGCTGATGGCTGCCGCGTACATCCGGGCGAGCCCGCGAGCGTTGCCGACGCTGCCTGCCGAGGACGGGCCGAGGGCGCGCACGGCACGGGTGTTGGCGAGCTCGACGAGATCGGTGGGGGTGTTGAAAGCGATGCCGGTGAGGCTGTGCGGGTCAGGCAACGGCTGCTGCCCGATCGCCGGCAGCACCGGCAGGTAGCGCGACTCGAGCTCGAGCGGCAGGCCGAGGAAGAAGTCCACTCCGTACGGCTCGCGGACGCGTTCCCGGTACAGCTCTTGGATCGACTGTCCAGTTGCCCGACGCACGACCTCGCCGACGAGCGCGCCGAGGACGAACGCGTGGTAGCCGTATGCCGTCCCAGGTTTCCAGTACGGCGCTTGGCCGGCCAGCCGCTCAGCGAGGAGGCGGTCGTCGGCCAGCTCCTCGCTGGTGAGTCCTCCGTCGACACCGATGAGACCAGCGCGATGGGTCAGCAGCTCGCGAAGGGTGATGTCGACCCCCAGCTCGGGCCAGTAGTCGCCCACTCGACGGTCCAGCTCGAGGACGGCGTCCTGCACGAGCATCGCGACGACGAGATGCACCGCACCCTTGCCCGAGGAGAACAAAGCCAGCAACGAGTCCCCAGACAGCCCTGTCCACAGATCGACGACCTGCCGCCCGTCCTTGTAGACCGCGAGCTGAGCCTCCAGGCCGGGCTCGCGGACGGCGACGATCTCGAACGCATCCCGCACTTGGCCGAAGCCCGGAGCCGTCGTCCCTTCGATCACCGGCACGACGGTATAGTCACCGAAACGAACAGTCAAGATAGGTGACTACCTGAAGTGAGGCGGCGTGACACGACGGAGTGAGCTCAAGGAAGCCAGCCCGGACCTGGGCATCTTGTCCAGCCGCCTGCTGTTCGCGGTCCAGGACGAGCTCTTCGAGAACCTCGCGGTTCAAGGCCACCCCGAGCTACGCCCCCGCCACGGCGCCGTCCTCGCCTACCTCGACGAGGAAGGCAGTCGCGCGACCGAGCTGGCGCACCGTTCCGGCCAGCACAAGCAGGTCGTAGGAAAGCTCGTCGACGAGCTCGAGGCCCTCGGCTATGTCGAGCGTCGGCCAGACCCGACAGATCGTCGAGCCAAGCTCGTCGTGCCGACAGCACGGGGCCTCGACGAGATGACCCGCTCGGACGCGATCCTCGCGTCCATCGATGCGCGGCTTGCGGCGACGGTCGGAGCCGACGCGTACGAGACGTTCAAGCACACCTTCGAGCAGCTGACCACCGACCAACGTGCTCGATCGCGTCTTCGTGGAGAGTAGGTGGAGAGACCCACCTCAGCGGCGCCTACCATCCACGACATGACGTCGCACAGCTCGCCCCAGCCCGTGGATCGCGTGCTCGAGCTGGAGCGAGAGCTCCAGACGCCGGCCTGCCGAGCCGACGAGGCTCGACTCAGGGAGCTCCTTGCCGCCGACTTCCTGGAGATCGGGGCATCCGGTCGTCGTTGGGATCTCCACAGCACCCTGACCATGCTGCGCGACGAGAGTGTCGAGGGCGATCGTGCCGACATCAGGCTCACCGGTCTCACCGCCCGGACACTGGCCCCCGGCATCATCCAGGTCTTCTGGGAGTCCGAGAGGGGCGGGCAACGCGCGCGCCGTACGTCGATCTGGTGCGAGCGTGCGGGCAGATGGCAGCAGGTCTATCACCAGGGCACCCCCGTCAGGCACCAGGTCTGATCTGCAGGGGTGCAGATCAGACCCGGTTCTGGGTGGGCCCCCAGGGGATCGAACCCTGAACCCGCGGATTAAAAGTCCGCTGCTCTGCCGATTGAGCTAGAGGCCCGAAGGATCAGAAGGGCCCGCGCGCTGCCACTCGCCAGGGCTGATCCTTGGGGCAAGTATGGCCCACTCACGTTGTCCCGGCGGCCGTGGTCTGGCAGGAAGGGCGGCACCGGCTGCCCGGTGGCAGACTCGGGACATGCCCACCGTCCTCGTCTCCGGCGCCGGCGGTCCGGCAGGGTCCTCGCTCGGCCAGCAGCTCGCCGGTCGTCTCGTCCGCGGCGAGGAGACGGTCTCCGTCGGTGTCGACCTGACGGCCCTCGACGGTACGGCGTTCTCGCGTACGGCGGCCGTGGCGCGCGCCGACGATCCCGCGTACGCACCGACCATGCGCTCGATCGTCGAGCAGGTCCGTCCCGACCTCGTGATCCCGACCGTGCAGGACGAGCTCCCGCAGGTCTCGGTGCTGCGCGACGTCCTCGTCGCCGCTGCGGCGCCCGGCGCCTCGGTGGTGGTCGCCGGAGCGCTCGCGTCCGCGCTGGCCGCGGACAAGCTCCTCACGATGTGGACCCTTGCGGCCGCCGGGGTTCCGGTCCCCGCCCACGCCGCCGCCTCGGAGCTCGACGACGCCGCGGCAGCCGTCGCCTGGGCGGGCGGGCCGGTCGTGGTCAAGCCCCGCGTGTCGCGGGGCGGGCGCGGGGTCACCGTCGTCGAGAACCCGTCCGACCTGGACTGGTCCGACGCCGGCGCGGGCTGGATCGTCCAGTGCTTCGTCGACGGCCCCGAGTACGCGCCACAGGTCTACCGGTCGCCGCTGACCGGACGGTCGACCGTCGTCGTGCTCGAGAAGACCCTCCTCAAGGAAGGGCGGGTGGGCAACGCCGCCGGTGCGATCCGCGCCCCAGACGGTCAGGCGGCCGAGGTCGCCGCGGTCGCCGTCGCCGCGGTCGAGGCTCTCGACCTCGTCGGGCCCGTGGACATGGACGTTCGTCTCGACTCGACCGGCTCGCCGTACGTCCTCGAGGTGAACGGGAGGTTCGGGGCACTCTCCGCCCACGCCCCCGAGCTGCTCGACCTCGTCCTCGACGAGTGGCTCCGTCCGCCGTGACCGCCGTTCTCGAGGGGATCGCCGTTGTCGTGGCCCTGACGGTCCTTGCAACCGGGGCCGTCCGCCTCGCCCTCGTCCCCTTCGCCGTGGTGTTCGAGCTGCGCCGCCCCGGACACGACGACACCGTGCCGCTCGTGGGGACGACGATCTTCGAGGAGCCGCCGTTCGTCAGCGTGATCGTGCCTGCCTACAACGAGGGGGTCGTCCTCGACAACTGCCTGCGCTCGATCGCACGCAGCACCTACGACCGCTACGAGATCATCTGCGTCGACGACGGGTCGACCGACGACACGTTCACGAGGGCCACGGCCGTCGCGGCCGACGTCCCGCAGCTGACCGCGCTGACCCAGGCCAACCGGGGCAAAGGGGCCGCCCTCAACACCGGGATCGCGCACTCGAAGGGATCCGTGCTCCTTCTGGTGGACGCCGACGGCCTCTTCCAGCCGCACACCATCGACCGGATGCTCAAGGGATTCCGAGACGACCGCGTCGGCGCCGTCTGCGGCAACGACCGGCCCGTGAACCTCGACCGGGTTCAGACCAGGTTCCTCGCGCTCATCAGCCACCTCGGGACGGGCCTCATGCGTCGCAGTCTCGACGAGCTGCACTGCCTCCCGATCGTCTCGGGCAACATCGGGGCGTACCGACGAGAGGTGCTCGACAAGGTCGGGGCCGTCCGTGAGGACACCGTCGGCGAGGACCTCGAGCTGACGTGGCGGGTGTACGGCGCCGGCTACCGCGTCGCCTTCGCCCCCCACGCCCTCCTCTACGCAGAGTCGCCGTCGACACCCCGCGCCCTGTGGCGACAACGGGTCCGGTGGGCGCGCGGCCTCCTGCAGGTCACTCGGCTGCACTGGCGCATGATCGCCAACCTTCGATTCGGGGCGTTCGGGGCCTACCTGCTGTTCAACACCGTCACGCAGATCGTCGTGCCGTTCCTGCAGGTCCTCGGGGTTCTCGTCATCGCTGCACCGGCGCTGACCGGCGAGATCGCCACCCCGCCGACGGAGCTGTGGGACCTGTTGATCCTCGTCGGCCTGCCCGGCTCCGTCGCGCTGCTGATCCTCGCTGTCGCTCTCGACCGCACACCGCGTGATCTCGAGTACGGGTGGACACTCCTGGCCTGGCCTCTCTACTCCAGCGTGATGACGCTGGTGATGATCCGCGCTGTCTGGCTCGAGCTGAAGGGGGCCGAGAACCGATGGAACAAGCTCGAACGCACGGGGACGGTGTCGGTGGCCGGCCTCGTCGACGACCCTCCTTGGACCTCCTCCTGACCAGCCTCGTCGTGATCGGCACAGTGGTCGCGCTGTTCGTCACACGCCCCTGGTCCGATGACGACTCCTCACCTCGGTCGCCGCTGCGGGCGGCCAGCGCCCCTGAGGAGACCCGCTCGATCAGCATCGACTTCGGCATCGTCACTGATCCGGACACCGACTGGGACGAGGTCTCGGAGCGGCTGGCCTCGGTCGACGCGACGACGGTGGAGGTCAACGCCGGTCGGGTCGAGTTCACGGCGTTCGACTGGGCTGCTCACCCGGAGGCAGCGGCCGAAGCGGGGACCGACCACGTCGCCGTCGCCGCGCGCGGACTGCGCGAGTCCCCCGAAGGAGGAACGCGTCAGCTGAACCTCATCGTCGACGCGTTCGTCCCGAAGTGGATCCAGGAGGACCCCTCGATCGCGGGAGTCGGTGCGGACGGGAAGCGGTCACGCTATGCGGCCTCGGCCTGGCAGCTGGCCAGGGGTGAGGTCGGCGACCGCCTGGTGGACTACGTCGAGGCGCTCGCCGAGCGGTACGACCCGCCGTTGATCGAGATCACGGAGCTGCTGATCTTCGACACGTTCGGCGCCGACGATCTCGCGCTCTACCGTGAGATGACCGGCCAGGCGGACTGGCCCCGTACGTCGACCGGTGCCCTCGACACCTCGGCGCCCGAGCTGGGGCGCTGGCGGTCCCAGGTCCTTGCCGGCCTGTTGAGCCGGATGCGAACGGCGCTCGACCGCGTCCAGGAGGACGGCGCTCCCATCGAGCTCGGCCTGGACGTACGGGTCAACTGGGACGACCCCGCTGCCGGCCGGCCCGACAGCGGACAGGACTACGAGATCCTGATCGCCGAGGTGCCTGAGCTGCGCCTCCAGCTGTGGACCTACATCGGCAGGCCCGCGCGGCCCGCCGGCGATATCGAGACCCTGACCGCGGCGTTGCGGGCAGCGGGCTACGGCATGTCGCGGCTCATGCCCTCCATCGGGTTGTGGACCGCGGGGCCGCAGGTGCCCCTTCCCCAGACCATCAGCGCCGACAGGCTCGGTGAGGCGGTGCGGTCGGCCGTGACCAACGGGATCACGGCGGTGAACGTCACTCCCTACTCTCTGATCACTCCTGAGCAGTGGGAGGCCCTGGCGCAGGCGTGGGCGGGGGGCTGACGTCCGGCAGGTCGACCGTGATCGACGTCCCCACGCCCGGTGCACTCTCGATCGACATCGTCCCGCCGTGGGCGTCGACGATCGCCTTCACGATCGACAGGCCGAGGCCGAGACCGCGGACACGCAGACGTCGTGCGGTGTCGGCGCGGTAGAAGCGCTCCGTCACGTGAGCGACGTCGCCAGCGCTCATGCCCGGGCCGTCGTCGGCAACCGTGAGCCGCACCCCCGTCTCACCGGAGCCCGTCCTGAGCGGGCGGAGCGTCACCCGGACCGTCGCGCCGCGCTCGGAGGCCTTGACGGCGTTGCTGACGAGGTTCTCGACGACCTGGCCGAGCCGCTCGGCATCGGACAGGAGGGGGACTGCGGCCGGTGCGTCGACCGTGAGGACGACACCTGCCGCGTCCGCGGCAGGAAGGAGGTTCGCGACCGAGCGCTGAACGACCTGTACGGCATCTGTCGGCCCGGCGTCGAGCGCGAAGGTCCCGGCGACCATGCGCACGCTGACCAGCAGGTCCTCGACGAGCCGCAGGAGGCGCTGCGCGTTCCGCTCGATCACGGCGACGGATCGGCTCTGGTCGGGCGTGAGCTCGCCTTCGTCGGACCGCAGGATCTCGACGTAGCCCATGATCGACGCGAGCGGGGTGCGGAGCTCGTGGCTGACCAGCCCGATGAACTCGTCCTGAAGCCGCTCGGCCTCCCGGCGCTGGGTGAGATCCGTCGCGATGATCAGGTAGCCGTACGGTCGACCGTCGTCGGAATGCGGGCGTCGCGTCACCGTGACGTCTGCTGGCACGGTCGTGCCGTCGGGGCGGGCCAGGACCCAGTCACGGTGCTCCGGGCGTCCTTCTGCCGCCTCTCCGAGGACCACATGCAGCAGGTCGGCAGAGGTCGTACCGTACCCGCGCTCGACCGCCGCGGAGCGCAGCTCGTCGGCCTGGAAGATCTCCGTCACCGGGGCCCCGAGGAGAGTGGCCTCAGCGCTGCCGAACAGGCGTCGCGCTCCCGGGTTGGCGAAGACGATCGTGCCGTGCTCGTCCAGGGCGATGATCGCCTGCTCCGTGGCGGCCTCGATCACGCTCGCGAGGAGCGCACGGGACTCCTCGAGTCGCTGGGTGAGGGCCTCGAGACGGTCGCGGTTCGCCTCGAGGCGACTCAACGTCACGTCCTGCTCGCGTCGCAGCGCTTCCAGGGCGGCGGTCCGCTCTCGGAGCTGCCGTGTGGTAGACGACAACCAGGCGGCCACCACGAACGTGCACCCTGTCACGACGAGCACATGGAGCCCCGGCGACGCCGCGCGATAGGCGACGAGGCCGGTGAACGCCCCGAACGCCGTCAGTCCCATGGCAGCCACGATGGCGATGACGACTCCGCGCGACCCAGGCTGGATCGCCAGGTTGGCGACCGGCACGAAGTAGAGCACGACCGTGACCAGCTCAAGACTCTCAGTCACCCCGTACTGGAACAGGGTCAACGAGACGAGCTGCACCAGGGGGAAGACGTAGTTCCACGGGCTCGGCCAGTGGTGCCGCCGACCGTAACCCGCGACGAGCTGCGTCGACAGGACCAGCGTCGCCGAGATGACGACGAGGAGGGGGGCGTCGAACGGGCGACGCTGCAGCGCGGCGTCCAGCAGCACGGCAAGGTAGAGCAGGGTGAACGGCAGCTCGCGGGATGCGACCGTCACCGGCTCGAGCCCGAGGCGCCCGAACCACTTCCGGCTGCTCGCGGACGGGCTCACCCGTGCTCCTGACCGTGTTCGGAGGTGACGAACTCGGCGGCACGCACGGTCTCCAGCGGCTCCACCTCACGGGCAGGGCTGAAGCGCGACCAGTAACGAGCGGTCGCACGCACGAGGTCCGGCGCCATGTAGTCGCGGTGGCTCTGCGACGCGTACGCCGCCAGCATGCGCAGCTTGGTCTCGACGAAGCCCTCGACGTCGATGAAGCGATTCGGTCTGAAGTCGACGGTGCTCGACGGGCTCTCGAAGCACCAGAGGCCGGGCACCGACCGCGCCGCCACCTCGACGGCCTGGAACACCGCGCGGTGGTCGAGATGCCGGTCGTGGGGGCCGTGGGTGTAGACACGCTGCGGCTCCACGTCCGCCACGACCTCCTCGATCGCGGCGGTCACCCCGCTGGCCGGCTCGATGCGGGTGTCCGCGAACGGGAGGTGGACGAGGCGCGCACCGATCACGGCGGCGGCGTCGGCGGCCTCCCTGCGACGGACGGCGGCGTCCCCTCCCACCCCACCGCGAGACAACGTGAGGATGACGACCTGGTCCCCGGCGGCCGCGTGTGCGGCGAGCGTGGCCCCGACCCCGATCTCGACGTCGTCGGGATGGGCGCCGACGGCGAGCACGGTGATGTGTGACCGAGTCCGGGCCTCTCTGCTCTCGGAGGCGAGCTCCTGGGCTCGTGAGGCGAGGTCCGCGGGCGCGATCGGCTTGACCAGGAACTCGTCCGCGTCGTTGCGCAGCGCCTCGACGGCGTAGGAGACGACGCCGTGCGCGGTGAGGATGATGACGGGGACGCCAGGGGCGAGCTCACGCACCATGGGCAGGATGTCGAGACCCGAGCGACCGGGGAGCTCGATGTCGCTCACCACCACGTCGAACGATCCCACCTGGAGCGCGGCGAGCGCCTCGTCCGCGTCGCCCGCGACCACCACCTCCATGCCGGCGAACCGCTGAAGGGCGATGCGAGCAAACTCGGCCGCATCGGGCTCGTCCTCGATCACCAGTGCGCGCAGCGGGCTGTCGACGTCCACGAGGCCCCCTCGATGGTCCCGGTCTGTCAGCAAACCTAGACCGAGGGCAACGCCTGCGCGAGCGGCGGCGAGGCCCCTGAGCGCCTAGGCTGCCTCCGTTGTCCGGCAGAGGGAGACCACGTCATGTCCATGCTCCGCAGAGCCGTCGTCGTACCGCTCGTCGCGGCCCTCTCCGTCGCCGGCCTCGCTGCGGTCGGGTCGCCGGCCGACGCCGCTGACCCTGCCCCCACCTACTACGTCTCGCTCGGTGACTCGCTGGCCACCGGATACCAGCCCGACACCGGGACGGACGAGCCGGCGGTCGCGTACACGAGCCGCCTCTACGAGGTCCTCGTAGCTCGCGAGCCCGGTCTCGTGCACATCAGACTCGGATGCAGCGGCGAGACGACGAAGTCGTTCGTCGACGGCCTCCCAGACCTGCGCAGCACACCCTGCGACTACTCCGGGTACGACGCCACCAGCCAGCTCGAGGCGGCGACGAGCTTCCTCGCCGCGCACCGCGGGAAGGTGACGTACGTGTCGCTCGGGATCGGAGCCAACGACATCCATCCGTGCGTGCCCTCCAGCGGCGCGATCGACGCCGGCGCCCTCGAGTGCCTCACCACGGGGATCACGCGGGTCGGGACGAACGTCGCGCTCATCGATGCCGCGCTCCGCGAGGCCGGGGGCAGCACGCCGCGCTACGTCGGCATGACCTACTACAACCCGTTCCTCGCGGCCTACGTCAACGGCAACAAGCCCCTCGCGACGATCTCCGTGTCCGTCGCGAGCCAGCTCAACGCGGCGATCAGCGGCGCCAACGCCGCCCACGGGTTCGTGACCGCCGACGTCGCGGGGGCGTTCTCCTCCGCCGAGGGCAGGACGATCACGTTGCCGCCGCCCTTCGGAGACGTGCCACTCAACGTCGCCCGTGTCTGCCAGTGGACCTGGATGTGCACCCCGTACACCGACATCCACGCCAACGACACCGGTCACCAGGTGATCGCCCGGGCCTTCGTCGCGGCGCTGGCTCCCTCGACCGCTCCGCCGCGGCCGCCCGTCGTCCGGCCGCCGGCGAAGGTCACCACCCGCACGCAGGCGCGGGTGATCGGCAAGCACCGCATCTCTCGCACCAAGCGCGCCCGGATTCGGGTCCGCGTGGTGGCTGCTGACGGCCGCAGGCTGGGCGGCCGACTCGTCGTACGAGACGGGAAGCGCAGGCTCAAGGTCGTCAGGATCGGTGCGAGCGGCCGGCGCGTCGTCCGCCTTCCTCGGCTGAAGAGGGCCGGCAAGCACCGCATCACCGTCACCTACAAGGGCTCGTCGACGACGCGGGCCAGCCGCTCGAAGCCGGTACGGATCACCGTACGGCGCTGACCCGGCGCCGACGTGCGGACGACACCGCGTTCAGTCCCGAGTGCTGAACGCGGCGTCGAACGCGGCCTCGGGGGCGTCGAAGAGGTTGCGCTTGACGAACGCGAGGGCCTCCGGAGCCCCGAGGAGCCGATCCATGCCCGCGTCCTCCCACTCGATCGAGACCGGGCCGTCGTAGCCGATCGTGTTGAGCATCCGGAAGCACGCCTCCCACGGGACGTCGCCGCGACCGGTCGACACGAAGTCCCAGCCGCGCCGCGGATCGGCCCACGGGAGGTGCGATCCGAGACGGCCGTTGCGTCCGTTGCCGACCTGCTTCTTCGCGTCCTTGCAGTCGACGTGATAGATCCGGTCCTTGAAGTCCCACAGGAACCCGAGCGGGTCGAGGTCCTGCCAGACGAAGTGCGACGGGTCCCAGTTGAGTCCGAACGCCTCGCGGTGTCCGATCGCCTCGAGCGTGCGGACGGTGGTCCAGTAGTCGTACGCGATCTCGCTCGGGTGCACCTCGTGGGCGAAGCGGACACCCTCGGCGTCGAACACGTCGAGTATCGGGGTCCACCGGTTCGCGAAGTCGTCGTACCCGGCGTCGACGAGCGCCGCCGAGGCAGGCGGGAACATCGCGACGTACTTCCAGATCGACGACCCGGTGAACCCGACGACCGTGTCGACACCGAGCATCCGCGCAGCGCGAGCGGTGTTCTTCATCTCCTCGGCCGCACGCTGACGGACCCCTTCGGCATCGCCGTCGCCCCAGATCCGGTCGGGCAGCATGTCCCGGTGCCTCTGGTCGATCGGGTCGTCGCAGACCGCCTGGCCCTTGAGGTGGTTGGAGATCGCGTAGACCTTCAGCCCGTACTTGTCGAGGAGGTCGAGCTTGGCCTGGACGTAGCCGTCCTCCTCCACCGCCGCCCACGGGTCGAAGTGATCGCCCCAGCAGGCGATCTCGAGGCCGTCGTAGCCCCACCCCGACGCCAGCCTGGCGACCTCCTCGAACGGCAGGTCGGCCCACTGGCCGGTGAAGAGCGTGATCGGTCGCGTCATGGTGCCTCTCCTTCGTGCGGAACCTTCTGCTGACGAGAGTCGTCCTCGGAGCTGGCCTCCACGGCAGCCAGCACACGCTGCACCGCGAGCCCGTCGGCGAACGAGGGCCGCGGCTGCTCACCGGCGGCGATGGCCTTGACGAGGTCGACGACCTGATGGGTGAAGCCGTGCTCGTAGCCGAGCCCGTGACCTGCCGGCCACCAGGCGGCGACGTACGGGTGGGTGGGTTCGGTGACGACGATCCTCCGGAAGCCGGCTGTCTCGGCGGAGTCGGAGGCGTCGTACAGGTGGAGGACGTTCATCTCCTCGAAGTCGAACGCGAGCGCTCCACCGGACCCGCTGACCTCGATCCGGAAGGCGTTCTTGCGGCCGGTGGCGAAGCGGGTCGCCTCGAAGACGCCGAGCGCACCGTTGTCGAAGCGGGCGGTGAACGCGGTCGCGTCGTCGACGGTGACGGGGCCGCGTTCGGCCGCGGCGCTCCCGGTGCCTCCCAGCGTGCCGTGGTCACCCGCGACCGGACGCGTGTCCACGAAGGTCTGAAGGACCCCGCTGACGGCGCTGATCCGTGCCCCGGTCACGAACTGGGCCGCGTCGACGATGTGCGCACCGATGTCGCCGAGCGCGCCCGAGCCGGCGAGCGACTTGTCGAGCCGCCAGGTGAGCGGGCTGTCGGGGTCGACCAGCCAGTCCTGGAGGTACTGCGCGCGGATGTGGCGGATGGTGCCCAGGCGCCCCTCCTCGACGAGCCGCCGGGCGAGCGACAACGCCGGCGTACGGCGATAGGTGAAGCCGACCATCGCGAACACCCC
The DNA here is from genome assembly GCF_019550935.1 of Mumia sp. zg.B53. Classification (NCBI taxonomy): domain Bacteria; kingdom Bacillati; phylum Actinomycetota; class Actinomycetes; order Propionibacteriales; family Nocardioidaceae; genus Mumia; species Mumia sp. zg.B53. Next base: position 1,924,723 of record NZ_JAHWCK010000001.1, on the reverse strand, counting down.
GTTCTGCGCGGCCTCCGCGGCGACGCCCGCCATCAGCTCGGCCTCGTCGACGGTGTTGGCCAGCGGCTTCTCGCACAGCACGTGCTTGCCGGCGCGGAGCGCCGCGACGGCAATCTCGGCGTGCGTGCTGCCGGGTGTGCAGATGTCGACGACGTCGATGTCGTCGCGCTCGACCAGCGCGTGCCAGTCGGTCTCGACCGACTCCCATCCGAAGCGGTCGGCGACCGCCCGGGCGGCTGCCGCGTCACGCCCGCACAGGGCGCGCAGACGCGGCGTGAGCGGGAGGTCGAAGAAGGCCGGAGCGGTGCGCCAGGCCTGCGAGTGCGCGGCGCCCATGAAGGCGTAGCCGACCTGGCCGACGCGAAGCTCACGGGGCGTTTCTGTCATGGGGTTCCTTCGTCCGAGGGGTGGTGCGAGGAGCTGTGGTGCGCCCTGGCGAGGGCGCAGGGCGCACCACCGTCGGTCAGGACTCGAACGCCGAGTCCATGTAGTCGTCGACGTTGTCCTTCGTCACGATCGGGGCCGCCAGCTGGATGACGCGCGGCACCTCCACCTCGGCGAGGTCCGACATCGAGCGGCCCTGCGCGATGAGTCGTGCCAGCTTGATGCCGTCGGCACCCTGGGTCGACGGATAGATGACGGTCGCCTTGAGGACCGTATCGTCAGCCTCGATCGACCGCATCACGTTCGCCGAGCCGGCCCCGCCGACCATGACGAACTCGTCCCGCCCGGCGTTGTCGATCGCCGCCAGCACGCCGACGCCCTGGTCGTCGTCGTGGTTCCACAGGAAGTCGATCTTGGGTGCGGCCTGGAGCAGGTTCGCGGCGGCGCGCTCACCGGACTCGACGGTGAACTCCGCCGCGACCCGATTGGAGACCTTCAGACCGCAGTCCTTCAACGCGTCAGCGAACCCGCGCGAACGGTCCTGGGTCAACGGCAGGGAGTCGATGCCGGCGATCTCTGCGACCACCGCGTCCTTCTTGCCGCCGGCCTCCTCGCAGATGTAGCGACCAGCCGAGACCCCCATGCCGTAGTTGTCGCCGAGAACGGTCGAACGCGCTGCGTTCGGCGAGTCGAACTCGCGGTCGACGTTGACCACCGGGATCCCCGCCTCCATCGCCCGCGTGGCAACGTCGGTCATCGCCGCACCGTCGAACGGAAGGAGGACGATCGCGTCGACCTTGTCGTTGATGAAGGTCTCGACCTGGGAGATCTGCAGGTTGACGTCGTTGGTGCCCTCGGCGTTGATCAGCTCGACGTCGTCGAACGCCTCCGCCTGCTTCACGGCTGCGGAGGTGATCGCCCCCATCCAACCGTGGTCGGCCGCGGGGGCCGAGAAACCGATGCGCACGGTGTCGCCGGTCTCGGCGTTGTCGCCGGCTCCGGCGTTGGCGACGCTCTCGGTGTCGTCGTCGCCGGAGCTGTTGGTGCAAGCGGTCAAGGTCAGCGACGTTGCGGCGAACACGCCGGCGATCGCCAGCAGCCGTCGGCGCGGGGTGGTGGTGGACATGCCGTCTCCTCGGTGGGGTTAGGTGCTGCGGTTCGCCAGCCGCTGCTGGAGCAGCACAGCGACGACGATGATCACGCCCTTGGCGACGGCCTGGACGGACGTCGACAGGTTGTTGAGCGTGAAGACGTTGGTGAGCGTGGTGAAGATGAGGACGCCGAGCAGCGTGCCGACCACCGTGCCGCGGCCGCCGCTGAGGAGCGTCCCTCCGATGACGACCGCCGCGATGGCGTCGAGCTCCCACATGAGTCCGTGGGTGGAGGACCCGGTCTGCGTCCGTGACATGAGCATCACGGCGGACACGCCACAGGTGGCGCCGAGCAGGGCGTAGAGATAGACGGTGTGCCTCTGGACCTTGATACCGGCCAGGCGTGCGGCCTCGACGTTGCCGCCCACGGCGAACGTGCGGCGCCCGAACGTCGTGCGGTTGAGGAGGAACCAGCCGAGCACCACGATCACCGCGAAGACGTAGACGATCACCGGCACACCCAGCGGCCGGGCTCCGAGCGCGTCGCGGAACGCCTCGTCGCGGACGATCTGGGTCTTGCGGTCGGCGATGATCTCGGCGAGCCCTCGAGCGCTCGCCAGCATCGCGAGGGTGGCGATGAATGGCACGATCTTGCCGTAGGCGATGAGCACTCCGTTGATGACGCCGCACGCGATGCCCACGCCGACCGCCGTCGTGACGATGACGATCCAGCCGACGTCCTCGGCCATCGCCTGGGTGCCGGTGGTCGACGCCCACACCGAGGCCAGGGCGACGATCGCACCCACGGAGAGGTCGATGCCTCCGCCGGTGATGACGAAGGTCATCCCGATCGCGACCACGCCGATCGCGGAGGCGAGGCTGAGGACGGTGATGATGTTGTTGGTGCTCGCGAAGCGGTCGCCCGCCGTGACGAGGCCGACGACGCAGAGCGCGACCAGGGCGACCACGAGGCCGAGGTTGCGGGCGATCCCGAGGGACCGTGTCCGCGTCTCGGGAGCAGCCGCGGTTTCCTGCGTGCTCCCGGTCACCGATGAGGTACTCACGCGGCGTCACCTTTCGATTCGTTGCCGGTCGGTTCGTTGCCGGTCGGTTCGTTGCCGGTCGGTTCGTTGCCGGAGAGGATGCGGTCGAGCACGGCGTGGGCGTCGAGATCGTCCGCCGGACCGGCGTGCACGATGCGGCCGTCGGCCACGACCATGACTCTGTCCGAGAGCCCGAGGACCTCGTCGATGTCGCTGGAGACGACGATCACGGCGACCCCGTCGTCGGCGAGCCGGCGGATCAAGCCGTAGATCTCGCTGCGTGCGCCGACGTCCACACCCCTGGTCGGCTCGTCCAGCAGGAGGACGCGGCACGATCGCAGCAGCCACCGGGCGAGGACGACCTTCTGCTGGTTGCCGCCCGAGAGCGTCCTGGTGACGCGGTCCGGGTCATCGGGGCGCAGGTCGACCGAACGCGCGGCAGCGTGCGCCGCCGTACGCTCTGCGGACTCACGCGTGACCCCCAGCCGGGAGAAGCGCGGGAGGGTGCCGAGGGAGATGTTGCGGTAGACCGCCTCGTCGAGCACCAGCCCCTGCGACTTGCGCTCCTCGGGACAGAGCCCGAGGCCCGCACCGACCGCGACATCGACCGACCCGGGACGCAGGCGGCGTCCGTCGACGGTGACCGAGCCACGCTGAGCTCGCCGTGCGCCGTACACGGTCTCGACGATCTCGCTGCGCCCCGCACCGACGAGCCCGGCGAAGCCGAGGATCTCGCCGGGCCGGACCTCGAACGAGACGTCCTCGAACTCACCCTCGCGACCGAGCCCTTCGACGACGAGCAGCGGGTCGGCGTCGGGCAACGGCGTCGTACGGCGGGGGAACTCGGCCGAGACGTCGCGGCCGGTCATCAGGGTGATCAGCTCGGCGGTCGGGGTCTCGCCTGCCGGCAGGTCGGAGGCGACCGTACGTCCGTCCTTCAGCACGGTGAGCCGGTCGCCGATGCGGCGGATCTCCTCGAGGCGGTGGGAGATGTAGATGATGGCCTGGCCGGACGCACGGAGCTCCTCGATGACCCGGAACAGCCCGTCGACCTCGTCGGGGTCGAGGACAGCGGACGGCTCGTCCATGACGATCACCCGCGCCTGACGTGAGAGCGCGCGTGCCATCGACACGATCTGCTTGCCTGCTGCCGACAGGCTGCCTGTCTCGCGGGACGGCCGGATCTCGGGGTGACCGAGCGAGGTCAGCAGGTCGCGTGCGGCCCGGTGCGAGTCACCGACGCGGGAGAAGCCGAGACGTGTCTTCTCGTGGCCGAGGAAGATGTTGTCGGCCACGCTCAGGCCGTCGACGAGGTCGAGCTCCTGATAGATCGTCGCGATGCCAGCCGCGAGCGCGGCTTGCGGGTCCCCGAAGGTGACGGCGTCCCCGTCCATCACGATCTCGCCCTCGTCGGGCGTGTAAGCACCCGCCAGGACCTTGATCAGCGTGGACTTGCCCGCGCCGTTCTGCCCGAGGAGGCAGTGGACCTCTCCCGCACGCACCACCAGGTCGACGCCGTCCAACGCGCGAACGCCAGGGAACTCCTTGACGATCCCGGTCAGCTGGAGCAGGGGCTGCGACATGCGCGTGATGCTAGTCACACCTAATGACGGCCGTCAACCAAAAGTCAGGGTTTTGCCGACAGGCTTCTGTCGGGCTTGACTACATAAGTCGGCGTGGGAGACTACGGCCCATGGATTCGTTCGCGCCTCAGACGGGCTCGGCGTCTGCCGCCAGCGCGGTCTTCCAGCTCATGCGCGACGGGCAGGCACGGACGAAGGCCGAGATCGCGGAGGCCACCTCGTTGGCGCGCTCCACCGTCTCGGCGCGGCTCGACCTCCTCCTCGCGGCTGGGCTCCTGATGCCCGTCGGGGAGGCAGCCTCCACCGGAGGGCGTCCGCCGGCGCGCTTCGCCATGAACACCGACTCGTACGCCGTGCTGGCGGTCGATCTCGGCGCCAGCCACGCGACGGTCGCGCTGTCGGACCTCGCGGGCACGGTGCTGGGTGAGGCCACCGTCACCAGCGACATCACCGAAGGCCCCACGGTCGTGCTCGACAGGGTCGTCGAGCTCGCGAACGAGCTGCTCTCGACGCTCGGCATGAGGTCGTCCGCCCTCGCGGGCATCGGGGTCGGCGTCCCCGGCCCCGTCGAGCACTCGACCGGCCGACCCGCGAACCCGCCGATCATGCCGGGCTGGCACGGCTTCGACATCCCCGGCTACCTGGCCGCGGCCTTCCCCGTCCGTGTCCGGGTGGACAACGACGTCAACGTGATGGCGCTCGGCGAGCACACCGCTCACTGGCCGGAGACCGACGACCTCCTCTACGTCAAGGTCGCCACCGGCATCGGATCGGGCATCATCTCCAACCGTCGACTCGTCCGCGGCGCCCTGGGCACCGCGGGCGACCTGGGGCACGTCCAGGTCAGCGGCAGGGGTGAGGACGTCAGCTGCCGCTGCGGCAACCTCGGATGTCTCGAGGCAGTCGCCGCCGGCCCTGCGATCGCCAAGCAGCTCGCCGAGCTCGACATCGGGGTCGAGACCCCACGTGACGTGGTCGCGGCCGTCGAGCGCGGCGAGATGGAGGCGGTGCGGGCCGTCCGCGAGGCCGGGCGCGCGATCGGCAGCGTCCTCGCCACGTGCGTGAGCCTGCTCAATCCCGCCGTGGTCGTGGTGGGCGGTTCCCTGTCGGCGACCGGGGAGTATCTCCTCGCCGGGATCCGCGAGGTCGTCTACCAGCGCTCCCTGCCGCTGGCCACGCACCAGCTGCGCATCGTCAGCTCGTCGCTGCACGGGCGGGAGGCCGTGCTGGGCGCAGCCGCGATGGTGCTCGAGGACGTGCTGTCACCGCAGTCGGTCGACGGGCTGGTCGAGCAGCGCAGCCGAGCCAGCGCCTGACCCGGCACCCGCCCGCGGGTGCTGGGGTCAGAGCGCGGTCGCGCCGCTGAAGACACCGGTGAGCGCATCCTCCGCGGCACCGGTCGCGGCGGCACGCAGCCCCAACGCGCTCAGCAGAAGGTCGAGAGACGCATGCGGCGCTGCCGTCACGCGCTCCTCGACCTCGCGCACCGCAGCAGGGAGCAGGTACGGCGCGAGCGGGACGAAGTAACCACCGAGCACCACAGCATCGGGGTCGAGGATGTTCGCCACGGCGGCCACGCCCCTGCCGAGGACCGCACCCACGCCTTCGAGCGCCGCGGCCGTCCCCACGTCCGACTCGGCACGCCGCGAGATCAGCTCCGCCACCTGGAGCGGTGTCCCCTCGAAGGCGAGGCCGGTGGCCGACAGCACGGCGCGCAGCCCGACCGAGGCCTCCCAGCACCCCCGACGGCCACAGCCACAGCGTGCCGTCGGGTCGCCGAGCGGGATGTGGCCGACCTCGCCCGCGAACCCCGACGTCCCCCGTACGATCGCACCGTCCCTGATCACGCCCGCGCCGATGCCGACGGTGCCGGTGACGTACACCGACTGCCCCAGCCCGACCGTCGCCCCGCGTCGCGCCTCGGCGAGGGCCGCACAGTTCGCGTCGTTCTCGACCACCACGGGAAGCCCGGTCACCGCCGCCATGTCGGCCGCGACCGAGCGGCCGCGCCACCCGAGGTTCGGCGCCATCGCGACGACGCCGGCGCGCCGGTCGACCAGGCCGGGCACGGCGACCGTCGCGCCGACGACCCGAGCCCCAGAGCCGCCGAGCTCCGACGCCGCCTCGCGGGCGAGCGCGACAACGACGTCGTAGGGGTCGCTCGTGCCGACGGGGACGGTGCGCTCGAGACGGACGGCGCCGCCGAGGTCGATGGCGACGGCGGACACGTAGTCGACGTTCGCCTCGAGGCCGAGCCCGACGATCGCGGAACCGGTCAGCGCGACCGGTCGACCGGGTCTCCCTCGGGAGACCGAGACGGCCTCGGACTCGCTGACGTAGCCGCCGTCGACGAGCCCGCCCACGATCGCCCCGACCGTCGCCTTGGCCAGCCCGGTCCTGCGCGCCAGCTCGGTCCGCGTCGCGGCACCGGCGTGCCGCAGCGAGCGGAGCACGGCCGCGGTGTTCTGCCTCCGCAGATCCTCGGTCGCGACGAGGGTCACCCTCGGATCCCGTAGAGGTGCTCGAGGGCGAGCTGGTCGAGGTGCTCGAACGCTGCTCCACGCACGGCGAGCGCGTCCGGGTCGGCCAGCTCGGCCTGCTCGAGCTCGCGCCAGCCCTCGCCCTCCTCCAAGGTCGGGACCGCCAGCTCGGGCAGCCGCGCGGCCGCCAGGGCCTCCTGCACGTCGGGGTCGGCGCGGAAGGCGCGGACCTTGTCACGCAGCACGAGGTAGTTCGTCATGCATGCGGCCGCGGCGACCCAGACTCCGTCCTCGTCCTCGGTCCGTGGCGTCTTGAAGTCGAAGTGCACCGGCCCGTCGTATCCGCCGGTCTCCAGCGCGTCGACGACCCAGAACGCCCCGCGGGCGTTCCCCGCGCCGAAACGCAGGTCCTGGTCGTAGCGGGGCCCGTGCTGACCGTTGAGGTCGATGTGAAAGAGCTTGCCGTGCCACATCGCCTGGGCGTAGCCGTGGGCGGCATTCATGCCCGCCATCTCCTCGTGGCCCACCTCCGGGTTCACACCGACGTTCTCGGACCGGTCGAGCGTCTCGATGAACGCGAGCGCGTGCCCGATGGTCGGGAGGAGGATGTCGCCGCGCGGCTCGTTCGGCTTGGGCTCGATCGCGAAGCGCAGGTCGTACCCGCGGTCGTGCACGAACTCGCCGAGCAGGTTGAACGCCTCGCGATAACGATCGAGCGCTGCGGCGACGTCCTTGGAGGCGCCCGACTCGGCACCCTCGCGGCCGCCCCAGCAGACGTAGACCTCGGCTCCGAGCTCGGCCGCGAGATCGATGTTGCGCATCACCTTGCGGATCGCGAAGCGACGGACGTCGCGGTCGTTGGAGGTGAAGGCGCCGTCCTTGAAGACCGGGTGGGAGAAGAGGTTGGTGGTGGCGGTGGTGACCGCCAGCCCTGTGTCGGCCAGGCCCTTCTTCCAGCGCTCGACGATGCGTGACCGGGTGTCGTCGTCGGACCCGAACGGGATCAGGTCGTCATCGTGGAAGTTCACGCCGTACGCACCGAGTCCGGCCAGCTTCTCGAGGGCGTGCACCGGGTCCATCTCGGCTCGGGTGGGATCGCCGAACGGGTCGCGGCCCGGATAGGCGACGGTCCACAGGCCGAAGGAGAACTTGTCCGCTGGGGTGGGTGTCGGGATCGTCATGATGGCCTCTCGGGTCGGTCGGGATCGGTCAGGTCCACGCGGCCGTTCGGTCGCGCAGGAGGGCATACGTCTCGCGGACATGGGGGGTCGGGTCTGCTTCGAGCACGGCGGTCGTCCCGGGCTTCCAGTCCGGCGGCTGCGCGGCACCGCTGAGGGCCCAGGCCGCCTGTCGTGCGGCTCCGAGGGCGACGTACTCCGCGGGAGCGAGGACGTGCACCGGCCTGCCGAGGATCGCGGGGGCGAGCGCCTGGACCGCGGGGTTGCGCGCCGCGCCTCCGACGAGCAGGAGCCGACCGTCACCGCCACCCACGCGGGCGCAGAGGAGGTCGACGGCGTCGGCGAGCGAGCACAGCAGCGCCTCGACCGCCGCGCGTGCCAGGTCCTCGCGGGTCGTGTCCGGGCGCAGCCCGGCCCAGAGCCCTGTCGCGCGCGGGCGGTCGGGCGTGCGTTCTCCGCCGTAGTACGGCGAGAGCGTGACGCCGTGCGCGCCGGACGGCGCAGCGAGCGCGAGCCGGGCGAGCTCGGCGTGGTCGACGGCAAGGAGCCGCGTCTGAAGGTCGAGGATCCCGGCCGCGTTCATCGTGGTCGCCATCGGGAGGTAGCGGCCCGTCGCGTCCGCGAACCCGGTCACCGCGCCGGTGCCGTCACCGACCGGAGTCTCGGTGACCGCCGACGCCACGCCGGACGTGCCGATCGAGACGACGACGTCTCCGGGCAGGAGACCGAGACCGAGCGCGGCACCCATGTTGTCGCCCGTCCCCCCGGCCACCACGGTCCCGTCCTCGTACGCCGCCGTTCCGTCGGGGACGACTGTCGGCAGGGCCACGTCGTGCCCGAGCGCCGCCGCCGCGAGGTCATGACGCCACCTGCTCGTCCGCGCGTCGAAGTAGCCCGTGCCCGAGGCGTCTCCGCGGTCGGTGAAAGGTTCCGTACGCCGCCTGGTGAGGTGCCAGGAGACGTAGTCGTGCGGCAGCAGCACCGACTCGACCCGCGCAGCGTCGTCCGGCCGCTCGTCACGGAGCCAGCGCAGCTTGGTGGCGGTGAACGACGCGACGAGCACGCTGCCGACGGCGTCCGCGCACGCCTGCGCGCCGCCCATCTCCGCCACGAGCTCCGTCGCAGCCTCGGCGGACCGGGTGTCGTTCCACAGGAGGGCGTCATGGACGGGTGCACCCTCGGCGTCGAGCGCGACCATGCCGTGCTGCTGGCCGGCGACCGCCACCGCGGCAGCCGTCCCGAGCCAGTCCCCGACCGCGTCGTCGCACGCCTCAAGCCAGCGGCGCGGGTCGACGGCGGTCCCGGCCGGGTGCGGCACGGAACGTTCCGCGAGGACCGCGCCGTCGTGGGCGTCGACGAGGACGGCCTTGGTGGACTGGGTCGAGGAGTCGACGCCGACGACGGTGCTGTGAGCCACGTCACCCTGTTTAGTATGAGTCGTGAACTAATGTCAAGGATCGCGTCCCCGGCTCCTTGTCGCGGGCGGAGACCAGGCCGGTCGGGCGTCGGTGAGAATGGAGCCATGACTGACTCGACCCCCACCGTCTGGAACACAGCCGGCGACTACACCGACATCCGGTACGAGACCACCGACGACGGCATCGCCAAGATCACGATCAACCGGCCCGAGGTCCACAACGCCTTCCGGCCGCAGACGATCATCGAGATCTCGGACGCCCTGACGGTGGCCCGCGAGGACGAGTCGGTCGGCGTCATCATCCTCACCGGCGCGGGCGACAAGGCGTTCTGCTCCGGAGGTGACCAGCGCGTCCGCGGCGACTCCGGCTACAAGTCCGACGCCGGCGCGACCGGCCGCTTCCACGTCACCGACCTGCACGTGCAGATGCGCCGGTGCCCCAAGCCGATCGTCGCGATGGTGGCCGGGTGGGCCATCGGTGGCGGACACGTGCTCCACGTCGTCGCCGACCTCACCATCGCCGCCGACAACGCCCGCTTCGGCCAGGTCGGCCCGAAGGTCGGCTCGTTCGACGGCGGCTTCGGCGCGAGCTCGCTCTCGCAGCTGGTCGGCATGAAGAAGGCCAAGGAGATCTGGTTCCTGTGCCGCCAGTACGACGCCCAGCAGGCCCTTGAGATGGGCATGATCAACACGGTCGTGCCGCTCGCCGACCTCGAGGCCGAGACCGTCCGCTGGTGCCGCGAGATGCTCGCACTCTCGCCGTACGCGCTGCGGCTGATGAAGGCCAGCTTCCACGCGGCCGAGGACGGCTACGCCGGCATCCAGCAGCTCGCCCACGACACCAACCTGCTCTTCTACGGCAACGACGAGGCCAAGGAGGGCCGCGAGGCGTACAAGGAGAAGCGCACGCCCGACTTCACCCAGTTCCCCCGCCGCGCATGAGCCCCTCAGTGCGCGTCGAGGACATGGCCGGTATCGAGCCCGCCCTCGCCCTCACCGTCCCGCCGGAGTTCGAGGACGAGAACGGGCACGTCAACATCCGCCACTACTTCGACCTGCACGTACGGGCTGCCGATCGCACGTTCGCGGCGCTCGGTGTCGACGACGGCTATCGGGCCGCGCGCGGCATGAGCGTGTTCAGCATCGACCACCGCGTCCGCTACCTGGACGAGGTGCTCGTGGGTCAGGACGTCGCGGTGTACGTCCTGTTCCTCGCACGCGCAGCCAAGACCGTGCATGGAGTCCAGGCGCTCTTCAACGCCGGCACGGGCGCGCTGGCCAACACCTTCGAGTTCGTCGAGGGACATGTCGACCTCGCGCAGCGCCGTACCGCGCCGTGGCCCGCCGACGTGGCCGCGCGCATCGACGCCGCGATCGCCGACGGCAAGGCGTGGCCGGCGCTCCCACACGAGCCGGGGCTCGGTCTGCGCTGAGGTCGGCGCGGAACCGCTCAGTCCGCGGTCTGCACAGCCGCCACGCGCACAGCCTCGGCGACCCGGGTGTGGACCTCGGGATGGAACACGCTCGGGATGATGTAGTTGGCGTTGAGCTCGTCGTCGGAGACGGTCGCGGCGATCGCCTGCGAGGCCGCGAGCAGCACGTCGGTGCCGATGCCATGGCTCTGCGCGTCGAGGAGCCCGCGGAACACCCCGGGGAACGCCAGCACGTTGTTGATCTGGTTGGGGTAGTCGGACCGACCGGTGGCGACGACCGTCGCGTGCGCCCGCGCGAGGGCCGGGTCGATCTCCGGCCTCGGGTTGGCCAGCGCGAACACGATCGCGCCGTCGGCCATCGACTCGACGTCGTGCACGGAGAGGACGTCGGCCGCCGAGACACCGATGAAGACGTCGGCGCCGCCGACGACGTCGCAGAGGGAGCCCGTCACCCCGCGAGGGTTCGTGTGAGAGCTGATCCAGCCCAGCTGTCCCACGAGCCCGGGGCGCCCGCGGTGCACGACGCCGTCGATGTCGCACACCACCACGTCCTCGGCACCGGCCTCCAGGACGAGCTTGAGGATCGCCGTCCCTGCGGCACCCGCCCCCGACATGACGATGCGGACCTGCGAGAGGTCCTTGTCGACCACGCGCAGCGCGTTGCGCAGCGCCGCCAGCACGACGATCGCCGTCCCGTGCTGGTCGTCGTGGAAGACGGGGATGTCGAGCCGCGCCCGCAGACGGTTCTCGATCTCGAAGCACTTCGGCGCGGCGATGTCCTCGAGATTGATTCCCGCGAACCCGGGGGCGATCGCGGCGACAGTCTCGACGATGGAGTCCACGTCGTGGGTGTCGAGGCACAACGGCCAGGCGTCGATGTCGGCGAACGTCTTGAAGAGCGCCGCCTTGCCCTCCATCACCGGCAGCGCGGCGTACGGGCCGATGTTGCCGAGGCCGAGCACCGCGGACCCGTCGGTCACGACCGCGACCGCGTTGCGCTTGACCGTGAGCCGCCGTGCGTCCTCCTTGTCGCGGGCGATCGCCTCGCTGATCCGCGCGACGCCGGGCGTGTAGATCATCGAGAGGTCGTCGCGGGTCCGCAGCGGGTGCTTCGTGGCGACCTCGATGACTCCGCCGAGGTGCATCAGGAACGTGCGGTCGGAGACCTTCTTGACATCGGCGTCACCGATCGACTCGAGGGCGGCGACGACCCGGTCGGCATGGTCGGTGTCCGACGTCGCGATCGTGAGATCGATGCGGAGGACCTCGGTATGGGAGCCCGTGACGTCCAGTGCTGTGACGACGCCGCCCGCCTTCTCGACGACGGTGGTGAGGTCACTGACCGCGGATCCCCCGGCCGGGACCTCGAGACGGACGGTGATCGAGTAGGAGACGCTCGGTGTGGATGCCACAGATCAAGATTCGCACACCGCCTCAGGAACCTGAGGAGCACCTCATGTTCGAGGCGGCTCGCCCGACGCTCAACCCACGCGACGACCCGTCATCTCCTCGATCGCCAGCCCTAACAGCACCGACTGGTGGATGCCGACCCACGGGTCCAGCTCCATCTCCGGCGGCATCGAGGCCTCGTCGACGCGCCACAGCGGCCCCCGCACCTTCACGCTCCAGCCCGTCTGCGACAGGCGGTCGAGGTACGTCACGAGGAACGCGACTCCCTGCGACCCGACCCCTCCCTCGGCCAGCGTGCCCTCCTCGCCCGTGCGGATGAAGATGGTGTCGCCGAGCAGCCGGTAGTTCACGGGAGTCATGTCGAGGCTGCCACGCGAGTGGTACGCGATGTGGCCAACCCGTGCCGTCCCGAGCAGCTCCCGCGTCTCTTCGGCGCCGAGCGTCGTGAGCGGTCCGTTGGTCATCAGGCCACCTCCTGGGAGTTGCCTCAGTCTACATCCGCGGGCGCGTCCAGAGGCCGGGCCGTACGCCGACCACCGACGCGACGGAAGGGGTCGGTCAGGCCGGAGTCGTGCGCATCGACATGGCGTCCAGCAGCGGCGCGGAGGCGTAGCCGTCACCTTCCACCACCGGCGCCGCGTCGGTAGTGTGCGAGACATGAGCGACCTGTGGGCAGAGCGGCGTCCGGTCGAGGTCGGCGGACTGACCTTCGACGTCGCGTTGACGGGCCCCGAGGACGGTGTGCCGGTGGTGCTGCTCCACGGCTTCCCGCAGACGGCCGACTCGTGGCGCTCGGTCGCTCCACGGCTCGCCCGGGCCGGCCTGCGCCTGATCGCCCCCGACCAGCGGGGATACTCCCCTGGCGCGAGGCCCTCAGAGGTCGCGGCGTACGCCGTCCCTCACCTCGTCGACGACGTCATCGGCCTGATGGGCGAGCTTGGGTACGACTCCGCGCACGTGGTCGGCCACGACTGGGGAGCAGCGGTGGCGTGGTCGCTCACCGCGCACCATCCGGAGCGGGTGCGGAGCCTCGTCGCCCTGTCGGTCCCTCACCTCGCCGCCTACGGGTGGGCGCTGGTGAACGACGACGACCAGCGGGAGCGCGCGTCCTACATCGGGCTCTTCCGGCAGCCCGGCAAGGCCGAGGACCTGCTGCTGGAAGACGACGGGCGACGGTTGCGTGCGATGTTCGGCGACGCCATGCCGGAGGAGCACATCGCGACGTACGTCGGCGTGCTGAGCGAGCCGGCGGCCCTCACGGCCGCGCTCTCGTGGTACCGCGCGATGGGGCGCGATCTCGGCGCGACGCCTCCGGTCACGGTGCCCACCACCTACGTGTGGGGCGACGACGACTGGGCCCTCGGAGCGGCAGGGGCCCGGCGGTGCGGGGAGCACATCCACGCGGAGTACCGCTTCGTCCCGGTCGCGGGCGCCTCGCACTGGCTGCCCGAGGAGCAGCCCGAGCTGGTCGCCGACGAGATCGTGGCGCGCGTGCGGGCCTGACGCTCCGGATCAGGTCCGCTCGTCGCGGGCACGCTCGGCCGCGTCACGGTGGTCGATCTCGGACTTGAGGTCGCGGACGCGCCGGCCACGCGTTCGGTTCTCGCGCGTCAACCAGGCCAGGCCGACGAACACGAGTGCGGCGATGATGGCACCCCACAACGACGCCGCGCGGAACCCGGGACCGTCCACGTCCAGGATGCGTTCGCCGGCGTGGGCGCCGCTGCTGGTGCCCAGCACGATCGAGAGCGTCATGAGGTTGGGAAGCGCGAGCACGAGGGCGACCGCGATCACGACGGCCTTCCAGTAGCCCTTGATCCACCTCCGCGTGATCGCCTGCCAGGCGACGAGCAGGGGCACCAACGTGAACACGATCCCGAGGAAGAGGCCCCAGACCGTGCCGGCGGTAAGGCTGCCGTCGACCCGCCGTCCGATCCACTGCGCCCACCACCGCGGCACGAAGGCGGCGAGACCGTAGCCGACCGCGACCGCCAGGACCGCGACCGCGAGCACCAGGAGGACGTTGCGCAGGGTCTGCTGGCCGTACGACTTCCAGCCGTCGGCGCCCGTGCCTCGGCGGTCGGCCGATGCCTGAGTCGCCGAGGTCTCTCCGTCTCGCGAGGTCGCCACGTCTCCAGGATGGCACCGATCGACCCGGTCGGCCGGACGCTCGAACCAACCCGCGAGTAACATGACGTCACACGTGTGACGTACGGCACATCCTCGGGCGAGGTGCGTCACCGGGAAGGACACGATGAGCGCGCACGACACCGTCCCGGCCGGCCAGGTGGTCCCGCTGGGACGGGACGGCCTCACGGTGGTCGAGAAGCCGCGCCGCAGCAAGCGCGCACTCTTGCTCTCGAGTGCCCTGCGGGTCACCGTCAAGCCGGCGCTCTCGGTGTGGGCCCACGCGCCGGGTGCGCCGTGGCCGACGGGCCTTCTCGAGAGAGCCGCAGCGCTCCTGCCGAGCCCGCGGCACACGACGGTGGAGGACGTACGGCTGCCGCGGTGCGACGCGGAGCTGATCCGGGCGGACGGCGCCGAGGACGACGAGCACGCGATCCTCTACCTCCACGGCGGCGCCTTCCTGGTGGGCGGACTCAACACCCACCGCGGACTGGCGGCCCGCCTCGCCGCCACGAGCGGCGGCGCCGTGCTCAACGTGGGCTACCGGATGATGCCGAAGCACCCAGTCAGCCACGCCGTGGAGGACGGGCTCGCCGGCTACACCTGGCTGCTCGACCAGGGCTACGCGCCCGAGCGGATCGTGATCGCCGGGGACTCGGCCGGCGGATACCTCGCCTTCGCCGTGGCGCTGGCCATCCTCGAATCGGGCCTGGAGTCCCCCGCCGGCCTGGTCGCGATGTCACCCGTGACCGATCTCGACCCCGAACGCACGCTCGACCAGCCCGGCCGCCCGTCGTGCGCGCTGTTCTCGCAGTCGACGTGGCGGGGGTTCCTCCGGCTGGTCGACATGGTCGAGAACGCGCTGGTGTCGGACCTGCTGAAGCCGGCATCCTCCTTGGTCGACGCCGACCTGCGTGGACTCCCGCGCACTCTCATCCAGGTCGGGTCGGACGAGCTCGTGCTCCCCGACGCCCAGCTGATGGCGATCCGGCTCGCCGACTCCGACGTGGAGGTGGAGCTGCAGCTGTGGGAGGAGCAGGTCCACGTCTTCCAGGTCGCCGTGGGGCTGGTGCCTGAGGCCCGCGACGCCACCCGCGAGGTCGGTCGGTTCGTGCGGTCGGCCTGTCGGCAGGCTGAGGCCGCCACCACACCGGGGCGGCCGTCCGCACGGCGAAGCGGCGGCACCGCCGCAGGGCGGGCCGCCGCTGAACGCCAGCCGTCAGGCGCCTGAGTCGGCCGGCCCCGGAGTGGCGTCGTCGCCACCAGGAGCGGTCGGGCCACCCTCCGGAGCAGTGCCGCGGGGCGCGCCCCGATCACCACGGGAGCCGCCGCTGTCGCGGTCCCCGTCGAGGCAGCCTCCCTTCCCCGGGCCGTCCTCTCCATCAGGGCGAGTGCCGTCAGGAGCGGTGCCGTCAGGAGCGGTGCCGTCAGGACGGGCTCCGTCAGGAGCGGTGCCGTCAGGAGCGGTGCCGTCCTGACCGTGGCCCTGGGGGCCGCCGTCACCGCGGAAGTCACCACGGTCCTGGTGCATCCCGTAGCCGTTGGCGACGCCCGGGTCGGCCTGGCCACCGTCGTCGGCGGACGCGCTCCCGATGGCCATCCCGCCGAGGAATCCGAAGCCGCACAGCGCAACCGCGGCGATCACCGCACCGATGCGCGTGCGGTTGTCCAGCTTCTTCCACCCGGCGGGCTTCGAGGTCGGGGTCGCGGCGGCCGTGGATCCCTCCTGGGGCTCCTCGGGGCCGAGTCGACGCGTGTCGTCGTTCATCGTTCTTCTCTCCTTCGTTCTCTATGAGGCCTGGACCGACTCGTTCAGTCCTGGCCGGTGGTGAGGTCGTAGACGGTCGTCCCGTCCACGTTCTGGGCGGCGAAGTTCTCGCTCACCCACGTCTCGATCTCCGTGTTCGCGCCACCGCCGTGGCCGGTGCCTGCGACGTAGTAGTGGATCTGTCCGTCGGCGACCCACTCCTGGAACTGGGCGAGCGTCGGGAAGCTGTCGGTCCCGTTGAACCCGCCGATCGCGAGCACCGGTTCGCCGGAGGCGAGCTGGAGCGGCGCGGCGCCGTTGGCGGTCTGCGCCGCGGCGGCCCACCGGTAGTCGCCGTCCTGCAGGAGCTCGACCAGCTCGTCGCTGACACCTGAGGTGCCCCCGCCACCCAGGAAGCTCGCGCCGCCCCCGCCGGGTCCACCGGGTGCACCGGGTGCACCGCCCGGTGGTGCACCGCCCGGTGGTGCACCGCCCGGCACACCACCAGGCCCGCCACCAGGCCCGCCGACGGTCGACGGCCCCGCTGCCACGATCGAGCCGGTGTGCGCGCTGCCGATGGTGGCGGCAGCCGACGCGGCGGGTGCCGCGAGAGAGGCCACCGCGACGAGGACCGCCGTGGTGAGGGCGAGCCGCCGCGTGGCGTCCCGGGTGAGTGTCAGCTCGTACCCGACGAGGAGCAGCGTCGCGCCGAGCACCGCGGCTCCGACGACGACCCACCGCAGCCACGGCAGGAACGTCGGGGTGTCGACGAGCAGACGCCACTGCCAGAGACCGGTGAGGAGGACAGCCCCGGCGAGAACCGTGCGCGGCAGCAGCTCGGTACGGCGCCGCCACAGCAGGACGGTCCCGGCACCGACCAGCGCGGCGACGGCCGGCGCGAGCGCCACGGTGTAGTAGCTGTGGATGATGCCCTGCATGAGGCTGAACGTCAGCCCCGTGACGAGGAGCCAGCCGCCCCACACGGTGGCGAAGGCGCGGGTCCGATCGGTCCGGGCCGCCCGCCACGACACCGCCAGCAGGACGACCAGCGCCACGAGCGCAGCCGGAAGCAGCCAGCTCGCCTGGGTCTGCATCTCGGGGCTGAACAGCCGCCCGAGGCCAGGCGTGCCCCACATGGAGCCGACCGAGCCGGCTTCGTCACCGTTGAGCCGGCCGAGGCCGTTGTAGCCCAGCGTCAGCTCGAGGATGCTGTTGGTGGTCGACCCGCCGATGTACGGGCGTGCGGCCGCGGGCCAGAGCTCGACGGCGAGCACCCACCACCCGGCACCCACGACGACCGAGCCTGCTGCGGCGACGAGGTGGAGCAGCCGGGTGCGCAGCTGCGCCGACCCCGCGACGCCGTACGCGAGCGCGAGCCCCGGCAGGACGAGGAACGCCTGCAGCATCTTGGTCAAGAAGGCGAAGCCGATCAGCAGACCGGCGAGCACCAGCCAGCGCAGCGCCTTGTCGGCGTCGATCGCCCGCGTCACCGCCCAGGCGGCGGCGACCATCAGGAAGACGAGCAGGGCGTCGGGGTTGTTGAACCGGAACATCAGCGCCGCCACCGGCGTCGTCGCCAGCACGGCACCGGCGAGCAGGGCCGCCGAGGCACCGAACCAGCGCTTCACCGACGCGTACAGGACGGCGACGCTCGCAACGCCCAGCAGCGCCTGCGGGAGCAGCATGCTGAACGAGCTGAACCCGAGGAGGCGCACCGAGAGCCCCATCAACCACAGCGAGGCCGGCGTCTTGTCGACGGTGATGCCACCGGCGGCGTCGAGCGCGCCGAAGAACCACGCCTTCCAGCTCTCGGAGGCCGCCTGCACCGCCATCGAGTAGTACTCGTTGGCGTAGCCGTTGACCGAGAGGTTCCAGCAGTACGCCACCGCGGTCGCGACGAGCAGCAGGACCAGCAGCGCTCGGTCGCGGGTCCACCAGCGGCCCCGTCGGACGACCGTGCTCATGCGACGCTCCTCTCGTTCGTGAGGACGGCGCTCCCCGGACGCACCGGGGTGGGAGCCGTGTCGGGGTGAAGGTCGGACGGGTGCGTCGCCTCGGCCCGGCGACCGGTGCCGAAGACCCAGCGGTCCAGGAGGACGAAGCGCAGCACGGTCGCGCAGACGTTCGCGAGCGTGAGCACGCAGACCTCCATCAGCGGGGTGTGTGCCAGCCCTGCGGTCAGCGCGAGGGCCGACGCCGTGAGCGCCCATCCGCACGCGAAGGCGACCAGACCTTGGAGGTGGTGGCGAGCGAGCCCCACCGCGCCGACCACCTCGTACGTGAAGCGACGGTTGAGCGCCGTGTTGCCGATCGCCGTGGTGACGAGGGCGACGAGGTTCGCGACCTGCGCGGTGGTGATCTCGCGTGCCAGCAGGAAGAGGACCGCGTAGGCGATCGTGCTGATCACGCCCACGATGCCGAACCGGATCATGCGGATCCCGACCGGCGTGCCGACAGGCGGACGGGCGAAGCGGCGGCGGACCGGTTCGAGATCGAGCGCACCGGTCGTCAGGCCGCGGACCATGCGTCCGACGCCGAGGAGGTCGTCGCGGACGGTGGAACCGATCGCGACCCTGCTGTCGGAGTCGTCGACCCAGTCGACCGGCACCTCGGCGATCCGGAGACCGGCGCGCTCGGCGAGGACCAGCAGCTCGGTGTCGAAGAACCAGCCGGTGTCCTCGACGTACGGGAGCAGCGCCTGCGCCACGTCGGTGCGCACGGCCTTGAAGCCGCACTGCGCGTCGCTGAAACGGGCGCCCAGAACCGTCCGGAGGATCACGTTGTAGCCGCGCGAGAGCACCTCGCGCTTGACTCCGCGGACGACCCTCGCGCCGCGCCTGAGCCTCGTCCCGATGGCCACGTCGGAGTGGCCGGACAGCAGCGGCGCGACCAGCGGCATGAGCGCACCGAGATCGGTGGACAGGTCCACGTCCATGTACGCGACCACCGTCGCGCGGCTCTGCGACCAGACCGTGGCCAGTGCCCGTCCACGACCCCGCTCGGGGATCCGGACGAGTTCGACGTCGTGGACCGTCGCCGCGAGGCGCTCGGCAACCTCCGCCGTACCGTCGGTGCTGCCGTTGTCGGCGATCACGACCCGGCTGGCGTACGGCACCTCCGCGTCGAGGTAGTTGCGCAGCCTGCGGACGCTCCGCTCGAGGACGTGGGCCTCGTTCAGCACCGGGACGACGATGTCGATCACGGGAGAGGTCTCGTTCATGTCTTCGACGATCGCGCCGCGACCTCACGATCGGCTGCGACCAGCCTGGGAGGTTCCTGTGAGACGAACGCTGAGCGGACGAGCGCTCAGCCAGCGAGCGGGATGCGGACGGTGAACGTCGCGCCCTCGCCCGGCGCGGTGTCGAGGCTGACCGTTCCGCCGTGCCCCGCGACCAGGGCGGAGACGATGGCGAGGCCGAGCCCTGAGCCGCCGGCTGCGCGACTGCGCGTCTCGTCGGCACGGTAGAAGCGGTCGAAGACGTGCGCCGCCTGGTCGGCGGTCAGTCCGGGCCCGTCGTCGGACACCGTGACGACGCCGTCGTCACCGTCCACCGCCGCGCCCAGGCGGAGGCCGGCCTCGGGAGGCGTGTGGACGAGCACGTTGCTGACGAGGTTGCCGACGACCTGACGGAGCCTGGCCTCGTCGCCCTCGACCACCACCGGCGGGCCGGGAGCGGGACCGGCGACGGCCCGGTCGGGCTGCACGGCCCGGGCGTCGACGGCCGCGTCGCGCACCAGCTCGCGCAGGTCGACCGGGTCGTGCCGCAACGGCCGTTCCTGGTCGAGCCTCGCCAGCAGCAGCAGGTCCTCGACGAGCACGCCCATCCGGTCCGCCTCCTGACGGATCCGGCTCATGAAGCGGTCGGTCGTGGCCTGGTCGGCCGCCGCGCCCTGGCCGTACAGCTCGGCGAACCCGCGGATCGAGGTGAGCGGCGTCCGCAGCTCGTGGCTCGCGTCGGCGACGAAGCGTCGCATGCGTCGCTCGGACTCCTCGGCCCGCCGTGCCTCCTCCTCGCGGCTGCGTACGGCTGCCTCGATGTGGCCCAGCATGGTGTCCAGCGACGCCGAAAGAGCGCCCACCTCGGTGCGTGGGTCGAGTCCCGTGTCGACCCGGGCGGCCAGGTCTCCCGCGGCGATGGCCTGCGCGGTCGCCTCGACCTCGGCGAGCGGCCTCAGGCTGCGGCGTACGACCCACGAGCTGACGACGGCGAGCGCGAGGAGCACGACCCCTGCGATCGCGGCCTCGATCCAGCGCAGCTCCCTCAACGTCGCCGTGACCTCGTCCAGCCCCATCGCCACGGCCACGTAGCCGCCGTCGTCGGTGTCCTCGTACAGCACCCGCCACCGGTCCTTGCTCCCCCGCGACCCGACCGTCGTGGGCTCACCGGTCGTCACGTCACCGGGATCGGCGAGGTCCGGATAGTCGTCGGTGTCGAGACGCGGGTCGGCCAGGACCGTCACCGTTCCGTCGGCGTCCCACCGAGCCACGAAGAACTGCGACGGGAGGTTCCGTTCGACGCCGCCCTGAGGTGGCCGTCCGCCGGGGTCGCGGACATCGCTCATCCGCCGCGCCTCGCTCGTCAGCTGTTGGTCGACGCGGTCGGTGAGGGAGCGCTCGAGCACCAGGTTCGTCGCGAGCGCGCTGAGCGCCAGTGCCAGCAGCACCATCACGACCACCACGGCGACGAGCTGGACGCGCAGAGGCTGGTCGCGCCAGCGGAACGGGTTGCGCGCGCCGCGCTCGCGGGCCGAGACGGCCGTCATCTCGGGCGCCGCAGGACGTACCCCACCCCGCGGACCGTGTGGATCAGATGGGGCTCGGTGGTGTCGAGCTTGCGTCGCAGGTACGAGATGTAGGTCTCGACCACGTTGCCGTCACCACCGAAGTCGTAGTTCCAGACGTGGTCGAGGATCTGCTGCTTGCTGAGCACACGCCCCGGGTTCATGAGCAGGTAGCGCAGCAGCTTGAACTCGGTCGGGGACAGCTCGACGAGCTCCCCACCCTTGCGGACCTCGTGGCTGTCGGTGTCCATCTCGAGGTCGGCCATCCGGAGCAGGGAGTCCGGCGTCTGCCGACGGCGCGTACGGCGCAGCACCGCGCGGACCCGCGCCACGAGCTCGTCGAGGCTGAACGGCTTGGCGAGGTAGTCGTCGCCGCCTGCGGTCAGGCCGTTGACGCGGTCAGCGGGCGTGTCCCGTGCGGTGAGGAAGATCACCGGGACGTCGCGCCGGTCGGCCCGCAGCCGCCTGATGACCTCGAAACCGTCGACGTGCGGCATCATCACGTCGAGCACCACGAGGTCGATCGTCGGGTCGGCGGCCACCATCTCGAGCGCCTTCTGGCCGTCGGTCGCGGTGTCCACCGTGAAGCCGGCGAACCGCAGGCTGGAGGCGAGCAGGTCCAGGATGCTCTCGTCGTCATCGACGACGAGGAGCCGCGCCGGGGTCTCGTCTGGGGTCATCCCTCCCGAGTGTGACCCGACTCTCTTGGGCGTGCCTGGTGAGCCGCTGTGAGATCTCTGTGAGCGGCGCGCCGAGCCGGGACCTGGGACCGACCCTTAGAATTGGCCCCGAGGCGAAAGGAGGCGGGTCGGATGGGATTCATCGTGAGCATCATCGGGTTCTTGGTGATCGGCCTGGTCGCAGGCTTCCTGGCCCGGGCCATCGTCCCCGGCAAAGACTCCATGTCTCTCCTCCAGACGCTCCTGCTCGGCGTGGTCGGTTCCGTCGTGTTCGGCGTCATCCTCGGGCTCATCCCTCTCTGGGACCGCGACAAGGGCTTCGGCCCCGCCGGGTGGATCGGGTCGATCATCGGCGCCGTCCTGACGCTCATGGTCTACAACCGCGTCGTCAAGAAGAACGCGGCGAGCTGATCTCGTCCTGATGCTCGTCGTTCTCCTGGTCCACCTGGTCGCCGCGGCGTTGGCGCCTGCCCTCGTCCAGAGGATGGACCGCTACGCCTTCCCGGTTCTCGCCCTCGCGCCCGGGGGGACGTTCGTCTGGCTCCTCTTCCAGGCCCCCGAGGTCACCGGACCCGACCCGACGACGCTCACCGAGACCTACGAGTGGGTTCCGACGATGGGGCTCGAGATCGCCCTGCGCCTCGACACCCTCAGCTGGACCCTCGCCCTGCTGGTCACCGGCATCGGCGCGCTCGTCCTCGTCTACTGCACGTGGTACTTCAAGGCGTACGACCCGGCGCTGTGGCGGTTCTCCGGCGCGTTCACCGCCTTCGCCGGCTCGATGCTCGGCCTGGTGCTCTCCCGGGACGTCCTGCTCCTCTACGTGTTCTGGGAGCTCACGACCGTCTTCTCCTACATCCTCATCGGGCACAACCCCGAGCGCGTGGCCAACCGGCGTGCCGCGATGACCGCGTTGCTGGTCACGACCTTCGGCGGCCTGGCGATGCTCGTCGGCTTCATCATGCTCGGCCAGAGCGCCGACTCCTACCGCATCGACGAGATCATGACCCTCGCTCCCTCGGGAGCAGCCACGACGACCGCAATCGGGCTGGTTCTCGCCGGCGCCCTCAGCAAGTCCGCGCTCATCCCGTTCCACTTCTGGCTCCCCGGCGCGATGGCGGCCCCCACCCCGGTGAGCGCCTATCTGCACGCGGCCGCGATGGTCAAGGCCGGCGTCTTCCTGGTGGCCGTGATGGCACCGACCTTCGCCGACACGTCGTTGTGGCGGCCGACCCTTCTCGCCCTCGGCGTGCTGACGATGATCGTCGGCGGTGTCCGGGCGCTCGGGCAGCACGACGTCAAGCTGCTCCTCGCCTACGGCACCGTCAGTCAGCTGGGCTTCCTGGTCGCCGTCGTCGGACTCGGCACCCGCGCCGCGGCGCTCGCCGGAATCGCGATGGTCGTCGCCCACGCCCTCTTCAAGGCAGCGTTGTTCATGGTCGTCGGCATCGTCGACCACTCCGCGCACACCCGCGACCTGCGCAAGCTCTCTCAGCTGCGCTCGGCGATGCCGTGGCTCTTCGGCTTCACCGTGATCGCTGCGGCATCGATGGCGGGCATTCCGCCCATGCTCGGCTTCGTCGCCAAGGAGTCGATCTACGCGGCGTTCGTCGACGTGGTCGCGACCGGGGACGGCACCGGCATCGGGCCGTTCGCCGGCTCGGTCGTGCTCGCCGGACTCATCGGCGGCTCCCTCCTGACGATGGCCTACTCCCTGCGGTTCGTCTGGGGCGTCTTCGGCGACAAGCCGGGCGTGGACCGGCCGGCCGACCTCGTACGCGTCCCAGTGGGCTTCGCGGCGCCGACCGCCCTGCTGGCCGTCGCCTCCGTCGTCCTCGCGTTCTTCGGACACCGCCTCACCGAGCTCTGGTCGGGCTACGACCACCTCTTTCCCGCCGGCGAGCACCACGCCGAGCTCGCACTGTGGCACGGCCTCAACCCCGCGCTCGGGCTCTCGGCAGTCGCCGTGCTCGGAGGTATCGCGCTCTTCGTGTGGCAGCAGCGCACCAGCGTCGTCCCCCGCGCGGCCTGGATGCCGTCGGCCGAACGCGCGTACGAGGCCGTCATGCGCGGCACCGACCGGCTGGCGGTCGAGGTCACGGGCCGTACGCAGCGAGGCTCGCTGCCGTTCTACCTGGGCTCCATCCTGGTGATCGTGCTTCTCGTGCCTGGCAGCCAGCTCCTCCTCAACCGCACCTGGACCGACGATCTCGTCTGGTTCGACTCCGCGGCCCAGGCGGTCGCCGCGGTCCTGATGGCCACGGCAGCGGTGCTCACGGTCCGGTCTCGCCGTCGGCTCAAGGCGGTCCTCCTCGCCGGGGTCTCCGGCTACTGCACGGCGATGCTCTTCCTTCTGCACGGCGCCCCGGACCTCGCTCTGACGCAGGTGCTCGTCGAGACGGTCACGCTCGTGGTGTTCGTCCTGGTGCTGCGGCGGATGGCGCCGTACTTCTCCGACCGTCCCTTCACGCGCGCGCGCTGGCTGCGTGTCAGCATCGGCGCTCTCTCCGGGATCTTCGCCTCCGCGATCGCGCTCGCGGCGGCGGGAGTGCGGGTCGGCGAACCGGTCTCGGTGACGTTCCCGGAGGAGGCGGTGACCTACGGAGGCGGCAAGAACATCGTCAACGTCACCCTCGTCGACATCCGCGCCTGGGACACGATGGGCGAGCTGTCGGTCCTCGTGGTCGCCGCGACCGGCGTAGCGTCGCTGATCTTCCTCATCACCGGTCGCGGTGGCGCACAGAGCCCCGCCAACCCGCTGCCGTCGGACGAGTCCACCGGACGGTGGCTGCGCGCCGGCAAGACCCTGTCGGACGAGCGCCGCTCGGTCATCTTCGAGATCGTCACCCGGCTGGTGTTCCACACGATCATCCTGTTCTCGATCTGGCTCGTGTTCGCCGGCCACAACGGCCCTGGTGGTGGGTTCGCCGGTGGACTCATGGCCGGGCTGGCGCTGATGGTCCGCTACCTCGCCGGCGGCCGCTTCGAGCTCGACGAGGCGGCGCCCGTCGACGCCGGACGCGTCCTCGGGCTCGGACTCTCGACCGCGACCGCCGCCGCGCTCGCTCCCCTCCTCTTCGGTGGCCAGGTGCTCCAGAGCGCGATCGTCAAGTTCCACGTCTTCGCGATCGGCGACATCAAGCTGGTGACGTCCCTCTTCTTCGACATCGGCGTCTACCTCGTCGTGTTCGGTCTGATGCTCGACGTCCTGCGCAGCCTCGGCGGCGGCGTCGACGCGGACGCGGAGGACGACCTCCCCGAGCTGCCCGGTTCGTACGCCGACAACGAGACCGCTCCGATGACGGGGGGTGTCCGATGACCGTCAACATCGTCCTCATCGTGGTCATCGGAGTGACCTTCGCGTGCGGTGTCACCCTGCTCCTCGAGCGGAGCCTCACCCGGATCGTCGTCGGCACGCTGCTCGTCGGCAACGCCGTCAACCTGATCTTCATCGTCGCCTCCGGGGCGCCCGGGCGGGCCCCGATCGTCGACGAGAGCGACCCCTCTCCGATGAGCGACCCGCTCCCGCAGGCCATGGTGCTGACGGCGATCGTGATCACGCTCGGAGTGGCGGCATTCCTGCTCGCGATGGCCTACAGGTCGTGGCAGCTCGAGGGCCACGACGAGGTGCAGGACGACGTGGAGGACCGTCTCATCATGCGGTTGGCCGACCTCGACGAGGCGTCGCAGTCGTACGAGGAAGGCACCGGCGACCCGGACGAGGAAGGCGCCGACACCGAGGGGGCGCAGCGATGACCGCCGACTCCGCGATGTCCTTCCTCATCCCGCTGCCCGTCGTGCTGGCGCTCTTCGGTGCCGGCCTCTGCCTCGCCCTCGGCCAGAACGCCCGCGCGCAGCGGGTGATCAGCTTCGTCGTCCTCTCGGCGATCGTCGTGATCGCCGCGACGCTGCTGTGGGCGGCCGACCGTGACGGGCCGCAGGTCGTGTACGTCGGGGGCTGGCCGGCACGGATGGGCATCGTCCTCGTCGCGGACCGGTTGTCGGCGCTGCTCCTGCTCGTCTCGGCGATCGTGACGCTGTCGGTCCTCGCGTACTCCGTCGGTCAGGGCATCATCGAGTTCGGGCGCGAGACTCCGCTCTCCGTCTTCTACCCCACCTACCTGGTCCTCGTCGCAGGCGTCTCCAACGCGTTCCTCTCCGGCGACCTCTTCAACCTCTACGTCGGCTTCGAGGTGCTGCTGGCGGCCAGCTACGTGCTCATCACGCTCGGGGGCACGGGTCCACGAGTGCGCGCCGGGACCACGTACGTCGTCGTGTCCGTGCTGTCGTCGATGCTCTTCCTCATCGCCATCGCCGGGGTCTACGCGGCGACGGGCACCGTCAACATGGCCGACCTCGCCGTCAAGCTCCAGCAGGTCCCGGAGGGCGTGCGGATCGTGCTGCAGCTGATGCTGCTCACGGCGTTCGCGATCAAGGCGGCGGTCTTCCCACTGTCGGCGTGGCTTCCCGACTCCTACCCGACCGCTCCCGCTCCCGTCACGGCGGTGTTCGCCGGCCTGCTGACCAAGGTGGGCGTCTACGCGATCATGCGCGTGCAGACGCTGCTCTTCCCTGACAGCCCGCTGTCGGACCTGCTGCTGTGGGCGGCCCTGCTCACGATGCTGATCGGCATCCTCGGCGCGATCGCCCAGTCCGACATCAAACGTATGCTCTCGTTCACCTTGGTCAGCCACATCGGCTACATGGTGTTCGGAGTCGCGATCGCCTCCGACCTCGGGCTCGCCGGCGCGATCTTCTACATCGTCCACCACATCACCATCCAGACGACGCTCTTCCTCGTCACCGGTCTCATCGAGATCCGCGGAGGCTCGACGTCCCTCGAGCATCTCGGCGGGCTGGCCAAGGCGGCGCCGGTGCTCGCGCTGATGTTCTTCCTGCCCGCGATGAACCTCTCGGGGATACCGCCGTTCTCCGGGTTCCTCGGCAAGGTCGCACTCGTGCAGGCAGGCGTCGACCGCGCCGGCTGGCTGGCCTACCTGGTGGTCGCCGCGTCCATCGTGACGAGCCTGCTCACGCTGTACGCGATCGCCAAGACCTGGAACCGCGCCTTCTGGCGACCCCGCGCCGAGGAGCCCGACGACGTCGGCGAGTGGGTTCCCAGCACGGGCACGAAGTCGGGCGAGCCGTGGGGTGACACCGTCACCGTCACCTCCGTACGCTCCCTCCCGCGCGCCATGGTCGCGCCCACCCTGACGCTCGTCGCGCTCGGGACGGCGCTGACGCTGGTCGCCGGACCACTCTTCGGGATCACCGAGCGCGCGGCCTCCGAGCTGCGGGACCGGACGCCATACATCCAGACGGTCCTCGACGACGGCAGCACCCCCGACGACGCGGCGGCGGTGACGCCGTGAGTCCTGACACCTCCCGTCGTCGGCAGGCCCGGATGGCGCTCGAGTGGCCGGTCATCTCGTGGTTGACCCTCGTCTGGGTCCTGCTGTGGGGCGAGTTCAGCGTCGGCAACATCCTCGCCGGGCTCGCGATCTCCGTGGCGATCATCCGGGTGTTCCCGCTGCCGCCCATCGACTTCGCCGGCCGGGTGCATCCCTGGCGCCTCGCCGTGCTGATCTATGCGTTCTTCCGAGATCTCGTGCTGTCGAGCATCCAGGTCGCGGGGGTCGTGCTGCGGTTCGGCCACCAACCGGTCAACTCCGTCCTCGTCGTGCCGATGCGTACCCGCAGCGAGCTCGCGCTCATGCTCACGTCCGAGATCGTGTCGCTGGTCCCCGGAAGCCTTCTCATCGAGATCGCCCGCGAGGACTGGACGATCCAGATCCACGTCCTCGAGACCCTGAGCCTCGACGACGTCGAGGCCGCACGCCAGCGGGTGTGGGCCGAGGAGGAGCGTGTCGTCCGGGCGCTGGGCAGCGCCGAGGACATCGCCCGCATCGAGCAGCCGCCGCCGGCTCTGCCCGCCCACATTCGCCGTGCCACGACTAACGGAGCTGAGCCGACATGACGTGGATGACCGTGGTCGCATGGATCGCCGGCGGCATGCTCGGGCTCGCCGCGCTGCTCTGCGTCGTCCGCGCCGCACTCGGGCCGTCGATGCCCAACCGTGCGGTCGCGCTCGACGTGCTCGTGGCCGTCCTCGTCGGAGGGCTCGGCGTGGAGGCTGCCTACAACCGTCACACCGACACGCTGCCGATCCTGGTCGTTCTCTCGCTCGTCGGCATGGTCGGCTCCGTGAGCATCGCGCGATTCGCCACCGGCGACGAGCCCGACGAATCTGACGACTCCGAGCGTTCGGACGGCACCGGCGGCGGAAGCGGCGGCGGTTTCGCCGGAGGGATGCCGGTGTCGCGATGAACCTCGATCTGATCCGCGACATTGCCTCGGCGTTCTGCCTGCTCGTCGGCGCCTTCATGGCACTCATCGCCGCGATCGGCATCATCCGCTTCAACAACCTGTTCAGCCGGATGCACGCCGCCACCAAGCCGCAGGTGCTCGGCCTGCTCCTCATCCTGATCGGCATCGCGCTGCGGATGGAGCACTGGAGCGACCTCGGCCTGCTCGTCCTCGTCGCGGCCTTCCAGCTGCTCACCGCCCCCGTCGCCGCGCACATGCTCGGCCGAGCCGTGTATCGCACCGGTGACAAGGAGCCCGACGAGCGGCTCGTCGACGAGCGCCTCTCCGAGGACTAGCCCGCGGCCAAGGGCTGAGGCGAGTCGTCAGCCCTCCGAGCGCGCGACGTCGAAGTAGTTGCCGTCCGGATCGGCCATCGTCACCCAGCCGAAGTCACCCATCGTGTGGGTGTCGACCTTCTCCGCACCGGCGGCCTCCAGTCGCGCCACCTCGGCGTCGACATCGTCGGCGACCAGGTCGAGGTGAAGCTTGTTCTGGCCGGGTGTCGGGCGCTCGACCTTCTGGAAGCCGAGCCGGGAGGGGTTGCCGGGCGCCGCCACGACCACGAACGAGCCGTCGTTGTCGGCTTCGATCTCTCCCCCGAGCTGCTCTGCCCACCAGCCTCCGAGGGCGAGGGCATCGGTCGTGTCGACGGTGATCATGGCCAGGTTCAGTGTCATGCACCCACGCTAGTGGGCGGCAGGGACATCGGCCGACGGTCAGGACGCGCGGACGCAGCGAGCGACGTACCGTCCGTCGACGATCTCGATCCCGTGCGTCTCGTGCTCGAACCCGGGGAAGCGGCGGTCGAACTCCTCCAGCGCGCGCAGGTACGCGAGGAACGGACTGTCGTCGTGGCCCGCAGACTCACCCGGCATCACCAACGGGATCCCGGGCGGGTACGGGACGAGCCCGATGGCCAGCGTCCGTCCGGCCAGCTGGTCGAGCGGGACGGCGTCCACCGTCCCGCGGACCACGTGGGCGTACGCCTGCGCGGGCGTCATCACCGGATCCGGGTGGGTGCCGAAGGCCTCGGACTGCACCGACAGCATCCCCGTCTGGACGATCGTGGCGTGCTGCTCCCTGGCCAGGTCGCTCAATCCCATGCCGGCGTAGCGGCGCGGGTCCTGGGCGTACGTCGCGGGCAGCACCTGCTCCAGCGGCCGGTTCGCGTCGAGATCCCGTTTGAAGGACATCAGCGTCGTGACGAGGGAGCCCCACTTGCCGCGCGTCACTCCGATCGAGAACAGCAGGAGGATCGAGTAGGACTGGGTCTTCTCGACCACGATCGACGCCTGCTGCTCGAGGTAGGCCGCCAGGATCGGCGCCGGGACCCCGAAGTCCGCCATGGTCCCGTCGGGTCGGACACCGGGCGTCACCACGGTGACCTTGATCGGGTCGAGCATCGCGTAGCGGTCGGGGAGGTCGAAGCCGTGCCAGTCCTCGCCCGCACGCAGCAGCCACGGCTCCGCCGATCCGCACAGCCACTCCTCGTCGGCGTCCTCGAAGCGGACCTTCGACCCGTCCGACAACGTCACCGTCTCGGGCTGCCACGGCACCAGCGCCCAGTCGTCCTCCGGCGTCTCGGCGGCGACGCGCGCGAGCGTACGCCGGAACGAGACCGCCTCCTGGATCGAGATCCCGGTCAGCAACGGGCCGCCACGACCCGACATCATCGCTGCGGACACGTCGTTCGACGCGATGATCGCGTACAGCGGCGACGTGGAGGCGTGCATCATGTAGGCCTCGTTGAAGAGGTCGTGGTCCACCGGGTTGCGGCCGTTGCGGACGTGCAGGTACGATGCCTGCGACAGTGCGGCCAGGAGCTTGTGCGTGGACTGCGTCGCGAAGGTCGTCGGCGCGTCCGCGGCACGCTCCCCGGTGTGCATCGCGAAGCGCTCGGCATAGATCGGGTGGAACGCCGCGTAGCCGTACCACGCCTCGTCGAAGTGGAGCCGGTCGATGTGCTCGCCGAGCGTCTGCTCGACGGTCGGCACGTGGTAGAGCAGGCCGTCGTACGTCGAGTTGGTGATCATCGCGATCGCCGGCCGCACCGACGCGTCCGCGACCAAGGGCGACTCCGCCAGCTTGGCGGCGACCGCCTCGCGGGTGAGCTCGCTCGGCGGAACGGGCCCGATGATGCCGAGGTGGTTGCGGGTGGTCGTGAGATAGACCGGCACGCCGTGGGTGAGCGTCGCGGCCTGCTCGATCGACTTGTGCGCGTTGCGGTCGAGGACCATCACGTCGCCAGCCACGACCGACGCCTGGTGCAGGACCCGGTTGGAGGTGGAGGTGCCGTTGGTGACGAAGTAGGTCATGTCCGCGCCGAAGATCGTGGCGGCCCGGCGCTCGGCCTCGCCGATCGGACCGGTGTGGTGGAGCAGCGACCCCAGCTCGTGGACGGACACCGAGAGGTCGGAACGGAACGTCTGCTCGCCGAAGAACTCCCAGAACGCCCGGCCCGCGGGCGAGCGGAGGAACGCGGCGCCGCCCTCGTGCCCCGGGGTGTGCCAGGAGTACTCGTGCTTGCGCGAGAACGCGACGAGCGCACCGAACATCGGAGGAAGGACGTCCTGCCGGTAGCGCTCGGCGGCGTTGCGGATGCGCCCGGCGATCCACGAGGGGGTGTCGTCGAGGAGATAGATCAGCTGGTCGACCTCGCGCAGGACGGCGGTGTCGAGCGAGTCGGCGCCGCGGGTCCCTGTCATCACGAACACGGGAAGGTCGCTGTTGCGTGCCCGGACCCCGGCCAGGAACGAGGTCAGGTGGTCGGGGTCGACGTGGGCCTCGTGCTGGTCGGAGTCACCGCCGGCGTCGGCGATCACCGCGCAGAGCGAGGCATCGGAGGCGATGCGGAGGACGGCGTCGTCGGGGCTCGGCGCGAACTCGGTCCGTACGTCGATCCGCTCGAGCTCCTGCACCACGCGGCGGAGCATCTCCTCGTGGGCGGTGGAGGTCTGGGGGCGTTCGTCCACGATGAGGACCTTCAGGGTCCGCGCGGTCATCGACCCCTCAGCCAGTTCCCTCACCGAAAATCCTCCCGCTCTGTGCCGTACCTCCGCAAAATACTACGTTCCGACCACGACAAATCGAACGACAGGGTCTCATATCCGTACGCATGCAGAGCGGGGCTCCGCCGTCGGCCTGTCCTCGCCGCCGGGTACGGTCGTCCTCATGCGGATCGCCACGTGGAACGTCAACTCCATCCGTTCGCGCATCGACCGCGTCACTGCGTGGCTCGAGCGCAGCGACGTGGACGTGCTGGCGATCCAGGAGACCAAGTGCCGTGACGACCAGTTCCCCGAGCTGCCGCTGCTGGCGGCCGGCTACGAGGTCGCGCACCACGGCCTGTCGCAGTGGAACGGCGTCGCGATCATCTCGCGCGTCGGCCTCGAGGACGTGCAGACCGGCTTCGCCGACGTGCCGACGTGGGGTGACCCCGCTGCCGCCGAGGCGCGCGCGATCTCCGCGGTCTGTGGCGGCGTACGCGTGTGGTCGCTCTATGTGCCCAACGGTCGCAAGCTCGATGATCCCCACTACGTCTACAAGCTCGAGTGGCTCCGCCAGCTCCGCGACGACGCCGCCGGCTGGCTCGCGGACGATCCGCAGGCTCAGATCGCCCTGACCGGCGACTGGAACATCGCCCCCCACGACGACGACGTGTGGGACATGGCCAAGTTCGAGGGCAGCACGCACGTCTCCAAGCTCGAGCGAGAGGCGTTCGCCGCGATCGAGGACGCGGGCTACTCCGACGTCGTCCGCCCGCACACGCCCGGCCCTGGCGTCTACACCTACTGGGACTACACCCAGCTGCGCTTCCCCCGACGCGAAGGCATGCGGATCGACTTCGCCCTGTGCTCCCCGGCGCTCGCGGCTCGGGTCACCGGCGCGTCGATCGATCGGCAGGAGCGCAAGGGCAAGGGCGCGTCCGACCACGCCCCCGTGGTCGTCGACCTCGCCTGACCCGCCCACGGGTCACTCTCTTGCGCTCGCGGGTCACCCTCTTGCGCCCGCGGGTCACCCTCTTGCGCCCGCGGGTCACCTCTTGCGCCCGCGGGTCGCTGTCTTGCGCCCGCGGGTCAGTGTCCGAGCAGGTCGGGCCGCGCACCTTCGTACGGAGCACGCCAGACATCCTTGCCACCCAGGGTCCCGACCTCCTCCCAGCCAGCCGCACGGAGCAGGTCGTCTTCGACCACGTCGGGGAAGCGACGGGGGTCGATGACATAGCGGTAGCGCGGCGGATCCACGCGATGGTGCAGCACCAGGCGTACGGCGCTCAAGAATCCGAGGTGCTCGGCGACCCAACCGCGACTGGCCTGGTCCTCGAACCAGACCTCCAGCCGCTCAGCCCCGCGTACACGGAGTGGGACGAGCCACCATGCTCGCGTGTCACCAGTCATGGCTCCATGGTGACCCGCGAGCGCCAGACAGTGACCCGCGAGCGCCAGGGAGTGACCCGGGAGCGCGAGGGAGTGACCCGCGGCCGCCCGAGGGGTCGGTCAGTCCTGCAGGTAGGCGAGGACGGCGAGGATGCGGCGGTTGTCGTCGGCGGAGACCGGGAGGTCGAGCTTGGCGAAGATGCTGTTGGTGTGCTTCGCGATCGCCTTCTCGGTCACGAACAGGCGCGCCGCGATCGCCGCGTTGGAGCGGCCCTCCGCCATCAGGCCCAGCACCTCGCGCTCGCGGTCGGTCAGACGGTCCACCGGCCGGTTGGCGGCGGCCTTGGACAGCAGGGTCGACACGACCTCCGGGTCGAGCACCGTGCCGCCGCCGGCCACCTGACGGACGGCGTCGACGAACCTCTCGACATCGGCGATCCGGTCCTTCAGCAGATAGCCCACGGCCCCCTCGCCCGACGACAGGAGCTCACGCGCATACAGCTGCTCGACGTACTGCGACAGCACGAGCACCGGCAGCCCCGGCCGCGCCGCACGCGCCTCGATCGCCGTCCGCAGCCCCTCGTCGGTGAACGTCGGAGGCATCCGTACGTCCACGACCGCGACGTCCACGTCGACCTCGCGCAGCGCCTTCGCCAGCGACGGGGCGTTGTCGACCGCGGCGACGACCGTGAAGTCGTTGGCCTCGAGCAGGCGCGTCAGGCCGTCCCTGAGGAGGGCGAGGTCTTCGGCGATGACAACGCGCACGGCAGCTCCATGGTGACGACGGTGGGTCCCCCGGCGGGGCTCTCGACCACCATGGTGCCGTCGAAGGCGGCCAAACGGCGAGCGATTCCGTCAAGCCCCGTGCCGCCGGCCGGGTCAGCACCGCCTCGGCCGTTGTCGGCCACGACCGTCCGCAGCCGCTCGCCGTCGTGCGCCAGGTCCACCGAAGCCGCGGTGGCACCGGAGTGCTTGACGACGTTCGCGAGCGCCTCGGCGATCGCGAAGTACATCGCCGACTCCACCGGCTCGGGCGCCCTTCCGGGCACCACCGCGGAGAACGACGTCGGGACCGCCAGATCGAGCATCAGCGCCTGCGCCGCTCCGACGAGCCCGCGGTCGGCCAGCACCGGCGGGTGGATCCCGCGGACGACCGAGCGCAGGTCACCGAGAGCCGACGTCGTGGTCAGCCGCGCCTCCTCGATCAGCCGGGAAGCCGCCTCCGGGTCGGTACGCATCAGCTGCTCGGCCAGCCCCAGGCTCATCCCGAGCGACACCAGCCGCGCCTGTGCACCGTCGTGCAGGTCGCGCTCGATGCGCCGCAGCTCGGCAGCGGAGTGGTCGATCGTCTCCGTACGAGACGCCGACACCTCGGCCAGCCTCTTCTCGAGCTCGGCGCGCGTCGGCGACAGAAGCGCGAGGTCCATCCGCGCACGCAGGCGGCTCACCGGCGGCGTGACGAACCACCAGGCCAGGACGCACAGCGCAGCGGGCACCCACATCGCGAAGGACGACGCCACGTCGTGGACCTGCACGAGACGCCAGTCCATGTCGAAGACGCCAGCGGGAGTCACCGCGTAGATGAAGGGGAAGATCAGGAACCACACCACACCCAGCAGCAGCACCACCGGGACCCACGAGAGGACCCATCCCACCGTCACCGAGGCGTACGACCAGCCGAGGTCACGCCAGCGCGCGGGGTCTCGCGCCCAGTCCTTCACGACGACGTTGACGCCGTGCGACTCGCGCTGGTGGTACGGGCTGAGCACCGAGGTCCGGAGGACCTGGGTCGCGAAGTAGCGGTGCACGTTGGCGAGCTGTCGCAGGAACGGTACGAACGCGGCGAGCGCCGCGAGCCCGATGCCCAACACGCCGAGCGGGATCGCGACCGTGACCACGATCAGCGTGATCAGCGTCGGGATCCCGAGCACCAGGTAGACGAGGGCGAGCCCGGTCAGCGCGAACCGTGACGTGCGCCGCGATCCGGCGTACGACTCGGGGGCACCCGTGGGCAAGCTCATCGTGACTCCTGGGTCCGCTGTCGTGGCCATGCTCCCACTGTCGGTCAGAGGGGCGCCGCAGACAGTGGACCTAGCACCACCACGGTCCGGGGTCTCGCACCCGTGATCGGGAGCACGCGAGGCGGAATCGTCGTCGACGAACGATCCGGACGATCCGAGAGGCCATCATGACGACCACCGCACCTCTTCCGCACAGGCGAGCAAGCAGCCCCACACGCCGCTCGCCGGTCGTGCGGGTCGCCCGTTGGAGCGCGACCCACCCGTGGCGCGCGCTCACCCTCTGGTTGACGCTGGTCGTCGGCGCGATGGCGCTGATGGCCGTCGTGCCGACGCAGAGCATGTCCGACGACGACTACGGCGTCGGCGAGTCGGGGCGCGCGGCGGAGATGATCCGCGACGCGAACCTGGAGAGCGCCCCGGGCGAGGTCGTCCTGGTCACCGCCGAGAGCGGGGCGCTGGAGCGTACGGCCGCCGATCAGGCGTACGAGTCGCTGCGCGCCGGCGCCGAGGGCGTCGCGCACGTCGACGCCGTCGGGCCACCGACGTGGTCCGAGGACCGCTCCGCGATGCTCGTGCCGCTGACGTTGGAGAAGGGTGTCGACGACCTCGACGCGACGGTGGAGTCGTTGCAGGCCTCCACCGCCGAGGTCGCGGAAGCCAACCCCGGGCTCGACATCGCCCAGACCGGTGGGGAGTCGATCGGCACCCAGGTCGACGAGCGCGTCGGCGAGGATCTCGGGTCGGGCGAGGCACGCAGCCTCCCGATCACGCTGCTGATCATGATCGTGGCCTTCGGCGCCCTGACCGCTGCCCTGATCCCCGTGGCACTCGCGTTCTCGTGCGTGCTGACCGCGATGGGCCTGTACGCCGTAGCCTCCGCCCTGATCCCCGACTCGGGGACCGTCGCCAGCGTGATCCTCATGATCGGGATGGCGGTCGGCGTGGACTACTCGTTGTTCTACCTCAAGCGCGAGCGTGAGGAGCGTCGCAAGGGTGCGGGCACGATCGACGCGATCGAGATCGCTGCTGTGACCTCGGGTCGTGCCGTCGTGGTTGCCGGAGTCGCGGTGATCGTCGCGATGTCGGGTCTCT
Organism: Mumia sp. zg.B53; assembly: GCF_019550935.1. NCBI lineage: Bacteria > Bacillati > Actinomycetota > Actinomycetes > Propionibacteriales > Nocardioidaceae > Mumia > Mumia sp. zg.B53. The sequence goes on along the minus strand of NZ_JAHWCK010000001.1, from coordinate 1,889,513 downwards.
TCCTGACCCGTGACACCGTCTTCGCTGGACTCGCGGTCGGGGCCATCCTCGTGGTGGCTGTCGCGATGGTCGGCTCGGTGACGGTCCTGCCGGCGTTGCTGGCCAAGCTCGGCCGGTGGGTCGACCGGCCACGGATCCCCCTGCTGTGGCGGCTGAACCGCCGTATCGGCGAAGGCGGGATCAGCAAGCGCCTCATCCGTCCCGTCCTCGCCCGCCCCAAGACCTCCCTGCTGGTCTCGGTCGGTCTGCTGCTCGCGCTGTCCGCGCCGGCGCTGGGGATGAAGCTGCACGAGGGGACGATCGACACCCTGCCGCAGGACCTGCCGGCCGTGGCGACGTTCCAGACGGTGCAGGAGCACTTCCCGGCGGAGCGCCCCTCCGTCGAGATCGTCGCGCGCTCCGACGCGGACGCCACGGAGGTCGGCCGGGCACTCGACGATCTCGCGACTCGCGCCCAGGCGGAGGGGCTCGCCTCGGACGCCGAGCCGGTGGCGGTGTCCGCGGACGGACGGACCTCGGTCCTCCGACTGACCGCCGCCGGGGCCGACGGAGAGCAGGCGAACGAGGACGCGGTCTCTGAGCTCCGCGACACGGCCGGTCCCGCAGCCTTCGACGACCTCGGCCGGGTGGAGTGGGCGCTCGGGGGTGACGTGGCCGCCACGATGGACAGCCAGGACAACCAGCGTGGCGCCTTGCCGCTCGTGGTCGGGTTCGTGCTCCTGCTGACGCTGGTGATGATGGCTGTCGTGTTCCGCAGCGGGGCGGTCGCACTGCTCACGACGGGGCTCAACCTGTTGTCGGTGGGCGCTGCCTTCGGCGTGATGACGCTCGTCTTCCAGAACACGTGGGCCGAGGGTCTGCTCGACTTCACGTCACCGGGCTTCGTGGTGGACTGGGTGCCGCTCTTCTGCTTCGTGGTCCTGATCGGACTCTCGATGGACTACCACGTGTTCGTGATGAGCCGGGTCCGTGAAGGGATGCGGCGGGGACTGTCGACACGGCTCGCCGTCGAGTACGGCGTGCGCGAGACCGCGAGCGTCGTCACGAGTGCGGCGGCCGTGATGGTGTCGGTCTTCGCGGTGTTCGCGACGCTGTCGATGCTGGAGATGAAGCAGATGGGCGTCGGGCTCTCGGTGGCGATCCTGGTCGACGCCACGATCGTCCGGCTGGTCCTGCTCCCTGCGGCGCTCGTGCTGCTGGACAAGCGCCTGGGCTCGCTGCGCCGCCCTGAGCGGACGCGGGAGGTGGTGCCCGCTGCATGACCCGATCGGCTGACACGCATCGACATCGCGACCATCGGGGGTCGCGATGTCGTTGCGTACGGCGTGGGTGCCGGTCAGCTCCCCCAGGTCGGCCGGAGCGGGAAGTCGATCTGCCCGGTCGGGGAGGTCTTGGTCGCGAGCACGTGGTGCAGCTGGATCGAGTTGCGGTCGAACCCGAGCCGGGATCCGGCCATGTAGAGACCCCACACCTTGGCGGTCGCGACACCGACCTCGGCGACCGCCTCGTCCCAGTTGTCGCGGAGGTTGTGGTTCCACTCGCGCAGGGTCATCGCGTAGTGCAGCCGGAGGTTCTCCTCGTGCTGGACCTCGAGCCCGGCATCTTGCACCTCGGTGATGATGCGGCCGGACCCCGTCAGCTCGCCGTCGGGGAAGACGTAGCGGTCGATGAACTGCCCCGCCGTCGCTCGTGTGCGGTTGTCCGGTCGCGTGATGCAGTGGTTGAGCATCCGCCCGCCGACCTTGAGGTGGTCGCGGATGAAGCCGAAGTAGGAGGCGTAGTTGTGGACGCCGATGTGCTCGGTGAGACCGATCGAGCTGATCGCGTCGAAGCCGCCCTCGGGCACGTCGCGATAGTCGGAGAACCGCACCTCCGCGAGGTCGGAGAGGCCTTCACGGGCGATGGCCTGCTGCGCCCAGATCGCCTGCTGCTCCGACAGGGTCGCGCCGATGACCTTCACGCCGTAGTGCTTCGCCGCATGGCGCACCATGCCGCCCCACCCGCAGCCGATGTCGAGCAGACGCTGGCCCGGCCGGAGGTCGAGCTTGCGGCAGACCAGGTCGTACTTCTCGAACTGAGCCTCCTCGAGCGTCGAGTCGGGCTTGGGGAACACCGCGCACGTGTAGGTCATCGACGGGCCGAGCACCAGCTCGTAGAACCGGTTGGACACGTCGTAGTGGTGGTGGATCGCCGCCGCGTCGCGGCTCTTGGTGTGCCGCAGGCCCTCGACCGCTCGGCGCCACCGGGGCAGGTGCTCCTGGGGCGGCGCCGGCGGCGGGACCAGGTGCGAGAGGCCGAGCGCCTTGACGACGCGGAACGTCTCCGCGGCCGACGGTGCCCGCAGGCGCGTCTTGTTCTGCAGGTGGACCAGGGCGTCGTACGGGTCACCCGGGTGCACACCGTCGAGCTCGAGGTCACCGCTGACGTAGGCGCGCGCGAAGCCGAGGTCGCCGGGCGCGCTCATGATGTAGGACAGGCCCCGCTCGTTGACGATGCGGACGGTGATCGGCGCGTCTGCCGGGCCCGCGTTGCTGTCGTCGTAGCCTTCGAACCGGAACGAGAGCTCGCCGGGCACGAGGCGCTCCACGGCCTCGCCCAGTGTGATCGAGGACTTGGCAAGAGTGGTCATCGACGTTTCACCGCTTTCTCGTACAGGCCGGTCAACCGGTCCTTGGGGTCGTACACCGCCTTCACCTCGGTGAGATGGGGCACGTTGTAGAGGTCTGCGAAGGTCTCGGCGTCGTAGAACGCCTCCGAGTAGAGCGACTTGTGACCGCCGAGCGCGTGGACCTTCTCCTCGACGCGACGGTTGACCATGCCCGCCGGCGCGTCCGCGGGCACGGCGACGGTGCCCCAGAACCCGACGTTGACGTAGGTCGTGCCGGGCTCGAGCGGATAGAGCGGCCAGCGGGTCGCGCTGCCCGGGCCGTCTGGCTCACGGAGCCGCAGCGGGCACAACCAGACCGGGCGCATCCCCACCTCGGCGTCGAACCACGCGAGGAACTCCGCCAGCCGGTCCACGGGGACCTCGATGTCCTGGATGACCCGCTCTCGCTTCTCGACGCCGTTGCGCTTGAGACGGTCGAGCCGGTGCGCGAGGCCGTAGCGCGTGTCGAGACCGACCATCTTCTGGTAGACGTCGCTGCGCCGGCGATTGCGGGGCCACAGGCGCCGCAGCGTCGGGTTCTGGGCACCGAACGCGCCGCTGCACCAGAACCAGTCGGTGTCCCACCGCCACAGGTAGTCGTGGGCCGTGAGCGCGTCGCTGCTGCGCTCACGCACCGAGCGGTAGTAGATCTGCTGCCCGGTGTAGTCGCTGACCGCCTGCGGCTCGTCGGTCATCTCGGCCAGCGTCAGATAGATCTCGCCAGGGCTGAACGCGGTGCCGTCTATCGCGTCGACACGCACGCCGTCGTGGCTGCGCTCGCCGACGATGCGGCTGATCGCGGCCGCGGCCGACGTCGGGTCGTCGAAGCGGAGGTGCCGGAGCCGGACCCAGCCCGGGACCTTCTCCAGCGGGATGCGGATGCGGGTGGCGTAGCCGAGCGTGCCGTAGGAGTTGGGGAAGGCGAGGAACAGGTCGCTGTGCTCCTCGCGGCTGCACGTGACGACCTCCCCCGCCCCGGTGAAGACGTCCATCTCCAGCACGGACTCGTGCGGGAGTCCGTGGCGGAACGACGTCGCCTCGATCCCGAGTCCGGTGACGGCACCGCCGAGGGTGATCGTGCGCAGCTGCGGCACGACGTACGGCATGAAGCCGCGCGCGAGCGTCACCGCGACGAGGTCCTCGTAGGTGCACATGCCCTGTACGTCGGCGGTTGCGACTCCCGTGGCGGCGTCGATGTCGACGCTGATCACCCCGCCGAGCCCGCTGACGTCGAGCCCGGGTGCGTCGGAGGCGTCACGAGGTCGGAAGAGGTTGGTCGTGCGCTTGGCCAGCCGGACGGGCGAACCGTCGGGGATGGAGCCGTAGGAGGCCCTGAGCCTGCGCACCGCGTCGTCGTGGGCATGTTGTCCGACCAGATCGCTCACGGTGATCACCCTAGGCACGACCACGGACGGTCGCCACGTAAATGTCGGTAACGTCCGACCGGTGACACCGGCGGCGCAGTGCGCCTACGCGAGGAACCGCAGCGCGGCGACGTACCCCTCGAACCCGAGCCCGACGATGACACCCTTCGCGACCGCGGAGAGGTACGAGTGGTGCCGGAACTCCTCGCGGGCGTGCACGTTCGTGATGTGCACCTCGACCATCGGGGCGGTGAGCATCGCCGCCGCGTCGCGGATCGCGACCGACGTGTGCGTCCAGGCGCCGGCGTTGATCACGACGGGGTGGCCGGCGTCGGCAGCGTCGTGCAACCACCCGATCATCTCGGCCTCGCTGGCGGTCTGGCGTACGTCGACGGTGAGGTCGAGCTCGGCCCCCGCCGCGTGGCACAGCGCGACGAGGTCGTCGTACGTGCGGTCGCCGTAGACGGCGGGCTCCCGCGTCCCGAGCCGGTCGAGGTTGGGGCCGTTGAGTACGAGGACGGTGGCCATCACGCTGCTCCTGGGTCGGTGCTGGGACGGAGGTGCCACGCCAGTATCTCCGACGGCGTGACCCCCTTCACGCGCAGCGGCCCCTCGCCCGTCGCCCGGAGCACGTCACCGTGCTCCAACGTCTCGCCGGCCACCTCGACCCGGCCACGGGTCACGTGCAGGTGGACGAGGCCGTCCTCGGGCAGGTCGACGACGTCACCGGCGTCCAGCAGCGCCGCGTGCAGCATCACGCCGTCACGCACCCAGAGCACGTCGAGGAGATACCCTCGCGCCCCCTGGAGGTCCCACTGCCGGTACGCCGGCGGTCCCGGACGAGGGTCGGCGAGCTCGGCGTCGGACGGGGCGAGCATCATCTGGAGGAAGTGCAGCGGCTCGGTCGTCGAGTGGTTGCGCTCGGTGTGCTCGACCCCGGCACGAGCGCTGATGTGCTGGACCTCGCCCGGTCGCAGCACGCCGCGGGCACCCGTGGAGTCCTCGTGGGCGAGGGCGCCGGCCAGGACCCAGGTCACGATCTCGACGTCGCTGTGGCGGTGGCTGTCGTAGCCGGCCCCGGGCTCGAGCCACTCCTCGTTCACCGCACGCAGCGGTCCGAACGCGACGTTGTCGGCGTCGTAGTGGTCTCCGTACGAGAAGCTGTGGCGTGTCGTGATGCCGTCGCGACGCGACGTGTAGCGCTCGTCGCAGCGGATCACACGCACGTCCCGTCCCGCCGCGCCACGGCGGCCGCGGCGGCGGAACATCCTCACGCGTACCCCAGCTCGTGCAGCCGGTCGTCGTCGATCCCGAAGTAGTGCGCGATCTCGTGCGCGACCGTGATGCCGACCTCCTCGACGACGTCCTGCTCGGTGTCGCAGATCGCGAGCGTCGGGTTCCGGTAGATCGTGATGCGGTCGGGCAGGACACCGCCGTATGCGCTGGTCCGCTCGGTGACCGGGATGCCGTCGTAGAGGCCGAGCAGGGTCGGGTCGTCGTCGGGCGCGTCGTCCTCGATGAGGAGCACGACGTTCTCGAGGAGCCCGGTGAGGTCCGGTGGCAGCTCGTCGAACGCCCGCTCGACGAGCTCGGCGAAGCGGTCCGGCGACATGTCGATCACGGGTCCAGTCTGCCTGAGGGCCCCAGGTCGACGTCACCGGCTTTGGCGGCCGGAGGACGCTGCCCGTACGATGAACCGTCCGCGCCGTCGTGCGCGTACGCCCTCATCGTCTAGTGGCCTAGGACGTCGCCCTTTCAAGGCGGTAGCACGGGTTCGAATCCCGTTGGGGGCACCATCGCTCGGAGTTCAGGCGGTGCGTGCGGGGAGTCCGACCCCGGTTTTGGAGTCGTCCGAACCGTCCGCTAAAGTGGTGCTCGCACCGCTGAGCGGTGACAACTGAAGATGGCCCTGTAGCGCAGTTGGTTAGCGCGCCGCCCTGTCACGGCGGAGGTCGCGAGTTCGAGTCTCGTCAGGGTCGCCAGCAGGAAGGGTCCGAGCCGTGAGGTTCGGGCCCTTCGTCGTTATTCCGCGAGCGTACGGACCGTGATCGGCATGCGGCGGCTGCGGCGCAGGTTGCCCCGCAGCACAGAACGCAGCCCTCGGCCGAGGATCGTCGGGACCGTCAGGTCGACGTGGTCGTCGCGGTCCCCGACCACCAACGGCACGATCGGCGCCGCCGCCAGCTCCGGCACCTGCCCCCACAGGCCCACGACCCAGGGCAGTGCGGCGACTCGCTGCTCCATGCCCGGGGTGACGGTCACCTCGCTCAGCATCTCCGTCCTCACCAGACCGGGGTCGAACCCGTGCACCCGCACCCCGGTGCCCACGATCTCCGAGCGCACCGTCCGGGTGTACTGACGGTTCCACGCCTTCGACGTGGCGTAGGCGTTCTGCCACGGCACCGGCTTGGTCGAGCCTTTGCCCCACACGTTGACCACGTGGCCGCGGCCCTGTTCGAGCATCGTGGTCACGGCCGTCCGGGTGCCGTGGTGGACCGCACGGATGTTGACGTCGACGATCCGGTCGAAGACGTCGACCGGCGTCAGGTGGGTCGGACCGTAGATCCCTGAGACACCTGCGTTGTTGACCCAGACGTCCAGGCCACCCCACTCCAGCGCTCGGTCGCGGATGCCCTCGACCGCGGCGAGATCGGTGACGTCGGCCTCGACGCCGACGGCCTCGACGCCGCTCTGTGCCAGACGGCTCACGGCTTCGGGGACACCGCTGCCCGGCAGGGACGCCACGACGACGCGAGCACCCGCCCGACCGAGGGCGTCGGCGAACCCGAACCCGAGACCGCGCGAACCGCCGGTCACGACCGCCACCTGACCACTGAGCGGCCGACCTGCGGACCCGCCCACGCTCTCCGTACGACGTCGTGGCATCTGACCTTCCTCACGCTTCAGCCGATGGTGGCACGAACCACACTGGTTTGAGGATGAAACTGAAAATGCCACTCGTTTCACGACACATGACCGTGACCCTCCCCGAGCTCGCGCTGCCCCGAGCCGCGCAGGACCTCCTCTTCCGCGAGGCCCGCACTGCCAACGCCTTCACCGACGAACCCGTCACCGTCGACGAGATCCGCGCCGTGTACGACCTGGTGAAGTTCGGGCCGACGGCGATGAACTGCCAGCCGCTGCGGATCACTCTGGTGACCGACGGCGAGGCCCGCCAGCGCCTGCTGCCGCACATGTCGGAGGGCAACCGAGCCAAGACCGGCGCCGCGCCTCTGGTCGCGATCCTCGCGGCCGACGTCGACTTCCACGAGACCCTTCCCGAAATCTTCCCGCACGCGCCCGGCATGCGCGACGCGCTCGAGCCGGTCGCCGACCAGCGGGAGTCGATGGCCAGGCTGAGCGCCGGCCTCCAGATCGGCTACTTCATCGTGGGCGTGCGCGCCGCCGGCCTCTATGCCGGCCCGATGACAGGCTTCGACGCCGCGGGGGTCGACAAGGAGTTCTTCGACGGCACCGGTCTCAGGTCGCTCGTGATCGTCAACATCGGTCATCCCGCCGAGGACGCCTACCGCGATCGCCTGCCCCGCCTCGACGCGGCCAGCGTGGTCACTGTCGCGTGACCTGACCGGGTGATCCGGACCGCGCCTCGCCTTGTATAGTGGTGCGCGCCCGGGTCACCCCGGGCTGCTTCTTGAGGCGAGAGCCCCGAGGAGACAGACGGCCAGGTAGCTCAGTTGGTACGAGCGTCCGCCTGAAAAGCGGAAGGTCGCCGGTTCGACCCCGGCCCTGGCCACCCACGACCGCAGATCTCGCCCAGCGAGCTGCGGTCTCTGTTTATCCGGGTGCGCGCACCGCTGCCTCGACGAGGATCCGCGCAGTGGCCTTCGCGTCGTCGGCCGTGGCTGGGGAGCCCGTGATGGGTGCCATCACCATCGCGCCGTTCGCGACGAGGGCGAGAAGGACCAGGCTCGTCTCGACCGCCCCGGGATCGACCAGATCCCGAGATCCATCTGCTCGACGCCGGCCACTTCGCGCTCGAGACGCATCTCGAGGAGATCGTGATGTTGACCCGTCCGTTCCTGCAGGAGGCGGCCGCGCGCGAGCGCTGAGCGTTCGTGGCGGTGGCAGGGCAGTCCTTCCGGGCGGACGATGGCGTCATCGGTGACATCCGCGCCGGTGCCGACCTTCGGGAGGACGAGACGATGACCACCACCACAGCGCCTGTCGTCGTAGGCGTCGCTGCGAGCACCATGGACGACGACGTGCTCCGCTTCGCTGTCGACGCCGCCGAGCGACGGGGCGTGCCGATCCTCCTCGTCCACGCGTACAACCCGGACTACCACGCCGCCAGCCCGGTGATCCCGGAGAACGATCGGCGCGAGGTCGCCAACCAGCTTCTCGCCGAGACCTTCGACCGGTTCAGCAAGATCGCCGGCGACCGGGTGGAGATCCTCACCCTGCTCGCCGAGGGCGGGACCGTGGGCGTGCTGCTGAGGGCGTCGTCGGATGCCTCGCTCCTCGTCGTCCGACGACGTGACATATCGGCGCTCGGCCGGGTCTTCACCGGCTCGATCATCAGCGGGGTCGCTGCCCGAGCCGCATGTCCCGTCGCGATGGTGCCGGCGGGCTGGCACGCGGGCGAGGCGCGCGGCCGGATCGTGGTCGGGATCGACGAGACCGCCATCTCCGCGGAGGCCCTCGACCTCGGGTTCGATCTTGCGCACGTGCGCGGCGCGAGGCTCACCGTGCTGCATGCCTGGCGGGCGCCGACGTTCTACGACGACGTGATCTTCGCCCGGACCAGCGAGCAGTCGTGGCGCGAGGCGGCACGGCTCCGACTGGAGGAGACGGTGGCGCCCTGGGTCCAACGCCACGGCGACGTCACGGTCGACGTGGTGGTCGAGTACGAGCGGCCCGCGACGGCACTGGCACGGGCGAGCGCCGAGAGCGACGTGCTCGTCGTCGGACGCCGGACCCGGCCTCTGCCTCGGGGGGTCGCCCTCGGATCGGTGACGGGCGCGCTGATCCGTACCACCGCATGCCCGCTCGTCGTGGCACCGCTCGCGGGAGACGCCGAGCCGACTGCCGCCGAGGAGACGTCCTGATCCCCGGCCCTGTGACGGCCCTCGCGATCAGGAAGGAGTGACGACGCGGGACGCGGCGTACGCCAGCCCGATCGACGCCGCGTCCTCGGCGAGCGCCGCCGGCAGGTCCGGCTTGCCGGTCCGCGCCCAGGCCTGGCGCCAGGCGTTGCCCGCGTACGACCCGGCGAGCGCCGCCGCGGCGCCGGCCACGGTGGACGCGACTACAGGAGCCTTGCCGAGGCGTGCGATCTGGAATCCGGCGAGTCCGCCCGCCGCGACTCGGCCGGCCAACGGAGCGAGCCGGAGCCTGCTCGGTGTCTGCGGCAGCTTGTCGACGACCAGCTCGCTGGCGATGCCCGCCAGGACCAACCCGCGTGACCATGCCGAGTGCTTGCTCGACAGGCGTGTCACGGCAGGGCCGAGCGTCGATCGCCCTCCGCTGGCCAATCCGGCGATACCGCTCGCGAGCAGCAGTGCACGGGAACTGGGTTGCTGAGACACGTCGGTTCTCCTCGCTCCTGCGGCAGCGGGTCCCCCGACCCCTCTGCCGCAACGGTGTGGCGCGGCTCTCCGGCCGCCCCGGCTAGCTGGCTTGGCTCTCGTCGTCGGGACCGAACCCCTCGGCGAGGAGGCGCCGAACCTCCGCCTCGCGGAAGCGGCGGTGTCCGCCTAGGGTACGGATTGAACTGATCTTGCCTGCTTGTGCCCAGCGGGTCACGGTCTTCGGGACCACGCGGAACAGCGCGGCAACTTCGGACGGCGTGAGAAGGCGTTCCGCATCGGGGGAGTGCGAATCCATGGCTGAATGATGCCAAAATGCACCCATCCATGCCGAGGGGTGTCGCCGAATCCGTACCGAGGTGTAACCGAACGGGCAACATCGGGACGTTTCGCACCCGCCCGGGCGTCAACTCCGCGCCCTCCTAGAGTGGAGAGCACAGCACGAGGAGGTTGGCGTGGACGGTCCACAGGTGATGTCCCCCTTCGGCGGTGGCCACGAGCAGGTCGTGTTCTGCCAGGACGAGGCGAGCGGGCTCCGCGCGATCGTGGCGCTGTCCTCGACCGCGCTCGGACCCGGACTCGGTGGCACGCGTTTCTACCCGTATGCCGATGAGCAGGCGGCGCTCGCCGACGTGCTCGCGCTCTCCAAGGCCATGGCGTACAAGGCCTCGTTGGCCGGGCTCGATCTCGGCGGCGGCAAGGCCGTGATCATCGGCGACCCGCACCGTGACAAGTCCGAGGCGCGACTCCGGGCGTACGGCCGGTTCGTCGAGTCGCTCAACGGCCGCTACTACACGGCCTGTGACGTGGGCACCTACCCCGAGGACATGGACGTCATCGCCCGCGAGACGTCGTACGTGACCGGACGGACCACCGAGCACGGCGGAGCGGGCGACTCGTCCGTGCTGACCGCCTTCGGCGTCTTCCAAGGCATGCGCGCGGGTGCCGAGTTCGTGTGGGACACGCCGTCGTTGTCGGGTCGCCGCGTCGGCGTCGCCGGTGTGGGCAAGGTCGGCCGACACCTCGTCGCTCACCTCGTCGAGGACGGCGCAGACGTCGTCGTCACCGACGTCGATCCGGCCGCCATCGAGGCCGTACGGTCGGCGCACCCGTCCGTGCGGGTGGCGGCGGACACCGCAGCGCTGGTCCGCGAGCCGCTCGACGTCTATGCCCCGTGCGCGCTCGGAGGAGCCCTCGACGACGAGACGGTCGCGACGCTCAGTGCGCGGCTCGTCTGCGGCGGCGCCAACAACCAGCTGGCCCACGCCGGGACCGAGGAGCTGCTCGCGCAGCGCGACATCGTGTACGCGCCGGACTACCTCGTCAACGCCGGCGGGCTGATCCAGGTCGCCGACGAGCTCGAGGGCTTCTCGTTCGACCGGGCCAGGGCACGAGCGGCCCGGATCTACGCGACCACGCTCGACGTCCTGCACCGGGCGAAGGCCGAGAGCGTCGCGCCGTCCACAGCGGCCGACCGCATCGCGGAGCAACGCATGCGCGAGATCTCCCGCCTGCGGGGCGTCTGGCTGCCCTGACGCCCCGCAGTCTCAGGCGTCGTCGTCGATTCGCAGGGCGTGCTTCACGCGGTGCGCCAGCCTCCGGCGGGGCGTGACCGCGTTGGAGCGACCGCGCTTCCAGTAGCCCGAGATGTCGGCCGTGGAGCCGTTGACCAACCCGTGCTCCTTCGCCCAGCGGCGTACCGGCTTGAGCAGTCCGGCCTCGCCTCCGGCCCACAACGTCCAGGGCTCGTCGGCGGGAAGGTCCAGCCCGGCGAGGAACGGCTCGAACCCCCGGTCGGCCACCTCCGGGTCGTCCTCGTGCAGCCAGGTGACCTCGACGCCCTCACGGACAACGAGGTCCTGCTCCTCGGCGGCGTCGGGGACGAGGAGCGCCACCCGTGCGCGGACACCGTGCGGAAGCTCCTCCACGATGCGGGCCGCGGCCGGCAGCGCCGTGTGGTCGGCCAGCACGACTCGGTAGGCGAAGGCGGGCGGCGCCACGTAGCCGGCTCGCGGTCCGGCGACCCACAACCGGTCGCCGGGCTGGACGGACTCAGCCCAGTCGGAGGCGAGTCCGCCGGGGTGGACGACGAAGTCCATCCAGACCTCGCCGCGCTCGCGATCGAAGCGGCGAACGGTGTACTCGCGCGTCGGCGGGAAGGGCTTCGGCCAGTGCAGGTGGTCGCCGTCGGCCACGGGTGCACGGGTCATCCCGGTCTCGGGGTCGGGGAACACGAGCTTCACGTGCTCGTCGGGTGCCCGGGCCTCCCACCGCGCGAGATCGCCGCCGAGAACCAGGCGCACCATCCGTGGCGTGAGCTGGTCACGTCGAAGGACCTCGAGCTCCTGGATCCCGATCGGGTGGTCCAGCAGCGTCAGGGTCGGGCCGGCGAGCGTCGGGGTGTCACCGTGCCGCGGCATAGGCCTTAGCCGCCTTCTCGATGTCCTCGGCCTGACGCTGGGCCGCCTCGAACGTGTAGATGGTGCCCGAGGTCAGCGGGTACGCGTGCCCTGCGCGGGCAGCCGGCAACCGGGTGAACGAGGGCATCGCGATCAGCTTCTGGTTCTCCGGGTTCACCGAGCCGTCGAGGTTCGCGTCGTAGAGCAGGACCTTGGACTCGGCAAGACTCGGCAGGTTCTCGGTCGCGAGCTCGGTGACGTAGCGGTCGGGGTTCTCGGTGTAGTCGGCGTTGTAGCCGAACCCGGCGGCCTGGAGACGTTCGTACGTCAGCGACTTGCTGGTCTCGACGAAGAGGACACCCTCGGAGAAGCCGAGCGACGTCGCGTTCGCGTCGGCGAGCGCGTCACCGTACTGCGTCTTCACGTCGGCGAGCGTGGCGTCGAGCTCCTTCTCACGCGCGTCGTAGTCGGACGACTTCCCGACGAGGTCGGCGACGGTGGGGTAGTTGTCCCAGACGTCGGTCGGCTCCGCGATCTCGAGGATCACCGTCGGTGCGATCTCCTCGAGGTCGCCGTAGTCGACGCCGAGTCCCCCGTTGTCCATGCCGATGATCAGGTCGGGATCGGCTTCGATGACCTTCTCGATGTCGATCCCGTCGAAGCTGCCGACGGCCGGGGTGTCCTTGACCTCGGCGAACTGCTCGGCCGGGATCTCCTCGGCCACCAGCTCGCCCTCGAGCTGTCCGACGGGCTTCACGCCGAGCTCGGCGAGCATCGCGCCGGTGCGCCACAGCGCGACGACCCTCTTGGGCTCGACCGGGATCTCGACCTTCTTGCCGGTGAAGGTCGACTCGACCGTCCGGGTCTCGCCCTCGTCCCCGCTGGCTTCCTCGTCGCTGCCACCACAGCCCGAGACGGTCAGGGCGGTAGCCGCCACCATCGCGGCTGCTGTCCTGAGGGAAGACCTGACGCGCATGTTGCTCCTTCTGTCGACCAGCACGGCCCCGCCTCCTGACGAGGTGTTGGTGAGGCTAACCTAAGCATGTGGTCGTGCTCACTCCCGGGTCGGACGTCGGACGGCGTACGGCAGTGATGCTGGCGCTGGTCGCGGCGACCGTCGCGGTGGCGGCCCTCAGCCTCGCGGTCGGCAGTCGCAGCATCGGGATCGGCGAGGTCCTGGGGGCGCTCCTCGGCCGCGTGGACTCCGACAACGCCACCGTCATCACCTCCCAGCGACTGCCCCGTACCCTGCTCGCCCTGGTGGCCGGAGCCGCCCTCGGCGTGGCCGGCGCACTGATGCAGGGCCACACCCGCAACCCGCTCGCCGAGCCAGGGCTCTTCGGGGTGAACGCCGGCGCGACGTTCGGTGTGGCCGTGCTCGTCTTCGCGCTGGGCGTCCAGTCCTCGGTGGCCACGGCCGTCGCGGCGTTGATCGGCGCGGGCGCGGTGTCCACGATCGTCTTCCTGCTGGGGCTCGGCAGCCTCCGCAGGGGCGCGATGGTGATGCTCGCGGTGCTGGGGACGACGATGGCCGCACTACTGAGCGCGCTGACTGCAGCGCTGATCCTGCTCGACAGACAGACGCTCGACGTCCTGCGCTTCTGGGAGGTGGGCGCCGTCTCGAACCGCGACCTCGAGCTCGCCGGTCCACTGCTCGTGGTGGTCTGTGCCGGGTTCGTGCTGGCGACGGCGAACGCCTTCTCGCTCAACGCCCTCACGCTCGGCGAGGACGTCGCGCAGGCGCTCGGCACGCGGGTACGGCGGAGCCGCGTGGTCGGCATCGTGGCGGTGACCCTCCTGGCCGGGGCTGCGACGGCGGTGTGCGGTCCCCTCGCGTTCGTCGGGCTCGTCGCGCCGCACGCCGCGCGGTTCCTCAGCGGCCACGACTACCGCTGGCTCGTCCCGTACGCGGGGCTGGTCGGGGCCGTCGTGCTGACCGCCGCCGACACCGTGGGTCGCGTCGCGGCGCCGCCCGGTGAGCTGCAGGCGGGTGTCGTCGTGGTCCTCGTGGGGGCGCCGTTGTTGATCGCGATCACGCGGCGTCGAAGGTTGGTCGCGCTGTGAGCGCGCGTCGGGACAGCGCTGTGCACGCGGCGTCGAAGGTTGGTCGCGCTGTGAGCGCGCGTCAGGACAGCGCTGTGAGCGCGCGTCGGGGTGTGGGTGTCCGGATCGGGCCGTTCGGCGTCCTGGTCCGCCGACGTGCCGTCGTCTGGACCACGATCGTCACCATCACCCTTCTCGCGGTCACCGTCCTGGCGGTCCTCACCGGCACGCTCGACCTGCCTGCGTCCCGGGTCTGGGCGGCGCTGACGGGACGCGGATCGTCGGTCGATCACCTCGTCGTGGTCGACCGGCGGCTGGTCCGCGCCGTCACCGCGATCCTGGTGGGCTTCGTGCTCGGCCTGAGCGGTGCCCTCACGCAGTCGGTCACACGCAACCCGATCGCGACGCCGGACCTGCTCGGGGTCACGGCCGGGGCGAGTGCGGCCGCCGTCCTGCTGATCACACAACCCTGGCTGGTCACGAGCGTCACGGGCACCGCCTCCGCGACGCTGGTCGCGCCGGCCGCGGTCGTCGGCGGCCTGCTCACCACGGCGATCATCGTGGCGCTCGCCTGGAGGGGCGGGTTCGACGGGATGCGGCTGATCCTCGTCGGGCTCGGCGTCAACGCGATCGCGCTGGCGATCGTCTCGTGGGCGTTGATGCGTGCCGATCTGCACAGCGCGGCCGTCGCGTCGCGCTGGCTCACCGGGTCGCTGGCAGGCGTCCGGGTCGAGGACGTCTGGATGCTGCTCACCGTGGTCGCGGTGGCGACGGCCTGCAGCACCGTGCTCTCCCAGGACCTGTCCGCGCTGCGCCTCGGCCGCGACGTCGCTGCGTCGCTCGGCACCCGCACCGCCCGGTCCGAGGCGTACGCGATCGCGTTGGCGGTCGTCGCGGTCTCGGCGGCCACCGCGGTCGCCGGCCCGATCGGGTTCGTCGCGTTCGTCGCCCCCCAGGCGGCGCTGCGCGTGTTCGGGACGGCAGGCCCGACGCCGTTGACGAGCGGGATGGTCGGCGCTCTCGTCGTCCTGGTGGCCGACCAGACGGCCCAGCGCCTCCCCGTCGAGCTTCCCGTCGGCGTCCTCACCGCGGTGATCGGGGCGCCGGCGCTCATGTTCCTGCTCGTCCGCTACGTACGGAGATCCAGTGTCTAACCCCCTGCGCGCCGAGGGCGTGGTCGCCGGGTACGGCAGCCGTGACGTCCTCCACGGGATCACCTTCGACGTGCCCCCGGGGCAGGTGACGACGGTGATCGGGCCGAACGGGTGCGGCAAGTCGACCTTGCTGCGCACCCTCGCCGGCCTGCTTCGCCCGACGCGCGGCCGGGTCCTGCTCGATGGCGCACCGGTCTCGTCGATCCGTCCTCGCCACCTGGCGCGTCGGTTGGCGGTGCTCCCCCAGAGCCCGACCGCCCCCGAAGGCATGACGGTGGCCGACCTGGTCGCGCGAGGACGACAGCCGCACCAGCCGTGGTACAGGCAGTGGTCGGCCGAGGACGACAGCATCGTGGCGGCGGCGATGTCCGCCACGGGCGTCGACGACCTCGGCGACCGTCCGCTCGACGAGCTGTCGGGAGGCCAGCGCCAGCGCGCGTGGATCGCGATGGCGCTGGCTCAGGACACCGACGTGCTCCTGCTGGACGAACCGACCACCCACCTCGACCTCGCGCACGCCGTGGAGGTGCTCGACCTCGTGGTGCGGCTGCGCCGAGACACCGGACGAACGATCGTCGTCGTCCTGCACGACCTCAACCTCGCGGCTCGCTACAGCGACCACCTCGTCGTCGTCGACGATGGGCGCATCGTCGCCCAGGGTCCCCCGTCCGACGTCGTCGACCCGGCGCTGCTCGCCAAGGTCTTCGGCCTGGAGGCGCACGTCTTCTCCGACCCGTACGACGCCCTCCCTACCGTCGTCCCGGTCCGGCGTGGCTAGCCCGGGGGTGCCGCCGACCGGTGCTCGGCTGATCCGACGGATGCTGCGGCGCCACCGTGGCCGCCTCGTCCTCTCCTACACGCTGCTCAGCATCTGGCAGGTCTGCGAGGCCCTGGTCCCCGTCGCGATCGGCCTCATCATCGATCGAGCGATCGCCCCGGGCGACCTGACCGCGTTCGTCGTCGGAGCGATCGCGCTCACCGTGCTGATGGGTGTGCTGAGCCTGTCGTACCGATTCGGTGCGCGACTCGGGTTCGGAGCGGTGCAGCGCGAGCAGCACGCGCTGCGGCTGGAGATCTTCGACCACGTCCTCGATCCCGACGGCGCCCGCACGGGCCTGCTGGCCGGCGAGACGGTGTCCGTCGCGACCGGCGATGCGTTGGCGGTGTCGACCGTCGTACGCCAGCTCGGGTATGCGGTGTCGGCGCTCGTCGCCACCGCTGCGTCGGCGATCTATCTCCTGTGGCTGGACGTGGCGCTCGGGCTCCTGGTCCTCGTCGGCGTGCCGCTGATCGTCGCGGCGTCCCAGCTGCTCAGCCCGGTGATCGCGCGACGCTTCGGTGCCGAGCAGGCCGCCGTCGCCGGCGCGTCCGGGATGGCGACCGACCTGATCCAGGGGATGCGACCGCTGAAGGGCGTCGGCGCCGAACGGGTCGCAGCGGAGCGTTATCGACGGTCCAGCCGGTCCGCGGAGCGGGCCGCGCTGCGGACCGTCCGCGGCTGGGGCGCTCTGTCGGCGGCGACCACCGGACTGAGCGGTCTGCTGCTCGCGGCCGTCGCGCTGCTGGCCGGCAGCCGCGCTCTCTCAGGAGAGCTGTCACTGGGTGAGTTCGTGGCGATCGTCGGCCTGACGCAGTTCCTCGCCGAGCCGGTCTCCCAGCTGGGATGGCTCGGCGCCGACGCGGCACGTTCGTACGCCTCAGCACGACGCATCGCCGACGTCCTCGCGACACCTCGGCTCGTCGGCGAGGGCGGCAACGCTCCCGAGCCGCCGTACGCCCTGGAGCTCAACCACGTCTCCGCCGGCCCGTTGCGCGACCTCGTGCTCAAGGCGGCACCCGGAGATCTTGTGGGAGTCGTGGTGGACGACCCCGGCGCCTCTGACGCGATGGTGTCGGTGCTCACCGGCGAGCGCGTGCCGGACTCGGGGGCGGCCCTGCTCGGCGGAACGCCGGTCTCCAGCCTGGGGACCCGTGAGCGCCGGTCGGTGCTGCTCGTCGCCGCCCACCGCGTCGACCTCTTCGACGGCTCCGTACGGTTCAACGTCGACCCGCACGGGCGCCACGACGACGACGCCCTCACGAGGATCCTCACCGCCTCGGCCGCCGAGGACCTCGTGACCGCCCACCCCGACGGGCTCGAGCGACGGGTCCGGGCCAGCGGCTCACTCTCGGGTGGGCAACGGCAACGCATCGCCTTCGCGCGTGCCCTCGCCCACGACACACCGGTCCTGCTCCTCCAGGACCCGACGAGCGCGGTCGACTCGGTCACCGAGGAGGCCATCGCGCGCGGCCTGCGCGCCACTCGTCACGGCAGTGCACCCCGGACGACGGTGGTCATCACGTCGAGTCCGTCGTTGCTGGCACAGGCCGACCACGTCGTCCTCGTCCTCGACGGGCGCACCGTCGCCACCGGCCCCCACACCCAGCTGCTCGAGCGCGCTGACTACGTCGAGGCGGTGCTGCGATGACCTCACCACGTCGAGGCGGTGCTGCGACTCGGCACCTGCTCCCCGTCGCCGACCGCGCCGACACCGCACGGCTCGCGTGGAGCCTGCTGCGACGACGACGGCTGCCTCTGACCGCGGCCGCAGCAGGCTTCGCACTCGCAGGGCTGCTGGGCCTCGCGGCCCCGTGGGTGCTCGGCGACCTCGTCGACGTGATCCGCAACGGCGGCGAGGTGACGGACGTGGTGCGCGCGGCCGTCGTCGTCGCGGGCGCGGCAGTGCTCGGCGGGGCGGCGTCCGGGCTGGCGATCATCGGTCTCGGGCACGCGGCCGTGCCGGCGTTGGCGCGGCTGCGTGAAGACGTGGTCGCGCGCGCTCTCGAGCTCGACCCGGAGCACGTGGAGGAGGCCGGCGCCGGGGACCTCCTCGCGCGGGTCAACGACGACGTCCGCTCGGTGACCCAGTCCTTGGACGAGGCGCTGCCCATCACGATCGAGTCCGCCGTCGCGATCGGCTTCACCACGGTCGGTCTCGCCGCGCTGGACTGGCGCCTCGGGCTCGCCGGCCTCTGTGCGATGCCGTTCTACGTGATGGGTCTGCGCTGGTACCTCCCGCGCTCCGCGCCGCGCTACGCCGAGGAGCGGGTGGCCCAGAGCGAGCGCGCCGAGGCGCTGCTGTCGGGCCTGCACGGCTCGCGCACGCTCCGGGAGATCGGGTACGAGCGGGCCTGGGCAGGTCACGTCGCCGACCGCTCTCAGCGCGCGATGAGTGTGTCGATCGGCGTCTTCGGGATGCTCACACGGTTCTTCGGGCGGACCAATCGCGCCGAGCTCGTCGGCCTGCTCCTCGTCCTCGGGACCTCGTTCGTGCTGGTCCGGTCCGGTCAGGTCACCGTGGGCGCGGCGACCACGGCAGCGTTGTTCTTCCACCGACTCTTCAATCCGATCGGCGGGCTCCTCCTGACCTTCGACCAGGTGCAGGCCGCGGGGGCGTCGCTCGCCCGCCTGGCCGGGCTGGCGCGGCTCGCCCCGGCCCTGACCGCGGACGTTGCCCCGAGCACGACGCTGCCCGGTCTGCGGCTCGAGGCGATCCGTCACCGATACCCAGACGGTGACGACGTCCTCCACGACGTCGACCTCCGCGTCGAGCCGGGCGAACGCGTCGCCCTCGTCGGAGCGACCGGGGCGGGCAAGAGCACCCTCGCACTCATCGCCGCAGGACATCTGGCCCCGACCTCGGGCTCACGTGCGCTCGGCGGCACGGCGTACGAGGAGCTGGGATCCGACGGCGTCCGCGCTCGCGCCGCGCTCGTGACCCAGCAGGTGCAC
Source organism: Mumia sp. zg.B53 (assembly GCF_019550935.1). Classification (NCBI taxonomy): domain Bacteria; kingdom Bacillati; phylum Actinomycetota; class Actinomycetes; order Propionibacteriales; family Nocardioidaceae; genus Mumia; species Mumia sp. zg.B53. The sequence goes on along the minus strand of NZ_JAHWCK010000001.1, from coordinate 1,870,588 downwards.
GTGTTCGCCGGCACCTTGCGGGACAACCTCAGCCTCGCCGCACCGGATGCCGACGACGACCGCCTCCGCGACGCGCTGACGCGCACCGGCGACTCGGGCTGGGTCGACGCACTCGAGGACGGGCTCGACACGGCCGTGGGCGGCGACGGCCACGCCCTCACCCCGTCACAGGCTCAGCAGGTCGCGCTCGCGCGCGTCGTGCTCGCCGACCGACCCGTGGTCGTCCTCGACGAGGCGACCGCCGAGGCCGGGTCGTCAGGCGCACGACTCCTGGACCGCGCGGCCGACGTTGCCCTCGCGGGACGGACGGCGCTCGTCGTGGCGCACCGCCTCAGCCAGGCCGCGGCCGCCGACCGGATCGTGGTCCTCGACCGCGGGAAGGTGGCCGAGGAGGGAACCCACGCCGAGCTGCTCGCCCGCGCAGGGACCTACGCGACGCTGTGGGCGTCGTGGTCGCGGTCTTGACACAGACGACGCAGCCCACGGAACTGGCCGCGGGCTGCGTCGACGACGATCAGGTCGTGGGGCGAGGCTCGCTGTCTGCGAAGTCGGCGTACTTCTCGAGAAGCTCGGGGTCCGGCTCTTCGGTGGGCCCGTCCGGCTCGCCGTGGAGCTCGCGCTGCAGCTGGTCGAAGTCGGTTTCGAGCGTCTGATACTTCAGGTTGCGTGCAACCTTCGTCTGCTTGGCTTTTGCACGGCCGCGCCCCATAGGGTCCGACCCCCTCGCGAAGTCTCGGAATGTGGTCTCTCGTAGCGCTAAGGCTACCTGTTCAGGACAAGGATGCGCGAACCGACCCGGCGGCTCGGCACCGGCATTCCGGGTGCGACGAGTCGAGGGTGATGTAGATCACACTACGCGGTAGTCACCGACCAGCTCGACCTCTCCGCCGGCTTCGTCCAGCACCTCTCCGCACTGCCATGCCTCGACCCCCTGCTCGGCCAGGACCTCGAGGGCGCGCTCTGCCACGTCCTGCGCGACAAGGGCCACCATCCCGACGCCCATGTTGAGCGCCGACTCGAGGTCGGGGCGCGTGACGTCGCCCAGTCGACCGACCAGGTCGAAGATCGGCGCCGGGCTCCAGGTCCCCCGGTCGACCCGTACGGAGAGATCTTCGGGCACCACCCGGGCCAGGTTGGCCGCGAAGCCGCCGCCGGTGATGTGCGACATCGCGTGCACCTCCACCGACGCCGCCAGCTCCAGGCACGGCTTGGCGTACAGGCGCGTCGGCGTCAGCAGCGTCTCGCCGAGCGTCCCGCCGAGGTCGGGCACCTCGCGCTCGAGGTCCCAGCCGGCGACGTCGAAGAAGACCTTGCGCACCAGCGAGTAGCCGTTGGAGTGCAGTCCCGACGAGGCCATCGCGATCACGGCGTCTCCTGCCGCGACCTTGTGAGCGCCGAGCAGCGACTCGGCCTCGACCACACCGGTCGTCGAGCCCGCGACGTCGTACTCGTCGGGCCCCAGGAGCCCGGGGTGCTCGGCCGTCTCGCCGCCGAGGAGCGCACAGCCCGCCTCCTCGCACGCCTGGGCGATGCCCTTCACGATGGCGGCCACCCGCTCCGGCACCACCTTGCCGGTGGCGATGTAGTCGGTGAGGAACAGCGGCTCCGCGCCGCAGACGACGAGGTCGTCGACGAGCATGCCGACGAGGTCGTACCCGATCGTGTCGTGGACGTCCATGCGCTGAGCGATGACCACCTTGGTGCCGACGCCGTCGGCGGAGGTCGCCAGCAGCGGGCGGTCGTAGCGCTTGAGCTGTGAGGCGTCGAAGAGCCCGGCGAACCCGCCGATGCCTCCGAGCACCTCAGGGCGGCGGGCCTTCTCGACCCACTCCTTCATCAGCTCGACCGCGCGGTCGCCGGCCTCGATCGAGACTCCGGCGCTGGCGTACGACGTCACGTGCGACCCTCCGTCGCTAGGGGTTGACCATGGTGACGGAGACGCGGTCGTCCGCGCGCTCCGGCTCGAGCAGGTTCTTGCCGACCAGGCTGCCCTCGGGCAGCGGCACGGGGTACTCGCCGTCGAAGCACGCGCGGCACAGGTCGTTCTTGGGCACGTTGGTCGCGTCGACCATCGCCTCGAGCGAGATGTAGGAGAGCGAGTCGGCGCCGATCGAGCGTCGGATCTCCTCCACCGAGATGCCGTTCGCGATCAGCTCGGCACGCGTGGCGAAGTCGATGCCGTAGAAGCACGGCCACTTGACCGGCGGGCTCGAGATGCGGACGTGGACCTCGGCGGCACCGGCCTCGCGCAGCATCCGCACCAGCTGACGCTGCGTGTTGCCGCGAACGATCGAGTCGTCGACCACCACGAGCCGCTTGCCCGCGATCACGTCGCGCAGCGGGTTGAGCTTGAGGCGGATGCCGAGCTGGCGCAGGCTCTGGCTCGGCTGGATGAAGGTGCGCCCCACGTAGGAGTTCTTGACGAGCCCGTGCCCGAACGGGATGCCGGAGGCCTCCGCGTAGCCGATCGCCGCCGGCGTGCCGGACTCCGGCACCGGGATGACCAGGTCGGCCTCGACCGGTGACTCCGCAGCGAGGCGACGGCCGATCTCCGCGCGCACCGAGAACACCCGCTGCTCGGAGATCTGGGTGTCGGGTCGGGCGAGGTAGACGAACTCGAAGACGCAGCCCTTGGGCTTGGCCTCGGCGAAGCGGTGCACCCGCAGACCGTCGGCGTCGATCGCGACGAACTCGCCCGGCTCGATCTCCCGGACGAACGACGCGCCGACGATGTCGAGCGCGGCGGTCTCCGACGCGGCCACCCAGCCCCGGTCGAGCCGGCCGAGGACCAGCGGCCGGATCCCCTGGGGATCCCGCGCGGCGTACAAGGCGTCGTTGTCCATGAAGACCATCGAGAACGCGCCCCGCAGCATCGGCAGCACCTCGAGTGCCGCCTGCTCGAGCGAGAGGTCCTCGTACGAGGCGAGCAGCGAGGCCATCACGGCGGTGTCGCTGCTCGCGAACTCACGGACGCGTCCGACGAGCTCGCTGCCGGACTCCGCCGTGCGCTTCTCGAGGAGGTCGGCGAGCTCGGCGGTGTTGGTGAGGTTGCCGTTGTGCGCGAGGGCGACCGAGCCGTGCGCGGTGGGCCGGAACGTCGGCTGGGCGTTCTGCCAGACGCTCGCACCCGTCGTCGAGTAGCGGGTGTGGCCGACGGCGAGGCTGCCCTGCAGCGACTCGAGCGTCGCCTCGTCGAAGACCTGGGACACCAGCCCCATGTCCTTGTAGACGAGGATCTGCGAGCCGTTGCTGACCGCGATGCCCGCCGACTCCTGCCCTCGGTGCTGGAGGGCGTAGAGCCCGAAGTAGGACAGCTTGGCGACTTCTTCACCTGGAGCCCAGACTCCGAAGACACCGCAGGCGTCCTGGGGGCCGACGTCGTGGGGGTCCAGGTCGTGGGTCAGACGACCGTCTCCGCGAGGCACGGCACCAGTGTAGGCGCCAGCCGCCAATGCGCCGCATCCGCGACCCCGGCATTCTCGTGGCATGAACTCAGACCGCGTCCACGCCGTACGCACCATCGATGCCTCAGCCGCACGGATCTTCGCCCTCCTCGCCGACCCGCACTCCCACCCGTCGCTGGCCGGCGCCGAGGACGTGGTGGAGGTCGTCGACGTCACCGACGTCCCGCTGCGCCTCGGGTCGGAGTTCACGATGCGGATGCGACGCGGCGGTGTGCCGTACACGACCACCAGCGTGGTCGTCGCCTACGTGGAGAACCAGACCATCGCCTGGCGGACGACCATGCTCGGGGGCCTGCTCGGCGGGCGGGTCTGGCGCTACGACCTCGAGGTCGTCCCGGCCGGGACGATCGTCACCGAGACGTGGGACGTGTCCGAGGACCGGCAGAGGTGGCTCCTGCGCCGGGGCAGCCTCGCGGAGACGACCCAGCGCCAGATGACGCGGTCCCTCGACCGCCTGGCCGGGCTGCTGGCCCGAGACTGAGGGCCGTCAGCGCTTCTTCGGGCGGTCCCAGTAGACGAAGAACAGCGCGATGATCAGGAGGGGGATGCCGACGGCGATCGCTCCCACGAGCGGCTGGGGGAGCATTCCGGCGGCAGAGATCTGGGCGAGGGACACGTCTTCCAGGGTACGAGGCGCCAACGAAGCCCTGTCAGGCGGGCCTTGCCCTCGCCTGTGACCCGTGTCACAGTCATGCCACTGTCCGCCGACGCGCACTGCGCCGCACCGAGGAGTCAGCCATGACTGCGTCCCCTCCGCCCCCGACCTTCTTGGACGACCGGGTCGCCTACTGGGCCGAGACCACCCCGGACGCCGACTGCATGGCGTACGGGGAGCGCTCGTGGACCTTTGCCGAGTTCGACGAGCGCATCCGCCGTGCCGCCGGCGGCCTGCGCGACCTCGGCCTCGGACGCGGGGACGTGGTGGCCTTCCTCGACAAGAACCACCCGGCGTGCGTCGAGGTCACCCTCGCGGCGGCGTCTCGCGGCATGGCGACCGCGGTCGTCAACTGGCGGCTGGCCGGCGACGAGCTCGACTACACGATCAACGACTCCGGCGCCCGGGTGCTCTTCGTCGGGACAGAGCTGGTGCCGACGATCGAGCTGATCCGAGACAGGCTCCCGATGGTCGAGCAGATCATCCAGGTCACTCCCGACGGCGCGGAGGCGGACGAGTACGAGGGGTGGTTGGCCGCGTCGCAGCCGGCTGGCCCCGCCCCCGACCGCGGTCCGGAGGACACCTCTCTGATCATGTACAGCTCGGGCACGACCGGCCGACCCAAGGGCGTCATGCTCAGCCACCGCGCGATGGTGGCCCACACGATCAACTCCCACGACGGCTGGGAGCTGGACCCGGGCGACATCAGCCTCGTCGCGATGCCGCTCTTCCACGTCGGCGGCACCTCGTACGTGCAGTTCGCACTGCACGACGGCTTCCCGAGCATCATGACCCGTGAGCCCGACCCTGTGTCGCTGGCGACCGCCATCATGAAGGGCGCCAACTCCGCCTTCCTCGTCCCCGCCCTCGCGCAGATGGCGCTGGCGGGCGGGCCCGAGGCGATCGCGCTGTTCGGCAAGCTCAAGTTCTTCACGTACGGCGCCGCGCCGATGCCGCTGCCGCTCCTGCGGCGAGCGATGGAGGCGTGGCCGGACACGAAGTTCATGCAGGTGTACGGCCTCACCGAGGTGTGCGGCGTGATCACGCACCTGCTCCCGGAGGCGCACCTCGATGCCGAGCACCCGGAGCGGCTGCTTTCGGCCGGTGTCCCGATCCCCGAGGTCGAGACGCGGGTGGTCGACCCGTTCACGTTGGAGGACGTGCCAGAGGGTGAGCCGGGTGAGCTGTGGTTCCGGACCCCGCAGCTGATGAAGGGGTTCCACAACCAGCCGGAGGCCACGGCCGAGGTGATCACGGAGGACGGATGGTTCCGGACCGGTGACGTCGGCCGCTTCGTCGACGGCTACGTCTATGTCGAGGACCGGATCAAGGACATGATCGTGAGCGGTGGCGAGAACGTCTACTCCCCGGAGGTCGAGCGAGTGCTGACCGCGCACCCGGCCGTGGCCGAGGTGGCGGTGATCGGCGTCCCGGACGAGCGGTGGGGCGAGACGGTGAAGGCGGTCGTCGCGTTCCGCGAAGGCGAGTCGGTGACGCCAGACGAGCTGATCGCGTTCACCCGCGAACAGCTCGCAGGCTTCAAGTGCCCGACCTCGATCGATATCGTGGACGTGCTGCCGCGCAACCCCTCGGGCAAGATCCTCAAGCGCGACCTGCGCAAGTCGTACTGGCCGGAGGCGGGCCGCCAGATCTGATGGAGCGATGCGGGCCAAACCGTCACCGCCTTCATCGAAGGCACACTCCTACGCCGCCACGCCCGCCAAGCGTTCAGCGGCCAAGCGAGTCGATCAGGCGACTCCAGAGCCCCCGACCACTCGACCGCTGGATAGTTCGACGGCGAAGTCTCGCGGCTTATCGTCATTCGGGTCTGCGACGCCTCTGACCCAGCCGCCGTCCGACTCGTCGATCCGCAAGCCGTCAATAGCAATCCGCTCGGTCGTCCAACGCACCCCATCGACGTCGACAGCCACGATTGACCACGGCGACAACAGCAGGAGCAGGCCATCTGCGGCCAGTACCTCGGCTCCGACGACCGGACCTGTTGGTGCGGGCGTACCGAGCAAGATCGTCAGCGCCCGGACGCCCGGTCCTGGGGCCGCGAAGGCTGCCGACCAAGCAGGCTCACCGCACGTCTCCACCTCGACCGCAACGGCGCGAGCACCGGCACCATCCGCCGCGACCACATAGTCGGGCTCGGCAGCAGGATGTTCCGAGATCGCTGCGTGGTACTCGGAGGCGAAGTGGTCCTCGGTCAGCATCATCAGTAATCAGGCCGGAAGAAGCGGTGCATGACCATCTCGGTTCGCCCGCTCGTCGATGGTCGCGTGAAGATCTCGTACGCCCGACCGTCCATTGACGACGCCGGGTAGTCAGTACTGGATCGAGTCGTTGCCCAGGTTCGGCTTAGGCAGCTTAGATGGCCGGGTGATCGCAAGTACCGCGAGCCAGCGAACCATCTGTCTCACGTCGACCCACGCGATGCAAGTGCCTCTTTTGCTGCCTCTCGGACAACCCACGACTCATCATGTGCGAGAGCGCCGAGCACCTCAGTTTCGGTCCTGTGGTGCCTCGCCACCCTGGCTCGAACGCTGTCGTCTTCGTCGTCGGCGAGCATGCGCAGGACCGCTGGGTCCAACTTGCGCTTACCAGCGACCTCCCAGCGAACTGCGGGATCGGGGTCACTCGCGAGCGCCTGGAGCACGGCAACGGGGACCGTCTTGTTGTGGGCAACCCACTGCCGCATCTCGGGGTAGTCCGCGATCACTCCCAGCCAGACCTCCAGACTCGCCTCATCCTGGCTGGCACGCGTTTGGTCCGATGGGCTTTCGCTCAGGCGAAGCGAGACGAACTCCTCAGGTGAAGTAATCAATTGAGGTCCTTCCATGGGATGAAGGTTCCAACGTCACTCTTGTGCTTACCGATGATGAAGTCGCCGTACTGATTGGCGTCGGCGCGCCAGATCAGGCGTCGCGATGACTCGGTGTAGACCTTCCATGTGCTCCCGCCGTGACCAGCGGTGTCCCTTGACCACCAAAGAGCATCCGACTTGCTCTTCGAGACGGTTCCAAACGGCCCCTGCTTTGTGGCCGCGGTTCCCTCCTTGGTGATCTGCCACAGACCGCGGACGTTGCAAGTGTTGTGGACGAGAATCTTGTCGTCTCCGACGTGGTAGTTATGGATGCCCTCCACGCTGAGGTTGTAGGCCAACGCCTCCCGAGCCGTCCCGACCCGCAGGCCGGACACACTGACCTCTCGACCCCCCGCAGCGATAGCCTTCTCGCCCGCACTGAGTTCGTCAGCCCTCTCGAACCGCTGATCGGTGACGGACCAGAACGGGTGGTCTTCGGTGGTGGTGATGACTTCACTGTCAACGATGAGGTCGATGACGGTGTCGTCGTGGACGAAGACCTGCTCGACAGACTTGGCGGTCTGTTCGCCGGTCTCGGGGTCGGTCGCGATGACCTTGTCGCCGACTTTGACGTCCTCGATCGGCTTGTGCGTGCCGTCAGCCATGAGGACGGTCGTAGCTCCAGCGAAGGAGCAGGCTCGAGCCGCCGTGCGTCCGGTGTTTGCGGCAACTTGGGTCCGGTGAAGCGACGAAAGATGCCCACGGATGCCCTGAGCCAACTCCTGGGTCGGCTCCGTGGCCTTGGCGACCTGCGCGTATCCGGCGCCGGTGGTGTAGGCGGTCGTAGGTGCAGCCACGAGGGTCTCGACAATGCGCGCCGAAGCGCCGCCCGACCAGCGGTAGACGGCGTCATACGCGGTGCCGGCGTCATTCTGACCAGGTGGGCCGCGCTCGTTGACGAGGCGCAACGACGCCACGCCGTGGTAACCGCCGTCGTAGGTGTAGCCAGGGACCTGCCCAGGCTCGGTCGTTGATGCGCTCGCTACAGATGGCGCAACCAGCCATCCGACGGCGAGCGCAACGAGCGGGGCGAGGAGGCGCTTCACGAAAGGAGCACCCAGATTTCGTCCGGCTCAACGGGGTCGTTCGTCCAAATTGCCACCTCGGTTTGTTGGCTCGCGGTGGCCTCCATCAGCACCTCGTTGTAGACGTTGAGGACGCCGATTCGGCCCGATGTGCTGAGCGCTCCGTTCCACCGAAGAGCGAGGTCACGCTCGGACGGCAGCTCAAGCGCCGAAGCGAGATGGACGGCCGTCTCCCCATCGAACTCGCTCAGCGTGCCGATTGCTATGCCGGTTGGCGACGCCACGACAGACCCACCTCCTAGAGAGTCAGGCAACTCGCCTGTGTCTGGGTCGAGGACCAAGATGAGGCTGTTTGGGACAGAGATCTGAACGACCTGACTCACTGGGCACCTCCTCGGCGAATGAGGTTGGCGATGAACAGTAACGAAGTTCCAACCGACCGACCAGCAATTCTCGGCGCCCTGGCTCGCGGGGATTGAAGTCCCATTTCGACACACGGCCAGGTGCGTCACGCGGCCAGTGGCTCACGCCTTCAGGGAACGCAAAAGGTCCCGACATCGCGGTGCGGGGGCAACCGCGATGCCGGGACCTGGTCAGGCGGAGACTACTTCTTGACCTTGACGGCCTTCGTCTTCTGCGTGACCGTCTTGTAGCCGACCTTGGTGTAGGTGACCTTCACCGAGATCTTCTTGCCCTTGAAGGACTTCTTGAGCTTGAGGGTCTTGCCCTTCGCGCCCTTGATCCTCTTGCCGTTCTTGAGCCACTGGTACTTGACCCGCGCTCCGGCAGCCTTGCCCGGCTTGACCTTGAGCTTCTTGCCGACCTTGGCCTTGCCGGTGATCTTGGCCTTGCCCTTGACGGCGAGGGTGCCCGCGGCGACCTTGCCGACGTTGACGGTCGTCACGCGAGTGACGTAGCCCGCCCTCTTCGCCGTCGCCCGAACGGCGACAGCCTTGCCGAGGTCAGCAGGCTTCACGACGTACGCGGAGCCCGCGCCGGCGGCCCTGCCACCGACCAGCCACTGGTACGAGACGCTGCTCGCCGGGTTGGTGGTGCCGCCGCTGGCGGCCAGGCGCTGTCCGACGGCGACCTTGCCGGCAGCCTTCAGCGCCGCGACGGGCGCGAGCGTGCCGGGAGGGGTGACGTCGACCGAAGCGATCGTCGGCGCAGTGCCGGTAAGGGCACAGTTGACAGCGGCGTTCACGAACTTGCCTTCACTGAACATCAGCTTCGCCAGCATCCCGAAGTCGGCCTTGCCGAGAGAGATGCTGACGGGACCGGTCGACGAGGTCGGGATCGACGGCAGGTCGATCGTGCCCTTCCAGACCATGTTTCCCGCAGTCGGGACCGCGACGGCCGAGTCGGCGAACGACAGCTTGGCCGGACTCGCGAACTGCTTCCCGTTCACGAAGACCGGGATGGTGGCGGTGACGCTCTTGAACTCCATCTGCAGTCGACGTGCGAGGTCGCTCCAACCCGAACCCCAGGCGTACGTGGCCGCACCATCGATCGAGATGGTCTCGCCCTGCTTCACCGTCTTGGGAGCGAAGTCCGTTTCCAGCGCGGCGTCGTACGGACCGAACGAGGTGTAGTTGCACGCGTAGTTCGTCGTGCTCGGAGCAGCGTGTGCCGCGGTCGCGGGAAGCGCAGCGAGCGCCCCTGCGACAAGTGCACCTGCCGCGATCATGCCCGCCCCTCGGCGAGCCGGAGTCGTCTTCATGTCTTCTCCTTCCGCGGCCACCTCTTGCAGCGACCGTTAAGAAGAACGTAGAGCGAAAACGGCGAAAGATATATAGTTACGGATATATCTTCTCAAAGGGTGGGCGGGCGTCGAGCCTCCGCAAGCTTCCCCAGCAGCAACGTCTCCGCCACGCAGACCCGCGTGAACTCGCCCAGGTGCAGGCCTTCGTCGATGCCGTGCGCGCGGGTGTCGGGGTCCTCCACCCCGGTGACGAGCACCGCCGCCCCGGGGTAGCGCTCGGCGAACTCCGCGATGAACGGGATCGACCCACCGACGCCCATGTCGATCGGCTCCACGCCGTCCCACGCCTCGCGGAACGCATCCCGTGCCGCGTCGTAGGCGGGTCCGGTCGCGTCGACCTCGTACGCGTCGCCGCGGTCGTTCGGCGTCACCGTGACTCGAGCACCCCACGGCGCGTGCGACTCCAGATGTGCGACGAGCGCGTCCATCGAGGCGTCGGGGTCCGAGCCGGGCGCGATGCGCATCGACACCTTCGCCCTCACTCTCGGCACGAGCGTGTTCGACGAGTCCGCCACGGTCGGCGCATCGATGCCGATCACGCTGATCGCCGGCTTCGCCCAGAGCCGGTCCACCACCGATCCCGTGCCGATCTGCTCCACCCCGGGCAGCACGCCCGACTCGGCGGCGAGCCGGTCTGCCGGATACTCCACCTCGGCCGCGGTGGTCGCGTGCAGTCCCGCAACGGCGACCTCGCCGGAGTCGTCGTGCAGCGTGGACAGCAGCCGCGTCAGCACCATCAGCGCGTCCGGGAAGACGCCGCCCCACATCCCCGAGTGGACGGAGTGCTTCAGCGTCTCCACCTCGACGACGCAGTCGACCAGGCCACGCAGCGTCGTCGTGAGCGCCGGCGTACCGATGTCCCAGTTGCTGGAGTCGGCGATGACGATGACGTCCGCGGCGAGGCGGTCGCGGTACGTGTCGAGCAGCGCGCCGAGGCTCGCAGACCCGGACTCCTCCTCGCCCTCGACGAACACGGTGACCCCGACGGGCGGCTTGCCGTCCCAGGCCCGGAAGGCCGCCAGGTGCGCAGCGATCCCCGCCTTGTCGTCGGCCGCGCCCCGGCCGTACAGGCGCTCGCCACGCTCGGTCGGCTCGAACGGCGGTGACGTCCACGCGTCGGGGTCGCCGGTGGGCTGGACGTCGTGGTGCGCATAGAGGAGCACCGTCGGAGCGCCCTCAGGGGCGGGATGGTTGGCGATGACCGCCGGCCCGCCACCCGCCTCCACGACGTCGACCTCCGCGAACCCCGCGTCGCGCAGCAGTGCCGCCACGGCGTCGGCGCTGCGCCGTACGTCCCCAGCCCGCGCCGGATCGGCGCCGACCGAAGGAATCCGCACGAGATCCCCCAGATGCGCGAGGACCGAAGGCATGATGCTGTGAAGTCGTTGCACCGCTGCAGGGCTCATGCCCGCACCATACGGGGGATCATGTCTACACTCGCCAGCCGTCTCCGTGGCGCCTCCACGCGCCGGATCGGCGCTGCCGCCACAGGTCTCGCTCTCGCCGCAGGACTGCTCGCGCCGGCCCTCGCTGCCGCCCCAGCCTCAGCGGTCGAGGCTCCAGGAAGCTTCACCGGATTCGCGTTCGACGCCTGCACGGCGCCGACGCAGGCTCAGATGGACGCGTGGTGGGTCTCGTCCCCGTACGCCGCCGTCGGCGTCTACATCTCCGGCTCGTCACGTGCCTGCGCCCAGCCCGCGCTGACCCGCAGCTGGGTCACGACGCAGGCCCGCCGGGGCTGGCGCCTCCTCCCGCTCCACGTCGGGAGGCAGGCCCCCTGCTACAGCGGCAGGAAGCAGAAGATGTCGATCAACCCGACGACCGCGCGGGCCCAGGGCGTCGCGGCCGCCAACGAGAGCGTGGCGTCGGCCAAGGCACTCGGCATCGGACGGAAGCGGGTCCTCTACCTCGACATCGAGGCGTACTCCATCGCGAACTCCGCGTGCAACACCGCCGTCGTCAGCTTCGTCGACGGGTGGGGCTCACGACTCGCTCAGCACGGCTACCGCTCGGGCCTCTACTCGAGCGCCTCGGCGGCCATCGCCGCGATGAACCGGCTCCGCGTGGCCCAGGTCGACAACTACCACTACCCCAACCACCTGTGGTTCGGCTGGTACAACGGCAAGGCCAACCTGGCCGCGGAGCCGTACCTCGACGACCGCTACTGGGCCAGGGGCAAGCGGATCCACCAGTACGTCGGCAACCGGGTGAGTCGCTACAACGGTGTCGCCATCAACATCGACCGCAACTACCTCGACGTCGGCGCGGGGTCGCGGGCGACCAAGCCCCGGGCACAGTGCGGCACGCACAAGATCCAGAGGTACCGGGCACTGCGGCCCCAGCAGCGACGCCCCACCCTGACGCCTGCCGCGAAGTGCCTGCTCCGTCAGAACGGCTACTTCAAGGGATCCACACGCGGACCGGTCCACGGCGCCAAGTCGCAGCGTGCCGTCAAACGGTTCCAGGCCGCCCGGGGATGGAAGCAGACCGGCGTGGTGTCGCGTCGGACGTGGGTCGCGCTGCTGTCCAACGGGAAGGCCGCGCCGGTGCTCAAGCGCGGCTCGAACGGCAAGCACGTCTATCGGCTGCAGCGCTCGCTGACAGCGGCCCTCGGACGCCCCGTCCCCCGCAACGGACTGTTCGACGCGACCACCCAGCGGGCCGTCGTCGCCTACCGCACGAAGGTCAAGCTCCCGAGGTGGGCGACCGCGGAGCCCCGGCTGTGGGCCTCCCTGCGCGCCGGCAGACGCTAGCGCTCAGACCAGCGGGAGGTAGGGCGAGAGGTTGCTGCGCTCGCCCGAGGCGCGGACCTTGCCCGCGGAGACCGCCTCCGCCCACGTCGTACGCCCAGTGGCGAGGGCGATCCACGTCGGCGCGTCGGTCTCCACGACCGCCGGAGGCGTGCCGCGGGTGTGCCGAGCGCCCGGGATCACCTGCACGGCGGCGTACGGAGGGACCCGCACCTCGACGCTGTTGCCGGGCGCCCGCTGGTCCAGGACGGCGAGCAGGTGCTTCGTCGCCGCGCGTAAGTCGTCCGGCGACACCTGCTGGCTGCCGGTGGTCGCGAGGTCCAGCCGTGCCGCCACGGCGTCCCAGGCCGCCGGGTCGAGAGGCTTCAGTCGTCGCGCCACCCCGTCAGCCCCAGACCTCGGAGACGGCGCGGGCGATGGTCGCGCCCTGGTCGCGTCCTGCCCGCGCGGTGCGGGCCCGGGACGCGGGGTCGAGGACGTTGCGCCCGATCGCCCGACGCGAGGCGAGGTCCGGCGCGATGATCGTGTGGACGGCGTCCGATCCGGAGAGCTGCGACGCCGCTCGCCTCCAGGTCGGGAGCTCGACCGCGACCGGTGTCAGCGCCACCACGCGGTCGTAGCGAGCAGCCAGGTCGGCGTTCGACGACGACCTCGTGCCTCCGTCGATGTAGCGGTGGCCGTCGATCGTCACCGGCGCGAAGACACCGGGGACGGCACAGCTCGCCGCGATCGCGCGGGCCAGCGGGACCCCGTCCTCGCGGCTGAACGTCCGGAAGGCGCCGGTGTCGGCGTCCACCGCGGTCACCCGCAGCTCGCGCGCCGGCCACTCCTGCGACACGAGCCGGTCGCGGATCACGGCGACGCGCTCCTCCTCCGTCGCGACGCGACCGGCAGCGGCCTCGCTCACCGCGTACGCGCCGAGGCGACGACCGAGCGCCTCGGCATCGCGTCCGCTGCGCAGGCCGAGGACCACCCACCGTGCCGTCACGCCCCAGCCGATCGACGACGCGGGCTCGGGGCCGTACGTGCCGAGCGGGGAGAGCTGGCGTTCGTACATCGCCTCGGTCGTCGCACCGTTGGTCACCTGCGCCCCGACCACCGATCCCGCCGAGGTGCCGAGGACGAGGTCGGCGCCGGTGAGGTCGACACCGGCCTCGATGAGGCCGTGCAGCAGTCCGATCTCCCAGGCGATGCCGGTGATCCCGCCGCCACCGAGAACGAGCGCGCGTGTGGTCACCGCGCCATTGTGCAGGAGAGGGCCTCGACGCGCTGCGCTCGCTGAACCTGCAGGGCGGATCTAGCGTGAACAGATGCGAGCACTCCAGTACGTCGAGATCGGCAGTCCTCCTCGGGTCGTCGAGGTGGAGACCCCTGAGCCAGGGCCCGGCGAGATCCGGCTGAAGGTGTCGGCCGCCGGGGTCTGCCACTCCGACGAGTTCGTGATGAGCCTGCCGGCGGAGGCCTACACCTTCGGGCTGCCGCTCACGCTCGGCCACGAGGGGGCCGGCACCGTCGACGCGCTCGGGGAGGGAGTGACGAACGTGGCGCTCGGCGACTCGGTCGCGGTCTACGGCCCCTGGGGCTGCGGACGCTGCCACGCCTGCTCGCGCGGTGCGGAGAACTCCTGCCCGTACGCCGTCGAGCTCGGCATCGCGCCGCCGGGGCTCGGAGCGCCCGGCGCGATCGCGGAGTACATGATCGTCGACGACGTACGACACCTCGTCCCTCTGGGCGACCTCGACCCTGTGCGCAACGTGTCGCTGACCGACGCGGGCCTGACGCCGTACCACGCGATCCGCACCGCCATGCCGAAGCTCGTCGGGGGCAGCACGGCCGTGGTGATCGGCGCCGGCGGCCTCGGACACGTCGCGATCCAGATCCTGCGTGCGCTCACCGGCGCCCGCGTGATCGCGCTCGACGTCAACGACGAGAAGCTCGCCCTCGCCAAGGAGGTCGGGGCCCACGAGGCGGTCCTCTCGAACGATGAGGCACCGGAGGCGATCAAGCGGCTCACCGGCGGTCTCGGCGCCGAGGCCGTCTTCGACTTCGTCGGCGCTCCGGCCACCGGCGCGATCGCGGCGGCGTCGGTCGCACTCGAGGGCGACGTGCAGCTCGTCGGTATCGGTGGAGGCGCCGTGCCCGTCGGATTCGGGGTCACCCCGTACGACGCCGCGTTCCGGGCGCCGTACTGGGGCACCCGGTCCGAGCTCATCGAGGTCTTCGAGATGGCACGCCGCGACCAGCTCCACGTCGAGATCGAGACCTACTCGCTCGACGAAGCACCCCAGGCGTACGAGCGTCTGCACGCCGGAGAGATCCGAGGGCGTGCCGTGGTCCTGCCGAACGGCTGAGGCCGCTATGCCAGCAGGGCCGCGATCGCCAGGATCGTGAGGAACGAGAGCACGGTGGTCGCGAACACGACGTCGCGCACGACCGCCACCGACCGGTCGTAGCGCACCGCGGTGACGAACACGTTCTGCGCCGTCGGAAGACCCGCGACCACCACCACGGCGAGGAGGGCGCTGCCGTCGAGACCGAGGGCGAAGCGCGCGACGAGGTAGGCGACGAGCGGCTGGACGGCCAGCTTGACGACCGTCAGGATCGCCACCTGGGTGCCGGCGCCGCTCGCGCCGGGTTTCGGCCCCAGCCGCAGCGAGATGCCGAACGCGATCAGCATCCCGGGGATGGCGAGCCCGGCAAGCAGGTCGATCGGGTCGGCCACCCACCTCGGGACCGGCACGCCGGTGAGCGCGACCACCACCCCGACGACCGCGCCGACCGTGAGCGGGTTGCGGAAGGGACGCGACAGCACCGTCAGCACCGTCGGTCGCTCCATCGACTCCGACTGGTCGAGGACGACGAACGCCAGCGGCGCGAGGACGAGCAGCTGGAGGAGCAGCGCACCGGCGACAGCGGATGCGTCACCCAGCACGTAGATCGCGATCGGGAGGCCGAGGTTGCCGGCGTTGACGTAGCCCGCACAGAGGGCGGCCAGCGTGGTGTCGGCCCACCCGCGCCGCCATCGCCACCGCGCGAGCACGAGAGCGATCACCGCCACCGCCGCGACGCTCGCCGCATTCGCGACCAGCGCCTTCGACAAGGCGCCACCGACGTCGGTGTCGGCGAGGACCGAGAACAGCAGCGCCGGGCTGCCGACGAAGAACACCAGGCGCGAGAGCATCCACTGGTAGTCGAGCGTGACCACCCCGAGGTGCGCGAGGACGAAGCCCACCGCGATCACGACGGTGATGACGCCGAACCCCTCGAGCACTCCCGTCACGGGTCCATCCTCACCGACGCGACCCTGCGGACGCACGAATCCCCCGCTCTGCCGCCAGGAGGAGCGTCAGAGCGGGGGAATCGTGTGCGTCGTGGTCGGTCAGGGTAGGTCGGTCAGCCCGTCACTCGGCGCCCGCGCCGGTCATCGACCGGACCTCGAGCTCCTCGTACTTGACGGGGTCGGCCTTCTCCTTGGTCGTGACCGTGCCCAGCCACCCGAGGAAGAACCCGATCGGGATCGAGACCAGGCCGGGGTTCTCCAGCGGGAACCAGCTGAAGTCCACGCCGGTCCCGAACAGCGACAGGCTCTCCCCCGTCTCCGGGTCGACCTTGCCCGAGACCACCGGCGAGAAGAACACCAGGCCGACGGCCGAGATCAGACCGCCGTAGATGCTCCACACCGCCCCGCGCGTGTTGAAGTCCTTCCAGAACAGGTTGTAGAGGAGGGCCGGGAGGTTCGCCGACGCCGCCACGGCGAACGCCAGGGCGACCAGGAACGCGACGTTCAGCGACTGCCCGGGGATCGCCAGCGCGATCGCCACGCCGCCGATCACGAACGCCGCGATCCGCGCGACCTTGACCTCGTCCTTGCCGGAGACCTCACCCTTCTTGAACACGTTGGCGTAGAGGTCGTGCGCGACCGACGACGCCGACGCGAGCGTGAGGCCCGCGACCACGGCGAGGATGGTGGCGAACGCCACCGCCGCGATCAGTGCGAGCAGAATCGCGCCTCCGGTCGAGCCCGCGCCGCCACCGACGGCTTCGGCGAGCAACGGTGAGGCCAGGTTGCCGCCGGACTCGGCGACCTTGGCGTACTGGTCGTCGCTGAGCAGCGCCGCGGCACCGAACCCGAGAATCAGCGTCATCAGGTAGAACGTGCCGATCAGCCCGATCGCCCAGTTCACCGACACGCGCGCCTGACGCGCCGTCGGCACCGTGTAGAAGCGGATGAGGATGTGCGGCAGACCCGCGGTGCCGAGCACCAGGGCGATGCCGAGCGACAGGAAGTCGAGCTTGCTGGTGAAGTCGGCGCCGTACTTGAGCCCGGGCTCGAGGAACGCCTGCCCCTTGCCGGAGTTCGAGGCGGCCGTGCCGAGCAGCTCGGACAGGTTGAAGTTGAACTTCGCCAGCACCAGGATGCTGATCAGCAGCGTGCCGGCCATGAGCAGCACCGCCTTGACGATCTGCACCCAGGTCGTCCCCTTCATGCCGCCGACGACGACATAGAAGATCATCAGCACGCCGACGGCGACGATCGTCAGGTTCTTCAGCGTGTCGCCCTCGACGCCGAGCAGCAGCGACACGAGCGCGCCGGCACCGACCATCTGCGCGAGGAGGTAGAAGATCGACACGACGACGGTGGAGACGGACGCAGCGGTACGGACAGGACGCTGCCGCATCCGGTACGCCAGCTGGTCGGCCATCGTGAAGCGGCCGGAGTTGCGCAGCAGCTCGGCGACGAGGAGCAGCGCGACCAGCCAGGCGACGAGGAACCCGATGGAGTAGAGGAAGCCGTCGTAGCCGGACAGCGCGATGGCGCCGGAGATGCCGAGGAACGACGCCGCCGACATGTAGTCGCCGCCGATCGCGAGGCCGTTCTGGAAGCCGGTGAACGACCGGCCGCCGGCGTAGTAGTCGGCCGCCGTCTTGTTGTTGCGGCTCGCCCAGAACGTGATGGCGACCGTGAGCAGCACGACACCGACGAAGAGGACGGTGGTCAGCGTCTGGTGGTCACCCTCGGCACTGGCTGCGAGGACCACGTCGCGTCCGCTCATCGGGTGATCTCCTCGTCGTACTCGGCGCGCAGTGAGTCAGCGAGCGGGTCGAGGTTCTTGACGGAGAACTTCGAGTACCAGATCGCGATGGCGAAGGTGGAGACGAACTGGAGCAGTCCGAAGATCAGGGCGACGTTGATGTTGCCGACGACCTTGGCGTTCATCAGGTCGGGCGCCCAGTTGGAGCAGATGACGTACAGCAGGTACCAGGCCATGAAGCCGATCGTCACGGGGACGACGAAGCCTATGTACTTGCGTTTGAGGGTGTGGAACTCCTCGGTGGAGCGGATGCGTGCGTAGGCCGCATCCTCCGCCGCTGTGGTTCTCTCGATCACGGCTTCGCCTCTCGGGACGCACGGGCATGGGTGTTCTCGCGTGAGGCTAGGGGCGGCCGCAGGGTGTGTGCCAGGTCACACCGGCGAGGTTCGGTGGACGTGCGCGACCGGTCGCCGTACGGCATCGCGCGCGCGCCGAGCGGTCGCGCTCACGCGACGAACGGCAGGCGTCAGTCCAGGTGCCGCAGGTCGTCCCAGAGCTCGGCCCACGGCCGCAGCGGACCGCGACACACGGCCACGGGGACGCCCTCCTCCTCGTTGTCGACACCGACCCCGTTGCGGAGCACGTCCACGGCCTCGCACTCCTCGAAGATCGTGACCGCGAACCCGTACTGGCCGCCGACGAAGACGACCGTCTCGGTTCGGTCGGGCGGCCGGGCCTGGTCGTGGAGGGCGTTCTGCCCGCTGTACGGCGTGGGCAGGCCGAGCGCGGGACCGTACCGGTCGATCGCCCCGGCCTCGCCGTAGTTGCTGGTGATGATCGCTGCCTCGGCCCGTTCATCCGCCGACAACCCGTTCCACACGGCGGCGATCTGACGGACGTACGCCGGCCACCCGACCTGGTCGGCGGCAGCCTGGTTGATCCCCGGGACAGGGGTGCTCCCGAGCGTGCCGACGCCGATCACCGGCAGCGACACGACGACGGACACCGCGGCGTACAGCACCAGCAGCGCCCCGACCCCTGCGCGCACGGCGTTCGACGAGCGGGTGAGCCACGACGCCGTCGGGACCCAGCCGGCGGCAAACAGCACGGCGAGCACACCGACCGGGTAGTAGAACTGCGCTCCCCCCACGAAGGTCAGCACAAGGACGACCACGAAGGCGACGTCGAAGGCACGGAGGGCTCGCCACTGCGGCCGTCGCCACAGCGCGACCGCACCCACGACCCACACGGCGGGCAGCATGATGAAGAGGAACGGCCACATCATCACCCGAACCTCGTCGGCGTTGTTGTCAGCCAGCGCCGCGCCCATGTCGAGCTGCGGGAAGCCGTTCACGACCTGGTAGGCGAGGTTCGGGAGGGCGACGACCGCGGCGAGCGCGCCGCCGGACCAGAACCAGCCCGACCGCAGCACCCGCCGGGGACCGACCAGCACCACGCCGACGAGCAGGCCGAGGATCAACCACGGGATCAGCAGGCGGCCGTAGGTCGCGAGACCCACCACGAGACCGACGGCGAGCCACCACCGGCCGTCGTCGCGGAGCAGGGCGCGGATCACGAACCACGACGCCAGCACCCACGCCAGGAGATCCGGCGAGGTCGTGATCAGCACGTGCCCGGCCACGAGCGGGAACGTCGCGAACGCGAACGTCCAGGCGCACAGCCCTTGGGCGAGAGCGCCGCCTCCGAGCTCGCGGACGATCGCGGCGACCACCAGCGTGGAGGCCACCACGGCCGCGATCGCCGGCAGCCGCAGCGCCCACGGCTCATCGGCGACCAGGTCGGTCATCGCGCGGGCGATCAGCGGGATCAGCGGCGGCTGGTCGACGTAGCCCCACGACGGGTCCAGCATCCGGAAGTACAGCTCGTCGCGATGGAAGCCGTAGCGGCCGGCCGTCGCGAGCAGCACGACCGCGAGCGCCGCGGCGGCAGAGAGCACGGGCACCCGTGCGTACGCAGGCACGGGCGACGTCTCACGTTGGTGTCCACCGACCATCGGGGCCGTGGTGCCCATCCCCGCAATGTAGGGGTCCCCAGGGTCAGGACGTGTGTGATCAGCACCACTCGATTCGTCGTCACGGCCGCATCCCGGGTACTGTCGGCGAAGGACGCATCCGGCGTCCGCGGTCGTCTGCTCGAGCGGCGCGCACCCCGCGCCCTCCCGTCCTCATTCGTGAGTGGCTGCAATCACGGCCACCCCCACGACTTGAAGGACACCCCTGTGCCCACCTTCGCCGATCTCGGCGTACCTGCACCTCTCGTCGCCTCCCTCGCGGAGCGCGGCATCACCACCCCCTTCCCCATCCAGGCGGCCTCCCTGCCCGACTCGCTCGCGGGTCGTGACGTGCTCGGTCGAGGCCGTACCGGTTCCGGCAAGACCGTCGCCTTCAGCCTGCCGACACTCGCCGTCCTCGCCGCCAGCGGACGCCGCCGGCGCGCCAAGAACCCCCGCGCCCTGGTCCTCGTCCCGACGCGCGAGCTCGCGACCCAGGTCCACGAGACGCTCCAGCCGCTCGCGCAGGCGATGCAGATGCGCACCATGACGATCTTCGGCGGCGTCGGCCAGAACCCGCAGGTGACCAAGCTCCGCAACGGTGTCGACGTCGTCGTCGCCACCCCGGGTCGGCTCGAGGACCTGATGGCTCAGGGTCACTGCGACCTGAGCGACATCGAGGTCACCGTGCTCGACGAGGCCGACCACATGGCCGACCTCGGCTTCCTCCCCGGTGTCAAGCGGATCCTCGACCGGACCCCGCGGGACGCGCAGCGCCTGCTCTTCTCGGCGACGCTCGACAACGGGATCGACACCCTCGTCAAGCGCTACCTCCACAACCCGGTCACCCACTCGGTGGACGAGGCGACGTCGCACGTCCCGGACATGGAGCACCACGTGCTCTCCGTGACCCACGACGGCAAGCAGTCGCTCATCAACCAGCTGGTCGGCGGCGAGGGCAAGACGCTCGCCTTCACCCGTACCAAGCACGCGGCCAAGAAGCTCGCGAAGAAGCTCACGGACTCCGGGATCCCGGCCGTCGACCTTCACGGCAACCTGAGCCAGAATGCACGCCAGCGCAATCTCTCGGCGTTCTCCGACGGCACCGTCCGAGTCCTGGTCGCCACCGACATCGCGGCCCGCGGCATCCACGTCGACGACGTCTCGCTCGTCGTGCACGTCGACCCGCCGACCGAGCACAAGGCGTACCTCCACCGCTCGGGCCGTACGGCACGTGCCGGCGCCTCGGGCGTCGTCGTCACCATCGCGACACCCGAGCAGCGCCGCGACGTCCGTACGCTGATGCGCGCGGCCTCGATCAAGCCGACCGACCACGAGGTCGCCGCCGGTTCCGAGATCATCGGCTCGCTCGTCGGCCCGCAGGCCGAGCGCGTCTCGCCGCCCCCGGCGCTCGTCGCTGCCGCGGCGGCCAGCGCTCGCGGCAACGGTGGCCGTAGCGGCGGTCGCGGGAGTGGTGGCCGGGGCAACAACGGCGGGGGCCAGCGCTCCGGCGAGGGCGCCCGCAGCAGCAGCGGTTCGCGTGGACGTCGCTCCGGTGGCGGGACGGCCACACGAAGCGGCAGCGGCTCGGCCTCGAGCTCGAGCTCCTCGCGCTCCGGTGGGGCTGCCTCGTTCTCGTCCCAGGCCGGGCGCCGCGGTCGCTGACGCGACTCCCCACGACCTCTCGGCCAGCAGCCGCGGCCGTCCTCGGCACCCCTCGGTGCCGGGTACGCGTCCGCGGCTGCTGCTTGCCCGCGCCGCATCGTCCGGCTCTTCCTACAGTGGACGGATGGCGGGAACTCACACGGACCGCGGCCTGGACCGGCTCGTCAACTTCACCGACGCCGCGGTCGCGATCGCGATCACCCTCCTCGTGCTTCCCCTCATGGACCTCGTCACGGACGGACGGTCCCACTCGGTTCGCGTCCGTGCTGGCCGACGAACGCTGGACGTTCGTCGCGTTCGCGCTCAGCTTCGCGGTCATCGCGCAATTCTGGGTCGGGCACCACCGACTGTTCGAGCATCTGCGCGACTACTCCAACGCCATCCTCTGGACCAACTTCGTCTGGTTGGCCAGCATCGTCTTCATCCCCTTCACGACCCAGCTCCTCGGTGAGCTGAGCAGCGACACCAGAGGGGGAAACTCGCTCTACATCGGCGTGCTGATCGTCGCGAGCGCGTGCCTGGCCGTCATCCAGTGGCTCACCGTGCGCCACCCCGATCTCCAACGGAGCGATGTACGGGGACAGCTCGACGTCCGCGGAGGGCTCGTCGCCCTGGGCCTGCTGCTGCTCGCATTCCTCCTCCACCTGGTGGCGCCGAGCGTCGGGATGTTCTGGCTTCTTCTGCTCTTCCTCGCCGGGCCGGTGGCGCGGCTGATGGGTGTCCGCAAGCTGCCCCGCGACCGCGACATCATCGAGCGGCCGAGCTAGGGACCGTCCGCCCGATCCAGCAGCAGCCGCTCGGGGGTGTGCAGCCGGACCATGGTCCGCGCGACGTTGGAGGGTCGCCGGTTCTGGGTCGCCAGCGAGACGGCCACCATGGTGGCGAAGGCGATCGGCACCGACCAGGCGGCGGGTCGCGACAAGAGAAGGTCGAGCCAGCCGTCGTCACTCCCGCGCACGATCGTCGCGACGACCGCACCTCCGGCACCGATCCCGCCGGCGAGCATCCCCGCGACGGCGCCCGCTGCGGTCAGGCGTCGCCACCAGATGCCCAGGACGAGGAGCGGGCAGAACGTGGACGCGGCTACCGCGAAGGCGAAGCCGACCGAGCTCGCGACCGCGATCTGGTCCGAGGCCAGCGCGAGCGCGAGCGGGAACACCGTGCCCACCACGGCGCCGGCGCGCAGTCCGGCGACCGGTCCGAGGACGCGCCGACCCACCGATCCCTGGGCGAGCACCCCGGCGACCGACATCGTCAGGCCGGAGGACGTCGACAAGAAGGCGGCGAACGCACCCGCGGTGAGCAGCGCGCCCAGCAGGTCACCGAGCGACCCGCCGATCATCCGCATCGGCAGCTCCAGCACCACGATGTCGGTGTTGCCGGTGGCGACCAGGTCGGCGGCGTAGACCCTGCCGATGACGCCGTACGCCGTCGGAAGGAGGTAGAAGACGCCGAGCAGCGCCAGCACGAGCAGGGTCGTCCGCCGTGCCGCGCGCCCGTCAGGATTGGTGTAGAACCGCACCACGACGTGCGGAAGGCCCATGGTTCCGAGGAACGTCGCCACGATCAGCGAGTACGTCGCATAGAGCGCCAGACCGGGCGCGTCCGCGGCCATCGGCGACAACCAGGCTGCCGAGGCCCCGGCGTCGGCAGGGGTCGGCCTCCCGTCGTCGGTCCAGGCGTGCAGCAGGAACACCAGCGGCACCAGCAGCGCGGTGAGCTTGAGCCAGTACTGGAAGGCCTGCACGAAGGTGATGCTGCGCATGCCGCCGGAGATCACGTTGACGACGACGATCACGGCGACCATCACCGACCCGACCCACGTCGGTGCTCCCGTCACGGTGTGCAGGACGAGCCCGGCGCCTTGGAACTGCGGCATGAGATAGAGCCAGCCGATGACCACCACCAGCATCGACGCGACCGCGCGCGCGGTCGTCGACTGCACACGCATCTGCGTGAAGTCGGGAAGCGTGTAGGCGCCCGACCGCCGCAGCGGGGCGGCGACGAACGCGAGGAGGACCAGATAACCGGCCGTCCACCCGACCGGGAACCACACCATGTCCGCGCCGTAGGTCAGGATCAATCCGGCGATGCCCAGGTACGACGCCGCAGAGAGATATTCGCCGCCGATCGCCGACGAGTTCCAGAGCGGGCTCACCGATCTCGACGCGACGTAGAAGTCGGAGGTGGTCCTGCTGAACCGCAGCCCGAACAGGCCGATGCCGAGGGTCGCGAGCGCGACCACCGCCACGGCAACCGCGGCGTACGTGCTGCTCACGGGGATGCTCCTTGCCCCGGTCAGGGGCGTTCGACGAGATCGCTGAACGCACGCTCGTTGCGCTCCGAGGCCACCACGAACGCCCAGCCGATCAGGAACAGCACCGGATAGACCCCGACGCCGAGGACCCACCACGGCAACGGGAGGGGTCCGACCTGGACGGCCTCGAGATCGGCGACCATGAAAAGGATCGGCAGTCCCCCGATCGCGGCGGCGACCACTGCCGCGACGACCAGCGCAAGGCGCAGCTGCGAGCGCACCAGCGACCGCACGTAGACCTCGCCGATGGCAGTCTCCTCGTCGATCTCCTGCACGACCGTGCGGCGCCGGCGAGGACGAGCGGTCGTGTGCGGGCTGGTGATGCGGACCCGGTCGACCGCCGGGTCGGTGCCCGTCACGACACCCCACCACCGGAGCGGGACCGCAGCTGGACGAGCTCCCGCAGGTCGCGCGTGTGGCGGCGAGCGACCTGCAGCTCGGTGTACGGCGGGCCCCCGGCGTCGACGAGGACGGAGCATCGGCCGGCGATCATCCGCACCTCCCGCACCCGCGACGACGCCACCAGCAGACTGCGGTGGATCCGGACGAACCCGGCGGACGCCCACTCGTGCTCCAAGGTCACCAACGCCGTACGGAGCAGGTGGCTGTCGCCCTCGACGGTGTGGAGCCGGACGTAGTCGCCCTGCGCCTCCACGTAGGCCACGCTGTTGCGCGGGACGAAGCGTGTGACGCCGGCGAGCTCGACCGCGACGACGTCGTCGTCCGCCGTCGCGGACGACGTCAGAGGCGACCGGGCACCGCAGATCCGGCGGACGGACTCGCGGAGACGATCCTCCGCGACCGGCTTGAGGACGTAGTCGACCGCGTCGAGGTCCCAGGCGTCGACGGCGTGGTCCTCGTGCGCGGTCACGAACACGACCTTGGGCTGGCTGCGGAAGCGGGCGAGGACCCGCGCCACCTCCAGGCCCGACAGGGCCGGCATCGCGATGTCGAGGAAGACGGCGTCGACAGGGTCGGCCTCCAGCGCTCGCAGGACGTCCGCGCCGGAGCCGACGGCCCGGACGTGGTCGATCCGCTCGTCGCGCTCGAGGAGATAGACGAGCTCGTCGAGGACCGGCTGCTCGTCGTCGGCGACGAGAACGTTCAGACCCATGGCGCACGAGTGTAGGTGTGCGGTGTGGCCTACGTCACGCGCCGCGTCCTGGTAGCTCTCCGTCACCGATGTCCCGGACTGATCCGACGACCGGACGTCGCGTCGAGACGCTGCACTCGATTGCCTCGTTTCCCCAAGTGACGGCCTCGGAGGTCAGCGCGGTGTCCGTTCCATCGAACGCACGTCCCGCGTACACCTCGGCTCGCTCCTGACAGACGCGCGAGGCGCCCGCGCGGTCGGTGTCTTCGTCACGAAGACCAACGATCTCGGCCCTGTGCGGGTCGGCGCACGAGTAGCGTGGACCGTCTGCCCGAGCCGCGCAGACGCGGAGGGCGACCATCACCTCCCCACCAGCGATTTGACGCAGGTCGGCCGCCGTGGCGCCGTGGGAAGCGGCAGCCGAGTCGGGCGCGATCCAGCAGGACGCGGCGCCGGTCGCGATATCGATGCCGATCCGGTCCACACGCGGATCCAGGCCCAAAGCGCGGTACACGCTTTCCGCGTCGCAGTCCCCAGTGCTCATCACGAGGCCAGCCCCGGCCGCGTCACAAGAGGCTTGCTGCCCGGCTCGCAGCGTGCACGGCTCGGGAGTCTCCGTCGCTCGGTCCGACGCCCTCGGCGGGTGCGAACCGACCGGGATGCTCGGGGCGCCGGTTGTCGTCTCCGCAGCCGACGGCGTCTCCTCTTCGTCGCCAAATGTGACGACAAGGCTAACTGCCGTCAAGCACGCACCAATAATTGTCGCGAGCGCGGCCGCGGCTTGGATGTCTGAATCAACCGCCCGGACTCGCCCCCACCACAAGCGCGCCCACGACCGCACGGTCATCCGCAACTACTTTGACTGCATCGTCAGATCGGTCACCAACGCGATGGCGGCATCATCACAGTCCTCGTTCGGCGGGGGGCTCTGTTTGACCGTCATCTTCACCACAGCGGCGTTGGAGATGTCGGCCTCGAGTATCGCCGACTCATTGAATTCGATCGCCTTTGCGGCAACCTGCCGCCCGTCGACGACAAGCGCAAACTCCAGGCGCGCGGTCGATGACGGCGAGGTGAGGTCTTGTGCGACCTTGGCGACGAGCTTGTAGCCGTCGGTCTGCGCAATCCTGAACTCCAGCGGGTCACCTCCGTCATACCCATAACCGCACGAGACCAACGTGGCCATCGCCTGGGCCTGTTCGCCCGCAACGGGTTGGTGAGCGCCCTCCTCCCAACCTTCCGCGCTGAAGGCATCCACAAGGTTCAACTCGCGAACTTCGCCGACGACGACCGGCGGCGCTGACGGCTCGGCGTCGAGCGACTCACCACCCTCGTACGAGTCCGCCTCTTGGGCGGTGAGGGGAGTAGGTGTTGGTGCTGTCGCCGCGTCTGGAGTCCTCGTTGACATCGATTCGGATGTGGTCGCGCGCACCTTTTCCCGCGCGGTATTCGCGTCGTTCGACTCTCCACTACACGCGCTCGCGACGAGAACCAAGATCGCAGCAGCGGCGTACACCGCAGGTTTCCCAACCATCCACACTCCCCGGCATCGTGCTGATGACCCAGTGAACGTAGCAGTGAATCTGGAACTCATGCCTCTGAACGGCACGAAAACACCGCCCCCGTCACGCACCCCTCATCTTTCGGCGCCCGGCGCGTACTTGGGCACCCGGACGGTGACCTTCGTGCCGGCGCTCGGCGCGGTCTCGATGACGATGCCGTACGCGTTGCCGTAGACGGTGCGCATCCGCTCGTCGACGTTGCCCAGGCCCACCGAGTCCCCCGCGCTGTCGCCGGCGAGGGCACGGCGTACGCGGTCCGGGTCCTCCCCGACCCCGTCGTCCTCGACGGTGATCACCGCCTCGTTGCCCGCGTCGCGGGCGATCACGACGACCGTGCCGCCGTCGGCCTTGCGTTCCAGCCCGTGACGTACGGCGTTCTCGACCAGCGGCTGGATCGAGAGGAAGGGGAGCCGGACGGAGAGGACCTCGGGAGCCACCTGCACGGTGACGTGGAGGCGGTCGCCGAAGCGGGCCTTCTCGAGCACGAGGTAGCGCTCGATCGACTGCAGCTCGTCGGCCAGGGTGGTGAACTCCCCGTGGCGCCGGAACGAGTAGCGGGTGAAGTCGGCGAACTCGAGCAGCAGCTCGCGCGCCCGCTCGGGGTCGGTCCGGACGAACGACGCGATCGCGCCGAGGGAGTTGTAGACGAAGTGCGGTGAGATCTGGGCTCTCAGCGCCCGCAGCTCGGCCTCCATCAGCGCGGTACGGGACTTGTCGAGCTCGGCCAGCTCGAGCTGGCTGGACATCCAGCGCGCGACCTCCGTCGTCGCGCGGGCCAGACCGGCCGAGCTGGTCGGTGACCTCACCACGAGGGCACCGACGACGGTGTCCTCGACGGTCAGCGGTGCCACGATCGCGTGCGGGTAGTGCGCGTGCGGGGTGCTGAACGCCTGCGTGGCGCCAGCCGCGATCGCCTGTCTCGCGAGCTCCATCGCGTCCGAGCGCCGCTCGCGGGAGCCCTCGACCGCGAGGACCTGCTCGGTGTCGGTGAGCGCGACCGACGGTGCGCCGAGGAGCGTCCGCAGGTGCTTGAGCGAGGCGGAGGCGCTGTCCTCGTCGAGGCCCCGGCGCAGCGCCGGCGCGGCCAGCGAGGCCGTGTGCAGCGTCTCGTACGTCGCCCGGTCCTCGGCCGACCCGAGCGAGCGACGGGACCACGGTGTCCACATGGGTGGAGAGTGTGCCACGCGTCGGCAGTGGAGCGCTGTCCGTCGGCCGCTCTACGATGGAGCCGTCACGCCCACGCGCCTTCGCCGACCAGTGGTGCGCCGCCTGGAACGCCCACGACGTCGAGGCCGTTCTCGCCCACTTCGCCGACGACGTCGTCTTCAGCTCGCCCGTCGCCGCTGCGCTCCTCCCCGACAGCGCCGGTGTGCTGCGCGGCAAGGGGGCCCTGCGGCACTACTGGACCGAAGGCCTCCGTCACGTGCCGGACCTGCGGTTCGAGGTGCTCGGCGCGTACGCCGGGCTGGACACTCTCGTCATCCACTACCGCAACCAGAAGGGCGGGCTCGTGTGCGAGGTGCTGCGGCTCCGCGACGGGCTGGTCGTCGAGGGACACGGGACCTACCTCGCGTCAGAGAGCGACACCGACCTCGCCGGCACCGGGCGCTGAGGGGTCAGCCGACCGGCTTCTCGAACCGTGCCAGGGTCTTGCACCGCCCTGGGAACTCACGATCGCCGCGCTCGACGAACCCGAGGTCGGCGTAGTACGCACGAAGCCCGGCGTTGGCCGCCGCGCAGTCGAGCCGAACGCTGGTACGCCCCGCGTCGCGGGCGCGACCGGCCACCCAGTCCAGCAGCGCTCCACCGAGCCCGCGTCCACGGTGGGCCCTCCGCACCATCAGCCCGTGCACGTACAGCGCGTCGTCGGCCGCAGGATCGACGAGATCGTCCCAGATGGCGGGGTCGGCCTCGAGCACCCGGACCGTCGCGCTGATCGCTCCATCGTCGCGGACGACCCACCACTGCTGCCGGGCGATCTGGTCGCGCACCTCGTCCGCCGTAATCTCACCGGGCTGCCACTGGGTGATGCCTGACCCGAGCTGCCACCGTGCGAGGTCGTCGCGCAGCGACACGACCGCCTCGGCGTCCGCCCGGTAGGCGCGGGTGGGGAACACCGGCGCTCAGGCCCCCATGGCGGCCGGGATGGTGGTCGACCAGCGGTCTCGAAGCTCCGCCACCGGGACGGAGAACGCCCCCTCGACCGTCAGCGCCTCTCCTCCGGTCTCACCGATCCGCGTGACCGGGACGCCGTACGACGCGGCAAGGTCGGTGAACCCCTCGACGTGGTCGGGCGCGACCGCCACCAGGGCCCGGGCCGTGGACTCGGAGAACAGCGGCACGAAGTCGTCCCCACCGAAGGACCCTCCGTCGAGCGACACCGTCGCGCCGACACCGTGGCGGATCGCCGCCTCAGCGAGGGCGATGGCCAGACCGCCGTCGGAGAGGTCGTGCGCGGCGGTGGCGAGCTCACGCCGCGCCACCTCCACCATCAGGTCCGCGAGCGCCTTCTCGGCCGCAAGGTCGACCTGGGGCGGACGTCCACCCAGGTGGCCGTGCGCCACCTGCGACCACGCCGAACCGTCGAGCTCTTCGCGCGTGGTGCCGAGCAGGAGGACCACGTCACCCTCGGCGGCGAAGCCCTGCCTCACCCGCTTGGTGACGTCGGTCATCACGCCGAGCACACCCACGACCGGGGTGGGCAGGATCGCCGTCTCGCCGGTCTGGTTGTAGAACGACACGTTGCCGCCGGTGACCGGGATGCCGAGCGCGGCGCAGGCGTCCTTGAGACCCGACGTGGCCTGCTCGAACTGCCACATCACGGCCGGGTCCTCCGGAGAGCCGAAGTTGAGGCAGTCGGTCACCGCCAGCGGCAGGGCACCCGCGACCCCGACGTTGCGGTACGACTCCGCGAGGGCGAGCTGCGCGCCGGCGTACGGGTCGAGCTTGGCGAAGCGTCCGTTGCAGTCGGTCGAGAGCGCGACGCCGAGGTTGGTCTCCTCGTCGATCCGGACCACACCGGCGTCCTCGGGCTGCGCCAGGACGGTGTTGCCCCGGACGTAGCGGTCGTACTGGTCGGTGACCCACGACTTGTCGGCCTGGTTCGGAGAGCCGAGGACGTCGAGGAGCGCGGCCCGCAGCTCGTCGCCGCTCGACGGACGTGCCAGCGTGGCGGCGGTGTCGGCCTGCAGCGCGTCCTGCCAGGCGGGCCGGGCGTACGGGCGCTCGTAGGTCGGACCGTCGTGCGCGACCGAGCGCGGCGGCACGTCGACGACGGTCTCGCCGTGCCAGTCGATGACCAGGCGCCCTGTCGTGGTGACCTCACCGACGACGGTGGCCTCGACGTCCCACTTCGCGCAGATCTCCATGAAGGCGTCGAGGTGGTCGGGCTCCACGACCGCCATCATCCGCTCCTGCGACTCGCTCATGAGGATCTCCTCCGGAGAGAGCGTGGAGTCGCGCAGCGGGACCGTGTCGAGCTCGACGTGCATCCCGCCGTCACCGGCACTGGCGAGCTCGCTCGTCGCGCACGACAGACCGGCGCCGCCGAGGTCCTGGATGCCGGCCACCACGCCGGCGTCGAAGAGCTCGAGCGTGCACTCGATGAGCAGCTTCTCCATGAAGGGGTCGCCGACCTGGACGCTCGGGCGCTTCGTCGGCCCTGAGTCGCTGAAGGTCTCCGACGCGAGCACCGAGACACCGCCGATGCCGTCGCCGCCGGTGCGAGCGCCGTACAGGACGACCTTGTTGCCCTCGCCCGACGCGTGAGCGGTGTGCAGCTGCTCGTGGCGCAGGACGCCGACGCAGAGGGCGTTGACGAGCGGGTTGCCCAGATAGGTCTCGTCGAAGACGACCTCGCCCCCGATGTTCGGCAGACCGAGGCAGTTGCCGTAGCCCCCGACGCCGGCGACGATCCCCGGCATCACACGGGTGGTGTCCGGGGCGTCGAGGGGGCCGAAGCGCAGGGGATCCATCACCGCAACTGGGCGGGCGCCCATCGCGAGGATGTCGCGGACGATGCCGCCGACACCGGTGGCGGCGCCCTGGTACGGCTCGACGTAGCTGGGGTGGTTGTGGGACTCGACCTTGAAGGTGACCGCGTAGCCCTGGCCGACGTCGATGACGCCGGCGTTCTCACCGATCCCGGCGAGCGTCTTGCCGAGCGGCGTCTCCTGGGGGAGCTCGCCGAACTTCTTGAGGTGCACCTTGCTCGACTTGTAGGAGCAGTGCTCGCTCCACATCACGGAGTACATCGCGAGCTCGGCGCCGGTCGGGCGGCGCCCCAGGATCTCGACGATCTGCTCGTACTCATCGGGCTTCAGTCCCAGCTCCGCCCACGGCAGCTCCCGGTCTGGGGTGGCGGCGGCGTTCTCGACGGTGTCGAGGCGGGGCTTCGCGGAGGGAATGGTGGCGGCAGGCGCGTCGGTCACGGCACCAGCGTAGTCGTCGCTGCCAGGCGCCTACTCCAGCCAGTCCGTCACGAAGGTGTCGTTGGCGTGGATGTGTGTCGCGCGGTAGCCGCCCGGCAGGACGCGGAACTTGTGCGGGGTGTCGGGCGGGACGACGATCACGTGGCCTGCACGCCCCACGAGCTCCTCACCGTCGACGGTGAACAGTGCGCTCCCGGCATGGATCAGGAACGTCTCGGCGTACGGATGGGTGTGCAGCCGCGGGCCGCTGCCCTCGACCTGGGTGTCCGACTGGATGATCGAGACGCCCGCCCCGTACGCCGCTCCCTCGATGTTGTCGGTCGTGCCGACCTCGATGATGTGCATGCCACGACGCTAACCACCGGCAGCCTCCCGGACCTCGCGTATTTCCGTCGCCCACGCCTCAGGCAGCCACTACGGTCGTGCGGTGGAGATTCGTGACCTCGGCCTCGACGACCTCGATGCGGCGCTCGACGTCCGTTCGCGGTCCTTCGGTCCCCTCTCGTCGACCGACGTCGACCAGTGGAAGGGCATGGTCGCGCGAGCCGTCGACGCCGGTCGACAGCTGGCGGCCTACGACGGCAGCACGGTCGTCGCGACAGCGCGCATCAACGCCTTCGGGCAGTGGTGGGGAGGGCGTCGCCTGCCGATGGCGGGGATCGGCGGCGTCGTGGTGGCGCCCGAGCACCGTGGGAGCGGCGTCGGCTCAGCGCTCATGCGCGCGGTGCTCGAGCGCTCCCGCGAGCTCGGGTTCCTGGTCTCTGCGCTCTATCCGGCGACGACTGCTCCGTACCGCGCGGTCGGTTACGAGATCACCGGCACCCGGCGGGTCGTCGACGTCTCGACCGAGGCGCTGAGGCGGTTGTCCGGAGAGCCGGTCCGGCTCCGCCGCGGCGGGCCTGAGGACGCCGCCGAGCTGACCCGCCTCCTCGCGGCCGGATACCAGGCGCGTCGCCAGAGCGGCCCCTTCGACTGGGATCCCGTCGAGGTGGCCGTCGACCTGGCCGACGACGAGATCCTGACCTACCTCGCCGACGACGGGGTCGTCTCGTACGCCTTCGCAGGTGACCACCTGGACGTCCAGACTCTGTGTGCCGCATCGACCTCGACGCTGCGGGCGTTGTGGCGGCTCGTCGGGTCCGGGTCGTCCACGCGGTCCTCGGTACGGGTCGCCCTGGGGCCGCACGACCCGCTGTTCTGGATGCTGCCCGACAACGAGGTGGCCGTGCACCAGACGCAGTGGTGGATGCTGCGGCTGGTCGACGCCCCTGCGGCCGTCGCCGCCCGCGGCTTCCCCGCCGCGATCGACGTCGAGGTGCCCCTGGTCCTCACCGATCCGCTCCACGAAGGCTCGTCGGGTCGACACCTGCTCGTGGTGTCCGGTGGTCAGGGGGTGCTGCGCCGTACCGAAGGGGCGGGCGGCGTGGCGCTCGGGCCGCGCGGGGCCGCGGCGCTCTTCGGTGGGACGCCGCTCGCCACCCTGCGCGCTTCGGGGCTCGCCGACGGAGGCGACCCGGAGGACGACCCGCTGCTCGATGCGGCCTTCGCGGCGACGCCGTACATGACCGACTACTTCTGAGCCACGGCACGGCCCAGGCGCCGTGTCAGACCTTGGGCTGGGCGCTCTTCCAGGCCCGAAAGCCCTCCTCGGTCTCGCCGCAGCGCCAGTAGCCCGACAGCGAGAGTCGCTCGCGCGGCACGCCCCGCTCATGGAGAAGGTAGGAGCGGAGCTGCTTGAGAAGACCGCACTCGCCGTGCACGAACACGTGCGGCTCACCGGCCGCCCAGTCGTGGGCGCGGACGGCGTCGGCAAGGAGCGTGGTGGTGCCGGCGGGCGCTCCGTCACGGTGCAACCACGTCAGCGTCACGTCGGCCTCGGAGACCACCGGCTGCTCGTCCTCGGGACCGTCGACCTCGACGTAGGCGTGGACCCGGGCACCGGCAGGCATCGCCTCGAGCGCGGCTTGGATCGCGGGCAGCGCCGCCTCGTCACCCGCAAGCAGGTGCCACGCGGCGGACGGGTCCGGGGCGTACGCGCCTCCAGGGCCCGTCAGGTGCAGCACGTCGCCAGGCACGGCTCGGACTGCCCAGGGGCCGGCGACACCGGAGTCACCGTGGACGACGAAGTCGATGGTGATGCGGCCGTGCTCGACGTCGATCCTGCGGAGGGTGTAGGTCCGGACGACGGGCTGGGCTTCGGGCGGGTAGGAGCCACGGACGACGTCGAGGTCGAGCGGATCGGGGTAGTCCACACCGTCGACGAGGAACACGAGCTTGACGTAGGAGTCGGTGAATCCACCGAACCTGCGGGCGAACTCGCCGAACTGACGGCTGCCGAGCACGACACGCTGGATGTGCCGGGTGAGCCGGTCGCTGGACACGACCTCGAACGCGAGAGGGGCGCGCCGGCCCTTGGTGGCGGACGACTCCGGCTGCGCCACGATGCTCATGTCAGGCACCCTAACTGCGGGGCCAAGAGACCGTCTCAGGGCAGGAGGTCGCGCCCGATCTCGCCCGGGTTGTAGGCGACCTCCCACGCGTAGCCGTCAGGGTCGAGGAAGTATCCGCTGTAGCCGCCCCACTCCCGCCGGGTGCCGGGCGAGCGGAGAGCTGCTCCGGCGGCGACGGCCTCCTCCAGGACCTCGTCGACCTCGGCGGGGGTGGCGACGTTGTGCGCGAGCGTCATCGGCGCGAAGCCGCCGCCTGTCGCGATCGGCCCGACCTCCTCCTCGAACGCACGG
Organism: Mumia sp. zg.B53; assembly: GCF_019550935.1. Classification (NCBI taxonomy): domain Bacteria; kingdom Bacillati; phylum Actinomycetota; class Actinomycetes; order Propionibacteriales; family Nocardioidaceae; genus Mumia; species Mumia sp. zg.B53. Next base: position 1,837,211 of record NZ_JAHWCK010000001.1, on the reverse strand, counting down.
CGGTCCCACAGTGACAGGACGACCCGGTCGGCGACCTTGATCATCAGCACCTCCCCGGGGACGAAGAGGCTCGCCGTCCAGCCCAGACCGTCGACGAAGAACGTGCGGCTCGCAGCGACGTCGGCCACGGCCAGAGTGAGGAAGCTGACCCGTTGATCCATGGCGGGGAGCCTAGTGCGGACCGCCGACAACCGGTGCTGTCTCCCCGACGCCGGTGTCGGTCTCAGGCGAAGGTCAGCACCAGGAGCGCCACGTTGAGCACGATCACCAACGTCGCGACCAGGGCAGCGAGCGCCGTCGTGATCCGCCGGTTGACCGCCTCTCCCATCACCGCGGGTCGTGCGGTGAGCCACAGCAAGGGCACCAGCGCGAACGGGATGCCCATCGAGAGCACGACCTGTGAGCCCACCAGCGCCCACGACGGCTCGACCCCGAGCACGAGGATCACCAGCGCGGGGATCACCGTGACGATCCGCCGGGCGACCACCGGCACGCGGATGCGGAGCAGCCCGTGCATCACCTCCGCGCCCGCCGCACACCCCACCGAGGTCGAGGCGAGGCCAGAACCCAGGAGCGCCACGGCGAAGAGCAGCGCGACACCCGACCCGAGCTCGGAGGTCATCAGGGCGTGCACCCCCTCGAGCGTGTCCGTCCCCTCCAGGCCGGACAGGCTCGACGCGGCCATCAGGAGCAACGCGAGATTCAGCGAGCCGGCGATGACGAGGGCGACCACCACGTCGATCCGCGTCACAGCGAGCAGCTCGGAGATCGTCCGGCGCTCGCCACGCCGCCCGAGCCGCCCGGCGGTGAGTCCGGAGTGCAGATAGATCACGTGCGGCATCACCGTGGCCCCGATGATCGCGGACGCGAGCAGCACGCTCTCCGTCCCGGCGAAGGTGGGCACGAGCCCTTCGGCGACGGCGGCGGGCTCCGGCGGGGCGACCACGAGACCGGCGGTGAACCCGACCGCGATGAGCAGCAGGAACGCCATCACGACGCGTTCGAGCGCGCTCTGCCCGAACCGGTCGCCGACCCGCAGGACCACCATCGAGACAGCGACGGTCACGAGGGCGCCGGAGACCAGCGGGAGGTCGAAGAGAAGGTAGAGCGCGAGCGCGCCGCCGACCACCTCCGCGACGTCGGTGGCGATCGCGACGGCCTCCGCCTGCAGCCAGTAGGCGATCCGCGCCGGGCGCGGGAGCGTCTCACCCATGTGCGTCGCGAGAGACCGCCCGGTGACCAGGCCCAGCTTGGCGGACAGGTACTGGACCACGACCGCCATCGCGTTCGCGAGGACGACCACCCACACCAGCGTGTAGCCGAACGTCGCCCCCGCGGTGACGTTCGTGGCCACGTTGCCCGGATCGACGTACGCGACCGCGGCGACGAACGCCGGCCCGAGGAGCGCGACGTTCTTCGGGAGGCGGGGAGTGCGGAGGAACATCCTTTCAGGATGGCCCATGTTGCCGCCCCTCATGCCGCCGATCCCGATCGACGGACCACCGCCTCAGACGATCACGTACCAGACCCCGCCGGCCTCGACGAGGGCGAACACCGCGTTGCCCATGCTGACCGGAGCACCGGCGATCTGGCGCGGGTGCACCGTCGCGCTGTTGCCGTCCACGCGCGCGCCCCGCACCTCGATCCCGCGGTATGCTGCGAGGAGGCGACGATCGAGGTCGTCGAGCTGGTCGCGCAGCTGACCTTCGCACCGTGCGAGCGCCTCCCGCGACCTGATCGGGAAGCCGTCCGGCGCCGCGACCTCGCACGCCGCACGCACGTCCTCGCGGCCCAACGCTGTGAGCATCTGCTCGAGGGCGGCCGTCGGTGACCTCGGCGGAGGGGCCACCGACGCGGAAGCCGCACCGTGCCCGTCGACTCCGACCGAGCCGAGCCCGATAGCGAGCGTGATCAGGGCGACCCCGGTCGCCGCGAAGACGAGCGCGGCCAGGACCACCAGGGGTCTCGGGACGGAGCGCTCGGGGGAAGCTCGCACGTCAGCCCGCCACCACGTACCACTTGTCCTCGACACGGACCAGCTCGTAGACGTCCTCGCTGAAGGGAGCCGGAGCACCGACGATGTCGGCGCCGGGGATCTCGACCCGCGAGCCGTGAGCCGGGACCTCCGACACCTCCACGTCGCGCAGCCGGCGTACGGCGCCGGGCCTGATCCCCTCGGCGTAGACCCGCATCGTCTCGGCGCACTCGGAGCGAGCATCGTCGGTGAGCGGGCCCTGACGGTGGGCCATCATCTCGCACGCGGCCTCGTAGTCAGCGCTGCCCATCGCGACGAGCATGCGCTCCAGGCTCTCCGCAGGATCACCGGTCGGCCCCTTCCCTGCACCTCCCACGAGGCTCAGCGTGGCGACCACCGATGCGGTGACCGTCCACAGGACGAGCTTCGTGATCATGGACAAGACCCCCGAGTGCGGCTCGCTTCGACGTCGTTCGGGGGCCCTCCGATCCTCACCCGATCGGGGACGCTCCGCGACTCGAACGCCGGGATCCACATCCGGGACGGGTCAGCGGGGTTCGACCAGGTCCTCGTACTCGGGGTGCTTGCCGACGTAGGAGGCGATGTAGGGGCAGGTCGCGACGACCTTCCAGCCCTTGGCGCGGATGTCGTCGAGAGCGGCCTTCGCGACCACCGCGGCGAGGCCACGCCCGCTCAGCTCGGGCTTCACCTCGGTGTGCACGAGCTGGCGCACACCGCGACGCGGGTCCCGGTAGACGATGGTCCCGCCGAGCTCGCCGTCGACCAGGAGGTCGTACCGGCTGTCGTCGGCGTTGTCCACGACCTCGACGTTGCCTTCTGCCTGCACCATGATGCTCCTTCGTACGACGCCGGTCGCCCGGCTACCTGACGAGCGCGGTCAGCACCGACGTGAAGAAGCCCAGCCCGTCGGTGCCCGGGCCGCACAGGTCTTCGACCGCGTGCTCGGGGTGCGGCATGAGGCCCACCACGTTGCCGCGCTCGTTGGTGATCCCGGCGATGCCGCGCATCGAGCCGTTGGGGTTGTCGCCGACGTAGCGCGCGACCACACGCCCCTCGCCCTCCAGGACGTCGAGCACCAGGTCGTCGGCGACGAAGCCGCCCTCACCGTTCTTGAGCGGGATCACGACCTCGTCGCCCGCCTCGTACGCGCTGGTCCAGGCAGTGGCGGCGTTGTCGATGCGGAGACGCTGGTCGCGGCAGACGAACTTGCGGTGGTCGTTGCGGATGAGGGCTCCGGGGAGGAGGTGCGACTCGCACAGGATCTGGAAGCCGTTGCAGATGCCGAGAACCGGCATGCCCTCGTGCGCCGCCGCGACGACCTCGGTCATCACCGGCGCGAAGCGGGCGATGGCGCCGCAGCGGAGGTAGTCGCCGTACGAGAACCCGCCAGGGAGCACGACCGCGTCGACGGACCGCAGGTCGTGGTCGCCGTGCCAGAGCGCGACGGGCTCGGCACCGGCGAGGCGTACGGCACGCTGGGCGTCGATGTCGTCCAGCGAGCCGGGGAAGGTGACGACGCCGACTCTCATGCGGCCGGGCCCTCGGGCACGATCGACTCCTCGATCCGGACCGCGAAGTCCTCGATCACGGGGTTGGAGAGGAGAGTCTCGGCGATGTTGCGGATCTCCGCGAGGCGTTCCTCGGTGATCTCGCCCTCCACCTCCAGCTCGAACCGCTTGCCCTGACGGACGTCGGCGACCCCGGCGAATCCGAGGCGGTCGAGCGCACCGTGCACCGCCTTGCCCTGGGGGTCGAGGATCTCGGGCTTGGGCATGACGTCGACGACGACACGAGCCACGGTGGCACTCCTTGGGAGGCGGTACGGGTTTCCGGCCCCGAGTCTAGCGGGGCCACCGTCGCCGCCCCGTCCCCGTCGTGAGGGGTTGCGGTCGGTTTCTCACCGGGAGAGCGACCGGAACCCATCGAAACGCGGACGGGGCGTACGAGGACGGGGCGTACGGGTCAGAGCTCGCGCTTGAGGATCTTGCCGGTGCTCGTCATCGGGAGCTGGTCACGGAACTCGACGATGCGGGGGTACTTGTAGGCCGCCATCTGCTCCTTGGCCCACGCGATCAGCTCCTCCTCGGTCGTCTCGTCGCCGGGGTTCTTGATGACGACGGCCTTGACCTCCTCGCCGTGGCTGTCGTGCGGCACACCGACGACCGCGACCAGCGAGACCGACGGGTGCGACATCAGCACCTCCTCCAGCTCGCGCGGGTACACGTTGAAGCCGCCGCGGATGATCATGTCCTTGGCGCGGTCGACGATGTAGTAGTAGCCGTCCTCGTCCTTCTTCGCGAGGTCGCCCGACCGGAACCACCCGTCCTTGATCACCTCGGCGGTCGCCTCGGGGCGGTTGTAGTAGCCCTTCATGACGTTCGGGCCCTTGATCGCGATCTCACCGATCTCGCCGACCTCGGTGATCTCCTTCCACTCCGGGTCGATGAGCTTCATCTCGACGTCGGGGATCGGGGTGCCGATCGACCCGGCACGCGGGGGCTGGCCCAGCGGAGCGAAGCTGGCGACCGGAGAGGTCTCGGAGAGGCCGTACCCCTCCAGGATGTCGATGCCGAAGCGTGCCTTGAACTCCTTGATGATCTCCACCGGGAGCGACGACCCACCGGCGGCAGCCGTCTTCAACGTACGGGCGACCTGGTCGGCGGTGACGTCGCTCCCCTCGAGTGCGCCGAGAAGCCCCCAGTACATCGTGGGGACGCCGGCGAAGAAGGTCACGCCCTCCTTGACCATGAGCTTGAGCGCCGCCTCCGCCTCGAAGCGCGGGAGCATCACGATGGTCCCGCCATAGGCGAAGCCCGAGTTCTGGATCACGGTCTGCCCGAACGAGTGGAACAGCGGGAGCACGCAGAGGTAGACGTGCGGGTCGTCCGCGTCGGCCCCGAAGAGCCGGTCACCGATGAGGGCGTTGCTGATCATGTTGGAGTGCGAGAGCTCCGCACCCTTGGGCTGACCGGTCGTCCCGCTGGTGTAGAGGATCACCGCGGTGTCGGAGTCGGCGGTCTCGACCGTGTCGAACGTCGGCGGCTGGTTGCCGACCGCGGCACCGAAGGTCTCCGCGCCCTCGATCGGCGACGGGGCGGTCGGGTCGGCCGTGATCAGGAAGAAGTGCTCGCACCCCTCGGTCGCGTTGAAGCCGTCCCACGCCTCCTGACCGATCGGCAGCTCGGGCGTCCCCTGGAAGGCGAAGTACGCCCGCGCGTCGGAGTCGCCGAGGTGGTACGCGACCTCGCGCCCCTTGAGCAGGACGTTGAGAGGCACGACCGTCGCACCGGCCTTGAGGATGCCGTAGTAGACGACCGAGAAGTACGGGAGGTTCGGGCAGGACAGCGCGACCTTGTCGCCGCGGCCGATGCCACGCGACGCCAGCAGGTTGGCGACCTGGTTCGCGGCCGCGTCGACCTGGGGGTAGGTCAGGCGCATGTCACCGAAGACGATCGCGGCCCGCTCGGGGTACGACGTCGCCGAGCGTTCGAGAAGGGAGGCCAGGTTGCTCACCGCAGTGCTCCTGTTCGTGGTGTCCGTCAGGGGTTGCACCGGGGAGCCGCGGGGCTACCGGCCGGTGCGGGTGCCCCAAGAGTGACATGGAACACGTCGAGCCGGTCCGAGAGGGCGGCAGACGTGACGGGAACGCAACTAGAAGGTCTCGCCCGTGAGGGTCTCGTACGCCTCGACGTAGCGGGCGCGCGTCTTCTCGACGACGTCGTCGGGGAGCCGCGGCGGCGCCGAGTCTCCCGCGCGGTCCCACCCCGACTCGGACGAGGTCAGCCAGTCGCGGACGAACTGCTTGTCGTACGACGGCTGGACGTGGCCGGGCTCCCACCGGTCGGCCGGCCAGAACCGGGAGGAGTCCGGGGTGAGGAGCTCGTCGGCGAGGACCAGCGTGCCGTCGGACCGCAGGCCGATCTCGATCTTGGTGTCGGCGACGATGATCCCGCGCTCACGGGCGATCGCCTCACCGCGGCGGTAGACCTCGAGCGTGAGGTCACGCAGCTGCGCCGCGAGGTCCTCCCCGACGAGACCGGCAACCTGCTCGTACGAGATGGGCTCGTCGTGGCCGCCGTAGGCCGCCTTCGTGCTGGGCGTGAAGATCGGCTCGGGCAGCGGGGAGCCGTCGGTGAGCCCGCCGGGCAGCACGATGCCCGACACGACACCCGTGGCGCGGTAGTCGCTGAGCCCCGAGCCCGTCAGATAGCCCCGGGCGATGCACTCGACCTGCACCATGTCGAGCCGCTCGACCTCGATCGCGCGGCCGGCGACGACGTCGGGCACGTCGGTCGAGATGACGTGGTTGGGCGCGACGTCGCGGAGCTGGTCGAACCACCACAGCGACATCCGCGTGAGGATCTCGCCCTTGTCGGGGATCGGCGGGTCGAGCGCGTGGTCGTACGCCGAGATCCGGTCGCTGGCGACCATGAGCAGGTTGCCGTTGTCGAGCTCGTAGAGGTCGCGGACCTTGCCGGAGTAGACGTGCGTGGCTCCGGGGACGGCGTACGGGGCGGTCACGGTGCCAGCCTAGGGCTCGCTCGACCTCAGGCCGCGGGCAACCGGTTGTTGAGCGACCAGACCGGTGTCGCGCTCATGCGTGTGAGCCGCCAGCCCCGGTCGCCGCGCTGTGCCTCCATGTCGTAGACCTCCCCGAGCAGGAACGGCGCCGGGTCTGCGACGCCCTCGGCGAAGGCGACCAGCAGGTTCGCCCGGATCGTCGCAGTGTCGCCGTCGAGGTCGATCACGTGCCCGGTCACGCTGTGCCAGACGTTGCCCTGCGAGTGCTTCCGCGCAGCCTGCGCCACGAGGGCGTCGTGCCCCTCCGCGGTGCCGCCGAGCGTGACGACGCGCCCGTCCGGTGCGAAGACGTCTCGCAGGCCGTCGAAGTCACGCGTGTCGAGACACCGGCCGAGGCGCGAGACGAGGTCGACGAGATCAACGCGGTCGGTGTGGGAGTCACGGGCGGTCGGAGTGGTGGTCATGGGCGGCCTCCGTCATTCGTTGGGATATCCAACGATAGGCCATGCCCATGATTCGTTCAACCCATGACTCCGGGTACCCTGCTGCCATGGATCTCGCCCGCGCCCCTCGACGGATGACCGCACTCCCGAGCTGGCTCCTCGCACAGGCGGCGTCGGCGAGCGGCCGCATCGTCGCTGCAGCACTCGGCGAAGCCGGCGCGCACCGCACCCACTACGCCGTTCTCGTCGCTCTCGACGAGCGCGGTCCGATGAGCCAGTCGGCGCTCAGCGACAGCATCGGGGTCGACCGCAGCGACATGGTGCGACTGCTGGACGTCCTCGGCGACGACGGCCTGGTCGTGCGCGAGCCGGACTCGGAGGACCGGCGTCGCAACCTCATCGTGCTGACCCCGGCCGGCCGCGCGCGGCTGCGAGCGCTGGACCGGGTGCTGGCCACGGCGCAGGACGACGCGACGGCACGCCTCACCAGCGACGAGCGAGACCGCCTGGTCGACCTGCTCCGCAAGCTCCTCGGCGCGTGACCGTCACGCGTCCAGGCAGGCGTACACCGCGCGGAGGTAGCCCTCGCCGCGGCGCGACCCGAGCAGGCCGTTGCTCATCCGGTTCATCGCGTACGTCGCCGTGACCCGGCGGTCGAGATCGTTCACGACGTACGAGCCGCCCCACCCTCCCCAGTGGCAGATCCGACCGTCAGGAAGGTACGGCTGTGTCGCCCGGTCCACGAGGGCATAGCCGATGCCCCATCGGAGCGGCGCGCCCAGCACGAGGTCGCGACCCTCGACCTGCTCGTCGAAGACCAGCTCGATCGTCTCCGGACCGAGGAGCTTGTGCCCGCCGACGGCGATGCCGTCGTGGCTCACCGCCGACTGGATCGTCGCGAGGGACCGAGCGTTGCCGTGGCCGTTCGCCCCACCGATGTCGGCACTGCGCCAGGCATCGGTGAGCGCGACGTTCGCGTGCAGCGGCGGGCCGCCGAGCGTCTGCATCGCGAGCGGACCGGGCTGCACGCCGGGAGGCAACTCCACACCTGTCGGGGCGATGATGTCGCTCACGCGGTCGTACGCGTCGCGCGGCAACCCGATGGTGAAGTCGGCACCGAGCGGGCCGGCGATCTCCGCGGCGACGAACTCCTTGAGCGTCTGGCCGGTGACCCGGCGTACGACCTCACCGACGAGGTGGCCGTAGTTCATCGCGTGGTAGCCGGACGCCGTCCCCGGCTCCCACCAGGGCGCCTGTGCGGCGAACCTCTCCGCCGCGCGCCGAGAGTCGAAGAGGTCCTCGACGACGCACGGCGGGTCCATGGCCGCGACGCCGGAGGTGTGGGCGAGCAGGTGACGCACCTCGACGTCGGCCTTGCCGTTCGCAGCGAACTCCGGCCAGTACGTCGCCACCTTCTCGTGCACGTCGAGCAGCCCGCGGTCGTGCAGCACGAGGGCGGCGAGCGCGGTCACCGTCTTGGTGCACGACCAGACGTTGGTGACGGTGTCCTCGACCCACGGCGTGGTCCGTCCGGCGTCGGCATGGCCTCCCCAGACGTCGACCACCAGGCGGCCGTCCTGCACGACGGCGAGAGAGGCTCCCACCTCCTCGCCGGCGTCCACGCGTCGGGCGAGCTCATCGACCAGCGGCTGGAAACGGTCGTCGTACGTGCCGTGGATCTCGGCCATGCGGGCTCCTGGAGCAGGGGGCGTGAGCGACTGAGCGCCCGCTCACCTTCCCATTCTGGCCGACGGCTGTCGAGCGTCGACGGCGTCGCCGGGCGCCTCGGAAGCCGGTGGCAGACTGACGCGGTGAGCCGCAAGTCGAAGAAGACACCTCCCCCACTGGTCTCGGTCGACGATCTCCAGCACGCCTACGGGCACCGCGTCGTCTTCGACCACGTGACGTTCCACGTCCGGGCCGGTCGTTGCCTGGTGCTGCGTGGCCCGAACGGGTCGGGCAAGACCACGCTCCTGCGCTGCCTTGTCGGCGACCCGCCGACGTCGGGCACGGTGTCGTACGACGGCCGCCGCGTGGACGAGTCCGACCCGCGGTTCCGTGCGGACGTGGCCACCGTCCTCGGTGACCTGGACTTCTTCCCCGACCTCACCGTCCTCGAACATCTCGACCTCCTTGCTCGCGCCCACGGCCAGCCTCCGGATCGGGCGGAGGCGGTGCTGGAGGCGGTCGGCATCGCCGCCGTGCGCGACCAGTTCCCCGGCACGCTGTCGTCCGGCCAGCGGCAGCGCCTCGCCCTGGCGACGGCCTTCGTCCGGCCGTACCGGCTGCTGGTGCTCGACGAGCCGGAGCAGCGCCTCGACACCGACGGCCAGGAGTGGTTGGCCAACCGCCTGCTCGACGACAAGCGCGGGGGTGCCGCGATCGTGATGGCGACCCACGACCCGGACCTCGCCGCAGCCGTGGGAGACGACGTGCTCGAGCTCGGCGCGTGACCACCTCGGTCGCCCCGGCGCAGCAGCCCGTCCCGTCGCCGCGCGCGATGCGTCGACGGCTGACGCGTGTGCGCCGAGCCCACGCCAACCGCACGTGGTTGCAGGTCGCGGAGGACGCGTACGTCGCGATCTTCTCGCTCCTCATGCTCGGGGTCGTCGTCGGTGCGGCGATCGCCCAGGTCCACCACGAGCTGCTCGGCTGCCCCACCGCGGGGTGCGGGGTCGTCCGCGAGGAGCTGCCGGTGGTGGCCGCCGTCGGCACGGTCGGCGTCGTCCTCCGGGCGCTCGCCTCGATCGGTCCGGTGGTGAGCGACGCCGCGTTCGGCCAGTGGGTGCTCGCGACCCCGGTGGCCCGTGGCGGCCTCCTCCGCCGCGCGTTCGCCGCCGCCGTGGGCGTAGCGGTCGTGACGACCGTGGCGCTGCCAGGCCTCGCGATGACGGGGACGACCGCCTCGGCGGCGACGGTCGTGACGGTCCTGGTCGGGGCAGCGGGGGTGGGCCTGCTCGCCACCGCCGCCGCGACCGCCGCTCAGCCGCACCCCGGCGCCCGTCGCACGGTCGCGGTGGTGGGTGACCTGCTGCTCGCCGTGGCCGTCGTGCTCGCGGCGGCGGTGGCGCTCGGGTGGTCCTGGCAGGTGTCGGTCGAGCGGTCGTCCGCCAGCCTGGTCGCCGGCGGCCTGGTGGTCCTGGGCCTCGTGGCCGTCGTGCTCGCATCGACGCGGGTGAGCCGCCTGACTCGCGCGGACGTCCAGCCCGGTGGTGCGCTGGTCGCCGGGCTGTCCGGTGCGGCGTACGGGCTCGATCCGTCGTTGGTGGGAGAGGTGCTCACCGCGCGCCGCTACCGTCTGCTCGGCGCGCGCCGCTCGTGGCGCGGGGTCGGTCGAGGCTTCGGCGCCGTCGTCGCGCGCGAGGCGATGCGGCTCGGCCGCTCGCCCCGGCGGGTTCTCGCGTTGGCGGCAGCCGCGGTCGTCGTGGAGCTCGGGGCGGCGACCGGTCTTGGTTCGGTGACGACCCTGCTGGCGGTTGTCGTCGGCTATGCGGCGACCCGGTGGACCACCGCGTCCCTGCGGATCGTCTGGCGCTCGCCCGGTCTGCGGCGGGCCCTCGGGATCGACGACATGGCGCTCCTGGTCGGGCTCGCCGTGCCGGGCGTCGTCGTGTGCGCCCTGTGGGCAGCGGGCGTCACCGCACTCCTCCCTGACGCCTCCGTGGTGACGGGGATCGTGCTGACGGTGGCGATCGGCAGCGGCATCGTCCGTTCGGCCGCGTCGGCGCCACCGCGCTTCGACGGGCCGTTGGTGACCAGCCCGATGGGTGCCTTGCCTCCCGGGGCGGTCGGGGCGGTCGTCCGTGGACCCGACGCCACCATCCTCGCGGCCATCGCTCCGACGCTCGGCGCACCGACCGGATGGTCCCTCGCCCTGGCGGCGCTCGTCGCGGCGTGGGTCCTGTGGCGGGCGCTCGCGGCGGTCGGAGACACCCGCCCGTACAGCGAGCGCGTGCTCGAGGCCGCCCGCGAGAAGCGGGAGTCCTGACCCGACCTGACGACGGTCAGCGGGAGCCGGCGAGCATCTCCCCCGTACGGCGCAGGTGCTCGGCGAGAGCGGCGGGCTCGGCCTGCTCGTACGGGGCGCCGACCGCCGCGAGCACGAACACCACCCAGTCCAGGGTGTCCACGCTCATCGTGACGCGGCACCGCTCGTCGCCGTCGGGCTCGACCGTGCCCCACCAGCGGACGACGTCGGCCACCTTCTCGGCCGGCGCGCGCACCACGAACGAGACGTCCGTGGTCGGCCGGAGTGCAGCGATCTTCTCGCTCACGAACGTCGCCGCATCGGGAGCCGGCAGCTCGCGCTGACGGAACCGGACACCCGTCGCACGCGGCTCGGACATCCGGTCGACCCGGAAGGTGCGCCAGTCGCCACGCTGGAGGTCGTACGCGACCAGATACCAACGGCGACCACGAGAGACCAGGCGGTGCGGCTCGACCGTACGGCGGCTCCGCTCACCGTCGGCGCGGTGGTAGACGATCTCGAGACGCTCGTCGTCGCGGCACGTCTGCGCGAGGACGGAGAGCAGCACCGCATCGGTCGACGGGCCGTACATCGGGCCCCGATCGGTGTAGTCCTGCAGAGCCTTCACCCGCCGGCGCAGCCGCGGTGGCATGACCTGCACGATCTTGCTCAGCGCGCGGACGGCAGCGTCGTCGAACGCGCTCGTCCCCGTGCCGGCCGACGCCTGCAGCCCCACCGCGATCGCGACCGCCTCGTCGTCGGCGACCAGCAGCGGTGGGAGCGACGCGCCGGCCTGCAGCTGGTAGCCCCCGGCGGCGCCACGCGTGGCGTCCACCGGGTAGCCGAGCCCGCGCAACCGCTCGACGTCGCGTCGCAGCGTGCGCTCGCTGACGTCGAGCCGACCTGCGAGCTCGGGGCCCGTCCAGTAGCGATGGGTCTGCAGCAGAGACAGCAGCCGCAGCATGCGTTCACTCGATCCCGCCATGTTTCTCAGCCTAGAGGCTGAATCAGGACAAAACCTGTCCGGAAGCCACGAGACGGTAGGTCCATGGACACGATGATCGACACCCGGGGACTCACCAAGGAGTTCCGTTCCGGCAAGAAGACCGTCACCGCGGTCAAGGACCTCGACCTCCACATCGCCGACGGCGAGATGGTCGCGCTGCTCGGACCGAACGGCGCGGGCAAGTCGACGACGCTTCGGATGCTGACCACGTTGCTCGCACCGACGTCCGGCTCGGCCCGCGTGGCCGGGCTCGACGTGACGACGGACCAGCACGCCGTCCGCCGTGCGATCGGCTACATCGGCCAGGGCAACAGCGCCGGCCACTCGCAGCGCGTGATCGACGAGCTCGTCGTCAGCGGCAGGGCGTACGGGATGTCGCGGGGCGAGGCGCGCAGCCGCGCCGGCGAGCTGCTCGAGTCACTGGCCCTGAGCGAGCAGGCGACAAGGAAGGTCATGACACTGTCAGGCGGACAGCGGCGCAGGCTCGACATCGCGATGGGCCTCATCCACTCGCCCGGACTCCTGTTCCTCGACGAGCCGTCGACCGGGCTCGACCCGCAGAACCGTGCGAACCTCCAGCAGCACGTCGTCGACCTGCGACGCAAGCACGGGGCGACGGTCGTCCTCACGACGCACTACCTCGACGAGGCTGACGCCCTGGCCGAGCGGATCGTCGTGATCGACCACGGGCAGGTCGTCGCGGACGACACGCCCGACTCTCTCAAGGCCGAGCACGCCGGGGACCGGATCGCCATGACGTTCCCCCGCGTGGAGGACGCGGTTCGCGCGTCCGAGCGGGCGGCGGCGGCGTTCCCGGGAGCGCAGCTCGCCCACGACGGCACCGCGGTCGACCTCCAGGTCGCCGGGGGCGCCGGCCACGTCAGCGCGTTGATCACCGACCTCACGGGCGCAGGCATCGCGCCGGCAACCGTCGAGGTGGCGCGACCGACGCTCGACGACGTGTTCCTCGCCCTCACCGGCCGCAGCCTGCGCGAGGGCCGCACCGACCTCCGTACCGACCCGATCACCCAGACCACCGAGGAGGTGGCGGCATGACCGCCCTCGACACCCACCCCCGTACGACGTCCGCCCCGGCGGCGACCAGCCGGCCGACCAGCCAGCTCCACAACATCGGGCTCGTCTTCGGCCGCGAGCTGCGTCCCGTCGCCCACGACCCGTTCTCGATCGTCTTCGGGATCATCCAGCCGCTGTTCTTCCTCGGGCTGTTCACACCGCTGCTCGTGGCCTCGTCGGGGCAGTCGACGGCCGACACCCTCCAGTGGTTCGTGCCGGGCGTGATCGTGATGCTGGCGTTGTTCGGCACCTCCACGACCGGCTCCAACCTTCAGGTCGAGATGCAGACCGGTTCGCACGAGCGCACTCTCGTCAGCCCGCTGTCCCGCTCGTCGCTCATGATCGGACGCGCCCTGAAGGAGATCGTCCCGACGATCGTGCAGGCGCTGGTCATCGTCGGCGTCGCGGTGCCGTTCGGTTTCCGTCCCGACGTCGCCGGACTCGTCGTCGGGCTCGCGGTGCTGTCGGTGTTCTGCGTCGGGCTCGGCGCGCTGTCGTACGCGTTGGCGCTCGCGGTCAAGGAGAACCAGTGGGCGTTCTGGGGCGTCCAGCAGACACTGCTGTTCCCGCTGATGCTGCTCGCCGGGATCCTGCTCCCGCTCACCGGCGCACCGGGATGGCTCGAGGTCGCCTCCAAGGTCAACCCGTTGACGTACGTCGTCGACGCGGAGCGTGCCCTGATCGCGGGCACCTGGGACGGCGACGCGGTCGCCGGCGCAGTCGCTGCGACGATCACGTGCGCGTTTGGCCTGGTCGTCGGCGCGAAGGCGATGCGCGCCAGCAGCTGACCGCGACGAGAGAATCGGCGAAAGGATGAGGCATCGCGACCACCGGGTGGTCGCGATGCCTCAGCCTTTCGCCTCAGTTCACGTTCGCCGCAGGTCAGAGGATGTCACCGGGGGCGTACGAGGCAGCGTCGGGATAGCGCTCCACGAGCTGCGCCACCTGCGCGACGACCGACTCCACCTGAGGAACGGCCGCGCCGGTGAAGGACAGCGGCTCGGCGACGAGGGCGCGGAGGTCGGACTCGGTGAGTCCGAGCCGGGGGTCCGCGGCGAGCCGGCCGAACAGGTCGTTCACGCTCGCACCCTTCTCCCGCATCTCCAGCGCGACGGCCACCGCGTGCTCCTTGATCGCCTCGTGCGCCACCTCGCGCCCGACGCCGTGCCGGACCGCGGCCATCAGCACCTTGGTGGTCGCGAGGAACGGGAGATAGCGGTCGAGCTCGCGCTGCACCACCGCCGGGAACGCTCCGAACTCGTCGAGCACGGTCAGGAACGTCTCGAACAACCCGTCCGCGGCATAGAACGCATCCGGCAGCGCGACGCGGCGTACGACCGAGTCCGAGACGTCGCCCTCGTTCCACTGGTCACCGGCGAGCTCACCGATCATCGACAGGTAGCCGCGAAGGACCACGGCGAGACCGTTGACCCGCTCGCACGAGCGGGAGTTCATCTTGTGCGGCATCGCCGAGGAGCCGACCTGACCCGGCTTGAACCCCTCGGTGACGAGCTCGTTGCCGGCCATCAGTCGCACGGTGGTGGCGAGGTTCGACGGGCCTGCGACGAGCTGGACGAGGGCGCTGACCGCGTCGAAGTCGAGCGAGCGCGGATAGACCTGCCCGACGCTGGTCAGGACGTTCTCGAAGCCCAGGTGGTCGGCGACCCGCTGCTCGAGGGCGGCCAGCGCGTCGCGGTCGCCGCCGAGGAGGTCGAGCTGGTCCTGGGCGGTGCCGACGGGACCCTTGATCCCCCGCATCGGATAGCGCGCGATCAGCTCCTCGATCCGGCGGGTGCCGACGAGCATCTCGTCGGCGACGGTCGCGAAGCGCTTGCCGAGGGTCGTGGTCTGCGCGGGGACGTTGTGGCTGCGTCCCGCCATCACGAGCGCCTCGTACTCCGCGGCTCGCTCGGCGAGCCGCGCGAGGACGGCCACGGCGCGGTCGCGGACGAGCGCGAGCGATGAGCGGACCTGGAGCTGCTCGACGTTCTCGGTGAGGTCGCGCGAGGTCATGCCCTTGTGGATGTGCTCGTGGCCGGCGAGGGCGTTGAACTCCTCGATCCGCGCCTTGACGTCGTGCCGGGTCACCCGCTCGCGGGCGGCGATCGACGCGAGGTCGACCTGGTCGACGACGGCCTCGTACGCCTCGATCACGCCGTCGGGCGTCTCGATGCCGAGGTCGCGCTGCGCCTCGAGGACCGCGATCCAGAGTCGGCGCTCGAGCACGATCTTGTGCTCGGGCGACCAGAGGCGAACCATCTCGGGCGAGGCGTAGCGCAGGGCAAGCACGTTGGGAGTCGTCACGCCTCCCAGTGTCCCAGGTAGGCCGTGCGAGTCCGAACCGCTCCGAGAGAGACTGCCTCCCTTGCTTTCTAGTTGCACAAGTGGAAAGTAACCTGATAGGTTTCCGATATGGAAAGTGACGACGAGATCCGCGCACAGCTCCGGACCCTCGAGCGCGCCGAGGCCGCGCCCTACACCGACTTCCGACCGACCCCTCGGTGGTTCCTCCCCGCAGCCGCCCTCTGGGGCGGTTCCCTCGCGGCGTTGGTCCGCCTGGGCCGGAGCGACAGCCGGCCCGCCGAGATCGTGGCCGTCGTCGGCATCATCGGGCTCTCGGCACTCCTCGGTGTCTACGTCGCCTGGTACCAGAGCTACCACGGCGCGACGCCCTCGCTGTTCCGCAAGAAGCCGCCCGAGATCCGGCGCGTCATGGGGTTCTATGCCGTGGGTGCGGCGGTCGTACTGGCCCTCAACGCACTCACGGTCGCTGTCGCGCCCTGGTGGGTGTGCGCGGTGGTCGGGTTCGTCACCACAGCCGCCGGCCTTTGGTGGTACGAGCGCGCCTACGTGGCAGCCGCAGCGGCGACCAAGAAGCGTCTCGCGTGAGCCTCGCCGACCTCGACCCCGTCATCCACGCCCCCAAGCGACTGGCGGCGATGGCCGTCCTCACCGCGTCCGACCAGGTGACGTTCCGGTTCCTCGTCGAGCACCTCACGATCGCGGAGTCGGACCTGTCGAAGCAGATGTCCGCGCTCGAGGGGGCCGGCTACATCAAGGTGCACAAGAGTGGGCGCGGGCGAGGCTCAGGGACGTCCTACTCGCTCACCTCGAGCGGACGGTCGGCCTACCGTCGCTACCGTACGGCCCTCCAGGAGCTGCTCGGCGAATGAGCGGGGCGGACCGCTAACGAGCGACGGGCTCGGCCAGCAGGACCGGGATCTCGCGATCGGTCTTGCGCTGGTAGTCCGCGTACGGCGGGTACGCCTCCACCGCCCGCTCCCACCACTGCGCGCGCTCGTCGCCGTGGAGCTCGCGCACCCGCATCGCGTACTTCTCCGTGCCGTCCTGCAGGTCGAGGTCGGGATGCAGCGTCAGCGCGTGGTACCACTGCGGGTGCTGAGGAGCACCGCCCTTCGACGCCACGAGCGCGTACGACCCGTCGTGCTCGACCTTCATCACCGCCGTCTTGTGGACCTTGTGGGACCGGCGGCTCTGGAACGTCATCACGACGATGGGGAGACCCAGCGGCGTTTCCGTGGGCCGTCCCGTCGTCTCCATCTCCTCGACGTGCTTGCGGACACGCGCGGAAGGGCTGGGTTCATACTCTCCGGTGACTGACATCTCCCCAGTCAAGCACCGACCGCGGCCCCTGGCACGGCACCCGAAGTCAGGCTCCGGCGGCCCTCGCGGCGATGTCGCGGCGGGAGAAAGCGCCGTCGATCGTGATCAGGTCGACGGCCTCGTACGCCCGTCGCCGCGCCGCGTCCAGATCGGGGCCGGAGGCGGTGACGGCGAGCACGCGCCCGCCCGCGGTCACCAGCTGCCCGGCGGCGTCCAGCGCCGTACCCGCGTGGATGACGTCGACTCCCTCGAGCGCGTCGGCCTCCTCGACCCCGCGGATCCTGTCGCCCTTGCGCGGCGACACGGGATAGCCCTCGGCGGCCACGACGACCGTGACCGCCGCACCGTCACGCCACCGTGGCGCCGGGACCTCGTCGAGGGTGCCCGTCGCGGCGGCGTGGAGCAGCGGACCGATCGGCGACACGAGCAGTGCCATCAGGGCCTGGGTCTCAGGATCACCGAAGCGCGCGTTGAACTCGACGACCTTCAGTCCGCGAGAGGTCAGCGCCAGTCCTGCGTACAGGAGCCCGGAGAAGGGGGTGCCGCGCCGCGCCATCTCGTCCACCGTGGGCTGGAGGACGCGACGGGTGACCTCGTCCACCAGCCCGGCAGGCGCCCACGGGAGCGGCGTGTAGGCCCCCATGCCCCCGGTGTTGGGGCCGGCGTCGTCGTCGTAGGCGCGCTTGAAGTCCTGCGCCGGCTGGAGCGGCACAACCGTGGCGCCTTCGGCCTCGCTGTAGCCGCACAGCGCGAAGAGCGAGACCTCCGGCCCGTCGAGGTACTCCTCGACGACCACCCGCCCGCACCCGGCCGCGTGCTCGACCGCCTCCTGCCGGTCGTCGGTGACCACGACGCCCTTGCCCGCGGCCAGGCCGTCGTCCTTCACCACGTACGGCGGACCGAACGCGTCCAGCGCCGCGGCGACCTGGTCGGCGTCGGTGCACACGTGCGCGACCGCGGTCGGGACCTCGGCAGCGGCCATCACCTGCTTCGCGAACGCCTTCGATCCCTCGAGCTGCGCAGCCTCCCCCGACGGACCGAACACCGCGATGCCCCGCGCGCGGACGGCGTCGGCGACGCCGGCCACCAACGGAGCCTCCGGGCCGACGACGACGAGGTCCGCGCCGACCGAGACCGCGAGCTCGGCGACCGCCTCGCCGTCCATCGGGTCGACGTCGTGCAGCGTCGCGATCCGCGCGATGCCGGGGTTGCCCGGCGCGGCGTGCACCTCGGCGACCGATGGATCACGGGAGAGTGCGAGGGCGAGGGCGTGCTCACGGCCGCCGGTCCCGATCACGAGGGTCTTCACGGGCCCCCACCCTAGTGGCCGCCGGCCCGGAACCAGGCGGCGCCTGACTCAGATCAGGTCGTGGCAGACGATGGCCTGGTCGCGACCGGGACCGACGCCGATCACCGACATCCGGGCTCCCGAGAGCTCCTCCACACGGCGGACGTACGCCTGCGCGGTGGGCGGAAGGTCCTCGAACGAGCGCGCGCCGGAGATGTCCTCGCTCCAGCCGGGCAGCTCCTCGTACACCGGGACGGCGTGGTGGAAGTCAGTCTGGTTGACCGGCATCTCCTCGTGCCGCACTCCATCGACGTCGTAGGCGACGCACACAGGGATCGTCTCCAGGCCGGTCAGGACGTCGAGCTTGGTGAGGACGAAGTCGGTCACCCCGTTGATGCGCGCCGCGTAACGCGCGATCACCGCGTCGTACCAGCCGCAACGACGCGGGCGTCCCGTCGTCGTGCCGAACTCGGCACCCTGCTCCCGGAGGAACTCGCCGGACTCGTCGAAGAGCTCGGTCGGGAACGGCCCCTCGCCGACACGCGTCGTGTAGGCCTTGACGATCCCGATCACGCGCTCGATCCTGGTCGGCGCGATCCCGGACCCGGTCGCCGCACCGCCGGACGTGGCCGAGGAGGACGTGACGAACGGGTACGTCCCGTGGTCGACGTCGAGCATCGTCGCCTGGCCCGCCTCGAGCAGGACGATCTTGCCGTCGACGATGGCCGAGTCGAGGAGCAGCGTGGTGTCGGCGACGTACGGCGCGAGCCGGTCGGCGTACGAGCGAAGGTCTTCGACAACCTCCTCGACGGTCACGGCGCGACGGTTGTAGACCTTGGTGAGGATCTGGTTCTTGAGCTCGAGCGCGCCCTCGACCTTCTGGGTGAGGATCTTCTCGTCGAAGATGTCCTGGACGCGGATGCCCTGGCGGTTCATCTTGTCGGCGTAGGTGGGGCCGATGCCCCGCCCGGTGGTGCCGATCTTGCGGGAGCCGAGGAATCGCTCGGTGACCTTGTCGAGCACCTTGTTGTATTCGGGGATGACGTGCGCGCTCGCGCTGACCTTGAGCTGCGACGTGTCCACGCCGCGGGCCTCGAGCCCGTCGATCTCCTCGAAGAGGACACCGATGTCCACCACGACGCCGTTGCCGATCACGGGGATGCAGCCGGGGGTGAGGATGCCACTGGGGAGGAGGTGGAGCGCGTACTTCTCGTCGCCGATCACGACCGTGTGCCCGGCGTTGTTGCCACCGTTGAACTTCACGACGTAGTCGACGCGGCTGCCGAGCAGGTCGGTCGCCTTGCCCTTCCCTTCGTCACCCCACTGGGCTCCGACGATCACGACTGCGGGCATGGGAGGCGCACCACCTGACAACATACGACAAGCCCCACGGGAGGGGCTCTTACGGTGGGAGTCTATCGGCCTCGCCCTCGGACGGAGTTTCCCCACGGTGATAGACCTCGTTCCATGACCGCCGCACTGCTGATCGCGAACGCCGACGCCGGGAGTTCCGACGACGAGGTGCTCGAGCGCATCCTGGAGACGCTCCGCCGTTCCTGGACCGTCGAGGTGGCCCGCACCAGCGACGCCGAGGACCTGGCGGAGGCGCTCGTCTCGCACCCCGACGTCGATGTCGTGGTGGTCGCCGGTGGTGACGGGTCGCTCCACGCGACGGTCCAGGGGTTGTGGACGCTCGACCGGCTCTCGACCGCCACGCTGGCGCTGGTCCCGATGGGAACCGGCAACGACTTCGCCCGCACGGTCGGTCTCGACGAGGACCCCGAGAAGGTGGCTCAGGGCCTCCTCGGGGCGACGCCGACTCCGCACGACATCGCCATCGACGACGACGACCACGTGGTCGTCAACGCCGTCCACGTGGGCGTCGGCGCTCAGGCGGGCAAGGACGCCGAGCCCTGGAAGCGACGGCTGGGCCCCGCGGGATACGTGGTCGGCGCACTCAAGGCCGGGCTCCTCGGCTCTCCGGCGCGGCTGAGCGTCGTCGTCGACGGCAGGTCGTTGGTGCGCCATGACGACGTGGTGCAGGTCGCGGTCGGGGTGGGCCGATACGTCGGAGGCGGGGCGCCGCTGCTCCCCGAGGCCGACCCCACGGACGGGATCTTGGACGTGACCGTGTCGCGGGCCAACCCCATGCACCGCCGGATCGCCTACGGCGTGAGGCTCCTGAGGGGCTCGCACACCGACCGCGACGACGTCGTGACCACGCGGGGAAGGTCGGTCACCATCTCGGGCAAGGCGATGTCGTGGAATGCCGACGGGGAGACGGGTGACGGGCTGCGGGAGCGCACCTGGACGGTCGTCCCGGGCGCCTACCGGATGTTGCTCCCAGCCGGGATCAAGCGGGGCGCTGAGACCGACTAGAACTGTCCGAATCAGACATATTGCGGTGTGACCCCTTGAGGGTGACAATGGTCGGGTAGCAGTGGCCGCGACGGAGTCTACCGGGGGATGGCTCTAGTCCGCGGCCACTGTTGCCTCGTCCGGGGTCTCCTACTCCTCGCCGGCGCGCCCGCCGAGCACGAGCACGTCGTACGCCTCCTGGCTCGACTCCCGGAGGAACTCCCGGCACCGGTGGGCCTCGTCGAGGTCGCCGATCCGCTCGGAGGCCTCCGCGAGGTCGGCGAGCGCCCGGAGGAAGCCCTGGTTGCCCGGGTGTCCCCACGGGATGGGGCCGTGGCCCTTCCAGCCGTTGCGTCGCAGCGCGTCCAGGCCCCGGTGGTAGCCGGTGCGCGCGAACGCGTACGCCGTCACGTCCTCGCCGTCGGCGAGGGCCTCCTCCGCACAGAGCGCCCAGGCGAGGCTCGACGACGGGTTGTCGCGGGCCAGCTCCTGGGGGGTTCCGTCGGCGTCGGCCACCGGGTCGGCGGGCAGCAGGGTCTCCGGCGGCTCTCCCAAGAGGTTCGTCATGGGCTCACCGTAGCGCTGCGCCCGCCGCCGGCTCCGGTCGGTCAGGCGATCCTGGTGCCCGTCGACGACAGGTGCTGGCACGCCTCGACGACCCGGGCAGCCATGCCGGCCTCGCCGGCCTTGCCCCAGGCACGCGGGTCGTACTGCTTCTTGCTGCCGACCTCGCCGTCGACCTTGAGGACGCCGTCGTAGTTGCGGAACATGTGGTCGGCCACGGGACGCGTGAACGCGTACTGGGTGTCGGTGTCGATGTTCATCTTGACGACGCCGTACGAGACCGCCTCCGCGATCTCCTCGGCGGTCGAGCCGGAGCCTCCGTGGAAGACGAAGTCGAATGCGCGCTCGATGCCGTACTTCTCCTGGACGGCCTTCTGAGCGGCGTCGAGGACCTCCGGGCGGAGCTTGACGTTGCCGGGCTTGTAGACGCCGTGCACGTTGCCGAACGTCAGGGCAGTGAGGTAGCGGCCCTTCTCGCCGGTGCCGAGCGCCTCGACGGTGGCGAGCGCGTCGGACGGCGTGGTGTAGAGCTTGTCGTCGATCGCGCCGACGACGCCGTCCTCCTCGCCGCCCACGACACCCACCTCGATCTCCAGGATCACGTGGGCTGCGGCGCACGCCGCGAGCAGCTCCTCCGCGATCTGGAGGTTCTCGTCGAGCAGCACCGCCGAGCCGTCCCACATGTGCGACTGGAAGTAGGGAAGGCCGCCCTGCTGGACCCGCTCGGTCGACGCCGCCAGCAGCGGGCGGACGAACCCGTCGAGCTTGTCCTTCGGGCAGTGGTCGGTGTGGAGGGCGACGTTGACGGGATAGTTCTTGGCGACCTCCTGCGCATACGCGGCGAAGGCCAGCGAGCCGGCAACCATGTCCTTGACGGTCGGTCCCGAGAGGTAGTCGGCGCCGCCGGTCGAGATCTGGATGATGCCGTCGCTCTCGGCCTCCGCGAACCCGGCGAGAGCCGCGTTGAGGGTCTGGGACGAGCTGACGTTGATCGCCGGGTAGGCGAACGACTCACGCTTCGCCTTGTCGAGCATCTCGGCGTAGACGTCGGGGGTTGCGACAGGCATGCTGACTCCTCATCGACCAGTGCTGGTTTGCCACACATCAGGCGGTGTGGTCATTATCGCCCACCACCCGCCCGCCGTGTCAGGCCCGTGGCCCGAGCCGGGTGGCTGCCGCGCGCGCGGCCTGCTGGACCGGGTCCCAGACCGACGCGAACGGGGGCGCGTAGCCGAGGTCGGTCATCATCAGCTCGTCAACGGTCATCTCGTTCCACAGCGCGAGCGCGAAGGAGTCGATCCGGAGTGCCGCCCCCTCCCTCCCGACGATCTGGGCGCCGAGGAGCCGGTGGGTGGAGCGCTCGGCGACGACCTTGATCGTCATCGAGCGCGCGTTGGGCATGTATCCCGCACTCGTCGTCGCGTCGATCCGGACGACCAGCGCGTCGAACCCGGCGTCTGCGGCCTCCTGCTCACCCAGGCCCGTCCGCGCGATCTCCAGCGTCACGACCTTGGTCATCGCCGTCCCGAGCACACCGGGGAAGGCGACGTCGACGCCGGCCAGGTTGCGTCCGACGACCCACCCCTGCTTGTTGGCATGGGTGCCGAGGGGGACGTACGCCGCGCGGCCGCTGACCCGGTTGCGGGTCTCGACGCAGTCACCGGCCGCCCAGACGTGGCGTTCGGCGTCGACGCGGCCCCGCGGGTCGACCGGGAGAGCGCCCTTGATCCCTGTCGGGAGCCCAGCCCCGGCCGCGAGCTCGGTGCGCGCGCGCACGCCGGCGCCGAGGATCACGAGGTCGGTCGGGATCGCACCCTGGTCGGTGACGACGGCGCGCACCCGCCCCTCGGCGTCGTCCTCGAAGCCGGTCACGGTGACGGAGGTGCGTACGTCGATCCCGTCGGCGCGCATCTCCGCGGCGATGAGCTCGCCCAGGTCGTCGTCGATCGTCGGCATCGGTGTCGGGTGCTTGCCGACGACCACCGTCTCCAGGCCGCGGCGCATGCATGCCTCGGCCATCTCCACCCCGATGTAGCCCGCCCCGACGATGACGACGTGCTTGGGGTCGGTCTCGAGCGCGTCGAGCACCCGGCGCCCGTCGGTCAGGGTCTGGACCCCGTGGATCCCTCGCGACTCGACGCCGGGCACGTCGGGACGGATCGGCTCCGCGCCGGTGGCGATCAGGAGCTCGTCGTAGCCGAAGGACTGCGTGCCGTCCGGCGTGAGGGCGACGACCTTGCCGGCATCGAGGTCGAGCTCGGTGACCGTCGAGCCGGTGCGCACATCGATGCCGTTGGCGCGGTGCTCCTCGGGGGTTCGGGCCACCAGGTCGCCGGCCGTCGCGACGTCGCCGGCCACCCAGTAGGGGATGCCGCACGCCGAGTACGACGTCCACCGCTGCCGCTCGAGGACGAGCACGTCGATCGCGTCGCCGAGCGCGCGCTTTGCGGTGGACGCCGCGGACATGCCCGCAGCGTCCCCTCCGACCACGACCAGTCTGCGGGGCATGGGCCCGAGCCTAGGACCCGTCGAGGACGCCCGCCGACGCCCGAGCGGTCAATCGCCGATCTCGGCGTGCTGGAGGATCCAGGCGTGCATCGCGACCGCGGCAGCCGCGCCGACGTTGATGGAGCGCGTCGAGCCGAACTGCGAGATGGCGAGGACAGCCTCGGCAGCGGCGAGAAGGTCCGGCGACAGCCCCGGCCCCTCCTGGCCGAACACCAGCGCGCACTCCCGTGGCAGCAGCGCCCGCTCGATGGGCCGCGATCCCTCCACGTTGTCGATCGCGACCAGCGGCACGCCCGCACCCTGCGACCACGCGACCAGGTCGTCGACGTCGGGGTGGTGGCGTACGTGCTGGTAGCGATCGGTGACCATCGCGCCGCGCCGGTTCCACCGCCTCCGCCCGACCACATGCACCTCTGCGGCCCCGAAGGCGTTGGCCGTCCGCACGATCGAGCCGATGTTGTGGTCGTGCTGCCAGTTCTCGACGACGACATGGAACGGGTGCCGGCGGGTGTCCAGGTCGGCGACGATCGCCTCCACCGTCCAGTAGCGGTAGCCGTCGACCACGTTGCGCCGGTCGCCCTCGCGCAGCAGGTCAGGGTCGAGCCGCGGGTCGTCGGGCCACGGGCCTTCCCAGGGCCCCACGCCGACCACCGGTGCCTGCTCGTCCTCCGGGTCCACGCGCCGAGCGTACGGTGTCACGCCGCCGACGTCGTACGGCGCGGCTCTCCTGCGAGGCTTGACCCGACCGCCTACGATCGGCCGGGATGCCCGACGTACCCACGCCGATCGTCATCGCACACCGCGGTGCCTGCGGATATCGGCCGGAGCACACCCTCGCCGCCTACCGGCTGGCCGTGGGGCTCGGCGCCGACGCCATCGAGCCCGATCTCGTCAGCACGTCCGACGGTGTCCTCGTCGCTCGGCACGAGAACGAGATCGGCGGCACCACCGACGTGTCGGAGCATCCGGAGTTCGCGGCGCGCAGGACGACGAAGGTGGTCGACGCCCGCCGGGTGACCGGGTGGTTCACGGAGGACTTCACCCTCGACGAGCTCAAGACGCTGCGGGCCAAGGAGCGGATCTCGCACCTGCGCCCGGGCTGCACTGCCTACGACGGCTGGTACGAGGTGCCGACCCTCGACGAGATCCTCGACCTCGCGGAAGTCGCCGCCACCCAGTACGGGCGACGCGTCGATGTCTACCCCGAGCTCAAGAGCTCGACGTACTTCCGCGATCGCGGTCTGCCGCTCGAGGAGCCGTTGCTCCGGACGCTGAGGGAGCGCGGCCTCGACGACCCGCCGTCAGGGCTGCTGGTCCAGTCGCTCGAGGTGTCCAACCTGAAGGCTCTCGCCGCCGGGTCACAGCTCTGCCTGCTCCAGCTGGTCCTGCCCAACGGGGCGCCGTACGACCGCAGCCAGGCCGGTGACCCGCTGACGTACGCCGACATGGTCACCCCTGAAGGCCTCGGCGCCGTCGCCGAGTACGCGCAGGTCCTCGGAGTCCCGAAGGACCTGCTCTTGCCCCGCTCCGCCGACGGGTCGCGGGGCGTCCCGAGCACGCTGACGGCGCAGGCGCACGCGGCCGGGCTGCAGGTGTACGCGTGGACGGTGCGGCAGGAGAACGCGTTCCTCGCGTGCGACCTGCGCAGCAGCGATCTCGAGCAGGAGGGCGGCGACGTGGGCGCGGAGCTGGCCGCGCTCTTCGACCTGGGCGTCGACGGCGTGTTCGCCGACCAGCCGGACGTCGCCGTCGCGGCCCGGGAGGCCTACAGGCCCAGGTCGCTCTTGGACACCGCGAAGCGGTAGCCGAGCCCTTCGCCGCGGACCCGATCGGCGGCGTCGGTCTCCCGGTCGACGATGACCGCGACGGCGACCACCTCAGCACCGGCCTCCCGCAGGGCCTGGACCGCTGTGAGAACCGAGCCACCGGTGGTCGAGGTGTCCTCGACCGCCACCACGCGACGCCCGGCGACGTCCGGCCCCTCGATCCGCCGCTGGAGGCCGTGCGCCTTCTCGGCCTTTCGCACGACGAACGCGTCGAGGGCCCGGCCCTGCGCGGCGGCCTGGTGCAGCATCGCCGCCGCCACCGGGTCGGCCCCCATCGTCAGCCCTCCGACGGCGTCGTAGTCGAGGTCGTCGAGGAGGTCGAGCATGACGCGCCCCACCAGCGGCGCCGCCTCGTGGTCGAGGGTGACCCGCCGGAGGTCGACGTAGTAGTCGGCCTCCTTGCCGGAGGACAGTGTCACCGTGCCGTGGATGACGGCCTTGTCCTTGATCTGGTCGATGAGGGCGTCGCGATCGCTCATGGCGTCAGCGTATCGGCGGGCTGCTTCTCCACCGACGAGACCAGCTCCCCGAAGACGACCGACCGCTTGTCGGTGTGGAACAGCTCGGAGCAGGTCACCATCGTGAGGAGCCGCTCGGTCGGCTTCGAACCCGGACGTTCAGGCACCGGGTCGAGGACCCAGCTCTCCGAGAAGTCGAGCTCGCGGTCGGTCCCGTCGTCGCGCAGCCGGTAGGTGAAGATGTGCGTCCGCGTCTCGATCTCGACCTTGTCGCCCTTCCTCAGCTCGAGGAAGTCGCGGAACGGCTCACCGTGGGTGACCCGGTGCCCGGCGATCGCGACGTTGCCGATCTCTCCCGGGCGCGCCGAGTCGGGGAACCATCCGACGCCCCGAGCCAGCGAGCGGTCGTCCACGCCCCTCACGATGGGCACCTCGTCGTCGCCGAAGCGCGGGACCCGCAGGAGGCCGATCGCGCGCCCCGGGATGTCCGCCTCCTCGGCGTCCGGAGACGCCCACGACTTGACGAGGTCGTCGCGGATCTCGGCCTGCTGCTGCTTGGAGACGATGTTGGTCCCGAAGTACTGCCATCCGACGTAGCCCAGCATGCCGACGCCGACGAGCACCAGCACGACCCCCAACGCGGTCAGCGCCCGCCCCAGCGGCGTACGGCGCCGGCTCGGGCGTCGCGGTGGCGACACGGTCGCGGTTGACACCCGTCCAGTCTCGCACCGGGAGACCGACGGCACCGTCGACACCTAGAGTCAGGGCGATGAAGACCAGCAGCATGCGCGTCGCCGGCCTCGGGACCACGATCTTCGCCGAGATGTCGGCGCTCGCCGTACGCACCGGAGCGGTGAACCTCGGGCAGGGGTTCCCCGACACCGACGGCCCGCAGGACGTGATCGACGTGGCGGTCGAGGCGATGCGGTCAGGGGCGAACCAGTACGCGCCCGGGATCGGCGTCCCGGCGCTCCGGCAGGCGGTCGCCGACCACCAGCACCGCTGGTACGGGATCGAGCTCGACCCGAACACCGAGGTCGCCGCGACCACCGGCGCCACGGAGGCGATCGCCGCGGCGATCCTCGGTCTGGTCGATCCCGGCGACGAGGTCGTCGTCCTGGAGCCGTACTACGACTCCTACGTGGCGGTGCTCGAGTTCGCCGGCGGCGTGCGCAGGCCGGTGACGCTGCGTGCGCCGGACTTCCGCCTGGACCTCGACGCGCTGAGGGCGGCGGTCGGACCGAGGACCACGATGATGCTGATCAACAGCCCGCACAACCCCACCGGGATGGTGCTGAACCCCGAGGAGCGCGAGGCGATCCGCGACCTTGCCGTCGAGCACGACCTCGTCGTGGTGACCGACGAGGTGTACGAGCACCTCGTCTTCGACGGCCATGCGCACGTGCCCCTCGCGACCCTCCCCGGGATGCGAGAGAGGACGCTCACCATCTCCAGCGGCGGAAAGTCGTTCTCGTTCACCGGCTGGAAGGTGGGCTGGTTGAGCGGTCCGCCCGAGCTCGTCCGCGCGGCCGTGGGCGCCAAGCAGTTCCTCACCTACACCTCCGGCGCTCCGCTCCAGCCGGCGATCGCTCACGCGCTCGGGCACGACGCGGCGTACTTCGAGGGATTCGCCGCGACGCTGCAGGCGCGTCGCGACCAGCTCTGCGCGGGCCTCAACGAGGTCGGCTTCACCACGTACGTGCCCGAGGGCACGTACTTCGCGACGACCGACATCCGACCCCTCGGCTATGAGGACGGCATCGAGTTCTGCCGAGCGCTGCCGGAGATCGCGGGGGTCGTCGCCGTCCCGACGCAGGTGTTCTACGACGACGAGGATGCCGGGCGACCGCTCGTACGCTGGGCGTTCTGCAAGCAGGAGCCGGTGATCGCGGAGGCCCTGCGGCGCCTGCGCGTGCTGTCGGGCTCCCGGCAGTGAGCGGAGTCGCGGTCCCGGGGGCCATCGCGCGCCGAGCAAGCCTGGTCTCGCTGTGTTCGGCCGCCGTACTCCTCTGCGCGGGCTGCTCATCGAGCGATGACGGGCCTACCGCACGCGACGTCCAGCTCTCCGGCGTCGAAGAAATCGCGTGCTCTCGATACATCTTCGAGGGCGTCCTGACCGAGGTGGGCGCTACTAACAAGGACCACCTCGCGCCGATGACGTTCACCGTGACGAGATGGCTCAAACCCCGCACCAACCAGACGGCAACCGTCACCGTGCTCGCCACCGCTCCCGAGTATCTCGGATTCAAACTCGAGGGCACCATCTTCGTGAACAGCTACCTACGCGACGACGTCGCTGCGGGGATCCTTCCTGTGTCCCAGATGTCCGCAGCTGGGCGCCGACAGCGAGATGTCGAAGTCGCCAAATCTGAGGACATCTCCTGTCCAGCTGTCTGGCTCAACGCTGATTTCGACAAGATCGAGTGGCGCGACGACTGGTGACCCGCGACCACGAGCGACAGCGTCATTCACCTTCGGGAGCTCGCGGGCGGCAGTTCGCCGGTCCTACACGCCGGGCCACCGACTCCGAGAGCGGCGCCGTCTGGCGTTCTACCCGACGTCAACGAGTCCTTCGACGGCGTCGTCCAAGGCAGCAGGGGCGCGGCCCGGGTCGAGGACGGCATCAAGTTCTGCCGACCGCTGCCAGAGACCGCCAGAGTTCAGTGGGCCGCTGCTACCAGCGGCATCCCGAAAGCGGTCTACGGGAAGTTTCGGGTCGATTGGTTTCGGTCCAGCGTTCTGGGACCGCCGGCCCGAGCGTGTCGTCGACATCGAGGAGGCCGGCGCTCATCGTTCAGAAACGATCAGTTTCGGCCCGTTGTGGATTCCTACAAGAGGAGGAAACCCCGGCACACCCGCCCAAGAAGGGGGCGCGCTGTCGCCTGCGGCAGCGAGTGGGAGATTTGGTGGAGTTCGGCATCGAGGGGGATGCTCACCGCAACCCTCCTCACGAAAGAAGCTTGCATGGTCTCGCTGTCCGCCGCCGTCGGTATCGCGCTCATCGAGCTCGGGCTCGCCCTCACCCCGGGGCCGAACATGATGTATCTCGTCTCCCGCAGCATCAGTCAGGGATGGCGCGCCGGAATGATGTCACTGTCCGGGACGGCCGTGGGGTTCGTCGTGTACATGGCGATGGCAAACCTCGGGTTGGCGGCAGTGTTTCTCGTCGTCCCGTGGTTGTTCATCGCCCTGAAGGTCGCGGGTGCCGTCTACCTTCTCTGGCTCGCCTACAAGACGCTCCGCCCGGGCGGGAAATCGCTGTTCGAAACCAACGATCTTCCGCGGGACTCGTTCGGCAAGCTTTTTCGCATGGGGCTCCTGACGAACCTCCTCAACCCGAAGGTCGCGATCCTCTACCTCGCCCTTATCCCGCAGTTCATCGACCCCGCAGCCGGCAGCATCGTGGCCCAAGGATTTCAGCTCGGCGCGATCCAGATCCTCGTCGGCGTTGCCGTGAACGGCGCGATCATCCTCGCCGCCGGATCAGTCGCCACGTTCCTACAACGCAAGCCGGCCTGGATGCGGTGGCAGAAGTGGGTCACTGGCACGCTCCTCGGTGCAATCGGCGTGAAGCTCGCGATCGACGCCCCCGCCCCCGCCGTCGCGTCATAGCCGACAGGAGCACTTCGCGTCGCGTTGCCCGAAACTCAGCCGCACCGAAAATCAGGACCGAAACTCCGAGGACCCATAACTGGTTTCGTGACGCTCGAACTCCTGCCGGAGACTTTGGAACGTGTCGGTTACGCTCTTCGAAGCCCTGAGCATGAGGGTGCCGGGCAGACCGCGAGCCAGATTCGGCGATGTCGCGCGCTGGCGCACCCGCAGTGAAGAACTCGCGACGCTCACCGCTCGCCGAACCAGTCCGGCTGGCCAAGCGAGTGATCGCGCTCAACGAGGAGCTCGCGACCAACCACGCCCAGATGATCGACCGTCGTACGCGACAGCAAGGCTGCCGAACTTCTGGACAAGACCAGCATCGGCCCGGTCACCATCGCGGACGTCGACGCCTCCTGGTCACACGCTTGGCGGACCGTTCCGAAGCACCCTTCGCCGCCCTCGCCAGGCGTCAATCCGATGTCCCGCCTCGTCCGAGATCACCACGCGCGACCGGCTCAATCGCCGCGGTGACCGGAGGTTAAACCAGCCCTGCACATGGCCGCCGTCACTCGCATGACGACGACCCCGGCACCCAGGCCTATGCCGAGCGGCGCCGCACAGAGGGGCGCACCACCAAATAGATCCGACCGTGCCTCAAGCCCTACCTCGCCCGCCAGTTCTACCGGACGCTCGAAAGACTCCGCGCCGAGCCCGGCCCCTGCCCCTGGACGCGACATAGAAGAGTCCACTGCCCCAACTCCGCCATCGGCGGCCGGCAACCAGTCACCCGACTGACCAACCTCCCCGGACATCACATCTAGGGGAAGTTGGAGGAAGGTTCCAAGCGGTCCGCGTAATAGACCTCGTACTGAGGCCAAAGAGCTTCTTGGAGATCGGCCGCTAGCCGAAACCCGGCCACACGGAACTGACGCCAGACTTCAGGGTCGTCCCATTCCCACATCGGTCCTTGGTCCATGAACGTCTCGACCCAGCGCAGCAGCCTCTTCCTGAGATCAGGCGGCAGGTCGAGGGTCGCGGGGTCCAGTTCGTGAAGGAGTCGGCCAACCTTGAGATGAAGGACACTCTCGTCAGTCGAGGGCCATACCCAAACTTGTGGCCTTACGAGTCCCATGCTCCCTTCCTAACGTCCTGTGTCATAGCGGACTGTCCCGCCACGATTGATGATTTCTGCCTTGCATTTGCCCTTTCCACCAACGCCACTACCCGGGAAAGCGGTCATGATCCTCATCCCGGTCTTGCCGAGGTACACGTAGGTTCGCATTTTCGCGACCAAGGTGTCGCCGTAGTAAAGGTAGAACTTTCGCTGATAGCAAAAGCGCCTCGGAGTGGGGTCGCCCGCAACGTCAGGATCTCGAAGCGTCCAGTTGATTGTCCAGCCAGCCAGATCTCTCCAGTTCCGGGAGATCCACTGAGATTTCAGCGCAAAGTCACGCGTGTGTCGTTGCTTGATGTGGCGGTACCCAAAGGTCAACTCTCCTCCCGGCACAGAGTCGTAGCGTCCACAGTAGAGACGTCCGATCGACCCCACCATGCGCGAGTGGATCCGGATTCGGACGTAGTCTCGAGCGTGCTTGTAGCGGCTATCGGAGACCCCGCACGCGCGCCAGCCCGCGTAAGGGATGTCCTCGTCAGTGGGGGCCGTCCCAGCCGCGCCGACAGTTCCACCGGTTGTCCCGCTTGATGGGTCCCAGGTGCCAGTTTCGCCTTCAGGGATCGTGACAGCTTCGGCGACACCATCCGCTACCTCGTCATCTAGCGGGTCGCCGCCGGCGTCTTCGGCGTCCACGGGTGTGGCGTCCACTGATGAGCTACGACCGTTAGAGAACTCACGCTCGATCGGCTGCTGAAGAACATGCTGCTGTTCGTCAAGACCCGGGGGCGGCCGACCCGTCCCGAACCACTGCCGAATCCGCGCGGGCGCTGTCCGACAGCACCGTTGGCCTGAGCCTCAGCGCCAAGGCACCGGCCACCAGGTAGAGCACGCCCTGTACTTGCAGGGCGACGGTCAATCCCATCCCCGTGCCGACGAGCCCGCCCGCGAGCATCCCCACCGCCTGGACCCCGGTCAGGGCAGCGAAGAAGGTGCTGACCACCCGTCCTCGTGCGGCTTCCGGCGCGTGGGTCTGGACGATCGTCAGCAGCCCGGTCATGGCCGCCAGCCCCGGCGCGCCGACGACGATGAACAGGGCGACGTACACCCCGAAGGACGTCGTGACGTGCGGCAGGTTCCACACCGCGAGCGACAGCACGCCGAACATGGCGAGCGATCCCGCGACGAGGTGGTGCGCGCGCACCCTGCGCACGACGAGGGCGAGCAGCAGTCCACCGGCCAAGGCTCCGACGGCCTGTATCCCACGCAGGATGCCCACCTCGGACTCGGCGCCGTTCAGGTCACGGATCACGAACAGCACGAAGAGGATGACGAAGCCGCCCTGGGCGAGAGCCATGCATCCGGCGACGCCCATCAACCGGCGCAGCACCGGCGCCTGCACCACCAGGCGAAGGCCGTCGAACAGCTCACGCAAGGCGTGGTCACCGTGGTTGGTGCCTGGCGTCGGGTCGGAGCCCACGCGACGCCGGGTGCCGAACAGGACGGCCGACAGCACGAACGCGGCGCCGGCGGCCACCAGCACGGTCCCGATGCCGCCGAGCCCGAGGGCGAGCCCGCCCAGCGGTCCTCCGACCAGGCGGGCGAGGTTGGAGGCCACCCCGAGCGTCTGGTTGACGGCCATCAGGTCCTCGGCCGGCGCCAGGGCCGCTGCCGTCGTCGCTCGACACGGCTCGATGATCGTGCCGAGCACGGACTGCGCGGCGACCACCAGATACACCACCCCCAGCTCGTCCGCCGAGGTCACCGCCAGGAGCGGACTCAGGATCGCCGCCTGGAGGAGCGCGACCACGGCCATCAACCGCCATCGGTCCACCCGGTCGATCAGGACGCCGGCGAGCGGCCCGGCAACCACGCTCGGGACCATCTGCAGCACGAAGACCGTCGAGGTGACCAGCGGCGAGCCGGTGAGCTCGAGCACGAACAACGGGAAAGCGACGAGGAGCATCCAGTCGCCGACCTCGGAGATCAGGCCACCCGCGGCGAGCCGGAGCAGGTCCGGCCGCCCGAGCACCGCCCGGGTCGTCACCGGTCGAGGAACAGGTCGGTCTCGAGGAACGCTCGGAGGGTCACGTGGACGACCTCACTGTTCGCAGGCGCGTCCTTCCGGATCGGCCGGACATAGGGGCGAACCAGCGCATCGACCGCCTCCAGGAGCTTCTCCAGCTCGGCGGGCGTGAGGTCGAGCGCGTACTCGTTGGCGCCCGACACCTCGGTCCAGTCCTCGGGAAGCTCGTCCTGGCGAGCCAGGTAGCGGCCGTAGGCCCGGTCGACGTGCTCCGCCGCCACCACCGCGAGCGCGGTCAGGGCGACCCTCTCGGCCGGCTCGTCGCCCCCCGAGAGGTCGAAGCCCGCCGCCGTCGCCTGCCACAGCTTCGCGCGTCCGTCAGAGTGCGCCAGGTCGGACGGTTCGACGAGACCCACCTTGGCGAGCTCGCGCAGATGCCACGAGCAGTTCGAGGGGCTCTCGCCCACGACCTTCGCGCACTGGCTGGCCGTCCGGGGGCCGGCCGCGAGCAGATGGCTGAGGATCGCGAACCGGGCTGGTACGGCGAGCGCGGCCAGCGCGGCGCTCGCAACGACTCGGCGTGGAGGTAGTCCGCCGGCGGCCACTTCTGAAGTCATCACTTCACATTAGGCCGTGCCGCTCTCGACAGCAAGCCGTCACTTCACGACCGCTACTCTCCGGCAATGAAGAAGACATTGACGATGGCAATGGCAATGGCGTCGCTCTTCACTCTTGCGGGGGCGGCAGCGTTGGGCGCTGGCCCCGCCGCTGCGGCCGAGCAGAGCCGTACGACCGGCATCCAGGTCATCTCCCAGGGTGAAACGGCCACCGGCGGATGGGTTCAGTTCACCGGCACGGGAGAGGTCGTCGTCGACGGCGAAACCTCTGAAGGCACGATCGGCGCGCGGGCCATCGTCACGGTGGGTGGCGGAACCTGGTCGTACGGAGCGACGCTCGACGCGGGCGGCAAGAAGGTCTGCCGATCGCACTACCTGCACCCCTCCGTCGGCCACGGCGCGACGGCGAAGATGAACGGCAAGACACGCTCCGCCTGGGCCCCCGCCGGCGGACTCGCTGCGGCCGGCTACGCCGAGTACACAACCGCGACCTGTTATGCGTCGTGGTCGAAGTAGCGAGCAGTCGAATCATGCGACGCCGTTTCGACCTCACCCATCCGTCCGTCCTGTTGCTCGCCGGTCTCGGATTCGGAGTTGCCACCTCAGCCGCCAACCACGGCGAAACGCCGCTGGCCGTACACCTGTCAAAACTCCTCGGAAATGACTGGGCCTGGCTCACGGCGGGACTCCTCAGCGCCTTGCCGGCACGCACCTGGACGACCGCGATGCGGCGATGCCTGGCCTTCCTGTTGCCTGCGGTCCTCGGCTACTACGTGTCCGACCTCGCCGCCGGAACGTACGCGGGTGGCGACATGGGCGTCGTCACCGACGTGACCGCCTACCTCGTGATCGGGTCCATCACCGCTGCAGGTCTCAGCCTCATCGTCGTCACCATCCACAAGGGCGGAATACGAGGCCTGCTGGCCTCCCTCGCCGTACCCACCTACATCGCCCACAAGGCATTCACCACCCGCCCCTTGGTCCCGCACGACCCAGCGATGCAGCGCGTCTGCGGAGTCGTCGGATACACCGCGGTCGCCACGCTCCTCCTCATCGTCCTCTGGAGCGTGTGGCGATCAACCCGAGCCGGTGCCGGCGATGTCGGCCGTCATGACCCGGCTGGCCCTCGCCAGGGTCGTGAGTCCGGGACCATCATCCCGTGACCCGACTGTCGAATGACGTCGACGTTGCCCTGGCCGCCGCTGAAGCCGGGGCGGCTGTGGTCCGCTCGGCCAACGGGGGATCGTTGGTCAAGCATGCGAAGACACCCACCGACTTCGCGACAGACACCGACCTCGACGCCGAACGCGCGATTCTCGAGGTGATCACCGCCGCTCGACCCGCGGATGCTGTGGAGGGCGAGGAGTCAGGCGGCGGCGGTGTCCTGGATTCCAGACGTCGTTGGCTGGTCGACCCGCTGTGCGGCACGCTCAACTTCGCGGCCGAGACCCCGTTGGTTGCCGTGAACGTTGCGCTGATTCACGACTCGCGGACCTTGGTGGGTGTCTCGGTTGACCCCATCGCCGGCGAGGTGTTCTGGACAGACGGAGAGCAGGCGGCTCTCAGGCGGGGCGGTGTCGACGTCCCGCTCCTCCCGTCGCCTGAGTCGCGCCTGGTCGACGTCAACTGCGACGGCCCGCTCGACCGACCGTTCCTCGTTGCGCAGGTCATCGTCGACCCGGCCTTCCGCTCAGCGTTCGGACCGCGGGTCATGTCGACAACGCTCGCCGTGGCGTGGGTGGCGGCTGGTCGCCGTGCGGCGTACATCAGCGACGGCCACTTCGTCGGTAACGTCCACTTCGCCGCGGGCATCGAGCTGTGCCGCACCGCTGGTTGCATCGTGACCGACCTCCACGGTGGACCGTTGGAGACCGGCCGGGGCCTGATCGCGGCCGCTGACGCTGACACCCATCAGCAGATCGTCAGCGTCGTTGCGCCCCACCTCGCGGCGACAGAGCAGGCCCAACGGCCCTGACGGCCCACGGGAACCGCAGGGCTCCCCCTCGTCCATACCCCCCGAGTGTCAGGGGCGGGCTCGGGCGACGGCCTCGATCTCGCGCTCCGGCGCGAAGGTCCGCGCCACGAGCAGGATCAGCGGGACGAGGACCAGCGGTACGACGTAGATCCACCGCAGCTGACCACCGGTCGCCAACGCGCCGATCAGCGCCGCGCCGACGATGTTGCCGACGTAGTTGAAGAGGTTGAGACGTGCGATGGCAACGTCGGCATCGGTGCCGGGGATGCTGCCCGCGGCAGCGAACGCGAGCGGGATGACGATCGGCAGCCCCAACCCCATCAGGCCGAAGGCGGCGATCGCCATCCACGGCACCGGCGCGGCCACGACCAGGAAGAGCGCGACCAGCCCAACCACGGTGCCGGCGCGGACGACCGGCACGGCGCCGTACCGGCTGACGAACCGGTCGCCGGCGAGCCGCGAGATCACGGCACCAAGTTGGTAGGCCGCATATCCGAGCGGGGCGACGGTCTCGCTCGAGTCGAGCGCCTTGTGCAGATAGAGCGAGCTCCAGCTCATCACCGACGTGTCGGCGAGATAGAAGACGATCACCACGAGTCCCAGGGCCAGCAGAGGCCGCCACGGGACGTGAAGGGACGCGGCGGAGCCCTCGGAGTCGTGGGTGACCTCCTGCTCGACGCCCGGGCCCACGAGGGACGGCGAGACGACGACGGTGACCACGATCCCGACCATGCCCAGCGCGACCAGCGAGGGCATGAGTCCGATCCCGAGCTCGGCGCTGCCGGCGGCGTACAAGGCGCCGACGATCGCGCCGATGCTCCACATGGCGTGGAACCGGGTCATGATGCTGCGGCCGTAGAGCCGTTGGACGGTCACGCCCTGCATGTTCGTCGCCGCGTCAGCCGCCCCGACGCCGATGCCGTAGACGGCGAAGGCGACGTACATGCCCGGCAGCGACTCCACCAGGCCGACCACGACGACCATCGCGCTGATGATCAGCAGGGCCAGCCGGAGAGCGAGCGCGCTCGAGTGCCGCACCGCGATCCGCTCGGCGAGCAAGGAGCCCGCCCCCGCGATGACCGACGTGAGGAGCAGCATGATCGTGACGTCGGCCTCGGTCACGCCCCGCTCGTCCTCGAACGTCGGCAGCCGCGACAAGATGGTGACCAGGATCGCGGCCTGGAGGAAGAACCCGACCGACGTCGCCAACCGTGCGCGACGCAGCGCGGCCGACGGCGCTTGCGTGATCTTGGACACGCGCACAGTATGTGCCCATGGCAGCTGGCGTGACCAGGGTCGCGAGTCACTCGTCGTTCTGGTGGGGCGCGGCGACCGCGGCGTACCAGATCGAGGGCGCCGCCGACGAGGACGGACGTGGCCCGAGCATCTGGGACACCTTCTGCGCCGAGCCCGGCCGGGTCACCGACGGCTCGTCCGGTGCGGTCGCGTGCGACTCCTACCACCGGTGGCCCGAGGACCTCGACCTCCTGGCCGGTCTCGGCGCGAACGCGTACCGGTTCTCCCTCGCCTGGCCACGGGTGCAGCCCCGCGGCCAGGGACCCGTGAACCAGGCAGGGATCGGCTATTACGACCGACTCCTCGACGGCCTCCTGGAGCGGGGGATCGCGCCGGTCCCGACCCTCTTCCACTGGGACCTTCCCCAAGCCCTGCAGGACGCCGGCGGCTGGATGGCGCGCGAGACCGCCGAGAGGTTCGCCGAGTACGCCGCGGTGGTCGCCGAGGTGCTCGGCGACCGGGTCGCGGCCTGGGGCACCCTCAACGAGCCGTTCGTGCACATGGCGTTGGGATACGCCTTCGGCACCCACGCACCGGGAGAGACTCTGCTCCTCGACGCCTTCGCGGCGGGGCACCACCAGCTGCTCGCGCACGGGCTCGCGACGCAGGCGCTACGAGCAGGGCCGGGTGACGCGCCGGTGATGCTCGTCAACAACCTGACACCCGTACGCGCGGCGTCGACCTCGGCGACGGACACCGCCGCGGCGCGCGCGTACGACGCCTTCCACAACAGGATGTTCCTCGACAGCGTGCTCCGTGGCGCCTACCCCGACGAGCTCGGTGCCGCCGTGGCCGGTGCCGGCGCGGTGGTGCGAGACGGCGACCTGTCGGTGATCGGGCAGCCGCTGGACCTGCTGGGCGTCAACTACTACAACCCCACGCAGGTGAAGGCGCCCGGTCCGGGCAGTCCGCTCCCGTTCGAGCTTGTGCCGATCGAGGGTCCGGCGCAGACCGGCTTCGGCTGGCCGGTCGTCCCCGACGGGCTCACCGAGCTGCTGGTCGGGTTGCGCGACACCTACGGGGCCGGGCTCCCGCCGATCGTGGTCACCGAGAACGGCTGCTCGTACCCCGACGTGCTCTCGCCCGGCGGGACGGTCGACGACTCCGACCGCATCGCCTTCCTCGACGCCCACATCGGTGCGGTCGGCGAGGCGCGCGCGGCCGGCGTCGACGTCCGCGGCTACCTCGTGTGGTCGCTGCTCGACAACTTCGAGTGGGCCGAGGGCTACACCCAGCGGTTCGGGCTCACCTACGTCGACTTCTCGACAGGCCGGCGCACCCCGAAGGCCTCGTACGGGTGGCTCCGTGACCGGATCGCCCGGGGCTGGTGAGGACGGGTCACAGCCAGCCGTTGTCGCGGGCCAGCAGCGCCGCCTCGGTCTTGTTGCGGGTGCCGGTCTTGCTGATCGCGACCGAGAGGTAGTTGCGGACGGTGGCCGGCGAGAGGTGGACGCGGCCGGCGATGTCGACGATCGACGAGCCGTCCTCGGCTGCCGCGAGGACCTCCTTCTCGCGCGGCGTCAACGGGTTCGCGGGTGCCCGCAGCGCCGCACCGGCGAGCTCGGGGTCGACGACGGTGCCGCCGGCGGCGACCCGCCGGATGGCATCGGCGAGGCCCTCCACGGGCGCGTCCTTGACCAGATAGCCCCGAGCGCCGGCGGCCATCGCCCGCTGGAGGTACCCGGTGCGCGCGAAGGTAGTGACGATGACGACACGGCACTCCGGAAGCACGGTCGCGAGCTGCTCTGCCGCCTCCAGACCGCTCACGTGCGGCAGCTCGATGTCGAGGAGTGCCACGTCCGGCCGCTCGCGGAGAGCGGTCGGCACGATGTCGTCGCCGTCGTCGACCTGGGCGACCACCTCGAGGTCGTCCTCGAGGTCGAGGAGCACCGCGAGCGCGCCCCGCATCATCGCCTGGTCCTCGGCGAGAAGGAGCCGGATCACGTCACCGGCACCCGCGCGACCAGACGGAAACCCTCGTCCGCCGGCTCGTACGTCAGCAGACCCCCCACCGCCGCCACCCGCCGACGAAGCCCTTCGAGCCCACCGTCACGTCTGCTCACCTCGAGAGGCCCCCCGACCCCGTCGTCGGCGACGGTCAGCTCCACCTCTCCGTCGACGCCGGTCAGCGCGAACGTCGCCTGCGTCGCGCCAGAGTGCCGGATGACGTTCGTCGCGCCCTCGCGCACCACCCAGGCGAGCGTCTCGTCGACCGGCTCGGGGAGCTCACCACCGAAGGGAACCACCTCGCTCCGGATCCCCGCCGCGTACAAGGCGTGACGTGCGCCCTCGAGCTCCTCCGACAGCCGCGGCGCCCGCATCGCGTCCACCGCGCGCCGTACGTCGACGAGCGCGTCGCGGCCGATCCGCTCGATGTCGGCGGCGTGCACGGCCGCAGCCGCCGGGTCGCGCTCCGCAAGCCTCCGTACCGCCTGCGCCTTGACCACCATCACGCTCAGGGTGTGTCCCAGGAGGTCGTGGAGGTCGCGTGAGAACCGCTCACGCTCCTCCGCCACGGCCACCCGGGCGAGCTCGGCGCGCGTGCACCGCAACGCCGCGTTCGCCTCGAGCAGCCGAAGGTAGGCCGTCGTCGCTCCGCCAGCGAGCAGCACCCCCGCGACGCCGATCCAGAACGTTTCGCCGACGTCGTCGACCCTCCACATCGCCGTCGCCGAACCGGCAGCCGCGGCGACGACGGTCACCGCCAACGGCCACCCCCTCAAGACGACGGGCGCGGTGATCGCGAGCAGGGTCCACGGAGTCATCCAGCCTTCGCCCTGCGTGGACGCGACGACCGTCGCCACACCGAGGACGACCAGTGCCGCGACGCGTCCGGTCAGCACGGTGGCGACCGAGGCTGCCGCCACCGTTGACAGGATCGCGATCTGACCGAGGACCTGCGCCGACCCGCCGTGCAGGGCGAACAACGGGACACCCGCGAGCAACGGGACCCAGACGAGGACAGCGGCGTACCGTCGCGCCTGGCAGCCCCACGTCTCGGCCATGAGGTTCAACCTACTGCTCGTCCGCGTGCGGCGACGCGCTCGCGTGGACCGTCGACGGGCCCGTGAACATGCCGCAACCACAGGATGGCCACCGCCGCGACGACCACGTGAATGCTCATCAGCGCGACCACCGCACGCGCCGACAGCGCCGAGGTCGGCGACATCAGCGAGACGACCGCGAAAGCCGTCGCGATCCAGGTCCACCACCGCAGCCCCGCCTCCGAGCGCCGCTGCATCCATCTCAACAACGCCGCACCGACGAGGACGAAGGCGACCGCGCTGAGCACGACCGACACCACGCCCACCTCCTGGACGCCGCCGCCGAACCCCTTCACCTCGAGCTCCACGCCGATGACCTGGCTCCACAGCAACCAGGCGAACGCAGCGGCTGCAGCGCTCACCACCGCCGCTGCCAGGTCGTCGAGGAAGGTGCCCCGCCGGTCCGCGGTCTCCGACGTGCCGTCCCGGCTCAGCTGCTCTGTCATGTCGCTCCTCCGTCCACGGCCCGACCTGGGCCGTACGGACGACGCTACGGAGCGACGTGGGGCGGCTCCCAGAGCGAAAAGTGGGCAGTCGGGGATGACATCTGTCCTCCCGCGCAGGCCCGTCCCCTCAGGAGGCGAAGAGGCGCTCAGGCCCGAACTGGAACCAGATCGCCGAGACGACGGCGACGTACCAGAGGAGG
This sequence comes from Mumia sp. zg.B53, assembly GCF_019550935.1. Lineage (NCBI taxonomy): Bacteria > Bacillati > Actinomycetota > Actinomycetes > Propionibacteriales > Nocardioidaceae > Mumia > Mumia sp. zg.B53. The sequence continues at coordinate 1,797,266 of NZ_JAHWCK010000001.1, read as the reverse complement.
ACGATCAGCAGCGTCCAGTTCGAGACGAAGCGGGTCACCGCCGACGTCGGGGCCCAGGAACGCAGGTTGCGCGCGGTCACGGCCACGAACAGCGGGATCGTCACCGTCCACACCACCATGCAGTAGGGGCACAGCTTCACGAGGTTGTAGATGCTCGTGTACTGCAGGAAGGTGATCAGGGCGACCGCGAGGACCGCGCCGACCTGGAGGCCCGCCCAGAACCACTCAGGCAGCCGCGTGCCCGAGAGCAGCAGCACGCCGAGCGTGGTCACCACGGAGAAGCCGGCGAGGCCCAGGAACGTGTTGGGGAAGCCGAAGAGTGAGGCCTGCCAGCTCGAGACGACGCCGCCGCAGTCGACCCAGGGGTTGATCGAGCAGGCGAGGCTGGCGCCAGGGGTCTCGAGGAGCTTGATCTTGTCGTAGGTGAGCATCGCCGAGGCGACCAGTCCGATCACGCCGCCGATCGCCATCAGCCAGGCCAGAGGGCTCGCTGTCCCGGTGGCGTCCACGGCACCGTCGCGCGCCGTCACCTCGTCCTCGATGTCGATCACCTGCCCATCCTAGACAGTGCGGCCGCCGGCGCGTCGAGCAGCCGGGTGACACGTCTCACCGCGTACGAGGAACTTGGAGTGGTCGAGACCACGTTGTCCTGTTGGACTGATTACGTATCCCCGGAGGGGCGTCAAGGGAGGAGAGCATGGACTCGGGACGTACTCGAACACCGCGGCGGATGTGGATCGGGCTGGTCACGACGACGGCCGCTGCCGCAGTGACGCTGCTGCTCTGCGTCACGGGGTTGCCGGACGCTCTCGTGGTGCCGGTCCTGGTCGTGCTGCTGTCCGTGATGACCGGTGGCCTGGTCGCCGACGTGCTCGTACGGCGCGACTGGCGCCGGACCGTCCGGGCCCAGCGCCGATGGCTCAACGGGCTGCCGACGGACCTCCCCGACTATCGCGGCTCGGTCGAAGAGCGTGAACGCGTGCTGTTCGGCTGGGAGAGCCGATGGTGGCGCCCGCTCGGGACCCTGTTCCTGGTGGCCCTCAGCGCTGCACTCGTCCCCTTCAACCTCCTGCTCCCCCTCGCGCCCGACGCCCCGGTCGATCAGCTGGTGGCCGGGTGGGTCACCGCGACGCTGGTGCTCACGGCGGTCCTCGTCGTCCATACCATCCACGCGGCCCGACTGGACAGCACCGGCCTCGTCTTCCCCACGCCTCGCCCGGCCTCGGTCGAGAGCTCGGCCGCCGAGCCGACCCGCAGCGCCGCCGCGATCGCACGCGAGGAGAGCATCGCGAAGTACCTCGTCGTCGAGGAGGAGGTCGCCCCGGAGATCCAGCTCGCCCGCGAGCTGGACCGGCTGACGTCGCTGCTCAACGACCCCGGAGTGCCTCGGCCGTATCTGCCGGTGCCGGCGGGGTGGATGCCGACCGCGGAGGCCGAAGCCACACCGGAGGAGCCGGTGGCCGAGGCTGGCCCTGAGGATGAGGCTGGTCCTGAGGCCGAGGCCGGCCCTGAGGCTGAGGAGCCCGCGGCCGAGGAGCCCACGGTCGAGCGGCCGGTGGTCGAAGATCCCGCAGCGGACGAGCCCGCGGACGCTGACGAGTCCGGCGAGTCCGACCGCCCCAGCTCCGAGGGCGAGCTCGACAAGCTCGCCAAGTGGTTCCGCGCCGCCTGAGGCCGTCAGCCCTTGGGCTCTTCGGAGTCCTCCGCCCCCTGCTCCTGCTCGTAGTCACGCTCCCACTCCGACCGGGCCTCGGCGGCGGCGGCGTCCCGCTCGTCCTGGGCGGCGCGGAGTGCGACGAGCGCCGAGGCGACGGCTCCGGACTCGGCCACCTCGTACGGGGTCCCTCCGATCGTGACCACGGGGACCACGGGCTCGAGGCGTCGGGCGCAGTCGGCGAGCGCGTCTCCGAGCCCGGCACCGCCCTGCCCCAGGTGGAACGAGCCGACGGCGAGGACGGTGCCCCCAGGGAGGGACTCGACGCGCTTGTCGAGCACGTCGTGGCCGATGTCGTGCTCGTCGAGGGCCGCGAGGAGCTCAGCGGTCCCCTTCTCCGAGACCGCCACCTCCACGGTCTGCGTCCCCGCGAGACCCTCGCCGATGTGAATCTCCACGTCGCTGCTGCTGCCCGTCATCAGGCGCCCCCTCTGGTGGTGGTGATCCCGGCCATCATGGCGTCCGGGACGATGGTCCGCATCCGCCGTGCGGTCAGCTCGTCGGGCCGAAGCGCTCGGTGCGGATCCGGCGCGCGTCGTGACCGAGGGCGAGAAGCATGTCCGCGGCACTCTCGACGAAGCCCGTCGGCCCGCAGATGTAGGCGGTCGGCGCGAAGTCGGGCGGCCACCCGCCCGTGTTCACGTCGGCGACGGTGAGCCGTCCGGCCGGACGGCGAGACCCCTCGGGCGCCTCTCGGGTGTAGACCTCGGTGACGTCGACACCCGGATCGGGCATGCGCAGCTCCGAGCGGTAGAACATCTCCTCGCGCGAGCGGACGGAGTAGACGAGCCGGAAGGGGGCCTTGCTGCCGGCCTCCCTGCGCGCACGAACCATCGCCATGAGCGGGACGATGCCCGAGCCGCCGGCGACCAGGAGCACGGGCTCGGTCTGGTCCGGCCGCCACACGAACCATCCACCGATCGGTCCGCGCACCTGCAGCTCGGAGCCGATCTCGAGCTCGTCGACCAGGAAGGGCGACACCTCACCGCCGTCGATCGCCTGGACCGTGATCTCGGCCCGGTCCGGCTCTCCTGCCCGCGCGAGCGAGTATTCGCGGTCGGCGGTGTATCCGTCCTCGGCGGTGAGGCGGATCTCCACCCGCTGCCCGGCGGTCGCCGCCGGCTGCCCCTCGACGTGCAGGAGAAGCGTCGCGGCAGTCGCCGTCTCGGTGCGACGGGCGAGCACCACGGCTCGCCTCCACGGCATCCCGGTCACGTGCCGGGGCCTCAGTCGCCCGCGTAGCGCTGCTCGCGCCAGGGGTCGCCGTAGTCGTGGTAGCCCGCGCGTTCCCAGAACCCTTGCCGGTCCGTGGTCATCAGCTCGAGCCCGGTGACCCACTTTGCGGACTTCCAGAAGTAGAGGTGGGGCACGAGGAGCCGTGCCGGTCCGCCGTGCTCGGGCCGGAGCGGCTGCCCGTCGTAGCCGTACGCGACCCACGCCTGTCCGTCGCGCAGGTCCGCGAGCGGGAGGTTGGTGGTGTAGCCGCCGTACGAGTGCGCCATCGCGTACGAAGCGCCGGTGTCGATGCCCGACAGCAGGACGTCGAGGCTGACTCCTGTCCACCGGGTGCCGAGCTTGCTCCACTTGGTGACGCAGTGGATGTCGACGGTGATGTCCTCGCGCGGGAGCGCCTGCAGCTCCATCCAGCTCCAGTGGTGCTTCTCGCCGCCCTCGGTGGTGATCGTGAAGGACCAGGCCCCCGGGGCGACCTGCGGGGTGGGTCCGGCCGACAGCACCGGAAAGCCACGCTCGAGGTACTGCCCCGGGGGAAGGGTGACGTCGTCGTCACCGCGCCGGCCGCGGAACCCTCGCGTGATGATGTTCATCGCGTCCTCCGTCGGGTGGGCAGAGCACGAGCGTAGAGGGTCCGACCGCCTGCCCGCACGGCTCGTGCACGACACACTGGTGTGCGTGACGATCGTCGTGGACGACCTCGACCGGGCTGCCGACCGCGCTCACCGACTCGTACGAGACGGTGGACGCCTCCTCGGGATCACCGGCGCACCGGGGGTGGGCAAGTCGTGGCTCGTCGGGGAGCTCCTTGCGAGGGCGACCGATCTGGACGTCGCGCACCTCCCGATGGACGGGTTCCACCTGGCCGACGTCACTCTGGACCGGCTGGGGCTGCGCGACGTGAAGGGGGCGCCCACGACCTTCGACGTCGGCGGGTACGCCGCCACGCTCCGCCGGATCGCCCGCCGCGAGGAGGAGGTCGTCTACGGCCCGGTGTTCGAGCGCGAGCTGGAGCAGCCCGTGGCCGGGGCGATCGCGGTTCCGCGTGCCGCCGAGCTCGTGCTCACCGAGGGCAACTACCTCCTGCTCGAGGAGCCCGGCTGGCAGGCGGTGAGAGCGCTGCTCGACGAGGTGTGGTTCCTCGCCGAGGACGAGGAGCTCCGCGTACGCCGGCTCGTGGCGCGGCACGTCGCCTTCGGGAAGTCGCCGGCCGAGGCCGAGGCGTGGGTGGCGCGCAGCGACCAGGCCAACGCGCGGCTGGTCGAGGCCACGCGAGCACGGGCCGACGTCGTCGTCCGGCTGACCTGATCAGGCGTTGCGGCGCTGTTCCCGCAGGAGGTTCGAGCCGATGATCAGGCGCTGGATCTCGCTCGTGCCTTCATAGAGGCGGAGGAGTCGGACGTCGCGATAGATGCGCTCGACGGTCGAGTCCCTCATGTAGCCGGAGCCGCCGTGGACCTGGACCGCGAGGTCGGCGACGCGGCCGGCCATCTCCGTGCAGTACAGCTTCGCCGCGGACGGGCCGATCCGGCGGTCCTCTCCGCTGACGAAGCGGCGGGCGGTGTCGCGGACGAGGCTGCGGCCGGCGAGGACACCGACCTGCTGGTCGGCCAGCATCGCCTGGACGAGCTGGAAGTCACCGATGGGCGTGCCTCCCTGGGTGGCCGTCGCTGCGTACGCGACCGACTCGTCGAGGGCCCGCTGCGCCTGGCCCACCGCGAGCGCGGCGATGTGGACGCGGCCTTTGGCCAGCGACGTCATCGCGGCGCGGTAGCCGACGTCGACCGCGCCGCCGACCAGCGCGTCGTCCGGGACGCGGACGTCGTCGAGGTGCACGTCGGCCGTCCAGGCGCCTTCCTGGCCCATCTTGCGGTCGTGCGGTCCGACGGTGACCCCCGCCGTGTCGCCCGGCACGAGGAAGACCGCGATCTGGTCGCCCTCCTCCGCGTCGACGCGGGCGAACACCATGAAGAGGGCGGCGAGCGGAGCGTTGGTGATGAACCGCTTCTCCCCGGTGATCGACCACCCGTCGTCGACGCGCACCGCCCTGGTGCGCAGCCCCGCGGGGTTGGACCCCGCACCCGACTCGGTGAGGGCGAACGACGCCACGACGTCACCGCCGGCGATCCGTTCGAGCCAGGTCGCCTTCTGGACGTCGGTGCCGAAGTTCACCAGCACCTGCCCGGCGATGCCGTTGTTGGTGCCGAACATCGACCGGAACGCGAGCGACGTGTATCCCAGCTCCATCGCCAGCTCGACCTCCTGGACGAGGTCGAGCCCGAGCCCGCCCCACTCCTGGTCGATGGCGTACCCGAACAGGCCCATCGCCTTCGCCTTGGCGAGCAGGTCGGCGGGGATCGCGTCCGCGTCGGCGATCTCTCGCTCGCGCGGCACGACGTCTCGGCGGACGAGCTGGCGCACCTGCTCGAGCATGTCCGCGAGCTCGTCTGGGCTCACCGTCGGGTTCATGGCGCGATCATGCCGGGTGGGCCGCACCGTGTCTCGTGAGGGTCAGCTCCAGGCGATCCGACGCCCGCTGACCGCGGTGGGCGTGAGCGAGATCCAGAGCACCCGGGCACCGTCCGCCCACGGCGTCGCACGGTTCGGCCCCCACAGGTCGTTGAGGACCTTGGGGTCGGTCTCGTGCTGACCGATGCCGGTGAGCAGGACCGACCACCCGGTCTGGTTGGCGCCGTCGATCGTGTCGACCTCGAAGGCGATCGGCGTGTCGGTGACGGCCTGGGCGACCGCGCCGTACGGCGTGGTGCGGAACAGGATCCGGTGCTCGTGGACCATGAAGTTCACCGGGAAGATCTGCGGCGACCCCTCGGCCACGAACCCGATCCGGCCGACCTCCTGGGTGCCGACGAGCTCCCAGCACTCGCTCTCCGACAGCTGCATGAGACGGCGGTTCGGCCCTGTCTCCCCCAACGTGCTCATCGTGTCCCTCTCCGTCAGCTCGGGCGCGTGTCAGGCGCGTTGCGTGCGGTCATCGCCGGATCGCGCACGACGACGTCACCGAGGACCTCGTCGATCGTCTTGAGCACCTCGGCATCGAGGCGCACACCGCTCGCCTTGACGTTGTCGGTGACCTGCTCCGGTCGCGAGGCGCCGATGATCGCCGCGGCGACGTTCGGGTTCTGCAGGACCCACGCGACCGCGAGCTGCGCCATCGACAGCCCGAGGTCGTCGGCGATCGGCTCGAGCCGCGCGACGCGCTCGAGCACATCGTCCTGGAGGAAGCGAGCGACCATGTCGGCCCCGCCCTTGGTGTCGGTGGCGCGCGAGCCCTCGGGCGCCGGCTGACCGGGCTTGTACTTGCCGGTGAGCACGCCCTGCGCGATGGGGGACCACACGATCTGGCTGATCCCGAGCTCCTCGCTCGTCGGCACGACCTCGCCCTCGATGACCCGCCACAGCATCGAGTACTGCGGCTGGCTCGAGATCAGCTGGACGCCCAGGTCCTGCGCGAGCGCGTGCCCGGCGCGGATCTGGTCGGCCGTCCACTCGGAGACACCGATGTAGAGCGCCTTGCCGGAGCGTACGACGTCGGCGAAGGCCTGCATCGTCTCCTCGAGCGGCGTCTCCACGTCGTAGCGGTGCGCCTGGTAGAGGTCGACGTAGTCGGTCTGCAGACGGCGCAGCGACGCGTCGATCGACTCGCGGATGTGCTTGCGGGACAAGCCCGAGTCGTTGTGCCCCCGCGGACCGGTCGGCCAGTAGACCTTCGTGAAGATCTCCAGCGACTCGCGCCGCTCGCCCTTGAGCGCGTCGCCGAGCACCTCCTCCGCGACGGTGTTGGCGTAGACGTCGGCGGTGTCGAAGGTCGTGATGCCCTCGTCGAGGGCCTGGCGCACGCATGCCTGCGCGACGTCGGCCTCCACCTGGGAGCCGTGGGTGAGCCAGTTGCCGTAGGCGATCTCGCTGATCTTGAGGCCGCTGTTGCCGAGGTAACGGAAGTCCATGTCACCCACGTTAGTGCGAGGTGCCCGACAGGGTCGGTCAGCGACCGCTGAGCAGGGCAGGATGACCCCGTGACGACGACGTACGAGGACGTGCCCGAGGACACGACGACCGGCACGGCCCGGTGGACGACGCGGGTCGTCCTCATCGCCCTGTTCCTCTTTGTCGTCGCGGGAGCGGCGGGTCTGCTCGGCGTCCGCAACCTCACCGCGACCGCCGAGGACGGTGGCTTCACGCTCTCGGTGAACTATCCGCGACTCGCGCGCGCCGGACTCGACACCCCGCTCTCGATCACCGTGTCGAACCCCGACGGCGTCGGTGAGGAGGTCGTCGTGGGCGTCTCCCAGGAGTACCTCGAGATCTTCGAGAGCCAGGGCATCTTCCCGGAGCCGAGCGACACCAGCACCGACGGCACGTACCTCTATCTCACGATCGCCGCGCAGCCCGGCGCGACCACGGTCCGCATCGACGTCGACGTCTACGTCCAGCCGTCGAGCCAGGAGGGCGAGCAGGCGACGGTCTTCGTCGCCGACGGCAGCACCCGGCTCGCCGAGACCACCATCCGGACGACGCTCCTGCCCTGACCTGGAGCAGGACGACTCGACTACCGCAGAACAGAGGCCGGCGATGGAGATCGTCGTCCGCGCCATCATCATCTTCGCCTTCCTGTGGCTCATCACCCGAGCCGTCGGACGCTCGACCCTGGGGGAGCTCAGCACGTTCGAGCTGATCCTGTTCATCGTGATGGGCGACCTCGTCCAGGGCGCCGTCACGCAGCAGGACAGCTCGATCACCGGCGCCGTGCTGGCCGTCGGCACCTTCACGCTCCTGACCGTGTCGCTGTCGTGGCTGGCGTGGCGCTTCCCCGACCGGCTGCGCTTCATCAAGGGCTCGCCGGTCGTGGTGATGCGCGACGGGGAGCCACGCATGAAGGTGCTGCGGGACCAGCGGCTCGCGCTGGAGGACCTCATCACCTCCGCCCGCGAGCAGGGCGTACGTCGCCTGTCCGACGTGGAGATCGCCGTCCTCGAGATCGACGGTCGGATCTCGTTCTTCACCTACGAGCCCGAGACGACCGCCTGACGCGTCTCAGTCCTGCGCCCGCGACGCCCTCAGAGCAGCGCCGATGATGCCGGCGGAGTTGCCGAGCCGTGCGGCCACGATGGGCGCGCGCAGGTGCAGGAGGGGGAGGAACTTGTCGGCGTGCTTCGCGACTCCTCCCCCGACGATGAACAGGTCGGGCCAGAGCAGGTCCTCGAGCCGGGCGTAGTAGCGCTGGAGACGCTCGGCCCACTCCTCCCACGAGAGGTCCTCGTTCTCACGCGCGGCAGACGAGGTGGACTTCTCGGCGTCCTCGCCGTCGATGCGCAGGTGGCCGAGCTCGCTGTTGGGGACGAGGTGTCCCTCGTTGAGGATCGCCGTCCCGATGCCGGTGCCGAGGGTGGTCATGATGACGAGACCGGACGTGTCGCGCCCCGCGCCGTACTCGCGCTCGGCGATCCCGGCGGCGTCGGCGTCGTTCAGGACGACCACCTGCCGCCCGAGCCGCTCGGTGAGCAGGTGGACGGCGTCGGTGCCGATCCAGCTGCGGTCGATGTTGGCGGCCGTACGGACCAGGCCGCGTGTCACGACGGCCGGCAACGCGACGCCGACCGGGGCCTTGCGGTCACGGTCGCCGAAGTGGTCGACGATCTCGGCGATGACGTCGACGACCGCGTCCGGTGTCGACTCCTTCGGGGTCTCGATCCGGAGCCGCTCAGCGGCGAACTCGCCCTTCTTCAGGTCGACCGGCGCGCCCTTGATGCCGCTGCCGCCGACGTCGATCCCGATCGGACGGGTCTCTTTTGCCATGGTCACCAACGTGCCACTCCGACCGGCGTCGCGCAGGCTCAGGCGGAGAAGAGGCCCTGCCCGACGTACTCGCCGCGCCGGACGCCCGGAGGGATCGCGAACAGCCCGGAGCCGGTGTGCTGGACGTATTCCTGCATGTCGTCGAGGGTGGCCAGCCGCATCTGCACCGGGACGAAGTGGGTCGCGGGGTCGACGACGTAGGCGAGGAAGAAGAGACCGGCATCCATCCGGCCGATGTCGGAGCTGCCGTCGACGAAGTTGTAGCCACGGCGCAGCATCTGCACGCCGCCGTTGTGGTCGGGGTGCGCGATGCGGACGTGGGCGGCGGGGTCGACCAAGGGCTTCCCCTCGCGGCCGGCCCGCGCGAAGTCGGGCTGGTCGCGCTCGACGCCGCCGGACAGCGGCGCCCCCTCCGACTTGGTCCGGCCGACCACGCGCTCCTGCTCACGCAGCGACTGCCGGTCCCAGGTCTCGATCGTCATCGTGATGCGCCGCGCGACCAGGTAGCTGCCCCCGGCCATCCACGGCTGGTCGGCGTCCTCGCCGACCCACACGTGGTCGGCCAGAGCGTCACGGTCGTCGGACTTGACGTTCATCGTCCCGTCCTTGAAGCCGAACAGGTTGCGAGGCGTCGCCTCGTCTCGGGTCGTGGTCGACGTCTTGCCGAACCCGAGCTGTGACCACCGCATGCCGACGGTGCCGAAGCCGATCCGGGCAAGGTTGCGGATCGCGTGCACGGCGACCTGCGGGTCGTCGGCGCACGCCTGCACGCAGAGGTCACCCTCGCTGCGCTCGGGGCGCAGGTTGTCACCGGGGAAGTGCGGAAGGGGATCGAGCGCGGCCGGCCGCCTGCCGGACAGGCCGAACCGGTCGTCGAAGAGCGAGGCCCCGAAGCCGAACGTCAGCGTGAGCCGCGACGGAGGAAGGTCGATCGCCTCGCCGGTGTCGTCCGGCGGGGCGTCGTAGTCTCCGGACGTCGGCCCGGAGGGTCCTGCGCCGTCACCATGCATCATGCGGGCGGCGGCGTCGGTCCACGCGCGCAGCATGTCGACCAGTGCCGCGCGCGAGTCGGTGGTGACGTCGAACGTCGCGAAGTGGAGGCGATCCTGCACGGGCGTGACGATGCCCGGCTGGTGCGCGCCGTAGAGGGAGTACGCCGCCGCGGCACCGGCGCGCTCGGTCTCGACGGCCGTCCCCCGCCCCGCACCGAACCCGACCGCAGCCGCGCCGACCCCGAGAGCGGCCCCACCGCCGATCAGGCCGCGCCTGCTGATCCCTCGTCGCTCCTCGCCCATGTCCTCACCTCCGATGCCTGATGCCCCTGCCTCAGACCGTCGCGGCGGCGAGCCGGGACAGCGGCTCGCTCAGCGCGTTGACGGCGTCGGACAGCGCCTTGACCTGCTCGGTCGTCAACTGGTCGTAGGTGACGAAGCCGTCACCGTCCTTGTGCTCGTCGAGGAGCGCCTGGAGCGCGTCGAAGCGCTCTGCGATCTGCGTGGCGAGCGCCTCGTCGTTCTTCTCGACGATCGGCTGCACGCCCTCGAACGCGACGCGCGCGCCGTCGACGTTGGCCTGGAAGTCCCAGAGGTCGGTCCGCGACCAGTACTCCTCCTCGCCGGTCACCTTGCCTGTGGCGACCTCGTCGAGCAGGCCACGGGAGCCGTTCGCGATCTGGTCGACGGAGTACGTGAGGTCCTGGACCCGGTCGTCGAGGGTCTGGGTGTTGGCCAGCAGGTCGTCGGCGTACGTCGACCGCTCCGCGCGGGTCAGCGGCTCGTAGCCCTTGGCCCGCTGCGGCCAGAGGTCCTTCTCGATCAGGTGCCACCCGGTCCAGCGCTGGCCCGGCTCGAGGTCGGCCTCGCGCGCGTCCATCTTGGGGTCGAGGTCACCGAACGACTCGGCCACCGTCTCGATGCGCTCCCAGTGCTGGCGCGCGACCGGATAGAGCTCGCGGGCCTCGTCGTCCTTGCCGGCCGTGTAGAGCGCGACGAACCGCGTCGTCTGGTCGAGCAGCTGGGCGCTCTGGTCCTGCACGTACGCGGCGTAGTTCTTGTTGGCCTGGTCGACCAGCACCTTGTCGTCCCCGCTGGCCGTGACGTCCTCGTCGGAGGGAGTCACCGCGAAGTCGTCGCGGATGCCCTCCCCCTTCATGCCCGGCTTGCAGGCGGTCACGTAGTCGCCCTCGGGCGCCGTCACGACGAGGTCACGAGTCAGGCCCGGGCCGATGTTCTCGATCTCGGCGACGATCCGCAGGCCGTCGGAGGCCAGCAGGTAGAACTCGGTGACCTCCGAGCCGTCGTTGCGGACGCTGAACCTCAGGTTGCCCGCGGGAGCCTTGGTGGCCGACAGCTCACAGCCGTCGGCGGTCGAGACCACGTCGAGGCTGCGGGCGTCACCTGCGTCGGCGGGTCGGTTGTCGGTGCACCCGGCGAGGACGCCGACCGACAAGGTGACGAGCCCGACGACGGCGGGGAGGGAGGTACGACGCATGTGAACGGATCCTTCGTGGGGTGATGCGGTGTGGCGGTCGGTCAGGCGGAGACGCGCTGCTCGACCGGTCGGTCGGACCGGTCGCGGCGTCGCATCGTGAGGAGGAAGAGCGTCATCGTCGGGACGAGGTACAGCAGCCAGGCGAGGCCCTCGAGGACGGTGGTGGCGGGCGAGAAGTTGAAGACACCCTTGAGAAGGGTGGCGTACCAGGTGGCCGGGTCGATGACGTCGGAGACGTCGAAGAGCACGTTGCCCAGCCCGGGGAGGATCCCCGCCTCCTGGAGGTCGTGCACCCCGTACGAGAGCACTCCCGCGGCCACGACGACGAGGAACGCTCCGGTCCAGAGGAAGAAACGCGAGAGGTTGATCCTGATCGCGCCCCGGTAGAAGAGGTAGCCGAGCACGACGGCGGTCGCGAGCCCGAGGGCGGCGCCGAGCAGCGGCTCCCACGTCGCGGTCTGGCCGTCGGCGGTGGCGGTCTGGGTCGCTGCCCAGAGGAACAGCGCCGTCTCGAGTCCCTCGCGGCCGACGGCGAGGAGGGCGACGACCACCAGGGACCAGCGTCCGGCGTCGGCGGCGACGTCGATCTTGCCGCGGAGCTCGCCGCTGATCGTGCGGGCCGCGCCGGCCATCCAGAAGACCATCCAGGTCACGAATGCCACGGCGATGATGCTCAGCGTGCCGCCGATCGCCTCCTGCGCCTCGAACGTCAGGCCGCGCGGACCGAAGGTCAGCAGGGCGCCGAAGGCCGCGCTGATCCCGACGGCGAGTGCCACTCCTGCCCAGATCCGCGGCAGGAGGTGGCGTCGCTCGGTCTTCACGAGGTAGGCGACGAGGATGCTGATGACCAGCGCCGCCTCGAGCCCCTCGCGCAGGCCGATGAGATAGTTCGCGAACACGCTTCCCCCTTGGCTTCTGTAAGCCTTGCCTAACTTAACCACGTTCGGCCGGGAGTCGCGCAAGGGCCGGCCCGTACGGCCGGCCCCTCCGCACTGATCAGAAGTTGCCGCGCCGCTCCTGCTCGCGCTCGATCGCCTCGAAGAGCGCCTTGAAGTTGCCCTTGCCGAAGCCGAGCGAGCCGTGGCGCTCGATCAGCTCGAAGAAGACAGTCGGCCGGTCACCGACCGGCTTGGTGAAGATCTGGAGGAGATAGCCGTCCTCGTCGCGGTCGACGAGGATCCCTCGGGCCTGGAGCTCCTCGATCGGCACCCGGACCTCGCCGATCCTCGCCCGCAGCTCGGGGTCGGTGTAGTAGGAGTCGGGCGTCGCGAGGAACTCCACTCCCTCCGAACGCAGGACGTCGACGGCGTTGACGATGTCGTTGGTCGCCAGGGCGAGGTGCTGCGCGCCCGGACCGCCGTAGAACTCGAGGTACTCGTCGATCTGCGACTTCTTCTTGCCCGCCGCCGGCTCGTTGAGGGGGAACTTGACCCGGTGGTTGCCGCTGGCCACGACCTTGCTCATCAGCGCCGAGTAGTCGGTCGCGATGTCGTCGCCGATGAACTCGGCCATGTTCGTGAACCCCATCACGCGGTGGTAGAAGTCCACCCAGGCGTCCATGCGGCCGAGCTCGACGTTGCCGACGACGTGGTCGAGCGCCTGGAAGATGCGCTTCGGCGCTCCCGCCCGCTTCTCGTACGCGCTGGTGCGCTCGACGAAGCCGGGCAGGTACGGACCGGAGTACGCCGACCGGTCGACGAGGGTGTGCCGGGTCTCGCCGTAGGTGGCGATGGCCCCGGTGCGGATGGTGCCGTGCTCGTCGGTGACGTCGTGCGGCTCCTCGAGCACCGTCGCGCCCTGCTCACGCGCGTGGGCGATGCAGCGGTCGACGTCGGGTACCTCGAGCGCGATGTCGACGATGCCGTCTCCGTGCGCCGCGTGGTGGGCGATCAGAGGACTGTCCGGTGCGACGGCGCCCTTGAGGACGAAGCGCACGCCGCCGCTGCGCATGACGTACGCGCAGTGGTCACGGTTGCCGGTCTCCGGGCCGGAGTAGGCGACGAGCTCCATGCCGTACGCCGACTGGTAGTAGTGCGCGGCCTGCGTCGCGTTGCCGACCACCCACACCACGGCGTCCCAGCCGGTGACCGGGAAGGGGTCGTTGGCCTCGTCGTACTCCACCAGTCCGACGAGCTTCTTGAGCTGGTCGACGTCGAGTCCGGCGAGAGCCTCCTCGCTGGTCAGCGTGTGCTCGATGGTCATCGTGTCCTCCGGTTTGTTGCGCGAGCGAGCGGGTCGAGCCTCGTGTCCCAGATCACATCGCGCGGACGATCGACTGTGCAACCGGCACCTCCTCACCTGGCCGCAACGTGCAGATCGCCCACCGGGAGGCTGGTTTGACTGGACGGATCGTCTACTTCGTACGAGAGTGGCGTCGTGATGCTCGACCAGCTCGACCTCGCCCTGATCGCGGTGATGCACGACCACCCCCGCGCGGGGGTGCTGGAGCTCTCGCGCACCACCTCCGTCGCCCGCGGCACCGTCCAGGCCCGTCTGCGGCGGCTGGAGGAGGCAGGCGTGATCACCGGGTACGGCCCTGACGTCGACCTGCGGGCGGCCGGCTTCCCCGTCCAGGCCTACGTCACGCTCGAGATCGCGCAGGGCGCCCTGGACGAGGTCCGGGAGGCGCTCGACGCGATCTCGCAGGTGGTGGAGGCCGTCGTGACGACGGGGTCGTTCGACGTCCTGTGCCTGGTCGCCACGGCCTCGCACGAAGAGCTCCAGGGCACCCTGCTGCGGCTCGACCAGTCGCCGAGCATCGTCCGGTCCACGAGCATCGTCGTGCTGTCGGTGCTGATCCCGCGTCGCGTCCAGCCGCTGCTGGAGTCGGCTCCTCGCCCGGGGACCACCCGCGCCCCGGCATACCGCTCGCACGGCAGCTGATGAGCAGACTGCGCAGCAGAGCCAGCGTTTCTCGGCACGAAGTGATCAGGACACTGAGTTCGAGCACGTGATGTTGACCACATCCGTGGGCGCTCCGAGCATGGGTGCCGACCCTTGGCGCCGACCGCGCCCCTCGGACTCGGAAGGACGCGCATGACCACCACCGCACGCGACACCGTCGACGGCATCTTCGACGGACTCGAGGGGCTGACGATCGACTCCCACGAGCGCGTCCACTTCCACCACGACGAGGCCACCGGGCTGAGCGCGATCATCGCCGTGCACGACACCCGGCTCGGTCCGGCACTCGGCGGCACGCGGTTCTACCCGTACGCGTCCGGGAGCGATGCCCTCACCGATGTGCTCCGTCTCTCGGAGGGCATGACGTACAAGGCAGCGGCCGCGGGGCTCGACCTCGGCGGCGGCAAGGCCGTGATCGTCGGGGACCCGGCGACCCTCAGGTCGCGGGCGCTGCTCCGCGCGTACGGTCGGTTCGTCGGGTCGCTGGGGGGCCGATACATCACCGCGGGTGACGTGGGCGTCACGGCGGAGGACCTCGACGTGGTCGGCGAGGAGACCCCGTACGTCGTCGGTCGCACGGTCGCGGCGGGCGGCTCGGGTGACAGCGGGTTCGCGACGGCGTTGGGCGTGTTCTCCGCGATGCGCGCGGCCGCCGCGCACACGTTCGGGAGCGCCGACCTCGGCGCTCTGACCGTCGGCGTCGAGGGGGCGGGCAAGGTCGGTCTCCGGCTGATCGGACTGCTGCGCGACCAGGGAGCGCGTGTGGTGCTCGCCGAGCCCGACGCCGGCGCACGTCGCCGGGCCGGGGAGACCCATCTCGGGCTGGAGCTCGTGGACTCGGTGGTCGACGCCGAGGTGGACGTCTATGCCCCGTGCGCCCTCGGCGGCACGCTCACGCCGGCCTCGGTCGGGACGGTGCGCGCTGGTCTGGTCTGCGGCGCCGCCAACAATCAGCTCTCAACTCCGGACGTCGAGGAGATGCTCGTCGAGCGTGGGACGGTCTGGGTGCCGGACTACGTCGCGAACGCAGGAGGCCTCGTCCAGGTCGGCGGCGAGCGCGACGGCAGCACGCCCGACCAGGTCCGGGTGAGGGTCGCCGCGCTGGAGGACCGCGTCCGCGACATCTTCGCGACGGCGAGCGCGGAGAGGACGACGGCCGGTGCCGCAGCCCGTGCTCTGGCCCGCCGGCGTCTGGACGCCGCCGAGGCGCCGCCCGGCAGGTGACGGCGAGACCTCCACGTGCGCGAGGATCGTCGGCATGACCCACCACGACCTCGCCGGCGATCCTCAGCACCTCTGGACGACGACCCACGAGCCCCGGCTGGAGGTCGCGTCCGGCGACACGGTGTCGTTCGACTGCGAGGATGCCGTGAACGGGCGGTACGACGAGGTGCCGACGGGCGGAGCGCTGCCTGCGTCCGACCCGACACGGCCGATGTACCCGCTCGCCGGCCCCGTCGTGGTCGCCGGCGCAAGGCCCGGTGACGTGCTCGAGGTGGAGATCCTCGAGGCGGAAGGGACCAAGGGATTCGGCTGGACCGTGCTGGGGCCGGACGAAGGACTGCTCGCCGCCGACTTCAGCGAGAGGTACCTGTTCCGCTGGGAGATCGACGGCGACCACACCGACATGGGCGACGTGGCGCGCGTGCCGGTCCGTCCGTTCTTCGGCGTCGTCGGCGTCTGCCCGGACACCGTCGAGCCGCTGCCGGTCATGCCGCCAGGCACGTTCGGCGGCAACCTCGACTGCCGCGACCTCGTCGTCGGCTCGTCGGTGTTCCTGCCGGTCCAGGTGCCGGGCGCGCGGCTCGCGATCGGCGACCCGCACGCGGCGCAGGGTGACGGCGAGGTGTGCGTGAGCGCGGTCGAATGGGCGGCCCGCGGTTCCGTACGCGTTCGCCTGCACCAGGGGCGATCGATCCCCGGGCCGCAGTTCCGGACTCCCGGTGCGCTGCGCACGGGGCTCGAGGATGCCGGCTGGTATGCGACGACCGGGGTGGCGCCGTCCTTGATGCGGGCCGCTCAGGACGCCGTGCGGGCGATGATCGACCACCTCGGCCACACCTACGGGCTCGACCCGCGCGACGCCTACGTGCTGTGCAGCGTCGTGGTCGACCTCAAGATCAGCGAGGTGGTCGACGCACCGAACTGGGTGGTCAGCGCGTACCTGCCGTTGAGCGTCATGCGCTGACGCGCACGCCGCGGTCGGGGAGGTTTGGAGATGTTACCGCCGGGTACCTGAGTTTGATCGCGTTTTCGCGGCCCGGGAGAGGCCGAGCCGATCCGGCTAGAGCCTCCTGATCTCACACAAGGAATTCACAATGTCGACCACGCATGCCACCCACCAGAACCACGACCGCTCGACCGCCCGACTGAGCACCGAGACCAAGGCGTCCTTCAAGACGAGCGAGCTCATCGCCTACGTCGTCGTCGCGCTCGGCGTCCTGATCGCCTCGGCCTTCGTCGACGGCAGCGACTTCGGCCCTCAGGAGGCATGGTTCTACGTGACCCTCCTGACGATCGGCTACATGGTCAGCCGCGGCCTGGCGAAGTCCGGAAGCCGTGACTTCTACGACGCCGGCGACCGGGCTGAGTCCGACCGCCACTGATCTCGTACCGAGACACCGAACCGCCTCAGCGTCTGACGCTGGGGCGGTTCGTGCGTGGTGACGGCGCCAACGCTGCCGCGGTCAGTCGGAGCCGAGGGCCCTGGCGGCGGCGGTGCCGTACGCGTGGTCGTCGGTCGCGGTGCCACCCTCGCCGAGCTCCAGCGGCCGGAAGGTGTCGACCATGACCGCGACCTCGTCGAACTCCTGGGCCCCGAGCGAGGCTTCGACTGCGCCCGGCTGCGGCCCGTGCGCGATGCCTCCCGGGTGCAGCGAGATGGAGCCGACGCCGATGCCGGTGCCCTTGCGCGCCTCGTAGTCGCCGGCGACGTAGAACATGACCTCGTCGGAGTCCACGTTGGAGTGGTAGTACGGCACGGGGATCGACAGCGGGTGGTAGTCGACCTTGCGGGGCAGGAAGTTGCAGACCACGAAATTGTGCCCCTCGAAGACCTGGTGCACCGGCGGCGGCTGGTGCACCTTGCCGGTGATGGGCATGTAGTCCTCGATGTTGAACGTGTAGGGATAGAGGCAGCCGTCCCAGCCCACGACGTCGAACGGGTGCGTGGCGTACGTCAGCCGTGTCCCCACCACTCCCGACGGACCCGATCCGCGGTGCTTGACCAGCACCTCGACGTCCGTGCCGTCCACGACGAAGGGCTCGTCCGGGCCGTGGAGGTCACGCTCGCAGTACGGCGCGTGCTCGAGCAGCTGGCCGTACCGCGACAGGTAGCGCTTCGGCGGCGCGACGTGACTGTTGCTCTCGATCGCATAGAGGCGGCTCAGCTCCGCGGGCACCCACCGGTGCGTCGTCGCCCGCGGGATGACGACGTAGTCGCCCGGCCGGTACGGCACGACGCCGAACACCGTCTCGACGACACCGGTCCCCGCCTCGACGAAGACGCACTCGTCCCCCACCGCGTTGCGGTAGTACGGCGAGGTCTCACCCGCCACGACGTACGAGATCCGCACGTCACCGTTGCCCAGGACGAGTCGTCGTCCGGTCACCGGATCGAGCGCCTTCGCCTCGGCCTCGTCGAACAGCTCGTGCAGCCTGAGGTGGATCAGCCGGATGGGGTGGTTCGCGGTCGTGGCCAGATCGGGCAGGTCCCAGACCTCGCTCGCGCTGATCGCGTGGGGCACGCCGCGGTGGTAGAGCAGCGACGAGTCCGACGAGAAGCCCTCCTCGCCCATGAGCTCCTCGTAGCGGAGCGCACCGCCCTCGTCGCGCAGCTGCGTGTGGCGCTGGCGCGGGACGTCACCGACCTTGCGGTAGTAGACCACCGTGGGCTCCCCCTCGCGTGCCGCCCGCCGGGCCTGTCCGATAATCGGTCCGCGCGGTTCCCTTTCAGAACATCCTGGGTTTAGGGTTCCGGTATGTCAACCGTCCCCCCGATGCTCCGCGCCCTGGTCGACGACGCGGCCGTCTTCCCTCCCGGCAACGCGACGCTGGCCGACGCCGTACGCGCCCACCGCGGCCACCGGGCGTCGCCCTTGACCGACCTCGTGGGGCCGCTGGTCGTCCCCGCCGCGTCGCTCGACGACCTCGTCTCCATCGCTGCGACCGACGCGGACGCCGCTCCGCTCGACATCGCGCTGGTCGGGACCGCCGAGGAGCTCGCGATCGCGGCTCCCCAGGCTGCCGCCACGTCCACGCTGCTGCTCGAGTCGCTCGAGACCCGCCTGCCGGCCGCGACGCCCGAGGCCGTCGACCTCGCCGTCGAGACGCTGCGGACCACCAGCGAGAACGCGACGCCGACCGCGCTGGAGCTGGCGCTCCCGAGCGACCCTCGCGACCCGACGTGGCTCGCCGCCGCGGACGCTGCCGCCGCCCGCGGTGTCCGGGTCAAGCTCCGCACCGGTGGCGCGACCGCCGAGGCGTTCCCGACGCCCGACGCCCTGGCCACGGCGATCGTCGCGCTGGTCGAGCGAGGGGTCGCCTTCAAGTGCACGGCCGGGCTGCACCACGCCGTACGCGCCGAGGATCCCGCGACCGGACTCGTGCACCACGGCTTCCTCAACGTGCTGCTGGCGACCCGCGCGAGCCTGGACCGTGCCGACCTGCGCACCGTCGCCGTCGTCCTGGAGGAGCAGTCGGCGGAGGTGCTCATGGAGGACGCCGGCGCGGTCGGGCCGGAGGCGCTCGCCGAGGCCCGCACGTGGTTCACGTCCTTCGGCTCCTGCAGCATCGACGAACCGGTGCAGGACCTGCGCTCGCTGGGGCTCCTGTGACGGCCGCGACGACGTGGGTCCAGGGCGCTGCCGGGTCCGGGTACGACGTCGACCACCTGCCGTACGGCGTGGTCGGGCTCCGCTCGGAGGGACCGTCGAGCCAGCACCGGATCGGCGTACGGATCGGCGACCACGTGCTCGACCTCGCGGGCGCCGCGGGCGGTGCGGACGGTGAAGGCGGTGAAGGGTTCGGCCGGCACCTGGGCGGCCCGACGCTCAACACGCTCATGGCCGCAGGGCGGACCACGTGGGACGAGATCAGGCGATGGCTCCAGGCCACGCTCCTCGACCACGACGCCGGGCCCGAGCGCCTGTCCGGGCATCTGCACCGTCTCAGCGAGGTGACGTTGCACCTGCCGTTCGAGGTGGCCGACTACATCGACTTCTACTGCTCGCTGGACCACGCGACCAACGTGGGGCGGATCTTCCGCCCCGACGCCGAGCCGCTGCTGCCCAACTGGCGCCACCTGCCGGTCGGCTACCACGGGCGCGCCGGCACGGTCGTCGTCTCGGGCACCGACGTCGTACGCCCGCTGGGCCAGCGCAAGGGTCCAGATGCGGCAGAGCCCGACCTCGGCCCGAGCGCGCGTCTCGACATCGAGGCCGAGGTCGGTTTTGTCGTCGGGACCCCGAGCCGCCTCGGTGACTCCGTCCCGACGAGCGGCTTCGCCGAGCACGTCTTCGGGGTGGTCCTCCTCAACGACTGGTCGGCCCGCGACATCCAGGCGTGGGAGTACGTGCCGCTCGGGCCCTTCCTCGGCAAGTCCTTCGCGACCTCGGTCTCACCGTGGGTGACACCGCTGGCCGCGCTCGAGCCGTCCCGCGTTCCCCTGCCGAGCCAGGATCCGCCGCCGCTGCCGTACCTCCAGGTCGCGGAGCCGGCCGGGTACGACCTCGCGCTCGAGGTCGAGCTCAACGGTGAGGTCGTGAGCCGCCCGCCGTACCGGACGATGTACTGGAGCCCCGCCCAGATGCTCGCCCACCTGACGAGCAACGGCGCGTCGCTGCGGACCGGCGACCTCTTCGCCTCCGGCACCGTGTCGGGTCCGGAGCGCGACGAGCGCGGGTCGTTCCTCGAGCTCTCGTGGGGTGGGCGCGAGCCGTGGACCGCCGGCGGCGAGGAGCGTACGTTCCTGCGCGACGGCGACGAGGTGGTGCTGCGCGCGAGTGCCGGCACCGTGACCCTCGGCGAGGTCCGCGGCCGCATCCTCCCCGCCCCCTCCCGTCCCTCCCGTCCCTCCCGCCCGTCCCGTCCGCGATTTGTGCAGTTGGACAAGGAATCATGACGGCGAGACCTGGACGAACCGCACAAACCGGGGACGGGGGCGGGTCCCAGACGCTCGAGCGCGGGCTGCTCGTGCTCGAGGTGGTGGCCGACGCTCCGGGTGCGACGGGCTCGGAGGTCGCCGTGCGCGCTGGCCTGCACCGGTCGATCGTCCATCGCCTGCTGGTGAGCCTGGAACGGAGCGGGTACGTCGAGCGCGACGCGGGCGGTCGCTATCAGGTGGGCAGGACGCTCACGACCCTCGCCGACCGCACCCGCCCACGCCTCCACACTGCGGCGGAGCCCGTGCTCCAGGATCTGGCCACGGAGCTCGATGCCACCGCCAGCCTCGTCGAGGTGGTTGCCGGTGCCGCCGTGAGCACCGTCGTCGCCGAGCCGCCCACCGACGGACCGCGGTTCTCCTACCGCCTCGGCAACCGCGACCCGCTCGACCGTGGCGCCGGCGGGTTGGCCGCGCTCGCCTCGGGCCCACCCGCACCGGACGAGCCCGCCCGCGTCGCCGACGCCCGGTCGGCGGGCGTCGTCACCACACACGCCGAGCTGAACCCGGGTGCGTACGGCATCGCCGCGCCCGTGCCCGGCCTGCGCGGCGGACGCGCGGCGGTCGCGGTGATCACCAGCCGACCCGAGGTCGCCGAACGCGCTGAACAGCTGGTCCGAGACGCCGCCCGTCGGATCGGCTCGGCCGCCTACGGGTGACGGTTGCCCGGACCGCAGCGCGGGTGTTCGATGGGGTGATGAGCACACCGAGCATCGACCCGAACGGCCCCGGCGACCCCGTGGACCCGGACACGATCGAGCCGGACGTCGTCCCCAGCCTGGACCCCGACCCGGGTGACCCCACTCCCGTCGCGCCGCCGCCTCAGACGGAGCCACGCATCCCGGAGTGACCGGTCAGAGTGACCGGTCGCGGTCACTCGTACGTGTAGAACCCGCGCCCGGTCTTGCGTCCGAGGAGACCGGCATCGACCATCCGCGCGAGCAGCGGCGGGGGCGCGTACAGGGGCTCCTTGAACTCCTCGTACAGCGACTCCGCCACGGCCTTCGTCGTGTCGAGACCGACGAGGTCGGCGAGAGCGAGGGGTCCCTGGGGGTGCGCCGCACCGCGGACGAGACCCTCGTCGATGTCCTCGGCCGTGGCGAAGCCGGACTCCAGCATCCGGATCGCGGACAGCACGAACGGGATCAGGAGTGCGTTGACGACGAAGCCCGCGCGGTCCTGGCTGAGGATCGCGTGCTTGCCGAGCTGGCCCTCGACGAACGAGCGGGCCCGGAGCGTGGTCTTCTCGTCGGTCAGCAGGCTCGGCACCAGCTCGACGAGCGAGAGCACCGGCACCGGGTTGAAGAAGTGGATCCCGAGGACCTGGCCCGGCCGGGATGTCACGACGGCCAGCTTCATGATCGGGATGGACGACGTGTTCGACGCCAGGATCGCCTCGGGAGACTCGACGATCGCGTCGAGCTTCTTGAAGAGGGCGACCTTGGTCGCCTCGTCCTCGACGATCGCCTCGATGACGAGGTCACGGTCACGCAGCGCCTCGAGGTCCTCCACGACGGTGATCCTCGCGAGCACGTCGGCGGCACTGTCGATGCGTCCGCGTGACTCGGCGCGCTCCAGCGACTTCGTGATCCTCGCGCGACCGGCCGCGGCAGCCTCAGGGCTCGACTCGACGGCCACCACCTGGGCGCCGGCCCGCGCGCACACCTCGGCGATGCCCGCACCCATCAGGCCGCACCCGACCACACCGATCTTGTCCATCTGAAATGACACTCCTCGTCCGTGGCGCGCGGTCACGCGCCACGGACGACCGTACGCAGTACCGTCCGGTAACCCCAAAAGGCCGCCCGGTCTGAAGGAGTCGCTCAGCTCCGCTCGACGACGACATGCTCGTTGGGGACGCAGTGCGTCATCGTGTGGCCCTCGACGTCGCGGGGGCCGTTCTTGCCAAGGTTCTCCAGGCGACGCAGCTCCTCCTCGTTGAGCGTCTGCGTCTCGAGCGGCGCGAGACCACGAACATCGTCGACCGTGATGCCCAGGCCTTCACCGACCCGCTCGCCGAGCTCGTCCTCGCAGAGGAAGAAGTGCCACACCATCCGCTCCTGCACCTCGCGGGTGGCCTCGGAGATGTTCGCGACGAAGTTCTTCACCAGGTCGTCACGCTCCCAGTCCTCCATCAGCCGGAACCGTTCGCCCGCCTGCGCGTAGTCGTTCGTACGAGGGATCCGCTCGCGGGTGAGCCGTCCGACGATCTCAGGACCATATGCCTGGCTCGAGGCCGGCTTGGCCGCCTCGTGCAGCCCGCCCATGGTGGACGGCTCGTAGTTGACGTGCGGGTTCTGACCGTCGGCGAGGTCGATGTGATAACTCATCTCACCGCCGCGCTGGTTCGTCTGCGGACGCGCGTGCTTCGGCGAGTTCACCGGGAGCTGCAGGTAGTTCGGACCGACGCGGTAGCGCTGCGTGTCGCTGTAGGAGAACGTCCGCCCGACGAGCATCTTGTCGTCGGAGAAGTCGAGCCCGTCGACGAGGACACCGGTGCCGAACGCGATCTGCTCGTTCTGGTTGTGGTGGTCGTCGACGTTGCGGTTGAGCGTCATCGTCCCGACGTGCTTGGGCTCGAAGACCTCCTCCGGCCAGACCTTCGTGTCGTCGAGCGGGTCGAAGTCGAGCTCAGGGTGGTCGTGGTCGTCCATCATCTGGACGTAGAGGTCCCACTTGGGGTAGTCGCCGCTCTCGATCGCGTCGTAGAGGTCCTTCGAGGCGTGCCCGAGGTCGCCCGCCTGGATGTTGGCCGCGTCCTCCTCGGTCATCGACTTCACACCCTGCTGGGGCAGCCAGTGGTACTTGACGAGCTTGGTCTCGCCCTCGGAGTTGACCCACTTGTACGTGTTCACCCCGAAGCCCTGCATGTGCCGGTAGTCCGCGGGGATCCCGCGTGGGCTGAACAGGTTGACCAGCATGTGCATCGACTCGGGCGTCTGCGACATGAAGTCGAAGATCCGTGCCGGCTCCTGCCGGAAGGTGACCGGGTCGGGCTTGAGCGAGTGGATGACGTCGGGGAACTTGATCGCGTCCCGGATGAAGAAGATGCCGAGGTTGTTGCCGACCAGGTCCCAGTTGCCGTCCTCGGTGTAGAACTTCACGGCGAAGCCGCGCGGGTCGCGCGCCGTCTCGCTGGAGTCGCGACCGCCGATGACGGTCGAGAGGCGGATCGCCAGGTCTGTGACCTTGCCGGTCTTGAAGACCTTGGCCCGCGTGAATCGCTCGATCGGCTCGTCGCCCCATCGCCCCGTCGCCTCGAAGGTGCCGAACGCCACGGCGCCTCGGGCGTGGACGACACGCTCCGGGATGCGCTCGCGGTCGAAGTGGCTGACCTTCTCGAGGAAGTGGTAGTTCTCCAGGGTCGCCGGACCCCGTGCTCCCACGGTCCTCTGGTTCTGGTTGTCGTAGACCGGGTGGCCCTGTCGGGTGGTGAGCCTGCGCTCGTCGGTCATAGGAGACGTCCTCTCCGATCGTTCGTTCGGTGGCAGGGGATCAACACCCAGTGCCCTGAACCGCTCTGATCATTCTCGTCCAGTGGACTCAGGCGCGCCCGGCAAGCGACGGCACACCGAGCCGTACGTTTCTCACGCCGTCAGAGAAGTGGACCGTGTCAGGTTCGGCCAGGTCCCCGAGCCCGGCTGCACGGGTGAGGTCCTGGTCGAGTCGCCGGACCTGTGCCGCGCGCAGCGGCCAGGGCTCGTGCTCCACCGGCGTGACCACGATCTGTCCCAGATGGCGGGTGTAGGCGCGCCACCGGCTGGTCAGCCAGATCTCGAGATCGGCGGGTTCGGCGGGGGCACCTGCCTGGACCTCGAGCCGGTACGACGGCCCGCCACCGTGCCGGGATCCGGTCGAGACCACCGTGTCGCTGCGGCGCTCGACGCTGAGGTCGGCACCGTGGTACGGCGCCCCGACAGCCGTCCTCAGGAGGGCAGCGAGCACCCGGGTGCCGATGTCGAGGGACAGGAACCAGAGCCCGTCCCGGCCATCAGGTCCGCGCACGTACGTCCGGAGGTTGGTCTCCGGACTGGTGCGCGCGGTGCCCGGCATGGCGGGCAGCCCGAGCGGTCGCATGTCGGCCATCCGGAACGGGGTCAGACCGACCCACGCCGCGCCGTCGTACTCGTCGACGGTGAGGGATGGCGGCAGCACCGCCTGGACGCGCTCCGGCGGGACGCGCCAGTGGACGAAAGTGAGGTCCAGCCACGAGGTGCACAGCGCGGGAACGCGTACTCGCTGCTCTGCGGTGCGGCTTGCCACGCCCCTCGGGTTCCCCGGTCTTTGCTCGGCAAACCGGTACGGCGCAACCGCCGCTGCCCACGGCCCGCGTACCGCCCGAGCACCTTGACAGTGCGCAGGCGCCGGAGGAGCGTCGTGGGACGAGCATTCGGAACAACTCACGGATGAGGTGGGGAAGATGCCCGATTGGATGAACCGACGCCGGTTGGCCGTGGCGGGGACGACGGCTCTCGTGGTGGCGACCGGCGCGCTCGCCGTCAACGCCACCACCGCGAGCGCGGACCGCGGCCACGCACGGGCCAAGATCGCCCGGGCAACCCTGCACAGCGCCGACGGCAGCACGGTCGGCCGGGTGACGTTGAGACAGACTCGCGGCAAGGTCGTCGTGAAGGCCACCGCTCGCGGCCTGGCGCCCGGCTTCCACGGGTTCCACATCCACGCGGTCGGCCGGTGTGATGCGAACGCACCGGACGGGCCGTTCACGTCCGCTGGCGGGCACTACACCGGCGGTCGGCCGAACCACGGCGACCACGCCGGCGACCTGCCGTCGCTGCTGGTCACCGACAACGGCCGCGCACGGCTGAAGTTCGTCACCGACCGGTTCACCCTGCGGGAGCTGCGTGACGCAGACGGCTCGGCCGTGATGGTCCACGCCGGACGCGACAACTTCGCGAACATCCCCGACCGCTATTCGGCCGCGGGCCAGGGTGGCCCGGACGCGACGACACTGGCCACCGGCGACGCCGGTGCTCGGGCAGCGTGCGGGGTGCTCCGCTAGGTGGGAGGTCGAGCCGGGTGGGTCGCCGACCTGTCCCGACGCCCCCTACGTCGCTTCATTGCCGCGCGGACCGCGATGGCGCTGTCAACAAGACTCCACGCCAACAGCGCTGTCGCCATCGCGGCGAGGGCCAGCAGAAACGCTCTATTTCCTCCGTCGCTCTCGTCGTGCGACCATAGCAACGGAATAGCTGCCAGAAGGCCGAAGAGGAAAATACGAAGACAGGCTCGTGCCAACTCAAACCTTATCGTCGTCTCACGCTCCCCGGGCTTTCCAGCATTCATCGTGACGGTCCTTCCCGGAAGCATTGAAACTCACGTGTAGAAACGACCAGATCTGTCCGAGCAGGCGCGAGTTTCAACCGAGGTATGGCGCGAGTTGCGGAGTCTCCAATCACGACGGATCTTCGCGAATGGCGCAGGGTCAAGTGGATGAATGTGCGGTCATACTCGGGCGTCAAAGAGCGGGTCGAGCCAGATCGCGAAAGCATGAGACATTTCGCCTTCGTCGAGTTCATACTCAGCACAAGCTCGCTCGAGCCAGCGATACTCCTCGTCACCAAAAGAATACGGCAGTTCAGTCACTGGGAGACTCCAGTATTGCGAGTCTTGACCAAGCAACTCGACGTCGGACGGCTCCTTCGTCCAGCGCGGCTCTCGCGGGCTCCAGCGCAAAGCCTGAAGGTCTGCCCAACCACATCGCGCAGCGATCGAAGGCCCGCTCGGCGTAGTTCCTTCGCCAGCTTCGAAGGAGGAACTCGTTTCTCCCAAAGTGCAGAATAGAGCTTCCACTCCTCCTCGTCGACACGTTCCCGGCTACCGACTTCAGACTGAAACAACTCCAAGGAGTTGACGTCGGCCTCCGTGCGCCGTCTCCACGCGCGCCTATAGGCGTCGATGATGTGCTCGCTTTCCCGAGGCTCCGCCACTCACGTCACTGCCTCCCATAACGACGGTCGCATAGAGGGAATAATTTTGAACTTGAGACGGAACTTTCAGAACTTCAGACCACAAGTTCTCATGCCGATCTGACCCTGATGTGATTCAAGCATGCCTCCGCGTCGAGACGATATTAAGTTCGACATCCCACGCGCCTGGATATTCGCACACAATCGCCAAACAACCCCGAGCAGGCGATCGCTGATGAGCGGATCGATCCGTGAAAGTTCCGCGCGACATTCTTCAATGCGCCAGCGTATCGTGGGTCACGCGAAATCACCTAGGGAGCGACGTGGAACTGACAGCCGAGCAGTCGTCAACTGAGCACTTCGACGTAGTGGTCCTTCTCTTTCCCGGCGTCACGCAACTGGACTATGTCGGGCCTGTGGAAGTCTTCGGTCGCTGTCCCGGAGCGAGGATCCATCTGGCTGCGCGAGAGCCCCAGGTTGTCACTGACCTGGGCGCGGTCGTGGTGCCTTCCTGCAATCTGGCCGAGGCGCCGTCGGCGTCTGTTTTGTTGATCCCGGGCGGGCCCGGCATCGTCGATGCCATGGCCGACTCAGAATTGCTCGCTTTCGTCGAGGCGCAAGCTGCGGGTGCCTCGTGGGTCTGCTCGGTCTGCACGGGGTCGTTCGTTCTTGGTGCGGCTGGTCTGCTGAAAGGTCGCCGCGCCACCACACACTGGGCCTCTCATCCGATGCTGGCCGAACTCGGGTGCATTCCTGTGGAGGAACGGGTCGTGGTCGACCGCCCCTTCGCGACTGCGGCGGGCGTGAGCGCGGGCATTGACCTGGCTCTGTGGGTAGCGGGCGAGGTCTTCGGTGCCCGTAAGGGATCGTGGATCGAGATGTCTCTCGAGTACGCACCGCAACCTCCCTTCGGCACGGGTGCCGCCGTCACGGCTCCCCCTCATTGGGTGGCGAAGGGACGCGAGGCCATGAGGGCAGAGCGTCTCAACGCCGTACAGGATGCGGCCCGCCGGATCCACGAAAGCTAGCGGCATCGAAGATTTCTCGAACAACTTTGTTTGTTCGGACAAACTTGCTTGTCGTTCACCCGACGCCCTCCACATGCTGACACTGCCCTTTCCAGGCTCATCACAATCCAGGGTGTAGCAGTCGAGGTCTGAAGCCTCCGGTCTCGAGCAGGCTTCTGGCGATGTAGTTGGTGAGGTTGCGGAAGCCGAGGGCTGATCCGCGGAGGTGCTCGAGCCTGCCGTTGATGGCCTCCGTGGGTCCGTTGCTGGTGCCGGGCGGTCGAAGTAGGCGAGCACATCGACGGCGCGTCTGGTCAGGGTCTTGCCCAGCGTGGTGACCTCGATGAGCGCTTTCGGGACACCGGTGCTGACCGAGGCGATCAACTTCTCCATCAGTTCGCGACCCAGGACGCGGTCGGGCTCGCGGTACGCGGCGATCATGCGCTGGTAGATCCCCCAAGTCGCCTCGACCTCGACGTGGACATCGGCCACGAACAGGTCGACCAGCCGTTGACGCTGTCTGTCGGTCAGCAGGTCGGCGCCGGTATGCAGGGTCCGCCGTGCGCGGTAGAGCGGTTCGTCCCTGCGACCGCGGTGGCCGTGCAGATCTTGTTGGACCCGACGCCGGCACCGGTCCAGTGCGTCACCAGCCAGCCGGACGACGTGGAAGGGATCCATCACCGTCACCGCGTCGGCCAGTTCTTCGGTGGTGGCGGTCTTGAAGCCGGTTAACCCGTCCATCGCGACCACCTCCACCCCGTCGCGCGCCGCCGGGGGACGGTTCGCGAGCCAGGTCATGAACGCCTGCTTCGAGGGGCCCTCGACCATGTCCAGCAGGCATGCCGGACCTGTCTTGTCGCGGATCGGGGTCGGGTCGATGATCACCGTCACGTACTTGTCGCCGCGCCTGGTATGGCGCCACACGTGCTCATCGACGCCGCGGACCGCCACGCTGTCGAAGCGGTGCTCGTCGTTGATCAGGATCCGTCGACCTTCGGCCAGGACGGCGTCGTTGGCGGTGTTCCACGCGACGCCGAGCCCTTCGGCGACCCGGGCCACGGTCAGGTGCTGAACCACGATCGCTTCGAGTGCCCACCGCAGCCCACGACGCGACAACTTCGCCCGGGGTTCGGCTGCGGCGGTGGTGTCTTGGCGCCACACGTGCCCACAGCCCGAGCACCGGGGCGGCGGATCGTCACGACCAGGGTGGTCGGGCGCCAGCCGAGTGGTTCGTGGGCCAGTTGGCGGGTGACGGTGTCATGAACGGTGCCTTCGCAGCCGCAGGGTCGGCACCACTGGTCGGGATCGAGAACCCTGCATGCAAGGACCGCACGGTCGGGTTCAAGGCGTTGGCCGGTGGCAACGAGACCGAGCTCGTCGAGGCGGCAGAACTTGGTCAGGTCAGGGCGCGCGAAGGTAGCGTCTGGCATGTCGAGGTCTTCCGGATGAGGCGTGTAGGAACCTTCATCCTTGGGAGACCTCGACCCCTATCCAGTCACCGACGCGCCGCCAGGTCGATCGGCTGCCTCCACACCCTCAACTGTGATGAGCCGAATTACCGTAAGCGAACGATGACGTACTCGATGTCCTCCGGTCGGGCTTGGGGTGTTTCGCTCTCCTGCCACCCAAGCAGGTCGCCACTTCCTTCGATTCCGTAGAGACCGAGTGTGTTTCCGATGGAATTAAGCTTCTTGGACTCGAGGTCGTACAGGTATCCCCCCAGTTCACCTGGAGCGTTGCCGGAAGTCTCGGCCCACGCGACGAACCGATCGGTCATCACGGGATAGCCGAACCCACCGTTGGCGCTCGAACCGAATGTGGTCTCGTTACCGTCTTCGGTAACGGTGAGATACATGCGTTGCTCTTCGGGACTCTTCTTGCGGCCGACGATCCATGCGAGCCCAGCGTCACTCGCGGCGAATCCTGTGAAGGTGTCCTGTTCTCCGAGTGGGACTTGCTTCACGGCGGCCGGCTCACCGCCGCCGAAACGAACCTTGGATATCGTGGCAGAGGTGATCCGCCTGGAGTCCCTGACTCCCTCGTACCGCGCCGACCTGACGCCGTAGAGTTCCGTCGAGGTGACCGCGGGAAATGCTGCGCCGCGCATCACGACCTTGGGGAGGCAATTCCCGATCTCGCATCCCCATATGTCAACCGCCTCCGCACCGAACTTCCCGCCGACCTGAGCCCAGAAGACCCTCCCACCGGCGACGACCGGCCCGGTGTAACCGGGAGGTGGAGGAGGGGTTCTGCCGTCGACCTTTGGCGCTTCCGTGAGCTTTCGTGTCATGCCGGTCTTTCGGTCGTAAGCGAAGAGGACCCAAGGAGAGACTCCGAGGTCAACCGATTCGATCTCCGTCCACACCACGTAACGGGTATTCAAATCCGACCCGTTGATCTGCCTTGGCCTACGACCGGGCGGTGAGGCAATCTTCTCCACGGATCCCTTCACGCCGATCGGGCGCACCTCGATCCTGCCCTGCTTGATGGCTGCCTCGCCGTCGAAAGACGTCGCATCAGCTTTCACGATCAGAATCGTTGCGGGAGTTTCAAGCGCATCAACGCCGACCGCCTCACCACCCTGACGAATCCATACGCCGGCCAAACGCGTGTAACTTGCCCGAGGAAGCGGATCTACCTCTTCGAGGCTGACGGGAATCGCCGGGGCGGACGCAGAGTGCGCGGCCACCGACGGATCGTTGCTAGGCGAGCGAGCTGCCGAGCATCCGCCGACAAGGATCGCAATCAACCCGATGGCGACCGCGCAGCGCATGCCCGTTCTTACCACGTGATCTCGTTGCTCTGCAGGATGTACTTGCGAAGCTCGCGGTGCCTAGGGAGACGACGGGTGACTTGGGCGGCTGCTCGGGGCTCGACTCACCCTCTGGAAAACGGTCAGAGGCGGCCCGAAGACCGCCTCTGACCTGCAAGAACTAGTGGAGCCGCTTGTCGGAATCGAACCGACGACCTTCTCATTACGAGTGAGACGCTCTGCCGACTGAGCTAAAGCGGCGATGGCCTCGCGAGGATCGCCCGCTGGCCGAGGATGAGTCTAGCCGAGACGGTCAGGGCGACCCAAAAGGGGGGCCGTAGACTCAGGTCGCGTGAGCGAACCCCGTGACCTGAGCGCCGACAAGGCCGGACTTCCCGTCGTCATCGCGGAGCTGGAGGAGATGCGCGCGAGCATCGACAACATCGATGCGGCGCTGATCCACATCCTCGCTGAGCGGTTCAAGTGCACCAAGCGCGTGGGGCGGCTCAAGGCCGATCACAACCTGCCGGCTGCCGATCCCGCACGTGAGGCGCGTCAGATCGCGCGGCTTCGCGCCCTCGCCGTCGATGCCGACCTCGACCCCGCGTTTGCGGAGAAGTTTTTGAACTTCATCATCTCCGAGGTCATCCGCCACCACGAAGCGTTCCGCGACTGATGCCCCGCATCGCGTTCGACGATCCCTCGCTCATCGCGTTCATGAGCGACTACCACCTCGCCACGCTGACCACGTTGCGTCCCGACGGGACGCCGCACGTCGTCCCCGTCGGCGTGACCTACGACGCCGCGACCAGGACCGCCCGCTCCATCACCCGCATGGGGTCGGTGAAGGTGCGCAACATCGAGGCCGCCGACGGAGCAGCTCGGGTCGCGTTCGGCCACATCGACGGCGGGCACTGGCTCACGCTCGAAGGCGTCGCGCGTGTCACGCGTGACCCCGACGAGGTCGCCGAGGCCGTGCGGCGTTATGCGCTGCGATACCGGCAACCGAGCGTGAACCCCGAGCGCGTCGCGATCATCGTCGACGTCGATCGGATCATGGGCCGTCTCCCCTCAGCCTGACCCCGAGCAAGAACGAGCCAGGCCGGGTGCGGACGGGGGAATCGCACACCCGGCCTGGCGATCGGGGGTTGAGCTCGCTCCGCCCTCACACAGCGGGTGGACGGACCCTCAGCACTTCACGCCATCCTTGGGCGCCGTGCCGGTAAGGAGGAAGTCGTTGACGGCCTCGTCGACGCATTCGTTGCCCATCGAGTAGCCGGTGTGACCGTCGCCTTCGCGGCTGACCAGCACACCGGACTCGAGCTGCTCGGCCATCGCCACCGACCAGCGATAGGGAGTGGCCGGGTCACGTGTCGTGCCGACGACGACGATCGGCGGCGCCCCTGCTCCGTCGATCGTGGGAGCAGGCTGGGCCGGCTTGATCGGCCACGCGGTGCAGGTGACCGGCGACCACGCGAAGCTCTCGCCGAAGACGGGCGACACCTTCTCGAAGTCGGGCACCGTCTCCCGAGCCTGCTCGAGGGTGAGTGTCGACGGGTCGTCGAGGCAGTTGACGGCGTTGAGCGCGACGACGGAGTTGTCGGTGTAGCCCTTCTCGTCGCGCGAGAGGTATTGGTCGGCGAGGAACAGCAGCTGGGTCCCGTTGCCCTTGAGAGCCTGGCGCAGCGCGCGGGTCAAGAGCTCCCAGTAGTCCTCGTTGTAGAGAGTGACCGCGATGCCGTAGAACCCGAGCGCCTCGGTCAGCGGACGGCCGGCGGTCGACGTGCGGAGCGGGTCCTGGTCGAGGTCGGAGAGGAAGCCGGACAGGCGCCGCTCGGCCGCGTCGGGATCGTCGCCCAGCGGGCAGTCGCTCTCCTTGGCACAGGCCTCGAGGTAGGCACGGAGCGCCGTCTGGAAACCCTCGGCCTGTCCTCGGTTGAGCCCCTCGGAGTCGATCGAGGGGTCGATCGCTCCGTCGAGGACGAGACGGCCGGCTCGCTTGGGGAACAGCTCGGCATAGGTCGCGCCGATCATCGTGCCGTACGAGGCGCCGAGGTAGGTCAACGACGGGTCGCCGACCGCGGCACGGAGGATGTCGAGGTCCTTGGCGACCTCCACGGTCGACATGTGAGCGGCGAGGGGCCCGGAGTCGGTCTCGCAGCGCTTGCCCAGCGTCTGGGCCGCGTCGTAGAACGCCTTCTCCTCCGCGGCGTCGTCGGGCGTCGGGTCGGTGTTGACGTAGGCGTCGAGCTGCGCGGTGGTGGCACACTCCAGCGGCGTGCTGGTCCCGACGCCGCGCGGATCGAACCCCACGACGTCGTAGGCGTCGAGGATGTCGTCGCTGGCCATGGACGTGAAGGCGGCGACGTAGTCGACACCGGACCCACCCGGTCCGCCCGGGTTGATGAACAACGATCCGCGTCGTGCGCTCGGGTCACCGGCCGGCAGCCGGCGGAGCTTCAGCGTGATCCGCTCACCGTCAGGGTCGTCGTAGTCGAGCGGCACCTGGGCGCTGGTGCACTCGTAGCGCCCGCACGAGGCCCAGTCGAGTCGCTGCTCATAGAACGGTGCGAGCTCCGGATCGATCGTGTCGTCGGCGCTCGGCGACGACGTGGTCGAGGGCCCGTCGGTGCGGTCGGTGCCACGCGAGTCCTCGGCGCTGCCGCACGCGCTGAGTGCGAGAAGACCCGCAACGATGACGGCGGCGATCCTGCGACGACGCACTGGTGATCTCCCTCGGACGGCGTGGAATCGGGCGTGCAGCCACCGTACGTGACGATCCCCCGAGCCGGCTGACGTCATCCACAGCGCTCACGCCTCGTGCGTGTGACGGGTCAGCTCACAGGCGCAGCTGGAGGAGGAGGTTCTCCAACGCCAGCTGTGGCGCCGCGTTGGCTTCGAGTGCCTCCCGGCAGGCGAGGATCGCCTCGATCCGCGCGAGGGTCTGCTCGGGGGTGCCCGCACCGGCGAGACGACGGACCGTGTCGGTCACGTCGGCGTTGACGAGCTCCGCGCCGGGGGCGGTCTGGGCGGCGAGGACGTCGCGGTAGAACGACAGCAGGTCGATGAGGACACCGTCGATCGAGTCACGCGCGATGCGGGTACGGCGACGCTTCTGGTCCTTCTCCAGCGCCGCGAGCCGACCCGCGTAGCCTGCGGGGCGACGGCCGCGGTCCTCGACACCGAACTCCATCTTGAGCCCGTCACGCTCGGCGTCCTCCAGCCGCTCGGCGACCTCGTCGGCCTGCGCCTGCGCCGTGCGCGTGATGGTCGCGGCAGCATCGAGGCACGCCCCCAGCGACGTCAGCGAACCTGGGATGGCGAGCACAGCGCGGCGACGCTCGCGCACGGCTTCCTTGGTCGCCAGTGCACGGGCCCGCCCGACGTGACCCTGCGAGGCACGGGCTGCCTGCAGCGCGAGCTCCGGGGCGACCTGCTCCCGTGCGGCCAGCATCGCAGCGACCGCGGCCACCGGCGGCGTACGGAGCACCACCTGCCGCGACCGGGACCGGATCGTCACGATCACGTCCTCGGCCGTCGGCGCGCACAGCATCCACACCGTGCGCGGCGGAGGCTCCTCGAGACTCTTGAGGAGGGCGTCGGCCGCCTTCTCGGTCAGGCGGTCGGCGTCTTCGACCACCACGACCTGCCAACGACCGTCCGACGGACGCATCGCGGCGAGGCGGACCTGCTCCCGCACCTCGGCGACGTCGATGCTCAGCCCGTCGGTGCTCACCAGCGAGACGTCCGGGTGCGCCCCGGCCAGCGCCGTCCGGCACGCCCGGCAGTGGCCGCAGCCACCGTCCTCGCACTGCAGCGCGGCGGCGAACGCGCGCGCCGCATTGGAGCGACCCGAGCCGGGTGGTCCGGTGAACAGCCAGGCGTGGGTCATCGCGGGTCCGGGGCCGCCGGCGAGGCGCTCCTGCGCCGACGCGGTCGCGGCCTTCAGCATCACCACCACGTCGTCCTGCCCGACCAGGTCGTCCCAGACGCTCACCGCTGACCGCCGCGGTCGTCGGCCCGGATCTCGTCGGCGTCGGCGTACGACGGGTCACCGCCCTCGGAGACCGTGTCGTATGGAGTGAACGCCTCGTCGATCGTCTCGACGCGCTCCTCGAGGTCCACCGGGTCGACGCGTGACGCCTCAGCGGCGCTGTCGGCGCCGTCGGTCTGAGCACGGCTCTCGAACGGTGACCCGTGCGGCGGTGGCCGCATCGGAGCGATCGCCCGCTCGACGTGGCCGAGCAACGGCTGCACCCGCTCGAGGACCACGTCGGCGATGTCGACAATGTCCCGGTCGGCCCGCAGGACCATGTAGTGGTCGCGGTTCTTGGAGGCCAGCTGGAGGAACGTCTCCCGCACGCGGACGTGGAACTCCGTCGGCTCCGCCTCGAGCCGGTCGGCCTGGTCGAAACGCGATCGACCGAGCTCTGGGTCGACGTCGAGCAGCACGGTGAGGTGCGGGCGCAGGCGCGAGGTCGCCCACCGGGCCACGGACTCCACCTCGTGGAGGTCGAGCCCGCGACCTCCAGCCTGATAGGCCAGGGTCGAGTCGACGTACCGGTCGGTGATGACGATGTCACCCCTCGCCAGCGCCGGGTTGACGACCTGCTCGAGGTGCTCGGCCTTGTCGGCGGCGTAGAGCAGCATCTCGGTCCGTGGGGAGAGCTCTCCGGTCGCCGGGTCGAGCAGGATCTCCCGTACGGTCTGGCCGACCGGGGTCGCTCCGGGCTCGCGGGTCAGCAGCACGCGGTAGCCGTCGGCCCGCAGCGCTTCGGCCAGCATCCACGCCTGCGTCGACTTGCCGGCGCCCTCGCCGCCCTCGAAGGCGATGAAGAGCCCGCTCGTGGAGTACGAGGGGGCGGTCGACGGGTCCTGCTTGAGCTCGGAGATGAGCGAGAGGCCGTGCCGGTCGTTCATCTGGCGGAAGGAGATCAGCCCGAACCCCGTCGCGAGGACCGCCGCCACCAGGATCGCGATCTGCGTGCCGGTGTAGGTGTAGTCGCCGAGGTCGCGCAGCGCGATCGTGTGGGTGCCGATCAGACCGGCGACCAGCGGGGCGATCGCGAGCACCGCCGACAGCACCAGACGGACGAGCGACTGGACGAAGGCGAACGTCCGGCCGCGCATCTCCTCGTCGACCTCGAGGCCGAGCAACGTATAGCCGGTGATCCAGGCGATGCCGGCGCAGAAGCCGACCAGCATGACCAGGATCGCCACGAGGGCCATGTTGTGGACGATGGCGACGACGAGCAGCCCGACTCCCGCACCGACCAGCGCGACACCGAACATGCGGCGCCGGCTGACCTGCGGCAGGACCTTGGGTCCACGCCACATGCCGAGGCCGAGACCGAGGAAGACCGCGCCGAACAGGGTGCCGTAGCCCGGGTCGCCGGCTCCGAGGTCTCCGACGAACACGCGACCCAGGCCGATCACCACGCCGCCGCAGCCGAACGCGCCCACGATGCCGAGCACCAGGCCGCGCACCAGCGGGGTGCGGAAGACGTACGCCCAGCCGTCGGCGATCGTGCGCCAGACACCGACCTGCTGGTCGACGGCGGCGCCCTCGGGGATGTCGCGCGCGCCGAGGAAGACCAGG
The DNA here is from genome assembly GCF_019550935.1 of Mumia sp. zg.B53. NCBI lineage: Bacteria > Bacillati > Actinomycetota > Actinomycetes > Propionibacteriales > Nocardioidaceae > Mumia > Mumia sp. zg.B53. The sequence continues at coordinate 1,761,666 of NZ_JAHWCK010000001.1, read as the reverse complement.
CCGCCGAGCGCGAACAGCACCGCGACGAGATAGAGCGCCGGGTCGACATCGGGGACCGAGATGGCGAACAGCCCGTCGACCGCCTTGGTGATGCCGGTGACGACGATGAACAGGACCGCCGCGGGCAGGGCGGAGCCGTACGTGGTCGCGAGGTTGAGGCGGTTGGCGTCCTCGAGGTGCTCACGCGGCACGAGGGTCGGGACCGTCGCGTCCTTGGTCGGCATCCAGACCGCGTTGACCGCCTCGATCAGCACGGTCGCGACGATCAACCACCACAGCGTGCCGACGAGCGGGATGCTCGCGAAGATGCCCGCCCGCAGGAAGAGACCGGTCGTGAGCGTGATGCGGCGATCCATGCGGTCGGCGACGTAACCGCCGAAGGGACCGATCACCAGCGCTGGGGCCAGGCGGGCGAAGAGGACCGCGGCGATCGCGAAGTTCTTGCCGGCGTAACCCTCGCCGATCGAGTTGGCGAACGCCGTGATGGCCAGCAGCCCGATCCAGTCGGCGAGCGAGGCGAGCCCGAGGGCAGCCCAGAAGCGCCGGAAGACCGGAATCCGCATCACCAGGCGGATGCCGTTCGCGTCGTCGTCGGCTGCTGTGCCTGCCGGATCGTATGCCACCGACTCAGGGTATCCACCAGCACAGTCATTCCGGCTCCGGCGCAGCCCTGACCCGACCCCGAGGTGACGCGGCGTACAGCTCGGTGACGAGCAGGATGACGCAGACGAGGCCCACTCCGACCTCCGGGAGCGGGGCGAGGACGAGCAGCAGGACCGCGGCGATCGCCGCACCCCACCGCGCTGCGGTGCCCGCAGAACGGTCCTCCGGGCGGACCTTGACGACCCAGCACGCCGCGAGAAGAACGGCCACGGACCCGCAGAGCAGCGCGACGCTCGGCCAGGACTCGACGACGTGCCCGTGCACCACCTCGTGCTGCCAGAAGTCCACGCGCGCGGCCAGCGCCGCCCCGATCGCGGCCGCCGATGCGAACACCGCGTAGTGGCCGAACCCCCACACGTACTCCGCCCCGGTGCCCCGCGCACGCTCCAGCGCCGCGGCCGAGTCACGAGCGAAGTAGATCCACCACACCGAGAACACGATCAGCACCCCACCCACGGAGACGTACGCCAGCCCGCGCTGGACATCATGGGCATCGACCGACTCCTGGATGGCGAGGGTGACCGACAGGATGGTCTCGCCCAGCACGATGATGAAGAACAGGCCGTACCGCTCGGCGATGTGGTGCGCGTGCCAGCTGGTCTGGTTCGGCCGCTCGGCCCACACCGGCACCGCGAGCTCGCAGACGACGAACACCGCGAACTCCGGGATCGCTATGTCGCGTGGGCTGACGAGGTAGACGACCCAGAGCAGCTGTACGGCGGTGATCCCGGCCGCGAAGCGGAGGCAGCTGGCTCGGTGCTGCGGGTCGCCCGCCGCGGCGCGGAGCCACTGGACGACCAGGCCGACCCGCATGATGACGTAGCCGACGACGATGAGGCCGAGGTCGCCGTCGAACATCCGTGGGATGCCGGCGGCCAGGACCAGCGCTCCGACGATCTGCAGGATGGTGAGCAACCGGTACGCGACGCCGTCGTCGTCGTACGCGGAGGCGAACCACGCGAAGTTGAGCCACGTCCACCAGATCGCGAAGAAGACCATCGCGAACCGGAGCAGCCCGTGGGCCAGGTCGCCGTCGGTCGTGGCGTGGTGCAGCTGCGTCGCCCCCTGAGCCACCGCGACCACGAAGCACAGGTCGGTGAGGAGCTCGAGCGGTGTGGCGGCCCGGTGCGGCTCGCTGGGGTCGCGGGCGCGGAGCCCGAGGACGCGACTCGAGATGGTCGGCACCCGCTACAGCGTAGGCACCACCCGCCGCTCCGGCGCGACGTTGTGGTTGCGCCGGAACAGGTTGCCGGGGTCGTAGACCCGCTTGACCGCGACCAGACGGGCGTACGTCGCCGGCGGGTACGGGGCAGCGACGGACGCGGGGTCGTCCTGCGACAGGAACCCGACGTACGCGCCTGTGCCGTGCCGTGCGACGGCGTCCCAGTCGTCACTCGGGCCGTCGAGCGACGGCGTGGGCGCTCCGGGAGGCGCCATCCGGGCGACCACGACCATCGCCTCCGTGTACGTGTTCGACGTCCTGCGCGCCGGCGCGAGCGGGTTCCTCGTCAAGGACACCGAGCCTGCCGAGATCGTGCAGGCGCTGCGCGTGGTCGCCGACGGGGACGCGCTCCTGTCACCGGCGATCACCCGACGGCTGATCAGCGAGTTCGTCGCGCGTCCTCCGGAGGTCGTCTCCGTCTCGACGCTCGAGGCCCTGGCCGCACGGGAGCGCGAGGTCGTCGCACTGGTCGGCTACGGCCTGAGCAACGACGAGATCCCGAGCGGCTCGTGGTCAGCCCGACCACGGCCAAGACCCACGTGAGCCGGGCGATGACCAAGACCGGCGTCCGCGACCGCGCGCAGCTGGTGGTGTTCGCGTACGAGACCGGGCTCGTCCAGCCTCGCGAGCGCGAGTCCTGACCGGCGCGACCAGACGATCAGCGCGGCCGGACCCGAGAGCGGCCGCGCCTGCATAGGATCGTCGCGTGGCGAACGTGGATGTGATCGTGGTCGGGGCCGGCGTGTCCGGTCTGGTGACGGCCGACCGCGTCCGCGCGGCCGGTCGCAGCGTCGTGGTGCTCGAGGCGAGGGGCCGGGTCGGTGGCCGTACGCTCACCGAACCCGTGCCGGCCAGGGACGGCAGCGACTCGCTCGACGGTCTCGTCGTCGACTCCGGTGCCGGCTGGGTGGCTCCGGACCAGAAGCTCCTGCAGGCAGAGCTCGCACGGTTCGGCCTCGACACCACCCCCCAGGCTCGTCCGGGTGACGCTCTCGTCTCGTTGCGCGGACGCGCGCGCCGCGCCTCCGGGCACGACCGGGTGTTCGACGCGGTCACGACCGCCGACATCGCCCAGGCGATGCTGCGCTTCTCAGCCGCGGCTGCCAAGGTCGACCTGTCCGCCCCGTGGCGCAGCGACAACGCCACCCGCTACGACGCGCAGACCTTCGAGAGCTGGATCCGCCGTACGTGCCTGACCAGCAAGGGACGCGACTACTTCCGCGTCGTCTGCGAGGGCGTGCTCGCGACCGAGCCGCAGAACGTGTCGCTGCTGCACGTCCTCTTCTACGCCAAGTCGGGCGGAGGTTTGCTGACGCTCCTCGCGACCGGCGGCGGCGCTCAGGACGCTCGGGTCGACGGCGGGATGCAGCAGGTGGCCGAGCGACTCGCCGACGGCCTCGGCCCGTGGGTCCGGCTGCACGAGCCGGTGACGACGATCATGCACGATGCCGACGGGGTCTCCGTCCACAGCGAGTCCGGAGCGACGACCGCGCACCGCGTCGTCGTGACCGTCCCTCCGGCGCTGGCGTCGGGCATCGAGTACCTCCCCGGCCTCCCGCAGGACCGGACGCTGCTCACCCAACGGATGCCGCACGGGAGCGTCGTCAAGTGTCACGCCGTCTATCGACGCCCGTTCTGGCGCGACGAGGCGCTGTCGGGTGAGATCTTCTCCGACCAGGGACCGGCGAAGGTCGTGTTCGACACCAGTCCGTCCGACGGCGCGTACGGCGTCCTGACCGTGCTCGTCGAGGGCGAGGACGCCGTCCGCCTCGGCACGATGGACCCTGCCCGGGCCCGCGACGCGGTGCTGCGAGGGCTTGCGGGCCACATCGGGCCCAAGGCCATGGACATCGTCGGCTACCTCGCGAAGGACTGGACGGCGGCGGAGTGGACGCGCGGGTGCTACGGCGCGCACCTCCCGCCCGGCGCCTGGACGCAGGTCGGCCGGGCGCTGCGTACGCCGGTGGGCCGCATCCACTGGGCCGGCACGGAGACGGCGGAGCGATGGTGCGGCTACGTCGACGGCGCGATCTCCTCCGGCGAGCGTGCCGCGAGCGAGGTGCTCGGCGCGCTGCCCTAGAGCCGCGCCGCGCCGCAGGTCGGCTCGCTCAGCCGAGAGCCATCAGGCGCTGGGCGAGCATCCCGAACTGCTCCTCGGCCGGCAGCTCGCCGATCTCGGGCCAGATCTCGGCGCGAGAGTAGGGGTCGGCGTTGACCAGCTCGCCGCTCGGTGTCTCGAGGACGACGCCCTGTGGCTCTCCCCACAGGACGCTGTCGGGGTCGACGTCGCCGCCGGGCTCGATCCTCGCATCGGCCTCGCCGAAGACTCCGAACGTCGCGTCCGCACCGCCGAGGAACGCCACGTTCGACCCCGGCGGAGCGAGCTCGGCGGGGTCGGGCTCGCCCTCGTCGACACGCACCGGGACCGCGATCTGGTCGCCGGTCACGAGCTTCGTGGTGTCCTTCACGACCTGGTCGACGTCGACCAGCACCACGTCGTACGGGATGCGGTCCTTCTCCTCCCCACCCTCGGAGAGCACCAGCGTCGGGCCGTCCTCCCAGGAGGCGACGGTCCCCAGCACGACCACCGGAGACTCCTTCGCCAGCTCCTCTGGAGAGGCGTAGCCCAGGCGCTGACGGTCGCCCCCGGCCAACGGAGGGGTCGAGGACGACACCGTCGGGTCGACCGATCCCGCGGCCTCCTCCAGCGCTTCGCCACCACACCCGGCGAGGGTGAGCAGAGCCGCGGCGAGCAGCGCCGCCGTACGACGCACCGCTCAGGCCTTCTTGGTCGCCGCGGTCTTCGTGGCCGGCGCCTTCTTGGCGGTCGCCTTCTTGGCGGTCGCCTTCTTCGCCGGGGCCTTCTTGGCTGCCGTCTTCTTGGCCGGCGCCTTGCGTGCCGTCTTCTTGACCGGGCCCTTCGCGCGCTTCTCGGCGAGCAGCTCGGCGGCCCGCTCGAGCGTGATCGTCTCGACCTCGTCGCCCTTGCGCAGCGTCGCGTTGACCTGGCCGTCGGTGACGTACGGCCCGAAGCGACCGTCCTTCACCACGACCGGCTGCTTGGACTCCGGGTCGTCACCGAGCTCCTTCAGCGGGGCAGCGGCCGCCCGGCGTCCGCGCTGCTTCGGCTGGGCGTAGATCGCCAGCGCCTCGGGCAGCGTGATCGAGAAGATCTGGTCCTCGGTCTCGAGCGAGCGGGAGTCGGTGCCCTTCTTGAGGTACGGGCCGTAGCGACCGTTCTGGGCGGTGATCTCGTCGCCGCTCTCGGGGTCGGCGCCGACCACGCGCGGCAGGGACAGCAGCTTGAGCGCGTCCTCGAGCGTCACCGAGTCCAGGTCCATCGACTTGAAGAGCGAGCCGGTGCGCGCCTTCTCCTTCTTGGGCGCGTCCTCGGGGAGCACCTCGGTCACGTACGGCCCGAAGCGACCGTTCTTCGCGACGACGACCCGCCCGGTGGACGGATCCGTGCCGAGCTCACGGTCCTGCCCGGCGGGGTTGGCGAGCAGCTCCTTGGCCTTGTCGAGCGTCAGCTCGTCGGGCGGCAGGTCGTCCGGGACGTTCGCGCGCTGCATGACGCCGTCGGCGTCGGGTCCCTCGAGGTACGGGCCGTAGCGTCCGACGCGTAGCGCGATCCCGTCGCCGAGCTCGAACGTCGACAGCTCCCGTGCGTCGATCTCGCCGAGCCCGTCGACGAGGCGCTTCAGGCCGGTGTTGCCGTCGTCGTCGCCGTAGTAGAAGCCGTGCAGCACGTGCGGGCGCTGCTCGCGACCGGCCGCGACGTCGTCGAGCACGTCCTCCATGGTGGCGGTGAACGCGTAGTCGACCAGGCGTCCGAAGTGACGCTCCATGAGCCGCACCGTCGAGAAGGCGATCCACGACGGCACCAGCGCGGTGCCCTTCTTGTAGACGTAGCCACGGTTGAGGATCGTCTGGATGATCGAGGCGTACGTCGACGGGCGGCCGATCTCGCGCTTCTCGAGCTCACCGATCAGCGTCTGCTCGGTGTAGCGGGACGGCGGCTTGGTGGTGTGCCCCGCTGCGTCGAGCGACTCGACGGTGACGGTGTCCCCCTCGGCGACGTCGGGCAGCCGGGTCTGCTTGTCGTCGGACTCGGCCTCCGGGTCGTCGGCGCCCTCGACGTAGGCCTTGAGGAAGCCGTAGAAGGTGATCGTGCGGCCGGAGGAGGTGAACACGCACTCCTCGCCGGACGCCGAGGTCGCCCCGGTGCGCACGGTCAGGGTGCTGCCCTTGGCGTCCTTCATCTGCGACGCGATCGTGCGCATCCAGATCAGCTCGTAGAGCCGGAACTCGTCGCCGGTGAGGCCGGTCTCGGCGGGGGTGCGGAAGGTCTCTCCGGCCGGACGGATCGCCTCGTGCGCCTCCTGGGCGTTCTTGACCTTCGACGCGTAGGTCCGCGGCGCCTCCGGGAGGTAGTCGGGGCCGTACAGCTCGCGCACCTGGGCCCTCGCCGCGTTCAGCGCGGTCTGCGAGAGGGTCGTGGAGTCCGTACGCATGTAGGTGATGTAGCCGCCCTCGTACAACCGCTGGGCGACCTGCATCGCGCGCTGCGCACCCCACGAGAGCTTGCGGCCGGCCTCCTGCTGCATGGTCACGGTGCGGAAGGGGGCGTACGGACGGCGCGTGTACGGCTTGGACTCGACGGACTGCACGGTGAAGACGCGGTCCTGGAGCCCCTCGGCGAGCGCTGCGGCGCGGGACTCGTCGAGGTGCACGATCGCGGGGCTGGTCAGCTCGCCCTCGGAGCTGAAGTCGCGACCCTGCGCCACGCGGGCACCGCCGACCGACAGCAGGCGCGCCGGGAACGAGCGCGGGTCCTTGTCCTGGCCGGCGTCGAAGCGGGCGTCGAGGTCCCAGTACGAGGCTGCGCGGAAGGCGATGCGCTCGCGCTCCCGCTCGACGACCATCCGCGTCGCGACCGACTGCACACGGCCGGCGGAGAGGCCGGACATGACCTTCTTCCACAGGACCGGGCTGACCTCGTAGCCGTAGAGGCGGTCGAGGATCCGTCGGGTCTCCTGCGCGTCGACGAGGTCCTCGTTGATGGTCCGGGTGTTGGCGATCGCGTTCTGGATCGCCTGAGGGGTGATCTCGTTGAAGGTCATGCGACGCACGGGGACCTTCGGCTTGAGCTCCTCCACGAGGTGCCAGGCGATCGCCTCGCCCTCGCGGTCCTCATCGGTCGCGAGGATGAGCTCGTCGGACTCCTTGAGGAGCTTCTTGAGCTTGGTGATCTGCGCCTTCTTGTCCGCGGGCACCACGTAGACCGGCTCGAAGTCGCCGTCGACGTCGACGCCGAGGCGCGCCCAGGGCTGTCCCTTGTACTTCGCCGGGACCTCGGCCGCGCCGTTGGGCAGGTCGCGGATGTGGCCGTACGAGGCCTCGACGACGTAGCCCTTGCCGAGGTAGCCAGCGATCTGGGCGATCTTCTTCGGCGACTCGACGATGACGAGAGAGGTCACGGTGCTGGGTGCTCCTGGTCCTGTGCTGTCGGGACGCTGCCCCCGAGGGGCAGCCCGCAGTGCGTCACAAAGGCGTGACGCGGCCCAAGGTAGCGCGTGTCGGCAAGATGGCGGGTACGGGACTCCCCACCGGCGAGCCGCCCGGCTCAGTGCAGGTAGCCGTCGGCGACCAGCTCGCGCACCGTCGGCAGCGTCGCCCGGCGGAGCGCGGCGGGCTCCTCGCCGAGGATCTGGGCGAGCGCGTCGATGATCTGCCCGACAGACAGTTCACCGTCGCAGGCACCGACCAGACCGGCCTCGGCCGTGTCGAGCTGCCTGGCTCTCCGTACCCCTCGCTGCAGGCGGACCAGGATGACCTCGGGGTCCGCGGCGCCGGCGGGACCGACACTCTCCTGGACGAGGTCCTCGGCCTGGACGAGATGGGCGGCGAGCAGCGCGTCGTCGGACGCGCCGGCGTACGCGTCGGTGCGCTCCGCCCAGGCTGCGACGTGCGGGCCGATGGGCTGCTCGATCTCGTACGGCCACTCCTCCAGGCGCAGCACCGGCTCGTCACGCCCGATGTTGCGCAGGCTCAGCCAGCCGAACCCGATCGCCTCGATCCGCTGCTCCTCGAACCACGCGAGCCACGTGTCGTAGCGCTGCACGTAGTCCGGCGCTCCCTGGAGACCGGCGTCGGCGAGCCACATCTCGACGTAGGTCGGGAGGTCCGCCACCTCACGCTGCAGCACCCAGGCGTCGCACCCGGTGCCCTCGAGCCACCCGGAGATCCGCTCGGTCCACGGCTGTCCCTCGACGTGCACCCAGTTGGCGAGGACCTGGCACCAGCCGCCGGGGTTGAGGTACGAGGAGGCCTCGGACACGATCCGCCGGACGACCTCGTCGCCCGGGAGGCCGGAGTCGCGGTAGACCAGCCGCTCGCCGGTCGCCGGCGACACCACGAACGGCGGGTTGGTCGCGATCAGGTCGAACCGCTCGCCGTGGACGGGTGCGAAGAGACTGCCGTCTCGCACCTCGTACGCCGGTGACGCGGGGTCTTCGGCGTTGATCGCCGCGGTCGCCCGTGCCATCGCCAGGGCGCGAGGGTTCACGTCGGTGCCGACGACGCGGTCGGCGTGGGTCGCCAGGTGGAGCGACTGGACGCCACAACCGGTGCCCAGGTCCAGCGCGCTGCCGACAGGGGTACGGACGGTCAGCTGCGCCAGCGAGGACGAAGCCTCGCTGATGCCCAGGACGTGCTCCGGCCCGACCGTGCGCGGGCTCCCGTCGAGCCCGGGGGTCAGGTCGCAGACCACCCACCAGTCGTGGTCCTCGTCCCCGTACGCCCTCAGGTCGACCCGCGCAGCGACCTCACCGACGGAACGCTCGAGGATCCCGGCGACGGCGAGCGGGTCGACGAGCCCTGGGAGAGCGCGTTCGGCGTCGTCGAGCGTGACCGGCATCTGGAGGGCGAACAGCCGCGTGAGCGTCGACAGCGGGGAGCCGTCGGTGGTCGCCCGCCGGCCGGGTGTCGTCTCGTTGCGCATGAGCGCACGGTGGGCGTCGGCTCCGAGGAGACCAGCGACACCGTCGACCGTGTAGGGGGCGGCACGCAGGGCGTCGCGCAGGGCAGCAGCGTCGGAGTCGCGGAGCATGGCCTCACCCTAGGCGCGACCCCCCGACGTGCCGGAGGGCCGCACCCCCGTGGGGTACGGCCCTCCGGGCAGGGGCACTAGACCGGTCGCGGGTCCTGGTAGCCGGACTGGTCCCACTCGGGCGCGTCGGGCACCGGACCACGGCGTGGCTCGCGGTCCTCGTCGCTCGACGGGTCGTAGTCGACGCCGGGGGGCGTGACCTCGTCGGGCTCGCCGCCGTGCCCGCCGCCGTGGGACCCGTCGTCACCCGCACCCGGGTCGTCGGTGATCGCCGTGGTGCGGTTCCGAGCCACGACCACGGCCACCACGATGATCGCCAGGGAAACGCCGGCGATCGTGAAGCGCAGCGGGTCGCTGGCGTCATCGCCGTACGACATCGTGACGATCGCCGGGGCGATGAGCAGCGCGACAAGGTTCATCACCTTGAGGAGCGGGTTGATCGACGGACCGGAGGTGTCCTTGAACGGGTCACCGACGGTGTCACCGATCACGGTGGCCTCGTGCGCCGCGGACCCCTTGCCGCCGTAGTGGCCGTCCTCGACGAGCTTCTTGGCGTTGTCCCACGAGCCGCCGGCGTTGGCGAGCATGACGGCCATCAGGGTGCCCGCCGCGATAGCGCCGGCGAGGTAGGACCCGAGCGCGGTGATCCCGAGACCGAATCCGACCGTGATGGGGGCGAAGATCGCGAGGACGCCGGGTGTCGCCAGCTCACGCAGGGAGTCGCGGGTGCAGATGTCGACCACGCGGCCGTACTCCGGGCGACCCGTGCCCTCCATGATGCCGGGGATCTCGCGGAACTGACGGCGCACCTCGTAGACGACCGCCCCGGCGGCGCGGCCGACGGCGGCGATCGAGAGTCCGGAGAAGAGGAACACCACGGACGCACCGATGATGAGTCCGACCAGGTTGTTCGGCTCGGCGATGTTAAGCACCCCGAGCAGGCCGAGCAGCTCGCTGGCTCCCTCGTCGGTGACCCCGGCGAGGTCGTTCGCCTCACGCGTGACGATGTCGGCGAACGACCCGAACAGCGCCGTCGCCGCCAGCACAGCGGTCGCGATCGCGATGCCCTTGGTGATCGCCTTGGTGGTGTTGCCGACCGCGTCCAGCTCGGTGAGGATCTGGGCGCCCTTCTCGTCGACGTCGCCCGACATCTCTGCGATGCCCTGCGCGTTGTCGCTGACCGGCCCGAAGGTGTCCATGGCGACGATGACGCCGACCGTGGTCAGCAGGCCACAGCCGGCGAGCGCCACCGCGAACAACGACACCAGGACGACGCCGCCGCCGAGCAGGAACGCGCCGTAGACGGCGGCGGCGATCACGAGCGCGGTGTAGACGGCCGACTCGAGGCCGAGCGAGAACCCGGACAGGATGACCGTCGCCGGGCCGGTGAGCGCCGTCTTGGCGACGTCCTTGACGGGGCGGTGGTCCGTGCCGGTGAAGTAGCCGGTGAGCGCCAGGATGACCGAGGCGAGCACGATGCCGATCAGGACGGCGACGATCGCGACGACCTGCGGGTTGAAGTTGCCCGGATCCTCGACGAGACCGAGCTGTCCGAAGAAGCCCTCGATCGCCGTGCCGCCGCCGGCGCCGGTGAGATCGGCGGAGCTGGACGGCAGGTAGAGGAACGCTGCGATGGTGCAGCCGATGGCCGAGACGATCGCCGACAGGTAGAAGGAGCGGTTGATCGTGGTGAGACCGCCCTCGCCCTCGCGGGGACGGGTGAGGAAGACGCCGAGGATCGCGGTCAGCGCACCGATCGCCGGGACGATCAGCGGGTAGACGAGGCCCTCCTCGCCGAAGGTCACCGAGCCGAGGATGAGTGCGGCGACCAGCGTCACCGCGTACGACTCGAAGAGGTCCGCGGCCATGCCGGCGCAGTCTCCCACGTTGTCGCCGACGTTGTCGGCGATGGTGGCGGCGTTGCGCGGGTCGTCCTCAGGGATGCCCTGCTCGACCTTGCCGACGAGGTCGGCGCCGACGTCGGCGGCCTTGGTGAAGATGCCGCCGCCGACTCGCATGAACATCGCGAGGAGCGCGGCACCGAAGCCGAAGCCCTCGAGCACCGACGGGGCGTCGCCCTTGTAGATGAGCACGACGACCGAGGCGCCGAGCAGGCCGAGTCCGACGGTGGACATGCCCACGAAGCCGCCGGTACGGAAGGCGATGCGCATCGCCGGGTCGCGGCCCTCGTTCTGCGCCGCGGCCGCGACGCGGATGTTGGCCCGCACGGCGAGCCACATCCCCAGATAACCGATGGTCGCGGAGAAGAGAGCGCCGACGAGGAAGAAGATGGAGCGTCCGACCCGGATCTCGGCGTCGCCGGGGAGGATGAAGAGGAGGAGGAACGCCAGGACGACGAAGACCCCGAGGGTCTTGAACTGTCGCGCAAGGTAGGCCGACGCGCCCTCTTGCACCGCGCGGCCGATCTCTTGCATCCGCGGAGTGCCTTCTGAGGCGTCGAGAACCTGCTTGCGGAACAGGGCAGCCATCACCAGAGACACGACCGCAATCGCGGCGACCGCCGCGACGAGGGTGAGATTTGTCCCGGTCAGGGACAGATCTGTGGATGCTGCCAGCGGAACGTACGTCATACGGATCCTTCCTCGGCACGGCGCACGGGTGCGCTGACTCGGACGTGCCCGAACAGACAACCAGCAACGTGACCTAGGACACAACCATTTGGGTGACGCCACATCGATTTGTGACCAGAAGTCTGCGGGGTCCGCAGCGACGCCGCATCCGGAGGCCGCAGGAGGGTCAGGACCCGTCGCGGTGGGCGTCGATCGCGTCGTCGACGCTGGTGTAGATCCCGAACACCTTGGCGAGCCCGGTGATCTCGAAGATCTTGAGCAGACGCTCGCGGGTGCAGACGACATCGAGGCTGCCGTCGTGGGCGCGGACCCGCTTGAGCCCCCCGACGAGGACACCGAGGCCGGTCGAGTCGAGGAAGTCGACCTGCTCGACGTTGACGATGACACGGTGGTGGCCGCCCTCGATGAGGTCGGCCAGGGCCTCCCGCAGCCGCGGTGCCGTGTAGACGTCGATCTCGCCCGCGACGTCGACGACACGGAAGCCGTCGAGCGCTCGGGTCTCCAGCGACAGGTCCACGACGGCTGCTCCTGCACATCGGCGGGTGGGACAGACGACATTCAATCACGCGACCGGCGGCGCAAACGGCCTGCCGCGGGAACGCTGCGGGCCCGATGAGGCCGGATCCGCTTGCCGTCCTTGGGAGACTTTGGATGTGCCCGATCCGATCGAGACCCTGCTGCGACTGCCGGGTGCCACGGACGGTCGTCTGCTGCACCTCGCTCGCGAGGATGCGCGCGACGCCGTCTATGCGCCGTGGCCGTCGTGGGTGAGCGACGCGCTGCGCGCGCGCTATCGCGCCGTAGGCGTCGAAACGCTGTGGGCACACCAGGCGGAGGCCGCCGAGCTGGCTCACGCCGGGCATCACGTGGTGGTCGCGACGGGGACCGCGTCGGGGAAGTCGGCGGCCTACCAGCTGCCGGCGCTGGCTGCTCTCGAGGCCGGGCGAGCGGCAGACCTCCGTCGGGGCAGGGGTCCGACTGTCCTGTATCTGGCGCCGACGAAGGCGTTGGCGCACGACCAGCTCCAGGGGCTGTGCCGCATCACCTCGGGGTGGGAGGAGGTCCGCGCCGCCGCGGTGGACGGAGACAACACCCGCGAGGAGCGGAAGTGGGCGCGGGACCACGCGAACTATGTCGTCACGAACCCCGACCTCCTGCACCGCACGCTGCTGCCCTCGCACGCGCGGTGGGCACGGTTCTTGTCCGGCCTCCAGTACGTCGTGGTCGACGAGTGCCACCACTATCGCGGCGTCTTCGGCTCGCACGTGTCGCACGTGCTGCGGCGGCTCCGCCGGATCGCGGCGCACTACGGCGCAAATCCCGTCGTCGTGCTGGCCTCGGCGACGGTGGCCGACCCGGCACGGTCGGCGTCGCGGCTTGCCGGGGCGCCGGTGCGGGCGGTGACCGACGACTCCGCCCCGCGCGGCGAGGTCGCGTACGCCCTGTGGGAGCCGCCGCTCGTGGAGTCTGCCGGCGGTGAGAACGGCGCGCCGGTGCGACGCCCCGCGACGGTCGAGGCGGCGGGGCTGCTCGCGGACCTCGTGGCCGCGGGCGTGCGCACCCTGGCCTTCGTCAGGTCGCGACGCGGCGCGGAGTCGGTCGCGATGTCGACGCGTCGGATGCTCGCCGAGGCGGATGCCGAGCTCGCCGAACGGGTCGCCACCTATCGCGGCGGCTACCTGCCTGAGGAGCGGCGGGCGATCGAGCGGGATCTCCGCAGCGGCGCCCTGCTGGGGCTCGCGAGCACCAACGCGCTCGAGCTGGGGATCGACATCGCGGGCCTGGACGCCGTGGTGACGACCGGCTTCCCCGGGACCCGAGCGGCGTTGCGGCAGCAGTTCGGGCGGGCGGGTCGTGACGGGTCTCGGGCAGCGGGCGTGTTCATCGCGAGGGACGACCCGCTCGACACGTATCTCGTGCACCACCCGGAGGCGCTGCTCGGGGCGCCGGTCGAAGGCACCGTCTTTGATCCGTCCAACCCGCACGTCATCGGCCCACACCTGGCTGCGGCCGCCCAGGAGCTGCCGCTGACGGTCGCCGACCTCGAGCTCTTCGGTGAGGGGGCAGCCGAAGGTGTCGACGCGCTCGCCGAGGCCGGGTGGCTCCGCCGTCGGCCGCAGGGGTGGTTCTGGACGCGCCGGGAGCGGGCCGCCGACCTCGTCGACATCAGATCGGTCGGTGGCCCCGCCGTCCAGATCGCCGACGACGCGACAGGGCGTGTGCTCGGCACGGTCGACGGTGGACGGGCCGACTCCACCGTCCACGAGGGCGCGGTCTACGTGCACCGGGGCGAGACCTATGTCGTCGAGCACTACGAGCCCGCCGACCAGATCGCTCTCGTCCGCCCGGACCGTCCCGACCACACCACCACGGCACGGTCGGTGACCGACATCGCGATCGTCGCCGAGCGGGCTGCGGTGCCGTGGGAGCGTGCCACGGTCGCCTTCGGTGACGTCGACGTCACCAGCCGAGTCGTCTCGTACGTGAAACGCCGGTCGGGATCGGCCCAGATCCTCGCCGAGATCCCCCTCGACCTCCCGGAGCACACGCTGCGGACGACCGCGGTCTGGTGGACGTTGCCCGGCCGCGTCGTCGAGAGCCTCGACCTCGACGCGGCCGACGTCCCCGGGGCGGCCCACGCCGCCGAGCATGCGTCGATCGGCCTGCTGCCGCTCCTCGCGACGTGCGACCGGTGGGACATCGGCGGCGTGTCGACCGCCCTGCACCCCGACACCGGCATGCTCACGGTCTTCGTCCACGACGGGATCCCGGGCGGGGCCGGCTTCGCCCGTCGCGGGTACGACATGGCTCGCACGTGGCTCGCGACGACGCGTGACGCGATCGCCTCGTGCGCCTGCGACACGGGGTGCCCGTCGTGCGTGCAGTCGCCGAAGTGCGGGAACGGCAACAACCCCCTCTCCAAGCGGGGCGCCGTGGTGCTTCTCGACGCGCTTCTCGCCGGCGCACCCGGGCACGACGACGCGGCCCAGCCGGTCGGAGGCACACGCTCCGGGTGACCGGACGGCGCGGGATCCGGGTCGAACCCCCCGGATGCGGTTATCGTGGCGACACGATCGGAAGGTGGGGGACCGATGATCGCTGTCGGAGTGCTGCTGCTCGCGCTCGCCGTCCTGGTGGGCGTCGTCGTGACCATCGAGGCGACCGACCCCGTGAGGATGGACGTCCTCGGCTGGGACGTCGCGACGGACGGGATGGGCGTGTTCTGGGCCGGTGCGGCGACGATGCTCGTCGCGGTCGTCGGGCTCGCGCTGGTCGTCCGGGGAACCCGCCGTGGCTACCGCGTGCGCAAGGAGAACCGGCAGCTCCGCAAGGAGCAGCGCAGCCGGGAGAAGGAACAGGCGCAGGGAAGCCCGCAGGGTCCCGCCGGAGTGCCTGGAGATCGCCCTGACGACAGCGCTGCCGCCCCACGGGATCAGGCGTACGACCCCGAGAGCGAGCGGGCCTACGACCCCGCGTACGACGCTCCAGCGGATCCGACGATGGCGGACCCGTACGAGACCCCGACGGCCGACGAAGGTCGCGTCGAGGCGCCGCACGAGAGCACGACCCAGGAGGGGTATCCGCCCGAGGACCCCCGTCACGGCCCTTCCGCTCCCCCGGGGCGGTAGTCCGACGGCGCGGCACGAGCGGTCCGGTGGACGGAGATCGACCGTCCCCACAGACGCGCCGACCGCTCGACGACGACGGTGGCCACCGCCTCCTCGACGGTGCAGCGGTGCAGGACCGTCAGGTTGGCGGACGCGACGCGGCGCGCCGCCTCGCAGCCGTCGTCGCCACGGAGCACCGCCTGGCTCGCGGCCAGCGCGGCGAGGTCGGCGCTCGCGGTGACGTGGTGCTGCAGGCGCGCGACGGCGGCAACGTGGAGCGTCACGGCGCATGCCGTGGTGGCCACGACGGCGAGGACGGCGGCGTACACCGTCGCGGCCCCCCGCTCGGCCGGCTGCCGGTCCATCACGAGCCGTCCTCGTCGGCGCTCACCGCGATCGCCTGCAGCGACAGCGCGAATCCCCTCACGATCGGGAGATCGACCCGCGCCTCGTGAGCCACCGTCACCACGGTGGTCGACTCGCGGCCCTCGTCGATCTCGACGACCGATCCCTGAGGTGCCATGGCTCGGACACCCTCCCGGACGGCGTCCGAGTCGTCGCCTCGCGCCGCCATCCGTGCGCCCTCTCGCGCGGCATCGACCAGCCGCACCTGGGTGATCCCCATCGTCGTCGCCCACACCAGCGCGAACGCCAGGGCCACGAGGAAGGGCAGGATCATCGCCGTCTCCGCGGTGACCATCCCCTGGTCCTCGGTGTCTGCTCTGCCCAGCCGCACTCGTCGTCCTCCCTCTGTCGGCCAGGTGCGGGCCTGCGCCAGTCGCAGGCCCACACCTGGCTGCCTCACATGAACGGCAGGAGCTCGATGCCCTTCTCGAAGACGTTCTTGATGAAGTCGTTGAACCAGTCCGAGGTCGCGATGCTGTAGATGGCGCCGCCCACGGTGCATGCGCCGACCGTGCCGACGGCGTACTCCGAGGTGGTCATGCCCCGCTCGTCGGCACGGGCACGCAAGGTCTTCAGGAATGTCATGGGATCTCCTCAGTGGGTGTGTCACGGACGCGGACGCGATCTGGCCGCATCTTCAAGGTGGGTCCGCGACCTCTGCCGGGCCCGTGGCGGTGACCGGGCTGGGGACGCCGCCGGGCTGTGGACGCGGCATCGTGCAGCGGGGTCACAGCTGCAACGACGTGAAGGTCGACACGATCGTCGGCACGACCCCGAGGAGCAGGAACGCAGGCAGGAAGCACGCCCCCAGCGGCGCGGCCGTCCGGACGCCGACCGACCGCGCTCTCTCCAGCGCCTGGGCGGCGGCGGAGGCCCGGAGGTCGTCGGCGCTGCGGACGAGCGAGCGCCCGACCGGCGTGCCGCTGCGTGAGGCTCGGGCGAAGGCGCGGGCGAGCGGTGCCAGGACCGGATCGTCGACGAGCTCGCGCCAGACGGTCACCGGATCGGAGCCGATCTCGAGCCGTACCGCGACGCCCGCCAGCCGCTCGCCCAGTGGACCTCCGACCGCGCCGCCGACCAGCTCGAGCGCGTGGTTCGAGGGCCGTCCCGACTCGATGGCGGCAACCACGAGGTCCAGCGCCACGGGCAGCGCCGCGATCTCCGCCTCGCGTCGCCGGCGGACGGCCGCGGGCTCCAGCCGCCGGATCCACCAGGTGACGCCACCCCCTGTCACCGCCCCGGCGACGAGACCGAGCGTGCCCCCGACCACCAGGAGAACCGCGGCGGTCGCGAGCATCCCGGCGAACCAGGGAGCCGTCACCCATCCCGGGCGGACACGCGCGGAGGAACCGGCGTCGGTCTGAAGAGGCAACGCGCGCAGTCGCCCGGTCCGTGGGGTGTCGCAGGCCAGTGAGACCGCCCACCAGGCGAGGAGACCGGCGACCACGCTCATCGCGCGACACCGTCGGTGATCCGCTCGACCCACAGGACCCCGAGGGCTGCGAGTGCGACACCAGCCACGAGGCACCACGAGCCTGCGCCACCGCCGAGCAGGAAGGCCACCGGGTTGCCACCCAGGGCAGCGCCGAGCGCGAGGGCGAGCACTGGGAGGACGGCGAGGAGTCGAGCGGTCGCCCTGGGCGGCCCGAGCGTCGCGTCGACCTCCCTCACCAGGTCGTCGCGCGCGCGGAGGTCGTCGACGACACGATCGAGGACCGACGCCAGGCCACCGCCGGCGCGGGCGCTCACCGTCCACGCCGCCGCCACGTCGGCGAGGCCCTCGGCGCCGGGACGCTCCGCCGCCGTTCGGAACGCCGCGCCCGCGTCGCCACCCAGCCGCACGTGGGCGGCGACCGCCCGGAGAACCGGGTAGTCGCCGGCGACCCGTTCGATCGCCATCGCCGCCGGAAGTCCGGCGGCGAGCTCGGCTCCCAGAGCCTCACAGGCCGCGGTTGTCTCCGTATGGGTGGCCCGGCGATCGCGACGGGCTCGCGACCGGGCACGCAGACCCGCGACCAGCCACGCGATGCATCCGGCCACGACAACGACGGCAGGCGTGACACCGGTCGTCGCGAGGACGGCGACGGTCGCCGCCGCGACGAGGGCAGGTCGCGTCGCGGCAGCTCTCGCCGATCGCCGCTCAGGTGCGGAGACGAGCTGACGCCTGCTCGAGGTGACGGCTGCGGAGACGCGGCGGCTGCTCGCGGGCCCCCAGCCCAGCAGGACCGTCGCCGCCCCGAGGCACGCCGCCCCTGCGACGTCCCATCCCGCCACGGCCGTCACTCGATGCCCTCGAGACCGTCCGTCCGGAGCTCGCCGAGGCTGGGGAGGAGCTCCCTCAACCGGTCACGGCCGGGACCCTCCTCGACCCGCCCGTGACCGATCACGGTCAGTGCGGCCGTGCACTCGACCGTGCGGTCGGCCGTCGGCCGGAAGACGGCCACCTCGGCGACCCGTCGTCGACCACCGCTGTCCCTGACGAGATGGACGACGAGGTCGAGCGCCGCCGCGAGCTGACTGTGGAGCGCGGCGCGAGGAAGCCCTGCCGCCATCGCCAACGCCTCGAGCCGTGCCGGCACGTCCCGCGACGCGTTGGCGTGGAGCGTCCCGCAGCCTCCCTCGTGACCGGTGTTGAGCGCGCCGAGGAGGTCGACCACCTCGGCGCCTCGCACCTCCCCGACGACGAGACGGTCCGGGCGCATCCGCAGTGCCTGGCGGACGAGGTCTCGGAGGACGACGCTCCCCGCGCCCTCGACGTTGGCCGGCCGTGATTCGAGCGCAACCACGTGGGGGTGGTCCGGCCGGAGCTCGCTCGCATCCTCCACGAGCACGAGGCGTTCGAGCGGGTCGACCGCACCGAGCATGGCCGACAGGAGCGTCGTCTTGCCCGTGCCGGTGCCGCCGGTGACGAGGAAGGCGGTCCGATGACGGACGACCGCGTGCAGCACCCGGCCCACGGCGGAGGCGAAGGCGCCCAGCTCGGCCAGCTCGTCGAGGGAGTAGGCGACGCGCGCGGGCACACGCAGCGACAGCGCGGTGCCTGGTCTGGCGAGGGGAGCGAGCACGGCGTGCAGACGCGTGCCGTCCGGGAGCCGTACGTCGACGAACGGCGAGGCGTCGTCCAGCCGACGCCCTGCGGCAGCAGCGAGCCGCTGGGCCAGCCGCCGCACCGCGTCGTCGTCCTCGAAGACGACGTCGGTGCGCTCGAGGCCCGCACCACGATCGACGTACACCGCCTCGGGGCCGTTCACGAGGACGTCGGTCACCCCGACGGTGCGCAAGAGGCCCTCGAGAGGTCCGGCACCCACCGTCTCCCGGTGAAGCGCGTCGACCACAGCGAGGACCGTCGTGTCACCGTGGACATGCCCTCCGACGCGCAGTGCCTCGGCCACGCGCTCCGGCGTAGGCCGCACACCGGCGGCGGCGATGCGGTCCCGCACCTCGACGACGAGACCTCGCTCCGGAGCCCTGGGCACGACGTGCTGGCCCCCTGCCCGCGTCGGCCTCACGCGGCGATCTCCGGGCCGAGCGACGCCCAGACCGAACGGGCGGCGGCGCGGACCGAGGAGTGGCGAGCGACCGGCCCCACTCCCTCCTCGACCGCCCGCCGGAAGCGGGGGTCCTCGCCGACTGTCGCGAGGAGGGGAAGATCGAGCGCGTCGGCGACGACGTCGGAGGGCAGGGCTCCACGGCGCCGTCGCACCACGACCCGGACGTCGGTCGCCCATGCCGACACGCGGCGCACGACGCCGGTCGCCGCACCGACCGCGCGGACATCGGCGGGGACGACGACCACCAGCACGGCAGCACGGGTCACGATCTCGGCAGCGGCGTCATCGAGGTGGCGGGGCAGGTCGACGACCACGAGGTCGTGCACCCGCCGCACCGCAGTGAGCACCGACCGGACGACCTCGTCGCGCGCCGGGTCGGTGAGTCCGCGCTCCCACGACAGGACGGCGAGCCCGCCCGAGCGGGGCAACGATCGACGCAAGGCCGCGCCGCTGAGCCGCCCGTGGGTCGAGGCGAGGTCGCCCCACCGAAGGCCGGCGGCGTCCTCGTCACCGAGCAGCAGGTCGAGACCGCCTCCGAAGGGGTCACCGTCGACCAGGAGCACCTCGCCACCGTCGCCCCTGCGGTCAGCAGCGGCACACAGCGCGACGGCGGCCGCGAGCGACGAGGCACCTGCGCCACCGCACCCGCCGACGAACGCGAGCACGGGCGCATCACCGGCACCGCCGTCTGCCCGGTCGACGAGCACCTCGGCCAGCGTGTCGTCATCGCGTGGGAGCACGAGCACCGCCTCGGCACCCACGGCGAGAGCGGTGCTCCAGGTGGCCGGCAGCGGATCGGCGACGGCGACCACCCAGACGTCCGGGCGTCGCTCGGGCGCCGGCGCCGCCCGGGGGCCGAGGACGTCGTCGCCGAGCACGACCACCGAGGCCGTGCTCCACAGCGACCGCGCGGCACCGAGCTCGCTGCAGACGACCGGCTCCACACCGGCTCCGGCGCACAGCCGGAGGACGGCGTCGAGGATCTGCTCGGAAGCGGTGACCAGCAGGGGTCGTGACGGCGCGGTGGCGTACGAGGCAGGCATGCCCCAAGGGTGTGTCCCGCCACCCGGTCACGGACGCACCGCTCGTCGGCCTGTGGACACCGCCGCCCTGGGGACGGGCGTTGTCGCCGCACCCTTGTCTGGAGTTATTCGTCGGTGCTCGTCCCAACGGCTGTCTATGCTGATCGGGTGACCACGTCCGAGGCGACGCCCGTGCCCCGTGCGCGCACGCGCTCAGCGGCGTTCTTCGACCTCGACAAGACGATCATCGCCCGGTCGAGCACGCTCGCGTTCTCCAAGCACTTCTACGACTCCGGGCTCATCAACCGGCGATCGGCGCTACGCAGCGCCTACGCGCAGTTCGTCTTCGCACTCCAGGGGGCCGACCAGGCCCAGATGGAGAAGATGCGCGCCTATCTCACCCAGCTCGTCAAGGGGTGGGACGTCGAGACCGTGCGTCAGGTGGTCGCCGAGACGTTGCACACCGTCGTCGACCCGCTGGTCTACGCGGAGGCGGTCGAGCTGATCGGTGCTCACCACCAGGCGGGGCGCGACGTCGTGATCGTGTCCGCGTCCGGCTCGGAGGTGGTCGAGCCGATCGGCGCCCTGCTCGGTGCGGACCGCGTGATCGCGACCCGGCTGGTCGAGGAGGAAGGCCTCTACACCGGCGAGATCCGGATGTACGCCTACGGCGAGAACAAGGCCGTCGCCATCCGTGAGCTGGCCGAGGCCGAGGGCTACGACCTCAGCGACTCCTACGCCTACTCCGACTCCGAGACCGACATCCCCATGCTCGTCGAGGTCGGCCATCCCTCGGCGGTCAATCCCGACAAGGGTTTGCGCCGCGTCGCCGTCGAGGAGGGTTGGCCGATCCTCGAGTTCGCCCAGCCGGTGGCGCTGAAGACCCGTATCTCGCTCGACTCGACCGGCAGCAAGGTCGCTGCGGCCGGTCTGGCTGCCGCGGCCGTCTCCGCCGCGGCAGGAGTCGCTCTGCATCAGATCAAGAGGCGCCGGACCGACTGACGACCCGACCTGGTCGGATTCTGTCGCCCCGGAGGGGTAGCCGTAACCCGCTGAAGCGGGTACAAAGGAGACAGGAAAGCGGCAGACCGGATACTCGGTACCCACGCGGCGATCATCCCGTCCTAGAGGGAGACCGCTCACGGGAGAACCCATCGAGGCCCCGGAGTGGTGCTACGGAGTTCAGGACGCTTGGTAGCCGAGGTCAAGGCCAGCCGAAGACGCGCCATCTCAAGCAGATGGCGCGTCTGCTGTCTGCTGTCTGCTCCGGCCGTACGGCGCCGCGACGGGTCATCCCCGCCGTCGCGGACCCTTCGGGGGCTCGACCGGGGCAGCCTCCGCCCCGTCGGCGTAGGCCTGCGCGGCGTACATCAGCCACCGGTGGACGCCGGCCGTGCCGCCTTCCTCGTACTCGCCCAGAAGCTTCGCGTATCCCGCTCCGGCCAGCCTGTGCCCCGCCTCCGGCACCGTCAGGCTGGCAGGGTCGACGCCCTTCGCAACGAGGACCAGCCGCTCCGCCGCCCGCGCGACGATCCTGTTGTCGGAGACGAAGGCACCGGCGGTCGCGATCTCGGCGTGGACCACCGCGGCGACGAGCAGCCCGGGCGCCTGGGTCGGCGCCACGACGGCCTGTGCGAGGGTCCCCAGACGGCGCGCGCCCTCGGGCGAGACCGGTCGACCCAGCTCGTCGTCGGCGACCCGGCCGCGGGCTACCAGCGCGTGCAGACGCGCGATCGCCTGCAGGGGCGCGGTGTTCCAGGTGGGCACCAGACCGAGAAGCTCGGTCGTCATCCGCGCCACCGCCAGAGCGAGCGGGTCCGCCTCGCCGGCGCGCAGCCCGTCGGGATCGTACGGCGCGCCCTCGATGGCGGCGCTCGACGCGGCACCGAGCAGGAGCGAGTCGGCCGTCATCTCGGGAGTGCTGCGGCGAAGGCCGCGGTCACGGAGCAGGGAGTCGATGCCGTCGCGGGTAGCGGCGAAGGCAGACGGCACACCGTCCATCGCGACCAGCGAGGAAAAGGGGTCAGGCACGCCCTGCAGAGTACCCGGACCAACAGGAGCCACTTGGTAGCCTCGGCCTGTGGACAGGTCCTGGGAGCGCACGCGCGGGTACGACGCGTACGCCAGCGACTACGCGCTCGCCCGGCCCTCCTATCCCGAGCGGGCGGTCCGGTGGCTCGTCGGAGAAACACCCGTACGCGTGCTCGAGGTCGGCGCCGGCTCCGGGCAGATGACGGGAGCACTTCTCCAGGCGGGTCACGAGGTGGTCGCGCTCGACCGCTCGTCGGAGATCCTGGGGCAGCTCGCCTCGCGCCTGGACGTGCCGGTGGTGCGCGGCGTCGCCGAACGGCTGCCCTTCCACGCCGGGGCGTTCGACGTCGTGGTCGCCGCCGAGTCGTTCCACTGGTTCGATCCGCTGCGCACCCTCCCGGAGCTCGCCCGCGTGCTGCGGACAGGCGGCCGGCTGTCGCTGGTCTGGAACACCCGCGACGAGTCCGTCCCGTGGGTCCGCCGACTCACCTCGATCATCGACGCCGAGCCCGACGACCTCGAGGAGATCACCGCGTCGCTGCCCCTGTCGGGCCTGTTCGGGCTGCCTGAGTCGTCCGAGTACGGCTTCTGGCAACAGCTCGACCTCGACGCGCTCCTGGCCCTCGTCGCGTCACGCTCGTCGATCGCCGCGCGCCGGGCGGCCGAGCGCGATCACATCCTCGCGCAGGTGGCCGGGCTGTACGAGAGCCACGCGAGCGGTCACAACGGCCTGCGGATGCGCTACGCGACGCGATGCTTCCGCGCCGAGGTCCACAAGGACGCGCTCAACCCCGGCACCGTGGCGCGCGAGCTCCGCGTCGACCTCGGCTGAGGGCCGCCGACACGTCTGCTGAGAGCGAACGCGGTCGATTCCGATGGCGCCGACTTGGGTCACCGGCCTAGCGTGAAGGGGTGACCACGTCGCTCGTCCCCGTCCAGCCCGCACCGGAGCCCACGCCGCTGCTGCGCCACGCGCTGGGTGACGCGCTGCGAGACGAGCGCCAGGCGCGCGGACGGACGCTCCGCGACGTGGCGAAGTCGTCGCAGGTCTCGCTGGCCTATCTCTCTGAGATCGAGCGTGGTCAGAAGGAAGCATCCTCGGAGATCATCGCCGCCGTGTCCACGGCTCTCGGGATCACCATGCTCGACCTGGTCGCCTCGGTGGCCCGCACGTACGCGGTGCACGAGGGCCACGGCGCGATGCGTGCCGCCGGCGGGCCGTGCCCGGTCGCGATCGCTGCCTGACCGGTGCACGCGGCGGGCTCAGGGGGGCGTGCCGCCGTCACGCCTGCCACGCCCGGCTCGCGGGTACGGCAGGTGACCACGAAGTACGGCGGACACCCGCACTGGGAGTTCGACACCGTCCTCACCGTGACCGACGACCTGGGCAGCTGGTTGTTCATGCCCGCGGGCTCGCAGATGGTGCGTCCCGGACGGGTGATCGCGACCAGGGTCGCGAGCATCACCCTCGTGCCGCACACCGATCCGTACGTGGCGACGTTCCACGCCGTCGAGGACGACCCGACTCAGCTCCTCCGATGGAGGCTCTATGTCGACATGACGACGCCGGCCGTCTGGGAGCGCCCTGATCTGGTCACGATGCTCGACCTCGACCTGGACGTCGTGCAGACGGTCGACGGGACCGTCGAGCTGCTCGACGAGGACGAGCTCGCCGAGCACCGCGTGACCCTCGGCTATCCCGACGACGTGGTGGCCCTCGCCGAGCGGTCGGCCGCTGACGTCGTGCGGGCGGTGAGCGCCGGCACGGAGCCGTTCGGGACCCTCGGCCGGCGCCGCCTGCGCGACGCCGTCCGCGCGTACGGGTAGGCGCTCAGGCCTGCGACCAGGCCCCGAGCTCGTTGCCGCTCGGGTCGAGGAAGTGGAACCGGCGGCCACCCGGGAACCCGTACGGCCCCTGGACGACACGCCCACCCGCGGCGGTGACGGCCTCGGCGCACGCCTCCAGGTCGTCGGCGTACAGCTGGACCAGCGTGCTGCCGCGCACCACCTCGTCAGCGAGCCGGAGACCACCCGCCTCGTGCCCCTCCGGCTCGGCGGGCGTGCGGAATCCGGCGTACTCGTCGCCGTACGGGACGATCTCCCACCCGAAGGCCTCGCGATAGAACGCGGAGGCCGCGGGCAGGTCGGTGACGGCGATCTCGACGTAGTCGACCGACAGCGGGATGAGGTGCTCATGAACAGGCATGGCGCCACGGTGCCATCGGGGTCGGACAAGTTCGTGTGACGCGAGCGGCGTGACGGCAGCGATCAGTACGCTGGAATGGTGCGCTTCCTCAACGATCTGCAGCCGACCGGCGATCTGACCTACAGCGACGTGTTCATGGTGCCGTCGCGCTCCGACGTGACCTCACGGTTCGACGTCGACCTCACGACTCCCGACGGCGTCGGCACGACGATCCCGATCGTCGCCTCCAACATGACGGCGGTCTCCGGTCGCCGCATGGCCGAGACCCTGGCGCGGCGGGGTGGGCTCGCCGTCATCCCGCAGGACATCCCGCTCGACGTCGTCGGGCGGTCGGTCGCCCAGGTCAAGGCCGCGCACCCCGTCTACGACACCCCGGTGTCGGTCTCGCCGGACACGACCGTCGGGGAGGCCCTCAGCCTCCTGAGCAAGCGGGCGCACGGCGCCGTCCTGGTGGTCGACGGCGACAAGCCTCTCGGCGTGGTCACGCACCACGACGGGGCGGAGGTCGACCGCTTCGCCCAGGTGCACGAGGTGATGAGCACCGACGTCCTCACGGTCCAGGCGTCCGACGAGCCGCGCGCGATCTTCGACGCTCTCAGCGAGCGCCACGTGTCGTACGCGCCGGTGCTCGACGGTGGCGACCTCGTCGGCGTGACGACCAAGAAGAGCGCGCTCCGCTCCACCCTCTACACCCCGGCGCTCGACCCGGAGGGCCGTCTCGAGGTCGGTGCCGCGATCGGGATCAACGGCGACGTCCGGAGCAAGGCCGCGGCGCTGCTGGCGATGGGCGTCGACGTGCTGGTCGTCGACACCGCCCACGGCCACCAGGACAAGATGCTGCGCGCCCTGCCGGAGGTCGTCGCCGAGCGGGACGCGTACGCCGACCAGACAGGGCGTCGCATCCCTGTGGTCGCCGGCAACGTGGTCTCCGCAGAGGGCACCCGTGACCTCGTCGCCGCCGGAGCCGACATCGTCAAGGTCGGGGTCGGTCCGGGCGCGATGTGCACGACGCGCATGATGACCGGAGTCGGCCGGCCGCAGTTCTCGGCGGTGCTGGAGTGCGCAGCCGCGGCCGCCGAGCTGGGCGCGCACGTCTGGGCCGACGGTGGCGTCCGCTACCCGCGCGACGTCGCCCTCGCCCTCGCCGCAGGTGGCTCGAGCGTGATGATCGGCTCCTGGCTCGCCGCCACGTACGAGAGCCCCGGCGACCTCCGCACCGGTTCCGACGGTCGCGACTACAAGGAGTCGTTCGGCATGGCGTCGGCCCGCGCCGTCTCCAACCGGACCCGCGACGCCGCCGGCTTCGAGCGGGCCCGCATGGCGTTGTTCGAGGAGGGCATCAGCACCTCGCGGATGTACGTCGACCCGGAGCGCCCAGGCGTCGAGGACCTCGTCGACGAGATCATCGCCGGTGTCCGCTCGTCGGCCACCTACGCCGGCGCCCGCACCATCGGGGAGTTCGCGGAGCGCGCGGTCGTGGGGCTGCAGAGCACCGCCGGGTACGAGGAGGGTCGCCCGCTGCACGTGAGCTGGTGACGCTCAGTCGTCGCCGAGGCCTCGGGCCGCGAGCGCGTCACCGGTCTCCTGAGCACGGGCGACGACGCGGATGACGAACGGTGACAGGTACGCGCGCGGTCGACGCTCGAGCCCGCGCGCACGCGCGGCGTCGCGGGTCTCGACGGCGATCGCGATCGTCCCCGGGAGCGCCTGGATCGCGAGTCCCAGGGTCAGGGCGACGCGCTCGGGATCGGCTCCGAACCGCCGGAACGGCCGGATCCAGCCCACGACGGCGTCGAGCATCGCGTTGACGGGCGTCGTGGTCGTGAGCACGACCGCGGCGAGGGCGAGCGCGACGAGGTCCACCACCGTCTCGATCGCCCGGTCCGGTCCCTTCAGCCACCACTGGAACCCGGCGACGACGACCGCGATCAGCAGCACGCTGCGCGCCGCCCGCAGCACCGACCCGAGCGCGACCTGGGCGAGCACGGCCGCGGCCACCGCCAGCGCGAGGAACACCCACGACGCCGGCATGCTGCGTACGGCGACGACCGCGATGCTGAACGCCGCGAGGGCGCTCGCCTTGGCTCCCACCGGCATCCGGTGCACGACGGAGTCGCCGGGCTGGTGAAGGCCGACGAGGACCGGAGTGCTCACCTCACCGCTCCCGACCGCGCCTCCACCGACGCGACGTAGTCGTCCACCGCGGCGTCGGCCGCACCGTCGTAGCGGAGGCGACCGTCCTCGATCACGAGCACGCGGTCACAACGCCGGGCGAGCGCGAGGTCGTGGGTGACCAGGAGCAACTGCTGGTCGAGCCCCAGGAGGACATCGCCCACGGTGCGGGTGTTGGCGAGGTCGAGCAGCGTCGTCGGCTCGTCGGCGACGACGACCGCGGGCTGCACCGCCAGCACTCCCGCGAGGGCGAGCATCTGGCGCTGGCCGCCCGACAGCGCGTGCACGCTCGTGTCGGCGAGATCGGCCAGGCCGAAGGAGTCGAGGACCTCCAGCGCGCGGGCACGCCGTGCGGCAGCCCTCTTGACGTGCCTGCGCAGCGACAGCTCGACGTCCTCGACGCACGTCGGCATCACGACCTGTGCCGCCGGGTCGGTGAACACGAACCCGACGCGGCGGCGTACGCGGGAGGCGTCCCGCGCGACGTCCACCCCGTCGACCAGGACCCGACCGGTCGTGGCCGTCACCAGACCGTTCACGAGACGCGCAAGGGTGGACTTGCCGGACCCGTTGGCTCCGACGACGCCGATGCGGCGCTCGGTGAGCTCGAGCGTGATGGGCTCGAGCACGACCTTGGGGCCGTGCGGGGTGTCGACCGTGACGCCGGCGGCATCGAAGCTGAGCGTGGGCACGGTCAGGGGTGGAGCAGCTTGGGGAAGGCGCGGTGCACCTCGGCGGCGATGATGGCGACCAACGTCGTCTTGAGCAGGTCGCCGACCCAGAAGGGCGCGTCCCACGTGGCCGCGGTCCACAGCGAGACGTCCTGGTGGAGCGCCATGCCGACGATGCCCATCGGGTGGATGACGAGGATGCTCGCAGCCATCGAGCAGCAGAACACCCACGCCGCGCGAGTCTTGCGTCGCGGGCCGGCGACGTAGGCCACCAGGAACCCACCGAGAGCGGCGGCGAACGGGAAGCTGATCAGATAGCCCGCGCTGACGCTGGTGAAGGCCCCGAGGCCGGCGCTGTGCTCGGCGAAGACGGGGAGCCCGATGGCACCGAGGGTGAGGTAGAGGGCCACGGCAGCGAACCCTCGGACGGGCCCGAGCAGACAACCCGTGAGCATCACGGCGAAGGTCTGGAGCGTGATCGGGACGCCGGCCGAGCCGACCGGGATCGCACCGATGTAGGCGCAGGCGGAGATGAGTGCGGCGAACGCCGCGATCAGGGCGAGGTCGGTGGTCGAGAACCTGCGGGAGCTCGCCCGCGCAGTCGGCGTGGCGTCGGGCGTGGTGTCTGGGGTGGCGTCGAGCGACATGAGCATCTCCTGAACGGTGTTCACCTGAACAGTGTTCAGGCTAGTCGATAGGGTGGGCTCATGGCCAACAGCCTCCAAGACGTCGTGGACGCGGCACTCACCGTGCTCGACACCCACGGTCTCGAGTTCCTCTCGATGCGACGGGTCGCGGCCGCCCTCGACGTCCAGCCCAGCGCGCTCTACCACCACGTCCCCAACAAGCAGACGCTGTTGGCGTTGATGGCGGACGAGATCCTCGCCCGAGGCCGGCGAGACGAGCCGGCGGGCAGCTGGGACGAGCGGGCGAAGGCGCTCTGCCACGAGTTCCGCAGCGCGATGCTGGCGGTCCGCGACGGCGCCGAGGTGGTCGCGACAGCGTCAGCGTTCGGCCTCGGTGCGCGCGAGCCCGAGGAGAGGCTCGTCGCGGCGCTCGAGGACTTCGACGACGACGTCGCCGTCTCGGGCGCGAGGACGATCATGCTCTTCGTGCTCGGGCATGCCTCAGCACGTCAGATGCACGAGCAGGCGAGCGCCACCGGGGCGATCGCGCGCGACGACTCGATCGGGTCGGCGGCGTCCTTCGACCTCGGGCTGGGACTGATCCTGTCCGGGCTCCGAACCGTGTCGCCCGTGGCGGCGCGAGCGCCCCGCCTCAGCGCATCATCTCGCTGAACGAGGACGTCGGCGTCGACACTCCCTGCGGGCCGACGACGATCTGGCTCGCCAGCCGGAACACCTCGATCAGAAGCCGGTCGAGGGTGTCCACGAGCGCTGCCTCGTTGGGCGTGCTGCTCCGGAACAGCTGGGTGTCGACGTTGCGGTGCGCCTCCACCCAACCGATCGAGGACCACGACTCTGCGACGGTCGTCGCGACGTCGCCGCGATAGTCGCTGGTGAGCCGCAGCCGAGACCCTGCTCGGTGACTGAAGATCACGATGCGCCGCATGGACGACGGGCCCTTGGTGGTGGCTTCATGAATGATCTGCCAACCGGGATACGCGGTCACTTTGCTCTCTTCTTCGTTTCTTGCGGTCGCCGAACCAACCGTCCTGTACCGCCCCCGTGCGCGTCATCCTAGCCCCTCCGAGCACGCGTACACACCCACTCCCCGCAGAATGATCTCCACCACAGTGGATTCGGCGAATCGTTGGTATTTCAGCCATGTGTCGACCGGCGACGACCTGCCGGCCCGTGAGACCGGTCACGCGCCGGGCCGGCCGGCAGCGAGTCCGATCCGCAGGTCGTACGGCGCCTGCCGCCGACCGCACGGACCACGCCGTTGATCGATCCGGCGCGGTCCCGCACCCCGTACAGCATGTGACCGGGGGCACAATGGTCGGCGGAACGTGCCGCCGAGACCTGAGGAAGTGCCGTGGGAGAGTCGCTGTCCAACCTGATGCAGGAGAACCGTCGTTTCGAGCCCCCCGCCGAGCTGGCAGCCGACGCCAACGTCACGGCCCAGACGTACGACCTCGCCGCCGAGGATCGCCTGGCGTTCTGGGCCGACGCGGCACGACGCCTGGACTGGGAGAAGCCGTTCACCGAGGTTCTCGACTGGTCCAACCCCCCGTTCGCGAAGTGGTTCGCCGACGGCACGCTCAACGCGTCGTACAACTGCGTCGACCGGCACGTCGAGGCCGGCCGCGGGGACAAGGTCGCCTTCCACTGGGTCGGCGAGCCCGAGGGTGACACGCGCACCCTCACGTACGCGGACCTCAAGGACGAGGTGAGCAAGGCCGCGAACGCGATCGAGGAGCTGGGCGTGGAGGCCGGCGACCGGGTCGCCATCTACATGCCGATGATCCCCGAGGCGGTCGTCGCCATGCTCGCCTGCGCGCGCATCGGCGCGGTGCACACGGTCGTGTTCGGCGGCTTCTCCGCCGACGCCCTCGCCAGCCGTGTGGTGGACTGCGGCGCCAAGCTCGTCATCACTGCGGACGGCGGCTACCGCCGTGGCGCCCCCTCCGCTCTCAAGCCGGCCGTCGACGAGGCGGTGGCCAAGGTGTCGGCGGAGCAGCCGGGACTCGTCGAGAACGTCCTCGTCGTCCGCCGCACCGGTCAGGACGTCGCATGGAACGGCGATCTCGACGTCTGGTGGCACGAGGTCGTCGACGCGTCGTCGACCGAGCACCGCCCCAAGGCCTTCCCCGCCGAGCACCCGCTCTACGTCATGTACACGTCGGGCACGACCGGCAAGCCCAAGGGCATCCTGCACACCACCGGGGGCTACCTCGCCCAGGCCGCGTGGACGCACTGGGCGGTCTTCGACCTGAAGACCGAGACCGACGTCTACTGGTGCACCGCCGACATCGGCTGGGTCACCGGGCACAGCTACATCGTGTACGGCCCGCTGGCCAACGGCGCGACGCAGGTGCTGTACGAGGGCACGCCGGAGACCCCGCACAAGGGCCGGTGGTGGGAGATCATCCAGGAGTACGGCGTCACCATCCTCTACACCGCCCCGACGGCGATCCGCACCTTCATGAAGTGGGGCGCCGAGATCCCTGCGGAGTTCGACCTCTCCTCGCTGCGTGTGCTCGGGTCGGTGGGCGAGCCGATCAACCCCGAGGCGTACGTCTGGTACCGCGAGACCATCGGAGGCGGCCGGACGCCCGTCGTCGACACGTGGTGGCAGACCGAGACCGGCGCGATCATGATCTCGCCGCTCCCGGGCGTCACCGCGGCGAAGCCCGGCTCGGCGATGCGACCGATCCCCGGCATCGCCGCCGACGTGGTGAACGACGACGCCGAGTCGGTCCCCAACGGCTCCGGCGGATACCTCGTGCTCACCGAGCCGTGGCCGTCGATGCTGCGCACCCTGTGGGGCGACGACCAGCGGTTCATCGACACGTACTGGTCGCGCTTCGCGAACCTGTACTTCGCCGGTGACGGGGCCAAGAAGGACGACGACGGAGACCTCTGGCTCCTCGGCCGGGTCGACGACGTGATGAACGTGTCCGGCCACCGGTTGTCGACCACCGAGATCGAGTCCGCGCTGGTGTCGCACCCGAAGGTCGCCGAGGCCGCCGTCGTCGGCGCCACGGACGACACCACGGGGCAGTCGGTCGTCGCGTTCGTGATCCTGCGCGAGTCCGCCGGAGACGGCGGCACCGAGATCGTCGCGGACCTGCGCGCCCACGTCGCGAAGGAGATCGGCGCGATCGCGAAGCCGAAGTCGATCATGGTCGTCGCCGAGCTGCCCAAGACGCGCTCGGGCAAGATCATGCGCCGACTCCTCCGCGACGTCGCGGAGAACCGTCAGGTCGGGGACGTCACCACCCTGGCTGACTCCGGCGTGATGGATCAGATCAAGACCGGGATGTCGTCGTCCTCGGAGGACTGAGCACACCGGAAGCACCGGGCGTCGTACGGGTCGGGCCGCTCCCGACCCGTACGACGTCGGTCGGGGAGCGGCGGGGCAATGCCCCGAAAACGCGCTGATCCCCTAGGCTCGACTCGACCGAACTGCCTACGAGGAGTCGTGATGTCTCAGCCTGGAGCCCCCGGATCCGTGGACGACGCCGAGCCCACCATCGGGAGGCTCGTCTCGGACATCAGCAGCGACCTCTCCACGTTGGTGCGGGGAGAGATCGCGCTGGCGAAGTCTGAGCTCCGGGTCAGCGCCAAGGCGGGCGGGGTCGGCGCAGGCCTCCTCGTCGCGGTCGGCGTCCTGCTGCTCTTCGTGATCACGATGCTCTCGATGGCAGGCGGGTTCTTCTTCGCATGGCTCTTCGACCGCGACATCCCGCTCGGCTTCACGTGGGGCTTCCTCGTGATGACCGGTGTGTGGCTCCTCGTCGTGCTCATCTTCGCGCTGGTCGGCATCCGGTTCCTCAAGAAGGTCAAGGCGCCCAAGCGGACGATCGCGACCGTGCAGGAGATCCCCTCCGCCCTCAAGGGAAAGACCGATCCCCGCATCACCATCGATCTCCCGGCGGCCACGCCGTCCCCGGCGGGGGACGGCGCCGCTGCGGCTGCTGCGGAGCGCTCGAGGTCCGGCAAGCGCGCTCGCTGACCCCGCGTGCGCCTAGGGGCGCGCCTCAGGTCTCGAACGCACCACGAGACCGCTGACCACCGAGACCGCACCGGCGATCGCGAGCGCGGCCATCCACACGGCGTACGAGCGCACCGCCTCGTCGTGGACCTGCTCCATCAGGGAGCGCCCGAACCCAGCCCCGGCCGCCACCTCGTCGACCACGCGGTCGCCCCCGGCGACGGCCAGGATCATCTCCACGGCGGCGATCGCGACGAGCCCTAGTCCGAGCAGCACGAGCGCGGTGCCGCGACGCCGGGCAGCCGCGACGGCGCCCGCGAAGAGCAGGACCGCGGCGCCGCCCAGCGCCCACGACCACGGTGCCAGCTCGCGGAGGCGGTCGACGACGTCACGCTGCTCGGGAGTGCCGACGGCGACCACGAGGTCGGTCGGCCCCTGCAGCTGGGTGCCGAGCCGTCGGTTCGCCGCGTCGACGACCAGGTCCACCATCGGGGAGAGATCGACGCCGAGGCGCCCGTCGAGCTCGGCCGGCGGCATGTCGGTCACGTTGAGGCGGTGCGACAGCGTGTTGACCTCGGTCCAGGCGGCGTCGAATCCGCTGAGCTCCGTCATGCCGTCCGCAACCCTGCGCACGACCCCGTCGGCGGCGCGACCCGCGACACCGTCGAGACCGGTGTCGCTGACCACGGCGTCGGCGACGGTGTCGGCCAGCGCCGTACGAAACTCCGGGTCGTCGCCCAGCGGGGCGACGAGGGACACGTAGCCGGACTCGTCGACGATGGTGCGCTCGAACCACAGACCCGGCGCGGCTCCCGCGACGGCAACCAGCGCGAGCAGACCCAGCAGGAACGACGCCACGGTGCGCATAGCCGCAGCCTAGAGCGCCCGGGGAGCGCCCGGCAGCGTCATGACGGGCGGCCCCCCGCCCTCAGGGAGAGTCGACGCGGTCGACGAGCCAGTTGGTCCCGTCGGTGTCTCGGCTCATCGTCACGCGGTAGGGCCCGGCCGTGGTCGGCACCTCGACCCTCACCCGCGTCTTCGACCCGGCCATTATACGAGGCTTGCCCTCCGGCTTGGCGGGATCGAGGGACGCCGGGTCCGTGAAGGACAGGACGGACATCGCCACAGCGGAGAGCTGAGGCCGGAGCTCGGAGGTCCACTGCGCGATCGGGACGTCAGGGCGGGCCCAGAGCGTGACGACGCGGGTGGCCGACTCCATGGCGAGCTCGTCGGCCTCCTTCGACCCGAGGCTGCCGGTCTCGACAGAGTGGGAAGGACCCCCGCCGGTGTCTGCACCGGCAGACTCGTCATCACCACTGCAGGCCGAGACGGTCAACATCGTGAGCACGGCTACTGCCGCCAGTCGGGTCTTCACAGATCTCCTTCGATTGCGGACAACGCCGAACATCTTCCACGCACCCACCCCCTGAAGCGAATACGTGACGCGCAGGGAGTGCTCAAGAGTGACGGACGCCACATCATCACGCACACGGTCCTGTGTCCAGTCCTCGGGTCGCGCGCACGCCCTTGCGGGCGGCCTCGCCGACCTGACCCGCCGTGAGAGCGTAGCCGGTCGACGAGTCCGAGATCGACGCGGCAAAGATCACCCCCAGCACGCGACCGTCCTCGGAGATCATCGGGCCCCCGGAGTTGCCTGACCGGACCAGGCCGCGCAGGGAGTAGACCTCTCGCACGACCTGCGCCGACCCGTAGATGTCGGGACTGCGCAACCGCTGCTCGGACCGGATCCGCGCCGCGCGAGCGTCGAACGGCCCGTTCTCGGGGAAGCCCAGGACCGCGGCGCTCTGTCCCTGCCGCGCGTCCTCGTCGAACGGGATCGCCGGCGCTCTCAGCCCTCGTGCGCGAAGCACGGCGACGTCGAGGCTCGGGTCGTAGTAGACGACGTCGGCGTCGTAGGTCTTGTCGCCCACCGTGACCGCGGGATCGTCGACCCCGGCGACCACGTGGGCGTTGGTCATCACGCGCTCCTTGGCGTACACGAACCCGGAGCCCTCGAGCCCGCGGTTGCACTCCGCACGACCGGTGACCCGGGCGACGCTGCGACGAGCGGACTGGACCTCCGGACGCTGCAGGACCGCGGGGTCGGGGGCTGCCGCGGGCTTGATCGTCTCCGGGGCGAACGGCTCGAGATAGCGCGGGAACAGCGTGGCGTCGACGACGCTGTCGAACGAGTGCAGCGCCGTACGGACGCCCTGCGGCATCACGGAGTCCACCTTGCCGAGCACCTGCGACCCGCGGACCGCAGTTGAGGCCCCCGGGATCTGCGAGCCCGAGACCGCGTAGCCGAGGGCCCAGCACACGACCAGGCACGCGACCGCACTCAGTGCCACGCCGCCGGCCGCGTCCAGCGCCCGGGCCGGAGGATGCGTCATGCGGCCGCGCAGGCGCGTGCCGACCTGCGAGCCGATCGCCTGGCCGGCGGAGGCCAGGACCAGCACGAGGATCACGGCCACGAGTGAACGCACGGTCCCGTGCTCCAGCCGGGTCAGCAGCAGCGGCGACACCACCAGCCCGACCACACCACCGGCGATGAGACCGACCATCGCGACGGCACCGGCGACGAATCCACGGAGGTAGCCGAGGACGGCGTACGAGACGACGATCAGCAGGACGACGGCGTCGACGGGATTCATCGACGCCGTCCACGTGCCGCGTCGGTCTCGATCTCCTCGACCAACGGGTCGCGGGCCGTGCCGGGATAGGGGACGACGCGGCCGGCGTCCCACGGGCGCTCCCACCCGACGGCGCCGAACAGCCGCGAGACGATCCCTGCGGTGAATCCCCAGAGCGTGAGCCCGCCGTTGACCGCGAACCCGGGACCCACCCAACCGGAGGGGTGGGAGACGGAGAAGCGGTTGACCGGATCGGTCAGCTCGGCGACAGGGCTCCGGAAGACGGACTCGACCTCCACCGGGTCGACAGGCCGCACGGGACACGGGCGACGCCACCAGCCCAGCACGGGCGTGACGGCGAAGTTGCTCGGCGGCAGCCACAGGCGCGGCAGGGTCGCGAAGACGTCGACGCCGTCCGGGTCGAGCCCGACCTCCTCCTCGGCCTCGCGGAGAGCGGTGGCGACCGGACCGGCGTCCTCGGGGTCGGTCGCGCCGCCCGGGAACGCGATCTGGCCGGCGTGCGACCGCATCGAGTGCGCGCGCTCGGTGAGCAGCAGGTCGGGACCGGAGTCTCCCTCGCCGAAGAGCACGAGCACGGCCGCCGGACGGGCCTTCGGCGGCGCCTCCGGCATCGAGGGCGACAGGAAGCGCGGGCTGTCGATGCTCCGCCCGACCTCGGCGAGGGGCCGCAGCCAGTCGGGCAGGGCGTCGTCGTCGACCAGCTCACGGGCGTACGTCATGGGTTCTCCTCATGCCACGTCGACGCCGAGGTGCTCCCGGACGAGCGATCGCAGCTGATCGTACGACGTGATCGGCGTCCGTTCGGTGGCGACGACGACTCCGGCGGCGTCGACGAAGACCGTCTGCGGCAGGCCGACGACACCGAGGCCCTTCGCGACCGACTGGTCGGGGTCGGAGACGAGCGGATAGGTGACCCCTGAATCCTTGGCGAGGCGCAGGGCGGCCTCCGGATCAGGGTCGCGGTAGTCGATGCCGAGCACGGCCACGGAGCCGTCCGCCTCGTCGTGAAGCCGCGCCAGGTAGGGCAGCTCCTCGCGACAGGGGCCGCACCAGGTCGCCCAGACGTTGACGACGGTCGGTCGTGCCGGCAGGCCGGCGAGGCTCACAGGCGCGCCGCCGCCCAGACAGTCGAGAATTACACCCGGCAGACCGCCCTCGACAGCCCCTCGGCGACTCGTACGGGGACACGCCTCGATCCCTGCGTCGGCCTTCAGCGCACGCAGGGTGGGGGTGTCGACCACGCTCGCCCCGATGTCGTCGGAGGTCTGGGCGCCGTCGTCGGCAGGTCGGAGGTCGTCTCCGCCGCAGGCTGTCAGGGCGAGCAGCGCCGCCACCGCCGCGAGCGCAGGCGCCGACCGCGGGGAGCGTACGCGCGCGGAGCGCACGCGACGGCGCCGCGCCACGGTCGTACCCCTCATGCACGCCCCTCGGTCCGGAGAAGCTTGGCAGCCACCTCCGGGTCGGTCGGCCCCTCGCCGAACGACGGGCACCAGCGCGCGATCGAGCAGGCACCGCACGCCGGCTTGGCGGCATGGCAGCAGCGCCGCCCGTGCCAGATCAGTCGTTGACTCGCCATCGTCCAGTCCTTCTTGGCGATCAGCCGGTCGAGGACCATCTCGGCGCGGACGGGATCCTTCAGCGCGGCCGCGTCGAGGAGCCCGAGCCGACGCCCGACGCGCTGGACGTGCGTGTCGACCGGGAATCCGGGGATGCCGAAGCCGTTGCCGAGGACGACGTTGGCCGTCTTGCGACCGACACCGGGCAACGTCGTGAGGTCGTCCATCCGTGGCGGCACCTCGCCGCCGAAGCGGTCGACCAGCGCAGTCGCGAGGGCGATGATGCGCTCGGACTTGGCGCGGAAGAAGCCGGTCGGCTTGATGATCTCCTCGACGTCGGCGCGATCGGCCTCGGCGAGGGCCCGCGCGTCGGGATAACGACCGAACAGCGCAGGGCGTACGGAGTTGACGCGCCGGTCGGTCGTCTGCGCCGAGAGCACCGTGACGACGAGGAGCTGGAAGGGGTCGTCGAAGTCGAGCTCGATG
Organism: Mumia sp. zg.B53; assembly: GCF_019550935.1. Taxonomy (NCBI): domain Bacteria; kingdom Bacillati; phylum Actinomycetota; class Actinomycetes; order Propionibacteriales; family Nocardioidaceae; genus Mumia; species Mumia sp. zg.B53. The sequence continues at coordinate 1,725,097 of NZ_JAHWCK010000001.1, read as the reverse complement.
TCGGCGTCGGGATAGGTCTCGGCGAGCACGCGGTCGATCTTGCGTGCGCGGCGGACGTCGGACGTCTCGGGCGCAGGAACCTCGGGGAGCTTGGCCTTGGCGCTGCGGCGGGCCGCGGCAGGCCCTGCGGTGGTCTTCGGCACGGTGCCAGCGTACGGTGCGAGGGCGACACGTATGACCGTGTCGGTGGCGCCGAGTTGTCCGAATGAGGGACACTGAGAAGTGCGTGACATTTTCTTCGGTCAAGGAGAACCCGTGGACAACGACGTACTTCGACAGGCACCTCTCTTCTCGGGCCTCGACGACGAAGCCGCCGAGTCGCTCGGCTCTCAGATGTCGTCGGCACGCCTGCGTCGCGGCGAGGTGCTCTTCCACGAAGGCGACGAGGGCGACCGGCTCTACATCGTCACCGACGGCAAGATCAAGCTCGGCCGCAGCTCGGCGGACGGCCGCGAGAACCTCCTCGCGATCCTCGGCCCCGGGCAGATGTTCGGAGAGCTCTCCCTGTTCGACCCGGGCCCGCGCTCGGCGACGGCGACCGCGGTGACCGACTCCGAGCTCACGAGCCTGAGCCACGACGAGCTCACCAAGTGGCTCAACGACCACCCCAACGTCGCCCGTGCCCTCCTCGGTCAGCTCGCCTCGCGTCTGCGTCGGACCAACGACGTCGTGGCAGACCTGGTGTTCTCCGACGTCCCGGGCCGTGTCGCCAAGGCGCTCATCGACCTCTCGCAGCGCTTCGGGCGCAAGGCCGACGACGGAATCCACGTCCACCACGACCTCACGCAGGAGGAGCTCGCCCAGCTCGTCGGCGCCTCCCGCGAGACGGTCAACAAGGCGCTGGCCGACTTCGCGATGCGCGGATGGCTGCGGCTCGAGCCGCGCTCGGTCGTGATCATCGACCCCGAGCGGCTGTCGAAGCGCGCCCGCTGACCCCTGGCGCTCGCGGGTCACCCTCTTGCGCCCGCGGGTCACCCTCTGCGATCCGCGGGTCACCCTCTGCCGCTCGCGGGTCACCCTCTGCCGCTCGCGGGTCACCCTCTGCCGCTCGCGGGTCACTCTCTGGTGCTCGCGGGTCACCCCTGTGGATAGCGCCGACCAACCGCCGTGCGACCGCTGTTCGATGTGGCGATGCGCAACCTCATCAACGACGGGCTGCCGTTTCGTGGTCGTGACCGTGCCGCCGCGGGCCTCGCGAGCGAGTCGGACCTCCGCCGATCGATCGCTCAGAAGCAGATCCGCGGCGTCCTCAAGTCGGTCTACGTGGATGCAGGGGTGCCGGACACGAGACTGCTCCGCGTCCGAGCCACTCGCCTCGTCACCCCGCCGCACGCGATCCTCAGCGACTGCTTCGCGGCGTGGTTGTTCGGGGTCGACACCTTCCGGCCGAGCGAGCGCCACCTCCTGACACCGACCTTGGTGACGCCGCACGGTGTGGGCAGGGTCCGCGCCGACGGGGTGACGTGCCGACAGGCGTTCCTTGCCGATCCCGACGTCACCGAGGTCGACGGCATCCGTGTGACCAGCCCGCTACGGACCACGTCCGATCTTCTTCGGCGGCAACGACGGCCGTACGCCCTCGCCTCCGCCGACGGGATGGCTCGCGCCGAGCTCGCCGACATCGAGCAGCTCGTGGACTACGTCGACGAGCTCAAGGGCTATCGCGGAGGCCCGCAGGCGCGCGAGCTCGCGCGCCTCGTCGATCCAGGCGCGGAGTCCCCCGGCGAGTCGTGGCAGCGGCTCCGCATGCTCGACGCCGGCTTCCCGCGCCCGCAGACGCAGATCCCCGTGACCGACGCGTTGGGCCGGGACAGGCGGTTCGACATGGGCTATCTGCACCTCCTCCTTGCCGCCGAGTACGACGGCCGCGAGTTCCACACGGGCGCGGACTCAGCTCGGCACGACGAGGAGCGCCGAACCTACTTCGAGCGCCGGTACGGGTGGCGGTTCGTGATCGGAACGCGGGAGACGATCTTCGGCACAGACCCCGCGTTCGAGCTCGCGATCGGAGAGCTGCTCGGGATCACTCCGCTCGCGCGCCGCTGGTAATGACCTGCGAGCGCAAGAGGGTGACCCGCGAGCGCCAGAGGGTGACCCGCGAGCGCAAGACGGTGACCCGCGAGCGAAAGGAGCGGTCAGGGGCGGGCGCGGAGATAGTCCAGCTGCGCCCGCACCGAGAGGGTCGCCGCGGGCCAGAGGACGGGGTCCACGTCCGCGTACACCGTACGGACGACGTCGTCGGCTGTCTCCGACCCGGCCTCCAGCGCTGCGCGGACCTGCTCGAGACGCTCCTCGCGGTGGGCACGGTATGCGTCGATCACCGCGCCGGCGTCCGGCAGGACGGGGCCGTGCCCCGGATAGAGCCGGACCGCACCGTCGACCGAGTCCACCGCCCGGCGCAGCGTCCACAGGGAGTCGAGATAGGGGCCCAGCGCCCCGTCGGGGTGGGCGACGACCGTCGTGCCGCGTCCGAGGACCGTGTCGCCCGACAGCAGTGCGGCATCGTCGCGCAGCAGGAACGACACGGAGTCGGTGGTGTGTCCAGGAGTGGCGACGACCTCGAGCCGTACACCGTCGACCTCGACGACCTCCCCGTCGACCAGCGGGTCGGCGGCCAGGCACAGCGTCGGGTCGATCGCACGTACCGGAGCCCTCGACAGGTCGGCGAACCGCGCCGCACCCTCGGTGTGGTCGTGGTGGCGGTGCGTCAGCAGCACGACACCGACCGGCGCGGCGACCTCCAGCACGCGGCGCAGGTGCGGCTCGTCCAGCTCGCCCGGGTCGATGACGACCGACCGCGTCTCCGCGGTCGCCTCCGGGGACCGCAGCACCCAGGTGTTGGTGCCGTCCAGCGTCATGTGCCCCGGGTTGTCCTCACGGACGCAGGTCGCCCACGCGCTCACGACTCCGCCGTCGAACCTCTCGCTCACGGCAGCTCCGTCTCCAGATAGAGGTCGCCGTCGACCTCCACGAGGCGCGGCAGCACCGGGACGATCCGACGGTGTGCCGCCACATCGAGGGCATCGGCCGCCGCCGACAGCTCCGACAGCTCGCGGCACGTGATGGCGGTCGGCGGCAGCATCGCCATGTCACCGGCGTCGACCGAGGCGAGGGCCGCGCCCAGCGGCATCCACGAGGCGTGGTCAGCCTCCCCGGTGAGGGTGCCGACCCGCTGCCCCTGCGGCATGACCGCGACGAAGAAGCGTGTGTCGAACCGCTTGGGCTCGAAGTCGGGGGTGATCCAGTGCGTCCAGGCGGCGAGCAGATCGGTCCGCAGGACCAGGGCGCGGCGCTCCAGGAAGTCGGAGAACGCCAGCGTGTGGGCCTCCAGCGCCTCGCGGTCGGCCTGCCAGTCGGCACCGCTCGTGTCGTCCACGACCGTGTCCGCGTCGGGGCCCGCGAGCAGGACGCCCGCTTCCTCGTACGTCTCGCGCACCGCCGCGCACACCAGCGCACGCGCCAGCTCGGTCGAGCACCCGAGACGCTCGGCCCAGGCCTCCGGCTCCGGACCGGCCCAGGCCACATCGGTGTCGGAGTCGCGCGGGTCGACGCCGCCACCGGGGAACACGTACATCCCCGCGGCGAAGGACATCGACCGCTGCCGGCGCATGAGGTACGCCTCGACACCGTCAGCACCGTCGCGCAGCAGCACGACGGTGGCGGCGTCACGCGGCACCGCGGGGTCAGCAGACCCGCGGTGCGCGTGCTCGGCGATGGACGAGGGCAGCGGCACGCGCATCGTCATGCCGACAGCTCGACGACGAGCTCGACCTCCACCGGCGCGTCGAGGGGCAGGACAGAGACGCCGACGGCGCTGCGCGCATGCACGCCGGCGTCGCCGAACACGGCACCGAAGAGCTCGCTGGCACCGTTGGCCACGACCGGCTGACCGATGAAGTCGGGCGTGCTCGCGACGAACACGACCGTCTTGACGACCCGCTTCACGCGCGACAGGTCGCCACCGGCCACGGCGGCGATCGCGGCCAGCGCGTTGAGCGCGCACTGCCGTGCGCAGTCGTACGCCTCGTCGGCCGTGACGTCGGCGCCGACCTTGCCGGTCGTCAGGAGGGAGCCGTCGCGCATCGGCAGCTGACCCGAGGTGTAGACGTAGGATCCCGTCACGACCGCAGGCACGTACGCCGCGAGCGGCGGGACGACCTCGGGCAGCCTCAGGCCCAGCTCGGCGAGACGCTCCTCGGGAGACGTCATCACGCGCCCTCGACCGGTCGCTTGAAGTAGGCCACGAGGTTCTCCGGGTTCATGCCCGGCACGATCTGCACGAGCTCCCAGCCGTCGCGACCGAAGTTGTCGAGGATGGCCTTCGTCGAGTGCACGAGGACGGGCGCTGTCATGTACTCCCACTGCGTCATGCGTCGACTGTATCCGTACCCGGCTTCGGGCCACCCTTTACGCTCGACACCGTGGCAGGCGAGAAGCGGCTTCACGTCGTGACAGGCAAGGGCGGGACGGGCAAGAGCACCGTCGCCGCCGCTCTCGCGCTGGGTCTGGCGGCAGAGGGCAAGACCGTGCTGCTGTGCGAGGTCGAGGGTCGTCAGGGGATCGCGCAGCTCTTCGACGTGCCCCCGCTGCCGTACGAGGAGCGCCAGGTTGCCGCCACCGACGACGGCGGCGTGTACGCCCTCGCGATCGACGCCGAGTCGGCGCTCCTGGAGTACCTCGCGATGTTCTACCGGCTCGGCCGTGCCGGCAAGGCGCTCGACCGGTTCGGGGTCATCGACTTCGCGACCACCATCGCGCCCGGCGTCCGCGACGTGCTGCTCACCGGCAAGGTGTACGAGGCGGTCCGCCGTCGCGAGGACGACGACTCCTACACCTACGACGCGGTCGTGCTGGACGCTCCGCCGACCGGGCGGATCACGCGCTTCCTCAACGTGAACGAGGAGGTGGCAGGGCTCGCCAAGGCCGGCCCCGTCCGACGGCAGGCCGACTCGATCATGACGATGATGCGGTCCCGCCGCACAGCCGTGCATCTCGTCACGCTGCTGGAGGAGATGCCGGTGCAGGAGACGATGGACGCGATCAACGAGCTCACGGACGCAGGCCTCGGGGTCGGGCACGTCGTCGTCAACCAGGTGCTGCCCTCCCCGCTGTCCGACGCGGCTGCCGAGCGGATCGCCTCCGGTGCGCTGACGTCCACGGCGGTGGCGAAGAGCCTGGCCCGCGTCGACGTGGAGGTCGAGCCACAGGCCGCCGAAGCCCTCCTCAGCGAAGGCCGTGAGCACGTCGCCCGTCAGCGGCTGCAGGCCCACCAGCGGGCGGTGCTGCTGGAGGCCGGCAGCCCTGTGGTGGAGCTCCCGCACCTCGAGGACGGGGTCGACCTCGGCGGCCTCTACGCACTGGGGCGGCGCCTGGTCGAAGGAGGTGTCCGGTGAGTCCGAGCACGTCGAGGGGAGGCTCGCGTACGGGTGCCCGCACCGCCTCGCGGTCCCGTCCCGCGGCCCGCAGCCGGACACTCGATGCCGGACGCGGCCCCGCATCGGCGACCGCGCTCGACATGGACGCGATCATCGACGACCCGACGATCGAGATCGTGGTGTGCTGCGGCTCGGGCGGAGTGGGCAAGACGACGACGTCGGCCGCTCTCGCCCTGCGCGCCGCCGAGCGCGGCCGCCGCGTCTGCGTGCTCACCATCGATCCCGCACGACGGCTCGCACAGTCGCTCGGCCTGACCGCGCTCGACAACGTTCCTCGCCCCGTCGCGGGCGCCGGCGCCCAGGGCGGATCGCTCGACGCCATGATGCTGGACATGAAGCGGACCTTCGACGAGGTCGTCGAAGCCCACGCGTCGCCGGAGAAGGCGCAGCAGATCCTCGCGAACCCCTTCTATGCGGCGCTGTCGAGCTCGTTCGCGGGCACGCAGGAGTACATGGCGATGGAGAAGCTCGGCCAGCTCCACGCCGAGGCAGTGGCCCAGCGCGAGGAGACCGACGCCGCCGAGGGCGACCGGCGCCGCTGGGACCTGATCGTCGTCGACACCCCGCCGTCACGATCTGCGCTCGACTTCCTCGACGCCCCGGAGCGGCTGTCGTCGCTGCTCGACGGCCGGCTGATCCGTCTCCTGCTGGCCCCCGCGCGTGGTCCCGCACGCATCTTCTCGGCGGGGTTCGGGATGGTGACGTCAGCGCTCAACAAGGTCCTCGGCGCGCAGGTCCTCACCGACGTGCAGACCTTCGTCGCCGCCTTCGACACGCTCTTCGGTGGGTTCCGTCAGCGCGCCGAGGCGACGTACGCGCTCCTCCAGGACCGTGGCACCGCCTTCCTCGTCGTGGCGTCGCCCGAGCCGGACGCGATGCGCGAGGCGTCCTACTTCGTCGAGCGCCTCAGCCAGGAGGACATGCCGCTGGCCGGTCTGATCGTGAACCGCATGACGGTGCCGCTCTTCTCGCTCGACGGTGACGACGCCCACGCCGCCGCGCGGCGGCTCGACGGTCGCTCACGGCCGACGGTCGACGACAAGGTGGTCGCCGGGCTGCTGGCGGTGCACGCACGCGGCGAGCGGGTGGCGGCACGCGAGCGGCGCGTGGTCACGGGATTCGCTGCCGCGCACCCGCGCGTGCCCCGCGTGGAGGTCGCCGGTCTCGCGACCGACGTCCACGACGTGGAGGGGCTGACGACGATCGGCGAGCTGCTCGCGGGTCGCCGCCTCTCGGCGACCGACCAGGTCGACGCAGACGCGGCCCCGACGGACTGAGCCAGGCGGACTGAGCCAGACGGACCGGACCCGGAGGGGCCGGCGTCAGACCGCGACGGCGGCGCCGGCCGGCTTGCTGGCGCGGGCGGCCTCGAGAAGCGTGCGCCACGACGTCACGTTAGGACGACGGCGCAGCAGGGCGCGGCGCTCACGCTCGGTCATGCCGCCCCAGATCCCCCACTCGATGTCGTTGTCGAGGGCCTCGGCGAGACACTCAAGCTTGACCGGGCACGACCGGCACATCTGCTTGGCGCGGTTCTGCTCGGCGCCCCGGACGAACAGCGCGTCCTGCGACTCCTTGCACGCTGCCACCGTGGCCCAAGACTCGTTCCAGCTCATGATCCGACACCTTCCCCGAGAGGATCACCGAGAAGTCCTGTGGTGATACACACACACTCGCAGTGTCGCAGGCCACATAACAGACACCCCGGGATGGTTTGCCATAGTCCTTTCGGGCCATTAGTTGGTGACTGACCTGGGCTCCCGTAACCTAGGCCCATGAATCTGGGCCCCAGTCGACACGGCGACGAAGGCGTGGGGGCGGCTCGTGTGATCGGCTCCATGGCGCTTCTCAGCCTCTTTGCCGGAGTACTCGTCGCCGGACTTGCGATCCCTGTCGCCGCGTTCGTCGGGGTGACCTCCAACAGCATGGCGCGCGGCTTCGAAGAGCTGCCGCTGGAGCTGCGCGAGACCCCCATCCCGCAGCGCTCGAAGGTCCTCGCGGCCGACGGGTCCCTCCTCACCTACTTCTACTCCCAGAACCGGCAGGACATCCCGCTGTCGAAGATCGCGCCGGTGATGCAGCAGGCCGTGGTCTCCATCGAGGACGCGCGGTTCTTCGAGCACGGTGCCCTCGACTTCAAGGGCACGCTGCGCGCGCTGGTCAACAACGCCACCGACGGCCAGACCCAGGGCGGCTCGTCCCTGACCCAGCAGCTGGTCAAGAACATCCTGGTGCAGCAGGCCACGACGACGGCGGAGCACCGCGCCGCCACCGAGGTGTCGCCGGCCCGCAAGGTCCGCGAGCTCAAGTACGCGATGTCGTACGAGGAGAAGCACAGCAAGCAGCAGATCCTCGAGAACTACCTCAACATCTCCTACTTCGGAGACGGCGCGTACGGCGTGAGCGCCGCTGCCAAGCACTACTTCTCGGTCGACGCCGCCGATCTCACCCTCACGCAGGCCGCGACGCTCGCCGGGCTGGTCAAGAACCCGGTGGAGTACGACCCGGTGACCTACCCCGAGAACGCCATGCGTCGACGCAACATCGTGCTGTCGGCGATGGAGGCCCAAGGGCTCCTGACACGTTCGGTCGTCCAGAAGGCCATCGCGCAGCCGCTCGGGCTCAAGATCACCCGCTTCTCCAACGGCTGCGTGAGCACCAAGGCGCCGTTCTTCTGCGACTACGTGCGCACCTACCTGCTCCAGGACAAGTCGCTGGGCAAGACCAAGGACGAGCGTCTCCACACGCTCGAGACCGGCGGCCTGGTCATCAAGACGACGCTCGAGCCCACGTTCCAGCGCGCCGCCGACAAGGCCGTCAGCAACCGCGTGGCGCCCACCGACAACGCGATCGGCGCGCAGGCGCTGGTGGTCCCCGGGACCGGGGCGGTGCGTGCGCTCGCGCAGTCGCGCCCGATGGGCAACAACAAGAAGGCCGGCGAGACCTTCATCAACTACACGGTGCCCAAGTCGCTCGGCGGCGCCAACGGCTTCCAAGCCGGGTCGACGTTCAAGGCGTTCACCGCGGCTGCGGCGCTCGAGAAGGGTTACCCGCCCTCCACCTACTTCAACTCACCGCAGACGATGACGCTCAGCGGCTACCGCAACTGCTCCGGCGACGGCTTCGGGCCGTGGAACCCGCAGAACTCGACGGGCGCAGGCGGCTTCGACATGACGCGCGGCCTCCGGCAGTCCGTCAACACCTATTTCGGTCAGCTCGAGCGGCTGGTCGGCCTGTGCTCCGTCACGAAGATGGCGCGCAAGATGGGCGTCAAGTTCGAGAAGACTCAGGAAGTCCCCGCGTTCACGCTCGGCGTCGTCGACGTGAGCGTCCTCGACATGGCGGCGGCCTACGCGACCTTCCCCGCACGTGGCAAGTACTGCACGCCGCTGCCGGTCACGCTGATCACCAACAACAAGGGCGAGACCGTCAAGGACTACCAGCCCGCGTGCGAGAAGGTCATGAAGCAGGCGACCGCCGACTCGGTCAACCAGATTCTCCGCGGCGTGCAGTCGCCCGGCGGCTTCGGCGCCGCGCTGCAGCTCGACAAACCATCGGCCGCAAAGACCGGCACGACGAACGACAACAAGGCGGTGTGGTTCATGGGCTACACCCCCAAGCTCGTGAACGCGTCGATGATTGCCGGCGCCAACCGCGATGGCCACTGGAAGTCGCTGGAGAACCAGCAGCTCAACGGTGAGTACATCGGCTTCAGCGCCGTCGGTGGCTCCTCGCTCGCCGGTCCGATGTGGGCCGACACCATGCGCGCGATCCAGGACGACCTGCCGTACGCCAACTTCGAGTCGCCGGGCAGCCTCGGCGCAGCGCCCTCGGACACGCCGCGGGCCCCTGCCAAGCCCGACAAGAAGGACAAGAAGGGCGACCGTGGCGGTGGCGGTGGTGGCGGCGACGACCGCCCGGGGCGCGGCAACGGCGGCGGCGGAGGCCGCGGGAACGACGACTGACCGAGCGCGACGAGCGGCGGCCGGCTCCTCAGCCGGCCGCCGTTCGCGCGCTCAGGCGCCGAGCTGCTTGCGCACCTCCGCGGCGAGCGCGGCGCCGTCGACCCGGCCCTCCGTACGGGGCTTGAGCAGCCCCATCACCTTGCCCATGCCCCGCATGCCCTCGCCCGCGACGCCGACCTCGGTGATCGCCTCGGAGACGAGGGCGGTCACCTCGTCGGCGCCGAGCGGCTCGGGCAGGTAGTCGGCGAGGATCGCGGCCTCGTCCTGCTCCTTCTGCGCCAGCTCGGGCCGGTTCCCCGACTCGTACGCCTCGGCGGCCTCTCGCCGCTTCTTCGACTCCGACGTGATCACGGACTGGACCTCGGCGTCGGAGAGCTCCTTGGCCTGCTTGCCGGCGGTCTCGGCCCGACTGATGGCCGACAGCACCATGCGCAGTGTCGACGCCCGGAGCGAGTCACGCTCCTTCATCGCCGCGGTCAGGTCGGTGCGCAGTCGGTCCTTGAGATCGCTCATGAGGTCATCATCGCTCAGGGCTTCACACCCCGGCACGCCGATTCCCCAGCCGTCCCTGTGGCACGCTTGCAGGCGTGCATCCCCTGACGAAGACCCTCCTGGCCACGACCGCCGCGGGCACGGGCGCGCTGGCGTACGCGTCCCTCTACGAGCGCAACGCCTTCGTGGTCCGCGAGATCTACCTGCCCGTCCTGCCAGCCGAGGCGCGTCCGCTCACGGTGCTCCAGATCTCCGACGTCCACATGACCCCAGGACAGTCGCGCAAGCAGCGGTGGCTGCGCAGCCTGGTCGAGTACGAGCCCGACCTCGTCGTCAACACCGGCGACAACCTCGCACACCTCGAGGCGCTGCCCGCCGTCCTCCAGGCCTACAACGACCTGCTCGGTGTCCCAGGAGTGTTCGTCTTCGGCTCCAACGACTACTACTCGCCGACGCTCAAGAACCCGGCGGGCTATCTCATGGGGCCGTCAGGCGTACGCCGCCGCACCGCCGACCTCCCGTACGAGGAGATGCGGACCGCCTTCAGCGAGGCCGGTTGGATCGACCTCAACAACGCGACCGGCAAGCTCGACGTCCGCGGGCTCTCGCTGTCGTTCGCGGGGCTCGACGACCCCCACGTCGACCGTGACGACCTCGAGGCGATCCCGACGACGGCCGACCCGTCGGCGGACCTCGCGATCGCCGTCGTCCACGCCCCGTACCTGCGGGCCATCGACGCGTTCAACGTCCAGGGATACCCGCTGATCCTTGCCGGGCACACCCACGGCGGCCAGCTCCGTGTGCCCGGCTTCGGCGCGCTCGTGACCAACTGCGACATCGACCGTCGGCGTGCCCGCGGCCTCCACCAGCACCGGACCGCGGGCCATGACGCCTCGTGGCTCCACGTCTCTGCCGGCTGCGGCACATCGCCGTACGCACCCGTCCGCTTCGCGTGCCGACCCGAGGCGACAGTGCTCCGGATGCGTCCGGTAGACTCTCCGAGGAACTGAGCGCGGGCCCACTCGCGGAGAGGTTCTGCTCGTACCACGTACGAGGAGCCACGGGGTGTGGCGCAGCTTGGTAGCGCGCGTCGTTCGGGACGACGAGGCCGCAGGTTCAAATCCTGTCACCCCGACAGCATGAGCCCCAGATCCCCACCGGATCTGGGGTTTCGTCGTCTCCCGGCCCGTCGGCCGGGAGATGCGCACGTCCAGGGCACCGACGATGGTGGAGAGGTCGCTGACCGCGCCACCAGACGGAGACTCCCATGGCCGTGTCGTACTCCGAGGACCACCCAGACTTCGCCAACGCCGACCGGGGATTCGTCGGAACGATCTCGCCGGCGACGATCACCTCCGCCACCGGGACGGTCGTCTTCGACGCCGACGCGCTGGCGTTCGTGTCCGGAAGCGCTCCGGAGGAGGTCCACCCGAGCCTGTGGCGCCAGGCGAAGCTGACGTCGCGCCACGGCCTGTACGAGGTCGCGCCCGGGTTCTACCAGGTCCGCGGGTTCGACATCTCGAACATGACGCTGGTCGAGGGGACCTCGGGCGTCATCGTCATCGACCCGCTCGTGAGCGCCGAGACCGCCTCCGCTGCGCTCGCCCTCTATCGCGAGCACCGAGGGGACCGCCCGGTCAGCGCGGTGATCTACACGCATGCGCACATCGACCACTTCGGGGGCGTGCTCGGCGTCGTCGACGCGTCCACCGACGTGCCGATCCTCGCGCCGGAGCACTTCCTCGAGCACGCGGTGTCGGAGAACGTGTACGCCGGTGTGGCCATGCTGCGGCGTGGCTACTACTACGACGGACACCCGCTCGACGCCTCGGTGACCGGGGCCGTCGGCATCGGTCTCGGCCCGCGCACCTCGGCGGGGACGGTCGGGCTCCTTCCGCCGACGGTCGACATCACGCACACCGGCCAGGAGGAGACCCTCGACGGTGTGCGGATCGTCTTCCAGCTGACGCCGGGGACGGAGTCGCCCGCAGAGATGAACTTCTCCTTCCCCGACGAGCGGGTGCTCTGCATGGCGGAGAACGCGTGCCACACGATGCACAACCTGCTCACGCTGCGCGGCGCCCAGGTCCGCGACTCGCGAATCTGGTCGCGCTACCTCGCGGAGTCGATCGAGCTGTTCGCGCACGACTCCGACGTGGTGTTCTCGTCGCACCACTGGCCCACGTGGGGGACCGACGAGGTCATCGCCTTCCTGACCGAGCAGCGGGACCTCTACGCGTACCTGCACGACCAGACGCTGCGCCTCATGAACCAGGGCTACGTCGGCAGCGAGATCGCCGAGATGCTCGACCTTCCCGACTCCCTGGCACAACGGTGGAGCACGCGCGGCTACTACGGGTCACTGAGCCACAACGTCAAGGCGGTCTTCCAGCGCTACCTCGGCTGGTACGACGGCAATCCCGCCCACCTGTGGGAGCACACGCCGGAGAACCGGGCCGACCGCTACGTCGAGCTCCTCGGCGGTGTCGACGCCGTGGTGGACGCGGTCCGACGCTACGCGGATGCGGGCGACCTCCGCTTCGCCGCCGAGCTGGGCAGTCACGCCGTGTTCGCCGAGCCGGGCAACGCGCAGGCCCGCGAGGTGTTGGCGGAGGTCCTCGAGTCGCTGGGTCTCGGTGCCGAGAACGCGACGTGGCGCAACTGCTTCCTCACCGGCGCGCACGAGCTCCGCGGAGGTAGCCCGACCGCCTCCTTCGCGGCCTCGGGGATGGTGAGCGCGTTGACGACGACCCAGCTGTTCGACACCATCGCCATCCGGCTCGACGGGGCGAAGGCTGCGGGCGTGACCGGGAGCATCACGTGGCTTTTCACCGACTCGGGCGAGGCGTACCGGATGGAGCTCTCGAACGGTGCGCTCGTCCACTTCCCGACCACCCGCGACGACGCCGCCGACCTGACCCTCCGCCTCACCCGTCCGCAGCTGCTCGGCCTGCTGGGGTCGGGCTCGCTCGACGGCGTCGGTGCGGACGGTGACATGTCGGTGCTCACCACGATCATCGGGCTGACCGACGAGCCCGACCCGAGGTTCGCCGTCGTCGAGCCGTGACACGCGTGGGAGGCCGTGCTCCACGCCGTCTAGGGTGTCGCCATGTTCACACCGCAGGTGACGCACGAGGTCCTCTGGGAGCCCGCGCCCGACGCGCGCCGTACGACGCGCATCGGCGCCTTCATGGACTGGGCCGAGTCCCACGGAGGTCCGCCGCTCGCCGACGCCCGCGCCCTGCACGCCTGGTCGGTCGACGACCAGGACGCGTTCTGGCGTTCGATCTGGACGTACTTCGCGATCCCCGGGACGGTCGACGGCGCGGAGGATGACCCGGCCGTCGCGCTCGTGCCCGCCGCCGACGGCGCGCCGCCGGTGCCTGGCCGTACGTGGTTCCCCGGCGTCGCGCTGAACTACGCCGAGGCCATGCTGCAGATGCCCGGACGGGCCGACGACGATGTCGTCGTAGTCGCACGGTCGCAGTCGCGCGACGACGTGACGTACACGGCGGCCGAGCTGAGAGACGCGGTCGCTCGGGCACGAACGGGCCTCGTACGCCTCGGGATCACCCGCGGCGACAGGGTGGTGGCGTACGCCCCCAACGTGCCCGAGACGCTCGTCCTGCTGCTCGCCGCAGCGAGCCTCGGCGCGATCTTCTCGTCCTGCGCACCCGAGTTCGGGACGCGGAGCGTGATCGACCGCTGGGGGCAGATCGAGCCGACCGTGATGCTCGCGGTCGACGGCTACCGCTACGGCACGAAGGCGGTCGACCGGCGCGACGAGGTCGCCGCGATCCGGGCGGCGCTGCCGTCGTTGCGCGCGACGGTGTGGCTGCCGTACCTCGACCCGGAGGCGGCGGCACCCGCCGACTCCGTGACGTGGGCGGACCTGGTGGCGGAGCCGGCCGAGCTCGCGTTCGACCGCGTACCGTTCGACCACCCCCTCTATCTGCTGTTCTCGTCCGGCACGACCGGACTGCCCAAGCCGATCGTCCACGGCCACGGCGGCATCACCGTCGAGCACACGAAGTCCGTGGCGCTCGAGCTCGGCCTCGGCCCGGAGGACGTCTTCTTCTGGTTCTCCACCACCGGCTGGATGATGTGGAACCTGCTCGTCTCGGGGCTGCTGTCGGGCGCGACCGTCGTGATGTACGACGGCAACCTCGCGCACCCCGACCTCGGGTCGTTGTGGCGGATGAGCGACGAGCTCGGCATCACCTACTTCGGGACGAGCGCGCCGTTCCTGCTCCAGTGCCGCAAGGAGGGGCTGGTGCCGAAGGACGTCGCCGACCTGTCGCGGCTGCGCGGTGTCGGGTCGACGGGCGCGCCGCTGCCGGTCGAGGGGTTTCGGTGGGTGTACGAGGCGGTCGGGGGCGACGTCCACCTCGGCTCGCTCTCCGGCGGCACGGACGTGTGCACCGGGTTCGTGGGCGCGAACCCGATGCTCCCCGTGTACGCCGGCGAGATCTCCGGGCCCAACCTGGGCGTCGCCATCGCCGCGTACGACATCGACGGCCGCCCGGTCGTCGACGAGCTCGGGGAGCTCGTGATCACCGAGCCGATGCCGTCCATGCCGATCGGGTTCTGGGGTGACGACGACGGATCGCGCTACCACGCCGCGTACTTCGAGGACTTCCCCGGCGTCTGGCGTCACGGTGACTGGATCACGATCCGCGCCGACGGCTCGTGCACGATCACGGGGCGCAGCGACGCGACCCTCAACCGCGGCGGGGTGCGCCTCGGGACGGCCGAGTTCTACTCCGTGGTCGAGGGCTTGGACGAGGTCACCGACAGTCTCGTCGTACACCTGGAGGACGCCGAGGGTGGCGCCGGGGAGCTGCTGCTCTTCGTCGTACTGGCCGAGGGACTGGAGCTGGACGAGGCGATGCAGCGCACCATCGCCGGCGCCCTGCGTTCGCAGCTGTCGCCGCGGCACGTGCCGGACGTGATCCACCAGGTGCCCGGGGTGCCGCGCACGCTGTCGGGCAAGAAGCTCGAGGTGCCGGTGAAGAAGATCCTGCGCGGGACGGCGATCGACGACGCGGCCGCCCGCGGTGCGTTGCAGAACCCGGAGACCCTCGAGGCGTACGAAGGCCTGCGCGGCGACGCCTGACCCCGCCCCTTCCCTTCCGCTCGCGGGTCACTCTCTGGCGCCCGCGGGTCAGTCCCTGGCGCCCGCGGGTCAGTCCCGGTGACCCGCGAGCGCACGACAGTGACCCGGGAACACCCGACGGTGACCCGCGAGCGGAAGAGAGTGACCCGCGAGCGGAGGAAGGGAGGGGTCAGTCGGGGAGGGTCGGCATCGCGAGGCCTTCGCCGCGCCGTACGAGCGAGCCCCGCAGGACCGCCGACGAGCCGTACCGTTCCCGCACGTCGTCGAGCGCCAGATCGAGCGTCGCCGTGTCGGGCTCCCCGAACGGCAGCTCGAGCTGGACGCCCGTGTCGGCATCGAACCCGCTCACGGCCACGCCGACCAGCGTGCACCCACGCTCGGCGATCATCGGCGCAGCCATGTCGAGCAACGACCGCGCCACGAGCAGCAGCCGCTCGGTCCGCGCGGTCGGTCGAGGAAGCGTGTGCGAGCGGGTCGCGCGCGTGAAGTCGTCGAAGCGAAGCCGCAACGTGACCGTCCGCCCCTCTCGCTCCGCCTTGCGCATCCGTCGCGCTACGCGGTCGACGAGACCCGCGAGCGCCGCGTCGATGTCGGACATGGACTTCGGCCGCCGTCCCAGCGCACGCTGCGCCCCGACTGATCGTCGTCGTCTCCCTGTCTCGACGGGACGCGGGTCCTGCCCGTTGGCGAGGGCGTGCAGATGGTACGCCGCCGCCCGACCGACGTACGCCGACAGCGCGTGCGGCGGCACTGCCGCGAGCTCTCCGATCCGCTCGATGCCGCGGGCCCGCAGCTTCGCGCCGGTCTTGGCCCCGACCCCCCACATCCGCTCGACCGGCAGCGGATGCAGGAACGCCTGCTCACCGTCGACCGGCACGACGAGCAAGCCGTCGGGCTTGGCGTGGGCGCTGGCGATCTTGGCGAGGAACTTGGTGCGCGCGATCCCGACCGTGATCGGCAGCCCGACCTCGTCGCGGACCCGTGCGCGCAGCCGAGCCCCGATCGACTCCGGTGACCCGACGAGCCGCGCCAGCCCACCGACCTCGAGGAACGCCTCGTCGATCGAGATCGGGTCGACCAGCGGGGTGGTGTCGCGGAACAGCTCGAAGACGGCCTTGCTGGCGGCCGAGTACGCCTCGAAGCGTGGCGACGCCACGATCGCGCCCGGGCACAGGGACTTGGCCTCGACGATGCCCATCGGTGTCCGCACGCCGTACGCCTTGGCCTCGTAGCTCGCGGCGACGACCACACCCCCGCCGACGAGGACCGGCCGGCCGCGGAGGGAAGGGTCGTCGCGCTGCTCGACCGACGCGAAGAACGAGTCGAGGTCGGCGTGGAGGATGGTGGCGTCGCCGTTCACCGCCCTCCCACCACAGCATCGATCGAACGCATGTTCGTATCCTACGCCGCCAACTCGGACAACACCTCAGCGTCCGTTCACCCCGTGTCCACCTCGTTCTCGCCCGCGCTCCATCGGTCCGGACGACGCTCGCAGCATGAACGAGCAGATCACCACGATGCGCCGCCCGCGCGTGGTCGCCCACCGGGGCGCCCACGCCGTCGCGCCGGAGAACACGCTCGCCGCTGTCGCCGCAGCAGTGGCGATCGGCGTCGACGCGGTCGAGATCGACGTCCAGTCCACCCGGGACGGCACGCCCGTCGTCGTCCACGACCCGACGCTCGCGCGCACCACCGACGTCGCTCGGCGCCACCCCGGTCGCGCCCACGACCCCGTCTGGACCTTCACCGACGACGAGGTACGGCGCCTCGACGCAGGCTCCGGGCGTGGTGCCGCGTTCGCCGGAGAGCCGGTCCCGACGCTGGAGCAGGTGCTCGACGCGCTCCGCGCCACCGGCGTCGCGCTCCTCGCCGAGATCAAGAACCCCGAGACGCAACCCCGGCTCGTCGGCGCGGTCGCGGAGGTCCTGCGCTGCTTCTCGCCCGGGGTGTCGGTGACGGCGCAGAGCTTCCACGCACCAGCGCTCCGGGAGCTCGGGCGCCTGCTTCCGGAGGTCCCGCGCGGGCTCCTGGTCCACTCCACGCCCCGTCAGCCCAGGCTCGAGGCCTGGGCTGACGCCGTCAACCCCTGGCACGGAGCGGTCACCTCGGCGTACGTCCGTCGTGCCCAGCTCGCGGGGCTCGAGACCTACGTCTGGACGGCCAACGCGCCGGCGGCGATCCTGCGGGCGGCCGATGCCGGGGTCGAGGGCATCATCACCGACCGCCCGCAGCGGGCGCTGGACCTGCTCCGTACGCGGGTCGACGCGTCAGCGTCGGTGTGAGGCACAGGCACCCGATCAGGAGCCCGGAAGCTCCTTGCGCTCCTGCTTGCGCGCCTTGCGCTCGAGCTTCGCGCGCTCCTTCTCGATGTATTTCTCCCGGCTCGCCGTCGTCTCGATGGAGTCGGCGAACGCGATCACCGCGACGATGATCGGCCACGGGAAGTGAGGGTCGAACCCGCCGCCGGCGAGGCTGATCGCCAGCCAGATGCCGGTGCAGATCAGGGTGATCGTCACGGCCTCGACCCACGAGTCACGACGCTTGCGCTCGTACGCCTTCACCGCGGCACGCTGAAGGTCCGGGGTGTCGCCACGGCGCACCGGGGGCGCCGCGGCTCCGCTGGTGGGAACAAGGTCCTGCATCAGCGGGAGGAAGTCACCGTACGTACGCGCCCGGACTGCCTCGTCCGCACGCTCGTCGTACTCCTCACGGGTGAGCCGTCCGTCGGAGAAGGCCTCGCCGAGGACGTCGGTCAGGACGGCGCGGTCGACGTCACCGGTGCGCAGGGCCGAGACCGCAGGGTCACGCGGATCTCGAGAGAAGCGGCTCCAGGGATCTCCGGTCGGACTGATCTCGCTCACGTGGCCGATCGTTCCACATCGCGGGGGCGCGGTGCGCCCGCGGTCGGAAGGACGAACCGGTGGGCCTCGAACACCGGCCCGTCGTCGCCGAACCAGCGGGCCGCATACGGCCCGAGAGGGGTCCAGCCCCGGCCGGCGTAGAGCGTCCGCGCCGCCTCGTTGTGCGCGACGACCTCGAGAGCCAGAGGCCGCCTTGCCTCCCGGGCGTACGACTCGACGGCGTCCAGCAGCGATCGGGCGGCTCCCGTGCCCCTCGCGGCCGGGTCCACGAAGAACCGGGCGAGCGTCAGCGCCTCGGCCGGACCGACCCCGAGCGCCTCGGCCGCGACCGGGTCGGCGCCGGACTGCAGGGCCACCTGACCGACCACCGCTCCGTCGAGCTCGGCCACCCAGGCAGGGCCGTCGGGCTCGAGGATCCACCCGGGCTCGACGTGCGCGCCGACGATGGGATAGCGGTCGTGCTCGTGCACGACCGCCAGCACCGCCACGAGCGCGTCGACGTCCCTGGGGTCGCGAGGCCGGACGACGACCGGCACGTCAGCGTGCCGCGATCAGCTCAGCGATCTGGATGGTGTTGAGAGCCGCGCCCTTGCGCAGGTTGTCGTTGCTGACGAAGAGCACGAGACCGCGCTCACCGTCGACGCTGGAGTCCTGGCGGATCCGTCCGACGAGGCTCGGGTCGGCACCGGCGGCCTGCAGCGGCGTCGGCACGTCGACGAGCTGAACCCCGGGCGCCTCGGCGAGAAGCGCCCGCGCCCGGCCGGGGGTGATCGCGTCGGCGAACTCCACGTTGAGCGACAGGGAGTGGCCGGTGAACACCGGCACGCGCACGCACGTGCCGGACACGCGCAGGTCGGGGAGGCCCAGGATCTTGCGCGACTCGTTGCGCAGCTTCTGCTCCTCGTCTGTCTCCTCGCTGCCGTCGTCCACGACCGAGCCGGCCATCGGCAGCACGTTGAACGCGATCGGAGCGACGTACTTCTGCGGCTCGGGGAAGTCCAGCGCCGAGCCGTCGTAGGTCAGCGCGCGAGCACCGGCGACGACCTTCTCGGCCTGCGTCGCGAGCTCCTCGACGCCACCGAGTCCCGACCCCGACACGGCCTGGTAGGTGCTGGCCACGAGACGCACCAGTCCCGCCTCGTCGTGCAGCGGCTTCAGCACCGGCATCGCGGCCATCGTGGTGCAGTTCGGGTTGGCGATGATGCCCTTGACCGCCTGCTCGATGGCCTCCGGGTTGACCTCGGAGACGACCAGCGGAACCTCGGGGTCCTTGCGCCAGGCCGACGAGTTGTCGATGACCGTCACCCCGGCCGCGGCGAAGCGCGGTGCCTGGACCCGCGACATGGTGGCACCGGCCGAGAACACGGCCACATCGAGGCCCGTCGGGTCGGCGGTCGCCGTGTCCTCGACGACGACGTCGCGTCCGGCGAAGGACAGCGTCGTGCCCGCCGAGCGCGCCGAGGCGAAGAAGCGGATCTCGTCGATCGGGAACGCGCGCTCCTGGAGCAGCGTGCGCATCACGCCGCCGACCTGGCCGGTCGCGCCGACGACGCCGATCTTCAGTCCGTGGGCCATGGTGGTGTGCTCCTCGTGCCTAGCGACCGGTGCCGCCGTAGACGACGGCCTCGACCTCGTGGGAGTCCAGGTCGAACGCGCGGTGCGCGGCGGTGACCGCGTCGTCGATCTGCTGCTCGTTGACGACGACCGAGATCCGGATCTCGGAGGTCGAGATCATCTCGATGTTGACGCCGGCGTCGGCGATCGCCTTGAAGAACCGCGCCGAGATGCCGGGGTTGGTGCGCATCCCCGCGCCGACGAGCGAGATCTTGCCGACCCCGTCGTCGTACTGCAGCTGGGCGTAGCCGACCTCGTCCTTGAGCCGTGCCAGCGCCGTCATCGCGGTCTGACCGTCGGCGCGCGGCAGCGTGAAGGAGATGTCGGTCAGGCCCGTCGAGGCGGCGGAGACGTTCTGGACGATCATGTCCAGGTTGATCTGCGCCTCCGCGAGCACCTCGAAGATGCGCGCCGCCTCGCCCACCTTGTCGGGGACCCCGACGACGGTGATCTTGGCCTCGCTGCGATCGTGCGCAACGCCGGAGATGATCGCTTGCTCCATCACGGGAGCCTCCCCATCGACTTCGTTCGTGAGTTCCGTGGACAACAGCTCCGCCATCCGCTCCGCGCTGACCACCCAGGTCCCCTGCTTGGTGGAGAAGGACGAGCGGACGTGGATGGGCATGTTGTTGCGGCGCGCGTACTCGACGCAGCGCAGGTGCAGGATCTTGGCGCCGTTGGCCGTCATCTCCAGCGTCTCCTCGTACGAGATGACCGGGATGCGGCGGGCTGCGGGGACGATGCGCGGGTCGGCGGTGAAGATGCCGTCGACGTCGGTGTAGATCTCGCAGACGTCCGCCTCGAGCGCGGCGGCGAGGGCGACCGCGGTGGTGTCGGACCCGCCGCGGCCGAGGGTCGTGATGTTCTTGCTGTCGTGCGAGACGCCCTGGAAGCCCGCGACGATCGCGACGGCGTCCTCCTCGATCGCCCGGCGGATCCTCCCGGGCGTGACGTCGATGATCTTGGCCCTGCCGTGCGCCGAGTCGGTGATCACGCCGGCCTGGGACCCCGTGAAGGACTGCGCCTGCTGGCCGAGGTTGCCGATCGCCATCGCGAGCAGCGCCATCGAGATCCGCTCGCCCGCGGTGAGCAGCATGTCGAGCTCGCGGCCGTCGGGCAGGGGCGAGACCTCGTGGGCGAGGTCGAGGAGCTCGTCGGTCGTGTCGCCCATCGCGGAGACGACCACGACGACGTCGTTGCCCGCCTTCTTGGTGGCGACGATGCGCTGCGCGACGCGCTTGATGCTGGCGGCGTCGGACACCGACGAGCCGCCGTACTTCTGGACGACAATGCCCACGGACGTTCCTCGTCTGCCTCGGAGTCTGGTGGTTGGACGCCACGCTGCGTCCTCGTCAGTCTAACCGGGCACGTCACCGGGTTTTCCCGCGTCTCGGGGACGGGGCGTCTCACGGCGCGGGGCGCTGACCTTCGCGGCGCTCGATGAGGGCGGCGATCCCGTCGAGGAGGAGGTCGAGACCGAAGCCGAAGCTCGCCTCGCCGTACTCCTCATAGCCGGCCTCGCCGACGGCAGGCATCGGCGAGAGGGTCGCGGCGAGACGGGCGAGGTTCGGGAAGGTCTCCGGGTCGGCGAGGACGGCGAGGACGTTCTCGAACGCCACGACGGGCTTGCCTGCGGCGCGTCGACGGGCCGCCGCGGTCGCCTCCTCGTACGCCATCCGCGCCTCGGCGAGGGAGTAGGCGCTGATCGCGCCGACCGCCTGCAGCTTCTCCGCGTCGGAGAGCGGCGTGCCGGACAGCGCGTCGAGGCCGCGCTCGAGCCACGCGAAGGCGCTCGGTCCCATCGGCGGGTTGCTCATCGGCATCTGCGCGAGCCACGGGTGGCCCGTCAGCATCTGCTGCTGGAGGGTGGCCCACGACTGCATGCGCTCCCGCCACCCGTCGCCGGTCAGCTCGACCCGCTGCGCCACGGACGCGCTCTCGTTCCACATGAGCGAGAGCAGCTCGTCCTTGTTGGCGACGTGGCGATAGAGCGCCATCGTCGAGAATCCGAGCTGCTTGGCGACGCGCGCCATCGACACGGCGTTGAGGCCGTCGGTGTCGGCGATCTCGACGGCCGCGGCGACGATCGCGCTCGCGTCGAGCTCCGGACGTGGTCCTCGACGACCGCCGGAGCGCCTGCCCCAGAGCAGGGCGAGCTCGTCCGGGAGCTGCATCTCGTCCTGGGCCATCCGACCTCCTCGTCGGCCTTACGATAAGGCCTTGCTCCTTCTGTGTATCACGTATACGGTTTTGCGTATGACATACACAGTGGAGGTCGAAGGCCTCACCAAGAGCTACGGCTCCACCGACGTCCTGCGCGGTGTCGACCTGGCTGTCGAGACCGGGACGGTGCTCGCCCTGCTCGGCACGAACGGCGCCGGGAAGACCACGCTGGTGCGGGTCCTTGCGACGCTCATCGGGTACGACGGCGGCAGCGCCCGCGTCGCCGGCCGCGACGTCGCGCGGGAGGCGCACGCCGTCCGCAACGCCATCAGCCTCACAGGCCAGTACGCCGCCGTGGACGAGGTCCTCACCGCCCGGGAGAACCTCACGATGGTGGCGCGCCTGCGGCGCTTGCCCCGTCCAGACAGCGCCGCGCGCGTCGACGACGTGGTCGAGCGCTTCGACCTCACCGCGATCGCCGACCGCCGCGCGTCGACCTACTCCGGCGGCCAGCGGCGTCGGCTCGACCTCGCGATGAGCATGGTCGTGCCCCCGACGCTGCTCTTCCTCGACGAGCCGACGACCGGGCTCGACCCGCGCAGCCGCGACCAGGTCTGGGCGACGGTGCGGGAGCTGGCCGACACGGGTGTGACGGTCCTGCTCACCACGCAGCACCTCGAGGAAGCCGACCGGCTCGCTGACCGCGTCGCCGTCCTGGACGGTGGTCGGGTCGTGGCCGACGGCACACCGGAGGAGCTGAAGGCCCAGGTCTCCGGCGAGATCCTGCGACTCTCCTACGGCGATGCCCGGACCTACGAGACCGCGCTCGCCAGTGTGCGTACGCCCGAGGTCACCGCCGACCCCGTCCTCCTCACCGTCGACGTCCCCACCGACGCAGCCCCAGAGTCGGTGTGCCGGGTGCTCGCCGAGCTCGCGGCCGCGGGCGCACCCCCACGCCGGGTCGACATGCACGCACCGAGCCTCGACGACGTCTTCCGTACCCTCACCGCACCGAGCCTGGAGGCCCGCCCATGAGCACCGCCACGACCCCCCGCGCCAGCCTCGTTCTCGACTCGCAGGTGATGGTCCGCCGAAGCCTGGTGACGACCCTGCGCAACCCCGAGGCGTTCTTCACCGCACTGGCTCTGCCGGTTGCGCTGATGCTGCTGTTCGTCTACGTGTTCGGGGGCGCCCTGTCGACCGACGGTGCGTACGTCGACTACGTCGTGCCCGGGATCATCCTGCTCTGCGCCGGGTTCGGGGCGGGAACGACGGCCGCTGCGGTCGCGCACGACATGACCAACGGCATCATCGACCGGTTCCGTTCGATGCCGATCGCCGCCGGGTCGGTGATCGTGGGTCACGTCGTCGCCAGCGTGGCCCGCAACGCCGTCGCGACCACCCTCGTCATCGGGGTCGCGCTGCTCGTCGGGTGGCGGCCGAGTGGCGGACCCGTCGCATGGCTGGCAGCGATCGGCGCTCTCACGGTCTTCGTCCTCGCGATCTCGTGGCTCGCCGCGACAGTCGGGCTGATCGCGCGGACTCCAGAGTCCGCGAACGCTTTCACGATGGTCCTCGCGTTCCTGCCCTACGTCAGCACGGCGTTCGTGCCCGCGGACACGCTGCCGCCCGCGCTGCGCGGGTTTGCCGAGAACCAGCCGATGACGCCGATGATCGAGACGCTGCGTGGGCTGTGGATGGGAACGCCGATCGGCGACCACGGCTGGTGGGCTCTCGGGTGGTGCGGCGTGATCCTCGTCGGGGCGGCGGTGTGCTCCGCGCGCCTGTTCCGACGCCGTACGGCGTGACGCGGACGTGCGCGGCAGCCTCAGTCCACGGGTGGGGACGGGACTCCGAGGACGCCCTGCACGGCGCGTTCAACCAACTCGACGTCGTGCGGCGCGCTCCTGGCGAGCTCGATGCCGACCGACTCCAAGATCGCCAGGAAGGCCCGGGCCGTCAGCCGGGGTGGGGGTCCGGCCGGGATCGAGCCGTCTCGGCGCCCTGCCCGCACCAGATCGGCGCACTCGGCCTCGAGCCGGTCGTAGGTCGTCTCCATCGCGCGCCCGACGGGGTGGTCCTGACCGGTGAGCTCGACTCGCAGCGTGAGCATGACTCGTGCACGGTCGTGACCGCGACAGTACGCGGCGTGGCGCCGGGCCATCGTGAGCAGAACCGCGAGGGGGTCGCCCTCGTCGAGACTCGGTCGTCGCACCTCCGCGTCCCACGTCTCGGCGACCCACTCCACAACGGCGAGGGCGAGCTCCTCCTTGTTGGCGAAGAGGTGGTAGAGCGCGCCGCGGGTGTAGCCCGCGTCCTTGGCCACCTGCTCCAGGACCAGGTTGGCGTAGCCGTACGTGGACAGGCCCCGCGCCGCCGCGACGAGCAGGGACCACCGAGTCCGCTCACGACGGTCGGCCTGCGTACGCCGCGCGACGGACCCGCTCACGACGCCGCAGGAGTCGGGCCGACGAGGCGCTCCCGCTCCAGCCACGCGCGCTCCCACTTGCGGGTCAGGGCGGGATAGACGATCAGGTAGCGGAACGGCTTGATCGCCACCATGTAGATCCGCCCGAAGACACCGTTGGGCTTGACGAGGGCTGCCATCCTCAGCTCGTACTCGCCGTCGCCGTTCGGCACCCAGCCAAGGTGACACAGGTCGTGGACGGTCTTGTTGGCCAGCTCGATGACGCACTCGTCGGGGAGCTCGTAGACCATCGTGAACGGCGTGTTGGGGACCGGGTCGCCGGCCGCCTCCTGGATCAGGTCCGACGGGAGCCGGTCACGGAGCGTGTCGACCCGAGAGGCGAGTCCCTGGTCGGACGAGTCCCAACCGAGCATCGCGCCGAGCCGCCAGCGGACCGCGAAGAGGAAGCGGACGAGCGGAGGGTTCTCGTTGAGCCCGCCGGCGGCACGCAAGGCGGCGAGCATGACCGGAAAGTCGTCTGGTCCGGCGCCGGGAGTGCGGTAGGACCAGACGTCCTCGAGCCGGAAGTCGGGCGCGATGTCGTGGATCCTCCACGGCCGCCCGGCGTGCTCGACGTCGGCGACCCTGCCGGTGCGTATCCCCATGCGCGCAACATACATACACGTACGTATGTTAGTCAACCGTCGACCGGTCCTCCGAGAGCAGGTCCTCCGTCAGCTGGTCGACCAGCTGATCGATCTCCGGCTCCTGGTCCCACCCCTTGATGTAGTGCTGGAGGCGCTCCCGCTCGTTGGCCCGGATCGTCTCGGCTGCGGCGTCGCCAGCGGCGGTCGAGGTGACCGTGCCGGCGTCGACGGTCACGAACCCGCGTCGCGCGAGGGAGTCGGCGACCCGTTGCACCGCCTCGGGAGGACGCCCGGACCGCTCGGCCATGGTCGCGATGGACCGAGGTCCCTTGAGAGACGCACGCGTCACCATCCAGCACTCCTCCGGCGTGAGCCCGAGATCGAGGTCGCCGACGAGCGCCTGGTAGATCCGCAGCGGGTCCTGGCGACCGACGCGCCGCCAGAGGTGGAGCCGGAGCTCCTCGAGCGAGGTCCGGCTCGACGGCAGCGCGAACGACTGACCGGCGGAGCCGCCCACGTCCTGGGCCCCGGTCGTGCGCCGCAGCGGGAGCTCGGGGATCAGCCAGGCGAGGAGGAACGCGAGCAGCGCCACCGGCACGGCGGCGAGGAAGACGACATGGATCGCGTCCGCGTAGCCGTCGAGGAACCAGTTCTGCACCTGCGGTGGGCACTCCCTGAGCCCGAGAGCCGACTCCTTGAGCACGTCGCCCGAGCAGCGTCCGGTGGCGTCGGCAGGGGTGTCGCGCCCGAGGGCGTCGGCCAGGGAGCGGGTGAGGACCGCACCGAACGCGGCGACACCCACGGAGCTGCCGATCGTACGGAAGAACGTGGCTCCCGAGGTCGCGGTCCCGAGGTCGCGGTAGGCGACGGCGTTCTGCACCGCGAGCACCAGCACCTGGGTGACCATGCCGAGACCGAGACCCAGGACGAACATGCTGCCCGAGGACTCGAGCGTGGTCGTGTCCCGGCCCATCAGAGAGAGCAGGAACAGTCCCAGCGCGGTGATCGCCGTCCCGAGGATGGGGAACACCTTGTAGCGACCCGTCTTGGTGATGAGGTGGCCGCTGCCGATCGAGGTCAGGAGGAGCCCGACCATCATCGGCAGCATCTCCAGCCCGGACTCGGTCGGTGACGAGCCCTTGATCTGCTGCAGGTAGAGCGGAAGGTAGGTGATCGCTCCGAACATCGCGAAGCCGATGACGAACCCGACCAGCGACGTCGTCGTGAACGTGCGGTTCGCGAAGAGCCGCAGCGGCAGGACCGGCTCCGGCGCTCGACGCTCCACGAGCACGAATGCCCCCAGGGCCACGACGCCGATCACCCCCGTGGTCCACACCTCCACCGAGCTCCAGGCCCAGGTCGACCCGCCGAGGCTGGTGATCAGCACGATCGCCGTGGCCACCGTCCCCAGCAGGACCACCCCGGCATAGTCGACGCTCGCGGCGCGATCTGGGCGGATGCGCGGCAGGACGGCCGTCACGACCACCAGCGCGACGGCGCCGAGCGGAAGGTTGATGTAGAAGACCCACTCCCAGGAGAGGTTGTCGACGAAGAACCCACCGAGCAGCGGACCAGCCACGCTGGCCACCCCGAACACCGCCCCGAACGCGCCCTGGTAGCGGCCGCGCTCCCGCGGTGGCACGACGTCGCCGATGATCGCCTGCGACAGCACCATCAGCCCGCCGCCGCCCGCACCCTGCACGGCCCGCCACGCGACGAGCTGTCCCATCGTCTGCGACGTCCCGGCGAGGGCCGACCCGACCAGGAAGATCACGATGCAGGTGATGAAGAGGCTCTTGCGGCCGTACAGGTCCCCGAGCTTGCCCCACAGCATCGTGGTCACCGTCGACGCGAGCATGTACGCCGTCACGACCCAGGACAGGTGCTCGGCACCACCGAGATCCTGGACGATCGTGGGGAGCGCGGTCGACACGATCGTCTGGTCCAGGGCGGCGAGCAACATCGCGAGCATCAGCCCGCCGAAGATCGCCCAGACCTTGCCCCGGGCCAGCGGCTCGGCCTCGTGGGTTTCCTCCGCGTGAGTCGCCATCGTCCCCCCTGTCCTGCGGCGATTCTCGACCAGGGGCGGGGGGTCCGCACCTCCTGAGGTGTCCGGCGTCTAGGAGAGGCGGCTCCAGAGGAACCGGTACGCCAGCGCCGACATGTGCGCGGCCTGCGCGTTGTTGGCGGCGCCGCCGTGGCCGCCCTCGATGTTCTCGTAGTACGTGACGTCTTTGCCGGCCTCCAGCATCTTCGCGGCCATCTTGCGCGCGTGGCCGGGATGGACCCGGTCGTCCTGCGTGGAGGTCGTGAAGAGCACCGGCGGATAGGCCCGGTCGGCGTCGAAGAGGTGGTAGGGCGAGAACGTGGCGAGGAACTCCCAGTCGGCGGAGTCAGGGTCGCCGTAC
This sequence comes from Mumia sp. zg.B53, assembly GCF_019550935.1. Classification (NCBI taxonomy): domain Bacteria; kingdom Bacillati; phylum Actinomycetota; class Actinomycetes; order Propionibacteriales; family Nocardioidaceae; genus Mumia; species Mumia sp. zg.B53. The sequence goes on along the minus strand of NZ_JAHWCK010000001.1, from coordinate 1,697,989 downwards.
TCCGCGATCCACGACGCCCCCGCGAGCAGCAGGTGGTAGCGCTGCATGTCCAGCAGCGGCACCTGGATGACGACCGCGCCGAACAGCTCGGGGTACTGCGTGAGCATGTTGCCGGCGAGCAGGCCGCCGTTGGATCCGCCCATCGCGCCGAGGTGCTGCGGCGAGGTGATCCTCCGCTCCACCAGGTCTCGCGCCACCGCAGCGAAGTCCTCGTACGCGCGGTGGCGCTGGTCGCGGAGCGCCGCCTGGTGCCACGTCGGGCCGTACTCCCCGCCTCCGCGGATGTTCGCCACGACATACACGCCGCCGTGCTCGAGCCACGCGCGGCCGAGACCACCGGAGTACGAGGGAGTCAGCGAGATCTCGAAGCCGCCGTAGCCGTAGAGCAGCGTCGGGGCGGAGCCGTCGTCCGGGAGGTCGTGCGGGCGGACCACGAAGTAGGGCACGCGCGTGCCGTCGACGGACTCGGCGAAGTGCTGCTCGACGACGAGGCCGTCGGCGTCGAAGAACGATGGCATCGCCTTCAGCGGGACCGGGCGGGCGTTGACGCCCCGTGGGCCGAGGTCGAGCAGCGAGAGCGTGGTAGGCGTCAGATAGTCGGTCGTATAGAGCCACACCGCGTCGTCCTCGTCGGCATCGACCGGTGCGACCTGCAGCGTGCCGAGCTCGGGGACGTGCCGCGCGGCGACCCGGTCCCACTCACCGCCCGGCTCGGCGGGCGGGGTGAGGATCTCGAGGCGGCTTCGTACGTCGGTCATCAGCTCGAGCACCAGCCGGTGGGCGGTGAACACATAACCCGCGAGTGCACTGTCGCCGGTCGGCTCATAGAGGACCGTGAAGTCGCGTGCTCCGTCGAGGAAGCTGCTGAAACCCAGGGCGAGCAGCGATCCAGCGACGTACGTGCGTCCGTCGACGGTCCAGTCGTCGCGGAGCTCGACGAGCATCTGGTCGCGCTTCACGCTGGTCTCGGCGGAGTCGGGCACGTCGAGCTTGGTCAGCACGACCTGACCGTCATCTTCGGTGAGCAGGTAGCGCTCGGCGGTGTAGAACGACGTCGCGCGGACGACCCAGTCGCGCTCGAAGCCCGGCGTGCGGTCATGGAAGGCGCCGATCGACAGATCCTCGTGGGCGCCCTCGAAGACCACCTCGGACTCGGCGAGCGGCTCTCCGCGACGCCAGCGCCGCGCGATCCGCGGATAGCCGGACGCCGTCATCGAGCCCGGCCCGGTGTCGGTCTCGACGAAGACCGTGTCCTCGTCGATCCAGCTCACGTCCCCCTTGGCCTCGGGGCGCACGAAGCCGTCGGTGACCCACGTACGCGACGCGAGGTCGTACTCCCGCGTCACGTCGGCGTCGGAGCCGCCGCGCGACAGCGAGACCAGCGCGCGCATGAAGGCGAGCGGCCCGGTCCGCAGGACGGCGGCGCCGTGCCAGACCCAGTTCTCGTCCTCGGCGTCGGCGAGCGCGTCGAGGTCGAGGACGACATCCCACTCCGGGTCGTCGGTGCGGTACGACGCGAGGGTCGTACGACGCCAGACACCGCGGACGTGCTGGGCGTCGCGCCAGAAGTTGTAGTACCAGTCGCCCGCCTTCGCGATCGGCGGGATCTTGGCGTCGGAGTCGAGGACCTCGAGGATCTGCTTCTCCGTCGTACGGAAGTCGTCACTCGTCTCGAGGCGCTCGGCGGTCTCGGCGTTGCGGGCGCGGACCCAGTCGAGCGCCTTCTCGCCGTCGACGTCCTCGAGCCACAGGTACGGGTCGGTCTGCGTCATGGTTTCGAGCCTAGGCGTACGCCCCAGCGGTCGACCGTGTGGCTCGCTCCGCCTTCTACGAGCCGTCGAGCACGCGTGAGCCGCGGGTGGCTCAGAGCGGATCGAGCGGGGGCTCCTCGGGCGACATCGCGGGGGTCGCGCCGACGATCCGGTCGCGGGCGACGACCGACTGCAGTGCCCGCAGCGCCGAGGTCGTCTCGCCGCCCCACGAGGTGAAGAACGAGAACTGCCACCACCACAGCGCCTCGACCAGACGGCCCGCGCGGGCGTGCTGCATCCCGTGCGCGAGCGCGGCGACCAGGGAGATGACGTCGTCGGAGATCCGGTACGCCGAGGGTTCGGCGGGATCGTCGTAGGGGTCGAAGACCTCGACGTAGGTGTCGAAGCCGTCGAGCACCGTGGCCAGCTCCACCCGGACGTCGTCGAGATCGATGTCGGGGCCGCTGTCGGGCTCGTAGCGGTCCGGGGGAACCATCCTCGGCATCGCGGCCATCCGGGCACCGACGGTGAGCGCCCGGCTCAGCTCGACGAGCAGACCGGCCACCATCTCGTCGCCGTCGGTGATGCCGATCAGGCTGCGAAAGCCCTCCAGCACCACGTCGACGTCCTCGGCGAACCCGTGAGCCACCGCGGCCAGCTCGTCGTCTCTCGTCGTGCTCACGTCGCCCCCTCCGGTGCCGGTGTCAGTCGACCGAGCGACGCCCTTCGAAGGCACGCCCGAGCGTGACCTCGTCGGCGTACTCGAGGTCACCGCCTACGGGTAGTCCACTGGCCAGACGCGTCACCCGCAACCCCAGGGGCTTGAGGAGCCGCGTGAGGTAGGTCGCGGTCGCCTCGCCCTCGAGGTTGGGGTCGGTCGCCAGGATGATCTCCTGGATCGCGCCGTCGGACAGCCGCTGCATGAGCTCCTTGAGGCGCAGGTCGTCGGGACCGACACCCTCGATCGGGGAGATCGCACCGCCGAGGACGTGGTAGCGGCCGCGGAACTCGCGGGTGCGCTCGATCGCGACGACGTCCTTGGACTCCTCCACGACGCACAGGATGGCGGGATCGCGACGTGGGTCGGCGCAGATCCGGCAGGTCTCGGACTCGGCGACGTTGCCGCACGTCGTGCAGAACCGCACCTTGTCCTTGACCTCGGTGAGCACCTCGGCGAAGCGACGGACGTCGACCGGATCGGCGTCGAGCAGATAGAACGCGATGCGCTGCGCGCTCTTGGGCCCGATGCCAGGGAGCCGGCCCAGCTCGTCGATCAGATCCTGGACGACGCCTTCGTACATCGCGTCAGAACCCGAGGGCGCCCGCTGCGCCCCCACCGGGCTCGCCGCCGAGCCCGCCCGCGAACGGGCCGAGCTTCTCGGCCGCGAGCTGCTCGGCCTGGCCGTTGGCGTCACGGACGGCAGCGACGACCATGTCGCCGAGCATCTCGGTGTCCGAGGGATCGACGGCCTCGGGCTTGATCTCCACCGACACGAGCTCGCCGGTGCCGGTCACCGTGGCCTTGACCAGACCGTTGGCGGCCTGGCCGGTGACCTGCAGCCGGCTCAGCTCGTCCTTGGCGGCGAGCAGGTGCTCCTGCATCTGTTGGGCCTGCTGCAGGAGGGCCGACATGTCGGGCATGCCGCCTCCGGGCTGGTTGGGTCCGCCGAAATCATCACCGATCACCGAGACGTCCTCACGTTGGTACGACCGCGGCGTCTCCGCCGCGAAGTGCACTGGCCAGCCTACCGGCGAGAGCGTGCGGACCGGCCGAGGCGGCGCAGCCCGGTCGCGACCAGGCCCGAGACGAGCCCGACCACGGCGCCGGTGACGACGCTGCTCCCCACGGTGACGATTCGCATGATCACCTCCTCGGCCTGTCGCGGAAGCCTTCCCTCCCACGACCCGCCGAGCCGTGGGTCCTCGGCGAGAAGCGAGTCCCACATCAGGTTGTGGCCGATGCCCAGCCCGATCCCGTACACCGTGCCGACGACGAGAAGCGTCGTGACGGGGGACGGGACGCGGGCCCAGAGGGCCACGCCCACCCACACCAGCATCGGTCCGATCGCGAGGAGCGCCGGCCCCCACGCCCCCGTGTCCACGTCGAGGTCGTGCACGACGACCCGTGGGAGCGAGAGCGCCGCGAGCAGGAGGATCGCCCACCACGGCAACCCGAACCGATATCTCGTCATCGGACGCCCCGCGGCCCTCGGGAGGTCTCGATCGTCAGGTGCGGCAGAGCACGGTCCAACCAGCGCGGCAGCCACCAGTTGCGGTCGCCGAGCAGCTCCATCACCGCAGGCACCAGCACGAGCCGCACCAGCGTCGCGTCGATGAAGATCGCGAACGCGAGACCGAACCCGAACAGCTGGAGCTCCCGGCTCGACCCGAGGACGAAGCTCCCGAAGACGCACACCATGATCGCGGCGGCCGCCGAGATGACCCGCGCGGTGCGCGCGAGGCCCTCGGCCACGGCCGTGGCGTTGTCGCCCGTACGGTCGTACTCCTCGCGGACCCGGGACAGGAGGAACACCTCGTAGTCCATCGACAGACCGAAGACGATCGCGATCATCATCATCGGCACCCACGCCTCGACGGGCGCGCTCGCGCCGAGGTCGAGCAGCTCCACGCCCCAGCCCCACTGAAAAACCGCCACCACCGCCCCGAATGCGGCGCCGAGCGACAGCAGGTTGACCAGCACCGCCTTGACGGCGACGGCCAACCCACGGAAGACGAGGACGAGGAGCACCAGCGCGGCACCGAGGACGACGGCGAGGAAGAGCGGAAGACGTTCCGCGGTGTAGTCGGCGAAGTCGACCGCCGCCGCCGTCGCTCCGCCGATCGCGACCTCGAGCCCGCTGTCGTCCACCGCCTGCGGGACCACCTCCTCGCGGAGCGTGTGCACGAGGTCGGTCGTGGCCTCGTCCTGCGGTCCGGTCGTCGGGATCACCTCGAAGAAGGCGACGTCGCCGTCGTCGGAGAGCACCGGCGGTGTGGTGGCCGCGACGCCCGGTGTCGTCTCGAGGGCGTCGGCGAGCGCCTCCACGGCAGCGTCGCCGGCGGGGCCGTCGGCTGCCTGCACCGCGACGAAGAGGGGGCCGTTGGCGCCAGGGCCGAAGCCTTCCGCCACCAGGTCGTACGCCCGCCGTCCGGTGTCGGTCGTCGGGCGCGTGCCGGCATCGGAGAACCCGAGCCGGAGATCGAGAACCGGGAGGGCGAGCAGGACCAGGACGGCGGTCGCCGCGAGGGCCGCCGGCCACGGCCGCCGCTGCACCACACGGCTCCAGCGGCGAGCGAGCCGTCCACCGTCCGACCTCGTACGCCGCCGGTGGACCGAGAGCCGGTCGATCCTCCGTCCGGTGATCGTGAGCATCGCCGGCAGCAGCGTCACGGCGGCCAGCATGGTGACGAGCACCGCTCCGGCGATCCCCAGCGCGACACCCGTGATCACCTTGAGGTCCATGAGGACCAGTCCGAGCGAGGCGATGACCACGGTGACTCCGGCGAAGAGCACGGACCTCCCGGCGGTCGTCTGCGCGATCGTCACGGCCTGCGCCGGATGGGCCCCCGCCGCGAGCGCCTCGCGGTAGCGGGTGACGACGAGCAGGGCGTAGTCGATGCCGACGCCGATGGCGATCATCGCCGCGACGGGTGCGGCGAAGCTCGGCATGTCGACCCACCGGGCACCGAGACCGACGAGAGCCACACCGCTGGCGGCGCCGATGACTCCGACAAGGATCGGCAGGACCATCGCGATGACCGACCCGAAGGCGAAGAGCAGGATGGCGATCGCCGCCAGCACGCCGATCAGCTCGCTCGGCGGCCCGCTCTGATGCCCCTGCTCGGCGCCGAGGCCACCGACCTCCACGGTCAGGCCGTCCGTGGCGGACGAGCCGCGTACCTCGTCCAGGTCGTCCTGGAGCTCGGCGACGGCTTCGGCGTCCTGGGTCGGGAGCCCCACCGTGACGTAGCCGATCGTGCCGTCGGGAGAGAGCTGGTGTGCTCCGTCGGCGGCGAACGGGCTGCCGACCCTCGCGTCGGGCGCCAGCGCCGTGACCTCGTCGACCAGCGACGCCACCTGATCGCGCCCGGCCGGTGTGTCCAGGCCGTCCTCGCGCTGCAGGACGAGCTGCGCCTGGGTGCCCGCGTCCGACGAGAAGCCACCCTTCTCGAGGATCTGGACGGCACGGTCGCTCGGCGAGCCAGGGAGGTCGTAGTCGTCACTGGTCTCACCGCTGAACGCCCCCGACAGGGCCGACAGTGCCACCACGACGACGATCCATCCGGCAACGACGAACCACCGCCCTCGCTGGCAGGCTCGAGCAAGTCTCTCCATGGTGTCCACGTCCTCCGCTGGTGTCCGACAGGTCGTCGGCGCACCACGCTAGGAGCGCGGGAAGCGCGAATCAGTCCCTCAGGAGCGGCAGTCGCGTCGCGTCTGGGCGTACGGGTCTCGGGGTCCCCGTCAGTCGACGAGACCGGCCCGGTGCGCCAGCACGACCAGCTGGGAGCGGTCGCGGGCGTCAAGCTTGGTCAGGAGGCGGCTGACATAGGTGCGCGCTGTCTCCGGGCTCAAGAACAGCGCCGTCCCGATCTCCTCGTTCGTCTGCCCGAGCCCCACCTGGGTGAGCACCTCGACCTCGCGCTCGGTGAGACCCGCGAGCCTCTCCTCACGGGCACGGCGGGTGGGCATCCGCGCGACGCGGTCCATGAGCTGGCGGAGCACCCCGGGCGCGATCTGGGCCTGCCCGTCCGCGGCGCTGCGCACCGCACGCCGCAGCTCGTCGGCGTCGATGTCCTTGAGCAGATAGCCGTTGGCACCCGCGGCGATCGCCTCCACGACGTCGTCCTCGTCGTCGAACGTGGTGAGGACGAGCACCGGCGTCGTGGTGAGGAGCGGGTCGGCGCGCATCGCGCGGATCGCCTCGGTGCCCGACATCACCGGCATCTGCAGGTCCATGAGGACGACGTCGGGCCGCAGCTCACGCGCCTCACGCACGGCCTCCCTGCCGTCACTGGCCTCACCGACGACCGTGACGTCGTCGGTGTTCTCCATGATCGCGCGCAGGCCGTGGCGGAGAAGGACCTGGTCGTCGACGAGCAGCAGCCGGATCACGACGAACCACCGCTCATCACCGGGACCGTCGGGATGGACGCCTCGACCGCCCATCCCTGCGGGCCCGCGTCGACGTCGAGGGTTCCACCGAGTGCGCTGACCCGCTCACGCATCCCGCTGAGGCCGTGCCCGTCCTGGATCTGCGGGCCTGCGGCGGCCGTCCCGTCGTCGACGACGCGGACCCCGAGCAGTCCGGGCTCCTGCATGCCGATCCGGACGCTGATGCTGCGCCCGTTCGAGTGACGCAGCGTGTTCGTGATCGCCTCCTGCACAAGACGGAACGCCGCGGCACCGACCTCGGGCGCCACGTCGATCTGATCGACCTGCACGTCGACGGCGTACCCCGCCGCGGTCGGCGCGACGCCCAGGCTGACGACCTCGTCGAGCCCCGCAGCGGGATCGAACTGTCCCCGCCCCCGGAGGACGGCGACCGTCTGACGCAGGTGCGCGGACGCGTCGGTGATCGAGGATCGGACGAGGTCGAGCGCATCTCGACGCGCGTCCTCGGCGAGCGCCTCGCGAGCGATGTCGGAGTAGAGCGCGGCCACCGAGAGCGAGTGCCCGATCGAGTCGTGCAGCTCGCGCGCGAGCCTCATCCGGTCCTCGCGCACCTGGGCGACGTCGTCGAGCTCGCCCTGGCGGGTCAGCAGCCGCGTGACCTGATCGGTCCTCTGCCGGAGGCGGCGACCGACCCGGACGCTGTGCCCCAGCGCGATGGTCGCGACGATCAGGGCAGCATGGCCGCTGAGCTCGTAGCCGAGGACGAACGACGGACTCTGGCCCTCCAGCAGCCGGAAGCCGGTGGCGGTGACGACGACGAGCACGCTCGTGACGATCGCCGCACGCAGGTGACCCATCTCGGCGGCCGAGTAGAGCGCCGCGGCGATCGGGACGGCGACACCGATCGCGGGGAAGCCGGCCGCGTAGTAGCTGAAGAACCCGAGCGACGTGAGTGCCAGCACCAGCAGCGGGTGGCTGCGTCGTACGAGCATGAGCAGGCCCAGACCGAGAGCCCACAGATAGACGAGCGGGTTGACTGCACCCCCACGGCCCTCGTGGGAGTTCGCGACGACGGCGAGCACGACCGTGACACCGACGCACAGCAGCACGTCGGTCCTCCGTGGGGTGAGGCTCATCACCGTCCCGTCCTCCTCTCACCCCGATGCTAGGGCCGGGCGAGCGATCTCGGTGTCGCCCACGAGCGACGCCTGCGTCTCCTGGGAGCGATTCGTTCGCACCCGCGGTACGTGACCGTTGACATGTGACATCGCCGATGTCACACTCCGTCGCATGGCCGATCTCGGACCGTTCGCCTCCCTTGTCGCCGTTGAGCAGCCACCCGCGGGCGGTGCTGCACTGGACCAGGTCATCGGCATGTCCGTCGCCGCCGTCGTCGTCTCGGCGGCCCTGCTGTGGATCGCGTGGGCGCACCGCACCCGCCGCATCACCTGGCTGCAGCGCTTCGGCGACCGTGCCGAGCAGCGTCTCGGCCGGCCAGGCTGGGTCGCCGTCCCGGGAGCGATGCTCGCCATCGCCCTCGTCACCGCGTTCCTCGGCTTCATCTGGGACGTCAGCCTGCACGCGGGAGTCGGACGCGACGAGGGCCCGCTGGCCAACCCGGCGCACTACCTCATCCTCGTCGGCCTCTTCCTGACCTTCGTCGCCGGCGCGACTGCGATGGTGCTGCCCCTCGACGAGGTGCCTGGCCCCGCCGCCGTGAAGATCACCCGCGCCTGGCACGTCCCGGTCGGCGGGCTCCTGGTGGCCGGCGCCGGACTGTACGCCCTGATCGGCTTCCCGCTCGACGACATCTGGCACCGCATCTTCGGTCAGGACGTGACGCTCTGGGGTCCGACCCACATCATGCTCATCGGGGGTGCCGGCCTGTCGTTGATCGGCATCATCATCCTGCTCCGCGAGGGCGACCTCGCGCAGGGCAAGGTCACTGCGCCGCTGCGGGAGCTCCGGGTGCGCATCTCGTACACCGCCGCGTTCGGCGGGCTCCTGATCGGCCTGTCGGTCTTCCAGGTCGAGTACGACTTCGGCATCCAGCAGTTCCGCCAGCCGCTGCACCCCATGATGATCGCGGCGGCCGCCGGGCTCGCCCTCGTCGCGGCACGGCGCGTCCTCGGCAGGGGCGGCGCCGTCCTCGCCGTGCTCTTCTACCTCGCCGTGCGCATCGGCACCGCGGTGATCGTCGGGCCTGTCCTCGGCGAGGCGTACAACGTCTTCCCGCTCTACCTGGGCACCGCGGTCGTCATCGAGGTGCTCGCTCTTGTCGCGCCGCTCTACCGGCGTCGCCTGCTGTTCGGCGCGGTCGCCGGTCTCGCGCTCTCCACCGTGGGTCTCGCGCTCGAGGGTCTCTGGGTGGAGGCTGCGTTCGTCCTTCCGTGGACGAGCGACATGTGGCTCGAAGGACTCCTCATGTCGGTCCCGGTGGGCGTGCTCGCCGGGATGGCCGGGGCACTGTTCGGGACCGCGCTCACCACCGGCGAGATCCCTGGCAAGGCCGTGTGCCGCACCATCATCGTGGCCGGCATCGTCGCGGTCGCGGTGTCACTGGGCAACGGGCTGTACGCGACCGTCCCCGACGCGACCGCGAGCGTCGAGCTCACCGACGTCGACGCAGACCCGGCGAGCCGTACGGTCGAGGCGCGTGTCACGTTCGACCCGGCCGACCTCCCCAGCGACGACCCGACCTGGGTCCAGATCACGGCGTGGCAGGGCGGTGGCGACGGCGTCGTCGTCGACCGGCTCCGTGAGACCTCGCCCGGAGTCTGGGAGACGACCAGGCCGATCCCGGTCCACGGCACCTGGAAGACGCTGATCCGCGTCTCCGACGACCGCATCCTCGCCGCGGTCCCGATCTGGCTGCCCGCCGACGCGGCGATTGATGCGGAGGAGCTCGCGGCGCCGTCCGCGTTCACGCGCGCGTTCGTCCCGGAGAGCTCGATCCTCCAGCGCGAGAAGAGCGCCGACCACCCGACGTGGCTCTGGAACGCCGCCTGCACCGTCGTTGCGATCTGCTCGCTGCTGCTGCTGTGGGCACTGGCGTGGGGTGCGGCCCGCGTCGCACGAGCCACCCCGCGCGGCACGACCGCCGACCGGCACGCCGACGACCGCCCGCCCGCCCGCGTCTGACATGCCTCCCGACGCCGTCCTGCTCGCCCACCACCCCCTGTTGCTCACGATCCCGGCCTTCGTCCCGGCGATCGCGATCACGGTGGTCGTGCTCGTAGTCGCCCGGCGCGACCGCGTCGCTGAGGCGCGCGAGCGCGCCCAGCAGGAGGAGGCCGCGCGCGACAGCGCCGATCCGACCGTCACCACCGACCAGGAAGACGACGACCGATGACCCCACCCCGTACGCTCATCGCGCTCGCCCTCGCCGGCCTGCTCACGCTCACCGGGTGTGCCCAGGACCCGCCGGTCGTGGACGGGGACGCCGACGCGCCGATCTCGATCCAGGTGCGCATCGCGGACGGCAAGGTCAGCCCGCTCGGCACCTCGTACGCGGCGGAGGTCGGTCAGTCGATCGTCCTCGACGTCACCTCCGACACCGACGACGAGCTGCACCTGCACGCCGAGCCCGAGGAGACCTTCGCCGTCACGCCCGGCACGCACCGGTTCGAGTTCGCGGTCGAGGTCCCGGGCAGCGTCTCGCTGGAGTCCCACCACGTCGGAGGGACGATCGCCACCATCGACGTCAGTCCATGATCCTCGCCCACGGGGTCGGAGGATCGACCGATCTCCCCGTACCCCTGGAGTACGCGATGGTCGGCGCCGCGTGGGCGCTGACCATCTCCTTCGCCGTCCTCGCGCTCGCGTGGCGACGTCCCCGCCTCGACCCGAGCTCGCCCGGGGTCGCCTTCCCGCAGTGGATGACCCGGGTGGTCGACAGCAGTGTCACTCGTGCCGTCCTCGGCCTGGTCGGCGTCGGCTTCACCGCCTGGGTCGCCCTCGCAGCGTTCGGAGGCGACCCCGGTCCCACCAACGGCGCACCCGGTGCCTTCTACGTGCTGCTGTGGGTCGGCATCGTCCCGCTGTCGTTGCTGTGCGGCCACGTCTGGGCATTCCTCTCGCCCGTGCGCGCGCTGCACGGCGCCGTCTGCTGGGCGCTGCGGCGCGACCCGGCCACCGGTGTGTGGACCTACCCGGCGCGCCTCGGCTACTGGCCGGCGGCGCTCGGCCTGCTCGCGTTCGTCTGGACCGAGCTGGCCTCGCCGGACCCCGGCGCGCTGGCGACCGTACGGGTGTGGCTGGTCGGCTACGTCGCGTACGGGGTGCTCGGCGGGATTGCCTTCGGGCGGCGGTGGTTCGAGCGGGCGGACCCGTTCGACGTGTACGCCGCGTTCGTCGCCGCCCTGTCTCCGCTCGGGCGGCGCTCGCCCGACGACCGTCGGATCGTGGCCCGCAACCCGCTGTCCAACCTCGCCGGCCTCCCCGTCGACCGCGGGATCGTGGCCGTCGTCGCAGTGCTGCTCGGCTCGACCGCGTTCGACTCCGCGACCGGGACGCCGTGGTGGATGACCGAGGTCCAGACCTGGTACGCGGGGTCGGCAGCGCTCGCGGTGGCGTACAAGACGCTCGGGCTCCTCACGGCGGTGCTGCTCGTCGCGCTCGTCTTCGTGCTGGCCACCCGCGCCGCCCGTGGGCTGACCCCGCTGCAGCGGCGCGCGATGCCGGGAGAGCTCGCGCACTCGCTGGTCCCGATCGTGGTCGGATACGTCGGCGCGCACTACCTGTCGTACCTCGTCGAGAAGGGGCAGCGCACCGTCATCGCCCTCGCCGACCCGCTCGACCGCGGGTGGGACCTGCTCGGTCTCGGCGGCCTGCAGCCCTCGTACTGGCTGTCCGAGCACCCGCACCTGCTCGCCGTCCTCAAGGTCGGGCTCGTCCTGACCGGCCACGTCCTCGGCGTGGTCGCCGCGCACGACCGCTGCCTCCGTCTCCTGCCGCGTGCCCACGAGCTCACGGGCCAGCTCGCGCTGATGCTGGTGATGGTCGGCTACACGTTCCTCGGGCTGTTCCTGCTGTTCGCGGGGTGAGGGCGGCTGAGGAGGGAGGTGCCGCGGTTCCTAGGCTGGGGCCGTGGACCGCCCCGAAGGACCCGCCCTCTCCGTGTGGTTGTTCTTCTTCGTCGTCGTCTTCCTCCGCGCCCAGGCGACGTACTGGATCGCGCGCGTGGCCACCGTCCAGGTGCTCACCCGTACCCATCCGGCCGGGGGCTGGCGCGCCCGCACCCACGACTGGCTCGAGGGTGGCTCGGCCCAGCGCGGCGCCGACGTCGTACGGCGGTGGGGCGCGCTCGCCGTGCCAGTCTCGTTCCTGACGGTCGGGGCGCAGACCGTCATCAATGCGGGCGCGGGTGTCGTGCGCATGCCGTTCCCGCTCTATCTGGTCGCGATGGTCCCCGGCTGCATGGCGTGGGCGCTGGTGTGGACGACGATCGGGATGTCGGCGTTCTATGCGGCGGTGGGTGCCGGGCTGACGACAGGGTGGGGCGTGGCCCTCGCCGTGGTCACCGTCGTGGGAGTGGTCGGAGCGGTGGTCGCCGTCCGCCGACGCTCGCGGGCGCGCACCTAGGCGTCAGTCGTCGGCGTCAGTCGTCGGCGTCAGTCGTCGGCGTCAGCCTCGGGACAGGAAGTTCGCCAGCAGGTCGTGCCCACGCGGCGTGAGGATCGACTCGGGGTGGATCTGCACGCCCTCGACCGGGTGCTCACGGTGGCGTACGCCCATGAGCACACCCTCGGCGTTCCGGGCGGTCGGGATCAATGCCTCCGGGAGATCCTCGACGACGAGCGAGTGATAACGCGCCGCGACCAGCGGTCCGTCCAACCCGGCATAGACGCCCTGCCCGTCGTGGTGGATCAGGGACGGCACCCCGTGGACCGGCCTCGGCGCCCGCACGACCTGCGCCCCGTACGCCTCGGCGATCGCCTGGTGCCCGAGGCAGACGCCGAGGATCGGCGTGGTCGGGCCGAGGACGCGGACGGCGTCGATGCTCGCCCCCGCGCTCGAGGGTTCCCCGGGGCCGGGCGAGATGACGACGTGGGTGAATCCACCCGTACGGCGCAGGCGCGCCAGCCCTTCCACGTCGAAGGCGTCGTTGCGCACCACCGTGGCGTCGGCGCCGAGCTCGCGGACGTACTGGGCGAGGTTGTGCACGAACGAGTCGTAGTTGTCGATCAGCAGGACGCGCGTCCCGCCGACCGCTGAGGCAGAACGGCCAGGCGTCTCGGCCACGGAGCGGTGACCCGGGCTCGACGCTCCGTCTCGGCCCCGGTCGTCCCTGTCCCGGTCGTCCCTGTCCCGGTCGTCTCTGTCTTGGTCGAGGCGGCGGATCCAGTCCGTCGTACGACCGAGGGCTCGTCGTACGACACCGGTCACCTCAGCGACCGGACGGACCCGGCTGATCGCGCTCGTCACGAACACCTCGCTCGCGCCGGCGAGCTCCGCCAGCGCGATCCTGCGCTCGACCACGGGCACCGCCCGCCCGCGCAGCAGACCGAGGACGGCCTCCCGGGTGACGCCGGGCAGGATGCGCCCGTCGAGCGAGGGGGTGTGGACACCGTCGTCGAAGACCGCGAAGACGCTGCCTCGGCCCGTCTCGAGGACCGTGCCGTCCTCGTCCACGAGCAGCGGGTCCCGCGCCGGCGTCCACGGGGCGCCGGGCAGTGTGTCGAGCACCGCTCGGTCCGTCCACTTCGCGTCACCGAGCCCACCGGGCAGGACGACCGGACACAGCGTCCAGGGATCGGACGGCACAGCGCCGGTCGGCACCGCGGTGACGGCGACGTCTCCCGTGCGTGGATCGAGCGTGAGCCGGAGGCGATGCGACCCCCTGAGCGGACCTGCGGCGGCCCGGGCTCGTACGGCGAGGACCTCGTGTTCGAGACCGACGCCGTAGACCGACCGCGCCGACCGCACGAACCGCGCGAGGTGGTGGTCGAGATCGACGAGGCGCCCGTCGCGGACCAGCAGCGTGTCGAAGATGCCTGCCGCCGAGTCAGGCCGGCCCGGACGACCAGGTCCCGCGAGGCGGGTCGGGACCACAAGCCCGCCGATCGGCGGGCGCGGCGCATGAACGGCGCCGCCGGGCGCAGGCGTCTGCAGCGTGGCACCGACCGCCCGGAGCAGTGGCGCGGCCTTCGTGAAGCACTCTCGCAGCTCGGCGTCGGGATCGGAGTCGGCGACGACCCCGCCCCCCACGCCCAGCCAGACGCGGTCCCCCCGGATCTCGAACGTCCGGATCACGACGCTCGCCTCCAGCCCGCGCGGCCCGGCGTGACCGATCGCGCCGGTGTACACCTCGCGCCCCGTCGCCTCCTGCTCGCCGATGATCTGCATCGCCCGCACCTTCGGGGCCCCCGTCACCGACCCGGGCGGGAAGGTCGCCCGAAGCAGGTCGGCGTCCGTCGCGTCGGCCGCGAGCGTCGCCTCGACGTCGGACACGAGGTGCCAGACCCCGGCACGACGGCGTGGTTCGGTGGTCGCGGTGACGCGGACGGTGCCCGTCTCCGCGACGCGTCCGAGGTCGTTGCGCACGAGGTCGACGATCATGACGTTCTCGGCGTGGTCCTTCACCGAGGCGACGAGGTCGGCGGGATCTGCCTCAGCAGGCGCGGTGCCCTTGATCGGCGACGACACGAGGTGACGCCCGGTCCGGCGCAGATAGAGCTCCGGCGAGAGGCTGACGATCGTCCCCGACCGCCCGGCGACGTACGCCGCGTACGCCGGAGCGAGGGCGGCGACTCCGCTGAGGAACATCTCCAGCCCGGCGGCCGATCCGCCCGCGCCGTCGATCCGCGACTCCAGACGCAGGCAGACGTTGGCCTGGAACACGTCCCCGGCGTGGATGTGGGCGATCGTGCGGCGCACCGCCTCGCGGTGCGCGTCGATCCCGGGCACGGCGACGAACGGCGCGAGCCCGTACGCCGCGGGCTGCGGCTCGTCACCCGCGAGCAGGCCGCACAGGCGGGCCCACCGCTCCTCGGTCTGCTCCGGCGAGGCGACCGACTCGAACCACCACACGCCGTCGATCCGACGCAGGACCGTCTCGTAGAGGGCGAGGTCGGCGTCGGGCAGCGGGTCCGTCCGAGGCGGCACGGGACCGACGTCCTCCAGCCGGGCACCGAGCTGGTAGCCCCACCACCCGATCCAGGTGCCCATCTCCCGGGCACCGTCCGGACCGGTGCCGACGTCGAACGGGTCGTCGCCGTCGGCGAGCACTCGCACCGGGTCGTACGCGACGAGAGCGCGGCCCGAGTCCCATGCCCCGACGAGCGCGACGAGCCGGTCTCGACCGCCCAACCGGCGCAGCAGCGGTCCCAGGTCGAGCGGGCCGATCCGGCGCCGGTCGGCGGCCGGCGTGGTCATCCCCCGGCGAGCTCCCGCTGGTCCGGCAGCAGGGCCGCGTCGTGCCGCAGCCACGCGTCGACCGCGTCGTACGCCCTGCTGCGCGGCTCCTCGCGCGACAGGAAGACGTCGTGACGGGCACCCTCGATCGGGACCACCCGGGTGTCGCCGCCCAGGCACCCGGACCACCGCGCGATCTGACGGACGTCGAGGACGGCATCGGCGGAGTCGACGTCCTCGGAGTATCGCGAGGTGAAGTGCGAGCGCGTCGACCGCAGAACCAGCGCCGGGACGCCGATGTCGAGCCCACGGTGCAGCCGCGCGTGACCGACGCGGACGGCGCGAAGCCACCCGAACGTGACCGGGAAGCCGTTGAGCGGCTTCCAGGCCGTGTCGAAGTCCCACTCACCGTGGTGCGAGGCCGCGAGGCTGGTCCCGTACGCGTCGCTGGGCGCCAGCTTGACCGGCGCCGTCGGCTTGACTCGACCGACGGCCCTGATCGCCTGGGTGCCGACGGAGCGCAGGTAGGCCGCACCCTGAAGGTCGAACCACGGGCTGTTGAGGACGAGACCGGACACGCCGCCGGCTCGCCCGGCGCTCGCCCGACGCCGACGGTCGAGCCACAGCGGAAGGATCAGGCCGCCCGTCGAGTGCGCCGCCAGGAGGACGTCGGCACTGGTCTCCTCACGCACGACGGCGAGCGCCCGCTCGAGCTCCTCGTCGTAGAGCGCGAGGTCGGAGACGAAGTGGGCGGTGTGGCTGGGCTGCAGCGAGCGGCCGCACTTGCGCAGGTCGAGGGCGTAGAAGGCGAACCCGCGCTCGGCGAAGAAGTCGGCCAGCTCGGTCTGGAAGAAGTAGTCGCTGAAGCCGTGGACGTACAGCACCGCACCCCTCGCGTCCTCACCGTCGCGCGGGACACGTCGGACGAGCGTGGCGTCGATGGCCCCCTCACCGTCAGGGTCGGGCCCGAGGTCGATCCGCCGTTGCTCGTAGCCGTCACCAAGGATGTCGGGCCGCCAGCTGCTCATCGTGCTCCTCTGTCAGTCGTGCGGGATCTCGCTGATGACCTGGGCCCCGAGCGTTCTGCTGAGGAGCTCCTCGTGGGAGAGGCCGTCGTTCTCCATCGCGGGGTCGTCGACCTTGGCATGGAGGTCGGGGTCGTAGGCCTCGGGGCGCGCCGAGTCGTCACGCAGGCTGGCTCGCGCGGCCGCGATGGCGTCCGCGCTCGCGCGCTCACGAGGCGGCGGAGCCGTCGGCGGGGCGGGTGAGGGCTCCGGCATCGCCGGTGCCGCGGCAGCCTGAGGAGCGGAGCCGGTCGAGCCCGTCGGGGGCGCCGCGGACTCGTCAGGGCCGCGCGGCGTCGACCCGGCTCGCGCCGGAGCGGCCCCGCCTCCGGCGCTGGGGTCGACGATCGCCTCGACGCGCCACGTGCCTCCGAGCACGTCGACGAGCGCCTGGACGAGGATCGCGTCGGAGCCGCTGCGGGCGAACGAGTCCCGTGCGCCGCTGTTGACGAGCCCGATGGTGAGCGTGGTGCCCTCGAGCGAGTGGACCTGGGCGTTCTGGCTGAGCATCACCCAGGTGAAGCGCCGAATGACGCGCACCTTGTCGAGGATGTCGGGCCACAGGCGGCGTACGTCGGCCACTCCGGGCGTGCCGGGCGGTGCGGGCTCGGTGTGCTCGGCGGCCGCGGGGGGCGCCTCCTCGACCGCCGGCGCGGGAGCCGCCGGCCTCGCGGCCTCGGTGGGTGCAGGCGCCGGCGCCGGAGTCCTTGTCGGAGTCGGAGTGGACGCGGGGGCCTGCGCGGGGGCCGGCGCGGGACGCTCGACCGGTGGCGGACCGTCTCCCACGATCGACAGGCGCCGCTCGATCCGGTCGAGGCGGGCCTGCACGCCGTCAGGTGTGGCGTCAGCGCCCGGCAGGAGGATGCGGGCGCACATCAGCTCGAGCAGGAGACGCGGGGCGGTCGCACCCCGCAGCTCGGTCAGGCCGGCGCTGACGACGTCGGCGGCACGGGTCAGGTCGGCGCGGCCGAACCGCGCGGCCTGGTTCTCGATGCGCTCGCCACGGTCGCCTGCGATGTCGATGAGGCCCATGCCGATGGCGTCGGGCACGTTGGCCACGATCACCAGGTCACGCAGCCGTTGGAGGAGATCCTCGGCGAACCGGCGCGGGTCCTGCCCGGTCTCCACGACCTTGTCGACGGCCGCGAACACCGCGCCGCCGTCGCCCGCCGCGAACGCGTCGATGACCTCGTCGAGGAGCGAGTCGGGCGTGTAGCCGAGCAGCGACGCGGCGAGGTCGTACGTGACCCCGTCGTCGGACGCCCCGGCGATGAGCTGGTCGAGCACGCTGAGGGTGTCGCGGACGGATCCGCCGCCGGCGCGCACGATCAGCGGAAGCGCCGTCGCCTCGAGCGGAACACCCTCCGTACGGCCGAGCTCCTCGAGGTAGGAGGTGAGGGTCTTGGGCGGCACCAGCCGGAACGGGTAGTGGTGGGTCCGGGACCTGATCGTGCCGATGACCTTCTCGGGCTCGGTCGTCGCGAAGATGAACTTCAGGTGCGGAGGTGGCTCCTCGACGAGCTTGAGCAGGGCGTTGAAGCCCTGGCTCGAGACCATGTGGGCCTCGTCGATGATGTAGACCTTGTAGCGGCTGTTGACGGGAGCGAAGAACGCCCGCTCGCGCAGATCGCGGGCGTCGTCGACGCCACCGTGGCTGGCGGCGTCGATCTCGATGACGTCGAGGCTCCCCGGGCCTCCGCGCGCGAGGTCGCGGCAGCTCTGGCACTCGCCGCACGGGTCGGCGACCGGGGCCTTCTCGCAGTTGAGCGCGCGGGCGAGGATGCGCGCACTCGTCGTCTTGCCGCAGCCGCGGGGGCCGGAGAAGAGGTAGGCGTGGTTGACGCGGTTGTTGGCGAGCGCGTGCCGCAGCGGGTCGGTCACGTGCGACTGGCCGATCACCTCGGCGAACGTCTCCGGGCGATAGCGCCGGTACAAGGCCATGGGTTCGTCCACGCGTCAACCCTAACGATCGTCCCTGACGTCCGAACCGCCCTGTCGTGTGCACCGTGATCGCCGTGCGATGCGCAAGGCCCCGCGACACGCGCATCGGCGTCGCGGGGCCTTCCGGGGGTTTGCATCTACGCATGGCGCCCGAGGCGCACCTGCACTGTCCTACCGTGCGATCCGGACACCGTGCAAGGGTCCAGAGAAGAGAACTTCGACCTTTTCGCGTCGTCCAGAGGGTCGTACACAGAACGTGCTTCACCATCCACAGATCGCGGCCGTTATCCACATTTTCCCCACAGGCGGCAAGGGGCTTGGACGGGCTACTCGGCGGCAACCGGCCGTCCGTACGCGACCGCAGCGACGACCTCCTCGGGCGCACCGACGACGAGCTGTCGGTCAGGCTCCGCACCCAGCGCGTCGTTGACGGTCGAGAAGGCGAGCCGTTGTGCGACGAAGGCCGTCGCCTCGAAGATCTCGCGGTCGCCCAGCCCGACGGCGCGCAACCGCGCGACGTCCTCCGCGGTCGTCGCGTTCGGGTCCTGGACCACGACAGTGGCCCATGCCGCGAGGGCACGGGTCCGCGGTGCGAGTGCGTCGACGGCGCCACTGAGCACGCCGGCCGCCGTCGCCGTACCGGCCAGGCTCGCCAGCCGACGGCCCCAGGCGAGGGCACAGTACGAGTCGTGGCGCGCCGCCGCGGTCGCCGCGACGAGTACGGCGCGGTCCTCGTCGGTCAAGGCGCTGTCGCGGCTGACGGCCGCGCGTGCTGCCGTGGCCGCGTCGTTCACGTCGGGCCGCCACGCCCACAGACGGGTCAGGTTGTTGACGTACCCGTCGGACTCGAGGTCGGCGTCGTAGAGGGCGCGCACCGGATCGTCGTGCGGAGGCTCGTCGAGGAACATCAACCCAGCATGCCCTCCGTGCCGAGCACCGAGCACGGACTTGCACGTCCCGCGCGGTTCCCTCCCGGGCTCCTGCGTCCGGACATGAAAAGGTCCCTCGCGCACCCGATAGAGCTCACTTACCCTTGCTGCCTTCCGGCCCTGGGGGAGTTGGGCGAGATACCGCCGCGCGAGGGACTTCAGTCATCGTACCGAGACCGCTCAAGCACGCGGAAGCGGGGCATCCCCTCCCCCTGATTTCGGCCCGGCCCGACCCAACAGGTAACCTGCTCGCGGAGGATTCGCATAGTGGCCTAGTGCGCACGCTTGGAAAGCGTGTTGGGTTAACGCCCTCAGGGGTTCGAATCCCCTATCCTCCGCCACACCGACGAAGGCCCGGACCGCGCTGCGGCCCGGGCCTTCGTGCACGTCGGCCTCAGAACCTCTGCCACGGACGAGCCGGCGGGGCCCAGCCGCGAGACTTCTTGGTGTAGTCGCACACGCCGTCGGGGAAGGCTGCCCGCATCCGCGACCGCTGCGCGGACGTGAACGCGACGCCGTAGTCCGACCAGCGGATCGGCCGCAGCGCGCAGGCCACGATGTCCTGGGTCATGGGCTGCCCGGCAACCTGACGCGGGTTGGAGCCGATCCGGTAGACGGAGCTGCACGCATCGCCACCCGCCTCCCAGTCGGTCGGCACGAGGCGACCGTCGGGCAGCCAGCAGGAGTCGGTGAGGGCGGCGGGCTTGTTGCGCACGACCTTGGCAGCCTTCGACCCCCGACGGTCGTCGCCACCGATCGCCGTCAGCCAGTTCTCCATCGACTGCAGCGCCTGCGCCGAGGCCGCCGCGGCCAGCTCCGGCACCGGCAGGTACGCCACGATCACCTGGTTGTCCGCGTCACCGTTGGCCTTGCGCAACCGCTCGCGCATCACGAAGGACCACTCGGCGGTGTGGAAGTTGGCAGGGACGCCCGCCACGTCGGCGTACGTGCGGAGATCGATGATCGGCGTCTCCGCGAGACCGCGGGACGCCGTGTTGAGCATGCCGTACCGGTACGACGCCCGGACCGCCCGCAGGTCGGCGCGGCTGCGTTCGGGGACCACGGCGCCGGCCGGGTCGTAGCCGCCGATGCGCTCGTTGAGCGTGACGAACTGCTCCGCATCGATCGCGCCGGACCTCAGCGCCTCGAGCCCGTACTGCTGGCCGATGTTGTCGAGCGGGCTGCGCGCGAAGCCGGTGCGCGGGTCCCGTCCGACCTGGTTGACGAACTGCTCCATGGCCGCACACCGGATGCCGTCGGGGTTGGTGACGGGATCCCAGCGAGCCTCGACCGGGATGATCGGCGGGCACGAGTCCGTGGCGGTGAGCCGGTTCCCGAACGCCACGTCCCACGACTGGCAGCTGCTCGCGTTGAGGAACCCGGTCACGGCACGCTTCTGCTCCGGGGTCCACGACGCGCCCTCGCCGGCGTAGAAGCGCTGCAGGAGGCGGCAGTCGGCGTTGACGCCGTTGGTGCTGACGACGTCGGGGAAGCTGATGCTCGGGATGATGCCGTCCACGATCCCGGGGTAGGTCTCCGCGATCGTGTACTGCTGGATCGCCCCGCCCGAGCCACCCCACCCGATCGTGTGCACCGGGACGCCGTACGTCTCGACGACGTGCTCCTTGACCATCATCGCCGTCTCGGCCGAGATGATCGGGCTGCAGTTGTTGTCGAGGACGTTGAGGGACGACGACGCGACCACGTAGCCCTTGGCCAGCATCGTGGCATCGAGGACGCCGCCGGTGGCCGCACCCTGGTGGTAGCCGCCGTTGCAGCCGCCCCCGAAGGTGTAGACGATCCGGTCGTTCCAGGTCGACTCGGGTGCCGTCGGCGACGGGTCGGTGCCGTCGTAGATTCCGGCGACCTGGTAGACCGCCCGGTTGATCGTGCCGGTCTCGAGCCGCACCACGAACGGGACGGTCCTGCCGCCGACGGTCACGGTTGCCGCGTCGGCGGGGACCTGGCTCGGGTCGGCGAGCGGCTTGAAGCTGCTCCCGGACCGGTACTGGTAGGTGACCTTGGTCGGAGCCTCGCAGTCGGGCTGCTGCGCCGGCGCGAGGCCGTACGCCTCGGTCTCGCAGTAGAACGGCTTCTGCTGCGGCCCCGACAGGAGGGGACCCGTGAGGTCGTGGTTGGTGACGACCTCGGCGGCCATCGACCAGCCGCGGTGGACGGTGACGACGTTGCGTCCCTTGCGCAGCCCGGTCACGAGACCGGTGCGGCTGCCGTCGGCTTGCGCGACGAGCGAGGTCTTCGTACGCCGGCCGTTCACCAGCAGCGTCACCCGCGCGTCGGCGGCGGCTCCGGTGACCCGGACGAGGACGTCGCCACCGCTGACGAGGTCGGCTCGCGGGTTGGAGACCGTCTCGACCGCGAGGCGGCCCTTGCCCCCGCCGTGGGAACCGGGAGAGCCGTGCGCCTCCAGGGATCCGCTGGCCGGCGACGGGGCCGTCAGCACGAGTCCCGAGACCAGCAACCCGAGCGCCGGAGCCATGAACGTCGAACGCCTCAACCTCATGAGCAACGCCTCTCACCACAGGGAACCGGCGCCTGCCGGAGCGGGCGTCGGCATCCCGCGGGACGACGCTAGTGTGTGACGTCCGTCACGTCCAGATCGCCTGACTACACTGCAGGGGTGATCTTCAGAGGAGTGGGCGAGGGGCGGCCGTACCCTGACCACGGACTGACCCAGAGCCAGTGGGCAAAACTGCCGCCCCAGCAGGTCCGGCTCGACACGCTCACGACGGTCAAGCGCCAGCTCGACCTCGCCAGCCTCCTCGACGACGACTCCACGTTCTTCGGCGACCTGTTCCCGCACGTCGTCAGCTGGCAGGGCGAGCTCTACCTCGAGGACGGGCTGCACCGCGCCCTCCGCGCGGCGCTGCAGCAACGCCAGGTCATGCATGCCCGTATCTACGCGATGGACCGGTGACCATGACCCGCGGGCTGCGCACGTTCCTCACGATGTCGGTGCTGAGCGCCATCCTGATCGGCGGCACCTACACCGGTGTCCAGCTCCTGTTTGCCAAGGCGCCCGAGCTGCCAGACGCCGACGCGACGACCGCCTGCCGCAACCGCGTGCTGGAGCCCGGCGAGCAGATCGCGCCCAACCAGGTCCTGGTCAACGTGCTCAACGCCGGCGGCCTCTCCGGCATGGCGAACCGCACGGCGCTCAACCTCCAGGGCATCGGCTTCCTCCCCGGGACGGTCGGCAACGCACCGGAGGGCACGAGCATCGCCAACGTCCGGGTCGTCGCCCCAGAGCCCAAGCGGGTCGACGCCCGCCTGGTCGGAGCGCAGTTCAAGGGCAAGGTGCAGTACACGAAGGGCACCCCTGAGGACGACGCCACCGTCGAGGTCTACATCGGCAAGAAGTTCAAGGGACTGAAAAAGAACCCGGTCATGGCGCTCAAGGCCAAGAACCGCGTGACCATCTGCGTGCCCACGCTGGCCGTCGACCCTGGCGCCTGACCGGGCTCTCCCCTGTCGGGTCAGCTCGTGACCGCGATCACCCCGAGGTGGTTCGAGATCGAGTTGTAGCGCTCGGCGTACATCCGGACCCCGCTCATGTCGTACGCGACCACCATCGCCCGGATGGAGGCCCGCGACTGCGTCGTGTTGCGCTGGTAGACCGGACCGCCGCTGTCTCCCAGACGGGCGATGACCCGGTCGTCGCTCCGTCGGCCCCGCATCAGGTAGGTGCTGCACGTGGCCGGCTTGGCCGGATCGTCGCAGTACGAGGCGGACAGGCTCTTGATCTCGATCCCGCACACCGACTTCGTCACCGCACCCGACGCACACACGTTGTCGCCGACCGCGCCGTCG
This sequence comes from Mumia sp. zg.B53, assembly GCF_019550935.1. Classification (NCBI taxonomy): domain Bacteria; kingdom Bacillati; phylum Actinomycetota; class Actinomycetes; order Propionibacteriales; family Nocardioidaceae; genus Mumia; species Mumia sp. zg.B53. The sequence goes on along the minus strand of NZ_JAHWCK010000001.1, from coordinate 1,675,005 downwards.
TTGGCCCCCGTGACCGTACGGACGTTGAAGTTGTCGAGCCCGTCTGTGTAGATCGAGTTCGTGTACGTGGAGCCGGCCAGGCGAGCCTGGTCGTAGGCGGGGTAGTTGCTCCGCCCGGCGATCTGCCCGAAGTAGTACGACCCGGAGTACCACGAGGTCCCGTTCGCGCCGCAGTGTCCGGCGGTGACCGAGTAGCGCGTGCTCGAGGACTTGCTGCGCACGGTGAAACCCGACGAGCAGACCTTGGAGGGGCTGGTGATCCGAGCGCCTCCCCAGTGCGGCGAGGTGTCGGAGGTGCGCGACGCTCGGGCCGCACTGCCGGTGTAGCGGACCACCACCGCACCCGCGTCGACTCCTTCGACCGGCGCTGCCTGCCGATCGAGCCGTGCGGCCGCTCGTGGCGGCGCGGCGGCAACGTCGACGACGACCGCTTCGAGCTCGGGATCGAGATCCATGGAGTAGCCCGCGGTCGGCGCGGCGTCGGCCGTGCGCCACTGCTGCGCCGTGACGCCGACCCAGGCGTCGCGCAGCTCCTGCGCCGTGCGCTCCGACGTCCGCACGGTGAGGAGACGGCGTGCGGTGGCCGAGAGACCAGAGGTGAGGCGGTTCACCAGTGCCGCGCCGTCGGTGCCCCGCGTCACGACGAGGGTGTAGCCGGCCGTCGGGCTCCCCGTCACGCCGATCACTCCGGCATCGAGGCTCACGGGGACTCCGTCGGCAGGCTTGTCACCCTGCGGGGTGAGCAGCTCCGTCACGCGGTCGGCGACGGCGCGCTGCAGCGAGGTCGCGATGGGACCGTCGTAGGCCAGAGCAGGCGGCTGGTCAGATGCTGCGGCTGCGTCTTCGACTGCTTCGGCCTCGGCGACGAGGGCCCGCTTGTCAGGGGTGAGTGCAGCGTCGTCGCCCTGAGCGGCACCCCCTGCGGCAGCGAGGAGCCCGATCCCGAGGACCAGGGCTGCGATGGCGGTGATGGGCTGGCGTGGAGTCGGCATGATGGGCTCCTTCGTCGCATGGCTCGTACCAGGAGGCTAGTGGCTCTTCGTCTGGACCGCTTCAAGGTTCTTTGGTTAGCCTTACCTCTAAGCCACACTCAGGAGGAGCCACGGTGACCATCACCATCGAGAAGGCCGTCCAGCCTTGGCGGTTCTTCGACGTCACCGTGGCTCGCACGGTCCGCCTCTCGCGCTCGTTCGTCCGCATCACCTTCCGGGGGGACGACCTCGACGCGATGTCGGCGAACGGTTTCGACCAGCGCATCAAGCTGCTGCTCCCGGATACGACCGGCGGCTACGAGCACGTCCCGTCCGCACCTGACTGGTACGACCGGTGGCGGAGCCTCCCCGACGAGCACCGCAACCCGATCCGTACGTACACCGTCCGCGCGTCGCGTCCCGCGCTCCGCGAGGTCGACGTCGACGTGGTGCTGCACGGCGCGACCGGACCGGCCGGCCGCTTCGCCGCGACGTGCCGACCGGGCACGCCCGCCGTGCTGATGGGCCCGAACGCCGCCCACCCCGGTCCGCACGGCGGACTGGAGTTCGCCGTCCCGAGCGCCGACCGACCCGTGCTGATCGTGGGCGACGAGACGGCGGTCCCCGCGATCTCCCGGATCCTGGAGGACCTGCCGAGCGACCGTCGCGGCCACGTCATCCTCGAGGTTCCGTACGCGGACGACATCACCGACCTCGCCCGACCCGCAGGCGTCTCGCTGACCTGGATCGCGCGCGAGGGGAGCCGCCACGGCCAACGGCTCGTCCCCGCGGTCCGACGGTGCGCCTCGGCGATGCTGGGGATCCCCGCACCGGCCGAGGGCGAGGCCGGTGACGGCGAGGCGGGTGACGGCGAGGCGGGTGACGTCGCCCTCGACGAGGTGGTCGGCGACGAGCTCGTGTGGGAGGTCGCGCTCGACGACCAGGGCATGCCCCTGCCTCCGACCGGCGATCTCTACGCCTGGCTGGCCGGCGAGGCGTCGGTGATCAAGACGCTTCGACGGTTCCTGGTGAGCGAGAGCGGCGTGGACCGCCGGTCGGTGGCATTCATGGGCTACTGGCGCGACGGCCGCCCGGAGATGTGACCGCGCGGATCACAGCGCCGCGCTGATCCGCGGATCGGTCGACGGCACCGGCGCCTCCGTTCCCACCCACGGGTCGCCGTCGAAGTACGTGGCAAAGATCTGCTCGGCCGTGCGCGTCCCGATCGCCTGCGTGGTCAAGGTGGGGTTCGGTCCGCCGAGGGAGTTCGCCAGCACCGAGTTGTCGGCGACGAAGAGGCGCTCCACCGCCCTGGCCTCACCCGTCGGCCCGACGACCGACGTGGCCGGGTCGGCGCCCATCCTCATCGACGACTGCGTGTGGAGGATGAGCGGCGCCCAGTCGATCCGGTAGACCTTGCGCGCCCCCGCTGCGCGCAGGACCTCGGCCGCCCGGTTGGCGAGGAAGTTGCGCCGCCGCACGGTGTCGGCGGAGCGTCTCGTGAAGTCCATCTCCACCCGGGCGGGCGCGCCGTGCTCGTCGCGCGGATACAGCGGCGAGAGCCGTACGCGGTTGTCCGGCTCCACGTCGTCGGCGGTGATGACGAGGACGCTGAGAAGACGGTCGATGCCGTTGAGCATCACGTCCTTCAGCTCCGAGCCCTGGAGCCGTCCGGAGACGCCGTCCCACGCTCCGCGCTTGCCTCGGCCGAGGTCGTACATCTCGCGGATCCCGCTCCCGCTGTGGCTCATGCTGAACGCCTGGAGCGCCGGCGGAAGCCCACCCTGCTCGAGGCAGCCGTACCCGGGGAACTCCGCCCGTGCCGCCGAGGCCGGACCGCGCGACGCGCCGGTGTCGCGGTCGAACGTCCCGACCACCCAGTCGAGGTAGTGGTCGGTCAGACCCCGACCCACCCAGCCGTTCGGGTTCGGCAGTCCCGACCCCAGCCAGAGCCGCGGTGTCTCGACACACCCCCCGGCGAGGACGACCACGGCGGCGTCCTCCCGGACGGTCTCCGTGTCGTTGTCGGTCCGGTATGTCACGCCCGTGGCGACGGTGCGCCCGCCGCGCTCCTCGGTGTGGACCTGGGTGACGAAGGCGTCGGTGACGAGCTCGGCGTCACGGCCCGCCGCGGCCCACGCCGAGGCCGTCACCGCCATCGGGACATAGCTGTTGTCGGTGGAGCGCTTCGCGAACTGGTTGCGCGGGGCCTTGAGCGGTGACCGGCACCCCTGCGCGCAGAACCCGCAGAAGGTGCAGCCCTGCGCCTGCGGATAGACGAGCAACGACGAGTCCGAGGTCCGGCCTGCCGTCCCCTGCGGCTGCAGGATGGCGTTCTCCTGGGGTCGGAACGCGATGCCGTGGGTGTCCTTCGTCGTCTGGACGGGCAGCCCGAGGGCCTCGCACCCGTCGAAGAACACCCGCTCCTTGCGGCCCATCGGCGCCGTCTGGACGGGAAGCGTCGCCTCGACCCACTCGTAGTAGGGCACCAGCTCCTCGTACGGGAAGGGGAACAGATGATCGGTGTCGTACGCGTCGCGGTCCGCGCCGTCGTACCCGGCGAAGGCGCCACGGTAGGCCCGAGGGCTGTTGCCGTAGTAGTGCAGCGTCGTCCCACCGACGCCGGTGACGTTCCAGAGGTAGGAGTTCTGAGGTTGGTCGCGGATCCAGGCAGGCCGGTCGCGGTCTGCGGGTCCGACGCGGAAGTAGCCGTCCTTGGGGTTGAAGGCGTCGTTCTCGAAGTGCGTCCACTCCCGCTCAGGTTGCGCGTGCGAGGAGCCGCCCTCGAGGAGCAGCACGTCGAGCCCGCGTGCGGCGAGCTCGGCGGCCACGACCGGTCCGCCGCCTCCGGCGCCGACCACGATGACGTCGCGCATCAGCCCTCCACCTCCGTCCGGCCCTGGTAGTAGCCGAGGAGCTCGGCGTGCCCGTCGGGCGGTGTGGTCCTGCCTGGCAGGTAGTTCGTCTGGTCCCACCCGATCGGGCGGCGGACGAGCCGCTTGGTGGCGCGGTCGTACGCCGACTGCTCGCTGTACATGCCGTCGGACGGCAGCGCGAGGAGCGCCATCGCGAGGTAGTGGACCAGGCCCCGCAGCTCGTCGGCGAGGAAGTCGCCCACGATCGGGCGGAGCACCTTCACCACCGTCGGCTCGTCGCTCTCCAGGTCGGCGAAGACGCGGGCCTTCTCGGCGTACCGCAACCGCGCGAACGGCGAGTTGAAGCCCAACCGCAGCAGCGACGCCGGGACCAGGACGGCCGCGGTGACGTTGAGCAGCAACGCCACCACGATGGAGGCGGGCAGGTGCTCGTCGTTCTCGAGCACGATCGTGAGCGCCTCGTCGAGGCGCTGGGCCCGCCTCAGCCCTGCCCGGGTGACCACGTACGGCAGGGGCCTCGGCAGGGCGCCGAGCTGCCGCGTCCCGTCGGTGAGCAGCGGGACGACGATCGAGTCGGGGAGCGGGATGTAGCCGTCGAGGGTGTCCATCAGGAACTGTGGCGTGCGGGTGGCGATGCCCCCGGCCTCGCGACGGACCTCGAGCTGACGGAGCGAGAAGGCGTCGGGGCCGGGATAGCAGAACGCCGCGACCCCTCCGAAGGTGTCGGCCGACAGGCGCTGGAGCTGCGGGCGCAGCCAGGCCAGGAGGGCTTCGAGGGCGTCGTCGGTGGTGGCGGCACGGGCCGGTGCGGCGAAGAGTGCGGGTGGAGCCGCGGCGGCGAGGCCGAGCACGCCGGCTCTGGCCAGGAACGCACGGCGGCCCCAGTCGGTCTCGATGGGTCGGGGGTGGTTGTCGGAAGTCGGTGCGGGCACGGGGGTCTCCTCTCGAGGACTGGCCGCACGTTTCCCACCTGCCACGAGATGTAACACAGATAGCAACTCCGAGTTGCGCCGTACGCACCCAGGCGCCTCCCCACCCAGCCCACCCACCCCGCGATTCGGTGAGGAGATCGGGGGTTTCCGCGATCGAGACCCGATCTCCTCACCGAATCGGCCGAGGGGAATCGGCCGCAGGAGAGGGCGTACGACAGCGAGCCCCGCCCGGGGATCCCGGACGGGGCTCGTCATGGCGGTGGCGGTGGGATTTGAACCCACGGTAGGTTGCCCTACACAACATTTCGAGTGTTGCACCTTCGGCCGCTCGGACACGCCACCGCAGGAGAGATTACCGGACCTGCCGCCCGCCTCCGGAACCGGGTCAGGGCTCAGCGGTGCTCAGCAAAGAAGGCCAGCAACTGGGCCCGCGCCTCCTCGGCACGCACCCCTCCGCGGACCTCAGGGCGATGGTTGAGCCGCCGGTCCCGGACGACGTCCCACAACGAACCGACCGCTCCCGCCTTGTCGTCGTACGCCCCGAACACGAGGCGGGCGACGCGAGCGAGGACGAGCGCACCCGCGCACATCGTGCAGGGTTCGAGCGTGACGACGAGGGTGCAGCCGTCGAGTCGCCACTCGCCCCGCGCGGCCGCCGCGGCCCGTAGCGCGATCACCTCGGCGTGCGCCGTCGGGTCGCCGTCGCGCTCCCGCGCGTTCCAGCCCTCGCCCAGGACGGCTCCGTCAGCGTCGACGACGAGCGCCCCGACCGGGACGTCGGCGGTCTCGAGAGCGCGTGACGCCAGGTCGAGCGCCCTGCCCATCAGGGCGTCGTCGTGGACGAGCGGGGACGACACGTCAGCCGGCGAGCGCCTGGTAGGCGTCGCCGAACCCGAGCCGTTCGGCGATGTCGCCGAGCACCTCGTCCGGGTAGGCGTCCGGATCGTCGAGCATCACGGCGAGATCGATCGCGCTCACACCCAGGTCGGCCAGGATCTCCATGTCACCGGCAGGCTGCGGCTCGTCGTCGTCCTCCGGGTCGGGGAGGTCGAGCTCGTCGGCGACGGAGCTGGCGAGCGGCCACTCGTCGACGGCGGTGATGTCGGACAGGAGAAGGAGCGTGCTGCGGCCCCAGACGCGCACGAGCACGAAGAAGTCCTCGTCGACGGCGACCATGCCGATCACACCGCACTCCGAAGGGAACGGGCGCAGCGCCCGCTCGACCTCCTCGATGTCTCCGGTGACACCGGCGGGAAGGCGGGTCAGCTGCCAGCCGCCCTCGTCACGGTAGGCGGCGACCGCGACATCGACCTCGCCCTGCAGATCGTCCTCCACGGCCACACCCCCTTCGCTCGTCGTCGTGCACGTACCCGCAGGATGGCAGACGATCACACCCTCGTGTAGGGGAGTCGCCGGCAGATCGTCGCTCGGTAAGGTTCGCCGCATGGACATCCACGTCGTCGACCACCCGCTGGTGGCCCACAAGCTCACCACGCTCCGCGACTCGAGGACCGACTCCCCGACCTTCCGGCGGTTGACCGACGAGCTCGTCACGCTTCTGACGTACGAGGCCACCCGCGACGTCCGGGTCGAGCCGGTCCTCGTGCAGACCCCGGTGTCGCCGGCCGAGGGCGTACGCCTCGCGCCGCCGAAGCCGCTCATCGTGCCGATCCTGCGCGCCGGCCTCGGCATGCTCGACGGCATGCAGCGCCTGCTCCCGACGGCCGAGGTCGGCTTCCTCGGGATGATCCGCAACGAGACGACCCTCGAGCCCGCGACGTACGCCGAGCGGCTGCCCGACGACCTGACCGGCCGCCAGGCGTACGTGCTGGACCCGATGCTCGCCACCGGCGGCACCCTCTCGGCGGCGATCGCGTTCCTCGTCGGTCGAGGGTGCACGGCGATCACCGCGATCTGCCTGCTGGCCGTGCCCGAGGGCATCGCCCGTGTCGAGAACGACCTCGCCGACGTCGAGGTGCCGGTGTCGCTGGTGGTCGCCGCGGTGGACGAGAAGCTCAACGACGTGGGATACATCGTGCCGGGTCTCGGGGACGCCGGTGACCGGCTGTACGGCGTCGCCTGAGGCGTTAACCTCCGCGCAATGAGACGCACGTCTCACCCTCTGGTCGGCGCCAGTCGCTGCCGATAACGTCTCCCGAATGAAGATCGGCGTGGTCAAAGAGACCTCGCCGGGCGAGACCCGTGTCGCCGGGACCCCGGCGACCGTGACGCAGCTGATCAAGCTGGGTTATGACGTCGTGGTCGAGTCCGGCGCAGGCGAGGCGTCCAGCTTTTCCGACGAGGCCTACGTCGAGGCCGGCGCCTCGGTCGTGCCCCGCGACGAGGCGTGGCGGTCCGACCTCGTGCTCAAGATCAACGCCCCCTCGCCGGACGAGATCGGCCTCCTTGCCGACCACGCGACCCTCATCAGCCTGCTGTCCCCGGCGCTGAACGAGAGCCTCGTCGACGAGCTGACACAGCGTCACCTGACCGTGCTGGCGATGGACGCGGTGCCGCGCATCTCCCGCGCACAGTCGATGGACGTCCTGTCGTCGATGGCCAACATCGCCGGCTACCGGGCCGTCGTCGAGGCGGCGCACGAGTTCGGGCGGTTCTTCACCGGCCAGGTCACGGCCGCCGGCAAGGTCCCCCCGGCCAAGGTGCTGGTCGCGGGCGCCGGGGTCGCGGGACTGGCAGCGATCGGCGCGGCGAGCAGTCTCGGCGCGATCGTCCGCGCCACCGACCCGCGCCCTGAGGTCGCCGACCAGGTCAGGTCGATCGGCGGCGAGTACCTCCCGGTCGACGTCGAGCAGCAGGAGGCGTCCACCGACGGCTACGCCAAGGCGACCAGCGAGGACTACGACCGCCGCGCCGCCGAGATCTACTCCGAGCAGGTCCTCGACGTCGACATCGTCATCACGACCGCGCTGATCCCCGGGCGTGCCGCACCGCGGCTGCTGACCGAGGCCGACGTGGCGAGCATGAAGCCGGGCAGCGTCATCGTCGACATGGCCGCCGGCCAGGGCGGCAACGTGGCCGGCTCCGTCGCGGGGGAGAAGGTCGTCACCGACAACGGGGTGACGATCCTCGGCTACACCGACCTCGCCGGGCGCCTCCCGACGCAGGCCTCCCAGCTGTACGGCACCAACCTCGTCAACCTGCTCAAGCTGCTCACGCCGGCCAAGGACGGAGAGCTCGTCCTCGACTTCGACGACGTCGTCCAGCGCACGGTCACCGTGGTCCGAGACGGCGAGAAGACGTGGCCGCCACCCCCGGTCGCCGTCTCGGCGGCGCCCCCGGCAGCCGCTGCACCCGCTCCCGTACCCGCGACCAAGGCCAAGGCGCCGGCCAAGCCTGCCGTCACGTGGGGCCTCATCGGCACCGGGATCCTCGCGCTCTTCCTCGTCAACGCCTTCGCGCCCGCGCCGCTGCCGGAGCACATCACGGTGCTCACGCTCGCGGTCGTCGTCGGCTACTACGTGATCGGCAAGGTGCACCACGCCCTGCACACGCCGCTGATGTCGGTGACCAACGCGATCAGCGGCATCATCGTCGTCGGCGCGATGCTGCAGATCTCGGTCGACGACGGGGCCGACAACGCCACGGTGATCCGTGTCCTCTCGTTCATCGCGATCCTCCTGGCCTCCATCAACGTCTTCGGCGGCTTCGCCGTGACCCGTCGCATGCTCAGCATGTTCTCGAAGGACTGACGCCGCCATGACCGCACAGAGTGCTGCCACCGCGGCGTACATCGTCGCGTCGCTGCTGTTCATCCTGTCCCTGGCCGGGCTGTCCAAGCACGAGACGTCACGCAACGGTGTCTGGTACGGGATCGCCGGCATGGGGATCGCGCTCGTGGCGACGTTCGTGCTCGTCGCCGACGTCGCCGACGCCGACGCGATCGCGCTGCTGCTCGTGGCGGTCGCGATCGGCGCCGCGCTGGGACTGTGGCGGGCGCGGAGCGTCGCGATGACGCAGATGCCCGAGCTGATCGCGCTCCTGCACTCCTTCGTCGGCCTCGCCGCGGTGCTGGTGGGCTGGAACGGCTACCTGGCGCCGAACCACCTGACCGGCTCGCTGGCCGACATCCACCACGCCGAGATCTTCATCGGCATCTTCATCGGCGCCGTGACCTTCACCGGCTCGATCGTCGCCAACCTCAAGCTGTCGGCGAAGATGCGGTCGGCGCCGCTGATGCTGCCGGGCAAGAACCTCATCAACATCGGCGCGCTCGTCGTCTTCGTGATCCTGACGGTCTGGTTCGTCATCTCCCCGAACCTCACGCTGCTGATCCTCCTCACCGTCGTCGCGCTGGCGCTCGGCTGGCACCTCGTGGCCTCGATCGGCGGTGGCGACATGCCCGTCGTCGTGTCGATGCTCAACAGCTACTCGGGCTGGGCAGCGGCCGCGTCGGGCTTCCTGCTCAACAACGACCTGCTGATCGTGACCGGCGCGCTCGTCGGGTCGTCGGGTGCCTACCTGTCCTACATCATGTGCCAGGCGATGAACCGCTCGTTCCTCTCCGTCATCGCCGGCGGCTTCGGCATCGAGGCCGCGACCAGTGACGCGACCGACTACGGCGATCACCGCGAGATCACCGCCGCCGATGCTGCCGAGCTCCTCAAGAGCGCGCGGTCGGTCGTCATCACCCCCGGGTACGGGATGGCGGTGGCTCAGGCGCAGTACCCGGTCGCCGACCTCGTCCGCAGGCTGCGCGACCGAGGCATCGAGGTCCGCTTCGGCGTGCACCCGGTCGCCGGTCGCCTCCCCGGGCACATGAACGTGCTGCTCGCCGAGGCCAAGGTCCCGTACGACATCGTGCTCGAGATGGACGAGATCAACGACGACTTCGCCGAGACGTCGGTGGTGCTGGTGATCGGCGCCAACGACACGGTGAACCCCGCCGCAGCCGAGGACCCCACGAGCCCGCTCGCCGGGATGCCGGTGCTGCGGGTGTGGGAGGTCGAGAACGTCATCGTGTTCAAGCGGTCGATGGCGGCGGGCTACGCGGGCGTCCAGAACCCGCTGTTCTTCCGCGACAACACCCAGATGCTGTTCGGGGACGCCAAGGAGCGGGTCGAGGACATCCTCCGGGCACTCGCCACCTGACCCGACCTCCAATGACCTCCACCATGTGACATCGAGGGTGGCGCATGGCGGGATACCGACGGTATCTTGGCGGCCATGCCCTCATCCTTCACCGGCAAGGTTGCCGTCGTCACCGGTGCCGCACGCGGCATCGGCGCAGGTGTCGCCCGCGAGTACGTCCGTCGTGGAGGTCGCGTCGCGCTCCTCGGCCTCGAGCCCGACGAGCTGAAGTCCCTCGCCGCCGAGCTGGGTGACGCCGCCGACTGGTGGGAGGCCGACGTCCGTGACACGGACGCGGTCCAGTCCGCCGTCGACGCCGCCGCGGACCGCTTCGGCCGCATCGACCACGTGCTTGCCAACGCCGGCATCGCCGCGTACGGCACGGTGCGCCAGATCGATCCCGGCGCGTTCGAGCGGGTGGTGGACGTGAACCTCAACGGCGTCTTCCGGACGCTCCGCGCGGCAGCTCCGCACGTGATCGCCACGAAGGGATACGTCCTCGTCGTCTCGTCGTTGGCGGCATTCACACCGCTCGCGGGCCTGGCGCCGTACAACGCGAGCAAGGCGGGCGTCGAGGCCCTCGCCCTCGCGTACCGCCAGGAGATGTGGGTCCACGGCGTGAAGGTCGGCGTCTGCCACCCCTCGTGGATCGACACCGACATCGTCCGCGGGGCGGAGGACGACCTCCCGTCGTTCAAGGCGATCCGCGGACGGCTCCCGTGGCCGGCCAACGGCACGACGTCGCTGGAGGAGTGCGTCGAGGCGGTCACGCACGGGCTGGAGAAGAAGAAGCGCCGGGTCTACGTCCCCAAGGGGGTCCTGGTCGCCAACCTCACCAAGCCGCTCTTCTCCTCAGCGGTCGCCGAGCCGATCGCCAAGCGCCTGGTCAAGAGGACGGTGCCGCAGATGGAGCGCGAGGTCGCGGCGCTCGGCCGCAGCCACTCGGCGCACGTCCCGGTGACCGACGCGAAGTAGGACGCCGTGCGCCGTCACCGCCTGCTCTCTCCTGCCCTCGCTGCCGCACTCCTGATGCTGACCTGCACCGCATGCGGTCAGGACCGCGTAACCGGGACGTACGAAGGACCGCTCGCTGTCGAAGGGCGGCAGGGTGCTGCGCACAAGGTCGTGGAGTGCGACGGGTCCGCGGAGGGCGGCAACGGCTATCCGGACGAGCACGACGACGGCGCGCTCAGCGACGATGCGGAGGAGGCGCTGCGTACGGCCTTCGACGAGCGGCAGCTCGACGGGGTCCGCGACGGCTACCGGGTGGTTCGAGAGGACGGTCCCCGCACGCTGTTCACCTTCACTGCCGACGGCCGCGTACGCCAGGCCGTGATCGCCCGCGACGGCGAGGCCTTCGGCGAGAAGGGGTGGTACGTCGAGTCCTGGGCGCGCTGCGACTACGCCGAGCTTCCCGAGGAGGTGGCCGAGGCGGCGGGGGTCCAGGTGTGGTCCGACGCCACCGGCCGGGTGTCGACCCGCCGGATCACCTCGTACGCGGGAGCGGAGCATTGCGCCTGGGAGCACATGACCTTCCTCAAGGTCGGCAAGGCCGAGTACGTCCGCGAGCCCGATGCCAGCCTCGCCGACTTCTTCGCAGGGCCCTACGCCTCATCGGTCGCGCTCGCTCCCGACGCCAGGGACACCGGCTTCCGTCGTGGAAGCGACCACCTGTGGCTCTCCGCCGACGGCGCCTGGGCCTACGTCGGGAGCGGTGAACGGGTCGAGCGCTGGCCCCGGGTCGTCGAGCGGCTGGGCTGCATCTGACGTCGGCGCCCGGCTCGAGCTGGCGGTCAGAGCGCGGCGGCCACGGACGCCGCGAGGGCCACGATGTGCCCGAGCCGGGCCAGCTCGGAATCGAGGACCGGTGGACCACCGTGGCGGCCGAAGACGACCACCGCGTCGCGCTGAGGCACCGGGGCGCCGGCGAGCACCATCGAGCCCCAGTCGGGGACGTGGGCGAGCCGCTGGGCCTGCTCGAGCGTGAACCACTTCTCGACGTCAGGGACCCGCTCAGGTGCGGTCGCGGTCGCGTGGAGGACCTGCTGGCCGTCCGGACCGAGGGCGAGCAGCAGAGCCCAGTCCGAGCGGAAGGTCTCGGGCACCCGGTCGACCAGGCTCTCCAGGGCACGCGCAGGCTCGGCGGTGAACGCCTCGACAGCCTCGAGGTCCATCGAGAGGTTGGCCCCGGCGTTGTAGCGCGAGATCCACTGGACGCGTACGCCGTCGAGCCGGTGGCACGCGGTGATGAGCTGGTCGGGCATCGTCGTCACCGGCAGCTCCAAGAGCACGTCGTCGACGGCCTTGCCGTCGCCGCGGTGCTCCACGATCTCGATCGCGTGGATGTCGGCTCCCGCCTCACCGAGTGCGCTGGCGACGGCACCGAGCGACCCGGGGACGTCAGGAAGCTCGATGCGCAGCAGAAACGCCATGGGTCGAATCCTCCGTTCAGCCGATCGCGCCGGGACCGGACGCGTACGCGGTCGACGGTGACCACGGCAGGTGCTCCGGGCCGAGCATACCGACTCAGAACGGCCGCCTGGAGCCCTCGACCTGATTCGACCGAAATGTCAGCAGGAGATGAGATTCCTCAGCGCAGAGGGTCGAGGTGACGCGCGTACGCAGGCGCCTGGCGGCCCGTCATCGCGTCCGCCACCATCCGCCCGGTGAGCGGCCCGAGGGCGATGCCCCACATTCCGTGGCCCCCGGCGACGTGGACCCGCGGCGAACGCGTCGCTCCGACCAGCGGCAACCCGTCGGTCGTGCACGGGCGCGAGCCGACCCACTCCTCCTGCCGTGCGTCCCAGTCGACGCCGGTGAACATCGGCCGCGCCGACGCCACGATCGCCTCGATCCGCGCTGGCTCCAACGGGGCGTCGGGGTCGCGGAACTCCATCGTCCCCGCCACGCGCAGGCGATCACCGAGCGGTGTGCACGCGACGCGCTCGACCGGGAAGTAGATCGGGTTCTTGGGCATCTGCTCGGGGACGACGGTGAAGCTGTAGCCACGACCGGCCTGGACGACGCGCTTCACCCCGTACGCCCGGGCGAGATCACCGAGCCATGTCCCGGTGGCCAGGACGACGGCGTCGGCGCGCAGCCGCTCGCCGGTGCGCGCGAGCACCTCCACCCCGCGTGCCCCGAGGTCGAGCACGTCCTTCACGTCGAACCCGGCGCGGATCTCGCCGCCGCGAGCCACCACCGACTCCGCCAGGGACCCGACGTACGCCGGCGGGTTGACGTATCGCTGCCCCAGCATCCGGACACCGGCGCGTACGCCGTCGCCGAGGGTCGGCTCGAGCGAGCGGATCTCCTCACCGCTCAGCAGGTCGTAGTCCACCGAGCCGCCCGAGGAGACGACATGGGCCAGTTCCTCGACGAGCGTCGTGCGGTTCTCCACGGAGCTGAACCCCGCGAGGAACGGGTCGGCGTCCTGGATCGGCTCGTCCACCGCGTGGCCGGCAACACCGCCGTCGCCCAGCACGTCGTAGGCGCCGAGCGCGTCGCGGTTGAGGGCCGCGAAGACCGCCATCGCCGAGCGCCACCGCTTCGGGGTGCAGTTGCGCGCGAAGCCGACGAGGAAGCGCAGCAGCTTGGGGTCGGCCGTCAGCGGCACGTAGACCGGAGAGGACGGGCTGAGCATCGCCTTCAGACCGTACGAGAGGACCGCAGGCTCGGGCAGCGGCAGCGTGAGCGCGGGGGAGATCCACCCGGCGTTCCCCCACGACGAGCCGGCCGCGACGCCCGCCCGGTCGACGACGGTGACCTGCACGCCGCGCTCCTGGAGGAACCACGCCGTCGACAGACCGACCATGCCGGCTCCGGCGACGACGACGTGCTGAGGAGTGCTCGACGCGCTCGCGGCGCTGCCCGGTGTGCTCATCCCCTCATGGTCGGACGGCATGGCGTCCCGCGGGCTGTGCGTTCGGCCACGATCGGCGAGGCACGGGTGTGCGATCGCACACCCGTCACGCCCGCGGCCGCGCGGGCTCAGGCGTCGAGCTCGCGCAGCTTGACGTGGAGTGCCAGCAGGAGACGGGTGTCGGGGTCGTCGACGTCGACACCGACCGCCTGGGACGCGCGGCGGAGCCGGTTGCGGAGGGTGTTGGGATGCACGTGCAGCGACGCCGCTGCCGCACCGACGTCGCCGCCGTGGGCGAGGTAGGCGCGCGCGCTCGACATCAGGTCGGCATGGTGCTCGGCGTCGAAGCGCTCCAGGGCCGTGAGGGGACTGAAGTCCTCGTAGCCGGCGAAGGCGTCCGCGGCACGCATCGCGACGACGTCGGTGAGGGTGCTCCGTACGGTCTCGACGGCGCCCGTACGACCGCGGCGACGCAGGACGCGGACGACGCCGTCGGCGTCACGGGCCGAGAGGTCGATCGCCTCGGGGGACCCCACCGTACGCCCGACGCCGACCACGAGAGGGCCGTGAGAGCGGGCGAGGAAGTCGCGGGCCAGCCGCGCGGCCGCTGCTTCGTCGCCGGCGACCACGGCGTAGACCACACCGTCCACCTGGGCGGCAGCGGCGCTCGGCGCCACGGCGGCGAGGTGGAGGACGAACGCTCCCGCCCGGTGGGCGGGGACCACGTCGTCGGGCCGGTCCGACGCGAGCACGACCACGGTGCAGGGCGAGCGGAGCCCGGCCGAGTCCGCCGCACGCGCGGCGTCGTCGCCCCCGCGCAGCAGTGCCTCGACGACCTCGACGGTGCGGCGGCGGGAGGAGTCGGCGCGCTCCCGCTGTCGGACCAGCCCGCGCGCGACGACCGGCGCGCCGTCGAGCAGCGCCTGCCGCTGCACCTCGGTCAGCCCGGAGGGTACGGCCGCCCAGACCGACCCGAGCAGCGTGCCGGTCTCGTCACGCACGGCCACGATCGCCCGCTGCGTCATGCCGGAGCCGGGAAGGTCCACCGTGACGACGTCCTGGGACCGCGAGATCTGGCTGTAGACGCCTGCCTCGTCGAGCAGGGTGCGGTAGTGCGGAGGCACCTGGCGTCCGAGGATCGTGGTGATGCGGGCGTCGTCGACGGCCTGCGAGCGGTCGGCGTCGAGGCTCTGGGAGTAGGCCAGGACGTTCGCCTGGGGATCCTCGATCGTGATCGGTGCTCCGACGAGCTCGGCCAGCGAGTTCGCCAGCGACGTCAGATCGTCGTCACGCAGGTCCATGCGGGAAATGTACGGGGTCTCGCCGGATCCCGGCTCGAGATGACTTCCGGGCGACCCCCCGGTCTGCAACTATGGCTGGCCTATGCCTTTCCCCCGCAGCATCGCCCCGCGCCGCCGTACGCCCGTGGTTCGCCGACTCACCGGCGTCGCCGTCGCCGCGGCGCTGAGCGTCTCCGGCGTCGTCGCCGTCCAAGCCGTCGCCGCGCCGAGCCCAGCGGCCGCCGCCGCGGGCTACGACGGGGTGTGCGAGAACATGCACACGCTCGGCTCCCTGACGCGCGCCGACCTCGACCGCGCGCGAGCGATCATGAACGGCCGCGTCGACATGGGCCAGTACGGCACCATGACCCTCGCCGCCAACCCCTCGTGGAAGCCGCAGGCCGGGCTCGACCTGGCGGGCGACCGCTACATGCACTCGCTGCACTGGGCGTTGCCGCTGCTCAAGACCGGCCTGGCACTCGGCGACGCCGAGGGCGCGGCGATGCAGGCCCGGTTCACCGCGCTGATGCTCGACTGGGTCCGCGACAACCCGGTCAAGAAGCGCACCTACTGGCAGAACCACCCTCAGTACCTCGGCTTCCGCATCGGCACCTTCGTCTGCATGAGCCGGCTCGCGGCGTCGGCCACCCACCGCACCTGGGCGGGCAAGCAGCTGAAGGCCGAGCTGCCGAAGGCACTCGCCTACGGCACCTCCGGCAACAACACGATGATGAACCTCAAGCTGTCGGCGTACGCCGGGGCGCGGCAGGCAGGCACCGAGGCGCAGCGCGTCAAGCTGCGCGACCAGACGGTCAACGTCGCCCAGCGCCTCGCGCACGCCGACGGCTCCGACCTCGAGGGCGCCCCGGGCTACGGCCTCTACCTCGGCACGATCATGCACCGCGCCGTCAACGTGTTCACGCTGTACGGCGCGACGTCGTCGGCATCGAAGGTCGCGACGATGCTCAACGCCCGTGGCTCGTTCTACGCGCAGGCGAGCCGACCCGACCGCTACCTCGAGACCATCGGTGACACCCACCTCCAGAAGATCCCGTCGGGCGTCTTCAGCGGGACGTCCGAGGCCGAGTGGGTCCGCACCTCGGGCAAGGCGGGCCGCAAGCCGAGCGCTCTCTATCGCCGCTACGCCGGCGGCTACGCGTTCGGCCGGTCCGGTTGGGTTCCGGGCGTCGACACCTCGTCGACCTTCTACTCCGTCCGCACGGCCGACCGCTACGCCCTTCCGTCGCACCGGCACGCCGACACGACCGCGATGACGATGTACGCCGACGGGGTCTCGTGGATCGCCGACCCCGGCCCGTACGCGTACAACGGCTCGGGGCTGCGCTCGGCGATCATCCGGCGCACGGCCCACAGTGCGCTCGTCGCTCCGGGCACTCCCAACCGTGCGGTGTACGGCCGGGTGCAGGCGTCGGCGACATCGGCCTCGACCGACCGCACCTGTGTCTACGACCCGGGCTACCTCGCCAGCAGCGGCTTCGAGCTGGCACGGTGCGTCTACTACTTGCGCGGCATCGACGCGGTCGTCGTGGAGGACCTCGTCCGCGCGACGAAGACGTCCGGCACCGTGCAGCAGCAGTGGGTTCTCCCGTCGGGCGTCGGTGCCCGGGTCGGCGGCCGCGCCGTCGCGCTCACCGGGACAGACTCCACGGGCACCGTCCGCAACGCCCGGTTCCTGACGACAGGGACACCCCGCGTCTCCGGCGCCACCACGTCCGCCGGCACGCTCGGTCAGTCGTACGGCCGCTCGACCCGCGGGTCGGTCGTCCGGGTGCCGGTGAGCGTGGCGACGGGTCGGACGGCACGCGTCGTCACCGTCCTCACCGCCAGCGGCAACCCGGGTCTCGCCCGGACCTCCGTGGGCGGCCGTACGGCGCTCAAGGTCTCCGTCAACGGCCGCGCCGCGACCGTCGTCACGTCGGTCAACGAATTCGCGCGGTTGGCCGCCAAGGTCAGCTTCTCCCGCTCGAAGGCCAAGGTGCGGGTCGGGCAGAAGGTCCGCTTCAAGGCCCGCGTCACCTCGGTCGGTCTCCCCGCCAAGCGCGCGAAGGTCGTGCTGCAGCAGTGGCGCAAGGGCAAGTGGCGCAAGGTCAAGACGCTGCGCACCTCCAAGACCGGCCGGGTGTCCACCAAGGTCCGCATGACCTCCAAAGGCACCAAGCGCTACCGCGTGGTCGTGCGGGCCAAGAGCGGCAGCAAGGGCTGGAAGTCGACGGTGTCGACCACGCAGACGGTCAAGGTCCTGAAGAAGAAAAAGAAGAAGAAGCGCTAGCCTCGGCCGCGCCGGGCGCCGTCACATCACCCGTGCCGTCGGCCTCGGCGCCGTCTGCGCGAGCAGCGAACGCCAGACACCGTTGCCGACGACCGAGCTCGACCCCATGCGGCGGGCGCTCTTGTAGGAGCGCATCACCCCACGCGACCGTGCGTCCCAGACGCCGCTGACCCGGATGCGCAACGCCTGCTGGACCGCACGGACGGCCGGGCCGCGCGTGCCCGAGCTGATCCGGAGCCCGGAGTAGGCGACGAGCGTCCGGTGCAGCGTCGACGAGCCGGCGCGTGCGGTCACCCGCGGATAGCGAGGGCACGGGGTCGCCCGGCGCTTCGTGTAGCGCGCGGCCCAGTTGAGGTCGGCCGGGCGGCAGGGCCCGTAGTTGACCTTGGCCACGGACTTGTCCCAGTACGAGGTGTAGCCGCGTGCGCCGGGCCACGACAGCGAGAGGTGCACGTGGTTGCGGTGGCAGGTGGTGTCGTACGCCGTCCCGGCGCGGCTCTTGGCGGTGCAGCCGTTGTAGACGCGCCAGCCGGGGCGGTAGGACGACCAGATCTTGTTGTTCCAGATGATGTACATGACGCCCAGACGGCGGACGTTCGCGTAGCGGTTGCCCCGGGCGTCCGAGCGCAGCAGCCACGCTGCCAGGTCGGTGCCACGCTTCTTGCCGCGGACGGTCCGTGCGTTGGTCGTCCAGTCGATCGCCCGCCCGTCGTGGTGCTCGCTGGTCGCCGTCGAGCAGTCGCGAGCTCCCGACCACCTGGTCGCGGGCCAGGTCCGGACGAGGAGCGCGCCCAGGCGGGACGTCCCCTTGTGCGGCTTCGCGCAGCTGATCGGTCCCACGTACGGCGCGCCCGCCTCGATCGCGGCCGGAAGGCCGGACGGAGTCGGTGGCGCCTTCGCGGAGGCGGGTGCGATCAGGGCGAGAGCGAGGACGGACGGCACCACCAGCAAGGTCGCTGCGCGCCCGAGTTGCGTACGAGACATGACTTCCCCCAGGTGTCCACCCGACGCATCGGCAGGCTCGCCGACTTCCCCACGCCCGGTGGCACCGTGCCCACGCTACGTATCTCGGCAGAGGATGCATCTCGAACGTGGAGGTGCTTGATCTAGGCCGCCGGAGCCGTCCCGTCCGCGTACCGGGGCGCCATCGCCTCCATCTGCTCCATGACGAGCGAGATCGCTGCCGGCTGCTTGTCCGGCGGATAGCCGTGCTTCACCAGGAGGCGCTTGATCGACGACCGCAGCTTGGCGCGGACGTCGTCACGCACCGTCCAGTCGGTCCGGACGTCGCGCCTCATCACAGCCACCAGCTCCCGGGCGATCTGGGCGAGCACGTCGTCGCCCTGCTCACGCACCGCTGACTCGTTCTCGGCGACCGCGTCGTAGAACGCGAGCTCGTCGGTGTTGAGTGGCGGGTCGAAGTGCTGCCCGCGGTCGGCCTCGTCCGCCACCTCCTTCGCGAGGTCGACGAGCTGGGCGATGACCTCGGCGGAGGTGAGCTGTGAGTTGGTGTACTTGATCATCAGGTCGTTGACCCGCTCGGAGAACGCGCGCGCACGGACGGGGTTGCTTCCCGTCGCCTTCATCGACTCGGCGGTCACCAGCTCACGCAGCGCCTCGATGGCGAGGTGCGGGTTCGTTGCCTTGAGCGCACGATCTGCGAAGCCGGCCCCGAGGTCGTCGAGCGACGGCCGCGGCATGCCTGCGGCAGCGTAGATGTCGAGCGTCTCGCCTGAGGCCGTGGCGTCGGCGATGAGGCTTGCGAGCAGGCGACGGATCTCCTCCGGGATCGGCTCACCTCGTGAACGGCGCTCCTCGGCGTCGAACTTCGCCATCCATACCCGCACCTCTTCGTAGAACTGCGCCTCGGGGCGCAGATCGGGCAGGTTCTTCGACCCTGATGCGAGCGCCCATGCTCGCGCCAGCTGGGACGTGTACTTCCGGAAAGCGTCTGCGAGGGTGACCTCTCCCTCGGGCACCTGGTTGCCTGGCGTCTGCGGATCCCTCAGGTAGTTGACGGTGCCCTGGACCGCACGGATGTACGCGCGCCTACCACCAGCAGCCAGCATGCCCTTCCAGTCGTACCCAGCGAGGAGCTCACGGATCCGCGTGAGCAACGTCGTCGTGAGTTCCACCGCCTCGCTCACATCCCGACCGACCGGCCTGGCCTCGCGGTCGGTGGCGGTGTACTCGTCGAGCGCCTTGCGGAGGTTGTCGACGAGGGGCGCGTACGCGACGAGGAGCCCGTCCTGCTTCCCTCGATAGGTGCGGTTGACGCGAGCGAGAGTCTGCATCAGGAGCGCACCCTTGAGCGGACGGTCGAGATAGAGGGTGTGCAACGGCGGGGAGTCGTATCCCGTCAGCATCATGTCCTTGACGATGACCATCTCGAGCTCGTCGTCGGGGTCCTTGAGCCGGTTCTTGACGACCTTGTTGAGCGATTCGCGTCGCACGTGCCGCGAGATCGGCGGCTCGTCCGATGCGGTGCCGGAATACACGACCTTGATCCGACCCTTGTCGATCTCGTCGGAGTGCCAGTCGGGTCGCAGCGCGACGATGGCGTCGTAGAGGTCCGCGCAGATCTTGCGCGTGCCGGCGACCACGAGCGCCTTGCCGGGCGACTCGATGAACTTCTGCATCTCAGCGCGGCGGTTCTCCCAGTGCTGGACGATGTCGTCAGCGAGCTTGGCCACGCGTTCGGGGGCACCGTAGACGGCGTTGACGACCGCCACGCTCTGCTCGATCCGCGCACGCTCGACGTCGTCGAGGCCGACTGTCGCCTCGTCGGCAGCCGCGTCGATCTGATCCTGGGTGACGCCCTGGGCGTAGGTGACCTTGATCAGACGTGGCTCGAAGTAGACGGGCACCGTGGCCCCGTCGTCGACGGCTCGGGTCAGGTCGTAGATGTCGATGTAGTCGCCGAAGACGTCGCGCGTGTTGCGGTCCTCGAAGGAGATCGGCGTACCGGTGAACGCGATGAGGGTCGCGTGCGGCAGCGCGTCCCGGAGGTGGCGGGCATAGCCGTCGAGGTCGTCGTAGTGACTACGGTGTGCTTCGTCCACGATCACGATGACGTTGCGCCGGTCGGACAGGAGGGGATGATCGTGCCCGGCGGCACGCTCGTCACGGCTCCGGCTGAACTTCTGCAGCGTCGTGAAGTAGATGCCGCCCGTCGTACGCTGCGTGAGCTCAGAACGAAGTTCGCTGCGGCGGCGGATCTGCTGAGGGCGTTCGGGGAGCAGCAGGCTCTGCGCGAACCCGGCGAACAGCTGCCCGTCCAGCTCCGTGCGGTCGGTGATGACGACGACCGTCGGGTTGGCGAGGCGAGGGTGCCGCATGACGAGGTTGGTGTAGAGCTCCATCTCCATCGACTTGCCCGAGCCCTGCGTGTGCCACACAACCCCCGCTCTGCCGTTGCTGTCGCGGGCGGTGATCGTGCTACCGACCGCCTTGGTGACGGCGAAGTACTGGTGCGGCTTGGCGATGCGCTTCGCGAGCCCGGCGTCGTTCTCGTCGAAGGCGGTGAAGTTGCGCATCAGCTGCTCGAACCGCTCTTGGTTGTAGAGGCCGTGGAGCGCCACCTCGACCCCGATGAGATCGGCGTCCTCGTTCGCCTCTGGACCCCCGGCCGCTCGTATGTCGACCGGCTCCCCGTCGTCGTCGACGTTCCACGGTGAGAAGTGATGCAACGGCGTGAAGGGGGTCCCGTACGCCGCGGTGATCCCGTCGGAGACCAACGTGAAGACGCAGAAGCGGAACGCCAACGGGAACTCGCGAAGGTACGTCTGCAGCTGGGCGTGCGCAGAGGCGAGGTCTGCGTTGGCAGCGCCAGCCCGCTTGAGCTCGATGATGCTCACCGGGAGCCCGTTGCAGTACAGCACCACGTCGAAGCGGCGGTCGTACTCGCCGCGGGTGACCTTCACCTGGTTGACGGCGAGCCAGTCGTTGAGGCCTGGGTCGGCACTGACGAGCGTGATCGTCGGAGTGGTCTCGATGCCGTCGTTGTCGAGGTAGGAGATGCCGCGATAACCATGCACGAGGTATTCGTGGATGCGGTGGTTCTCGGTGATCGCATCCTGCGACTTCGTGGCGAGGATGTCGTCGGCGGCCTGCTGCAGATACTGCGGCGGCACGGTCGGGTTGAGGACCTGCAGGGCGGCGAGGAATCGCGGTGGGATGACAAGGTCCCCCCATGACTCCCGTTCTCCCGACCCCGGTGCGATCTGGTCACCACGCATCGGCCGCCAGGCGAGCTCGGCGAGGCTCTCCATCGCCAAGGCCTCCCATTCGGCCTCCGACATGCTCATGGTGGTCCCTTCGCTCGTCCCGACGTTCTCCTCCATCTTGTCCGACGTGTGCCGTGCGGGTGGTGTACGGCGGCGATAGGGCGGGTTATCAGCTCACCGCGCACCTCAACAACCGAGAACACCTTCGGCATAGTATCACTTAGCCGAATATGTGATACTTGGCGACATGGAGGTCGCAGATCGCGGGTGGCCGTCGGTTTCTCTCGAACGGCGACGGTGGCGGACGAATCCCGATCGTCGCAGCACCGACGGCCGCCGTCCCAGCCGAGCGGATCGGATGCTCGATCACGTCGAGACCGAGATTCCAGCACGGATCGGCGCGCTGTCCCCACCACTCACGGCGGACACGGCCGCCCTGTGCGAGGCCGCTGGCCAAGGAATCGTGTCACTCGATGCTGGGCCGGGCCGATACCTCTCGTCCCTCGCGGAGTTCCTCACGCGGACGGAATCAATGGCCTCGTCGCGGATCGAGCGTGTGTATGCCGACCTCGACGATCTTGCGCGCGCCAGCCTCGGCGAGGAGTCGACGAGGAGCGCGACGAGTACGCTCGCCGCCACCCGCGCGCTGCGTGAGCTCACCGAGGCGTGCGATGGCGGCGCCCCGCTGTCCGAAGGTGTGATCCTCTCTGCGCACGGCGCGCTGCTTGCCGACGATCTGCTCGAACACCGCTCGGCCGGAAGCTATCGGACGCAGCAGAACTGGATCGGCGGCAGCGACTTCACCCCGCGCAACGCTACGCACGTTCCGCCCCCTCCCGAGCTGGTCCAGGACCTGATGTCCGACCTGGTCGAGTTCGCCAACCGCGACGACATCAACCCGGTCGTCCAGGCCGCGGCCACGCATGGGCAGTTCGAGGCGATCCATCCGTTCAACGACGGCAACGGCCGAATCGGGCGAGGTCTCATCAGCGCCGTCTTCCGGCGGCGCGGGACGACGCGCCGCACGGTCGTGCCGATCGCCGCGGTGATGCTCGCGGACGTGGACACCTACTTCGACAGGCTGGCGGACTATCGCGCGGGTGACGTCGAATCGCTCGTCCGGTACGTCGCCTCGGCTGCCATGACGGCAACCGAGGCCACGGAGGCATCCGCGGAGCGGTTGGCGGCACTGCCCTCGCTCTGGGAGGAGCGCGTCAGGACCCGACGCGGCTCTGCGGCACAGGCACTCGTCGGGACCCTGCTCGAACACCCGATCGTCGACATCGCAGCCGTCGAGGCGATCACGGGCGCCTCGCGTGCGAGGTCGTACGACGCGATCAACGCCGTGGAGGACGCGGGCATCCTGCACGAGATCACCGGCCGGTCCCGCAACCGCATCTGGGTCGCCGCCGACGTGATGGACGAGATCGCTGCCCTCGAGGAACGGATCGGGGCTCGTACACGACCGTCGGTGCGCTGGCGCTGAGTCAAGGCAGAGTTAGAGCTGGCCGAGCAACTTCGCTTTGGCGCCAGCAAATTCGTCGTCGGAAAGGAGGCCTTCCTTGTGCAACTCAGCCAGCTCGCGGATTCGCTCGGTGATGGTCTTCGGACCGGGCGCCTGATCGATCATGCGGAGCTGGGTCTGCTCTGCTCGTTGCGCGTCGGTAACTCTCAAGGGCTCTGTCCCGTTCGCGCTGAGAACTGAGTTGCCGGCTGCCTCCAATGCACGCCCCACGTCGTGGTGGCCCTTGTTGCTCTCGTTGGTGAGCGAGTGGATCTGCTTGTCGGTGACGATGGTGAGGAAGGATTTCCTTCCTTGAGCGTTGGCGAGATGCGCTAGCCCTGCGACCGCGAGGCCCGGGGCGCTCGCCTTCATGATCCCCGCGCCTCCCTTCAGCAGACCTGACACCGCAGGACCGACCATTCCGTCGAGCGAAGGGGTCATACCTGGGCTCCTGTCCTGCCCTGGCTGCGCGAATTTGATGGAGCGCAGCTTCTCGTACGGGGTGCCCTTGGCGATCTTCCCGGGCCGCGACGCGGCGCTTAGCACCGTCGCGATGCGGACGTAGCCGCTGGCGTAGACCTCGATCGTCGAGGTGCCGAAGAGTCCGCTCGTGATGAGCGGGCCTGCGGCTCGCTCGTCTTCAGCGTGCTTCCGGTCGAGCTCGTCTCTCGCCGCCTGCTTGTCCTCTGCCGCCTTCTTCAGCTTCGAGCCCAGCTTGGAGATCGCGCCATCCTTCCGCTGAGGGGTCGCACTAGGCGCAGTGACACCTCCAAGGGGCCGCACGTGCGAGGTCCACGTTGCGCCGTCCCAGTAACGCTCACTTCCATGCCCGTCCGGATACCACCCCGCGGGCGCCTGCTCGCTCATGGCGACATTCTCGCTGAACCGGACCGGTTGCGGCAGCGCTTCAACTGAATCGGATCTGGCATGTCCGCGCGACCCTTCGCCACAGTCCGCGAGACGCGGCGATCAGTCATCAGAGTGCTTCCCCGACCGCACGCTCCGCATCCCGGACGCGCAGCTTCCCGGACATCAGCTGCGGGAGCAACGTGTCACGCAGCGCGGCCAGAGTGCGGTTCTCTTGGAACAACCTTGCCGAAGCGTTGTGAAGTGATCGAGCCTCACCGTCGAACCGACGTGCGACAGCAGGTTCAGGCACCCGCACCGGCAATTGCTTGAATCGCCCTCTGCTCAACTCAAGAAACGTCGCTCCATTCGCGTGTGAAAGGAACTCGTCCGTCCGATCTCGCATCTCATGGAACAACCAGAGATTGAGAACATCGTCTCGCGCACGAACGACGATGAACCCCTGGTTCACCGCGACCGGTTGCTCCGCGAGCGCGAACGCCCCGATGGTTGCTCTCGAAGTCATCAGGATCGACTCGCTGGGGTAGAGGCGGGACGCACAATTTTCTAGGCCGAGGGATGTAATGTGACGGCCCGTGTCGAACAGATAGGGACCTTCGAGTCCGGTTACATCGGTCGGCGTCGCCCAAAGAATGTCTCCGCCCCAGTATTCGGCGACAGAAGTCTTTGGTGTTCCCCCGCCGGAGACGTACGCAACGTCGGCGAATGTCTGGTCGGAGAATTCCAGTCCGGCAACGGTTTGACGAAACAGCGCCGACGCGAGTCCGTCGGCGGTGCGGGCGAGGTTGGTGTTTGCGGCGATCTTGTCGTCGAGAGCACCTAGCACCTCCGCAATCGCCTGCTGCTCGTGGATGTCTGGAAGATTAATCGGAATCATCCGGAGTGCGGACTGGCGGATACCAACGACTGTGGATCCAGTTGACCTCGCAAAAAGCTCGCCCTGCGCGGTCTCCGTTTGCAAGTAGTAGAAAAGGTACCGAGAATCCAGCACGCCACGCTTCCCGCGCAATGCGAATAATCTCTGCCCAAGCACCAACGGTTCACCGTTGCTAACCCGAGCGACCCGTCCGAGCGGTGCTTCGCTCGTCAGCAGTACGTCGCCCTCCGCGAGCGGCACAGGCATCCACTTCTCGAATGTGGCCGCGGACACAGTGCGCGCTTCAGCCAGATCCAGGACGCCGTGGGCTACCAGCTGCGCGGACACGACGGGAACGCCCGTCGGAGTGAAATCGGCGCCGAGCTTCTTGGGCGTCTTTCCCCTATGGTCCAGTAGCAGTTCGAGTGCGTCCCCTAGTAGAACCTGCTTCATTCCACTCTCCCGAGCTGCTCGCGGACGACCGCTGCCAGGCGTGCCGACTCGTCGAACTGCGCATACAGCTCAGTCGTGAGTCGCGCGATCTTCTCCTCGATCGGCTCGCCGTCGTCCTCGACGTCAGCCGCTCCCACGTACCTGCCAGGAGTCAGCGCATAGTCCGCCGCCTTGATCTCGGCCAACGTGGCCGACTTGCAGAAGCCCGGCACGTCCTCGTACGCGATGCCGGACTCGGTAGCCGACGGCGTACCTCGCCAGGCGTGGTAGGTGTCCGCGATCTTCGCGATGTCCTCGTCTGCCAGCGCCCGCGACGCGCGGTCCTCCATGAACCCGAGGGCGCGTGCGTCGATGAACAGCACCTGCCCGCTGCGGTCCACCGACCCCTGCCGTCCGACCTTCTTGTCCTTGGCGAAGAACCACACGCACACCGGGATGCCCGTGCTGCGGAACAACTGTGTCGGCAAAGCCACCATGCACGACACGAGGTCGGCCTCGACGAGCTGCGCCCTGATGGCACCCTCACCGCCGGAGTTGGACGACATGGAGCCGTTCGCCATGACGACGCCGGCCCGCCCCGCGGGCGCGAGCTTGGACAGGATGTGCTGGATCCACGCGTAGTTCGCGTTGTTGGCCGGCGGCACCCCGTAACGCCAGCGCGGGTCCTCCTCGTTGCGGACCCAGTCCTTGATGTTGAAGGGCGGGTTCGCCATCACCACATCGGCGCCGCCGGCGCCGCTGAGCTCGGGATGGATGTCCCTCGCGAACGTGTCCTGCCATCGCGAGCCGAGGTTGGCCGAGAGCCCGTGGATGGCGAGGTTCATCTTCGCCATCTTCCAGGTGCGCTCGTTGAACTCCTGCCCGTAGACCGAGATCGCGGTGGTGTCCTCGTCGTGCGCGTCGAGGAACTTCTCGGTCTGCACGAACATGCCGCCAGATCCGCAGCACGGGTCGTACACCCGCCCGCTCGTCGGCTCGAGCACCTCGACGAGCACCCGCACCACGGACTGGGGCGTGTAGAACTCCCCGCCTCGCTTGCCCTCGGCGCGGGCGAACTTCTCGAGGAAGTACTCGTAGACCTCCCCCAGCAGATCGCGGGCCCGCGTCGCACCCTGACCGTGAAACTTCGCCGAGTTGAGGAGGTCGACCAACTCTCCGAGCCGCTTCTGGTCGACGTTGTCCTTGTTGTACATCGTGGGGAGCGTCCCAGCCAGCGAGTGGTTGCCCTTCATCAGCTCGAGCATCGCCGTGTCGATCAGCTGGCCGATGGGCTTGCCGGGCTCACCCTCGGCCGGCGGCAATCCCTTTGCATTGGCCGACAGGTAGGCCCAACGGGCGGCAGGCGGAACCCAGAACACGCCGTGGCCGGTGTACTCGTCGGTGTCGTCGATCAGCTGCTCGACCTGGTCCTCGTCGAGGCCCTCGGCGGCGAGCTCCGTCCGCAGGTCTCCCCGCCGCTCGTCGAAGGCGTCCGACACGTACTTGAGGAACACCAGCCCGAGCACGACGTCCTTGTACTGCGAGGCGTCCATCGACCCACGGAGCTTGTCGGCCGCCTTCCAAAGCAGGTCCTCGAGCTCCTTGATCGTCGACGGCGCGGCAGGGGCCGCGGCAGTCTTCCTCGGAGGCATGTCAGTGTCCTTCCACGGTGTGCGGGACTTCCAGGGTGAGGGCGCCAGTGGTGACACCCTCGAGCAGCAGATCGCTGATCGCGTCCAACGCCGCGACCCTCTCGAGAGCCGCCGCACGCGCGTCACGCACCGCTGCGAGCGTACTCGTCAGTGCCGACGCTTCGGCCTCCCCGACCCGGCGCAACCGCCACTGCCGCCAGGTGCGGGCACCTCGCGGCAACCGGTTGATGTCCGCCGCGACGACGTCGGCTCGCAGTCCGTCCGGGTCGGCCCCCAGTCGCAGCACGCGCGCGGGGGCCACCACCACGGAGGCTCCTTGGTGATCGACGAACGCCGCTGGTCGCGGGCTCGTGCAGAAGACAACGTCGCCAGGCTCCGTGAGGCGGGCCGAGGGGTAGTGCGCGGCAAGCAGGAGGGGATCGATGTGCCGGCCACCCGACTCGACGCCGCCAGTAAGCTCTCCGACGCCGATGACCCGAAGGCCTGCCTCCGCGGTGACGTGCTCGTCGGCGCACCTGGTGCCCTGAACCACTCGCAGAGATCCGTTGCGAAGGGTCTCGCTCACCGTGAGGGGCCGCATGGGTGTACGAGACGAGCCGTCGACAAACACCGGCACCGCGGGCGCATCGAGCGGCTGCAGAGCCGCGTACGCTCGCTCAAGCTGGGATTGCAGCGTCGCCGCGCCCGTTGCCTGACGCCCGACCGCGGGAGCCGCCTCGACGAGGCTCGATCGCGCCGCCACCAACGTGCGGGTGTGCACGGGACGCAGATGGGCGTACGCATGGGCACGCATCAGCGAGGGAGGGGCGGCACTGGCGATCAGGTCGGTGGCAAGGTCGTCGATCACCGCGTCAGAGAGCACCACGTCCGCGAGATCCCCGACCATCGTGACCCGCTCCGCTGTCGAGACCGCACGATGCTCGTCGCCCAGGATCCATATCGCGAGCGCCTGCCTCGACCGTGCAGGGACCAGTCCCTTCGCGAGACGGACGACGGCGCGTACCCGCCCCGAACGCAACAGCTCTGCGCGCCGTGCCTCCGCCGGGCCCCCAAAGCCGTCGCTGAGTGCTGATGCCGGCGCCACCACGACCCCGCGCTGGGCGTCGTCCATCTGGAGCACGACCTGATCAACGGCGTCCAGGATCGCCTCGTCCGACATCGACGGCCGGGCCGGGTGCGGAAGCTGGACGATGTGCGTGACGCCGGGATCGACACTGAACCCGCCCTCCTCATCGACGACGATCTCGGTCCGATAGACGTCGTTCACGCGGAGGCGACGCCGAACGAGGCGCGCTGCCGCGTGATCGCCGGACGCCGTCAGCACCTCCACAGGTCCTCTCTCCCCGTGCTCGGCGAGGACCGACATCAGAAGGTCGCTGGAACCCGCGCACGGGTCGGCGTACGTGGCGCTCCCGTCACTGCGCGCAGCGAGTCCGACCGCTGTCCGGGCTACCAGGTCACCGACGGAGGCGTTCAGCACGACGACCTTGTGCTCGTCCAGGGTGGTCCGGAACCGGTCTCGCATCAGCCGCTCGAACGCCTCGGCAGGACTCGTCGAGCTGTCAGTGATCAGCTCGGCATAACGGATAACGGACGGAAGACGGTCGGCAGCCGCCTCGAGCTCGGCGTACAGCATCTGGTCGTCCGGGTCGCACTCGTCGGCAAGGTCGAGCACAGCCTCGGCGTCCAGCCCGGAGAGCGTCTCGCCCGAAAGCACCACGAGGCACAGTGCCGCCGTCACCGCAGCGAAGACGACTGGGTCATCACGGTGCGAAACGCCCGCGAAGGTCGCGAACGCCGGCACATCGTCACGGGCCGAGGGGTTCTTGCCGTGGCCGGTCTCGACGAGCCAGTCGGCCACCTCGTAGGCGTCGAAAAGGTGGGTCCGTCCGGCGGTACTGCACGGCTCCGGGAACGGGCGATCGCTGTCGGCCAAACGTGCTCGCCACATCGACACAACCGGTCGGCGCACGCCGGCGAGGAGCGCGACATCGCTCGCCGCGAGCAGCAACTCAGGCGCAGGCGTGGACATAGTTGCACCGTACGCCGATGGGCATCGCCTTAGCGTGCGATTGCTGATAACCCCCCTTATCAAAGCATCCTGCCGGGCGTCGCACCGTGAGCCATACCGTCATCCCTGTCGCCACCGAGGAGCACTCGGAACTGCTCGGCAGCGACGACAAAGAACTACTGATCTCGGGGGTTTCCATGAGGTACATCCGCCAGATCTCGGTCCAGTCGCCGGGAACCAGCAACGAACACATCGTCGCCGTGCGCTACTCGGAATCGCCAGCCGGCGGCCTCCGGACGCGTTCACGTCAGGACGTGGTGCGCGACATCGACGCCGGTCGGTTCTCGTACCAGTCGCAGACATCCGTCGGCTCCGGCGCGCGGGTCGCCACGCGGCACCCGGCTGGCCGGCCGGCGTACATCGCCACGGTCGCCGACGGCCGCGAGACGAACAACCTCCTGGCGTTGCCACGTTTCTGATCGGTCTCCCTCAACTCCACGCAAGCCACCTCCTTGCACGGCGACCCGCACCACTCACACGTCCGACGGGCATCAGGCCCGCCGGCTGACGAAAGAAGACTCACATGTCGAAGCTGAAGAATCACGGCAAGGCCGTCGCAATCGTCGCGGCCTCCGTTCTCGCGATCGGGGCCCTCTCGACCGGCGGCGCCGTCGCCGCCGACAAGATCGGCGCCAAGGACATCCGCTCCAACGCCGTCCGCACCAGCCACATCAAGGACGGAGCTGTGAAGAAGCGCGACCTCGCGCCGTCCGTCCAGCGCCTGCTCGCCCAGTCCGGCAAGCCGGGCGCGCCGGGCAAGCCGGGTGCTCCGGGTAAGCCGGGTGCTCCGGGCGCTGCCGGGCCGAAGGGTGACACGGGCGCTCAGGGACCGAAGGGCGAGCCCGGCGATCCCGCGAGTGATGTCAAGGGCGGGCTCGAGGACAAGGTCACCGAGAAGGTGACGGTCGCGAACATCGGAGGCAGCTTCACCAACCGGGCGACCGAGGTCGGGACCATGACGCTCCAGCCGGGGACGTACCTCGTCAACGGGTACGCGTTCTTCGACCGCATCGACGACTCGACGACTTCGAGCCCGATCCTCCAGATCGCGGTTCGCGGGATCGACGGGTCCCAGTGGGGCGCCGACTACGGGACCGCCTACACGGGCGAGTTCCCGTCGAAGGGCGACCTCGAGCAGACGGCCTCGTCGACCCGGGTGGTCACCGTGACGCAGGAGACCGAGGTCGAGGTGTTCGCGTTCGGCTACAACGCTGACCAGAGCGCGAACGGCAGCGGGAACTACACCGCCGACGTCTCGGTCAGCGCAGTCCGCATCGGCTGACCACCACCTCAGTGTGCGGCGGCGGCCCCGGCCGTCGCCGCACGCACGTCCGCCACCTCATACCGATCGGAGCTCCTCATGCAGTCCTCACGCCTCGCCGCCTTCGTCTCCGTCCTCTCGCTCGCCGCTCTCACCGCCGGCTGTGCCGCAACCGACGATCCGACAGCACCTGAGACGGTCTACGTCACCAAGACCGTCACGGTGACCCCGCCGACGGAGGCGGCACCGACCACGCCGCCGACCGAGGCAGCAGCCGCCCCGACCGAGGCGTCGAGCACGGCCTCCGAGACCTTCAGGATGCCGCGACTCGTCGGCACCAACCTGCAGCTCGCACAGGACAAGCTGCAGCACCTGGGGTCCTACGTGCTCGACCAGCGGGACGCGCTCGGCCTCGATCGCTTCCAGGTTCTCGACTCGAACTGGAAGGTGTGTTCCCAGAAGCCCAAGGCCGGTCGGACGGTGGCAGTCGACGCGGTGATCGTCCTCGCGGCGGTGAAGCTCGAAGAAGCGTGCCCTTAGACCAGTCCTGCCGTCGATCACGCGTGGGTGCCGAAGCCCCGGCGCCAGTAGGTGAGCGGGCGGGGGTGCATCGTGCCGGTCTCGGCCGCGCGGACGTGCCCGAGGACGAGCACGTGGTCGCCCGCCGGGACGAGTCGGTCCACGTCGAGGGCGACCCACGCGTGGCGTTCGCGCAGGGCCGGCGCGCCGTCCTCGACCTGCCAGGCGAGCTCGGCGAACCGGTCGCCGCCCTTGGTCGCGAAGCGCGTCGCGACCGGGCTCTGACCGTCGGCGAGAACGTTGACACCCACGCGCGATCCCAGCCGTACGCGGGTCAGCAGCGACGAACGCGCGTCGAGCGAGACCAGCATCATCGGCGGCTCCATCGACAACGACATGAACGCGCTGACGGTCGTGCCGTGGGGGACGCCGTCCTCGAGCACCGTCACGACGGACACCGCGGCCGCGACGTGGGACATCGCGGCGCGGAAGGCGTTCTGGACGTCATCGACGGCTGGTGCCGCGAGATGGTCCGCTGGTGCCATCGTCACGCCAGCAGTCCCCGCTGCAGCAGGATCGGCGTCACGCCCTCGGCGAACCAGTACGCCTCCTCGACGTGCGGGTAGCCCGACAGCACGAACTCGTCGATCCCCAGGGCGGCGTACTCCCCGATCAGGTCGGCGACCTCCTCGTGGCTGCCGACGAGTGCCGTGCCCGCGCCGGACCGGACGAGCCCGACGCCGGACCACAGGCCGGGATAGACCTCGAGGCTGCGGGCGTCGCGCGGCGCAGAGCCGCCGTGGAGCTCGCGCATCCGCTTCTGCCCTTCGGACTCGCTCGCGGCCAGGACCGCCTGCGCCTTCGCGACGTCTGCCGGGTCGAGATCGGCGAGCAGCCGGTCGGCGACCTCCCACGCGTCCTCGGTGCGGTCGCGGGAGATGGTGTGCAGACGGATACCGAACCGGACGTCGCGCCCCTCCTCCTCCGCGAGCTTGCGGATCCACGCGATCTTGTCGGCGACCTGCGCCGGCGGCTCACCCCACGTCAGATAGACGTCGACCTGCCGCGCCGTCACAGGACCGGCCGCCGCGGAGGAGCCCCCGAGGTAGATCGGCGGGACGGTCGCCGGCTTGCGGGTCCGGGCGTCGGTCACGTCGTAGTACGCGCCCTGCCGGTCGTACCCGTCGCCGGTGAACGCGCCGCGGAAGATCTCGAGGAACTCCTCGGCGCGGGCATAGCGGTCGTCCTTGGTCACGTGGTCACCGAAGCGCCGCTGCTCCGAGGGATCGCCGCCGACCACGACGTTGATCGCCAGGCGGTCGCCGGAGACGCGCTGGAACGTCGAGGCCATCTGCGCCAGCAGGGTCGGGCTGACCAGCCCTGGCCGCGCGGCGATGAGGAACTTCAGCCGGGTGGTCTGCGACAGCAGCGCGGAGGCGATCACCCAGGCGTCCTCGCACGGGGTGCCGGTCGGGGTCAGCACCGACTCGAAGCCAAGGCGCTCCGCAGTCCGCGCGACGTCGACGAGGTAGTCGAGGTCCGGCTCCCGGTATCGACCGGCCGTGTGGGCGGCGCCGCCGGCCCGGGCGAGCTCGGTGGGGACGCTGTGCCCGCCCCCGACGAGGCTTCGGCTGTCGCCGGTCGTGGGCAGGAACCAGTGGATCTTCATGCGACTCCTCGGTGACGGCGGCAGACCGAGCCAACCCTCCCTCGTAGACGCTCTCCGGGCACGGGTATCGCTCACCCCGGGTGAAACGAGACCGGTTCGAGCCACCCGGCGAGAATCGGGCCGAGGCGGCGGCGGGGCGCCGTACGGTCCCGATCATGCTCCGACGACCGCGCCGCCTCGGCTGGCTCCCGCCGCTGGCGACCGCTGCCGCCGTGCTGCTCACCTGGTCGCTGGTGGCGGCCTCCGGCTGGGTCCAGCCGGCGTACCTCGCTCCGAGCCCTCTCGAGGTGTGGGATGCGTTCATCCGGGCCAACACCTACCACCCGATCGGCGGCGGCATCGACCGCGTGGTCCGCGGGGAGGAGAACTACTTCCTCTGGGAGCACCTCGTCGTCAGCCTGCGCCGCATCGGTATCGGTCTGGCCCTCGCGGTGGTGGTCGGCGTGCCGCTCGGCCTGGTGATGGGCACCGTCCCGTCCGTACGGCGGGTCGCCGGTCCGTATCTCGACTTCCTGCGGTCGATCCCGCCGCTGGCCTATATGGGCTTCCTCGTCGCGTGGTTCGGCATCTACGACACGTCGAAGATCTGGTTGCTGTTCCTCGCTGCGTTCCCGCCGATCGCCCTGGCGACGATCAACGGGGTCCGCGGCGTGCGCGAGGACCAGGTCAACGCCGTCCTCTCGCTCGGCGCCTCCCGGCGTCAGGCCGTCACCTCCGTCGTCCTGCCCGCGACGCTGCCCGACATCCTCAGCGGTCTGCGCGTCGCCGTCGGGTTCGCGTGGACCACCGTCGTGGCCGCGGAGCTGGTCAACGGCCTGCCCGGCATCGGCGGGCTCGCCTATCTCTCGGGCACGCAGAACAAGATCGCGCTGTCGGTGGCCTGCATCCTCGTCATCGGTCTCACCGCCATCGCGCTCGACGCCGTCATCCGTCTCATCGAACGAACGCTCGTCCCCTGGCGAGGAAAGGCCTGACATGAAGCCCGAACCGATCAAGAACGTCCGCTCCAAGGCTGCTGCGGCCGCCGCCCTGTCCGCGCTCGCGCTCCTGACCTCCGGCTGCGTCGGGGGTGACGAGAAGGCCGCGGCGGGGGGAGGCTCGGGTTGCCCGTGGGACGCCGACGAGTCGATCACCTCGACCGTACGGATCGGCTACCAGAAGATCCCGAACGGCGATGTCGTCGTGAAGGACCAGAAGATCCTCGAGAGCTGCGCGCCCAACGCCACGATCACCTGGAACAGCTTCGCCTCCGGCGGCGACGTCGTCCAGGCCTTCGGCGGCAAGAGCCTCGACCTCGGCCTCATGGGGTCGTCCCCGGCCACCAAGGCCCTGTCGGCGCCGCTGAACCTGCCGGTGTCGGTCGTCTGGATCCACGACGTCATCGGTGCGGCCGAGTCGCTCGTGGTCCGTGACGGCGCCGCGACCGACATCACCGGCCTGAAGGGCAAGACGATCGCGACGCCGTTCGGCTCGACCGCGCACTTCTCGCTGCTCCAGGCGATCAGCGACGCGGGGCAGAAGGCGACCGACTACACGCTCGTGAACGCCGACCCCGAGCAGATCGCGCCGGCCTGGTCGCGCGGTGACGTCGACGCCTCCTGGGTGTGGGACCCGACCCTGAGCGAGCTCAAGAAGGACAAGGGCACGGTCATCCTCACCAGCGAGGACACCGCGAAGGCGGGCAAGCCGACGTACGACGTGGGTGTCGCGGCCGACGACTTCATCGCCGAGAACGCCGACTTCCTCGCCCTGTGGGCCAAGGCTCAGGACTACGCGGTCGCACAGATCGCCGACGACCCGGACAAGGCGGCCGAGAGCGTGGCGGTCGAGGTCGGGGTGACGACCGACGAGGCCAAGGCGCAGTTCGACGGGTTCGTCTACCTGTCCGCCGCGGAGCAGGCCACGCCGGACTACCTCGCTGGCAAGCTCGGCGCCGACCTCTTCGCGACCGCGCAGTTCCTGCACAGCCAGGACGGCATCGCGGCCGTCGGCCCGGAGTCCGCGTACGCCGATGGCGTGGACGCGAGCGCGGCGGAGGCGGCGGCGAAGGCGAGCTCGGCGAAGTGACCGTCCAGTCGGTCCGGACGCACGCCGGCGCGATCCGCGTCACCGAGGTCGAGCACGTCTTCGCCTCCCGCGCCACGGAGGTGCCGGCGCTGGACCGGATCGATCTCACGATCGAGCCCGGCGAGCTGGTCACGCTCGCCGGGCCGTCGGGGTGCGGGAAGACCACGCTGCTGCGTCTGGTCGCCGGATTCATGGCGCCGTCGTCGGGTCGCATCGCGGTCGGCGAGCGCGAGGTGCGGGGTCCTGGGGCCGAGCGGGGCGTCGTGTTCCAGCAGCCGACGCTCTATCCGTGGCTCGACGTCCGCGGCAACGTCGCGCTGGGGCCCCGACTGCGAGGGGTCGCGAAGGGCGAGCGGCGGGCGCGCGCTGACACGTACCTCGCGATGGTCGGGCTCACCGACGTCGCCGAGCGACGGCCGTACGAGCTGTCGGGCGGGATGCAGCAGCGCGTCCAGATCGCCCGCGTCCTCGCGAACGATCCCGACATCGTCCTCATGGACGAGCCGTTCGGTGCCCTGGACGCGCTGACTCGTGAGCGGTTGCAGGGCGAGCTCCTGACCCTGTGGCGCGCGACCGGCAAGACCGTCCTGTTCATCACCCACAGCGTCGACGAGGCGGTGTTGCTCGGCTCGCGGGTCCTGGTGATGAGCCCGCGACCGGGGCGGATCGTGCTGGACGAGACGGCGCCGTTCGCCAGGGCGTCGGCAGACGTCGACCCCGCCGAGCTGCGAGCATCGCCGGAGTTCGCCGCGATGACCCGCCGCGTGCGGGAGGCGATCGCGTGACGGTGCGATGACTTCTCCGAGCACGACCGGTCTGACCGGATGAGCACGCGCTGACCTTCCCCACAAGGAGAACGACCATGTCCTTCCAGGCCTACCTCGACGCGATCGAGAAGAAGACCGGCAAGACTCCCCGCGAGCTGGTCGAGGAGGCGCGCGGACGCGGCTTCGCGGAGCCGGGTGCGAAGGCGGGGCAGGTCGCCGCGTGGCTCGACGAGGAGTACGGCGTGGGGCGCGGTCATGCGATGGCGCTGTGGCACGTCATCCGCAACGGCCCCCAGATCAGCTCCAAGCACGTCGGGACGGAGGGTTCGCACAGCGACCCCTCCGACACGCTCTGGTTGGACGGCGCGGCGACCAAGCCCGCCGGGTGAGGTAGCACCCGCGGACGGTCCCGGGGCACGATCGAGGCATGCGAAGCGACACGATCGAGATCCGGACCGGCAACCGCCCGGTCGTCCACGACCTCACCCGCGACTGCGAGCGGTTCGTCGCCGACGAGGGCGACGGACTGCTCAACGTGTACGTCCCCCATGCCACCGCGGGCATCACAGTCATCGAGACGGGCGCCGGGTCCGACGACGACCTGCTGAACTCCCTCGACGACCTCCTGCCTCGCGACGACCGGTGGCAGCACCGGCACGGCGCCCCCGGCCACGGACGCGACCACGTCCTGCCGGCGTTCATCGGGCCCTCGGTCACCGTGCCGGTCCTCGCCGGGGCGATCGCTCTCGGGACCTGGCAGAGCGTCGTCCTGGTGGACACCAACGTCGACAACCCTGTCCGCCAGGTACGGCTCAGCTTTCTCGCAGGGTGAGCGGGCACGGTCGAACACTTCCCTTCGCGATCGCGTAGACTTGTGTTGTGGCCCAGATCGGCGTACGCGAGGCAGCAGAGCGCCTCGCCATCACCCCTCGACGCGTGCACCAGCGCATCGAGGACGGCACGCTGCCCGCCGTCCGCATCGGCAACCAGTGGGCGATCGACCCCGGCCGTCTGCCGCTGGCGGCCGCTCGACCTTCGCGGCCGCTCTCGCCTCGGATGGCGTGGGCGCTGCTCGATCTCCTGGCGGGAGGGTCGCCCACGGTCGCGTCGACCGAGCGCGCCCGCCTGCACACGTACGCCGAGCGCCTGCGGGCGTCCGACGACCCCGCCGCGCTGCTGCGGGCCTGGATGGCGCGGCGAGCCGATCGCCAGGAGTTCCGAGTTGCCCCCGGCGATCTCGACGACCTGCGCGACGACGAGCGCGTGCACCTCTCAGGAGTCAGTGCCGAGGGGAGCTTCATCGTGAGCCCCACGCTCGAGGCGTACGCGGCGACGACGGACCTGGACGGCCTCGTCGATGACTACTTCCTCGTGCCCGCTCCACGCCAGGAGGGCAACGTGGTCCTCCACGTCACCGACGTGGTTCCCGACACGAGGGGGTGGCCGGTGCTGGCGGCGGACCTGGCCGAGCACCTCGGGTCTCGCGAGAGCGCCCGTGCGTCCGAGCTCGTCCGGGCCGGGTCGACCTGAGGTCAGCGCTCACGCTGACGAACGGCGTAGGTCAGGTGCGTCACCCGCGGGGAGGACTCGGCGCGGACCTGCTCCAGGGCGACGCGTTCGGCGTCCACGCCCTCGAAGAGGCGGACTCCCTTGCCGAAGAGCACGGGCGACAGCGCGATCGAGAACTCGTCGACCAGGCCCGCGTTCAGGTGTTCGAGGATCGTCGCGCCGCCGCCCGAGATGCGGACGTCACGCTCGCCGGCGGCCTGGCGGGCCTGGTCGAGGGCGGACTCGATGCCGTCGTTGACGAAGTGAAAGGTCGTACCGCCGGGCCGCTCCCACGGGTCACGCTTCTCGTGCGTCACGACGAAGACCGGCGTGTGGAACGGCGCCTCCTCCGGCCACGCCTCCTCGCCGGCGTCGAACATGCGCTTGCCCATGACACTCGCGCCCGTGCGCTCGAAGGTCGCTCGGACGATGTCGTTGTCGCGCCCCTCCTCGCCGCCCCCGCCGAGCTTGAGGTTCTCGCGGAAGAACCGCTGCGGGAAGACCCACCGTTGCAGCTCCATCCACTGTCGACCCATCAGCTCGTCGGTGGACTCGGGCGCGATGAACCCGTCCAACGACATCGACACGCTGAAGAACACCGTGCCGGCCATCAGTCGTCCGCCCCCTGCTCGGCCATCTCGGCGACGTACGCGGCCAGGTTGCCCAGCGTCTGCTGACCACCCTCGATCGCGTGGTATTTCTCGGCCGCCTCGTCACGCAGCTCCTTGGTGGGGAACACCGTGCGCATCTCGATGCGGGTCGCCGTCCCGTCGCGCTCGAACGTGAGGACCGACTCGAAGGCGTTCGGGTCGCCGCGGGACTCGCCGTGAAGCATCGCGATCCGCTCCGGCCGGGTGATCTCCGTCCAGGTGATCCACTCGGGGTAGTCCGTCCCGTCGGGTCCGTGCATCACGAAGTCCCACTCCCCGCCGGCGCGGAACTCCAGCGACGTCGTCGTCGTGGTGAACCCGTCCGGCCCCCACCACCGCGACAGGTGCCGCACCTCGGTGAACGCCTCGAACACCAGCTCCGGCGGGGCGTCGATGACGCGGGAGATCACGATCTCCCGGTCGGCCGTCGCGGACTGCACCGGCGCTCCTGGTCCTGTGGCTGCCATGGTTACTCCTCCTGTCGTGCCTGCTTGAGGTCCTGCACGTACGCGTCCAGCCGGTCGAAGCTCTCGTTCCAGAACTGCTCGAACCCGCCGGTCCACTCGTGGACCGGTCGCAGCCCGCCGGCGTCAAGGCCGTACAGCCGCTGCTTGCCCACCTTGCGGTCCTGCACCAGGCCGACCTCGCGGAGCACACGCAGATGCTTGGAGGCTCCCGGCTGGGTCATGCCCAGCTCCTCGGCCACCTCCGTCACGGGCCGCTCGCCTGCGCGCAGCAGCACCAGGATCTCCCGGCGCTGCGGCTCGGCGATCGCGTTGAAGACGTCCGACGTCGTCGCTGCTCGTGCCATAGGGACGATCATATGCCTATATGGGAATACGTCAAGAGGGGTCGCGTAGGCGTGGCGCGCAGAACGAAGGACGGCGATGTGGCCGTTGCTCCACACCGCCGCCCCGGACCACCCTGGACTCCACGACGAGCGACCGGCAAGGGATTTCGATCCTGATCGAAAGGCTCCGCGACACGGCGGTGGGGCCGGTGCTGGCAACGGACCTGGCCGAGCACCTAGGATCCCGCGAGAGCGTCGGCGCGACCGAGCGCCGGTCCCGCCGAGGTCGTGCAGAGGTCAGGAGGTACGGCGTGAGCATCGCGCTCCCCGTCATGAGCGCCGAGCAGGAGGCGTCCTGGTTCGGCCTTTTCCACCTCGCCGAGACCGTCCCCGAGGGCTGGACGCTCGTCGGCGGGCAGATGGTCCACCTGCACTGCGCCGAGCGCGGCGTCGATCCGTACCGCTCGACGCCCGACGTCGACGCCGTCCTGGACGTTCGTGGCCACCCGCAGATCCTCATGACCGTCACCTCCGCGCTGTCCGAGGCGGAGTTCGAGCCGCGCGGACTCACCGCCAGCGGCAAGCAGCACCGCTGGGTCCGCGGCGCGGCGACCATCGACGTCCTGATCCCCGCCTTCACCGGTCAGCCTGGGCGCGGGGTCGGAGCCAGCGGGTTCCCCGCTCTCGCCACTCCGGGCGCCATCTATGCGCTGCGCCGCTCGGAGCCGGTCAAGGTGACCGTCGGGGACACCACCGGCACGATTCAGCGCCCGACGCTCCTCGGCGCGCTCGTCATCAAGTCGGCCGCCTACTCGATCACCGTCGACCCCCACCGCGGGCGCCACCTCGACGACCTCGCGCTGCTCGCGTCGATGCTCACCGCACGCGACCTGCGGGGCGCCGAGCTGTCCAAGGGTGAGGCGAAGTACGTCCGCGAAGCCGTCCCGGTCGCCCAGAGCCACCTCGCCACCACGATCATCGAGGGCGCGCCGGACGGGCTCGCCCGCTTGGCGCGACTCTTGGAGCGCTCACCCGCCTGAGCCGTGCCACCCCACGATCAGCCGCGGGTCCACTCCTCGGCGAGGATCCCGTACTGGCAACCGTCGATCCAGCCGAGCTCGGCGTGCCACGAGTCGCGGACGCCGTACTGCTCGCGCCGCATGCCCAGCTTCTCCATCACCCGGGAAGAGGCGGTGTTGGCGGCGAAGCAGCCGGCCGTGATCCGGTGCAGCCCGAGCTCGGTGAAGCCCAGCTCCAGCAGCGCCCCGGCCACCTCGGTCGCGAACCCGCGCCCTGCGTACGCGGGGTCGAACGAGTAGCCGAGCGTGCCTTCTGCCGCTCGCCACGGCTCCCCGTCCTCGCGTTGCCCCAGCCCGTCCTGCACCCCCAACGATGCGAGCCCGACCACGACGTCGCCGAGGTGGACGAAGACTCCGTGGTCGAGCGGATCGTCGACACTGGCCATCCAGGCCTTGCGGAAGGAGTCCGGATCGACGGTCGTCCGCAGCAGCCACCGCGTCACGTCGGGGTGGTTGCGCCATCGGAGCACCTCGTCGACGGCCTCGTCGGTGGGCAGCCGCAGCTCGAGCCGCTCGGTTCTCCTCGGCCAGCCGAGCTCAGGAATCGTCACCCGGTGAGACAACCAGACGACCGGGAGGCGTTCAACGCAGTTTCGTCGTGCGCGACCGAGTGCCAGACTCCCCCGATGACCTCCACGACGATCACTGCCGACAGCGCCGGAAGGTGGCAGCTGGGTGACCTCACCGTCAACCGGATCGGGCTCGGCGCGATGCGGCTGACCGGGAGCGCCGCGTTCGACCTCGGCGAGCCGAGCGACCGCACGAGGTCGCTCCGGGTGCTGCGGCGCGCGGTCGAGCTCGGCGTCGACCACATCGACACGGCCGCGTTCTACTTCTCCTCGCTCCGCTCGGCCAACGAGCTGATCTGCTCCGCACTCGCGCCGTACGGGGACGACCTCGTCATCGCCACCAAGGTCGGGCCCGGCAGGGACGCCTCGGGGGCGTGGCTGCCACCGGCCCGCCCCGACCAGCTGCGCGGCCAGGTCGAGGAGAACCTCCGCCAGCTCGGCCGTGACCACCTCGATCTCGTGTACTTCCGGAAGATGCCCTCCGTGACGTCGATCAGCGAGCACGTCGGGGCGTTGTCAGACCTGCGCGACGCCGGTCTGATCCGCCACATCGGCGTCTCCGGCGTCGATCGTGGGCACCTCGACGAGGCGTTGTCGGTCACTCCGGTGGTCTGTGTGCAGAACCGGTACGGGATCGGGTCGAGCGGCGACGCCCGGGACGTCCTCGAGGCCTGCCGCGCACGCGGCATCGCCTTCGTCCCGTTCTTCGCCGTCGCCGGGCAGGGCGCCGAGCGAGGTCGGTCCGCAGCTCGTGAGGACGCCGAGGTCCTCGACATCGCGGCGGCGCACGGCACCACTCCGGCACAGGTCCGGATCGCCTGGACCCTCCAGCAGGGCCCGCACGTCCTGGCGATCCCGGGGACCGGCGACCCCGCCCACGTCGACGAGAACGTCGCAGCCGGCGCTCTCCGACTTACCGCCGACGAGCTCGACCGACTGGCGTCTTCATGATGCGGAGCGCATCTCGACGGCGAATCACAACGAGCAAGGGGCAGGTCGGCGTCGAGCCGTGGTTTACGTAACAAATATTCGTCCCAGGTGTTGATACGTCTCGTGGTGCAACCAGCGTGGGGTGCGCTTGCATGCAGGGATCACCTGAATCCGATCAGGTGTCGAAGGGAGCCCTCGCGTGCGATCCTCACTCCTCCGGGTCGGCGTCGTCGCCGGCGCGTCAGCACTGGTGCTGGCGACGATGCCCGCCTCGCTCGTCTCCGCGTCACCCGTCACCGACCCCCCGGCCGTCGACTGCCAGTCAGTCCTCGCGGCTCCCACCCTCGACGCGGCGTTCGACGCCGCGGCCGAGGCCGCCGACGTCCCGTCGGATCTCCTCAGAGCCGTCTCCTACATGCAGTCTCGCTGGGAGGGCCACGACGGCCGGGTCAGCAACGACGGCGGGTACGGCATGTTCAACCTCAAGTCGACGACGACGGCCGTCCCCGACGGGGCGGGCAAGGGCTCGACCGACCGCTCCCCACGACGTACGGCCAGCCAGCTCGAGCGCGCCGCCGAGCTCACCGGGATCCCCGCCTCGACGGTCCGCAGCGACGACCGCGCCAACGTCTGCGCGGCCGCGGCACTGACCGCGTCGTACGCGCCCGACCTCGACGCGTCCACGCCACCGCAGAGGTGGACCGCGGCGATCGCCCGCTTCGGGTCCGCCGACACGTTCGAGCGTCAGGTCCTGAGCACGCTCCGTGAAGGACGCGCTCGTACGACCTCCGGCGGCGAGACGGTGACCCTCGGTGGCGACCCGACGGTCGAGGTCGCCCCGCCGTCCGCGAGCGATCCCGAGACCGACTGTCCGCCCGACCTCGGGTGCGAGTGGATCCCGGCCGGCTACGAGAAGCTGGTCCCCGCCGACCCCGACAGCACCGGCAACTACGGCAACCACGACAAGGCCGACCGCACCGGGCCTGGCGGGCCGAAGCTCAAGTACATCGTCATCCATGACACCGAGACCGCGTACGACCCAACCATCGGACTCGTGACAGACCCGGGCTACCTCGCCTGGAACTACACGATCCGGTCGTCGGACGGCCACATCGCCAACCACCTCGACCCGAAGGACGTGGGCTGGCACGCGGGCAACTGGTACGTCAACGCCCACTCCATCGGCATCGAGCACGAGGGCTGGGCGGGGTCGGCGGGCTGGTTCACCGAGGCGATGTACGAGCAGTCGGCGAAGCTGGTGCGCCACCTCGCGCACGAGCACGACATCCCGCTCGACCGAGCCCACATCATCGGGCACGACCAGGTCCCGGGCGTCACCTCCGGCGCCACGAGGAACGTGCACTGGGACCCGGGGCCGTACTGGGACTGGGAGCACTACTTCGACCTCGTCCAGGCGCCGATCGGCCAGTCGGCCAAGAACACCTCGTCGGTGAAGGCCGGCGACGTCGTCGAGGTCCGTGGCGGCTACGCCGACAACGTCAACACGATCACCGGCTGCCAGCAGGCCTCTCCGGGGTCCGGCGACTGCATCCCTGGCCAGGGCACGAACTTCGTCCTCGCCTACCAGTCGCCCTCGCTCGAGGCCCCGCTGGCGAACGACCCGGGCTGGAAGCCCAACGGCACCGCGGGGACGACGTACGCCAGCGACATCAGCGCACGCATCCAGTCGGGGCACAAGCTGGTCGTGGCCGAGGTGCGCGACGAGTGGCTCGGCGTCTGGTGGGCGGGCTCGTTGGTGTGGGTCCACAACCCGGCGACGAGGCCCGTCGTGCTCCGGACGACCGCCAAGACGGTGACGACGACATCGACGACCGCGGCACCGATCTTCGGTCGCGCCTATCCCGAGCCGGAGGCGTACGCGCCGTACGAGATCCCGGTGCAGGCGATCGCGCCGCTGGAGTACACGCTCGGCGCCGGACAGACGTACGCCGTGAGCGACGACGACGTGGAGACCGACTACTACTACGCGCAGTCCTTCGACGGCTCGATCCCCGACGACCGTACGGACGTGAAGGGCGAGCTGCGCTACTACCAGCTCTGGTACGCGCACAAGCAGGTGTTCGTGAAGGCCGACGACGTGACGCTGCGCGATCCCGGCAAGCGCGCCGTGGTCCCGACCCGGCTGCCGAAGATCACCGGCGAGGCGAAGGTGGGCTCGACGCTCACCGTCAGCAACGGACGGTGGTCGCGTGAGGTGACGGACTTCCGCTACACCTGGCTCGTCGGGGGTCGTCCGGTCGTCGGCGCGACGGGCTACACCTTCACCCCGCGGCCCGGGGACGCCGGCAAGCGCGTCGTCGCGGTGGTGTCCGTCGACGACCCGGCGCTCCACCCGATGCTCGCTCCGTCGCTGCCGACGACGAAGGTCCGGCGCTAGACACAGCGATGAGGCGTTTCGACCACCATCTGGTCGAAACGCCTCATCGTCGTCAGCGGACTGTCAGGCCTCGGCGTCGAGCGCGGCCTTGACGCGGCGGTGCGCCTCCCAGATCTCGTCTGGCACCCGATCGAACTGCGCGAGGTGCTCCTCGCGGAAGCCCATCTCCTGCCGCCAGCGCTCCACGTCGATCGACAGGATCGTCTCGAGGTCATCCTTGGCGATGTCGACGCCGTCGAGCATCAGCTCGTCCTCGGTGGGGATGATGCCGACCGGGGTCCGACGCCCGGTGACCTCACCCTTCTTGAGCTGGATCAGCCACAGCAGCGGGCGCAGGTTCTCGCGGTATCCCGGCCACAGGAAGTGGCCGTCCTCCGGGTCACGCTGGAACCAGTTGACGTGCGCGAAGATCGGGAGCTCCTTCGCGGCCCCGACCACGTCGAGGTAGTGCCGCGCGTAGTCGCCCTCGCCGTAGGCCATGAACGGCCGGTTGGACATCGGGTCGTAGCGCAGCTGCCCGTCGACGCCCTCGGCGGCGAAGGTCGCCTCCGCGCCCAGGGTCAGCCCGTCGTACACGCCCTCGGCGAGATCGCTGATCGCGCGGATCAGCGGCTCGCGGTCGCGCGTACGCCCACCGAAGATGATCGCGTCGATCGGCACGCCTGACGCGGCGTTGTAGTCCGGCGCGATGTTGGGGACGTTGTCGAGCGTCGTGGTGAACCGGCTGTTGGGGTGCGCCCACGGCTCTCCGGCCTGGTCGGGCGTCCGGTCGGCGATCGGGTCGCCCTTCCAGTCCAGCCAGCCGGTGACGTCGGCCGGCGGCTGGGGCGTACGGCCCTCCCACCAGACCTCCTGCGTCTGGGGGTTGTAGGCGACGTTGGTGAAGATCGCGCCCGTGCCCTCCGCGATGGACTGCAGCGCCGTCGGGTTGGTCGTCTCGTTCGTGTCCTTCGCGACGCCGAAGACGCCGTACTCCGGGTTCATGCCGTACAGGCGGCCCGACTTCTCGTCCACCCACAGCCACGCGATGTCGTCGCCGTAGAACGACACGTGATAGCGGTCGCCGAGGGCGTCCGGCGGCAGCATCATCGCGAGGTTGGTCTTGCCCGAGGCGCTCGGGAACCCGCCGCAGATGTGGTAGGTCTCGTCCGTCTCCTTGTCGTGGATCCCGATGAGCATGTACTGCTCGGCGAGGTACGTGCGGGAGTCCCAGCCGTCGTACGCGCCCTGGCGCAGCCCGTGGGCGATCTTCCCGAGCAGCGCGTTGCCGCCGTACGACGAACCGAAGTGCAGGATGGTCCGCTCGTCGGCGACGGTGACGAAGTAGCGCTGGTCGTCGGGCGTCCCGTGCCCCAGCGACTCCAGCTCACCGGTGACGTGGACCGCGCGCACGAAGCCGTCGGGATCATCGAGGTCGTTGACGAAGTCCGCGCCGACGCGAGCCATGCGGATCATGTGCAGCACGACCGTGCGCGTGTCGGTGAGCTCGACGCCTGCGGCCCACGGCGCGAGAGCGTTGCCCGGAGGTGCCATCAGGTA
Source organism: Mumia sp. zg.B53 (assembly GCF_019550935.1). Taxonomy (NCBI): domain Bacteria; kingdom Bacillati; phylum Actinomycetota; class Actinomycetes; order Propionibacteriales; family Nocardioidaceae; genus Mumia; species Mumia sp. zg.B53. Next base: position 1,630,312 of record NZ_JAHWCK010000001.1, on the reverse strand, counting down.
CGGGATGACGTACATCGTCTTGCCGATGAGGGCGCCGCGCATCTTGCTCTCGAGCAGCGGCTTCATCTCCGACGCCGGGCGCCAGTTGTTGTAGACCCCGGCGTCGGACGGGTTGTTGGTGGCGACGATCGTGCGCTCCTCCGAGCGCGCCGTGTCCTTGTGATAGCTGCGCGAGTAGTAGCGCCCCTCGCCCGCAGGCAGGAGGTCACCGGCCGCGAGCGCCTCGTCGATGAGGCGTGCGTCGTCGTCCGCACTGACGACCTCGATCCGATCGGCCCCCGTGACCTCGGCCCAGTGGCGCACGTACTCGCGGACACGCGGGTTCGTGAGGCCGGCCTCGTCCATCGCCTTCTCGGGATCTGCCATCAGGTGGGTCCTTTCGTTGTACGGGGTGCGAAGAAGGGTTCCACGACTTGAAGAAGTCTGCAACGATCCCTAGTTTGTTGCCCCGTGCACCATACGGTCGGAGCCCGAACAGAGGTCTTGATGACGCGCCACGTGCCGCAGCACCAGTCGGAGGCAGAGCTCTTCCGCACTCTCGGGCACCCCGTTCGGATTCGTGTCCTGGAGATCCTCCAGGACGGGCCCACCCCTGTCCGATCGCTGCTCACCGAGCTCGGGATCGAGCCGTCGAACCTCTCGCAGCAGCTCGCGGTGCTCCGCCGAGCAGGCCTGGTGCAGTCCGCGCGGGAGGGGACGACCGTGACGTACGAGCTGTCGACGCCGGATCTCGAGCACCTCTTGCTGGCCGGTCGCCGCATCGTCGCCCGCCCCGCCGCGGCAAGCGCACCCGTCGTCGTCGGAGGCTGAGCGAGGCAGCATGTCGACATCGCGCCCTCGGCTCCGACGTTCCCCTCAGACGGCGCGTGATGCCGTCGTCCCGACGATCGAGGAGCTCGCATGAAGTACGTGATCATGATCCACTCCAACCCGCAGCCGTGGGGTCACCCCACAGGTGACTACCTCCCGGAGTTCCAGGCGCTGCCCGCCGAGGAGCGCGAGCGCCTGACCGGCGACTTCGAGCGCACGCTGACCGAGATGCAGGAACGCGGCGAGCTGGTGATGGGCGAGGCTCTGGGCGACCCGACCACCGCACGCCTCTATCGCTGGGAGGACGGGCGGCCGCTCGCGACGGACGGGCCTTACTCGGAGTCGAAGGAGCACCTGGCGGGCTTCTTCGTCATCGACGTCGAGAGCCTCGAGCGTGCGGAGGAGATCGGCGCGGTGTTCGCCGGGCCGGGCGAGACCGTCGAGCTGCGCCCCATGATGTGGCCGGGCGGCGACGACCAGTGACGCCGTCCTCACCGTGAGGCGCGGAGGCGGAGGCTGAGACGTGCTGGACGCACGGGTGCTCGAGGACGTGTGGCGGCGCGAGTCCGCGCACGTCCTGGCGGCGCTGCTGCGACGGCACGGCGACCTGGCGGACTGCGAGGATGCCGCACAGGAGGCGGCCCTCGCGGCCTCCGTGCAGTGGGAGCGCGACGGACTCCCGCAGAATCCTCGGGCCTGGCTGATCCGGGTGGCCTCGCGCCGCCTGGTCGACACGGTCCGCTCGGGCCGGGCGCGGGAAGAGCGCGAGGCGACGCACACCGACCGTATGGACATGCCGGCCAACGCCGACGGTGACGCCCGCCGTACGGATGCCGACGACACTCTCCGTCTGCTCGTGGTCTGCTGCCATCCCGCCCTCAGCCGCGCCTCCCAGGTCGCCTTGACGCTTCGCTCGGTCGCCGGCCTGTCCGCGAGCCAGATCGCGGCCGCCTACCTGGTGCCCGAGAGGACGATGGCTCAACGCCTGAGCCGTGCGCGCGCGACGCTCCGTGCCGCAGGGGCGCGGTTCGAGTTGCCGCCACCCGCGGAGGCAGCCTCACGCCTCGCCGCTGCGCTGGACGTCTGCCACCTGATGTTCAACGAGGGCTACGTGCGAAGCTCGGGCGAGCACCTCCTGGACGCCGACCTCGCCGGCGAGGCGATCCGCCTCACCCGACAGCTCCACCGCGCCGTCCCCGAGCACGACGAGGTCAGCGGTGCGCTCGCGCTGATGCTCCTCACCCACGCGCGGGCACCGGCGCGCACCACTCCCACCGGCGACCTCGTCCCGCTGGCCGAGCAGGACCGTCGCACGTGGGACGCGACGCAGATCGCGGAGGGCGTAGGGCTCCTCGAGGAGGTCCTTCCGCGCGGCCACGTCGGGCGCTTCCAGCTCCAGGCGGCGATCGCCGCCGTGCACGCGGAGTCACCGACGTGGGAGGAGACCGACTGGGCACAGATCAGCGTGCTCTACGCGATGCTCGACGCCGTCGCCCCCAGTCCCGCGGTCACGCTCAACCGTGCGGTCGCCGTCGGCATGGCGGTCGGCCCGGCGGAGGGCCTGGCACTCGTCGACGACCTGCTGACCGATCCGGCGATGCAGCGGCACCACCGGACCCACGCCGTCCGAGCTCATCTGCTCGAAAGCGCCGGTGAGCTCGCCGGGGCCCGCGCCGCCTACGAGCGGGCCGCGGCCCTCACCGCGAGCCTCCCAGAGCAGCGCTACCTCAACCGACGCGCGGCACGACTCCCGCGCTCGTAGCGCCGTACGGTGCCGGGATGCATCTCGACCTCGCCACGCTCCTGGTCCCCGACGACGACCAGGCCGTGGCGTTCTTCGTCGACACCCTGTGCACGCGACTGAGCGCCGCCGGCGTCGAGGTCACGTCCCGCCGCGCGACGAGCCGTACGGGCGGGTCGCGGTGTTCGTCGACCCGATGGGCAACCGCTGGGACCTGCCCTCCACGGCGTGACTGCTGGGTGGCCGCACGGCGTGTCGCGGGGACAACGCAAGAGGCCCGGCACCTAGGACGGTGCCGGGCCTCTCACTCCTGCGCGCTCGAAGGGATTCGAACCCCTAACCTTCTGATCCGTAGTCAGATGCTCTATCCGTTGAGCTACGAGCGCCCGCCTCGCACACCGGCGAAGCGACCCCTACTCTAGCGGGTCGCTCGCGGAGACCGAAATCGGGTTCCCCCGCCCGAACATTCTCGCCCCGGTGACCCCCGCGGGGCACTAGGTTTCAGTCCGGCGGCACAGCCCTCTCTCGGGTCGATCTGCCGTCCTCCCCCGTGAAACCGAGGTAAACATGACCGCACACGCGCGCGCCCGCAGGCGTACGCTCACGATCGTCGCGGCGGCCGCGACGGCCGTCACCGCGACCGCGCTGGCCGCGACCGGCCCGGCGATGGCCGAGCCCGTCGCCCCGACCGCCGCTGTCGGGTCCGCCTGTCCGGCGGCGTTCCCGCCGGCCGAGCTCGTCCGGGCGACCACGACAACGCCCGGCACAGCCGTCGAGGGCCTGACGGTGTCGGCCGGCACCGAGGCCGACACGGTCGCCGGTGAGTTCGTCGGGACCATCGAGGACGGCATCGCACCGGGCGTCGACATGCTGGTGTTCAAGATGCGCGGCTCGCGGATCACCGACTCCGCCGGCAACGTCGACCGCGGCATCTGGGCCGGCATGTCGGGCACCCCGCTCTACGCCCCCGACGGGCGTCTGGTCGGCGCGGTGGCGTACGGCCAGTCGTGGTCACCGAGCGAGTACGCCGGTGTCACGCCGGCTGCCGACCTCTACCGCTCGGGGTCGTACTCCTCGGCCGCCGCCTCGGTCCGGATCACCTCCAAGGTCGCGGACTCGATGCGTGCCACCGGTGCCTCCAAGGCTGCCGGCTCGCTGCGCCGCCTCCCGACACCGATCACCATCCCCGCCGGCGTCCCGTCGTCGAAGGCGGCGGCGATCGCGAAGAAGGCGAAGCTCAAGAACGTCACCTTCCGCAACGGCGGTGCGAGCAGCCGGACCGGGACGAAGGCGATCCCGGTCTCGGCCGGCTCCAACATCGCCGCCTCCTACGCGTACGGGTCCTTCCCGCTCGCCGGCGTCGGCACGACCACGGCCGTCTGCGGCTCGACGGTCTACGCGTTCGGGCACCCGATGGACTGGCTCGGCAAGACGCGGATGTCTCTGCACGGCGCCGACGCCGTCTACGTCGAGCGCGACCAGATCGAGGGGTCGTTCAAGATCGCCAACCTCGGCGCGCCGATCGGAACGTTCACGCAGGACCGTCTGACCGCGATCGTGGGCACCCTCGGCAAGGCGCCGACCGGCCCGACCGTGCGGACCACCAACCGCTTTGAGAACCGCAGCCGCTACTCCGCGACCACGGTCATGTCGCAGGACTGGCTGTCGACGGTCGGAGCGACGCAGTCGAGCTACGACGGATGGACCGTGACCGACGGGACCTTCGGTGGCGAGGCCCGCGCGTACCGGTCCATCAAGGTGCGCCGCGCCAACGGCCAGATCCTCACCTACACGCGCAGCGACGTCTATGCCGACAAGTACGACATCACCGCCGGTGCTGCCAACCAGTTCGCGGGTGACATCGACTCGATCCTCTCCAACGACTACGAGGACGTCACGATCGTCGACGCCGCGCAGACGACGACGATCAGCGAGGGCTACAAGGCGTACCGGATCTCGCGTGTCGACGCGAAGCAGTTCGGGCAGTGGACGAAGGTGACCGACGAGGGGCTGATGGCTCGTCGCGGCGGCTTCCTGCGTCTGCGTGTCACGCTCGCGCGCGAGCGGGGCTCGATCGGCCCCGCCAAGAAGATCGTGAACCTCAAGGTCGCCGTCCCGCGCAGGAAGTTCAAGCGGCCGATCGGGATCCTCAACGTCTCGGGAGGCACCAGCCGCGGCTACGAGGATGACGAGTACTACGAGGAGTACGCCGAGGACGAGTACTCGACGGCCAGCGATGCGTCGTCGCTGCCCGGACTCCTCAAGGCGATGACGCGGGCGGAGCGCGGCAACGAGGTCACCGCACTCCTCAGCATGGGCGTCGGACGACGTGCGGTCGACAAGATGCACCGGCGCGCGACCGCGACGATCGTCACCGGCCAGCTCATGGTCCCGGTGATGCAGTACGGCAAGCCGCCGAAGAAGCGCTGACACCACGGCGTACGACAGAGGGCCCGCACTCCCGCAAGGGGGTGCGGGCCCTCCGCCTTTCCGCTCGCGGGTCACTCCCTGGCGCTCGCGGGTCACTCCCTGGCGCTCGCGGGTCACTCCCTGGCGTTCGCGGGTCACCTTTGGTCCTGAGGGTGACCCGCGGACCGAAGAGAGTGACCCGCGAGCCGAAGAAAGTGACCCGCGGACCGAAGAGAGTGACCCGCGGGCGGAGGGGGTCGTGGGAGGTTGCGCCCCTGTCCGGAGATTGTGAAAGCCAACTAGTTGGACGACTGTCCTGGTTCGACCCTTTTGAACTCGATTTGTGGGCCGGATCAACTTAAAACCGCAGGCCAGAGGCCCTTGTGAGAATGTTCACTATCTCGAGGCCCGTGTGAGGCGGGGGCGCGAACGGGGCATACATTGGCGACACGGCTCTCGTCCTTCGGGACCGCGCACCGGTCCCGCAGCGTGAGCCTCGCCCACCTATCCACATCAGCTGACCGGTCACGGGATTGGCCTGGCCAGTGCGAATCAACACGCTTGAATCGCGATGCGAGAAGGACACAGATCATCATGGCCGCAGACATCACCACCGACGCCCCGACAAGCACCTACAGGTCGAGCCACGCCGAGCTCCAGACCTGGGTCGACGAGGTCGCCGCACTCACCAAGCCCGACTCGATCACCTGGATCGAGGGGACTCCCGAGGAGTGGACCCGCCTCACCGACGAGCTGGTCGCCGCCGGCACGTTCGTGCGGCTCGACGAGAGCAAGAAGCCCAACTCCTTCTGGTGCGCCTCCGATCCGACCGACGTCGCGCGCGTCGAGGACCGTACCTACATCTGCAGCGTCGACAAGGCCGACGCCGGACCCACCAACAACTGGATGGCTCCGACGGAGATGAAGCGCATCATGATCGAGCTGTACGACGGCTCGATGCGTGGTCGCACGATGTACGTGATCCCGTTCGTGATGGGCCACATCGACTCCGCTCACCCGATGTTCGGCGTCGAGATCACCGACTCCGCCTACGTCGTCGCGTCCATGTCGGTGATGGCGCGTGTCGGCCGTGAGGTCCTCGACCGCATCGAGAGCACCCACGCGTCCTTCGTCCCCGCGCTGCACTCCGTCGGCGCGCCGCTCGAGCCGGGCCAGGACGACGTGCCGTGGCCGTGCAGCGACACCAAGTACATCGTGCAGTTCCCCGAGGAGCGCATGATCTGGTCGTACGGCTCGGGCTACGGCGGCAACGCCCTCCTCGGCAAGAAGTGCTACTCGCTGCGCATCGCCTCCGCGATGGGCCGCGACGAGGGCTGGATGGCCGAGCACATGCTGATCCTCAAGCTCACCTCGCCCGAGGGCGTCGTCAAGTACGTCGCCGCGGCGTTCCCCAGCGCCTGCGGCAAGACCAACCTCGCGATGGTCGAGCCGACCATCGAGGGCTGGAAGGTCGAGACCCTCGGCGACGACATCGCCTGGATGCGCGTCGGCGCCGACGGCCGCCTGTACGCCGTCAACCCGGAGTTCGGCCTGTTCGGCGTCGCGCCGGGCACCGGCTGGGACACCAACGCCAACGCGATGCGCACCATCGCCAAGGGCAACTCGGTGTTCACGAACGTCGCGCTGACCGACGACGGCGACGTGTGGTGGGAGGGCATGACCAAGGAGGCGCCCGCGCACCTCACCGACTGGAAGGGCCGCGACTGGACCCCGGAGTCCGACGAGCTCTCGTCGCACCCCAACAGCCGCTTCTGCACCCCCATCCGTCAGTGCCCGATCCTCGCGCCGGAGTACGACGACCCCAACGGCGTCCCGATCGACGCGATCCTCTTCGGCGGTCGCCGCAAGACGACCATCCCGTTGGTGACCGAGGCCCGCGACTGGACCCACGGCACGTTCATGGGCGCCACGCTCTCCTCGGAGACCACGGCCGCGGCGACCGGTGCGGTCGGCGTCGTCCGTCGCGACCCGATGGCGATGCTGCCGTTCATCGGCTACGACGCCGGTGACTACTTCAGCCACTGGATCTCGATGGCCAAGAACAACGACGAGTCGAAGTTCCCCAAGATCTTCTACGTCAACTGGTTCCGTCGTGACGACGACGGCTCGTTCCTGTGGCCGGGCTTCGGCGAGAACAGCCGCGTCCTCAAGTACGTCGTCGATCGCATCGAGGGCAACGTCGACGCCGTCGAGACCCCGATCGGTCTCGTGCCGGCGCCCGGCGCCCTCGACACCGACGGGCTCGACGTCACCGAGGAGCAGCTTGCGAAGGCCCTCGCCGTCGACGCCGATGAGTGGAAGACCGAGATCCCGCAGATCAACGAGTGGTTCGAGACGTTCGGCGACAAGCTGCCGGCCGTGCTCTGGACCGAGCTCGACGGTCTGAAGGCCCGCCTCGAGGCCTGAGCTCTGGCGCGGCGCCCCGTACCCTCACGCAGGGTGCGGGGCGTCGTGCTGTCCGGGGCGCGTACGACTGGGGTCTGACCCGCCGCCCGCAGCACGGGCCCGAGGGCTGACGGGTCACGGCGCGCGCCGCCGTACGGTCACGGAGTGCTGATCTCCGACCCGCTCTCACGCCTGATCGCCGAGGCCGCCACCGGCCTCCCCTCCCCGCTCGCGACAGCGGTGGAGCTGCTCCCCGACATCGGGCTCGTCGTGCTCGCGCTGGTCCTGGTGGCCGCCTCGTACGGGCGTGGGCCTCGCACGCTCGCCATCGGGCTCGCGGCCGGAGCCGGCGTCGTGCTGGCGTACGGCGCCAGCGAGGTGCTGAAGGTCCTCGTCCGTGACGAGCGGCCGTGCCGCGCTGTCGACGTGCTCGCGATCTGCCCCGCCGAAGGCGACTGGGCGTGGCCGAGCAACCACGCGACGATCGCCGCCGCCCTCGCGACGGCGGTGGTGCTGGTGGCACCGCAGTGGTGGCGGTACGCGGTCCCTGTCGCCGTCGTCGTGGTGGTCGGACGGGTCGTCGTCGGAGTCCACGACATCGCCGACGTCGCCGCGGGGACCGCGCTCGGGATCGCCGTCACCGTCGTCGTCGCGCGGCTGGTGGCCGCGCGGGTCGCAGCGCTGCTCGTGCAACCGCCCCGGGTGGGGTGAGCGGCGTCAGGCCGACCGGGGCGACCAGCCGATCGCCGGCAGGACCTCCTCGGTCAGGGCGGCGAGGTGCTCGACGTTGTAGGCGACGCCGAGCATGTTCGGCACCGTGATCAGCAGCGTGTCGGCATCCCGTACCGCGGCGTCCGCGGCGAGCTCCTCCGTCAGCGCGGCGGGCTCACCGACGTACGACTTCCCGAACCGCGACACCAGCCCGTCGATGACCCCGACCTGGTCTGCGTCCGAGCGCTCGCCGAAGTAGGCGCGGTCGGTGTCGTCGAGCAACGGCACGATGCTGCGGCTGACGGAGACCCGCGGCTCGCGCTCCCAGCCCTGCTCGGCCCACGTGTCGCGATAGCGGGCGATCTGCTCGGCCTGGAGCTGGTCGAACGGCACGCCGGTGTCCTCGGTCAGCAGCGTGGAGGACATGAGGTTCATCCCCTGCTTCGCGACCCACTCGCCGGTCGCCCGGGTGCCCGAGCCCCACCAGATGCGGTCGCGGAGCCCGTCGGACTGCGGCTGGATCGAGAGCGGCACCTGCTGGCCGGTCATCGCGGGGTCGGACAGCGCCACGCCCGCACCCCTGATCGCTGCGAGGAAGACCTCGGCATGCGTCCGCGCCATGTCGGCGTCGGTCCCACCCTCCGGCGGCACGAACCCGAACGACTCGTACCCGCGCTGCGCGTTCTCCGGTGATCCGCGGCTGATGCCGAGCTGGAGCCGGCCCGCGCTGATCAGGTCGGCGGCGGCCGCCTGCTCCGCCATCGCGAAGGGGTTCTCGTAGCGCATGTCGATCACGCCGGTCCCGATCTCGATCCGCGACGTGCGCGCTGCGATCGCGGCCAGCAGGGGGAACGGCGACGCGAGCTGGCGCGCGAAGTGGTGCACACGCACGTACGCTCCGTCGAGACCGAGCTTTTCGACCTCGACGGCGAGATCGATCGTCTGGAGCAGCGCGTCCTGTGCCGTACGGACCTGCGAGCCCGGGACGGCCTGCCAGTGGCCGAAGGAGAGGAAGCCGACGTTCTTCATCTCCCCATGGTAGATGAAGTGTCAACTACCTCCGGCCTCCGGGGCCTTGGGCGACAATGACGACATGGCCGACCTCGCAGCCCCCTCCCTCATGCCCGCCGCGTTCATCGGCCACGGCAACCCGATGAACGCGCTCGAGCGCAACCGCTATACCGAGGCATGGCGTGCGCTGGGCGAGGCTCTGCCGAAGCCGCGCGCGATCCTCGTCGTGTCGGCGCACTGGTACATCAACGCCACGGCGGTCACCGCGATGCGCACCCCGAGGACGATCCACGACTTCTACGGCTTCCCACGCGAGCTGTTCGAGGTGCAGTATCCGGCGCCCGGGATGCCCGAGCTGTACGAGGAGGTCTCCGACGCCGTGCACCCGACGTGGTGCGGCGAGGACCAGGACTCCTGGGGCATCGACCACGGCACCTGGTCGGTCCTGACCCACGTCTTCCCCGACGCCGACATCCCGGTGGTCCAGCTGAGCATCAACGCCGACAAGGGCCTCGACTACCACCTCGACCTGGGCCAGAGGCTCAACGCCCTGCGCGCCGACGGAGTGCTCGTCCTCGGCAGCGGCAACGTCGTCCACAACCTCGGCGGGATGGACTGGGGACTCGCGGACGAGGGGTACGACTGGGCGCACCGCTTCGACGAGTCGGCCAGGGAGCTGATGGCCGAGGACCCGACCAACATCGCGACGATGGACGCGCACGCCGACTACCGGCACGCGGTGCCCACGCCGGACCACTTCCTGCCGTTGCTCTATCTCGCCGGGATGGCCGACCAGTCAGGCCGTGGAGCGGACGTGCTCGTCGACGGCTACACGTACGGGTCGCTGTCGATGACGGCGTTCACGCTCGACCTGGACTGCCCGGACGCCGGTGCGGGAGCTCCCACGGGCGATCCCGGCACCCCTGCCTCGCCCCCGGACGGCTCCAACATCTGACCCGCCCGGCCCCGGCCCGTCCCTCCCGTCCCCGATTTGTGCACTTGGTCGAGGAATCCCCGGCCCGATTCCTTGAGGAGGTGCACAAATCGGGGACGGAGCGGGCAGGCGGGGAGTCAGTCGGCGAGCGCGGGCTCCGGCTCGCGGTCGACGTCGAGCCCGCCCTCCAGCTCGCGCCGGCTCATCTTCGGGATCAGCAGCGCGACCAGCGCCGCGACCAGCAGCGCCGCCGACAAGAACAGGAACCCCGCGACGTACGACGACTCTCGCGGCTCCCCGCCGCGTCCGAGCTGGCCCGTCACGATCGTCGCCATCACCGCCGAGCCGACCGCGCCGCCGATCGTACGGATGTTGGCGTTCATGCCGCTCGCCACGCCGGTCTGCTCCGGCGGCACCGCGGCGACGACGAGGCTCGCCAGGCAGGCGAAGACGGCGCCGAGGCCGATCCCGAACAGGCCGCTGGCGATCGCCGTCTGCCACGGCTCGTGGTGGACGAGGCCCATCGCCCCGAGCCCGATCGCGCTCAGGAGGCAGCCGATCACCACGACCGGCTTGGGGCCACGGATGCGGGTGAGCGGCGCGGTGACGAGTCCCATCACGAACGTGCCGACCGCCGAGGGCAGCATCAGCAGGCCCGACTGGGTGATGGACGCGCCGAACCCGTAGCCGGCGACGCTCGGGTCGGTCTGCAGCAACCGTGGCGTGAACGCGAACGACGCATACATGCCGACGCCCATGAGGAACGCGACGAGGTTGGCGGTCCACACCGCGGGGAGGCGCATCATGCGCAGGTCGATGAAGGGTACGGCGGCCCGCTGCTCGACGTACACCCAGCCGAGGAGCAGGACGACCGCCGCGACGAGGAGGCCGACGACCAGCGGCGCACCCCACCCGACGCGCGACCCCTCGCTGATGCCGATCAGCAGCGCCGTCAGCCACCCGGCGAAGAGCAGCGTCGGGAGCAACGGGATGCGGCCCGGCGTGCGTACGGGGGACGCGGGGACGAGGACCCACGCTGCGACGGCCGCGGCGCCGGTGACGATCGCCGGCAGCCAGAACAGCCACACGTAGCCCAGCCCGTCCACCATCGGCCCCGCCACCACCGTGCCGAAGCCACCGCCCGCTCCCATCAGGGCCGAGGTGAAGCTGATCGCACCGGAGATCTTGGGCTCGGGGAACTCGTCGCGGATGATCCCGAACGCCAGGGGTACGACGCCGCCGCCGACGCCCTGGATGACCCGCGCCGCGATCATCACGCCGACGTTCGGGGCGAGCGCAGCGACCACGGACCCGACCGCGAGCAGCCCGAGCGCGTACACCAGCACGCGCTCCTTGCCCGTCGCGTCACCGAGTCGGCCGGCCAGCGGCGTGAAGACCGAGGCGGAGACGAGGTAGGCGGTGACGACCCAGGTCACGGTCGTCGCGTTGGTCCCGAGCTCCTCCTGGATGCGCGGGAGCACCGGGATCGTGAGCGACTGGACCAGGGCGAACGACGCGACTCCGACGCACAGCACCGCGAGCGTGACGCGATAGTGCGTGCGACGCGCGGTCGAGATCACCCTGGCCCCCTGTCACGGCGGCCGCGTGGGTGCGACCAGTCCTGCTATGCAACCAACCACAGGCCGTACGGGTTCATTCCGGCCGGGGGGCGTTTCGGGTGCTCACACCTCAGACGCCACGATCCCACCCCGAATACGAGGTGGGATCGTCGGACTTCCGGCGCGAGCACCTCAAACGCCGGGCACCACCGGGTCGCGCGCGATCGGGCACGACATGCAGCGAGGGCCGCCGCGCCCGGTGCCGAGCTCCGAGCCCTGGATCCGGATCACCTCGATGCCCGCCGACTCGAGCCGCGCGTTGGTCTCGATGTTGCGCTCGTACGCCACGGCGAGCCGCGGCGCGATCGCGAGCGTGTTGTTGCCGTCGTCCCACTGCTCACGCTCGGCGGTGACGGCGTCGAGCCCGGTGTCGATGACGCGCAGCCGGTCGATCTGCAACGCCTTCGCGGCCGCCTCGAGGAACGGAGCCGGCTCGTCGATCGACAGCGCGGTCCCGGAGCCCTCGGTGACCGGGTAGGCGCGGAGCGTGTCGGCGACCGCCGGATACATGACCACCGCGTCGACGTCGACCATCGTCACGACTGTGTCGAGGTGCATCGTGGCTCGGTCCTGCGCGATGGGCACCGCGAGCACGGTGGTCGCGAGGTCGTGCGCGAAGCACTGCCGCGCCAGCCGCTCAAACCCGGCCGGCGTCGTACGCTCCCCGACTCCGACCGCGATCACGCCGTCTCCGAGCAGCAGCACGTCACCGCCCTCGAGATGCTCGAGACGCGGCCCGTGGACGCGGGGAACGTGGGCGAACCGCGGGTGGTGCTCGTACACGATCTGCGTCAGGTGCGATTCGCGGGAGCGCGCGGGCATCGCAAAGCTCGTCAGCGCGACCTCGTCGCGCAGCCACACCGACGAGTCGCGGGTGAAGAGGAGGTTGGGGAGCGGGTCGATGAGGAAGTCCTCGGGCTGCAGCAGCACGGTCACGACGCTGCGGATGCCGTCGAGCTCGTCGTTGCGCAGGCCGGCGGTGAGGATGGCGGCGAGGTGCTCGGGGTCGTACGTCGTGAGCGCTCCGACGAGGTACTCCGCCACCGAGTCGCCGAGCCGCAGGTCAGCGGTGACGTCGGAGATCGCGGTCGCGCGGGCGGCGGGGTTCTCCAGCGTCTCCACGAGGAGGTCACGCAGATAGAGGACCTCGACCCCGTGCGACTCCAGGGCACCCGCGAACGCGTCGTGCTCCTCCTGCGCCCGCCCCACCCAGGGCAGGCCGTCGAAGAGCAGGGAGTCGTTGTTGCGCGGGGTGAGCCGCTTGAGCTCGGGACCTGGCCGGTGGAGCATCACCGTACGAAGGCGTCCGACCTCGTTCACCACACCCGGCGGGTTGACTTCGGCATCCATCCCTTCAGCCTAGGCTGGACCCCGTGGCCCTCGCAGTCTCCCTCCTCGCTCTCGTGGTCGCGGCCGTCGCTCTGGGCCTCGTCGTGGTGAGCGCCCGCAAGGCGCGCCCCGACGGTCGGCCGGTCGACCACCTGCCGCGAGACACCGCGGCGCTGCGGCGAGAGGTCGCCGCGCTGGCAGACGTCCAGCGGCACACGTTCCGGCACATGGCGGTCGTCCGCTACGACGCGTTCGGCGACACCGGCGGCGCGCTGTCGTGGTCGCTGGCGCTGGCCGACGACTCCGGCGGCGGCGTCGTCCTGACCTCGATCCACGGACGCAACGAGACCCGGACGTACGCCAAGAGCGTCGCCGGCTGGAGCAGCGAGCAGACGCTGACGCCGGAGGAGGAGCGGGCCCTGTCCGAGGCCCGCGGGACGGGCTAGGCCGAGCCCGCCGAGGTGGAGCCAGCCGAGGTGGAGCTCGGCCCCTTGACGCTGCTGTAGCGCGTGCGTTCGCCGCGCCGGCGCTCCCAGGCGTCGCAGCCGATCATGACCGCGAGGGCGAGAGCGAACCCGCCGATGATATCGATCACGTAGTGCTCGGCGTAGTAGACGAGAGTGAACGACATCACGAGCGGATAGAGCAGCAGCGCCCACCGCCAGCTCGTCCGCAGGCGCTGCACCCCGTAGAACGCGATCAGCGCCGCGAGCCCCGCGTGCAGCGACGGCATCGCCGCGACCGGGTTGCCGACGTTGGCGAGGACCAGGTGGAAGCCGCCGAGCCCCATGTCGGACCAGCCGCGGCCGGTGAGGCGTACGACCTCGTCGGCGAGGTAGCCGTCCTGCGAGGCCATCCACGGCGGGGCCATCGGATAGAGGATGTAGATCACGAGCGCGCCGAAGCTGATCGCGAGATAGCGACGCATCCAGCGCACCCACTCGGTCCGGGTCATCAGCCACAGGACGACGGCGATCGAGAGACCCGCGATGAAGTGCGTGAAGTAGACCGTGGTGAAGACCACGTCGTACCACTGCGGCGGAGAGTCCAGCGAGCACGGCTGCTCGCAGAGCCAGTCCTGCAGGTGGCGGGTCGGGGTGGTGCCTCCGCCGAGCCACTCGTCGAAGACGATCGGCTCGGTGACGTGCACGGGCAACGGGATCAGCTCGTCGGCGAGCCCGCGGCTGTAGAGATAGACGAGCAGGAACGCGACGGGTCCCCACCAGTCGCGGAGGAACTGCATGTGCGTACGCCAGCCCGCGCCGAAGTTCCACGCGATCGTGAGGACCCACAGCCACGCGACGATCTGGACGACGTCGGTCGGCAGGCCGATGAAGGCGAGCCACAGCCCGAACCCGCCGACGAAGACGACCATCGCGGCGATGCGCCCGCGTCTCGAGGTCAGCGGGTTGTTGTCGGGCACAGCGCTCTCGGGCATGCCGTCCTCGTCCAGCACGCCGTCGTCCAGCAAGCCCTCGTCGAGGACGTCAGAACGCGCCGGGTCGCGGGTCGACTCGTCCACTCAGCCCCCTACGATCTCGCGCGCTCGAACCCAACGTTAGGACGCCACGGTGTCATACGCGATGTGATTAGCCGCCTACGGGTCGGCGAGTCACGCGGGCTTGGGCGCGTCCACGGCGAGCTTGACGCCGACCATGCCGAGGAGGCTGCCGCTGATCCGGCGCTGCCACGCCATCCACGACGGCCGACTCGCGAGGAACGCGGCGATCCCGCCGGCCACGATGATCAGCGTCGCGTTGACCACGGCGCTGACGGTGATCTGGATGCTGCCGAGCACGAACCCTTGCAGCACCACGTCGTCGCGCGAGAGGTCGACGAACTGCGGGATGAGCGAGACGTACATGATCGCGGCCTTGGGGTTGAGCAGGTTGGTCGTGAGCCCCATCGTGAACAGCCGCCGGTGCGAGTCGCGCGGGAGGTCGCGTGCCTCGAACGCGGAGAGGCCGCCGGGTCGGAGGGTCTTCCAGGCGAGCCAGAAGAGGTAGGCGGCGCCGGCGATCTTGAGCGCCACGTACAGCCACGGCACCACGACGAAGACCGCGGCGAGACCGACGTTGGCCATCACCATGTAGACCCCGAAGCCGACCATCGTGCCGAGGAGCGACACGAGGCCGGCGAGCGGGCCTTGGCTGATGCTGCGGGAGACGAGGTAGATCATGTTGGGCCCGGGTGTGAGCACCATCCCGAGGGCGACGAGCGCGATGCCGACAGCGGCGGCGGTCTCGATCATGCGCGGCTCCTCGGCTCGACCAGGCACTCTGCCTCCGAGGGTGCCACGCGCCCCTCGGGCGCAGCACGCGCTTTATGCCGTGGCGATCTTGCGGTGGTAGGCGCCCATGGCGAGGACGTACGCGACGACGAGGATGCCGAGGCACCAGGCCAGGGCGACCCAGAGGTCGTTGCCGACGGGCTGCTCGGCGAACAGCGCGCGGATCGAGTTGACGATCGGCGTGACGGGCTGGTTCTCGGCGAACCACCGCACGGGGGCGGGCATGCTGTCGGTCGGGACGAACGCCGAGCTGATGAACGGCAGGAAGATCAGCGGGTACGAGAATCCGCTCGCGCCGTCGATCGTCTTCGCGGTCAGGCCCGGGAGCACCGCCAGCCAGGTCAGAGCGAGGGTGAACAGGGCGAGGATGCCGAAGACGGCGAGCCAGTCGAGCACGGTGGCGCTCGTCCTGAATCCCATCACGAACGCGACCGCGATGACGACCGCGACGGAGACCAGGGTGGCGACGAGCGAGGTGAGCACGTGCGCCCACAGCACGGACGAGCGGGCGATCGGCATCGACTGGAAGCGCTCGAAGATCCCCGCCTGCTGGTCGGTGAAGAGCCGGTAGGCGGTGTAGGCGATGCCGGAGGCGATCGTCATGAGCAGGATGCCGGGCAGCAGGTAGTTCACGTACGAGCCGGTGTCCTGACCGGTGTCGATCGCGCCCCCGAACACGTAGACGAACAGCAGCATCATCGCGATCGGGGTGACGACCGTGGTGATGATCGTGTCGGGGCTGCGGGAGATGTGGCGCAGCGACCGTCCGGTCAGCGTGGTGGTGTCGGGCAGGAAGTGCGTGGTCATCTGGACTCCTTGCGGTCGGCTCCGACGATGGAGAGGAAGATCTGCTCGAGGGTCGGCTGCTTCTCGACGTACTCGACCTCGGCGGGCGGCAGCAGCCGTTTGAGCTCGGCGAGGGTGCCGTCGGCGATGATGCGACCCTCGTGGAGGATCGCGATCCGGTCGGCGAGCTGCTCGGCCTCGTCGAGGTACTGCGTGGTGAGCAGCACCGTCGTCCCCTCACCGGCGAGCTCCTTGACGGTGTCCCAGACCTCGAGGCGCGACTGCGGGTCGAGCCCGGTCGTCGGCTCGTCCAGGAAGATCACCGGCGGATCACCGATCAGGCTCATCGCGATGTCGAGGCGGCGGCGCATGCCTCCGGAGTACGTCGACACCTTGCGTCCACCGGCGTCGGTGAGGGAGAAGCGGGCGAGCAGGTCGTCCGCGATCGCGGCCGGGGCCGCGAGGTGGCGGAGCTTGGCGACCAGGACCAGATTCTCCCGGCCGCTGAGGATCTCGTCGACCGCGGCGAACTGGCCCGTGAGGCTGAACGACTCCCGTACCTTCGCGGGCTGCGTCGCGAGGTCGAAGCCGTTGACCGTCGCCGTCCCCGCATCGGCCCTGAGCAGCGTCGCCAGGATCCGGATGACCGTGGTCTTGCCGGCGCCGTTGGAGCCGAGCAGGGCGACGATGCTGCCCGGCGCCACGTCGAGATCGACGCCGCGCAGGACCTGAACCTCGCCGTACGCCTTCTCCAGGCCGCGCAGCTGGATCGCGGGGGTCTGTGTGGCGGTCACGCGTCCGCCGCCTCGTCGATCGCCTTGATGAGGCGGGCGCGCTCCTTGTCGATCCAGTGCTTGCCCGAGTACGCCGCGGCGAAGGTCTCGGCGAACTCCACCGGGTCGTCCCCGACGATCGCGCGCACCGGCGTCTCGTCGGCGGCGGCTCGCTCCCACAGGTCGGCGAAGTCGTCGAACATCCTCATGAAGGTCTCGCCGTCGGTGATCCCGGAGCAGTACATGAGGTAGCGCTCGAGCGCCTTCGCGGCCGTCTCGTACGGCTCGGGGAGGGCCTCGATGCGGGCCCGGTAGCGCCGGAACTGCTTCTTCTGCTCGAGCGACCCGATCACGGTCTCTATCCACTTGGCGGCCATCTCAGCCTTCTCCTTCTGCGTTGTCTGTCTGCGCGTGGCGGAGCTGTTCGATGCGCTCGACGAGGAAGCCCCACGTCTTCCAGAACTCGTCGAGGTGTGCCTGGCCCTGGGCGTTCAGGGAGTAGACCTTGCGTGGCGGCCCCTTCTCGGACGGGACCTTCTCCACGTCCACGAGGCCGCGCTGCTCGATCCGTACGAGCAGTGCATAGACCGTGCCCTCGGCGATCTCCGCGAAGCCCTGGTCACGCAGCCACGCTGTGATCTCGTACCCGTACGCGGGTCGTCGGGTGAGGATCGCGAGGACGATCCCCTCCAACGTGCCCTTGAGCATCTCGGTCATCTGCTTGCCCATGGAGGTCACCTCCTCTCGCTACTCAGCGTTGCTGACTACTGGTACATAGTAACGCTGAATAGTGCGCGCACAAGGGGTCCTTTTCGAGCAATACATTGCACCTTTCGGTTCACTGTCGTACGGTGAACCTTATGGTTCAGCAATCGCTCGACAAGGTCTTCGCGGCGGTGGCCGATCCGACACGACGGAAGGTCCTCGTGCGGCTCGCCGAGGGCCCGGCCGCCGTGAGTGAGCTGGCCGCTCCGTTCGGGATGACAGTGACCGGGATGGCCAAGCACGTCCGCGTTCTCGAGGATGCGCGGCTCGTCACCACCGCGAAGGTCGGCCGTACGCGAGTGTGCCGGCTCGGCGAGGAGCGGCTGGAGGACGCGATGGCCTGGATCGGGTTCTACCAACGGCTGTGGGAACGCCGCCTCGACGGCATGGAGGCCTACTTCACGTTGGGCCTCGGCAAGGGCAGCTCAACGCGCAAGGACGAAGGCACCGACACCAAGGAGGACGAGGCATGACCGAGAACGAGAGCACGACTGAGGACCTGGCACTGAGGCTGTCGCGCTGGCTGCCTGCGACGCCGGACGAGGCGTTCGACGCCTACACCGACGCCGAGAAGCAGAAGACGTGGTTCAGCATCCTCGACGAGGAGCCCGGCATCGTCGAGATCGACGTCGACCTCCGCGTCGGCGGCACGCAGACCGCTGTGTGGGGGCCGAGCCGCGACCAGCTCTTCCGCGAGGTGCAGACCTTCGTCGAGATCGACCGCCCGCACCGGCTGGTGACCGACTCGACCGGTTCGGACCCGTCGGGGGCGGAGATGACCACGCACGTCGAGGTGACGTTCGAGGCCGATGGCGACGGCACGTTGATGACCGTCGTGCAGAGCGGGTTCCCCGTGCCGGAGGTTCGCGACTTCTTCACCAGCGAGGTGTGGGCCGGCGCGTTCGACCGGGTCGAGGCCTTCCTGCGTACGCCGGCGGCGCGACTGCGGTGACCCGGGCCGCCGACGGGACTATCCTCACGAGGATGAGCCGCGTCTTCACCATCAGCGTCGCGTCGGTCTATCCCCACTACGTGGCGAAGGTCGAGAAGAAGGGCCGTACGAAAGCTGAGCTCGACCAGGTGATCGAGTGGCTGACCGGCTTCGACGAGGCTGCGCTGAGCAACCACCTGGCGAAGGAGACGACCTTCGAGGACTTCTTCGCCGACGCGCAGATGAACCCGCACGTCTCCGAGATCACCGGCGTGGTCTGCGGGGTGCGGGTCCAGGACATCGAGGATCCCCTGATGCAGAAGATCCGCTACCTCGACAAGCTCGTCGACGAGCTCGCCAAGGGCAAGGCGATGGAGAAGGTGCTGCGGGGCTAGGCGCAGGTACGGCGCCTTGCCGCTCCTCGCCTCGCGCCGCTGGTGGCACGACCCGTCGGCGCGCGATACTCACCTCATGAACAGGGGCTTCGTGTTCGAAGGGCCCGTCATCGAGTGGCGCGGTCCCGCCCCCTTCTACTTCCTCGCCATCCCCGAAGAGGACAGTGACGACATCAAGTTCGCCGCGAAGGGCGTGGAGTACTGGGGCCAGGTGCCGGTCGTGGTCAGCATCAACGGGCTGGAGTTCACGACGGCGCTGTTCCGGAAGGACGGCCGCTACCTCCTGCCGTTGAAGGACGCCGTCCGCAGGCGGGCGGCGATCGAGTGCGGCCAGACCCTCAGTGCGACACTCCGCGTCGGCCGGGCGTGACCGCTTGGCATCTGCGCAGCGTCGTTGTACGCGTTGCGATGTCGAGAATCCGCCTTCGACTCCGTTCTCCTCATGAACGCACCCACAACGAAGGGATGAAGCAGATGAGTGAACTGATCGGCATCGCGCGGTTCGACTTCCGCGACGGCGACGTCGAGGAGTTCAAGCGCCTGTCGGAGCAGGCGATGGAGATCGTCCGGGCCAAGGAGCAGGGCACCCTCGAGTACAGCGTCTCCTTCAACGCCGACGAGACAGAGGCGATCGTGATCGAGCGCTACCGCGACTCCGACGCGCTGATCGCGCACGGTCAGAATCTCGCCCACCTCATGGAGCCGGTGATCGCGACCGGCTCGGTGCACGGCGAGCTGTTGGGCGACCCGAGCCCGGCCCTCCGCGCCAACTTTCCCGACGGCGGCCCGGTGCAGCTGTTCACGCCGTGGATCTCGCTCTCACCACAGACGAAAGGGCGTTGACGGCCACCCCCGTATGGCGGAACGTTCACTCGTGATCACCCGACAGGGGAAGCACTACGTGAAGACCCGTCAGACCTACGTCTTCCTCGGAAAGACCGAACGTCGGATCATCACGGCCTACCCCACCTCCGAGACCACCCGCCGTCGCGAAGTCAGGTACAAATGAGCACTCTGCTGGCCGAGGTCATTCGAGGTCTTGAGGCTTGCGGCTACACGGCGCGTATCAAGCCCGGGGGCGGCCTTTGGGTTGAGGTGACTCATCAAGATTGGCAGGGGGAGTGGCAGATCGACTTCACCACGGAGCAGCTCGCAACGGCCATGGAGGGCTCCCGCGCCGTCGAGGGTCAGGGCCGAAAGGCAGCAAGCAAGCGTGCTGGCGTCGACGCGGTCGTTGCCCGTATTGACTCTGGCTTGCACGCGTACTCGCCCGAGGATGGACCGTTCCTGCTCGATCCTGTCGGCAGGCTTGTGCCAACGATGCCGCCGAAGAACGAAGACTGGGACTAGTCGCCCGATTTGCGGGAACCTTTCGGAAAACCTCGCGACAGCGCTAGTATTTCCGAAAGGTGGTGATCGCGATGGAGATCGGTGTCTCCGAGGCCGCAGAGCGTCTGGGCGTGGGCCCCTCTCGGGTCCGGCAACTCCTCCACGCCGGCGACCTTGAAGGGCGACGCGTCGGTCGTTCCTGGCTCGTGTCGGCGGAGGACGTGGCTCGCCTGCAAGGTCGTCGCCGTCACCCCGGTCGCCCACTCGGCCCGTTGCGCGCCTGGGGCGCCCTCGACCTTCTCGACGGCGGCGCGGCCCCGTGGTTGTCGTACGCCGCGCGCAGCCAGGTCCGCTCCCACCTGTCACGCCTGTCGGACGCGGACGCCGACCGTTGGCGAAGCATGCTGCGAGGTCGCAGTCGCGTCCTCCGCATCGTCGCGCACCCCGCAGCCGTGCCGCGTCTGCTGGCACGCGAGGACGTTCAGCCTGCGGGCGCCGAGGAGGCCGCTCGCCGTGGCTTCGACCTCGTCGCGTTCGAGGGGCGCGTCGACGAGGTCTACGTCCCGGACAAGGTATGGCCGGCGGCGCGGAGCGCGCTGGCGCTCAAGGAGGCACGACCGGACGAGAGCAACAACTTGCTCGTACGGATCCCGCAGCGGGTGTGGCCCTTCGCCGAGCACGCCCCGGTCTCCGACGCGGCACTCGCTGCCGACCTCCTCGAGGCGGCCGAACCACGGGCGATCAGCGCAGGCGAACGACAGCTGAGCGCCCTCCTGCAGGAGTGGCAGCGCCGATGAGCAACGTCATCACCCTTCCCCCGATGCCCGCGCCGATCGACCAGCTGTGGCATGTGCTGCTCGACCTCCACGACCTTGCTCCGCGTTCGTGGTCGCTGGTCGGCGGACAGATGGTGCTGCTCCATGCTCTCGAGCACGACCAGATGCCTCCGCAGGTGAGCCAGGACGGTGACGTGGTGGCCGACATTCGCTCGGACCGCACAGCACTCACGCAGGTCGTCGGTGCGCTCGAGAGCGTCGGTTTCACGCTGGGCACGCCGAGCAGCGACGGACTGGCACACCGCTACGTGCGTTCGGCCGAGCCGCGACCCGTGGTCGTCGACGTGCTCGCACCGGAGGGCCTGGGCGCTCGGGCGGACCTGACGACGACCCCTCCCGGGCGGACGGTGGAGATGCCTGCCGGTACGCAGGCACTCGCCCGTACCGAGCTGGTGACGGTCGTCCACGAGGGCAGGGAAGGGCAGGTGCCTCGACCGACCCTTCTCGCAGCCATCGTCGGAAAGGCAGCGGCCGTCACCCTTGCGCATCCCCAACGTCACTACCGAGATCTGGCGCTCCTGTGCTCGCTGGTCGACGACCCGTTCGCGCTCGCCGACGAGATGACGAAGAAGGATCGCCAGCGCCTCATGAAGGCGAACGCTCTCCTGGACGACGGGCATGTCGCGTGGGCGCTCGTCCCCGCGGAGGTTCGGGCGCGAGGACGGATCGCGTACGGCATCCTGCACGGCTGAGCAGCGCCTGGCGGAAGGTCCCCCGCGCCTCCCGCCAAGAGTCGGTTACGCGGCGAATCCGCCGTCGATGTCGAGGCTTGCACCGGTGATGAAGGCGGCCTCGGGACCGGCGAGGTACGACACGAACGCAGCCACTTCGGCTGCCGTACCGAACCGATCGCTCGCCATCACGCCCAGCATGCCCGCGGCGAGAGGCCCGTCGGCCGGGTTGGCGTCGGTGTCGGTCGGGCCGGGCTGAAGGTTGTTGATCGTGATGGCGCGGGGCGCGAGCTCGCGGGCGAGGCCGCGCGTCAGGCTCGCTATCGCGCCCTTCGTGAGGGCGTAGACCGACTGGCCCGGGAACGGCGTGCGGTCGGCGTTGATGCTGCCGACGTTGATGATGCGCCCGCCGCTGCCCATGTGCGCGAGCGACTCACGGATGGCGACGACCGCGGACCGGACGTTGATGGTGAGCATCGCGTCGATGTCGGCCATCGCCAGGTCGGTGATCGTGCCGAAGCTGCCGACCGCGGCGTTGTTGACCAGGATGTCGACGCCACCGAAGCGATCGATGGTCTGTGCGACGGCGGACACGACGTCCTGCTCGTGCAGGCTGTCGGCACGGATCGCGAGAGCGGTGCCGCCGGCTTCGACCGCGGCGTCGACGACCGCCTCGGCGCGCTCCTTCGAGCTCGCGTACGTGAACGCCACCTGGGCGCCGTCGGCCGCGAGGCGCGCCACGACCCCGGCGCCCACACCTCGCGATCCTCCGGTCACCAGCGCGGTTCTGCCCTCGAGCGGCCGTGGCGTCACAGGGGGTCCTTCCGGTTATTGAGTGGATGATCAAGAAACCAGGAGCCCGGACGGATGTCAAATTTGAGTGGTCACTCAACAACCGCTAGCCTCGCGGCATGGCAAGGCCCAGGGAGTTCGACGAGCACGAGGCTCTGACCGCCGCGAGGGACGCGTTCTGGCGCGACGGCTTCGCCGCGACGTCCGTGCAGGACCTGACCGAGGCGACCGGGCTGGGGACGCAAAGCCTGTACGGAGCGTTCGGCAGCAAGCACGACCTGTTCCTGCGGATCCTCGACGAGTACGGCGCCCGCCAGGCGACCGGGCTCGAGTCCGCCGTGACCGCTGATCCCAGTCCCTGGCACGGGCTCAAGGCGGCGGTCACCTTCGAGGACGGAGGCCGTCTCGATCTGCCGGAGCAGGGGTGCCTGATGGCCAACAGTGCTGCGGCCCTGAGCACCCAGGACGACGAGGTGCGCGCCCGCGCCTGCGCGGCGTACACGCGGACACTCGCACTCTTCACACAACAGATCACCGAGGCACAGGAGCGCGGCGAGATCGACCGCGACCTCGATCCGGAGCAGACCGCCCGAGCGCTCATCGCCGTCATGCAGGGCATCGAGTTCCTCCACAAGTCCGGCATCGGCGACGACGAGTTCGGCCGTACGAAGGACGCCGTCCTGCATATGCTCGAACGCGCTGTCGCGCGGCCGGACGGTCGCTGATGACGGCAGCCATCAAGACGATCGGCATCATCGGTGCCGGTGAGGTCGGCGGCCAGCTCGCCCGGGCGGCCCTCACGAGCGGGTACGGCGTCGTCATCGCCAACTCACGGGCTCCCGAGACCCTGACGGACCTGATCGAGGACCTCGGCCCGGGGGCTCGTGCCGCGACCGCCTCGGACGCAGCGGCTGCGGGCGACATCGTCATCGTCGCAGCGCCGCTCAGTCTGACGAACACCCTGCCGGTCGACGAGCTCGCCGGGAAGGTCGTCCTCGACACGAACAACTACATGGCGTGGCGCGACGGGCACTTCCCGATGGTCGACTCCGGCGAGAAGACCGAGCACGAGCTCCGCCAGGAGCACCTCCCGCGTTCGAAGGTGGCCAAGGCCTTCACGCACATCCAGGCACCGCGGCTCTTCCTCTCGGCCAGCCCGCCCGGCACCCCGCGGCGGCACGCGCTGTCGGTCTCGAGCGACTTCCCCGAGGCGGTCGAGGTCGTGACGCGGTTGTACGACGAGTTCGGCTTCGACACCGTCGACAACAGCCCGCTGCGCGAGTCGTGGCGGAGCGGGCCCGGCCAGCCGGCGTGGAACGCGCACGCCCACCAGACCCTGGCGGAGCTGGCGGCGAACCTTGCGGCAGCGCGGCGCGGCATCCCCCGCCCCTAATCAGGTGGTCGAGTAGCGACGAGCCGCGCACCCCGCGGCTGGTCGCTACTCGACTACCGGTGTTGGCTACTCGATCGCCTGGGGTGCGGCGGCCATCGCGACACCGTGGCGCTGGGTCACCGACATGATCGCCTCCATCGACTCCTCGACCGGTCGATCCGCCGGCACCGTGCCGGAGAAGTCCTCGAAGAACCGCCCCGCCCTGTCACCGGACGTGATCGCGATGAACCGCGCCGACTCCCCGACCACACCGAACGTGCTCGGCGTCCCCGCCGGGAAGATGACCACCCCGCCAGGCTCCACCTCGTACGAGGTGCCGTCGACCATCGCGCTGACACGCCCCTCGAGCAGGAACAGCACGCCCGTCCACGGCGAGACGTGCGGCGGCGCCATCGGTGCGGCGGGGGCGACGACCTCGAACACCTCAAAGGCTCCGCTGTCGTCCTGGATGCCGACCTTCGCTACGTGGTCGCCGTCGATCATCGGGAAGTGCCGCCCCTCTCCGGGCGGGATGTAGACCGTGCTCATAACTCCTCCTCGGCCGTCGTATGCCCAGCGTTGGTCGGAGGAGCGTCGGTGCTGCGAGTAGCGGACTACTCGACTCCGACGATGTCCGTCATCGCCGCTCGATCGGACACCCCGAGCTTGCGACCCGCGCGATAGAGGTGACCCTCGACGGTCCGTACCGACACCGTGAGGTGCTCGGCGATCTCCTTGTTCGACAGGCCCCGCGCGGCGAGCACGGCGATCTCGCGCTCGCGCGCGGTGAGCGGCAGTGGACGCGCCGCGACCGCCAGTGCCGGCGTGCAGGCACCGGACCGGACGGCCAGCCTCTCAGCGAGGGCCGCGGCGGACAGAGCAGAGCCCTGCCGGCCGCGCCGCCGGTGCAGGTCGGCAGCCTGTGCCGCGGCGTCGCCCGCAGCGACCAGGTCGCCGAGTCGGGCCCAGGCGTCGGCGATGTCGAGCAGACGGTCGCCGTCCCCGTCTACCCACGCTCGCGCATGGTCGCGAGCCACCGCAGCGCGGGGACTGCGCCCGCTCAGGTCCGTGAGCCGGGGCAGGGCCGCCGGCGCGCCACCCAGCTGGACAGCCGTCTGCCAGGCGAGCACCTCGTACGCGGGCTCACCCGACTCGCGGGCGAGGTCCGCCGCGGCCACGGCATGGCCGAGCGCCTCGGTCGTCGCCCCCTCGGCGGCGGCGCCCCATGCCCGGGCGAGGAGATCGTCCGGCAGCAAGAGCTGGTACGCGGGGTGCTGCCCGGCGGCGATCTCGGCAAGGAGCGGAGCGGCCTGATCCGCCAGACCTGCCTGCCCGAGTGCGGTGGCCAAGAGCGTGCGGCACCGGAACCGGAACTCGTGTCCCGACTCCGCCAACCCGGCCCACGCCTCGCGCAGCGAGACGAGCGCGTCACCGACCCGCCCTGCGGCCAGGGCGGCATGCCCAACGACCACCAGACCCATCAGTCTCGCCGGCCCCGGCAGGTCGGCCGAGGCGGCCCGCATCAGCCGGGCCCTAGCCTCGGCCACGTCCGGTTCCCCAGCGAGGCGGTGCCCGAGTACCTGCAGGTCCGCGAGCCCGAAGCCCGGGATGCCTGTCGGCACACGGTCGACGGCGAGCCCACCCACGACCGCCGCCTCATCGAGCAGACCGCGTTCACCGGTGACCGCGGCCGCCGCGGACACGGCGGACGCAACGAGGATGCGGGCGAGATCGTCGGGCAGATCCGTGCGCAGCAGCGCGGGACCGCGGTCCAGGACGGGCGTGAGGTCACCGACGGCAGCGGCGAGTGCGAGCGACATCGTCGCCACGTGGAGCACGGCCTCGCCGGTGGCCTCGGCGGCCGCCAGTGCACGGCGCGCCTCGGTGGGCGAGGCGATCGTCCAGAGCAGGTTCCCCGCGCGGTGCAGCTCGACCATCGCGCACGTCCCCGGATCCGGAGCGCTTCCGACGAGCTCGGTGAGGATCGTGTCGGCCTCCTGGCCGCGACTGAGCCACGAGAGCGCCGCGGCGTGCACCAGCCGGGCACCCGGATCCCCCGTCGAGGCCGCCGCACGGGCCAGCCGCTCGGCCAGCGGCAGGTCGTACATCCGCGTCGCGGCCTCGGCCGCCGCAAGGAATAGAGCGGGATCGGGCGGCAGGTCGGAGTCGAGGGTGAGCACGGCTCGCGGGATCGGGTCCGGCTCGGCGTCCAGGGTCTGCGCGACCTGAGCGCGAAGGCGGCGCGCGCGCAGCGTTCCCATCACGGAGCGGCGGACCTCGCCGTACAGGGGGTGCGCGAGCCTTGCGACGAGTCCGTCGGTGCGCACGAGTCCGCGGCCCTCAGCCTGCTCGATGTCGGCAGGCGACGTCAGCGCGCACAGCGTCGGCACGGTCACGGGTTCAGCCAGCGCAACCATGTCGACCACGTCCTGTACGCCCGCCGGCAGGGCGCCGATCTCACGTTCGAGGAGGTCGGTGAGCTCGGGAGAGATCGCGAACTCACGAGTCCATCGCCAGATCCCGGTCGTCGGGCCGAACCGACCCGCCGCCACCTCTCCGGCCAGCAGATGCCGGAGGAACAGCGGGCTGCCCTCGGTCAACGCCCACAACCGCTGGGCAGAGGCCGAGTCGACCGGCCCACCGAGCACGCGGGCGACGAGGCCGCTGGTCTCCGAGACGTCGAGCGGCGTCAGGTCGAGGCGTGGGAGATGGTCGTCCTTCCACAGGGACGTCACCGTGTCGGGGGCGGGTTCCCCGGTCCGGAGGGTGACGACGACCGGGGCCAGGCGTCGTACGACCAGGCGGTGCAGCACGATCGCGGAGTGCTCGTCGAGCAGGTGGGCGTCGTCGACGGCCAGCACCAGCGGCTGTCGTTGGGCGAGCTGTTCGAGTGCGCGGCCGATGGTCTCGGCGGCGTCACCTGACGGGATGTCGAGGACACCGGCGAACGCCCCCAGCGGGTACGGCCGGGCGGCGGCGCTGCCATGAGCCCACAGAACCGTCGTCCCACGGCCGCGCGGACCGGCCAGCGCCTCGCGGGCGAGCCGGGTCTTGCCCACCCCCGCCGGGCCCGCCACCACGATCCCCGCCCCACCAGGCCGGATCGCCGCCGCGACCCTGCGCAGCTCGTCGTCCCGACCGGTGAGCGGCCACGGCCGCTCCATGACGTCAGGCTAGCGACGCGGGATTCGAGTACCCCGCTACTTGCACCGGCGCGACCGGACCGTACGAACGTCGGTGCCATGAGCACTCGTACCGTCCTCGTCACAGGTGCCGGTCGCGGCATCGGCCGCGCCGCCGCCGTACGCCTCGCCCGCTCGGGCTGGCGGGTGTACGGAGGGGTCCGTACCGACATCGCCGCCAAGGAGCTGGCCGCGGAGTCCGGCCAGATCACGCCGGTCGAGCTCGACGTCACTCTGACCGAGCACGTGGCGGCACTCGACCGCGTCCTGCCGGAGCCGCTCGACGCGCTGGTCAACAACGCGGGCATCGCCGTCGCCGGGCCGGTCGAGACACTGTCGCGCGACGCAATGCACCACCAGTTCGAGGTGAACCTGATCGGGCCACTCGCGCTGACGCGGGCAATGCTGCCGCGGCTGCGTGCGGCGCGAGGGCGTGTCGTGTTCATCTCCTCGGTCAACGGCCGGGTGTCGTTCCCGTTCACGGGGATGTACAACGCGTCGAAGTACGCCGTCGAGGCGGTGGCGGACTGCCTGCGGGTCGAGCTGCACCCGTTCGGCGTGCAGGTCGGGCTCGTCGAGCCGGGCGTCGTCGACACCGACCCGTGGCACGAGATGGACGAGGTGATCGACGTGCTCGAGGCGGGGCTGGATCCTGAGCAGCGGGCGCTCTATGCGGCGCAGTTCACCGGCGAGCGCCAGCTGGTCGCCAAGATCCGCAGGAACGCCAAGCCGCCTGAACGGGTCGCCGCCGCGGTCGAGCGCCAGCTGACGCGGCGGCGGATGCGGCCGCGCGTCGTCGTCGGCTCGGATGCGCGGGCGATCCTCGCGATGAAAGCGCTGCTGCCCACGCGTGGGTTGGATGCGGTGTGGCGCCGCGGGATCGAGGCGTGAGCAAGGCGGAACAGCCGTCGTGATCCTCGGTCGGCCGGATACTGTGCGCATGAATGCCGAGGTTGATCTCATACTGGAGCGCGCTCGGCAGGCCGGGTCTGCGGAAGGGGTGCAGGTAGTTGCACTACAGCCAACCCCTGACTCCGAGGTGCTGGCGGCCCAGCTCGCCGTCCGCTCCGCTGACTCGAAGACGTGGATCCACGAACGTGTGATGCTGCCATTCGACTCAGAATGGCGTCGTCTCACACACCTCGAAGATCCAATGGCATACGCAGACGCACTCTGGGGCGAAATCTTGAAGCGTGCCGAGTGGATCCGAAACATGGGGCCTACGCCCGACGCGCAGACCGTCGACGTCGCGAGTTCCGCTGTGGCGACTGCCGAAGTCTTGTGGCAGCAGCTTCTCGACGAGATGCCGCGTGACGTTGTCTTAGAAGATCGTGGTGACCGGCTGATCCTCCACGACCTTTCAGGCTCGACTCGCACCTTCGTCTTGAGCCCGTCGGACTTGCGCTCGGTGATTGTTCTTGACCGGGCATACGCCATCCAGCGTGGTTCAGCCCCGCCCGAACAAGCCTCGTTGCCAGGCTGGCTCGTCGAAGATCTGCGGGAGATCTTCCTCGACGACGACTCGTCTCGAGAGCCCTACGTACTGCTCGACTGGAACATGGAGTTTGTCCTCTCCCAGCGTCCGTCGTTCCCCGCTGCGCCGCTCGTATGACCGGTCGTTTGAGGCCAGAGGGGACGTTGCAGTCACTTCAATCGCCGAACGACTGTCTCTGAGGGTTCCGTCGAGCTCAGACCCTCAGGCGGTCTGCCAGTCCGGAGGATCGGCGAGCGGTTGTGTGCACGGTGGCGCGTACGGCATCGCGGCTGCCGAGGATCGTCCGGGGCGGCCGGACGATGACGACGACGTTCTCGGCCTGGCTGCCTTGGGCTTTATGCGGTCATCGCACTTCGGCGAGCGCGTGTTCGATGGGCAGGTTCCGATGCAGGGTGCCGAATTGGCCCGTACGGCGGCGCAGGGTGAAGGCAGCGCCGGCCGCTGCGCTCGTACGCCACTGGCCGTCGCCGGGAGTCGCGTCGGCATGGGCGGCGGCTGAGGTGACGACGTACGGGCTCGCCGCGGCGACCGATGCCGTGGTTGCCGCGAGTGTGCCTGCGACGACTGCCAGTAGAGGCTGCCGACCGAACTCACAATGACTCTTCAAGCGACTGCCGAACCAAAAGCGGCGAGATCACTGGCACAACCGTCGGCACGCCCGTTTTGCGGACCCAGTCCTCCAAACGGTCACCGTCGATCGAAAAATCAGCGTGCCAGGTCCGGCCTTTCGTGTAGACGGCAATCTCCCTACCTACGAATTTCGAGCTGGCCTCTGCGATTGAGACAATGTCGCACTTGGCCTCAAGGCCGTACTTGGATAGCGGAGGTTTAGCTCCCACCTCGAGCATCAACTTGGATAACCGAGCGCGATCTAGTTCGGACAAATCATCCGCCACAACCACCGAGCATTCAATTCTGCCGTAGGCCGTGCGCGAAGGTTTATAGTTTACTGACTTGACTTCGACCGTCACCGCACGCACATGAGTGGTTGTGAACCCACCACGAACGATCTGTTTCGCAAGGTCCTTCGGATACTTCAACATCCGCAACTCGAGGAGCCGCTGCGTCATCGCCCCGACGGAGCTGGACTCGGAGGGCAGGGCCCCCATAGTTGGCGCGCCTTCGCGAAAAAGCGAGACGTACTTTGGATTCAGTTCAACACCGAGACCGCGACGCCCTTGTCGCGTCGCTTCGGCCACGACAGCGCCAGTACCCGCGAACGGGTCGAAAACAACATCTCCATCGTTCGTGGAAAGCCTGACCATCCGCCGAACGAGCTCAGGTGGGAACGGACACGCGTGCCGAAATGCAGCATTGTCCCAACTCCCTTGCACCGGAATGGGGATTTCCCAGACATTATCAGGCGTCATTCCCCAAGGATTATGCCGCTCAGGATATTTCACCCACCACGATTTCAGCCCGTTGGTCTCGCGAAGGCGATCAACCTCGAAAGTGAAGCTGTTCGATTTAACGAAGAACAAAACATACTCAAAGCCGTTCCGAAGCTTTCCGTGATGGGACCATGGACGCGTTCGATCCTTTCGCCACACGATAACCTCGCGAAGCGTCCAGCCAACCGCCTCGGCTTGTCGGGCCAACTCGAACGGCAATGGAACCAGCCGTGAAGGCGCTCCTCCCTTACGGCGACGCTCCAGAAGACTGTCCGCTACAACCCACATGGATCCCGCGTCGAGCGTCCACCGGTTGACCTCAAGAAACACGGAACGACATGATTCAAGGTAATCGTCATAAGACTGCCCGAACCCGATTTGATTCTCACTCCCATAGTCCACAAGCGTGGCGTAGGGCGGAGACGTGATCGTCGTCTGCACGAACGGCTGCCCCTCGCGTCCCGCCACCAAGGCGGCGCGGCGCAGCAAGTCCCCGAGCTTGCGCGCGTCCCCTTGATGGACGGTCCAGAACTCGGAGTCCGGCACCTCAGAGTTGAACTGCTGCGCTGTAGCGACACTCTCAGTCACTCGCCAAGTCCTCCTTCACCGACCACGCTGGTTCCCCACTCTAGCGGGCGCCGATGACGATTTATCTCGGGTGTACGCGACACGCCACGGCCGGACTGTCCTCCCGCTATCCTGTGGTTCCGGCGCGGATCCTCCCTGTGGACGGAACGAAGGGAATTAGGCGTGGCAAAATCGAATCGGACGACGAAGAAGATGTCGACTCGCAAGCCAGTCGACCCTGTAGTCCAGGAGCAACGTCGTCTCGCTCGGTCCATTCGCACGATGTTCACCAACATGGGTTTCGTTCACCTGCCAGTGGAGGGCAAAGAGGCCAAGTTCGGCATGAAACCCGGAGAACTGGACTCCGTGTTCGTATATGAAAATGTGCTTCTCATTGTCGAGGACACAGTTAGCAAAAAGCCCTTCGAACACGCGAAGAACAAGAAACTGCTAGCCGAACAAATCCATTCCAGCAAGAATGAGTTCATCACATGGCTGCTCGCGGTTGCCCCGAACCATGATGAATTACTCAAGGCGTATTCCCCGAGCCGTTTTCGCATCTTTTTCCTCTACATCTCCAAGAACGAGATGAATCTAGACGACGACGCCCTCGGCCTTCTCGAACCGATGGTGGTGGTAGAGCCTCGAGCATTCTATTACTTCGACAAGCTGGCCAAGACCATCCGTCGCTCAGCCAGAACCGACCTATGGCGATTTCTAGGATTAACGGCCAGTGACATCGGTCCCGTCAATGCGACAAACGACGCAAAGACCATAGATACAACGATCATTTCACCCGATGATAGTACTGGGTTTAGCAACGGCGTTCGCCTCGTATCGTTCATGATCTCAGCTGATGTGTTGCTGCGCAATGCGTATGTCCTTAGGAAAGACAACTGGGGCTACTCCATGGACCTCTACCAACGCTTGATCGACACCAACAGGATCCGGAAGATTCGGCAGTACGTGGCTCGCGATGGATCAGCATTCCTCAACAACATTATTCTCGGCCTCCCACCCGAGGTGTCGTTTCAGACTGACGACAAGAAGCCGGTCAAGCTTGAGGACATCCAGGATTATTCGTCATACCGGATGACGATTCCCGACGAGTTCAACTCGCTCTGCATTATCGATGGCCAGCATCGTGTCTTTGCCCACTACGAAGGCACGGACGCACTTGAGAAGAGCGTCGCGGCTATTCGCGGAAAGGTGCATCTCCTGGCGACCGGTCTCGTGTTTCCGGCCGATATGACCGAGTTGGATCGCCTCAAGCTGCAAAGCGAAATCTTTCTTGACATCAACTCGAACACAAAACCCGTTCCCGCGGACGTGTTGCTAGCAATCCAGAGCTTGCGAGCGCCCTACGCAGATGTCGCGGTCGCCCGGCGCGTCCTCGAAGCGATGAACCGGAAACCCACTTTCCGAGGAATGTTCCAACTTTCGCAAATGGATCAAGCGCCGATCAAGATCGCATCGATCGTGAAATTCGCTCTTCGATACCTGGTGGATATCGACTCAGATTCCGGCTTGTTCGATGCGTGGGCAGGTCAGGATCCTTCGCGGGGTTCGCTCAAGACGAAGGCCAATCCAAAACTGCTCAAGGACTACGTCAAGTTCTGCGCCTCAACGTTGGATCAGTACTTCAGTGCCCTGAAGAGCCATCATGCTGACGACTGGACAGACCCGGAGTCCAAAATCACGTCAACCACCGTGATAAATGGCATGATCATCGCGCTGCGTCGCTCGCTGCCGGCACTGGGAGTGCTCGAGTTCTCACGGTATAAGTCGTTAATCGGCGAGTGGGAGATTGATTTCTCAAAGACTGCCTTTCCGTATGCCTCCAGCCAATATGCGCGATTTTCGCACGACGTCCTGCGTGACATGTTCAATCTTGCGGAGCAAGACGGTGCATGGGTGGTCAAGGAGGATGTCGGATGAATTGGGCACCGAGTTTTCCGAGTCACTGTGAATCCCCCCTGCTGCAGCGGAGATGCGTGATGCCGCGGCGCCACGATTGGTAACTCCCGACTAGCCAGTATCAAATAGTGAAAACGGCGAGTACCACCCGGCGTGCGCTGCTCGAACCGCGTGGCATATCGCGTTCAGGTCGGCACCCCCAGAACTCGATGTCCTCGCCGTCTCGCCGGAGGCGGCGCTTGCTCAGCGAGGCGCAGCAGGCGCTCCGTTCGTGTCGCGCCATGCTGCTCACGCGGTGCCAGTTTGCCCCGATTAAGCCGTGTTCAGATCTTGAACAGACGAGGGTTCCGATCTCACTCAGGAGTTCCTCATTGGCACGCCTGCGTCCCGCAGCGCCACTATGCGGTTTTACTGTCGGTGCTCCTGGCATTCGACACGCGTCGGGTTTGGAGCGTGTCAGATGCCCAGCCGCGGTGCCAGGCCCGAGGATCGCCAGGCGGTCGTGCAGACTGCGTTCGCGATCGCGTCGCGGCTTCCGACGATCGTCAGGTGCCCGGCTGCGCGAGTGACGGCGGTGTAGAGCATCTCGCGCGTGAGCAGCCGTGAGCGCGGCGGCGGGACGATGACGATGACGTTCTCGACCTGGCTCCCTTGGGCCTTGTGCACGGTCATCGCGTGCATGGTCTCGATGTCGGACAGGCGCCACGGCGAGAGTCGCAGAGGACCAGAGGCGGTCTGGATGACCGCCACCGGGCCGTCCTCGGCACGCACGATGACACCGGCATCGCCGTTCCGGACCCCGAGCCCGTAGTCGTTCCGCGTTACCAGGACGGGGCGTCCCACGTACATCGTCTGCAGCGCCACCTCGGGAGCGCGCTCGGCGAGTGCCCGTTCGACGAGCTGGTTCCAGTGCCGGGTGCCGAAGGGCCCCGTACGGTGCGCGCACAGCACCCGGAGCGTGTCCAGATGGGTGAGAGCAGCGTCCGAGTCGCCGCTCAGCGCGAGCTCGCGGAGCCGCACGGCGTGGTCGACGACCTGCGGGAGCAGGTCGAGGGATGGCGCGTCGGTCTTGATGAACGCGACGTCCGCGCTCGCCACGTCGACCGCGCTGAGCACGTCGTCGGCGTCGCCGGCCTGCAACGCCACGGCGAGGTCCGCACGAACGCCGCCCACACGGTGGTTCTTCGTCAGGCGGACGACGCTGCCGTCAGCCTCAAGGCCGCGTACGAGGTCGGCAAGAACCGAACCGGCCTCGACGGACGCCAGCTGGTCAGGGTCGCCGACCAGGAGGAGCCGGGCATCGGGCGCGAGTGCGTCGATCAGCCGCGCCATCATGCTCAGCGAGACCATCGAGGCCTCGTCGACGATGACAAGGTCGTGGGGCAGCGGGTTGCGCGAGTCGTGCCGGAACCGCTGGTTGCTCCCAGGCAGGCTGCCCAGCAGCCGGTGCAGTGTCACCGCCGGGCTGACCGACGACGCGCGGCTCGGGTCGGCGTCGATCATCTCGTTCATCCGGGCGGCTGCCTTGCCGGTGGGCGCGGCGAGCCCAATGCGGAGAGCCTCTCCGCGACCGGCGCTCACCGCACGGAGGACGCGATCGATCGTGTGCGTCTTCCCCATGCCAGGCCCGCCGGTCAGGACCGTGGTGGCGCGCTCGGCAACGCCGCGCACGGCGTCCTTCTGCGCCTCGTCCAGGTCCGGCTCACGCATGACCTCCTCGACCGCCGCCGGGTCGACCGGGCGCACGGAAGCCGCCCGCCGAGCCCGCAACGCGTCGGCGATGAGCCGCTCGTCGGCGTGATAGCGGTCGAGATACACCAGCCCGAGATCGACGCGCAGCACGCCGGCGGCGACCAGGCCAGAAGAACGTACGGCGTCCAGCCACGCGGCCGGCTCGGGCAGCTCGACCGCCTCACCCGCGGTCGGCGGCTCGCTGTCGAGATCCTCCTCATCCACGTCCGCGGTGAGCGCCGCGACGGAGCCGAGCGAGAGCGCGGTGGATCCGTCGCGGACGGCGCGTACGGCGAACGCCAGCGCGAGCGCCGCATCACCGCCGACCTCTTCGCCGATCTGGCGACAGACACGGGTGGCGACGATGCAGTCGGTACCGTCGAGGAAGCCCGCCTCGTTCAGGGTCCGCAGCCGCCCCTCGGCGACGACGCTGACCGCGGGATCGCCGGTCGTCGCCGTCATCACGCCCCCTCCCGCGTACG
This sequence comes from Mumia sp. zg.B53, assembly GCF_019550935.1. Lineage (NCBI taxonomy): Bacteria > Bacillati > Actinomycetota > Actinomycetes > Propionibacteriales > Nocardioidaceae > Mumia > Mumia sp. zg.B53. Next base: position 1,595,637 of record NZ_JAHWCK010000001.1, on the reverse strand, counting down.
ACCGTCGAGCACGGCTGACAGGTCCTCGAGCATCGCCGACGGCGGGCGCCACGAGAACACCCCGCACGGGTGCCCGTCGACCAGTGGGGTGTCGGGGCCGGCCATGCCGCGCAGGTACAGGTACATCACGCCGCCCAGGTGCTGGTCGGGGTCGTACGCCGGGAGCCGCCAGCGCAGATAGCGGTGGAGCACGACCGAGTAAAGGATCGCCTGCAGCGGGTACGTCGAGTGCGTCATCGCCTCGGCCAGCCGCGCGGGTGCGTACTCGGCGAGGGTCAGCGCGGCGTCGCGCGGTCCGAGCCAGTTGGTCTTGTAGTCGACGACGTAGAACTTGCCGTCGTGCCGGAACGTCAGGTCGATCGAGCCGGTCAGATAGCCCAGCAGCGCCTGGCCGCCGAGCTCCTCGCCGTCGAGGGCGTCGGCGTACGCGCGCAGCGGATCGCCGGCCGGGAGGTGCTCGCGCAGGATCGGCGCCATCGCGCCCAAGCGCGCGTTCGCGTGCGGGCGGTCGCCCCCGGCCAGCGGCAACTCGAAGTCCATCTCCGCGAACCGGTCGGTACGAGGCAGGTCAACCAAGGTCACGCCGCCGGCGAGCGGCCCGAGCGGCGTCGTACAGACGGCTTCGAGCGCGGTGGCCAGCGCGTCCGGGTCCACGTCGACCGGCCACCACGCCGAGTGTTCGCGGATCCGGGTGAGGAGCTCCTGGTGCAGGTCGCCGGCCTGGAAGTCGGCGTCCTCCAGCACCGCGTGCACCAACGATCCGAACGTGGTGCCGACGGGCATCTGCGCCATCGGAGAGGGGACCTCAGCGCCGACGCCAGCCTCGACACCGGCGACGCTCGCAGCGACGGTGAGCGGTTCCTCGTCGTCACGTCCCACCGCATCGGACTCGGGTTCGGAGGTGGCCGCGCCCGCGTCGTGCGAGGCCGCGGTCAGCGACGAGTACGACGTCCGCCGCCACAGCTGGTCGACCCACGAGCGGTCGAACCGTCGTACGGTCAGCGGTGCCGTCACCCGCTCGGCCAGCACCTCGGGGGCGCTGCGATCGCCGTCGACCTGCGTGACGCTGAACGCCCCGTGCGCGGCCCACGTCTGCAGGAGGTGCTCGGAGACGGCGGCGTCCTCCAGTGGCACCCGTTCCGCGGGGACGACCACCTCCCCGCCACCCTCGACGCGCGCCGCGAGCAGCGCCGAGAGCTCGTCGCCAGAGCCTGCCTGCCCGAACAACAGCCGGTGCAGGGCCGAGTTGGCGGTGTTCCAGGTGGGAGCCCACCAGACGACGACCTGCGACTGGGCGCGCGTCATCGCCACGTACGCGAGGCGCATGTTCTCCCCGAGCGCCTCCGACCGGTGCTCCGGCTGGTTCACCTCGTCGGTGTCGAAGGAGAGCACCCGGCGCCCGTCGCGGTGGATGATTGCGGGCGTCGGGTCGTCCTTCATCCAGTGGTCGAAGAGGAACGGCGCATAGACGATCGGGTACTGCAGGCCCTTGCTGCCGTGGATCGTCGACAACGTGACGGCCAGCGCGTCGGAGTCGAGCCGCATGATCCGCGACGCCGCGGTGGTCGCCGTACCGTCGGCACTCTGCTGCCTCAGCCAGGCGACCAGGCTCGGCAGCGCACCCGTGCCCTCGAGGACGTGCTCCTGCAGGAGCTGGGCGCAGTGCTCGATGTCGGTCAGGTCGCGCTCGCCACCGACCTGCGACAGCACACGCGCGTCGAGCCCTTGACTGCGCGCGACGTCCAGCACGGCGGCGATCGCGCCGCGATGGAACGCCGCGACCAGCGACCGTACCTGCGCAGAGATCGCCTCCGTCGCCTGCTCGCCGCGGGCGTCCAGCTCGTCGGCCGTCCAGCCGAGGAACGGCGTGAGCGCCGCCAGACGAAGGCGGTCGGCGCGGTACGGCTGCTCGAGCGCCATCATCAGGTGCAGCCACCACTCGGCGGCGGTCGTACGGAGGACGGACTCGCTGGAGACCAGGACGGATGGGATCCCGTGCGTACGCAGGGCCGCGCGGATGCCGTGCAGGTCACGGTTGGCGTACGCGAGAACGGCGATGTGCTGCGGCCGTACGGGAGCGCCGTCGAACGTGGCACCAGAGGTGAGCAGACGGGCGATGTCGGCGGCGGCGTCGGCGTAGACGTTCTCTCGTACCGACCCGATCGCCAGCTTCTTGTCGCTCAGCATCGCGCGCAGCCGCACCGGGCTGTTGTCGGGCGCTCCCTGCAGGCGGTGCGCCGTCCGCTGGGCGGTGATCGGGTGGGCGACGATGTCCGGCGAGAGCTGGACGTTCGCCATCAGCAGCTGCAGCGCGTCCACCAGCGGCGCGTCGCTGCGGTAGTTCGTCGGCAGCGACGTCCGCGTCGCCGCGGTCTTGGCGGCGAGCAGGTACGTGGCGACGTCGCCGCCGCGGAACGCGTAGATCGCCTGCTTGGGATCGCCGATCAGCACGAGGGTCTTGTCCTCGGTGGCGAACGCGCGCGAGAACACCTGCCACTGCACCGGATCGGTGTCCTGGAACTCGTCGACCAGCACCACCGACCAGCGTTCGCGCATCCGCCGCCGCGCCGGGCTGTCGTCGGCCTCCAACGCGTCGGCGAGCTCGGTGAGGAGGTCGTCGTAGCCGAGCAGCGCGGCCCGGCGCTTGCGTCGCGTGACCTCGGCGCGGACCTTCTCGATGAACGCCAGCCGCGCCGCGACCGGTCCGGTTGCGTTCGTGGGCGACAACACCGCGCTCGGGTTGTCGAGCGCGATCTGCGCGTCGGCCTTGGCCTGCGCGTAGTCGAGGGTCGAGCCCGCGACGTGCTCGGCCAGATAGAGGTCATCGACGACGTCGGTGCGCAGGTCGGTCAGGTCGTCGGCCAGCGTGGCGTACGAGTCGGAGTCGCCGGCGACGCCGAGGCCCTTCAGCACGTAGTGGCAGAACTGGTGGATGGTCGCGATCGTCGCCGTGTCGAAGTCGGCGACGGCGGTGGCGAGCCGGTCGATGCGCGCCGCGAGCTCGTCGGCGGGGCAGTCGCGTAGGTGGTCGACCAGGACGTCGTTTGTGGCGTCGCCGCGTTGCAGAGCGGTGAGCGTCTCGGCCATGCGCGCCCGGACGCGTTCGCGCAGCTCCTGGCTGGCGGCGCGGCTGAAGGTGACGATCAGCAGCTCGGAGAGCGGCCGCCCTTGCTCCGCGACGTACCGGACGACGAGCGCCGACAGCGTCCACGTCTTGCCCGTGCCGGCGCTCGCCTCGATCAGCGTCGTCCCCGACGGGAGCGGCGCGGTGATGTCGAAACTGGTCATCCCAGGGGCGTTCGTCGGGCTCATGCCTCACCCCCGTGCTCGTGGATCGGGTTCCAGATGCGCGGCGCGAAGTATTCGAGGCTGCGGAGCCGGTTCAGCGCCTCGACCCGCGACTGCGGGCCGAGAACGAATCGCCACCACGGGTCGTCGTTCTCGCCGGGGAAGCGGTGGTCGCCCTCCCAGCTCTTGCGGGCGCGGTCGAGCGCCTGCTGCAACCCGTACGGGTCGCCGGGGCGGGTCTTGCGGTACGCGGCGGCGAACGCGCTCGCGGTCTTAGGCGGGACACCCATCGGGAACCGCATCCCGGACTGCCGGACCCGTACGAGGTCGGCGAGCAGCGCCACGGCCTCCTCCGGGCCGGGTGACGAGAGCCGGAGGCCGCCCCTCTTGCCGAGCAGCTCGGCGCGGTGCTCGCGCTCGGGCTCGGCCGCCGCTAGCGCCAGGAGGCGCACCCACGCGGCCGCGACGTGCTTCGCGCTGATCGTGGAGTACGTCCGTACCCACACGGTGTCGTGAGCGGTGTCGTCATGGATGGCGCTCACCACGCCGGTCAGCCGTACGGTGCCGCCGCCCTCGGAGGCGGGCAGGTCGAGCCGGATGTCGGCGGACCGGGGCTGGCCGGTGCCGTGGTCGGCGGCGATTGCCCTCACGTTGCCCGCGATCTCCTCGCGGACCTTCCGGCCTCGCGCGCCCGGCGGGAAGCTCCCCCGTACGACCTCCCGGTCGAGGGCGTCCTCGAGCGCCAGGCCGTCGAGCACCTCGTGCAGCACGCGTTCGCCGATGTCCCACTGCTCCAGGCCGTCGAGGGCGATCGGCAACGCGTCGTTCGCCTCGTCCACCTGCCGCGGGACGGTCACCTCGAGGCGGTGCCGCAGGAACTCCCTCGCCGGGTTCTGCAGGAACGCCACCAGCTCGTCGACCGTGACGGCGGAGACGGGCTGGAGCGGGAGCGGCTGGTCGAGGAAGTCCTTCTTGGCAGGCGGGTCCGCCCGGAAGGCGCGCAACGCCTCGGCCCCCGCGAGCGCCGCGGTGTCGAACGTCCCGCCGGCCAGCGGGCCGTCGGGCTGGAAGTTGCGTTCGTCGAACGCCTGCAGCGGGTGGTGCCGTACGAAGCTCGGGCCGGTGTCGCCGTCCGCGTCTCCGGGCGCGGTCGCCGTACGGGCTGCCGCGGCGATCAGCTCTTGCAGCGGCACGGCCGGCGGGCGGCGCTGGCCGTTGTGCTCGTCGAAGCCGGAATAGATCGCCACGAAGCGCTCGCTCGCCGCCATCACGGCGTCGAGCAGCAGCTGGCGATCCTCGCTGCGTGCGTCCCGCTCGCCGACCTGCGGGCAGCGGGCCAGGACGTCGTCGCCGTCGACCACGGGCGAGCGCGGATAGACGCCGTCGTCGACGCCGAGCACCACCACAGCCTTGTGCGGCACCGAGCGCATCGGCACCATCGTGCAGACTGTGATCGCGCCGCTGCGGAAGTTCGCGCGGGTCGGGCGCGCGCCCCACCGCTGGTCGAGCATCACCCGGATGTCGTTGAGGCGCAGCGTCGTCTGGTCGCCGGCCGTCTCGCCGATCGCGGCAAGGTCGCGGTCGAGCTGGGCGAACTGCCACCGCTCGTCCGGAGGCGTGTCGGCGAGCGCCTCGATGGTGTCGTGCAGCCAGCGCATCCACTCACGCGCCGAGAGGGTGCTACGTACGGTGTCGGCGGCGCGCTTGAGTCGCTCCATCAGCTCCAGGAACCGGCCGACGACCTCGATGTCGCGGCTGCCGATGTCGTCGACGGGTACGCGCGCGGCTGACGGGCCGTCGGTGTCGGCGGCGACCGCGACGCCGAGGGCGATGCGGTCCATGCCGCGGGTCCAGGTGTTCGCGTCGAGGCCGGCCAGCTGGTACTCGCCGCGGTGACCCGCGTCGTACCCCCACCGCACGCCCGCGTCGGTGACCCACCGGCCGACGCGTTCCAGGTCCTCCTCGTCGAACCCGAACCTTGCCCGTACGGCCTCGTGGCTCGCGAGGTCGAGCACCTCGGAGACGGTCATCCGCCCGGCGACCAGCGCGACGACGCGGTGGGCCAGGTCGATCAGGGCGTTGGTCGCGCCGAGGGAGCGGTCGGCGAGCTGGACGCGGAGCTGCTGGCCGGGGTGGTACGAGTCTTGGCCCGCGTCGGGCGTCCGGACGAGGCTGAGGCCGAACGTGGCCTGGATGAGCGGCGCGAACGTCTCGATGTCCGGGCACATCACGAGGATGTCGCGCGGCTGCAGCGCGCCCTGGCCGTCGGCGAGCAGCGAGGTGAGCACTTCCCGGAGCACCTCCACCTGGCGGGCCGGCCCGTGGCAGGCGTGCACCTGGATCGAGAAGTCGTCGGCCGTCGTGGTCCGCGTCTCGTCGGGTGCGCGGTTGGCGCGGATGTCGGCCTGGAGCAGCGCGAGGCGGTCTGTCCGTTGCGTCGCGGTCTCCGGCTTGAGGGGGTCGTGGACGGTGACGCCGTCGGTGCTGAGGACCGCCTGCAGCTCGCGGACGTCGCGGCCGAGGGTGGCGAGGAGCGGGTGCTTGGCGTGGCGGGCCGTACGGTCGTCGGTGCGCGCTCCCTTGGAGGTGTGGCCGTCGAGGTCCGCCCACAGCTGCGGCGACGGGTGCGGCAGCCAGAGGTGAAGATCGCGGCAGGCGCCCAGGGCGACGACCAGCTCGCGCTCGGCTGCGGCGAGGCGGGTGTAGCCGAAGAACGACAGGCGTTGCGGGAGGTCGAGGTCTGTATGGCTCGACGACAGCTGGTCGACGACGCGGCGGTGGCGTTCGGTCACCGACTCGGTGAGGTTGTGCCGTTCGCGGACGAGCTCGACCGTGCGCCGCCACAGGATCGGCTGCCAGAGGAAGTCGTCGGGCAGCGTGCCGCCCACGCCGTCGGAAGGGGTGTTGTTCTCCCAGTCGGCAAGCATGTGGGGGCGCTCGCGCGCGTACGAGGCGAACAGCCCAGCGATCCGGCGCGCGACGGCGTACCGGCGCGACTGACGCGCCTTGCGCTCCCACTCGGCGCGCGGGTTGTCGGTGATCTCGGGGCCGGCGCCGAGGTGGTGGGTGAGCGCGTCGAAGTGCGGGGTTCCGGTCAGCTCGTCGATCGCTTCGAGGGTCGGCCAGACGAGTCGGTCCGCTTGCCAGGGATCGTCGCGCTCTCGGCCGAGGAGCATGCTGATGAGCGACTGTGGCGCCATGATCTCCAGGCCCGCCGCCACGCCGTCGTCGCCGGCTGTGGTGCCGAGCGCGTGGGAGAGCTGCTGCGACAGCCACCGCTCGACACCGCGCGCGGGCACGACGACGACCTCGGGAGTGAACACGTCCGCCGGGTCGTCGCGCAGCATCGCGGCGAACTCGCGCACGAGCGTCTCCGGCTGGTCGCCCCGGTGCACGTTGATCCCCACGCCGGTGACACTAGCCAACGCTCACGTCTTGGGAGCCCGCGCACGCTGCCGCCGCGCCGTCCTTCCGCCTCACGATGGCAGGAAGCGACCACACCGAAAGGGTCCGCCTTGCCGCGCTGTTGTCTGCGACCTCGTCCTTCATACGTCTTGGGTCGCACAAAGCCGAGCACGTCGGGCACGAGACCCCGCCTGCGTGTCTCAGGCTGAGAACGTGAAGAGGACGCCGATTCTGAAATGGTTCGCGCGTTCACGCGGGCCTTGAACTTTCTGATCAAGTTCTTCTACCACCTGGCTGTGAGTCTTCCGCCTTCCGATGCTTTCCAGTTCCGTGCGTCGCCATGACTCGCCACGAGAGACGAGGCGACCGCGCGCAGTCTATCTGGCCATCGAACTATCAGATTTGGATTGAAGCGACTTATCGATCACCAGCGCCAGCAGTCCCGGAACTTCAGGACCTGATCGAACTCCGACGACAAACTTTGGCCTGAACAGGCAGCGGAAGCCCTCCGCGGAGCCTGGGGACTCGGTGTCGCGCCGATGAAGAACCTGATGCGACTCATCGAGGCCAAGGGGGCGAAGGTGTACTAGGCGGGCGGCCCTCCCCAAGCTATAGATGCATTCCTATTCCGGTATACGGCCACGCCAGTCTTCTTCCTGAATGTCCACAAGTCGGCGCCACGTCTGCCGGACTTGGCGCACGAACTTGGCCACCTCGTCATACACCGCGGGCGCCTGTACGTCGAGTCCGGCAAGGATAAGGAGCAAGCCGCAAAACGATTTCGCGAGTTCGTCCTAATACCGCGAGTCGACGTGACCGAGGCCATCCGTGGCAACACCTCATGGTTAGGACGTGCTGATGCTCAAGCGTCACCGGCGAGTCAGTGCCATGGCGCTCAACTACGTGCGCACCGACCCGGCGTGATCTCCGACTGGACATACAGCACTCTCCCCAAGCAGCTTTCGGCGAGGGAAGCCGGGCTCAGATCTACGCGCGGAGACTCGAATCTGCTCACGCAGGTCCTTGGCGATTGGCGTGATCGAGGCCAGGCTTCACTGACATCGCGCGGCAGCTCACCGTTCGCTCACAGGACGTCCAAAACCTCACGTTGGGCATCGTGACGTTTGCGGTTCAGGGCGACAATGCGGGTGCGTGCGCGGCGCCGCCGAAAGGATAGCGAGGTCTCTCGCGCCTGTAGTCAACCTCACTCCCGGCGCTCGTCGCGGGTGGCGCGTATCCTCGGCAGGTCACGGCGTCGTTGGGTCGACCGCGTGATTATGCGGAGCACCAGCGGCGCCTGCCGGGACTCGCCATCCGTCAGGTCGCGACCCCTCGAACCCGTCAGCGACTTAGCGCATCGAGGCCGCCGCCCCCACGCAGCCGCCTCACGGACGGTCCCGGATCAGTCCTCGTCCTCTGACTCGGGCGTTCCACCAGTGGCGCTGGCGAACGCTCGGCCTTGCGTGATGTTCAGTCCTGACCGGTAGAGCATTGGGATTTTGTACGTACTACCAGTCTGCTCGATGAATCCAAGTGTCTGTAGAACTTTGACGCCGTCTGTTGCGTGGCTGCCGAAGACCCCAGCAAGACTCTCCGTGTTATGTTCGGCCTTGCCGTCGCGGAAGAGCTCGATCAACTTCGCATTATCGCCGGCCTCCGCTAGGAGCGTGTCCTCAACGCGCTGCTTGCTGAGGGCGTCGAGGCCCCGCTTGAGCGATTCACCGGTTATAAGCGGTGTGCCGGGTGAATAGGTGCGTGCGTCTCGGTCTTCGGCGCGCAACTGCGAGTCCTGTGCCTTCAGCACCAGGTCGATCAGGTTTCGCGGCGGGCGCACGTAGTTTCCATCGCGAACCCGGGACATGATCCACTTCCAAGTCTTCGGCTTCCGGTCCCCCTGATCCACCTGGTCCGGGAAGACGATATCGAAGACGGCGTTCGCGTCACCATCACCGATGCCAAGGAGTTTAACGAACTCATCTGACTCCGTGATCCGACGGTAGAGAAGTGCGTAGAGATCTTCCTCATCCCACACGATCTCGATTCGACGCGCATTGATGTGCGTGAGGTTGACAAAGCCACCCTCAATCATGCGCGCGAATAGGTCGCGGCGAACGAACAACTTGACTCGAACGTTCGAGAACTCAAGCATCTCGAGGTAGGTACGGAAGAGGGCACGAAGCGCGGGGCGCTCGTGTTCGGGCTTACCTTGAAAGGCCTCGTCAAGTCGGTCCATCACGAGCCAAAGTTTGAGGTCCGCCTCCTCGAGAGCATCATTCAGAAGGCGAAGCGCGTCATCGTGACGCACCCGGCCCTGTTCGACCTTGATCGCGGGGTCATCGTCGAACTCGACACGATGAGTGATGATCGGCATGCCGTCCTGCGAGAACGTGACCGACTGTTCGGCCGCCCTGGGACGAAGAAACTTCTTGACGACCTCGACCAGTTGCCCAAACACGGACCTGGCCGAATCGTCAGTTGACCGCAAGCCTACTCCTTGGAGCAACTTGTCTAGGCGGTCCATACTGGGCGTGAAGTCACCCTCGTGCACCCCGAGCAACCAGTTGCCTGCCAGGGACAAGTAGTAAGCCTTCCAGACCCCGATGTACTGGCCTTCATCGAGCGTATCGGCCTCCAGGATCCGTTGAAATATCGGTGTTCCTTGCGGATTGAAGGCTGGAATAACCTCAACCTTCGCCAACTCGGGGATCTTGGCGTACCGCTCCTTGAGGATGCGGTACAACGCCGTCTTGCCCGTGCCCTTATCTCCAGCGACAATGTCGCCCCTGTCTTCTATGAGTTGACGGAATGTCGCCGTCTCCACGAAGTAGCGCTCAAGGTCTGCGTCGTGCTCCGCGACGGACGAGCCGACGTCGAGGCTCGACAGCAACTTCTTGACCGGGAGGTGGCCACCACTGTCACTCATGGGGGGAGGATATTCGCTCCAGTGCCTAGCCGGAAGCGAACTCGCAGATGTCGGACGTGAAATCTCCAGCGACTGCTAGCCCGTGGCCTGATCGACGCTGGCTCTGGGTTACGGACCAGCTACCAACCGGTCCGTCGCGAAACCACCCTGCGCCGACAACCCGGACCGTCACGGTGCCTGTGAGATGGGCGGCCGAGCAACGGGAAGGAACTTTCTCGATCTCACGACCCGCCAGGATGACATCATCCTGACCATGGGTCAGTCACTGTTGGATGCGCTCGTCGAGGAAGAACTCGGCTCCGTTGTCTTTGTCGGGGACTATCTACAGCTCGACTTTTCCCATGCCGTGTTCACGGCGTACGTCTGGCCAATCGTGACAGTCGGCCGCCGAGTGCTCCACTTCGGCGACCCGGGTTATCGCGATGGGCTGTGCGCGTTCATCGGTCATGAAGTTGCAGGAGTCAAGGAGTCGCCTGAAACGGGGCTTGTGATCGAATTTGGACTGGGTGAAATCGTCACCAGCCCGCGATCAGCTGAGCTGGACGGACCAGAGATCGCTCTGCTCCATCTTCATGAAGACTCGTTTCGGGATAAGGCGTGGGACGTTTGGCGAGTGGGTGAGACCCCATTCGAAGCCCTCGCTGCCAGCGAGTAGAACCAGCCTGGGAGAGTTGCCCGCTCGCAATCGTGTCCAACTGGCGATGTCTCGATCACACTTCGCTGGCGGTTCCGGCTACTCGACCGGCTACACGGATTCGACCGAAGTAGGTCGCCACGACGATGATTTCCCCTCGGGGGTCAAGTCGGTTCTTGCATGCACCCGATCTCCGGACTTTTAGGGAAGCCGTGAGAGCTATGCACAGGAGGCGCGCGTGAAGCTCCTGCTCACCTCCGCGGGCGTCACGAACCCGAGCATCCGCGACGCGCTGGTCGATCTGCTGGGCAAGCCGATCGCCGACGCCAACGCCCTCTGCATCCCCACGGCGACCTACGCCATGGGCGGGCCGCCCTCGGCGTGGCGCTTCATCACCGGTCGGACGCCGCTGCCAATGTGCGGGCTGGGCTGGAAGTCGCTGGGCGTCCTCGAGCTGACCGCGCTGCCCAGCGTCGGCGAAGAGCGGTGGCTGCCCTGGGTGCGGGAGGCGGACGTCATCCTCGCGGGCGGCGGAGACGCGAGCTACCTGTCCCACTGGATGCGGCAATCCGGTCTGGCGGATGTCATGCCGTCGCTGCGGGACACCGTCTGGGTAGGGCTGAGCGCGGGGAGCATGGCGTTGACGCCACGCATCGGTGCGCAATTCGTCGAGTGGGAGTCCGCACCCGACGACCGCACGCTGGGGGTCGTCGACTTCTCAATCTTCCCGCACCTCGGCATGGAGCCGGACAACACCATGGCCTGCGCCGAGAGATGGGCGATCGAGATCGCGGGTCCGGCGTACGCGATCGACGACCAGACCGCCATCAAGGTGACCGGCGGCACCGTCGACGTCGTCTCCGAGGGGCAGTGGAGGCAGCTCGCCTCGTAGCCGCGCCGACGGAGATCGACGTTGTGTCAGACCGTCAGTCCGGTTCGGGTCCCAGCTCGTCCAGGACGTTGCCTGCACCGTCGGTCACGACCCAGCGCCCGAAGCCCTCGGGGTGCTGGCGCGCCAGCTCATCCATCTCCAGATCGTCGGGGTCGATCGGGAGCTCTGACGTCGCTGACGGCACAAGCTCGTACGTCCCGTAGACGCGAAAAGGCATGTCGGCCGGCGCCTCCACGATCATCCGGTGGACATCATGGGCGGCGGCGTCGAAGTTGCCCCAGATGCTGCTTGCGAAGTCTTCCCACTCGTCGGGACGCATGACGATCTCGACACGCCGCGCAACGCCGTCGACCTCGTACGACATCTGGATCCGTCCAGGAGCGGTCTCGACTGCGGTTCCCCAGGTGTTGAGGTACTCGAGGAGACGTTCCCAGAGGCGCTCGTATGTCATCCGCACATGATGGCGGCGGATGCACGTGTGTGCGAGAGGTTAAGGGCGTCTCGATACCCCCGCCCATCACGATTGGGCTGGTGACTGCCATGGGGAGTCGAGCCTGGTGAACGTCGACCGAAGAACTACGTGGGTAATGTCTCCGTCGCCATGACGCTGTCCTCGTCGAGCTCGCGGACTCTCAGCGAGCCGTCGTTGGCTGCACCCATCACAGCCACGACCCGGGTGCCACGGCTCACCATACGTCCGGATCTTTCGTAAGGACGGCGGTGCGGCCACGCCGTATCGCCGTCTCAATCCGTTCTCGGGTTGTTAGCCGACCGAGAAGGTATAGACGTACACCTGGGAGGAAGGCACGTATTTCGTCCACTCGAAGTACTCGACTTCACCCTTCGGGCATGCCTTGTTGCTGTAGTACGTTCTGTCATTGGCGATGGCCTTGACCTGGATGCATTTGCCGTCGGCCTTGGTGTCCTTCAGCCACCCAGCCACGGTGACGTAGCCGTACGTGTCGCAGCTGATGGTGTAGTGCGACTGGCCGCCGCCGATGGATACGTCCCGGGTGTTCCAGCAGGTGTCTGCAGCACTCGGTGAGGCCCCGACTACACCCGCCGCTGCCACGAGCCCTGCTGTCGCCAGACCGGCCTTCAATCGCTTCTTCATGGATCCCCCTGCATTGCTGTCCACGTTGAAATTGCTCCACAGCGTGCGCGGCGCCACGTATCGGCACAAGACCATTTGAGTAGGGTCGAAGACCCAGACCGGCGACACCGACTAACTCGTCGTGCGAAGCCTGTCAGCCCTACGTGCGAGCATCGACCGCATGTTCGACGAGCGACGCATGCCAACCAGCACGCCTGCCTCCCGCGCCTTCGCGGAGCGCGTCCAGGTCGTCATGGAGCTCACCTCGCGACTCAACGTCCTCCCACACAACGACCTCGACACCCGAAACGCCCTGCTCGGCGAGATCTTCGGGCGGCCGCTGCCCGCCTCCGTCACGATCTACCCGCCGTTCTTCTGCGGCTACGGCCTGGGCGCGACGTTCGGCAAGCGTGTCTTCATCAACCAGGGCTGCCACTTCCTCGACCTCGGTGGGATCACGCTCGGCGACCGCGTCCTCGTCGGACCGAACGTCACCCTCACCACCGGCGGGCACCCCGTCGAGGTCACCGAGCGGTTCGACTTCCTCACCCACGCGCCGATCGTCGTCGAGGACGACGTGTGGATCGGGGCGTCCGCGACCATCGCTCCCGGCGTGACGATCGGGCGCGGCTCCGTCGTCGGCGCCGGCACGGTCGTCGCCAAGGACGTGCCTGCGATGACTGTCGTGACCAGCGCCGGTCACGTCGTACGCCGGAGCCTCAGGTCACCGACTCAAGGTATCGACGACGCAGCGATCCGGGCCCGCCGACCGATCGAGGAGAAAACCCCATGAGCCCGCTGCCCAGTAGCGGACCACTCGGCGGTCGATGACCTGTCCCGTGACGCGGCTGGTGATTCCGCGCCTGCGTGACGGCGGACGCGGTCAGGGACCGCCTCGCCAGTGCTCGATGCGGCGCTTGTCGGGCAAGAAGCCGTGGTCCACACCCCAGAGAACTGCTTGGGTCCGGCTCTCGACGTCGATCTTGCGGTAGAGCCCGCGGATGTAGGACTTCACGGTGTTGGGACTGAGGTACGTCAAGGCTGCGACCTCAGCGTTGTTCTTGCCCTGGGTGATGAGGGCGAGGATCTCCGCCTCTCGATCGGTCAGGCCTTCGCCGCGCCCGGGCCAGTCACCGCGCTGGGTGCGGACCTTGGGCGCTGGAGGGCTGACCACGATCTCGCCCGCGTGCACGGACTCGAGGGCGGTGACGAGCTCTCGGGCCGTGAGCGCCTTGGACAGATAGCCGTGCACTCCAAGATCTCGGGCTGCCCCGAGGAGGTCCGGGTGGAAGCTCCACGTATAGACCACGACTCGCCGGGCACGTGGGTTGTCGATGAGGGCCTTGATCTCCTCGCGATCGGACTCCGGCTGGGCGAACGAGTCGTACAGCGCGATGTCGACGCCGTCCTCGACAGACATGTTCGTGTCCAGCTCGGCGACCACGACGCGGTCGCGGTACGGCTCGAGCATGTTGGCTACCCCCATGACGACGACGTCGTAGTCGTCCACCAGGGCGACCTGGATGGGGCGGCCTCCATTGCTCATGACTCGACGCTAACCCACCTAGGGGTGTGCCACACCCCTCCTAGGGGTGGTTGCGTAGTGGGCAGAGGGCGCAACAGTCGGCCTCTCGAAGAAAGGGAGACTCATGCTCGGACTCATCATCACCATCCTCATCGTCGGCGCCATCGCCGGCTTCGTTGCCCGACTCCTCGTGCCCGGTCGTCAAGACCTCTCCATCGTCGCGACCATCGTGCTCGGCATCATCGGCTCGTTCATCGGCGGCATGCTCGGCTACCTGTTGTTCCACAAGGACGCCGACGACGGCTTCTTCCAGCCGGCGGGCATCATCGGCTCGATCATCGGCGCCGTCATCGCTCTGCTGATCTGGCAGTGGTCGAAGCGCCGCAACTCCTCCCACGCCTGATCGACCGACCAGTGCGGGCCGGGGCCAACGGGGGTGTGGTCCCGGCCCGTTCAGGGATCTGTCTCCCGATCCTGCCGACTGTCAGTCGAGATCGTCCATCGACGCGTCGCCGGCGAACTCTGCACGTCCGTCCATCTCGGCGTCTTCCCGCGGAGCAGCAAGGATCGCGGCATCACGCTCAGCGAGCTTGCGGCGCTGCTCCCGCTTGAGCGCCTGCGCCACCACTGCGGATCGACTCGACGCCTCACCCCGCCGTACGAGGTCGTCGACGAAGTGCACGACCTCATCGTCCAGACGCACTGTGATCGACGTGCTCATCCCAGAACGGTAGTCCGCTGGGCCTCCGAACGATCCCGAATCTTCGGGCACCTGCCCGCGCCTAGCCGTAGGACAGCGAAGTCCTTCGTCGATCACGCGATGGACTCGTTTGCTCCGCCTAGCTTTGGTGGTAGGTAGCGTCGATGACGAGCACCGCCGCGATGGTCAGTGATCGGAGCGGATCAACCATCGGCCCTGGAATGCTGACGATGTAGTTGTCACCTTTCGTGAACATCTCCTTGGCCAACCCGGCACGTGTCTTGCTGATCTGGGCGACGACAGAACCGCTCCCGTCCTGGACGTTGAACTCCCTCTGGCGATTCCGCTGGCGGCTTCGATCTTCCGCGTACACGCCACCGATCGGGGTGTTGTCGGCCCCTTCGAGTTTGAAGGCACGGTCAATGTGGCCCAAGCTCACGGAAGGAACGAGGCGCCCGATCTTGGCGCCCGTCGGGCCCGCTACGACAACCTTGGAGCTGACGAACGAAGCGTCACGCCGCAGGTCGAGGAGGGTTCGGCCACCCATGTCGATGATCTGGAGTCGGCTCGACATCCGCTTTCCTCGAACAGCAGCGAGTTGGCGCCCGTCCTGGTCGTAGACCGCGTACTCGGCACGCAGTTCGACGATTTTCCCCTTCTGGTTGATCACCAGAACGGGCTCATCAAACAGCGCTGAGTCAGCAACTCCGTCCGAACCGACGATGCCAAGTTTCCGGACCTGCTGCTGAACCTTCTTGGTCGTCTGGGTGCTCACGGCCGGCTGGGTCGCCGCAGTCGGCACGGCTGGGCGTACGGGGGCAGATGGGGAAAGGGCTGGCATGTGTTGAACCGCGGCCGGTGGCGCCGAACCTGCAGGTGGATCGATCCATTGACGCCCGTTCGACGCCACATGCTCGGTCCATCGTTCGCCATTCCAATGGCGATGCTGGAATCGTCGAAACGGGTCGAGATACCAACCGGCAGGTGGCAGTTGCGACATGGGGGGTGCCTTCCAGGATCCGTGAGCGTGAACCTACTGAACCTGGTGGGCCATTTTGGGGAAACGCGAGATTCGCTCCCGCCCGTCAGGTCGGAAGCGTTCGACACGGTGGCGTGGTCTCGCCCTCCGCTGGCGCTCCGGGCTACTCGACCAACCAGGGCCGCGGCTACACCTTGCGCCGGCTCTTGTGCAGCAGCCAGAAGAAGTACGGCGCCCCCACCAGCGCAGCCAACAACCCCGCAGGCAGCTGCGTCGGCGCCGCCACCGTCCGGCCGAGCAGGTCCGCCAGCACCAGCAAGATCGCGCCCAGCAGCGCCGCCACCGGGATCACCCGCAGGTGCCGCCGCCCGACCAGCGACCGCGCCGCGTGGGGAGCCACCAGCCCCACGAACGCCACCAGCCCGATCGCTGCCACCGCCGTCGCCGTCAGCAGCACCGCGCACGTCAGCAGCGCAAACCGCGCCGGCCCCGGCCGTACGCCCAGGACCCGAGGCGTGTCCTCGTCGATCGACAGCAGGTCCAGATAGCGGTAGCCCACCATCACCGCAGGCACCAGCACCACGATCGCGATCATCAACGGCACCAGGTGCTCGTACGACCGCCCGTACGTCGAGCCACCCAGCCACGTCAGCGCCTTCGACGCGTTCCACGGATCGGTCGTCACGATCAGCAGCGAGACGATCGCCTTCGCGGCGAACGACACCCCGACGCCGACCAGCACCAGCCGGTCCGTCGCAAAGCCACCGCGCGCCGCCAACCCGAACACGATCGCCGCCGCCACGAGCGCACCCACGCCCGACGCGCCCGCGAGCGCCCAGAACGACGCCAGGGGCACCAGCGTCACCACGACGACCGCACCCACCGACGCACCACCGGCGACGCCGATGATCGTCGGGTCGGCCAAAGGGTTGCGCGTGACGCCCTGGATCGCCGTCCCCGCCACCGCCAGGGCGACACCGGCCAGCAGTGCCGCGACGACACGGGGCACCCGTGCGCCCATCACGTTCGTCACGATCGGGCCGGCGTTGCCGGTCGCCCAGTTGACGAGGTCACCGAGCAGGAACGTCCGGTCGCCGATCAGCACCGCGGCGACGCACAGCGCGAACAGCACCACCGAGAGCACGGCGACCAGCACCCACGGATGCTTCGCCCCGAGCCCCCGGACGTCGAGCGCGTTGGACGCGTCATCGAGGCGCGACGCACGCAGCCGGTACGCGAACCACACGAGCACCAACGCACCCAGCAGCGACGTCACGACACCGGTCGGCACCTCGACCGCCCGCTGCGCGCCGACCACCGCCCGGATCAGCACGTCCGCGGCGAGCACGATCACCACACCCGCCAGCCCGGAGACCAGCACGAGCACCCGATGCCGGTGCAGGCCCGGCACCACCGGCGCGGCCAACCGTACGAGGGCAGGTGCCGCGAGCCCGACGAAGCCGATCGGCCCCGTCAGCGTCACCGCCGCCGCGGACAGCACGACCGCGAGGACGAGGACGACGAGCTGCGTCTGCCGTACGGGGACGCCCAGCGATCGTGCCGCGTCGTCTCCGAGCACCATCACGTCGAGGCGCCGCGCATAGAACATGAGCACCGCCAGGCACGCGAGCACCACCGGAGCCATCAGCCGCACGGCGTCGAAGCCGTTCTGGCTCACGACTCCCGACTCCCACGCCTGGATGCCGCGGGCCTCCATCGGGTTGAGGATGATCAGCGTCGTCGCGACCGACATCAGCACCATCGCGACGACGGTGCCGGCGAGCACCAGGCGTACGGTCCCGTAGTCGGTGCCCGCCAGCCCGAACACGACCGCCGCCGCGGCCATCCCACCGAGGAACGCAAGCACCAGGTCCCCAAGCAGGATCCCGGGCAGGCCCACCGTCGCCGCGGCCGTCAACGCGAGGTAGGCGCCGGCGTTGACGGCGAGCGTGTCGGGTGAGGCGAGCATGTTGCGCGAGATCGACTGCATGACGCAGCCAGCCGCGCCGAGCGCGACGCCGACCACCGCCCCCGCCGCGACGCGTGGCAGCCGGGAGTCGACGATCACCGCCGACGCCTGCTCCGAGGCGCCGCCGGTCACCCACGCCCACAGATCGCCGAACCCGACCGTCGCGGTCCCCTGAACGACGTGCACGGCCGCGAGTGCGACGGCGAGCACGACCAGACCGACGACCACGAGGACGAGCCTCAGGGACGCCTTCGGCTCGGCGTCGAGCGTCGGGAGGTCAGGGGAGTCCGCGGCGGCGGGCTCGGCGGTGAGCGTCATGTCGAGGGGTGGGTACGGGAGGTCAGGAGCTCTGGACGGTCTCGACGACGGCGTCGAGGAAGTCGCTCATCGACGCGGGTCCGCCGAACATCCAGATGGCGTCCGGGAGACGTGTCACGTTGCCGGCCTTGACGAACGGCAGACCGGTCCAGACCTTGTTCTCTCCGAGCGCCTCCGTGTACGGGTCGGCCTCGCCCTCGTTGCCGATGTACCAGTAGAGCGTGTCGGCCGGGAGCTTCGTCAGACCCTCGACGTCGGTGGTCCCGAGGCCGTAGGCGGGGTCACCCTCGATGCCCGGGATCTTGGTCCACGGGTTGGCGAAGCCGAGCTCCTTGAGGAGCGCGCCGAGCTGCGAGCCGTCGAGGTACGGACGGACCGAGACCGCGCCGCCGGCCTCGTACGCATCGCTGAACGCGACCGGCTTGCCCGCGAGACCGGCCTCGTCGACCGCCTTCTTGGTCTCGTCGAGCTTCTTGTCGAAGTCTTCCTTGAGCTTCTTCGCCTCGTCCTCGGTGCCGGTGGCCTGCGCGACGAGGTCGACGTTCTTCCACATCTGGCCGAGCGGATCCTTCGCGTCGCCGCCCGGGACGACGATGACGGGGGTCGTCTTCTCGATCTGCTCGATCGCGTCGCCGACGAGCTGGTCGGTGACGAAGACGGCGTCGAGGTCGAGGCTGGCGAGGGTGTCGAGGCTCGGCTCGCCGCGCGTGCCGATGTCGGTCGCGTCGTCATCGAGCTCGACGGACTTGTCCCAGGTCTTGAAGCCCTTGATGTCGGACACCGCGGTCGGCTGGACGCCCAGCGAGATGAGGTACTCGACGGTGTTCCACTCGGTGGAGGCCACCTTCTTGGCGGGGCCGTCGAGCGTGACCTTCTTGCCGCGCGAGTCGGTGATGGTGATCTTCTCGCCGCCGTCCGACGAGGCGTCGGCGTCGTCCTCGGTGGTGCCGCAGGCGCCGAGCGCGAGGGTGAGGGCTGCCGCGGACGCGACGAGCAGGGTACGGGTGGGCTTCACGGCCTGGGTTCTCCTTCGATGGGGGTACGCCGTCAGAGGGTGACGGCGATGGTGGGACGAGCGTGGTGGCGCGCACGGGCGCGGGTACGGAGGTGGCCGTCGTGAGGGTCGACGTGCACGTCGACGGTGACCCCGTACGCGGGTGAGAGCAGCTCGGTCGTGAGCACTTCCTGCGGGGTGCCGACCGCGGTGACCCTGCCCTCGACGAGCAGCACGACCTCGTCGGCGACCGCGGCCGCCTGGTCGAGGTCGTGCAGGACGATGCCGACGGCGATGCCGTGCTCGTCGGCGAGGTCGCGGACGATGTCGAGGAGCTCGACCTGATAGCGGAGGTCGAGGTACGTCGTGGGCTCGTCGAGCAGCAGCACCGGGGTGTCCTGCGCGAGGCAGCTCGCGAGCCAGACGCGCTGCGCCTGTCCACCCGAGAGGGTGTCGACCCCGCGCCCGGCGAGCTCGGTGACGCCGGTCATCTCCATCGCGCGCTCGACGATCGCGTGCCCGTCGGGATCGCCGCCGCCCCACCGTGAACGGTGCGGGTGACGGCCGTACGCGACGACCTCCCGCACGGTCACGCCGCCGGGAGCCGAGCGCGACTGCGAGAGGAGCGTGAGACGGGTGGCGAGCTCCTTGGCCTTGAGGTCCGTGACGGACTCGCCCTCGCACAGCGTGATCTGGCCGGCGGACGCCTTGTGCAGGTGGGCGAGCGTCCGCAGGAGCGTCGACTTGCCGCTGCCGTTCGGACCGATCAGCGCGGTGACGCGGCCGGGGACGAGAGCGATGCTCACGTCGTCGACCACGACGGCCGAGCCGTACGCCGCGCAGACGCCGTCAGCGGTCAGCTCGGGTGCGCGCGGGTTGGTGTCCACCTAACAAAGGTAAGGCATACCTATGTAACAAGGGAATCCCAGGCTGTGATCTCCATCCGCCGAGTCTCTAAGCCGGGCGCACCGCGATCCAGGTCGGCGCCGGGGTCGCGAGCCGGCCCGTGGGTGCACCGAGCTGCCCTGCGACCCCGAACTCGTACGAGGCGATCGCAGCGGAGCGCTCGCCGACGACGAGGACGTAGCCGCCGACCACGGCGAAGTGGCGTGGCCAGCTGACCCCTGCAGGCGTCTCGGCGACACGAACGAGCGATGCGGATCCGGTGTCGAACACCGCCAGCGAGTCCGGCCCGCGATTGGAGACGACGACGTGGGCGCCCTCACCGGTCGTGGCGATCTGTGCGGGATAGGTGGTCTCGTGACTGGCCGTCGTCCGGACCTCGGAGATCACCTCGGCGACGGTCTCGTCGGCGACCCCGTCGGAGTCGCCTCGCTTCTCGAGGTTCAGGTGCAGCAGCGTCGCCGACAGCTCCCCGATCACGAGCACCCCGGCCCGGCCCGGGTGGGAGACGACCTGGCGGGGGCCGGTTCCCGGAGGCAGCACCCAGGCGTGTCGTCGCTCCAACCGGCCGTCGCGGGTGATCGCCAGCGAGGTGAGCCGGTCCGTACCGAGGTCGACACAGAGCACGTTCTCACCGGCGACGTCCACAGCGACCATGTGCGGGTGCGGGGCATCCTGCCGTTCGGGGTGTGGACCCGAACCAGTCATCTGCACGCGGTCGACCGTCGCCTGCGGTCGTCCGTCCGGCGCGAGCGCGACGAGGGAGACGGTGCCGCCGAGGTAGTCGGCCGTCAGCAGCCATCGGCCGTCGCGGGTTACGGCGGCATGACACGGCGTTGCGCCGGTCGGGGCCGTCCCGATGACCTCCATCGCGCCGGACTCCGCCACGGTCACGGCGGTGATACCGCCCGCGAGCGTCTCGTTCGTGGCGTAGGCGACCGGCAGTCTCGGGTGCCAGACGACACACGAGGGTGACTCCATCGCGAGCGCTCCGCATGGCTCGATTGCCCCGTCAGCGTGAACCCGCGCCGAGCGGATCCCCGGCTCCCCGTCGGTGGTGGAGCACCCGATAAGCGCAAGCATCGTCGTCACGCGGGGACCTTACAGTCAGCTCCGCCGATCGATGAGAAAACCTCGGGCCACGGTGTCGAAAAGGTGCTGCCCCGTTCGGCGTAGAGGCGAGAACCGCCCCGGCACTAGGGTCGTGGCGGTCGCAACCCGATCACTGGAGGACACCATGCGCACCCTCATCGTCACCGCTTTCGTCTCCGCCGACGGCGTCATGGAGGGCCCAGGCGGCGAGCCCGACTACCGCAACTCCGGCTGGACGTTCAAGGACGTCGAGTTCGACGAGGCCGCGTACGAGATCAAGGATCGCGAGCAGAAGGAGGCCGGGGCGATGCTGATGGGCCGCCGGTCGTACGAGGCGTTCGCGCCGGTGTGGCCGACGATGGAGGAGTTCAAGGAATACAACGAGATGCCGCGCTACGTCGTCTCGACCACCCTCGAGTCCGACGACGACCGTTGGCCCGCGACGATCCTGCGCTCGCTCGACGACGTCGCCGCGCTCAAGGAGACCGAGGGCGGACCGATCCTCGTCCACGGCAGTGCGGAGCTCGGCCACAACCTCGCCGACGCAGGGCTGGTCGACCGATACCACCTGCTGGTGTTCCCGCTGCTGCTCGGCGCCGGCAAGCGCCTGTGGAGCGAGGCCGACAAGGACACGACCAAGCTCACGCTCGTCGAGCACGAGGCGTACCCGAACGGCATCCAGAAGCAGGTCTTCGACGTCGTGAAGTGACCTCCGCGGTCACGTCTCGTCGAGCACCTCGCGCAGCCGTACGGCAAACGCCTCCGGGTCGCCCTGCTGGCCGAACTCCCCTCCGAGGAACCCGCCGTGGCCGCCAGGGAAGACCACCGGCTCCTGACCGAAGGCCCCGGCCACGGCGGCGGTCGTACGGTCGGTGAGCAGTCCCGCCGAGTCGGCGCCGACCGCCAGCACGATGCGGGTCGGCGCCGCGAGGACGGCGTCGACGTCGGGCTCGTACGCGGTGATCGCGTCCGAGACGCCGGACAGCAGCGGATCGTCGCGCGACCCGTCGTCCTCCGACGGCAGGCCAAAAGCGGACGGATCGGGCGGCGGGGCAGCGGCGAACTCGTCGGTGAGCTCCCCCTTCCACGAGGAGAGGGCGATGAACGACGCCATGCCGTGCCCCCACCCCTTCTCGTGATAGATCCCGTGCGTCGCCTTCTCGGCGGCGAAGGCACGATCGGCGTCGGGGAGCAGGGCCAGCATCGGCGGCTCGTGTGCCACCAGGGTCGCGACGTCGTCGGGGTAGGCGGCCACGAGCGCCAAGGCGCTCACGGCGCCGCCGCTGCTCGCGAAGAGGTCGACCGGAGCGATGCCGAGCTCGGCGATGATCCGGTGCATGTCCTCGGCGTTCTGCTCCGGCGTGTGCGCGGTCGAGTGGTCGTGCCGGGTGCTGCGGCCGAGGCCACGAGGGTCGTACGTGATGACGGTGCGATCGCCGAAGCCGGTCGCGAGCGACGTGAACCCCTCGGCGGTCATCGGGGCGGCGACGAGCATCAGCGCCGGCCGATCGGTGGGCGGAAGGGGCCCGAGTACGTCGTAGGCGAGCGTGGCAGCGGGTGTGGTCAGGCTTCTGGTGTCGGTCATGGTGGGCAGACCTGGACGGCCACCCGGGAACTCATCGGTCGGGTCAGAGCCCGCCCGCCGCGAGGAAGTCATCGAGGACGCGGTTGAAGCGCTCCGGCCGCTCGAGGTTGGGGTAGTGCGCCGCGTCCTCGATCATCACCAGCTCTCCGTGCGGCACCGACGCGACGAGGCGCTCGGCCATCCGGCGGTGATCGTCAGCGTCCTCGGCACCGGCGATCGCGAGCACCGGTACGGAGATGCCCGACAGCCGTGACCACGTATCGGTCACCCCGGTCGGCCTCGCGGGCGGGACCGCGACGCCGTGCTCGTCGACGACGACCTGCTCGGCGAGGGTGTGGCTCGCCATCGCCTCCACGGCGTCCCACACGGCGGGGTCGACGTCCGCGCGGGTACGGCGCGGGCCGGGCACGAACGCCATGAACGCCGCCAGCCAGGCCTCCGCGTCACCGGCGGCAGCGGCACGCTCCCACTGCGCGAAGACGTCGAGCGCCCAGGCGTCCTCGAACATCGGCTCGCTCGTCCCGACGCCGCCGGCGACGACCCCGGCGACGCGGTCGGGGTGCTCGAGTGCGGTGTCGACGGCGGTCGCACCCCCCATCGAGATCCCGGCGAGGACAGCACGCTCGATCCCGAGCGCATCGAGGAGAGCGACCACGTCGTCGCAGAGCCTCGCCTCGGTCGCGTTCGAGGACCAGCCGTGACCGCGGGCGTCGGGCGCGAGGACGCGCCGCTCGGGGAACGCGTCGAGCTGTGGTCCCCACATCCGGTGGTCGACCGCCCCTCCGTGCAGGAAGACGAGCGGCGTGGCGCCCGTGCCAGGGTCCCGGTCGACGAACGCGACCCGCTGGTCAATGAGGGAGAGGTGCCGAAGATCGTCCGTACGAGCCAGCATGACAACCAAGGTGTCATACGCCTGCGGCTTTGACAACCCAGGTGTCATCATGGGGAACGTGACCGCCACCCCGTTGGACCCCGACCGTCTCGCAGCCCGGCTCGCGGAGGTCTATCTCGTCGTCGGCCCCCTCTCTCGCAAGGTCCTCCGGATCGTCGAGCAGAGCCAGCCCGTGATGGGCATGTCCGTCGGAGTCCGCGCCGTCCTCGACCAGCTCCACCGAGAGGGCGCCCGCACCGTGCCGCAGATGGCGCGCACGCAGGACCTCAGCCGTCAGTTCGTGCAGCGCATGGTCAACGACGCCTCCACGCTCGGATGGGTCGAGGCCGTCGACAACCCGGCCCACCGGCGCTCCTCGCTCATCCGGATCACTCCCGACGGCGAACGCGCGATCGCCGCCGTCGTCGCCCGCGAGCACGAGCTCATGGGCCGCGTCCCCGGCGACCTCACCGACACCGACGTCGACACCACGCTGCGGGTGCTCCGCGTGATGCTCGCTGGGCTGGAGGACGTCGAGGCACAGTCTTAACCCTCGCTTTCTGTCCGGACGTCGGCGCACACTGGCCTCATGTCGTACGACGACGAGCTGGCCGAGCGCATCCGCGACGTGTCGCTGGCGATCGCCTCGGGCGAGGACTTACTCCGCGAGCAGCGGATGTTCGGTGGGCTGGCGTTCCTCGTCGCCGGCAAGATGGCGGTCGCGGCGAGCGGGCGCGGCGGTCTGATGGTGCGGGTCGACCCCGAGGACGTCGGCGCGCTGCAGGCTGCCGACGGCGTCGAGCCGATGATGATGCGGGGACGCGAGCTGCGCGGGTGGCTCCACGTCAGCAGCGACGCCGTCCGCGACGACGCCGCGCTGGCGGAGTGGGTGACGCGCGGCGTCTCATACGCGCGGTCGCTCCCCGCGACGTAGTCTGCAACCCACCAGCACGACCGCACCGCGGGCCGCTGGTCCCGCGACGGGGGGATCATGGCGATCTCGCGCACCGGCTTCTCGCGCCACCGGGTCCCGGCCGAGCACCGGCTCCTCGGGCTCGACCGGAGGACCTTCGTGTACGCCGTCCCGGCGGTCGTCGTCTATCTGCTCTGGGCGTGGCTCGTCCCGTGGATCGACAACCAGGTCCCGTCGGACGACCCGATCCGTGCCGGTGACGTCCTCCAGGTCACCGACCGCGTCACCATGACCCCGTCACCGGGTTGGGGCCTCGTCAGCGGTCTCCGCACGAGCGACAAGCCGCGCGACGGCACGGTGGCGATGGACCAGACCATCCTCACCAAGGACGGCATCTCCTTCGAGGTGACGCAGGGTCCGTTCAAGGGCTCGACCCGCAGACTGCTGCGGCAGATCGACCGGATCAGCACCACGACCGGCGACCCCGCCGGGTTCTCGGTCACCGGCAGCCCTCGACCGCTCACGACCGACTCGGGGCTGCGCGGCCTCGTCGAGGGCTTCGAGTCCCAGCGCAACGTCGGGGTCAGTGCCGCCTTCGTCGTCGACGACACCGGGATCGAGGTCCAGGTCGTCGGCGCCCCTGAGGCGATGAAGCAGAGGAGCTCCGACATCGAAGACATGCTCCGGAGCTTCACCGACACCCGGCGGGACGACTCGTGACCGCGACCGCGATGCCCGTCCCCGCGCCCGACGGGGACGGGGTGCTCGCCCGCCGCCGCGACGCGATCATGGTGTCCGGCTGGGGCGCGCCGTACCGGTTCGTCCAGCCGCACAACGCCTGCTTCTGGGTCTATCTCCTCCTCGTCGGCCTCGGGCTCTGGAAGTTCGTGACCCTGTCCCTGCCGACGGCCGAGATCTTCGCCGACGCCAACACCGTCGCGATCGTCAGCTCCGGCCTGTTCGCCATCGTCTTCCTGCTGTTCCTGCACTCGTTCGACCGGTACGAGAAGACGCCCGGCCGGCTGGCCCTCACGGCGTTCGTCGCGGGCGGCTTCGCCGCGCCCTGGGCGTTCGCGCTGCCCGGCAACGCAGCCCTCATGGACCTGTACGGCAAGCTCTTCGGCCAGACCTTCGCCGAGGACTGGCAGGCAGGTCTGACGGCTCCCTTCGTCGAGGAGACGTCCAAGGCGGTCTTCTTCGTGCTGCTCCTTGGGCTCGCGCCGGTGGTGATCCGCACGGTGTACGACGGGTTGATGGTCGGCGCGTACATCGGTCTCGGCTTCCAGATCCTGGAAGACGTGCTGTACGGCCAGAACGCGGCGATGTCGCACTTCGGCACGGATCAGACGTCGACCGTGCTGGAGACGTTCGTGGTCCGCGCGATCACCGGCATCCCGTCGCACGCCCTCTACACCGCGCTCTTCAGTGCCGGGCTGATCTACGTCATCGGCACGGTCGCCCAGCCGCGGCGCGTGGGGCGCGGGTTGGCCCTCATCGCGACCGCGATGCTGCTGCACGGCCTCTGGGACTCGATGGCAGCGCTCGTGGGCCCGTTCGGGGCTGCCGCGGCCGGCGCGATGATGCTCGGCCTGACCGTCGCCGCCCTGGTCGCGCTGGCGGTCGCGATCCACCTCGGTGGGACACGCGAGCGCGGATACCTCCGGGCGATCCTCCAGCCCGAGGTCGTCGACGGCACGATCACCGCGGCTGAGCTCGACGCGGTGGCGGGCGGTCGCAGGCAGCGCCGCCGCGCTCGACGCGCCGCACTCCGGTCACGGCCGAAGGGTGTGAGCCGACGGCGGGAGAAGCACGTCATGAACGCGACCCTCGACCTCGCGCACGACCTCGCGTCCTCCAGCGGTGGCGAGAGTCGCGCCGTCGCGCACTCGCGGCGCGAGATCGCCCGGCTGAGAACGCCTCGGCGAGCTCCACGCGCTCTAGCCTGACCGGATGAGCCAGATCGACCTCTTCGCCGGGATCTGCGTCAGCGACCTCGACGCGGCGAAGGACTGGTACGCCCGTCTGCTCGGCACGGACGAGGTGTTCCGACCCAACGACACCGAGATCGTCTGGGAGCTCGCCGAGCACCGCTTCCTCTACGTCGAGCTCAAGCCCGAGCACGCCGGGCACGCCATGCAGACGCTGTTCTTCGACGACTTCGACGACTTCGACGCGTTCGTCGCCGGGGTGAGCGCACGCGGCATCGAGCCGGCCACTCGCGAGACATACGAGAACGGGGTCCGCAAGCACACCTACCGCGACCCCGACGGCAACGAGATCGGGATCGGTGGCGCGCCGGCAGAGGCGACCTAACAATCCGGGACTAGCTCGTCCGCCGTCGTGGTTGTGCCCCGTCATGACGACGCCCGCGCCCGCCGAGGTCCAGCACGACACCTTCACCGTGACGCTGGAGCTCGCGGTCCCACCGGAGCTCGTGTACGCCGCCTTCGCCGACCCCGCCGTACGAAGGCGATGGTTCCGGCTCCCGGGTCGCGACGCCACGTACGAGCACGACTTCCGCGTCGGCGGCGGCGAGTCCGCGCGGAGCACGTTCCGTGCCGTCGACGGCACGGCTGAGCGCCTCGCATACGACTCCCGGTTCGTCGACCTCGTGTCCGCGCAGCGGATCGTCCTCACCTACGAGACGCACGTGAACGACGTGCTGCGCTGGACGTCGCTCGTCACCGTCGCGCTGGCCCCGACCGACGAGGGCGCGCGTCTGCGCTGGACCGAGCAGGTCGCGTTCGTGACGCCGACCGGTGACGGCACCTACGACCTTCCCCACGTCCGCGGCGGGGTCCGGCTTCAGCTCAACGGCCTGGCGGGCGCGCTCGGACTCTGAGGACGTCCGTTGCGAGATCTTGAGCCGGTACCCGTGTTACATGTAACGTCGGTGACATGACTGTTCGTGACCGCGTTGCCGAGCACCGCCGGCGCATGCGCGAGCGCGGATACCGGCCGATCCAGGTGTGGGTTCCCGACGTGCGGACCGAGCAGTTCCGCGATGAGGCACACCGCCAGGCCGCCGCCGCCGCACGCGCCGACCGTCGAGACGACGACCAGGACTTCGTCGACGCCGTCTCCGACAGCTGGGACGAGTGAACCGCGGCGAGCTGTGGGCAGTCGCCGGCGGCACCTACGCGTCGAAGCCTCGGCCCGCCCTGATCCTTCAAGAGGATCTTTTCGACGCCACGGAGTCGGTCACCGTTGTTCCGCTGACCACGACGGTCGTGGATGCGCCGTTGATCCGGATCCCCGTTCCGTCGACACGAACGACAGGGATCGAACGACCGAGCTTCGCGATGGTCGACAAGATCACGACCGTACGGCGCACCAACGTCAGCGAGCGCATCGGGCGCCTCCCTGCCTCACTGCTGGTTGACATCGAGCGAGCGGCGTTGCTCTTCCTCGGCCTCGCGCGCTGACGTCAGGCCGTCAGCGCTCGCGCGCCAGGAGCCCGAGCAGGAGCGCCACCCGGTCCTCCGCGACGTCGAGCCGCGCGCCGGTCAGCTCCTCCACCCGCGTCATCCGGTGGCGGAGCGTGTGCCGGTGCACGCCGAGCGCACGCGATGCCGTCTCCCACGAGCCGTTGTGCCGCAGGAACACCTCGAGCGAGTCCAGCAGAACGCGCTCACGCTCCGTGCGGCTGTCGAGCAGCGGGGCCAGGGGCGATGCGGCCAGGGTCGCGACCCGTGCTCGTACGAGGTCGTCGGCCAGGATCGCCTCCAGCGTCAGCGTGCCGTACCAGCCGACCGGCTCGTGCGACGCCCGCGCCGACGCCGCGGCGTGCGCCGCCGCCGCCCGGCCAGCCGCGGCCCGCTCGGTCGGCAGCGCACCGCTGACGCCGACGACCACGTCGTGGCGGCCCGCACGGCCGAGCGCGTCCACGACAGCGTCGGCACCCGCTGCCGCGTCCCGGTCGTGGAGCAAGACCAGAACGCCGTCGGCGGAGTCGGTCTCGACGTGCGCCAGCGCCGCCGCTTCGAGAGCGTGGGCGACCAGGTCGCGCGGCGACGTGCGGCCAGTGCCCGCACTCGCGACCAGCATCCGTACGGGCTCGCCCGGCTCGAAGCCGAAGTGCCGGAGGTGCCGGACGATCGACGGAGCGACCACCTCGTCGTCGAGCAGCAGCTCGAGCACGGTCGCGCCGAGCCGGTGCCGCGCGTCCACGAGCTCGCGGGGTCGCTCACGCTGGAGGGTGAGCAGGGAGACCGCCTGGTTGAGAAGCAGCCGGTCGCCGACCGACAGGGCACCCGGGACCTCCACCGCGAGCCATCCGCTCGGGCGCTCGAGGCCGCCGAGCCGCTGGATCACGAGCGTGCCGGTGTCGGACACCACGGTGATGCTCGCGCGTCCGGGACGCGCGACGAGCGCGACCAGCTCGGTCGCGACGCGCTCACCCAGCTCCGGCGTCTCGCCGGCGGAAGCGACCGGGTGCTCCAGCTCGTCCAGCACGACGACCGCCGCGCGCAGCTCCCGAGCGACGGCCGTGACCAGACCGGCGACACCCTCGTCGAGCGTCGCGCGCGTCATCTGGCGCTGGAACCCGACCGCGCGGTGCATCACGGCGTTCTGCTGCTCCGCCCGGTGCGCGGCGACGGCCTGGGTGATCGCCACGAACGGTGTCGGCAGCGGGACCTCGATCAGCGGCATCACCGAGCGTCGGCACGCCTCACGCAACCCGGGAGGGATCGTGTCGAAACGGACGCCGATCCCGAACGCCACCCCCACCACACCGGCCGCCGCCAGCCGCTCGACGTACGCCTCCTGGCCCGCGTGGTCGCGTGGCATCCGCAGGCCGGTGGTGAGGACGAGCTCGCCGCCGCCCAGGAACGGCGTGGGGTCGACGAGCTCGATCGCGTGGGCCCATCCGAGCGAGACCGTCGGGACGGCTTCGGGCTCGACCAGGCGGAGCCCCAGGGCCTCCTGGGCGAGCAGCCACGCCAGCGTGACGCCGTACGGGTCCTCGGGCTGCGGGGTTGCCATGGACATAGTGTCCACCGCTCGTCGCCAAGGCACGCCACTTCGTCAGGATCCCTGCTGGACTCGTCGCTCCTAGCCTGCTTGACACCACCCCCGGCCCGTTCCCAGGGAGACTCCCGTGACGACCTCGCCGCTCGACTCGGACGACGCGCACCTCGCGTCGCTCGGATACACCTCCGACTTCAAGCGCGACATGAACCTGTGGGGCAACTTCGCCCTCGGCTTCACCTATCTCTCCCCGGTCGTCGGCGTCTATTCCCTCTTCGGGACCTCGCTCGCCAGCGGCGGACCGCCGATGATCTGGGCGATCGTGCTCGCCGCCCTCGGCCAGCTGCTGGTCGCCCTCGTCTTCAGCGAGGTGGTCGCGCAGTATCCCGTGGCCGGCGGTGTCTATCCGTGGGCCCGCCGCCTCTGGGGCCGTAAGTGGGCCTGGATGACCGGCTGGGTCTACATGATCGCGCTGACCGTGACCATCGCCGGCGTCTCGTACGGGGCGGGGCCGTTCGTCGCGATCGTCCTGGGGATCGACGAGACCACCACCGTCGTCGTGTGCTGCGCGATCGGCCTGATCCTGCTCACGACACTCCTGAACCTCGGCGGCACGAAGCTGCTCGCCAGGATCGCGTTCTTCGGCTTCGCCGCCGAGCTCGTGGGCGCTCTCGTCGTCGGCATCTGGGTCCTGCTCACCGAACGCCACCACAGCGTCGCCGCGTTGTTCGACACCTACGACGTGCAGGGCGACGGGTCGTACCTGCCGGCGTTCTTCGGCGCCGCGCTCATCGGCCTCTACCTCTTCTACGGCTTCGAGGCCTGCGGCGACGTCGCCGAGGAGGTGCGCGACCCGGGACGCCAGATCCCCAAGGCGATGCGGATGACGATCTATATCGGTGGCGCCGCGGCGTTCTTCATCACCTTCGCGCTCGTGCTGGGGGTGCCGAGCTTCGCCGCCGTGTTCGCCGGTGAGGACGAAGCCCTGGTGTCCACGGTGCTCGAGAACGCGTTCGGCTCCGTCGGCTTCCGGGTCGTGCTCGTGATCGTGCTGATCTCGTTCCTGTCCTGCGTGCTCAGCCTCCAGGCCGCGGCGAGCCGGATGATCTACGCCTACGCCCGCGACGACATGGTCCCCGGCAGCGGGCTGCTCAAGCGGTTCTGGCAGGCACGCCACGTCCCGCCGTTCGCCCTGATGCTCGCCGCACTGATCCCGGTCGTCATCATCCTCGGCTCGCAGGTCTCCGACGACGCGCTGGTGCGGATCATCTCGTTTGCGTCGTTCGGCATCTACCTCGCGTTCATGATGGTCGTCGCCGCCGCGCTGCGCGCCCGCCTGCGCGGGTGGAAGCCGTCCGGCGCGTTCACGCTCGGCGGCTGGGGGCTCCTGGTCACCGTCGCGGCGCTCGCCTATCAGCTGGGCGCGTCGCTCATCATGATCTGGCCCGGGGACGACCCCGACGTCCCGTGGTACGACACCTGGATCGTCGCGCTCGGTGCCGCGATCGTCCTCGGCGTCGGCCTCGTCTACATGCTCGTCGCCCGGCCGTACCGCCACTCCGACGCCGCCCACGGCGACGCCATCAACATCGTCACGCCTTACCCTGGCGACTCCAAGCCAGGGACCACCTCCACAGGAGCCCACTGATGACCGACACCGTCCACGTCCAGAACTTCGTCGACGGCCAGCTCGTCGACACCCGCGACGGCCGCCGTACCGACCTCGTCGACCCGAGCACCGGGGAGACGTACGGGGACGCGCCGCTGTCAGGGGAGGCCGACGTCGACCTGGCCTACGAGTCGGCGGCCAAGGCGTTCGACACCTGGCGTCGCACGACGCCCTCGGACCGCCAGCAGGCGCTCCTCAAGATCGCCGACGCCATCGAGTCGCGGGCTGAGGAGCTCGTCGAGGCGGAGAGCCGCAACACCGGCAAGGTCGTGCCGGTGACCATGGCGGAGGAGATCCCGCCGATGGTCGACCAGATCCGGTTCTTCGCCGGGGCCGCGCGCGTCCTCGAGGGGCGGGCCACCGCCGAGTACATGGCCGGCCACACGTCGTGGATCCGCCGTGAGCCCGTCGGGGTCGTCGGCCAGGTGGCGCCGTGGAACTACCCGATGATGATGGCCGTCTGGAAGTTCGCGCCGGCGCTCGCCGCGGGCAACACGGTCGTGCTCAAGCCGAGCGACACCACCCCCGTGTCGACGGTGATGATGGCCGAGATCGCGGCCGAGTTCCTGCCGCCGGGCACGCTCAACGTCGTCTGCGGCGACCGTACGACCGGGGCCGCGGTCGTCTCGCACCCGACGCCCGCGATGGTGTCGATCACCGGGTCGGTCGCCGCGGGCAAGCAGGTGGCGGAGGCAGCCGCGCACGACATCAAGCGCGTCCACCTCGAGCTCGGCGGCAAGGCGCCCGTCGTCGTCTTCGACGACGCCGACATCGAGGCCGCGGCCGAGGGGATCGCCACGGCCGGCTACTTCAACGCCGGCCAGGACTGCACCGCCGCCACCCGTGTGCTCGTGCACCCGCGGGTCCACGACGACTTCGTGGCCGCGCTCACCGAGCAGGCGAAGGCGGCCGCGACCTCGTACGAGAAGGGCCGTCACGACGAGGACGTCTGGGTGCCGCCGGTCAACAACGTCCACCAGCTCGAGCGCGTCCTCGGCTTCCTCTCGCGCGTCCCCGACCATGCGACCGTCACCGCGGGCGGGGGACGGCAGGGCGACCGCGGCTTCTTCGTCGAGCCCACGGTCATCGACGGGCTGCAGCAGGAGGACGAGCTGATCCAGCAGGAGATCTTCGGCCCCGTCATCACCGTCCAGACCTTCGAGCACGAGGACGAGGCGATCGCCAAGGCCAACGGCGTGCCTTACGCCCTCGCGTCGTCGGTGTGGACCAAGGACCTCGGACGCGGCCTGCGGATGTCCAACGCGCTCGACTTCGGCTGCGTCTGGATCAACACCCACATCCCGCTCGTCGCCGAGATGCCGCATGGTGGGTTCAAGCACTCCGGATACGGCAAGGACCTGTCGATGTACGGCCTCGAGGACTACACGCGGGTCAAGCACGTGATGGCCAACCTCGAAGGATGACACCCATGACCGACCAGGCACGACTCCTCAAGACCGCGGTGCCGGGCCCGCGCTCGATCGCGCTGCACGAGAGGCGCGCCCAGCACGTCGCGCGCGGGTTCGGGATCACCCTCCCGGTGTTCGTCGACCACGCCGACGGTGCGCTCCTCGTCGACGTCGACGGCAACCGGCTGATCGACCTGGGGTCGGGCATCGCGGTGACGAGTGTCGGGGCGGCGGCGCCCAAGGTCGTCGAGCGGATCGCCGAGCAGGCGGCGAAGTTCACCCACACCTGCTTCATGGTGACCGAGTACGAGGGCTTCACCGAGGTGGCCGAGGCTCTCAACCGGCTCACGCCCGGCGACCACGACAAGCGCACCGCGCTGTTCTCGACGGGCGCCGAGGCGGTCGAGAACGCGGTGAAGATCGCGCGTGCGGCCACGGGTCGTCCGGCTGTCGTCGTGCTCGACCACGCCTACCACGGCCGCACCCTCATGACGATGACGATGACGGCGAAGAACGTCCCGTACAAGGAGGGCTTCGGACCGTACGCGCCGGAGGTCTACCGCGCGCCGATGGCGTACCCGTACCGCTACGACGGTGACGAGAAGGCGTGCGCGGCCGATGCGCTGGCGCGGCTCAAGGACCTCGTCCTGACGCAGATCGGTGCCCACAACGTGGCGGCGATCGTGGCGGAGCCGATCCAGGGGGAGGGCGGCTTCATCGTCCCGGCCGAGGGGTTCCTGCCGGCGGTGGTGGAGTTCGCGCGCGAGCACGGCATCCTGTTCGTCGCCGACGAGGTGCAGACCGGCTTCGCACGGACGGGGCGCATGTTCGCCAGCGAGCACGAGGGGATCGTCCCGGACCTGATCACGACCGCGAAGGCGCTCGCCGGGGGCATGCCGCTGGCGGCCGTCACCGGTCGCGCCGAGGTGATGGACGCGGTCGCGCCCGGCGGACTGGGCGGCACGTACGCCGGCAACCCGGTCGCGTGCGCCGCGGCGCTGGGGGCGATCGAGACCATCGAGAGCGAGGGCCTGGTCGCCCGGGCCGCGGAGATCGAGCAGATCGTCAAGCCGCGGCTCGAGGCGCTGCGGGCGGACTCCGGCGGGCGGATCGGCGACGTACGCGGCCGCGGGGCGATGCTCGCGATCGAGCTGGTGGAGCCCGGCACCAAGGATCCGGCACCGCGGTTCGCCCAGGCGCTTGCCGCACACTGCCACGCCGAGGGCGTGCTCGTGCTGGTGTGCGGGACGTACGGCAACGTGATCCGGCTGCTGCCGCCCCTGGTGATCAGCGACGCGCTGCTCGACGACGCCCTCGGGGTCCTCGAGGCCGGTGTCCGGGCGCTGCCGTGACGGGCACGCGTACGCCCCGTCCCCGATGTGTGCAGTTCCTCAAGGAATCGGGGGCGCACTTCCCTGACCAAGTGCACACATCGCGGACGGAGCGGCCATGACTGACGTCTCGTACGACCCGCGCACCGGACGCGTGAACGGCGAGGTGGAGGCGACCCCGCTGGACCAGGTCGACGCGATCGTGGCGGCTGCGGCGGCGTGCGCGATCGAGGTGGCCGCGACGCCGCCCGCCGAGCGTGTCCGGTGGTCCGCGGCGATCGCGGACGCCCTCGAGGCGGCGCGGGACGAGCTCGTGGACCTGGCCGACGCGGAGACGGCGCTCGGGCGACCGCGTCTGGAGGGTGAGGTCGCTCGGACGGCGGGGCAGCTGCGCTTCTATGCCGACGTCGCGGTGGAGGGCTCCTATCTCGGCGCCACCATCGACCACGCCGCCGGCGCCAACCCGCCGCTCGCCCGGGTCAACGTGCCACTGGGGCCGGTCGCGGTGTTCGGCGCCAGCAACTTCCCGTTCGCGTTCAGCGTCCTCGGCAACGACACCGCGTCGGCCCTCGCGGCGGGGTGCCCCGTCGTCGTCAAGGGACACCCCGCGCATCCCCTCCTGAGCCAGCGGCTCGGTGCTCTCGCGACGGAGGCGTTGCGCGACGCCGGAGCGCCCGACGGCGTGCTCGGGATCGTCCACGGCTTCGACGCAGGCGTGCACCTCGTCGCGGCTTCTCAGATCGCGGCCGTCGCGTTCACGGGCTCGCAGCGCGCGGGCATGGCGCTCCGCGAGGCGGCGCAGCAGCGCGACGTCCCGATCCCCGTCTTCGCCGAGATGGGCACCGTCAACCCGGTCGTGGTGACCCCCGCGGCCGCCGAGGCCCGCCTCGGTGAGATCGCCTCCGGGTTCGTCGGCTCCTTCACCCTCGGTACGGGGCAGTTCTGCACCAAGCCCGGCCTGCTGCTCGCGCCGCGCGGCTCGCGGGCCGCCGAGGCCGTCGCCTCCGCCCTCCGCGAGACCGCACCGCGAGGGTGGGCGCTGACCCAGGGCATCGCCGACGCGGCACGGACCGGCGTCGGCGAGCTGGTGGACGCCGGCGCGGAGGTGGTCGCGGAGATCGCCGGCCCCGACGACGGCTGGTCGGTCTCCTCCACCGTCCTGTCCGTTCCGCTCGACGCGCTCCAGCCGGGCAGCCGTCTGCTCGAGGAGTGCTTCGGACCGGTGGCCCTCGTCGCGGAGTACGACGACGAGACCGCCCTGACCCGGACCGTCGGCGCTCTCCAGGGGACGCTCGCCGCGACCGTGGTCGCCGACGGTGACTCCGACCCGGACCTCCCCGGCGTCCTCGCCGAGCTCACCTCCAAGGCGGGGCGCGTCACGGTCGGGGACTTCCCGACCGGCGTCGCGTACACGTGGGCGCAGCACCACGGCGGTCCGTGGCCCGCGACCTCCGACCCGACGGCGACCTCGGTGGGGGCCGGCGCGCTCAGCAGGTTCACACGGCCGGTCACCTACCAGTCGGTGCCGGACGCCGCGCTGCCCGCGCCGCTGCGTGAGAGCAACCCGTGGGGCATCCCGCGGCGGGTCGACGGGCGGCTGATGACGCCGTGACCGCGCCGCTGGAGGGGATCCTCGTGGCGGACTTCAGTCGCGTCCTCGCCGGACCGATGGCCACGTCGATGCTCGCCGACCTGGGCGCCACGGTCGTCAAGGTCGAGCGCCCCGGCGTCGGGGACGACACCCGGCACTGGGGACCGCCGTGGACGGCGGTCGGCACCGCGTCCTACTTCGAGAGCGCCAACCGCACCAAGCGCAGCGTCACCCTCGACCTCCGCGACGAGGGCGACCTCGCCCTCGCCCGTCGCCTCGTACGCCGTGCTGACGTGCTGGTGGAGAACTTCCGCGCCGGCACGCTCGACCGGCTGGGTCTCGGGTACGACGCGGTGACCGCCGACAACCCCCGACTCGTCTACTGCTCGATCACGGGCTTCGGCAGCGGGGCAGGGGCCGCACTGCCGGGCTACGACTTCGTCGTGCAGGCCGTCGGCGGACTCATGAGCATCACGGGCGACCCCGACGGCGAGCCGACCAAGGCCGGAGTGGCGCTGGTCGACGTCCTGACCGGCAAGGACGCCGTCATCGGCATCCTGGCGGCCCTCGCCGAGCGTGAGCGCAGCGGACGCGGCCAGCGGGTGGAGGTCGCCCTGCTGTCGAGCCTGCTCGGGTCGCTCGTCAACCAGGCCACGAGCTGTCTGACGACCGGCGAGGCCCCCCGGCGGATGGGCAACCAGCACCCGTCGATCGCGCCGTACGAGACGCTGCGGTGCGCCGACGGCATGCTGGCCGTCGCCTGCGGCAACGACGGACAGTTCGCGCGGCTCTGCACGGGCGTCGGTCGTCCCGAGCTCGCCGAGGACCCGCGCTTCGCCACCAACGCGAACCGTGTCGCTCACCGCGCTGACCTCGTCACCGCCCTCGAGGACGCGCTGTCCGCCGACACCGCGGCGGCGTGGCAGGAGCGGTTGTCCGACGCCGACGTGCCGGTGGGCGAGGTCGGCGACATCGGTACGGCGATCGCCCGGGCCCGCGCACTGGGGCTCGAGCCGACGGTCGACGTCGGTGGTGGCCACCCGCCGCAGGTTCGCCACCCTGTCACGTACTCCGTGACCACACCGGTGCCGCCCACTGCGCCGCCTGCCCTCGGAGAGCACGACGACGAGATCCGCCGCTGGCTCGCCGACGACACGTGACCCCTGGTTCGGCGGAGGGAGGAACCAGGGGCCACGGGTCGCGCTACCGGCGCCTGACCGAGAGCTTCACCGTCTTGGTCGCCCCACCGGTGGTCGCGCTGCCGAGGTAGCGGACCCGGAGGGTGGCCCTCCCCGCCTTCGGCAGCTTCTTCAGCCGGACGACCGCCCGGCCGCTCTTGGGCAGCGTCGCCGTCCCGACCTTCTTGCCGCGGTAGTAGACCGCGACCTTGCCCGACGGCGTGATCCCGCTGGCCTTCACCGTCACCCGGACCTTGGCGCGCGTCTTGCCGGCGACCTTCTTCGTCGTCACCTTCGCGGCGACCGACGCCTTGGCCTTGCGGATCGTGAGACGGACGGTCGTCGACGACGGCTTCGTCTTCGTGTCACCGAGGTAGCGCACCGACAGGGTGTGCGTGCCCGGCTTCAGCGCCGTACGGGGCAGCACCACCGTGGCGCGCCCCTTCGTCACCGTGGACCGCGCCAGCAGGGTGCTGCCCTTGCGCACCTCCACCCGGCCACCCGCCGTCGACGGCGAGACGGAGACCGCCACCCGCGGCGAGACGCCGTACCGGGTCGAGGCTGCCGACGCCTTCACCGACGACGGCGCTGGCGCCGGCGTGCCCGGCTCGTCCACGACCGGCACGGTCCCGATCGTGAGCTCCTCGCCGTCCATCGCGGTGCAGTCGAGACCGACGTCGGTGATGACGCCGAGGGCACCCGGCGTGAGGACCGCGTTGATGAACATCCTCTCCGGCATCGCCACGGTCAGGGCGCCCGACTGCGGCGCCGTCAGCTCGGGCAGCCCTCCCTTCACCGGGATGGTGATGCCCTCGGCGGGCATTGGGAGCGACAGCGGCACGGTCGCCGACTTCAGGCCCGTCATGGGCACCTCGTATGTCCGTCCTGTGGCCGTCTCGGTGAAGACCGCCGAGGCGGTGGCCTGACCGGCCACCGCGGTCTGACCGAAACCGGCCTCCTCCATCGGCGGCACCGGGGCGGCGCTGAAGTCGGGCCCGGCCAGCAGCTCAGCCATCGGACGCGCCATCTTGAGCGAGACTTCCGTGTCCGGCACGGTGAACTTCTCACCGGGCGCGAGCTTTGCCGGCATGTGGGCCCGCGCGTCGACGCGGAATGTCACGTCGCCGCCCATCACCGCCGCCACCAGGTCGGTCGTGCCCGGGTCGCCGAGGTCGTACGCGCACCGGTAGCGCACGTCACGGATGACACCGGTCTGCGGGGCGGCCGGCTCCTCCACCTTGATGGTGACCGTCCCGGTCGTCGACACGCCGTCGGCATCGGTCATCGTCACCGTGAACCGGTCGGTCCCGACGAAGCCCGGGTCGGGGACGTAGGTGTACTTGTGCTGGACCTTCGCGAAGATCGACGCGGGGCTTGCCGGATCGTCGTCGGCCACGAAGAACGTCTCGATCGCGCCGTGCTCGGGCTCGCCGTACGTGAAGCGCGCCGCGCCCGAGGTCCAGACGAAGGGTCCGGTCATGTCGAGGTCGCGCGCCCAGGGCCAGCCGTCGAACGGCTTGTCCTTCGTCGTCGTGAAGGTCTGGTCACGCACGACGGGGGCAGCGTTCACGATGGTGAAACGGACGGTCGAGGTGCTCGCCTGACCGTTGGTGTCGGTCGCGGTGTACGTGAAGGAGTAGCTTCCCGGCGCCGCGTCCTCCCAGGGCTGGATCATGGCCTTGTCGCCGTCGACCGTGAGATCGATGTTTCGGCCCTCGTTCGGTCCCGAGAGCGGGCCCGCCGTGTAGGTCAGTGCACCCTGGCCGCCGGTGCCCTTCAGCGTGACCGCGGTCGGTCCGGCGAAGATGCCGCGGTACGCCGGGTCTGCCACCGTGATGTCCTCGGTCGCGACCGGTTCTGCACTGCCTGCGACCTCCACCTGGACCGACGCGGTGGTCTCGTGGGTGCCGTCGCTGACGGTGTAGGTGAAGGAGTCGGAGCCGACGTAACCCGCGGCCGGGGTGTACGTCAGGGTCGGGGCCGTGCCGCTCAGCGCGCCGTGAGCGGGCGCCGTGGTCGTGTAGGTGAGGTCGGCGCCCTCGGGGTCGGTCGCCTCGAGCGTGACGGCCACCGGGGTGCCCGCGTCGGTCCTCACCGAGACGTCGTTGGCGACCGGGGGCTGGTTCACGGGGACCCTGATCGGGATCGCCCCGAAGACTCCGTCACCGTTCGGACCGGCGGGGTCGAGGTCGCACGCCAGCTTGACCGCTCCCTCGCCGCCGACCACCGTTCCGTCGGCCGTCAGCAGCGTCGCCGCGACGGTGAAGCGCGCCGGCATCCGGAGCGTCGCCGCCTCCGAGGCACCGGCCGGCACGGTGATCGCCGGGACATCACCCTCGGTCGGGATGATCCACGGCACGTTCGGCGACGTCGGGACATCGGTCTGTGGAGACACGAGGTTGCCGATCGGGACGACCAGAGGCTCGCTGACCCCCGGTGCCGTGATCGTGATGGCCGCATCTGTCGACTTGCCGCCCGCGGTCTTCGCCCGGAGCAGGCCGACGGTGTGGATGCGAAGTCCCTCCGGCATCGTCAGCGTGATCTGGGTCTTGCGCGGCGGGATGGTCTCGCCGGCCACGACGGAGTCGGGCACCTCAACGGCAGCACGGACCCCGACGTCCCACACACCGAGCCCCAGTCCGGCGGCGTCGACGTTGCACTTGTAGTTGTAGTCCTTCACCAGGTCGGTGTCCGCGGCGGCAGGACCTGCGGCCGCCAGCCCGAAGGCGCTGAGCGTGCCGGCGACGAGCGCGCCGGCCGTGAGCGATCCGACGACGCGGCGACCGCGTGCCGTGAGTCCGGTGGGTGGATCAGCCTGCTTCATAGTTCTCCCTCTCCAGACGCAGCACGATCCCGTGCCGCAGACGCAACTCAGTGTGACAGGGAGAGATACATCACACACCTTTTTTCAACGGCCTCGCCGCCGCGGCCGCCGCGCCGAGGTTTTCTCCTGCCACGTGACGCGACCGCAACCTCGACCGAATACCCTCGAAGAGTGACCGAGTCCGCACTGGTCCAGTGGGCCGACTATGACGCTGCCCTCTTCGATCTCGACGGGGTTCTGACCCCGACCGCCGAGGTCCACATGCGCGCCTGGGCAGCGCTGTTCAACGGCTACTTCGCCGAGCACGGGGTCACCCCGGCCTACACGGACGCGGACTACTTCGCCTACGTCGACGGCAAGCCGCGCTACGACGGGGTCCGTTCTCTCCTCGCCTCGCGCGGGGTGACCATCCCCGAGGGCGACCCGACCGACCCGCCGACGGCGGAGACTGTCTGCGGTCTCGGCAACCGCAAGAACGTCGAGCTCGAGCACGAGCTGGAGCGCGACGGCGTCCGCCCGTACCCCGGCTCCGTCGCCCTGCTCGACCACCTCGCCACGGTGCCGATCGGCCTGGCGGTCGTGTCCAGCTCGGCCAACGCTCCCAAGGTCCTGGCCGCCGCCGGGCTCGCCGACCGCTTCCCGGTGGTGGTCGACGGGGCCGTCGCCCGCGCACAGCAGCTGCCCGGCAAGCCCTCCGCCGACACGTTCGTCTACGCCGCCAAGGAGCTCGGGACCGACGCGAGCCGCTCGATCGTGATCGAGGATGCGGTCTCCGGGGTGCGTGCAGGTGCCGCCGGCGGCTTCGCACTCGTCATCGGCGTCGACCGCGGCGCCGGGCGCCAGGTTCTGACTGACGCCGGCGCCGACGTCGTCGTCGCCGACCTCGCCGAGCTCGTCCCAGGAGGTGCGGCATGAGTCCTGTGCCTCGCGACACGCCCCGCCCCGTCGTCGACTATCTCGACCGCCACCGGTGGCCCGTCCACGGGTGGCGCCTCGTCGAGCGGTTCTTCACCGGCGAGGACCTGGGCCGTACGGAGACGCTCTTCGCGCTCGGCAACGGCTACCTCGGCATGCGCGGCAACGTCGAGGAGGGGCGCGAGTCGCACACGCAGGGCACGTTCATCAACGGCTTCCACGAGACGTGGAAGATCAACCACGCCGAGGAGGCGTTCGGCTTTGCACGCGTCGGGCAGACGATCGTCAACGCCCCCGACGTGAAGGTCATCCGGCTCTACGTCGACGACGAGCCGCTCCTGCTGCCGGTCGCCGACCTCATCGACTACGAGCGCTCGCTCGACTTCCGTACCGGGGTGCTGTGCCGCGAGATCGTGTGGCGCACCCCGGCCGGCAAGCGCGTCCGGATCAAGTCGCAGCGCATGGTGTCGTTCACCCAGCGCCACCTCGCGGTGATGACGTTCGAGGTCACGATGCTGGATGCGGCCGCTCCTGTGACGCTGTCGTCGCAGATCCTCAACCGGCAGGACGGTGGCGACGAGTACCACGTCCGCTCCGCCGCCATGGGTGAGGGCACCGACCCCCGCAAGGCCGAGCGCTTCGGCCGTCGGGTGCTGATCCCCGAGCTCCAGGACGCCGGCGACGACGACGCCCGCGTGATGCTCGGCTACCGCACCGCCGAGTCCGGCATGACCATCGCCGTCGCCACCGACCACACCATCGAGACGCGGGACCCGGTCGAACGCACGGTCCAGGTCACCGACGACATGGCCAAGGTGGTCTATCAGATCGATGCGCAGCCGGGCCGAACGATCCGGCTGACGAAGGTGGCGGCGTACCACACGTCACGCGGTGTCCCCGCCCGCGAGCTGGCCGACCGCTGCCGGCGGACCCTCGACCGGGTCGCCTCCGAGGGCGTGGGGAGGCAGTTCGCCGACCAGAAGTCGTGGCTCGACGACTACTGGTCGCGCGCCGACGCCACCATCGGAGGTCAGCCGTCGCTCCAGCAGGCGCTGCGGTGGAACCTCTTCCAGGTCGCGCAGGCCGCCGCCCGGGCCGAGGGTGCCGGCATCCCCGCCAAGGGGGTGACGGGCTCGGGCTACGGCGGCCACTACTTCTGGGACACCGAGGTCTATGTCCTCCCGTTCCTCACCTACGCCTATCCCCAGCTCGCGAGGGCGGCGCTGCGCTTCCGCTACAACATGCTCCCGGCCGCGCGCCGACGCGCCCGCGACCTGTCGCAACGAGGCGCGCTGTTCCCGTGGCGGACGATCAACGGCGAGGAGGCGTCGGCGTACTACGCAGCCGGCACCGCGCAGTACCACATCGACGCCGACATCTCGCACGCCCTGAGCCGCTACGTCGACGCCACCGGCGACACCGACTTCCTCATGCGCGAGGGGATCGACGTCCTGGTCGAGACCGCTCGTATGTGGGCCGACCTCGGCTTCTGGCGCAGTGAGGGACGCGGGTCGTTCCACATCCACGGCGTCACCGGTCCCGACGAGTACACGACCGTCGTCAACGACAACCTCTTCACCAACGTCATGGCGCGCCACAACCTCCGGCGGGCCGCGCGAGCCGCACGCGAGCTGGAGAGCGCGTGGCCGCAGGCATACTCGCGGATGGTGAAGCGCCTCAACCTCGACACCGACGAGGTCGAGGAGTGGGAGCGCGCCGGCGAGGCGATGGTGATCCCGTACGACGAGCACCTCGGCATCCACCCCCAGGACTCGCACTTCCTCGAGCGCGAGGTGTGGGACCTCCCGCACACCCCGGCCAACAAGCGACCACTCCTGCTGCACTACCACCCGCTGGTGATCTACCGGTTCCAGGTGCTCAAGCAGGCCGACGTCGTGCTGGCGCTGTATCTCCAGGGCGACCAGTTCACGACGGAGCAGAAGCGCCGGAACTTCGAGTACTACGACCCGATCACCACCGGCGACTCAACGCTGTCGGCCGTCGTGCAGGCGCTGATCGCGGCGGAGGTCGGCTACTCCGACCTCGCGCTCCGCTACTTCACCGAGGCGCTGTACGTCGATCTCGCCGACCTCCACGGCAACGCCTCCGACGGCGTCCACGTCGCGTCGACGGGCGGCGTGTGGAGCGCGCTCGCGACCGGCTTCGGCGGGTTCCGCGACTACAACGGCGAGTTCTCGATCGACCCGCGGCTCCCGTCGAGCTGGGACAGCCTCAGCTACCGGGTCACGATCCACGGCAGCCGCATCCGTGTCGACGTGCGGGAGGACCATGTCGAGCTGACCGTCGAGCGAGGGCCCGGCGCGAAGTTCTCCGTACGCGGCAGCGTCGTGCACGTCACGGCCGAGGAGCCGGTCGTCGTCCCGCTCGACGGCCAAGGCCCGTTGCTGGAGGGCGGCCCGGGGCCTGGCCCGCTGGACGGCGTACGCCGCGCCGACGGCTCGATCATCACGGCCACCGTCCCCCACCCCTAGCCCCGTTTGGGGTGCTCACACCCGACAGTGGGGGATCCCACCTCGAATACGAGGTGCGGTCCGCGCGTTTCGGGTGCGAGCACCTCAAACGGAGGGGTGGTGCCGGAACGAGCGAGTGCCCCGGATCCGCGCAGGATCCGGGGCACTCGTCCCCTCGGAGGGTCAGGACGGCTCACGCCGTGCCGCAGCCCGAGATGTTGTGCACTCTTTCTATCGGCGGACCTTCACCTTGACGGTCTTGGTCGAGCCGTTGGCGTACGCGTTGCCGCTGTAGGTCAGCTTGACGCGGTAGGTGCCCTTCTTCTTGAACTTCTTGAGCTTGATCGTCACCTTGCCGTTGCGGACGGTGCCCTTGCCGACGGTCTTCTTGCCGACCTTGGCGGTGACCCTGCCGGTCGCCTTGAAACCCGAGGTCCGGACGGTGACGGACACCTTGGCCTTGGTCCGCTTGGCGCGGATCTTCTTCGGCGACACCTTCGCTGCCAGCGACGAGCCGGCCTTGCGGACCGTCAGTCGGGTGTTCACCGCGGCGACGGGGTTGACGCGCGTGCCACCCGAGTGACGCAACGTCACGGTGTAGGCACCGGGCCGCAGCGCCGTTCCGGAGACAGGGATCGAGGCCGTGGTGCCACTGACGTTGGCGGCACCGATGCGGCGCGTGCCTACGTAGGCGTCGACGCGACCACCGACGGCGGCGCTCAGGCGAGCGGTGATCCGCGAGGCGCGACCGTACGTGGCGGTCGTGGCCGCTGCGGTCAGCCTGGCGTCGCGGTACGCCGTGCCGCTGATCGGGATCGTCCCGAGCGAACGATCACCACTGAGCGCGCAGTTGAGCTTGACGGCGTCCGCACCACCCACGGCCTTGCCGGACCCGTCGATCACGGTCGACTTGATCAGGAACGCGGCAGGCATCGCGATGGTCGCGAGGCTGCCTGCTGTGGCCGGCACCTTGATCGACGGCACGTCGCCGACCGTGGGGATCACCCAGGCGCCGCCAGCGGTTTGCGGGATCGGAGTCTGAGGCGCCTTGAGGTTGGCGATCCTGGCCGTGATGCTGGCCGCCGGCGGGGCGGACAAGGTGATGCTCGCGTTGTCCGAGTAGCCGCCAGCGGTCTTGCCACCGAGGAGCTGCACCGTCGCGTTGCGCAGCGTCTCCGGAAGCGTCAGCGTGATCTTGGTCTTGCGCGGCGGGATCACCTGGTTCTGCGAGACCGAGCTGGGGACCGTGACCTCGGCCTTGACGCCCACGATGTGGTTGCCCAGGGGCGTCCCGGCGGCGTCGACCGCGCAGGTGTAGTTGAAACTCTTGCTGAGGGGCTGGTCGGCCGCGTTCGCAGCCGGTGCACCGGCGATGACGAGGCCGCCGACTCCGGCTACCAGGGCGGCGCCCGTGGCCGCGGCCGCGAGCCGTGTGCGGCCCTTCGGCGCGGGGTGGGTCTGAGGCATGGTGAACTCCCTCCGAGGACGATGCGATCTGCATCACATGCGAAGTTGAGTTCAACAGTGAGTTACAGCGTGCGGAACCCATCGTTACCATCCGTTACCGGATCGTAATCTTTGGTCAACTGACCGGATTCCGACTCAGCGCGGCACGCGGACCAGCAGGACGCCGGGCTCCACGGTCGCGCACAGCTCGGTGTGCTCACCGATGGGATCGCCGTCGAGCTGCATGGCCGCAGGCCTGTCCGTACGGATGGTGACCGTGCGCCCCGTCATGCGGTCGAGGCGTTCGTCGGTGCGCTTGCCGCGGGCGAACAAGCGAAACCCGACGGAGAGGAACGCGAACTTGTGCGGGGGCGAGATCGCCACCACGTCGAGCACCCCGTCGTCGATCTGCGCGTCCGGCAGCAGGGGAAGGCCCCCTTGCAGGAAGCCGACGTTGCCGACGATCACCGTCAGAGCGCGTCGCCG
Organism: Mumia sp. zg.B53; assembly: GCF_019550935.1. Taxonomy (NCBI): domain Bacteria; kingdom Bacillati; phylum Actinomycetota; class Actinomycetes; order Propionibacteriales; family Nocardioidaceae; genus Mumia; species Mumia sp. zg.B53. The sequence continues at coordinate 1,551,262 of NZ_JAHWCK010000001.1, read as the reverse complement.
TACGAAGGCCCCGCCATCGACCGCGATCTGCACCCGCGTGGTGGGGAAGCGGAGCACCTGCGTGGCGCCCGACACCACGTAGGCCAACCAGCCGACCTTCTTCTTCAGCTGCTCGTTCGTGCCGGTCATGACCGCGGCGTCGAAGCCGACCCCCGCCATCACGAGGAAGGTGGTGCTGTCCTCCGACCCGTCGATCTGCAGGCGGACGACGTCGACCGCGCGGTCCTGACCGGTGAAGGCGTTGTCGATGGCGTCGACCAGGTGCAGGGGCAGCGAGAGGTTGCGTGCGAGAAGGTTGCCGGTGCCGAGCGGCACGATGCCCACGCCGATCCCGCTGCGCGCCAGCTCTCCGCAGGCCTCGCGGACCGTCCCGTCGCCCCCCGCGACGATCACCAGGTCCGCCTCGCCCTCGAGCGCCTCGACCGCCTGGGCGGCGCCAGGGTCGTCCACCGTCGTCTCGAAGAACACCGGCTCGGCCCAGCCGTGACGTGCAGCCGCCTCCGCCACCCGCTCGCGGAACGCCGCGACGTCGCCGACCTTGACCGGGTTGAGCACCACGCCGACCTGGCGTCGTCCGGTGCCCGAGACGCCGGGGTGCGACGGCTCCTCCACGGCGAACACGGGCCGCATCAGCAGCCACCACAGCGCGAGCGGGATCGCGGTCCCGAGGGCGAAGCCGGCCACCACGTCGGACAGGTAGTGGACACCCAGGAAGATGCGGTCCAGGCCGGCGGCGAGGCCGAGGAGGATCCAGACCGTGATGACGGCCTTGCGCAGCAGACCGCGACGCATCAGGAGCAGCGTCACGATCACCATGACCGTCGAGAACGTCGCGCCTGCGGTGGCGTGCCCGCTGGGGAACGAGTACGAGGTGAGCGTCTGGAAGGGGTCGTCGAAGGCCGGCCTCGACCGGTCCACGGTCCGCTTGATGACGTACACGGCGGTGAACTGGACCGCGATCGTCAGCGCGATCCACACCGCGAGGCGATAGGCCCTGCGCCACACCGCGACCAGGACGGTCAGCCCCATCACGATGCGCAGCGTCCACGGCCCGAGACCGTCGGCGACCCACAGCAGGGTGTCGATCAGCATCTCCCGGCCCGCGACCGCGTCGTGCGCGGCGTCGGCGACCGCCTGGTCGAGATCCAGCAGAGGAGCCCACTCCCACCAGACGGCGGCGGTGAGCCCGACGAAGACGGCGACCAGGAGGCCGACCAGCGCGGGCACGAGGACTGGGCGCGCCGGACGGGCGCGGCGGAGGTCGATCGGCACCCGATCAGGGTAGTCGTGTCCGGCCCGCCGATAGGCTTGGGGAATGATCGACGTTCGTACGCTCCGTGACAACCCTGACGAGATCCGCGCCGCCCAGCGCCGCCGTGGCGAGTCCGAGGCTGTCGTCGACGAGCTCATCGCGGCCGACGAGGCCCGTCGATCGGCGATCGGCCGGTACGAGGCGCTGCGTGCCGAGCAGAAGCAGCTCGGCAAGCAGGTTGCCCGCGCCACCGGTGACGAGAAGGCCGAGATCCTCGCTCGCACCCGGGAGCTCTCCGCCCAGGTCAAGGAGGCCGACGCCGCGTCCAGTGAGGCCGGTCGCCTCTTCGACACGCTGCTCGCGACGCTCCCCAACCTCGCCGCGCCGGAGTCGCCCCCCGGCGGCGAGGACGACTTCGTGGTCCGCGAGACCGTCGGGAAGCCGCGCGACTTCGCCGCCGAGGGCTTCACGCCGCTCGACCACATCGAGATCGGCAAGCGCCTCGGCGCCTTCGACATCGAGCGGGGCGCCAAGGTGAGCGGTGCCCGCTTCTACTTCCTCACCGGCATCGGCGCCCAGCTCGAGCTGGCTCTGGTCCAGATGGCGATGGACCGCGCGACGGCGTGGGGCTTCACTCCGATGATCCCGCCGGCGCTGGTGAAGCCGTCCGCCATGGAGGGGACCGGATTCCTCGGGCAGGCCGCCGACGACGTCTACCACCTCGAGAAGGACGACCTCTACCTCGTCGGCACGTCGGAGGTGCCGCTCGCGGCGTACCACTCCGACGAGATCCTCGACGCCGAGTCTTTGCCGCGCCGTTACGCCGGGTTCAGCCCGTGCTACCGCCGCGAGGCAGGCTCGTACGGCAAGGACACCCGGGGCATCTTCCGGGTGCACTGGTTCGACAAGGTGGAGATGTTCGTCTACGCGACACCCGAGGACTCCTACGCGGTCCACGAGGAGCTGCTGGCCCACGAGCAGGACTGGCTCAACGCGCTCGAGCTCCCGTACCGCGTGATCGACGTGGCGGCCGGCGACCTCGGTCTCTCGGCGATCCGCAAGTTCGACTGCGAGGCGTGGATCCCCACCCAGGGCAAGTACCGCGAGCTGACCTCCGCCTCCAACTGCACCAGCTTCCAGGCGCGCCGTCTCGGCATCCGCATGCGTGACGGCGAGCAGGTCACCCCGCTGGCGACCCTCAACGGCACGTTGATGGCGTCGACCCGGACGATCATCGCCCTCCTCGAAAACCACCAGCAGGCCGACGGGTCAGTCCGGGTCCCCGTGGCGCTGCAGCCCTACCTCGCAGGCCGAGAGATCTTGGAGCCGCTGTCTTGACGTTGACCTCGCACACCACCGACGGCGCCGCCACGACCTGGAGGCCACGCATCGTGGCCCTGGACGTGGACGGCACGATCGTCGACTACGACAACGAGATGACCGACGCCGTACGCCAGGCGGTCCGCGCGACCGCCGAGGCCGGGATGCACTGCGTGATCTCGACCGGCCGCTCCGTCTCCGGCGTCATGGACGCGGTCCAGAAGCTCGGGTTCACCGAGGGCCTCGCGGTCGCCAGCAACGGCTCCGTGGTGTTCTCCTACGATCCGATCACGATCCTCCACACCGTCACCTTCGACGCCGGCCCGGCCGTGCGCGCTCTGATGGCGGAGGTGCCGGAGGCCGCCGTGGCCGTGGAGAACGTGGGCGTCGGCTTCCGCATGAACAAGCCGTTCCCCGACGGGGAGCTGGGTGGTGAGATCGCTCACGAGCCGATCGAGGACCTCATCGCCGAGCCGGTCACCCGCGTGATCGTCCGCAGCCCCGACTCCTCGGCGGAGGAGTTCGCCGAGCTCGCGCACTCGTTGGGCCTGGAGGGTACGAACTACTACGTCGGTTACACGGCCTGGCTCGACCTGGCGCCGGAGGGCGTCTCCAAGGCGGCCGGTCTCGAGCACGTGTGCGCCGAGCTGGGTGTCGACCGCGCCGACGTGCTGGCGATCGGTGACGGTTCCAACGACGTCGAGATGCTCGAGTGGGCCGGCCGCGGCGTCGCGATGGGGCACGCCCCGCTGCACGTCCAGGCGGTGGCCGACGACGTCACCGAGACGGTCGAGAACGACGGCGTCGTGCGGGAGCTCGAGAAGTACCTCTGAGGTCCCGCTGGGCCGGCCGCCCCCGTGCGCGGCCGGCCACCGGGAATCAGGCGGTCAACGCACAGATCGGTGCGTGGCCGACGACCTCGTCGAACACGTCGAGCACCTCGTCGACACTGGGCGGTGCCGTGCGAGCGTGGCGCGCACCCGCTTGACGGGGCCGGCTCGAGGCCTGCCGAAGGTGCCGCTTGACGGTGGACAGCGAGCACCCGAGGCGCTCGGCGAGCTGGGCGAACGTGTCGCTCGGGTTGGCCCGCCGCGCCGCCAGGACCGCCTCGTGATCGACCGGTGAGCCCGCCGTACGGACGCCCGCGATGCGGTCGATGTCGGGATTGCCCACCGTGATGCCGAGACGGTTGCGGATCTCGTGGCGCTCCTGCGGCGAGGTGCAGGCCACGTACCCGGCAACCTCTCCGTCGACCACGGCCCGATAGAGGCACTGGACGAGGAGGGGGCAGGAGGCACATGCCTCGGCCGCCTTGTCATGAGCCGCCTGCCAGGCGTCCCACGACTCACCGGAGCTCGAGACGTCCTCGAGCGGGACGGAGAGCGTGTCGTAGACGTCGGCCATCGTCGCGCAGGGCGGGACGACGTCGAGCGATGCGTCGACCTGACGGCGGGTGGACGGGTTTTGAGTGGAGCCGGTGCGCATGATCTTTGCATCCCCTTCGAGCTACGAGATGCAAGGAGTCAAACAGGTGCGACAAAGCACGAATCAGCGCGCAAATACTCAACCGGCAGATGGGCGTTACTCAGCGGGAACCAGGTACGTGTTGCCTGCGTCACACCGTATCTGACGCGGGTGTCACCGTCGACCGGTGCGGCGACGGTGCCGAGTACCACTCACAGGCACCCCGCCGGGGTCGTCCCTGCCCGCTGGAGACGTGGCGCCTCCGCACGCGGCTCGCCACGACATGGGTGGGCGCGTTGCCGACGACCTCGTCGAAGACGTCGAGAACCGCGTCGACGCTCGGAACGGCCGTGCGAGACGGCCGGGCGCCCTCACTCGATGCCTCGCGCACGCGGCGCTTGACGGTGGAGACCGAGCAGCCGAGACGATCGGCGAGCTGGGCGAAGGTGTCGCTCGGGTACGCGCGCCGTGCCGCGAGGACGTCGTGGGGACCCGGCACCGAGTCTGTCGGACGCAGTCCGGCGAGCCGGTCGGTGTCCACAGCGCTCACCGTGATGCCGAGACGGCTGCGGATCTCGTGCCGCTCCTGCGGCAACGTGCAGGCGACGTAGCCCTCGACGTCCCCCTCGACGACCGCCCGATAGAGGCACGTGGCGAGCAGCGGGCAGGAGGCACAGGCCTCGGCCGCCTGGTCCCGAGCCCCATTCCAGGCGTGCCTCGACTCGCACGGATCCGCGAGCGTGTCGTAGACGTCTCGCATCGACACGCAGGGCGGCACGACATCGAGCGACGCGTCGAGTCGACCGCTGGTCCGGCTGTGACTGAAGCTGGTGCGCATGATCTGGCCTCCCCTTCGCGCGACGAAGAGGACAGTGAATCACCTGCTACAAGGTCTGGGCCAGCGAATAGATTCTCAGAGGTACATCCCCGGGCGGGGCTGCTGGCCCTCCTCGGGCTGCTGATAGCCCGGCATCCCGGGGCGCAGGCCCTGTGGCGAGGCGCCCGGAGCCCCCGGCAGCGCTCGTCGCATCTGCTGGAGCTGCGACTGAGCGGCGATCTGCTGGGCGTAGATCGCGGTCTGGATCCCGTGGAACAGCCCTTCGAGCCAGCCGACCAGCTGCGCCTGGGCGATCCGGAGCTCGTCTTCGGACGGCGTCTCCTTGTCGAACGGGAGACTCAGGCGCTCCAGCTCCTCCACCAGCTCCGGCGCGAGCCCGTCCTCGAGCTCCTTGATGGAGGTCTGGTGGATGTCCCGGAGCCGGACCCGACTGGCCACGTCCAGCGGCGCAGACTTCACCTCTTCGAGGAGCTGTCGGATCATGCTCCCGATCCGCATGACCTTCGCGGGTTGCTCGACGAGGTCGGTGACCGGGCGGTGACCGCCCTCGTCCTCGCTCTCGACGGGCTCGACCTCCTGGCCGTCGGGTCCGACGACACGGTGCTGGTCAGAGATTTCGGCGCGCTCGAACGGGTCTCCTGACATGCCGTCCACTGTAGTCACGGTCGGCGGATCGTCCAGGTGAGCACGTGTCTGCTCCCCGGCTGGAGGACGACGAGGTCGTGCCCGCTCCGGAAGGCGTTGGCGGGGCTGGAGCAGGGCTCGACCGCGAGCGATCCGCGGCCCTCGGGCGTGTAGGCCTGCAACCAGAGCACCCCGGGTCCGCACCGCACCTCCGTCCCGCCGACGCGGACCACGACCTCGCCGGTCTCGTCACGGCGCAGGTCGGTGTAGGCGTAGTCGAGAACCGTGCTCCCCAGCGGGCGGGTCGACCCGAAGTCGTACGGGCTGCCGGCCACCTCCTTCCGCCGCAGCGGCAGGTGGCGTACAGGGGTGGTCTCGAGATAGCTCTCGGCGGGGATCCACAGCGGCGTCTCGTCGCCATCGTCCAGCACGAGGTACGGATGGAAGCCGCACCCGTACGGCGCCGCCACGTCACCGGCGTTGGTCGCGGTCAACGCGACGTTGAGACCGCCCGACGACAGCACGTAGTCGAGGTCGAGGCGCACAGTGAAGGGGAATCCCGCAGAGCGTGGCACCTCGACGGTGAGCCGCACGCTCTCTGGCGTCGCGGCGGCGACCGTCCACGCGATGTCGTGCACCAGCCCGTGCAGCGCGGTCGCAGCCTCGGGCTCGTTGATCGGGACCTCGTACGTGACGCCCTCGAACGTGTAGACCCCGTCCTCGAGGCGGTTCGGCCAGGGCGCCAGCACGGCGCCGCTGTACGCCGGGTGGCTGCCGTCCCCGTCCTGAGGCACCACGACGTCTCGGCCGTGCTGGCGCAGCGCCACCAGTCCACCCCCGTGCGTGGCCACCGTCGCCGACCACGCGCCGCACTCGAGCTCGATCACGGGGTGAGCACGACCTTGCCGATGTTGCCGGAGTCGTCGAGGACCCGGTGGGCGTCCTGGACACGGTCCAGCGGGAGGACGTCGTGGATCACGGGACGGACGCTCTGGTCGACGAAGAGCGGCCACACGTTGTCGACCAGGCTCTGGACGATCTCGCCCTTCTGGGAGACCGGGCGTGCACGCAGCCCGTACGCGCCGACCGTGGCGCGCTTGGCCAGGAGCGCACCGAGGTTGAGCTCGCCCTTGACCCCGCCCTGGAGTCCGATGACGACGAGCCGGCCGTCGCGGGCCAGCGCGGAGACGTTGCGGGGGAGATAGGCGGCACCCATGTTGTCGAGGATGACGTCGGCGCCGTGCCCCTCGGTGGCGGCGCGGATGCCCTCCACGAAGTCGGCCTCCCGGTAGTTGATCGCGAGGTCGGCGCCGAGCTCGCGGCAGGCGGCGAGCTTGTCCTCAGAGCCGGCCGTGACGGCGATCCACGCCCCGAATGCCTTGGCGAGCTGGATCGCCATCGTGCCGATCCCGGAGGCGCCACCGTGGACGAGCAGACGCTCGCCGGGCTGCAGGTCGGCTGTCATGAAGACGTTGGACCAGACGGTCGCCGCGACCTCCATGATCCCGCCGGCCTGGACCGGGTCCATGCCCTCGGGCAGGGGCGCGACCTGCTCCTGCGGGACGGCGACCTTCTCGGCGTACCCGCCTGCGGCGAGCAGGGCGACCACAGGATCACCGGTCCGCCAGCGGGTGACCCCGTCACCGACGGAGTGCACGATGCCGGAGACCTCGAGCCCGAGCACGTCGCTGGCTCCCGGGGGCGGCGCGTAGTTCCCCTGCCGCTGGAGGACGTCGGCGCGGTTGACACCGGCCGCGACCACCTCCACCACGACCTCGCCAGGCCCCGCGACGGGATCCTCACGGTCGACCACGACCAACGCCTCGGGCCCTCCGGGCTCCTTCACGACCACGGCACGCATGACGTCACCGTACCGGTGGCTACTCCTCCCAGCGGGTCGCCAGGGCGGTCACCTGGTCCAGCGCGCGGTCGAGGTCCTCGGGGGTGCCCCCCGACGTGGCCGCGGCGTATCCGACCAGGAAGGCCGTCACCGGAGCGGCGCGACGCTCCACGCCGTGGGCCACGTCGCGGGCGGTCTCGAGGATGGCGTCCATGTCGTAGTCCGGCTCGATCCCGAGCTCGACACAGACGGCGTCGGTCCAGTCCTGCAGGCTCATGGGTCCGACGTTATGTCCTCAGGGCGGTCGATGTCTCGCGCCTCCCGCCCCGACGACGCGATCTGACTCACCCGGAGCGGCTCGACGAGGGTCCGCATCGACACGTCGACCCAGTCCGGGCGGCGGGCGGACGCGCCCTCCAGGGCGTCACGGTGCCAGGCGCTGCACAGCTGTTGGGTGCGTCCGTCGTCGTCGACGAGCATCGCTCCCGCGAAGTCCCGGTCGGCAGCGATCGCGCCGAGGAGACGGTCGACGGTGTCGGCAGCGACGTAGGGAAGGTCGCCCGCGAGGAGCACGACGTACGGCGCCGCGCACCGACGGAGCCCGGCGGCGACGGCGTTCGCCGGCCCCGAGCCGGGAGGCTCCTCGCGCACCCACTCGACGTCGACCGCAGTGACCCGACGGGGACCGACGACGACCCGCCGCTCGGCCTCCGACACCGCGAGCAGCGCACGGTCGAGCAGAGGGACGCCCTCGACGAGGACGCCGAGCTTGTCGGAGCCGAAGCGCCTGGACGCGCCGCCCGCCAGCACGATCGCGTCGTAGGGCACGTCGTGTGGCGACCGCTCGGGCGAGCTCCTCGCGTCGGTCACGCACCTCACCCTGCCGGAGCCTGGGGGTCGGCTGCAAAGATGGACGTATGCAGGTCGCCCTCGTCCAGCTGAGCGCGACGACCGACGCCGCGACGAACCGCACGTTGGTCGACGACGTCCTCGGCACGCTCGGTCCGCACGACGGACTCGACCTCGTCGTCCTCCCCGAGGCGACGATGCACGACTTCGGTGACGGGTCCCTCGACCTGAGCGCGGTCGCGGAGCCGCTGGACGGGCCGTTCGCGGAGCTCCTGGCAGCGCACGCGCGCCGGCTGGGCGCGTACGTGGTCGGCGGAGGGTTCGAGGCGCGTCCAGCATCGGCGGGCGGCCCGGGTCTGCCGTACAACGTGCTCCTGGCCTTCGCCCCCGACGGCAGCCTCGCTGCCTCGTACCGCAAGATCCACCTCTACGACTCGTTCGGGTACGCCGAGTCCGAGCGCCTCGCCGCGGGCGAGATCGCGCCGGCCGTCCTCGAGGTCGCGGGTCGACGGGTCGGGTTGATGACCTGCTACGACCTCCGGTTCCCCGAGATGGCGCGGATGCTGGTCGACGCCGGCGCCGACGTGCTCTGCGTCCCCGCCGCCTGGGTACGAGGTCCTCTCAAGGAGGACCACTGGACCACCCTGCTGCGCGCGCGGGCGATCGAGAACACCGTCGACGTCGTGGCCGCCGACCAGTGCGGGAAGTACGTCGGCCTCAGCATGGTCGTCGACCCGCTCGGCGTGGTCGTCGCGTCCGCGGGCGAGGAGCCCACAGTCGTACGCGCGTCCCTCTCGACCGAGCGCCTCGAGGGCGCCCGCGCGACCAACCCGTCGCTCGCCAACCGCCGCATCGCCGCGCCGGTCTCGCCGACGGCCACCGACGGCCACCAGGGAGCGACGCCGTGAGCACCGCAGGAGGACGCCGCGCCGCACCGCGCCGCAGCGCCGACACCATCAGCTACATCCCGCCCGTGCGAGAGCCGCGCTTCAGCATGAAGGCGTTGCGCGCGGCGGGGGTCAGCGGACTCTTCCTCGCCTGGCTCGCGGGCTTCGCCGTCGCTCTCACCTCGGTGGCGGCCGTCGGGTTTCCCGACGGCTATGCCCGCTACGGGGCTGCGCTCCTCGCCGTCGTCTTCACCGCCGGGGTCGCCCGCCGCAGCGGGGGCCGCAGCGCTCTCTGGGCCACGCTCGTCGCCATCCTCAGCGCGATCGCCCTCCTCACCGAGTGGTCGTGGGCGATGGCAGCCGCCTCCGTCCTGACCGCGACCTTCGGCGCCGTGCTCGCCGTCCTGATGACCCGTCCGGCCGAGTCGGTGTCGGCGGTCGTCCGGGAGTACACGATCGCGCTGGTGGTCGCGACGAGCGCCGCGGTCGCCGTCGCCGCCTGGAACGCCCCGCTGGTCTACCAGCGCTACTACCTCCTGGTCCTCGGTGCCGCGCTCGCCGCCACGTTCGGCATCGTCTGGAGCCTCGGGGCCGGGCTCCACGGTCTGGGGCGCCGAGGCGTCGCGCTCATCGTCGGTGGCGCCGGACTGGTCGCGGTGCTGCTCGTCTACGGGACGATCGTCCGCTCGTACGGCTCTCCCGGGGTCGTCGAGGCGATCGACGACGCGGTGGTCTGGTTGCGCGAGACGATCGGCGGCGTGCCCCGGCCGACCGAGGTGCTGATCGGGTTCCCTGCCCTCGTCTGGGGGGTCAGCACCCGGTCCAACCGGCGCCAGGGCTGGTGGATGTGCGCGTTCGGCGTCGTCGGCACGGCCGTGATGGCGACGGCGCTCGGGTCCCCGAACGCCGACACGACCTACGTCGCGCTCTCCACGCTGTACTCCGCGATCCTCGGCCTCGGCCTCGGCCTCGCGATCCGCGCACTCGATCCCGGGTCGACGTCCCGCTCGGGCCGCCGGGCCGCACGCCGCGACGGCGACACCTTCGTCCGTCCCGAGCCACCTCGCTTCGCGGCGCTCAAGTAGGGATCCGCCGGTCGAGCCCGCCGCGCGCGGGTGCGACAATCGACTCGGCGTCGTGCGCGCACGGCGTCGAGGAGGGGTGCCGGAGTGGCCGATCGGAACCGCCTTGAAAGCGGTCGCTGGCAGCGATGTCAGCCGCGGGTTCGAATCCCGCCCCCTCTGCTCCATGAATGAGACGACGAGATCTTCCACGTACCGCCTCACGCTGTTCCTGGCGCTGAGGCTCTTCGGCATCCGCATGATGGTCGCCGCGGTCGGCGCCGTCGTCGCGGCCGTGCTCCTCACGATCGGCGGTGACGCCGCGATCTGGGGAGTCGTCGCCTCCGTCCTCGTCGGGCTGCTGGTCGTCGCGTCGCTGGCGGCGCTGCGGTGGCCGCCGCGCCTGCTCACGCTGACCCCCACGGGTTATCAGGTCCACCGTGTCCGCGGAGTCGGTGTGCGTCAGGCGCTGTGGAGCCAGGTCGAGCGTGTTGACGACAAGCCGTCGGCCGAGGGCACCCCGACGTTGGTCATCGGCCTCGAGCACGCGCGTACGACCGAGCTGCCGCTGATGCTGTTCGGTGCCCGCGCGCTGGAGGTCCAGCGTGAGATCAGGGCGCGGCTGGACAGCTCGCACGGATACCGCCCGCTGCCGCCCGCCGAGTGAGGCCCGCCCCCGACTGGTTCGGCCGACGCGTGACCTAGTAGCCTTGAGCGGCACCCTCGGAGGTGTCGCATAGTGGCCTAGTGCGCCCGCCTGCTAAGCGGGTTGAGGATAAAACCTCTCGCGGGTTCAAATCCCGCCACCTCCGCCGTCCGAAGCCGTGACCGGTCCCCGACCGGTCACGGCTTCGTCGTTGCCGGGCGCACCGACCACCGTCCCGCCGCGCAGCGTGAGAACCCGGTCGGCGCGCTCGACGAGCAGCGGGTCGTGGGTCGCGACGACCGCCGCGATCCCTCGCCGGTGCACCAGCTCGACGATCAGGTCCATGACGGAGGCAGCGGTACGGCTGTCGAGCTGGCCGGTGGGTTCGTCCGCGATGAGCAGAGCCGGCTCGGCGACCAGCGCCCGGGCGACCGCGACCCGCTGCTGCTGGCCTCCCGACAGCTCGTCCGGCCGCTGTCGGCCGTGGTCGGCCAGTCCGACGGCAGCCAGCGTCTCCTCGACGCGTCGTCCTCGCTCCGCCGCGTCGACCCTACGGATCCGCAGCGGGACCTCCACGTTCTCCACGGCGGTCAGGACGGGGAGCAGGCCGAAGGACTGGAAGACGAACCCCACCGCGTCCCTGCGCAGGCGAAGCAGCTCGTCCTCCGTCGCGGTCGCTGTGTCGGTGCCGACGAGCTCGACGCGCCCGGAGGTGGGACGGTCCAGGCCACCCAGCAGGTTGAGCAGGGTCGTCTTGCCGGAGCCCGAGGGACCGCGGACGACGACGAGCTCGCCGGGGCGCGCCTCGAGCGTCACGCCCTTGCAGGCGTGCACCTCGCCGGCAGGGGTCCAGAAGACCCGGCCGGCCGCGTCCGCGCGGACCGCGGGCTGCGCACTCATCGGGCACCCCCGTCGCCGTTCGTACGCGGTCCGCGGTCGTCGGCGCCCTCGGTGCCGTGACGCTCGCCCGGCCAGACACCCACGTGGTCGCTCTCGAGCGCGAGGCGGACCCGGTGCCGCAGGTCGAGCGCACGGGTGAACTCGTCGGGCAGCTGCAGACGCCCGACACGGTCGAGAACGGCGTACTCCTCAGCGATCACGGTGTCCTCCCCGCTCTCGTCGACGGATGCGCGTCGAAGGACCTCTGTCGACGTACGTCCGTCGCGGATCTGCACCGTCCGGCTCACGTGCTCGGTCACCGTCGCGTCGTGGGTGACGATCAGGACCGTCGTCCCTCGCTCCCGGCTCACGTCGTTCATTGCCCCGAGGACCTCCGCGCTCGCCGCGTCGTCGAGCTCGCCGGTCGGCTCGTCGGCCAGCAGGACCCGAGGGGCGTTCGCCATCGCGACCGCGATGGCGACCCGCTGCTGCTGGCCGCCCGAGAGAGCGGGGGGCCGGCGGTCGCGGCAGTCGGCGACGCCGAGGAGCTCGAGCAGCTCGTCGGCGAGCACCGCCCGCCGTCGTGAGGACTGACGCCCCACGGCTCCCACGAGCGAGACATTCTCGCCCGCGGTGAGGTACGGGAGGAGGTTGCGTGCGGTCTGCTGCCACACGAACCCGACACTGTTCCGTCGGAACCGGACGCGTTCGCTCCGCCCCATCGACAGCAGGTCGTGGTCCGCGACCACGGCGCGGCCCGCGGTGGGGACGTCGAGTCCGGAGAGGATCCCCAGCAGCGTGGACTTCCCGGAACCCGACGCACCGACCACGGCCACGACCGACCCGGCGTCGACGTGCAGGCTCAACCCTTGCAACGCCTGCACCTCGACGCCACGCGTGCTGAAGACGCGGACGAGGTCGGAGCACACGATCGCCCCGTCTGCCTCGGCTGTCTCGGCTGTGGTCACCTCGATCACTCTCCCATCATCCTGAGCGAGCTGGTCAGCTCCCTGCGCGCGGATCCTTCGGCGGCGAGGAGCGCCCCGGCGACGGTGACGAGCAGAGCGCCCACCGCGACGAGGGCCAACCAGAGCACCGGGAACGTCGTCGGCGGCCGCGCGTCGCCGCCGGTGAAAGGGTGCAGGTCGATGGCGCCCAGGAGGAGCAGCGGCAGCACGACGCCCACTACCGCACCGACCGCTCCTGCGACGACGACGAGCAGACCGACCTCCCACAGGGGAAGCACCCGGGCGCGTCGCGCGGCGAGGCCGAGCGCGCGCACCACCGCGAGGTCACGCGTGCGGGAGGCGGCACCGGCCACCAGGGCCATGACGACCGTCACGCCCACGAGCAGGGCTGCCATCGCGGCAGCTACCCCGGCGACCACGTCGACACCAGCGACGACCGGGTTCTCCGCGAGGACCGTCTCCTCCCTGGCGGGCGTCGTGACCGTGGCGTCGGGGAACAGCCTCGCGGCCCGACGCGCGAGCGCGGGCGGTGGCGCGCCGGTCGTCGAGGAGAGAACGGAGAGGACCGGATCGTACTCGGGGCGCTCGTCGCCCAGGGCATCACGGTCGGCGAGGACCCAGAGCTGGTCGGGGACACCGGCCAGGCGCGCGGGCCCGACGGCCACGACGCGGGACGGGACACGGTCGACGGTGACGTCTCGCTCTCCCTCGAGGCTGTCGGCGAGCGCCTGGGACACGACGACCGGCACGCGACCGTCGATCGGAGCCGCCAGTCGATCGACACCCGGGACGGCCCCGGGCACGTCGCGCTGGACGTCCTCGAGCGCGAGGGCGTCGGTGAGAACGCGCGTCGCGTAGGCAGTCGTGCCCGACCGCACGCTCACGTCCGACCCGTCCGTCAAGGTCACCGAGGCCCGCACGTCGGCGAGTCGCGAGAGCTCTGCCACCCTCTCCGGGTCGAGCGAGGATCCGGAGACCCGGAGGTCTGCACCGGCAGCCTCGGCTGCGGTCGCCGCGCGTCCAGCGTCGAGGGTGGCGACGGCGCACCCGGCGAAGGTCGCCGCACCGAGCGCGGCGACGAGGGAGACGACTGCAGCCGGCGAGACCCGGTCGTCTCGGGTGCGCGCGGCACCGAGGAGCCCGACCAGTCCCGTACGCCGCCGCTGCACCGCGGCGACCCGCCGCGCGAGCATCGGGAGCAGGCGCCGCGCCAGCACCGCGCCGGCCAGGCAGACGAGGACTGGCGCGGCGATCAGGAGGGGGTCGACACCACCCGTCTGCGTCCCGAGTCCTCGCTGGGAGACGGCGACCACGGAGGCCACGGCGAGGAGGATCACGGCCAGCTCGACTGCTACCCGCGGCACTCGGGGACCGCGCTCGCCGGCCGGGGTCGCGGCCAGCGCAGCGGTGACTGCGGGGAGCAGACCGCAGAGGACAGCCGGCCACCACGGGACGGCACCGTGTACCGCAGCAGCGACGGCTGCGCCGAGCGCCGCCGCCGGCAGGCCGACGATCAGCCCAACGACGGCGCCTGCGGCGGCCAGCTGGGTCGCGGAGGCGCCGCGGGCCCGGGCGAGGGCGAGCAGCGTGCCGCTGCGTGAGCGGACCAGACCGGTCGAGAGCACCAGCACGCACAGCGCCGCAGCAACAGGGGCTGACGCGAGGAGTGCGGTCAACGAGGTCAACGACACCGCAGTGTCGTCGGCCTCACGGAGCACACCGGTGGTGTTCGTCGAGAACGTGGCAATTCCGGCCGGGACCCGCATGAACCCCTCGCCCGGAACCTCGACCTCGCTCTCCGGGGCGAGCTCGACCGCCGTCCGGGTGAAGGCGGAGAGCTCGTCGACCAGCGCCGCGCCCTCGGCGGCGGTGAGGCGCTCTGGTGTCGCGGGGTACCAGAGCTTCAGTGCCGTGTGACTGCGCTCCACGGAGGCAGGCCCGGTGCCGTGGAGGTTCTCCGCCGAGACCCACCCGGCTGCCGCCACCGTCCAACGGCCGCCAGTGGTGGTGACCACCGGGGCGATCCCCCCGGAGATCTGGCGCCAGAACGGACCCTGTGGCGCGACCGCTTCGTAGGTGCCGCTGAGCCGGTAGCGCCGGTCCGGAAGGCCACCGCCCGTCAGCACCCGTACGTCGCCGACCCTCCAGCGCGCCTCCTCGGCGGCCGCACGCGTGAGGATGAGGTCGGCCGTGGCCCGTTCACCGGCCGGCGGTCGAGGCAAGGTTCCCTCGACCATCGTCACGTGCCTCGGCAGATCGGGCGAGAGGGTCAAGTTCACGTAGCAGTCCGGCAGCATCGGGCCGCCAATCTTCTCCGCCGTCTTCCGCGTCGACGCCGTCAGGGTGAATGCCGCGGGCTCGGTGACCGACCGCAGGAGCGGCGGCAGCTCGGCGCGGGTCTTTTCCAAGCGATCGCGCAGACCACGCCAGTCGTCGGCGACCAGCTCCGGCGGTGGCGTGATCTGCTGCTCGTCGACCAGGTCGCGCGCGGCCGGCGAAATCTCCACGAGCGCGTGGCGCTGGGCGTCGGTCAGGAGGTTCGCGAGCGCCACCGGCGCCGCGGACGCGAAGAACGCGAGCACCACGACCACGGTCGCGGTCAGGGCGAGCACTCCGCGGAGAGCGACCACGTAGCGGAGGAGGAGCCGCGCGACACCCGATCGTCTGTTCACACGTCCTCCTTGCGCAGGAGGTCGTCGGCGTCACCGCGCGCCACGACCACGCCCGCGAGGGTGATGACGATCGCCGCGGCGGCGAGCAGCACGAGCGACGCTGCCAGGACGGGCCCGTCAAGCGCGACGACACGCCCGAGGTCCGGCGCCGTCTCCGGGACGAGGGCGCGGGAGAGGACGGGCACCAGGACGGCCACCAGGAGCACCGCGCCGGCCACGCCCGCGACCAGGCCCGCTGCCATCGCCACCGCGCTCTCACCGAGCCGTGCGCGGCCCCGCACGGCTCGGGTCGCCCCGAGCGCACCGAGGACGGCCGACTCGGCGCGACTCCCACGCACACTGCCGAGCACGACCGCCGCGAGCCCGATCGCCCCCAGGAGCGCGACCCCCACAGCAGCCCAGCGCCATGCCGTCTGCGCCGCTCCGGGCGACAGCTCGCCCTGGCCGGAGCGAGCCCGCACCACGGTCACCGGGCGGTCGGCCACCGACGGCACGGCCCGGGCGGTCGCCAGCGGATCGCCGCTCGACAGGAGCAGGGTGTTGACGGTGAGGAGGGCCTCGGGCTTCGACAACGACGTCTGGACCGCCGTCCTGCTGGCCACCATCCCCTCCCCGGTGGGAAGACCGGACAAGGACCGCGCGATCCGACGTACGACCGCTGGGAACGTCGCGGCCACGTCCGGGACGAGCACCTCCAGGCGGTCACCGACCACGACGTCGAGATCCGACGCGAGCCCGCCGGTGATCGCGATCGGGACGGCGCCGGCCACGACGCCGTCACCATCCTCACCACCGTCGACCGCCAACAGCGTGGTCTTGAGATCGGCCACCCCCACTGGCGTCTCGACGGCGCCGCGGACGCGGTCGACGGCGGGCAGCCCGGCGTACGGACCAAGGTCGACCTGAGGACTCTGCCGGCCATCGACGACCCGCTCGGCTCCGACGGAGACCCGGACGTCGTCACCGGTCTGCATCTCACGAGTCCGATCCACGACGGCACCTGCCGACGCGGAGGCGACCGCGGACGCGGCCGCCGTACCGACGACCAGAGCCACGAGCGTCAAGGTCGCGGCAGTCGCGCGCGACCGACCTCCGGCCCTACGGAGCGCGAGCACGAGCGCCAGACCGTTGCTCGCGCGCGCAGCGACCCGTGCGGCGGCTCCGAGGAGCGGCCGGGTCAGCAGGACGGTGACGACGGCTGCGGCAACCAGCACCAGTGCCGGCGCGAGAACCGTCAGCCCGTCGACACGAACGGCGCCCGACGACGACTCGAGCACGACGTCCCCGAGCCAGGCGGCGCGCGCCGTCAGGAGGATGCCGGCACCGGCGAGGAGGATCGCGACGACCAGAGCCACCGGGGCGGTGCCCGAGCGCCCGACGACTGCCGGAGGCCAGGCGCGTGCGATGGCGAGTGCCGTCGGGACGACGACCGCGACCGCCAGGACGTACGGCGATGGTGGGCCGAGCGCCGCCGAGCACGCCACGAGCCCGAGCGCCGAGCCCAACGCCCCGATGATCGCGACGTCACCGCCGTGCCACGCGATCACCTGGCCCGGGGACGCGCCCCTGGCCACGACCAGCATGGCCTCCGTGCTCCGAGCCGCGCGCACCGCGCCGGCGACGTGCCACATCACGAGGGTCCCGACGACGCCGACGAGCACCAGCGCGACCCGTCTCACCGCGTTGACGGAGGACTCGGCGCGCGCGATCTCGCGGACCCGGTCGGCGAGGCTGCCGTCGAGGGCCGCCCCAGCATCGTCGGCCTCCTCCACGAAGGCACGCAGTGCTGACGTCAACCGGTCGAGGTCGCTGCCCCCGACCGACGACGGGACCGTGAGCGTCCACGTGGACGTACGGTAGTCAGGGAGCCGCACCAGCGTCGCCGCCGAGAGGACGACCGGCCCGACCGCCCCGGCGTCGGAGCCGGAGGCGACTCCCGGATCGCCGAACCACCGCGGATCCGTCGGGTCGTCGGCCGCCCAGGTCCCCACGACGAGGACGCTCACGGGCCCGAGGTCCAGCGTGTCACCGGGCGAGACGCGCAGTCGCTCGGCGGCGGCCGTCGTCAGCGTCGCCTCGCTGTCCGACACCGCCCAGCGCCCGGAGGTCAACGACGCGAGGCCGACCAGCTCGCGACGTTCTTCGACCAGGAACGACCGTCGGCCGACGACGATGTCGTCGGCGCGGGTGCTCGCTGTGACGACGAGCCCGGACGCCTCCGCGCGGCGGGCGAGGCGCTCGGCGGCACGGACCTCCTCGTCCATCCGCGTCGTGGCGGTGACCCGCAGGGCAGCGCTCCGAGGAGGGAGGTCTGCGAGGGCACGCGCGACGTCGTGGTCGAGCTGGTCTGCCGTGCTGGTCGCCAGTCCTGCCACGAGGGCGGCGAACACGGCGCTGGTCACGGCGAAGGCAACGAGAATCCCGGCATGGGCGCGAGAACGGCGCCACGTCAGGCCAGGATTCACCACGACTTCCCTCCGGTCGGGCGACAGCGTAGGGCACGGCGGGGTCTTCGATGTCGGCCTCGGCGATCACATCCCGGCCATCCGCAGGTCGTGCTCGATCTGCCGCGTCGCCTCCAGGAGCTCCGGCAGGAGCCTCTCCACGTCGTCCTCGGCGTCGCGCTGACCGGCGCTCACCGAGACGTTCGCCGCCGCGATGGTGCGTCCGCGGGGGTCGCGCACGGGCGCCGCCATGGAGCGGAGCCCGAGCTCGAGCTCCTGGTCGACCAGTGCCCAGCCCTGCTCGCGAACGACGTCGAGCTCGGCGCGCAGCTGTGCCGCCGAGGAAACGGTGCGCGGCGTGAGCCGTTCGAACGTCATCTCGGCGAGCACCCCGTCAAGCTCGCTGGGCTCGAGACCGGCGAGGAGCACCCGCCCCATCGAGGTCGCGTACGCCGGGAAACGGGTGCCGACGCTGATGGCGACGGCCATGATCCGGCGGGTAGGGACGCGGGCGACGTAGACGATGTCAGCCCCGTCCAGGACCGACACCGACGACGACTCGTGGACGCGGTCGGTGAACGCCTTGAGGTGAGGCGTGGCGATGTCGGGCAGCGTGCTGCTGGAGAGGTAGGCGTAGCCGAGATCGAGGACGCGCGGACGCAGCCAGAACTCGCGTCCGTCGGTGGCGGTGTATCCGAGCGAGACCAGCGTGTGCAAGAACCTGCGGGCCGTCGCGCGGGTCAGGCCGGTCTGTCGGGCCACCTCGGCGAGGGTCATGCGCGGGTGGTCGGCGTCGAAGGCCCGGATGACCGCGAGCCCTCGTTGCAAGGACTGGACCGACTCCACCGGTCGGCCGTCGTCAGTCGTCACGGTTGGCACCCTATTCCGTCGTCGAGACCCCCACACGCGCTGCGGCGGTCGGCGACCTCTTCCGTTGACCTGTGATGAGCGTCATAGTAGGTTCGTATGCTGGACAAGCGTTCGCTTAGCGAACGCGCCGGGACAGCGACTGACCTTAGCACCGAGAGGACGAGGCTTTGCTGGACACATCGGT
Source organism: Mumia sp. zg.B53 (assembly GCF_019550935.1). Classification (NCBI taxonomy): domain Bacteria; kingdom Bacillati; phylum Actinomycetota; class Actinomycetes; order Propionibacteriales; family Nocardioidaceae; genus Mumia; species Mumia sp. zg.B53. The sequence continues at coordinate 1,532,464 of NZ_JAHWCK010000001.1, read as the reverse complement.
CTGGAGCGGACGGATCTCCCTCGGGGGAGACTGGGTGGAGGCATCGGGGGGCGCGACCTACACGGTGGTCGAGCCCGCGACCGGCGAGAGTCTCGGTCAGGTCGGCAAGGCGAGCCCCGACGACGTACGCCGGGCTGCACAGCACGCCACCGAGGCGCAGCGCAGCTGGGCGGCGACCCCTCACTCCGAGCGTGCCGCCGTGCTCCGCAGGGCGGGCGACCTGTGGCACGCCCACGCCGAGGAGGTGATGGGCTGGAACGTCCGCGAGGTCGGCGCCGTCCCCGGCATGGCCGGGTTCTCCCTCGACGTGGCAGCAGCGGAGTGCTTCGAGGCGGCCGCGCTCCCGTCGTACGCCGCCGGCAAGGTACTCGCCACCGACCAGCCGCGTCTCTCGATCTCCCAGCGGGTCCCGGCGGGCGTCGTCGGCGTGATCTCCCCGTTCAACGTCCCCCTCATCCTCAGCATCCGGGCCGTCGCCCCGGCGCTCGCGCTCGGCAACGCCGTCATCCTCAAGCCCGACCCGCGCTCGGCGGTGACCGGCGGTGTGACGATCGTGCGGATCTTCGAGGAGGCTGGCCTCCCCGCCGGTGTCCTCCAGCTGCTGCCCGGCGGCGCCGAGGTGGGCGAGGCGCTCACCACCGACCCCGACGTCCGGGTCATCGCGTTCACCGGGTCGACACCCGCCGGTCGCAAGGTGGGCGAGGCCGCGGGGCGTCACCTCAAGCGCGCCCACCTCGAGCTCGGTGGCAACTCCGCCTTCCTGGTCCTCGAAGACGCCGACGTCGACCAGGCGGTGAACCTCGCCGCCTGGGGCGCCTTCTTCCACCAGGGCCAGATCTGCATGACGGTCGGGCGGCACCTCGTCCACGACAGCCTGTACGACGCGTACGTCGAGAAGCTCGCCGCGAAGGCCGACCAGCTGCCCGTCGGCAACCCGGCCACCGACGACGTGGCGCTCGGGCCGATCATCGACGAGGCGCAGCGCGACAAGATCCACGCCCTCGTCACAGGGAGCCAGCAGGCGGGAGCACGCCTGGTCGCCGGCGGGACGTACGACGGGCTGTTCTACCGCCCCACCGTGCTCGCCGACTCGCCGGTCGACGCGCCTGCGTACGCCGAGGAGGTCTTCGGGCCCGTCGCGTCGGTGGTCAGGTTCTCCGACCTCGACGAAGCGGTGAAGCTGGCCACGGCCGGCGACTACGGGCTCTCGCTCGGGATCGTCACCCGCGACGCCATGCGCGGTCTGGAGCTCGCGGCCCGCATCCCGTCGGGCATCGTCCACGTCAACGACCAGACGGTGAACGACGAGGCCAACGCACCGTTCGGCGGACTGGGGGTCTCCGGCACCGGCTCGAGGCACGGCGGCGCCGAGGCCAACATCGACGCGTTCACCGAGACCCGCTGGATCACGCTCCGCAGCGAACCCCCGACGTTCCCCTTCTGACCTTCAGCCCCACCCCCGAGAGGAATCACATGCGCCCCACGACCAAGGCCGCCGCGGTCTTAGCGTCGCTCGTCCTGCTGACCGCCTGCGGAGGCGACGACGACGCCGGTGCCGACGGCCCGGACGAGGTCACGGTCGGGGTCATCCCGATCGTCGACACCGCGCCGATCTGGCTCGGCAAGGAGAAGGGCTTCTTCGAGGACGAGGGCATCGACCTCGAGATCGAGACCACGACCGGCGGCGCCGCGGCCGTGCCCGGGGTCGTCAGCGGTGACTTCGACTTCGCCTTCGGCAACGTGGTGTCGCTGATGGTGGGAGCCGACCAGGGACTCCCGCTGACCTTCGTCACCAACGGCACGTCGTCGGCCGGAGTGGAGCCCGACTTCGGCGCGGTGCTGGTGCCCGGCGACTCGCCGGTCAAGACGCCGAAGGACCTCGCGGGCAAGACCGTCTCGGTCAACAACCTCAAGAACATCGGCGACACCACCATCCGTGCCGCGATCGAGACCGACGGCGGCGACCCCGAGGACGTCAAGTTCGTCGAAGTGCCCTTCCCCGAAGCCCCTGCAGCGCTCGCCAACGATCAGGTCGACGCGATCTGGGTGCTCGAGCCGTTCATGTCCGCCGCGCTGGCCGACGGGGCGCGGGCGGTCACCTACAACTACCTCGACATGTCGCCCGAGCTCGACATCGCCGGCTACTTCACCACCACCGAGTACGCCGGAAAGAACAATGACCTGGTCGAGCGCTTCAGCCGCGCCATGAACAAGTCGCTGGACTACGCCGGCGACAACGACCAGGAGGTGCGCGACATCGTCGGCACCTACACCGAGATCGACGAGCCGACTCGCGCCAAGATGGTCCTGCCTGTCTTCCGCTCGGAGTTCGACGAGGCGTCGATGGAGAAGCTCGGCACCGCCGCCGTGAAGTACGGGACTCTCAAGAACGAGCCTGACCTGGACGCCCTGCTTCCATGACGTCGGTCACCGCGTCCCCGTCCGCCGACACGTCCGCGCCCCCGCGTCGCGCCGGCGGACGGGGCGCCCCACTCTCCTCGGCAGCGCTCGGGCTGCTCGGCATTGTCGGGTTCCTCGTGACCTGGGAGCTCGTGGTGCGCTCCGGGCTGGTCGAGGAGCGCTTCCTCCCGACCGCGTCGACCGTCCTCAGCGAGCTGGGCAGCCTCGCGGGCACCAGCGACTTCTGGGCGTCGGTCCGAGAGACCGTGACGACCTGGGCGATCGGTCTGGCCATCTCGGCGGCCGCCGGCGTGGCGCTCGGCCTGGTCATCGGCCAGAGCCGGTTCCTACGCCGCGCCACGAACTCGACGATCGAGTTCCTGCGTCCCATCCCGTCGGTGGCGCTGATCCCGCTCGCCTCTCTTCTGTACGGCACCTCGATGCAGTCCACCCTGCTGCTGGTCCTCTACGCGTCCTTCTGGCAGGTGCTCATCCAGGTCCTCTACGGCGTCGGCGACGTGGATCCCGTGGCCTCGGACACCGCACGCAGCTACGGCCTCGGATGGGCCGCACGCGTCCGCTACCTCGTCTGGCCGTCGGCTCTGCCGTACGTGATGACGGGCCTGCGTCTCGGTGCGGCCGTCGCCCTCATCCTCACGATCACCGGTGAGCTCATCATCGGAGGAGGTGGGCTCGGCACCGCGATCGCGCTCGCGAACTCCGGCGGCGCCACGGCCCAGATGTACGCCCTCATCCTCATGACCGGGTTCATCGGTGTCGCCATCAACCTCGTCGCACGCCTCGTCGAGCGGCGCGCCCTTCGCTGGCACGTCTCGGTCCGACGGGAGGAGGTCGCATGAGGATCCTCACCCGCGTCGCCTACGTGCTCGGGCTCCCGGTCGTGCTCGTCCTGCTGTGGTGGGTGCTGACCATCGACTCAACCAACTTCTTCGTCCCCAAGCCGGGCGAGCTGGCCGCCACGTTCGTCGACACCTGGATCGGCCCTCGGTTCCGCGAGGACGTCCTCCCGAGCGTCGCCCGCTTCACCGTCGGGACGCTGCTCGCGATCGTCCTCGGCGTCGCCGCGGGCCTGCTGATCGGCTCGGTGCGGTGGTTGCGGTCGCTGCTCGAGCCGATGCTCGAGTTCTTCCGCGCCCTCCCGCCGCCGGTCCTCGTTCCGGTCCTGATGCTGCTCATCGGCGTCGACAACCGTATGAAGGTGCTGGTCATCGTCTTCGGCGCGATCTGGCCCGTCCTGCTCAACACCGTCGAAGGCGTACGCGCCGTCGACCCGGTCCTCGTCGACACCGCCCGGACGTACGGGCTCACCCGGCTCACGCGCCTGCGGACGCTCGTGCTCCCCAGCGCTGCGCCGCAGATCGCGGCCGGGGTGCGGCAGGCGCTCTCTATCGGCCTGATCCTCATGGTGATCTCCGAGATGTTCGCCTCGTCGTCAGGGCTCGGCTTCACGATCGTGGTGTTCCAGCGGTCGTTCGCGGTCGTCGAGATGTGGAGCGGCATCGTTCTGCTCGGCCTGATCGGGGTGGCGGTCTCGATCGTCTTCCAGGCGTGCGAGCGCCGGGTCCTCCATTGGTACTACGGCCAGAAAGAGGTGCAGCATGGAAGGTGACAGCGTCACGGTCCAGAACGCGTCGCGCGACGGTGTCGACGCCCCCGTCGTGCTGTCGGTCCAGGGTCTCCAGAAGATCTACACGGCCGACTCCGGCGACGTGGAGGCGGTGCGCGACCTGACCTTCGAGCTGCGACAGGGCGAGCTGGTCTGCCTGGTCGGACCGTCCGGATGCGGCAAGACGACGCTCCTGCGCTGCATCGCGGGGCTGCTGGAGCCGACCGCCGGCACGGTGCTCCTCGACGGCGCCGTCGTCACCGCCCCTCCGAAGAAGATGGCGGTCGTGTTCCAGGAGTACGGGCGCAGCCTGTTCGCCTGGATGACGGTCCGCCAGAACGTCGAGCTGCCGCTGAAGAACGCGGGCATGCCCAAGGCCGAGCGCCGGAAGGTCGTCTCGACGGCCCTGCACGCGGTAGGCCTGGAGCACGCCGAGACGTCCTACCCGTGGCAGCTCTCGGGCGGGATGCAGCAGCGGGTGGCGATCGCGCGGGCGGTCGCGTACGAGCCTGAGGTCCTGCTGATGGACGAGCCGTTCGCCGCGGTCGACGCCCAGACCCGCGCGGACCTGGAGGACCTGATCCGTCGCGTCTGGAAGGACCTCGGCATCACCGTCCTCTTCGTCACCCACGACATCGACGAGTCGGTCTATCTCGGTGAGCGGGTGCTGATCCTCTCCAACTCGCCGACCGTGGTGCAGGAGGACCTGACCATCGACCTCCCGGCCGAGCGTGACCAGCTCGCAACCCGGTCTATGCCGAGGTTCACCGAGCTCCGCACGCACGTCTATGCCGAGATCCAGAAGGCGAAACGGGGCTCGGGAGCAGACGCATGACGGCGGACGTCCGCACCGCCACGTTCGACGTCCTGCGGCGTCATGCCATGACGACCATCTTCTCCAACCCGGGGTCGACGGAGGTCCCGTTCCTCGTCGACCTGCCCGACGACCTCCGGTTCGTGCTCGCACTCCACGAGGGGTCGGTCGTCGGGATTGCGTCGGGGTGGGCGATCGCCACGCGCGAACCGGCCCTCGTGCTGCTGCACACCACGGCCGGGCTGGGCAACAGCGTCGGGGCGATCGCCACCGCGAGGGTGAACCACGCGCCGCTCGTGGTCGTCGTCGGACAGCAGGACCGGCGCCACCTGGCACTCGAACCGTTCCTGGCCGGGAGGCTGGACAGCCTCGCCGGCGACTACCCGCTCGACATGCTGAATCCGGTGCGTCCGCAGGACGTCCCGTCGGCGATCGACCGTGCGGCACACCGTGCACGCCGTGACCAGGGACCGGTCGTGGTGGTTGTGCCGATGGACGACTGGAGCACCCCGTACGACCCTCAGGACCTGTCCGCTGCGCGGGTGGTCCGTACGCCCGCGCCGGAGGGCGTCGACGTCGGCGACCTGGCGCGGCTGGTCGGCCGTGCCGAGCGACCGGCGGTGGTCGCCGGGTCCGGCAACGACAGCCGGACCGGCTGGGACGCGTTGACGGCGCTCGCGGAGCGGCTCGAGGCACCGGTCTGGCAGGAGCCGTTCGGGGCACGGGCCGGGTTCCCGCAGGACCACCGTCTCTTCGCCGGTCACCTTCCCGCCGACCGGCCCCGGGTCCGCGCGGCCCTCGGCAACGCCGACGTGGTGCTGATCGTGGGCTGCGCTGCGCTCCGCCAGTACCCGTGGGCGGAGGGCCCGCTCGTCCCTCCGGGCGCCACGGTCGTGGTCGTGACAGCCGATCCCGAAGAGGCGTACCGGTCACCGGTCGAGCTTGCCGTGGTCGCCGACCCCACCGTGGTCGTCCGCGCGCTCCTCGAGGCACTCGGCCCTCGTCCTGCCGAGCTCTCCGAGCGGTCGTGTCGTCCTGACCCGCCGAAGCCCGAGCGGCCGACGGGCCTGGTCGAGAGCGGACGGCTCCGGTCCGCGGACGTCTTCGAGGTCCTCGCCGACGTTCTCCCCCGCGACACGGTCCTCCTCGAGGAGTCACCGTCGTCGCGCCCGTTGCTGCAGGCGATGGTCCCCGCTCGGGAGCCGCTCGGGTTCGTGTCGGCGGCGATGGGTGGGCTCGGGTTCGCCATGCCGGCCGCCATCGGCGTCAAGATGGCGGTCCCGCAGCGGCCGGTCGTGGCGGTGGTGGGTGACGGGTCAGCGATGTACGCGGTGCAGTCGCTGTGGACGGCTTCGCACCTCGACGTCGGCGTGCTGTGGATCGTGATGGCCAACGGCGGCTACGCGGTGATGGACCGGCTCGCCGAGCGCGCTTCCGGCAAGCCGCCGTGGCCGTCGTTCCTCGAGGTGTCGGTCGGTCGGATCGCCGAGGCACTGGGCTGCGACGTCGTCCATGTCGACGACATCGAGACGCTCACGCACATCCTGACCGATGCCGCCTCGCGCCTCACCGAGCCCGGACGGCCCCTTCTCGTGGAGGTCGCCGTCGCCCCCGACACGAGCTTCGCGCCCTAGCCGCGCGACACCGACCGAGCGTGCCCGCTTCGCGCCCGTCCCCCGGGGAGGCGAGCGGGCACGCTCGCCCCGTGCGTTCCCAGAGGCCCCGGTGTCAGTCCTCCAGCCGGCGGAGCGCCACCGGCAGCCTGTCGCGGAGACCGTCGACGGAGATCCCGTAGGTCGCCCGCACGGTGACGCCGTCGGGTCCCACGTCGACGATGCCGTACTCGGTGTAGACGCGGCTGACGCACGCGAGGCCGGTGACCGGATAGGTCAAGGACTCGACGAGCTTGCTCGACCCGTCCTTGGCGAAGAGCGTCATCATCACGAACACCCGCTTGGCTCCGACGGCCAGGTCCATCGCGCCGCCCACCGCGGGGATCGCGTCCTCCACGCCGGTGTGCCAGTTGGCGAGGTCGCCGCGCTGCGACACCTGGAACGCCCCGAGGACGCACACGTCGAGGTGCCCGCCCCGCATCATCGCGAACGAGTCGGCGTGGTGGAAGTAGGAGGCGCCGGGAAGCTCTGTCACCGGCACCTTGCCCGCGTTGACGAGGTCGGGATCGACGTCCTCGTCCTGCGCCACCGGGCCCATCCCGAGCATCCCGTTCTCCGTGTGGAGGACGATGCCGGAGTCGGGCGTGAGGTGGTCGGCGACATGGGTGGGCCGACCGATGCCGAGGTTGACGTACGACCCGGGAGGGATGTCACCGGCCACCACCCGCGCCAGCTCGTCGCGCGACAGAGGTGCCCGGTCGGGGTGCTCGACGGTCACGTCGGTGCGCTCGCCGACGTCGGGCGCTCTCATGCCACGGCGCCTTCGCGTGCGGCGATCCGCTGCTCGGCGCCGACCGCAACCACCCGGTCGACGAAGATTCCCGGCGTCACCACCGCCTCGGGGTCGATCTCACCGGCCTCGACCACCTCGTCCACCTCGGCCACGGTCGTGGTCGCGGCGGTCGCCATCACCGGGCCGAAGTTGCGGGCCGTCTTGTGGAACACGAGGTTGCCCGCCGTGTCGGCCCGCCGTGCGGAGATGAGGGCGACGTCCCCGCCCAACGGGTACTCGAGGACGTAGTCGCGTCCGCCGATCGAGCGCGTCTCCTTGCCCTCGGCCAGCACCGTGCCGTACGCGGTGGGCGTGAAGAACGCGCCGATCCCGGCGCCCGCGGCACGCATCCGCTCGGCGAGGTTGCCCTGCGGGACGACCTCGAGCTCGATCCTGCCCGTGCGGTAGAGAGCGTCGAAGACGTGCGAGTCGGGCTGGCGCGGGTAGGAGCAGATCATCTTGCGGACCCGCCCGGTGGCGAGCAGCGCCGCAAGTCCCGTCTCGCCGTTGCCGGCGTTGTTGCTCACCACCGTGAGGTCACCCGCGCCCTGGCGGACCAGGGCGTCGATCAGCGAGAACGGCATCCCCGCCGTGCCGAAGCCTCCGACCAGGACCGTCGCGCCGTCCTGGACGTCGGCGACCGCGGCGTCCGCGTCCAGCACCTCCATCAGGAGGCTGCCTGCTCGTTCTCGAGGACGACGGCGAGGCCCTGCCCGACGCCGATGCAGATCGCGGCCACGCCCCAGCGGCGTCCGTTCTCGCGCAGCACGGCGGCGAGCGTGCCGAGGATCCGGCCGCCGGAGGCGCCGAGCGGGTGGCCCAGCGCGACGGCGCCGCCCCACTGGTTGACGAGGTCGGGATCGAGCCCCCACGCGTCGACGCAGGCGAGGCTCTGGACCGCGAAGGCCTCGTTGAGCTCGACAGCGCCGACCTGGTCCCACCCGATGCCGGCGCGGGCGAGAGCCCGGTTGGCCGCCTCCACAGGGGCGTACCCGAAGGCCTGCGGCTCCAGCGCCATCGCCCCGCGGCCCGCGATCCGGGCGAGCGGCTCACGGCCGGTCAGCTCCGCACCCCGCTCGGAGCCGAGGAGGACCGCCGAGGCGCCGTCGCTGAGCGGTGAGGCGTTGCCGGCCGTGATCGTGCCGTCGGGGCGGAAGGACGGCTTGAGCCGCGCCAGCGCCTCGACCGACGAGTCGGGACGTACGCCCTCGTCGCGGGCCAGGTCGGCACCGTCGACGCCGACCACCAGGTCGTCGTAGCGGCCCGCCTCCCACGCGGCGTGCGCGCGCTGGTGCGAGGCTGCTGCGAAGGCGTCCTGACGCTCGCGGGAGATGCCGAACCGCTCCTGCAGCTGCTCGTTGGACTCGCCGAGCGAGACGGTCCACTCCTGGGGCATGCGCGGGTTCACCAGCCGCCAGCCGAGGGTGGTCGAGACCATCTCGGCACTGCCGGCAGGGAATCCGCGGGTCGGCTTGGGCACCACCCAGGGCGCTCTGCTCATCGACTCCACGCCGCCGGTGAGGATCACGTCGGCGTCGCCGCACTCGATCGCGCGCGATGCCGAGATGGCGGCGTCCAGGCTGGAGCCGCACAACCGGTTGACCGTGACACCTGGGACGCTGACCGGCAGGCCGGCGAGCAGGGCCGCCATCCGGCCGACGTTGCGGTTGTCCTCGCCGGCGCCGTTGGCGTTGCCCCACACGACGTCCTCGATGCGCTCGGGGTCGAGGGCGGGCGACCGCTTCAGCGTCGCCGCCACGACCGTGGCCGCGAGGTCGTCGGGGCGTACGCCGGACAACCCGCCGCCGTAGCGGCCGAACGGCGTCCGGACGGCATCCAGCACGTACGCAGGCATCGCACTCCTCAGCAGGACAGGCGTTGTTGTTCGCTTTGCGAACGGAGGTACGTCAGGTGAACAGTTTAGCAGACCTCGTCGTCATCGATCTCCGCGAAGACCTGCTGCATCACGCCGAGCGCGGCGTTCGTGACCGGGACACCGGAATAGACCCCGGTGTGCAGCAGGACCTCGGCGATCTCCTCCCGCGACAACCCGTTGCGCAGGCCCGCACGCACGTGCATCGCCAGCTCCTCGCGATGCCCCAGCGTCGCCAGCAGTGCGAGCGTGATCATCGAGCGGCTGCGGCGGTCGATGACGTCGCGACCCCACACCTCGCCCCACGCGTAGCGGGTGATGAGCTCTTGGAAGGGACGCGTGAGCGCGTCGGTCTTCGCGGTCGCGCGGTCGACGTGCGCGTCGCCCAGCACCGCCCGCCGTACCTCCATGCCGCGGGTCGCCACCTCGTCCCCGATGTGTGCAGGTGATCCAGGAAATGACCCGGTGATTCGGTGGCCAAATGCACGAATCGCGGACGAGACCTCCGCTGGCGCCTCCGCGGGGGCCAGGTGGGCCACGCCCTCAAGAACGATCAGCTCGCCGTCGCGCACCCCGTCGGCGATCTCCCTGAGCTTGTCGGGGGGCGTCGCGACGTCGTGCTCGCCCGCGAGCGCGACCACCGGAGAATCGATCTGGTCGAGCCGGTCGCGCACGTCGAACGCCGCGAGCGCCTCGCAGACCTGCGCGTAGCCCTCGGCGTCGGTCGCCTGCAGCACGTGCAGCAGCGCGGAGCCGACACCTGGCTCGCGCTCGAGGAAGCCGGGCGCGAACCACCGGTCCGCCGACGTGGTCACCATCACCGGCGTCCCGGAGGCGCGTACGGTCGCAGCGCGGTCGTGCCACATCTGGGCGTCACCGATCTGCGCACCCGTGCAGATCAGCACCGCGCCGGTCACCGCCTCCGGCGCGTCGAGCAGGAGCTGCAGCCCGACTGCACCGCCCACGGAGTCGCCGGCGTAGAGGAACCGCACCGCCTCGTCACCCCGGGCCTCGGCCGCACCGGCAGCGAATCCGAGCACTCCCTCGGCCAGCTCGGCGATCGTGAACGGCGACCGCACCGGCCCGTCGACGTGACCGGGGAGGTTCCACCCGACCACGTGGAAGTCGCTCCCGAGCTCCTTGGCCGCCGCCGACCACAACGCCGAGGCGGAGGTGCCGAGCGACGGGCCGACGATGAGGAGGGGGAGCGCCCCGTGACCGGCCAGCTCCTCTCCGGTGATCCGAGGAACCGTCATGCGGAGGCCTCCAGGAACGTACGGGTGCGGACGAGGGTGGCGTCGACGAACAGCTCGGTGGCACCGAGGTAGGAGGATGCACGCGTCCCCACGGGCTCTGTCCCGATGACATCCGGGCCTGATCCCGCGCCGGCGCCGGTCGACCGCCGGACGCCGTCACGCTCGGTGAAGATCCCCTCGCCGGCGGCCTCGAGGGTGGCGCGCATCCGGGCCGCATCGACCCGCAGCCCGGCAAGGAGCTCGCTGGCCTGCTCCGACGCGACCACGGCGCGGCGCGCGAGCGTACGGAGCGTCTCCCACTCGGCGTGCCAGGAACCGTCCGGTCGCTGGTCGCCGGCGAGCGCCGCCGCGGTGTGCAGCGTCGAGGCGAGCGGGGGCGCGGCGAGCGCCGCACGACGCAGCAGGACCGAGAGCACCGGATTCTGCTTGTGGGGCATCGTCGAGGAGCCGCCGCGGCCGTCCTTCGTCGGCTCGGCGAGCTCGGCGATCTCCGGGCGGGCGAGCGTCAGCACGTCGGTCGCGACGTGTCCCCACGCGTCGGTCGCCGTGACGAGGGCATCGCCGGCACGAACGACAGGGGTACGGCGGACGTGCCAAGGCGTCGTCCACGCCAGCCCGAGCGTCGTCGCGGCGGAGCGCGCGAGCGACACGGCCACGGCGGCCGGGTCCGGACGCCCGCGCAGCCGGGCGAGCTCGGTGGTGGCCGCCAGCGTGCCCACCGCCCCGCCGAGCTGCGCCGGTAGGCCGCCCCGCACCCGGTCGATGTCGTGCGCGGCGTCGAGCAACCCCTCGAGCCACCCCGCCGCGACCAGCCCGAACGTCGTCGGGACGGCGTGCTGGGTCAGCGTCCGGCCGACCATCACCGTCCTCCGGTGCGCCTCGACGTGCCCGACGAGTGCGATCGCCTGCTCTCGGAGCTGCGCGGCGATGTGGTCCAGGGCATCGCGGAGCACCAGGACGACCGCCGTGTCCACGACGTCCTGGCTGGTCAGACCCTGGTGGATCCAGGTGGCGTCCGACTCCGCGGCGCCAGGGGGCGCCGCGCGCCGGCGCAGCAGCGCGACCAGACCGATGACGGGGGTGCCGCCGTCCTCGGCACCCGCCGCGAGCTCCGGCAGGTCGTCGGGGCCCACCAGCCCGACGAGGTCCAGGGCCTTCGGAGCGAGGCCGGCGTCGACGAGCGCGTCGAGCCACGCCTGCTCTATCTGCACCGTCGCCGCGAGGACGTGGGCGTCGCCGAGCAGGTCCCCGGCCCGCTCGTCACCGGGCCAGAGCAGATCCGTCATGGGTCTCAGTGTCCCGGAAACTGGAGGAACACGGTCTCATCGTCACCCTGGAGCCGGATGTCGAAGCGAAGCCCTTGCTCGTCCTCGACCGCCAGCAGCGTGGCGCGCCGGTCGTCCTCGACCGACGCCAGCAGCCGGTCGGCGGCGAGGACGGAGGTGTCACCGGGGACGTAGGCCCGCGTGAAGAGCCGGTTCGTGAGTCCGCGCGCGAGGACGGTCACCGCGAAGAAGGCTGCGGCGCCCTCCTCGGTAGGCCCGGGCACGAGGGTCCAGAAGCTGTACGTCCCGTCGCGCCGCGTGGGTGCCCGACCGAACCCGGTGAACGTGGCCCCGTCCCGGCACAACGAGCCCGCCCTCGCCACCACGGCACCGTCCGGCGCGGCCTGCCAGATCTCGACCAGCGCGTCCGAGATCGGCGCGCCCGCACCGTCGTACACGGTCCCGTGCAGCTGCACCGCCCCCGGCGTGCCCGGCGAGACGAGCTCGCGGTCACCGGCGTACGGGAGGGCGAAGTGGAAGAACGGCCCGACGGTCTGTCCGGGGGTGGGCGTCAGGGTGCTCATGCGTCACCTCGATCGCTCGCGTCGTCCTCGGGCTCCATGTAGGTGCGGCTGCTGCCGGTGAGCACGATGTCCCAGCGGTAGCCGAGCGCCCACTCGTGACTCGTCAGGCCGTGGTCGTACGTGGCGACGAGCCGCTCGCGCGCTTTGGCGTCGGTGACGCTCTGGTAGATCGGGTCGAGCGCGAACAGCGGGTCGCCCGGGAAGTACATCTGCGTCACCATCCGCTGGGTGAAGTCGGTGCCGAAGAGCGAGAAGTGGATGTGCGCCGGCCGCCACGCGTTGTGGTGGTTGCGCCACGGGTACGGGCCCGGCTTGATCGTCTGGAAGCGGTAGACGCCGTCGCTGTCGGTCAGGCACCGCCCGACACCGGTGAAGTTGGGGTCCAGGGGCGCCGGGTGCTGGTCGCGCTTGTGGATGTAGCGACCGCCGGCGTTCGCCTGCCAGATCTCCACGAGCTGGTGCCGGACCGGCCGTCCTTCGCCGTCGACCACACGACCGATGACGACCGTACGCTCGCCGATCGGCTCGCCGGTGCTCTGGATCGTCAGGTCGGCCTCGAGCGGGTCGACGTCGCGGGTGCCGAAGCAGGGCGCCCACCGCTCGATCGTCTCGGGGTCGGCGTGGTGCAGGTCCTTGGTGGGGTGGCGCAGCGCGGTGCTGCGGTAGGGCGGGTAGTCGCGGCGAGGCTGCGTCTCCTCGACCCCGGAGCGCTGGTAGGCGGCCTCGATCTCCTCGATCTCGGCCGTGATGTCGGCCTGCGTGGTGGACGTGCTGTCGTCGGAGGGCACGGCTGAGGTCATCCCCGCACGCTAGGTGACCGCGGTCACACGATGAAGACTACGATTCCGTCCAGCGGAAGGAGCGGGCATGGCCGGCAACACCTCGGCACCCGGCGTGACGGTGGCTGCGCGAGTCATGGCGCTGCTCGCCGCGTTCGACGCCGGCCACCGCCGCCTGACGCTGAGCGAGCTGGCGCGGCGCTCCGGCCTGCCCCTGGCGACCGCGCACCGCCTGGTGGGCGAGCTGGTCTCCGCCGGGGCGCTGTCGCGGCGTCCGGACGGCCGGTACGTCGTGGGCCGGCTGATCTGGGACATCGGGCTGCTCGCGCCGGTGGAGGCCGGACTGCGCCAGGTGGCCGAGCCGTTCCTCCACGACATCTACGCCGCCACGCTGGCGACGGTCCACCTCGCGGTGCGCGACGGCGACGAGGCGCTCTACCTCGAGCGGATGCGCGGGCGTACGTCCGTCCCGGTCGTGAGCAGCATCGGCTCGACGCTGCCCCTGCACGCGACCGGGGTGGGCAAGGTCCTGCTGGCGCACGCTCCGGACGACGTCCGCCGCCGGGTCCTCGGCTCGCTCACCCGCGTGACGCCCTACACCGTCACCCAGCCGGGCATCCTCGAGGACGAGCTCGTGCGGGTTCGGCGCGACGGCTACGCGACGACGTACGAGGAGATGTCGCTGGGCGCCTGCTCGGTCGCGGTCCCCGTCCGTCGCAGCGGGTCGGTCGTCGCCGCGATCGGCGTGGTGGTGCCGCACCTCAAGCGCGACCGGTCGCGACTGGTGGCCGCGCTGCAGGTCGCCGCCCAGGGGATCGAGCGGCAGCTCGGGGCCGATCCCGCAGGCATTCCGCCCAGCAGAAGCGGCACATCGACCGACGACCCGCGGCACGCTCCAATGTCCCCATGAGCCCCGTCACCTCGCGGACCCAGGTCGCCATCGTCGGCGCCGGGCCCGCCGGTCTCCTCCTCGCCCACCTGCTCGCGGCGGAGGGTGTCGAGTCGGTCGTGCTGGAGACCCGCAGTCAGGAGTACGTGGCGGCACGGATCCGTGCGGGGATCCTCGAGCAGAGCAGCGTCGACCTCCTGAGCGAGGCCGGTCTGGGCGCGCGGCTCGCGCACGAGGGTGACCGGCACCGCGGGATCTATCTCCAGTTTCCCCACGAGCGCCACCACCTCGACTTCGTGGACCTGGCCGGCCGCAGCGTCTACGTCTACGGGCAGACGGAGGTGCAGAAGGACCTCGTCGACGCCCGTGCCGCCGGTGGTCAGGAGTGGGTGTACGAGATCACCGACACCGCGCTGCACGAGGTCGACAGCGACCGGCCGTCGGTCACCTACCGCGCCGCCGACGGCACGGAGCACCGCCTCGAGGCTGACGCGATCGCCGGCTGCGACGGGTCGTTCGGGCCGAGCCGATCCGCGATCCCCGGCGGCACGACGTGGGAGCGCACCTATCCGTACGCGTGGTTCGGCATCCTCGCCGACGTCGCTCCGTCGACCGACGAGCTCGTCTACGCCTGGCACCCCCACGGTTTTGCGCTGCACTCGATGCGGTCGGACACGGTGAGCCGGCTCTACCTGCAGGTCGAGCCCGGCACCGACCCCGACTCCTGGTCCGACGACCGGATCTGGGACGAGCTGGCGACCCGGCTGGGCCACGGCCAGGACGGGTGGGAGCTGAAGCCGGGCCCGATCACCGACAAGAGCGTGCTGCCGATGCGGTCCTACGTCCACGCCCCGATGAGTCACGGGCGCCTCTTCCTCGCCGGCGACGCGGCGCACATCGTGCCGCCGACCGGGGCCAAGGGACTCAACCTCGCGATCGCCGACGTGGCCCTCCTGGCACCGGCCCTGGCAGCGCTGGTCCGGTCGGGAGACCGCCGCCTCGCCGACGCGTACTCGCAGAGCGCGCTGCGGCGGGTCTGGCGCTGCACGCACTTCTCGTGGTGGATGACGACGATGCTCCATCAGGACGGCGACCCGTTCAGCGCGCAGCTCCAGCTCTCGCAGCTGCGCTGGGTCACGTCCTCGCAGGCGGGCGCGACCGGTCTGGCGGAGAACTACTCGGGGCTCCCGTTCGAGGTGTGAGCCTCACGCCTGCATGGCGTCGGCGGGCTTGTCACCCTCGAGGTAGCGGGGCCCGGGCCCGAGCCGTGCGGCTCGGTCGCCGGGGTTGTTGAGCGCACACGTCTTGAGCGACAGGCACCCGCACCCGATGCAGGAGTCGAGGCTGTCGCGCAGTCTCTCCAGCTCGGCGATGCGGGCATCGAGGCGCGGTCGCCAGGACCGTGAGAGCCGGGTCCAGTCCTTCTTGGTCGGCGTGCGCCCCTCGGGGAGGGTGGCGAGGGCGTCGCGGATCTCGTCCAGCGACAGGCCGATCCGCGACGCAGTCCGGATGAAGGCGATGCGGCGCAGCGCGCTGCGCCCGTAGCGACGCTGGTTGCCGGCCGTCCGCTCGGACTCGATCAGCCCCAGCGACTCGTAGTAGCGCAGTCCTGACGGCGCCACCCCGCTGCGCTCCGAGACCTCGCCGATCGTCAGGTCGGGCTCGCTGATCACCGTGGCTCCTTGCACGCTTGACCTCATGTCGACGTGAAGTCGCACGATACCCGCATGGCCACGACGACCGTCCCCCCACCGATCCACGACCTCCTCGCTCGCATCACCGGTGACGAGAAGCACGACCCGAGCGCGCACTCGACGCTCGACGTCGTCTGGGTGCTCTACGACCAGGTCCTGGACATCGCCCCAGACCGTCTGGACGACCCGACGCGCGACCGGTTCCTCCTGTCGAAGGGGCACGGGCCCGCCTCGACCTACGCCGTCCTCGCTGCCAAGGGATTCATCCCCGTGTCGTGGCTCGACGACGTCGCCTCGTGGGAGTCGCGGTTGGGGCACCACCCGGACCGCACGCTCGTTCCCGGCGTCGAGATCGGCAGCGGCTCGCTCGGTCACGGGCTCCCCCTCGCCGTCGGTCTGGCGCTCGGTCTGCGCGCGCAGCGCAACCCCGCCCGGGTCGTGGTGCTCGTGGGAGACGGCGAGCTGGACGAGGGTTCCAACGCGGAGGCGATCGCGGTCGCGGGGCGCCTGCGGCTCGGTGGACTGACCTGCGTCGTCCTCGACAACCACAGCGACAAGTTCGGCTGGCCGGGCGGGGTCGCCGCGCGCTTCGCGCTGGAGGAGTGGGAGACGGCCGACGTGGACGGGCGCGACCACGCCGCTCTTCGTACGGCGCTGCGACACATCGACCCCGGACGTCCCACCGCAATCGTGGCCCGCACGACCGACGAGTTCTTGGCCCCGGACCGGTCAGAAAACCAGCAAGGCATGGACACCAGGACGAAGGACAGCGCCGCATGACCACCCGTACGCCGATGCGCGAACGCTTCTACTCCGAGCTCGGGCCCCTCCTCGACAGCGATCCACGGGTCGCTGTCGTCCTCGCCGTGATCGGCTCCAGCGGCCTCACCGACGTGAGCGCGCGCCATCCGGACCGCGTGATCGACGTCGGGATCCGCGAGCAGACGATGGTCGGGGTCGCCGGCGGCCTCGCGCTCGCAGGGCTGCGGCCGATCGTCCACACCTACGCCCCGTTCCTGGTGGAACGCGCCTACGAGCAGCTCAAGCTCGACCTGGGACACCAGGACGTCGGAGCGCTCCTGGTCAGCACCGGCGCCTCGTACGACGCCAGCACCGCCGGCCGTACCCACCAGGCGCCCGCCGACGTCGCGCTGATCTCGGCGTTGCCGGGGTGGACCGTGCACGTGCCGGGTCACGCCGAGGAGCTCGCCCGCATGGTCCGCCGTGAGTCGGCCACCGATCAGCGGGTCTACGTGCGGATGTCGTCCGCGCAGAACGCCCGTCCCCACCCGGTCGACGGTCGGCTCCACGTCGTGCGCGGGGGCCGGCACACCCTTCCGCTGGTGGTCGTGGTCGGCCCGCTGCTCGACACCGTCCTCGAGGCCACCCAAGATCTTGCCGTCCGCGTCGCCTACACGTCGACGCCGCATCCCCTCGACGCCCACGGCCTCCGGACGCTCGCCGGGCCGACGCCGGTCGTCGCCATGGTCGAGCCGTACCTCGAGGGCACGAGCGCTGCCGCCGTCGCGGCCGCGCTGGTGGATCGTCCGAGCCGGGTGCTCCACGTCGGTGTCCCGCGCGACTCCGAGCTACGGCGGTACGGGTCACCGAAGGATCACGCTGCCGCGCACGGTCTCGACGCGCCCGGGATCCGTGCCCAGATCAAGGAGCTGGTCGGATGAGCGCCGTCGCCAGGGCCGCCCTCGATGCGCCTGACGTCCCCTGCCGAGTGGCCGGCGCCGACCTCTGGTTCGCCGAGCACGCCGACGAGATCGAGCGCGCCAAGGCGCTCTGTCGCGCGTGTCCGATCCGCGACGCCTGTCTCGCCGCCGCCCTCACCCGCCGGGAGCCGTGGGGCGTCTGGGGCGGCGAGGTCTTCGTCAAGGGCCAGCCGGTCGCGCACAAGCGGGGTCGCGGCCGACCGCCCGCACGGTGCGGACCGAGAGCGGAGCGGAGCCCCCGGCGCCACGACATCCTCTAGTTGTCGCTGCGCTCAGCGTCGGTGCGCTCAGCGTCGGTGGCGAAGTCGTCGCTGCGCTCGCGCTCCGACCTCGCCAGCAGCTCCTCGAAGATCGTGATCTGGAGGCCTGCGGGAGCCTCCAGCCGCGCGTTCAGCGAGCGCCACGGCGTCTCCCGGGGTGAGGCGATCAGCTCGGCTCCCGCCTCGACGAGCCGGGCCGTACGCTCCTCGCCGTCGGCCACCTCGAACGCGACCCGCAGCCGAGAGGTCGTGGGGTGGCCGACCTCGACGTCGTCGATCATGCGTCGTTGGGCAGGGTTCGCGATCTCGAGCGTCGCCCGGCCTGCCTCGAGGATCGTGACCCGGGCGTCCCCGTCACCCTCGTACGCGACCTGCTCGGGGAGGCCGAGAACGTCACGGTAGAACCGGACGGCCTCGTCGTAGTCGTCGGCCTCGACGACGAGCCGCAGCTGCTTCACCGGGTTGTCGGTAGGACGTGCCTCCATGCTGACACCGTAGGCGTTGACACTGATGTGAAGGTCAAGACGCTGCCGGCGCGAACCCTGCCTCGGTCATCGCACGGTTCATCGCGTCTCGCAGCGCGTGCAGGGCCGACTGCGGCCGCACCATCACGGTGAGCTCGGCGACCTTGCCGTCCTCGTCGAGCTGGAGCATGTCGATCCCGTGCAGCGCCTTCCCGTCTACGCTCGCCCGGAAGACGAGGATCTCGGACGGCACTGGCGCGCCCTCGTCGGCGCGCGACCCGGCGCCCTGGAGCTCCCCGACGTATCGGAAGTCCTCGAAGACCGCCATCACCAGGGCGAGCACCTGCTTGACGACCTCCCTGCCCTCGAACGGCGCGAACTTCACAGGGCTGTGGAAGGTGACGTCGGCGGCGAAGACGTCGTCGAACGCGTCCAGGTCGCGAGCCTCGACGGCGGTACGGAAGCGTTGTGCGGCATCGGTCACGGGGGGACTCCTCAGTCCTCGGTGTTGAAGAACGAACGGTGGGTCCCGAGCAGGTCGACCTCAGGACGGCTAGCGACGAACCGCTCGAGCTTGTCGAGCACGGCGATCACGTGCGAGTTGTCGCCGGCGACGACCGCGACCCCGATCGAGGCACGACGATAGAGGTCCTGGTCGTCGGTCTCGGCGACCGACACGTCGAAGGTACGGCGCAGGTCGGAGACCAGCGGGCGCACGAACGCGCGCTTCTCCTTGAGCGTATGGACGTCACCGAGGAGAAGGGAGAACTCGATCGTGCCGACCCACATCTCTCAGGCGTCGTCGGAGAAGCTCGAGTCGAGGACGTTGCGGGCGTCCGGCGACTCGTCACCACCCGAGGGGTTGATGACGACCACGGTGGCCTTCGCGTGACGGACCACCTGCTCGCTCACCGAGCCGAGCAGGAGTCCCTTGAAGCCGCCGAGCCCGCGACGCCCGACGACGACCGTCGAGGCCTTTTCCGAGGCCTCGATGATGCGGGTCGCGGGCTTGCCGTGGACGGCGCACGTGCGCACGTCGACCTCAGGGTATTTGGCGCGGAGTGGCGCAAGGTCGTCGTCGAGCACCTCGACGACCGCCGCGGCGAAGTCCTCCAGGGGCGGCATGTAGCCGGGCTCCCACGTCTTGGGGCGGGGTGCCGTGGTGAGCACCCAGGCACGGGTCACCGTCACCGGCTGACCGGTGAGCCTGCCGTACTCCAGAGCCCACTCAACCGCCTGGTCGGAGAAGTCGGAGCCGTCGTGGCCGACGAGGATCCCACCGTCGAAGTCGATCTCCTTCGTGGTCATGCCTCACGGTATCGCGAGGCGCTCCAGGTCGGTGAGGCGTACTCCCGGGGCGACCTCGCGCTCGGCGACGGGGACGAAGCCGTGGCGGGCGTAGAAGGCCAGCCCTGGAGCGTTCCGACTGCCGGTCGAGACGATCGTGCGGTGGGTCGGTTCGAGCGCGGACAGCACCTCCAGCAGCGACGACGCGACGCCGCGACGATGGGCCGGCGGGTCGACGACGAGCCGGAAGATGTCGATCGTGCCGTCGTCGAGGCGTTCCCACGAGACGGCTCCCACCAGCACGCCCTCGGCGTACGCGCCGAGGAACAGCTCGGAGCTCTCCTGCAGCTCCTCGAGCGTCTCGTGCAGCATCGGCAGCTCCGGGAAGTCGATCAGCGCGGCCTCCACCTCGTACGCCCGTCGTTGGACGGCCAGCAGCTCTGCGGCCGTCTCGGCGTCGGTGACGTCGAGCGGCGCGATGTCGAGGCTCTCCACCTGCCACACCGTAGGGGCTAGGGGTTCACCTCTCGGCGCGTGCCTGGGCGGCCGCCGCCAGCTCCATGAGGACGCGGCGGTCGTGGACGCTGCCTGCCAGTCGCGCGGCCGCCTCGAACTCCACCGCCGCCTCCCCGTCGCGGCCCAGCCGCACCAGGAGGTCGCCCCGCACGCTCGGGAGAAGATGGTAGGACGCCATCCGAGGATCGCGCCGGAGCGGCTCCAAGGCGCGCAGGGCATCGGCCGGGCCGAACGCCCGGCTCACCGCGACGGCACGGTTCAGCGCGATCACCGGCGACGGGTTGAGCGCCGCCAGCCCGTCGTAGAGCGCGACGATCCGCTCCCAGTCGGTGTCCTCAGGGCGCGCGGCCCGGGCGTGACAGGCGGCGATGGCGGCCTGCAGTGTGTACGGCCCGAGCGGGCGTCGCAGCGAGACGGAGCGGTCGATCGCGTCCAGGCCGTGGCGGATCAGCGTACGGTCCCACCTCGAGCGGTCCTGGTGGTCGAGGAGCACCGGGGCGCCGTGCCGGTCGGTCCGGGCGGCGAAGCGTGACGCCTGGAGCTCCATCAGCGCGACCAGTCCGTACGGTTCGGGCTCCTGCGGCAGGAGCGCAGCGAGCACGCGCCCGAGCCGCATGGCCTCGCGGCACAGGTCCTCTCGGACGACCCGGTCGCCCGAGCTCGCCGAGTAGCCCTCGTTGAAGATCAGGTAGACGACCTCGAGGACCGCCGCCAGTCGACCGGGAAGCTCCTCGGCGGAAGGGATCTCGAAGGGGACCTGCGCCTCGGAGAGGGTGCGCTTGGCGCGCGAGATGCGCTGCCCGACCGTCGCCGCCGGGGTCAGGAAGGCGTGGGCGATCTCGTCCGTCGACAGCCCGCCGAGCATCCGCAGGGTGAGGGCGACCTGGGCGCCGCGGGTCAGCACAGGGTGGCAGGCCACGAAGACGAGCCGCAGGACGTCGTCACCGACCGGGTCGCCGACGACGTCCTCGGGCATCGGAAGCGCGGCGCGCCGCTGTTCCTCGAGGTCTGGCGCCAGCACCGCGTACTTGCGGGTGAGGTTCTGGTCGCGGCGGACCCGGTCGACCGCGAGGTTGCGGGCGACCTTGGTCAGCCACGCCCCGGGGTTGTCGGGGACGCCGTCGCGCGGCCACTTCTCGAGCGCGACCACGAGCGCGTCCTGCGCGAGGTCCTCGGCGTAGCCGACGTCGTTGACGATGCGGACCAGCCCGGCGACCACGCGCGCCGACTCGATCCTCCAGATCGCGTCGATCGTCCGACCGACGTCGCCGGGCATCCGCTGCGCTCCTACCGCTCCGCGCTCCTGCCGCTCGTCCTCAGGAGCCGTGCTGGTGCTGGACCTGCTCGCGGAGCTTCTCTTCCTGCTGCCTGAGCTCGGGGGTGTACTCCGCGCCGAAGTCCTCGGCCTCGAAGATCGGCCTGAGCTCGACCTGGCCGGGCTCGCTGGGATCGTTCGGGATCCGCTTCGCCCACTCGACGGCCTCCTCGAAGGACTTGACCTCCCAGATCCAGTAGCCGGCGAGCAGCTCCTTGCTCTCGGTGAACGGCCCGTCGACGACCCGCGTCTCCCCGTCGCCGAAGACGACCCGAGCGCCCTCGGCGCTGTTCTTCAGGCCATCGCCGTCCAGCATGATGCCGGCGTTGACGAGCTCCTCGTTGTAGGCACCCATCTCCGCCAGCATCTCGGTGGAGGGCATCTGACCCTGCGCTTCCCACGCCGGCGTGGACTGCACCATGACCATGACTCGCATGTCGTTCTCCTTGTCGATCGAGTCCGTTCCGACCCTAGTGCCGGAGCGGTGCCTCACCCCTACGCCGAACCAGCCGCCGGGTTTTCGACACGGGTCACGAACTTTTTCGTACGGGGCTCGTCCGAGCGGGTCGGGACGACGAGCGCCTCGAGCTGGTCGACGAGCTCCTCGGGACGGCTGAGCGCGACCAGGTGGCCCCCGGGCACCTCGTACGGAGTGAGTCCGAGCCGCTCCTGCGACACACGCCGCTGGAACGCGATGGGGAAGATCCGGTCGTCCGTCCCGGCAACGACGGCGGTCGGCACGTCGGGCCACGCTCGCGCCGGCCACGGCTCGGCGAACGACCGCTCGGAGGGCTCCCGGTCCCCGCCGGCGAGGATCTCGGCGGCGAGGTCCTCGGGGACGTCGTGGAAGAAGTCGCGTACGACGTCGAAACCCTCCCACCCTGCCTCGCGCCGCGCCTCGGAGCTCCCGGTCGCCGACCACCACTCGCCTGCGGTCTCGCCGGGCGCAGGGATCATCGGGTTGAGGAGCACGAGCTGGGAGACGGGGATGCGCTCGCACACCAGAGGGCCGATGAACGCCCCCATGGACTGTGCGACCACGACCGGCGGGTCGTCGTGCGGCGCCACGCGCTCCGCGACCGCCGCGAGCACGATCTCGACATGGTCCTCGATGCCCGTCGACTCGTCGTGCTGAGGCACGTCGACGGGGACCGCGGTGTGTCCGCGGCGTTCGAGGGCGGGGACGAGACGGGACCAGTAGCCGGGGTGGCCGCCGGCTCCGGGGATGAGGACGAAGGTGCTCATGCAGCCTCGACTCGGCGCGCCTGCCGAACTCATCGGACGGGTCAGGGTCTCGACGTCACCGGATCGAGAGCTCTGCCTGGTTGCCCCCGCGACCGCACTTCCTGCCGTTGGGATAGGTCGCCTGGGGGGTCACCCGCGCCACGTCACGACGGAGCTCGGTGCCGTCGCGCCGTTGCACGACGGTCGTCACCTCGACCTGCTCGAGAGGCAGCTCGGGGACCTCGACGAAGCTCACCATCGTCCCGTCCGATCTCATGACGGCGCCGCAGGAGGAGTCGGGACCGTCACCGTCACAGCCCTGGTCGACGGCCACCCGGCCCGGCGTCAGCGCTGACTGGTCGTCCACGCAGACGCCGTCCCAGCAGACGCTGGTCCGGACCGTCACCGCCTGTGTCGCCAGCGGCGGCTCGACCGAGACCCCGATCCCGGCGGACGAGCCGATCATCGTGCACACCCGAGAAGGGTCGTCCGCACCGCCACCGCACGCCATCAGCAGGGCGAGCGGCGCCGCCGCCCAGGCCGTACGGAGTCGGTGCATGGCGGCACAGTAACGGTCGGGCACGGCACGGGTACGGGGTCGGCGGGCGTGCCGCCGACCCCGTCCGATGTCAGCGCAGCAGCTCGACGATGCCGCGGCCGTCGATGCCCTCGGCGACGCGTCCGAGGTGGTAGGCCTCCGTGCCGAGCGTGCGCTCGAGCACGGTCAGCCGTGCGGCGTAGTGGCCGATCGAGTACTCCGCCGTCACGCCGATGCCGCCGTGGAGCTGGATCGACTCCTGGCTGACGTGCCGGGCGGTGCGACCGATCTCGGCCTGCAGGCGCGAGGCGACCAGGGGGTCGGGCCCGTGCTCGGCCAGCGACATCGTCGCCCACAGCGAGACCGAGCGGGCCAGCTCGAGCGACGTGTACATGTCGGCCGCCCGGAACGTCAGCGCCTGGAACTTCGACAGCGTGACCCCGAACTGCTTGCGCGTCTTGAGATAGCCGACGGTCGTCTCGACCGAGATCTCCATCGCGCCGATCGCCTCGGCGCCGTACGCCGTCTGCAGGCGGGCGAACGCCCGTGCGAGAGCATCCTCGCCGGCCTCGCCGAGCGGGGTCGCGACGGCCCCGGTCAGGACGACGCGGGCGGCGTAGGAGTCGTCGGGCGTCGCGTACGTCGTGCGGGTGACACCGTCGGCGTGGGCATCGACGACGAACAGCCGTGTCGTCTCACCGTCCTTCGCACTCACGACGAGGACGTCGGCGACACCGCCGTGACGGACCGGCTCCTTGACGCCGTCGAGCGTCCAGCCGTCCGCCGACGGGGTGGCGGTCACGCCGTAGGCGACCGTCCCGTGCGGCGCACGCGGCTCCTGGTGGGCGATCACGGCGACCAGGTCACCGGCAGCGATCTTGGGAAGGAGCTCCTGCTTCTGCTCCTCGGTGCCCGCGTCGGCGATCAGCTCACCGGCACCGACGACCACGTCGATGAACGGCTCCGGCGCGAGCACGCGCCCGATCTCCTGGGCGACGATCCCGACCTCGACGGCCCCGGCGCCGGCGCCGTCGTACGCCTCGTCGAAGGGCAGCCCCAGCAGCCCCATCTCGGCGAGACGGCCCCAGACGTCACGGTCCCAGCCGGGCTCGGTGGCGACGACCTTCTCCCGGTTGGCGGCGGATCCGCCGAGGATGCCGCGGACGGCGTCCCGAAGAGCAACCTGCTCGGTGTCCAGCGTGAAATCCATGTCAGTCCCTCACAGTCCCAGGATCGTGCCGGCGATGATCGTGCGCTGGACCTCGTTGGAGCCACCGTAGATCGACACCTTGCGGAGGTTCAGATACGTCGGTACGGAGCGGCCCGCCCATGCCGGCACGTCCGAGTCGTCTCCGGCTCCGGCGGCCAGCACGTCGCTCCCGGCGACGTCGACGGCCAGCTCGGAGACGTCCTGCTGCAGCTGCGAGCCACGGAGCTTGAGGATCGACGAGACCGGGTTGGGCTTGCCGTCCTTCGAGCCGCCGGCGACCCGGAGCGCGGTGAGCTCGAGCGCGAGCAGCTGGTTCTCCAGAGACGCGAAGCGGGCGGCGATCGCCGGCTGGTCGATGAGTCGGCTGCCGTCGGCCAGCGGGACCGAGGCGTGCTCCTTGACGATCTGGAGACGCAGCTTGGTGCTGCCGGTGGCGCCGATGCCGTCGCGCTCGTTGCCGAGCAGGAACTTCGCGTAGTCCCAGCCGTGGTTCTCCTCGCCGACGAGCTGGTCGGCGGGGACGCGCACGTTGTCGAAGAAGACCTCGTTGACCTCGTACGACCCGTCGATCAGCTTGATCGGTCGCACCGTGACGCCGGGGGTCGACATCTCGAAGAGGACGAACGAGATGCCCTGCTGCTTCTTGGGCGCGTCGGGGTTGGTGCGTACGAGGCAGAAGATCCAGTCGGCGTACTGCCCGAGCGTCGTCCAGGTCTTCTGGCCGTTGACGACCCACTCGTCACCGTCGCGGACGGCGGTGGTGCGCAGCGAGGCCAGGTCCGACCCCGCGTCGGGCTCGGAGAAGCCCTGGCACCACCAGATGTCGAGGTTCGCCGTGGCCGGCAGGAACCGCGCCTTCTGCTCCTCGGAGCCGAACGTGGCGATCACGGGACCGACCATGCTCGTGTTGAACGGGAGCGGCGAGGGCACGCCGGCGGTCTGCATCTCGTCGAGCCAGATGTGGCGCTGCAGCGGCGTCCATCCCTTGCCGCCCCACTCCACGGGCCAGTTCGGGACGGCATAGCCGCCTGCGTTGAGGGCGCGCTGCGCCTCGACGATCTGCTCCTTGGAGAGCTCTCCACCGCTGCGGACGGTGTCGCGGATCTCCTGCGGGACCTTGGTGGTGAAGAACTCGCGGAGCTCCTGCTGGAGCTGCGCGTCCTCCGGTGTCAGCGCGAGCCTCATGTTCGCTCTCCTGTGGGGCCGTACGACGTGGTCTGGGGCACACCCTAAGTAAGCGGGCGCTTAGCCGGCTACCCGGGGGTAGGTGTTCAGCCTAGGCCCCGGATGCTGCCCGCCGCGTCGCCGAGGCGCGCGCGAGCTCCTCGAGCAGGTCGGCGGTGACGTCCCAGCCGATGCAGGCGTCGGTCACGCTCTGCCCGTACGTCAGGTCTGCCGGCGCGGGCGCCTGCTTGCCGGGGACCAGGAAGCTCTCGAGCATCACGCCGCCGATCCCGCGGTCCCCACCGGCGACGTCACCGGCCAGCTCGCGGACGACGGCAGCCTGGCGGACGTGGTCCTTGCCGGAGTTGCCGTGGCTGGCGTCCACGACAAGGCGCGCCGGCATCCCGGCGCGCTCGAGCAGCCCGAGCGCGGACCGCCGAGACTCCACGCCGTAGTTGGGGCCGGCGTGCCCGCCGCGCAGGATCACGTGGCAGTCGGGGTTGCCGCTCGTGGAGACGGCGCACGCCCGACCGTCCGCGTCGATCCCGAAGAACGTCTGCTCCGCGCCCGCCGCCCGGCAGCCGTCGATCGCCGCCTGGACCGAGCCGTCCGTGGCGTTCTTGAAGCCGACAGGCATGGACAGGCCCGACACGAGCTGCCGGTGCACCTGGCTCTCCGGCGTACGGGCGCCGATGGCACCCCAGGAGACGGCGTCGGCGAGGTACTGCGGGCTGGTCGGCTCGAGCAGCTCGGTGCCCGCAGGCAGGCCGGTCGCGAGCACGTCGAGCAGCACCGAGCGGGCGAGCCGCAGGCCACGGCGGACGTCGTACGACTCGTCCATCCCCGGATCGTTGATGAGGCCCTTCCACCCCACGGTCGTGCGGGGCTTCTCGAAGTAGACCCGCATGACGATCTCCAGGTCGCCGGCGTAGGCCTCCCGCAGGGGTGCGAGCCGGTGGGCGTAGTCGAGCGCCGCGCTCGGGTCGTGGATGGAGCACGGCCCGACGACGACGAGGAGACGGTCGTCCTCGCCGGACATGATGGCGGCCGCCGCGTCGCGCGACCGCGCGACCAGGTCGGCGGCGGCATCACCGAGCGGGCGGGCCGCGACGACGTCGCGGGGGCGCTCGAGAGGCTCGAGCGCACGCACGCGGAGGTCGCTCGTCGGCGTGCGGCCGGGGGTGGGGGTCGTACGAGCCGGGGCTGAGCTGGACATCGGCACTTCCTCTCGGCGGCACCGGTCCTGCGCCGGCACCGCCACGAATGACGAAAGGCACGGACCGTGTGGTCCGTGCCTGTGCTGGCTTGCTGAGCGGGTCGGTGAGTCAGGCGCCGACCGCTGGCTGCACCAGCACGTCGCGCCCATAAAATCGCCCGCTCAACATGGGGCCGAGAGTAGCACCTGGGGTGGTGCTGGCATGGGAAGACCCCAGCCGCTGCTGACGGGGGATACAGTAGCGACCGGGGTCTAAGGAAGACTGTAGGGCATCCTGAACGGGCGTTCAAGTCCTCCGTTCGATGACCTGGATCACCTGCTCGGAGAGCCTTCTCGACCGGGCATCAACGCACCGTGATCTGACGGTTCGCGAGCCCGTTGCGCGCCCCGCGCTGCTCGCTCGTCAGCGGCGAGGAGTCGGCCAGCGCCTCCTCGAGCCGCGACTCGAATGCTGCTGCAGGGCCTTCCAGGGCGACGGCCGGCGTGGGCTCGATCATCTCCCACACAGGGACGAGCAGCCCGTGCGCGCGGAACGACCCGATGAGACGCACGTCGTCGGCGAGACGGTCGTCTCCGCTGACGTGCAGCCGCGCGAGAGCGGTCAGGAGCTTGTCCTCGTCGTGGGGCATCACCCAGCGGAGGAACTGTCGCTCGCCGAGCTGCGTCCAGTAGGCGGCGTCGACCTCCTCGAGCCGCTCGGTCGGCGTCACGACCTCGTTGGCCTGCTCGATCGCACCCGCCACGGCACCCGTGGGGTCGTCGACGCCGGCGGTCCAGAAGTCGAAGCCGTCCTGCACGTCGACGGGGAAGTCGGACTCCGGGTCGACGAGGTCCTGCAACCGCCGTCCCGCCCCCGGGTCGGCGATGACGATCTCGGTGCCCGGCTCGGTCTCGAGGCCCTGCTCCACCACGGCGGCCAGATCACGGCTGACGTCACCGAAGTTGTGCGTCACCTGGAGGCCGAGCCACAGCTCGCCGTCGGGGCGGACGAGACCGGCGGACGCGCCGGGCAGCAAGGTGCACACCCGTACGGTCGTGCTCTCCGCGACGTCGGGCCGCAGGGCGACCGTCGCCGTGGCGGACGGCACGAACTCGCGCAGCGCGACCCAGTCACACTCTCCCGGAAGCCCTTCGAAGGTCCTGGCGCGGAACGGAACCCGCTCGGCCTTCTCCGGCTTGACGCGGCGGCGCGATCGCTTGCCCATGGCGGCTTCTCCTGAGTGTCGGTGGGTACGGCGTACGGCGTCGGGGTCCGGCGCGGCTCACTGGCCGCCGGTCGGCCCCTGCGGCGGGTACGGCGGCTGCTGGGGACCCTGCCCCGGCTGACCTGGCTGTCCGTACGGCGGCTGCTGCGGCTGACCGTACGGCGGTCGCTGGGGCTGGCCACCCGGCTGGCCGTACGGGGGTTGCTGGTGCTGACCATACGGCGGTCGCTGCGGCTGGCCGTACGGCGCCTGCTGCGGCTGACCACCACCCGGCTGGCCGCCCGGCTGCCCGTACGGCGGGCGCTGCGGCTGCTCGGCCGGCTGGCCGTAAGGAGACTGCTGCTGCGGTGCCGCGTAGGGCGAGCCTGAGGGACTGTCGCCGGTCGACGCGTCCCGCGACGACAGCAGCGCCAGGATCCCGAGCGCGAGCCCGATCGCCAGCACCGCCATGCCGGCACCCACGAGGAGATATCCGGTGACGGCGTCGTCGACCTCGCTCGCCGACTCCACGCCACTGGTCATCGCACCACCGCCGGCCGCGACGAGCCCACCGATCGCCGCGACGCCGAGTCCGATCCAGCCGAGCAGCGTGCGCCCGCGTCCGGCGGCGAGAGCCACGATCCACAGGAGCACCGCGAGCACCACGACGAGCACGGTCGCGGAGACGAGCAACGCGTTGAGCGAGTCGCTGTCCTCGGCGACGCTGCGGCTGACCGAGGACGGGTCGTCGGAGAGGTCGGCAAAGATGCCGCGGCGGGCGGTCAGCGCGAACGCGGCGTAACCGAGGGCGACGAGCGTCCCGAGGCCGAGGGCGACGACGGCGACCATGCCCCAAGGGGACGACTTCTCGACGTCACGGCCGCGGGCCGTCGGCGGGGCGTGCGGCGCGGACCACGACTGCCCCTGCGGGGCACCCGGCTGGGACGGCCCGGGCTGGCCACCCCAGGACGAGCCCGAGGATTGACCGGGGCCGGAGCCGTACGGCCGTCCGTAGGGGTCCTGCGGGCCTTGCGACATGGCTCTCCTCCTCGCGCACGGGCGAGCACGCACGCGCCCGGCGGGCTCAGCCTAGCCAACCCAGCGGTCGCCGCGAGAGCACCGCCTTCACCGAGGGCGCGACTCGTGGAGCGTGTGGAGGCGGCTGAGAGGATGGAGACATGGACGAGAACACCATCCCGACCGTGGACGTCGCCGGCGTGCCCGATCCCCTTCCCGCAGGGCTGGTCGTCGTCGACGTCCGCGAGGACGACGAGTGGGCCAGCGGGCACGTCGACGGTGCGCTCCACATCCCGCTCAGTGATCTCGCTGCCCGGATCGACGAGGTGCCCGCGGAGGGTCAGGTGCTGGTCTACTGCCGTTCAGGCGGACGGTCGGCTCGCGCGACCGCCTTCCTCCAGCAGCGCGGTGTCGACGCCGTGAACCTCGCCGGGGGCGTCATCGCCTGGCACCAGGCGGGCCGACGGCTCGTCTGAGCGCTACCGCAGGAGCTTCGACATCCGCCGGTCCGCCAGCGGCTTGCCGCCGGTCTGACAGGTGGGGCAGTACTGCAGGGACGAGTCGGCGAATGACACCTCGCGGATCGTGTCGCCGCAGACCTCGCACGTCTCGCCGGTACGGCCGTGGACCCGCAGTCCTGACTTCTTCTCCTTCTTGAGCTCCGACGCCGCCAGCCCGTCCGCGCGCGCGATCGCCTCGCGGAGCGTGGTGCCGATCGCGGCGTACAACGTCGTCAGGTCCTCCTCGGACGCCACGATCGCGCTCGCCGACCTGAAGGGCGACATCTTGGCGACGTGGAGGATCTCGTCGGAGTAGGCGTTGCCGATCCCGGCGATCTGCCCCTGGTCGCGCAGCACGCCCTTGATCTGGGAGCGGCCGGCGGACTCGAGGATCTGGCGGAAGACGTCGATCGTGAACGTGCCGTCGAGCGGGTCCGGCCCGAGTCGGGCGACGCCGGGGACCTCGGCGGGGTCGCGGACGAGATAGACCGCGAGTCCCTTCTTGGTCCCCGCCTCGGTGAGATCGAACCCCGACCCGTCGTCGAGCACGATGCGGAACGCCAACGGGTTCTTGCCGCCACCGGGTCGCGGCGGGGTCGTGGGCTGCTCGTCCTTCCAGCGCAGCCAGCCGGCACGGGCGAGGTGGATGATCAGGTGAAGTCCGCCGACGGAGATGTCGAGGAACTTCCCCCGTCGCGTCACGCCGTCGACGACGAGACCGGTCAGCGCGCTGACGGGCGGGTCGTAGGTCTTGAGGGCGCTGATCGCGGCCGGGTAGGCAGCGACGATCGCACGGGGCTCACCCTCGGTGACCCCCAGACGGCGGGACAGGTCGTCGACCAGCGCGTCGACCTCGGGCAGCTCGGGCACGTGACCAGTGTGCCGTCCCGGGGCCACGAACGCGAGGGACCCCGGGACGCTCACGCGTGCCCGGGGTCCCTTCGTGGAACGTCTTACTTGACGGCGGCCTTCAGCTTGCTGCCGGCGGTGACCTTCACGCCGTGGCCGGCGGGGATCTCGAGGGTCTCGCCCGTCGCGGGGTTGCGGCCGGTGCGCGCTGCGCGCTCGACACGCTCGACGGTGAGCAGGCCCGGGATCTGGACCTTCTCGCCCTTGCCGACGGCGTTGATCAGCGTGTCGCCGAAGGCGCTGAGGACCGCGTCGGCGTCGGCCTTGGTGGTGCCGGCCGTCTCGGCGACTGCGGCTACGAGTTCAGTACGGTTCACGGGTTCCTCCGACGTGGTGGGACTGGGTTGTCTCGGACGCACACCAGCATAGGGAGAAATGCCGAACTTCCCCGGATTTCCGGGGCCCCACGCCGGTGTGGTGCGCCTTGACACTAGCCCACGACGCCGGTGGTTTCAGCGCCACGGGGGCGGGAGCGGTGTGTCGACGACCCTTCGGAGGGTGTCCAGGTAGGTGTCGCGGGGCCATGCCTCGGCCCCGAGCGACGCCAGGTGCGGCGTGAGCCACTGGACGTCCACGAGCCGCTGGGCCGCGTACTCGTCGGACAGCAGCTCCACCAGACTCAGCAGGGCGACCTTGGACGCGTCGCGCTCGCGGTGAAACATGCTCTCACCTGCGAAGAGGCCGCCAACCGCAACGCCGTACAGCCCCCCGACCAAGGCGCCGTCCGTACCTCTCACCTCGACCGAGTGCGCCCATCCGAGATCATGCAGCCGCGAGTACGCCGCGGCGATCTGGCCGTCGATCCAGGCACCCTCCCGCGACGGGTCGGCACACGCCTCCACGACGGCGTGAAAATCTGTGTCGACCGTCACGGTGAAGTGCTTGGCCGACTTGCGCAGCGAGCGGGTGACCCGCAGCCGGTCGAGCTGCAGCACGCCGCGCTGCACGGGGGACCACCAGCCGATCGGGCCCTCCGGCTCGACGGGCATCGGGAACATCCCGGCCGCGTATGCCGCCACGAGGGTGCCGGGCTCGAGATCGGCGCCAATGCCGACGAAGTCGTCGTCCGGCCAGTGGGTACGGCCGAACTCCCAGTGGTTCGGCGGCAGCGGCTGCGGCGTCACAGGCCTGACTGTATCCAGGGGCCGCCGGCTACCTGCTGGCTCAGTGGGTACCTCCTACGATGGAGCGCAGACTACTCAGGAGGACCGTGTGGGCATCGCCAGGACGACCGCGAAGATGGTAGGACCGCGCGTGGCCATGTCGGCCGGACCGAAGGTCACGTCCGGATACGTGCGTGTGCTGCTCGACCGGGCGATCGACGGCGTGGGCCCCTTCAAGCCGGTCCGGGTCGCGGCCGACGCCCGGCTCGCGCTCGCCGGCGGGAGGGTCGAGGACGCCATCGACGACACCGTCGCGATCCACGTCCGCTACGCCGGGGCCCAGGGCTTCCTGACCAACGTCGGTGGCATCGCGTCGATGATCGTGACGGTCCCCGCCAACGTGACCGGGCTGGCCGTCCTCCAGTGCCACATGGTGGCCGCCATCGCCTACCTCCGCGGCTACGACCTCGACGACCCGCGGGTCCGCAACGCCGTGATGGCGTGCCTCCTCGGCAAGGACGAGATCAAGAAGGCCGTCAAGGAGCGACGCATCCCGACGACGCCGATGGGCCTGGCGACCTCGCCGGTCCACGACCCGAGCCTCGACGACCGCGTCGCCCAAGAGGTGACCACCGCGCTCTTCGGCCGGGTCAGCGGCAAGCAGGGCGCCTCGATGATCGTCCGCAAGGTGCCGTTGCTCGGCGGAGGGGTCGGCCTGGTCGCCGACGCGAGGCACACCGCCAAGATCGCCTCGTACGCGCGCCAGGAGCTGCGCGACCGGCGGCTCGCACTGCCACGCTGACGGCCCGCACCCGCGGCCGTACGCACCAGCGCCCCGGCGTGACGGGCTGCACACCGGATCCGCGAGGAATCCGGTGGCGAACCCGTCAGGCCGGGGCGCGTGCTGGTGCTGGGCGGAGCGTCAGACCAGGTCGAACCGGTCGGCGTTCATGACCTTGACCCACGCCGCGGTGAAGTCACGGACGAACTTCTCCTTGGCGTCGTCGCTCGCATAGACCTCGGCGAGCGCACGGAGCTCCGAGTTGGACCCGAAGAGCAGGTCCACGCGGCTGCCCGTCCAGGTGTGACCCGTCGCCGTCGTGCCGGTGAAGGTCTGCGCCGAGTCGTCGTTCGGCGTCCAGGTGGTGCCGAGCTCGAGCAGGTTGACGAAGAAGTCGTTCGTCAGCGTGCCCGGGGTGGCCGTGAGGACACCCAGCGACGAACCGTCGTAGTTCGCGCCGAGGGCGCGCATGCCACCGACGAGGACCGTCATCTCCGGCGCGCTGACGCCGAGGAGGTTGGCCTTGTCGACGAGGAGGTACTCGGCGGGCAGACGGGTGGCCTTGCCCACGTAGTTGCGGAATCCGTCGGCCTTCGGCTCCATGTAGGCGAAGGACTCCACATCGGTCTGCTCCTGCGTCGCGTCGACGCGACCCGGCGCGAACGGCACCTCCAGGTCGTAGCCGGCCGCCTGCGCGGCCTGCTCGACGCCGACGTTGCCGGCGAGCACGATGACGTCGGCGAGCGAGACCTGCTTGCCGCCGGTCTGCGACGCGTTGAACGCCGCCTGGACACCCTCGAGCGCACGGAGCACGCCTGCGAGCTCGTCGGGGTTGTTGACCTCCCAGCCGGCCTGCGGCTGGAGGCGGATGCGCGCACCGTTGGCGCCACCGCGCTTGTCGCTGGACCGGAACGACGAGGCCGCGGCCCAGGCCGTGGTGACCAGCTGCGAGACCGTCAGGCCGGTGGCCTTGATCTGATCCTTGAGCGCGGCGACGTCAGTCGCGTCGACCGTCTCGTACGAGGCCTCGGGGAGCGGGTCCTGCCAGAGAAGCTGCTCGCTGGGGACCTCGGGGCCGAGGTAGCGCGCGAGCGGTCCCATGTCGCGGTGGGTGAGCTTGAACCACGCGCGGGCGAACGCGTCGGCGAACGCGGCCTGGTCGTCCTTGAAGCGGCGCGAGATCTGCTCGTAGACGGGGTCGAAGCGCAGCGCGAGGTCGGACGTCAGCATCCGCGGCTCGCGGTGCTGCGAGGGATCGTGCGCGAGCGGGACGAGATCCGAGCCGGCACCGTGCTTCGGACGCCACTGCTTCGCACCGGCGGGCGACTCCATGAGCTCCCAGTCGTACGCGAACAGGATGTGGAAGAACTCGTTGTCCCACCGGACCGGGTGGTAGGTCCAGGTGACCTCGAGGCCGGAGCTGATGACGTCGTCACCCTTGCCCGTCCCGTGGCCCTGCTTCCAACCGAAGCCCTGCTCCTCGAGCGGGGCAGCCTCGGGCTCGGGGCCGACGAGGTCGGCGGAGGCCGCACCGTGGGTCTTGCCGAACGTGTGTCCGCCGGCGATGAGCGCGACGGTCTCCTCGTCGTTCATCGCCATGCGGGCGAACGTCTCGCGGATGTCGCGGGCCGAGGCCAGCGGGTCCGGGTTGCCCTCGGGACCCTCGGGGTTGACGTAGATGAGACCCATCTGGACCGCCGCGAGGGGGTCCTCGAGGTCGCGGTCGCCGGTGTAGCGCTCGGCGCCACCGGCGTCGCCGCCCAGCCACTCGGTCTCGGGGCCCCAGTAGACGTCCTCGTCGGGCTCCCACACGTCCTCGCGCCCACCGGCGAAGCCGAAGGTCTCGAAGCCCATGGTCTCCAGCGCGACGTTGCCGGCGAGGATCATCAGGTCGGCCCACGACAGGCTCTGGCCGTACTTCTTCTTGACCGGCCACAGCAGACGGCGGGCCTTGTCGAGGTTGACGTTGTCCGGCCAGCTGTTGAGCGGCGCGAAGCGCTGCTGACCCGCACCGGCACCGCCGCGACCGTCGCTGACGCGGTAGGTGCCCGCGCTGTGCCACGCCATCCGGATGATGAACGGCCCGTAGTGGCCGAAGTCGGCCGGCCACCAGTCCTGCGACGTCGTCAGGACCTGAGAGATGTCCTGCTTCACGGCGTCGAGATCGAGCGCACCGAACGCCGCGGCGTAGTCGAAGTCCTCGCCGAGCGGGTTGGCGACCGCAGGGTTCTTGGCGAGGATCTTGAGGTTGAGCTGGTTGGGCCACCAGGCACGGTTGCCGCTGCCACCCTGCGTCGGGTGGGCGGCCTTGCCGTGCGCCACGGGGCATCCGCCCGCGGGCTGATCCTCGTTGACCTCGCCGATGACGGCGTCGTGGTTCTCGGACATGTGTTCCTTTCCAGGGCTTGCTGAACTACGGGGTACTGCTGGGGGTGAAGGCGGGAGGGACGAGACGGATCACACGTCCTGAGCGGTGGTTGCGCACGAGGCGCACGTGCCCCAGAAGACGACCTCGGCCTCGTCGATCACGAAGCCGCGGTCGTCGGAGGCGTGCAGGCAGGGAGCCTCGCCGACGGCGCAGTCCACGTCGCCGATCGCTCCGCACGAGCGGCAGACGACGTGGTGGTGGTTGTCTCCGACCCGCGCCTCGTACCGGGCGACCGAGCCGGAGGGCTGGATGCGCCGGACGAGGCCGTGATCGGCCAGCGTGCGGAGCGAGTCGTACACCGCCTGGTGCGACACCGTCGGCAGACGGCGGCGTACGGCGGCGATGATCGTCTCGGTGTCGGCGTGGGGCGCCTCGTGCACGGCGGTCAGCACCGCGACCCGCGGCCGAGTCACGCGCAGCGTCGCCGCGCGGATCAGCAGCTCGATCTCGGGTGCGGGGGGCATGGGCTCAGTGTGGCTGCTTTTCTTGAATGAGTCAAAAAAAGGGTCCCGCAGCACAGCACGGCGGGGCTGACCCTCCCTCGTGCTGCCATGGACGGACGTCAGCAACCGACATGACGAACGCGGAGGTTCACTCATGACGAGACGATGGATGCGCATCGGCGTAGCAGCGGCGGGCTCCGTCCTGGCCGTCGGCCTGATCCCAGGGACGGCGCACGCGGCGACGACCGACGTGAAGGACCCGCGCGGCGATGCCCCGCGAGTCGCCGACATCACCAAGCTCCGGGTCAAGAACGGCGAACACCGGGTCACGGGTGTGCTCACCGTGCCTCACCACAAGAAGCGGAAGTACGCCGGGATCGACCTCATGATCCGGACGAAGGACAGCGGCCGTTGGGCCTACATCGTCTCGATCGCCCCTGCCGGCAACGGCCAGGCCGCCAAGAAGGGGCTCTTCTATCAGCGCGGCGACGATCCGGCCACGTCCCGGCGGCTGCGGTGCACCGGCATCAAGACCGCGTGGAAGAGCAAGAAGATCACGATCTCGGTCCCCGTCCGCTGCCTGACGGAGACCAGTGCCCGTCGAGTGCGGGCGCGCGCCGGGATCATCACCCGGCTCGAGCCGGGACACGACTGGTACGACGACCTCACCCGCTACAGCCGCTACGTCCGACGCGGCTGACGACACGGGTTGGACAAGGAAAACGAACGAGGAGGTTCACTCATGACGAGACGATGGATGCGCATCGGCGCAGTAGCGGCAGGTTCCGTCCTGGCCGTCGGCATGGTGCCGACCGCAGCACAGGCGGCGACCACCGACGTGAAGGACCCGCGCGGCGATGCCCCGCGGGTCGCCGACATCACCAAGCTGCGGGTCAAGAACGGCGACCACCGCGTCAGCGGTGTGCTGACGATCCCGAACCGCAACAAGAAGAAGCTCGCGATCACCGAGCTCAACATCAAGACCCGTGACAGCGGCCGCTGGGCCTACATCGTCTCGGTCAAGCGCAACCGCCAGGGCGCGGTGACCGACAAGTCCCTCGGCTGGCAGCGCGGTGACGATCCGAGCAGTTACACACCGCTTCCCTGCAGCGGGATCAAGACGTCCTGGAACGGCAAGAAGACGACCATCTCGGTGCCCGTCCGCTGCCTGACCAAGACGACCCGCCCGCGCGTCAAGGTGCGTGCCGCGATCATCGCCCGCGTCGGCGAGGGTCACGACTGGTACGACGAGCGCACCCGCTACAGCCGCTACGTCAAGCGCGGCTGACCTCTCCTCCCCGATGTGTGCAGAACATCCAGGATCTCGGGCGTAAGACCTGGATGAACTGCACACATCGGGGACGGAACGCTCGCGACGTCAGGCGCGGTTGAGCGATCGCCTCAGGTCGGCGACCGCCTCCTCGATCTCGGGGGTGAGGGGGTGGTCGCCGAGCTCGTCCAGGGTGCGGGCCGCAGCCTCGGGGTCGTCGGCGCGGACCCAGAGCTCGGCGAGGTAGGCCAGCGCCTGCACCCGGTCCTCGATGGGACTCGCCTCGTCCTCACGACGGATCGCGCCGGCGAGCAAGGTCGCCGCCTCCGTCGGGTCACCGTTCGAGTCGGCGAGCACCACCGCGTACGCGTACGCCGTCGCGAGCCGGCTCTCCTCCATGACGGGCTCCGCGATGCCGCGCGTGAAGCGGACCGCGTTGCCGCCCGGGTCGATCAGGCTGAATCCCGAGAGGCCGCGGGCGTTCTCGCGCAGGCGCGGTCGCGTGATCCGGGGGACACCGGACATCGGGAGCGTGTCGTAGCGCTCACGCAACCCGGCCGCGATCGCCTCGAACCACGGCTCGGTGTCGTCGACCAGGACGACGCACGTCCCGTACGAGCCGTCGGGATCGAACCCCTCCACGCCGAAGTAGTGGAGCTCCAGGCCGTCGCGCTCGACGGCGACGTACGGGTTGGGGCTGGACTGGCGAAAGGTCGTGGTGAACCCGAGGGCTTCGTAGAAGTCGGTGATGTCGTCGATCGAAGGGCAGGGCAGCAGCGGGATCGCGCGGACAGACATACCAGCAGCGTAGAACCCCGGCCCGTCTGGCCGCTCAGCCGGCCGTCAGCGCACGCACCACCGCGGACGGGGACGGGCGCCCCAGCTGCTCTGCCATCCAGGCACTCGTCTGCGCGAGCGCGGACAGGTCGACCCCGTGCGCCACGCCGAGCCCGTCGAGCATCCAGACCAGGTCCTCGGTGGCGAGGTTGCCGGTCGCAGACTTCGCGTACGGACACCCGCCGAGCCCACCGGCGGAGGCGTCGAAGGTCGTGACGCCGCGGCGGAGTGCCGCGTACGTGTTGGCGAGCGCCTGCCCGTAGGTGTCGTGGAAGTGCAGGGCGATCTGGTCGAGTCCGACGCCCGCCTCCGCGAACGCGTCGAGCAGCACC
Organism: Mumia sp. zg.B53; assembly: GCF_019550935.1. Lineage (NCBI taxonomy): Bacteria > Bacillati > Actinomycetota > Actinomycetes > Propionibacteriales > Nocardioidaceae > Mumia > Mumia sp. zg.B53. The sequence continues at coordinate 1,495,119 of NZ_JAHWCK010000001.1, read as the reverse complement.
TCGACATGGTGTGCGGTGCCGACGCCGATGGTGTCGCCGAGCGACAGCTCGTACGCGCCCATGTCGAGCAGCCGCCGACCGGCGGTGACGACGCGGTCGACCGCGACCTCGCCCTCCCACGGGTCGCCGAAGCACATCGAAAGGTACGCCCGCACCTTCACGCCGGCGTCGAGGGCACGCCGCACCACCGGCTCGAACATCGCGAACTGCGACTCGTACGTGCTGTTGAGGTTCTTCGAGGCGAACGTCTCCGTGGCGCTGGCGAAGACCGCGACGTGGGTGACGCCGGACTCGAGCGCGCGGTCGAGGCCGCGCTCGTTGGGGACGAGGACGGGGTACGGCACGGGGCCGTGCAGGTCGAGCCGCGCGACCAGGTCGGCGGCGTCAGCGAGCTGCGGGACCCATCGCGGGTGGACGAAGCTCGTCGCCTCGACGACCGGGAGTCCGGCGACGGTCAGCCGCTCGACGAACGCGAGCTTGGTGTCGAGAGGGATCACGCCCGACTCGTTCTGCAGACCGTCGCGAGCACCGACCTCGTAGATCGTCACCCTCTCGGGCAGTGCCGGATCGCGGTGGACGGAGGGGAGACTCACGCCTGGTCCTCCACCCTGAACAGCAGCGCACCGAGCGCGACCTGGTCACCGGACGCGACCCCGACCCGGGTCACCACACCCGCGTACGGAGCCTTCAGCGCGATCTCCATCTTCATCGCCTCCACGACGCCGAGGACCTGGCCTTCGTCCACCGTCTCACCCTCGGCCGCCGAGACGGAGAGGACCGTGCCCGGCATCGGGGACACGATGTCGGCGTCGCCGGTCGCAGCGCCTGCGCGGTCACGCGCCGGGTCCGGGTGACGGAACGTCCAGGACTGGCCCTGGTGGGCGACGGTCACGCTGCGGGGATCGACGACCGACGGCGCGTCGACGGCCGTGACTGCTTCGTACGACCCGGGCGTCAGGCTGACCTCCACCGGGTTGGCGTCGGCGTCGACCAGCGACACCAGGACCGGAGCCGGGCTCGCCGCGGAGCGCCACCCGTCGGCGGCGCCGAACGGGTCGTCGGCCGGAGACACGTTCGCCCGGGCCCACGCGCGCGTCGCGGACTCACACGCCTGCGGCGGGACGTCGGGACGTGTCGTCAGGTCTGCCGCCTCGGCCGAGTCGAGCCACGACGTGTGGACCGCCGCGGACCCGAAGGCGTCGGACGCCACCAGCCGTCGAAGGAAGCCGGTGTTGGTGGTGACGCCCAGCACGGCGGTCCGGTCGAGCGCGTCGACGAGCGCGGCGCGAGCGGTCTCGCGGTCCGGTCCGTGCGCGATCACCTTGCCCAGCATCGGGTCGTACGCGGTGGTGACCTCGGCGCCCGACTCGAGCGCCGCGTCGACACGCACGTGCTCGGGCCAGACGACGCGGTCGGCACGGCCCGCCTGCGGGAGGAAGCCCGCGTAGGCGTCCTCGGCGTATACGCGCGCCTCGATCGCGTGCCCGGACGCGGCCACCTCGTCCTGGGCGATGCCGAGGGGGAGACCCTGCGCGACCCGCAGCTGGAGATCGACGAGGTCGAGCCCGGTGATCGCCTCGGTCACCGGGTGCTCGACCTGGAGGCGCGTGTTCATCTCGAGGAAGGCGATCCGTTCCGCGTCGCCCTGGCCGTGCACGAGGAACTCGACCGTGCCGGCGTTCACGTAGCCGACCTCCTGCGACAGCGCGACCGCGGCCTCCGTCAGCCGGGCGCGCGTGGCGTCGGAGATCGTCGGGGCCGGGGCCTCCTCGAGCACCTTCTGGTGGCGGCGCTGGGCCGAGCAGTCGCGCTCGAAGAGGTGGAGGACGGTGCCGTGCTCGTCACCGATCACCTGCACCTCGACGTGGCGGCCACGCTCCACGTACTCCTCGACGATGAGCGTGTCGTCGCCGAAGGCCGACGCGGCCTCACGGCGGGCGGCCGCGATCGCCTCGGCGAGGTCGGCGGGGTCGCGCACGACACGCATGCCCTTGCCGCCTCCACCGGCCGCGGCCTTGACCAGGACGGGATAGGCGTCGGCGGGGACCGTCGCCGGGTCATAGCGCTGGGTCACGGGCACACCTGCCCGCTCGGCCACGTCACGCGCCCGGTCCTTGCGCCCCATCAGGTCGATGACCTCGGCGCTCGGTCCGATCCACACCAGGCCGGCGTCGGTGACCGACCGAGCCGCGTCGGCCCGCTCGGACAGGAATCCGTAGCCAGGGTGCACGGCCTGCGCACCGCTGCGTCGAGCGGCGTCGAGGATCGCGTCGACGGAGAGGTAGGAGTCGACCCGCTCGACATGGTCGGCGAGGCGGACGTGGGGCGCCAGGGCATCGGCGTCGGAGTGGACGGCGACCGCCCGCAGCCCGGCCGCCTGGAGGGCGCGGACGACGCGGACGGCGATCTCGCCGCGGTTGGCGACGAGCACGCTGGTGAATCGTGGGGTCATGGCACTCACATCCGGAAGACGCCGTAGTGGGGTTCGGGGATCGGCGCGTTGGACGACGCCTGGAGCGCCATGCCGAGGACGCGCCGGGTGTCGGCGGGGTCGATGATGCCGTCGTCCCAGAGCCGTGCGGTCGAGTAGTACGCAGAGCCCTGCGCCTCGTACTGGGCGCGGATCGGGGCCTTGAAGGCCTCCTCGTCGTCGGCCGACCACTCCTCGCCACGCGCCTCCACGCCGTCTCGCCGGACGGTCGCCAGCACCGAGGCGGCCTGCTCGCCGCCCATCACGGAGATCTTGGCGTTGGGCCACATCCAGACGAAGCGAGGGTCGTACGCACGTCCCGACATGCCGTAGTTGCCGGCGCCGTACGACCCGCCGATGACGACGGTGAACCGCGGAACGACCGAGGACGCGACGGCGGTCACGAGCTTGGCGCCGTCCTTGGCGATGCCGCCGTTCTCGTACTCGCGGCCGACCATGAAGCCGGTGATGTTCTGGAGGAACACCAACGGGACGCCGCGCTGGTTGGCGAGCTCGATGAAGTGCGCGCCCTTGAGGGACGACTCGGAGAACAAGATGCCGTTGTTGGCGACGATGGCGACCGGGTAGCCCCAGATGCGGGCGAACGCGCAGACCAGCGTCTCGCCGTACAGCGGCTTGAACTCGTGGAACGTCGAGCCGTCGACGAGGCGACGGATCACCTCGCGCACGTCGTACGGGGTGCGCGAGTCGGTCGGCACCACGTCGTACAGGGTCTCGGGGTCCTCGAGGGGCTCGACGACCTCCGTGCGCTCGAGGCTGGGAGGCGTCCGGCGCTCGAAGGTCGCGACGATGCTGCGGACGATCGCCAAGGCGTGCGCGTCGTCGTCGGCGAGGTGGTCGACGACACCGGAGCGCCGGGCGTGGACCTCGCCGCCGCCCAGCTCCTCGGCAGTGACGACCTCCCCGGTCGCGGCCTTCACCAGCGGCGGGCCTCCCAGGAAGATCGTGCCCTGGTCCTTGACGATGACGGTCTCGTCGCTCATCGCCGGGACGTACGCGCCTCCCGCGGTGCACGAGCCCATCACCGCGGCGACCTGCGGGATGCCCTGCGCCGACATCTGCGCCTGGTTGTAGAAGATGCGCCCGAAGTGCTCCCGGTCCGGGAAGACCTCGTCCTGCATCGGGAGGAACGCGCCACCGGAGTCCACGAGATAGAGGCAGGGGAGCCGGTTCTCGGCAGCCACGGTCTGGGCGCGGAGGTGCTTCTTGACCGTGAGCGGGTAGTAGGTGCCGCCCTTGACGGTGGCGTCGTTGGCGACGATCACACACTCGCGGCCCGACACCCGGCCGATGCCGGCGACCACACCTGCGCTGGGCACCGCGTGCGCGTCCCCGTCGGCGCCGTACATCCCGTACGCGGCCAGCGGCGCGATCTCGAGGAACGGCGAGCCGGGGTCGAGGAGGCGGTCGACGCGGTCGCGGACGAAGAGCTTGCCGCGCTTCTCGTGCTTGTCGCGGGCGCGCTCCGGTCCGCCGGTGCGCACGACGGCGAGGCGTTCGCGCAGCTCGGCGACGAGGTCGCGCATGCCGGTGGGGTGCATGCCGTCGATGTTAACGGTTGTTAACCTGAGAAACCACCGCCCCCGTGGGACTACGCACCCGCCTCGCCGGTCCGTACGCCTCAGCCGTCAGTGCGCGTCGAACTGCACGGACACCCAGTGGTCGGACGACGGCCAGGCCGGGACGACGAGGGTGTGCGGACGTGTCGTCCCGCGCGGCACCGCCCGCAGCCGGATCCCGGCGTGCCGGCGGGGCGCCCGGAGGTACTGGTCGACGCCGGTGATGAACGGGACCGACGCGAACTCGGCGATGGGCTGACCCAGGACGCTCACCCCGTCGGCGTGCTGGTCGCCCACCGCGATGCCGATCGCGCGCTTGGCTCGAGGAGCGATCCCGTCGAGAACCGAGACGCCGTCGATCGTCAGGGTGTCGTTGCGGCCGTCCTGGTCGCTCCACCACTCCTTGTTGCGGCTGATCGTGAGGTTGGCGTGCCGCGGCGACGCGGTCATCACGCTGCGCACGACCCCGCCGGGCTGGTCGGTCATCAGGCGGACGAACCGGTCGGAGCGCGTGAACGGCTCGGTGTAGAAGTGGTGCGTGATCTCGCCGCGGGTGAGCACGAACTCGTACCGGACGTGCCGCGAGGCGCGGAACGGGCCGAACGCTCCGTCGGTCACGTCGAAGGTGGCGACCGGTCGTCCGAGGCGTGCCCCAGTGAGCCGACCGACGCGATAGACCCGCAGCGTGCCGTCGACCACCGGCAGGTTGCTCACGAAGAAGTTCACCCGCCCGGATACCGTCGGACGCCCACGCTCCGCACGGACCTCGGTCGTGGCGGGCCGGCCCCCGTTGAAGAAGCGGAACATCTCGCGGAAGCTCTTTTCCGAGGTGACCGCCTCGGTGTGCCCCTGCTCGCCGAGGTCGACGTTGGTGGCACCGACGACCGTGCGGGTGACGCCTGGATAGCGCCACGGCTCCGCCCACAGCGCCAGGGTCGGGACCCCGCCGGGGAGCGCCGTCGCCGTCAGACCGTCGATGTTGACGTAGTGGGCGACACGGCCGGCGCGCGCCGGGGAGCTGTTCAAGTACTGCTGGGAGACGTACGTGCCGAGGGAGTGGCCGACGAGGTCGACCTTGTCGGCTCGCGTACGCCGGAGCACCGCCGCGACCGCGGCGTCGATCCGCTCGTGCACCTGAGCGAGCGTGTTGGTCTGGAACTGCGTGTCGTACTCGACCGCCTCGATGTCCTCCGCGCGGTAGCCGTTGCTCGCGAACCGCAGCGCGGGTGTCTGGAACTGGCTCGCCGAGCCCGCCGAGCCGTGCACGAAGACGATGGGTCGCGGCTTGACGTGTCCCGGACCCGTCCCGCTCGCCGGAGCAGGCGCTGCCAGGGCGAACGAGGCGAGAACGAGCGAGAGAGTGGCGACGATCGAGCCGAGCACACGCTTCACGGGACCTCCTGGGCCGGGATGTGATCTCCGACACTAAGCAGGCGCTTAGCGGGGGTCAACAGCAGGACGTGAGACCGCGTCTCAGGCGAGCAACAGGGTCTTGCCGATCGCGCTGCGGTCCTCCAGCCCACGGTGGGCGTCGGCGGCCCGTTCCAACGGATAGCGCTGCTTGATGACCGGCGCCCACTCGGCGGCGCGTCGCCGCTGCACCGCCTCTGCCGTCAGGCGCCGGATGCCGTCCGGTGCGAGCTGTGCCCCCGTGATGCCCTGCACCTCCAGGCGACGCCTGCGCACCTCCTCCGGGTCCGGCTCGAGGAAGCCTCCCGCCGCGCCGTACGCAACGAGCCTGCCCCCGTCGCCGAGCACCGCGAACGCCTCCTGCCCGGGCGTGCCGCCGGCGCCGTCGAGCAGGACGGTCGGAGCCAACCCTCCGAGCGCGGCTACTGCCTTGTCGGTCCAGCCGGGCACGCTGTAGTCGACCGCCTCGGCACCGAGCTCGCGCACGAGCGCCAGCTTGCGCTCGCCGCGGGCGGCCCCGACCACGGCCGCACCCCGAGCGAGGAGCAGCTGCACGATCAGCGCCCCTGCGCCTCCGGTCGCGGCGTTGACGATCACCCGGTCGCCCCGCTCGACACGCGTCACCTCGACGAGGCGCAGCGCCGTCACCCCGTCACGCGAGAGCGCGGCGGCATCCTCGTCGGCGACGTCGTCGGGGAGGGCGTACGCGGTCTCGACCGGAACGGCGACCCGCTCGGCGTACCCGCCCTGCGTCCCCGATCGCGCCACCACCCGCCGCCCGACCCAGGAGCCGTCGACGCCGGGTCCCACGCTGAGCACCGTGCCGGCGACCGCGCCGCCCGCGACGTACGGCAGAGGCATCCCCCACTCCGCGGCCCCGCCCTGACGGAGCATCGTGTCGAGGTAGATCACGTCGGCGACGGAGACGTCGACCAGGAGCTGGTCCGGCTCTGGTTCGGGATCGGGGAGCTCCTCGACCTCCAGCACGTCCGGTCCGCCGTACTCCCGCACCACCACTGCACGCATCGGGTCCTCCTCGTCGGTCGACTGGAATCCCGAGTGTTCATGCTCAAGTCGACATGAGGTCAAGAGCCAACCGCGCTGCTTCGCAGCTAGAGCCAACCGCGCTGCTTCGCAGCTAGAGCCAACCGCGCTGCTTCGCAGCGACCCCGAGCTGGAGCCGCGTCTCCACCTCAGCCCGCTCCATCAGCCGACTCATGCGGCGCTGCACCGTCCGGGCCGAGAGGCTGAGCTGGTTCGCCACCTTGTGGTCGGTGAGGCCGGCGTTGAGGAGGCGGAGGATCCGTGCGTCGGTGTCGTCGAGCCCGGCGGCCCTCGCGTCAGCGGACTGGCTCTCGAGCAGCGGCGAAGCGCCGGCCCACATCCCTTCGAACAAAGCGATCAGGCTGTCGAGAAGTCCGCTCCGGTGCACGATCAGCGCTCCGCCGGACAGGTCGTCCGGCGAGGCCATCACCGGCACCATCGCAATCTCGGAGTCGACCACCAGCAGCCGCGACGGGAGCGCAGACGCGAGCCGGACGTCCATGCCCTCGCCGTCGTGGAAGTCCGAGAGCGAGTTGGGACGGTCGAGCACCGCACGCTCGGCGAGGATCCGGAACCGTACGCCGCGCTCGACGGCGCGCCGCTCCTCGACGAAGCCGTACTCCGACGACGTCAGCTTCGTCGTACGCACCGACAGGCGGACTTCTCGCCGTGCGGCGCGGACGAGCTGCTTCACGCGCTGCAACCCCGCGTCCCGGCCCGGCACCAGGTCGACCAGGTCGGAGGCGGTGCGATCGTCGGCGGCCTTTCGATAGAGGTCGTTGAGGCGCTCGAGCTCGATCTCGGCACGGCGCAGCCACCGCTGGCGCTCGACGATCAACGAGCCGAGGGCGACCGTCGGCGGAGACGCGGTGAAGTGCTCCTCGCTGCCGTCCACGTGACGGCCGACCAGCCCGCGCTGCTCGAGGGACGAGAGGTAGGCGCTCACGTCGGCGACCGGCATCCCCACCACGTCGCCGAGGTCGCCCGGAGTCGCGCTCGCGACCTCCACCAATGTGCGATAGAGGTCGTACTCGTCGGGGCTCAGCCCTAGGACTTCCAGCACGCGACCTCCCTCACTGCGGTTCGATGCGTGATCGTCCCACGTGATCTTGCCGATATCCGGCGGATTTGTGGGAAAACTGGTGCCGGTTCACACGATCTCGACCTTGCGAGCCCTCGTTCGGAACGAGATCCGTGTCGTTTTCATGCCACGGCTTGATTATGCCATTCCCATGCCGGTGAATTCGTGGCAGATTTCTTCCTGTATCACCCCGACTCCTCCGCGCGGCCCCCGTGACGCGGAGGGGACATGTTCGTGAGCGGACCCGAGACCGCTCACGGACAACGGCGGCCGGCGGATCTCCGCCGGCCGCTTTCTTTTCCCCTGCGAACCGGTGGAGACCTAGCATGACGGCGTGGTCACCACGCGCCAGGAGCAAATCCTCACCACCGCCGCCACCCTCTTCGCCGAGCGGGGCTTCCATGGCGTCTCCGTGCACGACATCGGCGCGGCCTGCGGGATCTCCGGCCCCGCCCTCTACCGCCACTTCGCCGGCAAGGACGCGGTCCTCTCCGAGATGCTCGTCGGGATCAGCCGGACGCTTCGCAGCGGCGGCCGCACCCGTGTCGCGGAAGCGAGCGACCTTAAGGACGCGCTCGACGCGCTGGTGGCCTTCCACATCGACTTCGCACTCACCAACCCTGCGCTGATCGTCGTGCAGGAGCGCGAGTGGACCAACCTCGACGACGCCAGCAGGGCAGAGGTGCGCGCGCTCCAGCTCGACTACGTCGACACCTGGGTCGAGGTGCTCCGGACGCTGCGACCCGAGCTCGACCAGCGGACAGCGCGCGCCGCCGTGCAGGCGACGTTCGGCCTGCTCAACTCGACGCCGCACAGCGCCCGGATCTCGGCGGACGCGATGGCGGAGCTGCTGACCCAGATGGCCCGCCGCGCCCTCCTCGGCTGAGGCCGTACCCGACCCTCGCCCGGGCGCGGCACCACCCGTGGCACGATCGGCACCATGACCGACGCACCCCTGCTCCGCACCATTGCCGGCACCAGCCCCAGCCTCGATCCCACCTCGTACGTCGCGCCCACCGCGGTCCTGACCGGCAGCGTGACGCTCGGCCCGCAGGCCAGCGTCTGGTACGGCGCCGTGCTGCGGGGCGACAACGCGCCGATCACGATCGGCGAGCGCAGCAACGTCCAGGACGGGTGCGTCTTCCACGTCGACACGGACAAGCCTGTCACCCTCGGCGCCGGCGTCTCGGTCGGGCACCGCGCCGTGCTGCACGGCTGCACGGTGGAGGACGACTCGCTGATCGGGATGGGCGCCGTGGTGCTCAACGGGGCACGGATCGGGGCGGGCTCCATGGTCGCCGCCGGCGCCGTCGTCCTCCAGGACACCGACGTCCCGCCGGGGTCGCTCGTCGCCGGGGTCCCCGGCAAGGTGCGCCGCCCGTTGAGCGACGAGGAGCGCGAGGGCCTCAAGGTCAACGCCAGCAACTACCTCGCACTGACCGAGCTCCACCGCGACGCGGGCCCGTCCCCGTTGTGAAGGGTTGCGGTCGGTTTCTGCTGCTGAAACCGACCTGAAGTCTTCACAACGGGGACGGGGCGGAGCGACGCGCTACTGCAGGAGGCGACCGCTGGAGGAGAAGGCCGGCTGCAGCTTGCGCAGCTGGGTCTTGTTCACCTCCGCAGCGGGGCCGCCGTACACCGCGTTGTAGAGCAGGTTGAACGACGAGCGCGGGAGCGACCGGAAGGTGATCTCGCTGCCGTACGTCACGACCTTGCCCTTGCCGACGTCGAACGACACGACGTTCGCCGCGCCCTCGATGTAGTCCTCACCCTTGAGATATCCGCTCGCAAGGACGTCGGACTGCGGGTAGGTCGACACGACGTCGGCCTTCTTGCCCGTCGGCTTCCACGCCTGCGTGTTGTAGAGCCACACCGGCCACTTCTCCGGCATCCCCCACGCGACCATGTCGGACGTGTCGAACTCGTGGTTGAGGAGGCTGCCGCCGGTGGCGAAGACGTCCTGGTCGGTCGGCAGAGCCGGCTCGATCGGCAGGTCCAGCAGCTCCTTCGCCGTCGCGACCGAGCTGCCGATCGCGAGCAGCGTGCCGCCCTGGCGGACGAACTGCCGCAGCTTCTTCCAACCCGCCTCACCGACGCCGTACGCCCACGCGAACTCCTCGTCGTAGCGCTCCTGGTCGAGCCCGTCGACGATGCGCGCCTTGGAGATGCCCTGCGGCAGGACGATCGTGTCGTAGACGTCGATCAGCCGACCGGTCTGGAAGTCCTGGGCACCCACGACCTCGTAGTTGATCTTGTACTGGTCCATGAGCCACATGTCCCAGCCGCCCGGCATGTTGTTCGCCCCACGCAGCAGGCCGACCCGCGTGCGCGGCTTGAGCTGGATGCCCTTGACGTTCGGCGCGGTCGCGACCGCCGTCACCGGGACACCGACCTTCTTGGTCGACGTCGCGAGGACCGAGCGCGCCTGCGGCGTCGCCGGGACCACGTACGTGCCCGCCGGGTACGTCGTGCCGGCGGCGGCGAACTCCTTGCCGGCCCGGAAGGTCGTGATGTTCGCCTTCTGCAGCGCCGACACGACCTGGATCGTGCCGTACGACTCCGGTCGTACGAGGTACGCGCCCGAGGCGCCCGGCGCTGCCGGCATCGTCACGGTCGGGACCTCGACGGACGTCACGCGCTCGAGCTGCGCGTCGACGGCACCCTTGACCTCGTCCACCGCGACGCCCAGCTGCAGCGGCAGGCTCGTCGTCGCCTCGGCGTACGGAAGGTCGTCGGTCGGGTAGGTGTCCTTGCCGAGCACCTGGTCGACCCAGTTGCCGCGCGGCTGCCTGGTCTTGATCACGTGCGACCCGGCGGCGTACTCCTTGCCGCCCGCAGTGAACGGGGCGGTCGCCCGATGGATCTCGACCTGCGTCCAGTCGAGGCGCTCGAGCATCTCGTACGTCGCGAACGGGTCGCGCTGCTCGGCATCGACGACGTAGGCCTCGACACCGGACTTCACGCCGTTCTCCATGTACTCCTGCGGGACGGCGAAGAGGTTGTCGTAGAGCAGCTTCTCGCCGTTCTGCGCGACGTACTCCATGCCCGCGTAGGTGGCGGTGCTGGCGTACTCGACGATGTCCTTGAGCGTCCAGGTGTCCTTCTCGTACGGCTCGATCAGCGCCTGCGTCGGCACCTGCGGGCCCAACGGCTTGCCGTCGTTCGACTTCTGCGGGTAGGCGAGGTCGGTGGCGGACGCGATCTCGGTGAGGTATGCGCCGGTCCCGGTGAACGGGAAGAACCCGACGGGCTGCTCCAGGGTCCAGAAGATGTGGTAGTCGAGCGACCCGACACCGGACTTGCCCTCGGCGGCGAGCTGGCGAGCCGCGTGCTGCCCGACGACCGCGCTCGAGGCGTTCATGTTGGGCGGCACGTTGGCGCTCGTCACGCCCCCGTACGGCGGGACGAAGATGCGCTCCCCACCGTTGCCCTGCTGGTGCATGATGTGCGTCATCACCGGGCGGTACTTCTTCTCCAGCTCGAGCCGGTACTGCGCCTCGACCTGGGTGAACATCGTCCAGTCACGGTTGTCGTCGTGCCCGGTGTACTTGTGGTAAAGATCCGGGTACGTCCGCGCGAGGTCGGTGCCTGCGGTCCGGTTGAAGTGGTCGACCACCAGGTGCTGGCCGTCAGGGTTCTGCGACGGGACCAGCATGATCACCGAGTTGTTGAGCACCTCCTCGGTGAAGTCGGAGTCCTCGGTCGCGAGCCGGTGCACGATGTCGTTGATCGCCTGGCCGTTGCCGACCTCGGTCGAGTGGATCGTCGCCTCGAGGTGATAGATCGGGACGCTCTCCCGGGCCAGCGCCTTGGCCTCGGCCTCCGAGGTGGAGCGCGGGTCGGAGAGCTTCTGGCTGGCCGCGACGATCTCGTCGAGCCGCTCGAGGTTCTTGGGTGCGCTGATGAAGACGGTGGCGTACTCGTTGCCCATCGTCGTCTCGCCGACCGTCTCGTAGTCGACCCGGTCGGACTGCTTGGCGATGGTCTTCATGTAGTCGAGGACGTCGGGGTACGCCGCGAGCTTCCCCTCCGTCCCCATCTCGAACCCGAAGAACTCCTCGGGCGTCTCGATGCCGTCCGCGGCGGCCGGCAGGGTGATCCGGTACGGCGCCTCCGCGGTGGCGGAGGACGCGACCAGGCTGGTTCCGAGCAAGGAGACCGACGCCGTCACGACGGCGGCGGAGAGCAATCGTCTGTGTCTCATGTGCTGCCCTTCCCACGTAACCCGCCGCGGGTCCGCGGCGAGGGTGGCCCCACGTTAAGGAGCATTCACGTCGGCGAGCGCCGCTCGATTGTTCGGGATTGTGCCGACTTAGCAACAACACGCGGTCCGCGTGCGGACACCGGTGGCGCGCGGCTGCCACGCACGCTAAGAATTCGTCATGGGAGGAAGGCATCGTCGACCGGTCACCTCGATGCCTGCCGCGGAGATCGCCGCAGGCGTCACCGAACCGTCCGCCCGCGGCATCGCCGACCACGTCGCCGGACTCATCCGACAGGGCGTGATCGCCGACGGCTCACGGCTGCCCACCGTCCGTGCAACGGCTGCCGCGCTGCAGGTCGGTGCGACCACGGTCGCCACCGCCTGGACCCTCCTGCGCCACGAGCGCCTCGTACGCTCCGACGGGCGCAACGGCACCTTCGTCCGTGACCTCAGCCTTCCGGTCCCCGAGCCCGGGCTCCCTCCCGAGCTCCCGGTGAGGATCGACCTCGTCGCCTCGGCGTACGACGTGGACCTCCTCCCGGATCCCGCGCCTCACCTCCTCGCGGCCGCCGAAGGTCTTGCCTGGCACCAGTTCGAGAGGAGCGAGGTCGACGGCGACCTCGCTCGGATGGCGGTCGGCAGCTGGCCGTTCGTGCCCGACGGCCTCGCGGTCGCCTGGGGATTCGCCGACGCACTCGCCCAGCTCGCGGCCCTCGTCGTCCGTCCGGGCGACCGGGTCGTCGTGGAGTCGGCGTGCTCGCCGGAGACCCAGGCGGTCCTGACGGCGGTCCGCGCGCAGATCGTCCGTGTGCCGTGCGACGCCGCGGGCATGCTGCCCGACGCGCTCGCACGTGCTCTCGCGACGCGCCCGAGCATGGTGGTCACCCAGCCGCGGATGGCCGACCCCCTCGCGCACCACGTCACCGACGAACGCGCTCGTGACCTTGCCGCGGTCCTTGCCGAGCGGGAGGTGCTGATCGTCGAGGAGGACACCGCGGCGTGTCTCGCCGCCGGGCCTGCGGGGTCGGTCGGCAGCTGGTTGCCGGACCAGACCGTGCTCGTCCGGGGCTACCAGCGCTCGCACGGGCCGACCGTACGGATGGCGGTCGTCGGGGGAGCCTCCGCCGTCGTCGACCGGCTCCGCGCACGCCAGGACATCACCGGGTCGTTCCCACCGCTGGTCGCCCAACGGACCCTGGCGCTGATGCTCGGTGACCTGGGCGTCCAGGAGATGGTCGCGCGGGCGCGCTGGCGGTACGCGCGACGGTGGCACGCCCTGGCGCGGGCGCTGCGGCACCGGGGTCTCGCGGTGCCCGGCGTCGACGGTCTCGCCCTGTGGGTACGGGTGCCGGACGGCCCGGCGGCCCTGCGGCGCCTGGCGCGGTCGGGGATCCGCGCGCGGCTGGGCACCGAGGCCGCCGGCCCTGCTGAAGGGTCGCGCCACCTCCGCCTGGCGACGGTCGGCCTGCGCTTCGAGCACGACGCCGTCGCCGAGCTCGTCGCCTCCTGCGGGCGTGATCACCGCAGCGCGAGCTGACTCTCGCTCCCGTCCCCGTTGTGAAGGGTTGCGGTCGGTTTCTGCTGCTGAAACCGACCTGAAGCCTTCACCACGGGGACGGGGCGGACGGGGCGCGGCCGGTGAGCGCCCGCACCTCCTCGGACACCGCCTCCCAGCGCCGCTGGCGGATCGAGGCGAACAGCGACGCGTACGCGTAGGTCCACCACGGGTCCTCCCCGCTCGCGGCGAGCTCGGCACCGAACGTCGTCGGGGGGACGTCGACGTACGAGACCGGCGTGCCCCAGGCCCGCTCCGCAACCTCGGCCACCTCCGCCATGCCGAGCGCCACCGGCCCGGTCACGTCGTGGGAGCGGCCCGTCGGCGTCGTCGCCAACGCGGCCAGGCAACGCGCCACGTCCTCTCGCGAGACCAGGGACACCTGCGCGTCGCCAGCGGGAAGCCGCAGCTCGCCGGACGGTCTCGCTCGCGCGACGAGACCGGCGAAGAACTCGGTGAAGATCGACGCACGCACGACCGACAGCCCACAGCCCGTACGGGCGAGCAGCTCCTCCGTCGTGCCGTTGGTGTAGGCGTAGCAGAACGGCGAGGAGAGGTCGACGTCCAGACCGGAGAGATACACGACGTGCGCGACGTCCGACGCCACGATCGCCTCGACCACGTTGCGGTGGTGCGTCATCATCCGCGCCGCCTCGCCGTCGCTCGAGACGAAGACGAGCGTGTCGACGCCGACCAGCGCCGTCCGCAGGGAGTCGGGATCGTCGTAGTCAGCGTGGACGGACTGGACCTTCCCACCCCCGTCGTACGCCGGGGTGCGGGCGAGGGCGACCACCTCGTGCTCGGCGCTGCCCGCCAAGGCGCGCACCACCTGCCCACCGAGACGGCCGGTGGAACCCATCACCGCGATCCGCGAGCGGGTCGCGGTGACGGGCGGCGACATCAGCGCCGCGCCTCCTGACGAGCGACCTGACCGCGCCCGGTGAGGAGGTAGCCCACGAAGCCGATCGCCAGCGCGGCGACGACACCGAGGTTCGCGAGCGCCCACTCGCCCTTCTTGCCGCCGAGCTGCAGCGGCTCCAGCAGGTAGCCCTGCCAGCCCAGCCAGTCGGCGTAGGTGTTCGTGACCATGCCCCAGCCGACGACGACCGCGAGCAGGAACCACGCCACGGTCGGCACGTTCCACGCGCCGTACCGTCCGCGCGGGTCGTAGAGGTCGCGGTCGGCGTAGTCGCGGCGGCGCAGCGCGATGTCGGCGACGAAGATCCCCGCCCAGGCCGCGATCGGCACGGCGAGCGTGATGAGGAAGCCCTGGAACGGTTCGAAGAAGTCGTCAGCGAACCACAGGAAGTAGATCGTGCCCGCCACCATGATCGCACCGTCGATCGCCGCCGCGACCCAGCGCGGGGTCTTCAGGCCGAGCGTGAGCAGCGCGAGGCCCGAGGAGTAGATGTCGAGCACCGCACCGCCGACGAGCCCCGCCAGCGCGACGAGGAAGAACGGCACGAGGTACCAGGTGGGCAGCAGCGTCACGAGCGTGCCGATCGGGTCCGCGCCGAGCGCTGCGAACAGCGCAGGGTCGGACCCCGCGAGCAGCAGGCCGTAGAGCACCAGGAGGACCGGCGCGATCGCCCCGCCGAGGGTCGTCCAGAGGACCACGCCGCCGGCCGAGGCCGTACGGGGCAGGTAGCGGGAGTAGTCGGCGCCGGAGTTCACCCAGCTGATCCCGAAGCCCGCGGTCGCGAAGATCGCCAGTCCGATCACCGCGGCGGCACCGCCCGACGGCAGCGAGGTCACGGCATCCCAGTCGATGTCGCCGAACGTGAGTGCGACGTAGCCGACGGTCAGCACCGCGGTCGCGATGGTGATCCACACCTGCAGCTTCATGATCGTGTCGAACCCGAGGATGCCCGCGCCGATGACCACGGCGGCGGTGAGGACGAAGCCGAGGATCCGGGCTCCGTCGCCGCCGCCCCACCCGAGCTCCTCGATGACCGAGGCGCTCGCCAACGCTGCGAGCGACACCAGCACCGTCTCCCAGCCGACGAGCAGCACGTACGAGACGGCGCTCGGCAGCGTGTTGCCGCGCACGCCGAACGCAGCGCGTGACAGCACCATCGTCGGGGCCGATCCGCGCTTGCCCGCGATCGAGACGACCCCGACCAGCAGGAACGAGAGCACCGTCCCGATCAGCCCGGCGAAGAGCGCCTGCCAGAACGAGACCCCGAAATCGAGGAAGTAGGCGCCGTACGCAACACCGAAGACCGAGATGTTGGCCGCGCACCACGGCCAGAACAGGGACCGTGGCGTGCCCTTGCGCTCGGACTCGTCGATGACGTTGATCCCGTTGGCCTCGATTGCGCTGGTCGGCGCACTGACCGGGGCGGCGGCCGGGAGGGGCTCGTGGCTTCTCGAGGGGGGTTCCATGGACATCAGTGCTCCTTCAGGAGTGTTGCGGCGAGGACTCGGCGGATCGTGGTGCCCAGACCGGTCGCCGCCTGCGCGGCGGCAGCCACCACGGCGTCGGGATCGGTGAGGACAGGGTGGTCACCGTGCTCGTCGAGCTCGGTGGTGGTGACGACGGAGATCCCGAGCAGCTCCATCCCGGCGGCGCGTGCGGCGATCGCCTCGAGGACGGTCGACATCCCGACGACGTCGGCGCCGACCGTGCGCAGGCCACGGAGCTCGGCGACGGTCTGGAACTCCGGGCCGCGGAGCATCGCGTACGTTCCCTCGACCAGGCGAGGGTCGACGTCACGGGCGACCGCACGCAGCTGTGGCGACCAGCAGTCGGTGAGGTCGACGAAGTCGGCGCCGACGAGCGGCGAGACTGCGGCCAGATCGAGGTGGTCCGCGATCAGCACACCCGTCCCGGTCGGCCACTCGGGCCGGAGGGAGCCGTTGGCATTGGTGAGGACGCAGACCCGGGCACCGCAGGCCGCCGCCGTCCGTACGCCGTGCGCGACCGCCGCGGGCCCATGGCCCTCGTAGAGGTGGGTGCGCCCGCTCAGGACGAGCACGTGCGCGACGTCCCCGGACCCGGCGGTCAACGGGATCGAGGCGACCTGACCCGCGTGCCCGGGTGCCGCCGGCGGGAAGAATCCTGGGAGGTCGGCTGCCGGCACCTGCCAGCTCGGGGTGCCGATGACGTCGACCGCACCGGTCCACCCCGACCCGAGGACGACGGCGGCGTCGTGCCGCTCCACCCCGCTCGCCGAGATGATCCGGCTCGCCGCCGACAGAGCGGCCTCGTCACGCATGGACGAATCTTGGCACGCTCGCGCCTCGCGCGGGGAACAGCGGGCGACGAGGCATGTGCCCCATAAATCCTCGCCTAAACGCGCCAAAAATAGGAGCACTTCCGGTCTAGACGCGCGTGCCCGCCAATGCCTAAGTTGGGCCGCGGTGCGTCTCGTTCCCCCCCACAACCATCTGTGGGCCAGGGCGACGCGTTCACCCCGGGCCGTCCGGCCCGTCCCACCGTTGCATGAAGGGGAGAAGTCTTTGAGACGTCTCAGCACTGCACTCGTCACCCTCGGCGTCGCGGCCTCGTTCGGCGCCGTCTACGCCGCACCAGGATCCGCCGAACCCGCTCCGCCGGTCACCGCCGCGGACCGCGCCGCCAAGGCCCACGAGCTTCCGAACCCGCTCGAGGACAAGCGACGGGCTCTCCGCGAGGAGGCCGTCACGGCGGTCGTCAACGGCGAGGCGAAGCCCGTCACCAAGAACGGCTCCAAGGTCGTCAAGGTCGGCACGTCGTACGCGCCCGCCGACGCCGCCGCCCAGAAGACCAAGAAGGGCCGCAAGGCCCTCGCAGCGGCCAAGGGCCCCAAGGCCCAGAAGCAGGACCAGTACGTCGAGCTCTCCCAGGAGCGGGCCGACAAGGTCTTCGTCATCCTCGCCGAGTTCGGCGACCAGCGTCACCCGGACTACCCCGACGACGGCTGGGACGACTTCGACCCCGACGTCGCCGAGCCGCAGCGCTTCGACGGCCCGCTGGTCAACCAGATCCCCGAGCCCGACCGGACCAAGGACAACTCCACGGTCTGGCAGCCGAACTACGACCGCCAGCACTACCAGGACATCTACTTCGGCGACGGCAAGGGCGACGAGTCGGTGAAGACGTACTACGAGGCGCAGTCCTCGGGTCGCTACACCGTCGACGGCACCGTGTCGGACTGGGTGAAGGTCCCGTACAACGAGGCGCGCTACGGCCGTACGACCGCTGACGAGAACGGCGATCCCGACGAGTCCAACGCGTGGGAGCTGATCCGCGACGCCGTCACAGCGTGGGTCGCGGACCAGGAGGCCCAGGGCCGCACGGACGCCCAGATCAAGGCCGACCTGGCGTCGTACGACGAGTACGACCGCTACGACTTCGACGGCGACGGCAACTTCAACGAGCCCGACGGCTACATCGACCACTTCCAGATCGTGCACGCCGGTGGCGACGAGGCCGACGGCGACCCGATCTACGGCGGGGACGCCCTGTGGTCGCACCGCTGGTACGCCTTCGGCACCGATGCCGGACTCACCGGACCCGAGCAGAACCCGCTCGGCGGCGCCGAGATCGGCGACACCGGCTTCTGGGTCGGTGACTACACGCTGCAGCCGGAGAACGGCGGACTGTCGGTCTTCGTCCACGAGTACGGCCACGACCTCGGTCTTCCGGATGCGTACGACACCTCCGGCAAGGGCGACAACTCCAACGAGTACTGGACGCTGATGGCGCAGAGCCGCCTCAACGACGCCGGCGAGCCGCTCGGCACGCGCCCGGGCGACCTCGGCGCGTGGGAGAAGCTCCAGCTCGGCTGGCTCGACTACGAGGCGGTCGGCTACAAGCAGTCCAAGAAGCTCGACCTCGGCCCGCAGGAGTGGAACTCCGACAAGGCCCAGGGTGCGGTCGTCGTGCTGCCCAAGAAGCGGGTCGAGCTCAACAACGGCGCTCCGGCGTCGGGTCAGAACCAGTTCTTCTCCGGCTCCGGTGACGACCTGGCGAACTCGATGACGACGGAGATCGACCTCACCGGCAAGGCGTCGGCCGCCTTCACGGCCAAGGCCCGGTTCTCGATCGAGGCAGGCTACGACTACGCGTACTTCCAGGCGTCCACCGACGGCGGGAAGACGTGGAAGGCGCTCGCCGGCACGATCGACGGGGCTGCGTACGGAACCGACTCGTCGGGCACCCCGGCGCTGTCGGGCGAGCACCCCGCCTGGGGCAACGTCTCCGTCCCGCTCGACGCCTACGCCGGCCAGAAGATCCTCTTCCGGTCGTACTACAAGACCGACGGCGGTCTCGCCAAGGCCGGTCTGTTCCTCGACGACATCGTGGTGACTGCCGACGGAGCCACGATCCTCTCCGACGGCGCCGAGAGCGGTGCCGGCCCGTGGACGTTCGTGGGCTACAGCATCGTCGCCGCGACGACGTCGCGGGACTACGACAACTACTACGTGATGGGCCACCGGTCCTACGTCGGGTACGACAAGTACCTGCAGACCGGCCCGTACAACTTCGGCTTCATGAACACGAAGCCGGACTGGGTCGAGCACTACCGCTACGGCCAGGGCCTCCTCATCTCGTACTGGGACACGTCGGTGCGTGACAACAACACGACCGACCACCCCGGCCAGGGTCGCAACCTGCCGATCGACGCCCACCCGGAGCCGATCATCAACATCGCGACCGGCGCTCCTTGGCGTGCGCGCATCCAGGTCTACGACGCCCCGTTCGGGCTCAAGAAGGCCGACTCGATGACGCTGCACACCAACGGCAAGCCCAGCTACATCCGGGCACAGCCGGCGCAGCCGACCTTCAACGACACCAAGAAGTACTGGTACGCCGAGCTCCCGAGCCACGGCGTCAAGCTGCCTGCGGTGGGCGTGAAGATCAAGGTGCAGAAGCAGGAAGGCACCTCGATGAGGATCAAGATCAACTGATCTCCTCGTCATGAGCACGGAGAGGGCCCCGGGGGTGATCCCCCGGGGCCCGCTCCGTCCCCGCTCCGTCCCCGCTCCGAGCCTTGTCCCGTGTGGCCGGAGCACGTGATCGCTCCTAGGTTGGGTGGCAGAGCGGGCGTCGTCTCCCCGGGTGATCACCCA
This sequence comes from Mumia sp. zg.B53, assembly GCF_019550935.1. Lineage (NCBI taxonomy): Bacteria > Bacillati > Actinomycetota > Actinomycetes > Propionibacteriales > Nocardioidaceae > Mumia > Mumia sp. zg.B53. Next base: position 1,475,718 of record NZ_JAHWCK010000001.1, on the reverse strand, counting down.
TCACGTCGCGGGGACCGCGCGGGCTCGCCGGACCGATCGGTCCGGCTCCGTTGCACGAAGGGGAGAGAAGTCTTGAGACGTCTCAGCACGGCACTCATCACCCTCGGCATGGCGGCCTCTTTCGGGGCCGCCTTCGCGTCACCGGGAACGGCGTCCTCGGCGCCCCCGGTCAACGCGGCCGCCACGACCAGCAAGGACCACGAGCTCCCCAACCCGCTCGAGGACAAGCGACGGGCTCTCCGCGAGGAGGCGATCACCTCGGTCGTCAACGGCGAGGCGAAGCCCGTCACCAAGAACGGCTCCGAGGTCGTCAAGGTCGGGACGTCGTTGTCGCCGGCCGACGCCGCCGCCCAGACCACCGTGCGTGGTCGTGAGGCACTCGCCGACGACGGGGACCACGACCAGTACGTCGAGCTGTCGCAGGAGCGGGCCGACAAGGTCTTCGTGATCCTCGCCGAGTTCGGCGACCAGCGTCACCCGGACTTCCCCGACGACGACTGGTCGCGCTACGGCACGGTCAAGCCGCAACGGTTCGACGGGCCGCAGGTCAACCAGATCCCCGAGCCGGACCGCACCCAGGACAACTCCACGAACTGGCAGCCGGACTACGACCGTCAGCACTACCAGGACATCTACTTCGGTGAGGACCAGGAGTCGGTGAAGACGTACTACGAGGCGCAGTCCTCGGGTCGCTACACCGTCGACGGCACCGTGTCGGACTGGGTGAAGGTCCCCTACAACCAGGCCCGCTACGGTCGCGTCACCGCCAACACGTGGGACCTCATCCGTGACGCGCTCACCGCCTGGGTCGCCGACCAGCAGGCCAAGGGGCGCACCGACGCGCAGATCAAGGCCGACCTGGCGTCGTACGACGTCTACGACCGCTACGACTTCGACGGCGACGGCGACTTCAACGAGCCCGACGGCTACATCGACCACTTCCAGATCGTGCACGCCGGTGGCGACGAGGCCGACGGCGACCCGCTCTATGCGGGAGACGCGATCTGGTCGCACCGCTGGTACGCGTTCCGGACCGACGTCGGCAGCACCGGCCCTCCGCAGAACCGGCTCGGGGGCACCCAGATCGGCTCGACCGGCATCTGGGTCGGCGACTACACGATCCAGCCCGAGAACGGTGGTCTGTCGGTCTTCGTCCACGAGTACGGCCACGACCTGGGTCTGCCCGACGCCTACGACACGACCAGCAAGGGCGACAACTCCAACGAGTACTGGACGTTGATGGCGCAGAGCCGACTCAACGGCGCCGGCGAGCCGCTCGGCACCCGTCCGGGCGACCTCGGCGCGTGGGAGAAGCTCCAGCTCGGCTGGCTCGACTACGAAGCCGTCGCCTCCACGCAGACCAAGCGGCTCGACCTCGGCCCGCAGGAGTGGAACTCCGACAAGGCCCAGGGTGCGGTCGTCGTCCTGCCCAAGAAGCCCGTCGAGGAGAGCAACGGTCCGGCGCCCACCGGCACCAAGCAGTTCTGGTCCGGGTCGGGCAACAACCTGGAGAACGCGATGACCACCGCGATCGACCTGACCGGCAAGACGTCGGCGAGGTTCGATGCGAGGGTGCGCTTCTCCATCGAGAAGGGCTACGACTTCGCGTACTTCCAGGCGTCCACCGACGGCGGGAAGACCTGGACGTCGCTGCCTGGCACGCTCGACGCCAAGCCGTACGGGACGGACACCGACGGCAACCCGGCGCTCGACGGCAACCACCCTGCGTGGGGGCCGGTCACGGTGCCGCTCGATGCGTACGCGGGCCAGAAGATCCTCTTCCGGTCCTCCTACACGACCGACGCCGCGACCGTGGGCTCCGGTCTGTTCCTCGACGAGATCGCGGTGACCGCGGACGGGGCGACCGTCCTGTCCGACGGGGCGGAGAACGGTGCCGGGCCGTGGACGTTCAGGGGCTACAGCATCGTCGGCGCGACCACGACGAGGGAGTACGACAACTACTACGTGATGGGCCACCGGTCCTACGTCGGCTATGACACGTACCTCCAGACCGGCCCGTACAACTTCGGCTTCATGAACACCAAGCCGGACTGGGTCGAGCACTACCGCTACGGCCAGGGGCTGCTCATCTCGTACTGGGACACGTCGATCGCCAACAACAACACGACCGACCACCCCGGCCAGGGCCGCAACCTGCCGATCGACGCCCACCCGGAGCCGATCATCAACATCACCACCGGGGCTCCGTGGCGGGCTCGCATCCAGGTCTACGACGCACCGTTCGGTCTGATCAAGGCCGATTCGATGACGCTGCACACCAACGGCAAGCCCAGCTACATCCGCGCACAACCGGCTCAACCGGTCTTCGACGACACCAAGAAGTACTGGTACGAGGAGCTGCCGAACCACGGCGTCAAGCTCCCCGCCGTCGGCGTCCGGGTGAAGGTCCTCCAGCAGGAGGGCACCTCGATGAGGATCAGGGTCAACTGATCCGAGATGACAGCGGCGGGCCCAGGAGGATCTGGGCCCGCCGTTGTCGCATTTCATGGTTCAATGCGCCATGGTTCTAGGTCTGTGGTTCCTTGCTGCGGGGGTCCTTGTCGCTCCCCTCATCGTCCTGTGGCTCCTAGCGCTGATCGACGCGTTACGGACGCCGACGGCACAGTGGGAGCAGTCTGGTCAGAGCCAGGTCACCTACATCGTCCTGATGGTGCTGCTCGGCCCCATCGGGTCTCTTCTTTATCTCGGCATCGCCCGGCCGCGCCTGCGCCGCGCCGAATCCGCGTCGGTCGTCGGCGCTCTCAGCGCTCCGCGTCGCGCAGGGTGAACCACGAGACGGCAGCGGCACCGAGCGCGATCACGACGGCCACGGCGCTCGTGGTCTGGACGGCGTGGTCGAACGCCAGGTGCGCCGACTCGACGAGCCAGCCCCCGACCTGCGGCGGGATGGCGTCGGCCAGGTCCATCGCTCCGCCGAGGGTCTGTCCCGCTGCCTCACGCTGAGTCTCGGTGCCGGCCAGCGGCGGGAGCGAGACCTCCGCGCGGTAGGTCGCGGTGAGGATGCCGCCGAGGACGGCCGTGCCGAGCACCGCGCCGATCTCGTACGCCGTCTCCGAGAGCGCCGATGCAGCGCCCGACTTCTCTGCCGGCACGCTGGACACGACGACGTCGTTGGTGAGCGTCTCGGCGAACCCGATGCCGACACCGAGAACGAGGAACGCGACCGCGATCGACGTCGCGGACGGCAGGGAGCCGGCGAACGCCGCGATCGCGTAGCCCACCGCCGACAGGCCGAAGCTCGCCGACACCACAGCGCGCACACCGAACACCGGCACGAGGCGCACGACGAGCAGACCGGCCAGGATGGTCGCCACCAGTCCCGGGACCAGGACCAACGCCGCCTCCATCGGGTCGAGCCCGACGACGAGCTGCAGGAACTGCGCCGCGAAGAACAGGAAGCCGGTGAGTCCCATCAGGCTCAGGAGGTTGGCGCCGAGCGCTCCGGAGAACACGCGGTTGCGGAACATCGTGACGTCGACCAGCGGGTGCTCGCGGGCCAGCTGGCGCCGTACGAACGCGACCGCGCTCAGCACGCTGACGGCCACGGTCCAGCCGACGGCGGCGGTGAGGCCGTGCTCGGCGAAGGTCTTGATCGCGTAGACGACCGGCAGCATCGTCGTCATCGACAGCACGATGCTCACCAGGTCGAACGGCCCGGGGTTCGGGTTGCGCGACTCCGGCAGCAGCCACACCGCCAGCGGCACCAGAACCACGACGACGGGGAGGTTGATGAGGAACACCGCGTGCCAGGTGAAGTGCTCGAGGAGCCACCCACCGATGACGGGGCCGAGCGCGGCGCCAGCCGAGAAGCCGGCTGCCCACACCGCGATCGCGAGCCGCCGCTGCTGGCGGTCCAAGAAGATGTTGCGCAGCAACGACAGCGTCGACGGCATGAGCGTCGCACCGAAGACGCCGAGCAGGGCGCGGGCGACGATGAGCCCGTTGATGTCGTCGACCTGGGCCGCGTAGAACGAGACCGCTCCGAAGCCGATCGCACCGACGAGGAGGAGGCGGCGACGCCCGATGCGGTCGCCGAGCGATCCCATCGCCACCAGGAGACCGGCGAGCATCAGGGCGTAGATGTCGACGACCCAGAGCAGCGCGGTGCCGGACGGGTGCAGCGAGGAGCTGATGTCGGGGAGCGCGAAGCTCAAGACGGTGTTGTCCATGCTCACCATCAGCACCGGGAGCATGAGGACGGCGAGCGCCGCCCACTGGCGCAGGCCGGCACGCGCCGGCACGGGTGCCGTACGGCGTGGTGCGGTGGTGGTGCTCATGTCTCCCCCTGTCGAGGCCTCGGTCCTGCCTGACTTAACCGTCCAGCCGGTACAGTCATTCCCGTCCAGACGGTACAGTTTCGAGACAGCGCGACTCAAGCCGAGGGGTGGTGTTCTTCGCCACCAGCCCCGGGGAGCGTGACTCAGGCCAGGAAGTGGTCGGCCGTCAACGGGAGGTCGCGGACCCGGATCCCGGTCGCGTGGAACGTCGCGTTGGCGATCGCGGCGGCCGTACCGACGATCCCGATCTCGCCGATCCCGCGCGAGCCCATCGGGGTGAACGACTCGTCGGACTCCTCGAGCCACTCGGCCTCGATGCCGAGGACGTCGGCGTGCGAGGCGACGTGGTAGGTCGCCAGGTCCTGCGTGACGACGTGACCGAAGCGCGGGTCACGGTACGACTCCTCGAACAACGCCGCCGAGAGCCCCATCACGAGGCCACCGAGCAGCTGCGACCGCGCCGTGGTCGGATTGACGATCCGGCCCACCGAGTAGACGCCGAGCAGCCTCGGCACCCTCACCTCGCCGGTCCACCGGTGCACACGTGCCTCGGCAAAGACCGCACCGAAGGAGTGGAACGCATACTCCTCGGTCGCCGGGTTGGCCGCCGCCGAGGCCGTCGTCTCCACGCCGGCGTCGGGCGCCTCTCCGTGGTCATCGCGGAACTGCTGCGCCGCGGCGACGATCGCCGTGCCCCAGGAGCTGGTGCCCGACGATCCTCCGGCCACGCTCGCCGGCGGGAGCGACGAGTCGGCGATCGCCAGCTCGATGGCGTCCGTACCGACCCCGAGCGCGTCGGCGGCGATCTGCGTCAGGACCGTCCGGGCACCGGTCCCGATGTCCACGGCGCCGATCGCGATGGCGTAGCGCCCGTCGCCGAGCGAGCGGACACGGGCAGCGTTGCCCGGGGACCTCATCGCGGGGTACGTCGCCGAGGCCACGCCGGTGCCGATCCACCAGTCACCGTCGCCGGTCGCGCGCGGCGCGGGCGGGCGCGTGTCCCACCCGAACCGGTCCGCCCCTCGCTGCAGGCACTCCACCAGCCTCCGCTCGTTGAACGGCTTGCCCGTCTCCGGATCGACCTCCGGCTCGTTGCGCTCGCGCAGCTCGATCGGGTCGACCCCGACCGCGACCGCGAGCTCGTCCATGGCGGTCTCCTGGGCGTACATCCCGGGCATCTCGCCCGGCGCACGCATCCACGACGGGACCGCCACGTCGAGCCGCGCCAGACGGTGGCTGGTACGGCGGTTCGGCGCGGCGTACATCATCCGGGTCGGCGCCGCCGTCTGCTCGGCGAACTCCCGGATGACCGAGGTCTGCTCCTGCACGGCATGCTCGACCGCGGTCAGGGTCCCGTCCAGGCGGGCACCCAGCCGGAGGTGGGAGAAGGTCGCCGTGCGGTAGCCGGTCAGGGAGAACATCTGCTGCCGGGTCACGGCGAGCCTGACCGGCCGTCCGCCGGTCGTCCGCGCCGCCATCGCCGTGGCGACGACGTGGGCGTGCGCCTCGCCCTTGCTGCCGAACCCGCCGCCGACGTACGGCGCTCGGACCCGCACCTGATCCGGCTCCAGGCCGAGCATCGGCGCGATCGCCTGCACGACACCGTGGACGCCCTGGGTCGAGTCGAACATCGTCAGCGTCGGCCGGCCACCGTCCTCGCTCCACCAGGCCACCGTTGCGTGGGGCTCGAGCGGGTTGTTGTGCTCGTACGGGGTCTTGTACGTCTCCGCCACGACGACCTCTGCCTCGGACAGCGCCGCGTCGACGTCGCCCTCGGAGGTGTCGGTGTCCATCGAGGGGTTGACGACCTCGGGCTTGTCGTCCGCGTTGTCCTCGCGCAGCTCGGCCTCGTGCGGCTCGGCGCGATAGCGGACGTGGACCAGCGCCGCCCCCTCCCGCGCAGCCTCGGACGTCTCGGCGAGCACGAGCGCGACGATCTGGCCGCGGAAGCCGACCTCGTCGTCCTGGAGGATGGCGAGCTCGCCGTTGCTGGTGTCCTCCAGCCGCGGCGCGTTCGTGTGGTCGAGCACCGCCACCACACCGGGGTGCGACGTGGCGGCGCCACCGTCGACGTCGACGACCCGGCCCTTGGCGATCGTGGACGTCACGAGCCACAGGTGCAGGGGATCGGTGACGCCGTCCGGCTCGCCGTGCTCCACCGCGTACGCCGCCCGGCCGGTGACCTTCTCGACACCGTCGACCCGGCGCAGGTCGGACCCGACCGCGTGGGCGTCGATCGGCCTCGTCGGGTGCTCGATCATCGCGTCCGCCCCTCCGCCAGGGCGAGGAGCGTCCACGCCGTCGTCCGTCGGAGCATGGCCGGCTTGAAGGCCGTCTCGTCGTCGGTCTGCGCGTCGGCGAGCTCGTCCTCGACGGCGGCGACGACCGCCTCCTCGGTCAGCTCCTGTCCACGCAGCAGCGCCTCCGCCCGTTCGGCCCGCCACGGCTTGTGAGCGACGCCTCCCCACGCGATCCGGACGTCGTCCACGAGCCCGTCTTCGATCGTGAGCACGGCAGCCACCGACACCAGCGCGAAGGCGTACGAGGCCCGGTCGCGGACCTTGCGGTACGTCGAGCGGTGCCCGGCCGCCGACCACGGGACCTCGACGGCCGTCACGAGGTCGGCGGGGTCGAGCACGGTGTCACGCTCGGGATGGTGGCCGGGCAGCCGGTGGAGGTCGCGGAGCGGCACCCGCCGTTCACCCTCGACGCCGAGCACGATCACCGTCGCGTCGAGAGCCGCGAGCGCCACGGCGAGGTCGCTGGGGTGGGTCGTCACGCACGCCTCGCTGGCGCCGAGGATCGCGTTGTACCTGCCGTACCCGCCGATGGCCGAGCAGCCACTGCCAGGGTCGCGCTTGTTGCAGGGGGTGGTCACGTCCTGGAAGTAGACGCACCGGGTTCGCTGCAGCAGGTTGCCGCCGGTCGTCGCCTGGTGGCGGAGCTGGCCGGAGGCGCCGGCCAGGAGGGCGCGCGCCATCACCTCGAACCGCGACCTCACCGACGGGTGCGCGGCGAGGTCGCTGTTGCGGACGTTCGTGCCGATCCGCAGACCGGCGCCGTGCTCGTCGTCGTACTCCTCGATGCGGTCCAGCGGCAACCGGCTCACGTCCACCAGGACCTCGGGCTCGGCGACGCCCAGCTTGAGGTGGTCGACGAGGTTGGTGCCCCCGGCGAGGAACCGTGCCCGCGGATTGCCCGCCACCGCCCGGACGGCCTCCTGCGCATCGGTCGGCCGGACGTAGTCGAAGGCCCTCATGCCTGTGCCGCCTCACGCACCGCGGCGAGAATGCCGGGGTACGCTCCGCAGCGGCACAGGTTGCCGCTCATCCGCTCGCGGATCTCATCGTCGTCGAGCTCGACGTCGCCCTCGAGGTCATCGGTGACGTGGCTGGGGTGTCCCTGCTTCGCCTCCTCGATCACCCCGACCGCGGAGCAGACCTGGCCCGGGGTGCAGTAGCCGCACTGGTAGCCGTCGTGCTCGAGGAACGCCTCGTGGACCGGATGCAGGCCGTCCGCGGCGAGCCCGTCCGAGGTGACGATCTCCGCGCCGTCGAAGGAGACGGCGAGCGCGAGGCAGGTCAGGTGGCGACGTCCGTCCAGGAGCACCGTGCACGATCCGCACTGGCCGTGGTCGCACCCCTTCTTAGGAGAGACGATGCCGAGCCGTTCTCGCAGGGCGTCCAGCAGGGTCGTGCGCGTGTCGACCGTGAGGGTCCGCGACCGACCGTCGACCAACAGCGTGATGTCGGCATCCATGCGGGAGTGGTACCCGGTCGGGCGGGCGTCCATGCCGAGAACGCCTCGCTAGAGTGCTCGCATGTCCGCCCGATCCGACGGTGCCTCCACCCGTGACCGCATCCTCGACGCCTTCGAGATGCTCCTCGTCGAGGGCGGCGGCAGGATCGCCACGCTGGACGCCGTCGCGGCCCGCGCCGAGGTGTCGAAGGGCGGCCTGCTCTACCACTTCCCGAGCAAGGACGCGATGGTCGACGCCATGCTCGACCGGCTCCGAGAGCAGGGCCGCGCCGACGTCCTGAAGATGAAGGACGCCCCGCAGGGACCGGTCCGCTACTACCTGGAGACGTCCGTCGACACCGGGTCGGCGTTCGACCGCGGGCTGATCGCCGCCTCCCGCGTCGCGCAGGACGACGTCCGAGCGCGCGAGACGTTGGCGGAGCTCCGCAACGGGTGGTTCGCCGTCCTGGCCGAGCACTACGGCGACGACGCGCTCGCCCGTACGGTCCAGCTCATCGGTGACGGGCTCTACTTCGACGACACCACGGGTCTCGCGCACAAGCGGTCGCTGGAGCACGTCCGCGACGTCCTCGGCCGCCTCGACGCCCTCTGACGAGACGGGTCAGCGCCGCCCGACGAGGAAGTAGGCGAGCGGCCCGACGGGCTGCACGAAGCATCCGGCGATCCACGCTGCCTTCGGTCCGCGGAGGCGCGTCGAGGGCGTACGGGCGAGGCTCGTCAACGCCGCGGTGGTGAGCACGACCTCGGCAGCTCCCACGAGGACCACGGCACGCCTCTGGCGCGTGGTGAGGTCGGACCATCGTGTCGTCATGCCGTTCACCGTACTCGCGCCCGGCCCGCCGGCGGGTCACTGGCCGGGCGTCACGGCACCCAGAGCGTGCCACCCGCCGCAACCCCGCCGGAGCCGTGGGTGATCGCCGCGACCAGCTCCGCGATCGACGCCACCGCACCCGGGTGTGCGGCGGCGGTGAGGACGACGTCACCCGCGCCGTAGTCGACGCCGAGGATCGCGACCCCGCGGGCACGCAGCTCGTTCTCGACCTTGCCGACCTCCCCGTGCGAGACCGTGACCTCGACGCGCGTGCGCAGCTCGCGGCGCACGACACCGGCCGCGTCCAGGGCGGCGGCCGTCGTCTCGGAGTAGGCGCGGACCAGCCCACCGGCACCGAGCAGGGTCCCACCGAACCAGCGGGTGACCACCGCGACGACGTCGCGGACCTCACGCCGTACGAGGACCTCGAGCATCGGCGCTCCCGCCGTACCGCTCGGCTCGCCGTCGTCGTTGCTGCGCTGGAGTGCCCCGTCCGCGCCGATCACAAAGGCCGAGCAGTGGTGGCGTGCGTCCCAGAACCGGCGTCGGGCCTCAGCAACGTACGCGCGCGCCTCGTCCTCGGAGTCGACCCGTCGCACCCACCCGAGGAAGCGCGATCCCTTGACCTCGATCGCGGCCTCCGCCGCGCCAGCGGGGACGAGATAGTGGTCGCGCGCCACAGGACCTCCCGCCGATGTGCCAGGATCGCCAACAGTTGCCATCCGATCGTGGCCGAACCGTCACAGTTTGCGGAAGCGCTGGACACCCCCGCTCGCTTATGGTCAGCGGGATCACGTCTCTCGAGGAGCCCCTGATGCGACCCACTCACCGTACTCTGCTGCGTCGGAGCACCGTCTTCGCCGCAACCGCCGCCCTCGTGGCAGCCCCGTTGTCCTTCGCCCCGTCGGCGTCGGCGGCGCCCGCGGACGAGGTGAAGCTCACCTTCCTCGGCATCAACGACTTCCACGGCAGGATCGACAGCAACACCGTGAAGTTCGCCGGCACGGTCGAGCAGCTGCGCGCTGCCGCGGGCGAGGACAGCACGGTCTTCGTCGCCGCCGGTGACAACTTCGGTGCCTCTCTCTTCGCGTCGGCCGTCGACCAGGACAACCCGACGATCGACGTCCTCAAGGCCCTCCAGCTCGACAACTCCGCCGTCGGCAACCACGAGTTCGACCAGGGCTTCGCCGACCTCACCGACCGTGTGGTCCCACGGATGGGCGACAACCGCTTCGGCACACCGGTCTTCCTCGGCGCCAACGTGTACGAGAAGGGCACCGACGACCCGGCCCTTCCCGAGTACGCGCAGTACACGGTGAAGGGCGTCGACGTCGCGATCGTCGGCGTCGTGACCGAGGAGACCAAGTCCCTGGTGCGGCCCGCAGGCATCGCCGACCTCGAGTTCGGAGACCCCGTCGAGGCGGTCAACCGCGTCGCCGGCGAGCTCAAGGACGGCAACGACGCCAACGGCGAGGCAGACGTGGTGATCGCCAGCTACCACGAGGGCGCGCCGCTCTCCGAGCCCGCCGCGACGCTGCCGCAGCAGGTGGCCGCGAGCCCCGTCTTCGCGCACCTGGTCAACGACACGGTCGCCGCGGTCGACGCGATCTTCACCGGCCACACCCACCAGCGCTACGCCTACGACGCGCCCATCCCAGGCAGCACGGGCACACGCCCGTTGGTGCAGTCCGGCAACTACGGCGAGGGGGTCGCCAAGGTCGAGCTCACCGTCGACACCGCGACCGACGACGTGACCGCGTACACCCGCGCGGTCGTCGCCCGCACCACCACCGCCGACGCCGACCTGGTCGCGCAGTACCCGCGGGTCGCTGCGGTCAAGACGATCGTCGACGCCGCGCTCGCCCGCGCTGCCGAGGTCGGCAACGTTCGCAAGGCCACGATCACCGACGACATCACCACCGCGCTCACCGGCGGCACCTACCAGGACGGCCGCTACTTCCACCCGACACCGACCGCCAGCGGTGTCCGCGACGACCGCGGCTCGGAGTCGACCCTGGGCGGCCTCGTCGCCAACGCACTGCGTGAGCGCCTCGGCGACGACCTGGGCGGCAACGCCGAGATCGGCGTCGTGAACCCGGGCGGTCTGCGCTCCGACCTCATGTACGCCCCCGACCCCACCGTGCCGACCGACGCCGACGGTGTGGTGACGTACGCGCAGGCCAACGCCGTGCTCCCGTTCGCCAACAACCTGTGGTCGGTAACGCTGACCGGTGAGCAGTTCGTCACGATGCTCGAGCAGCAGTGGCAGCGCGACGCAGACGGCAAGGTGCCCAGCCGCTCGTACCTTCAGCTCGGCCTCTCCGACAACGTCTCCTACACGTTCCACGAGGTCGACGACCCGGCGAACCCCGGCGCCAAGAAGGGCGTCATCGACTCGGTGACGATCGACGGAGCGCCGCTCGACCCCACCAAGAACTACCGGATCGGCACCTTCAGCTTCCTCGCGACCGGCGGTGACAACTTCCGCGTCTTCACCGAGGGCGAGGCGCCCAAGGACTCCGGTCTCGTCGACCGAGACGCGTGGATCGCCTACCTCGAGGAGAGCTCGCCGCTCAGCCCGTCGTTCGCCCGCCGCTCGGTCCGGCAGGACGGCTCGATCCCCAGCGACCTGAAGATCGGCGACACGGTGGAGATCGGTCTCTCTGGCCTCGACATGACGTCGCTCGACAGCCCTCAGAACACGACGGTGACAGCACGGTTCGGCAACACGGTCGTCGGCACCTTCCCGGTGGTCAACGGCGCTGCGGACATCACCCTGAAGGTCCCCGCCACGGCCGGCGGAGCCCGCGCGCTGACCTTCACCGCGGCACCGTCCGGGACGACGGTGACGTTCCCCGTGTCGGTCCCGAAGTCGGCGTCCTCGCTGAAGGCCGTCGTGCGCGGCGCCGAGTACGGCAAGGGTGGCGCCGTCCAGGTGACCGTCACCCCGCCGAGCGCCACCGGCACCGTGACCGTCAAGGCGGGCACGAAGATCCTCGGCACCGGCTCCGTCAAGAACGGCAAGGTCACGGTCCCGATCAAGAAGAAGGCGCTGCGACCCGGCCGTCACACCCTGACCGTCAGCTACTCCGGTGACAGCAGGACCAGTGCGTCCAGCACCACGGTCTCGATCTCGGTCGCCAAGGCGGCGTCGGCCACCAAGGCGAAGAAGAAGACCCGCACGATCCGGGCGAAGAGGACGAAGGCGAAGGTCTCCGTCGTCGTCCGCACCACGACCGGGGTGCCGGCCAACGGGAAGGTCGTCGTGACCTTCAAGGGCAACAAGGTCGGCACGGCCACCGTCCGCAACGGCCGGGCGACGATCACTCTCAAGAAGTTCAGGAGCAAGGGCACGAAGAAGCTCCGGATCACCTACCGAGGCTCCTCCACCGTGAAGGCCAGCAGCGACACGCTGACCGTCACCGTCAAGAAGCGCCGCTGACCGCACGGATCCAGGAGGATCACCAGTGTCTTCATCTCTTCGACGCGCCGTCCGGACGACGTCGCTCCTCGCCGCGGGCGCGCTCGCGGCGGGGACGCTCGCCGCGGTCGCCGCTCCCGCCAGCGCCGCACCGGCCGACCATCTCGTCATCAACGAGGCCTACCTCAACGGCGGGAGCGCCGGCGCGACGTACCTCAACAAGTTCGTCGAGCTCCACAACCCGACCAGCGAGCCGGTGACGGTGGACGGATGGACGGTGCAGTACCGCTCCTACTCGTCGACCTCGGCGTTCACCGGCAAGATCGCCCTGTCGGGGACGATCCCGGCCGGGGGTCACTACCTGCTGAGCGGCAACGCCAATGCGGCCAACGGTGCTCCGCTGCCGACGCCCGACGTGACGTCCACGATCGCCTTCTCGGGCAACGCCAACGGGGGCACGCTCGCCCTGACGAAGACCGCCGACACGCTCACCGGTGACGGTGCCGCCGTGCTCGCCGATCCTGATGTGGTCGACCTCCTCGGGTACGGCGTGTCCACCACCGCGGAGACCGCCCCGAAGGCTGGCGGCTACTCGGTGACGTCGTCGCTCAACCGCACCGGTGGAGCAGACACGGACGACAACAGCGCCGACTTCACGGCCGGTGCGCCGACACCGACCGCGTGCGGACAGGCGTGCGTCCCAGGCCCGAACCCCGTCGTCGAGCGGACCGTCGCCGCCATCCAGGGCACCGGCGACGCCAGCCCGTACGTTGGTGACACCGTCATCACGCAGGGCGTGGTCACGGCCGCGTACAAGACCGGCGGCTTCAACGGGTTCTACCTCCAGACCGCGGGCAGCGGCGGCGAGGACGACGCGACTCCGGACGCCTCCGACGGCATCTTCGTCTTCGGCGGCGCCGCGGTCGCCCTGGTCGAGAAGGACGACCACGTCAAGGTGACGGGTCCGGTCAGCGAGTTCGGCGGGATGACCCAGCTCACCCCGGCCGCAGCCGACGTCGTCGTGCTCGACGAGCCGGCGGACGCGGTCAAGCCGACCCCGCTCGCACTGCCCCTCGGCGACGCGGGTCGCGAGCGGCTCGAGGGCATGCTCGTCGCCCCGGCGGGTCCGTTGACCGTGACGAACAACTACACCACCAACACGTTCGCCGAGATCGGCCTCGCGTCCGGCGACTCTCCCCTGTACGTCCCGACAGAGGTCGCGGCTCCGGGCGCCGCCTCGCAGGCCGTGAAGGCGGAGAACGCGACCCGTCGCATCACCCTCGACGACGGCTCCTCGACCAACTACACCGGTGCTGGCAAGAACACGCCTCAACCGTGGATCGACGACGACACGACGATCCGGGTCGGGGCGACGGCGACGTTCACCAAGGACGTGGTCCTCGACTACCGCAACAGCACCTGGAAGCTCCAGCCCACCGCGCAGCTCACCGCCGACGACGCCAACGGGGTCCTCCCGGCGACGTTCAGCGGGGCGGAGCGACCTTCCTCGCCGCCGGCCGTCGGGGGCGACTTCAGCCTCGCCGCGTTCAACGTCCTCAACTACTTCGTCACCACCGGTGAGGAGTACGAGGCCACCACCGGCATCTCGTGCACGTACTTCGTCGACCGCGAGGGTGTCCCGACGACGGTCGACGAGTGCGTCGGCCAGGCGGGTCCCCGTGGCGCCGCGACCACCGTCCAGCTCGAGCGCCAGGAGAAGAAGATCGTGGCCGCGATCAACGCTCTCGACGCCGACGTGGTCTCGCTCGAGGAGATCGAGAACTCCGTGAAGTTCGGCAAGGACCGCGACGCGGCCCTCGCCGCGCTCACCCAGGCGCTCAACGAGGCTGCCGGCGCCGGCACGTGGGCGTACGTCCCGTCGCCCGACGCCGCGGCGCTGCCTCCGGTCGCCGACCAGGACTTCATCCGTACGGCGTTCATCTACAAGCCGGCGGTCCTGGCGCCGGTCGGTGCGTCGACGGTGCTCGTCGGCGAACCCGCGTTCGACGACGCCCGCGAGCCGCTCGCCCAGGCGTTCCAGCCGGTCGCCGGCACCGAGGACGACCGCTTCGTCGCGATCGTCAACCACTTCAAGTCGAAGCGGTCCGGCACGCCCGACGCCGACCAGGGGGCGGGCACGGTGGAGCGGGTGGCCCAGGCCCGCGCGCTGGTCGCGTTCGCCGACACCGTCAAGGAGACGGCGGGCACCGACAAGGTCTATCTGTCGGGCGACTTCAACGCCTACTCCCAGGAGGACCCGATCACCGTCCTGCGGGAGGCCGGCTACGTCGATCTCGAGGAGACCTACGACACCGCCGAGACCTACCAGTTCGACGGCGAGATCGGGTCTCTCGACCACGTGCTCGCGTCGCCCGCCGCGGCGGCGGACATCACGGGCATGGGCGTCTGGTCCATCAACGCCATGGAGTCGATCGCCTACGAGTACAGCCGCTACAACGGCAACGCGACCAACTTCTACGACGCAGGCCCGTTCCGCTCGAGCGACCACGACCCGGCGCTCGTCGGGATCGCCCTCGAGGAGCAGCTGACCCCGACGACGGTGCGCGCCGTGGCGACGCCCGGTCTCTCCCCGCTGTTCGGTCCGATCGTCGCGGCCCAGGTGAAGCCTCGCGCCACGGGGACGGTCCAGGTCCTCAAGGGCGACACCGTCCTCGCCAGCCAGCGGCTCGTCGCAGGCGTGACGCTCGTGGCGGTCCCGGCCAGGGCACTCAAGCCGGGGACCCACCAGCTCACGGTCCGCTACACCGGTGACGCGACGCACGCGCCGTCGGAGACCACGGTGACCGCGCGGGTGCTCGGGTTCTGACGGTCACGGCGGGGTCGTCCTGGTGGCGACCCCGCCGTGCACGGTCGCGGCCTCCGTGGCTGACATGAAGGGCTCCCGTACGAGGACTTCGTCCGCCGCTACCGCGACGAGCTTTCGACCGAGGAGGAGCGCGCGGCGCTGGACGCCCTCAGGGATATCCCTGAGATCCGGGATATGAGGCAAGGATCGGACCCGTGCGACGCTAACCTGGTCGGACTATGCGGAACATGACGACCGATCTCCTGACGTGGGCCGCGCAGCGGACGGTCCTGAGGTCGCAGAGGGACGGGATCGACCTCTCCAAGCTCACCTTCGTCCCCAACCGGTGGCTGATGCCGCTGCGCCGGGACGGCCTCGACCCCATCCCGGCGCTCGGCAAGGTCCGGGCCGAGGCCCCGGTGAAGCGGCTCGCGAGCCTGTTCGGGATGAACATCTGGCTGGTGACCGGTCACACCGAGTCGCTGGCGGTGCTCGCCGACCGCACCTCGTACAGCAACGACATCCGGCCGTTCGTCGGCACCGTCGGCGCGGCCGACGGTGACATCGGCGGCCTCGGCTTCACCGATCCACCCGAGCACACACGGCTTCGCAAGCTGCTCACCCCCGAGTTCACGATGCGTCGCCTGGCGCGGCTGACGCCCAAGATCACCGAGATCATCGAGCACCAGCTCGACGTCATGGAGCAGAAGGGCCCCGACGTCGACCTGATGGAGGACTTCGCCTTCGCCGTGCCGTTCCTGGTGATCTGCGAGCTTCTCGGGCTCCCCGACGAGTCCCGTGAGGAGTTCTTCGCGCTGGGATCGGCGCGCTTCGACGTCTCGGGGGGCGGCGCCGGCAGCTTCGGTGCCATCTCGGAGTCACGGACGTTCCTCATGAACGCCACCAAGGCGCAGCGCGACAACCCAGGCGACGGACTCATCGGCAAGATCATCGAGGAGGTCGGTGACGCGATCTCCGACTACGACCTCGGCGGTCTCGCCGACGGCGTCTTCACCGGCGGGCACGAGACCACCGCCAGCACGATCGCGCTGGGCGCGCTGGTGCTGATGGGTGATCCTGCCGCCCGCACGCAGCTCATCAAGGACGACACGTTCGCCAACAGCGTCGTGGAGGAGATGCTGCGCTATCTCACCGTCGTGCAGCTGGCGTTCCCGCGCTTCGCCAAGGCCGAACACGACCTCTTCGGCGAGCGCATCGCCAAGGGCGACGTGGTCGTGTGCTCGTTGTCCGGCGCCAACCGCGACCACCGCACCGGCGGCCCCGACCTCGAGAACTTCAACCCTCATCGCGACTGGCCCGTGTCGCACGTCGCGTTCGGTCACGGGTTCCACCGCTGCGTCGGTGCGGAGCTCGCGCGCATGGAGCTGCGCTCGGCCTACCCCCGCCTCTTCCGCCGCTTCCCCGACATGACGCTCGCGTGCGACCCGCGCGAGCTCAGGTTCCGGCAGCGCTCGATCGTCTACGGCGTGGAGTCAATGCCGGTCCGTCTGTACGGCTGACGACGTCGCGTCGCGACCCGTCCAGCACAACGCCCCACGGCCCTGGTCGCAGCGTGGGGCGTTGGCGTCCAGGGGCCTACGCGAGCGCCTTCAGGTCCTTGCGGATCATGAAGGCCGTGATCAGCCAGACCACGCCGAGCGCCAGGGCGTAGATGCCGATCAGGATGATGAGCGTCGCGAAGCCGAGATCGGGCCAGACGAAGAGCAGGATGCCGAAGACGATCGAGACGACACCGGAGGCGAGCAGCCAGCCCCACCCGCTGCCGGGGACCTGACGGACCTGGAGGGATCCCGAGATCTCGAGCACGCCGATCATGATCGACCAGAAGGCGATCAGGAGGACGAGCGCGAGAGCCACCGTCACCGGCGCGCGGAAGGCGATGATGCCGGCAGCGATGCCGAGGACGCCCTCGAGCAGCAGCCACCCCCACGACCGGCCGCCCCCGGTGATGATGCTGACGAGGGCGATGATGCCGTCAATCAGCGCCCAGACGCCGAACAGCACGATGATCACGCGGGCGGTCGGTCCGGGCCAGACCAGCGCGACGATGCCGAGGACGACGGCGAGGAGTCCGCGGACGACGACGATCCACCACGCGGTTCTCGCCGCCGAGGTGATGGCTCCTGCAAGATCCGTCATGTCTCGCACACTAGGGGCGCCGAGGGTGGTGAGCACGGGGACACGCGGGCGTACGGGCGTACGGGCGTGAGACGCTGGGACCATGGCGACCGGGTCGACGCAGGGCAGCCCCCGCCGCGGGCGCCCCGGCTACGACCAGGAGACGGTGCTGCGGCGGGCGATCGACGTCTTCATCCGGCAGGGGTACGACGCCACCAGCGTGGGTGACCTCGCCCGCGAGCTCGGTCTGACCAAGTCCGCGATCTACCACCACGTGCCCAGCAAGGAGCACCTTCTCGCCCTCGCGCTCGACGAGGCGCTCGACAGTCTCGAGGCCGTGATCGACGAGGCGTCCCGGCCGCAGGACGGCTCGGCGTACGAGCGCCTGCGCACGGCGGTGCGGGAGAGCGTGGCGGTGCTGGTGGCTCACCTGCCGTCGGTGACCCTGCTGTTGCGCGTACACGGCAACAGCGAGTTCGAGCTCCGCGCGCTCGCCCGCCGACGTCAGATCGACGAGCGGTTGGCGGCGCTCGTCCAGGAGGCCGTCGACGACGGGTCGCTGCGCAGCGACATCGCACCGGACCTGATCAGCAGGCTCATCTTCGGCACGGTGAACTCGCTCGTCGAGTGGTACCGGCCGGATGGTCCGGTCGACGCGCAGGTTCTGGCCGACGCGGTCGCGACGCTGGCCTTCGACGGGCTCGCCGTACGCCCGTGACCCGCGCGTCGCGGTGACGTGCCCGGCTCAGCGCCCGGGCGTGGGGCCGAGGGTGCGGCTGCGCCCGCGGAACTCCGCGACCACCGTCGCGTCGGACCGGCGGCGTACCGTCACGTCGTAGACCCCCGACCGTCCTCGCTGTGACCGTTGCGACGCCTCGGCAACGAGCGTGTCGCCGTGGCGGGCGGGCTCGAGAAACGTGATGTCGAATCCCGCGGCGACGGTGGGCGTGCCGTCGTCGTTGCAGGCGAGCGCGAAGGCGCTGTCGGCGAGCGTCGCGACGAGGCCACCGTGGCACAGGTCGTGCCCGTTGACCATGTCCTCACGCACCTCCATCGACACCCGGGCGCTGCCGGGCTGCAGCTCCTCAAGCCTCATCCCGAGCGCTCGGCTCGCCTCGTCGGCCTCCCACATCGCCTCGCTCACGCGTCGAAGTCCACGGTCACGCTGTCGGCGACCGGCCGGGACTGGCAAGTCAGCACGAACCCCCGCTCGAGCTCCTCGGGAGTGAGGGCGTAGTTGCGCCGCATCTCCACCTCGCCGTCGCACAGCATCGCCCGGCAGGTCCCGCACACCCCGCCCTTGCACGCGAACGGCAGGTCCGCGCGCACCTGCTGGACCCCCTCGAGCACGGTGGTCGACCGCGGCACCGTAGCGGTCGTCCGCCGTCCGTCGAGGACGACGGTCACCTCGCTGGTCGCGCCGTCGGCGACGGCATCGACGCGCTGCACCTCCGGAGGCGGCTCGTCGACGTAGAAGAGCTCGGCGTGGACCCGCTCGGGCGGCACGCCGAGATCGGCGAGGACGGCCCGGGCGTCGAGGAGCATCGGGTGCGGTCCGCACACCCACGCGTGGTCGACGTCGCTCACGGGCACGAGCAGAGTGAGGAGCTGTCGGAGCCTGGCGGCGTCGAGCCGGCCGGAGAAGAGCTCGACGTCGCGGGGCTCTCGCGACAGCACGTGCACCAGCTCGAGCCGAGGGCCGTACCGGTCCTTGAGGTCCGCGAGCTCCTCGGCGAACATCACCGTGGTCGTGGTGCGGTTGCCGTACAGCAGGGTGACCGACGCGTCCGGGTGGGTGAGGACGGTGCTCGCGATGGACAGCATCGGCGTGATGCCCGACCCAGCGGCGATGCACAGGTGCCGGCCGCCCCGGTCCAGGTCGGCGCGGAAGCTCCCGGTCGGGGTCTGCACGTCGATGACCGTGCCCGGTCCGACCTCTCGAGACAGCCAGCGCGAGAACAGTCCGTCCGGGATCACGCGCACACCGATCCGGAGGGCGGCCCCGACAGGGGCACAGATCGAGTACGACCGGCGCTCCTCACGGCCCTCGACGAGGCGGCGCAGGGTGACCGACTGACCGGCGGCGAACGCGAACTGGTCGGCGAGGTCCGCAGGCACCGCGAATGTCACCGCCACCGCGTCGTCGGTCAGCCGCTCCACGTCCGCGACGGGCAGCGGGTGGAAGCGGGCGGTACGGCGATGGACGGGTGCCGGTGTTGTCACCGTCATCAGATCTCCTTGACGTGCTCGAACGGCTCCCAGCACGTCTGGCACCGATAGAGGGCGGTGCACGGCGTCGGGCCGAACTCCGACGAGACCTCCGTCGACGCCGATCCGCAGCGCGGGCAGGTGACGGCCCGCCGTACCGGCGCGAGGGTGAGGGGGACGGGGCCGTCGTGGCGGAGCGCGGGTCCGGGCACGGACAGTCCGTGCTCGGCGAGAGCCTCGCGTCCACGCGCGGTGATCCAGTCGCTCGACCAGGCGGGGGAGAGCACCAGCTCGACGTGGACGTCGGCGAACCCTGCCTCGTGGAGGCTCCGGACCAGGTCGTCGCGCATCGTGGCGACGGCCGGGCAGCCCGAGTAGGTCGGAGTGACGCGTACGACGACCCGGCCGTCGTCGCCGATCTCGACGCCCCGCAGGACTCCCAGGTCGTCGAGGGTGAGCATGGGCATCTCGGGATCGGTGACGCGCCGGACGACCTCGTACGCGGCGTGCCCCGACGTCGGGCCAGCGGCGCGGGTCGACACCATGATCACCACCGCCCTGTCGGGTGGGCCCGCGCCACGACCTGCATCTCGGCGAGCATCCGGCCGAACGCCTCGGTGTGCAGCCCGTCGCGGCCGGTCCGCCCTTGCACGCCGGCCAGTCCCGCTGCGTCGGGACGTGCGACGTCGGCGGCGGCGAACACCTGCCCGAGGACGTCGTCGACCTCGTCGCCGACCGTCGTCGGGTCGACGCCGACGCCGCACTGCGCGAGGCGGCTCTCCACCGCGTGCCCCTTGGTGAGCTCTGGCCGCATCGGCCACAGCCGGTCCAGAGCGGCGAGGAGACGGGCACGCGACCCCTCCGTGCCCTGGGCCAGCGTCACGAACCAGCGTCCGGCGTAGTCCCGGTGGTAGGTCAGCTCCTTGACGCCCTTCGAGGCGACCGCGGCGAGGACGGGGTCGCTGCTGTCGCGCAGCCGTGACAGCAGCGCCAGCCGCCAGGTCGCGAAGACGAGGAGCCGCACCACCGCCTCGGCGAAGTCGGCGTCCTCGCCTTCGACGAGCCGCACGTTGAGGAAGTCCTGGTCGCCGCGGAAGTAGGCGAGCGCGTCCTCGGCCGGCACCGGTGACCCCTCCGGGAGTGTCGGGACGACGGCCGGGTCGGCGGCGGACGCGCGGGTCAGCAGCAGACGGGCCTGGCCGAGCAGGTCCAGCGCGATGTTGGCGAGGGCGACGTCGTCCTCGAGCTCGGGAGCGTTGCTGCACCACTGCGAGAGCCGGTGCGACATCACGAGCGCGTCGTCGGCGAGCATCAGCGAGTAGGTTGCGAGGTCGCGCGGCGAGACGCCTTCCGGCACGGCCGCCGCCTCGCCCGCCCCGAGGCCGGCGAGCGGGTCCTCGAACCCGGTGCCGAAGGCCCAGTGCGCGGCGTCGCCACCGCCGTAGAGGTCCTCGTACGGGCTGGTCTGCGTCGAGGTCTCGGGATCGTGGGACATGTTCACCTCCTCACAGGTGCGGGACGTCCTCGGGGATGTCGTAGAACGTGGGGTGCCGATAGACCTTGTCACCGCTCGGGGCGAACAGCGGGTCCTTCTCGTCGGGACTCGACGCGGTGATCGCGTCGGCACGGACGACCCAGATGCTTACGCCCTCGTTGCGCCGGGTGTAGACGTCGCGCGCGTGCCGCACCGCCATCTCGTCATCGGCGGCGTGCAGGGAGCCGACGTGGACGTGGTTGAGGCCTCGCTTGCCGCGGACGAACACCTCGTACAACGGCCACTCGCTCTTGACCCCGCTCACGCGTCCTCCTGCTTCGCCGCGAAGGCCATCGCGGCCTCACGGACCCACGCGCCCTCGTCGTGGGCACGTCGGCGATGCGCGATCCGCTGGGCGTTGCACGGTCCGTTGCCACCGACCACCTGCGCGAACTCCTCCCAGTCGGGAGAGCCGAAGTCGTAGTGCCCACGATCGGCGTTCCAGGCGAGCTCGGGGTCGGGAAGGGTGACTCCGAGCGCCTCGGCCTGCGGCACGGTCATGTCGACGAACTTCTGGCGCAGGTCGTCGTTGGTGTCGCGCTTGATGCCCCACGCCATCGACTGCGCCGTGTTGGGCGACTGGTCGTCGGGCGGACCGAACATCATCAGCGACGGCCACCAGAAGCGGTCGACCGACTCCTGGACCATCGCGCGCTGCTCGTCGGTGCCGCGCATCATCGTCATCAGGAGCTCGTAGCCCTGCCGCTGGTGGAACGACTCCTCCTTGCAGATCCGGATCATCGCCCGCCCGTACGGGCCGTAGGACGTCCGGCACAGCGGCACCTGGTTGCAGATGGCGGCGCCGTCGACCAGCCAGCCGATCGTGCCGACGTCGGCGTACGAGAGCGTCGGGTAGTTGAAGATCGAGGAGTACTTCTGGCGCCCCTCCAGGAGCATCTGGGTGAGCTCGTCGCGGGAGACCCCGAGCGTCTCCGTCGCTGAGTAGAGGTACAGCCCGTGACCGGCCTCGTCCTGCACCTTCGCGAGCAGGATCGCCTTGCGACGCAGAGACGGAGCCCGCGTGATCCAGTTGCCCTCCGGCTGCATCCCGATGATCTCGGAGTGCGCGTGCTGCGCGATCTGCCGTACGAGCGTCTTGCGGTAGCGCTCGGGCATCCAGTCGCGCGGCTCGATGCGGTCGTGCTGGGCCACGGTGTGCTCGAAGTCCTCGAGGAGCTGCGCCTCGTCGACCGTCGTCGTCATGGTGCCTCCGGTTCGCACATTACTGACCGATCGGTCTGTAAATCGTGACACACCGTCGCCGTGAAGGCAATCCCCGCCGGGAGGCGGCGCCCGTTCTGGGCCTGTCGGTCAGTCGGCGAGAACGTTGCGGACGACCGTCTCGTCCTTCAGGAGCGCTCTCGCGACAGGTCCCGACAGCTTCCAGTACGCCACGCCGGCGACAACGAGGACACCCGCCCCGATGACACGGACCACATCGCTCAGCGAGTTGGGCGCCGGCGACGTCACGTCGAGCACGACGAAGAGGAGGAATCCGAGGAAGAAAAGGGCATACACGCCCTTGGACAGCACCGAGTGCATCCGAACGTGACCGGCAAGAAGCGCCCAGACCGAGCCAACCTGCAGCATCGGCGCGAGTGCCGCCACCACCAGCACGGCGGGCCACGGTCGACCGAGCACCACCGTGACGACAAGCAGCGACATGAAGAGGAGACCAAACTCGTCGACAAGGACGCTCTGCGCCTCCCGAGCCTCGTCCTCGCTGATCGTGACCTCGCCTGACATCCGCTCTCCGATCGTCCCACTGCCACCTCGCGTCCCGGGAAGGTAGCACTGCCAGCGCGCGCGCGGGCCTGATGCAAGAACGACAGACATTTACTGACCGATCGTTCTGCAATAGCGTGGACCGAAGACCGCGCCGACGACGTCGAGGGGGACACGTGAGCACGCTGCTGGAGAGCTACACCGCAGGCCGTTGGTACGCCGCACCGGACGAGGGCCGCCCACTCCTCGACGCCTCGACCGGTGAGGTCGTCGCGACGATCTCGAGCACCGGTCTCGACCTCGGCGCCATGGTCGCGTACGCCCGCGAGGTCGGCGGTCCCGCGCTCCGCAGCCTCACGTTCCACGAGCGGGCCGGGATCCTCAAGGCTCTGGCGAAGCACCTGGGCGCCGGCAAGGACGAGCTCTACCGGCTGTCGGCGTGCGCCGGCGCCACCGAGCGTGACGCGATGGTCGACGTCGACGGCGGCATCGGCACCCTCTTCTCCTACGCGAGCAAGGGCACGCGCGAGCTGCCCAACGACACGATCGTCCTCGACGGTCGGCCGGAACCCCTCGGGAAGGGCGGGACCTTCGTCGGACAACACGTCTTCACGTCGCGTCCCGGCGTCGCGGTCCAGATCAACGCCTTCAACTTCCCGGCGTGGGGGATGCTCGAGAAGCTCGCCCCCGCCTTCCTCGCGGGGCTCCCCACGATCGTGAAGCCGGCCAGCCCCACCGCGTACGTCGCCGAGGCCCTCGTGCGCCGGGTCATCGAGTCCGGCCTCCTGCCCGACGGCACCCTCCAGCTCGTCGCCGGCAGCGCAGGGACGCTCCTCGACGAGCTCGGCCCGCAGGACTCGGTCGCCTTCACCGGCTCCGCGCACACGGCGAACGTGCTGCGAGCCCACCCGTCGGTCGCCACCGGCGGCGTACGGCTCGGCGTCGAGGCCGACTCCCTGAACTGCTCCATCCTGGGCCCCGACGTCACCGCCGACGACCCCGAGCTCGACCTCTTCGTGAAGGGCGTCGTCACCGAGATGACGGTCAAGGCGGGCCAGAAGTGCACCGCGATCCGCCGCGTCCTCGTCCCGGCAGGCATGGCCGACACGGTGGTCGACGCGATCGCCGCACGCCTCGCGCGGGTCACGGTCGGCGACCCTCGCGATGCCGGTGTCCGCATGGGCCCGCTCGCGAGCCTCGCCCAGCGCGACGAGGTCCGCAAGGCCGTCGAGGCGCTGCGCAGCTCCGCGGAGATCGTCTACGGCGACCCGGACCGCGTGGAGGGCGTCGACGGCGACGCTGAGCGCGGCGCCTTCATGGCGCCGGTGCTGCTGCGGGCGCGAGATGGCGCGACCGAGCCGCACGACGTCGAGCCGTTCGGTCCGGTGAGCACGGTGCTCACCTACGACGGCCTCGACGACGCGATCGCGCTGGCGGCCCGCGGTCGCGGGAGCCTGGTGGGCTCGCTCGTGACCCACGACCCCGCCGTGGCGCGCACGCTCACCCTCGGGCTCACGCCGTGGCACGGCCGCATCCTCGTCCTCGACCGCGACGACGCCGCCGAGTCGACCGGTCACGGCTCACCGCTCCCGGTCCTCGTCCACGGCGGGCCCGGCCGGGCCGGTGGGGGCGAGGAGCTGGGTGGCATCCGCAGCGTCCTCCACCACATGCAGCGCACGGCCGTCCAGGCCTCGCCGGACATGCTCACCGCGATCACCGGCCGCTGGACGCCGGGGTCCGACCGCCGGGAGGCCTCGGTCCACCCGTTCCGCAAGAGCCTGGCCGACCTGCGCGTCGGCGACACGATCGCCTCGGAGCCACGGACGGTGACGCGGGAGGACATCGACGCGTTCGCGGCACTCACCGGCGACACGTTCTATGCCCACACCGACGAGGAGGCCGCGGCGGCGAACCCGCTCTTCGGCGGCATCGTGGCGCACGGCTATCTCCTGGTGTCGCTCGCCGCCGGTCTCTTCGTCGACCCTGACCCAGGGCCGGTGCTGGCCAACTTCGGCGTCGACAACCTGCGTTTCCTCACCCCGGTCAAGGCCGACGACGCGATCGCGGTGACGCTCACCGTCAAGGAGATCACCCCGCGCACGACGGCCGACTACGGCGAGGTTCGGTGGGACGCACAGGTGACGAACCGCCACAGCGAGCCGGTCGCGACGTACGACGTCCTGACGCTGGTCGCGAAGACCTGGGACGCCTGACAGCACCTGCTCCTTCTCGATCTTCCGTGACAACGGGTCTCGACGGGGCGCGCCTCTGTGTGCGACAGTTCACGGCAGATCGAAACGGTGTTCCATTAATGGGAACAGCGATCACCGAGGAGCAGCGCCCATGCGTACCCCCGCACGTACGACCGCGACCGCCGTAGCGCTGGTGACGACGTCCGTCGCCGTGGTGGCGGCCAGTCTCTCGCCGGCGATGGCCGAGCCGCCCGAGTTCACCCGCACCCTCGTCACCGAGGACGCCGTCGGCCCGGCCTTCACCGCCGTCGGCGACGTGGTCGGTGACCCGCGCCCGGAGCTGGTGTCGACCACCTATGGGGCTCTCACCATGCAAGGACCGGCCGCACTCCCCGAGCCGGGCAGCGTCACGCTCTACACGAACGCCGGCCGCCGGCGCGGCGGAGGCGTCGACACCTGGAAGACCACTCCGGTGATCGAGCCGTCCGACGGGATCATCTTCCCGAGCGAGCCGACGCTCGCCGACGTCGACGGAGACGGTGACGTCGACGTCATCCAGCCCGCGGGCTACTTCTGGGACAGCGGCATGGGATTCAGCCGCGGCTCGCTGACCTGGTGGGAGAACCGCGACACCCCGCGCAGCGTCCGTGAGGTCCTCGCGCTCGCGAAGTGCGTCGTCGCCTCCCGTGGCGCCTCGCAGCTCAAGGAGTGCCGCGCCCGGCTGCGCGACTGGAAGCGTCACGACATCCTCACCGACAGCCCGTTCGCCTATCACGACCTCCAGCACGTGGACTTCGACGGCGACGGACGCAAGGATCTCGTCACGGTCGGCGAACAGGGCTTCAACGCCTCCGACACGACCGACGACGTCGTCGCGCTGCAGTTCTTCAAGGGCGACGGCAAGGGCAGGTTCGCCGCTCCCGTCACCCTGGCCGACCGCGGCGGAAGCAGCCCGGTGGTCACCGACGTCGACGGAGACGGTGACCTCGACGTCGCGTCGGCGCAGTACTTCGGGGTGAGCCCTGCGGTGCTCGGGCCGCCCACCGGCGAGGCGTCGTTCGTCTGGTTCGAGCGGGTCGGCGACGCCGCCGACGGCCTCACCGCGTCCGACTTCGTGATGCACGAGATCAGCCGCGGGCAGGGACCGTCGTTCAGCATCCACCGCGTCGAGAACCTGTTCGGCGACGGGACCGATCGCTGGGTCGGCGTGAACCACACGAACACGACGCCCGGCAACCCCGGGCCCCCGGTGTTCCTCCGCGCCAAGCCCGACGTCTTCCTCATGACCCCGGGAGCCGACCCCCGCACCCCCTGGACGGTTGCTCCGCTGGCCGCCGGCGTCGACCCGGGCGCCGACTTCACGGCGAGCCCACGCCCGGGGCAGGCGGCGCCCGGCAAGACGGGATTCGGCGACATCGACGGCGACGGCGACCTCGACCTCGCGGTGTCCGGCGACGGGGCGTTCCGCCTCTACTGGCTCGAGCAGACGGCCCCGGGCACCTTCCAGCAGCACGTGCTGCCCGAGTCGGAAGGCTGGGGGCAGGCCGGCGGCGCCAAGATCGCCGACCTCGACCGCGACGGCACCAACGACATCACGTTCTCGAGCTTCGAGAACAACAAGATCGGGATCTGGAGCCCGACGTCCTGATCCACGTCTGACTCCGTGATCCCGCCGTGGCGGGCCGTCGATCCCGACGGCCCGCCCTTCGGCGTCCGGCCGTGGGGTGTCGGCGCCGATGAGTTCGGCGTCCCGAGCCGGTCGGTGCTGCGACCGTCCGAGAAGGGAACCCCGTGGACCTCCAGACCCGCATCACCGAAGCCGTCCGTCCTCACGTCGAACGCGAGGACCCGCCCGGGCTCGCGTGGCTGGTCGCCCGCGGCGAGGAGGTCGCGCTCGGTGCACACGGGTCGTACGGACCGGACGACCCGACCCCCGTCCGTACCGACACCGTCTTTCGGATCTCCTCGGTCACCAAGCCCGTCGTGGCGGTGGCCGCGCTCACGCTGATCGACGACGGCACCCTCGACCTCGACGCCCCCGTCGAGCGCTGGCTCCCAGAGCTGGCCGACCGCCAGGTGCTGCGCGACCCGGCCGGGCCGCTCGACGACACCGTGCCCGCGCGGCGCTCGATCACGGTTCGCGACGTGCTCGAGCTGCGGCTCGGGATCGGTCTCGACTTCACCGGACCGTTCCCTGGGCCTGTCCTGTCCGCGCTGGGAGCACTCGGGCTCCAGTCCGGACCGCCTGCCCCACAGGCGAACCCCGATCCGGACACGTGGATGCGGGCCGTCGGCTCCGTCCCGCTGTCGTACCAGCCGGGCGAGCGGTGGCTCTACCACTCGGGGAGCGAGGTGCTGGGGGTTCTCGTCGCGCGCGCCGCGAGGGCGCCGTTGCCCGACGTCCTCGGCGCTCGGGTCCTCGAGCCGTGCGGGATGACGCGCACCGGCTTCGACGTCGGTCCCGGGGAGATCGGGACGCTGGGGCCGCTCTGGCTCCCGTCCCAAGCAGGTGCGCCGGCGGTGCCGTACGACGGGAGCGACGGTCAGTGGTCGCGACCGCCGGCCTTCCCCAACGCCGGTGACGGGCTGGTCTCGACCGTGACGGACCTGTACGCGCTTGCGCGGATGCTCCGCGCAGGCGGAGTGGCCGACGACGGGAGCCGCGTGGTGTCCACCGAGGTGCTGGCCGAGGCGGTCCGCCCGCGCGTCGGCAGGATCGAAGCCGACGAAACCTCGGGGTGGGGGCTCGGCTTCGGGGTGAAGACGACCGACCTCCCCGACGGCCGCCGTGCGGGGGCGTACGGCTGGGACGGCGGGCTGGGGTCGACGTTCTGGGTCGACCCTGCCGCCGACGTCGTGGGCATCCTGCTCGTCAACCAGATGTGGTCCTCGCCCGAGCCGACCGCGGTGTTCGAGGACTTCTGGAGGGCGGCGTGGCACGCCCGGTGATCCTCAGCGGTCGCGGCGCCGGTCCACGACTCGACGCATCTTGCCCACCGAGCGCTCGATCGTGTCGGGAGCCACGACCCTCATCTCGACGCTCACGCCGATGGTGTCCTTCACCTGAGAACGGACGCGTTCACCGGCACCGTACGCCGCGTCGCTCGCCACCCCGTGGCGGTGCTCGACGACGACTGTCATCACATCCATGCGCCCGTCGCGTCCAAGGACGCACTGGAAGTGCGGCGACAGCTCGGCCGTCCGAAGGAGAAGCTCCTCGATCTGCGTCGGGAAGACGTTCACCCCGCGGAGGATGATCATGTCGTCGCTGCGCCCCGTGATCTTCTCGATCCGCCGCATGGTCCGAGCCGTCCCCGGGAGGAGCCGCGTCAGGTCACGGGTGCGGTAGCGCAGGACCGGCATCGCCTCTCGGGTCAGGGAGGTCAGCACGAGCTCTCCCTCCTCGCCGTCGGGAAGGACCTCGTCGGTGAACGGGTCGACGATCTCGGGATAGAAGTGGTCCTCCCACACGTGGAGCCCGTCCTGGGTCTCGGCACACTCCATCGCCACCCCGGGACCGATCACCTCGGACAGCCCGTAGATGTCGACGGCCGTCAGGCCGAGGATCTCCTCGAGCTCGCGGCGCATCTCGTCGGTCCACGGCTCGGCACCGAAGATGCCGACCTCCAAGGACGTCGCCCGGGGATCGACGCCCTGACGGACCATCTCGTCCACGATCGCGAGCATGTACGAGGGAGTCACCATGATGATCGTGGGCCGGAAGTCTTCGATCAGGCGGACCTGCCGCTCGGTCATCCCGCCGGAGACGGGGACGACGGTGCAACCGAGCCTCTCCGCCCCCGCGTGCGCGCCGAGCCCGCCGGTGAACAACCCGTAGCCGTACGCGTTGTGGAGGACGTTGCCGGGCCGGCCACCCGCGGCGTAGATGCTGCGTGCGACGACCGTGGCCCACACGTCGAGGTCACCGCGCGTGTAGCCCACGACGGTCGGTCGGCCCGTCGTCCCCGAGGAGGCGTGGATGCGGACGACATCCTCGCGGGGCACGGCGAACATCCCGAACGGGTAGTTGTCGCGCAGGTCGGCCTTCGTCGTGAACGGGACCCGGGCGAGGTCGTCCAGCGTGCGGATGTCGTCGGGATGAACGGCGGCCTCGGTGAGAGACGCGTGGTAGTGCGGCACGTGGTCGTAGCAGCGACGGATCGAGGTCTTCAGCCGCTCGAGCTGGAGGGCACGAAGCTCGTCGACGGACGCGGTCTCGATCGCCTCGAGGCCGCCACCTCGCGAGGTCGGAGTCATGTCGACAGCACAGCAGAGAGCGGAGGGGATGCCTACCCCTGTGGCCAAACCCGTTCGACCGTGAGCAGCGACGACACTACGGTCCTCGTATGTCTTGCCGCATCTCGCACACGAGCATCGACGCCCACGACGCCTACGCCCAGTCCGAGTGGTGGAAGCAGGTGCTGACCGGCTACACCGACGTGCCGGGCGATCCCAACGAGCCGGGCCACGACGAGTGCATGATCGTGCCGCCCAGCGACGGCAGCGCGGGAGCCGGACCGCTGCTCTTCATCGAGGTCCCCGAGGGCAAGGAAGTCAAGAACCGCATCCACCTGGACCTCCGACCGACCGACCGCACGCGCGACGAGGAGATCGAGCGCGTGCTGGCGCTCGGCGCGACCGCGCTCGACGACCTGCGCAAGCCCGACGGTGGAGGGTGGCTGGTCCTCGCCGACCCGGAGGGCAACGAGTTCTGCATCCTGCGCAGCGACGCCGAGATCGCGGCCGTGAACAGCTGACCTGAGGGTCAGGCGCGCGCGGGCCACTCCGCGGTCGCTTGGAGCACGGCCTCCTCGAGCGCGTCCGTACGCCACTGCGTGACCTTCTGGTAGTCCTCGTCGGCGACCATGCGGCTGAACGCCTCGCGCGAGGGATAGCGCACGAGCGCGACCGCGTCCCAGGCCTGCCCGTCCTCGGCGACCAGGGGAGTCGCCCCGTCGCCGGCGTACAGGACCTCACCGCCGTAGCGGGGGAGGAACGTCTCCTCGAGCGCCGCGGCGTACCTGGCGTACAGCTCGCGCCCACCCTCCCGGAAGCGCAGGAGGTTGAGCATGGTCACCGGACCCCCGGGGTCGTCGGCGAGGTAGCGCTTGAGGTCGGCACCGCGGGGATCGACAGCCATGCGCGCATCGTGGCACAGCCGCACCTGCCCGCGGGCTCAGCGTGGCGCGCGGAACCCCGCGGCCTGCGCGTCGGCCGCTGTGGCGAAGCACGCCTCGGGGACGGTGACCGCGTACGAGCGGCTGCCCGGCTCGTGGAAGATGCGTGCGCCGCCGCCGTCGGGGACGTTGCCCTTGATCGGCGCCTTCGCCGGGCACGACTTCCCCGTCGGCGCCACGCTCGGCCCCTTGGCCGCCGGTGGTGCGGCGCTCGTCGGGGCGCCCGCGTCTCCAGCGGTGCCTCCGGCGAACTTCGCGGCGTACGCCCACGTCGACGTCGGCAGCGGCTTCAGGTCGGCGGGCGTGCCGTCGACGCGTGTGCAGCCGTCGAGGATGCGGCTGATCGCGTCCTTCATCGGTTGCGTGACCCGCATCTCGTAGGCGGCGGCGACCCGGGTGAAACGCACGACGTAGGTGCAGCGGTAGGCCTTGTTGGGAGGGAGCCACGCGTCGGGGCCGGAGTCGGACTTGCTGGAGTTCGTCGGACCGTCGACCGCCATCAGGTTGATCGGGTCGTTGGCGAAGGTCACGCGCTTGCCCACCGGCCACTGCTGCGCACCGAGCTGCCAGCCGAGCGAGAGCGGCACGACGTGGTCGATCTGCACGGCGCTCGCGTCTTCTTTGCGGAACGTGATGGTGGTGCCGGTGTAGGGGTCCGCCAGGCGTCCACCGACGACGACGCACTTGTTGCGCTTGCTCACGTCCTGGAGGTCGCGGCTCAGGATGTTGTCGCGGGTGCCGCACCCGCTCCGGGTGACGTCGGCCCAGGCCTGACCGAAGCGTCCGACGCGGTCGTAGCCCGTCTTCGGAGCGCGACCGGCTACCTGGAGGCGGCCGAGCATCGCCCGCGCCTTGGTGACCTGGTCGGCAACCTGCTCCGCCGGCTTCCCGGCAGGGGGCGCCGCCGTGGTCGTCACCGCCTGGGCCGCCTGCTCGGTGCCGGTCTCCACCTCCACAGGGCCGCAGGCGGGAAGGACGAGGAGGGCCGCTGCAGCGGCCAGGAGGCGTCGCGCCGTACGTGAGGTCACAGAGGTGTTCTACACGTCGGCCCCGACCTCGGGCGAGGCGGTCACCCCGGCGCTAACGTCGACCTCATGGACAGTGACTGGCAGGACCCGGCCGCGATCTCGCTGATGCTCGACGAGCTCAAGACGTGGGCCGTGGTCGGGCTCTCCGGCGACCCCTCCCGTACCGCCTTCCAGGTGGCGAAGGTCATGCAGACGCGTGGCAAGCGCATCGTCCCCATCCACCCCGACGCACCCACGGTGCTGGGCGAGCAGGGCTACGCGACGCTGTCCGACGTGCCGTTCCCGATCGACGTCGTGGACGTCTTCCGGCGCTCGGAGGCAGCAGGACCCTTCGCGGACCAGGCGGTGGCCATCGGGGCGCGGGCCGTGTGGTTCCAGCTGGGTGTGATCGACGTGGCCGCGTTCGAGCGGACCCGGGCCGCGGGTCTCGCGATGGTGATGGACACCTGCCCGTTGATCGAGTGGGGAAGGCGGTCGGCGTGACCCCAGGGGTGGGCGGCCCTCTCGTCGTACCCCCGGGTCCCGGCATCCCCGGGGGGCTCGTGGTGCCCGAGCGCGAGATCGAGGAGCGGTTCTCGCGGTCGCCCGGGCCTGGCGGACAGTCGGTCAACACGACCGACAGCCGCGTCGAGGTCGTGTTCGACGCCGCGACGTCGGAGGTGCTGTCACCGCAGCAGCGCGACCGCCTGGTGTCGGTGATCGGGTCGAGCCGCATCAGCGTGACCGCGTCGGAGCACCGCTCGCAGCTGCGCAACCGCGTCGCCGCACGCGAACGCCTCGCCGAACGCCTGCGTACGGCCCTGGCGCCACCTCCGCGCCCGCGCGTCGCGACGAAGCCGACCCGCGGGTCGAAGCGCCGCCGGATCGAGGCCAAACGCCGCCGTGCACAGACGAAGTCGAACCGCGGGCGGGTCAGCGACGCCGACTGACGCTCGGTGCCGCGGGGACGTCCCGCGGAGCACGAGCCGCGCTGGCCGAAACCACCCGGCGATACCATCCGAGCATGACCGACGAGCAGCCCGAGAACCCTGGCCAGGACCGCTGGACCGACGAGGCGAAGGACGAGTTCGTCCGCGCCGCCGAAGCCCTCAGCTCCGCCCTGCGCACCCATGCCGTCGCGGTCGCCGCGGCGGGATCCGATGCCGACGTCCCCACCATCACCGCCGCCAAGGAGGCGCTCGCCGCGGCGCTCGAGGCGTACGACGAGGCGCAGTACGACTACAGCGGGACGTTCCCGCCCTTCGCGATCATCGAGGAGGACGGTGACGAGGAGGCCACGCACGACCACGACCACGACGGCAGCCCGCTCACCGGGCAGCGGGTGACGGGCGTGACGGTGCTCCAGCGCATGGACTACCGCATCACCGACCCGCAGGCGGTCGTCGCTGCCGGCAGCGTGGCGCAGAAGGCCTCGCCCGACGAGATCGACGGCCCGGTGACGGACCTCGGCGAGGCCCTCTATGCACTCGCGCACAGCAACGGCCTCGGCGGCTGGAGCGCGCTCGGCGAGACGGCCGGCATCGTGCCCGTCGCCCAGGTGACGCTCGCCGTCGCCAACGAGGGCCTCCTGCCGACCGACCCCGACGAGTGGCCCGAGGACTCGCTGTCGGTCGAGGAAGGCGAGCTGATCTTCCAGGAGGGCACGACCTGGGTCGAGTGACCCGGCAGATCACGTGTGCTGCGTGCCTGACGCTGTGCCGAGGAGCGGCGCCAGGGCACCGCGGAGATCGTCGATCTTCTGGTAGCGCAGGGCAGTCATCCCGACCTCGTGGGCTGCGGTGACGTTGGCGGTGGTGTCGTCGATGAACAAGCAGCGGTGGACCGGGGTGCCCACCCGTTCGGCGGCCAGGAAGTAGACGCGGGGGTCAGGCTTGATGTGGCCGACGCGAGAGGTGTTCACCACGGTGTCGGCGAGGTCGTCGAGCCCTTGCTGGACAAGGTCCCGCTCCAGCCGGGTGGTCGCGTTGGATACCAGGGCGACGGTCGCGACCGAGCGTGCCTGGCGGAGGAGGGACGCAACCTCGTGGTCGACGACGGGAACCAGGCCGGACCAGTCGTCGACCACGGCATGGGCGCGTTCGGTCGATCCGCAGACCTCCGCGAGGTCTGTGGCCACGAGTGAGCGCCAGTGCTCGTCGGTGATCGCTCCGGTGATCGCAGGGTGCAGGCGTGACGGGGCGAAGGCCACCTTCGCGAGTGTGCCCGCGGGAAGCCCGTGACTGGTGTCGATGTCGTCGGCAGCAGGCCAGTGTCGAAGCACGCCGTCGATGTCGCAGAGCACCGCGTCGTACGGGCGAACAGTCATGTGAGGACTCCTGGTGTGGTGGTTGCGGGCTGTCGTCGGCCTTGAAAGTTAATGACATTAGCCGTACGGTGAAGGGCATGAGCCATCTACCGTCAGAGACCCTTCATCACCTTGCCCTCCCCGAGGGTCGGATCACCTACACCGACTCCGGACACGGGCCGCTCGTCGTCCTCGTCCCCGGCATGGGTGACGTCAGAGCGACGTACGCGCTCCTCGTGCCCGTCCTCGTCGAGGCCGGCTACCGCGTCGTCGTCACCGACCTGCGCGGCCACGGCGACTCCGACACCGGCTTCCGCTCGAACGGCGACGCGGTCACCGCCTCCGACCTCGTCGCGCTCGTCGAGCACCTCGCGGCCGGCCCCGCGGTCCTGGTCGGCAGCTCGATGGGCGGGTCGGCCGCCCTCATCGCCGCGGCCGACCGGCCTGACCTGGTCAACGGTGTGGTCACTCTCGCCGGCTTCTACCGCGAGGCGGCGTCCCCGGCGGTGGCCGCCCTGCTGCGGCTCGTCTATCGCGCCGTCTTCGCGTGGCCGTGGGGCGGCGCCTTCTGGACGTGGTACGTCCGGTCGGCGCTGAGCAAGGGTCGCCCGACGCCAGGTCTCGACGAGCGGCTCGCGACGCTCCGCGCGACGTACCGCGACCGTGCGCGGCTGCGCTCGCTGCGTCGCCTCGCGGTCGCTCTCGACCACCGTCAGGCGGAGCGGCGCCTCTCCGACGTCCACACTCCCGTGCTCGCCGTTTTCGGCTCCGCCGACCCCGACTTCTCCGACGCCGCGGCCGAGCTCGCGTACGCCCGCGAGACGGTCGACGCCGACGGAGTCGTGCTCGAAGAGGTCGGTCACTATCCGCAGCTGCAGGCCGCCGACGAGGTCCTCGCGGTCCTGCTGCCGTTCCTCGCCTCCACCACCAGCGGCACCGATGCCTAGGGCCGGCCTCAACCGCGACCGGGTCGTCGCCATCGCGCTCGACGTGGTCGACGCCGGCGGCCGTACGGGGTTCGCCGACCTCACCCTCGCGTCCGTCGCGTCGGCCGCGGGCGTCTCGACGCCCAGCCTCTACAAGCACGTCGCGTCTCTCGCCGACCTGCGTCGGGAGGTAGGGGTGCACGCGGTGGGCGACCTCGTACGCCTCACGAGCCAGGCGACCGTCGGCCGCTCCGGGCCCGAGGCGATCCGGTCGCTCGGTCACGCCATGCGCGACTACGCCCGCGAGCACCCCGGCCGGTA
This sequence comes from Mumia sp. zg.B53, assembly GCF_019550935.1. Classification (NCBI taxonomy): domain Bacteria; kingdom Bacillati; phylum Actinomycetota; class Actinomycetes; order Propionibacteriales; family Nocardioidaceae; genus Mumia; species Mumia sp. zg.B53. The sequence goes on along the minus strand of NZ_JAHWCK010000001.1, from coordinate 1,441,089 downwards.
CGCCGCGGTGCAGGTCCCCGCGGACCCTGACGACCCGGCGGACGCCGCGCTCGCCCGCGCGGGCGGGGATGCGGTGGCGATCCTCGCGGCCGTCGTCCGCGGCGCCGGCGTCGCGGACGACCACCTCGTCGACGCCGTGCGCATCCTCCGGTCCGCCGTGCACGGATTCGTGAGCCTGGAGCTCGACCGGGGCTTCCGTCTCCCCGCCGACCTCGACGCGAGCTTCGACGCGCTGCTCGACGTGGTCGTCACCGGACTCTCCACCCTGGGCGCGACCCCCTAGCGGAACGCTGTTCCTATCATATACGTTTCAACTCATGGCGACCGCGGTGATCACGGGCAGCAGCAAAGGGATCGGCTTCGGCCTGGCTCGGGAGCTGCGGTCACGCGGCTACGACGTCGTGGTCACCGGCCGACGGGAAGACTCGGTCACCGAGGCGGTGAAGCGGCTCGAGGAGGCCGATGCCCCCGGTCGGGTGCTCGGCATCGGGTGCGACGTCTCGGACCCGGCCGCCGTCCAGGCCCTGTGGGACGCAGCGGCCGCCCAGCTCGACACCATCGATCTCTGGATCAACAACGCCGGCGTCGCGCGTACGGTCCACCCGGTCGTCGACCTGCGCCCCGACTGGATCGTCGAGATGGTCACCTCCAACATGGTCGGCACGATCCTCGGCAGCCGTGTCGCCGTACGCGGCATGACCGCCCAGGGGCACGGCCAGCTCGTCAACATCCTCGGTGGCGGGTCGGACGGCAAGATCCGGCCCGGCATGACCGTGTACGGCTCGACCAAGCGCGGCCTGCGGGCGTTCACCGATGCTCTGGTGCGCGAGACCGCGGGCGGCCCCGTCCGCATCGCGTCGGTCAGCCCGGGAGTCGTCGTCACCGACGGCATGATCCGAGAGGCCCGCGAGCTGGGGCCGGAGGGCTTTGCCAGGGTGCGCAAGGCGATGAACATCCTCGCCGACCCGGTGGACGACGCCGCGCCGGCGATCGTCGACATGATCCTGTCAAACCCCAAGCACGGTGCGACGCTCAAGCGCGTCGGCAGCCTCGAGCTCGGCATGCGCTTCGCCAAGGGCGGCAAGGGCCGTGACGTCTTCGCCGGCGCAGGACTCTAGGAGCGGAGCACAGTCCGCTCCAGGAACGCGTTGCGGAAGCACCGGTCGGGATCCCGGCGGTCGGCCAGGGCCTGGAAGTCAGGAAGGCGCGGATAGAGCTCGGCGATCCGGTCCGCGCCGAGGCTGAACCACTTGCCCCAGTGCGGGCGCGCCCCGAACGGCGCCAGCGCCTCCTCGATCTCCGGCAGGAGCCGCCGCACGGCGTCGGGCTCGCGGACGAGGGTGAAGTGGATCGCGACGGTGTCGCGGCCGTACGCCGGGCTCAGCCACAGGTCGTCTCCGGGAACCGTGCGGATCTCGCTCACCTGCAGGAGCGGGTCGATCCGCGGGCCGAGCGCACGCAGCGCCTCGAAGGCCGCCGTGGCGCGGTCGCGCGGCAGGAGGTACTCGCTCTGGATCTCCGCACCGACGCTCGGCGTGAACCCCGCACGGAAGTGCGGGAGCCGCTCGAACCACGGCCCGCCCACTCCCAGCTGCGCCGTGGCGTGGATCGCGTCGATGCCGAGGATCGGGTGCTGCACGACGGTCGCCGGCACCCCCCACCGGACGGTCGGCTCGGTCGGCCGACGGCTCTTCATCCAGACCTGGTCGACCACGTCGCCTCCCCACCGGGTGAAGAGGCTCACACTGTCGGCCGACGAGGAGACCGCGTCGAAGTCCGTGAGGACCGTCTCCCACGGCACCGCGTTGCGCACGTCCTGACGGACGTCGTACGTCGGCTCGACGCGCAACGTCACCCGGGTGACGATCCCCAGGGCTCCGAGGCTCACGACCGCGCCGCGGAGGTCCGGGTCGGCCTCGGTCGTCCACGCCAGGTCGCCGTCGGGTCCGACCGTCTCCAGGGCGGTGACCGCACCGGCGAGCGTCGGGGCGGCGTCCCCCGACCCGTGCGTCGCTGTGGCGACGGCACCCGCGACGGAGATGTGCGGCAACGACGCCATGGCGCCGAGCGCCCAGCCGGCACGGTGCAGCACCGGCGCGATCTCGGCATACGAGGCCGCGGCACCGACCGTGGCCGTGCCGGCGTCGGCGTCCACGACCACCGTGCGCGGGATCGCGTCGAGACTCACCAGCAGCCCGGCCGAGTCCGCGAGGTCGTGGAAGGAGTGACGGCTGCCCAGCGCACGCACGCGTGGAGAGTCCGCCACAACCCTGCGGAGCTCGTCCACGCTCGACGGACGGCGCAGGGCGGCTGCCGCGTACGTGTGGGTCTCGGCCCAGTTGCGACCCGGGGTCGTCACGAGTCCACCGTCCCACGGCCGAGGCTCGGGTGGCAGGTCCCGGACGCACGAGATCCCGGCCAGGAGACCTGACCGGGATCGTGTCGTGTGCGCGAGGGGGGACTTGAACCCCCACGTCCTTGCGGACACTGGCACCTGAAGCCAGCGCGTCTGCCATTCCGCCACTCGCGCGAGTGCTTGGTGAGTCTAACAGCCGTCACCGAGGCCCGATCTGCGGGTGGCGGTCCACCGTGGGGCGTGTGACGGCGACACCCGCTCATGTCGGCCCGATACGATCAAGTGGACGTGCGGGGGTCATCTCCGCGAGAGTACGCGTGTCCGCTCGACGACGGCACCAGACGACAGGAGGAGGTCGCGGCGATGGGAGTGCTCCAGCGCTTCGAGCAGCGGCTCGAGGATGCCGTCTCCGGCGCCTTCGCGCGGGTGTTCCAGAGTGCGGTCCAACCGGTCGAGATCGCGGCTGCTCTGCAACGTGAGCTCGACAACGGTGCTCAGATCCTCTCGCGCGACCGGGTCCTGGTCCCCAACGACTTCACCGTCGAGCTCTCGCAGATCGACTACGAGCGGCTCGCCCCGTACGGCGGCACGCTCTCGGGCGAGCTCTCCGAGCTCGTGCACGAGCACGTAGCCGAGCAGCACTACACGCTCGCGGGGCCGCTCAAGCTCGAGTTCGTCCACCAGCCCGACCTGACGACCGGCCGCTTCCGGATCCGCTCGCGCGCCTCCGCCGCCGTGACCCCCGCCGCGGGTGTCCGCATGACCGACACCGCCGTCGCCAAGGCACCGGTGGTCCTCGAGGTCAACGGCGTGCGCCACCCCGTCGAGCCGCCCGGCGTCGTGATCGGCCGCGGCACCGACGCGCAGCTGCGCATCAACGACCCCGGCGTCTCCCGCAAGCACGCTCAGTTCCGCGTCTTCCTCGAGGGCAGCAGCGTCCGCGTCGCGATCGAGGACCTCGGGTCGACCAACGGCATCGTGGTCGACGGGCGACGCGTCACCCACGCCGTCCTCACCGACGGCTCACGGGTTCAGCTGGGCAACACGCTGGTCGTGGTCCGCAACCCGCACGCGCGCCCCGGACCCCCGGTCGGGCCGACCGGCCCGGTGGCCCCACCCGGCCCCGCGCCGGCCGCACCGGGATCTCCGCCGCCGTACGCCGGGCCCTCGCAGCCGCCGCCGCAGGCCGGGCCACAAGGCGGTCGCTGGTGACCGAGCTGACCCTGACCCTCATCAAGCTCGGATTCCTCGCGGTGCTGTGGCTCTTCGTACTCTCCGCGGTCTCAGTGATCCGCTCCGACATCTTCGGTGCCAAGGTCGACACGACGCGCGCGCCGCAGCCCCAGCCGCCGCGGCAAAAGAAGTCCAAGCAGCCCCGCGCACCCAAGGGCCGCAAGCCCAAGCGCGGGATGCCGTCGACGCTCGTGGTCACCGACGGGCCCAACGCCGGCCAGCTGGTGCCGGTCACGGGCGCGGACATCCTGCTGGGCCGCGGCACCGACGCCGCCATCAGGCTCGACGACGACTACGTCTCGACCCGCCACGCGCGCTTCTCGACCAACGGCGAGCAGTGGTACGTCGAGGACCTCGGCTCGACCAACGGCACCTACCTCGGCAGCCAACGTGTGACGTCCCCCGTCCCGGTCGACCTCGGCATGCCCGTGCGCCTGGGCAAAACCGTGGTCGAGCTCCGGAAGTAGGACGCCCCTTGCCCGCTCACCAGACACGCCTCGGCTACACCTACGTCGCCCTCTCGGACGTCGGACGCAGGCGGAACTCCAACCAGGACTCCGGTTACGCCAGCCCGCACCTGCTCGTGATCGCCGACGGCATGGGAGGCGCGGCCGCGGGAGACCTCGCCTCCTCCGAGGTCATGCACGTCGTACGCCGCCTCGACCGGCCGCCGAACGGCGACGTCATCGAGGCGCTCGCCGGCGCCGTGCACCGTGCCAACGACCGTCTCGCCGAGGTGATCGAGGACGACCCGAGCGTCGAGGGGATGGGGACGACCCTCACCGCTCTGCTGTGGAACGGCACGACGTTCGGCCTTGCCCACATCGGCGACTCCCGCGCCTACCTGATGCGCGACGGCCACCTTCACCAGATCACCAAGGACCACACGCTCGTCCAGAGCCTGGTCGACGAGGGCCGTCTGACCCCCGAGGGGGCGCGGTCCCACCCCAACCGCTCCCTGATCCTCCGCGTCCTGCTCGGTCGCGACGACGCCGAGCCCGACCTGACCCTGATCGAGCCGCGGCTGGGCGACCGCTACCTGCTGTGCAGCGACGGGCTGTCCGACATGGTCGACGACGACTCCATCGCCGACGTCCTGGCCAACGCCCCCACGGTGGACTCGGCGGCCGTGGAGCTGGTCCAGCGGGCGCTGGCCGGCGGTGGCGCCGACAACGTCACCGTCATCCTGGGCGAGATCATCGACCTTGATGCCCCGCCCGACCCGACCCTCGCCTCCGCCGACGGGCAGCCGATGCTCGTCGGAGCCGCCTCCGAGCAGGCGCGACCGGGCTCCGGACCGACCACCGCGACCAACCTCGACGCCGTGCCGGCGATCGACGACGACGCGGGCGGCGCCGGTGCCGCGCGCGCCAACGGCGACGGCACGGCCGACCCCGAGGCGCTCCGGTACGCTCCTCGGCCGCCCCAGCGCTACGTGTGGCTGCGGCGACTGGTCGTGATCGCGGTCGTCGTCGGCCTCCTCGCCCTCGCCGCCAAGCTGACCTACGACTGGACCCAGCGCCAGTACTACGTAGGCACCTCCGACGGCAACGTGGCCATCTTCCGCGGCATCCAGGCCGACCTGCCGCTCCTCGAGCTCGACAGCGTCGAGGAGGTCACCGACGTCACGCTGGCGTCGCTGCCGACGTTCCGCGCGAACCAGGTCGAGAAGGGCATCACGTCGACCTCGCTGGCCGACGCCCGCGACACCATCGACCAGCTCCGTGACATCGCGGCCCGCTGCGCCGACCCCGCCCAGGCCAACGCGCCCGGTGCGGAGTGCGGGGGCGTCGAGTGAGCACCCCAGCGACCAGCCCCGCCGTCGTCCACCGCAAGCGCCGAGGCGCCGAGGCGCTCCTCGTGGCGCTCGCTCTCGTGATCGTCATCTTCGCCTTCTGCGCCGTCGGGCTCGGCGCCCGCGGCAAGGTCCCCGGCTTCGTCGCCGGCCTCGCCGTCCTCCTCGTGGTGATCGCCGTGGCGACGCACCTCGTCGTCCGGTTCGTGGCGCCGTACGCCGACCCGGTGCTGGTGCCGCTGGTCGTCGCCCTCAACGGGCTGGGCGTCGCCATGATCTACCGGCTCGACCTGGCACGCCTCGACCGCCTCGGCGACGAGGCCAAGCAGTTCGCCGGACGCCAGGTGATGTGGACCGCGATCGGCCTGGCCCTGTTCGTGGCCGTCCTGCTCATCGTGCGTGACCACCGCAAGCTCCAGGCCTACACCTACACGTTCGGGCTCACCGCGCTCGTGCTGCTGATCCTCCCGCTGCTGCCCGTCATCGGGACGCAGATCAACGGCGCCCGCATCTGGATCCGGGTCGGCGGCCTGAGTCTCCAGCCGGGCGAGTTCGCCAAGATCTGCCTGGCGATCTTCTTCGCCGGCTACCTCGTCGTGAAGCGCGACGCCCTCGCGCTGGCAGGCCGGCGGTTCATGGGCATCGACTTCCCCCGCGGCCGCGACCTCGGCCCCATCCTCGCCGCGTGGCTCGTGAGCCTCGGCGTCCTCATCTTCCAGCGCGACCTCGGTTCTTCGCTGCTGTTCTTCGGCCTCTTCGTCGTCATGCTCTACGTCGCCACCGAGCGGCCGGGGTGGCTCGTGGTGGGCACCCTTCTGTTCGTCGGGGGCGCGACCTTCGCCGCGACGACCTTCAGCCACGTCCAGAGCCGTGTCGACGCCTGGCTCAGCCCCTTCCCGGTGACCGAGGGCACGTTCCAGCTGACCCAGGGCCTGTTCGGCATGGCGTGGGGTGGCCTCCTCGGACGCGGGCTCGGTGAGGGCAACCCCTTCCTCACCCCGTTCGCCTACTCCGACTTCATCTTCGCCTCCTTCGCCGAGGAGCTCGGGCTCGCCGGCGCGATGGCGATCCTGCTGATGTACGGCCTGATCGTGGAGCGAGGGCTGCGGATCGCGCTGCTGTGCCGGGACGCGTTCGGCAAGCTTCTCGCGACAGGTCTCGCCGTGTCCTTCGCGCTCCAGGTGTTCGTCGTCGTCGGCGGCGTCACCCGCATCATCCCGCTCACCGGCCTCACCACCCCGTTCATGTCGTACGGCGGGTCCTCGATCCTCGCCAACTGGGCGATCGTCGCGCTGCTGCTGCGGATCAGCGACCAGAGCCGGCGTCCGCCCCCGGAGGCGGCGCCGCTGGAGATGGACGACTCGACCCAGGTGGTGAAGCTGTGAACCGGCCGATCCGCGTGATGTCGATCGTGTGCCTGATGCTCTTCGTCGCGCTGCTCCTCGGGGTCAACTACATCCAGTTCGTCGACGCCGACACGCTCAACGCCAAGAACGGCAACCGACGTGTCATCGACGAGCAGTTCGCCCGTGAGCGCGGCCCGATCCTCGTCGGCGACCGACCGATCGCCGAGAGCGTCCCGGTCGACGACGTCTGGAAGTTCCAGCGCCGCTACCCCGAGGGCAAGCTCTACAGCGACATCACCGGCTACTTCAGCTACACCTACGGGCGCAGCGGCCTCGAGCAGTCCCAGAACTCGATCCTCTCCGGCAGCGACAACCGGCTCTTCGTCAACCGCGTCGTCGACCTGATCGGATCCAACCAGCCTCGTGGTGGCAGCGTGTCGGTGACGATCAACCGCAAGGCCCAGCGAGCCGCCGCCGAGGGCCTCGACGGTCTCCCCGGTGACGCCAAGGGCGCTGCGGTCGCGATCGACCCGAGCACCGGCGCCGTCCTGGCGATGACCGGCACCCCGACCTACAACCCCAACGTGCTCGCGAGCCACGACCTCGACGCCGTCACCAAGGCATGGGACCGGCTCAACGCCGACGAGGACCAGCCGATGCTCAACCGCTCGACCCAGCAGACGCTGCCGCCGGGGTCGACGTTCAAGATCGTCACCGCTGCCGCCGCCATGGAGAACCTCGACCTCACCCCCTCCAGCAAGGTCAAGGGCGGGAGCGCCCTGTCCGCACCCGGCTTCGGGTCATACCAGCTGGTCAACCAGGGCGGGGGCAACTGCGGCGGCAAGAACATCACCCTGACCCAGGCGCTCGAGGTCTCCTGCAACGTCACCTTCGGCGACCTCTCGATGAAGGTCGGTCAGGCCGCCATGCAGGCGCAGGCCGATGCCTTCGGGTTCGGGACCCGGCCGATCGAGCAGGTCGCCAGCAACCCCAGCCAGTTCACCGGCGACCCCGACGCCGAGCTCGACCCGCCCCAGCTCGCGCAGAGCGGCATCGGGCAGTTCGAGGTGTCGGCGACCCCGCTGCAGATGGCGATGGCGACCGGCGCGATCGCCAACGGCGGAGCGCTCATGAAGCCTTACCTCGTGTCGACGGTGCGCTCGCCCGACCTCAAGACGATCGAGACCGCCAAGCCGGAGAAGATCCGCGACGCGATCTCGGGCGGCACCGCGGCCGGGCTGAGCCAGATGATGGTCGACGTCGTCGACAACGGCACCGGCTCGTCGGCCGCGATCTCGGGGGTCGAGGTCGGCGGCAAGACCGGCACCGCGCAGTCCACGTCGGACCGTCCGCCCTACGCCTGGTTCGTCTCGTTCGCCCCCGCCGACGACCCCAAGGTCGCGGTCGCGGTGGTGGTCGAGTCCTCCAGCACCGGACGCGACGACATCTCGGGCGGCCGGCTGGCAGGACCCATCGCCAGATCGGTCATGGAGGCGGTGATCGGTCGATGACACGCCCTCTGCACGGGATTCTCACCGCCCGACCGGTATTTTTGAGCAGTTGCCTTGAAGGAAGCAGGAAACGATGACCGAAACGCCCACCGGCCCGGGTCGGGGCTACGCAGGGCCTCCGGGTGCGTACGGCCGCCTCGGCGACCGCTACGAGATCGGCGGCGTGCTGGGCAGTGGAGGCATGGCCGAGGTCCGCATCGGACGCGACCTGCGGCTCGGCCGCACCGTGGCGATCAAACGCCTCCGCATCGACCTGGCCAGCGACCCCACGTTCCTCGCCCGCTTCCGGCGCGAGGCGCAGTCCGCAGCCGCTCTCAACCACCCCTCGATCGTCGCGGTCTACGACACCGGCGAGGCGACCGGGCCTGACGGGCACACGGTGCCGTTCATCGTCATGGAGTACGTCGAGGGCAAGACGCTGCGCGACCTCCTGCGCGAGATGGAGCGCGAGGGTCGCAAGATCCTCCCCGAGCGCACGCTCGAGATCACCGCCGACATCCTCGCCGCGCTCGACTACAGCCACCGTGCGGGCATCATCCACCGTGACATCAAGCCGGCCAACGTGATGCTCACGCCGTCCGGCCAGGTCAAGGTCATGGACTTCGGCATCGCCCGCGCGATCGCCGACACCTCCTCGGCGATGACGCAGACGGCCGCCGTGGTGGGCACCGCCCAGTACCTCTCGCCGGAGCAGGCGCGCGGCGAGACCGTCGACGCCCGCAGCGACATCTACTCGACCGGCTGCCTCCTCTACGAGCTGCTCACCGGGCGGCCGCCGTTCCAGGGCGACAGCCCGCTCTCGGTCGCGCTCCAGCACGTGCGCGAGGAGGCTCCGCCGCCGTCGACGTTCAACCCCGAGGTCACGCCGGTGGTCGACCGCGTCGTCGCGAAGGCCCTGGCCAAGCGCACCGACGAGCGCTACCAGAGTGCCGCCGAGATGCGCGCCGACATCGAGCGTGTCCTCGCGGGTCAGCCCACCGCTGCCTCTGCGGCCCCGACGGCCCAGTACGCAGCTGTCCCGGCCGCCCCAGCGACCGAGGCGCTGCCGCCGGCCAACCTCCCCCCGGCCGCCGGCGACGAGGAGGACGGCAAGAGCAGGCGATGGGTCTGGATCCTGTCCGCGATCGCCGCGCTGCTGGTCGTCGGGCTGGCAGCATGGGGCATTCCCGAGCTCATGGGCAAGGACGACACCACAGAGACCCCCAAGGTCGCGATGCCTGACGTCGTCGGCATGGGCCAGGCCGCCGCCGAGCGCAAACTGACCGGACCCGAGTTCGGCTTCACGGTGGGCGAGATCAAAAAGACTGCGAGCGCCGACGTCGACGCCGGCAAGGTCATCTCGACCGACCCCGCCCCGGGAATCGACACGCCGAAGGGCGACAAGACGACCGTCACCATGGTCGTCTCGACCGGGCCGGAGCGGGTGGAGGTCCCCTACCTCGTCGGCCTCAAGCTCAAGGCCGCCAGAGAGCAGCTGAAGGCGGCGGGTCTGACGTACGAGGTGGTGGTCCAGGAGAGTGACGCGCCCAAGAACGAGGTTCTCAAGACCGACCCGGTCCCCGGGGAACCGGTCGATCCCGGCACGTCGGTCACGTTGACCGTCTCCGCCGGCAAGTCGAAGGTCCCGGACGTGGTCGGCAAGATGCGTGACGAGGCCGAGGCGATCCTCGAGGACGCCGGCTTCAAGGTCCGGGTCTTCGAGCAGCCGTCGTCGGACCAGCCGGCAGGAACCGTCACCGAGCAGATCCCCGGCGCCGATGCCGAGGCCGACCCCGGCGCACAGATCATCCTGACGGTGTCGAGCGGTCCTGAGACGACCGACCCGACCGACCCGGGTGTGTCACCCGTTCCCGAGGCTCCGACCATCCCTGACGGAGAGGGCTGACCGACCAGCGCGAACTGGCGTGGGACCAGTCTGAGCAGAGCCCCGGCATCGTCGTGATGCCGGGGCTCTGTGCTGTCCAAAAACTGTGGACAACGTCTCATCCTGCTGTCCGCCGTACGCCCGATGACCGCCCGGCGCCCGGACAGCCCGTCCTTTTCCAGATAGTTTCGACCTGCTTTTCCCCCTCCCGAACGCGGCAAGGGCCCCGAACTCCTCAGAGTTCGGGGCCCTTGGCCGTCCACAGGGTTATCCCCAGTGTGGAGAACTACACCGTTGTAAGTACGGGGTGGTCGTCATTCCCGCCGCGTCATTCCCGCGTTGTCATTCCCACTTCATCGCGAACCCGAAGGCCGCGACGATGAAGCCCATCCCGATCACGAGGTTCCAGCTCTGCAGATCCTTCATGACGGGGATGTCGTTGCCGGCGGTGTAGAACGCGACGATCCACACCAGCCCGATCACGGCGCACGCGATCATCAAGGGAGCGGCCCAGCGGTTGCCCAGCTTGACCGGCTTCACGGGCTTGCGGCGCACCTCCGAGGCCTCCGCCGCAGCCTCACGCTTCGCGGGGTTGCCCGAACGTGCTGGGGACTTGTTGGACTCGGCTTCAGACACTCAGCACACCTCGACAGGACGGGCACGCCCCCGGCAGGGGACGGCATCGGCAATTGGTTGTGTCGGCTAGCGTAGTCGGCGCACCTCGGGGTCGAGAAGGAGAGCACCCGTGACGGTCCAGGACGACGACGCGCAGACGCCGCGACGACGGCGTGATCCATGGCGGATCGCGGTCCCTGTGACGACCGCGCTCGCCGGGGCGCTCTTCGTGACCAGCGCCATCAGCTCCGAGGGTGGTGACCTCCGCAAGGAGGGCACGGATCTCCCGGCCCTCGTCGAGCAGCGCCGCGAGAGCGTCGCCGCGCAGCAGCAGGTCGTCGACGACCTGAGCACGCAGATCGAGACCCTCGCCGAGGACGTCGAGAACCGCGAGGTGACGACCGCTCGGCAGGAGGTGAAGGCCCTGCGTGGCCCTGCCGGCTTCACGGAGGTGAGCGGCCCCGGCCTCCGGGTCTCCTTGGAGGACGCGCCGCGTGAGGTCGACGAGCCAGGGCTCGACCCGAACCTCCTCGTCGTGCACCAGCAGGACATCCAGGCGTTCGTCAACGCCTTGTGGGAGGGCGGGGCGAGCGCCGTCACGCTGCAGGGCCAGCGCCTCATCTCCACCACGGGCATCAAGTGCGTCGGCAACACCGTCATCCTCAACGGCGTCCCCTACTCACCGCCATACGTCATCGAGGCCGTCGGCGACGTCGGCGACCTGTACTCAGGGCTCGACCTCTCGGGCGCGGTGGAGGTCTACCGCGACTACGCCGACCGCTACCAGCTCGGTCTGTCGATCACCACCAAGGCCGAGATCGTCGCGCCCGCCTACGCCGGCACCGTCGACCTCCAGCACGCCACGCCCGTCGGTTAGCCCAGCTGCAGGGTGCGCCACGCCGTGACGACGACGATCGCCGCCCAGACCGCGCCGAAGGCGGCGTACTGGACGAGCGTCCGTCGAGCGCGGGGGGCGTATGCGAACGCCGCACCGAGGAGCAGACCGGTCACGAAACCGCCGAGGTGACCCTGCCAGCTGATGTTGGGCACCGCGAACGTGATCACCACGTTGATCCCGACGAGCACGAGCAGTCCACGGACGTCCTGGCCCTGCTTGTACATGATCACCAGCGCCATCCCGAACAGCGCGAAGATCGCTCCGGACGCGCCCAGCGTCGGCTGGTTGGGCGGGCTCAGCACGTAGACGAACACCGAGGCTGCCACGGCTGACGTGAGGTACGCGATGAGATAGCGCACCGTGCCGAGATAGCGCTCGAGGACGGGTCCGAACAGATACAACGCGTACATGTTGAACGCGATGTGCAGGATTCCTGCGTGCAGGAACGCCGAGGTCAGGAGCCGCCAGTAGGCACCGTCGTCGACTCCGCGCAGCGTCTCGATCGAGCCGTCGGAGAGCTGGTAGACGGCCGAGTCGCCGAGCATGACGCCCCAGGACCACAACGGGCTGTCACCCAGGCCACCGGTCGCCACCATCGCGACGTAGGCGAGGACGTTGATCCCGATCAGGGTCAGAGAGACCGTGCCCGGCTTGCCGGGGACCAGGCCACCGCCGGCCGTGCGCGCCTGACGCACCTGCGCCTGCCCCTCCCGCACGCAGCTGGGGCACTGGTAGCCGACCGAGGCGGGGCGCATGCAGTCCGGACAGATCGGCCGCCCGCAGCGCTGGCAGGCGATGTAGGTCTCGCGGTCGGGGTGCAGGTAGCACCGGGGCGGCACCTCGTGAGGTGCCGCCCCCGCGTCGTACGGGGATTCAGACATCGCGGTCTCGCCCCGGTGGAGGCGCTCAGCCCTCGCTGACGACGACCGACTCGATCACGACCGGCTCGACGGGACGGTCCATGCGACCGGTCTTCGTCGTGCCGATGGCGTCGACGACCGCCTTGCTCTCCTCGTCGGCGACCTCGCCGAAGATGGTGTGGCGACGGTTGAGGTGCGGGGTCGGCCCCGTGGTGATGAAGAACTGCGAGCCGTTGGTGCCCGGCCCGGCGTTGGCCATCGCCAACAGATAGGGACGGTCGAACTGGAGCTCGGGGTGGAACTCGTCCTCGAACTGGTAGCCCGGTCCGCCCGTGCCGGTGCCGAGGGGGTCACCGCCCTGGATCATGAAGCCGTCGATCACACGGTGGAAGGTCGTCCCGTCGTAGAACGGGTCGTTGCGCTCAGCGCCCGTCTCGGGGTCCCGCCACGTCTTCGTGCCGGTCGCGAGACCGACGAAGTTGTCCACGGTCTTGGGAGCGTGGTGGGGGAAGAGCCGGATGGTGATGTCACCACGGTTGGTCTTCAGCGTCACGGTCGACTGGTCAGCCACGATTGCCTCTCGTTCGGTGTTCGTGCACTGCCCATCCTCCCATGCGCCTCCCAACGCTCAGCCATCAGCGAGGTCACCGCGACCTCGGTACCGTGGTGCGCAAACAGACCGCTTTCCATGGAAGGCAGACAATGTTGCTGCGCAAGAAGAAGTCCAAGGGCGAGGTGCTCACCGAGAAGGTCGGCGATCTCTGGGAGAGTGCCTCCCAAACGGTCTCCGGCAAGGCGGACTCCCTCGCCAGCACCGTCGGGCCGAAGTTCGACGACGCTCGCCAGGCGGCGGCGCCCGTGGTCGCGAAGAAGGTCGCCGACACGCAGGATCGTGCTCGGGATGCCGCGGAGCTGTCCAAGCGCCAGGCCAGGAAGGCGAGGAAGCGCGCTGCGGAGCTCGCTGCGCTCGGAGCGGCGGCCGCTGCGGCCAAGGCCAAGTCTCAGGCCGACGCTGATGCCGACGCCGAGGCCGAGGCGGCGAAGCCCAAGAAGAAGCACCGCATCCGCAGGTTCGTCTTCGTCGCCGCCGTCGGCGGGGCGATCGCGTTCGCGGTCAAGAAGCTGACCTCGGCGCCGTCGGGTGGCAGCTACACGCCGCCGCCCCCGCCGCCGGAGCCGATCCGTCCGAACCACCAGACGGCGACTCCGCCCAGCCCGTCGGCGGCCCAGCCGCCCGAGGGACTGGACGACGACGCCCTCGGCTACCCGGGCGCCGGTCCGGGTGCCGGTCAGGGACCGACGTCCGACAAGATCTGAGAGTGCCTCTCACTCTCACGCGTGAACCGAGCGGCGCCGCGATCCTCGCGATCGCGGCGCCGCCGCTCAATCTGTACTCGCTCGACCTCCACCGGAAGTTCGAGGAAGCCCTCGACGACCTGGCGGTCCGTCCTCCCCGTGCCCTCCTGATCCGCGCCGAGGGCACGGTCGTCTCGGGCGGTGTCGACGTCTCGCTCTTCGACTCGCAGACCTCCGCCGCCGACGGCAAGATCCTCTTCGACCGGATGCTCGAGCTGCCGCTGCGTGTCGCCGCGCTCGACTACCCGGTCGTCTTCGCCGCGCACGCGCTGTGCCTGACCTGGGCCTTCGAGCTCGCCCTCGCGTGCGACCTCATCGTCGCCTCCGAACGCGCGAGGTTCGGTCTCGTCGAGAAGGTCGTCGGCCTCACCCCGACGATGGGTGGGACACAGCGCCTTGCGGCGCGTGCCGGCATCGGCCGCGCCAAGGAGCTGGTGATGACCGGTGACCTGTACGACGCCGCGACCCTGGCACGCTGGGGTGTGGTGAACCGTGTCCACCCCGCCGACGAGCTCGACGATGCGGTGACGGAACTCGTCACGACGCTCGCTGCGGGGCCGACCCGCGCCCACGCGGCCACGAAGGCCGTGCTCCGCGCCGTCGAGCGCGGCGGTGTCGCCGCTGCGGACGACGAGATCACGGCGATCGCCGCAGCGCTCTACGACACCGAGGACATGCGTGCGGCGATCCGGTCGTTCCTGGAGGACGGGCCGGGTAAGGCGACGTACGTCGGGCGCTGACCCTGCGCGGACGGCGCCTCGCTACTGCGCTGCGGCCGCCTCGGCCTCGGCCTCGTACGACGCCCACAGCTCCTTGGTGTGCCGCGTCGCCCGGTGCTCGGCCCAGAAGGACACGAACGGGATCGTGGCCAGCACCATCGTCGTCACGGTGAACCCGACGCTCCATCCCGCCTGCCGGGAGAGCACGGCCGTGATCACGAGCAGCACCATGTAGAAGACGCCGTGGATCGGCGAGATCGACGCGGTGAACTCACCGATGTCGTGCCACGTGCTGCCCTCCGCGGAGACCATCTTGATGATCCAGCCGCCGACGACGGCGATCACGAAGAAGCTGACGACGAGCGCGAGGACGCGGTAGGCGGCGAGTGTCTTGGGCACGCTCTCGAGCCTACCTGCGGCGCTCAACGCAGCGCCGACGACCTCTCGTCGTCGCGGGCGCGGGCCCGCGCCCGTGCGGCCTCCTGCGCGGCCCGCTTCGCCGCCGGGACCCGGGCCTGGACCACACCGCCCTCGCGCCGCAGGTCCAGACACATCCGCCACCACATGAAGAGGGCGAAGGCGCCGAAGATCCACCACTCGATCGCGTACAGCAGGTTGCGCAGACCGGCCGTTCCGTCCTGGGTCTGCTCGGGGACCTCCGCAGGTGCGAGCCCTGCGCCGTCGGCCGGCGTCTGCGCCGTGACGATGCCGTAACCGCCGTAGAGGTCGTACGGCACGACGTTGACCAGCCGGGGGATGCGGACGCCGTCGATGACGCGGGTCTCCTCGTCGAAGCCGGTGCCACGCGCGTCACCCGGCTGGAGCACCACCTCGAGCGCGACGTCGCCCTCCGGCACGGGCGGCAGAGCACCGGCATCGGGCGACCATCCACGGACCACGAGCAGCGCCGCCGGACGGTCCGACGCCCCAGCGACCTCGTCGACCAGGACGGGCGCCAGCAGCCAGTAGCCGTCTCGACCGCTCTGCTTCCGACCCGACACCCACACCTGCCGCTCGGCCGGGGCGAACGTGCCGGTCAGCGCGACCGTGCGGGAAGCCGCCGTGGTCGTGAACGGCTCGTCCGGGCCGAGCACGTCCTGGAGCGGCACCACGGACGCGGTCGTCTGGTCCGCCTCGGCCTCCGCGCGCCGGTCGTCGTACACGCCCATCTGCCACAACCCCATGAAGACCGTGAAGGTGACGGCCACCACGACGAGGGCGTGCAGCCCCCACAGTCGCGGCGACAGCCAACCCACGCGGGCGCGGGTGGTCGGGGCAGGCGGGGTGCTCACGACAGTGGTGGCAGCGACGGGTAGAGCGGGAAGCGGTCGGTCAGCACGGCGACCCGCTTGCGCAGCGCCTCGGCATCGATCGCGCCGGGCTGCAGTGCGTCGGCGATGATGTCGGCCACCTCGCGGAACTCCTCGGCCCCGAAGCCGCGGGTGGCCAGCGCCGGCGTGCCGATCCGCAGCCCCGAGGTCACCATCGGCGGACGCGGGTCGTTGGGGACGGCGTTGCGGTTGACGGTGATGCCCGCCTCGTGGAGCCGGTCTTCGGCCTGCTGGCCGTCGAGGGTCGAGTCGCGCAGATCGACGAGGACCAGGTGGACGTCGGTGCCGCCGGTGAGGACACTGACCCCGGCGCTCTTCATGTCGTCGGCGGTGAGCCGCGCGGCCAGGATGCGAGCACCCTCGATGGTGCGCTCCTGGCGCTCCTTGAACTCCGGCTGCGCGGCCATCTTGAACGCGACCGCCTTCGCGGCGATCACGTGCTCGAGAGGGCCGCCCTGCTGACCGGGGAAGACGGCCGACCGGATCTTTTTGCCGATCTCGGGGTCGTTGCTGAGGATCACGCCACCGCGAGGTCCGCCCAGGGTCTTGTGCGTCGTGGACGTGACGACGTGAGCGTGCGGCAGAGGGCTGGGGTGGAGACCGGCGGCGACGAGACCGGCGAAGTGCGCCATGTCGACCATGAGCATCGCGTCGACCTCGTCGGCGATCGCACGGAACTCGGCGAAGTCGAGCTGCCGCGGGTAGGCCGACCAGCCGGCGATGATGAGCCGCGGGCGGTGCTCGTGGGCCAGCCGGCGGACCTCCTCCATGTCGACACGGTGGTCCTCGTCGCGGACGTGGTAGGCGACGACGTCGTAGAGCCGGCCGGAGAAGTTGATCTTCATGCCGTGCGTCAGGTGGCCGCCGTGCGCGAGGTCGAGGCCGAGGATCGTGTCGCCGGGCTTGATGAGCGCGTGCATCGCTGCAGCGTTGGCCTGCGCGCCCGAGTGCGGCTGGACGTTGGCGTACGAGGCGTCGAACAGCGCCTTGAGCCGGTCGATCGCGAGGTTCTCGGTGATGTCGACGAACTCGCAGCCTCCGTAGTAGCGCTTGCCGGGATATCCCTCGGCGTACTTGTTGGTCATCACGCTGCCCTGCGCCTGCAGCACGCCGAGCGGGGCGAAGTTCTCGGAGGCGATCATCTCGAGGGTTCCCTGCTGGCGCCCGAGCTCCGCGTCGATCGCGGCGGCGACCTCAGGATCGAACTCGGCGAGGGTCTGGTTCAGCGCGGACGGCTGGTTGATGGTCATCGAGCAGACTCCTGGAGCGCGGCGGCGGGCGGCGGGCGGACGAATCGCCCCTCCCAGCGTAGCCGGACCCACGCCACCCTGGCCCTCCGCGTCGAGGCGCCTTCGCGGGCCCACGCCGTATAACAGTCGCGTGAAGGTTGCGGCCGCCTCCTAGGTCGAGGCCGCGGGCAGGAGTAGCGTGCCGACCGGCTGTCCGCCATGCGGACAGCCTTACCCGACGAGGTGCGGCCGACCGCAAGATTCTTCGGCCGTGCGCCTCCGACACGAGGAGAACTACGTGAAAAAGCTGAGAGCAGCAGTCGCCGTCGCCGGCGCGACCGCCTTGGCCCTGGGCGCTTCGGCGTGCGGCGCCGGCAACAACGAGGACGAGTCGGGCTCCGGTGGCGACAGCATGGTCGTCGGCACCACCGACAAGGTTGTCTCGATCGACCCCGCCGCCGCGTACGACAACGGCTCGCTCATGGTCCAGACGCAGGTCTACCAGTACCTGCTGAACTTCCCCGAGGGTGAGACCGAGCCTCAGCCCGACGCCGCCGAGAAGTGCGACTTCGACACGCCGACGACGTACACCTGCACGATCAAGGACGGCTTGAAGTTCGCCAACGGCAACCCGTTGACGGCGAAGTCGGTGGCCCACTCCTTCCAGCGCATCGTCACCATCAACGACCCGAACGGCCCTGCGTCGCTCCTGGTCAACATGGCCAAGGTGGAGGCCAAGGACGACAAGACCATCGTCTTCACGCTCAAGTCGCCCAACGACCAGACCTTCCCGCAGGTCCTCGTGACCTCGGCCGGCCCGATCGTCGACGAGCAGACCTACCCGGCCGACAAGGCGCTGAGCGACGAGGAAGCCGTCAAGGTGGAGGGCTTCTCCGGTCCGTTCACGATCGGCCAGTACCAGAAGGGCCAGCTGGCGCAGTTCAAGAAGAACGCCGACTACGACGGCGCGTACAACGACGCCAAGACCGACACGATCACGCTGAAGACCTACACCGACAGCAACAACCTCAAGCTCGACATCGAGAAGAAGAACATCGACGTCGCCTGGCGGTCGCTGACGCCGACCGACATCGAGAGCCTCGAGGGCACCGACGGTGTCACCGTCCACAAGGGTGCGGGCGGCGAGCTCCGCTACATCGTCTTCAACCTGAAGACGATGCCCGGTGCCGACGACGCCCAGAAGCTCGCGATCCGCAAGGCCGTCGCCTCCTCGGTCGACCGTGACGCGATCTCCGAGCAGGTCTACAAGGGCACGTACACCCCGGCGTACTCGCCGATCCCCGAGGGTCTGCCGGGTGCGACCGAGGCGTTCAAGGAGGCGTACGGCGAGAAGCCGGACGCCGCCGCGGCCAAGAAGTTCCTCGACGACGCCGGGGTCAAGACGCCGGTGACGATCAACCTCCAGTACAACCCCGACCACTACGGCGGCAGCTCCGACCAGGAGTACAACGAGGTCAAGCGTCAGCTCGAGGACACCGGTCTCTTCAGGGTCGACCTGCAGTCGGCCGAGTGGACCACGTACAACGAGGAGCGCGTCAAGGACACCTACCCCGTCTACCAGCTCGGCTGGTTCCCGGACTTCCCGGACGCCGACAACTACGTGACGCCGTTCTTCGACAAGGACAACTTCATCGGGAACCACTACGAGAACCCGAAGATGACTGCCCTGCTCGCCGCGGAGCGCACCGAGCCCGACAAGGCGAAGCGCGAAGACCTCCTCGGCCAGGTCCAGCAGCTCGCGGCGGAGGACATCTCCACGCTGCCGCTGCTGACCGGCGCCCAGGTCGCCGTGGCGACCGACGACGTGAAGGGTGTGGAGAACACGCTCGACGCGGCGTTCAAGTTCCGCCTGACCTCGCTGTCCAAGTGACGGCAACCGAGGTTTGAGCACCACCTGAGAGGGGCGGGCCCCGGCTCCGGCCGGGGCTCGCCCCTGCTTCGTCCGCCCCCTGAAAGCAGGTTGTCCCATGGCGACGACAGAGCTCCTGACCGGGCCCGAGCCCGAGGTTCCCAGCGGCCCTCGGCGCTCCGGTGGCCTGAGCCCGTTGACCCGCTACCTTCTCGTCCGCGTGGCTCTGGTGATCCCGATGATGTGGGTCCTGGTCACGTTCGTGTTCTTCTTGATGCGGGTGATCGGCGACCCGATCAGCGCCGCTCAGGGGGGCCGCCTCACCCCGGAGCAGATCGCCGAGCGCAAGGCCGCGGCCGGGCTCGACGCCCCGATCCTCCAGCAGTACTGGGACTACATGACGGGCATCCTCCGCGGTGACTTCGGCACGGCGCTCACCGACGGCCGCGCCATCTCCGACGTGCTGGTCGTGAACGGCGCCGCGACCCTGGAGCTGGCCTTCTGGGCGCTGCTGGTGGCCTTCGGCCTCGGCGTCCCGCTCGGGCGCCTGGCGGCCCGCCACCGCGACACCTGGCCCGACGCGGTCCTCCGGGTCTTCTCGATCCTCGTGTACGCGGCGCCGGTGTTCTTCGTCGGCCTGCTCCTCAAGCTCGCGTTCGTGCCGCTCGGACTCCCGGTCGCCGGCCGTGCGAGCACCGAGGTGGAGCTGACGCTGCAGGGGGTCGAGCCGCAGACGCACGTGATGATCATCGACGCGATCCTCTGGGGTGACCCCGCCTACGTGTGGGACGTCCTCAAGCACGCGATCCTTCCGGCGATCGCCCTCGGCCTGCTGACCGGAGGCGTCTTCCTGCGGCTGGTCCGGGTCAACCTGATCCAGACGCTGCGGACCGACTACGTCACCGCGACCCGGGCACGTGGCATCCCCGAGCGCCGCGTCGTGCGCAAGCACGCCTACCGCAACGCGCTCGTCCCGGTCGTCACCGTGATGGGACTCCAGGTGGCGCTGCTGCTCGCCGGCGCGGTCCTCACCGAGACCACCTTCGAGTGGCAGGGGATCGGCTACACGCTGGCCGACTACCTCGTGAAGCGCGACTTCGTCGCCGTCCAGGGCATCGTGACCGTGATCGCCCTCGTCGTCGCGGTCTCGAGCCTGCTGATCGACGTCATCGTCGCGTTCGTCGACCCCCGCGTGCGGTTCTGAGGAGACACCGATGATCTCTCTGCTCAAGTCCACCCACGGCCTCCAGCGCGGCATGCTCGTCGCCGGCCTCGCCCTCGTGACGGTCTTCCTCCTTCTCGCCGTCTTCGCTCCCTGGCTGGCGCCGTACGGCTTCAACGAGACCCGCGTCGACGGCGTGCCGTTCGGCACGCAGCAGCCGCCCTCGGCCGAGCACTGGTGGGGCACCAACGTCGGCGGCCAGGACGTCCTCTCGCGGGTGATCTACGGGGCCCGCACCGCGGTCGTCGTGATCGTCCTCGCGGTCGTGTTCTCGCTCGTCATCGGTGTCCCGCTGGGCCTCCTGTCGGGCTTCCTCTCCGGGCCGGTCGACCGAGTGCTGGTGCTCGTGATGGACGCGCTGTATGCGTTCCCGTCGCTGCTGCTGGCCATCGTCGTCGCGATCGTGGTCGGCGGTGGCTCCTCCGGGGTCGTCGGCGGCGTGCTCGCCGCGGCGATCGCACTCACCGTCGTCTTCATCCCGCAGTACTTCCGGGTGGTGCGCAACGCGACGCTCGCGGTCAAGGTCGAGCCGTACGTCGACGCCGCCCGCGTCGTCGGCACCAGCACCCCCCGCATCCTGTTCCGCCACATCCTGGCCAACGTCCGCCAGTCGGTGCCGGTGATCGCGACCCTCAACGCGTCGGAGGCCATCCTCACGCTCGCCGCCCTCGGATTCCTCGGCTTCGGCATCGAGCCGTCGTCGGCCGCCGAGTGGGGCTACGACCTCAACAAGGCGATGTCGGACGCGACGAACGGCATCTGGTGGACCGGCATCTTCCCGGGCATGGCGATCGTCTTGATGGTGCTCGGCGTGACTCTCGTGGGGGAGAGCCTCAACGACGTCCTCAACCCGCTCCTCAAGGCCCGCGGTGGTGACACCACCACCTCCGACGAGGAGGAGATCAGCGCCGAGTACGAGGAGGCGGTCGCGGAGTCCGGCCTCGACGAGGAGGTCGCCCAGGAAGCCGCCGCGCTCGACGCCGACGTGCGCCGGGTCTCGACGCTGAGCCTGACCGACCTGGCCGTCACCTTCCACACCGGTGCCGCTCCGGTGAACGCGGTCAAGGGCGTCAGCTTCGACGTCGCACCGGGGGAGGTCGTCGCGGTCGTCGGCGAGTCCGGCTCCGGCAAGTCCGTCACGTCCCGCGCCGTCCTGGGCCTGCTGCCGGCCACCGCGGAGGTGTCCGGCTCGGCGCTCCTGCGGACCGGCGACAGCGACTCGCGCGAGCTCAACGGGATGTCGGAACGTCGGCTCCGGGCCGTCCGGGGCAACCAGGTGTCGATGATCTTCCAGGAGCCGGGTACGGCCCTGGACCCCGTCTACACGGTGGGCTGGCAGATCGTCGAGATGATCCGCGCCCACCGCGACATCTCCAAGAAGGCGGCGCGGGCGCGCGCCGTCGAGCTGCTGGAGATGGTCGGGCTCCCCGACCCCGAGCACCGCGTCGACTACTACCCGCACCAGCTGTCCGGCGGGCAGAAGCAGCGCGTCATGATCGCGATGGCGATCGCGCTCGAGCCGGACGTCATCATCGCCGACGAGCCCACGACGGCCCTCGACGTGACGGTCCAGGCCGCGATCATCCAGCTGCTGCTGGACCTCCGTGACCGGCTCGGCACGGCGATCGTCCTCATCACGCACAACATGGGCGTCGTCGCGGACGTGGCCGACCGTGCCGTGGTGATGTATCGCGGCGAGATCGTCGAGCAGGCCCCGGTGGACCGGCTGTTCACGGCACCGCGTCACCCGTACACCCGTCGGTTGCTGGACGCCGTCCCTCACCTCGGGCAGGGCGCGGGTGCCCCCGTGGTGCCCGACACAGCGCCGCCGGTGCTGTCGCTGCAGGGCGTGACCGTCGAGTTCGCGGGGCGTCTGGGCCAGCCGGCGTTCCGTGCGGTCGACGGCGTCGATCTCGCGGTGCGTCGTGGGGAGGTGCTCGGTCTGGTCGGCGAGTCGGGCAGCGGCAAGTCCACCCTCGGCCGGGTGGCCGTGGGACTCCAGAAGGTGACCGAGGGTGCCGTGCTCATCGGCGAGGAGGACATCACCACGCTGTCCGACCGTCGGCTGCGCCCGCACCGAGCGCGCTTCGGGTTCGTCTTCCAGGACCCTGCCGCCTCGCTCAACCCTCAGATGACGATCAGCGAGTGCGTCGCCGAGCCTCTCAAGGTGCAGAGCGACCTCTCCGCGGCCGATCAGCGGGCCAAGGTCGCGGCGCTCCTCGACCGGGTCCAGCTCTCGGCGTCGTACGCCGGTCGCTACCCGCACGAGCTCTCGGGCGGGCAGCGTCAGCGCGTCAGCCTCGCGCGCGCCCTGGCCCTCGACCCGGACCTGCTGATCGCCGACGAGCCGACGTCGGCGCTCGACGTGTCGGTGCAGGCCAAGGTGCTCGACCTGTTCTCCGAGCTCCAGCGCGAGCTGCAGTTCGCCTGCCTCTTCATCAGCCACGACCTGGCGGTCGTCGACGCACTGTCGAACCGGGTCGCGGTGATGCGGCAGGGACGCATCGTCGAGGAGGGGCTGCGGCAGGACGTCCTCCAGTCGCCGAAGGAGGACTACACGAGGAAGCTCATCGCCGCCGTGCCGGTGCCGGACCCGGCCGAGCAGCGTCGTCGTCGTGAGGCCCGGGGAAGTCTGCTCAGCGACGTGGAGTGACGCCGGGGGTCGGCGTGGTTGCTGAGAGGGAGGGACGCTGCGATCCTCGCTCCATGACTGCGCCGACCACCACCTCGTACGAAGGACACCTCGCGCCGCTGGTCGTCCATCGCTGGGCCCCGGAGGCACCTCGGTGGATCGCCGTCCTCGTCCACGGGTACGCCGAGCACCTCGGCCGCTATCAGCACGTGGCGCAGCGCCTGGTCGACGACGGCGCGCTGGTCGTCGGCCCGGACCACCTCGGGCACGGCGCGTCGGACGGGGAGAGGGTCCTGATCCCGGACTTCGGTCCGGTGATCGCCGATCTCCACGGAGTCGTGGAGCAGGCACGCACGGAACACCCGGGACTGCCCGTCGTGATGATCGGACACTCGATGGGCGGCATGATCGCCGCACGCTACGGCCAGCGGTTCGGTGACGAGCTGGCTGCGCTGATCCTGTCGGGCCCCGTCCTCGGCTCGTGGAGAGTGTTGAAGCTGGCCGAGCGTGCCGAGATCCCCGACCTCCCGATCGATCCGTCGACGCTCTCGCGTGATCCTGGCGTCGGGGAGGCGTACGCCGCCGACCCGCTGGTCTGGCACGGACGGTTCCGACGCGAGACGCTCATCGCTGTGCGTCTCGAGCTGGCGCGTATCGGCGAGGGTCCTCGGCTGGGGTCTCTCCCGACGCTGTGGATGCACGGCGAGGACGACGCGATCGTCCCGATCGGCCCCACGCGTGAGGGCATCGAGCGCATCAAGGGCGACGACTTCACCGACGTGACCTATCCCGGCGCGCGGCACGAGATCTTCAACGAGACGAACCAGGACGAGGTGCTCGCCACGACCACGGCGTTCGCCCTCGCTCATGTCTAGAAGCGGCGTTGCCTAGGCTTGACGCATGACGACCTATCGGCGCTTCGTCGCGCTCGGCGACAGCACTACCGAAGGCATCGGCGACGAGCCGTACGCCGACGGCACCCCGCGCGGCTGGGCCGACCGCTTCGCCGCGCTCCTCGCCGACGCCGAGCCGGGCGTGGCCTACGCCAACCTCGCCGTCCGCGGCAAGGGCGCGCGCGAGGTCCACCACGAGCAGCTTGCGCCCGCGCTGACGCTCGCGCCGGATCTGGCGAG
This sequence comes from Mumia sp. zg.B53, assembly GCF_019550935.1. Classification (NCBI taxonomy): domain Bacteria; kingdom Bacillati; phylum Actinomycetota; class Actinomycetes; order Propionibacteriales; family Nocardioidaceae; genus Mumia; species Mumia sp. zg.B53. The sequence goes on along the minus strand of NZ_JAHWCK010000001.1, from coordinate 1,417,119 downwards.
CGTCCTGGTCGGCATGAACGACCTGATCCGCCCGCGGTTCTCGGCCGAGGTAGTGGTCGGGCACGTCGACGCGATGACCGCCGCGCTGCGTCGTGGCGGTGCCACCGTGCTCCTCATGACCTTCCCCGACCTCGCGGCCGTATCCCCGGTGGGACGAGCGGTCCGGGGCCGCGTCGTGGCGCTCAACCGTGGCCTACGGACGGTCGCGGCGCGGCGCGGCGCCACGCTGCTCGACATCACCACCGTGCCGGCCGCCGGCGATCCACGGATCTGGGCCGAGGACAGGCTCCACCTCAATCCTGACGGCCATGTGCTGCTGGCGCGTGCGATGGCCGCCGCTGCCGACCTGCCCGACGCCGACCCGTCGTGGCGCGAACCCCTGCCGCCGCCGGAGCCCCGGACCCCACGGCAACGGCTCGGCACGGAGGTGGCCTGGTACGGGACCCACGTACGCCCGTGGCTCGGCCGGCGGCTGACGGGCCGCTCGTCCGGCGACGGGCGCACGGCCAAGCGCCCCGACCTGGCGCCGGTACCCTCGACCACGTGAGACCGTTCCTGCTCCTCAGCATCCGCGCCGACGACGATGCCGCCGACGAGGAGTACGCCGCGTTCCTCCGGTTCGGAGGGCTCACCGAGGAGACCCTGCACCGCGTCCGGATGGAGACGACGTCGCTCGACGGCGTGGCGATCGACGACTACGCCGGTTTCATCCTCGGCGGCGGCCCGTTCAACGCCAGCGACCCTCCGGAGACCAAGTCGAGCGTCCAGCGCAGGGTCGAGGCGGAGCTGGCTGAGCTTCTCGACGACGTCGTCGACAAGGACGTGCCGTTCCTCGGCGCGTGCTACGGGATCGGGGTCCTCGGCACCCACCAGGGCGCGACCGTCGACCGACGGTTCGGGGAGCCGATCAGCAGCGTCCCGGTGACCCTGACCGAGGCGGGTCGCGACGACCCGGTCTTCGGTGCGCTGCCCGAGACCTTCACGGCGTTCGTCGGTCACAAGGAGGCCATCAGCACCCTGCCTCCGACGGCCGTCGTGCTGGCGTCGTCACCGCAGTGCCCGGTCCAGGCGTTCCGGGTGGGTCGGCACGTCTACGCCACGCAGTTCCACCCCGAGCTCGACGTCGAAGGACTGTGCACCCGCATCACGACGTACCAGCACCACGGCTACTACGACCCTCCGGAGCACGACGCCCTCCAGGACATGGCACGAGCGAGCGTCGTGGTCGACCCGCCGACCGTCGTACGCCGCTTCGTGGCCGTGGCCCAGGAGCGCGAGCAGAGCCGGACCCCGGCCGGGGCACGGCGGCACTGACAGACGCGTACGGCCCGACCGAAGCCTCGGTCGGGCCGTACGTGTGTTCATGCGTGGAGCTGAGGGGACTCGAACCCCTAACCCCCTGCTTGCAAAGCAGGTGCGCTACCAATTGCGCCACAGCCCCGGTGGCGCGGACGCGTCGCGTCCGGCAGCCGGTCAGACCTTGTCGGTGGCCTCGGCCCAGAGCTGCTGCTCGTTGCGGCCGGCCTTCTTCTTCCGGTTCACCACTGCGAAGAGACCTGCAGCGGCGACGGCGGCGATCACGAGCTTCTTCATCAGACACTCCTCTGGGTGGGGGTCGAGTGGGCCTAACAGGACTTGAACCTGTGACCTCTTCCTTATCAGGGAAGCGCTCTAACCAAGCTGAGCTATAGGCCCTCGGTCTCCGAAGCGGTGAACCGTCGGAGACTTTACCTGGTGGTCGGTCGCCGGCCAAAACCGGGGTCCGTCCCGACCAGGCGTGCGATCAGTCGTCCTCGGCGAGCGTCACCTCGAACCCGCCGAGCAGCTGCGCGGCGAGGTTGTAGAGGAACGCGCCGACGGTCGCGAGCGCGGTGATGAGAACGACGTCGATGGCCGCGATGAGGATCGTCAGACCGATGATGCGGCCGAACCCGACGTACTCACCGATGTCGAACGCGTCGGCGTTGTCGTTGAGCACGGTCGCGACGCTCGAGTTGATGGCGTCCCAGACACCTGCGGCGCCGAGCACGGCCCAGACCAGGGTGACGGCGACGACCGTGACGATGCCCAGCGCGATGGCCAGCGCGAAGGACATCTTCATCACCGACCACGGGTCCACCCGGTGCACCCGCAGGCGTGCCTTGCGGGTCGGTCCGGTCGGCGCCTTCTTCGGCTCGCGCGGAGACTCCTCGTACGGCTTGGGACGACGCTGCTTGCCCGCGGCGTCCGTGCTCGCGGGGACCCCGGAGACGGCGGTCTGCCGCGCGGTCGGTGCCTCGACGGTCGTGGTCTCGGACTCGGCGATCGATCCGGCAGTCGGCACGGGCGCCTTGGTCGCTGCCTGCTTCGCTGACGGGGACGGCGTCGTCGGCCTCGTGGCGCCGTCGGGCGTCGGCTTCGGCGCAGACGGCTGGGTGGTCGGGCCGGTCACGGTGGGTCCGCCCTGGGGGGCGGACTGCTGCGGACGCGGCTCAGGGCGTGACGTAGCTGTCGGTGCCTGCTGGGTCGGTGAAGGCTGAGCCGGTGCCTGCTGGGCCGGCGCGGGCTGCGGCCGTCGTCCTGCCAGTGGCGGGCGCTGCGGCTGCATGCCCTGCCCCTGCCCCTGCCCGTTGCGGCTGGGCGCACCGGCCCCGTCGGGTGTGGTGGATGCCGGAGCAGCGGGCTTCGACGGAGGGGGAGGGGCGGGGGGAGGTGGACTGGACGCTGCCGGCGGCGTGCTGGCGGGCCGTGGCGCCTGGCTTCCCCCGTTCAGGCTTCCCGGCGTGGGCTGAGCGGGGCGCCGCGGACCGCCGTTGGCGGTGCCGCTCTCGGGCGCGCTCGGCCGCGGCCGCTGGGGAGCCGAAGGGTTCGGCTCGCGGTCCGTCATGCTTCCTCCTGGGCGTCGGGGGTGCTGGTCACAGGCTCCGTTGCCTCGACCGGCTCCTCGGCGTCGGACTCCTCGACAGTATCCAACAGTGCGGTGTTCTCCTCGTTGCGAGTGAGGGCCACCACCTCGTCGTCGCCCCTCACCCCGACGAACTTCACGCCCATCGTGTCACGTCCTGTCCTCGTGACGTCAGCCACACGGGACCGGGTGACCTGTCCGCTGGCCTTGATGGCGATGATCTCGTCGTCGTCATCGACCACCAGAGCGCCCACGAGGGAGCCGCGCTCGTCCTGGAGCTTCATGGCCTTGATGCCGAGCCCGCCCCGACCCTGGAGGCGGTACTGCTCGACCGGGGTCTTCTTGGCGTAGCCCCCGTTGGTCGCCGTGAACACGAACTGCGCGCCCTCGTCGGTGCCCGAGCGGATGACCGACATCGACAACAGCTCGTCGCTGTCGCGGAACTTCATGCCGGTGACACCCGACGTCGCGCGGCCCATCGGCCGCAGGGCTTCGTCGTCGGCGGTGAACCGGATGGACTGCGCCCGCCGCGAGAAGAGCACCAGGTCGTCGTCGGGGCTCACCAGCTCGGCGCCGACGAGCTCGTCGTCGGGGTCACGGAAGTTGATGGCGATGACGCCGGCCTGCCGCGGGCTGTTGTAGTCGGCGAGCCGCGTCTTCTTGACCAGGCCGTGCTTGGTCGCGAGGACGAGGTACGGGGACTGGTCGTAGTCGCGGATCGCCAGCACCTGCGCGATCTGCTCGTCGGGCTGGAACTGGAGGAGCCCGGCGACGTGCCCGCCCTTCGCGTCCCGTCCGGCCTCCGGGAGCTGGTAGGCCTTGGCCCGGTAGACGCGACCCGCGGTGGTGAAGAACAGGATCCACTGGTGGGTCGTGGTCGAGAAGAGGTGGTCGACGACATCGTCGCCGCGGAGCGTCGCGCCGCGGACACCCTTGCCGCCGCGCTTCTGGACGCGGTAGAGGTCGGTCTTGGTCCGCTTCACGTAGCCGCCGCGCGTAATCGTGACGACGACGTCCTCGTCAGGGATCAGGTCTTCGACCGACAGGTCGCCGTCGGCGGGGATGATGCGGCTACGGCGCTCGTCGCCGTACTTGTCGACGATGGCCGTGAGCTCCTCGGCCACGATGGAACGCTGACGAAGGACGTTGGCGAGGATGTCCTTGTAGTCGGCGATCTCGGCCTCGATCTCGGCGAGCTCGTCGATGATCTTCTGACGCTCGAGGGCCGCCAGCCGGCGGAGCTGCATGTCGAGGATGGCGCGAGCCTGGATGTCGTCGATGTCGAGCAGGCCGATCAGGCCGGCGCTGGCGTCCTCGGTGGTCTGGCTGGCACGGATCAGCGCGATGACCTCGTCGAGCATGTCGAGCGCCTTGCCCAGGCCACGAAGGACGTGGGCACGCTCCTCGGCCTTGCGGAGGAGGTACTCGGTGCGCCGCCGGATGACCTCGACCTGGTGGTCGATCCAGTTGCTGATGAACTGGTCGAGGGTCAGCGTGCGCGGCACCTCGTCGACCAGCGCGAGCATGTTGGCGGAGAAGTTGCTCTGCAGCTCCGTGTGCTTGTAGAGGTTGTTGAGCACCACCCGGGCGACCGCGTCACGACGGAGCTCGATGACCAGTCGGCGCCCGACCCGCGAGCTCGACTCGTCACGGACGTCGGAGATGCCTTGCACACGGCCCGAGTTCACGAGCTCGGCGATCTTGGTGAGCAGGTTGTCGGGGTTGACCTGGTAGGGGAGCTCCTTGACGACCAGGGAGATCTTGCCCTTGGAGTCCTCTTCGATGTCGACCACAGCCCGCATCGGGACCGACCCGCGACCGGTGCGATAGACGTCCTCGATGCCCTTGGTGCCGACGATCATCGCGTGCGTGGGGAAGTCGGGGCCCTTGATGCGCTCCATCAGCGCCTCGAGGAGCTCCTCGCGCGTCGCGTCCGGGTGCTCGAGAGCCCAGATCGCACCCGCCGCCACCTCGCGCAGGTTGTGCGGTGGGATGTTGGTCGCCATGCCGACCGCGATCCCGGCCGACCCGTTGACGAGCAGGTTGGGGATCCGCGCCGGAAGGACCGTCGGCTCGAGCGAGCGCCCGTCGTAGTTGGGCGTGAAGTCGACGGTCTCCTTCTCGATGTCGCGCACCATCTCCATCGCGATCGGCGCCAGCCGGCACTCGGTGTAGCGCATCGCCGCGGCGTCGTCGTTGCCCGGCGACCCGAAGTTGCCCTGGCCGGCGACCATCGGATAGCGCAGCACCCACGGCTGGGCCAGGCGTACGAGGGTGTCGTAGATCGCGGTGTCACCGTGCGGGTGGTACTGACCCATGACGTCGCCGACGATGCGCGAGCACTTGCTGAAGCCCCGGTCGGGACGGTATCCGCCGTCGTACATCGCGTAGAGCACGCGCCGGTGCACCGGCTTGAGGCCGTCCCGGACGTCGGGCAGCGCACGAGCGACGATGACGCTCATGGCGTAGTCGATGTAGGACCGCTGCATCTCGGTCTGCAGCTCGACGCGCTCGATCCGCTCCGGCGGCGGCGTGGGTGTCTCTGTCACGAAAGCGTTCCTTCGTACGGGTCAGTCTGTGGATTCACGTGAAACGGTGGCGGCGGCGCCGCTCAGATGTCGAGGAACCGGACGTCCTTGGCGTTGCGCTGGATGAACGCACGCCGTTGCTCGACGTCCTCGCCCATCAGCACGGTGAAGATCTCGTCGGCGTTGGCGGCGTCGTCGAGCGTCACCTGGCGCAGGATCCGCTGAGACGGGTCCATCGTGGTCTCCCACAGCTCGTGGTCGTTCATCTCGCCCAGACCCTTGTAGCGCTGGACCGGCGCCTCCTTGGGGAGACGCTTGCCCGCCTGCTTGCCGGCCTCGAGCAGCGCGTCGCGCTCGCGGTCGGAGTAGGCCAGCTCGGCGGGCGAGTTGGACCACTTGATCTTGAACAGGGGCGGCTGCGCGAGATAGACGTAGCCACCGTCGATCAAGGGCTTCATGAAGCGGAACAGCAGCGTGAGCAGCAGCGTCGAGATGTGCTGGCCGTCCACGTCGGCGTCCGCCATCAGCACGATCTTGTGGTAGCGGAGCTTGTCGATGTCGAAGTCGTCGGTGACACCGGTGCCGAGGGCGGAGATGATCGCCTGGACCTCGGCGTTCTGGAGGATCTTGTCGATCCGCGCCTTCTCGACGTTGAGGATCTTGCCGCGCAGCGGCAGGATCGCCTGGATCCGCGGGTCACGGCCACCCTTGGCCGAGCCGCCGGCGGAGTTGCCCTCCACCACGAACAGCTCGCACTCCTCGGGGTTGCGCGAGGAGCAGTCGGCCAGCTTGCCCGGCAGTCCGGCTCCGCCGAGGAGGCTCTTGCGGTTGCGGGCCAGGTCTCGGGCGCGCCGTGCCGCCATCCGTGCCGTCGCCGCGTCGATGCTCTTGCGGACGATCACCTTGCCCTCGGCGGGATTCTGCTCGAACCACGCGCCGAGGTGGTCGTTGGTCACCGTCTGGACGTACGAGCGGGCCTCGGTGTTGCCCAGCTTGGTCTTGGTCTGACCCTCGAACTGCGGCTCGGAGAGCTTCACCGAGATGATCGCCGTGAGGCCCTCGCGGATGTCGTCACCGGAGAGGCGGTCCTCCCGCTTCTTGATGAGGCCCTGGTCCTCGGCGAACTTGTTGACCGTGTAGGTCAACGCCGACCGGAAGCCCTCCTCGTGGGTGCCGCCCTCATGGGTGTTGATCGCGTTGGCAAAGGTGTGGACCGACTCCGAGAAGCTGACGTTCCACTGCATCGCGATCTCGAGGCTGAGACCAACGTCGGGGTTCTCCGACTCGAAGGCGATGACCTCGCGGTTGAGCGGGCTCCGGTTGCCGGTGTTGATGTGGCGGACGTAGTCGATGAGGCCGTCGTCGTAGCGGAAGCGGCGCTCCATGAGGCCCTCGGAGCTCCCGCCCGTCGCGCTGTCCTCGGGCGCGATCTCGCCACCTGCCTCGGCGCTCTGCAGCGCGTCGGCGACGTCACCGGCCGCCGCTCGCTCGTCGCGGACGCGGATCTCCAGACCCTTGTTGAGGAACGCCATCTCCCGGAAGCGGGTCGCGATCGTCTCGAACGAGTAGTCGGTGGTCTCGAAGATCTTGTCGCTGGCGTAGAACGTGATCGTCGTCCCGGTCTCGTCGGTCTCCTCGCCACGCTCGAGCGGCTGGTCCGGCACCCCGTAGCTGAAGGACTGCCTCCAGACGTAGCCCTCACGCTTGACCTCGGCGAACAGCTTGGTCGAGAGGGCGTTGACCACGGAGACACCGACGCCGTGCAGACCCCCGGACACCTTGTATCCGCCGCCACCGAACTTGCCGCCGGCGTGCAGGGAGGTCAGGACCAGCGTCAAGGTGGGGATCTTCTCCACCGGGTGGTCCTTCACCGGGATGCCACGACCGTTGTCGACGACCTTCACGCCGCCGTCGGCGAGCAGCGTGACGTCGATCGTGTCGCAGTAGCCGGCCATGGCCTCGTCGACGGAGTTGTCGACGACCTCTTGGACGAGGTGGTGCAGACCGCGCTCACCGGTGGAGCCGATGTACATGCCCGGGCGCTTGCGGACGGCATCGAGGCCCTCGAGGACCTGGATGTCCGCGGCGTCATAGGAGGATCCCGTAGGTGCAGGGCCGGTCTCGGGGGTACGGATCGACTCGCTCACAGGCGGGTGGCCTCCTTGTTGTCGTGGACTCGCAGACGTCCCGGCACTCACGGCTCGCCTCTCGCGCGAGAGGCAGGAACGCAACCTCTCTAGTGTAGCCGGTACAAGGCGTCGTACGAGCATCCTCGGTGCGGGATCGGGGTCAGCCCGTCCGCCCGATGTGCCCTGAGAGGCCGCAGACGGCGGGTGTGGCCGATCAACACCCCACGAACGATGGCCCCCATCCGCCCCGGCCCTCCTCGCGCACGCTCAGAGCCGCTCACGGCATCCGAAGGAGGGTGACGGGTGTCGTCCCCGGTTGACCGATGAGGCAAGGTTGGTGTCATGGCATCGCCGACGATCTCGCGTGCCCCTTCTGCAGGGCGCGCACCAGGGCGCGCGAAGACGGTCGCCGCCGCTCTCTGCCTGCTCACGCTCTCGTTCGGCGCCCTCGTCGTCACCGTGTCCTATCTCCTCGACGCCCGCGAGGGCCAGCGCGTCGACCAGGCGGCGATGGACGCCGTCTACGCCCGTCGCGACGCCCTCGACCAGCTCCTCTCCGTGCTGGGATACCTGTCGATCGGCACGATGGCGACGGCCATCGTGGTGCTCGTCTCGATGGCCGCGCTGAGGCAGCGGTTCGCCGCGGCCGTGGGGGCCGTCGCCGTCGTGGCAGCTGCCAACATCACGACCCAGGTGCTCAAGCGGGTCGTTCTCGACCGCCCGGACCACGGCTACGGATGGCACGTGAACAGCCTGCCGAGCGGCCACACCACAGCCGCGGTCTCGCTGGTGGTAGCCGCTTTGCTCGTCGCACCGCTGGCCCTCCGTGGGCTCGTCGTGCTCGTCGGCACCGGAGCGATCGTCCTCACCGGGGTCTCCACCGTGGTCGCCGGCTGGCACCGGCCCTCCGACGTGCTCGCGGCGCTGGCTGTCGGTCTGTTCTGGGGGGCGGCGGTCGTTCTCGTGCTGGCGCTGCGCAGGGCCGGGCCGTCGTCGGGGACGACCGTCGGCTCGCTGTTCTTCGCGCTGGTCGGGGCGGCCGTGGCGGGCGCCGTCCTCCTCGGCCTCGGCGTGCGCCCGTACGGCGGCTGGTCGGGCGTCGCTCCGGCCGCGCTCGTGATGGCGCTGATCGGCGTCGCGACGGCCTTGTCGATCGCCGTCTTCGCCAGGATCTCGTCGGTCTTCGCCCGCTGAGGCCTCACCCGTACGTGTCGCGCGGGCCGCGCCCGCGGACCCGCAGCGCGCCCTTGCCCCAGCTCGGTCCCTGCGGACCGCGGACGTTGATGCGGACGACGGTGCCGTGCCCGAGGCGCTCGTTGAGCCTGCCCACGACGTTCGGGGCGAGCAGCCGCAGCTGTGTCGCCCACGCCGTCGAGTCGGCCTGGACCCAGAGCTGGCCGTCCTCGTACCGGTCGGGGCGACAGTGCTCGGCGATCTCCGCGCCGACGATCTCCGCCCACCGTCCGAACAGCCCGTGGACGGCGACCTCGGTGTCCCACCCGTGCTCGCTGACCAACCGGTCGAGGGTCGACTCGAGCAGCTGAGGGTCCCGGTCGTCGGGGTGCGCACCCGACGCGCTCGGCGGGCGACGCGGCCGGCGGCGTGGACCTCCGCGGCCGCCTCGCGGTGCTGCGGGGCCGACGGAACGGTAGGCGCGCGCGATGCTCCGGGCCAGCTCGATGCCGTCGGCCTGGTGCTCCTCGCCGCCCGGCGTCTCGGCACCGCCACCCGTGGCGGTGCGCTCCGCCTCGTCGTCGTCAGCCATCCGTCGTCCCCTCCACCGGAACCACCTTGCCCGACGCCACCTCGTAGCGATGCCCACGCAGGCCCACCGGCACGTCGTCGGCGACGGCCGCCGTCACCAGCACCTGCTCGGCACCGGTGACCCGTGCCGCGAGATGAGAGCGCCGGTCGCGGTCGAGCTCGGCGAACACGTCGTCGAGGATCAGGATCGGATCGTCGCCGTCGGCGCGCAACAGGTCGTACGACGCGAGGCGCAGCGCGAGGGCGTACGACCACGACTCCCCGTGGCTGGCGTATCCCTTCGCCGGCAGGTCGCCCAGCGACAGCACGACGTCGTCGCGGTGGGGTCCGACCAGGCTCACACCGCGCTCGATCTCGTCGCGTCGCCGCTCGCGCATCTGCTCCGACATGGCGACCCGCAGCACCTCACGGTCGCGGGTGTCCGGCAGCTCGAAGGACGGCTTGTACGCGGCGGCCGCGGTCGTACGCTCGGCCGCGGCCGACGCGGCGACGTCGCGGTAGGCCTCTCCCAGGTATGGAGCCAGCTCGTCGAGCAGGGCGAGGCGAGCGGCGAGGAGCTCACCGCCGTACGTGGCGAGCTGGTCGTCCCAGACGTCGAGCGTCTCGAGACCGCGGCCGTGTCCGGAACGGCGCGCGCTCTTGAGCAGGGAGTTGCGCTGGCGCAGCGCGCGGTCGTAGTCGGCCCGCACCCCGGCGAAGCGCGGCGATCGGAGCACGAGGAGCGCGTCGAGGAATTGCCGCCGGTCGCTCGGGTCTCCTTTGACCAGGCGGAGGTCCTCAGGGGAGAAGACCACCGAGCGGAGCCAGCCGAGGAGGTCGCGTGGGCGAGGGAGGGGACCACGGTTGACCCGAGCCCGGTTGGAGCGGCCCGGGGTGATCTCGATCTCGAGGAGAGCCGACCGGTCGTCCCGGACGACCGACGCTCGCACGACCGCGCGCTCGGCGCCGACACGGACCAACGGAGCGTCGGCGGCGACGCGGTGAGAGCCGAGCGTCGCCAGATAGTCGATGGCCTCGACCAGGTTGGTCTTGCCCTGTCCGTTGGCGCCGATGAACGCGCTGGCACCGGGTTCGAGAGGGAGCTCGAGCTCGGGGTAGGAGCGGAAGTCGTGGAGCGAGAGGTGGGTGACGTGCACAGTGTGGCCGGCTACTCCGACTTCACCGCGTGTCCGCCGAACTGGTTGCGCATCGCGGCGACCGCCTTCATCGAAGGGGAGTCGTCCTGTCGCGAGACGAACCGTGCGAACAACGAGGCGGCGATCGCCGGCGTCGGCACCGCGTTGTCGATGGCGGCCTCGACGGTCCAGCGTCCCTCGCCGGAGTCCTCGGCGTAGCCACGGATGTTGGTGAGACCGGGGTCGTCCTCCAACGCCTTGACGAGCAGGTCGAGCAACCACGAGCGGACCACCGTCCCCTCGCGCCACGACGCGAACACCTCGGTGACGTCCTCGACGAGGTCGACCTTGTCGAGCAGCTCGTAGCCCTCGGCGTAGGCCTGCATCATCGCGTACTCGATGCCGTTGTGGACCATCTTGGCGAAGTGACCGGCGCCCACACCGCCGGCGCGGACGTAGCCCGTGGTGGGGCTCGGCCGCAGCGCCTCCAAGGCCGGTGCCACCTTGGCGATGTCGTCGGGAGAGCCGCCGACCATGAGGGCGTACCCCTCCTCAAGACCCCACACCCCGCCGCTCACGCCACAGTCGACGAAGCCGATCCCCTTCTCGGCCAGCTCCGCAGCGTGGCGGAGGTCGTCGGTCCAGCGGGAGTTGCCACCGTCGACGACCACGTCGCCCTCGCCGAGCAGGTCGCGGAGCTGAGCGACCGTCTCGTGCGTCGGGTCGCCCGCGGGGACCATGACCCAGACCACCCGCGGCGACGCCAGGGCGTCGACGAGCGCGCCCAGCGAGGCGACGTCACCGAGCTGCGGGTTGCGGTCGTACCCGACGACCTCGATCCCAGACCGGCGCATGCGCTCACGCATGTTGCCACCCATCTTGCCGAGACCGACCAGTCCGATGTCCATGGCACTCCTTGGAGTCGTGTCGAGCGGGATCCTGCGGAGAAGGGGTCCGTGGAGGCGATCAGCCAGGCAGGCGCATCGGCATGATGAGGTACCTGAAGGACATGTTGGGCTCCCCGCCCAGCTCCTGCACGCCGGCGAGCGTCGCGGGGCGGCTGGCCTGGGTGAAGGCCAGGTGGACGGCGGGCTCGGTCATCACCAGGAGTCCCTCGAGCAGGAACGTCGGGTTGAAGCCGACCACGATGTCGTCGCCCTCCACCCGCGCCTCGAGCGTCTCCTGTGCCTGAGCGTCGTCGCCGCTGCCCGACTCGAGCAGGACCTGGTTGTCGGAGAACGTCAACCGGACCGGCGTGTTGCGCTCGGCGACCAGCGACACGCGGCGGACGGCGTCGATGAGCTCCTGGCGGTCGACGAAGGCGACCGTCTGAGCATTGGCAGCGAACAGCTGGCGGACCTTGGGGAACTCGCCCTCGAGCATCCGGGTGGTGGTGCGTCGTGTGCCGGAGATCGTCGAGCCCTCGAACCCGATGAGGCCGGGGCCCTGCTCTCCGGTCGCGACCGCCATCGTCAGCTCGCCGCCGGAGGTGAACGACTTCGCGATGTCGGAGAGCGAGCGGGCCGGCACCACCGCGGTCGCGGAGGTGTCGGGGTTCTCCGGGAACCATGAGAGCTCGCGGAGGCTGGCTCGGAAGCGGTCGGTCGCGAGCAGCGAGATCGACGAGCCCTCGAGCTCGATCCGGACGCCGGTGAGGAGCTGGAGGACGTCGTCGCGGCCGGCCGCGGCGACGGCCTGTGCGACGGCGGTCGCGAAGTCGTCCGAGCTGACCGTGCCCGACGACGTCGGCATCGCAGGAAGCTGCGGGTAGTCCTCCACCGGCATCGTCTGGAGGCTGAAACGGCTGCTGCCGCACACGACCGAGACCTTCGTGCCATCGACCGCCACGTCGACGGGACGCGACGGCAGGGACTTGCAGATGTCGGCGAGGAGCCGACCGGAGACCAAGGCGCGTCCGTCGTCGGCGACGTCCGCGTCGACGGTCGAGCGGGCCGAGGTCTCGTAGTCGAATCCCGACAGCGCGATGCCGCCGTCGGTGCTCTCGACCATGATCCCGGCGAGCACCGGGACGGTCGGACGAGTCGGCAGGCTCCGTGCCGTCCAGGCCACTGCGTCGGCCAAGGCGTCGCGGTCGATGCGGAACTTCACAGCGATGTGCCTCCGGACGGGTGGGTCGGCCGCGACTGCGGCCGGGGAATGACATGTTTCCTGGAATCCTGCCACGGCTCCGGCTCGGGCGACTACTCAGGGATCTTGTGATTCGTCATCCCCAGGTCTGGGCTGTGGATGACTTCGAACGAACGAGGGGAGATTGTTCTTCTCGTGTTAGTCGTAGGGGGTGTGCACAACGTGGACAACTGTCATCCCTGCAGGTCAGCAGCGAGGTTGGCCTGCGCGGACGTTGTGGACGACGGCCGTACGAGCTGTGCGGGCCCGTGGACGATGGTTGAGGGATCCCCAGGTCGCACACCGCTCACGTGCCGCCTGTGGACAGAACAACGGGTTTATCCCCAGGGGTATCCCCAGATGTGGGTACTGGAAATAACCCAAAAAAGGGCCGGTACGAGGTGTCGTACCGGCCCTTGTCCGCAAGATGCAAGCGTCCTCGAGGCACTCAGCCAGCCTGGCGAGCCTGCTGCTTGATGCGGTTGGTGAGCTCCGTGACGTGGTTGAAGACGGTGCGGCGCTCCGCCATCAGCGTGCGGATCTTGCGGTCGGCGTGCATGACGGTCGTGTGGTCGCGCCCACCGAAGTGCTGGCCGATCTTGGGGAGCGAGAGCTCGGTCAGCTCTCGGCAGAGGTACATCGCGATCTGTCGCGCCTGGACGAGGCCGCGGGACCGACTAGCTCCGCAGAGCTCCTCGATCGAGTACTCGAGGTAGGCCGAGGTCTGAGCGATGATCAGGCCCGCCGTGATCTCCGGCTCACCCCCGTCGGGGATCAGGTCCTTGAGCACGATCTCCGCGAGCGTCAGATCGACGGCCTGGTGGTTGAGGCTGGCGAACGCCGTGGCGCGGATCAGGGCACCCTCGAGCTCACGGATGTTGGTCTGGATCCGGCTCGCGATGAACTCCAGGACCTCGGGCGGGACGGTGAGCTTCTCGATCTCTGCCTTCTTGCTCAGGATCGCGATGCGCGTCTCGAGGTCCGGAGGCTGGACGTCCGTCGTCAGACCCCACTCGAACCGGCTGCGGAGGCGGTCCTCGAGGGACTCGAGACCACGCGGAGGACGGTCGGAGGTGATGACGATCTGCTTGTTGGACCCGTGGAGCGTGTTGAAGGTGTGGAAGAACTCTTCCTGGGTCTGGATCTTGCCCTCGAGGAACTGGATGTCGTCGATGAGAAGGACGTCGGTGTCTCGGTAGCGACGCTGCAACGCGGGCATCCGGTCGTCACGGATGGCGTTGATGAAGTCGTTGGTGAACTCCTCGGTGCTGACGTAGCGCACCCGGGCGTTGGCATAGAGGCTGCGCACGTAGTGGCCGATGGCGTGCAGGAGGTGAGTCTTGCCCAGGCCGGACTCGCCATAGATCATCAGCGGGTTGTAGGCGCGTCCCGGCGCCTCGGCGACAGCGACGGCGGCCGCGTGCGCGAACCGGTTGGAGGAGCCGATCACGAAGTTCTCGAAGTGGTAGCGCGGGTTGAGGCGGGTCTCTGCTGCGCGGACGTGCTGCGGCGGGCGGGCACGGCTCGTCGTCGGGACGAAGGCCGGCGTCGCGCCGCGGGTCGGGTCGTCGTCGGCCGGGGCAGGCTCTCGGTGGGGAGGTTCACGTCGTTGCGGCTCGTCACGAGCCAGGTCTCGGTCGCGAGCCAGGTCTCGGTCGTAGGACTGGTCGCGGTACGGGGGCGCTGAGGAGCGTGGACCGCCGTGAGTGCTGTGGCCGCCGAACTGGCCGTCCCCGGTGACCCTGTCGGCCGAGCCCACCCTGTCGGACTCCGGATCGCCTTCTCGACTTGTCGACAAATCGATGTCGGGCTCCGAGTCGTTCTCGTCGAACCGGTTGCCTGCAGGGAGGACGTTCGGGTCGACCGTCACGGCGATCCGGATCGGCCGGCCGAACGAGTCGGACAGCGCCTGCTCGAGCTGGGGGCGCAGACGGGCCTCCATCTGCGTGCGGGTGAAGTCGTTGGGTACGCCGACGAGCAGGGTGTTCTCGTGGAGCGTGATGGGCACCGAGCTGGTCACCCACGCCCGCGTCGTGACCGGGAGCACCTCGGTGATCGCGTTCCACCGTTGGTGCAGAGTGGCGCCGTCGAGCCGATCAGTGCTGCCGGGCTGTTGCTCATCGTCCATGTTGGCCCCAATCTCCGGCTCCGTGACGGAACAGGCGTCCACATAGTTATCCACAATGTGTGGACTTACTGGTCCCAGCGCTGAGATCCCCGTCATCTCAGCGCTTTCTGGGTATCCGTGGGTCGCGACGTACCCTGTGGATACCGGTGGTCCCCGGGACGCTAACAGCCCGAGAGAGTCACCGACACCCGATTGTCCACAGGGTCCAGGACATCCCGCAACCCGGGGTTCCGGCGTGGCACCTGGACGTGGGGGTGGTCACGGGTGTAGGCCGGTTTGACCCGCTGTGGAGGGACCGCGTACCGTGGTGAGGTCGACCGTATCGACACCTGCCGCATGCCTACGTACGGACAGTCACTGTCCACCTACGTGGGCGGGCGGTGGCCGTCGAACCGGCACATCTCTGACGCCCAGTACCCGATGACCGCGAGCGTTGCGGTCCGAGACACGATGGGGAGCACTCCCGTGACCAAGCGCACCTTCCAGCCGAACAACCGCCGCCGCGCGCGCAAGCATGGCTTCCGCCTGCGTATGCGCACCCGCGCCGGCCGCGCGATCCTGGCGGACCGTCGCCGCAAGGGCCGCGAGCGTCTGTCGGCCTGAGCCGTGCTGGTAGTCCGGTGCTGAGCTCGCGGCACCGACTCCGTACGAGCGACGACATCCGAACAACGATGAGGCGAGGACGTCGTGCGGGATCCCGCACGGTCCTCGCCCACGTTCGTTTCGGGGCTCGTTCTCCTCAGGAGCCGGTGCGCGTGGCATTCGTGGTCGGCAAGCAGGTCGGCGACGCAGTGACCCGCAACACGGTCAAGCGGCGCCTGCGGGGAGTCGTCGCTGCTCGTCTCGCCGACATCCCCGGAGGCACCGACCTCGTCCTCCGGGCACTGCCGGCCTCTGCCCGGAAGTCGAGCGCCGAGCTCGGTTCGGACGTCGACAAGGCTTTCGGCAGGCTGTCGGGCGCTTCCGCCTCCTCGACGCCGGTGGCCCTGTCATGAAGCCCGTACTCGTTGCCCTCCTGAAGGCCTACCGCTTCGCGATCAGTCCGATGTACGGGCAGGTCTGCCGGTACTATCCTTCCTGCTCGGCCTACGCACTCACCGCGGTCGAGGAGCACGGCGCACTTCGAGGCAGCTGGATGGCTGCCCGACGTGTCGCCCGTTGCCATCCTTGGGCGGCCGGTGGCTACGATCCCGTTCCCCCACGATCCGCATCCGCCGGATCATCCGCGACTCCATCCCGAGGGGTTTGATGTTCTCCGCCATCGGCGACTTCTTCGACGCCATCATGCAGGTGCTCTACTACCCGGTCTCCGCGATCATGGTGGGTTGGCACTGGTTGTTCACCAAGATCGGCATGGACACGGACTCGGGGTGGACCTGGGCGCTGTCCATCATCGGGCTCACCGTGACGATCCGGATGCTCTTGATCCCGCTGTTCGTCAAGCAGATCAAGGCCAGCCGCAACATGCAGATCTTGCAGCCCAAGATCCGCGAGCTCCAGAAGAAGTACGGGCACGACCGGGAGCGCATGGCCCAGGAGCAGATGAAGCTGTTCCGCGAGGCCAAGACGAACCCGTTCGCGTCGTGCCTGCCGCTGATCCTGCAGATGCCGATCTTCTTCGCGTTGTTCCGGGTGATCAACGGCGCGGCCGGCGGCAAGACGTACGGCGTTCTGAGTCAGGATCAGGCCGACTCCATCCGCGAGGCGACCTTCCTGGGCGTCCAGATCGCGAGCCGTTTCACCGACGACAGCGTGCACGTCAAGATCGTCTGCGCGGTGCTCGTCGTGCTGATGACCGCATCGACGTTCCTCACTCAGCGTCAGCTGATGTCCAAGAACATGCCTGCGGATGCGCTCACCGGCCCGTACGCCCAGCAGCAGAAGCTCCTCCTCTACGTCCTTCCCTTTGTCTTCGCGATCAGCGGTGTCGCGTTCCCGGTCGGCGTTCTCATCTACTGGACGACCTCGAACGCGTGGACGATGGGCCAGCAGTTCTATGTGATCCGCAACAACCCGGCTCCGGGCACCCCGGCCTTCGAGGCCAAGCAGCAGCGCGACACCAAGCGCGGCAAGGTGGTCGAGGTCGAGCCCGAGGCTCCCGTCGCCGAGGAGAAGCCGGGTCCGCGGCGCCAGCAGCCGAAGAAGCAGTCGCGCGAGCAGCGCAAGAAGGGAAGCGGTCCCCGCGGCGAGAGCCGTCCGGGCGACGCTTCGCGGGGTGACGAGAGTGCGCCGGGCGAAGAGTCCGGGCAGGGAGGTGTGACGTCGTGACAGACACGTCGCGAGAGACCGAAGCAGTGGACATGGCGACCGACCCGACGGGTGACGAGCCGTCGCGAAGCAAGCGGCTCGAGCGTCTCGAGAACGAGGGCGACATCGCAGCCGACTTCCTTGAGGAGCTCCTCGACATCGCCGATCTCGACGGCGACCTGGACATGGACGTTGAAGGCAATCGGGCTTCCGTCTCCATCGTCGGGGGAGACCTGGGTATGCTCGTCGGACGGGATGGAGAGGTCCTCGAGGCCCTCCAGGAGCTGGTCCGGCTGGCCGTGCTGCGTGAGACTGGCGAGCGCAGCCGTCTGATGCTCGACGTCGAGGGATTCCGCGCGAAGCGCCGCGAGGAGCTGCAGCAGATTGCGGAGTCGGCGATCGCTTCGGTGCGGGAGTCTGGCGAGCCGGCACGGCTCGCGCCGATGTCGCCGTTCGAGCGCAAGGTCGTGCACGACGCCGTGGCGGCTGCAGGGCTCGTGAGCGAGTCCGAGGGCGAGGAGCCCGAGCGACGCGTCGTCATCCTGGCTGACTGACGGTGCAGATGGATGTTTCACGTGGAACATCGCCCCCCGACGCGGCCCGGATCATCTTCGGTGACCGCGTCGAGGTGGTGTCTGCCTATGTCGACATGCTCTCTGACGCCGGTGTCGTCCGCGGTCTGATCGGCCCACGGGAGGTTCCGCGTCTTTGGGAGCGCCACATCCTCAACTGCGGTGTGGTCGCGCCCGCTCTCCCCGCCGGCGCCAGCGTGGCCGACATCGGGAGCGGGGCGGGACTGCCGGGCATGGTCTGGGCGATCGCCCGGCCCGACGTCGCGATGACGCTCATCGAGCCGCTCCTTCGCCGGACGAGCTTCCTCGAGGAGGTCGCCTCCGACCTCGGTGTGGACAACGTGACAGTTCTTCGTTCTCGCGCTGAGGACGTCCGTACGCAGTACGACATCGTGACGTCTCGCGCGGTGGCGGCTCTCGACAAGCTGGCCAGGTGGTCGCTGCCACTGGTCCGACCGGGCGGCCAGATGTGGGCGATCAAGGGATCGTCGGCTGCTGAGGAGATCCGTGAGGCACAGTCCACAGTCCGCGCGGCGAAGGGGACAAATGCGCGAGTCACCACGTACGGTGAGGGAGTCGTCGACACTCCCACGACGATGGTGATGATCGACAAGGTGGGCTGAATGCAGGACAAGATTGCGTCCGGGTTGGGCTATCCGTGGATCAGCTCCAAGGTCAACCCGCTCCCGGCAGACCTCACGCGCGGCCCGGTTGGCTGGCAGCAACCCCCGGTTTCACGTGAAACCAAGACGAACCACGAGGAGTGGCCCGCGTGAACGACACTGACCGTCCCCCGGCGTTCCCACGCGCGTCCGACCTCGCGCACGGCGGTGACATCGCCGCCGACACGCCGCTCGCTCAGGAAGTCGCCGCATCACTGATGCGCCAGCAGCTGGCGGAGAAGCACGACCCGATGCCGCGTCCTACGGCGACGCGCGTGATCGTCGTCGCGAACCAGAAGGGCGGCGTCGGCAAGACCACCACCACGGTCAATGTGGCGGCTGCGATGGCGACACACGGTCAACGCGTCCTCGTGATCGACCTGGACCCCCAGGGCAACGCTTCCACGGCGCTTCGGGTCGAGCACGACGCGGAGACCGCTGGTGTCTATGAGGTCCTCGTCGACGGACAAAGCATCGAGTCCCTGATCCAGCCGTGTCCCGACGTCAACAATCTTGACGTCCTCCCCGCCTCGATCGCGCTGGCGGGCGCGGAGATCGAGCTCGTCCCGATGGTGGCACGCGAGAACCGACTGCGACGAGCACTCGAGGCGTTCTTGGCTTCCGATGCGGAGAAGAGCCGGCCGTACGACTACGTCTATGTGGACTGCCCGCCGTCGCTGGGTCTCCTGACCGTGAACGCGTTGGTCGCAGCCCGCGAGGTCATGATCCCGATCCAGTGCGAGTACTACGCACTGGAGGGCCTCAGTCAGCTGGTGAAGACGGTGGACATGGTCCAGGAGCAGCTCAACCCGGCGCTCAACCTGAGCACGATCCTCCTCACGATGTATGACGCCCGTACGCGACTGAGCGCGGGTGTCGCCGACGAAGTCCGTGCCTACTTCAGCGATCGGGTGCTCAAGACGGCCATTCCGCGCTCGGTCAGGATCTCGGAAGCACCCAGCTATCAGCAGACTGTCATCACGTACGACCCGAGCTCGCCGGGTTCCCTGGCCTACCTGGAGGCGGCCCGAGAGATCGCCGACGCAGGAGCGCGTGCAGGCGCCGACCAAGGAGCACACGAATGAGCCAGCAACGCCGCGGACTCGGGCGAGGCCTCGGTGCCTTGATCCCCACGGCGCCCTCTGTTTCACGTGAAACGGCGGCTTCCCCGACAGCAACGTCCACACTGACCGCCGATCCGACCACGGAGCCCGACGCGGATACCCGGGCAGCCTCAAGCTCTGACGCCGGTGGACGGCACCAGGACGCGCACGTCACCGACGGGCTCGACGCGGGTGTGGACGCCAGACAGGATGCCGGTGCGGATTCCGGTGCCGAGCAGGGCCTCACAGCCGTCGCTGGCGCCTACTTCGCTGAGATCCCGGTCGACAAGGTCGCCCCGAACCCGCGTCAGCCTCGCGAGGTCTTCGACGAAGACGCGATGGCCGAGCTCGTCCACTCGATCCAAGAGGTCGGGCTTCTTCAGCCGGTCGTCGTCCGGTCGGTCGGCGACGAGACGTTCGAGCTCGTCATGGGCGAGCGCCGCTGGCGAGCGACGAAGGCCGCCGGGCTCGAGGTCATCCCCGCCATCGTGCGGGACACCTCCGACCAGGACCTCCTGCGCGACGCGTTGCTGGAGAACCTGCACCGGTCGGAGCTGAACCCCCTCGAAGAGGCCGCGGCCTACCGGCAGCTCCTGGATGACTTCGGATGCACGCACGACGAGCTGGCGACACGCATCGGCCGATCCCGACCGCAGATCAGCAACACCCTGCGGCTCCTGCGGTTGAGCCCGGCGGTCCAGCGCCGAGTTGCCGCCAGCGTGATCAGCGCGGGCCACGCGCGTGCCCTCGTCGCCGTCACCGATCCCGCCCGCCAGGACCGGCTCGCGCAGAGGGTGGTGGCCGAAGGTCTCTCGGTCCGCGCGTTGGAGGAGCTCGTCGCGCTCGGTGAAGGAGATGAGCCCGACGCTGAACCCCGCCAGCGGCCTCGCCGGCCGGTCGCTCCGAAGCTGGTCGATCTGGCCGACCGCCTCGCGGACCGCTTCGACACGCGGGTGAAGGTCGATCTGGGCAAGACCAAGGGCAAGATCACGGTCGAGTTCGCCTCGATCGACGACCTCGAGCGCATCGTCACCCTGATGGATCCCGCAGACATCGCAGCGGGCTCGCCGGACGCACCCTCCGGCGACTGAGCCTGAGGACGCCGGGTCGCGCACCACATCGACTTAGAGATTTGTCGACAAATCAACGTCGACGCATCAACGTCGCCGGGTACCGTGAGCGCACGGGCGGAGCACAGAAGGGCCCCGGCATCAATGATGCCGGGGCCCTCTCAGTTGCGCTGCGGTCGGCGGGCGGTCACGCCCGAGGACGTCAGCCGACGAACGCGTCGAGCTCCTTGAGCAGCAGGCTCTTGGGCTTGGCGCCGATGATCGACTGCACGATCTCGCCGTTCTGGTAGACGTTGAGCGTCGGGATCGAGGTCACGCGGTACGACGCGGGCGTCTGAGGGTTCTCGTCGACGTTCATCTTGACGATGGTGATCTTGTCACCGTGCTCTGCGGCGATCTCCTCGAGGATCGGGGAGACCTGGCGGCACGGCCCGCACCACTCAGCCCAGAAGTCGACGAGCACGGGCTTGTCGGAGCCCAGGACGGTGGTCTGGAACTCGGCGTCGGTGACGGCCTGGATGTTGCCCACAGTGGCTACCCCTTCGGTTGGCGGTACGGCGTCCATCAATGTGTCTTCTGCAACACCCGGGGGTGTCGCGGGATTCCGAGCACCTGATCGGGCGATCAGCTGGTCACGAGATCGGCGTGCTCGAGGTCTGCGATGTAGCGCTCGGCGTCGAGGGCGGCCGAGCAGCCGGTGCCGGCAGCGGTGATCGCCTGCCGATAGGTGTGGTCGACGAGGTCACCCGAGGCGAAGACTCCGGGGACGTTGGTGCGGGTCGACCCGGGCTGCACGAGGACGTACCCCTCGGCGTCGAGGTCGACCTGACCCTTGAGGAGCTCCGACCGCGGGTCGTGACCGACCGCGATGAACAGGCCCGTCGCCGGAAGGAAGCGCTCCTCGCCCGTCACGGTGTCCTCGAGGACGACGCCCTCGAGCGACAGCTCCCCTCGGATCTCCTTGACCCGCGAGTTCCAGGCGAACTCGATCTTGTCGTTCTTGAACGCCCGCTCCTGCATGATCTTGCTTGCGCGCAGCTCCTCGCGGCGGTGGACGAGGGTGACCTTGTCGGCGAAGCGGGTCAGGAAGGTGGCCTCCTCGACAGCGGAGTCACCGCCGCCCACGACCACGATCTCCTGCTTGCGGAAGAAGAAGCCGTCACAGGTCGCACACCAGCTGACGCCGCGGCCGGACAGCCGGTCCTCCCCGTCGACGCCCAGCTTGCGGTAGCCGGAGCCCATGGCGAGGATGACCGCCCGGGCATGGTGCTCGCTGGTCGCGGTACGGACGATCTTGACCGCGCCCGTCAGGTCGACCTCGACGACGTCGTCGGCCACCAGCTCGGCGCCGAAACGCTCAGACTGCTGGCGGAGGTTGTCCATCAACGCCGGACCCTCGATGCCCTCGGGGAAGCCCGGGAAGTTCTCGACGTCGGTCGTGTTCATGAGGGCACCACCGGCCGTGACGGACCCTTCGAAGACCAACGGCGCGAGGTTCGCGCGTGCGGTGTAGATCGCTGCCGTATAACCGGCAGGACCCGAGCCGATGATGATCACGTTGCGTACGTCAGTGGACATGCTCCGCCTTCGGTGTCAAGAACAGTACGGTTTGGGGCCGTACCCCCACAACGCATCCTAGGTCCGGACCATTCCTGGACGACGACGCGGCCGTCCGGGGCGCCGCGGCTACTCCAGCCCTTGGACGGTGAGCTCCGAGACGGCACCCTCGTAGATGTCCGACTCGCGTTCGGGGAGCCGTGTGAGCCAGATCAGGAGGTAGCGGGTCGAGACCGCCTGCGAGAGGGACACGGATGCGCCGCTGGGCGCGTCGGAGTAGCCACCGATGCGCTCCATCTGCCCGGTCCCGGTGGGAGGACGCTTGCGGCCAGGTGCGGCATAGACACGGAACGAGGTGGGCGACGCGCCGAAGTCGACCTGGATCGCCGTGACGTCACGGAAGCGGCCGAGGTCGACGAGCAGCCCGACACCGTCCTTGAGCCCACCGAGGTCGTTGCGCCGGTAGTACTCACGGGTGGTCCACGCGGTCGAGGAATCGCCGTCGACCGCGAGCTCCGCCTGGCCGGGGTTCTCGTCGCCGTCGCCGTCGGGCGGCGGATCGAACGAGACCACGTCCTTCACGCCGAAGTCCACGATCGAGCGGCTGACCTCGGGGACCTCCCCGCTGCCGCTCGGAGACTGCGCGGACGGCGCCGAGACACGACCCAGGATGAACGTCACCGCAGCGGCCAGGACCACCATGACGACCAGCGCGAGCCAGATGAGCTTGCGCTCGCCCTTCGCCGAGCGTCGAACCTTCGAGAACCCGCGTTCCATCGGCGTCGGCGGGGTGGGTGCGAAAGCAGCCGGACGAGGCTTCGGCGGGTTGACCGCCGGCGGGGGCTCGGAGAGCGCGGAGCGTACGGGGTCGTGACGGTACAGATCCGGCGAGGAGGCGCCGGTCGCCTCGGGATCGGCCGGATCGTCGTCGCCGGTCATGGCCAGCTCGAGCGCGACGTCACGAGCGGTCCGCAGCGGTGGCCGGTGGTGGCGAGGAGGCCGACCGAGGATCCTGTCGCACACGGTGTCGACGTCGTGCGACACGCCGGCACGGACCTGCCGCGGCCGCAGGAGCCGACCGTGCTCGCGTGGTGCGGGAGCGAGCAGCTCGTCCTCACCCGGGTAGCGACCGGTGAGGCAGGCGTAGAGGATCTTGCCCAGCGCCTCGACGTCGAGCTGCTCGGCGTAGCCGACGTCGGCGTCGTCGACGTCGTGGTGAGCCGACCGGAGTGCGTGGTCGGTCGAGAGACCGATGATGCGGATGCCGCCGTTGTCCTTCAGCAGCACCGTCGCTGGGCGGAGGTGACGGTGGTAGACGCCGGCCTCGTGGGCGTCGGCGAAGGCGTCGGCGAGCTCAAGAACCACGTGGGTCGAACGCGCGTTGGTGAGCGTGGAGGGCCCGAGGACGTGGTCGAGAGAGACGGCCCGCGCCCACTCGCGGATCAGGTAGGTATGGCCGTGGTCACCCTCGACGATGTCCAGCACCCGCAGGAAGCGCGGGTCCGAGACTGCGGTCGAGCGCCCTGCGGCGATGACGAAGGCCGTGGCGCGCCGGTCGTCGGCCCGGACCGCCTGGATGCCGACGGCGCGGTCGAGGACCGTGTCGTAGGCCTTCCACGTCACCGCACCCCCCGACTCCTTGATGAGGTCGTCGAGGCGGTAGCGCCCAGACAGCAGGAGGCCCGAGCTGAGTGCCGCGGTCTGGTCCACACCTCATGTTATCCGGGGAGCAGCCGGTCGTCCGTCAGCGGCGCAGAACCGTTCGGACGACCGCCGTGACCTCACGGATCCGCAGCAGCCACGCCAGCGCGAGATAGACGCCGGCCCCGATCCCGCCGACGCCGACCAGCGCCAGGAGCGCGTCGATCTTGCCCACGCTGTCCAGGCCGAGCGGCTCCAGGAGGAAGGCGGACAGCATCAGCATGACCGCCATCGTCACGACGCAGGCGGCCACGAGCCGCAGGAGGTAGACGAGCGAGGGTACGTCGAGGACGGGCCCGATGCGCGTCGACAAGACGGTGATGGACAGCAGTGAACCCACCAGGTACGCCCCCCCGTACGCCACCGCGAGCGTGGGCGCGATCGCGCTGGGCTCCACCTGGGACGCGAGCGTGACCGCGAGCCCGATGTTGACCGTCGCCAGCACGATCTGGATGAAGAACGGCGTGCGAGTGTCCTCGAGCGCATAGAAGCCGCGAAGGCTCATGTAGTGCAGCGAGAAGAAGATGATCGCCGGGGCGAACGCGGCGATCGTGGTGCTGATCGTCTCGGTGTTGCCCTCCATCGAGCCCCAGGAGCCGACAACGGTGCCGAGCGGTCCGGAGAGCGCGAAGACGGCGACGGCGATCGGCGCGAGGAGTGCCAGCACCGATCGGATGTTGTTCTGGACCTCGTTCCTCATCTGGCGCAGGTCGCCCTCGGCGGCGAGCCGTGAGATGAGCGGCATGGTCGCGGTGACGAGCGAGACGGTGATCACCCCGTGCGGGACCTGGGTGATGAGGAAGGCGCTCGCGTAGACCGTCGTCCCCGCGGGATCAGGGTTGCCGTCGGTGATCGCGAGGAGGCCGGCGCTGGTGCCGATGCGGGTGATGACCACGAACATCACCTGGTTGACCAGGATGAAGCCGAGCGTCCACGCGCCGAGCTTGAGCGTGTGGCCCAGCCCGACCCCACGGAAGTCGAACCGCGGACGGTAGTGGAAGCCGGCGGCTCGCAGGTAGGGGAGCAGCACGAGGGCCTGGGCCGCGATCCCGACCGTCGAGCCGACGCCGAGCAGCAGCTCCTGCGGTCCGGTGAAACCGCCCGAGCCGTTGCTCTCGCCGTACAGCACGATGTAGGTGACGAGGATGGCGCAGGAGATCAGGTTGTTGACGATCGGCGCCCACATCATCGGCCCGAAGCGGCCCCGGGAGTTGAGGATCTGGCCGACGAGGACGAAGGCGCCGTAGAAGAAGATCTGGGGGAGGCAGTAGCGCATCAACGCGTACGCCGACGACAGCGCGTCCTCGTTGCCGGGGTCGAACAGGCGGCTGTCGAAGACGACCCTCACGAGCAGAGGCGCCGCGATGACGAGCACGACGGTCGAGATGCCGAGGACGAGCAGGCCGAGCGTGATGATCCGCTGGGCGTACGCCTCGCCGCCATCGCTGTCGTTCTTCATCGCCCGCACCAGCTGCGGGACCAGGACGACGTTGAACACGCCCCCCGCGAGCAGGACGTAGAGCGCGTTGGGGATCGTGTTGGCGCCGGTGAAGATGTCGGCGTTCAGGCTCGCGCCGATCGCGGCGAAGATCAGCGCAGACCGGACGAATCCCGACAGCCGGGAGACGAGTGTGCCCGCGGCCATCAGGACGCTGGCCGACAGCAGACCGGTCGACGTACGGCGTACGGCCTCCGCGACGGCGTCGCTCGTCTCGTCGACCTCCTCGGTCGCCTCGACCGCCTCGGCGGCGAGGGGGGCCTCGCGAGCGGTGACAAGGGCGACGGGGGTGACGCGGCGCTTCTCGCGACGGGCGCGGCGGTGCTTGCTCATGCGTCCGGCTCCCGCGCCGGGCGTGTCGGAACGGTGGCGGTCTCGGACGGCGTCTCAGGAGTCCCGTCACCTGGCTCGTCGTCGAGCGTCTCGACCTTGCGGCCCGTCACCACGCGACGAACGACCGCGAGGACGACCAGGAGCGTCGCAAGGCCGAGGAAGACCCAGATGACACGACCCACCACGCTCGAACGGACGGTGAAACGCACCTCGTCCCCGACGGTCGATCCGTCGGTGGTCACGAGCGACACGCCGAAGGTCGTGGTGGTCGCCTGGCCGACGTCGGCGGTGACCGTCATCGTGACGCTCTGCCCTGCCCCGACCTCCTGCGGGAGGATGTCGTCGATGCGCGCGGCACTGTCGTCGGAGGTGAATCTCGCTCCGACCGTCACCGGCGATCCCAATTGGTTGGTGATGGTGATCGGGAACCGCCCCGACGATCCCGAGAGCGTGACGAACGACGACGCGGAGACGCTCACGCGTTCGAGGATCCTCTCGACCGCCTCGGCCTGCGACTCGGCGTGCTGCAGGCCTCGTGTGCGTGCCGACCGCCAGTCCTGGGAGGCGGCGAGCGCCGCGCTCTGGTCGTAGAAGATGTTGCGCCGCTCGTCGTCGCCGAGAAGCTGGCTCACGACGCGCCCGTTGGTGACGATCCGCGCGGCGGCCTGGACCTGATCCTGCGAGATGGCGCGTTGGTTGGCCTTGGGGGGAAGGCGTACGCGCCCTCTCCATGCCTGCGAGTCCGCCCCGACCTGGGCGTCGGCGCCGACGGGCCGGACCCATCGGGGCTCGAAGAGGTCGTGGAACTGCGCCCGAGACCACTCGCTCCCGGGGTCGAAGGAGACGTCGGGTACGACGACCACGTGCCGCGACCCGAATCCGAGGGACCCCAGGGCTGCCCGCGCGGCCACGCGCTGGCGCAGGCCCAGGGTGGAGCTGGTCGAGCCCTCGTCCTGCGCCAGCGTCGGGTCGAGCACGACGAGGCTCATCTGTTCGCCGCCGATGGTCGCGCTCAGTGCGGTGCTGTCGGCGGGCGACCACCCGGAGAGCACCTCGGGCGAGACCAGCGACGCGGTGGAACCGAGCCGGCGTGACCCGTTGATCCGGTTGCCGTTGGTGATCCCGCTGGGCGGCCACGTGACGATGCGCGCGGTCAGGCCGAACTGGGCGAGCGTCGCCTCGGTCGCGCGCCGAGCGGCCTGCACGACCGTCGTACCGGGGTCGCCGGCGGCACGACGGGTGATCGCGAACACGTCCGGACGACCGTAGGGCACCGCCCAGACGGAGTGCCGCCCGGCGTACGCGACGAGCTCGTCGAGGAAGAGGCGCGCCCGCTGCGCCGCGCTGGTGGCTTCGGCGGGGACGTCACCGGCGGCGTACGGCGCGGCGCCGCCGGGCCCGTTGGGCCGGACCGGCCCATAGGAGTCGTTGGCGATGTCGCGCAGGGCGTCGAGGAGCGCGGGATCGATCAGGACCGTGCTCGGGGAGGAGTCTTCGGACCGCGCAAGGTCCAGGAGCCGCCGGAGGCGACCACCGGGGGAGACGGCGTCCACGAGCGCGGACGTGTCGACGTAGCGGCTGCGTTCGTCACGCTGCACGGGCGCGACGAACGGCCACACGACCGAGACCTGTGTCGGAGCCGTGCGCTCCTCACCGACGTACGGCACGACGGTGTAGGCACGTCCCACAGCGTCGCCCGAACGCTCGGCGTCCTCACCGGTCGCCAGCACGTGCACGCCGACCGGAAAGACGCCTGCGGTGGTGAGCGGGAGCTCGGAGGCAGGGACCTGGAGCCGGAAGGTCGTCGTGTCGCCGGGGGCCAGGTCGCCGGCCGACACGACGGCCGACGGGGACGTCAAGCGCGTGCCCGTGACCAGCGGTGTGGGCGAGGCGAGCGCGTTGTCAACGGCGGTCTGGTCGGTGAGCGGGACGGGCGGCATCACGAGGTGCACGCGCAGACGGCTCCACGATCCCGAGGACGGGTTGGTGATGCGACCGCTGAGCGTCAGCGTCCCGCCGGGACCCAGCGCGGTCGGCGAGAGTGCGTCGATGGTGACCGAGAGCCGGTCGGAGTCCGCCGCGTGGGCCGGCGCGGCAGCGACGGCGGGGAGGAGGCCCACGAGCAGGGCAGCAAGCACGGTCGCGACCGCCGCCCACGCCGTACGTCGGCGCGCGGGTCGGGAGGAGCAGTCATCGACGCGTGTCATCGGGGCCAATGCTAGAGCGAGCGGTCACGGCGCCTGCGTCGCCCACGTAGAGTGGTGGGTCATGGCCACCGCCTCTTCTTCCCCTGCGCTGCGCGATCCCGCCGCCGCCGTGACCGATCTCCTCGAGACCACTCCGGCCGTCGGAGAGCTCGCCCGACGCTTCGCCGACGCGGGTCACACCCTCGCTCTCGTGGGCGGTCCCGTGCGCGACGCGGTCCTGGGGCGGCCCTCGCAGGACTGGGACCTGACGACCTCGGCCCGACCCGACGATGTCGAGGCCCTGCTTGAGGGATGGGCGGACACCACGTGGGACGTCGGCCGCGAGTACGGCACCCTCGCGGCGCGCAAGGGCGACGTTCACGTGGAGATCACCACCTACCGCAGCGAGAAGTACGACCCTGCCTCACGCAAGCCGCAGGTCGACTACGGCGACTCGCTCGAGGGCGACCTCTCCCGGCGCGACTTCACCGTCAACGCGATGGCGTACCTGCTCGGCACCCGCACCTTCGTCGACCCGTTCGGAGGGCTCGCCGATCTCGAGGCGCAGCTCCTCCGGACGCCCGTCGCGGCGACCCAGTCCTTCGACGACGACCCGTTGCGGATGATGCGGGCCGCACGGTTCGTCTCGCAGCTCGGGTTCACGCCCGTCGACGAGGTCGTCGAGGCGATGACGGTGATGGCCGAGCGCATCACGATCGTCTCCGCGGAGCGCGTCCGCGACGAGCTCAGCAAGCTGCTGCTCGGCGAGCACCCCCGTCCCGGTCTGACGCTGCTGGTCGACACCGGCATCGCCGCCTACGTGCTCCCGGAGCTGCCCGCGCTGAGGCTGGAGCGCGACGAGCACCACCGTCACAAGGACGTGTACGACCACTCGCTGACCGTCCTGGAGCAGGCGATCGCGCTCGAGGTGCGGCTCCCCGGCGGTGGACCGGACCTCGTGACCCGGCTTGCGGCGCTGCTGCACGACGTCGGCAAGCCCCGTACGCGCCGCTTCCTCGAGGACGGCACCGTGACGTTCCACCACCACGACGTCGTCGGTGCCAAGCTCGCGCGCAAGCGGCTGCGCGCACTGCGCTTCTCGAACGAGATCGTGGACGACGTCGCCCTGCTCGTCGAGCTGCACCTGCGCTTCCACGGCTACGGCACCGGCGAGTGGACCGACTCGGCCGTCCGTCGCTACGTCCGCGACGCCGGCGACCAGCTCGCGCGGCTCCACATCCTGACCCGTGCCGACTCGACGACCCGCAACCGCCGCAAGGCCGAGCGGCTCCAGCGGACCTATGGCGACCTCGAGGACCGGATCGACCAGCTCGCCCAGGCCGAGGAGCTGGACAAGATCCGCCCGGACCTCGACGGAAACCAGATCATGGAGATCCTCGGCGTGGGACCGGGCCGTGTGGTGGGCGACGCGTACCGCTTCCTGCTCGACCTGCGCCTCGACCGCGGGCCGCTGAGCGAGGACGACGCCCGCGAGGCGCTGCTCGCCTGGTGGGCGGGGCGCGACGGCGCCTAACGGACGGCCGACGTCACGCTTGCCCGGTACGCCAGCTCCGGGTAGTCGACCACGATGCCGTCGACGTCCACAGTGAGGTCGCCGACGAAGTCGCGGCTCGCGCTGGCGTAGCGCACGACGGCGTGCCCGTCGGCGTCGTCGTACGGCGTGAGTGCGCGATAGATCTGATCGCTCCTGATCACGGTCAGCGACGGCACGTCCACCCATGCCATGACGTGGGGGATCTCCGGCCCCGGACCGTTCGAGACGAGCCCGTGGCGCAGGACCGGCATCGTGTTCGTCACGGGGCAGAGCGCGATGTCGCAGTCGAGCGCCTCGGCGACCGAGTCGGGGTCGGCCAGCCCAGGTGGGCTCTGCGGGCCTCCGGACCCGTGCGCCGCCCCCGTCCCGGTCCATCCGGCATCGTCGCGGACGAGGGCGAGCGTCCTCGACCACCCGTCACCGTGGACCGACAGGTCGAGGCGCCGCGTCACCCAGGCGTCGCCCGTGGTGAGCGACCAGGCCACGGCGTACGAGGAAGCCCGAGAGGTGCCCCGTGCCGTCAGCCGGCTGTCGGCGAGCGACAGGGTCGCCGACTCCAGGCGGGCGGGATCGTCCTCGGCGCCGGTCCAGGTCACGAAGCGGGTCGTCGGTCTCGTCATCCGACCGACCCTCTCGCTGCCTCGCCGTCTGGGCAAGCACCTCGCGCGGCGAGGCAGAAAGCGGCGAGGCAGAAAGGTGTCAATCCGTGGCCTTCGGGGATGTCGCGTCGCTAGGGTGACGTGCGCGGGGAGGGACGAGGGATCACCGGTGGGCGGACGGCACTCTGCTCCGCCCACGGCGGCGGAGCCGTCACCCGTGTCGCCGACTGCGGCATCGAGCACCGCCCCGAGCGATCGCCGCACCGATTCGCGCCGTACCGAGCGACCTCGCACCGATCGACGCCGCACCACGACGCCTGCCGGCGGCCGCCGTGCCGATCGACCCAGGCGGTCTCGACGACCGCCGTACCGGACGGTTGCGGTGATCCTCGTCCTGGTCGCGGCCGTCGCCGCCGCGATCCCCGTGGTCGACCACGTGCAGCAGCAGCGTGCAGACGCCGCAGCGGCCGCGGCCCACCTGAGCGCCGTCCGGGCCGAGGACGCGCGCCGGTCGTCGCACGAGGAGGACCGGTTGCGTGTCACCGGTGACCTGAGCGCCGCGGGGCGCGCCGTGGCCGAGCGGTTGACGATCATCGCCGACTGCGCCTCCGGCGGTGCCCAGCCGTCCGGACCGAACGGCCGCCTCCGGGCGTCCGCGCTGTGCGCGGTGCCCGGCTCGGGCGTCCAGCTTCGGGCGGACGCCGCGGAGGCGTGGGCGAGGCTCCAGGAGGACTTCACGAAGGCGTTCGGCCGCTATCCCTGCGTCAACAACGGCTACCGCAGCTATGCGCAGCAGGCCACGATGCACGCGGGCAATCCCGGCATGGTCGCGCCTCCTGGCACCAGCAACCACGGCCTGGGGCTGGCCCTCGACCTCTGCACGGCCGGAGACGGTGCGGCGGGCACGAGCGCGTGGAGCTGGATGAACGCGAACGCGCCGTCGTACGGCTGGGCCCTGCCGTCGTGGGCCCGGCCAGGGGGGTCACGGCCGGAGCCGTGGCACTGGGAGTACGTGGCCTCGGGTGACCGGGTCTCCTGACCTGCCGGTGAGCGCCGACATCGGGGGGAGACGCCGAACGGCGCGGCCCCGACCAGGGGGACCGCGCCGTTCGTGGGAGGTGGTGTCCTGCGCGGGCGGCCTCGTACCTCGGCCGACCGCTGCGCTCGCTAGCGCTCTTCGTCTCCGGCGATGAAGGCCTCGAGCATCTTGCGTCCCAGATCATCGGGGCGCTGGACCGGCGGCGACTTCATCAGGTAGGACGACGCCGAGATCAGCGCGCCACCGATGCCACGGTCCTTGGCGATCTTGGCGGCACGGATCGCGTCGATGATGATGCCGGCGGAGTTGGGCGAGTCCCAGACCTCGAGCTTGTACTCGAGGCTGAGGGGCACGTCGCCGAACGCACGACCCTCGAGGCGGACATAGGCCCACTTGCGGTCGTCGAGCCACTGGACGTAGTCCGACGGGCCGATGTGGACGTTCTTGTCGTCGACCTTGCCGGCCAGCGGGCCGGTGAGGTTCGAGGTGACGGCCTGGGTCTTGGAGACCTTCTTGGACTCCAGGCGATCGCGCTCGAGCATGTTCTTGAAGTCCATGTTGCCGCCGACGTTCAGCTGGTACGTCCGGTCCAGCGTGACCCCGCGGTCCTCGAACAGCTTGGCCATCACGCGGTGGGTGATGGTGGCGCCGACCTGGCTCTTGATGTCGTCGCCGATGATCGGGACGCCGGCGTCCTCGAACTTCTTGGCCCACTCGGGGTCGGAGGCGATGAACACGGGCAGCGCGTTGACGAACGCCACGCCCGCGTCGATCGCGCACTGCGCGTAGAACTTGTCCGCCTGCTCCGAGCCCACCGGCAGGTAGGACACCAGGACGTCGGCGCCGGTGTCCTTGAGGACCTGCACGACGTCGACGGGATCGGCGTCGGACTGGTCGATGGTCTCGAGGTAGTACTTGCCGAGGCCGTCGAGCGTCGGGCCACGCTGCACGGTCACGCCCAGGGGCGGCACGTCGCAGATCTTGATCGTGTTGTTCTCGCTGGCCTGCGTGGCCTCGGCGAGATCGAACCCGACCTTCTTGGCATCGACGTCGAAGGCGGCGACGAACTCGACGTCCTTGACGTGGTAGTCACCGAACTGGACGTGCATGAGACCGGGGACGGCCCCCTCGGGGTCCGCGTCCTTGTAGTACTCCACGCCCTGGATGAGCGACGTGGCGCAGTTGCCGACGCCCACGATCGCTACGCGTACCGAACCCATGGGGTTCCTCCTCCTCGGGGTCTCGCGACCCCGTCTCTCGTCCTATCCGCCGTGGTGGGGCGGGATGGTGGTGTTGGTCGGGCCCTCCGGCTCGTCGCCCGGCGGCCTGCCGGACCGCTCCGCGTCGATCAGTCCCGTCAGCCAGCGCACCTCGCGCTCGACCGACTCCAGCCCGTGACGCTGCAGCTCGAGCGTGTAGGCGTCGAGGCGCTCGCGGCGCTTCTGTGCCGCGGTCCGGACGCGTTCGAGCCGCTCCTCGAGACGACTCCGTCGTCCCTCGAGGATGCGCACACGGGTCCGGGAGTCCGTGCGCGCGAAGAAAGCGAAGTGGATGCCGAAGGTCTCGTCCTCCCATGACGAGGGGCCCGGCGCCGCCAGCAGGTCGGCGAAGTGCTCCTTGCCCTCAGCGGTGAGGCGATAGACGATCTTGCCCCGTCGTCCCCGGTTCGCTGCCGTGTCGGCAGGCTCGTCGGCGACGATGTAGCCCTTCTTGCCGAGTGCCTTGAGGCAGGGGTAGAGCGTGCCGTACGACAGCACCCTCGACCACCCCAGAAGGGCATTGAGCTCCTTGCGGAGCTCGTAACCGTGCATCGGCGTGTCGTGGAGCAGCCCCAGAACGGCGAACTCGAGTGCAGCTCCGCGCCTGGCCACGACAACTCCTCTCCACGCTCACGTCGAGGCAGTGAGGCGACGACGAGATATATCGTGCCGATACATCGAACTGATGTCAACCTGCGCTGGGACGGCGGTGGGGTTTTGGATCGACCCACCCATTGGGCACACTTGGCCGGTGGGTCGCGTCTCGTACGTGGTCCTGACGGCCTTGCCTGCACTCAGGGCAGGTCCCTCCCCCGGAAGCAACACTTGAGGAGTACGACGCGTGGCGGACCAGTCGCACGGCCGACCCGTGACCCCACGCTCGCGGAGGGCCGAGCCCTCTTCGAGTGGTTCCCGCGCCCGTCGCGCCGACCCGGCTGGTGAGGGCGACAAGGCGACGAAGCCGCTGTGGCGCCGCATCGTGAAGTGGGCGCTGATCACCGGCGTGATCTTGTTCGTCCTGGCGATCGCGGGTCTCTACTTCGCCTATCGGTCGGTGGCGATCCCGAGCGCCAACGCGGAGTTCCTCACGCAGACCACGAAGGTCTACTACTCCGACGGCAAGCACAAGATCGGCGACTTCCAGACCCAGAACCGGACCTCGATCGACTTCGAGGAGATGCCGGAGACGATCAAGTCGGCCGTCATCGCCGCCGAGGACCGCAGCTTCTACTCCAACCAGGGTCTCGACTTCAAGGGCATCGCGCGCGCGCTGCGTAACAACGCGACGTCGGAGACGACCTCCGGCGGATCGACGATCACCCAGCAGTACGTCAAGGTCCTCTACCTGACGCAGGAACGCACCATGGCCCGCAAGGTCAAGGAGGCGTTCCTCTCGATCAAGGTGCACAACCAGATGTCGAAGGAGGAGATCCTCGAGGGCTACCTCAACACGATCTACTTCGGCAACGGCGCGTACGGCGTCGAGGCGGCGTCGCAGACCTACTTCGGCCACAAGGCAGCAAAGCTGACCGCACCCCAGGCCGCCCTCCTCTCCTCGGTCATCAACAACCCGAGCGCCTTCGACCCCTACGACGAGGACGACCGCGATCGTCTGATGTCGCGCTACACGTACGTGCTCGGCGGGATGGAGAAGACCGGGGCGATCACCTCCGACGAGTTCGCCTCGTACTCGGCCGAGCTCCCCAAGGTGAAGAAGAAGGCGGAGTCGAACCGCTTCGGCGGCACCAAGGGCTTCCTCCTGCGGCTGACCGAGCAGCAGCTCAAGCAGGAGGGCCTCAGCGACGCCCAGATCACCGGCGGTGGTCTCAAGGTCGTCACGACGTTCGACTACAAGGCGCAGAAGGCGGCCGTCGAGACGGTCAAGGAGATGAAGCCGGACGGCCTCAAGCAGCTCAACATCGCGCTGTCGTCCGTCGATCCCGCGACCGGTGCGCTGCGCGCGATGTACGGCGGCGCCAACTACCTCAAGAGCCAGCGCAACTGGGCGATGCTCGGGTCGCAGCCGGGATCGTCGTTCAAGCCGTTCGCGGTGGCGGCAGCGCTCAGCGACGGCTACAGCCTCAAGACACAGCTCAACGGCTCGTCGCCGCTGCGCCTCGAGGACGGTGCCGAGATCGAGAACCAGGGCGACTCGGGCGGCAAGTCCTTCGGGCCTGTCTCCCTCGAGGCCGCGACCAAGGACTCGGTCAACACCGCCTTCGTCGACCTCACCTACGAGGTGATGGACGACGGGGGCCAGAAGACGATCGACGCGGCGCGCAAGGCCGGCATCTCCGACACGGTCGCGAAGGGGTACGACCCGAGCGTGGCGGTCGTCTCGCTCGGCTACGCGCCCGTCCCCAACGTCGACATGGCGGCGGCCTACGCGACCTTCGCCAACAACGGCAAGCAGAACGATTGGTACGTCATCGAGCGCGTGACCGACCGCAGCGGCGAGGACGTCGTCCGCCACCAGGTCGCTCCGAAGCGGGCCTTCTCCGCGGCGGTCTCCGCCGACGTGACGAAGGCGCTCCAGGAGGTCGTGCAGGAGGGCAGCGGCACGAACGGCCGCACCATGTGCCCGACCGCCGGCAAGACCGGCACGGCGACGTTCCAGAAGACCGAGAAGGGCAAAGAGGTCGGCGACGCCCACGTCTCCAGCTCGTGGTTCGTCGGCTACACACCCAAGCTCGCCACCGCGGTGATGTACGTCCGCGGCAAGAACGGCAACGAGGCCCTCAACGGCTACATGCCGACGTTCTACGGCGGCCAGTACCCCGCCAAGACCTTCAGCAGCTTCATGGACAAGGTGCTCGACGGCGACGAGTGCGGCGAGTTCCCCGAGCCGGCCAACATCAAGTCGACCAAGGGCAAGACGTACGTCCCGCAGCCCACGGCGACGCCGGAGACGGAGAAGCCGCGCCCCGAGCGGCCGACCCGCCCGCCGCGTCCGAACCGCCCGCCGCGCCCGACGGAGCCCGAGCCGACGCTCCCCACCGAGCCCACCATGCCCACCGAGCCCACCATGCCGACCATGCCGACCATGCCGACGGAGCCCCCTGAGGAGACCGGCGGTCCCGGTGGCGGTGGCGGTCCCGGTGGCGGCGGATCCGGCGACTGACCATGGCGGAGCCGGCGGGGGGCCGGGTCCGACCGAACCGCTGGTGGACCCCGCTCCGGATCCTGCTGGCGACCGCCGTCCTCGTCGGGACGCTCGGCCTCGTCACCAAGACGCCCTGCGCGGTCGCGGACGGTGAGCGCTGGTTCTCCACGAGCCCGGTCCCGGCGGGGGCGTCGTACGCGCGGCTGTGCGCGAGCGAGCTTCCCGGAGAGTACGTGACCACGGGCCTCGCCGAGGGCGTCCTCCCGTGGTCCGACGACGGCGGGCGGTGGCCGGTCAACGCGGTGACGGTGCCCGTCGGCATCCTGCAGTACGGCGCAGCCTCGCTGGTCCAGGCCGTGACCGGTGCCGACCGTGCCGACCGCGGCGGCCGGGACCCGGACACGGTCCGGCAGGAGCCCGAGGTCCGCCGGGAGGCCGTCGCGTATACCGGCGTGGTCGCGCTCGGTTCGCTGCTCGCGCTGCTCCTCGCGCTCGTGGCGCTCGCCCGAGCCGCGCGCCGATCGCGCGTGCACGACGCCCTGCGCCCCTGGCCGACGTGGTCCGACCCCACGCTCTCGCTGATGCCGTTGGCGGCCTCGCCGGTGGTCGCGCTCTTGCTGGGGGTGGGCTGGGACCTCGTCGGGGTCGCCCTCGTCGCCTTTGGGCTCGCGGTCTGGACGTCGGGGCGGGCGCGTACGGCGGGTGTCATCCTCGCGGTCGCGACGCTCACCGCGTGGTGGCCGATCGTGGTGCTGGTCGCCCTGGCGGCGACGGCGCTCGTCCGGCACGCGCCTGCGGCCGGCCGGCTTATCGGGGTCGCGGCCGTGACCCTCGCGGTCGGCGGGCTGGCGTCGTACGTCGCCTCGTCCGGCGACGCCCTGACCGAGGTGGTCCGGCGGTGGCTCTATCGCGACGACGGAGTGGGATCGATCTGGGCGGTGCTGCGTGAGCTGGGTGCCGAACCCTCGACCGTCGCCGTCGCGGCGGTGGTGATCGGCGTCTCCGCCTTCGCGACCTCGCTCATGTTCCTCTACGCAGCCCGATCCGGTGACGTCGACCAGACCGCCCGCTACGCCTTCGGTCTCCTGGCGGCGCTGCTGCTGGTCGGCACGACGTACGCTCCGGGCTACGCCCTGTGGCTGCTCCCGCTCGCCGTGCTGGCGCACCCCGTGTGGCGCGACCTCCTGTGGTGGCAGGCGGCGGAGGTCTTCCTGGTCGTGGCGACCTGGTGGCACCTGGGCGACTCGACGAAGGCCGTCGACGGCTCACCCGACCTGGTGTACGTCGCGGCGATCGTGCTGCACGTCGTCGCGACGGTCTGGCTCGTCGCCCGGATGCAGATCACCGCTGCCGGCGGCGGCGTAGCGGCGGCCCAGGAGCCTGACGTGCTCGACCAGCTCGGGCGGTGAGTCGACCGAGAAGTCGAGCCCGAGCATCCCGACGTACACGGCGAGGATCTCGATGCTGTCGGCGCCGGTGACGAGGACGCACGTCTGCTCGTCGACGGCCTCCACGACCCCGACCGCGTCGTTGATGCGGGCACGGACCTCCTCGGCCGCTGCGGCGACGGTGACGCGGGCGTGCACCGACCAGCCTGCGGCAGCGACCTCCCTCACCACGAACGCGGTGTAGTCCCGTTCGTCCATCGGACGCGGGCCGAACCGTGGTTGCGGCATCGTGCTGATCTCCGCCCAGTCGATCCGCAGCGCCCGCCACGCACCGCCAGGGACCTCTCGGGCGACGAGGTACCACCGCCGCTGCCAGGTGACGACGCGGTACGGCTCCACGTCGAGCCGTTCGCCCTCGTACACGAGGCGCAGCTGCTCCTGGTCCCTGATCGCATCGGTGAGGCGCGAGAGGACCGCGGGGTCGATCTCGGGGTCCTCCACGTTGCTGTCGGTGTTGACGGGTCCGGCGCTGAGCGCGCTGGTCACCGTCGCGACCCGGCGGCGGAGACGGTCGGGCAGGACCTGCTCGAGCTTCGCGAGGGCACTCGCGCTGCTCTCCTCGATGCCGGCCACGCCGCTGGCGGTCCGTAGGCCGATCGCGACGGCGACCGCCTCGGCGTCGTCGAGGAGCAGCGGGGGGAGCTTCGCTCCAGGGCCGAGCCGGTAGCCGCCCGCCGGACCGCGGGCACCCTCGACGGGATATCCCAGCTCCCGCAGGCGGTCCATGTCGTGGCGGATCGTGCGAGGGGTGACCTGGAGGCGCTCCGCGAGCTCGGGTCCGGACCACGCGGGTCGCGACTGGAGGAGGCCGAGAAGGGCGAGCAGCCGGGCTGACGTCTCCAACATTCTCCGCATCCTCCCAGATTGAGGAATCTGACCGTCCTGAATGCGTCCTACCGTCCTTTCATGAGCACCGACGTGAGCGCGAGCGACGCCATCCGAACCTTCCGCATCGACGTCCCGCAGGCGGACCTCGACGACCTCGCCGCGCGCCTCGAGCGCACGCGGCTCCCGCAGCCTGCCCCTGGCGACGACTGGCACTACGGCGTCCCCAACGCCTATCTCCGCGAGGTCGTCGAGCAGTGGCGCCACGCCTTCGACTGGCGCGAGGTGGAGAGCCGGATCAACACCTACGACCAGTTCCTGACCGAGATCGACGGTCAGACGATCCATTTCCTGCACGTCCGGTCGGCCGAGAAGGACGCGACGCCGCTCCTGCTCGCGCACACCTACCCGGGCTCCGTGATCGACTTCCTCGACATGATCGACCCGCTGGTCGACCCCGTCTCGCACGGCGGTCGGGCGGAGGACGCCTTCGACGTCGTCGTGCCCTCGATGCCCGGCTTCGGCTACAGCCTGCCGGTCGTCGACCGGGGGTGGACGATGGCGCGGGTCGCGGCGGCGTACGACGTGCTCATGCGCCGACTCGGGTACGAGGCGTACGGGGTGCACGGGAGCGACGGTGGCGCGATGGTGTCGCGCGAGCTCGGCCTGATGCAGCCCGCCGGCTTCCTCGGGCTCCACGTCCTCCAGCTCTTCTCGTTCCCGTCGGGTGACCCGGCCGAGATGGAGGGCTTCGGGCCGAAGGAGTTCGCGGCGCTGGAGCACATGCAGTGGTTCCAGTCGATGGGCGGCTACAACGCCATGAACGGCTCCCGGCCGCAGACGGTGGCGGTGGGGGTCTCCGACTCACCGGTCGGGCAGCTCGCCTGGAACGAGCTGTTCATGTCGTTCGGCAACGGGACCAGCCTCGTGACGACCGAGCAGATCCTCGCCGAGGTCACCTTCGAGTGGTTGACCAACACGTCGGCGTCGGTCGGGCGCTACCACTTCGAGGAGGCGCGCCGCGACGCCGAGCCGCAGGTGAACCATGCCCGGACGGGAGTGTCGGTGTTCGCCGACGACTTCCAGACGCTCCGCGCCTTCGCCGACCGCGACAACAGCAACATCGTGCAGTTCACCGAGCACCCCGAAGGCGGGCACTACGCGATGCTCGAGCGGCCCCAGGTGGTGGTCGACGACCTGCGGACCTTCTTCGCGACGTCCTGAGCCGTACGACCGGGCCGATCCTCACGGGTCGGCCCGGTGCCGGCTAGGGGGCGTCGACGGCGTCGAACGTCGTGGTCGTCATGCGGACGTCGACCTCGACCTCCTCGCCGACCGCCGGCACGGCGACGCCGGCAGGGACGAGGATCATGCTCGCCTGCATGTGCGGCGGCTCGACGAACCAGCGCTGCTTGCCGGCGACGGTGAACGGCGACAGCGCGAGACCGGCGGCTCCGAGCCCACCCTTCGCGACCGAGGTCGCCCGCTGCTTCATCGTGCTGGCCGAGGTGGGCGCCTCGAGCCCGATGCCGTGCGAGGTCCCGCCGGAAACGATCAGGACGGTGCCACCGACCGGCATCGGACGTTGGCGGTAGCCGATCCGCTCGCCGCGCTCGACGACGTGGGAGTCGATCACGAGGCCGGTGACGCGGAAGGCGCCACGGTCTCCGAGCCAGAGCGCGGTGCCGACGCGGGGGCGCACGACGAGTCCCGGGCGACGCTCGGCGAGGGTACGGACCTCACGGTCGGTCAGGTGGGAGACGGTGAAGACAGGCGTGCCAGAGACGGCGGGTGCGAGCTTCGACGCCTCAAAGGCAGCAGCCCAGCTGTCGGCCTCGGACAGGTTGTCCTCCGAGAGCGGCAGGTGGATCGAGAACCCGATCAGCCGCAGCCGGCCCAGGTTGTCGGCGACCGACGTCAGCGCGTGCCGGTCGACGCCGTGGCGCGCCATCGAGGTCTCGCCCTCGACGACGATCCGGGTGCCTTCCGGCGCCTCGGTGCGCAGCAGCTCCAGGTCCTCGACCCGACTGACGGTGTGCACCACGCGCGGGTCGTACATCCGCTCCGTGCGCACCGTGTCGGCCCAGAACGGGCGCCAGGGGGTCATCACGTGGATGTCGCCGCCGAAGCGGGGGAGGACGTCGACGAGCTCGGCGTACGTCCCCACCGCGACCGTGTCCGTGCCGAGCCAGTCGGCCCGCCGTGCCAGCGCGCGGTTGCCGAACCCGTACCCGTTGCCCTTGATGACCGGGATGATGCCGTCGTACAGCTCGGCGGTGCCGCGCAGGTGCGCGCGCCAGCGTTCGCCGTCGACGTGGAGAGTGAGCGTCATGGTCAGCCTTCCTCAGCGGCGCTTCATGTACTGCTGGAATGCGAGGTACAGCAGCCGGTTGATCGGCAGGTCCCACTCGCCGGCGTACTCGACGGCCTCTCCGCCGGTGCCGACCTTGAACTGGATCAGACCGACGTGGCTGTCCTCCGGGTCGAGCGTGTCGGTGATGCCGCGCATGTCGTAGACGGTGCAGCCGGCAGCGAGCGCATCGCGGATCATCCGCCACTGGATCGCGTTGGAGCCGCGGACCTCGCGCTTGGCGGTCGTGGAGGCTCCGTAGGAGTACCACGCGTGCTGGCCGACGCGCACCATCGTCGTCGCCGCGACGAGATCACCCTCGTGCCGTGCGAGGTAGAGCCGCATCCGGTCGGGGTCCTCGGCGTTCAGTGCGTCCCACATCGTCTGGAAGTACGCGAGGGGTCGCGGCGTGAAGTGGTCGCGCTCCGCGGTCTCGGCATAGATCGTGTGGAAGGCGGCGATGTCGTCCGCGCCGCCCAGCGTGACCTCGACGCCGGCCTTGTCGGCCTTCTTGATGTTGCGCCGCCACAGCTGGTTCATCCCGCGCAGCACGGCCTCCTCGGAGCGAGGGGCGCCGTCGGCGTCGACGAGCGGCAGCCAGAAGTTGTACTTCGGCTGGCCGGCCGTGAAGCCGCCCTCGCCGACCTGCTCCCGCCAGCCGAGGCGGTGCAGCTCCGACGTGACCGCGATCGCGCGGGGGTCGGTCGCCGCGGCCGGAGCGTCGCCGAGGGTGCGCAGCGCCGGATCGGCGACCGCCTTCTTGACCGTCGCCGCGTCCCACCGGCGCAGCACGACCGGGGGCCCCATCCGGACGCCGAACGCGCCGCGGCCCGTGAGGTGCTTCACCATCGGGTCGAGCCACGCAGCCAGGCCGCCGGGGCCAGCGGCTGCGGAGGCGAAGTCGATGCTCGGCCCCTCGGGGAGGTACGCGAGGTACTTCGCGACCTTCGGGAGCTTGCGGTAGAGCACCAGACCGGCGCCCACGATGTCCCCGCCGTCGAACCACCCGATCGACTCACCCCTCCACTCCGACTTCACCGCGGCCCACGCCGGGGTCTGGAGGAAGCTCGCCGAGGGGAGGGAGGTCAGGAACGCCAGGTGGTCGGCGGTGCTGATCGTACGGACGCTGAGAGACACGGCCCCGAGGCTACCGGAGGCCCGCTGACGTCCACCGGGCTACGTCAGCGGGGACCGGCGGGGCGCGGCCGGCGTGACGATCAGCGTCATCCCCGCCTCCGCCGGA
Organism: Mumia sp. zg.B53; assembly: GCF_019550935.1. NCBI lineage: Bacteria > Bacillati > Actinomycetota > Actinomycetes > Propionibacteriales > Nocardioidaceae > Mumia > Mumia sp. zg.B53. The sequence continues at coordinate 1,376,094 of NZ_JAHWCK010000001.1, read as the reverse complement.
GTCCGGTCGCCCTTGCGGTGGTTGCACCGCAGGCACGCGGCGACCGCGTTCTCCCACGTCAGCAGCCCACCGCGGGACCGGGGAAGGATGTGGTCCACGGTCTCCGCCGGCCCGCCGCAGTAGCCGCAGTGCCGGTCGCGCGCCTTGACCGCGCCCTTGGTGCACAGCGGCGTGCGGGCGTGCACCCAGCGCATCACGACGTAGCGGACCAGGCGCAGCACCTTGGGTACGGGGAACGGACCGAACCGGGCCTCGGGGTGGGCCTCCTCGACGACCGCCACCTCCCGCACGAGCATCCGGATGGCGTGTCGCAGGGACACCCGCTGGAGCGGCTCGTAGCTGGCGTTCAGGACCAGCACGGTCCGTTGACGGCGCGTGCCTGTGGCGTGGTGGCTCACCACCACGGGCTCGGCGACAGCTGTCATGGTCACCCGCCTCTCTGGCCCACGTCCGTCCAGCCTGCGTGCGATCAGCGTAGCCCGTCCTGCCGGGCGAGAGCGGGTGCTCAGGACTCAGCGCGGCGGCTGTTTGCGGGGCGCGAGGCGGACGTGGGGCAGTGCGGGGGCGGGAAGCGCGGCTCCGTCCCACGCGGCGGGGAACGGTCCGTACGCGTCAGGGTCGCCGCTGCCGTCCACCTGAGCCGTCCACGCCTGCCGGAACCGCACGATCTCGTCGTGGTCACGGCCGACGAAGTTCCACCACATGACGATCTCCTCGTCGAGCGGCACGCCACCGATGAGGACGACCCGGCCGTCCGTCTCGCCGGTGCGCAGCACCAGCGTCGTACGCCCGACCGGCCGGTACGCGAGAGCGGCCGGTTCCACGTGCGTGCCGTCGACGTCGACCGGCCCGAGATCGACGAGAACGCCGTGCTCGTACGCCGGGTCGAGGTCGAAGCGGACCTCGGCACGCGCCGGCAGGGCGATCTCAGCCGCGACGAGGGGCGTGAACGTGGTGACCGGCGAGGAGGCGCCGGCGAAGTCACCGACGAACGTCCGCACGGTGGCAGCACCGAGGCGCACCGGCAGGGTGGCGAAGTGCTCGAACGCTCGGTCGCCGAAGCGGTCGGGGGCCGGGAGCGCCGTCCACAGCTGGACTCCCCGCAGCGTCGTGGTGTCGGCGGTCGAGTACTCCGAGTGCGCGATCCCCCGACCGGAGGTCATCAGGTTGACCTCGCCGGGCCGGATGCGCGTGACCGACCCGACCGTGTCCCGGTGCTCGACCTCGCCGTCGAACAGCCAGGTCACCGTCTGGAGACCGGTGTGGGGGTGGCCGGGCACCGCCATCCCGCCGGACTCGCTGACGTCGTCCGGTCCGTAGTGGTCGGCGAAGCACCAGGCCCCGATCAGCGAGCGCAGGCGCTGGGGGAGCGTACGACGCACCGTCATCGCCCGTGGTCCACCCAGGGGGACGAGCCGAGGCTCGAGCAGCTCCACCTCGGCCTCGTCCGACGAGGGCGGCACGGTGATCTCCTGAGGGTCGCGCTCGGTGTTGCTCATGCGACCAGTGTCAGGGACGTCGGGCACGGCACGCACGTGTTCGCCAGCGGCAAAACCCGTGCCGTCGCGCCCCCACCTTCCCCTACCGTGGGATTTCAAACCCGCCTCGTCAGGAGTTGTGTCATGTCCGACGGCCCCACCCCAGCTCGCACGATCGCCGCCCGGGCGGTGGACCTGCGCAAGACCTACGGCAAGCAGGAGGCGGAGGTCCGAGCCCTCGACGGGGTGAGCATCGACGTCTACGAGGGCGAGTTCACCGCCGTGATGGGCCCGTCCGGCTCCGGGAAGTCGACCCTGATGCACCTGCTCGCCGCGCTCGACAACGCGACCAGCGGCTCGGTCTTCATCGGCGACACGGAGCTCTCGGCGCTCAACGACAAGCAGCTGACGCGCCTGCGGCGCGACGACGTCGGATTCGTCTTCCAGGCCTTCAACCTCGTGCCGACGCTCACAGCCGAGGAGAACATCCTGCTTCCTCTGTCGATCGCCGGCCGCAAGCCCGACCCGGCCTGGTACGACGAGGTGATCGACACCGTCGGGCTGCGCGACCGCCTGCGGCACCGTCCCAACGAGATGTCGGGCGGCCAGCAGCAGCGCGTCGCCGCGGCGCGTGCTCTGGTCGGCCGACCCACGATCGTCTTCGCCGACGAGCCCACGGGCAACCTCGACTCGACCTCGGGTGCCGAGGTCCTGAGCTTCCTCCAGCACAGCGTCCGCGAGCTCGGGCAGACCGTCGTGATGGTGACCCATGACCCGGTCGCCGCGTCCTACACCGACCGGGTCGTCTTCCTCGCCGACGGCAAGGTCGTCGACGAGATGCGGGCGCCGACCCCGGAGACCGTGCTCGAGCGGATGGCCAAGATCCAGATGCGCGCGCTCGAGACGGCTGCTGCGGCCGAGGGCGGTGCCGCCTGATGCTGCGGGTGACGCTGCGCAACCTGCTGGCGCGCAAGGTGCGCCTGCTGATGAGCGCGTTCGCGATCGTCCTCGGCGTCGCGTTCGTCGCCGGCACCCTCATCTTCACCGACACGATGAGCAAGTCCTTCGACGGCATCATCGAGGGATCCACTGCCGACGTGACCGTCCGTGCCGAGGGCACCGGGAGCTGGGAGCAGGCGCCGAGCGCCGACACCCGCACCATCCCGGCGTCCGTCGTCGACGAGCTGCGTGAGCTCCCCGGCGTCGCCCGTGCCGACGGCACGGTGCAGAGCCAGTCGCTGACGCTCGTCGGGTCCGACGGCAAGCTGGTCGCGGGCTTCGGACCCCCGACGCTGTCGTTCAACTACGACGAGGCGCCCGCCATGACGGGCGAGCAGATGGTCGTCGTCTCCGAGGGCCGGCCACCGTCCGCCGACGGCGAGGTGGCGATCGACGCCACGAGCGCCGAGAAGGGCGGGTACGAGGTCGGCGACACCGTGACGTTGGTGTCCGCCGGTGACCAGCCCACGCTAGAGGCCACGCTGGTCGGCCTCGCGCAGTTCGGCGGAGGATCGATGGCCGGTGCATCGCTGGTGCTCTTCGACGTCGGCTACGCCCAGGACCTCTTCCTCGACGGCAAGGACGTCTACAACGCGGTCTCCCTCACCGCTGACGACGGTGCGACGCCGCAGGAGGTGGCGTACGAGGCGGAGAAGGTGCTGCCCGACGGGTTCGAGGCCGCCACCGGCGACGCCGTCGCTGCGGAGAGCGAGGACGCGATCGGTGAGATCCTCGGGTTCCTGACGACGATTCTGCTCGTGTTCGCGGGCATCGCGATCGTGGTCGGCACCTTCCTCATCATCAACACGTTCTCGATCCTGGTCGCACAGCGCAGCCGCGAGCTGGCGCTGCTGCGGGCCCTCGGTGCCTCGCGGCGGCAGGTGAGCCGGTCCGTGCTGATCGAGGCGCTCGTGGTGGGTCTCATCGGATCGACCGTCGGCGTGCTGCTCGGGATCGGGCTCGCCCACGGTCTGACGGCGCTCTTCAAGAGCTTCGGCCTCGACGTGAGTGACACGCCATTGGTGATCTCGCCCCGCACGTGGGTCGTCGGCTACGTGGTGGGTCTGCTGGTGACGCTTGTCGCCGCCTACCTGCCGGCCCGCCGGGCGTCGCGGGTCGCGCCGGTCGCGGCCATGCGTGACGACGTCGCGCTGCCGGAGTCGTCGATGCGTCTGCGGATGCTCGTCGGCGCGGTTCTCGTCGTCATCGGCGCGGGCCTGGTGTGGCTCGGGCTCTCCGGGGTCGACAACGGCGCGTGGTACGTCGGGGGCGGCGTCCTCGCGATCCTCATCGGCGTCTCGCTGATGAGCCCGCTGCTCAGCCATCCCGTCCTCGTCGCGCTCGGCGGCTTGTTCCGCCCGTTCGGTCTCGTGGGACGCATGGCGACCCAGAACGCGCTGCGCAACCCGCGCCGTACGGCCGCGACGGCCTCGGCGCTCATGATCGGGCTGACTCTCGTGACGACGATGAGCATCCTGGGCTCGTCGGTCAACAAGTCGGTCGACGTCGGTGTCACCAAGGAGTTCACGAGCGACTTCCTCCTCACCAACCCGGTCGGGGCTCCGTTCTCGACGTCGATCGCGGAGGAGATCCGCGGCATCGACGGTGTCGGAGACGTGGTGGAGGCGCAGTTCGTGCCTGCCTCCGTCGAGGGCTCCTTCGCCGGCCTGACCGCGACCGATCCGGCCGAGCTCTTCTCGATGTTCGAGCTCGACGCCACGGCGGACACGCTGGCCGCCGACGAGGTCGCGGTCCGGGAGGACACCGCAGAGGAGCGAGGCCTCGAGGTGGGGGACACGGTCGATGTCACCACGCAGTCCGGTGACTACCCGATGACGGTGGCCGGCACGTTCCCCGAGTCCAACGTCGTCTCCAACTACGTCACGTCGTTCGGGTTCGTGGACCGCGTCAAGCTCAGCCGCGAGGACTCCTTCGTGGCCGTCACCGCCGCGCCGGGGAGGTCGGGAGCCGACATCGAGGACCCCGTGCGTGACGTCGTGGCCGACATCCCGACCGTGGTCGTCCAGACCCAGGACGAGTTCATCGAGTCCCAGCGCGACCAGATCAACACGATCCTCATGCTGATCAACGCGCTCCTCGGGCTGGCGATCGTGATCGCGGCCCTGGGCATCGTCAACACCCTCGCGCTGAGCGTGATCGAGCGGACGCGCGAGGTCGGGCTCCTCCGGTCGGTCGGGATGAGCCGACGGCAGCTGCGTCGGATGGTGCGGCTGGAGGCGGTGGCGATCGCGGTCCTGGGTGCGGTGCTCGGCATCGCGATGGGCCTGGTGTTCGGCGTGGTCCTGCAACGGGCGCTCGAGGACGAGGGGATCACCGAGCTCTCGATCCCGTACACGACCCTGGTCGTCTATGTCCTCATCGCGGCGGTGGTGGGCGTGCTCGCGGCGGTGTTCCCGGCACTGCGGGCCTCGCGCCTCAACGTGCTGCGGGCCATCGCGACCGAGTAGGCCACGTGCGGCGGGGCTGGGTCGCGCGTGATCACGTCACGGCGGAGAGCCCCGCCGCCAGGGCGAACCCGATCACCGCGGCCAGCCCGGCCCTGTCCTGCACCTTCGCCCGGGCCTCCGGCACCATCGCCCCGACCAGCATCACCAGCAGGGCGCCGGCGGCGAACCCGTCCACCACCCCTTCGAACCGGTCCGCGGTGACGCGCGAGGCGGCATACCCCAGGCCGCTCGCCGGCGGCACGCATGTCCGTCACCGAACCCATCGCCTCCGGAAGGTTGGACACGAAGACCGCGACGAGGAGCACCGTGCTGACCTCACCCCGCTCGGCGGTCCCGATGCCCAGCGGCGCCGCCGGCCGGGCGGCCGCCGATCCGCTGGACCCAGCGGTCGGCCACGAAGTACGCGACGGCTCCGAGCGTCAGCCCCACGGTCAGCGCGACCGCACCTCCGAACTCCAGTGCCTGTGGGAACAGCTCGTACGAGATGCTGGTGAGGAGCTCCTCGCCATGCTGCCGGTCGGCGATTTGGGACCCGCGGGGGTGCCCCGATAGACTGAGTCGGTTGCCCGGCCACCATCCGGTGTGCTCGGGCAGCTCGATGCAACCCTCCTGTCACGGAAAGACCGTGACCGTACAGACCGAAGGAGGTGGAGTTGCCTTGCGTCACTACGAAGTCATGGTGATCCTCGATCCCGACCTCGACGAGCGCACGGTCGCCCCGAGCCTGGACACGTACCTCAACGTGGTGCGTCAGGACGGCGGTACCGTCGACAACGTCGACATCTGGGGCAAGCGTCGTTTTGCCTACGAGATCAACAAGCGGTCCGAGGGCATCTACGCCGTGGTCGACCTGACCGCGACGCCCGAGACCGTCAAGGAGCTCGACCGTCAGCTCACGCTGAACGAGTCCGTCATGCGTACGAAGGTCATCCGGCCCGAGAAGTGACGGACGCCCGACAGGTCGTCCCCAGCAGGTCCGTCCCGGTGGTTTCCACCGGGGGCGTGCAGGGGGTCGCCTCTGTCGGAGTCTTGATGTTGACTGCTAGCCAGCAGACATCCCGCGAACGTTGGAGTGAGACATGGCAGGCGAGACCGTCATCACCGTCGTCGGCAACCTTGTGGACGAGCCCGAGCTGCGGTTCACGCCGTCCGGCGCAGCGGTTGCCAACTTCCGCATCGCCTCGACGCCGCGCACCTTCGACCGCCAGAGCGGCGAGTGGCGCGACGGCGACACGCTCTTCCTGGGCTGCGCCGTGTGGCGCCAGGCCGCGGAGAACGTGGCCGAGTCGCTGCAGAAGGGCATGCGTGTGATCGTGCAGGGACGCCTCAAGTCCCGGCAGTACGAGACCCGCGAGGGCGAGAAGCGCACCGTGTTCGAGATCGACGTCGACGAGGTCGGCCCGAGCCTGCGCAGCGCCACCGCCAAGGTCACCAAGGCCTCTCGCTCCGGTGGAGGTGGAGGCGGCGGCTACCAGCAGGGTGGCGGCGGCCAGGGCGGGTTCAGCGGCGGAGGCCAGTCGGCCCCGGCCAACGACCCGTGGTCCTCTCCCGCCCCGCAAGGCGGCAACGCTGGCAACGATCCGTGGGCGAGCACGCCCTCCGGCTCGAACGACGAACCCCCGTTCTGAGTCGTCGGATCTGAAGAACACTCAAGGCGGTCTCTCGACCGTCACGTCATTCCGACCCGTCCTGCGGGTCGGGCTCACCGGAAGGGAGCACCACAATGGCTGCCAAGCCCCCCATTCGTAAGCCGAAGAAGAAGAGCAACCCGCTCAAGGCTGCGAAGATCACCTACATCGACTACAAGGACGCCACCCTCCTGCGGAAGTTCATCTCCGACCGCGGCAAGATCCGCGCTCGCCGCGTCACGGGTGTCTCCGTCCAGGAGCAGCGCAAGATCGCCACGGCGATCAAGAACGCCCGCGAGATGGCGCTGCTGCCTTACACCTCCACCGGTCGCTGATCGTCGGGGAAGGGACAACACCATGAAGCTCATCCTCACGCACGAGGTCACCGGCCTCGGTGCCCCCGGCGACATCGTCGAGGTCAAGGGCGGCTACGGCCGCAACTACCTCCTGCCCCGCAACTTCGCCATCCGTTGGACGAAGGGCGCGGAGAAGCAGGTCGAGTCGATCAAGAAGGCTCGCGACTCGCGTGCGATCCACGACCTGGACGGCGCGACGGCGCTCAAGCAGAAGCTCGAGTCCAACGCTGTCAGCGTCCCGGCTCGCGCCGGTGCCGAGGGCCGCCTGTTCGGTGCCATCACGGTGTCGGACGTCGCCACTGCGCTCGAGGGCGCCGGCGCCAACGTCGACAAGCGTCGGATCGAGATCGGCAACCCGATCAAGACGGTCGGCACGTACGACGTGCAGGTGCGCGTGCACCCCGAGGTCACCGCAAAGGTGACCATCAACGTGGTCGCCGCCTGACCCGCTGCTCACACAGACGAAGGGCCCGTCACCCTCGGGGTGGCGGGTCCTTCGTCGTCTGGCGTGACTCGAACGCTGACGGCAGCCCTGGTTACCCCCCATGATGGGAGTTGCCCGATTCCACTCCCCCGGAAGGACATCATGAACAAGACCATCGGCCGACCGTCTCGAGGAGGCGGCGTCCTCGCCGCTCGAGACCAGAACCAGGCGGTCAACACGAGCGTCTTCGCCCAGGCACTCGCGGCGATGCGGATCGCTTTCGGGCTCACGTTCCTGTGGGCCTTCCTCGACAAGCTGTTCGGCCTCGGATTCTCGACGCCCAGCGAGGGAGCGGTGATCAACGGCGGGAGCCCGACCGACGGTTACCTCTCCAACGCGCCCGACGGCCCGTTCGAGGACCTCTACCACTCGCTCGCCGGCGTGTGGCTGGTCGACGTCCTGTTCATGCTGGGACTGCTCGTCGTCGGCATCACGCTGACCCTCGGCATCGCGATCCGGATCGGCGCGCTCGTCGGTGTCCTGCTCTACGTGATGATGTGGACCGTCGTGCTTCCGCCGGAAAACCACCCGATCCTCGACGAGCACATCCTCGGCGCCCTCGGCGTCGCGGTCGTCGGTCTCGGTCTCGCCGGGGACACGTGGGGTCTCGGTCGCTGGTGGGGCGCGCAGAAGGCAGTGCGGAAGAACCCCGTCCTCAGGTGACGTGAACGTGTCATGACATGGGCCACCCGGTCGTCTGACCGGGTGGCCCTGTCGCGTTCAGGAGTCCGGGTCGGTGCGCGCCGCGAGGTCGGTGACCACGGCCCGGAGATCCCCGGTGCTGCCGACGCGGCGTTGGTGGTCGGCGCCGTTGCCGTCGCGCAGGATCCGGTCGATCCCTGCACAGACCAGGTCGGTGTCACCCGTGGCCGCCAGCGCGTCGGCGACGTGCTCGACGAGACCTCCCAGCACCTCTGCAGCGGGGCGCTGCTGTCGCGAGCGAGGATCGAGCAGGGTGTCGGACAATCCATACCGTGCCGCCTGCCAGCGAGCACCGCGCAGGAGCTCGACGCGCCAGGGGTCGAGCGGCTTCCCGTCGGCCCAGGCACGCGCCTCGGTCTCGACCAGCGCGCGGCACAGCCCGGCGAGCAGCACACCGTCGCGGACGTCGGTGCACACGTCGGTGACGCGGAGCTCGACCGTCGGGTACGAGCGGGCGCGACGAACGTCGAAGTAGACCATGCCCTCGTCCAGAGCGGCGCCCGAGGTGATGAGCTCCTCCACGGCGACGTCGTACGTCGCGGCGTCGCCGAACGGCTCGACCGGTCCTGCCGTCGGCCACTCCGTCCACCGGCGCGATCGCCAGCTGGCGTGAGCGGTGTCGCGGCCGTCGTCGTACGGCGAGTTGGCGCTGAGCGCGAGCAGCACCGGCAGCCACGGGCGTACGCGGTCGATGACGCCGACAGCCTCCTCGTCGTCGTGGATGTCGACGTGCACGTGCATCCCGCAGACGGCGGCGCTCTCGCCGATCGCCCCGAACTCGTCGAGCATCCGCTCGTACCGTGCCTTCGGGGTGACCTCGGACTCGCCGCTCGGCAACGGGGACGTGCCGGAGGCGATGGCCGCGGCTCCCGCGGCTCGTGCGGCCGCAACCGTCTGACGGCGTACGTCGTGGAGGTCGGTCGCCAGGTCGGTGAGCCGCGCGTGCGGTGAGGTCATGGTCTCGAGCTGTTCGAGGAACAGCTCGTGCTCCAGATCCGCGTCACCGTCGTGGCGCCGTAGCGCGCGTTGAGAGACCGTCTTCGTGAGGCCCGTGGCCGGGTCGACGAGGAGCAGCTCTTCCTCGATTCCCATCTTTCGCATCGCCAAAGTGTCGCGGCTCGGGGCCGCGTGCGCAGACTCAGCGGAGCAAGGGAGCGATCGGTGAGGAGTCGATCATCGCGTGCAGCACCGCGACGTCCTCGTACACCTCGACCGCGCCGGCGCCACGCAGCTCGCCCGGGCCACTCCCTCCGCTGCGGACGGCGAGGAACGGGACTCCGACCCGTTGCGCGGCGATGCCGTCCCACACGGCGTCGCCGACCATGACGGCGCGGCCGGCCTCCACGCCGACGGCGGCGAGCGCGACCTGGACGATGTCGGGCTCTGGCTTGGCCTCCGCGACGTCGTCGGCGTTGGTGACCGCGTCCACCAGGTCGTCGCAGTCCAGTGCCTCACGCAGTCGATCGAGCTCGTGGGGTGGGGCGGACGTCGCGAGGACGATCAGGGCGCCGCGGTCGCGGATCTCCCGCAGCAGCGGTCGCACCCCGTCGAATCGACGCAGCTCGCCGGCCAGCTCGGCGTACTGGGAGGCGTGCAGATCCTTCGCCGCCACCCGGGCCGCGTCGTCCGCGTCACCGGCGAGGTCGTCGAGGAGGCGGCTGTTGTCCATGCCGATCGCGCGGTGGATCCGCCAGGTGTCGACGGTGATCCCTGCCTGGCGGAACGCCGTCGTCCAGGCCCGCACGTGAAGGTAGTTCGAGTCCATGAGGGTCCCGTCGATGTCGAAGAGGACCGCGGTGCGTGCTCCGTCAGTGGTCATGGTTCAAGAATCGAGCGGGACTAGGCTTTGCGCACACGATGACCGATGACTCGGCGCCATCGGGCCGGTCTCCCGATTGACAGCATGGACGTCGGCCGGTTCGCTGGGCCTACGAGAGAGGTGGAGCGATGCGCGCGATGTGGAAGGGCACGATCTCGTTCGGCCTGGTCACGATCCCGGTCAAGATGTACGGCGCGACGTCCACGCACGACATCTCCTTCCGTCAGGTCCGACGGAGCGACGGGTCGCGCGTGAAGTACAAGCGTGTCGCCGAGGCGGACGGCGAGGTCGTCGACTACGGCGAGATCGCCAAGGGCTACGAGCTCCCCGACGGACGGATGGTCGTCCTGACCGACGACGACATGGAGGAGCTGCCGCTGCCCACCAAGAAGGTGGTCGACGTCCTCGAGTTCGTCCCGCTGGAACAGATCGACCCGATCTTCCACAACAAGAGCTATTACCTCGAGCCCGACACGAACGCCGGTCTCAAGCCGTACCTCCTGCTCCGTGAGGCGCTCGAGGCCTCCGACATGGTCGCGGTCGTGAAGGTGACGATCGGCACACGCGAGCAGCTGGCGACCATCAGGGTGCGTGAGGACGTCCTCACGCTGAGCACGTTGATGTGGGCCGACGAGATCCGCAAGCCGGAGTTCTCCTTCCTCGGTGAGGACGTGCAGCTGCGACCCCAGGAGATCAAGATGGCGCAGTCCCTGGTGGCCAGCATGGAGGCCGACTTCGACCCCGAGCAGTACCACGACGAGTACGAGGTCGCCCTCGACGAGCTGGTCGCGGCGAAGCTCGAGGGCAACGAGGTCGTGCAGCCGGCCGTCGGCGAGGGCGCGGAGCAGCCCGACAATGTCGTGGACCTGATGTCCGCTCTCCAGGCGTCGATCGACCGGGCGAAGAAGGGCGAGGGCGAGGCCGTCGCCGGGGTGGACGCCGACGAGAAGGACGAGGCCGACGGGGCCGACGAGAAGCCCGCCAAGAAGGCCGCGGCGAAGAAGGGCTCTACCAAGAAGGCCCCGGCGAAGAAGACGACCGAGAAGAAGACGGCGGCCAAGAAGACGACCGCCAAGAAGACCCCGGCGAAGAAGCCCGCAGCCAAGAAGACGGCCGCCAAGAAGGCTTCCTGACGCGCTCAGGATGACACGCCGGGGCCGGCCGCTCGTTGATCGTGTCAGTGCCGAGAGGGACACTCGAAGCGTGGGGGATACCCCGTCCCGTACGAGAGGTGAGCACGCATGATGTCCGAGATGGTCGCGATCTGCACCGACTGCGCTGCCGAGTTCGGCGTGGCGGACGGGTGGCTCGACCGGTGCGCAGAGTGCTGCGCTGTGCGCGACGACCACCTTTCCGGTCTCCACACGGCGTACGCGAAGGGCTGCACCGACTGCGATCGTGCCGACGACGCGCCTCGCGCGGGAGTGCACGCCGCCTGACCGCCGAGTGCGCCTAGACCGCGCCGACCACCATCCAGCGGTCGGTCCGTTCACGTAGCACCAGCGTCACCATCCGCGCGAGCATGAAGCCCGCGTACGCCACCCAGAGCCACGTCAGCCCTGCGTCGAGCATCCACACGGCGACGGCGAGCGGGGCGTACGCGATCAGGGTCACGACTCCGGCCCACGCGAGATAGGCCCCGTCGCCGGCTCCGATCAGCACGCCGTCGAGGACGAAGACCACTCCGGACACCGGCTGCGTGAGCGCGATCACGACGAGCGCTCCGACGATCAGGTGCTGGACGTCGGGGTCGGAGGTGAAGAGCTTCGGCAGCCAGGGAACCGACGCCAGCAGCAGCACCGTGGCGACGACACCCGAGGCGACACCCCAGCCGATCATCCGGCGCGTGGTCGCTCGGGTCCCCGTGACGTCGCCCGCCCCCAGCGAGCGGCCCGTCAGCGTCTGTCCGGCGATCGCGATCGCGTCCAGCGCGAACGCCAGGATCGAGACGATGGTCACCGCGACCTGGTGGGCGGCCAGCGCCGCCGAGCCCATCGTCGCCGCGACCGCCGTCGCGATCAGGAGGGCGGCGCGCAGGGTGAGCGTCCGGACCACCAGCGCCACCCCTGCACGCGCGGCCTCATGGATGCCCGCGCGGTGGGGCCGGACTGGTGCGCGCTGGGCCCGGACCGCACGGACCACGACATACCCGAGGAACAGTCCCGACCCGAGCTGGGCCACGGTGGTGCCGATCGCCGCCCCTCGGATCCCCATGTCGAGCCCGTAGACGAGGACGAGGTTGAGGATCACGTTGACCACGTTGGCCACGATCACGGTGTAGAGGGGCGTCTTGAGGTCTTGGAGGCCACGAAGCACCCCGGTCGCCGCGAGGACCACGAGCATGGCCGGGATGCCGGGAGCAGCCCACACCAGATAGGTGACGGCCTGGTCCGCGACCACGTCCGACGGTCCGAACGCGCCGACGATGAGGGAGGCGCCTGCTCCGGCCAGCAGCGCGGCCAGGGCGCCGATGAGGACGGCGAGCCACAGACCGCTCATGCCCGACGCCATCGCCCCCCGCAGGTCGCCCGCGCCGATGTGGCGTCCGACCGAGGCGGTGGTGCCGTACGCGAGGAACACGCAGAGTCCGACGAAGGTCTGCAGGACCGTCGACGCGATCGCGAGCCCGGCGAGCGGGTCGGTCCCGAGGTGGCCGATGATCGCGGTGTCCGCGGCCAGCATGAGGGGCTCGGAGACGAGCGCTGCGAACGCGGGGACGGCGATCCGGAAGATCTCGCGGTCGCGTGCGTCCAGGTGCAGCCTCACGCCGACCAGTCTGGCTCAATCGCGGCCGCGGTCGGCTCGGGGGACTCCCCGGTGCCCGCCTCAGTTCTGGACGTCACGCCGGCGGAACCCGACGAAGCCCGCCGTCGTCAGCGCGGCCGCCACCAGGGTGAGACACAGGATCGGCGCCCACGCCACGTCGTCGAGCGGGACGAGCGCGAGGTGGGAGAAGGGGGACAGATCCGTGATCCAGTCGGGAAACTTCAGCAGCGGTCCGAAGAACATCACGACAGCAGCGAAGCCGATGCCGAGCCAGCCCAGCGGGGCTAGACGCGGGACGAAGCCGACGAGGAGCACCGTGAGGCCGATCATCACCCAGATCGCGGGGGCATAGGTGAGGGCCGACCACGCGAGCTGGCCGACCCTGTCGTACGACCCCGAGACCACCCCGTACATCCATCCGGTCGCCGCCCCCGCGAACACGACGCCCACCGTGGAGGCGATGACCGCGAGCGCGACGTGGCTCGCGAGGTACGTCCGGCGGCGCAGGGCCGTCGCCAGCACGGGTTCGGTCCTTCCGGCCGTCTCCTCGGCGCGGGCGCGGAGCGTCACCGCGACCCCGAACGCGGCGGTGATGATGGCGAGCATCAGCGTCGCGCTGCCGTAGAAGCCGTCGATCAGGGCCCTGCCGCCCGTCTCCCCACCCGTCAGCGACCCCGACAGGTCGCTGTCGCCGACGAGGTCGCCGACGTCGTCGCCGATGGTGCCGTACGCGGCGCCGCCGAAGGCCAGCCCGACCAGCCAACCGATGACGGCCGGGCGTTGGAGCCGCCACGCGAGCTCGTACGCCCCGCCTCGCCAGTCCTTCGACGCTGGACCGCGGCGGGGGGCGACGAGCCCCGCACCGAAGTCGCGGCGGTCGTGGAGGACATGAGCGACGGCGATCGACGCGAACGTCGCCCCGAGCAGCAGGAGAGCCGGCCACCACCGTTCGTCGGCGAAGGCGCGCATCTGCTGGCCCCAGCCGATCGGTGAGAGCCACGTCGCCGCGTTGTCGCCGACGTCGCCGACGGCACGCAGTGCGTACGCCACGCCGATCGCGGCGCCGCTCAGCCCCCACGCGCCGCGACTCGTGCTGCTGACCTGGGCGAAGATCAGCGCCAGTCCCATGAACACCATCCCGGTGAGGCCGCAGGCGCATCCCAGCGCCCACGACCCCTCGGCGGGGAGCCCGGACGCGATGAGAAGGAGCGCGATCGCGGCGATGAGCGTGAGGTTCGCGGCCGTGGCGACGGTGACCGCTGCGGCGCTGGGGGCCGCGCGACCGACGGCGCCGGCACGGACGAGCTCGTCAGCGCCGTTCTCCTCGCCGGCGCGCGTCTGGCGCACGATCAAGAACGTGCTCATCAGGCCGGCGAGGACCGCGCCGAACGCCGAGGTCTGCCAGGCGGTCTGCCCACCGATCGTGTCGAGGGCGTACTCGGGGCCGGCGATGGCGATGATCGCGGCGTTGCCCGAGAGGCTGGCGGCGAGCTGGTCGAGGTCCGCCTGCGTGGGGTAGGTGGCCTCGAGCGCGAGCGCCTGGACGGGGTAGAGCGAGGTGATGCCGAGGATCCACCACACGATCGCCATCCGTGACCGGCGCAACGCGAACCGCACGAGGACTGTGGTCCCGGCGAGGGCGTCGCTCACGATGACAGCTCTGTCGACGGCTCGGTGTCCTCCGACGGGTCGTCGCCGTAGTGGCGGAGAAACATCTCCTCGAGGGTCGGCGGGGAGCTGGAGAGTGCGGTGATGCCGAACGCGCCCAGCCGTGCGAGCACGTCACCGATCCGAGGGGTGTCGACGTCGAAGCGCGCTCGGGTCCCGTCGGCCTCGGTCACGAGATCGTGGATGCCGCTGAGCTGGGTGATCCCGTCGATCGGTCGCTCCGTGGAGACGTCGATCGACGTGCGCGTCAGGTGGCGCATCTGGACGAGCGTCCCGGACTCGACCGTGCGGCCCTCCCGGATGATCGTGACGCGGTCGCACAGCGCCTCGACCTCGCTGAGGATGTGGCTGGAGAGCAGGACGGTGCGTCCCTCCTCGCGGACCTCCTGGATGCACTCCCGGAAGACCTCCTCCATCACCGGGTCGAGTCCGGAGGTGGGCTCGTCGAGCAGCAGGAGCTCGGCGTCCGAGGCGAGACCGGCGACGAGTGCGACCTTCTGCCGGTTGCCCTTGGAGTAGGTGCGGCCGCGTTTGGTCGGGTCGAGCTGGAAGCGCTCGAGCAGCTCGTCGCGCCGTCCGCGGTCGACGCCGCCGCGCAGCCGCCCGAGGAGGTCGATGACCTCGCCGCCCGAGAGGTTGGGCCACAAGGTCACGTCTCCCGGCACGTAGGCGAGGCGCCGGTGCAGGGCCGTGGCCTCGGACCACGGGTCTCCGCCGAGGAGCAGAGCGGTGCCGGAGTCCTTGCGCAGGAGACCGAGGAGGATGCGGATGGCGGTGGACTTGCCTGCGCCGTTGGGGCCGAGGAAGCCGTGGACCTCGCCGGTGGCCACCGTGAGGTCGAGCCCGTCGAGGGCGTGCGTGGTGCCGAAGCTCTTGTGGAGCCCTGCGATCTCGATCGCCTGAGTCACCTCACGGACGTTACAGATGATTCAGAAATCTGTGAAGATAAATACAGCGAACCTCGGAACCTCGAGTCGTACGAGCGGAGGTGGGATGCGATGGCCAACGACACCTTGACGGACTTCGTCGACCAGTTCTCGACGATCTTGCGGGACTCCGGGGTGCCGCCGATGCCGGCGCGGACCTTCGCGTACGTCCTGGGTCTCGGACGCCGCAGCTACACGGCCGCCGACCTCACAGAAGCGACCGGCGCGAGCCCCGCGGCGATCTCGGGTGCCGTCACCTACCTGATCGGGGTCGGCATGCTCGAGCGCCATGGTGGCGCCGACCGGCGCCACCACTACCGCCTGCCGCCCGGTGACCTGTGGGCCTCGATGATCAGGCGACGCGAGGCGATCCTCGTCCGCCGGTACGAGGCGCTCGCGCAGGCTGCGACGGACCTCGGTGGGCGGCACGACGAGCCCGGTGCACCGCTGGAGCTGGGCGCGATGCTCTTCTCGTTCATGGCCGAGGACGTTCGCGCGATGCTCGCCCGGTGGGAGGCGTATCGCGACGCGAGGCTCGACGGGCTGAATCACCCGCCGGCGCGGTGACGGGAGAGGTTAGAAGGCTTCCCGCCTGTGTGCAAGCTGGCGAGACACGCCCGTACGCGAGTTTCGATCCACACGTGTGGGACATCATTTCCCCAGGTCAACCCACAGATGTGGACAGCGCGACAGGGCAATCCACACAGATACCCACAACCTGTGCACATGCATGAGCACCTTTATCCACATCAATGGATGAGTCGTCCACAGAGCCTGTGATGTGTGACTTCGCCGAGAGCCGTCCACGCGCGTAGGTTGCATCTCGTTCGGTGGTTCTCGAGAAGTCGTCTCGTCCGGGAGGTCGACGCGGGTTCTTCGAAGGTCCGTCGGTGGTCCCCCGTACGCTCGAGGTGAATGACATCTGTGTCATTCCGTGCGGCGTCCGTGGGTCCGCGGTGTCCGTGACGGGGTTCGAGCGTATGAGGAGTGGACTCGCGTTGAGCGTTGCCGAGCTGGGAGCGGTGCCTGAGCCGCCGGACGACGACTACGGCTACGGAGGCAGCCAGGTCGACCGCACCCCACCTCAGGACAACAACGCCGAGCAGTCGGTCCTCGGCGCGATGATGCTCTCCAAGGACGCCATCGCCGACGTCCTCGAGTCGGTCAAGTCGATCGACTTCTACCGACCGGCGCACGAGGAGATCTTCGACGCGATCCTCGACCTCTACGGTCGTGGCGAGCCGGCCGACGCCGTGACGGTCGCGGCCGCGCTGCAGAAGCGTGGCGAGCTCGCGAAGGTCGGCGGCGCTCCCTACCTGCACACACTCGTCGCCAACGTTCCGATCGCCGCCAACGCGGGCTACTACGCCGACATCGTGCGCGAGAAGGCGATCCTGCGGCGGCTCATCTCGGCCGGCACCAAGATCGCGCAGATGGGCTACGCCGGAGAGGGCGAGATCGACGACATCGTCGACACGGCCCAGTCGGAGGTCTTCGGTGTCACCGAGCAGCGCACGAGCGAGGACTACTCGGTCCTGAACGACCTCATGGAGGCCACGTTCGACGAGCTCGAGGCGATCGCCGCCCGCGACGGTCAGATGGCAGGTGTCCCCACCGGGTTCACCGACCTCGACCGGCTCACCAACGGCTTCCACCCCGGCCAGATGATCGTCGTCGCCGCACGACCCGGTGTCGGCAAGTCCACCCTCGGCCTCGACGTCTGCCGCTCGGCGGCGATCAAGCACGGGCTGACGACCGCCATCTTCTCGCTGGAGATGAGCCGCATCGAGATCACGATGCGCCTGCTGTCCGCCGAGGCTCGGGTCGGCCTCCACGAGATGCGGTCCGGCTCGTTGAGCGACGACCAGTGGGCCAAGCTCGCGCGCCGGATGGGTGAGGTCTCGACCGCGCCGATGTTCATCGACGACTCGCCCAACATGACGATGATGGAGATCCGCGCGAAGGCGCGGCGCCTCAAGCAGCGCCACGACCTCAAGATGATCGTGATCGACTACCTCCAGCTGATGACGTCGGGCAAGAAGGTCGAGAGCCGCCAGGTCGAGGTCTCGGAGTTCTCGCGCCAGATCAAGCTGCTCGCCAAGGAGCTCGAGGTCCCGATCATCGCGATCAGCCAGCTCAACCGTGGCTCCGAGCAGCGCACCGACAAGCGCCCGATGCTGTCGGACCTGCGTGAGTCCGGCTCGATCGAGCAGGACGCCGACATCGTGGTGCTCCTGCACCGCCCCGACATGTACGAGCAGGAGTCGGAGCGCCTCGGCGAGGCTGACTTCATCGTCGCCAAGAACCGCTCCGGCCAGCCGGGTACGGCCACGGTGACGTTCCAGGGTCACTACTCTCGCTTCATCGACATGCCGAAGGAGTTCGGCTGAGCACTGGCGTGGCGTAGCGCGGCCTCCGGCGACGTGGGCGTGGGACGGATAAGCGCGCCTGCGGATGAAGCGCAGCAGCGGATGTCCCCGGGAGGAGGTCCAGTGGCCAAGCCGACCACTGACGACATGAACACCGGACTGACAAGCCCGACCGCCGTCCCGCCTGCGAAGGAGCCGACGTGGCTTCGGCGTCGCTGGCGGCGACTGGTCCCGATCGGCATGCTCGCCGCCGCCGCCGCCGCAGCAGCAGTTGCAGCTGCAGAGCTGACGCTCGGTGGCAGCTCAGCCTTCGCGTCATGGACGGTGAAGCCGGAACCCCTCACCGGTCCGGACACCGCCGCAGTCGCGGACACCTGCCGTACCAGGCTCGGGATGCCCGACGGTGACAACCAGACCCTGCTGGCCGAGCGACGCGGTGGCTGGACGTACGTCTTCATCTCCGCACCCGTCGGTGAGGCAACCTGCCTGATGCGCAACGCGGCAGCCGGCCAGGACCCTGAGGGCCACGAGATCTTCGCCGACCTCGCCGAACCCACCCCGACGGCAACGGTGGACCCTCGCCAGATCGTCGAGACCGGAAGCACCGGCGTCAGCACCGACGAGGGCTGGTTCCGCAGAGGATGGCTGACCTGGACCTACGGGTACGCAGGCAACGACGTCACCAGCGTGACGGTCCGAACTCCTCTCGGGACCGACGTCGAAGCGACGGTCAGGAACGGACGCTTCGCCGCGTGGTGGCCCTCAGAACGGCCCAGCAGCAAGCACCCCGAAGTCATGGGCGCGTGGCACTACACCGTCACCCTGAGCGACGGCAGCACGCAAGGTCGGGGTCCGCACTAGTGCGAGCGGCGACGTGGCGAGGTCAGGTGCTCGAGCGCGACGGCGGCGAGCGCCACGACCGCTGCGAAGGACAGCAGCGCTGCGAACGCGAATGTCCAGAGAAGGTAGTCGACGAAGACCTCGGCGTAGCGGTCAAGGGCGGGGCCCCGGCTCCACCCGTTGAGGCCGGGTACGAGCCACGCGGCGACGGCGCCGATCGCGGCGGCTCCCATCGCGATGGTCGCGCCGGCGAACACCCAGCGGACGACGACGTGGAGACTCGTGTACGCGGCCGCCGCGACCCCGAGCGGGATGCTCACCATGACGGCGACGGGCAACACCCCGAAAAAGAGGTATCCACTCTCCGTCATCGCGCGAGTCTGCCAGACCGGCGACACCGAGCCCGCGGGCGCCTACCGCATCGACACCGCTCCGTGTCCTGGCCGACCACTAGGTTGTGTGCGCATGGACGCCAACGAGCTGCTGACGCGGCTGTGCCAGGCCATCGACGCGCACGCGTGGGACGAGTTGGCCCC
Source organism: Mumia sp. zg.B53 (assembly GCF_019550935.1). Lineage (NCBI taxonomy): Bacteria > Bacillati > Actinomycetota > Actinomycetes > Propionibacteriales > Nocardioidaceae > Mumia > Mumia sp. zg.B53. The sequence continues at coordinate 1,357,055 of NZ_JAHWCK010000001.1, read as the reverse complement.
GCTGCTCCACGAGGACTTCGTCTGCCGATATGTGCACACGGGTGAGACCTTCGACCGAGACTCGTGGGTACGCCTCAACGCCGACTACCCAGGGTTCGAGCACCTCGTCATCGACGACCTCGTGGCGTCCGGAGACAGGGCTGTGGCCCGCTGCCACGTGACCGCCCGGGCTGACGGCGGGCTCGTGCACTTCGAGGTCGCGACGTTCATCACCGCGACCGACAGCCAGATTTCGTCGATGACCGAGGTGTGGACGGACGTCGACGCAGTGCCGCCGACGGCGACGCGCCCGGTGTCGAGCCTCCCGTCGCCACTCAGGTAGGTGCGCCGAACCCGAACCCGAACGCGTTGCGCACGTTCGCGTCGAGAGACGAGAACGACTCCTCGTACCTCTCGATCTCGCGGCCGGTCGCGCCGTTGCTCTCGGCGACCTCCCGCCACCGACGGACCACCTCGGCGACCTCGGCGACGACGCGTCGCGCCTGCGCTGGGTCGAGGCCGCAGTATGGCGCGAACGCCATCAGACCCCGTCCGGTGTCCCTCGGCTGGTACGACCCCGCGATGCTCGTCGCGCGGGAGGCGCCCGCGTCCGGATTCGGGTTGAGGTCGAAGGCGGGAGCGAGCCGCCACCCGGCGCCTTCACGGAGGAAGCCGTGGTTGCGCAGGTGGTTGTCGGTGTTGTGGATGAGGGCACCGACCGCGACGAGGCGATAGAGCACCACCAGGTCGTCACGAGGCGCGACGCCCTCGAAACGCAGGGCGTCGGCGACGTCCTCGTACTCGGCGGTGCCGCCGTCGCCGTGCTCCTGCGCGAGGGTCCGCGCGCTGATGTAGGGGACTCGATCCTCACCGCGCCGGTCGAAGCGTTCGACCAGGAGGACGCCTCGTCCCGCGACGGTCACGATCCGCCGCCGCGGCGTCGGCACGCCGGCGGCCTCGGCAAGGTCGAGCGCCGTCTTTTCCCAGACAGCGCGGTCGACGCGGTCACCCAGCATCGGGAACTTCGCTAGGCACAGCCGGCCGTCGTCGACGACCGCCGCCTTGGGGAGCGCGCCGCCGAGCGCGCCGGTCCCAGCATCGAGCATCGTCTTGACCGCTTCGCGCCAACCCGTCGGGGACTCCTCGACGATCACGTCTGCGGCGTGCAGGAGCACGTCGAGGTCGAGCATCTTCGGGACGCCGACCGACTCCTGCAGGAACGGCCCGTCGCCGACACGGAACCGGAGCGCTCCCTGACGGGTGACATCACTGACACCCAGGAGGAAGTCGAGGGCGTTGAGCTCCGACGGGAGATCGGCGCCGGCCAGGTTGTCGGCCCGCCGCTGCATCGTCAGGAGGTTCTTGCCCCAGTGGTCCGGCGAGGAGTCCTGCAGCGAGAGGGGGAGCCCGTCCCGTACGAGGTGCGCCGCGTCGTCGAGCGGCATGGCCGGCTCGAGCGCGTAGGCATCGGTGCGGGAGAGGTAGTCGAAGGAGTAGCGGAAGGTCGAGGACAGCACGCGACCCTCGGTGACGGTGAGTGTCCCGACCTCGACGTCCTCGCCACCCAGTCGCGTGACCACGTCGATCTGTCGATTCATCGGCGGACTCGCTGAGGGAGCTGCTGATCGGCTCGTGCACGGCCCAGGTCGGTTCGCATCGGATCGAGCGCCTCGATCACATCATCGGCGAGCCGTGTCACCGTCAGGACTCGCATCAGCACATCGAGCGTGACCCCGGGGTCGCCCTTCTCCAGACGTGCGTACGCCCCGCGCGAGACGCCGGCCCGCTGAGCGAGCTGGTCTTGGGTCAGCCCCATGAGCTTGCGCCAGGTCGAGATCCGGTCGGCGAGGTCGCGTCGATTGCGGTCTGCTCGCGCATTGGGAGGTCGTGCGTCACGGTTCGCCATCATTCCATCCTAATGCGCTGTATACGATACGCAAAGCAAGATAAAACCTTATGTACGGAGCACTATGGATCACCCTGGCCCGTGAGGGTGGATCAGGTCGTAGGCGCGCGACACCTTCTGAGGGACGACCATGCGCCACGCGTCGACGACGAGCTCGCGAGCCTCTCGAGGGTCCAGCGCCGCGAGATCGGCATGGACCCAGTTGAAGCGCATGTCCGATTCCGAGGGCAGGTGGAACGTGTTCGGCGCGCTCGCGACGAGTCCGGCCCGCTCCTCCTTGGGGAAGCCGAAGCCCATCACGCGCTCGTCGAGCGAGAACGCCACATAGACGATCTGCTTGACACGGAACTTCAGCCTTCCGCGCACGTACACCTCGTACGAGCGCTCCAGCTCGGAGCCCAGGGACCGGACGTCGTCGATCACCGCCATGCTGAGCCGACTGCGTCGCCGAGCCGGACTCATCGGTGCCGCCGGCCGGACTCCTCCTCGTCGGGGTGGTGCCCCTGCATCCGGGTGGGCCAGGATCGTTTCCATGACGAGCAGAACCGCGCCGCCAGGTTCGTCGAGGCAGCGAGACGTGCGAGCGAGTGTGAGGATGCTGTTCGGCACGATTCTTCTGGCGGTTGGGAGCATCGCGGTGTCTGCGTGCACGTGTGCGTTTGATGAGTGCGTCACGGGACCCACGGGCCCCTTTGTTGCGTCGTACACCGCACCTCTCGGCGATGGGAAGCCGTCTACCCTCAAAGGGCGCCTCGAGCTCGACGGAGATTGCGTCTACCTGATCGAGAGCCGGTCGGAGGGTCCGGCACGGAAATGGGTCATCGCGTTTCCCGAGGGCGAGACGAGAACCGATGAGGACACGGTCTCGCATGATGGCACGGCCTATAGGTACGGGACACTGCTCGAGGTCACCGGGACGCCCGCCAGGTTCGACCTCGACGGACTCTCTGCGCCCGCAGGGTGCAAGGGCCCCCGCGTGTGGCTCGGCACGAGTGCCACGGCCGCCTAGGGTGGCGGACATGAGCGAGGAGCGAAGGGCCCTGGAGCGGTGGTCGCCGGATCGCTGGGAGGGGATCCCGACACCGTTCCTCGCCGTCGACCGTCCCACGCTGGAACGCAACATCACCCGCACCCAGGCGTTCTGCGACGACGCAGGGCTACGGCTCCGCCCGCACGTGAAGACTCACAAGATGCCGGAGGTGGCGCGGCTCCAGGTCGAGGCGGGAGCCCGGGGACTGACCCTGGCGACCGTCGGTGAGGCCGAGTGCTTCGCGGACGTGGGCTTCGACGACCTGCTGATCGCGTACCCGGTCCGGACGACGGCTGCCGTCGCCGAGCGCCTGCGACGGTTGCTCGACAAGGCGACCGTCGTCCTCGGGATCGACTCGCGGGAGGGCGTCGACGCCCTCGTACGTCACGGTCTGGCCGCTCACCCACACCTCTCGCTCCTCGTCGAGGTCGAGTGCGGCCTGCGTCGTACGGGGGTTGTCCCCGAGGACGCCGGCGCCCTCGCCGCGTACGCGGTCGGTGAAGGCATCACGGTCGACGGCGCGTTCACATTCCCGGGACATGGTTATGCCGTCGGCGCGTCAACCGCTGCGGCGGCGGCCGAGGCACGTGCGCTCACCAGCGCCGTGGAGTCCTTCGCCGCCGCGGGTCTGCGCTGTGACGTGGTCAGCGGTGGGGCCACTCCCACGTACGAGGCGACCGACACGACGATCGTCACCGAGACGCGCCCGGGCGTGTACGCGTTCGGGGACGCGCAGCAGGTCGCGCTCGGTACGGCGGGCGTCGACGACGTGGCTCTCGCGGTGGTCGCCACGGTCGTGAGCGCCCCCGCTCGCGACCGGATCGTCCTCGACGCGGGCAGCAAGACGCTCGCCGCGGACCGGCCGCCGTACGTCGACGGGCACGGGCTCCTCGTCGGGGTGCCGAGCGCGCGCATCGACCGGATCTGGGAGCACCACGGCGTGGTCGACGTGAGCGCTGCCGACCCAGCGGTGGTCCCGCGGGTCGGAGACCGCGTCGCCGTGCTGCCGAACCACGTCTGCACCGCCATCAACCTCGCCGACCGCGTCCACGTCCACGACGGAGGCGAGAGGGAGATGTGGTCGGTGGCGGCCCGCGGTCTGAACGCGTGATCGGTCACGATTGGAGAAGCGCGGTGGGAGATGGTGCGGGCATCGTGGTGAGCGACAACCAGCGGTGACCGATGAGGAGGGCCCGATGCCCAGAAGCAAGAATACCGCCGACGAGACCACCGATCAGGCCGACGCGGCAGGAGGCTTCAGCGACGTCGAGCGCGCCGCGATGAAGGAGCGTGCCGCGGAGCTGAGGTCGAGCGGGCGCGGCGGCAAGAAGAAGGCCGACGATCTCGCCAACGTGCTCGCGAAGATCGCCGAGATGCCGCAGCCGGACCGTGGGATGGCCGAGCGGATCCACACGATCGTCACCGCCGTCGCGCCGCACCTCGATCCCAAGACCTGGTACGGGATGCCCGCGTACGCCGACGAGAACGGCAAGGTCGTCTGCTTCTTCAAGGGCGCGGACAAGTACGACTCGCGCTACGCCACGCTCGGTTTCGAGGAGGCGGCCCGGCTCGACGACGGCAGCATGTGGTCCACCTCGTACGCGCTGACCGACCTGACGGACGCCGACGCGACGAAGATCGAGGCCCTCGTCGCGCGGGCCGTGAGCTGAGGTCACGTGGGAAGACCTCGAACCACGACCCGTCGCCCTCAGCTCGACCCGCTCGCAGTGGAGGGCTTCGACGAGGGCGTCGCCGACGACCTCGTTCCGTCCGCCGACCTCGAGGGTGCGGCTTTCCGCGACCTGACTGCCGACTCGCTCAGCCTTGCGGGCGCACGGCTGCGTGAGGCACTGCTCGATCGCGTCAACGTCGCTGTCCTGCGAGCGCCGCGGGTGAGGCTGCGCGACGTCCGCATCGAGGGCAGCAGGATCGGGTCGGCCGACCTCTACGACAGCGAGTGGGACTCTGTGCTCGTCTCCGGCTGCAAGCTGTCCTTCGTCAATCTGCGTGGGACGAGGTTGCGCGACGTCGTCTTCTCCGACTGCGTCATCGACGAGCTCGACCTCGTCGAGGCGACCGTCCTCCGGGTCAGCTTCGTCAGGTGCACGATTGCCCGGCTCGACCTGCAGCACGCGTCGGCGTCGCATCTGGACCTGCGAGGAGCCGAGCTCCGCGAGATCGTCGGGGTGACGGCACTGCGTGGCGTGACGATCAGTCCGCTCCAGCTCTCGCTCCTCGCGCCGATCATCGCGGACAGCCTCGGCATCGTGGTCGAGGACGAGCCGACCGGTCCCGACTGGTCAGGAGTCGAGAAGCCTCGGCGGCCGCCCGGACCCTAGCGTCACGGCTGTCAGCCTGCGCTACCGGCAGCTCGTCACGGCCTACGACGCCGAGCGTGCTGCCGCGGTCCTACCGCCGCTGCCGCCGCCGTCGCAGTCGCGCCCGCTGGGCCGACACCCGCGACCAGACCGACTGCTGGAGAGCGAGGGTCGCCCAGCCCGCGAGCGCCATCCCGGCGATGTTGATCAGAAGCTGCAGCGAACTGCCGCGCACCTCGCTCCAGCTGCCGAAGGCGAGGCCGAGTGCGACGTTCCCGGCCGCGGGGATCGTGGTGACCGAGATGAAGACGCCCGAGAGCCCGCCGATCCGTGCGGAGGTGAGCGACAGGGCGCCTGCCGCTGCGGCGATGACCGCCACGATGAACGACCACTTGTCGGGGGAGTAGATGAACGCCGTGTCGGGACGTGGAGCGGCGAGGGTGTCTGGCGTGATCCACCCGAGCGCGCGGGCGAGCAGGACGAGGCAGGTCGTGATCAGGATCGCGGTGACGAATCCCAAGACGAGCGTGCGCGACGCGGCCAGCAGCAGGTGGGAGCGTCGGCGTACGAGCGCGACGCCGAGCGCGGCGACCGCGCCGAACTCCGGCCCCAGCACCATCGCGCCGATGACCAGGATCTGGGAGTCGACCACGATCGCGATCGCGGCCAACGTGGTCGCCAGGACCATGAACGACATGAACGTCCAGTTGGCCTCGGAGTCCTCGTACGCCTGCTCCGTCACCGACGCCCAGACGACCGAGTCGGCGCTGCTCCCGGGCGCGCGCGAGTCCGCGACGTAGCCGGCCTGGGACAGCCACGTCCCGACGGGCTCGATCTGCACCGTCCCGCGACGGTGGACTCCGAGGTCGTGGAGACCGTCGATGATCTCGTTGGCCGCCTCGCGGGCGACGTCGGCGTCGATGACGTCACCCGCCGGCTTGACGGCGGCGCCGTGCACCACGGTGACGCTGCTCACCGCCTCGTCCGCAGTGAGCAGTCGCGTCACGTCGTCGGTCAGGTCCGACGGAGCCACGATGCGAAGGTGGAGCACGCTCGCAGTCTTGCGCATCCCCGCGCACCGACGTGGCGGAGTACCGTCCGAGCATGGGCGAAGGCGCGGGCCGACCTGTCGACGCAGGTGACGCAGTGGTCAGGGCGCTGGAGGCTGTGGCCGCGGAGCTCGACGCGACCCTCGGGCCGGCGCTGCTCGACCAGCCTGACGGTGTGCACCGCCACCGCAAGGCCGTACGGCGCCTTCGGAGCACGCTGTCGGCCTACCGGCCGTTCTTCGACGACGAGGCCGTCCGGCACCTGCACCGCGTCTACCGCGACTGGGGCAGAGAGCTGGGCGAGGTGCGTGACGCCGAGGTGCGGATCGCGGTCACCCGCCGGTTCCTCGACGTGGACGAAGGATCGTCGGCCGATCACCGCAGGCTCGCGGACCTGCAGCGTGACCACCGATCTGCCGAGCGGTGGGTTGCCAGACGCGGGACGAGCCTCGTGGCGGTGCGGAGGCGATCGGATCTGGCGGACTTCCTCGCCGCGCCACCGCGTACGGAGAAGGCACGCCGTCCCGCCGCGCGCAGCGTGCGCCGCAGGCTCGTCAAGGAAGGCGAGCGGGTGCTGCGGCGGGCCGAGACGGCGGCTGCCGAGCCCGCCTCGCTCCCGGCGTTGCACGAGCTGCGCAAGGCGGCTCGGCGGTTGCGCTATGCGACCGAGGCGGTCACGCGGCCCCCGGTGGGTTTGTTCGGCGCGAAGGCACCGGCTCTGGCGGACTCGGCCGAGCGCATCCACGACCTGCTGGGCGACCACCGGGACGCGATCGCCTTCGCGGAGTCGTACGCGTCCGTCGACCGTCCCGCCGACTCCCCTGCGGTGCGCGCACGAGCTGTCGCCGCGGCTCGGCTGAGCGCCCTTCCGCGCGCGGTCGAGGAGCTGAGGGACGCACTCGCACGCTTCCGTTGAGACATGCTCAGCCGCCGGCCGACCTGCCTGGCGCGTCGACGTCGAGCGCGCGCGGCTCCGGTGGTGAAGGGAGCGGCGGCCGCACTCTGACCAGTCGGTGCGCGGCCAACGCTGCCGCGAGAGCCGCTCCCACGACCACTGTCGTCGTCACGGCGTCACGCCACCACGGCGGCCCCGGTTGGTCGGCGTTGCCGACGCAGTCGTGCATCGGGTGGGGCGCGTCGGTGCCGAACAACGTGGTGCGGCTCGCCGACACGTACGCGGTGACCGCGCTCGGATCCCAGCCGGCGGGGTTGAGGAGCCGGTACCAAGCGCCGTTGCGGCGGCTGATGCGGCACGTGACGTTGGTGGCTGCGGAGTGGAAGTGGTCGTCCGGCCCGAGATGGGCGATCACCCGCCTGCCGTCATAGATCGGAACGCTGTCGGCGGGGTTGCTCACCCGCGCGGCGGGATAGTCGGCATCGAGTCCCATCGAGACACCGTACGAAGCCAGTCGTTCGCCCGGGTCCCGTTTGCCTCCCGGGCTGGGACGCGGTCTCACGTTGGTCGGTGCTCCTGGCGGCACCGTGGGCTCCTGACTAGCGTCCGGAGAGCGGCTCCGTGAGGACCGCGTCGCCGACCCTCGGGAGGTTCTCGTGCCTGTCACGCGTCCCCATCACGTCCTCGTCCGTCCCGTCGTGCGGGTTGCCGTCTCGGCGCTCGCGATCGCGGGGCTGGCGGCCGCCGCCCTGGTCGCCCCAGCGGAGGCGAAGCCGCCGGGCCACCGGGACGACACCGTCGTGCGGGTCGCAGAGGGCGCGGTGCGAGGCACGGCCGCGGAGGGTTATCGGACGTTCCAGGGCATCCCGTACGCCGCGCCTCCGGTCGGTGACCTCCGCTTCCGGGCGCCCAAGCCCGTGAGCCGGTGGCGCGGCGTCCTGGACGCGACCGCGCCGCGACCACAGTGCGCCCAGCTCTCCAACGGGACGGGCAACCCCCAGACGTACGGGGAGGACTGCCTCTATCTGAACGTGACCACGCCCGCCGGGCGGTCTGCGCGGCCGGCCGGACTGCCGGTGATGGTGTGGATCCACGGCGGCTCGTTCCTGACCGGCAGCGGAGCCGACTACGACGCTTCCAAGCTCGCCACGCAGGGTGACGTGGTCGTGGTGACCATCAACTACCGGCTGGGGCCGTTCGGATTCCTCGCGCACCCGAGCCTCCGCTCGAGCAATGCAGCGCTCCTGGACCAGCAGGCAGCGTTGCGCTGGGTCCAGCGCAACGCACGCGCTTTCGGCGGCAACCCCCGCAACGTCACCGTCTTCGGCGAGTCCGCGGGGAGCGCGTCGGTGTGCGCCAACGTCGCCTCACCCCGAGCGCGAGGACTCTTCCGTCGCGCGATCGCGCAGAGCTATTCGTGCACCTCCGACTTCGCGACGCTCGCGAGTGCGCAGGCGGCGGGGGAGGCGTACGCCGAGGCGGTCGGTTGCGGGGCCGCGGCCGACGTGCCCGCGTGCCTGCGCCAGCGCGACCCCGAGACGCTGCTGCGTGCGTGGGCAGGTGGGGCGTTCGCCGTCGGTGGCACCGCGCTGCCCCGACAGCCCGGGGACGCCCTCGCCACGGGGACCGCCAACCGTGTCGACCTGATGCACGGGAACACCCTCGACGAGAACCGGCTCTTCGTCCCGCTCCAGTACGGCACCACCCTCACCGCGGCGCAGTACACCGCGGCGATCCGTGCCCGGTTCGGCGCGGCGGCCGACGCCGTGCTCGCGAGATATCCCGTCGAGTCGTACGGCTCGCCGATCATCGCGCTGTCGACCGTGTTCAGCGACTACGGCACCGCGCTCTCGACCTGCTCGCACGTCGACGCGTACGAGGTGGCGTCCGAGCGGCGTGGCGCGCGGGTCTACGCCTACCAGTTCCAGGACCGAACCGCGGACCCGCTGGTCCCGATCCTCGGGACGCAGAACGGCGCCTCCCACGCGACAGAGCTGCCGTTCCTCTTCCCGGGCCTCTTCGGTGACGGTCTCAGCGCCGAGCAGGAGACGCTGTCCGACGCGATGGTGGCGTACTGGACGAGCTTCGCGGCCCGCGGTCGTCCGTCCGGCCGCGGCCTGCCCCGGTGGCCGGAGTACGACCGACCGGGTGACGTGATGGCGCTGGACCTCCCAGCGGCCGGAGGGATCGGTGTCGAGGACGTCGCCGCGGCGGCCCAGTGCGGCTTCTGGTCGCAGCTGGGGTGACCGATCAGCCGGGTCCGGCCTCGAGCAGCGCGCGCTGGAGCGTGACGGCGAGCTCGAGGTCGGGCTCGCGGTCCGCGAGCAGGTCGGCGTAGATCACCGACTCCCCGATCCGGACCCACATGTAGGCCACCCGACCGGGGTCGGCGCGCAGCCGGAGCTCGCCGGCGGCCGCGGCCTCAGCAAGGACCCGGCGCCACCCCTCGACCGCCCGGGCATGGACGCGGGCCGCCGGCATGAAGAGGACGCGGAAGGCCGTCTCCGGCTCGGCGGTCGCGAACGTGCGGAGCGGGCCGAAGCCGACGATGGCCTGGTTCATCAGGGTGGCTGCCCCGACGATACGCTCCACACCCGGCGCAAGCCCCGCCCTCACCGCGGTGGCGACCGATGCGGCGAGCGTCGCCTGACCGAGCGAGTCGACGACGTCTCCGAGCAGCCGGTCCCTGCTGCCGACGACCCGATAGAGCGTCGCCCGACCGACCGCCAGCACGGTGGCGAGCTCACGCATGTCGACGGCACGTCCCTCCAGGAACCAGGAGCGCGCGACGGCGACGGCGTCGTGCGGCTCGATCACCCGGGTCGGCATGGCGGTCATCGGACCATGCCGACCCGGACGTCGGCAAGGCTCGGCGCGTTGTCTGTGCGCTCGGCCGTACGTCGCTAGCGTGGAGAGCGATGACCACTTCGACGAAGACGAACGCCACGACCACGCCGTCCCGTGCTCTCGCATGGGCGGCCCTCGCCGCCGCCGCGGTCCAGATCCTGGTCCCCGCCGTCCAGTCGCTGGGCGGTCTCGGCGCACCGCCGAGCAGCCAGGGCGAGGACCTGCTGATCACCCCGGCCGGCTACACGTTCTCGATCTGGAGCCTGATCTACCTGCTGACGGTGGTCTTCGCCGTCGTGGTCCTCGTGAAGCGGTCGACCGGGACGCGGCAACCGGACCGTCTGCTGCGCGACCTCGTGCTCCTGTACGCGGGTGCGGCGTTGTGGATCGTCGTCTCGGCGCTGGAGTGGACGTGGGTGACCGCCGCCGTTCTCGTCGCGATGGTCGTCGTCGCGGTCGACGCCGCGACGGTCGCGAAGAGGCGTGTGTCCTCCGACGTCGGTGCGCCGATCTGGCTGACCCTTCTGGCGCGGGTGACGACGGGCGTGTACGCCGGGTGGGTCACCGCGGCCGGCATCGTCAACGTCTGCTCGGCCATGGTGGAGTCGGGATGGCTCGACGGGGACGAGGTCGCCTGGCAGCTGGGTGCCCTGGTCGTGCTCGCCCTCGTCGCGCTGGCCATCAGCGTGCTCCTCGGCGGCTCCTGGGCGTACGCCGCCACGCTGGTGTGGGCGCTGATCGGCGTGATGGTCGCGGTCCGCGACACCTCGGACGCGCTCGTCCTCACCGCAGCCGCCGCTGCGGTGGTGATCGTGACCGTCAACGCAGTGCTGATCCTTCGCCGTCGCTCGAGCTCGTCCAGGGTCGTGAGCGCCACCTAGACTCGCGTCATGACCGCGACCACCGACGGACGTCGAGCGCGCGGTGACGCGTCTCGTCAGAAGGTCGCCCGCTGCGCCGCGGACGTGGCGACGCTGCACGGGCTCGACTCTGTCTCCGTCGGTCGGCTCGCGACCGCGACCGGGGTCAGCAAGAGCGGCATCCTGACCGTCTTCGAGAACCGGGAGGCGATCCAGCTCGCGGCGATCGCCGAGGCCCGCCGCGTCTTCATCTCCGAGGTGATCGCGCCCGTGTGGTCGGCCGGGTCGGGATCGCGCCGGTTGACGGCGCTCGTCGAGAGCTGGGCCGCCTACGTCCGCCGCCGTGTCTTCCCCGGTGGGTGCTTCCTGGTGACGACCTCGGCAGAGTACGGCGCGCAGCACGGCGCGGTCGCCGACGCGGTGCGTCGTCTCGAGCGAGAGTGGCTCGACCTCTTGGCAGCCGACGCGGAGGCTGCGGGCGGGGACGGACGCACGGTCGCCTTCCAGCTCGACGCGTTCCTTTCCGCGGGCAGTGTCCGCTACGCCCTGTTCGAGGACGACGAGGAGCTCGGGCTGGCCGTCGGCTGTGCCCTCGACGTGATCGGTGCGCTCGGCTAGCAGCTAGGTGGTGCGCCGGACGTCGCCGCGGAGCAGTGGCGCCGCGTACTCCCACTGCTCGTCGGTCAACGGCGTCGGCCGCAACGTCGCCGAGTCGAGGTTGATGAGCCGCCGCGTGCCCTCGGCGTGCAGGGTCTCGTGATCGCTGGACAGGATCCGGAAGTGGTAGTTGACGCTTGTCCTGCCGACCTCCTCGACCCACAGGTGCACGGCCACGTCGCCGACGGCGGTCACGGGCTGGTGGAACGTCAGGTGGAGGTCGCGGATGACCTGGACCGACGTCGACGGGTCGAGGACCCAGCCGGCCCCGGTCCAGAAGTCGATGACCGCGTGGTCGAAGAGCCGTGCGTACTCGACGTGGTTGAGCATCCCGAAGCCGTCGAGGTCGTCGAGGTAGACCCGGACCGGGACCACCACCCCGTACGGTGGCTCGTCCGTGGTCGTCCTGCCGTGAGTGAGCGTCATGCGACCAAACATTACGACCGATCGGTCGTGATGTCACGGGGTTTGCTGCGCGTCGACCTGTGCGCCAGGCCGCCTTGACGTCAGCATGGGTCCATGAGCATCGAAACCTTGACCGGGCAGAGGGTCGCCGACGAGAAGCTGGACGGCTGGGTCTACCTCCTCGGTGGGCTCCAGACGCGGATACGCGTCCCCGACTTCGCCGCAGCGCTCCGTGTCGCGAACGCGATCGGCGCGGCCGCGGGGTCGACCCACCACGACCCCGACCTCGACCTGCGACCCACCCACGTCGACGTCCGTCTGACGCACCACGCGGCGGGAGGCGTCACCCGCGTCGACGTCGACCTCGCGCGCCGGATCAGCGCCGTCGTTGCGGACGCGGACGACGACGTCTCTCTCGAGCCGGCGACCGTCTCCCGGATCGAGCTCGCTCTGGACAGTCCGGCGTACGGCGAGGTGCTGCCGTTCTGGCGAGCCGCCCTGGCGGTGGAGGAGTCACCCGTGCCGGAGGTCGACGACGAGATCCGCGACCAGCATCGTGCCCTGCCGACCGTCTGGTTCCAGCCGTCCGGCAGCGAGGAGCCACGCCAGCGGTGGCACCTCGACGTGTGGGTGCCGCCCGACCAGGTCCAGTCGCGGATCGACGCCGCCCTCGCCGCGGGGGGCACCGTCGCCAGCGACGACGAGGCGCCCAGCTTCTGGGTGCTCGCCGATCCCGAGGGCAACAAGGTCTGCCTCTGCACCTGGCAGGACCGCGACTGACTAACCCTCGTCGTCGAAGAGGGCGGCGATGGCCCGAGACGCGTTGCGCCGATAGAGGTCCCGGTCGGTCTCGATGCCGTAGGCGAGGTCCTCGAGCGCGCGGATCCGGGCGTGGAAGATCGCCCGAGTCCGAAGGTCGTCGACCTCGGGCTCGCCGTCGTCCGCGTCGAGTGCACGGTCGAACGCGCCGACGCCGAGGTCTCGCAGCACCAGTCCCAGGTCCAGCGCGGGATCGGTCAGCGCGGCGTCCGACCAGTCGATGACCCCGGTGATGACCTGGGCGTCCTCGTCGACGAAGACGTGCTCCGCGCCCAGGTCATTGTGGGAGAGCACCCGTCGCGGGGACGGCCGCGGTGCGGGCGACTCGAGGAAGCGTTCGACGGCGCGGTGACGGCCCACGGGGATCGCGCCGGCACACGCCCCGAGGAGCTCGACTCCCTCGGCGAGCAGATCGGCCGGTGCGGTGTCGTCGACGGGGACGAGCCCGGAGACGGAGGCCACGGGGATGCCGTGCAGCGCGGAGAGGAAGGCGCCCAGGTCGGCGCCGAGTCGATCTCGCGTCGGCTGGTCCAGCTCGGCGAGCCTGGTGAGCAGCGGGCCGCCCGGGACGAGAACCATCTCCATCACGTCGTCGTCCCGTCTGACATCGAGCACCTGGGGGACGGGCAAGGGCGAGACCGCCGCGACGAGCCGAAGCAGGGCCGCCTCGTCCCACGAGGTCAGGCAGTCGGCGCCTGGGAGGCGGCGCCGTACGAGCGTGCCGCGCTCGCTGCGCCGAACCTCGTGGTCGTGACCGTCGGACAGCGGCATCACGTGTCGGTGACGGGCGCCGTACGGGACGTCGTGCCGGCATGCTCGAGGGACCACTCGAGCGCGTGGTCGGCGACGGCCTCCCAGCCCGGAGCGGCACACGTCCAGTGGTCGCGCCCCTCGAACTCGTGGTAGTCGGTGAGTGCGGCGGACCTCTTGTAGTGCTTGGCGTTCGCCCTGTTGACCGACGGCGGCATGATGTGGTCCTCGCCGCCCGCGATGAACAGCAACGGCGCCCGGTCGTCGTTGTCGTAGTCGACCCACGTCTCCTGGTGGCCCGGCTTGATGTTTGCGAGCAGCCCGTACTCCCAGACCCAGCTGCCCGGCGCGGGGACCTGGTAGCGCTCCCACGCCTGGTCGGACTCCGCCCTGGACAGGGTGTTGGCGAACGAGTAGTGGAACTCCTCCGGAGTGAATCCGACCGCCTTGGTCCGGGTGGCCGGGTTCTTGAGGATGGGAAAGAGCGATCTCACCTGTGACGGCGGGGTGACGTGGACCCCCTCGGTCGGTGCCGAGTCGATCACGACACCCGCAGCGCCGAGGCCGCGTGCAAGGAGAAGCTGGGTGAGCGTGCCGCCGAAGGAGTGGCCCATGATGACCGGCGGCGAGTCGAGACCCTCGATGACAGAAGCGAGGTGGCCGACGGTGTCAGGGACGGTGAGGCGGGCGATCACGTCGGTGTTCTCGCGCAGCGCCTCCACCTCGATCTCGAAGCCGGGGTAGCCGGGCGTCAGGACGCTGAATCCCTTGGCACCGTAGTAGTCCACCCAGCCTTCCCAGCTGCGGGGGGTCATCCAGAGTCCGTGCACGAGCACGATCGTGTCGGGGCGGGTGTCGGTCATGTCGCGTCCTGTCGCTCAGCGGTCACCTGGTCGCCAGTGCGGGGACGCGTGAGGGGCCCGGTGCCGCCCCCGCCGGCCCGAGCCCCTTCATCCGCCTGGTACGAGACCGAACGGATATGAATAGATAAACAGACATCTTGACGGTTGACAAGATTTTCGTATACATCTGTCAAGATTCTTTTTTTGCACGAGGGAGTCGGTGACTTTCGACCGGCGTATCGTGGGGCCCGTGAGTACCGCGGGGGGACGCGCCACGCGCCGGCAGGCGCGAGCCGGTCGTGCCTCGGACGACAAGTTCGAGCAACGACGAGCCGAGCTGGCCAGCTCGGCTCTCTCCACCCTGGCCGATCGGGGCTTCGCCAACACGAGCCTGCGTGACATCGCCCAGAACTCTCCGTACTCGCACGGTGTCGTCCACTACTACTTCAGCGACAAGCTCGACCTGATGCAGCACTGCGTGCGGCAGTACAAGCGAGACTGCGTCAAGCACTACGACTCCATCATCGAGTCCGCGATCACGGCGAGGGAGCTCCGGGACGGTTACTCCGACGCCATGGTCGCCACGCTCCGTGACGAGACCGACCTGCACCGCATGTGGTACGACCTGCGCAACCAGAGCATGTACACGCCCGAGCTCGAGGGCGTCATCGAGGAGATCGACCTCCTCCTCGAGCAGATGGTGTGGCGTGTCGTCTGCCGCTACGCCGACCTCGCCGACAGCCCTCCCCGGGTCTCGTCACCCGTCGCGTACGCCCTCTACGACGGGCTCTTCCTCCGAGCGCTGATCGACCTGCTGGCCGGGCGTACCGATGCCGCCGACACGCTGCGGCGCGAGTGTGCGGCACTCCTGCAGATGCTTTGCCCATAGCCTGAGGTCCATGCCCGACACCTCACCGCCACCGCTCTCGACGCCCCGTACGATCGGACGGTGGGCGCTCGGCGCCTTCCTCCTCTTCGCCGGCATCAGCCACCTCACCTTCGCGCGCCGCGAGTTCCTCGCCCAGGTCCCGGACTGGGTCCCGGTCGGCGCCGACACGGTGGTCATCGCGTCCGGCTTCGTGGAGGTCGGGCTCGGCGGCGCCCTGATCGGCCTTCCCGGCAGGCGCGTCCCGGTCGGATGGCTCACGGCGGCGTTCTTCGTGGCGATCTTCCCCGGCAACATCTCGCAGTACGTCACGCACACCGACGCGTTCGGTCTCAACGACGACAGGGCTCGGGCCGTCAGGCTGCTGTTCCAGCCGTTGCTCGTCCTGTGGGCGCTGTGGGCCACCGGAGCCTGGCGCGACCGTCGCCGCGGCTGACCGGTCGACCGGGGCACGGTGGTCTGCGCCCTCTTGCGCGGGAGTGTGACGTGGACAACAGTGAGGAACCGACGGTTCGTCTCCGGAGGTCGCCATGCGCCGCACGTTCCCTGCCCTCGTCTCGGTCTTCTCCGCCCTCGCTCTCGGTGCCGCCCTGCTCGGCGGGCCAGCGAGCGCTCATGATCGGCCCCACTTCACCCCGGGGGCCGCGGGCATCGGCGACCCGTACTTCCCGACCGACGGCAACGGCGGCTACGACGCGATCCACTACACGCTCGACGTCCGGTACGACCCGGCCACGGACCGGCTGGCCGGACAGGCTCGCATGCGTGCCCGTGCCACCCAGAACCTGTCTCGGTTCAACCTCGACCTCGAGGGACTGACCGTCCGTTCCGTGCGGGTGAACGGGCGCCGTGCGACCTGGCGGCACACCGGCGGTGAGCTGACGATCACCCCGCCACGCGGCCTCCGCAAGCGCACCACCTTCGTCACCGACATCCGGTACGACGGGGTCCCGCAGACTCTCGAGGACGGCTCGGGCTTCATCCACACCGACGACGGGGCGCTCGTCGTCGGTCAGCCCCACGTCGCCGACACCTGGTATCCGGTCAACGACCACCCGAGCGACAAGGCGTCGTACTCGTTCAAGATCACCGCGCCGAAGGGCCTGCGGGCCGTCGCCAACGGGGTCCCGCGTGGTCAGTCGACCTCGCGAGGGTGGACCACCTGGCTGTGGGAGGCACGCGAGCCGATGGCGTCGTACCTCACGACCGCGACCATCAGCGACTTCCGGGTGAAGGACTACCGCTATGACGGGATCCGGATGATCGAGGCGATCGACCCCAAGCTGTACGAGCGGGTGCCGGCGCGCACCGGCGACCAGTACGCCATCTCGCAGGCCGCCAGCCTGTCCTACAAGCGGCTGACCCGCACGGTCGAGGTCCCGGCGGCCGGTGGGCAGCTGAGGTTCTGGGTGGACCGGTCGACCGAGGAGGACTGGGACTACTTCTTCGTGGAGGCGCGGACCCCTGGAGCGGACGACTGGACGACCCTGCCCGACCTCGGCGGAGCGACCAGCACCGAGGTCGGCAACTCCTGCCCGTACTGGCTGACGCTGCACCCGTTCCTCGAGCACTACCAGACGGCGCAGGGCGACGACACGTGCGCAGCGACGGGCTCGAGCGGGTCCTGGAACGCCGCCACCGGCCAGTCCGACGGTTACGAGCAGTGGCGCGTCGACCTGGGTGCCTGGACGGGCCGGTCGGTGGAGCTGTCCCTGACGTATGCGAGCGACGACGTGGTCCAGGCCGGCGGCGTCTTCGTCGACGACATCACCACCCCGACCGGAGCAGGCAGCACGTCGTTCGAGGCCGACGGCGACGAGCTGGACGGCTGGACCGTCAGCGGCGCTCCCGCAGGGAGCGAGCCCAACCCCAACGACTGGATCGCCGGCACGCCGGACGAAGGCCCCGCGACCGTCGGCGACAAGGCGGAGGCGGCGTTCGCCAAGCACCCGCGGATCCTCGACTTCTTGCAGGACACCTTCGGGCGCTACCCGTTCTCCTCGTCCGGTGGCATCGTCGATGCGTACCCCAACCTCGGGTTCGCCCTGGAGAACCAGACGCGGCCGATCTACTCGCAGGAGCAGATCGGTGGAAGCGAACAGGCCGCCGAGGCCGTGGTCGTGCACGAGCTCGCCCATCAGTGGTACGGGGACAGCCTCGCGGTCGAGCGGTGGAGCGACATCTGGCTCAACGAAGGCTTCGCGTCGTACGCCGAGTGGCTCTGGTGGGAGGACAAGGGCGAGGCCACGGCCCAGGAGATCTTCGACGACACCTACGCGGCCTACCCGGCCGAGGACCCGTTCTGGGACCTCACGATCGGCGACCCGGGACCGGACGGCCTGTTCGCGAACGCGGTGTACGACCGCGGTGCGATGACGTTGCACCAGCTGCGGCTCGCCGTCGGAGACGACGACTTCTTCGCGATCCTGCGCGGCTGGGCACGGCGCAACGCGGGCGGCAACGTCACGACCCCGCAGTTCATCGCCTACGCCGAGCGTGTCTCGGGGCAGCAGCTCGACGACCTCTTCGACACGTGGCTCTACACGGCCAGCCGTCCGGAGGTCACCGGCACCTTCCTCCGGAGGTCGCCGGTGACGGGTCTGCCGCCGTTTGCGAGGGAGTGGCGCGCTCGGCGCTGACTCGAGGTCGTCGTCACAGCCCTTCCCACGGATAGCCGTGGCGTTGGAACGCGGCGGCGACTGCCTTGCGACTCGCCTCCACCTCCTGCTCGAAGAGGCGACGACCGTCGTGGCCGTCGACGACGACCTTCTTGCCGTCGCGATAGACCGCCACGACCTGCGTACGGTCGATGCGGCGACGGTCGTCGCCGTGGTGCACCACCACGGCGTCGTCGTCGACCTCCAACCGGTAGGCGCCCCAGATCTCGGAGGCAGCGAGGGCGAGGCCGAGGAGCAGACCGACGGTGGGACGCGCCACCCACGCCCACGGCTGGTCGAACGACGCCACCCACTCCAGCGGGCCCTTGAACGGGACGACAGGGACGTCGGCCAGCCATGCCGCCAGGACGGGGGCGAGCAGGAAGAGGAGGAGCCCGCCGACACCGAAGACGACGGCGGTGCCGATCGCGTCCGAGCGCGTGTAGCCGAGCGTCGTGGTGGGAGGTTCGACGGTCATGGCCCGACCGTACGAACGGTGCGGGCGTCCCGGCATCGTCCGAAGGACTAGCCCGGCCGCGACCAAAGGTGATCCGCCCGTCCCGATCCGCAGACGAGAGGGACGCCGCCGCCCTCATTCTCGGCTCGGCTCCTCCGACCGCCGGGGGTAGACCGTCTTGCGGCCCAGGAAGACGGCGAGGAAGCCGATCGCGACCCCGGCCACGTCGTCGGCGACGTAGTGCCAGCCAAGGTAGAACGTCGCCACGATCGTGGCGAGGACGAAGACGCCGAGGACGTGGCTCAGGCGCCGGAGCCCGTAGTAGCGCGCCATCAACCAGACCAGCGTGGTGAACGCGACGTGCAGGCTCGCGAACGCGGAGATCTGCGCGAACGCGTCCGGCGCCTCTGGATGGGCCAGCAGCTGCTCGCGACCAGCGATGTCCTTCTCCCACATGTCCTGGATGACCGTGCGGGGAAGATCGGCGTAGTCCTCCGGCAGCCGCCAGAACGGTCCCAGGGATGGGATCAGGTAGTACGAGCCGACCCCGAGGATCCATCCCCACATGCCCGCCACGAGCATCACGAACCCGTGCCGGATGCGCGCCGTGAACACCAACGCGCCGAGCAGCATCGCCGTCACGACGGGCGTGAAAGCGGTGTAGACGACCGAGAGGATCGACATCGCGACCCCCTCGCCCAGCAGGTCGTGCAGCGCCTCGCCCGGAGTGCTGCCGAAGAACAGCCACCGGTCCCAGCTCAGGAGCAGGTCGTCGCGGGGGTCGAGCAGGACGTCCCAGCTCTTCAGGTTGTGGTAGCAGAGATAGACGAGGTAGTAGGCGACGAGCCCGCTCACCGCGGCGGCGGTCCTGCGTGCCGTCCACCTCGCGCGGAGAGCGCCCAGGGTCGTACGCACCGTCCGTGGGTGGGCCCGCCAGCAGGCGTCGACGACGGCGAGCACCAGCAGTCCGGGCAGCGCGATCGCCAGCCGTGAGAGGAAGAAGGCGTTGCCCGGGTCGCGGATCGGGATGCCGGCGACAGAAGCGCCGACCAGCGTCACGACGGCGAACGCACCGACCACGAGCCACGTACGCCAGTACCAGCCCTGTCCCCAGCGGATCCGCCACCGGGCGCTCGACCCGGTGACACCGTCGGAGCGGGTGGTTGGCCCCACGGTCGCAGCGTACGCCGGGGCGAGTGCCTCGTTCGTTCGGCGGCGCCGACAACATCGGGTTCTAGACTCGGAAGGATGCAGCGCCGCCGCGTACGCACCTCGCTCCCTGCTCTCGGGATCGCGCTGGCCGTCGTGCTCGCGGGCTGCAACGGTGACCCGGACGCGCAGCCGACGACCGGCTCCGAGAGCACCCTGGCATCGGCGTCGCCGAGCGCGAGCCCACCGACGACCGCGCCCTCCGCGACGACACCACCCGCGGCCACGCCGACGCCCTCGTCGAGGCCCGCCCCGGGCACGGTGCCTCCGGCGTGGTTGGGCAGGCGGGTGCTCCCCGTCACCGAGGACGGCTTCGGTGAGGTCCGCCCGACCCCTCCGGCACTGCGGAACCGTCGGTTCACCCTCCCGGACCAGCTGCCGGCGTTGCCCGGGTCGGGTTTCGCCAGCCGGATCGTGTCGCCACCGCCGGACAGCGTCATCGACCGCTCCACCTGGCGGCCCGGGTGCCCGGTCGCGCGGTCCGACCTCGCCTGGATCCGCCTGACGTTCTGGGGCTTCGACGACGCCCGCCACACCGGCGAGCTCCTGGTCAACAAGACGGTCGCCCGCAAGGTCGTCCGCGCCTTCCGGGCGATGTACGCCGACCGCTTCCCGATCGAGGAGATGCGCATCACCCGCGCGGCGGAGCTGTCGGCACCGCCGACCGGTGACGGCAACAACACCGGTGCCTTCAACTGCCGGCCCACCCGCGGCACGACCACGTTCTCCGAGCACGCCTATGGTCTGGCGGTCGACATCAACCCGTTCCAGAACCCGTACGTCAAGGGCGACGTGGTCCTGCCCGAGCTGGCGACCGCCTATGTCGACCGCAACCGCGTCCGGCCCGGGATGATCCTCGCCGGCGGACCGGTCGTCCGGGCGTTCGAGACGATCGGCTGGGGATGGGGCGGGGCGTGGAGGACGCTCAAGGACTACCAGCACTTCAGCCGCGACGACCGCTGAGCCGGCCGCCGAGCAGCCCCGTCGCGCGACTGGACCCGACCCCCGGGGGAACCGCTAGTCTCCACGGGTGACGACACGAGACCGAAGGGTGGCCGCGCCCGTCGTGGTCCTGGCGCTGACGTTCCTCCTCGTGCTGGTCGGGGGCGCCCCCGCCCTCGCTGGGTCCGACGCCGACACCATCGGTGCACGCGCGAACGCTGCCCGCGCGGCGCAGGGCCTCGCACCGCTGACCCGCAACGCCAGCCTCGACGCGGTCGCGCTCGCCTGGGCACACCGGATGGCCGATGCCCGGCGCATGTCGCACAACCCCGACGTCGCCGACCAGATCCCGAGCGGGTGGCGTCGGGTGGGTGAGAACGTCGCGATGGGCTATCCGAGCGGTGCCGCCATGCACGGCGGCTGGATGGACTCCTCGGGACACCGTGCGAACATCCTCGGCGACTACACCGACATCGGGATCGCCTTCATCAGGGCGGGCGGCAGCACCTGGGGCGTGCAGGTGTTCGCGAACTATCCCGGCTCCGGCGCGCGACCGGCTCCCGCGGCCCCCACGACTCCCTCGGCCACCCCGACACCGAAGCCGAGCGCGGCACCCGCGAAGCCGAAGGCCGCGCGGACGTCACCGCGACCGACAACCGCTCCGACCCAGGCGCCGAAGCCTCCTCGGACGACACCGACGCCGAGCGTGACGCCCAGCCCGAGCACGGCCCCGACCCCGACGACGGCGGAGACCTCCGCGCCCGTCGCCGGCGCACTCGCGGAGCCGGGTGGTCCGTCGGACCGCGCCCGCCCTGTCGCCTCCGATCCGCTCGACGGAGTCGGTCGTACGACCTCGGCTGCCGTGGTCGCTGGAGTCGGCGCGGTCTCGCTGGCCGCGCTGGCTCTGGGCCTTCGCCGGCGTACGGCTGACTCCGGCCGCCACCGCGGCTGACGACCCTCGCGGGGCGCCGACCGATCCGGGCGCGGGCACGACGAAGGCAGGAAGCCATGCTCCCTGCCCTCCTCAACGTATAGCGCACCCCTGGGCTTGCGGCAAGCCCCCGTCGCTGCCCCAGACTGCTCGGTGCCGAGCGAACAGGAGGGCTGAGATGAACGACGTGGTCGTCGTAGGAAGCGGGCCAACGGGGCTGATGCTCGCGGGAGAGCTGGCCTTGGCAGGAGTGGAGGTCACGGTCGTCGAGCGGCGACCGACACCGGAGCTCGCGGGCTCCCGGGCGGGTGGGTTCCACGCGCGCACGATCGAGGTGCTCGACCAGCGGGGGATCGCCGACAGGTTCCTGGCCGAGGGGCAGACGGTCCAGGTGGTCAGCTTCGGCAGCACGATGCTGGACCAGAGCAACTTCCCCACCCGGCACCCGTACTCGCTGGGGTTGTGGCAGAACCACATCGAGCGCATCCTGCTCGGCTGGGTGGAGGAGCTGGGGGTGCCCATCCGTCGCGGCCTCGAGGTGACGGGTGTCGCCCAGGACGAGACCGGGGTCGTCCTCCGTCTTGCGGACGGGTCACCGCTCCGGGCGCCGTACGTCGTCGGTGCCGACGGCGGACGCAG
The DNA here is from genome assembly GCF_019550935.1 of Mumia sp. zg.B53. Lineage (NCBI taxonomy): Bacteria > Bacillati > Actinomycetota > Actinomycetes > Propionibacteriales > Nocardioidaceae > Mumia > Mumia sp. zg.B53. The sequence continues at coordinate 1,334,977 of NZ_JAHWCK010000001.1, read as the reverse complement.
CATCGTCCGCAAGGAGGCCGGCATCGCGTTCGAGGGCTCGGACGCGACGCGCAGCCACCTGATCGCCGAGGTGCAGGTGAGGGAAGACATCCCGGACGGGATCCGTCTCGACGCGACGGGCATCCACGGGTTGGGCGTCATGGACGACGGGCGCACCGTCCGGGTCGTGGTGACCGAGCAGCGGCTCGGCCCCGCCACCGATCCCACGCTCGAAGACCTCGGTGAGGCGTTGAAGGACGTGTACGGCACGGACTTCGGCGTCCACGACCCGACGTGGGTCTCACGGTTCACCGACGCGACCCGGCAGGCCGCCGCCTATCGGGCAGGACGGGTGCTCGTCGCCGGCGACGCCGCCCACGTCCATCACCCGGCGGGTGGGCAGGGGATCGGTCTCGGCGTGCAGGACGCGGTGAACCTGGGCTGGAAGCTGGCGCAGGTGGTCAAGGGCACCTCGCCCGTCGAGCTCCTGGACACCTACCAGGCGGAGCGGCACCCGGCCACCGCCCGCGTGCTCGAGTACACGATGGCGCAGTCGATGCTCCAGCGAGGTGATGCCCGGACCGCGGCGCTGAGCCGCACGATCGCCCAGATGGTGGGGTTCGACGGCCCTCGCACCCTGATGGCGGGTCTCGCCTCGGGGCTGGACACCGCCTACGACCTCGGCGAGGGCCATGTCCTGCTCGGTCGTCGCATGCCCGACCTCGACCTGGTCGCGCCCGACGGCGACCGTCGTGTCTACTCCCTGCTGCACGGTGCCCGCCCCGTCCTCCTCGACCTCGGGACGACCGAGCATCTCGGCGCCGAGCCGTGGGCGGACCGCGTCCAGCACGTACGGGCGCAGGTCGCAGGAGCGTGGGAGCTGCCCGTGCTGGGCGAGGTCGCCGCTCCGAGCGCCGTGCTCGTCCGGCCCGACGGTCATGTCGCCTGGGTGGGGGACGGAACGCCGGCGGGACTCAGGGAGGCCCTCACGACGTGGTTCGGGCCGGCTCGGTCCTAGCGCTGCCGACCGACCACCTCGCGTGCCGCGCGGTCCGCCGTCCCGAAGAAGTCCGAGAGCGCGAGGGCCAGGGCCTCCTGGTCAACGCCGTGCCACCCGCCCGGCAGACTCCGGTGGCTGCCGTAGGGAAGGGCGCGGGACGCCGCGGAGGCCCAGCCCGTGAGGTCGTCGGTGCTGCCGCTGCTGTCGAGGACGAGCGCAGGGACGTCGACGCGCTCCAGGAGACGGTGCGACGACTCGTCCGAGAGTCGCGCGTCATAGGCCAGGGTCGGCGCGACCGAGACCATCGCCTCCCACGCTGGGGTGTCACGCATGCCGTCGGTGATCTCGTCGGGGACCCCGATCGACCGGTGGAAGTACGTGGTCGCCTCGTCGTGACGGCCCGCCGCGAGCAGCGACTCCAGCGTGACCGTGAACGCGCTGTCACCCTCTGCCGGCTCGGCCTGGAACGGGGGTTCGAGAAGGGCGAGCGCGCGCAGGCCGACGCCGGCGGCAGCGGCGTGCAGGGCCACGAGTGCCCCGCTGGAGAAGCCGTACGCGAAGGCGGGAGCCCCGGCGGCGGCGACGACCGCGGCCAGGTCCTCGACCTCGCGGCTCACGGCGTACGGCGGGGTGTCCGCGCTCAGGCCGCGCCCGCGCCGGTCGTACTGGTAGACGCGGAAGTCAGAGGCGAGGCGCTCGGCGAGTCCGTCGAAGGCGCTGGAGCCGCGGAAGTGGGCTGCCGGCTCGACGAGCACGAGCGGTGGCCCGGCCCCCCGGCGGTCGTAGGCGATCACCGTGCCGTCCGCGGACGTCGTGGTGTGGTCGTGGATGGACAGCATGGTTCCTCCTGCATGGTTCTTGGGGCAGACCGCCGGTGTCGGCACAACTCATCGGGCCGACGGGGCACCGGGTCTTGACAATAGGTAACGTCTCAGTTACCAATGGGCGATGGAGGTTTTCGAGGCGGTGTCGGACCCGGTACGCCGCGATCTGCTGACCCGACTGCTCGACGGGCCGAGCCGGGTTGTCGACCTCGCGGCTGCGCACCCCATCAGCAGGCCTGCGATCAGCAGACACCTCAAGGTGCTTGCTGACGTCGGGCTCGTCGAGGCGGAGACCGTCGGGCGCGAACGCCGCTACCGGGTCCGGCTCGAGGGCCTCGAGCCCTTGCGCGTCTGGCTCGACGAGATGCGCACTCCGACGTCCCGCTTCAGCGAGCGTGCTCTCGACGGCCTCGACCTCGAGGTCCGCCGTACGGTCCGGGAGCGGGCAGCAGGGCGACCCGCGACCGAGCAGGACCACCCCCACCACGAGGAGACCGCATGACCATCGCACCGACCGGACGCCGCGAGAGCCGCAACGGCACCGAGTACGTCGTCTTCCACCGCCGGTTCGCCGCTCCGGTCGAGGACGTGTGGGCGGCCGTCACCGAGCCTGAGCGGCTCGAGCGCTGGATCGGCACGTGGACCGGTGACCCCGCGACGGGGGAGGTCACCTTCACGATGACGGCCGAGGGCCCGGACACGCCCGAGGAGCGCTACGTGGTCGAGGAGTGCGCGCCGCCGCGGCGCCTCGTCGTCCGGTTCGCGGATCCGTCCGAAGGCTCGGGACCGGACTGGGTGCTCGAGCTCGACCTGGACGACTCCGAAGGTTTCACGACGCTGGCGTTCGCGCAGGCGATGCCCGACGCCGAGACCGCCTCGAGCGTCGGCCCCGGCTGGGACTACTACCTCGACCGGCTGGTCGTCGCCGAGCGGGGGGACGACCCGGGCGAGCTCGACTACGAGCAGTACGCCGCGGACCAGTCCGAGTACTACCGCTCGGCGTTCTCCTGAGCGCAGCGGTCAGCGTCCGTCACGCGGGCCGAAGGCATGCACGGCCACCGCGTCGCTGTGGCGTGCGCGCACGTACTCGTCGGCCCACTCCGCACGGCGCCCGTACGCCGATCGCCGGACGACCTCCGCGACCACGGCGTCGACCTCGATCGAGGTGTGACGCAGGCTGACCTGACCGTCTCGCAGCAGCGCCCACGAGCCTCCCGGTCGTCCGTACGGCATGCCGATGCTGCCGGAGTTGACCACCAGACGCCGGTCGACGAGCCGTACGAACGGCATGTGGGTGTGGCCGCAGACCACGGTGCGGACCTCGTCGCCGAGGTCGGCGAACACCTCGGCCCACCGCTCGAGCCGGGTGTCGACGAGCACGACCTCGCCGTCGTCGCGGGGTGTCCCGTGGCAGAAGACCACCGGACCGAACCCGTCGACGTCGAGGCGCACCGGGTGCGGGAGCGCGTCGAGGAGCGCGACCTGGTCAGGCCGCAGCTGCCGTCCCGCCCACAGCGACTCGGGGTGCTCCGACGTCCCCCCTCGAGCCACCACCACGAGCTCGCGGTCGGCGTTGCCGCGGACGAGGACCGCGCGGTCGCCCAGCGACACGAGGCGGTCGAGCACCTCCACGGGCATCGGGCCCGCAGCATGGTCACCGGTGACGACGATCCGGTCGGCGCGGGCGACGTCGGGCTCGGCGAGGACCGCGTCGAGCACGGGGAGCACACCGTGGACGTCGGAGAGGACGGCGATCGAGGAGACCACGGGCCGAACGTAGCGCGGAAGCGAGAATCCGGGTGCGCTCGGCCACGGTGTCGTCGTACGGTCACCGGCATGCGCATCGACCAGCACGGGGACCTCCGCGTCCTCTCGCTCGACCCCGACGGGCCGCCGATCGCCACCCCGGCCGACGGCGCCCAGCTCGTCGGCGACGCCTGGGCGCACGACGCGCAGATGGTCGTGGTGCCCGCTTCCCGGCTCGATCCGGAGTTCTTCCGGCTCCGCTCGGGGTTGGCGGGGGAGATCCTCCAGAAGCTGGTGAACTACCGCATCCGGCTCGCCGTGCTGGGCGACATCACGGCGTACGTCGAGGCGAGCGACGCGCTGCGTGATCTCGTACGCGAGTCCAACAAGGGGAGCCAGGCGTGGTTCGTCCCGGACGAGGACGCCCTCGCCGCCCGCCTCTCCTCCGCGATTCGGTGAGGAGATCGAGCCTGCTCCGCCGGGTGCACCCGATTTCCTCACCGAATCGCGCGCTGACGTGGCCCGAATTCGGGTGACGTCCTCCGCCGTGCATGGTTGTGTCGGCGCTATGCGAACGATGACCTACTACATCGGCCTCACCCTCGACGGCTTCATCGCCGGACCGGACGACGAGGTCGACTTCTTCCCGATGTCCGACGACTTCATGGGCTTCATGGCGACCGAGTGCGCTGATGCCCTCCCGGTCCAGGCACGCGAGGCACTCGGCGTTGCTGACACGCCGTTGACCACGTACGACACGGTCGTGATGGGACGGCGCACGTACGACCCGGGCCTGGCGCTCGGGCTCACCGACCCGTACGCCCATCTCCGCACGGTGGTCTTCAGCCGCTCGCTCGCAGAGTCGCCCGACCCCAAGGTCGAGGTCACCACCGCCGACCCGGTGACACGGGTGCGCGAGCTCAAGGCGGAGGAGTCGCCCCTGGGGATCTATCTCGCCGGTGGTGGTGTGCTCGCCGGTCAGCTGCTCGACGAGATCGACCGGATGGTTGTCAAGAAGTACCCGGTCGTCGCCGGCACGGGCGTCCCCGCGTTCACGGCGGCGTTCCGGCCCACAGCGTTCGCGCTCGACGACGTGGCGACGTTCGACAACGGCTGCGCCGTCCTCACCTACCACCGCGCGATTCGGTGACGAAATCGGGCGAGTCCGAGCCGGGACCCCCGATCTCCTCACCGAATCGCGGGGGTGAGGGCGGGGGCGCGCGCGGGGGTGAGGGCGGGGGCGCGCGCGGGGGCGTGCCGCGGTGGGTCACGGCGTTCATCGACCAGCCCGCCGACTCGGCCAGCAGCGCACTGGCGTTCTGGGAGGGGGTCACCGGCACGCAGGCGTCGCCGCCTCGGGGGGAGAACGACGAGTTCCGCACGTTGCTGCCGCCGCACGGCGATGCCTACCTCCGCCTCCAGGTCGTCCCGGACGGTCTTCCACGGGTCCACCTGGACCTGCACGTGGACGACCTGGCGGCGGGGCGGGAAGCCGCGGTGCGCGAGGGTGCCACGATCACGGCCGAGCCCGGCACCCACGTCGTGCTCAGCTCACCGGGTGGCATGCCGTTCTGCCTCGTGCCGTACGAGGGTGAGCACGAGGTGCCCGCACCGATCGCGTGGGAGAGCGGTGCGCGAAGCGTCCTCGACCAGGTGTGCCTCGACATCCCGCCGGCGTCGTACGCCGGCGAGTGCCGGTTCTGGGCCGGGCTCACCGGGTGGACGTTCCGTGACGAGGACACTCCGGAGTTCGCACGGCTCGTGCGGCCGGAGGGGATGCCGTTGGGCATCCTGCTCCAACGCCTGGAGGACCCGCCTGCGCACGGCGCGGTGACCGCTCACCTCGACCTCGCCGGTGGCCGGGACGGAGCCGATGCGGTGGCCGACCGCCACAAGGCGCTCGGTGCCGACGAGCGGTGGAGGTCGCAGGGGTGGATCACCCTGCGCGACCCGTCTGGCCGCAACTACTGCGTCACCCGGCGAGAGCCTCCGCGATGAGTTCGCGGTCGGGTCGCGGTCTGTCGAGAGACCGACACCAACCAACGAGGAGCTCGTCATGGATCGTGCCCTGCCGCAACCGCTCGACCACACGTTCACCGCGCCGATCGAGAAGGACGGCGCCTTCGCCACCTATCTCACCGTTCCCGGTTCTGCTGAGCTGCTGGGGACGCGCCGCGCGGTGAAGGTCACTGGGACCATGGACGGACACCCGTTCGCGGCCACGCTGATGCCGTCCGGACAGGGACCCCACTGGCTTCCCGTCCGTAGGGACCTCTGTCGAGCGATCGGCAAGGACGCCGCGGGCGAGCCGGTCGACGTCCGCCTCGAGCAGCGGCTGAGCTGACCTACGCGCCGTCGCCGGCGACAGGTGCCGAGAGTCGCGCGCGACCGGACTGGTTGATCTCGGCCCAGACGACGTCCAGGGAGAGGTCGAGAGCATCGGCGAGCGCGGCGATGGTCGTGAAGGCCGGGGTCGCGACGCGGCCCGCCTCGATCTTGCGGAGGGTCTCCGGCGAGACGCGGGCGTGGAGCGCGATGTCGAGCATCGAGCGGTCACCCCTCGCACGACGCAGCAGGGTGCCGAGGCGCCGTCCTCGCTCCACCTCGGCCGCCGTGTGCGGCAACCTGACCATGCGGCGATTCTAGACCGGGATAACCTGACCGGGATAGTTATTGGTACGAGGAAGGCGTCGCATGATCGAGATCCTGACCCCCGCCCGGCTGCCCCGAGCGAGGGAGACCGGAGCACTGGTCGCCGACATCCTGCACACGCTCAAGGGTCGCGCCGCGGTCGGGACGAACCTCCTCGACATCGACCGGTGGGCCCAGACGATGATCGTCGAGGCGGGGGCGCAGTCCTGCTACGTGGACTATGCGCCGGCCTTCGGTCGCGGGCCGTTCGGGCACTACATCTGCACGTCCGTCAACGATGCCGTCCTCCACGGCCTGCCCCACGACTACACGCTCGTCGACGGTGACCTGGTGTCGCTCGACCTGGCCGTCTCCCTGGGTGGTGTGGTCGCCGACTCGGCCATCAGCTTCGTGGTGGGCGACTCGCCGGCCCCGGAGGACGTCGCGCTGATCGACGTGACCGAGCGCGCCCTGGCGGCCGGGATCGCCGTCGCCGGGCCGGACGCTCGGGTCGGTGACGTCGCCCATGCCATCGGGACGGTGCTCAGCGAGGCGGGATATCCGATCAACACCGAGTTCGGCGGCCACGGTGTCGGGTCGACGATGCACCAGGACCCGCACATCCCCAACACCGGGCGGCCCGGCCGTGGTTATCGGTTGCGGCCCGGGCTGCTGCTGGCGCTGGAGCCCTGGGTCATGGCCGACACCGATCGGCTCGTCACCGATGCCGACGGGTGGACGCTGCGCAGCGCGACCGGCTCCCGTACGGCGCACAGCGAGCACACGGTCGCCATCACTGCCGACGGGGCCGAGATCCTGACCCTGCCCGGGCCGGCGCGCGGACAGGCCGGCGCCGACCCGTCGAGCTAGGCCGTACGCAGCTGCGCGGCCAGCGGGCAGTCGAACGGGTCGCGCGCTCGCAGGCCGACGTTGTTGAGGTAGTCGACGACGATCCGGTACGACCGGAGCAGCCCGACCTCGGTGTACGGGACGGCGTGCCGCTCGCAGAACCGGCGGACGATCGGCTGCGCCCGGCGCAGGTTGACGCGCGGCATGCTGGGGAAGAGGTGGTGCTCGATCTGGTAGTTCAGGCCGCCCATCATCAGGTCGGTGAACGGGCCGCCGCGAACGTTGCGCGAGACGAGGACCTGACGCCGCAGGAAGTCGAGGCGCATCGCCTCCGGCACGATCGGCATGCCCTTGTGGTTGGGTGCGAACGACATGCCCAGGAGCACGCCGAACACCGCCATCTGCACCGCGAAGAACGCCACGGCCATACCGAGCGGGAGCGCGACCAGGAGGATCACCACGAACGCGAGGAGGCGGAGCGACACGACGGTCAGCTCGAGTCGCCGCCACGGAAGGCCCGAGGAGCGGTCCATCGTCGTGCGGACGCTCGCATAGTGCAGGTTGAGCCCTTCGAGGGTGAGCAGGGGGAAGAAGAACCAGCCCTGGTTGGCGGCGAACCAGCGACCGAACGCCGTCCGGCGCTGCTGCACGATCTCGGGGGTGAAGGCGAGAGCACCGGGGGCGATGTCGGGGTCGACGACCTCCTGGTTGGGGCCCTTGTGGTGCTTGTTGTGCTTGGCGCGCCACCAGCCGTAGCTGAGACCGGCGAACCCGCAGGCGAGGACGCGGGCGGCCCATGCGTTGGCCGCTCCCGAGCGGAAGATCTGCCGGTGCGCGGCGTCGTGGCCGAGGAAGCCGAACTGTGTCATGACGAAGCCGAGCGCTGCTGCGACCGCCAGCTGCCACCACGAGTCGCCGATCAGGAAGAAGGCCACCCAGAGTCCGAAGAACGCACCGATGGTCGCGGTGATGCGCACGGCGTACCAGCCGTGCCGGCGCTCGAGCAGACCGTGGTCGCGGACCTCGTTGAGCAGCTCGGAGAAGCGTGCCGTCGTCGGATGGGCGGACGGGCGGGTGGGTTCGGCCTGGAGGGTCATGGGACCTCGAATCGTTCGTCGGCGAGCGCGCGTTCCGCGCTCGTGTCTCGACGCTAGGATTCGGGATCCGCTCTCGCAAGGGGCCCACGGCCAGGTCGTCGGTGGTGCTAGTACCACCTAGCCTACGGGCTCGCGGCGGCGGGTGGTTGTGGCGAGGATGCCGGTGGCGAGTCGTCGCCGATCCGACGTTGCATCCAGGCCACGTCCTGCCACGCTCCGTGCTTCCAGCCGATCTCCCGCAGCGTCCCCACCGGCGAGAACCCGAGCGCGGCGTGGAGCCCGATGCTCGCAGGGTTCGGCAGGGCGATGCCGGCGACGAGGGTCCTGAACCCGCGCTCCTCGAGCCGCGTGAACAGCGCGTCGTAGAGAGCTCGGCCCGCGCCGCTGCGGCGCGGTGCGGTCTCACCCAGATACACGCTGACCTCGCACGACCAGGCGTACGCCGGTCGCGTCTTGAACGGTGCTCCGTACGCGTAGCCGCACACCCGGTCGCCGTCGACGAGCACGACCCAGGCGTGGGACTCGTGCGCCGCGGCGATCCGCTGCGCCATCTCGTCCGGCGTCGGAGGCACCGACTCGAAGGTGACCGCGGTCCGCTCGACGTACGGCGTGTAGATCGCCGCGCACGCCGAAGCGTCCTCGGTGGTCGCGTCGCGTGTCGCGAAGGTCATGCACAGACGGTACTCACCCCGGGTCCCTCGCCGCGTGACCCAGGACGACTGCAAGGATTCACCTGTGAACACTTCCGAGGACGGACTCGTCGCGCGTCTGCGCGCGTCCGGGTCCGTCTTCGCCGAGGACGAGGCGCGGGTTCTCCGCGAGTCGGCGACCTCCTCCGACGAGCTCGAGGCGATGACGGCACGCCGTCTCGCCGGCGAGCCGTTGGAGCACGTGGTCGGGTGGGCCGACTTCGGTCACCTCCGGGTGCACGTCGCGCCGGGCGTCTTCGTCCCGCGCCGGAGGACGGAGCTGCTCGCCCGGGCGGCGGTCGACGCTGCGCCCCACGACGGGACGGTGGTCGACCTCTGCTGCGGCTCGGGCGCCGTGGGTGCCTTCGTGGAGGACGAGCGCCCCGACGTCCACGTGATCGCCGCCGACATCGACCCGCTCGCGGTCCGGTGCGCGACGCAGAACCTCGTCCACGGGACGGTGTACGAGGGAGACCTCTTCGACGCACTCCCCGAAGGGCTGCTGGGAGAGGTGGACGTCGTCGCTGTCAACGCGCCGTACGTCCCGACCGACGCCATCGCCCTCATGCCGCCCGAGGCGCGGGACCACGAGCCGCGGGCCGCGCTCGACGGCGGGCCCGACGGTGTCGACGTGCACCGCCGTGTGGCCGCGGACGTGGCCTCCTGGCTCGCTCCGCACGGCCAGGTCCTGATCGAGACGAGCCGTATGCAGGTGCCGTGGACGGCGTTGGCGCTCGCGCAGCGCGGTCTTCGCGCCCGCCTGGCCAGCTGGGACGCCGAGATCGGCACCGCGGTCGTCTGCGGGAGACCGGTCGAGCCCGACCTCGCCGTCGAGGAGCTGCCGCCGCTCGAGTTCGCGTTCGCCGGTCCGGTGCGCGACCGGCTCGTGGGCCTCGTGCTGGACGGTGTGAAGACGACCACCTCGTCGCTGGTGCGGGAGCTCCTGGTCACCGGCGGGGAGGACGACGAGGGCATGCCGGCCGTGGGTGAGCGGTGGCGGATCGTGGACTCCACCGGGTCAGAGGTCTGCGTCGTGGAGACGGTGGAGGTCCGGGTGTCCCGGGTCGCCGACGTCGACCTTCAGCACGTCCTCGACGAGGGCGAGGGTGACCGTACCGTGGCGCAGTGGCGCGAGAACCGCACGCGGTTCTGGGAGGGAGACGAGATGCGGACGTTCCTGGGTGCGCCGGCGTTCACCGTCGACGACGACACCAATGTCGTCCTGCAGCGGTTGAGGGTCGTCAAGAGCCTCTAGGCCATCGAGCGAGCGCGGTCACTTCTCGTAGAAGTAGGCATCGCGCGCGACCAGCGACCCCATCCCCATGCCGCCGGTGACGCGGACGAGCACGCCGTCGGGTCCCGGGGTGCCGCTGCGTCGGTTCTTGACCGCACCCCAGCCCGTACGGAGGCCGTCGACGTCGACGGCCCATCCCTCGGGAAGGATCAGCACGAGGTTGCCGGCACCGCCGTTGACGTCGATCTCGACGAGCCGGTGGGGGCAGTCGGCGCGACGGAAGTCGAGCTTCACGTTGCCCATGGAGGGCCAGACGCGCAGGCGTGCGGGGACGGCCCACGTGCCGCTGCGCCGGACGTCGCTGATGCCTGCCCTCAGCTCGAGCGTCTCGGTGCGGTCCACGGGGGCGAGCGGGGCGAGCGGCGCTCTGGTCGCCGGGTCGTGGGGGAGGTCGGCGACGACGGCCTGGAGGTCGCGGTACGTCTTGGCGGCGTAGGCGCGTCCGAGCCGGTCGTCGAGCTCGTCCAGGTCGATGCGACCGTCACCGGCGGCGCGGCGCAGCACCTCGGCGGTGCGCTCCCGATCGGGATCACCGGCACGCATGTCGAGCGGGTCGAGGCGGTCCATGGCGTCACCGTACCGGCCGTCTGCACCTAGGCTCGGCACGTGCCCATCCCTCCGTACGTCTCCGCCCTCCGACGCAAGATCGGGACCGATCTGCTCTGGTTGCCGGGGGTGACGGCGCTCGTCCTCGACGACTCCGGACAGCGGGTGCTGCTCGGCCGACGTGTCGACTCGGGCCAGTGGGCGCTGATCAGCGGCATCCTCGATCCTGGCGAGGAGCCGGCGGTCGGCATCGTGCGCGAGGTACGGGAGGAGACCGGGGTCGTCGTCGCCGTGGAGGCTCTCGCGGCGGTCAGCGTCACCGAGCCGGTCCACTACCCGAACGGTGACGTCTCGCAGTACCTCGACCTCTGCTTCGTCTGCCGACCCGTGGACGCTGCTGCGGCCGAGCACCCGTACGCCGCGGACGACGAGTCGCTCGAGGTGGGCTGGTTCGCGCGAGACGACCTCCCTGACGACCTGGCGAGCACGAGCATCGCCGCCGTGCGCCGTAGCGATGACTTCCTCCTCAGGCCGGAGGCAGGCCCCTCGTTCGTGACCGGTACGCGGTCGGACTGACCCCGCGCTCGCGTGAGAACGCCGCGCTCAGCGCGAACGGGCTCGCGTAGCCGACCTCGTGCGCGATCGACGTGAGGGTGCGGTCGGTGCGCTCGAGGAGGTCGGCGGCCAGGGCGAGCCGGAGGCTGGTGAGGTAGGCCATCGGCGGCTCTCCCACGACGGAGGCGAACCGGCGCGCGAGGACGGCGCGTGACACCTGGACCTCGGCGGCGAGCGTCCCGACCGTCCACGGGTCGGCGACCCGCAGGTGGAGCGCCTGCAGCGCCGGGCCGACGACCGGATCGGTCGCCGCGCGGTACCACCCCGGCGCGGCGTCCTCCTGGTCGTTGAGCCACGTGCGCACGGCCGAGAGGACGACGAGGTCGAGCAGACGGTCGAGGAACACCTCCTGACCAGGCACGTCGCGCTGCATCTCGGTGCACAGCAGCGTGACGAGGTCGGAGCTCCACGCGTCACCGTGGAGCACGACCGTCTCCGGCAGCGCTCGCAGCAGGCGCTCGCTCACCGCGGACGCGCGCTCGTACGTGCCGGTGACCATCGTGGTCGCGCCGTCGGTCGCATTGCCCCAGGTGCGCAGGCCGAGCATCATCTCCGCCGAGAGCGAGCGCCCGCTCGCGTCGGTGCAGACCTGGCCGGGCTCGACGAAGACCTGCGGGGGCGTCTGTGGATCGTCGGCCACCGTGTACGGGGCGGGGCCGCGGACGAGGACGAGGTCGCCCCGGTCGAGACGGACCGGGTCGCCTTCTGTCGGGACGACCCACGCCCTGCCGCGTGCGATCACGACCACCGAGAGCGGTGCGCGGTCGCGGATCCGCAAGGACCACGGCGGCTCGAACACCGAGCGCAGCAGGAACGCCCCGTCGGCCCGGGGTCCGTCGAGGAGCCCGCTGAGGATGTCCATGCCACCACAGCCTAGCGAGCGCGAGACGGATTCGTATGGGATCGGCGCTATCAGCCATGGATCGTCTCGCCATGCTCGGGTGGGATGGAGTCCTCGTCCCGCAACACCCACAGGAGGAACCATGTCCATCTCGTACGACGCTCCCGTCCTCGTCGTCGGCGGAGCCGGCAAGACGGCCCGTCGCGTCACCGCACGCCTCGAAGCCCTCGGTCTGCCGGTCCGGCCGGCGTCCCGCACCACGGCCGTGCCATTCGACTGGTCGCATCCGTCGACGTGGGACGCGGCGCTCGACGGCGTCTCTGGGGCCTACCTCTCGTACGCGCCCGATCTCGCCTTCCCCGGCGCCTCCGACCAGGTGGCGGCGCTCGCGGGTCGACTCGCCGAGCGAGGCGTCGAGCGTGTCGTCCTCCTGTCAGGCCGTGGGGAGGCCGGTGCCCGGGCCTCGGAGCTCGCACTGCTGGACGCCGTCCCGACCGCGAGCGTCGTGCGCTGCTCGTTCTTCGCCCAGAACTTCACCGAAGGGATGTTCGCCGACGACGTCCGCGCCGGTGAGCTGGCGATCCCGGTCCCGCCGGACGTGCCGGAGCCGTTCGTCGACCTCGACGACGTGGCCGATGTGGCGGTCGCGGCACTGCGCGACGACGCCTACGCCGGCTCGGTGCTCGAGCTGACGGGGCCGCAGGCGCTCACCTTCGGCGAGGCCGTCGCGGCGATCGGTGACGCCCTCGGGAGCCCGGTCTCGTTCCGATCGGCCTCGGTCGAGGAGTTCGTCACCGCCGTGGTCGCAGCCGGGGAGCCGGCCGAGCTCGCGTACGGGTTGGTCGAGCTCTTCGCCGAGGTCATGGACGGTCGCAACGTCGCGACGACCGACACGATCGAGCGCGTGCTCGCCCGGCCGGCGACGTCGCTGGCCGACGTCGTCCGTCCGGTGGCCGGGCACACGAACGGGCGGTGAGCCTGCCTTCACCGGAGGTGATCCGGTGACGGCCGACCCACCGCCCGTCAGTCGTGCTGCTGTGTGTGGCTAGTCGTCGAGCAGCGTGTCCAACGACCGCGACAGGAGGTCCTGGCGCTTCGCCGCGTCGAGGCCCTCCAACCCGAAGCCGAACAGCACCGAGTCGGGCGTCATGACCGCGGCGCCCTCGTCGACGGACTGCTGGCCGCGCTCCCAGTCGTTGGGGTTGACCCCTGAGCCGGCGGGCGCACCGGGCACCGTCCAGGCGCCAAGATCGGTCTCGAACGACGTCTCGGTCGCCGTCGCCCCGCCGACCGTGGTCTTCGCGTCGTCGATCCACACGCCCAGGCCCGTGGTGCCCCAGTCGGTGGCATAGACGATCGCGACCTCGACCTGCTGACCGGCGTACGCCGACAGGTCTGCACTCCAGTCCTGCCAGCCTCCGGAGTTGCCGCTGAAGGCGTTCCACTCGCCCGTGGTGCCCGTGGGCTGGCAGGTTGCGTCGACGTAGTGGGTCAGCTGCGGATGGAGGGTGATCGCCCATCCTGACGTGCAGCTTTCTCCGGTGGCCTGCGTCGTGTTGCCGTTGGCGTCGGGGAGGGTCGTCCAGTCGTCGGTGCCGACCGGCCTCGCCTCCACGAACACCGCATCCCAGCCGGCCTCGACGTCGGCGCTGAACTTGAAGTCCAGCGATCCCGACGTCGCCCCTGTCAGGTCCACGGTCGTCGCGAGCCGCTTGTAGGCCTGGTCGGCCGAGCCCGAGGTCATGAACCAGTCGCCGGTGAACGGCGCGTAGGGGTCCCCGGAGCCGCGCAGCCACGACAGCGGGGCACTCGACTCGAACTGCGGGAACTCCTCGACCGGCAGGAACGACGACGTCGACACGAACGCGCCGGTGTGGTCCTGCGAGCCGTCGAGCTGTGCCGTGAAGCCCTCGAACGGACCGTCCTCGTCACCCTGGAGCGGGAAGGTCGTGCCGTCCTCACGGGTGCCGCCGTCGTCGACGTACTGGTACGACCCCAGCCAGTACTGGAGGAAGTCGTTGCCCAGCGGCAGGCACGGGTAGGCCCCCGGAGTCGTGCAGGACCCGGCCGTCTCCTCGTCGGGGTGGTAGTAGTAGCTGCCGTCAGCCGCCTGCGCGTAGAGCGCGTACTTGCCGGCGACCAGCACCTTGCCGCCCTCGTTGAGGTAGTCGCGGACGCGCAGCTCGGTGTCGTACGCCCACTTGGCCGCCGTGCCTCCGATCTGCCCGGTGTTCCTCGGGATGAGGTCGTCGCCGGTCTCCCAGACGACAGCGTCGTAGTGCGACAGGACCCCGAGGTCGTGCGGAGCCGTGCGGCCGGCGGCGTCGACGTCGTACACGTCGGTGCTGTAGCCGGCAGCGTTGAGCGCGTCGGCGTAGGCCGAGACGTACTTCGGCGAGCTGACAGCTTGTGCCGGTGACAGCCCGGTGTAGTCCTCGGCCGCGAGGATCAGCACGTCACCGCCGATGTCGTCGGCGACGGTGTACGAGAACGACTCGCGTGAGCCGCGCAACGGCTTCACGTTGAGCCCTGTGAAGGTCACCGTCACCCTGTCGCCAGGCTTCTGGCCCTTCACCTCAGCGCGGTACTCGTCGTAGTACTTGTCGTTCTCGTTGCCGTACTTCTCACCGCCTCGCCACTCCCTCATCCGCGTGATGCCGCGGACGCGACCGTTGATCCGGGTGGTCATCAGCAGGCCCTTGAGCTTGCGCTTCGCGGTCACCGCGACGGTCTGCTTGCGGCCGTAGGAGGTGGTGAAGACGTCAGGACGGATGTCCTTCACCGTGATGCCGACCGACGACTTGGGGTCGTCCGGGTCGTGCGCGGACTCCGCGAGGGAGAGCGCGAACGGGATGTTCTTCTCGAACTCGGCCTGGACGAGCTCCTCGTCGTCGGGGAACGAGAAGATGCTCACGCATGCCGCCGGGTCCCACTCGTCGTCGGGGTCGGAGGCGCTGGCCGTCTCGCAGGTCGCCATCTCCGGCGTGTACGCGAGCGTGCCCTGCTCCTCGTGGACGTGCCCGTTCGTGTCGCCGTTGGTGGTGTAGAGCTCCGCCGAGAGGTCGGGGTCGTAGCCGGGGACCGCCGGGTTCGCGTCGTTGCCGGCGAGCGCGGCGTAGATCTCGTCGTCGGGTGTCGGCGTCTCGACCTGCCAGCCGGTGCCGTAGAGAAGCAGCTCGGCAGCGGAGTGGTAGTTGACGAAGAACTCGAACCCGACCTTGTCGACCAGACCGATCGTGGCGCGGGTCTCCGGCTCCGAGGCCGGCGCGGGTCCGCGGTAGGTCTCGCTGAAGGGCTGCGGCGAGCTGCCCTCGTTGTCGTACCCCCACTTGAAGGGGAAGTTCCGGTTCATGTCGACGCCGTCCCCGGCGGTGACCTGCCCGTCGCCGTTGTTGTCGCGCACGGTCTTGCGCCACAGACGGTTGCCCTCGGTGAACGTGAAGTCGTAACCGTCCGGGTTCTGCACCGGCAGGAACCACAGCTCCGTCGTGTCGAGGATCTTGGTGATGCGACGGTCCTTGCCGTAACGGTCGAGCATGTAGTGCATCAGGCGCTGGACCATCTCGGGCGTGATCCACTCGCGCGCGTGCTGGGTGCCCCCGTACAGGACGGCGGGCTTGCTGCCGTCCCGGGACTTGCTGGCGTTCTTGCCGACCTTCACGGCGAGGATGTCCTGCCCGGTGCCCGACTTGCCGGCCTTCACGAGCTTGGTGAGCCTCGGGTAGCGCTTGGTCGCCGCCACCATGTCGTCCCGGATGCCGCCGGCCTCGCTGTAGGAGGTGAAGACGTCGTAGCCGGCCGCCGACTGGCGTGCGGAGAGCGTGCTCGCCTTGACGCCGTCGATCTTCTTGACCTTGAGGTCCACGCCTTCCTCACGGAGCTTGCGCGCCTGGCTCGGTGGCAGCACCACCTCCACCTCGGCCTTGCCCCCCTTGGAGCTGACGACGTCGTGGCTCCGGTCGACGCCGGCCTCGGCGAGGAGGTCGAGTCCCTTCGCGTCGACGGTGGCGCTGTAGATCTCGAGGTCGACAGGTGGTGAGTCGGTCGGGGCCTTGGGGGGTGCCGCGGTCGCCGGGAGCACTCCGAGGAGTCCTCCGACGAGGGCGGTGGTGAACACGATCGCAGCAGGTCGTCGCATGCTGGTCCTCCGCAGGATGAGGTCGTGCCATCGAAGACACGTAATGCCGGAAATCTTCCAGCGTCCGTCGCTTGTGTCAACGGTTGTTCAAGGCAACCGTCCGTGCGGGACCAGGCCGGACTCGTACGCGATCACGACCGCCTGCGTCCGGTCCCGCGCACCGAGCTTGGCGAGCACGTTCGCCACGTGGGTGCGGACCGTCTCCACTCCGAGGACGAGCTCGCCGGCGATCTCCGGATTGGACATCCCGCGCGCCGCCAGCGCCAGCACCTCCGACTCCCTCGGAGTCAGGGCGGGACCGGCGTATGTCGGCTGCGCCGGCGCGTGCCGTACCGCGAGCCGGCGCACCGACTCAGGGAAGAGAAGGCTCTCGCCGGCCGCGACCGCACGCACCGCCGTCACCACCTGGTCGGCGTCGGCCCGCTTGAGCAGGAAGCCCGAGGCGCCGGCGCGCAGGGCCTCGAAGACGTACTCGTCGCTCTCGAACGTCGTCACGACCAGCACCCGCGGCGCCGGGTCCAGCGCGAGGAGCAGCTCCGTGGCGCGGATGCCGTCGACGCCCGGCATCCGCACGTCCATGCACACGACGTCGGGCGAGAGCGACCGCGTCGACGTCAGCGCCGCCGCGCCGTCGGCCGCCTCCCCGACGACCTCGATCCCCGGGTCGCTCTCCAGGATCGCGCGCAGGCCGCGCCGTACGAGCGGCTCGTCGTCGACGAGGAGCACACGGATGGGGGCGCTCATCGCGCTGCTTCCCGCCGGTCGGCCGGAGGTAGCGGCAGCCGGGCGACGAGGTGCCACGTCCCGTCGGCCTGCCGTACGTCCAGGTCACCACCGAGCAGGGCGACCCGCTCCCGCAGGCCGTCGAGGCCACGCCCGGAGGTCCGCGCGGCGCGACCACCGGCACCGGAGCGAGGGACACCGTTGCGTACGGCGACGACCACCGCCTCGCCGACCTGCGTCTCGAGGTGGATCGCCGTGCCGTCACCGTGCTCGTAGGCGTTGGTGAGCCCTTCCTGCACGATCCGGAACGCCTCCCGCGACACGAGGTCCGGGATCCCGACGGGATCGGCGAGGTCTGCCCGGACGTCGGCGCCGCCGGCGACGTAGGAGGCGACGAGGACCGAGATGTCGTCCAGGCCGTGCGCCGGCGCGCGATCGGCCGGGCCGGGCTCGTCCCGTAGGAGGCCGAGGGCGTGGTCCAGCTCGTCGAGGGCCCGTCTCGCGGTGTCGGCGATGATGCCGAGCGACTCCTCGGCATGGTCGACGTCACGACGCACCAGCTGCCGGCCGGCGGCCGCCTGCAACGAGATCACGCTGAGGGCGTGCCCGATTCCGTCGTGGAGGTCACGGGCGAGAGCGCGTTGTGCCTGCTCCCGGCCGATGCGCTGCTGCGCCACGGCGAGCCGGTCGGCGTCGGTCGGCCCGAGGCAGACGACGGAGAGCCAGGCGAGACCGGCGCCGAGGGCGACGACCAGAGCGAGGATCGCGCCGGTAGCGCTCACCGCGACCCACCACGGCAGCTCGGAGAACGCGAAGGGGATCCCGATCACGAGCGTGACGCCCGCGGCGCCTCCGGCCAGCACGTGGGCGAGCACGAACCAGGTGGTCCGCCACCGGTGGTGGCGGCGGTCCACCGGCTCGTCGACGAGCTCACCCGGAGGATCGAGCAGGATGCGGGCGCCGGCGACCTCCATGTCTCGCACGGCCGGGAACAGCGAGACCGCGACGAGCAGCGCTGCCACCAGGACCGCCCCGGTCACCGCCACTCCGGTGTTGGCAGTCTCGCGTCCGGTCGCCGCGACACTGAGGCCGAGCAGGCCGAAGGCCAGGAACAGCGCCGTCCCGATGAGGACGAACACCGTGCGCAGGAGCGCCGTACGCAGAAGCGCCGTCCTCGCCTCGGCTCGTGCGCTCATGCCGCCATCTTGCCCGTCTCGCGGGTCGGTCGCGTCGTCTGCGCGCCCGCCGCCCGCCGGCTCCGGACGTAGCCCCACAAGGCGACGGCCAGTGCCGGGCCCCACGCCCAGAAGGGCAGGACGCCCAGCATCCACAGGGCCGCGGTGTCGCCGTCGGCCGCCTGCTCGATCGACAGGAGCACGATCGAGGGCGCCGTCGCGGTGAGGACGAAGGCGACCGCATAACCGGGGACCGCGGCCGCCGCGACAGGGACGGTGCGACCACCGAGGGAGGGCATCCATGCGGGGAAGACCCGGCCCCACGGGCGGAGCAGCCCGACGGTGAGGATCGATCCGCCGAGTGCCGCGGCACCGAGCAGGAGACCCCACAGCCGCATGGCGGGGTCGAGGTCGGCCGGGGTGAGCGGCCCGGTGAACAGCGCGTCCGGGAACAGCCACGTCGATCGCAGGAGCACGTACGGGAGGGGGCAGACGGCGGCGACCACGGTGGCGATGGTCGTGATCCGGTCGAGCCTGGTCGACGGCTGCTGCAGGCGCGCGGTGTACGGCGCGGCCCACGCCAGCGACGCCGACATCCACTGGACGGTCAGCGCGGCGAGCCCGAGGAGGATCCACGGGTGGAAACCGACCCGTGCGTACCCCTCACCGAGGGTGCGGACCAGCTCGCCGATCGTGTCGGGAGCGAAGGAGCCCGAGCCGATGCCCCACCAGGTGACGAGCCCGGTCGCCACGAGGGCAGTCGCACGCGCGGCCATCGAGCGGCGGAGCGCCGCCACCAGGAGCACCACCGCGATCACCGGGATCGTCATCGCGCAGAAGTAGCCGATGAACGCGATCAGCTGCGAGTCCATGCAGAAGACCGACAGTACGAGGGCGACCGTGGCCGCGGCGGCGATGAGGCCTCGGCGGCCGACCGGTGATCGTGAGGCGGTCGCCAGCGCGACCGAGGTCGCGAGGCCCAGGACCCCGCCGAGGAGCACGAGGACCGGCGCCACGACGTCGGGAAGCAGGGAGAGCAGGGACACCGCTCCGTCCGTGTCCTCGTACGGACTGCTGCTGGGCTCCAGGAGCCACAGCGCTCCCAGCGCGAGGGCGAGCACCGAGGTGGCCCCGAGCGCGAGCGGAGTGCGGGCGCGGAGGGCGAGATCGTGGACCATGAGTTCTCCTTCGTGAGGAAGTGGACTCCTCCACATTCGTCACCTTCACTGCCGCGCGGTTCCCCCGTACGGGGGAGCTCCGGCGGCCGCCGGGGGAGGTCCGTACGGTCGCCCCGTCGCGGCGCTCAGGCCACCGTCCGTGCCACCCTGCGGGACGTCGCGGCGCCGGCGAGGACCAGACCCGAGGCCACGACGACGCACAGCAGGTACTGGGCGATGACCGAGGGCTGGGCCACCGGTTGAAGGCCGACGACCGGCACCAGCACCATCAGCGCGGTCGCCGTGGCGACGCCGACACTGGCCACGAGCGGGATGATCGTCTCCCTCGTCCGAGCGCGGTCGAGCGTGCGGTGGTCGGTCCCGGCCAGGACGAGCGCCCGGTGCTCCTCGCGCTGCTCGATCACCCGACCTGCCTGCATCACTCCGGTGGAGACGGCCGCCAGCGCCCCGGCGATCGCCAGCGTCAAGAAGCCGCCGGTCTTGAGGTCGGCGATGAACGCCGCCTCGTCCGGACGGCCGACGGTGTTGGGATCGAGCAGCGAGAACGTCGCCGTGAGACCGGCGATGAAGGTCGCGAGCGCGACACCACCCACGGAGCGCCATGCCGTCCTGGGCGAGTCGACGATCCGTCGTCCGGCGAGGAGGGTCGGCACCGAGCGCGCCGCCGCAGCCGTGACGCGACCGACGACCCCGATCACGAAGGGGCCGACGAGGTTGAGCGTCGCGAACGTGAGCACGAGCAGGGTCACGAGGACGGCGAGGGCGACGCCCACCGATCCGCCGAGGACCTGGGGTGCGACGACGAGCGCGAGGCAGCCACCCACGGTCGCGAGCAGCCGAACTCTCCGCAGGCCCGGAGGAGTGACTCTGTTGGCGACGCCCAGCGGGGTGATCGCGACCCGCCGAAGGCTCGCCGCCGCCGAGAGCACCGCGATCGCGAGCACGGCCGCGACAGCGAGAACCACGACCGGCACCCCCACCCAGAGCTCGGAGAAGGCGAACCGACGATCCTGGAACCGCACCTGAGCAACCAGCGGGACGAGCAGCGCGTACCCGGCGAGCCCGGCGATTGCGCCCACGGCCGCCTGTGCGGTCGCGTCGAGGACGGTCAGCCCGGCGACCTGGCTGCGCGTCGCTCCGCACAGTCGCAGCGCGGCGAGCCGGGCATCCCGCCGTTCGGCCGCCAACCTGGCGGCGGCGGCACCGAGCGTGCCGAGCGGGACGAGGATCAGGAGGACGGCGATACCGGCGAGGAACGGGTACTGGATGGCGTACGGCGTCTCCGGGGCGTCGAGACCGGCGCGGATGCCGGGGGCACCTCCCGCCCGGTCCCAGAAGGCCTGGAACCCGCCGATCACCAGGAGGAGGACGGCTGTCGTCGTCGCGAACGCGACGACCGCGAGCACCTCGGTGAGGCGCTGCGGGTCGCGGCGCCCGGAGCCGTGCGAGCGGAGCAGGGCCCACAGGGAGATCGTGGTCCTCATCGTGCGGCCTCCTCGTGCACGTACTCGCCCGTGACCCGGCCGTCGCGCATGGTGATCATGCGTGAGCAGTGACGAGCGACAGCCTCGTCGTGGGTGACGACCACGAGGGCGGCTCCGGTCGACCGCGTGGCGGAGGTGAGGACGCTCAGCACGTCCGCGCCGGTCGCCTGGTCCAGCGCGCCGGTCGGTTCGTCGGCGAAGACCACGCCCGGTGATCCGGCGAGCGCACGCGCGATGGCGACTCGCTGCGACTGTCCCCCGGAGAGCTCACCGGGGCGCCGTTGCTCCAACCCCGCCAGCCCGAGGTGGGCGAGCCAGGCGGCAGCGACCCGCGTCGCCTCGGTCCGTGACGTCCCCGCGAGCATGAGCGGCAGTGCGGCGTTCTCCACCGCGGGAAGCTCGGGCAGGAGCTGCCCGGACTGGAACACGAAGCCGAAGTCGGTGCGTCGCAGCGCCGTACGTCGTCGGTCGGACAGGCTTGCGAGGTCGGCTCCCTTCCACACGATCGAGCCCGAGGTCGGCGCGAGGACTCCCGCGAGACAGTGCAGCAGCGTGGTCTTGCCCGATCCGGACGGGCCCATGATCGCGAGGGACTCACCCGGCGCGACCGAGAGACTGACGCCGGCGAGGGCGTGCGTGGCGGTCGACCCCTCGCCGTAGGTCTGGACGAGGTCGGTGGCGACGAGTGGGGAGTTCATGCCACCACGCTAGGAATCGCGACTGTGTCGGTGCGTCGGTCTGCGGGACGGGCTCGCCGCGGCCACGTCATACTCCGGTCGGAGAGCGACGAAGCCAGACGATCACCCCGTCGTGCCGAGCGGCAGCGTCGCGCCGTCCCAGCGGGCCCGCCACCAGCGGTCGTGTGTCACCAGGACGACGGGCACGCGTGAGCTGACCAGAGCGTCCTGGAGCTCGTCCACGAGAGCGACCGAGAGGTGGTTGGTGGGCTCGTCGAGCAGGAGCAGCTGCGGCGCTCCGCTCACGACCCGGGCGAGGGAGAGCCGCCGCTGCTGCCCGACGGACAGGTCGCCCACCGCCGTGTCGAGGTCGCGGGGGTGCAGCAGGCCCGTCCGGCGAAGAGCGTCCCGCCACTCCTCAACCGGACCGTCCCGCCCGTCCGCGAACACCGTGAGCGCGCTCGCGCGGGGGTCGGCGTACGCATCCTCCTGCGGCAGGTAGCCGATCCGCAGCCGTCGCTGCCGGCGCACGGTGCCCGCCTCGGGCTCGATCGCACCGGCGAGGACGCCGAGCAGCGTCGACTTGCCCGCACCGTTGGGGCCGACGACCAGCAGGCGGCTGTCGGCGGTGACGTCGAGCGCGGCGAGGCGGAGCCTTCCACGCACCTCCACGTCGCGGACCGAGACCAGCACACCGTCAGCAGGAGAGACCCCGACGAGGCCGGCGAACGCCCTCCTCTCGGGCGGTGGCGGGACAGGACTGGCCACCAGCCGCTCCAGCCGCGCCTCGGCGTCACGCACCCGCCGCGACACCGCCGCGTCCTTGCGCTCACCGAGGAAGTGGCCGATGAACTTGTCGTTGTCGCGGGGCGCTCGGTAGCCGTGCCCGATCTGACGGCTGCCGGTGCTGAGCACCGCCTTCGCGTCGTCGTACGCGTCCTCCCAGGCGTCGCGCGCCTGCGCCCAGCGCACGAGCGCGGACGCCTTCGCGTCGAGGTACGCCGTGTAGTCACCGGTGTAGCGCGCAGGCCCGGTGGAGGTCGTACCGTCCGGTGCCACGTGCAGCGTCGCGTCGAGGTCCAGGATCGCCGTGCAGGTCGCGTCGAGGAACGCCCGATCGTGCGAGACCACGATGACGACACCGCGCTGGTCCTTGAGCGAGCGCTCCAGATAGCCCACGGCGGCATCGTCGAGGTGGTTGGTCGGCTCGTCCAGCAGCATCAGGTCCGCCGACGTCACCAGCGCCAGCGCGAGGGCGAGCCGAGAGCGTTGGCCCCCCGAGAGCGTCCCCAGTCGGCGGTCCTCGCCGACGTCGCCGAGACCGAGCCCGGCGATCGCGCGTGCCGCCCGAGAGTCTGCCGACCAGCCGTCACGCCGCTCGTACTCGTCGAGCGCGTCGCCGTACGCCTCGAGCGCCGCGGCGTCAGGATCGCCGTCGGCCATCGCGTCCTCGAGGGTTCTCATCTCGCTCTCGAGACCGCGGAAGTCGGCGAGCGCACCGTCGATCGCGTCCCGCACCCGGCCGGAGTCAGGGAGGTCGGGGACCTGGCCGAGGTAGGTCACGCGCGTCGGCCTGCTGACGGTGCCGTCGTCGGGCGCCTGGCGTCCCGCCAGCACGCGGAGCAGCGTGGACTTGCCCACGCCGTTCTCCCCGACCAGGCCGAGGCGCTCGCCGGGGGACGCGGTGACGTCGAGGTCGTCGAGGACGGGACGCATCCCGTACTCGACCGTGATGCCGCGGGCGACGAGAGCACGGCTGGTCGCGGCGGCTTCCGTCGTGGAGGACGGGCTGAAGGGGAGAGACACCGATGACCTCACAGGGTCAGAAGGGGCTCGCCGGGCAAGGGGCGCCGCGGACGCGAGCGGGATCGGTGTCAGATCTTCATAGCCCGTCCATCGTGGCACGGGAGGTCAAGCGGTTAAGCCGGGCACACCGCCACGGTGCGCACTCAGTCCAGGGGTCGGCGGACGACACCGACGCCGCCCCACAGCGCGAAGCCCCGGACCCGCACGGTGGGAGCACCGGGCGCGACCTCGCTGTCGTCGCGGGGCCCGCTGAAGCCACCCATGATGCCGATGCCCTCGACGACGACACGCGTCGTCGGGTTCACGGTGATCTGCGCGCCGCCCATGATCGCGTTGACGGTGATGACCACCTCGGGAGCGCTGAAGCGGGCGCGGCGCACGTCGATGTCGGCCCCGCCCATCACGGCGGTGACCGTCAGCTCGGACGGCACCAGCCAGTCGCCGCTGCGCTCGAAGCCGCTCATGATCGCGACGCCGCGCTGGTGGGTGGGCTCGCCGACCGAGGTGACGGGCGAGACGTGGCGCGCCGGAACCGGCTGCGCGTACGGCGGAGTGGCGGGAAGATCGTCGGTCAGGGGGACCAGGTCGGCCACGGTCTTGGCGTCGTACGCCGCCTCCAGCCGTTCGTCGAGCTCGTCGGTGTCGATCCGTCCCTCACCGGCCGCGCTGCGCAGGATCTCGGCGACCTGCTCGCGGTCGGCGTCGGAGACCCGCATCCGGCGTGCGGGCTCATCGGGAAGCTGCATGTCGGCCAGGCTACGGGAGCGGCCGGAGCGGGCGCGGGACCGACCGAGACAGGCCCCGCGCCCACGGGGTCAGTCGCCGACCTTCTCCGCGCCGGCCTTGGTGGCCTTCGCCGCGTTGCCGGCGGTCTTGCGGGCCGACGTGGCGGCGCCCTTGGCGGCCGACTTCGTCGACGCGGTGGACTTCTTGGCGGTGGTGGTCGTCGCCTTCACCTTCGCCTCGGTGGACTTGGCCGACTTCTTGACGTCGGCGGTCGCCTGCTGTTTGCGGATGCGGCCGACGAGGGTCTCGCCACGCTCGGCCAGTCCGGCGTACGTGGTCTCCAGGTCCTTGAGCGCCTCGAGAGCAGCGGCCTGAGCCTTCTCGGGGAACACCTTGAGCTGCTCCGGCACGGTCTTGAGCTGCTCGGGCAGACCCTTGAGGTCGTTGATGACGCCGTCGACGTCATCGGACGACGGGACCGACGCGCGGACCTTCTCGACGACGATGTCGCCGGCGCCGACGACGGCGAGGAACGGTGTGGACGTCGTGAGCTGTTCCTTGATGGCCATGATTGCTTCTCCCTCGGTCGTGCGGGCCGCGCCAGGTGGCGTGGACTCCGCCTTCAGTCTTCGTGGCGCTGCTTGCATTTGCAAGCGTTTGCTAGCAGGCGAGAGCGTGAGCCCCGTCACAGGAGCCCGCCGACGCCCTGCAGCGCCACGAGTACACCGACGATTCCGACCGTCCACGCGGTCGCGCTGCCGGCGCGCTGCCCGGCCCACGAGCCGAGTCGTTCGAGCGGTCGATCGACCCAGCGTGCGGCGACGAGCCGCAGCGCGAGGATCAGCAGCGCGGGGAGAATCATCACGAGGCAGTAGACGGCCAACGTTGCGGTGGTGGCCGCCATCCCGATGTCCGCCGCGGTCAGGGCGCCGATCGCGGCCAGATAGGGCAGCATGCTCGCCGCCTCGATCCCACCGGCGACCACGGCCAGGCCGACCATTCCGCCCGGCGTGGACAGCGCCCCGGTGATGCGTTCCTGCCACCGTCGTGACGACTCGGCGGGGTCGTGGCCGCGCTTGGCCCGATACTTGGGGTCGATCCGATAGCTCAGCCAGACGAGCCCGACACCGACCACCACCATCACCACGCGACCCGGCCTCGAGGTGACGATGTCACCCAGCACCGGGACCAGTGCTTGGGCACCGGCGGCGAGCGCGATCCCGAGCACGAGGTAGAAGGCCGCGATCGTCAGGAGGTAGATCACGACCCGTCCCTGATGGCCCCGTCGCGTCGCCAGGACGAGCCACACCGGGATGATCAGCGTCCCCATGCTGGTGCTGTCGACCAGAGCCATGGCCACGAGAAATCCGGCGAGCGCGAGTGTCATCTCTCGATCATCGCCATCCAGAACGCCCCGGGCGTCGGTCTGAGGTCCAACGCCCGCTCCACCTTTGGTAGGGGGTGGTCGCTGGTGCGTCGTTCGTGCTGGGCGGCGCGCTCGCCCTCGTCTACGAGCTGATCGACGAGGCGGGACGACAGGCAGGACGGCACACCGTGATCGCGGTCGGCATGCTCGGCGGCGTCGCCCTGGCGTGCGGGTCCTCGTGGGGCCGGGCGGTCTGCGTCGCTCGTTCACCGCAGCCGGCGACGAGGTGCCGTACGCGCACCACAGGCTCGCGACGCTGATGCTCTCGGTCGCCGCGGTGAGCTACCTCGTGATCGCCACCGACCGGCCGAACCTCGTCGCCGCCGTCCTCTCGGTCGCGGGTGCTGTCGGCGTTCCCGGTGGTGGCGGGGGTCGGCTGAGCGCGGTCGGGCGAGTTCGCGATCGCAGGAGAGAATGGGCTGACCTGGCCGAAAGGGGTGCGCGTGGACTTCCTTCTCGTCGGCATCGCCGGGATCGTGTGCATCGTCGCGGTCACGGTGCTCTCACCCCGGGTCGGTGTCGCGGCGCCGCTGCTCCTCGTGCTGATCGGCGTCACGATCAGCCTGCTCCCGGCTGTGCCCGCGATCGAGATCGAGCCGGAGCTGGTTCTCGCAGGGGTGCTGCCGCCGCTGCTGTACTCCACTGCCGTGTCGATGCCCGCGATGGACTTCCGTCGGGACTTCACCGCGATCAGCGGACTCTCCGTCCTCCTCGTCATCCTCAGTGCTCTCCTGCTGGGGCTGTACTTCCGTGCGGTGATCCCTGGCATCGAGCTCTCGACGGGCATCGCGCTCGGGGCGATCGTGAGCCCGACGGACGCGGTCGCGACCTCGATCGTGCGCAGGCTCGGGGTGTCGCCGCGGGTCGTCACCGTGCTGGAGGGCGAGAGTCTCCTCAACGACGCCTCCGCCCTCGTGCTGCTCCGCTCGGCGATCGCGGCGACGGCGGCGTCGGTGTCGCTGTGGGGTGTGGCCGGCGACTTCGTGTGGGCGGTCGTCGCGGCCGTCGTCATCGGTCTGCTCGTCGGCGGCGCCAACCTCCGGGTCCGCGCGAGGATCACCGAGGCCCCGCTCAACACCGCCATCTCGTTCGTCGTCCCGTTCGTCGCCTACGTTCCCGCGGAGCAGCTCGGCGCCTCAGGCCTCGTCGCTGCCGTCACCGCCGGCCTGGTCACCGGACAGGGGGCGCCGAAGTATCTGCGGCCGCAGGACCGGCTCTACGAGGCCTCGAACTGGCGGACGATCGAGCTGCTGCTCGAGGGATCGGTCTTCCTGCTCATCGGCCTCGAGCTCTACGGGGTGCTGGAGGACGTCCGGGAGGCTCACAACAGCGCTCTGAACGCCCTGCTCGTCGGTGTCAGTGCGGGCGCGATCGTGCTCGTGATCCGCGCGGCGTACGTCCTCCCGCTCCTGCTCTCGGCGCGCCGCCGCCGCCGCGCCGCGCCGCGGGTCCGCAAGCACATCGAGGGGATCCAGGACCGGCTCGACTCGGGCGAGCTCCCGGGTCGGCAGCAGGTCCTGCGCAGACGGATCCGCCGGTCGCTGGCCGACGTGAACTACATCATGGCCGAGCCCCTCGGCTGGCGAGAGGGCGTCGTGCTCGTCTGGGCGGGTCTGCGCGGCGTCGTCACGCTCGCCGCGGCACAGTCATTGCCGCAGGAGACGCCCGAGCGTTCGTCGCTCATCCTGATCGCGTTCGTCGTCGCCGTCGGCAGCCTCCTCGTCCAGGGAGGGACCCTGCCCTGGGTCGTCCGGGCGTTGGGGCTGGCCGGCCAGGCCTCCGACGACGGGTCCGAGCGACGGGCACTCTTCGGCGAGCTGGCGAAGGCGGCCGACGACCGCCTCGCGTCACCGGACCTGCGTCGGCCCGACGGCTCGCCGTACGACGAGGACGTCATGGAGCACGCGCGGAGCCTGGTCACCATCCGGCTGTCGGAGGACGAGGAGGCGGTCGAGGACAGCTCCCGGATCGTCGCGCAGTACCACGAGCTGCGGCTCCTCATCGTCGCCGCGGAGCGGGCGGCGCTGCTGCGGGCGCGCGCCCTCGGCACGTACAGCTCGGCGACGTTGTCGGAGGCGTTGAACGTGCTCGACGCGGAGCAGATCAACACCGAGCTGAGGGCGGGCCCGATGCTCGACGACGACGCAGCCGGCTGATCGCGGCCGAGAACCAGCCTGGCCTCGGGGCGGCGAAGGCGCGACGATGGGGACCTCGGCCACCACCGCGAAGGACCGACATGACGGCAACGACCTCCCCCGGGCGCGTGGAGCACCGTGTCGCCCTCCTCACCGTGGACGACGATCCGGCGGTGTCACGCTCGATCGCGCGAGACCTACGGCGCCGTTACGGCGCCACCCACCGGATCGTGCGCGCCGAGTCCGGGGAGCAGGCTCTCGAGGCGCTGCGTGAGCTCAAGCTCCGTGGCGAGGAGGTGGCGGTCCTCCTGGCCGACCACCGGATGCCCCAGATGACGGGCATCGAGTTCCTCGAGAAGGCGATCGACCTGTTCCCCGCCGCACGCCGCGTGCTCGTCACCGCCTATGCCGACACCGAGGCGGCGATCGACGCGATCAACCTCGTCGACCTGGACTACTACCTGCTCAAGCCTTGGGATCCTCCCGACGAGAAGCTCTATCCGGTGATCGACGACCAGCTCGACGCGTGGTCCCGTACCGACCGCCACCCGGTGGGCGAGACGAAGCTGGTCGGGCACCGCTGGTCGGCACGCTCGTCGGAGGTGCGCGAGTTCCTGGCACGCAACCAGGTGCCGTACCGGTGGTTCGCCTCCGACTCGGCCGAGGCACACGCGCTCTTCACGGCCGCGACTCTGGACGACCCGCAGCTCCCGGTCGTCGTCACGCCGGGCGGCAACGTGCTGGTGGCGCCCACCGACGCCGCGCTCGCCGAACGGGTCGGGTTGGTGACGCAGCCTCGGTCCGACTTCTACGACCTGATCGTCGTCGGCGGCGGGCCCGCCGGTCTCAGCGCGGCGCTCTACGGGGCGTCCGAAGGGCTCAGGACCGTGCTCGTCGAGCGCACCGCCACCGGAGGACAGGCGGGGCAGAGCTCGCGGATCGAGAACTACCTCGGCTTCCCCGACGGCGTCTCGGGCGCCCAGCTTGCCGAGCGCGCACGGCGTCAGGCGCTCAAGTTCGGTGCGGAGATCGTCACCACCCGCGACGCCGTCGGGCTGGAGGTCAACGGGCCGGCACGCACCGTCCGCTTCCCCGATGGCAGCTCCCTCGACGCGCAGACGATCATCCTGGCCGGCGGAGTCACGTACCGGCGGCTCGACGGCCCCCTGTTGGACGACATGACTGGGCGAGGGCTCTACTACGGGTCGGCGCTGACCAATGTGGCCGCCTGCGCCGGCCAGGACGTGTACGTCGTCGGCGGGGCGAACTCCGCCGGCCAGGCCGCGATCGCGCTGGCCCGCGAGGCTCGCAGCGTGACCATCCTCGTCCGTGGGCCAGCGTTGACGCAGTCGATGTCGGCGTACCTCGTGGAGCAGGTCGAGGCGCACCCCCGGATCCGGGTGATGACGTCGACCGAGGTCGCGGCGGGATGCGGAGACGGGCACCTCGAGGGCCTGGTGCTGCGCGACCTCAGCACGGGACGTATGACCACGGTCCCGTGCGGGTGGGCGTTCGTCTTCATCGGCGCCGTGCCGCGGACGGAGTGGCTCGACGGGGTGGTCGTGCGCGACCGCTACGGGTTCGTCCCGACGGGCCCCGACCTCCTGCAGGACGGCGCGCGACCACCGGGGTGGACGCTCGACCGGGTGCCGTACCACCTCGAGAGCAGCGTGGCCGGCATCTTCGCCGCCGGCGACGTCCGGGCCGAGTCGGCGAAGAGGGTCGCCTCCGCCGTCGGAGAAGGAGCCATGGCCGTGATGCTGGTGCACCGCTACCTGGAGCAGCTGTGAGCACGCCCGAGCCGTTGCCGTGCGACGTCGCCGAGCTGCGCCGGATGTTCCTGTTCGAGCGCCTCGAGGACTGGCAGCTGGCGTGGCTGTGCGAGCACGGCCGGGTGGAGCACGCGAAGCCGGGATGGCTCATCCGCGAGGGCGATCCGGCGACGTGCTTCTACGTGATGCTGGAGGGGGAGATCGCTCTCTATCGCACGGTCGGCGGTGACGACGTCGAGACCTCCCGGACCGCCCGGGCCGGCGTGTACACCGGAGCCTGGTCGGCGTACCTGGGGGACCGTGCTCCGCAGGTGTACACCGGCTCGACCAAGGTGCTGGAGCCGTCGCGGTTCTTCGTCCTGGACGCCGCCGACTTCGCCAAGCTGATGGCCGACTGGTTCCCGATGGCGGTGCACCTCCTCGAGGGCCTCTTCTTCGGGACGCGCAACACCCAGGAGGCGGTCGGGCAGCGTGAGCGGCTGCTGGCTCTGGGGTCCTTGTCGGCCGGCCTCACCCACGAGCTCAACAATCCCGCGTCCGCGGCCGTGCGGGCGACCGCGACACTGCGCGAGCGGGTCGCGGCGATGCGCCACAAGCTCGCGATGATCGCCGAGGGCACCCACGACCGCGAGACGATCACCGCGCTGATGGCGCTCCAGGAGGACGCACTGGCGCGTCGCGCCGACGCCGTATCGGCGGACGTGCTCGGTGTCCTCGAGGCGTCCGACCTGGAGGACCGGCTCGCCGACTGGCTCGACGACCACGGGATCGAGAACGGTTGGGAGATCGCCCCGGTGCTCGTGCAGGGCGGCATCGACGAGACGTGGCTCGACGCCGCGGCGGCCCGGGTGGACCCCAGCGCGCTCGCCGGCGCGATGCGCTGGCTCGGCTACACGCTCGAGACCGAGGAGCTGATCGCCGAGATCGAGGATGCGACCAACCGGGTGTCGACCCTGGTCAACGCGGCGAAGCAGTACTCCCAGCTCGACCGCGCCCCGTTCGTCCGCACCGACGTCCACGAGCTGCTCGACGCGACCCTGTTGATGCTGCAGATGAAGCTGCGCGGCATCACCGTGGTCAAGCACTACGACCGCAGCATCGCGCCCGTCCCGATGTTCGCGGCGGAGATGAACCAGGTGTGGACCAACTTGATCGTCAACGCGGCACAGGCGATGGCGGGAGAAGGGACCCTGACTCTCACCACGCGTCGCGTGGAGGACTGGTGCGAGGTGGAGGTCGCGGACACCGGTCCGGGGATCACGCCGGAGAACCAGGAGCGGATCTTCGAGCCGTTCTTCACGACCAAGGCCGTCGGCGAAGGGACGGGACTCGGGCTCGACATCTCCTGGCGGATCGTGGTCAGGAAGCACCATGGTGACCTGACGGTGGAGTCGGAGCCCGGCAGCACCCGCTTCACGGTCCGCCTCCCGTACGACGCGGCCGGCTGACCCCCTCCCGTCCCCGAGCGTCCCTCCCGTCCCCGATTTGTGCAGTTGATCAAGGAATCCGGGTGCCGATTCCTTGAGGAGGTGCACAAATCGCGTACGGGGCGAGGCGCGGGGCGGTCAGCCGAGGGTCGACGCGCGGGCCACCAGCTCCGGGGCGAAGACGATGTGCTGGCGCTCACCGCTGCCGCCGGCCTCGATCTCGGCGAGGAGCAGCTCGGCGGCGCGCCGGCCCATCTCGCGTGAGGGCTGGCGCACCGAGGACAGCGGGATGGCTGCCGAGGCGGCGTAGTCGATGTCGTCGTAGCCGATCAGCGCGATGTCGTCGGGCGTCCTCAACCCCCCCCGGGTGAAGGCCTGGAGCATCCCCATCGCGATCAGGTCGTTGGCCGCGAACACCGCGTCAGGACGCTCGTCGGCCGGCAGCGCGACGATCCGCTCGCCCTCGGCCAGTGCCGGGGCGACGTGCATCCCTGTGATCTCGCGGTAGTCCAGCGAGGCGTTGCCGACACCCTCGACCGCTCGCCGTCCACCGGCGAGGCGGTCGCGGACCTGCTCGATGTCGGTGGAGGCGCCGACGAAGGTGATGCGTCGCCGCCCGGTCTCGAGCAGGTGCTCGACCGCGAGTCGACCACCGCGCTCGTCGTCGACCGAGACTGAGCTGTACGACTCCGTCGACGCGAGCCGGTCCAGGAGGATCACCGCCATGCCGCGTGAGCGGAGGCGGTCGAGGCGGTCGAGGACGTCACCGACCGGTGAGATGAGCAGGCCGTCGACACGCTGCTCCTCGAAGAGGTCGAGATAGGCACTCTCCCGGGCGGCGTCCTCCGCGCAGTTGGCGAGCAGGACGCTGCGCGACCGCGCGGTCGCCTCGTCCTCGACACCCTGGGCGACGTCGGTGAAGAAGGGGTTGCGGATGTCGAGCACGATGAGCCCGATCGACCGGCTGTGTCCCTGCCGGAGCTGACGGGCCGCCTCGTTGCGGACGAACCCGAGGTCGCGGATCGCCGCGAAGACCCGCTCCGCGGTCTGCTCCGACACCTTGGCAGGGTGGTTGAGCACGTTGGAGACCGTGCCGACGGAGACGCCTGCGAGCGCAGCGACGTCACGGAGGCTGGCTGCCGGGGTCGGTGTCGACGGGGGCTTTGCCACCGGCATCTCCTGTATCTAGGTCTGTCGCATGGCGGACGGTGCGTGAAGTCTGCCACTGAATCGTTTCAAGGGGTCCCTTGACCCTTGTGAGTCGGCTCATATACCTTGTGAACGCCACGTTAATTGAAACGATTCAAACGCGCTACCCCTCAGTGCGTACGGAAGTCGGTGAGGAAGTCGATGGCCACAGCCGCCACCGGGACGGTCGCGCTCGCCCTGAGCGACGTCTCGAAGAGGTTCGGGCAGGTGGTCGCCCTGCGTGCAGGCAGCCTGACCGTCACCACCGGGTCCATCCACGCGCTGGTCGGCGAGAACGGCGCAGGCAAGTCGACGATGGTCAAGATCATCGCGGGCCTCTATCGGCCGGACTCCGGATCGTACGAGCTGTTCGGCGAGCCGGTCGACTTCCGGACCACCGCCGACGCCAAGGACGCCGGCATCGCGGTGATCTACCAGGAGCCGACGCTGTTCCCCGACCTCAGCGTCACCGAGAACATCTTCATGGGGCGCCAGCCGCGGTCGCGGTTCGGCAGCATCGACCGCAAGGCCATGGACACCGAGGCGCGCGCGTTGTTCGCCCGTCTCGGCGTCGCCATCGACCCGGAGCGCCCCGCTGACGGCCTGTCCATCGCGGACCAGCAGATCATCGAGATCGCGAAGGCCATCTCCCTCGACGCCCGCGTCCTCATCATGGACGAGCCGACCGCCGCACTGAGCGGCATCGAGGTCGACCGCCTGATGACGATCGCCCGCGCGCTGCGCGACGAGGGCCGCGCACTGGTCTTCATCTCCCACCGCTTCGACGAGGTCTTCAGCCTCTGCGACACGATCACCGTGATGCGCGACGGCTCGTACGTCTCGACCGACGCGGTCGCCGACGTCACCGTCGACGACATCGTGCGCCGACTCGTCGGGCGCGACGTCGAGGACCTCTATCCCAAGCAGGACGCGCAGATCGGCGACGTCGTCCTCGAGATCGAGGGCCTCACCCGTGCCGGTGTGTTCCACGACGTCGACCTCCAGGTCCGGCGGGGCGAGATCGTCGGGCTCGCCGGTCTCGTCGGCGCCGGCCGGAGCGAGATCATGCAGGCGGCGTTCGGGGTCGACCCGTACGACTCGGGCACGGTCAGGGTGGCCGGCAAGGCCGTCCCTGCCGGGGACCCCGCGGCCGCCATCCGCCTCGGGCTCGCCCTGGTCCCGGAGGACCGGCGCAAGCACGGCCTCGTCCTCGACGCCTCGATCGCCCGCAACATCACCATGGCGATCCGCCGTCGCCTCTCGCGCGCCGGCATCCTGTCGTCCGGAGCCGAGAACGCGACAGCCCGTGACTGGGCCTCGCGCCTGGAGGTCAAGGCGGCGACGCTCGACGCTCTCGCCGGCACCCTCAGCGGCGGCAACCAGCAGAAGGTCGTGCTCGCCAAGTGGCTCAGCACCGCACCCGACGTGCTGATCGTCGACGAGCCGACCCGCGGCATCGACGTCGGCACCAAGGCCGAGGTGCACCGGCTCCTGTCTGCCCTCGCCGGCGAGGGCATGGGCATCGTCATGATCTCGTCGGAGCTGCCCGAGGTGCTCGGGATGGCCGACCGGGTCGTCGTCGTGCACGAGGGCCGGATCACGGCCGAGCTGAGCCGTGAGCAGGCGACCCCCGAGGCCGTGATGTTCGCGGCGACCAACACCGAGGGAGCCTCCGCATGAGCACCGCAGCCACGACCGCGACGACGCCGGCGCCCCCGCCGCCCCCGAGCGTCGGCGCCCGGGTCCGCAAGGTCCTCCAGGCGCGCGAGACCGGCATCGTCCTGGCCTTCCTCGTGGTCCTGGCCGTGACCACCGCGATCAACCCGTCGTTCCTCTTCAGCAAGGACGGCTGGCGCGACCTCTTCCTGACGCCGTCGATCCTCGTGGTGCTCGCCGTCGGCCAGGCGATCGTCATCATCACCCGCAACGTGGACCTGTCGGTCGGGTCGATCCTCGGTCTGGTCGCCTACGCGACCGGCCGGCTCTTCGTCGACACAGGGCTGCCGATCATCGTCGTGCTGCTGCTCGCGATCCTGCTCGGCGTCGTGCTCGGCCTGATCAACGGCGCACTCGTCGCGTTCGCCAAGGTGCCGGCGCTGGTGATCACGCTCGGCACGCTCTACGTCTATCGCGGCATCATGATGTCGTGGGCCGGCTCCGACCGGATCAACGCCTCCGACATCCCGCGCGACCTGCTCACGTTCGGTACGTCGTCGGTGCTCGGCATCCCGACGCTCGCGTGGATCTCGTTCGCCGTGCTCGGGGTCGCCATCGTCTTGATGCGCAGCTCGCGCGCCGGGCGCGAGATGTACGCCCTCGGCTCCGACCCCGAGGCCGCCACGCTCTACGGGCTGCCCAAGACCAAGCGCACCCTCGTCGCCTTCGCGGTCTCCGGCGGTCTGGCCGGGCTCGCGGCCGTCCTCTACGTCGCGCGCTACGGCACCATCAGCTCCGGCGCCGGGCTCGGCATCGAGTTCGAGGCGGTCGGCGCCGCCGTGATCGGTGGCGTCGCGATCTTCGGCGGCAGCGGCACCGTCCTCGGTGCGGCGGTCGGCGCGTACCTCCTCATGACGATCAACCGCGGTCTCCCGATCCTCGGCATCCAGGACTTCTGGCAGCGCGCGGTCGTCGGCCTGCTCATCATCGTCGCGATCGTGCTGGACAAGGTCCTCAAGGACCGACAGCACAAGAAGCTGCTGGCAGAGAGGGACGCCGAATGACCAGCCTGATCGACCCCTCCGACACCTCCACGCCCTCGCGCGGCCGGACCTACCGCGACCATCAGCGTCCGCTGTGGCAGCGGGTCCTGCTCAGCCGCGACGTCGCGGTCTGGGCCGCCCTGGTCGTCGTCTACCTGTACGCCTCGGCGACCGTGCCGTTCTTCGACCGGCCGATCACCATCACGTACCTCCTCCTCGACGTCGCCCCGATCCTCCTGATCGCGCTCCCGATGACGCTCGTGATCATCACCGGAGAGATCGACCTCTCGGTCGCCAGCACCGTGGCGCTCGCGAGCGTGTCGTTCGGCGTGCTCTACGACAAGGGCACGCCCGTCGTCCTCGCGGCGGTCGCCGCCCTGCTCGTCGGGGTCGTCTGCGGTGCGTTCAACGGCTTCCTCGTCACCGTGGTCGGGCTGCCGTCGCTGGCCGTCACGATCGGCACGCTCGCGCTCTACCGCGGGATCGCGGTGGGCCTGCTCGGCACCACCGCCGTCACCGACTTCCCCGAGGCGTGGACCGACTGGGCACGCGGCCGGATCGGCGAGTCAGACATCCCGTCGATCATGATCGTGTTCGCGGTGCTGGCCGTCCTCTTCATCGTCCTGCTCCACTTCACCGCCTTCGGCCGCGGCATCTTCGCGATCGGCCTCAACGAGGGCGCCGCCCGGTTCTCCGGGATTCGGGTCGAGCGCACCAAGCTGGTGCTGTTCATGCTGACCGGTGTCGTGTCGGCCATGGCAGGCATCTATTACACGCTGCGCTACGGCAGCGCCCGCGGCGACAACGCCAACGGCATGGAGCTCCAGGTCATCGCCGCCGTGCTGCTCGGCGGCGTCTCCATCTTCGGCGGACGTGGCGCACTCCCCGGCGTGATCGCCGGCGTGCTCCTCATCGGGGCGATCGGCAGCGCACTGCGCCTGGCCGACCAGACCGCCGACGTCATCAACATCGTCACCGGCCTGCTGCTGGTCGTCTCCGTCGTGGGCTCCAGCGTCCTCGGCTGGATCGGCAGCCGGCGACGTCGTGGCGCCCCCGAGCCCAACAGCACCACCCCCCAGGCCGACCCGGACGGGCCGGTCAGCAATCGAGAGAGAGAAGACCGATGACCACACAGACCACGAGGCGACGCGGCCTCGCGCGGTTCGTCCCGGCCGTCGCCGCCGTGCTGGGCATGAGCCTGGTGCTCGCCGCCTGCGGCGGGAGCGACGACGAGGGTAACGGCGGAGGCGGCGGCGACGACGTCTCGGTCACCTTCCTCCCCAAGAACCTCGGCAACCCCTACTTCGAGACGTCCTCCAAGGGCGGCAAGGCTGCCGTCGAGGAGTTCGAGGGCACCTTCAAGGAGGTCGGCCCGTCCGAGGCGACCCCCGACTCGCAGGTCAGCTACATCAACACGCTGACCCAGCAGGGGACCGGCGCCATCGCGATCTCGGCCAACGACCCCGAGGCCATCGGCGACGCGCTCCAGGAGGCGCGTGACGCCGGCACCAAGGTCGTCACCTTCGACTCCGACACCAAGCCGGAGTACCGCGACCTCTTCGTGAACCAGGCGGATGCGAAGGGCATCGCCTCCAAGCAGGTCGAGCTCATCGCCAAGGCCATCGGCGACCAGGGCAAGATCGCGATCCTCTCGGCGTCGGCGAACGCGACGAACCAGAACGAGTGGATCAAGCTCATGGAGGAGGATCTCAAGGCGAACCACCCGAAGATCCAGCTCGTCGAGACGGTCTACGGCGACGACGACGACCAGACGTCGTTCGACAAGACCGCCGCACTCCTGCAGAAGCACCCCGACCTCAAGGGCATCGTCTCGCCCACCACGGTCGGCATCGCCGCAGCGGCGCGCTACCTCTCGGACTCGCAGTACAAGGGCAAGGTCCAGCTCACCGGTCTGGGCACGCCCGACCAGATGCGCGAGTACGTCAAGAACGGCACGGTCGGCTCCTTCGCCCTCTGGAACCCCGAGGACCTCGGCTACCTGACCGCCTTCGCCGCCAAGGCGCTCGTCGACGGCGACATCAAGGGCGAAGAGGGTGACACGTTTGAGGCGGGCAAGCTCGGCGAGTACACCGTCGGCGCCGACGGTGTCGTGCTCCTCGGCGACCCGCTCGAGTTCAACAAGGACAACATCGACGACTTCCAGTTCTGAGACCTGACGTCTCGGACGAGTCGTACGCCCGAGCACAGCACCTCTGACCAGGAGGTCTGAGCTCGCCGGGCCACCCGCCCGGCACCACGACGTGGTTCCCGGTCGCCCCTGCGGCCAGGGGTGACCGGGAACCACTCCCGAACACTTCCGGAGGAACGATGCGCCGCGTGTGCTTCCAGCTTCAGGTCCGGCAGGACCGGATCGACGAGTACCGCCGGCGCCACGCCGCGGTGTGGCCAGAGATGTTGGAGGCCCTGGACGCCGCCGGCTGGCACAACTACTCGCTGTTCCTCCGCCCCGACGGGCTCCTGATCGGCTACCTCGAGACCGAGTCGCTCGAGCGGGCCCGCGCCCGGATGGCGGCCACCGACGTCAACCGGCGGTGGCAGGCCGAGATGGCCGAGCTCTTCGAGGACCTCGACGGAGCACCTGACGAAGGCTTCCTCGAGCTGGAGGAGATCTTCCACCTCGAGGACCAGCTGGCTGCCCACCAGGCGACCGAGACTTCGACGGCACAGACGACCGCGCGCGAGACCCGTGCGCGAGGAGAGAGCAACTGACATGACGAACTTCGCCGACATCGCGTCGCGGCTCACCGAGCAGGAGATCGAGGTTCCCTCCTGGGCCTACGGCAACTCCGGCACGCGCTTCAAGGTCTTCGGCTCGCCCGGCACACCTCGTACGGTCGAGGAGAAGATCGCCGACGCGGCCGCGGTCCACCGCTTCACCGGCCTCGCCCCGCGCGTCGCGCTCCACATCCCGTGGGACCAGACCGACGACTACGCGGCGCTGCGCCGCTTCGCCGAGGACCAGGGCATCGGCCTGGGCACCATCAACAGCAACACGTTCCAGGACGACGACTACAAGCTCGGCGCCCTGACCCACACCGATCCGAAGATCCGCCAGAAGGCGATCGACCACCACTTCGAGTGCATCGACGTGATGGACGCGACCGGCTCGCGCGACCTCAAGATCTGGCTCGCCGAGGGCAGCAACTACCCCGGCCAGGCGGACATGCGCGGACGGCAGGACCGCCTCGCGGAGTCGCTCGCCACGATCTATGAGCGCCTGTCCGCCGACCAGCGTCTCGTGCTCGAGTACAAGTTCTTCGAGCCGTCCTTCTACCACACCGACGTGCCGGACTGGGGCACGGCGTACACGCAGGTCGCCGCCCTCGGGGACAACGCGGTCGTCTGCCTCGACACCGGCCACCACGCCCCCGGCACCAACATCGAGTTCATCGTCGCCCAGCTGCTGCGCCTCGGGAAGCTCGGCTCGTTCGACTTCAACTCGCGCTTCTACGCCGACGACGACCTCATCGTGGGCGCGGCGGACCCGTACCAGCTCTTCCGGATCCTGTTCGAGGTCGTCCGTGGCGGCGGGTACGGCAAGGACGGCGACGTCGCGTTCATGCTCGACCAGTGCCACAACATCGAGAAGAAGATCCCCGGGCAGATCCGCTCGGTGCTCAACGTGCAGGAGATGACCGCGCGTGCGCTGCTCGTCGACACCGCGGCGCTGACCGCGGCCCAGGCTGACGGTGACGTCCTCCTTGCCAACGAGATCTTCATGGACGCCTTCTACACCGACGTACGTACCGACCTCGCCGCATGGCGCGAGACGCAGGGCCTGCCGTCCAACCCGATGCAGGCCTACCTCGCCAGCGGCTACCAGGAACAGATCGAGGCCGATCGGGTCGGCGGGACCCAGGCCGGATGGAGCTGATGAGCACGATGTCCGACAACACCACGGCGAACGCCGCCAACGAGACCGCGAAGGCGCTCATCGAGCGCTCGAACCGCCTCGGCGCCGATCCGCGCAACACCAACTACGCCGGCGGCAACACGTCTGCCAAGGGCACCGAGACCGACCCGGTCACCGGCGAGGCCGTCGACCTCCTGTGGGTCAAGGGCTCGGGAGGCGA
This sequence comes from Mumia sp. zg.B53, assembly GCF_019550935.1. Classification (NCBI taxonomy): domain Bacteria; kingdom Bacillati; phylum Actinomycetota; class Actinomycetes; order Propionibacteriales; family Nocardioidaceae; genus Mumia; species Mumia sp. zg.B53. The sequence goes on along the minus strand of NZ_JAHWCK010000001.1, from coordinate 1,296,218 downwards.
CCTCGGCACGCTCAAGGAGTCCGGCCTCGCCGTCCTGCGCCTGGACCGCATGCGTGCGCTCGTCGACGTCTACCCGGGCGTCGAGCGCGAGGACGAGATGGTCGCGGCGTTCGACTACTGCCTCCACGGCAAGGGTGGTGCCGCTCCGTCGATCGACACCGCGATGCACGGGCTCGTCGACGCGGCGCACGTCGACCACCTGCACCCCGACTCCGGGATCGCGGTCGCGACCGCCGCCGACGGCGAGGAGCTGACCGGCAAGATCTTCGGCGACAAGGTCGTCTGGGTCCCGTGGCGTCGTCCCGGCTTCCAGCTCGGGCTCGACATCGCCGAGATCAAGGCCAAGAACCCGCAGGCGATCGGCTGCGTCCTCGGCGGGCACGGCATCACGGCGTGGGGCGACACCTCCGAGGAGGCCGAGCAGAACTCGCTGTGGATCATCCGCACCGCGGCGGCCTACATCGAGGAGCACAGCAAGCCCGAGCCGTTCGGCCCCGCCCTCGACGGGTACACCGCGCTGCCGGAGGACGAGCGGCGCGCCAAGGCTGCCGCGCTCGCGCCGACGATCCGCGGGATCGCGAGCCAGGACCGCCCGATGGTCGGCCACTTCACCGACTCCGACGTGGTGCTCGACTTCCTCTCGCACGCCGAGCACCCGCGGCTCGCCGAGCTCGGCACCTCGTGCCCCGACCACTTCCTCCGTACGAAGGTCAAGCCGCTCGTGCTCGACCTCCCCGCGGACGCGTCGGTCGAGGACTCGATCGCCCGCCTGAAGGAGCTCGCGGGGTCCTACCGCGAGGACTACCAGGCGTACTACGACCGGCACGCGACGTCGGACAGCCCCGCGATCCGGGGTGCCGATCCGCTCATCGTGCTGGTCCCGGGTGTCGGCATGTTCAGCTTCGGCAAGGACAAGCAGACCGCCCGCGTCGCCGGTGAGTTCTACGTCAACGCGATCAACGTGATGCGCGGCGCCGAGGGGCTCTCGACATACGCGCCGATCGACGAGTCGGAGAAGTTCCGCATCGAGTACTGGGCGCTGGAGGAGGCCAAGCTCCAGCGGATGCCGAAGCCCAAGCCGCTGGCCACCCGCGTCGCGCTCGTCACCGGCGCTGCGTCCGGCATCGGCAGGGCCACCGCGGAGAAGCTCGCCGCCGAGGGCGCCTGCGTCGTCATCGCCGACCTCGATCTGGAGAAGGCCCAGGAGGCTGCGGCCGAGCTCGGGAGCACCGACGTCGCGGTCGGCGTCCAGGTCGACGTCTCCGACGCCGACGCCGTCCAGGCAGCCGTGGACGCGGCGGTGCTCGCGTTCGGCGGTGTCGACCTCGTCGTCAACAACGCCGGCCTCTCGCTCTCGCGCTCGCTGCTGGAGACCACCGAGAAGGACTGGGACCTCCAGCACGACGTCATGGCCAAGGGGTCGTTCCTCGTCTCGAAGGCCACGGCGAAGGTGATGATCGAGCAGGAGATGGGCGGCGACGTCGTCTACATCTCCTCGAAGAACTCGATCTTCGCCGGCCCCAACAACGTGGCGTACGGCGCGGCGAAGGCCGACCAGGCGCACCAGGTCCGGTTGCTCGCGGCCGAGCTCGGCGCGTACGGCATCAAGGTCAACGGCGTGAACCCCGACGGTGTCGTCCAGGGCTCGGGCATCTTCGCCAGCGGCTGGGGCGCGAACCGCGCCGCGGTCTACGGCGTGGAGGAGAAGGACCTCGGCAAGTTCTACGCGCAGCGGACCATCCTCAAGCGCGAGGTGCTGCCTGCCAACATCGCCAACGCGGTGTTCGTCCTCTGCAGCGCCGAGCTGAGCCACACGACCGGGCTGCACATCCCCGTGGACGCCGGCGTCGCCGCCGCGTTCCTGCGCTGAGGCCGGTGCATGTCTGAGCCTGTCCACGTCGCCTCGGTCGACCTCGGCGCCACCAGCGGACGCGTGGTGGTGGCCGAGGTCGGCCCGGACGGTGCGCGGCTGGAGGTCGTGCACCGGTTCGCGAACGCACCGGTGCGGCTGCCCGACGGTCTGCACTGGGACGTCGTCGGGCTCTTCCGCGAGGTCGTCGACGGCCTGCGGCTCGCCGTACGCTCCACGCCCGGCCTCGCCGGCGTGGCGGTCGACAGCTGGGCGGTCGACTACGCCCTGCTGCGGGACGGGCGGATGGTCTCGACGCCGTTCCACTACCGCGACAGCCGCACCGCGGCCGCCGTGGAGTCCGTGCACGCGACTATGGCGCCCGCTGCCCTCTATGCGCGCAACGGGCTGCAGCACCTGCCGTTCAACACGGTCTTCCAGCTCGTCGCCGACGGCACCCACCTGGAGCACGCCGACACGATGCTGATGGTGCCGGACCTCATCGGGCACTGGCTGAGCGGCCACGTCGGGACCGAGCTCACCAACGCCTCGACCACGGGCCTGCTCGACGTGACGACCGGCACCTGGGACACCGACCTCGCCAAGACGCTCGGCATCGCGCCGGACCTCCTGGCGCCGCTGGTCGCCCCCGGGACCACGCTCGGAGGGCTGCTGCCGCACGTCGCGGCGGAGCTCGGCGGGCACGACCTGACCGTCACCACCGTGGGCTCGCACGACACGGCCTCGGCGGTCGCCGGCACGGTGCTGGGGCCGGACGACGCGTACGTGTCGTGCGGCACCTGGGGGCTGGCCGGGCTCGAGCTCGAGCGACCTGTCCTCGACGACGCGGCACGGCAGGCAGGCTTCACGAACGAGGGGGGCGTCGACGGGCGCGTCCGGTTCCTCCACAACGTGATGGGTCTGTGGCTGCTGAGCGAGTCCGTACGCACGTGGGAGCGCGAGGACGGGCGACCGGTCGAGCTGGCGTCCCTGCTGGCTGCCGCCGCCGAGGTCGAGACACCGCTGCTCTTCGACGTCGACGACCCGCGCTTCCTCCCGCCGGGCGACGTCCCGGCACGGATCCGTGCGTACGCCGCAGAGCACGGCCTGCGGCCGCCGACCGGTCGCCCGGAGACGACACGCGCGATCCTCGAGAGCCTCGCCGAGGCGTTCGCGACCACGCTCCGCCGCGCCGCGGAGCTCGCGGGTCGCCGGGTCCGCCGGATCCAGATCGTCGGTGGTGGCGCGCTCAACGGGCTGCTGTGCCAGCTCACCGCCGACCGATCAGGGCTCGAGGTGCTCGCCGGACCGGTGGAGGCCACCGCGCTCGGCAACGCGCTCGTGCAGGGCCGGACGCTCGGCGCCGTGTCCGGCGACCTGGACGCGCTCCGCGCTCTCGTCGGGAGCACGCTGGACCAGCAGCACTATCTTCCTCGCCCGCTCGGAAAGGTCTCCTGATGGATCGACGCGTACCCCACCCCCGCGATCTCGGACCGCTGCTGAAGTTCAAGAAGCCGGTCCTCAGCCCGCGCGAGCGTCGGCTCGCGTCGGCCCTCACGATCGACGATCTCCGTACGATCGCGAAGCGGCGGACCCCACGCCCGGCGTTCGACTACACCGACGGAGCCGCTGAGGAGGAGCTGTCGCTGGCCCGAGCGCGTCAGGCGTTCCAGGACGTGACGTTCCACCCTCGGATCCTCCGCGACGTCTCCAAGGTCGACACCTCGTGCCAGGTCCTCGGCGCCACGTCGGCGCTGCCGTTCGGGATCGCGCCGACCGGCTTCACCCGCATGATGCAGACCGAGGGCGAGTACGCCGGGGCGGGCGCGGCGGGAGCGGCCGGCATCCCGTTCGCGCTGTCGACGATGGGCACTGCCTCGATCGAGGACGTACGGGCAGCCAACCCGGCAGGGCGCAACTGGTTCCAGCTCTACATGTGGAAGGACCGCGAGCGGTCGATGGCGCTGGTCGAGCGCGCCGCCGCGGCGGGGTTCGAGGCGCTCGTCGTGACCGTCGACGTCCCGGTGGCCGGCGCGCGGCTGCGCGACACCCGCAACGGCATGACGATCCCGCCCACGCTCACGCCGCGGACAGTGGTCAACGCGATCCCGCGGCCGGCCTGGTGGATCAACTTCCTCACGACCGAGCCCCTGGCGTTCGCCTCGCTCGACCGCTGGTCGGGCACGGTCGCCGAGCTCCTCGACACGATGTTCGACCCGACGGTCGACTACGAGGACCTCGCGTGGATCAAGGAGCAGTGGCCGGGCAAGCTCGTCGTCAAGGGGGTGCAGAGCGTCGAGGACGCCTCGCGCCTCGCCGAGATGGGTGTCGACGCGATCGTGCTCTCCAACCACGGTGGCCGTCAGCTCGACCGAGCGCCCATCCCGTTCCACCTGCTGCCGGACGTCGCCCGCGAGGTCAAGGGCACGACCGAGATCCACCTCGACACCGGCATCATGTCCGGCGCCGACATCGTCGCGGCGCTCGCCCTGGGGGCCGACTTCACGCTCATCGGACGCGCCTACCTGTACGGGTTGATGGCCGGTGGACGGGCCGGTGTCGACCGCGCGATCGAGATCCTCTCCACCCAGCTCGAGCGCACCATGCGCCTGCTGGGAGTCAGCAGCGTCGACGAGCTGCAGCCGTCGCACGTCACCCAGCTCCAACGGCTGATCCCCAGGGGGTAAACACAACGTGCGGGGGGACGGGGGAACGGTGACACGGGACGGCCAGGGTCGGCTCGACCGTGACGACCTCGTCCTGCTCGCTCTCGTCGCGAAAGGGCTCACGGTCGAGGCGGTCGGCCGTCGCCTCCTCCTGTCGGAGCGGACCGTACGGCGCCGTCTGCGCACGGTGTGCTCGGCGCTCGAGGTCTCGACACCGATCGAGGCCGTCGTCTGGGCCGTACGCCACGACCTCATCTGACCCGACCACTCGCGGGTCACCCTTTGGCCGTCGGGGGTCACTCCCTGGGACTCGCGGGTCACCCTCTGGGACTCGCGGGTCACCCTCTGGGACTCGCGGGTCACTCCCTGGGACTCGTGGGTCACCCTCGACCGGGAGAGTGACCCGCGGGCCGAGGAGAGTGACCCGCGGGCCAAAGCGAGTGACCCGCGAGCCAAAGCGAGTGACCCGCGGGCCGAGGAGAGTGACCCGCGAGCCGAAGCGAGTGACCCGCGGGCCGAAGCGAGTGACCCGCGGGCCGAGGAGAGTGACCCGCGGGCCGAGGAGAGTGACCCGCGGGCCGAGGAGAGTGACCCGCGGGCCGAGGAGAGTGACCCGCGGGCCGAGGAGAGTGACCCGCGGGCCGAGGAGAGTGACCCGCGAGCGGGGTGCGGGGTGTCTACGAGACCGGGAGCGACCAGACGTCGGCGATCGACGGGTCGTAGTCGGCGCCGGTGTCCTGGAACCTCACGCGCACCGTGCCGTCTGCGGTGAGGTCGGGCCGGTCGACGAGCACCTGGTACGTCTGCGTGCCCTCGCCACCCTCCGTACGCCTCGCGTCGTGCGAGTGCACGACCACACCGTCCACGACGATGTCGTACGTCTTGCGGCGCGCCCCGTCGTACGTCTCGACGGCCCGCAGCACGAACGCCTTGCCCGCCGGCACGTCGAGGTCCATCTCGAACCAGCCCCCCGGGTACGACGAGTGCGTGTAGCGGCGGGTCAGTCCGGCTTCGACGTTCGTGCCGCTGTTCGGCGACGCGGTCAGGCCGTGCGCCTGCTCCGACGCGGAGAGGCCCACGTCGACGTGGTCGACGGCACCGGGCGGCGGCGTCGTCAACGTCACGCCGAGGGTCGCCGCCGCCTTCTGCGACTCCGTCGCTCCCGTCGAGGCGGTGAGTGTCAGCGGGCCTCCGACGACCGTCGTCGGAACCGTCACCGTCACCGGCACGTCCGCCGTGGCGCCGGCCGGCACCGTGTACGACGTCGGTGCCGGCGAGGTCACCCCGGGGCCTGACACCGTCAGCTCGCCCGAGGCCGGCCGCGTGCTGTGGTTGCGGACGACCGCCGTCACCGTCACCTCGTCGCCTGCGGTCGCGGCCTGTGGCGCCACGGCCGCGGAGTCGAGCGTGAGCGTGGGGGAGACGACGACGTCGGCGGAGACCGGGAGCGTGGCCCTGCCCCAGCTCTGGCGGTACGACACCGTGCCCGTCAGTGTCTCCGCACCGATCGGAGAGCCGTCAGGCACGACCACGTCGTACAGGTGGGTGACCGTCGTCCCGGCAGCGACCGTGGCCGGCCGCGCCCCGACCGGCTCCACTGTCCAGCCCGATGCCGAGCGCAGCGCGCTCGTCACGTTCGGCAGGGACTTCGTGCCGGTGTTCTGCAACGTCACCGCGACCCGTACGGTGTCGCCCGCCAGGTGGACCGGGCCCCGCGGCTCGGCCTTGGCGACCGCCCCGACGATGACGCCCGACGCGGCCGAGAGATGCCCGTCGATGCGCGCGAGCGTCGCCTTCAGCGACGCGGCGGTCGGTGTGTCGACCAGCCGCAGCACGCGCTGCAGGTCAACCCACAGCTCGAGCGCCGACACGGTGGCGAGCCCCTGGTGAGTTCGCGTTGCCGCCGTGTCACGGTCGCCCTCGGCGCGAGCCGCGCGAGCCTGCTCGACCTGGCGGTCCAGCGTGGCGACCTCGGCCTGCAGGTGCCGCTTCAGCAGCCGCGTCAGCAGGCCCTTCGTCGCCAGCGCGTCGACCTGCCCGGCCAGCACGTCCACGTCCGCGGCCGCCTCACCCAGCTCGCCGAGCGCGCGGTCGATGCCGAAGCGGTAGTCGCCCGACCCCACCTCGTACACGGCGTGCCCGTCCTCGTACGCGACGAACCGCACCCCGTCGGCCGACTCCGCGGCACCACCGCCCTCGGTCACCGCCCAGCGGCCTGGTGCCGGGATCCGGATCTCCGCCGTCGTGTTCGCCGGCACGGACACCTCGAGATCGAGCCCGCCGCTGACCTTCTTCCACGCGCTGCGGACCGGTCCGTAGCGCGTCTCGACCGCAAACGTCACGTGGTCGATGCCCTCGCCCGGCTCCGGCGCGACCAGCACCTTGCGGTAGCCCGGCTCGAGCTCGGAGACCCCGGCCATCGTCCGGTACATCCACTCGCCGACAGCGCCGTACGCGTAGTGGTTGAACGAGTTCATGCCGACGTCGTTGAAGGTGCCGTCGGGGTTGATCGAGTTCCAGCGCTCCCAGATCGTGGTCGCGCCCTTGCCGATCTCGTACCCCCAGGAGGGGTAGTCCTCGTTCTGCAGGAGCCGGTACGCGATGTCGGTGCGGCCCGCCTTCGTCAGCGCCGGCAGCAGTCCGTCGACCCCGAGGAAGCCGGTCGAGAGGTGGTAGTCGCGGCGCTCGAGCGTCTCGACGAACTGGTCGACCACCGCGTCGAGCCGGTCGGCCGGTGCCAGGTCGTTGATGATCGTGAGGATGTACGAGGTCTGGCTGTCGCCCTTCACCGTCCCGTCGGCGGCGACGAAGGCGTCCTGGTACGCAGCGCGGATCGCCTCGTACCGTGCCTGGTAGGCCGCAGCGTCCGCGTCGTTGCCGATCGCCTCAGCCATCTGGGCGAACTCGCGGGTGCTCTTCGCGACGAAGGCGGTGTCCAGCACGTCGGCCGGCGTCGGGTCGTCGAGGTTGAGCCAGTCGAGGTATCCGCCGGCCGACCGGATGTGGTTGGTCGAGTCGGCGTCGAGGAAGTCGACGTACTTCTTCATCATCGTGTAGTTGTCGCGGATCACCTCGGTGTCTCCGTACGCCCGCCACAGCGTCCACGGCACGTGCACGCCGGCGTCCATCCACCCCGCCGACTCGTACCCGCCGTCGAACCGTCCGGGCACGATCGGCGCGACGCCCGGCAGCGACCCGTTGGCGCGCTGGGTGTCGCGGAGGTCCTGGAGCCACTTGTCCAGGAACGTCTGCGCGTCCATGTCGTAGACCGCCGTGCGGGCGAACACGTTGATATCACCGGTCCACCCCATCCGCTCGTCGCGAGCCGGGGTGTCGGTCGGGATCGAGAGGAAGTTGCCCCGCATGCCCCAGACGATGTTGCGGTGGAGCTGGTCGACGAGGTCGGAGGAGGTGTCGAGCTCGGAGGTGAGCTCTCCGTCGGTGCCCACGACGACACCCACGACGTCCTCGGCGTCCGGCGCTTCATCGACGCCGGTGACCTCGACGTAGCGGAATCCGTGGAACGTGAACGCGGGCTCGTACGTCTCGGGGCCGTCGGAGCCGAGCGTGTAGTAGTCGGTCGCCTTCGCGCTGCGGAGGTTGGCGGTGTAGAGGGTGCCGTCGGGATTGAGCACCTCGCCGTGACGGATCCGGACCGTGTCGCCCTTGTCGCCGTCGAGGGTCAGGCGGACGTGGCCGACCATGTTCTGGCCGAGGTCGTAGAGGTGGGCACCGTCGGTCGGAGAGTCGATCCGGCGGGTCTCGGTGAGCTCCTGGGTCACGCGGACCGGCGGCGCGGTCTGCGGCTCGAGCGTGTCCACCGGCTCGTCGCGGACGACCACGTCGGTCCAGCCCTCGGGCTCGTACGACGGCTCGTCCCAGTCACCGAGGGCATCGGCACGCCGCCGGTCGAAGGTCTCTCCGTCGAGCAGGTCGGCCGCGCGCACAGGGCCGTCGGTCGCGTTCCAGGAGCCGTCGGTCGCGACCGTGGTCGAGGTGCCGTCGGTGAAGTCGACCACGAGCTGGGCGATCAGGGAGGTGTCGGTGCCGTACGTGTTGGGGCCGAACATCGCGATGTTGCCGGTGTACCAGCCGCGGGAGAGCTCGGCCCCGAAGGCGTTGTCGCCGGAGCGGACGAGGTCGGTGACGTCGTACGTCTGGTGGTCGATGCGCTTGTCGTACGCGGTCCAGCCGGGGGCGAGCTCGTGGTCGCCGACACGCTCGCCGTTGAGGTGCAGGCGGTAGACGCCGCGCGCGGACGCGTAGACGCGCGCACGCTCCACCTCTTTGCCCGCCAGGTCGAACTCCTTGCGGAGCAGGGGGACGGGATCGTCGCGTCGCAGCCACACCTCGGGGCCGGCGGCGTCGACCCTGAGCGTGCCGTCGGCGACCGTGCCGGCAGAGAAGGTGCGGTCGCCAGCGGGGAAGGTGGTGTCGACGAGCGTGGTGCCGTCGTCGGAGGTGACCACCACGTCGTGCACCAGCCCGGTCTCGGGTGCGCTGGTGCGGAAGCCGAGGGCGCCGGCGCCGGTGAAGGTTGCGTCGGTGCGCTCGTCGAGCAGCGCCCCGTCCACCGAGGTCCTGATCGTCGTGCCGTCGACCTCGACGCGGTAGCGGTGCTCGGCCGCGAAGTCGAAGCCGGCAGGGAACGGCGTCGCCGGGAGGACTCGGTATCCGCCGTCCTTGACGTGCGGTCGCAGCGACTTCTCCGCCTCGCTGATCTGCCACATGTAGGCGTGTTCGGTGTCGCGGCCGCGGAAGTAGACGCCGAGGGCGCCGGAGATACGCGAGGCCGTGAACTCGATCGTGTAGTCCGTCCAGTGCGCGCCCAGCTCTGGGCGGGCGGCGCCGACCCACGCGGCCTTCCAGTCCGAGGCCGTGAGGAGACCGGTCTCGAACGTGGCGGGGTCGCTCCACGACGACGCCGCGCCCGTGTCGTCCCAGACCCGGACCGACCACACGTAGCCGGTGCCGGAGGCCAGAGCAGGCCCGCCGTACGGCACCTCGACGGACTGGCGGGACTCGACCTTGCCGCTGTCCCACACGTCGGGGTCGCTCAGCCGCGCTTCGCTGCGCGCCACGCGGACCTGGTAGGCGCTCTGGGTGACGCCGCGGCGGTCCGCGTCGAGCTGCCAGCCCAGGCGTGGTTTCCTGCCGTCGATCCCGAGCGGGTTCTCCGTTCCGTTGACCCGGAGCGCGCCGACCGTCGGCGGAGCGGACGACGCGGTGGCGGCGGTGGAGGCTGAGGCGTCGATCGTGGCGGCGGCGGGCGTCTGGAGGCCGAGCAGGAGTGCGGCTGCGGCGACGAGAACGAGAGGGCGGGGTGGGATCACCACGGTGGCTCCTTCGCTGGAAGCGTTTGGAACGTTTCAACAGACGCTAGAGTGACGTAGGTCACTCCGCTAGCCCTGTGACCGGTTCCGGCCACGGGCGCCCGGCAACCGGCTGACAACTCGCTCGTCCGAGAACTGTCAGTTGCGTACGTTTTCCTGTGGGTGTGGCGGTGGGAAACTGCTGCGGATGGGGGAGGGACCATGACGGCCATTGCAACGACCGAGCTCGAGCTCGAGACCTATCGCCGGGAGCTGACCGGCTACTGCTACCGCATGCTGGGCTCTGCGTTCGATGCCGAGGACGCCGTCCAGGAGACGATGGTTCGCGCCTGGCGAAGCCTCGACAAGTTCGAGGGCCGATCGTCCCTGCGGTCCTGGCTCTACCGGATCGCGACCAACGTCTGCATGGACATCCTCGGCTCCGGCCAGCGGCGCGCCCGCCCGATGGACCTCTCCGCGACCGCCTGGCAGCCGGTCGTCCACTCGCTCGCGGCGCAGCGCGCCAACGAGGCGTGGATGGAGCCGATGCTCGACGAGCGCATCCTCCCCGACTCGGCCGACCCCGCGGAGGTGGCGGCAGGCCGTGAGTCGATCAGACTCGCGTTCGTGGCGGCTCTGCAGCATCTGCCGCCGCGTCAGCGTGCGGTGCTGGTGCTCCGTGAGGTGCTCCGGTGGAGGGCTGCCGAGGTCGCCGACCTCCTCGACACGTCGGTCGCCTCCGTCAACAGCGCGCTCCAGCGGGCCCGGGCGACCTTGAGCACGGTGCGGTCGACGTCCGGAGACACCTACGACGAGCTCGACGCCGATCAGCAGGAGCTTCTCGCGAAGTACGTCGCCGCGTTCGAGGCGTACGACATGGACACCTTCGTGTCCCTGTTGAGAGAGGACGCCACGCAGAGCATGCCCCCTTTTGTCATGTGGCTCCAGGGACGGGAGGACATCCGGACGTGGATGGAGGGGCCCGGCAAGGAGTGTCTGGGATCTCGCGTGGAGCCGATGAGTGTCAACGGCGCTCCAGCGCTGGCGCAGTGGCGGCCCGCGCCCGAGGGCGGGTTCGTCCCGTGGTCGATCACTGTCCTCGACGTCCAGGGCGGCGAGGTCACGAACATCTCGACCTTCCTGGACACCCGCCTGTTCCCGTTGCTCGGACTCCCGGGGACGCCCCCGGAGCGACCGTACGAGGTCCCATAACGCCACATGTCACACCGGCGCCCGCTGCGCCGTCCCCTCAGTAGGAGCACTTCCACAGCGAAGGGGACGACAATGAGGGTCGCAGTCATCGGGGGGACGGGCACGCTGGGCAGCGTGGTGGTCGCCGCGTTGCAGGCGCGCGGTCACGAGGTGCGGCGGGCGAGCCGCAGCAGCGCGAGTCATCCGGTGGACCTGAGCACCGGAGCGGGTCTGCGCGAGGTGCTCGACGGGTGCGCGGCGGTCGTGGACGCGAGCAACGGGTTCGGCTCCAAGGCAGCGCAGGCGGTCCTGATCGACGGATCCCGGCGTCTCCTGGAGGTGGAGAGCGCGGTCGGGGTAGCCCACCACGTGGTGGTCTCCATCGTCGGCTGCGACAAGGTCCAGAACGCGGGCGGATTCGGGTACTACCGGGCCAAGGTCGAGCAGGAGGAGGTCGTACGGACGGGGCCCGTCCCGTGGACGCTCGTGCGGGCGACCCAGTTCCACGACCTCCTCGACACGCTGTTCGCCGGCGCCGCCAAGGTCGGGATCCGCCCCTCCGTGGAGGCGCCCCTGCAACCGGTCGACGTCGGCGACGTCGCTCACGCGATCGCCGACGCCGTCGACTCGGGCCCGCTGGGTCGCACGCTCGCGGTCGCCGGCCCGCAGGTGGCATCTCTGCGAGATCTTGGTCGGACATGGTCCGTGGCAACCGGTCGCCGACGCCTCCCGGTGCGTGTGCCCGCGTGGGGGCCGCTGCGCGAGGTCGGAGCCGGGGCGCTGGTCGACGACGACCCCGACGTGCGAGGGATGACCACGTTCGCCTCGTGGCTGAAGGCGCGGTACGCATGATCGACGACGTGCGCCCTCCCGGCGGCGAGACCACCGCCGACGAGCTCCTCGCCGTGGGGTTCGAGGAGCACCGGGCGCACCTGGAGCGGGTGGCCTACGCCGTCACCGGCTCCCGTGCGGCTGCCGAGGACTGTGTCCAGGAGTCCTGGCTGCGGCTCCAGCGGGCCGACCACGGAGCGATCCGAGACCTGCGCGCGTGGCTCACGACCACCGTGGGACACCTCGCGCTCGACCAGCTCGGGAGCGCCCAGGCCCGGCGCGAGCGTTACGTCGGCACGTGGCTGCCGGAGCCCGTCGTGGAGCCGCTCCCGCCGCTCGCCGCCGCCTCTCGCGCGATCGACCCAGCCGACCGGGTGACCCTCGACGAGTCGGTCAGCATGGCCCTGCTCGTCGTCCTCGAGCAGCTGACACCGGCGCAGCGGGTGGCCTATCTGTTCCACGACGTCTTCGGGATGTCCTTCGACGAGGTGGCCCGTGTTGTCGGTCGGACCCCGGCAGCGGTGCGGCAGCTCGCGGCGCGGGCGCGCAAGGACGTCCGCGAGGGTGCCCCGAGGGCGAACCCGTCGGTCCGCGAGCAGCGCGAGGTCGTCGAGGCCTTCATCGCCGCCTGCGCCGGGGGTGACCTGGCGGCGTTGGTCAGCGTGCTCGATCCGGACGTCGTGATGCGCTCGGACGGCGGGGGCAATGTGCCCGCCCCTCGTGCCGCGCAGCACGGGGCCGTGCAGGTGGCCCGCATCATGCTCGGGTTCCTGCGGCGACCGCCGCGCGAGGTGCGTCCGGCCCTCGTGAACGGCGGCTACGGCATCGTCATGTGCGACTCGACGGGCACCTGGTCGGTCACGTCGTTCACGGTGGTCGACGGCCTCGTCGCGGCCATCGACATCGTCCGCAACCCCGACAAGCTGGGAGACCTGGCGCGTCCTGACCGGTGAGATCAGTGCGTCAGCAGAGCCCGGGCTCGGCACCGCCAGCCGGCACGCTCGACGCGCTGTGCCGGTCGCTGGGCGCGCTGTGCCGGTCGCGAGGCGCCGACCCAGCGAGACGGAAGGTCGACACCCGCCGTGCTCCGGGCACGCCGACGGTGGTCGGCGTGGGCGCGCGCGAGCACCTCGTGGTCGGCGTACGCGTCGAGCAGCGCGGCGGTTCCGTCGAGAACCTGAGCGGTCGCGCCAGACGCGCTCGACGGCGGCCTGGTCGCCGTACCCGCCCTGCTCGAGCAGGTGGTCGAGGCGTGCCTCGAAGGTGCGGACCCAGTGCGCATGGGCGGCGAGCAGGAGGGAGTCGAGCGAGCCGAACGTCTCCGACCGGGCGCGGCGCACGGCAGCCGGCAGCGCGGTGGGGTCCTGGCTGATGGTTTCGGTGAGCGCGTGGAGGGCGCGCTGGCGCCGCGTGGTCTGCTCCCACGCGGAGCGGTCGATCGTCGAGGTGGTCATCGGAGTCCTCTCGTCCCGGGGCCTCGAGCCGGTTCGACAGACGCGGAGTCTCTGACCTGCGTCCTGTCGGTCACATACACAGTGTATGTCATATGCTGGGAGTATGCCACGCCCCCGCAGCAGACGCGAGCAGTACTCCGAGGAGACACGTGAGGCGTTGCTCACGACGGCGACCTCGATGTTCGTCGAGCGCGGGTTCACCAAGACGGCCCTCTCCGAGGTCGCGTCGGCGGCGCAGGTCACGCGCGGCGCGGTCTATCACCACTTCAAGGACAAGCAGGACCTCTACCGCGCCGTGCTGGAGCGGACGGAGACCGAAGGGCTGGGCGCAGCCCGCGATGCCTTCCTCGCCCACGAGGACCCTGTTGCGGGCGCGTTCGCCGCGATGAGCGCCTATCTCGACCACGCCACGAACTCCGACTACGCCGAGATCGTGCTCCGGCAAGGCCCCATCGCGCTGGGCTGGGAGCAGTGGAAGGCGTGCGAGGAGGAGTACGCCGCAGGGCTGATCGAGCAGATCGTGACCCGCCTGGTCTCCTCCGGGCGCATCCCGGCCCTCCCGATCGAGACCACCTCGTCGGTGGCGTTCACGATGCTCGGGGGGTGCGCGATGACGATCGCCGCGGCGTCGCCCGACGACCGCCCTCGCGTCCGGGAGGAGTGCGGCGAGGTCCTGAGCCGACTGGTCCGCGGCCTGCTGGTCTGACGGTCACCGCCGGCGGAGGCGGGTGACGGCCACTCCCACCAGGCACAGCACTCCGCCGGCGAATCCGAGAAGGGTGGGCACCTCGGCGAGGAACAGCCAGGAGAGACCGATCGCGATCGCCGGCACCAGATAGGTGGTGGCGCTGGCGGGACCGGCACCGACGCGGCGGAGCGCGTACGCCCAGACCGTGAACGCGAGAGCGGTGGGGAAGAGCCCGAGGTAGACGACACCGAGGATCGCGCTGGTGGGCGCGTCGGCGGTCTCCTCCACCAGCTGCCCGACGAAGGGCAGGCACGTCACGACACCGATGACGCAGCCGAGCCAGGTCACCGTGAGCGGGCTGACCGTGCCCATGACCGGCTTCTGGAGCAGCACGCCCGCCGCGTACAGCACGGCCGCGAGGACGCAGAGGACGACCCCGACCAGGTCGTTGCGGGAGCCGTCACCGCCGAGCGCGATCAGCGTGACGCCGGCGAACCCGATCGCCAGGCCGATCACCAGGGTCTTGGGGAACCCCTCGCCGAGGAAGAGGCCGGCGATCACGGCGATGAGGATCGGGCCGAGCTGGACGAGCATCGCGGCGGTGCCCGCGTCGACGTGCTGCTCCCCGGCGTTGAGCGCGACGTTGTAGGCGCCGAACCACAGCACGCCGTAGCCGGCGATCAACCAGGCCGTGCGCCCCCGCGGCAGGCGCTCGCGTCGGGCCGACAGCTGCCGCGGGACGAAGAGCACCGAGAGTGCGATCGCCGCCACGGCCAGCCGACCGAGCGAGAGGGCACCGGGAGAGTAGCTCTCGCCGATCGCACGGATGCCGACGAACGCCGACGCCCAGAGGAGGACGGTGACGCCGAGCGCGGCGAAGGACAGGTCTCGCCCGGCGGGGACGGTGGTGCCGGGCTGGCCGGTGCCGGTGGTCGAGGTAGTCACCGCTCGACAATAAGGATCAGGTACGACAGAACACCACGCGATTCCTGCCGATCCCGCGTACGGATCGCGCCACCCACCAACCGGCGGTCTGGCACGCTGATGTCCGTGACCGACCCGATTCCCACCGGTGTCCCCACTCGTCCAGGACCGCGGCCGCGCGTCGTGGTGCCGTACCCGCGCCTGACCCCCGGGCTCCGTCGCTACTTCGCGACCGAGGGTGGGGGCGCCACGCTCCTGCTGGCCGCGTCGGCCGCCGCGCTGGTCTGGGCCAACCTTCCGGGCGAGTCGTACGAGCACCTCTGGGAGACCGCGACGACCCTCGAGGTGGGGAGCTGGGGCGTGCACCTGTCCCTGCACCACTGGGTCAACGACGCCTTGATGGCGATCTTCTTCCTCGTCGTCGGACTCGAGGTCAACCGAGAGCTGACCGTCGGCGAGCTGCGCAGCTTCCGTGCCGCGTCGGTCCCGCTGTTCGCCGCGGTCGGAGGTCTTGTCGTCCCGATCGCTCTCTATCTCCTCATCGCGCCCTCGGGGCCGGACTCGGCGGGCTGGGGCGTCCCGATGTCGACCGACACCGCGTTCGTGATCGGCGTGCTCGCCCTCGTCGGCCCGCGGTGCCCCGACCAGCTGCGGGTCTTCCTCCTCACGCTCGCGATCTTCGACGACATCGGCGCGATCGCGCTCCTCGGCGCGTTCTACGCCGACGACCTGTCGATCAAGGCGCTCGTGCTGAGCGGTGTCCTCGTCGCGGTCCTGTTCGGGATGCGGTGGGTCGGCATCTGGCAGATCCCCCCGTACATCCTCGTCGGCATCGGGCTCTGGGTCACCGTCCTCGAGTCGGGCCTGCACCCGACCCTCGCGGGTGTCCTGGTCGGCCTGTCGGTCCCGACCCGACGGCGCGGTCGCGAGGACGAGGTCAGGCGCTACCTGGGGTTCTACGGTCGTGCGCTGATCGAGGACCTCGAGTCGTCGCGGTCGCGCCTGGCCGTCACCGCCGTACGCTCGGCCATCCCCACCAGCGACCGGCTGCTCGACGCGCTCCACCCGCTCAGCTCGTACCTGATCGTGCCGTTGTTCGGTCTGGCCAACGCAGGCGTGGTTCTGACCGGCGGCGCGATCGGCGACGCCATGAGCAGCCCGATCACGCTCGGTGTGGTCGCCGGCCTGCTCGTCGGCAAGGTCGTCGGCGTCACCCTCGGGGCGTTCGTCGCGCTCCGCACCGGGCTCGGGTCGCTTCCCGGGCGCGTCCAGTACGGGCACGTGGTCGGCGGCGCCTTCCTCTGCGGCATCGGCTTCACCATCGCGCTGTTCGTCAGCGAGCTCGCCTTCGACGACGAGGCGCTGCGCAACGAGGCCAAGGTCGGCATCCTCCTCGGGTCCTTGACCGCAGGGCTGGTCGGAGCGCTGGTGCTGCGCTACTTCGGCGACCGCCTGCCGTTGTGCTCTCCCGACGAGGCCGATGGGCCGCCTCCGCTACCGGAGGGGCCGTGGCGCGCGCCGGCGTGACAGCCCGACGGCTTCGCGGAGGTCCTTGACGGTGACCGCGTCGGTGTACGGCTCTCCGTTGACGAACAGCGTGGGGGTCCCGTGCACCCCTGCCTCGATGCCCTCGACGTAGTCGGCGCGGACCGCACTGGCGTAGGCCTGCGCCGCGTCACCGACGAGCTGGTCGGTGTCGAGGTCGAGCTGCTTCCCGTACCGGACGATCGAGGCGTCGTCGAGACTGTTCTGGTTCTTGAACAGCAGACCGGCCATCGGCCAGAACGCTCCTTGGTTGCCGGCGGCCTCCGCGGCCAACGCGGCGGTGAGCGCGAACGGGTGCACCGTGAACAGCGGGAAATGGCGCCAGATCAGGCGAACCTGGCCCTCGGAGCCCTCGATCAGGTCGTGCAGCACCGGCTTGGCCGCCCCGCAGTAGGGGCACTCGAAGTCCCCGAACTCCACGATCGTGAACGGCGCCTCAGGGTTGCCGTACGACCAGCGGAAGGCGAACTCGTTGTCGTGCTCGCGCTCCTCCTCGTCAGCCATGGCTCCATCGTGGCACGGGCTTCGACAGGTGGCGGGCGACCGGGCGACGTAGCCTGTGACGGGACCCGAAGGGGGGCTGCCATGACGGACGGCATCGACGTGAGCGTGCCACCGAGCGGACCTGGGTGCGCGGAGTGCGACGCGGCCGACCCGCAGGGGTGGTGGTTCCACCTGAGGCGCTGCGCCCAGTGCGGGCACGTCGGCTGCTGCGACTCCTCGCCGGCCGCGCACGCCACGGCCCACTGGAAAGCCACCGGGCACCGCTATGTCCAGTCGTACGAGCCGGGCGAGGACTGGTTCTACGACTACGAGGAGGAGTCGATCCTCACCGGCCCCCAGCTGGCGCCGCCGACCTCGCACCCGGACGACCAGCCGTCCCCGGGACCCGCCGGCCGGGTGCCTCGCGACTGGATGATGCACGTCCCGCGCTGAGCGGTGACGATGTCGGGACGCGGTCCTACGCTCTCCCCATGACCGACACGACCGAGGACCGTGACATCGCGTGGGCCCGCGGGCGGACCGACGAGCTCGGCGACCTCTTGCGGACCAGTGGCCAGATCGGCGACGAGGTCCCGGTCGGGCCCGAGGCGTCCGGGACCGAGCGGCTGGTCGCCTTCCTGGGTCGCCGGTCCTAGGTTGTCGTCCGACCGTGGCGCCGACCTGGTCCGGGCTAGCGTGACCTCCATGCCTGACGTGCTGCGCTACACCGCGTTCTCCGACCACCCGGCGGGCGGCAATCCCGCTGGCGTCGTGCTCGACGCTGCTGGGATGACCGAGTCGGAGATGCTCGCGACGGCGGCCGAGGTCGGCTACTCAGAGACGGCGTTCCTCGTGCCCCGTGACGAGGGCGGGCGGGTCTACGACGTCCGCTACTTCGCCCCCGAGGCGGAGGTCCCGTTCTGCGGGCACGCGACCATCGCGTCCGCCGTCGCGGTGGCCGAGCGCGCGGGTGCCGGTGCGCTCACCATGCACACGCCGGCCGGGACGATCGACGTGGACACGGTCGAACGCGACGGTCGGCTGTGGGCGACGCTGACCAGCGTGGACCCGCAGGTCGTCCCGGCCGACACGTCCCTCGTCGCCGAGGTGCTCGACGCGCTCGGATGGGCTCGCGACGACCTCGACCCCCGCTATCCGGTCTCGTGCGCCAACGCCGGCGTCTGGCACCTCGTCCTCGTCACCCGCACCCGCGAGCGGCTCGCACGACTGTCGTACGACTTCGACCAGCTCCGCGACGTCATGGAGCGGTCTCGGCTCACCACCCTCCAGCTCGTCTGGCCCGACCACTACGACACCTACCAGTCGCGCAATCCTTTCCCGGTCGGTGGTGTGGTCGAGGACCCTGCCACCGGAGCGGCCGCAGCTGCCTTCGGGGCCTACCTTGCTCACCACGGCCTCGCCTCGCCGGCCGCGTCGTTCACCATCGAGCAGGGTGTCGACATGGGCCGGCCGAGCCTCATCCATGTGACCCTGAGCAGCGACTCGCCGCGCGTGCGGGTCAGCGGCAAGGCCGTCGCGCTGTGAGCGACGCACCCCTGGTCAACGGTGCGGTCTCGTACTGGATGAGCGAGCTCGGCCGTACCAAGCCCACCCGTCCGCCGCTCGGGGGCGACCACCGGGTCGATGTCGCGATCGTGGGCGGGGGTTTCACCGGACTCTGGACCGCCTACTACCTCGCGCAGGCCGAGCCGACCCTGCGGATCGCGGTGCTCGAGCGCGAGGTCTGCGGCTACGGTGCGTCGGGTCGCAACGGTGGCTGGCTCACGTCGGCGATGGCGGGCTCGCGGGAGGTGTACGCCGCAGCCCGTGGCCGCGAGGGCGTCGTGGCGCTCAGCGAGGCGATGAAGGCGACGGTCGACGAGGTGATCGCCGTCGCAGCCTCCGAGGGCATCGACGCCGACGTGGTCAAGGGTGGCGAGCTCACCGTCGCCTGCAACGCGGCGCAGGACGAGCGGCTCCGGGCCGACCACGCGTACGCCGAGTCCTGGGGCGACCACGACCACGAGCTGCTGGACGCCGGCGACGTCGCCGCCCGGGTCGCCGTCGCCGAGGCGGTCAGCGGCCTCTGGACCCCGCACTGCGCACGCCTCCACCCCGCCAAGCTGGTCACCGGGCTGGCCGCCGCGGTCGAGCGCCTGGGCGTCGAGGTGTACGAGGGCACCGCGGTGACCGCGATCGAGCCGCGTCGCGTCCGGTTCCGGAGCGGGTCGGCGACGGGCACCGTCGCCGCGACGTACGTCGTGCGGGCGACCGAGGGCTTCACCGCTTCCCTGCCAGGGCTGCGGCGCACCTGGCTCCCGATGAACTCCGCGATGGTCGTCACCGAGCCGCTGGGCGCGGCCGTCTGGGACACCATCGGCTGGTCGGGCTACGAGACGGTCGGCGACCAGGCCCACGCCTACATGTACGCCCAGCGGACGGCCGACGACCGGATCGCGATCGGCGGTCGCGGCGTGCCGTACCGCTATGGCTCGCGCACCGACCACGACGGCGCGACCCAGCGCGCGACCATCGACAGCCTTCGTGACGTGCTCGCGCGGCGCTTCCCCGCAGCCGCCGGCGCTCGTCTGGACCATGCCTGGGCGGGGGTGCTCGGGGTCCCGCGCGACTGGTGCGCGACGGTCACGCTCGACCGTACGACCGGGCTGGCGGCCGCGGGCGGCTACACCGGGCACGGGGTGGCGACCACGAACCTGGCCGGGCGGACGCTGCGCGACCTCGTCCTCGGCGAGGAGAGCGCCCTGACGGCGCTGCCGTGGGTCGGTCACCGCACCCGGCGCTGGGAGCCCGAGCCGCTGCGGTGGCTGGGGGTGCAGGCGATGTACGCGGCCTATCGTGCGGCGGATCGCCGCGAGGACTCGCGAGGCGGGCGGACGTCGCGGATCGCCCGGCTCGCCGATGCCGTCAGCGGCCGGTGAGACAGCACCGCGCGCCTGAAGGCGCTGCGGGCGAAGACGGGTGTGCGGACGGGCTCGGGGGTCGTGGTGGTGGCCTCGCGCCTGCGCCGAGCCGCGGCGTCGTGCCGACCGAGCGCCAGACCGACGGTGGAACAACCCCACGCCCCGACGACCAGCCCGGGTGAGAGCACCAGGAGGTCGTCGCGGAGCAGCGTCACGTCGGTGCCTCCAGCGGCGATCGCGCTCGCGGCCCACTGCCAGGTGACGCAGACGACGGCGGACACGACGCCGACGCAGGCCCACAGGGGGTAGGGCTTGGGGAGCCCTCGCCGCCCGTCGCGGAGCGCGACGGCTCCGGCCGTCGCGAACCACACCGCTGTGGTCACGACCGCGGATGCGATCGTCGCGTCGGGGGTGCCGCCGACCAGGAGCCCGACGGTCCGTCCGAGGACGATCCAGACTCCCAGCAGCACGACAACCCGGAGCGCGACGTCCCCCGAACGTCGCATGAGGACATCATGACCCGAGTCGGCTGATACGGCACGAGAGCGACCGATCCGGTCAGCGGCGCCGGTGATCCATCAGGGTCAGGCGAGGGCCGCGGCGCGGACGGCGGAGCACCCCGTCGGCGTACAGCAGGTTGATCACCCGGCCCCGGTGGCCGCGCCAGGGCTCCAGGATCTCGAGCATCGCCGCGTCGTCGACCGGCTCGCCGACGAAGGCCCAGCCGACGTCCTTGGCCAGGTTGTAGTCGCCGACCGAGACGGCGTCGGGGTCACCGAGACGCTGCCTCACCTCGGCGCTGGTCCACACGCCGATGCCCGGGAGCGACCGCAGCCCCGCCGACACCTCGGCGTACGACCGGTCGACGAGCCGCTCGACGGCCGTGGCCCGCTGCGCGGCCTGCACGACGGTGCGGGACCGTGCAGGGTCGACTCCGGCGCGGTGCCACGCCCACG
Source organism: Mumia sp. zg.B53 (assembly GCF_019550935.1). Classification (NCBI taxonomy): domain Bacteria; kingdom Bacillati; phylum Actinomycetota; class Actinomycetes; order Propionibacteriales; family Nocardioidaceae; genus Mumia; species Mumia sp. zg.B53. Next base: position 1,275,398 of record NZ_JAHWCK010000001.1, on the reverse strand, counting down.
AGGGGAGCGCGCGCCACTGCTCGGGCGCGAGCGGGACGACCATCGGGACCGGGGTAGGCCCGGGGGCGGGCTCGCCGTGAGCGCGGAGCAGACGCCGCCAGGCTGCGTACGCGTCGACGGAGGGCACCCGCTGCTCGAGGATCGCGGGGACGAGCGTCTCGAAGATCCGGCGCTGGGTGGGCAGGCGGAGGCCCGGGTGACGCTGCAGAGCACGCGCGACGAGCGGGATGCGCGGCTCGAACCCCGACCAGTCGTCTTGGTGGCCGAGCAGCCCGGGGACCTCGTCCAGCAGCTCGTCGGTGCCGTCGCCCCAGGCGTCGACGGTGATCTCTCCGGCGACCTCGGCGACCCGGTAGGTGACCGGGCCGGACCGCATGCGCCCCGCTCGCCACACCGCACCGTCCGAGGCGACGTGGTGCGCCGGGTCGTACGGCCCCTTGCCGAGCCTGCCCAGCGTCCAGCGCACGTCGACCGCGCCGGCAGGACGCCAGGTGCGCGAGGCGCCGGAGCGAAGTGCGGGAGAGGTCGTCACCCTTCGATCGTGACACGTGCCCCCGACTCTCCTGCGTAGGATGCCGTCCTGATGAGTGGAACTCTCTGCCTGGCGCACCCATGAACGGCCGCTACGCCCCGAGCCCGTCGGGTGACCTCCACGTCGGCAACCTGCGGACCGCGATGCTCGCGTGGATGTTCGCCCGCTCGACCGGTCGGGGCTTCCGGATGCGGGTGGAGGACCTCGACCGGGTCCGCCCAGGAGCCCAGGAGCGGCAGCTCGCCGACCTCGCTGCGCTCGGCATCGACTGGGACCCCCCGGTGGTCCTCCAGTCGTCACGGCAGGCGGACTACGCGGACGCCGTCGCGACGCTCGCCGCGCGGGGACTGACCTACGAGTGCTTCTGCACGCGCCGCGAGATCGCCGAGGCTGCGTCGGCCCCGCACGGCGTCCCGGGCCACTACCCGGGGACGTGCCGACGGCTGAGCGACGCCGAGCGTGAGGCCCGCCGCTCGCAGCGCCCCGCGGCGCTCAGGCTCGCGTCGGACGTCGACGAGTTCGCCGTCCACGACGTCCTCCACGGCACCGTCACCGGGCCGGTCGACGACCTCGTCCTGGTCCGCAACGACGGTGTGGCGGCGTACAACCTGGCAGTCGTCGTCGACGACGCCGCGATGGACGTCGACCAGGTCGTGCGGGGCGACGACCTGCTCACGTCGGCGCCTCGGCAGGCCTACCTGGCGACGCTCCTCGGCATCACGCCGCCGGAGTACGCCCACGTCCCGCTCGCGCTCAACACCGAGGGCAAGCGACTGGCCAAGCGCGACGGCGCCGTGACCCTCGCAGACCTCGAGGCGCTGGGGTGGACGTCGGCCGACCTGGTCGCGGTGATCGCGGACTCGTTGGGGATGTCCGCGCGCAGCGCCGCGGGGATGCTGGCCGAGTTCGACCCCGCCGCGCTGCCCCGTACCCCGTGGGTCTTCGTCCCACCCGAGGCTCCGGCTGCTTGACTCGGAGGCGTGCTCGACGCCTACTTCCGCGAGACGCCGCTGTCCGGCATCGGCGTCGTGCTGGCGCTGCTCCTCGCCACCACGCTGGCGGCGGTGGCGCTCCGGACGGGGACCGTCTCGCCGCTGCGGGTCTGGTTGTACGCCGCCGCGCTGGGATCGTACGCCGCCGTCACGATGATGCCGGGCGCACTCGACCAGGGCTGGCGCTGGGTCAGCCCGTTGGGTCTGCACGTCGACCCGCCACGGTGGGATGCCCTGCTGACCGGGATCGACTCCCGCTCGCTCAACGTCTGGGCCGGGCTAGCGCTAGGAGCCTCGGCCGTGCTGCTCTCGCTGGAGCTGCGCCAATGGTGGCCGTCGCTCGTCGTCCTCGCCGCCCCGTGGCTCGTGGAGTGGTGGCAGGCGGTCATGCCCACCGCCCGCGACGGGTTGTCGGGTGAGGACGTGGGGGACAACCTCTACGGGATCGCGGTCGGGGCCGTGATCGGTCTGCTCCTCCACGCGGGGCTGGTGCTGGTCGAGCGTCGAGCGGGTACCCACGACGTGTAACGGTCTGGTCGGCGCGGGCGACATCTCGCCCCGTGCACCGGCGGGGCCGTCGCGAGAGGATCGTCGGGAACGCCGCGTACGTACGAGGAGGTCACCATGCCGGTGAACGGTGGAGTTCTGCAGGGTCGCGAGTCCGAGGTCGTCGCCGGGGTGCATCCCCAGCTCTTCATCGGCGGCAAGTGGCGTGACGCCGAGGGCCAGAAGACCTTCGCCGTCGAGGACCCGTCCACCGGCGAGACGATCGCGCACGTCGCCGACGCGTCGGTCGCCGACGGGCGGGCCGCGCTCGACGCCGCGGTGGCGGCACAGTCCGACTGGGCCAGGACGCCGCCGCGAGAGCGCGGCGAGATCCTCCGCAAGGCTTTCGAGCTGATCACCGCCCGCGCCGACGACCTCGCGCTGCTGATGACGCTGGAGATGGGCAAGCCGCTGTCGGAGTCCAAGGCCGAGATCGCGTACGGCGCGGAGTTCTTCCGCTGGTTCTCCGAGGAGGCCGTACGGATCAACGGCCGCTACGCCGTCGCGCCCAACGGTGCGACGCGTCTGCTGACCCTCAAGCAGCCGGTCGGCCCGTGCCTGATGATCACGCCGTGGAACTTCCCCCTCGCGATGGGGACCCGCAAGATCGGTCCGGCGATCGCCGCCGGTTGCACGATGGTCGTCAAGCCGGCCGGGCTCACGCCGCTGACGATGCTCGCGCTCGCCGACCTCCTCACCGAGGCAGGGCTGCCGGAGGGCGTCCTGAACGTCGTGACCACGAGCTCGACCAGCGAGGTGATGGAGCCGCTGATCCGCGACCCGCGCCTGCGCAAGCTCACGTTCACCGGGTCGACGCCGGTGGGCCGCAAGCTCATCGAGCAGAGCGCCGAAGGCATCCTGCGGGTGTCGATGGAGCTCGGCGGCAACGCGCCCTTCCTCGTCTTCGAGGACGCCGATCTCGACAAGGCCGTGGACGGTGCGATGCTCGCCAAGATGCGCAACGTGGGTGAGGCCTGCACCGCGGCCAACCGCTTCCTCGTCCACGAGTCCGTCGCCGACGAGTTCGGCCGCCGGCTCGCCGAGCGGATGGGCGCGATGAGCATCGGGCGCGGCTCGGAGGACGGCGTCGAGGTCGGTCCGCTGGTGGAGGGGAAGGCGCGCGACAAGGTCGCCGAGCTGGTCTCCGACGCCGTCGAGACCGGCGCGACCGTGCTCACCGGCGGCGAGGTCCCGGACGGGCCGGGCTATTTCTACCCGCCCACCGTCCTCGCCGGAGTCAGCCCGGACGCCCAGGTCTTCCGCGAGGAGATCTTCGGACCCGTCGCGCCGGTCTTCACGTTCTCCTCCGACGAGGAGGCGATCCGGATGGCGAACGACACGGAGTACGGCCTCGTCGCGTACGCGTTCACGGAGAGCCTCGCGCGCGCCGTACGGGTCTATGAGGGTCTCGAGACCGGGATGGTCGGGATCAACCAGGGCGTCGTCTCCAACCCCGCCGCGCCGTTCGGGGGCGTGAAGGCCTCCGGCTTCGGCCGTGAGGGTGGCGCGGAGGGCATCGACGAGTACCTCGAGGCGAAGTACGTGGGCCTCGCGCTCTAGGGCCCGCCCGCGCCCATTTCCCCCGCCCCCATTTCCCCCGCCCCCGCCCCCGATTTGTGCAGTTGGTGAAGGTCTCGCGTCGAAGAACCCTGACCGACTGCACAAATCGGGGACGGGACGGACGGGACCGGTCGGCTAGAGGTGGCGGCCCTCGGCGAGGAACGCCAGCCGACGGAGCGACTCACGGTTGCGCGCCTGGAGGCCGAGGGACTCCACGGGCTTCGGAAGGAGCTTCGCAGGCCCGCTGACGGTGTGCTCCTCCATCTCGACCGTCGTCGTCGCCCCGTTGTCCTCGAGCGTGAGACGGACGACGCCCTCGCCGAGCGGCCACGCGCGGACGCGGAGCTCGAGCCGCCGTCCCGGATCGCAGGCGATGACGCTCGTGGTGTCGTCGATGAGCATCGGCCACGTCCCGACCGAGTGGTGGATCTTGGTGCCCGGCTCGGGGAACCCGTCGTCGACCCGACGGATGCGGGAGGCGCCGACGACCCATCCGGCATAGGTCCAGCCGTCGGCGAGGACGGCGAAGACCTGGTCGGCGGGGGCGGCGATCTCACGTGAGACGACGGTCATCAGGTGCTCCTTCTCGAAGGGTGGGGACATCTCCGCGGCGCAGACGGGCGACGAGCGGACGCGCGCGGCGGAGCAGGGCAGGTTCGGCGAGCACGGCGCGGGCCGCGTTCGCCCCGGGGGCTCCGTGCACACCGCCGCCGGGGTGGGCCGACGCCGAGGCCAGGAACAGACCGGGCACCGGGGTCGAGGCTCGACCGTTGCCCGGGACGGGACGGAAGACGAGCTGTTGGTGGATCGCGGAGGTGCCGCCGTTGATGGCACCCCCGACGAGGTTCGCGTCCCGAGCCTCGAGCTCGCGCGGACCGAGGACCCGTCGAGCGACGATCCGGCTCGCGAGGTCCGGGGCATGGGCCTCGAGCCGGCGTTGCATCCGATCGGCGAAGCGCTCGACCTCGTCGCGGTCCCAGCGACCCGTGATGCGGTCACCGCCGGCGTCGTGCCGGACGTCCTGGGGCACGTGCGCGTAAGCCCAGAGGGCCTCGGTCCCCGCCGGGGAGCGGGTCGGGTCGGCGGTGGTCATCTGGCCGACGAGGACGAACGGCTCGCCGGGCACGGTGTGCGCGTTGATCTGCGCGGTCGTCTCGGCGATCTCGCTCACGGAGTCGGCGAGATGGACTGTGCCGGGCGGGGCGTCCGGCGGCGACGACCAGGGCACCGGGCCGTCGAGCGCCCAGTCGACCTTGATCGTCCCCGGGTCGAGCTGGAACCGCTGCATCCGACGGCGCAGGCGCGCGGGGAGCTCGGCCTCCGGGATCAGGTCGCCGTACAGCGACGAGGCCACGACGTCGGCCACGACCGCACGTCGGGCGGTGACGACCTCGCCGTCCGCGACCCGGACGCCGACCGCTCGTCCGTCACGGAGCAGGACACGGTCGACGCGCGAGGAGGTACGGATGTCGCCCCCCAGGGAGGCGAACCGCCGTGCCAGCGCCGCCGAGAGCCGGCCGGCCCCACCCCGAGGCACCGGGAACCCGACGGTCTGCCCCAGCATCGTCATGAGGAGACCCATCAACCCCGAGCCGGCGGCGTCGGCGGGGATGTCGGCGTGCGCGGCGTTGCCGGCGATCAGCAGGCCCGCGCCTGGACCCTCGAAGCCGTCGCTGCCGAGGGCGGCCGCGGGCTCCAGCAGACGGCGTACGTAGTCGATCCCTCCGACCGAGCGCAGCGCCCACAACGTCCTGGCCCCGGCACGCAGCGGCGGGAACGGCGTCGTCAGGGCGTCGACCATCGCGTCGCCGACGTGACGCCAATCGTCGACCCAGGCGCGCCAGCGGTCGCCGTCGCCGGAGCCGAGCGCCTCGAGGGACCGGGCGGTCGCGTCGACGTCACGGTGCAGCATCGCCCACGAGCCGTCAGGGAGCGGGTGCCCGAGGACGGCGGGCGCGTGGCTCCACTCCAGACCGTGCCTCTCGAGGCCGAGCCCGCCGATCGCGCCCGACGCCGCCGCGAGGGGATAGAACGAGCTGAACGTGTCGTGCTCGTAGTCGGGGTGCACGTCGCGCGCGCTGCGCACGGCTCCACCCACCTCCGGCTGCGCCTCGAGGACGACCACGTCGAGTCCCGCGTCGGCGAGGAGGTTCGCCGCCACGAGACCGTTCGGCCCGGCCCCGACGACGACCGCGTCGTACTCGGTCGTGGCCACGTGAACTCCCTCTCGGATCCGGTAGACGGCCCCCCGGCGGTACCCCTGGAGGGCGGTCTGAAACCCCGCGTGTCCTGCGCGAGGCTGGGTACCGGTGAGCCCGACGGAAGGAACGAACCCGATGCACTCCTGGTGGTACGACCAGAACCCTGACCGCCCGACCTACTCCCCGCTGAGCGAGGACCTCTCGTGCGACGTCGTCGTCGTGGGCGCGGGCCTGGTCGGGGCCACGACCGCGCTCGCGCTCGCTCGCGCCGGAACCTCGGTCGTCGTGCTCGAAGGGCGCACCGTCGCTGCCGGGACGACAGGGGGTACGACCGGCAAGGTGAGCCTCCTCCAGGGCTCGCGCCTCTCGACGCTCCAGCGGCACCACCCCGAGCGCCTCCGGGGCTACGTCGAGGCCAACCGCTCCGGCCAGGAGTGGATCCGAGCGTTCTGCCAGAGCAGCGGTCTGCCGTACGACGTCCGCGACGCGGTGACGTACGCGACCACCGCGCACGGCGAGAGCCAGCTGCGGCGCGAGCACGAGGCGTGCGTGGAGGCAGGACTGCCGGTGGTGTGGGAGGACAGCCTCGAGCTCCCGTACGAGGTGCGAGGCGCGATCCGGCTCGCCGGGCAGGGGCAGATCGATGCCGTCGCGGTCACCGACCGCATCATGGCCGATGCCGTCGAGGCGGGGGCGCGGCTCTTCGAGCAGACCCGTGTCCTTCGCGTGGACGGCGGTGAGAGGCCCCGGGTCCGGACCGAGCACGCGACGGTCGACGCGCGCCACGTCGTCCTCGCCACCGGGATACCGATCCTCGACCGTGGCGGCTTCTTCGCCCGCCTCTCCCCGGAGCGGTCGTACGCCGCCGCCTTCCGCACCGACGGTCCCGCGGTGGACGCGATGCACCTGTCGATCGACACTCCGACCCGCTCCCTGCGGACGTCGACGCCCGACGAGTCGGTGCTCGTCGTCGGCGGCAACGGGCACACCACCGGGCGCGCCCGGTCCGAGGCGCAGAAGGTCGACGACCTCGTCGCCTGGTCCCAGAGCACCTTCGGCGTGGGGGACCCGCTGGCCACGTGGTCGGCGCAGGACTACGCGCCCGCCTCCGGTCTGCCCTACGTCGGCAAGCTGCTGCCGAACCGCGGGGCGGTCCACGTCGCGACCGGCTTCAACAAGTGGGGGTTGGCGATGGGTGCGGCCGCGGGCCTCGCCCTCGCCGGTGACCTCTTGGGCGAGACGCCCTCGTGGCGCGACGCTGTCAGATCCTGGCGCCGACCCGCGCTGCGTGATGCGGCGAAGGCGGCTGAGCTCAACGCGTCGGTCGGTGTGGAGATGGGCAAGGGATGGGTCTCGGCCGCGGTGACGCGCGACGGCGCCCCGCCGTCGGTCGGCGGGGTGCCGCCCTGCGCGGACTCCGGTAACGGCGCGCCGGTCTCGGCGGTCTGCACCCACCTCGGCGGGATCGTGGAGTGGAACGACGCCGAGCGGTCCTGGGACTGCCCCCTGCACGGGTCGCGGTTCGCCGAGGACGGCTCGGTCATCGAGGGTCCGGCGACCCGTCCGCTCAAGCCGTGCCGGTGAGTTCCGCACGCTGAGCCGGTCAGCACCGGGAGGGGTCCGGACGTGACCCCGCAAGGAGGGCGACCATGACGCTGGCGGCGGCGACACGCTCGTCTACCCCAAGGGCGACCAGCACCAGCCGGCGTCGTTCACCATCTTGAACTTCCCGGTGCCCGACATCGAGACGGCCGTGGACACCCTCGCCGGGCGCGGTGTGTCGTTCGAGAGGTACGAGGGCACGCCCATGGCCACCGATGCCACGGGCATCTTCCGTGGAGGAGGACCACTCATCGCGTGGTTCACCGACCCCGCGGGCAACGTGCTCTCGGTGATCCAGCAGTAGCCAGACGCGAGGCAGGTCAGAGCGGGACGTCGGCGCGGACGTGGTCCTCACGGTCGTGGAAGACCGCGCCGTCGCGGAACACGACACCGTCGCGGAAGCGGCCCTCGATCTCGCCGCCGCCGAACTGCTCGACGTAGAGCCGCGAGTACAGCCCGCCCTCGGCGAGCAGCTCGGCGTGTGTGCCCTGCTCCACCAGCCGGCCCTCCTCGAGCCCGAAGATGACGTCGGCGTTCTGGATCGTCGACAACCGGTGCGCGATCGCGATCGTGGTGCGCCCGACGGTCGCGCGCTCGAGAGCGTCCTGGACGAGGCGCTCGGTCTCGGTGTCGAGCGCCGACGTCGCCTCGTCGAGGATGAGGACCCTGGGGTTCATCAGGAACACTCGCGCGATCGCGATCCGCTGCTTCTCGCCCCCTGACAGCCGGTAGCCGCGCTCACCGGTCACCGTCTGGTAGCCCTCGGCGAAGCTCATGATCCGGTCGTGGATGTTGGCGTCGCGCGCAGCCTGCTCGACCTCCTCCGGCGTCGCGCCCTCCTTGGCGTACGCGATGTTGTCGTAGACGGTGCCGTGGAAGAGGTACGGCTCCTGCGTCACCATCCCGGCCGTGGTCGCCAGCGAGTGCTCGGTCGCGTCGCGGACGTCGACGCCGTCGATGAGGACGGCGCCGTCGGTCACGTCGTAGAAGCGGGGTACGAGGTACGTCATGGTGGTCTTGCCCGATCCCGACGGCCCCACGATGGCCGCGAGCTGACCCGGCTCGACCGTCAGCGAGACGTCCTGCAACGTCCAGCGCTCCTCCGTCACGGGGTCCTGGTCGTCGGTGCCGCGGGGCTGCTGGATGCCCACGAGCCGCGGTGGCGGGTAGCGGAACCACACGCCGCGGAACTCGACGCGTCCTCCCTCTCCGGTGTCGGGAAGCGGCCGGGCGTCGGGCCGCTCGACGATCGCCGGCTCCAGGTCGAGGTACTCGAAGATCCGTCGGAACAGCGCGAGCGACGTCTGGACGTCGAGGGTGACGCGCATGAGCTGGATCAGGGGCATCTGCAGCCGGGCTTGCAGCGTGGTGAACGCGACGAGGGTGCCCGCCGTCAGCGCGGCGCCGGAGGAGTCCAGCCGCCCGGTCAGCATCAGGCCCGAGACAAGATAGATCAGGGCCGGTGTGATCGCGAAGAACGTCTGGACCATCGCGAAGAACGTCCGGCCCGTCATCGCGGCCCTGACCTGGAGGTGGGTCTGGCGGTGGTTCTCGTCGCGGTAGCGCAGCGTCTCGCTCTCGGCGCGGTTGAACACCTTGGCGAGGAGGATCCCGGAGACCGACAGCGCCTCCTCGGTGATCGCGGTCATCTCCGACAGCGACTCCTGGGTCTTGCGGGCGAGCCGTTGGCGCCGCCGCCCGACCCGCACCTGGATGACGACGAACACCGGCATCAGGATCAGCGTGATGATCGTGAGCTGCCAGGACAGGATCACCATCGCGACGAAGGCCGAGAGGACCGTGACGGCGTTCTGGAGGATGGTGGTCGCGGTGTCGGTCAGCACCGTCCGTACGCCGCTGACGTCGTTGGCCAGGCGCGACTGGATCGCCCCGGTCTTCGTCGCGGTGAAGAAGCCGAGCTCCATCGTCTGCAGGTGCGCGAACAGTCGTCCGCGCAGGTCCGCCATCGCGGAGTTGCCGATCGTCGACGTGAGATAGTTCTGGCCGATCGCGATCAGCGAGGTGACGACCGGGATCGCGCACAGCCCGGCGACCAGCCACCCGAGGAGCCCGAGGTCGGGGCCACCACCACCGGGCGGGAACAAGGCGTCGTCGAACACCGCCTTGGTCAGGAACGGCGCGAGCGAGGCCAGCACGGCGCCGGCGACGACGGCGAGGCCGACGAGCAGCATCTTGCGCTTGTACGGCGCGAGGAGGTGGGCGATCCGCGGCAGCACCCGCCCCGCGTCCTCCCGGGTGACGGCGCGGCGCGCGGCACGCGCCGTCTCCTCCATCGATGACGTCATGGGTCGAGCGTAGGTCGCATCCGGCGGGGCGAAGGTGTGACGGCTCCCCACGTGGGTACCTGGCGGAGGCAACCTTCCGCTAGTCGAGAGGAGACATCTGATGTCCAAGCCCGACCTCAGCGGACGCCGAGTCCTGGCCCTGGTCAGCAACTACGGCGTCGAGCAGGACGAGCTCGTGGTGCCCGTCGACCACCTGCGTGAGCACGGGGCCGAGGTCGATGTCGCCGCGGTGGAGGACGACCCGATCGAGACCCTGGTCGGCGACAAGGACCCCGGCAAGTCGGTCACTCCCACGACGACGATCTCGCAGGTGGACCCGTCGGCGTACCACCTGTTGCTGCTCCCGGGCGGCACCATCAACGCCGACCAGCTCCGCCTCGACGAGGACGCGGTCGGGGTCGTGACGGCGTTCGAGAGCAACGGCCGTCCGATCGCCGCGATCTGTCACGGTCCGTGGGCGCTGGTCGAGGCCGGCGTCGTCGACGGCCGACGGCTCACGTCGTACGCCTCGCTACAGACCGACATCCGCAACGCCGGAGGCCAGTGGGTCGACGACGCCGCGGTGGTCGACGACAGCCGGACGCCGACCTTGATCACCTCGCGGACGCCGAAGGACCTCGAGGACTTCCTCCGGGAGATCGACAGGGCGCTTTCGGGGTCCCGATAGCTCGCGTGCGGACCCGTCGCGTGACACGCTCCACGACGGGTCCGTGCGCGACCAGCTCCTGGCGTGCCAGGGTTGCCCGGTGAATCCAGCGGCGTCCTCCTCACCCCATCCCGCAGCCCGGCTCGCGGTGACCGGCGACCCGACGGTGCGCTCGGCGCTGGAGAAGGCGCTGGTCTTCGACGGCCACAACGACCTCGCGTGGGAGTCGCGGGTCGAGGCGGCGTACGCGACGGACGGCCTGGGAGAGGTCGCTCCGCACGGGCGCTTCCACACCGACGTCCCTCGCCTGCGCCGTGGCGGGGTCGGCGCACAGTTCTGGTCGGTGTTCGTGCCGACGTCGCTCGCGGGTGCCGACGCGGTCGAGGCGACCCTCGAGCAGATCGACTTCGTCCACCGGCTGGTGGCGGCCTACCCGGACGACCTCGCGCTCGCACGGACGGGCGACGACGTCCGGGCGGTGTGGGCCGACGGCAAGGTGGCCTCCCTGCTGGGCGCCGAGGGCGGTCACAGCATCGACGACTCGCTCGCCGTGCTGCGGGTGCTCTCGCGGCTCGGCGTCGCCTACATGACCCTCACGCACAACGACAACACGGCGTGGGCCGACTCCGCGACCGACGAGCCGGTCCACGGCGGTCTCACCGACCTCGGTCGCGACGTGGTTCGGGAGATGAACAGGCTCGGGATGCTCGTCGACCTGTCCCACGTGGCGACGACGACCATGCACGACGCCCTCGACGTCACGGCGGCGCCGGTGATCTTCAGCCACTCCAGCTGCCGCGCGGTGACCGACCACCCTCGCAACGTGCCGGACGACGTGCTGCTCCGCCTGCGTGACAACGGGGGCGTGCTGATGGTGGCCTTCGTGCCGAGTTTCCTCAGCGAGAGCTGGGCGCGCTGGCGTCACGGCGGCGAGGTCGGCCCCGAGCCTCGGGTCACCGTCCAAGACGTCGTGGACCACATCGAGCACGCTCGTGAGGTGATGGGCGTCGAGCACGTCGGGCTGGGCGGTGACTATGACGGCTTCGTGCGGTTCCCCGTCGGTCTGGAGGACGTCTCGACCTACCCGCGCGTCCTCGAGGCGCTCGCAACCCGGGGGTGGAGTGCCGACGACATGGCGGCGCTCGCGGGCGGCAACGCGCTCCGCGTGCTCGACGCGGTCACGTCCGGCGGCCGCTGAACACCTCCGCCACCGTGGTCGCGGGGCGCCCCAGCAGCGCGGGAACGTCGTCGCTCACGTGCTCCAGCTCGCCGTCGGCGACGGCGGTGTAGGTGCTGACCCACGCCTCGACCAGCCAGCGCGGTGCCTCGTACCGTGCCCGGCTGGCGAACGCCTCCTGCACCGTCTCGGCGACGTACCGGTGAGGTCTGCCGGTCGCCGTGGTGAGGAGCGCCGCGATCTCGTCGAGCGTCAGGGCCTCGGGCCCGGTGAGCTCGTACGTCCTGCCCGTGTGCGCTGTGGGGTCCTCGAGCACGTGTGCGACCACCGCCGCCACGTCGGCCTGGGAGACGGAGGCGACCCTGCCGCGACCGGCGGGCCCGCGGATCACGCCGTCGTCGCCGAACATCGTCTGGATCGCCTCGGTGTAGAGGTTGTCGCGCAGGAACGTCCACTCCACCGGAGCGGCGGCGATCAGCTCCTCGGTCGCGCCGTGGTCGCGGGCGAGGAGGAACCCTGCGTCCGGACCCGCCCCGACGAACGACAGGTAGACCAGCTGGCGTACGCCCGCAGCGACCGCCGCGTCGACCGCCGTACGGTGCTGGGCGACGCGGTCGGCCGACTCTGTCGCCGAGACCAGAAAGAGGGTGTCGAGTCCTTCGTACGCCGCCCGGCATGCGGGCGCGTCGTCGTACGAGGCGACCGCGACCTCCGACCGGGGCAGAGTCGGCGTGCGTGCCGGATCGCGGACGATCAGCCGCGTGGCATACCCGCCGTCGGCGAGGTGGCGTGCGGCCGCCCGGCCGACGCGGCCGGTCGCTCCCGTGATGCCGATGAGGGTGGTCATGCCCCCGATCGTGACACGGGAGTCTGGAGGTGCGTCGCCTCTCCGGTCTGAGAACGTGGCGTCACCTCAGGTGCCGGGCGAAGAACCTGGCCGCGTCGTCCGCCGCGAACGGCGGAACCCCGGTGTGCCCGCCCATGTTGGCTTGCAGCGTCTTCTCCTGGGAGCCGAAGGCATCGAAGAGGTCCAGTGCCCGCTGCCGGTCATTCCCTTCGTCGTCCCACTGCAGCAGGACGTGCAGCGGCACGGTGATCTGACGGGCCTCGTCGAACATGACGCGCGGCACGAAGGTTCCGGCGAACAGCCCTAGCGCCGCGATGCGTGGCTCGACCAGCGCCAGCCTGATCCCGAGGGCGGTCACCCCGCCCGAGTAACCGACCGGGCCGCTGATCCCTGGCAGCGCGAGGAGGTCGTCCAGGAGCGTCTGCCACTCGGGGACGGCGTTCTCGACCAGGGGAAGGACCAGCCTGTCGACGATCTCGTCGACGGGCTCGCCGGCCAGCACCGCTCGCCGCAGGTCGGCCCGGGCCTGCTCGGCGTCGGCCGACGGAGGTCGACCGCCGGCCCCTGGCAGCTCGATCGTGGCCGCGGCGAAGCCGTTCGCTGCGGAGTGTCTCGCTCGCCCCACCAGCCGCGGGTACATCGTTCGAAGCCCGCCAGGGTGGCCCATGAGGAGCACCGGCGCTGGCGAGGACGTGGGGGTCCACAGCATGCCGGGGATGCCGCCGAGGGTGAACTCTCGTTCGAGGACGCCGTCGTCGAGGCGTTCTTCGGAGGTGATGCGCATGGTCGTGCCTTTCGGGAGTGCTTGAACGGCGCTCCCGGACGACCTATCGCCCGGCTGTGACCTCGCCGAGGAGCACCCACGTCATTGCGTTCACGGGTAGCACCTCCTCGTTCTCTCGCACAGCGTGCGGAAAGGCTAGCAAGGACCCTTCTCCGGGTCGACCAATGTGGGGCTCCCGCCTCCGCTGATCGGTCTCGGTGCGCGTCGCCGCGCCTCAGTCCTTGGGCTGGCTGTGGGTCGCGATCGCCTGGAGCTCCGACCGCAGGCGCTGCGCGTCGCGGTTGCCGTTGCCGACGCGGAACGCCGGGAAGCGTGGGCTGGTCGTGATCAGATGCTTTCGTGAATGCCTCATGGCAACAACCATGCGCTCGTACAGATCGAGACAGAAGGTGTGTAAAAGTCGTTGACCGCACAGATCCTGCCACGTAGCGTCGACTCCATGATCCGTACGGTCGCTGCCTTGGTCGCCGACGACGTCACCGCCTTCGAGCTGGGGGTGGTGTGCGAGGTCTTCGGGATCGACCGGACCGAGGATGGCGTCCCGCCGTTCGACTTCCGGATCTGCGGCCCGGAGGCAGGAGTTCCCGTCCGCCTCTCGGTCGGCGGGTCGATCGTCCCCGACCACGGTCTCGACGGGCTGCTGGGGGCCGATCTCGTCGCCGTCGTCCCGTCGTGGCGACGGACCGGCGAGGCGCTCGTGCCGCTGGACGAGGCGATCCTGTCCGCCCTGCGCGCCGCTCACGCCTCCGGAGCCACGATGCTCAGTCTCTGCAGCGGCGCGTTCATCCTCGCGGAGGCGGGGCTGCTCGACGGGCGCCCGTGCACGACCCACTGGCGCCATGCCGCCCTGCTCCGCACGATGTTCCCGGTCGCGGAGGTCAACGAGGACGTCCTCTTCGTCGACGACGGTGACATCGTCACGAGCGCCGGTACGGCGGCCGGGATCGACGCCGCACTCCACCTCGTGCGCCGGGAGATCGGGAGCGAGGCCGCCAACGCGATCGCGCGGCGCATGGTGGTGGCGCCGCAGCGCGACGGTGGTCAGCGGCAGTTCATCGACCATCCCGTGCCCGAGTGCAGCGACGACATGTTCGCCGAGGTGCTCGACTGGATGGTCGAACACCTGGAGGAGCAGCAGCCGGTCTCGCGCCTGGCGGAGCTCGCCGGGATGTCGCCGCGGACGTTCGCTCGTCGCTTCACCGCAGAGACGGGGACGACGCCGATCCAGTGGCTGGCTCAGCAGCGGATCCTCCGGGCCCGCACTCTCCTGGAGTCGACCGACCTCGACATCGACCACGTCGCGCACCGCTGCGGCTTCTCGTCCGGCACGCTGCTGCGTCACCACTTCCGGCGACTGGTCGGCGTCACGCCGGGGGAGTACCGCAAGACCTTCGCCCTGGCGTGAACGAGCCCCCGTCCGCGTTTCGTCGACTTGCGGTCGCTTCCGTCCGGGAAAACCGACCGCAACTCGACAAAACGCGGACGGGGCGCGGCGCGGGGCGGGTCAGAGGTTGCGCAGCCGCAGCGAGTTCGTGACGACGAGCACCGAGCTCGCGGCCATCGCGGCGCCGGCGATCAGCGGGTTGAGGAAGCCGGCCGCCGCGAGCGGGATCGCCGCCACGTTGTAGCCGAACGCCCATCCGAGGTTCTGCTTGATGGTGCGCAGCGTACGGCGCGACAGCTCGATGGCCCGGGGAGCGAGGCGCAGGTCGCCGCGGACGAGGGTCAGGTCCGACGCCTCGATCGCCACGTCGGTGCCGGTGCCCATGGCGATCCCGAGATCGGCGACGGCGAGGGCCGGTGCGTCGTTGACCCCGTCACCGACCATCGCGACCGTACGCCCGCGGGCCTGCAGGTCGGCGACGGCCGCGGCCTTGTCCTCCGGCAGCACCTCGGCGACGACCTCGGTGATGCCGACCTCGCGCGCCACGTCCTCGGCGACCGAGCGTCGGTCGCCGGTGAGGAGGACTGGCTCGAGGCCGAGCGCGCGCAGCCGGCGTACGGCCTCGGCCGACGTCGGCTTGACCCGGTCCGCCACCGCGACGACCCCACGAACCTCGCCGTCGACCGCCACGTGGACCGGCGTGGTCGCAGGACCGGTGTCCGGCAGGCCGTCAGGAAGGCTCGATCCCTGCTCGAGGAGCCACGGGAGGCGTCCGACGAGAACCTTGCGGTCCTCGACCACGCCGCCGACCCCGAGCCCAGTCGTGGTGACGAACTCGTGCACCTCGGGCAGGTCCCCCGCCTCGCGGGCCGCCGTCGTCACCGCACGGGCCAGGGGGTGCTCCGACGCCGCCTCGACCGCACCGGCGAGCCGCAGGAGCTCGCCGGCGTCGGTGCCGGCGACGGTCTCCACGCCGACGACGTGCATCGCTCCCTCGGTCACCGTGCCGGTCTTGTCGAGCACGACGGTGTCGACCCGGCGGGTGGACTCGAGGATCTCCGGGCCCTTGACGAGGATGCCCATCTGCGCCCCGCGGCCGGTCCCGGCCAGGAGCGCCGTCGGCGTCGCGAGCCCGAGAGCGCAGGGGCAGGCGATGATGAGGACCGCGACCGCCGCGGTGAACGCCTCCGTGGGCGTCCCGCCCGCCAGCAACCACCCGGCGAGCGTGCCGAGGGCGATCACGATGACGACCGGCACGAAGACGGCGGAGATGCGGTCCGCGAGGCGCTGGACCGGCGCCTTGCCGCTCTGAGCGTTCTCCACCAGGCGTGCCATCTGGGCGAGCTGCGTGCGCTCGCCGACGGCCGTGGCGCGGACGACGAGCCGGCCGCCGGCGGCGACCGTTCCGCCCACGACACGGTCACCGGCTGTGACGTCCACCGGGACGCTCTCGCCGGTCAGCATCGCGGCGTCGATCGACGCGCTGCCCGAGACGACCTCACCGTCGGCGGCGACCTTCTCGCCCGGTCGCACCACGAAGGTGTCACCGACCCCGAGCTCGGAGACGGGGACCTCGACCTCTCGGTTGCCACGGAGCACAGTGACCCGCTTGGCGCCCAGCGAGAGGAGCGCGCGGAGGGCGGCGCCGGAGTCCCGCTTGGCGCGCTGCTCGAGATAGCGACCGAGCAGGATGAAGACGGTGACCGCGCTGGCCACCTCCAGGTAGATCTCGTCGGCCCCGGACCCCTGGGCGAACCAGGTGAGCTCCATCGTCATGCCGGTCACGCCGGCGTGACCCCAGAACAACGCATAGACGGACCAGGCGAACGCGGCGGTGACGCCGATCGAGATCAACGTGTCCATCGTCGCGGCGCCGTGGCGCGCGTTGATCAGCGCGGCACGGTGGAACGGCCAGGCACCCCACACCGCGACGGGGGCGGCGAGCGTGAGCGCGAGCCACTGCCAGTTGTCGAACTGCCACGCGGGAACCATCGACAGCACCAGGACCGGGGCCGCGAGGAGCGCCGAGACCACGAGCCGCTGCCGCAGGGACACCAGCTCGGGATCCTCGTCGGGCGTGGCGCCGGAGCCGGTCGCGTCCCCCGTCGCGGCCGGCTCCGGCAGATCACGGACGGGAGCGGCGGAGTAGCCCGTCTTCTCGACGGTGGCGACGAGGTCGGCCACGTCGACGAACGCCGGCGCGGACACGTACGCCCGCTCGGTCGCGAAGTTGACGGACGCCTCGACGCCCTCGAGCTTGTTGAGCTTCTTCTCGACACGGGCGGCGCACGAGGCGCAGGTCATCCCGCCGATGTCGAGCTCGTGGGTCTGGAGCGTCACGACCCCACGACCTGATAGCTCCCCGCCTCGTCGACCGCGGCCGCGACGGCGGCGTCGTCGAGCGGGACGTCGCTGGTCACGTGCACCGACGAGGTGCCGCCGGCGACGAGGTCGACGTCCACGGACCGGACGCCCTCCAGCGCCCCGATCTCCTCCTTGACGGCGCCTGCGCAGTGGCCGCAGGTCATCCCGGTGACGTGGTAGGTCGTGTTCATGATGGGCTCCTCGAGAGTCGGTCGAGCAGGGTACGGGGAAGGGCTGGGGTCACGACCGCACGAGGCGAGCGATCGCGGCGGAGGCCTCGGCGATCTTTTCCTCAGCCCTGTCGCCGGAGGCGATGGCGTCGTGGACGCAGTGCGAGAGGTGCTCGTCGAGCAAGGTCAGGGCGACGGACTCCAGCGCCTTGGTGGCGGCGGAGACCTGGGTGAGGACGTCGATGCAGTAGACGTCCTCCTCGACCATCCGCTGGAGCCCGCGGACCTGACCCTCGACGCGCCTGAGCCGCTTGAGGACTGCGGCCTTGTCGTCGCTGTAACCGGGTGCGTGGGTGTCCATGCCGCCGAGAATACCCCTAGGGGGTATGAGGGACAAGACCTCGGTGGGCACACTCGTCGTGTGACTGATGCAACGGCGTCCATGTCGGAGACCGGCCTCGGCGGAGCCCTCGGCTTCCGCTTCGTGGAGCTCTCCGGTGACCGCGCGACCATCGAGTGGACCGTGGGAGCGCAGCACCTCCAGCCGTTCGGGATCGTCCACGGCGGTGTGCACTGTGCGGCCCACGAGAGTGCCGCCAGCATGGGCGCGCAGGCGTGGCTCCGCGACAGGGGTCTGGTGGTCGGGGTCAACAACAACACCGACTTCCTCCGGCAGGCCCGCGAGGGTGAGACGCTCCGTACGGTCGCGACGCCGATCCACCGCGGGCGGACGACCCAGCTGTGGGAGATGAACACGACGAACGCCGAGGGGAAGCTCGTCGCCCGCGGACAGGTCCGTCTCGCCCACATCCCGGGGACGCCGCCCGAGGAGTTCCTCGCTCTGCTTGGCGCCGAGTAGGCCCGAAGCGCGGAATGCGTTCGGCCGTGCCGGGAGGACGACCTAGACTGGTCCGGTCGCGACTGGCGTTCAGGTGGGTCGACCACCAGGGAGCGACACACCAGCACAGACCGCGGGACCGTACGCCTGGGCCCTGGGTCGACCGCCACCTCCGGGTGGACCGACCTGACCAGGAGGACTCGTCCCCGTGACGACACAGACGCTCTACACCATGACCTCAGACCTTCCCGTGACCACGCCACGGCTCGAGGACCACGACATCCGTGTCCTCCTGCTGGAGAACATCCACGCCGACGGCGCCGAGTTCCTGCGCGCGCAGGGCTACCAGGTGGAGACGCGCACCGGAGCCCTCGGCGAGGACGAGCTGATCGAGGCAGTCCAGGGCGTTCACCTCCTCGGCATCCGCTCCACGACGTACGTCACCGAGCGCGTGCTCGCGCAGGCGCCCGACCTCCTCTCGGTCGGCGCCTTCTGCATCGGCACCAACCAGATCGACCTCAAGGCGGCGGCGGCCCGCGGGGTGGCCGTCTTCAACGCGCCGTACTCCAACACGCGCTCGGTCGTCGAGCTCGCCATCGGCGAGATCATCTCGCTCGCGCGCCGGCTCAACGAGAAGACCAATGACATGCACGCCGGCATCTGGAACAAGTCCGCGCAGGGCAGCCACGAGATCCGTGGCCGCAAGCTCGGCATCGTGGGCTACGGCAACATCGGCAGCCAGCTGTCCGTGCTCGCTGAGGCCCTCGGCATGCAGGTCTCCTACTACGACGTGGCCGACAAGCTCGCACTCGGCAACGCCAAGCGGTGCGCGACGCTCCACGAGCTGCTCGAGACCGTCGACGTCGTGACGCTGCACGTCGACGGCCGGCCGGGCAACGCCGGCCTCTTCGGCGCCGCGGAGTTCGCGCGGATGAAGCCGCGCTCGCTCTTCCTCAACCTCTCCCGCGGCATCCTCGTCGACACCGTCGCGCTGCGGGCGCACATCGAGTCGGGCCACATCGCCGGTGCCGCCGTCGACGTGTTCCCCGTGGAGCCCAAGAAGCAGGGCGAGCCGTTCGAGTCCGACCTTCGCGGGCTCCCCAACGTGATCCTCACGCCGCACGTCGGCGGCTCGACGATGGAGGCTCAGCAGGACATCGGCCGCTTCGTCTCGGGCAAGCTGCACTCCTACCTCGTCGACGGGTCCACCGACCTCTCCCCGAACCTGCCGCACCTCCAGCTGCCGTCGTACGGCGACCACCACCGTCTCGCGCACATCCACCACAACGTGCCGGGCGTGCTGTCGGCCATCAACGTGGTGCTCGGCGACCACGGCGTCAACATCGACGGTCAGATCCTGGGGACTCGCGGCGAGATCGGCTACGTGCTCACCGACATCGACAAGCAGCTCGAGCCCGAGACGCTCGCGGCGCTCGGCACGCTGCCCGAGACGATCCGGCTCCGCCAGCTCACCTGACGCTCAGCCGCGCTGGTCGAGCATCTCAGCGAGGGCGCCGGCGAGCCCGGTCGCGTCCTCGAGCATCGGCAGGTGGCCCGTGGCGAGGCTCCGCTCACGGCGGGTACCGAGCCGGGCAGCGAACCGTCCTTGGAGGCCAGGGGAGAGCTCGCGGTCCTGCGTCGTCGTCACGTACCCGGTCGGCACCCGTAGCGCGTCGGTCCCGGTCCGCCCGCGGTAGAGGTCGGGCGACTCGGGTGCGAACTCGGCGACGATCCGCGCGGCAGTGGGCTCGTCCAGGCCCGCGGCGACGCCGCGGCGGAGGGCGCCGTCCGGTGGCCGGGTGCCCGCGAGCAGCATCGCGAGGCTCAGCAGGTGGCGCTGCGGGAAGGGCATCGAGGAGACGAACGACCCGCCGGGTGGCGGGACGACGGCGCTGACTCCGATCACGGCGCTGACCCGTGGGTGAGCCCGACGGGCGAGCTCGGTGCCGACGACGCCGCCGGACGAGTGCGCGACCACGGCAAACCGGTCCCACGGCGCGGAGTCGAGGGCAGCGTCGACGTACGAGGAGAGGCTCGGCGTACGACCGTCGGGCCGGGAGGCGACCGCGGTCTCGTGGTCGGGGCCGAGCGCTTCGCGCGCCGCGTCCCAGATCCACGCCGGGAGCCCGGCGCCGCTGAGCAGGAGGACAGGTCCACCGGAGTTCGTCATCACCCGATCGTCTCGTCAGAACTCGTCACCCTTGTGTCACCCTTTTCTCATGAACCGCACCGATCGGCTCTACGCGATCCGGGAGGAGCTGCGCCGCGCCGGCGCGCGGGGCCGCACCGCCGAGCAGCTGGCCGCGACGTACGAGGTCAGCGTCCGGACGATCAAGCGGGACGTGTCGGCACTGCAGCAGGGCGGGTTCCCGATCTGGGCGCGCCTGGGTCGTCACGGGGGCTACGTCGTGGACCCGGACGCGACCCTTCCGCCGTTGAACTTCTCCGAGGCCGAGGTCTCCGGGCTTGCCGCGGCGATCTCCGCCCATCGGGGCGAGCCGTTCGACACCCAGGCGCGCGCCGCCCTCGCCAAGGTGCTCGACGGGATGGCGCCACCGACCCGCCTCCGTGCGACCGCTCTCTCCGAGCGGGTGTGGATCGACCGCGCGGACGACACCACCGGCGACGCGCGGTCCCGCCGGGCGGTGGAGGTGGCGCTCCAGGAGAGGCGCGTGCTCTCGCTGCGTTATCGGGACGGATCGGGGGTCGTCACTGATCGCCGCGTCGATCCGCAGATCCTCGCTTCCACGCGCGGCTCGTGGTACCTCGTGGCGCACTGCCGCACGCAGGACGCGCTCCGCTGGTTCCGGCTGGACCGGATCGAGCGTGCGAGGCTCACGGCAGCACGTGCCGTCGACCTCCCGGTCGAGAGCATCGGAGCCCCGCCGGCGACCGCGGCACCCGTCGCGGACCTGTGAGCGTCACTGCGCCATCGCGGCGAGCTTCTCGACCGTCCTGAGGTTGCGCGCCGTGCCGACGACGCCGGACAGCTTGAGCAGCCGCGGTGCCGTGATCGCACTGCGTGCCACCCCGTCGGCGTAGCGGAGGTGCAGCTCTCGCCCGATCGGTGCGACGCGGTCGGGGCCGAAGTCGTAGGACTCAAGGGCGCGCACCGCGTCGGCGCTGGGTTCGGAGGCGAGGAACCACACGTGGCAGAGCTTTGGCTCGTGGACATCGTGCGGGTAGGCGTCGCGCGCGGCTCGCAGCTCGGCGGCGGTACGAGGAATGGCGTCCGTCGTGACGCCCATCCGGTCGGCGATCCCCGCCTCGAGGGATGCGCCGAAGGCTGCTGGGTCGCCCGGCGGCGTGCAGACGAGGTTGCCGCTGTTCACGTACGTCGCCACGTCGAGGGCGCCGAGGTCGCTCGCGAGCGTACGCAGGTCTGCCATCGGCACCGTGTGGCCACCGACATTGACGGCCCGCAGGAGGTAGGCGACCTTCTGGGACGCCACGGCCTAGAAGCCGCCGAAGTCGAACCCGCCGCCGTCTCCGCCGCCGCCCCAGTCGAAGCCGCCACCACCACCGTCGAAGCCGCCGCCGTCACCACCAGCATCGCCGCCGGCGTCACCACCAGCGTCGCCGCCAGCATCCCCGCCGCCGTCACCGCCGCCCTCACTGCCGTCGCCGTACTCGGCGGCGGAGAGGCCGGCGTCGCTGGCGAACATGCCGCCGAGCATCGTGCCCATGAACAGCGCCGGCATGAAGGCGAACGCAGAGAAGTATCCGGCGGCGTACGGCGCGTAGGCCGGACCGGCCTGCCAGTAGGGAAGGCGCTGCGCGCCGACCATCACCTTGCGGGTGTCGGGCTCGGCGCCCGCCCTGACCCGCTCGGCGTCCAGCGCGCAGGCGGGGACGTCGCGGACGATGCCGTCGGTGGGTGCGTACTGGACGTCCTCGACCGACAGGCCGTGCCGCGGGTCGAAGAAGCAGGGGGAGCGCTTCGCGGGGAGGGGGTCGCCCACCACCCGCGCCTGGACGCACGCGATGGCGTAGCGCCCGTCTTCCAAGATCTCGGTGACGTGCCGGACATCCTCGGGCTTCTCGAGGGCATCGACGGCCGTCTTTGCCGACTCGTACGCATCGAGGGCCCGCTGGTAGTCGGCGTTGGCACCCTCGTCGAGGGGTGTCCCGACCAGATCGGCATCGAGCTTCTGGAGCTCTTCGCCGAGGGCCGTGACGTCCTCGAACGCGGTCTTACGAACCGCTGAAACCTGGTCAGCGAGCTCGGCGCGCTCTCGCGCAACCGTCTTGCGACGCTCGCTGACCAGGTACAGGGCGATCGCGGCGACGACGACGAGGATTACGAGCTCCATGTCGTCAGCCTACGCGTTCGGAGGTTAAGCGAAGAGGCTCACGCCACCCGGGCCAACGAGCAGGCCCACGATGATGAGGACGACGCCCCACAGGACCTGGCGACGAACCAGTGCAACGATGCCGGCCACGACGAGGATGACGGCAAGGATCCAGAGAAGGAAAGACATGTCTCTCACTCCGTTCTCCCGGGCCGGGGGGCCCCGGGGCTAGGGGGGTGCGACATCGTCGCCGCACGATTGAGAACGCTAGCCCCTCCGTGGGGGCTTGACAGATCGCGGAGGGACTTTTCCTCGGAATCGGGAACTTTTAGCGCCCGATCGTTATCAGAGGTACACGATCTGCCCGTAGCCATTTTAGAACAAAGCGGATGAACGAGGCTGGAGCGGACACGCATCCGGCGGTCGCGCCCGTGCCGTTCGCGTGGAGGAAGATGCCCGACCCGCGATAGCGAACCGCGTTCGGTGGACGGTTGAAGTCGACGACGATCGACCAGACGTAGGCGCGGCGGTAGTCGCGCAGACGCTCCGAGGCGTTGCGGTTCGAGGCGGGGAGCCACCACCTGAAGCCGCCCGCGCTCTTGTTGCGCAGCGTGTTGTAGGCGCGGGAGCGGTTGTCCTGCACCCAGTAGTCCCCCTTGCGGACCTTCCTGTACGGCAGAGCCGTGCCGCTCGGGCGGGCGCGGAGTCCGAACGCCTCGGTCATCGTGAACGTCCCGAGCGGCGTCGTGCCCGTGGACTGCTTGCGCTTGGTCGCGGCGACCAGCCCGCCGTACCCGATGCGTCCGTTGGTGGTGCGCCGCTTGACGATCCACCGGCCGTCGCGGAGCACCCAGAACGTGACCCGCGCATGGTACGACCGGGTGCGGTTGACCGTCACCACCTGGCGGGTGCCGGCGCGCAGCCGTACGGTCACGCCGTCGAGCCGGACGGTGGAGGCGGCGCGAGACGCCGCCGCCGGGCTCGCGGCCGAGGACGTCGAGGTGGTCGTGGAGGTCACGGGCGTCGCCGTGGCAGGGATGCCCACGACGAGGGCAGCGGCGCCGAGCAGCGCGAGGAGGAGTCGTGGCGACATCACCCCACGATGCGCTGGCCGAGGGCTTCGCGCCACCCCTCGCCCGGACGCGCCACGAGCACGCGTGCGTCGCCGACCAACCGCCACGGCCCGAAGGCGCTCGGCACCACGAGAGACTGCCCGCCGCCGACCGGCACCGACCCTGTGGCGCCCTCGAGGACCCCCGTCCCCGAGAGCACGACGAGCGCGGCGAAGCCCTCCCGGACCTCCGGGGCGTCGTCCGGCCCGGGGGCGAGCAGGTGCAGCCGGAAGTAGGGGTCGCCCGCCTCCGGGAGGAGGGGGACGGGCGTCGCGACGCGGTCGTCCAGGTCGTGGTGGACGACGAGCTGCTCGAGCGCCTGACCGCTCAGACCCGCGGTCGAGACGGCCGCCATCGCCTGGTCGAAGCCCAGGCCGAGGTGGGACTCGTCGCGCGTGGAGGTCGTGATCGACCACTCGAGCAGGATCGAGAAGTCGGTCGGCTCCTGCACCTCGGCGACGAAGACCCCCTCGCCGATCGCGTGCGGCGTGCCGGCCGGGACGAGGAAGGCGTCGCCGGGACGGACGGGGATGCGGTTGAGCCGGCTCAGCATCCAGTCGCTGTCCTGCGCGTCTCGGCGCTCGGCGAGCTCGTCGGGGTCCACGTCGGCGCTCCACCCGAGATAGACCGCCGCGTCGCCGGTGGCCTCCAGCACGAGCCATGCCTCGGTCTTGCCGTACGGGCAGTCGAGATGGCGCGCTGCGAAGTCACGATCGGGGTGGACGTGGACGGGGAGCCGCTGGCCGGCGTCGAGCAGCTTGAGCAGGATCCCGGTGTCGCCGCCGATGCTGTCGCCGCCGACCCAGGCGGCGGGGTCTGCCTGGACGAGATCGCGGACCAGCGTCCCGTCGGCCGTACGGGCGAGGCCGACCTCTGACGAGCCGTCGCGCGCCACCGTCGCGCCCACCCACTCCTCCGGGCAGCGTTCGACCGGCGGCAGGCCCCGGAGGGCGGCGATGCGCGCACCGCCCGCGTAGAAATGGTGGACGAGGTTCGGCTGGAGCAGCTGGGGGGTCACGGCACTGGCTTACCACGTGCCGCAGACCACAACGACCACCACTGGTGACGCGTCATCGCCTCTCCGACCGCCTCGGCGTCGGCGCAGGCACGGATGCGGCCGGGGTCGGTCGTGCCGATGACGGCGACGACGTCCGCAGGGTGCTTGAGGAGCCACCCCAGGACGACGGCCTCCGGCGCGGCCCCGAGCTCGTCGGCGTAGCGGCGGACGAGCGCGGCCGTGGCCTCGTCCTCCGGCCCTCGCGGCCTTCCCGTGAAGCGTCCCTGGGCCAGCGGCCCGTACGCCTGGACGGTGATGGCGTGGTCGGTGCAGTACTCGAGCGTCCCCGCCACCGGTGCGTACGCCCGCGCGTCGGGATGGTTGACGAGCACGCCCGCCTCGATGAGGTCGCGGTGGTGCAGACCGAGCTCGACCTGGTCGACCTCGAGCGGCTGATCGACCGCCGAGCGCAGGTGAGCGATGTGCGACGCGGCCATGTTGGAGACGCCGAAGCCGCGGACCGTGCCCTCGGCCCGCAGCACGTCGAACGCGTCGGCGATCTCCTCCGGTCGGGCGAGCGGGTCCGGGCGATGCAGGAGCAGGCGGTCGAGCCGATCGATGCCGAGCCGCGCGAGGCTCCCCTCCACCGAGGCGAGGATGTGCTCGCGGGACAGGTCGTATGCGTTGCCGTTCTCCGCGCCGCCGAGGACGATCCCGCACTTGGTCTGGATCTCGAGCTGGTCCCGCAGGCCCGGGTTGCGGGCGAGGACGGTCCCGAACACCGCCTCCGCGGATCCGCCGCCGTAGATGTCGGCATGGTCGAAGAGACGGATGCCGATGTCGTACGCCGTGCGGACCGCGGCCTCTGCGCGGTCGACCTCCTCGTCGGTCGGTGCGGATCCGGCGGACCCGAGTCCCATGCAGCCGTAGGCGAGTCTCATGCCCTCATCCTGGCCGCTCAGCGCCGCATCGGCTCGCGGCTCAGAGGCGGGCGGCCAGCTCCGTCGCCTGGCGGATGGCGCGCTTGGCGTCCAGCTCGGCGGCCACGTCGGCGCCACCGATCACGTGCACGCTCACGCCGGCCTCGCGCAGCGGCTCGGCGAGGTCGGCGACCGACTCCTGTCCTGCGCACACCACGACGGTGTCGACCGCCAGGACCTGCTCGGCGCCGTCCCGGTCGAGGATGTGGAGCCCCGCGTCGTCGACGAACTCGTACGTGACGCCGCCGAGCATGTGGACGCCGGCGTCCTTGAGCGTGGCGCGGTGGACCCAGCCCGAGGTCTTGGCGAGGCCCTTGCCCAGCGGTGCGTCCTTGCGCTGGAGGAGCCACACCTCTCGCTTCGGCGGCGCCTTGACCTTGGTCGCGAGGCCCCCGCGCTCGAGCTCGGGGTCGGTCACGCCCCAGCGTGCCATCCACTCGTCGAGGTCCTCGTCCGGCTCGTGGAGGAGGAACTCGGCGACGTCGAAGCCGATCCCGCCCGCGCCGATGACGGCTACCCTCTCTCCAGCCTCGACGCGGCCCTCGATCACGTCGGGGTACGACGCCACGCTCGCGTGGTCCAGGCCCTTGATCTCCGGCACCCGAGGGACGACGCCGGTCGCGACGACGACCTCGTCGTACGCCTGAAGGTCGGCGACGGTCGCCCGGGTCGAGAGCCGCACGTCGACGCCGGTGGTCTCGAGGCGCCGTGCGTAGTAGCGCAGCGTCTCGGCGAACTCCTCCTTGCCGGGGATCCGCTGTGCCAGCCGGAACTGGCCGCCCACCTGGTCGTCGGCCTCGTACAGGGTCACCTGGTGCCCGCGGTCGGCGATCTCCGTGGCTGCGGCGAGTCCCGCGGGGCCGGCGCCGACGACGGCGACCCGCTTGCGGCGCGGCTCGGGGACGGGGAGGAGGCGCAGCTCGGTCTCGTAGCCCGCGCGGGGGTTGACCAGGCAGGTCGCGCGCTGGTTCCTGAAGGTGTGGTCGAGGCAGCCCTGGTTGCAGGCGATGCAGGTGTTGATCTCGTCGGCGCGGCCGGCGGCCGCCTTGTTGACGAACGCGGCGTCGGCGAGCAGCGGGCGCGCCATCGACACCATGTCGGCCTGGCCGTCGGCGAGGATCTTCTCGGCGATCTCCGGGGTGTTGATGCGGTTCGAGGCGATCACCGGGATCCCGACCTCGGGACGCAGCTTGCCGGTCACCCAGGCGAACGCGGCGCGTGGCACCGAGGTGACGATCGTGGGGACGCGGGCCTCGTGCCAGCCGATCCCGGTGTTGAGGATCGACGCGCCCGCCTCCTCGAGCTTGCGGGCCAGCTCGACGGTCTCCTCCCAGGTCTGCGCGTCGTCGACGAGGTCGAGCAGCGAGATCCGGTACTGGACGATGAACTGCTCCGCGGTGGCCTCACGGATGCGGCGGACCACCTCGACGGCGAAGCGCATCCGCTTCGCGGCGGTGCCACCCCAGGCGTCGGTGCGGTCGTTGGTGCGGGCCGCGAGGAACTGGTTGATGAGGTATCCCTCGGACCCCATGACCTCGACGCCGTCGTAGCCGGCGCGCTGGGCGAGCAGCGCGGCGCGCACGAAGTCGTGGATCGTCCGCTCGACCTCGCGGGTGCTCATCGCGCTCGGCTTGAACGGGGTGATCGGCGACTTCTTCGCCGAGACGCCCTTGGAGAAAGGGGAGTATCCGTACCGGCCGGCGTGCAGCACCTGCATGAGGATGCGGCTGTCGTGGGCGTGGACCGCCTCCGTGACCTCCCGGTGGCGGTCGGCCAGGCGACGGGACGCCATGGTCGAGCCCATCGGGCTGAGCCAGCCACGCCAGCTCGGGGCGTACCCGCCGGTGACGAGGAGCGCGGTGCCACCCTCGGCCCGCTCGGCGAAGTACGCCGCGAGCTTGGAGATGTCGCTCGCCCGGTCCTCGAGCTTGGTGTGCATCGAGCCCATCATCACGCGGTTGCGCAGCGTGACCCCGCCGACCGTGATCGGGGAGAGGAGGTGCGGGTACGGGGTGGGGGCGGGCTGCTCAGCCATGGGATCCTCTGGTGTTCACTAGACGGGTGATCTCTCGTCGTGCTGCGTGGTTCCTGGTGCTGGCCGGCGTGTTCAACATCGTCATCTGGCCGCGGTTCGGGATGGCGGTGTGGGACGACGAGCGAGCGTGGGAGGGCGCCGTCGGGGACAGCACGCCGACCGGCTTCCTGTGGGTCCACGCGGTGCTGATCGTCGTGGCCGTCTCGATCGCGGTCGGCATCCTGTGGGTGGCGTTCACGGCGCTCCGGTCGAGGCGGAAGGCGCGCTCGGCTGTTTGAGCAGCCGTTCGACCTCCTCGCACCAGTCGAGCCCGGCCTGCTCGAGCAGCAGACCTCCACGGAGCACGGCGTACTGCGCGCGCTGGCCGTCGTCGAGCGCATCGGCGTCGGAGAAGTTGCGAGCCTCGTCGGCGCGGTAGTACGCGAGCCGCTCGCGGTGGGTCTCCGCCCGGCGGCGTACGTCGGCGAGAACGGCGTCGCGGTCGCAGTACGGCAGCCCGCGGAGCTTGACCGCGAAGTCGCTCCGGGAGGCTTCTGACGGGCTCGGTGTGCGTGACCACTCGAGCAGCGCGGCGTGCCCCGCGCCGGTGATGGCGTACACCTTCTTGTCCGGTCGGCCGTCCTGCGGAACCGGGTGCGACTCCACCAGCCCGTCACCCTCCATCCGCCCCAGCACCTTGTAGATCTGCTGGTGGCTGGCCTTCCAGAAGTAGCCGATCGACTTGTCGAACCGGCGCGTCAGGTCGTAGCCGCACGCCGATCGTTCGGCGAGCGAGACGAGGATCGCGTGCTCCAGGGCCATGTGCCGAGTGTATATGCAACTCGTTGCAGTGCAAGCCGTTGCATCGGCTCAGGCGATAGCCGGTCGTCGAGCACCCCGGGACTATCCGTGCGTCGAGCTTTCAGATAACCACCTCACGAGCCTGGTTCGGCGCCATCCGCCAGGAGGGCGCTCGTTAAGCACGCCAGCGGCGGCCATTGCGACTGCTGCGAACGTCAGCGCGGTCCCGATCGTCCCGGTTCCGGGGGCCGAAAAGGCAACCAAACTGCCCGCGGCGCAGGCAACGGAGTAGCCCGCCAATGCTGTGGTCAGACCTCGCCTACTGGAGTGATGGATCGCGAACGTTGCGATTAACGTGGTGACTCCCGCAATAAGAACCGGCGTGGCCGCCAATAAGCCGAACGGTAGCGACACAAGAGGAGCCGCGATAATGAGCACAACGGCGAGGATCTGAGCTCCTGTTCGGCTCAAGTCGTCGTCATTAAGAACTCTGGCTAGAGAGACAAAGAATGTTGAAACTCCCGCACATATCGTCACGCAACCGATCAGGAATCCCTCCTCGGTGGAGAGCGGCTCTAAACCGCCCACGAGGAGAGCGGTTCCCGCCAACGGTAGGAGGAGATCCGACTTGCGGGTCTGTGAGGCGAGGTGCAGAGCCCCTGTTGTGACGAGAAAGAACCCAATGATGAGCAGCCCCACATGCAGAGGTGCCTCGTCTGCGTTGAAACGACCCACCGAGAACAAGAGGAACGAGGTACCGAGTAAGATCGCGGACGTCCCAGTTGCGATTACCCACCGGGGCACTTTAGACCAAAGGGTTTGCCTACAAGCCAGCACGGCGGCGGACCACGTGGATATTGAGATCACGGCCAGCGGAAGCGCGTCTCCAGGCCCCGCCGCTGAAAGCCAGCCGATCGCGGTGAGACAGATCAAAAGGGAGAGAACTGAAAGTATCCGAACCCATCGGACGCCTCCCCAACGGTGCTCACGTAACAATCCGTGACGGGGGAGTGAAAGGCAGGCGACGAATGTCAGGACCAGGCCTGGCCACAGGAGCCACTGCGGCGGAGATAGTCTCGTGACTCCCGTGCCAATCAGAGCTCCGAAGACGGTCACGAGGATGAAGTTTGGGACCGTATCCGCCAGGGCGGCTTCGTCCCTTGACTCGTCCCGCTGGGCCACTCCGACACGCATGAACACATCATGTCGACTCGCGTTGGCTGATGCGTTTGAAACTGTGAGACTCCGACTCCGACTCCGACTCCGACTCCGACGGGCTCAGGCGGCGGCTCGGTCGTCGAGGACCCGCACCGCCGACCGGGCGGCCACCCGCCCCGCGCGGTTGGCCCCGATCGTCGACGCCGAGGGCCCGTAGCCGACCAGCTGCACCCGGTGGTCGCGTGCCGCGGTCGTCGGGGTGTGCGCATCCTCACGGGCGACGAGACGCACTCCGCCGGTGTCCTCGCGCAGGTGCAACGGCGCCAGGTGGCTCAGCACGGCCCGGAAGCCCGTGGCCCACACGATGGCGTCCGCGTGCCGGAAGGTCCCGTCGGCCATCCGCACCCCCTCGGGCTCGATCCGCGTGAACATCGGGTGCCGCTCGTACGCCCCCATCGCCGCGGCGCGTGCCTCTTGAGGGCGCAGCAGCAGACCGGTCACACTCACGACGCTCTGCGGCGGGAGGCCCTGCCGTACGCGCTCCTCGACCAGCGCCACCGCCTCGCGGCCGGCGTCCGGGTCGAAATCGCCGACGCGCCACACGGGCTCGCGACGCGTGACCCAGGTCGTCGACGCGGCGAGCGGGGCGATCTCGCCGAGGACCTGCACGGCGGAGGCGCCGCCGCCCACGACGACCACGTCCAGACCGGCGAGGTCCTCGGGTCCCTCGTAGCCGTGGGTGTGGAGCTGGCGGCCGCGGAACGACGACGCTCCTGGATAGCTCGGCCAGAACGGTCGCTCCCACGTCCCCGTGGCGTTGATGACCGCCGGCGCGCGCCACACGCCGGCGTCCGTGCGGACGAGGAGGTCCCCGCCGCGGTTCCCGGGGTCGGCGTCCTCGACTGCGCTCACCCGCACCGGTCGGACGACGGGGAGGCCGAAGCGCTCCTCGTAGGCGGCGTAGTACGCGGGAACGAAGTCACGGGCGGCCGCGTCGTCCACGGCCTCGGGCACATCGAGTCCCGGAAGGGTCGCGATCCCGTGGACGTCACCCATCGTCAGCGTGCGCCACCGGTGCTGCCACGCGCCCCCGGGAGCGGGGTTCGCATCGAGGACGACGAACGAGGCCCCGAGCCGCTGGAGGTGGTACGCCGCCGAGAGCCCGGCCTGTCCTGCGCCGATCACGACCACGTCGACCAGCGTCACGGTGTCGGGAGAACGGCTCACGTATGGGGACAACCATCGCGTCGGCGCAGGTGTTCCGGGAGGGCGCGCCCGGATAGCGTGGCCGCCATGACGGTCCCGCACTCCGACCCGGAGCACCTCGCCTTCGTCCACCTGCACCACGTCCAGCTGGCGATCCCGGCCGGCGGCGAGGACGCGTGCCGTGCGTTCTGGGGCGGTGTGCTCGGCATGCACGAGCTGGAGAAGCCCGCCGAGCTCGCGCCTCGGGGCGGCTGCTGGTTCCGGTCGGGCGGCGTGGAGGTGCATCTGGGGGTCGAGGAGGACTTCCGACCCGCGCGCAAGGCGCACCCCGGGATCCTCGTCGCGCGGATCGACGACGTGGCTGCGCGGCTCGCGGCGGCCGGCGTGGAGGTGACCTGGGACGACGCGTTCCCAGGGCATCGGCGCTTCTACACCGCAGACCCGTTCGGCAACCGGCTCGAGGTGCTCCAGCCCCTCGGGTGACCGCGCGACGTCCTGGCTACCGGTTGTTGGCGGCGATCCCCTGGGCGGCGAGCCGGACCACCTCGGCGATGCGCGTCTCACGGGTGCTGGGACGCTTCGCATCGACGAGCCAGCGCAGGATCTGCTTGCGGCGACCCGCGGTGAACGCGTCGAACTGACGCCGTGCCTCGGGGTCGGCGTCCAGGGCAGCCGCGAGGTCGTCGGGGACCTCCATCGCCTCGACGGAGTCGAGCACGGTCCACGACCCGTCGGCCTTCGCCCGGTCGATCGCCTCCCGGCCGGCAGGAGTCATGCGTCCGGAGGCCTCGACGCGGGCGACACGCTCCTTCGACAGGCGGCTCCACACCGAGCCGGGGCGACGGCGGGTCATCCACAGCATCGAGTGCTCGTCGTCGAGGCCCTTGGCCTGACCGTCGATCCAACCGAAGGCCAGGGCCTCCTCGATCAACGCCTCGTACGTGAGCTCGGGGCGGTCGGCCTCGCGTCGAGCCCACACCACCCAGACTCCGGGCTCGGGGTCGGCGTGGTGGTCGGCGAGCCAGTCGCGCCACCGGCTGGCCGAGCTGATCGGGAGTCGTGGGGCGTCGCTCATCGATGGCATCAGGTGACCTCCTCCTCAGCCGACGCGGGAGGCGAAGGCGAGCACGCGCTCGCGCAGCAGGCCGGCCGCGTCGGAGTCGTAGTCGACGTTGCCGACCTCGCCGAACAGGTGACGGGTCCCGGGATAGCGGAACACCTCCGCCCCGGAGGCCTCGGCGAACGGCGCGACCTCGGCATCCCAGTCGATCCACGGGTCGTCGACCATGCCGTGGACCTGGGCGGGGAGTCCGGCGGGCCAGGTCGAACCGAGTGCCTCGGGAGGCAGCACGCCGTAGAGGAAGACAGCACCGAGGGCCCCGGGTCGGGTCTGGGCCTCGAGCTGGGCGAAGACCGCCCCGAGCGACATCCCCATCCACAGGACCTCGGCCGGAAGCCCGTCGACCGCCGCTCCTGCGCGGCGCATCAGCTCCTCCCGGCCGACCTCGTCGCGGTAGCCGACAGCCTCCTCGACGCTGGTGAACGTCCGGCCGTCGAAGTAGTCGGGCGTGTGCACGGTGTGGCCGGCCGCACGGAGCTCGTCGGCGAACCCGATGAACCCCTCGGTCTGCCCCTGGGCGTGGTGGAACAGCACGATCTCCGTCATGCTCCAGCACGCTAGACCCGAGCGCCGAGACGTGTCAGTGCCCGCACCTACTCTCGAACACATGTCCACGTCGTCCGATCTCCTCGCCGCCCCACGCACTCCCGACGAGCTGAGCGTGCAGCTCGTCGAGCGCCTCACCGCCCGCGACGTCGAGGGCGTCGTCGCGCTCTACGAGCCGACGGCCGTGCTCGAGATGCCCGACGGCCGCCTCGCGGTCGGGCACGACGACATCCGTGCCTTCTACGCGCGCGCCCTCGCCGGTCACCGGCCGATCCGGGCGGGCATCCCGCGTCGGCCGCTGGTTCGAGGCGACGTGGCCCTCTCCACGACGGTGCTGCCGATGGACGCCGGTGCCGGCGGCGCGACGACGTGCGAGGTCGCGCGGCGTCAGCCCGACGGGACGTGGCGCTGGATCATCGACCGCCCGAGCGTGCGCTGAGCCCGGGAGCGCTCACCCGACGAAGCGGTAGCCCAGCCCTGGCTCGGTGACGAAGTGCCTGGGGTTGGCGGGGTCGTCCTCGAGCTTGCGGCGGATCTGCGCGAGATAGACCCGCAGATAGTGGGTCTCGCGCTCGTACGCCGGTCCCCACACCTCACGCAGGAGCTCGCTCTGGCGGACGAGCCGCCCGGGACGCCGCAACAGGGCGGTGACGATCCTCCACTCCGTCGGGGTCAGGTGCACTTCCACGCCGGACTTCACGGCGGTGCCGTCCTCGGGGTCGATGACGAGTCCGCCGACGGAGACCGCGGGCGACGGCGACGGGGAGGTCCCGCCCCTGCGTACGGCCGCCCGCAGGCGAGCGAGCAGCTCCTCCATCCCGAACGGCTTCGTCACGTAGTCGTCCGCACCGGCGTCGAGCGCCTCGACCTTGTCGTCGGCCTCGTGGCGCGCGGAGAGCACGACGATCGGCACGCTGCTCGTGGCACGGATCCGGCGGATCACCTCGGTGCCGCTCACGTCGGGCAGGCCGAGGTCGAGCAGGATCACGTCAGGGACCCGCTCGGTCACGGCCTGCAGCGCCGACCGTCCGTCGCCGGCGGTCTCGACCTCGTAGTCGCGTGCGCGGAGGTTGATGCGGAGCGTCCGCAGGATCGCGCGGTCGTCGTCGACCGCCAGCACGACGGTCATCCTGGCTCCTCGTCCGGTGGGCCCCCGGAGACCGGTGCCTGCGGCAGCGTGACGACGAAGGTCAGGCCACCGCCCGGCGTCTCCTCGACCTCCAGCGTGCCCGACATCGCCTCGGTGAGCCCACGCGCCACGGCCAGACCGAGACCGACACCGTCACCCTGCGGCACGTCACCCAGGCGCTGGAAGGGGGCGAACATACGGTCGCGCCCTTGGGACGGCACTCCCGGGCCGTGGTCCACCACGCGCACGGACACCCGGCGAGCGCCGTCGGACTCCGTGTACGCCGACGCCTGGACCTGCACCGGACCCGAGGTGTGCTTGAGAGCGTTCTCGCCCAGGTTGGCGAGGACGCGTTCGAGGAGACCCGCATCGGCGCACGCCCCCGGGAGACCCTCCGCCGCCCGGACCTCGATGCGTTCGGCGTCAGGCAGCCCCGCGACCGCCCTGCGGACGACCTCGACGACGTCGACGTCGGTGGGGAGCGCGGTGAGCGCGCCTGCGCGGAGGCGGCTCATGTCGAGGAGGTTGGCGACCAGCGCGTCGAGGCGGTCGGCAGACTCCTCGATCGTCATCACCAGCTCGGCCTCGTCCTCCGCCGACCAGGTGATCTCGTCGTTGCGCAGGCTCGAGGCGGCAGCCTTGATGGCGGCCAGCGGACTCCTCAGGTCGTGCGAGACCGCGGCGAGGAGGGCCGTACGCGTCCGGTCGGCCTCGGCCAGCTCGTGCGCGTGCACGCGCTGGTCCGCCGCTCGCGTACGGTCCCTGACGACTCGGGCGTGCGCGGCGTAGGCGGTGAGGAGCCGCCGG
Source organism: Mumia sp. zg.B53 (assembly GCF_019550935.1). Taxonomy (NCBI): domain Bacteria; kingdom Bacillati; phylum Actinomycetota; class Actinomycetes; order Propionibacteriales; family Nocardioidaceae; genus Mumia; species Mumia sp. zg.B53. Next base: position 1,241,287 of record NZ_JAHWCK010000001.1, on the reverse strand, counting down.
TCCGAGGCCGCGAGCGTCCGTCCCCGGAGCACCAGGGAGGTGTGGTCGTCGATGGGCACCTCGACGTCGGCAGCCGAGACGGTGTCCGGTGCGTCGCCGTACGCGGCGACCGTCTCCCACCCGGGCGACGCCCGCTCCAGGATCGCCGCGCCACGCATGCCGAAGACCTTGCACGCCTGTGCGAGCAGCGTCGGCAGGCTCTCGCCCGCATGGAGGAGGCTGTGGGAGAGGACCGCCAGCGCGTCGGCCTCGGTCGACGCCCGCCGCGCCTGCGCGGCCCGTCCTGCCGCGACGTCGACGACCGACGCGACGGCGACGCCCACCACGACGAAGACGCCGATCACCACGACGTACTGGCCGCGCGCGATCGTCAGCGTGTGCACCGGGGCCACGAAGAACCAGTTCAGAAGGGCCGCGGACAGCAGGGCCGCCACGAGGGCCGGCACCAGACCGCCCACCAGCGCGACCAGCACCACCACGCTCAGCATGACCATCGACTCGAGAGTGAGGTCGTGCAGGTCGGCGGTGAGGTTCAGGAGGAGCGCAGCGAGCACCGGGAGGACCACGCCGAGGCCGTAGCCCAGGACGGTGCGCCGGGTCCCGAGGTCGGGCCGCCGCCGGTCTCGGGTGCCTCTCCGCGCCTCCTGGTGGTTGACGATGTGGACGTCCACGTCTCCCGATCCGGCGATCACCCGCTCGCCGACCCCAGGTCGCAGGGCTGCGGACCACCGTCCGCGCCTGCTGGCGCCGATGAGGATCTGCGACGCGTTCTCCGCCCGCGCGAACGAGAGGATCCCGTCGGCGACGTCGTCGCTGACCACGGTGTGAAAGCTGCCTCCCAGGTCGGTGACCATCGCGTGCTGGCGTGCCAGCTGGTCGGGCGAGGTGCCCGACAAGCCGTCGCGACGGGCGACGTAGACCGCCAGCCACTCGCCGCCCGCGGTCCGACCGGCGATGAGCGCCGCCCGGCGGAAGAGGGTCGCGGACTCCGCGCCACCGGTCACCGCGACCACGATCCGCTCCCGCGCCGGCCAGGTCGCATCGATCTGGTGCTCGTGCCGGTAGCGCTCGAGCCCTTCGTCGACCCGGTCGGCCACCCAGAGCAGCGCGAGCTCGCGGAGCGCCGCGAGGTTGCCCTCCCGGAAGTAGCGGGACAGCGCCGCGTCCACCCGGTCGGCGGAGTAGACGTTGCCGTGGGCCAGCCGGCGCCGCAACCCCTCGGGACTCATGTCGACCAGCTCGACGGTGTCGGCGCTGCGCACCACCTGGTCGGGCACGGTCTCCCGCTGCCGGACCCCGGTGATCGCCTCCACGACGTCGTTCAGCGAGTCCAGGTGCTGGACATTGAGGGTGGTGACGACGTCGATCCCGGCGGCCAGGAGCGCGTCCACGTCCTCCCAGCGCTTGGCGTGCGTAACGCCAGGGACGTTGGTGTGAGCGAGCTCGTCGACCAGGACGACCTCGGGCCGCCGGGCCAGGACGGCGTCGAGGTCCATCTCCTCGTACGTCGACTCCCGGTACGTGACCCGACGTCGGGGGACAACCTCCAGACCGTCGAGCTGTTCGGCGGTGTGGACCCGGCCGTGGGTCTCGACGAACCCGACGACGACGTCGGTCCCGCGGTCGCGGCGGCGGCGTGCCTCGTCGAGCATCCGGTAGGTCTTGCCGACGCCGGGAGCGGCCCCGAGATAGACCCGGAGCCGCCCGCGGTGCGAGGGCGGATGGTCCATGTCCGCCATCCTGTCAGGCCTTCGCGGCGTCGAGGATCGCAAGGTTGAGCAGCAGGACGTTCACTCCCTCCTCGCCGAGGAAGCCGAGCGTGCGCCCGGCGGTGTGCTCGGTGACGAGGTCGCGCACTGTCGACGGGTCCAGGCCGTTGGCCTCGGCGACGCGTGCCACCTGGAGGTCGGCGTACACCGGCGAGATGTGTGGGTCGAGGCCGGAGCCGGAGGCGGTGAGGGCGTCGGCCGGGACGTCGGACGGGGCGACCCCCTCCTCCTCGGCGACGGCGGTCCTCCGCTCCTCGATCGAGGCGAGAAGGTCCGGGTTCGACGGGCCGAGGTTGCTCGCGGCGCTCGCCAGCGCGTCGTACTCGGTGGCCGACGGCCGCGGGTGGAACAGCGCCGGGTCTTCGAAGGTCTGCCCGATGATCGCGGATCCGACGGGTCGGCCGTCGACCTCGACGACCTGCCCGTTCGCGTGGTCGTGCGCGACGACCTGGCCGACGGCCCAGACGGCTGCGGGGTAGCCGATCCCGAGGATCACCGTGAGGACGAGCAGGATGCGGAGCCCCGTCGCGGTCTGACGCAGGAGCCCGGCGCCGAGCGGGGCGTGGACAGGTGCCGCATCGGACTCCCGGTCCGCGGGGGTGGTGGTCGTGGTCATGCGCGTGCCCTTTCCGTACGGGCTCACAGTGCGGAGCCGAAGAGGGTCGAGAGGAGGAGGTCGATGATCTTGATCCCGACGAACGGCGCCACCAGGCCACCGAGGCCGTAGACCACGAGGTTGCGTCGCAGCAGTCCGGCCGCGGAGGTCACCCGGTACTTCACGCCCTTGAGCGACAGCGGGATCAGCGCGACGATGATGAGCGCGTTGAAGACGACTGCCGAGAGGATCGCCGACTCGGGGCTGTGCAGCCGCATGACGTTCAACGACTCCAGGCCGGGGTAGGCCGCGACGAACATCGCGGGGATGATCGCGAAGTACTTGGCGACGTCGTTCGCCACGGAGAAGGTCGTCAGAGCGCCTCGGGTGATGAGCAGCTGCTTGCCGATCTCGACGATGTCGATGAGCTTCGTCGGGTCGGAGTCCAGGTCGACCATGTTGCCGGCCTCCTTGGCGGCCGACGTTCCCGAGCTCATCGCGACGCCGACGTCGGCCGCGGCCAGCGCGGGAGCGTCGTTCGTGCCGTCACCGGTCATCGCGACCAGGCGGCCGCCGGCCTGCTCCTGACGGATGTAGGCCATCTTCTCCTCGGGCGTCGCCTCGGCGAGGACGTCGTCCACACCGGCCTCCGCCGCGATCGCCTTCGCCGTGACCGCGTTGTCGCCGGTCACCATGACCGTACGGATGCCCATCCGGCGCAGCTCGGCGAAGCGTTCGGCCATGTCGGGCTTCACGACGTCCTTGAGGTGGATCACGCCGAGGACCTGTCCTGCGCCGCCGTGCGCGGGGCGGACGGCGACGACCAGCGGGGTGCCGCCGTCCGCGCTGATGCGCTCCACGGCAGACTCGACGCTCGGGGGCAGAGCGGTCTGGTCGAGCCAGGCGAGGACGGCCGACCAGGCGCCCTTGCGGACCACCGTCCCGTCGGCGAGGTCGACCCCGGACATGCGCGTCGATGCGGAGAACTCGACGATCTGGGCCCCGACCGGGAGCGGCACGTCGGGAGCGCCCTGCGTGAGGGCGAGCTCGACGATCGACCGGCCTTCAGGAGTGGGGTCGGCAAGGCTCGAGAGTCGTGCGGTGTCCCGCAGGACCTCGGGGTCCAGACCCGCCTGCGGGACGAAGGACGTCGCGCGGCGGTTGCCGTAGGTGATGGTCCCGGTCTTGTCGAGCAGCAGCGTGCCGACGTCACCTGCGGCCTCGACAGCGCGACCCGACATCGCGAGGACGTTGACCCGCACGAGCCGGTCCATGCCGGCGATGCCGATGGCCGAGAGGAGAGCGCCGATGGTGGTCGGGATCAGGCAGACCAGCAGCGCCACCAGGACGAGCGTGCGCTGCGGTGCACCCGCGTAGTCTGCCATCGGTGCCAGCGTCGCGACCGCCAGCAGGAAGACGATCGTGAGGCTGGACAGCAGGATCGTCAGGGCGTTCTCGTTGGGTGTCTTGCGCCGCGAGGTGCCCTCGACGAGCGCGATCATCGTGTCGAGGAACGTGCTGCCCGGGGCCGCGGTGATCCTCACGACGATCCGGTCCGACAGCACGGTCGTGCCGCCTGTCACCGCCGACCGGTCACCGCCTGCCTCGCGGATCACAGGAGCGGACTCGCCGGTGATCGCCGACTCATCGACCGACGCGATGCCCTCGACCACGTCGCCGTCGCCCGGGATGACCTCCCCGGCCGCGACGACCACCCGGTCACCGATCGCGAGGTCCGTGCCGGGGACCTCCGTCTCGGTGCCGTCGCGCTCGAGGCGTCGGGCGACCGTGTCCTTGCGGGCGGCGCGCAGCGAGGCGGCCTGCGCCTTGCCGCGTCCTTCGGCGACGGCCTCGGCGAGGTTGCCGAAGATCACCGTCAACCACAGCCAGACCGCGATCGCGATCGTGAAGAAGCCGGGGTCGGCGAGGGCGAGGACGGTGGTGAGGACGGACCCGACGAGCACCACGAACATCACCGGGTTGTGCCACATGTGGCGCGGGTCGAGCTTGGCCAGGGCCGTCGGCGCCTGGCTCACGAGCTGGGAGAGGGTCATGCGAGGGCCTCCGCGATCGGACCGAGGGCGAGCGCGGGGAAGTAGGTCAGCCCGGTCATCACGAGGACGACCCCGACCAGCAGGCCCGCGAACAGGGGAGTGTGAGTGGGAAGGGTGCCGGTCGTCTCGGGGACCTTCCCCTGGCGCGCCAGCGAGCCGGCCAGGGCGAGGACGAACAGGATCGGCACGAACCGGCCGAGCAGCATCGCCGCGGCGAGCATCAGCTGGAAGAACGTGGACGTCACCGTGATGCCGCCGAACGCGCTGCCGTTGTTGTTCGCCGCCGACGTGAACGCGTAGACGACCTCGGAGAAGCCGTGGCCTCCCGGGTTGCCCATCGCTGCTGCGGTGCTGGGGAGGCCGATCGCGATCCCGACGCCGACGAGGACGAGGGCAGGCGTGGTCAGCGTGTAGAGCGCCACGTAGCGCATCTCGGTCGAGCGGATCTTCTTCCCGAGCAGCTCGGGCGTACGGCCGACCATGAGACCTGCGACGAAGACCGCGAGGATCGCCATCACGAGGATGCCGTAGATCCCGGCGCCGACACCGCCGGGCGCGACCTCGCCCAGCATCATGTTGACGAGGACCGCTCCTCCGCCCGTCGGGGTCAACGAGTCGTGCGCGGCGTTGACGGCCCCGGTCGAGGTGCCGGTCGTCGCGGTGGCGAAGAGGGCGGATGCCCACTCACCGAAGCGTGTCTCCTTGCCCTCCATCGCGGCGCCGGCAGCCTGTGCGGACTGTCCGTGCGCACCGACCTCGGCCCAGGTGGTCACTGCGAGCGAGGTGACGAAGAGGGCGCCCATCGCCGCCAGGACCGCGTATCCCTGCCGACGGTTGCCGAGCATCGTGCCCAGCGTGCGGGTCAGGGCGACCGGGATCAGGAGGATGAGGAAGATCTCGAGCAGGTTCGAGAAGCCGTTCGGGTTCTCGAAGGGGTGGGCCGAGTTCGCGTTGAAGAACCCGCCGCCGTTGGTGCCGAGCTCCTTGATCGCCTCCTGGCTCGCGACCGGCCCGGTCGTGATCGTCTGCTGCCCGCCGGTGACCGTGTCCACGACCTGGTCCGCGCCGAAGCTCTGCACGGTGCCCACGACCACGAGCAGCACGGCCCCGACGAAGGCGATGGGGAGGAGGACCCGCAGGCTCACCCGGACGAGGTCGACCCAGAAGTTGCCGAGCTGGTCCGAGCGGTCTCGCGTGAAGCCGCGGATCAGAGCGACGGCGACCGCGATGCCGACCGCGGCCGACACGAAGTTCTGCACGGCGAGCCCGGCGGCCTGCGCGGTCCAGCCGAGCGTCGACTCACCAGCGTACGACTGCCAGTTGGTGTTGGTGACGAACGAGACGGCGGTGTTGAGCGCCATGTCCCAGGGCATGCCCCCCATCCCACGGGAGTAGGGCAGGGCCGACTGTGCGACCAGCAGGACGTACAGGAGGAGGAGGCTCACGACGGAGAAGCCGACGACGGCCAGCGCGTACGAGCGGGTGCTCTGCGTCGCGTCCGGGTTCACCCCGGCGAGCCGGTACAGCGGGCGCTCGACGCGGCTGTGGCGCGGGCTCTCGAGCGTCCGGGCGATGTAGTCGCCAAGAGGGCGGTAGGCCAAGGCCAGCAGGGCGACGAGGGCGAGCAGGCTCAGCGCGCCTGCGAGACCGTCGCTCATCAGAACCGCTCCGGGTGGATGAGAGAGGCGACCAGATAGCCGATCAGAAGGGCCACCAGTGTGATCAGGAGGCCGGTGTCAAGACTCATGACGCCGAGTCTTGGCCGCTGACGGCTGCCTGCGGCCGACCTTGACGCGACCTTGACCGGCCTTGACGCGATCTTGACGCGCCCGTGACGTGCGTCTCGGTGGGCGTCTCGACGGGCGGGCGAGTGCGAGTGGGACAACGCCCGTCCTTACGCTGGACGGTGTGCCTGTGACCGCTGACGACGTCGACGCCGCCTACGAGCCCGTCTCCCGGGTCGCTCTGCGGACACCGCTCGAGCGCGACGTCCGCCTGTGCGAGCAGACGGGTGCCGACGTGTGGCTCAAGCGTGAGGACCTCCAGGTCGTCCGCTCCTACAAGCTCCGCGGCGCCTTCCACATGATCTCGCGGCTGGACGACGCCGAACGCGGGCGCGGCCTCGTCGCCGCGAGCGCAGGCAACCACGCCCAGGGAGTCGCGTACGCCGCGCGTGCCCTCGGCGCGCACGCACGCATCTACCTCCCGCGGACCACGCCGCGACAGAAGCGCGACCGCATCGCGACGCTCGGCGGCGACGCGGTCGAGGTCATCGTCGGTGGGGACACCTACGACGCCGCGAGCGCGGCCGCGTACGAGGACGCCTCCCGCACCGGCGCGACGATCGTGCCCGCGTTCGACCACCCGGACGTGATCGCCGGGCAGGGCACCGTCGCGCGAGAGGTCGGTGAGCAGCTCGGCTCGGCCCCGGACGTCGTCGTCGTGCCGGTCGGAGGAGGGGGCCTGGTCGCGGGCATGGCGGCGTGGCTCGCGGTACGCCACCCGCACACCCGCATCGTCGGTGTGGAGCCCTCAGGCGCGGCGAGCATGGCCGCGGCGATGGGCAAGGGCGTTCCGGTCACGCTGGACGAGGTCGACGCGTTCGTCGACGGTGCCGCGGTTCGCCGGGTGGGGGACCACACCTGGGCAGTCCTCGAGGACCTGGCCCGTCGCGGCCGGGCGGTCGAGCTGGTCGATGTCGACGCCGGCACCGTGAGCGAGGAGATGCTCGCCCTCTTCGAGGTCGACGGCGTGATCGCGGAGCCGGCCGGGGCGCTCGCCGCGGCTGCCCTGCGCGTGCCCGGGCTCGTGGCGCCGGGCGAGTCGGTCGTCGCGGTCGTGTCCGGTGGTAACCACGACGTGAGCCGCTACGCCGAGGTGATCGAGCGGGCGCTGGTCTCGCGCGGCGTGAAGCACTACTGGCTCGTGGAGTTCCCGCAGGAGCCAGGGGCGCTGCGGCGGTTCCTCGACGAGGTGCTCGGGCCGGACGACGACATCACGCTCTTCGAGTACGTCAAGCGGCACAACCGGGAGACAGGGCCGGCGCTCGTCGGTATCGAGCTCGGCTCTCCCGACGATCTCGGCGGGCTGGTCGCGCGGCTCGAGGACTCGCCGGTGCGCGCCACGAAGCTGTCTCCGGACGACCCGGCGTTCCAGTTCCTGGTGTGAGCGCCCCGACCTGAGCGCCCGGACCTGAGCGATCCCGTCAGTTCGTGGCACGTCCAGGCGCGCGTTCGGCCGCGCGGGGCGTCAGCAGTCCTCGCCCGACGGCGGCCAGGAAGATCATGCCGATGCTCAGCCCGAGGTGGAGCCAGTTGTCGGCATCGTTCACGGGGACGATGTTGGCGCCGTGGTCGTGGTCGACCATGACGCCGTACGCCCACAGGCCCAGATAGGCGACGCCGCCCCAGAGGAGATAGCGCAGCGAGCCGATCACGCTCCGCGCGAGGACCAGCCCGGCCACCCCGAACCCGAGGTGGAGGATGTTGTGCAGCACGGAGACCTCGAAGAGGCCGAAGAGCTCGGCGTCGCTCTCGTGACCGGCCCAGGTGATCGCGTCGAGGTTCGTCGTCACCCCCGGGACGAATCCCAGGATCCCGACGAGCACGAACGTGGCGCCGACCACGGCAGCCATCGCTCGTACGGTCTGGACGGCCTTCCGCTCCGGCGTCGTGGCAGCTGCGATGTCCTTCATGCCGCGTCGGTACCCACGGATCGAGGGCCTACCCGCCGGTGCGTCAGATGTCGGTCACAGCGGTGAGCAGGAAGACCGAGTCGGCGAGCGCCTTCACCGAGTGACGCTCGCGGGGGATCTGCGCGAGCATGCCCGTCTCGAGGGCGGTCGTGCCGGACGCGCCGACGACCTCGATCGCGCCCGTGAGCACCAGGATGCTGCCTGCCGGCGGTGCCTCGTGCTCGGAGAGCTCGGCGCCCTCGGCGAGCCCGAGGACGCTCTGGCGCAACGGGCCGTCGGTGAGCACCAGCTCGGCGCTCCTTCCGTGCGGCGCCGAGCTGGCGGCGTCGACGTACTCCTCGGTGAGCGCAGCGACGTCGCGCATACGAACCTCCGTCTCCGTGCGGGCGATGACGGTGAGCGTAGTCGGCCCCGGCCCGCCCCGCTCGGCGGCGAACAGGGGGTCAGAGGGCCGCAGAAGTTCCGGTCGCGGCCATGCCCGGTCCGACCTACGTTGTCGCGAGAGGAGGCTGTGATGACTCAGACCACCCGTGAAGGACGAGCGCGTGCTCGGCGCCGGGGATCCGGCGGGGGCACGGACGGTCCTGCGTCGGAGGCCCTGCTCGCGCTCGGTGACTTCTTCTCACGCTGGGACGAGAGTGCTGACCGGCGCGCTGTCTATCGCAAGGGCGGTCGCCGCGGCGACGTCTTCTATCGCGACCGGTGGAGCCACGACAAGGTCGTTCGGTCCACGCACGGGGTGAACTGCACGGGGTCGTGCTCGTGGAAGGTCTACGTCAAGGACGGGATCATCACGTGGGAGGCGCAGCAGACCGACTATCCCACCACGGGACCGGACCGCCCCGAGTACGAGCCGCGCGGATGCCCTCGCGGCGCGGCCTTCTCCTGGTACACCTACTCGCCCACCCGGGTGCGCTACCCGTACGGACGAGGTGTCCTGATCGAGATGTACCGCGAGGCCAAGGAGCGTCTCGGCGACCCGGTCCTCGCCTTCGCGGAGATCGCGGCAGACCCTGACAAGCGTCGCCGCTACCAGCAGGCCCGCGGCAAGGGTGGCCTCGTCCGCATCTCGTGGGAGGAGGCGGTCGAGATCGCCGCCGCCGCGCACGTGAGCACGATCAAGACGTACGGGCCGGACCGGTGCGCGGGCTTCTCTCCGATCCCGGCGATGTCGATGGTGTCGCACTGCATCGGCACGCGCTTCATCCAGCTCATCGGCGGCGTCATGACGTCGTTCTACGACTGGTACGCCGACCTCCCGGTGGCGAGCCCGCAGGTGTTCGGCGACCAGACCGACGTCCCGGAGTCCGGTGACTGGTGGGACGCCTCGTACCTGCTGATGTGGGGGTCGAACGTCCCCGTCACCCGCACGCCGGACGCGCACTGGATGGCGGAGGCGAGGTATCGCGGCACCAAGGTGGTCGCGGTCTCACCCGACTTCGCCGACAACACGAAGTTCGCCGACGAGTGGATGCCGGCGCAGGCCGGCACCGACGCGGCGATGGCGATGGCGATGGGCCACGTGATGCTCAAGGAGTACTACATCGAGCGCCAGGTCCCGTTCTTCACCGACTACGTGAAGCAGTACACCGACCTGCCCTTCCTCGTCCGGCTCAGGCAGTCCGACGACGGCTCCTGGGTCCCGGAGAACTTCCTCACCGCAGCCGACCTCGAGGGCTCGGGGACGTCGCAGAACGAGGCGTGGAAGACGGTGCTCCTCGACGCCCTTACGAACGAGCCGGTGGTCCCCAACGGATCGGTCGGGTTCCGCTACGGCGAGGAGGGTGAAGGCCGCTGGAACCTCGACCTCGGCGAGGTCGACCCCGCGCTGTCGGTGATCGGCCCGGACGCGCGGCCGGCCGAGGTGCTGATGCCCGCCTTCGACGCCCCCGACGGCTCGGGAAGCGTGATCCGGCGCGGCATCCCGGTCCGTCGCGTCGGGGAGCACACCGTCACCACGGTGCTCGACCTGATGCTCGCGCAGTACGGCGTCGGCCGCGACGGGTTGCCCGGCGAGTGGCCGACCGGGTACGACGACGCGTCGTCGCCGTACACGCCGGCCTGGCAGGAGGCGATCACGTCGGTGCCCGCGTCGCAGTGCATCCGGATCGCACGCGAGATGGCTCAGAACTCCGAGGAGTCGGGCGGGCGGACGATGATCATCCTGGGCGCGGGCGTCTGCCAGTGGTTCCACGGGGACGTCACGTACCGGGCGATCCTGACGCTGCTCATGATCACCGGAGCCATGGGGCGCAACGGCGGCGGCTGGGCGCACTACGTCGGCCAGGAGAAGTGCCGTCCGATCACCGGCTGGTTGTCGCTGGCCAACGCGCTCGACTGGTCGCGCCCGCCGCGGACGATGACCGGCACGTCGTACTGGTACATGCACACCGGCCAGTGGCGCTCCGACGGCTCCCACCAGGACGTCCTCGCCTCACCGCTCGCGGAGGGTGACCTCGGCGGCCTGCACACCGCCGACCTGATCGCGAAGTCGGCACGGATGGGATGGATGCCGTTCTATCCGCAGTTCGACCGCAACCCGCTCGACCTCGCCGACGAGGCGGGCGCGGCGACGGCCGCCGGCTCGGCGGCGGACGCGGGCTCGTGGATCGCCGACCGGCTCCGGGACGGCAGCCTGAACGCGGCGATCGACGACGTCGACGCACCGCAGAACTGGCCGCGCACGCTCGTGCTGTGGCGCTCGAACCTCTTCGGCTCGTCGGCGAAGGGCAACGAGTACTTCCTCGAGTACCTGCTCGGCACCCGGTCGAACGTCGACGACACCGACGCACCGGAGCCGCCGCGCACGATCCGGTGGCGGGACGAGGCGCCGCGGGGCAAGCTCGACCTGCTCGTGTCGGCCGACTTCCGGATGACCTCGACGACGCTGCTGTCCGACATCGTCCTCCCGGCTGCCACCTGGTACGAGAAGTACGACCTCTCCTCGACCGACATGCACCCGTACGTGCACGCCTTCACCCCGGCGATCGACCCGCCGTGGGAGACGCGCAGCGACTTCGACATGTTCACCGCGATCGCGGTGAGGCTGTCGGAGATGGCGAAGACGCACCTGGGGGTCCGCAAGGACCTGGTCACCGTCCCGCTGCAGCACGACACACCGGGCGAGATCGCGCAGCCCGGCGGGCGGAGCCTCGACTGGAGGGAGGGGCAGACCGATCCGGTCGCCGGCAAGACGATGCCGGTCGTGGCCGTCGTCGAGCGCGACTACACCGCGATCGCGGACAAGCTCGCCGCCGTCGGGCCCAAGGCCGAGCAGCTCGGCTTCACCACCAAGAACATCACCTACGACCTCGAGGAGGCGGTCGCCTCGCTCGGTGCCAAGCACGGCGTGATGGGGTCGGGAGCGGCCGAGGGCCGGCCCGCGATCGACACCGACTCGCGGATGGCGGAGGCGATCCTCACCTTCTCCGGGACGACCAACGGGCACCTCGCCGCACAGGGCTTCCGCGACCTCGAGCGGCGCACGGGCCGCCCGCTCGTCGACCTCGCCGAGGGCGCGGAGGAGAAGCAGATCACCTTCCGGATGACGCAGGAGGCTCCGCAGTCGGTGATCACCTCTCCGGAGTGGTCGGGATCGGAGACCGGCGGGCGACGCTACGCGCCGTTCACGGTCAACATCGAGCGCCTGAAGCCGTTCCACACGCTCACCGGGCGGATGCACTTCTACCTCGACCACGCCTGGATGCGCGACTACGGCGAGCAGCTGCCGACGTACCGTCCGCCCCTGGACATGCACCGCATGTACGGAGACGTGGCCGTGGGAGACGCTGCGGCTCCCGTGGAGGACGGTGCCCTGCAGATCGCGGTCCGGTACCTCACCCCGCACAACAAGTGGTCGATCCACTCGGAGTACCAGGACAACCTCCTCATGCTCTCGCTGTCGCGCGGCGGTCCGATGGTGTGGATGAGCGTCGGGGACGCCGACCGGATCGAGGTCGCCGACAACGACTGGGTGGAGTGCGACAACGCCAACGGTGTCTTCGTCGCGCGCGCGATCGTGAGCCACCGGATGCCCGACGGCGTCGTCTACGTCCACCACGCGCAGGAGCGCCTGATCGACGTCCCGAAGTCGCAGAAGACCGGTCGACGCGGCGGTATCCACAACTCCGTCACCCGTCTGCTGGTCAAGCCGACCCACCTCGTCGGCGGGTACGCGCAGCTGTCCTACGCGTTCAACTACCTCGGCCCGACGGGCAACCAGCGCGACATCGTCTGCACCGTCCGCAAGCGGACCGTGCCGGTGACGTACTAGTCCGAGCCCAGGCCGGCCACGGGCGGAGAGCGAGAACCGATGAAGGTCATGGCGCAGGTCGCGATGGTGATGAACCTCGACAAGTGCATCGGCTGCCACACCTGCTCGGTCACGTGCAAGCAGGCGTGGACCAACCGCAGCGGCGTCGAGTACGTCTGGTTCAACAACGTGGAGACCCGACCCGGTCAGGGCTATCCCCGCCGGTACGAGGACCAGGAGCGCTGGCGGGGCGGCTGGGTACGCAACCGTCGTGGGCGGCTCTCGCTGCGCACCGGCGGACGCGCCCGACGGCTGTTCACCATCTTCGCCAGCCCGGTCCAGCCCGAGCTGTCGGACTACTACGAGCCCTGGACCTACGACTACGAGAACCTCACCCGCGCGCCGCTGGGTGACGACTTCCCCGTGGCGCGCCCCAAGTCGCTGATCACCGGCAAGGACATGGCGATCACCTGGTCGGCGAACTGGGACGACAACCTCGGCGGTGGGCCGGAGTCGGTGCTGCAGGACCCGATGGTCGAGAAGGTGCGCCGCGAGTCCGAGGACAAGATCCGTTTCGACCTCGAGCGGACCTTCATGTTCTACCTGCCGCGGATCTGCGAGCACTGCCTCAACCCGTCGTGCATGGCGTCGTGCCCGAGCGGTGCGATCTACAAGCGGTCCGAGGACGGGATCGTGCTCGTGGACCAGGACCGGTGCCGGGGCTGGCGGCAGTGCATCACCGGCTGCCCGTACAAGAAGATGTACTTCAACCACAAGTCGGGCAAGGCCGAGAAGTGCACCTTCTGCTACCCGCGGGTGGAGGTCGGCATCCCGACGGTGTGTGCCGAGACCTGCGTCGGACGGCTGCGCTACATCGGCGTCTTCCTCTACGACGCCGACCGCGTCACCGAGGCCGCGTCCGTCGAGGACGAGCAGCAGCTCTACCAGGCGCAGCTCGACCTCATGCTCGACGCCGACGACCCGCAGGTCCGTGCGCAGGCCCGGGCCGACGGGATCCCGGAGGACTGGATCGAGGGCGCGAGCCGCTCACCGGTCTACGCGCTGGCCAAGCGCTACAAGGTCGCGCTGCCGCTGCATCCGGAGTACCGGACGATGCCGATGGTCTGGTACGTTCCGCCGCTGTCACCGATCGTCGACCTGCTCGCCGACCAGGGGCACGACGCGGAGGACGAGCGCACCCTGTTCGGGGCGATCGAGGCGCTGCGCATCCCCGTCGAGTACCTCGCCGAGCTCTTCACCGCCGGGGACACCGACGTGATCACCGGCGTCTTGCGCAAGCTGGCCGCGATGCGGTCCTACATGCGCGGGATCAACCTCGGCAAGGTCGCTGACGGCACGATCCCGGCGTCGGTCGACATGTCCGAGGAGGACATGTACGAGATGTACCGCCTGATGGCGATCGCCAAGTACGACGAGCGGTACGTGATCCCGACGGCACACGCCGAGCAGGCCCACGACCTCGAGGAGCTCGGCTGCTCGCTCGACTTCGAGGAAGGGCCGGGCATGTACGAGTCGGGGGCGGTCGGCGAGGCGAGCGGACGGCCGGTGCCGATGGCGGTCGAGAACTTCCACGCGCTCAGGCAGCGTCAGGGAACCGACACCGTGGCCGCCCCGGACCCCTCGAGCAGCGGCCAGGTGAACCTCCTGAACTGGGACGGCCGCGGTGCTCCGCAGGGGATGTTCCCGCCTCCGGCGACCGACCGGGAGGACGTCCCATGACCGACCACCGGGTCGCGCACCGCAGCGCCGCGCTGCTCCTCGCCTATCCCGACGAACGGCTCGTCGAACGCCTCCCGCTGATCCGCGCTGCGCTCGAGGAGCAGTCCGCCGGACGCGGTCGCACCGCGCGCCGCGAGCCGTACCGGCACCTCCTCGCCTTCATCGACGTCATCGAGGAGACCCCGGTGCAGGCGCTGGCGCGCCGGTACGTCGAGGTCTTCGACCTGGACCGCAAGCATCCGCTCTACCTCTCCTACTTCACCGACGGAGACACGCGGCGCCGTGGCGAGGTGCTCGCGGGGTTCAAGCAGGCCTACCGCGACTCCGGACTGCTCGTGGACACCCACGGCGAGCTCCCCGACTACCTGCCGATGGTGCTGGAGCTGGCGGCGCACGACCCGGAGCGCGGCGGCGAGCTCCTCGAGCGCTACCGGCCGAGCGTGGAGCTGCTGCGGCTGGCGCTCGAGCAGACCGCCGGCAAGGACGAGCCCGGGGCGACGCCCACCCCGTGGGCCCACGTGCTGCGCGGGGTGTGCGCGACGTACGACGGCCCGGGACCGCAGGACCGCGCCGCCGCGATGGCGATGGCGGGGCCACCCACGGAGACGGTCGGGCTCGACTCCTACGACCCCCGTCTCCTGCCGATGTCGGACTCCGGAGGTCACTGATGGACGTCGTCCTGTGGGGGGTCATCCCGTACCTGGTCCTCGCGACCTTCGTCGGCGGGCTGATCTGGCGCTACCGCTACGACCAGTTCGGCTGGACCACCCGGTCCTCCCAGCTCTACGAGTCGGCGCTGCTGCGCATCGCGTCCCCGCTGTTCCACTTCGGGATCCTCGTCGTGGTGATCGGGCACGTCATCGGGCTGCTCGTCCCGGAGGCGTGGACCGACGCCATCGGCGTCAGCGAAAGCGAGTACCACGCGATGGCGCTGTCGCTCGGGACGATCGCCGGTCTCGCCACGCTCGTCGGCGTCGTCATGCTGATCTATCGCCGGCGCAAGACCGGGCCGGTGTTCATGGCCACCACCAAGAACGACAAGACGATGTACGTCGTGCTGGTCGCGGCGATCGTCGCGGGGCTCGTGACCACCGGCGTGAGCGTGTTCGACACCAACGTCACCGACTACCGGCACACGGTGTCGCCCTGGTTCCGGAGCCTGTTCGTCCTCCAGCCGGACGTCGACGCGATGGCGGCCGCGTCCACGTCGTTCCACGTGCACACGCTGGTCGGCCTGGCGCTCTTCGCGATCTGGCCGTTCACGCGGCTGGTGCATGCGTTCACGGCGCCGGTCCACTACCTGTTCCGCCCCTACATCGTCTATCGCAGCCGCGACGACGTCTCCGCAACCCGCGCGCCGCGGCCGGGCTGGGAGCCCGTCGGCACACCGGACCGCGACCGCTGACCGGCCGACCAGGCCGTGGATCACCGAAAGGCACCGCGATGAGCACCGCCACCGACGCACCTGCTCTCCCGAGGGCCGCCCAGACCCGCAACCTGATCCTCGCCACCTGGGCGTTCGCGATCAGCTTCTGGGCGTGGAACATGATCGGGCCGCTCGCGGCCCGCTACGCCGGCGACATGGACCTGAGCTCCACGCAGAAGTCGCTCGCGGTCGCGGTCCCCGTGATCGTCGGGTCGCTGGGCCGGATCGCGGCCGGCACGCTCACCGACAGGTACGGCGGCCGGCTGATGTTCACCGTCCTGCTCGTCGCGACGGCACCGTTCGTGGTCCTCGTCGCGGTGGCAGGCAACGCCGACTCCTACGCCCTGCTTCTCGTCTTCGGGTTCTTCCTCGGCATCGGCGGCACGACGTTCGCGGTCGGCATCCCCACGGTGAAGGCGTGGTACGAGAAGCCGCGCCAGGGCTTCGCGACCGGCCTGTTCGGTGCGGGCATGGGTGGCACGGCGCTGTCGTCGTTCTTCACCCCGCGCTTCGTGGACTGGTTCGGCTACATGGCGACGCACGTGATCCTCGCCGTCGCCCTGCTGGCGACGGCCGCGGCGTGCTGGGCGTTCATGCGGGACTCCCCACGCTGGAGCCCGGCGGCGGACAAGGCCGGACCCAAGCTCCTGGCGGCGCTCAAGGAGCCGGTGACCTGGCAGATGTCCCTGCTCTACGCGATCGTGTTCGGCGGGTTCGTGGCGTTCTCCACGTATCTGCCCACCTACCTCGGCGACGTGACGACCTACGGGTACGGCCTCACGGAGGCCGGTGAGCGGACGGCGGGGTTTGCGCTGGCGGCCGTGATCGCGCGCCCCGTCGGCGGTGCACTGTCGGACAGGTTGGGGCCGCGGTTCGTCACCCTCGTCTCGCTCGCCGGCACCGCGGTGATGGCCGTGGTGCTCGCACTGCGTCCCGAGCCGGAGTGGCCGGCCGGTCTCGCCTTCGTGGCGATGGCGGCGTTCCTGGGGCTCGGGTCGGGGTCGGTGTTCGCGTGGGTCGCCCAGCGCGCTCCGGCCGACAAGACCGGCTCGGTCACCGGGATCGTCGGTGCCGCCGGTGGTCTCGGCGGCTTCTTCCCGCCGCTGGTGATGGGTGCGACCTACAACGAGGAGGACCACACCTACACGGTCGGGCTCACGCTGCTCTGCATCACGGCGGCGCTGGTGTTCCTGTTCACCCTGGTCGGGCTTCGCGAGCGGCCGGGTGGCCGCCGCAAGGCGTGATCCGTACGCCGGTCAGGCCGCGACCGGCGAGACTCCGCGCGTGCGCTCGAGGATCACTGCGGCGACGAGGTCGGGGTCGTCGATCATCGGGACATGGCCGCAGCCGGGGAGGGCCACGTGCGTCGCCGTCGGGAGCCGTCGACGTGCCTCCTGCGCCTGGGACGGGAGGAGGATGCGGTCCTTCGCCCCCCAGGCCACCGTCGTCGGGACCGACGGCCGGCCGCGGTAGTGGTAGCGCGCCCCCGACCGAAGCACCCGGACGAAGGCGTCGGCGTCGCGCAGGGCGAAGGTGTCGCCGAGGAAGTCGTCGGCGGTGATCCGCCCCGGGTGGGCGAACAGCGACGACATCGCCGCCGCCCGGGTCCAGCGGCGGGTCGAGATGCGGCGGACGAACGGCTCGGGAAGGCGGGAGGTGCCCTTCAGCCCGAGCAATACCGCGAACGCCCAGGCGCGGCCGGGCTCGGTCCAGAACCCGGCGGGGGAGAGCGCCGTCGCGGTACGCACGGAGCCGCAGGCGGCGAGCTCGAGGGCCAGGGCGCCACCGAGGGAGTTGCCGACGACGTGGGGCCGGTCGATCCCGACGGCGGCGAAGAAGTCGGCCAGCGCCTCGGTGAGCTGGTCCATGCCGTCGCGCCTGCTCCTCGGGAGGGCCCGCGACGCGCCGAAACCGGGGAGGTCCAGAGCGACGACGTCGTGGTGCGCGGCGAGCCGTGACAGCACGGGGTTCCACGCCTCCTTGCGGTGACCGATCCCGTGGAGGAGGACGAGCGGCTCACCGGAGCCCTGCCTGCTGTAGACGACGCTCATCGACGCTCTCCTGTCACGCGGGATGTGACATCGGACGTGTCACACTCGGCGAGCGTAGCCGCAGGTGGCGCGCGCTTGCCACTCTGACAGTCCTACTGTCACAATCAGGGCGTGACCGACACCACACCGCCGTCCGGCCCGCTGTCCGGCCCGCTGTCCGGCCTCAGGGTCGTGGAGATCGCGGGGATCGGCCCCGGCCCCTTCGCCGCGATGCTCCTCGCCGACCTTGGCGCGGACGTCGTCCGTGTGGACCGGGTGTCGCCGGGAGGCCTCCAGTCGCTGCCGCAGGAGCGTGACGTCCTCGCCCGCGGTCGCCGTACGGTCGCGATCGACCTCAAGCAGCCCGACGGTGTCGCCGTCCTGCTCGAGCTGGTCGAGCGTGCCGACGTGCTGGTCGAGGGCTTCCGGCCCGGCGTCGCCGAGCGGCTCGGCTTCGGCCCCGACGTCTGCCTCGAGCGCAACCCTCGGCTGGTCTACGGACGCATGACGGGGTGGGGCCAGGACGGCCCGCTCGCCTCGAGCGCCGGGCACGACGTCAACTACGTCGCCGTCTCCGGGGCGCTCGACCCGATCGGCCGCGCGGGCGGGCCCCCGCAGATCCCGATGAACCTGCTCGGCGACTTCGCGGGTGGCTCGCTCTACCTCGTCGTCGGCCTCCTCGCCGCTCTCCTCGAGGCACGCACCTCCGGCCGCGGCCAGGTCGTCGACGCCGCGATCGTCGACGGCACGGCGCACCTGCTCACGATGATCACCAACCTCCAGCAGGTCGGCGCCTGGAACGATGCCCGCGGCACCAACCTCCTCGACAGCGGTGCGCCGTTCTACGACGTGTACGAGACCTCCGACGGACGCTGGATGTCCGTGGGCGCGCTGGAGCCGCAGTTCTATGCGGAGATGGTGCGGCTGCTCGGCCTCGACGTGCCGGCCGACGTGGCGCTGCCCGACCCACCGCTGCCCGACCGCAACGACCCTCGCGTCTGGCCGGAGCTGCGCGCCCGCCTGGCGGCCCGCTTCGCCGAGCGCACGCAGGCCGAGTGGGCGGAGGTCTTCGAGGGCACGGACGCGTGCGTGGCGCCCGTGGTCCCGATGCGCGACGCACCCCAGCACCCGCACCTCGCCGCGCGCGGCACGTACGTCGAGCACGACGGCGTCGTCCAGGCGGCGCCCGCACCGCGGTTCTCGCGGACTCCGGCCACCCTGGGGCGTCCCCCCGCCCGGCCCGGGGCGCACACCCGCGAAGCCCTCGCCGCGTGGGGCGTCGGCGACGTCGACGCCCTCGTCGCGTCCGGCGCCGTCGTCCAGAACGATCCGTCCTAACCACGACACCACGAAGGGCCCGCCGATGCAGCGCACCATCTTCACCGAGGACCACGACGCGTTCCGCGACGCCTTCCGGACCTTCGTCGACAAGGAGATCAAGCCGTACCACGCACAGTGGGAGATCGACGGCATCGTCTCCCGCGACATGTGGCGGGCTGCCGGTCGGCAGGGCTTCCTCGGCTTCATGATGCCGGAGGAGCACGGCGGTGGCGGGGTCTCGGACTTCCGCTACAACGCGATCATCGACGAAGAGCTGGCGCGGGCGCACGCCAGCGGTGTCGGCTTCCCGCTGCACGTCGACCTCGTGTCGGGATACCTGCTGTCGTACGCGAACGAGGAGCAGAAGGCGCGCTGGCTGCCCGCGTTCTGCAGCGGCGAGTCGATCGCGGCGATCGCCATGACCGAGCCCGGCACCGGCTCGGACCTCCAGGCGATCGCGACCACGGCGATCGACCAGGGCGACCACTACCTCGTCAACGGCCAGAAGACCTTCATCTCCAACGGCATCCTCGGCGACCTCGTGATCGTCGCGGTCAAGACCGACCCGAGCGCGGGGGCGCGGGGCGTCTCGCTGATCGTGCTGGAGCGCGGCATGGAGGGCTTCGAGCGCGGTCGCAACCTCGACAAGCTCGGCCTCAAGGCGCAGGACACCGCCGAGCTCTTCTTCACCGACGTCAGGGTCCCCAAGGAGAACCTCCTCGGCGAGGAGGGCAACGGCTTCGTCTACCTGATGGAGATGCTCCCTCAGGAGCGGCTCGCGATCTCGGTGGCCGCCGCCGCCGCGTGCCGCGCCGTCATCGACCTCACGTTGGAGTACGTCAAGGAGCGCAAGGCGTTCGGACGTCCGATCGGCTCCTTCCAGAACACCCGCTTCACCCTCGCCGAGCTCGAGACCGAGGCGCAGATCGCTCAGGTCTTCGTCGACCGCTCGATCATGGAGCTCAACGCCGGCACGCTCACCATCTCCGACGCGGCGATGGGCAAGTGGTGGACGACCGAGGTCCAGAAGAAGACGGTCGACCAGTGCCTCCAGCTCTTCGGCGGGTACGGCTTCATGAGCGAGTACCCGATCTCCAAGGCGTACGCGGACACGCGCATCCAGACCATCTACGGGGGCACGACCGAGATCATGAAGGAGATCATCGGCCGCACGATGGGTCTCTGAGGGTCGCCTGCCGGCCGCGCGTCCGACAGGATGGCGGCATGACTGAGTCTCCACAACGGACCGGGACGATCGTCGTCGGCAGCGACGGCTCGGCGGGAGCGCGACGCGCGCTCCACTGGGCGATGACGGAGGCCGACCTGCGGGGCGCGGCGGTGCAGGTCGTGATCACCGTCGATCCCGACCGATCGTCGGTCCGGACCATCGCCGAGGGCGAGCGCCTCGCGGCCGAGACGGCCGAGGTGGCCGCGCTCCACGACGGCGACGCCGAGGTGGCGGTCGGGGTCCACGAAGGGCTGCCGGTCGACGTCCTCCTGTCGGTCGCTGCTGGGGCACAGCTGCTCGTGATCGGCAGCCACGGCACGTCCACGATCAGGCACAACGCCCTGGGCTCGGTCAGCGACGTCCTCGCCCGGACCGCCCCGTGCCCCGTCGTGATCCTGCCGATGGGGGTGGACTGACCAGAGCCGTCGAGCGGTCTATCGTGCGGACATGACCCCGACAGGACCGGACCGGATGTCGGTCGAGCAGCTCGCCGAGCGGGTCGGGATGAGCGTCCGTACGATCCGCTTCTACGCCGGCCGAGGGCTCATCCCGCCGCCGGTCCGCGAGGGGCGCAACGGGTTCTACGGTGCCGACCACCTGGTGCGGCTCGAGCTCGTGCGCGAGCTCCAGGCGCACGGCTTCACGCTCTCGGCCATCGAGGGATACCTCGAGCGCCTCTCGCCCACGGCCACGCCGGGCGACGTCGCGCTTCAACGCACGATGCTGGCGCCCTGGCTCTCCGACCTGCCCGAGACGGCCGACCGGGCGACGCTGGAGGCGCGCGCGGGCAGGCCGCTGTCCGACGACGACATCGAGCTGCTCGTCGCGCTGCGGGTGGTCGAGCCGACGCCCGACGAGGACGTCTTCCGAGTCGCGCCCGCCCACCTGTCGATCGGCATCGAGCTCATGGACCTCGGTCTCCCGCTCGACGGCGCCGTCGAGGCCGAGCGCATCTTCGAGACGCATGCCCGGGCGATCGCGGAGGAGCTGACCGAGGTCTTCCGCGACAAGGTGCTGCCGCACTACCGAGCGAGCGGCGAGTCGTCGGAGGCGATCGCGGCGATGGTCGAGCGCTTCAAGCCGCTCACGGTGCAAGCGCTCGTGACGGCCTACGAGAGCGCCGTCAACGAGACCAAGCGCGAGATCG
Organism: Mumia sp. zg.B53; assembly: GCF_019550935.1. NCBI lineage: Bacteria > Bacillati > Actinomycetota > Actinomycetes > Propionibacteriales > Nocardioidaceae > Mumia > Mumia sp. zg.B53. The sequence goes on along the minus strand of NZ_JAHWCK010000001.1, from coordinate 1,220,032 downwards.
TACGCCGCCGGTCGTAGGGTTCCGGAAGGATCACAGCTCGTCCTCCCCGAGGGGGCCCATGTCTTCGCAGACGACCGGTGCGGCGCCGGTCACCGCCGTACCCGCCTGGTTCTCCGAGGCGGTCGCAACGCCGTACCACCGCCACGACGTCGACGTGGCCGGCGCACGGATCGCCTACCGCACGTGGGGCGAGCCGGGGATGCCTGTGGTCGTGCTCGTGCACGGAGGCGCGGCGCACGCCGGCTGGTGGGACCACGTCGCCCCGTTCCTCGCGGCGTCGCACCGGGTCGCCGCGATCGATCTCTCCGGGCATGGCGACTCGCAGTGGCGACGGCAGTACGACCTCGCCACCTTCGCCGAGGAGGTGATGGCGGTCGCCGCGGCCGAGACGCCGTCCGGTGGTGCACAGGACGGCGTCTTGCCGGTCGTGATCGGGCACAGCATGGGCGGGTTCGTGAGCCTGACCGCGGCCCGTGACCACGGGTCACGGCTCGCTGGCGCCTGCGCGATCGACTCCCCGGTGCGCCAGATGTCGCCGGAGACCCGCGCGTGGAAGGAGTCCGGGCGGCACCTGCCCGGCAACAAGGTCTATCCCAGCTGGGACGAGATCGTGCGCCGTTTCCGTACGCTGCCGCCCGACGACGCGACCCTCCCGTACGTCCGTGAGCACGTGGCGGCGGGCTCGGTGCGCGAGGTGGAGGGCGGCTGGACCTGGAAGTTCGACCCGCACGTGTTCCTCAGCGCCCAGATGGAGCCCGCCGAGGTGGCCGAGACCGACTGCCCCACGGCCCTGGTCCGAGGGGAGCGGGGCATGGCGACCACCGACATCACGACAACGGTCGCCGAGCGGCTGGGCGGGCACGTTCCCGTCACCGTCGTCCCGGACGCGGGGCACCACATCATGCTCGACCAGCCGGTGGCCCTCGTGGCCGCGCTCCAGGTGCTCCTCGGGGAGTGGTCGCGCCACTGACCACCGCGCGACAACACCATGACAGCGGTGGTGTCATAGTGGCCTTTAGGTATCATTGACACACTCGTTACTCGCAAGTAACTTTGTCGGGTCGTCAACGAATCGAAGGACCGCCATGACTGAGGCATTCATCTACGACGCGATCCGCACCCCCCGCGGGCGCGGCAAGAAGACCGGATCCCTGCACGAGGTGAAGCCCATCAGCCTCGTGACCGGGCTCCTCGAGGAGGTCCAGAAGCGCAACCCGACTCTGGATCCCGGCCAGGTCGAGGACCTCGTCCTCGGCTGCGTCACCCCCGTCGGCGACCAGGGCGCCGACATCGCCAAGACCGCCGCGCTCGCCGCAGGACTCCCCGACAGCGTCGCGGGCGTGCAGCTCAACCGCTTCTGCGCCTCGGGCCTCGAGGCGGTCAACCAGGCCGCGCAGCGCGTCCGGTCCGGCTGGGAGGACCTGATCCTCGCCGGCGGCGTCGAGTCGATGAGCCGCGTCCCGATGGCCGCCGACGGTGGCGCCTGGGCGATGGACCCGGCCACCGCGTTCGCGACCGACTTCGTGCCCCAGGGCATCGGCGCCGACCTGATCGCGACGATCGAGGGCTTCAGCCGCACCGACGTCGACACCTACGCCGCGGAGTCGCAGGCGCGTGCCGCCAAGGCGATCGCCAACGGCTACTTCGCCAAGTCGGTCGTCCCGGTGCAGGACGTCAACGGCCTCACGATCCTCGACCACGACGAGTTCGTGCGTCCGGGCACCACGGTCGAGTCGCTGTCCTCGCTCGCACCGTCGTTCGAGGCGATCGGCAACTTCGGCGGGTTCGACGCCGTCGCCCTCGAGAAGTACCACTCGGTCGAGAAGATCGACCACGTCCACCACGCCGGCAACAGCTCCGGCATCGTGGACGGTGCCGCGATCGTCGTGATCGGCAACGAGGAGGCGGGCCGGCGCAACGACCTCACCCCGCGCGCCCGGATCCTCGCGACCGCGGTCTCCGGCTCGGAGCCCACGATCATGCTCACCGGCCCTGCGCCGGCGACCCGCAAGGCTCTCGCGAAGGCGGGCCTCGAGGCGAGCGACATCGACCTGTACGAGATGAACGAGGCGTTCGCCGCGGTGGTGCTGCGCTTCATGCGGGACATGTCCGTCCCGCACGACATCGTCAACGTCAACGGTGGAGCGATCGCGATGGGCCACCCGCTCGGCGCGACCGGTGCCATGATCCTCGGCACCCTCGTCGACGAGCTCGAGCGACGCGACCAGCGCTACGGCGTCGCGACGCTGTGCGTCGGCGGCGGCATGGGCATCGCCACCGTCGTCGAGCGTCTCTGATCCCTCGCCCACCGACTCACCCTTTCTTGACGAGCAGAGTTCACGGAGCACACACGAATGACTGAGAACGCTACGACCACGGCGGCCGAGGCCGTCCGTTACGAACGCGGCGAGGACGGCATCGTCACCCTGGTCCTCGACGACCCGACCCAGAGCGCCAACACGATGAACGAGGCCTACCAGGCCTCGATGAAGGCGGCGGTCGACCGTCTCGTCGCTGAGAAGGACGACCTCACCGGCGTCGTCGTCACCAGCGGCAAGAGCACGTTCTTCGCCGGTGGCGACCTCAAGCTGATGACGCAGATGACCCCCGCGGACGCGCCTGTCGTGTTCGAGAGCGTCGAGGCGATGAAGGCCACGCTGCGCACGCTCGAGACGCTCGGCAAGCCGGTCGTCGCGGCGATCAACGGCGCGGCGCTCGGTGGCGGCCTGGAGATCGCTCTCGCGACCCACCGCCGCATCGCCGTCGAGGGCCGCTACGAGATCGGTCTGCCCGAGGTCACCCTGGGCCTGCTGCCCGCCGGCGGCGGCGTCACCCGCACCGTCCGGATGTTCGGCCTGCAGAAGGCCCTCATGGAGGTCCTCCTCCAGGGACCGCGCATGAAGCCCCAGCGCGCCCTCGAAACCGGTCTGATCGACCAGGTCGTCGCCACGCAGGACGACCTGGTCCCCGCCGCCAAGGCGTGGATCCTCGCCAACAAGGACGACGCCGAGGCCTTCACCCAGCCCTGGGACAAGAAGAGCTACCGGATGCCCGGTGGCACCCCCTCGTCGCCCAAGCTGGCGCAGTTCCTCCCGGCGTTCCCGTCCAACCTGCGCAAGCAGACCAAGGGCGCTCCGTTCAAGGCTCCGCGCAACATCATGTCGGCGGCCGTCGAGGGTGCGCAGGTCGACTTCGACACCGCCTCGCGCATCGAGTCGCGCTACTTCGTGGACCTGGTCACCGGCCAGCAGTTCAAGAACATGACGCAGGCGTTCTTCTTCGACCTCAACGCGATCAACGCCGGCGGCTCGCGTCCGGCGGGCATCGAGAAGACGAAGGCCACCAAGCTCGCCATCCTCGGTGCCGGCATGATGGGCGCCGGCGTCGCGTACGTCTCGGCCCGTGCGGGCATCGACGTCGTGCTCAAGGACATCTCGATCGAGGCGGCCGAGAAGGGCAAGGCCTACAGCACCAAGCTCCTCGACAAGCAGGTCGAGAAGGGGCGCCTGACGGCCGAGAAGCGCGACGAGATCCTCGGACGCATCCACCCGACGGCCGACTACGCCGAGCTCGAGGGATGCGACTTCGTCATCGAGGCCGTCTTCGAGTCGGTCGAGCTCAAGAAGCAGGTCTTCGGTGACCTCGAGCCGGTCGTGAAGCCCGACGCCCTGCTGGGGTCCAACACGTCGACGCTGCCGATCACGATCCTCGCCGACGGCGTCAAGCGTCCCGAGGACTTCATCGGGATCCACTTCTTCTCGCCGGTCGACAAGATGCCGCTGGTCGAGATCATCGTGGGCGAGAAGACCTCCGACGAGGCGATCGCCCGCGCGCTCGACTACGTCAAGCAGATCAAGAAGACGCCGATCGTCGTCAACGACAGCCGCGGCTTCTTCACCAGCCGCGTCTTCGGCACCCTCACGATGGAGGGCGCGGAGATGCTCGCCGAGGGCCTCGACCCGGTCTCGATCGAGCGCGCCGCGACGACGAAGGGCTTCCCGGCTCCGCCGCTGGCGATGATCGACGAGGTCACGCTGACCCTGCCGCAGAAGATCAACGGCGAGGCCAAGGCCGCCGCCGAGGGCGAGGGCAAGGCCTTCCCCGACAGCCCGGCGATGGACGTCATCAACACGCTCGTCGACCTCGACCGCAAGGGCAAGGCGGCCGGCGCGGGCTTCTACGAGTACCCCGCCGACGCCAAGAAGCACCTCTGGTCGGGACTCTCGCAGTTCCGCAAGGAGGGCGCGGAGATCCCGTGGGCCGACATGCAGGAGCGCTACACCTTCATCATGGCCATCGAGACGGTCCGCTGTCTCGAGGAGGGTGTGCTCCGCACCGTCGCCGACGCCAACATCGGCTCGATCTTCGGCATCGGCTTCCCGCCGGTCTACGGTGGTGCGCTGCAGTACATCAACGGCTACGAGGCTGCTGACGGCCGCATCGGCGTGCAGGCGTTCACCGAGCGGGCCCAGGAGCTCGCCGCGGCGTACGGCGAGCGCTTCACCCCGCCCGCACTGCTGCTCGAGAAGGCCGCGAAGGACGAGAAGTTCGTCTGAGCAGTCCGATCAGCCTGATCGCGTGATCAGCTGATCGCCACAGGGCCCCGGGACCGCACGGTCTCGGGGCCCTCGTGCGTCCGCGCCGGCTTCGTGCGCCAGGTGAGCAGGAGCGCGAGCGCCAGCATCAGCTCGACCAGGTCGCCGCCGAAGTACATCAGGTTCCCCGCGGCCTGCATCTCCGCCACGGGCTCGCGGACCTGCACCAGCAGGCCGGCGTACAGCAGCTGCGAGACCACGGCGTGGACGAGGATGGCGACCCCGAGCACCACGAGGCGCACGGGCACCGTGGCCCGGCCAGGCGCAGGGTCGGGACCGGCGATCACCCAGGCGAAGAGCAGGCCCGCCAGCAGCATGTGGAGATGGACGAGGCCGTGGACGGCGCCGTTGCGGGTGCTCAGGTCGTACAGCGGGGTGAAGTAGAGCAGCACGAGCCCACCGCTGCTGAGGACGAGCGCGACGACGGGTCGGGTCAGCACCCCGACGGGTCGAGACCGCAGGATCCGGCCCACGCGGACGGCTCCGGCGTGCGGGAGGGTACGCAGCAGCAGCGTGACGGGTGCGGCGAGCACCAGCAGGAGCGGGGCGAGCATGGCGATCAGGATGTGTTGCGCGGCGTGCCCCGCGAAGTCGTCGTCGGCATAGCGGTCGAACGCGGGGGAGAGGGCCAGCAGGAGCACCACCGACCCCGCGACGAAGGCCACGGTGCGGACGGTCGACCACCCGCGACGCCCGCGTTCGATCACAGCCGCGGCGACGTAGGCGAGGGCGAGGAGCGTGACGACGACCAGGGGGCCGGTCGTCAGGGCGACCTCGAGGAGCCGGCTGCCGACCCCCTCGTCGTGCGACGGCCCGTGCGCGAGCACGCCGGGGCCGGCCGCCGCAGTCAGCCGGCTCATGCCCGGTCGGCCACAGCCCGGTCGTCGGTGAACGTGGCGCCGCGCTGCAGCAGCCACCCGACGAGGACGAGCACCGCACCGAGCGCGAGGAACGCGAGGTCCCAGGCGAGCTCGTTCGGACCGCTCCGCACGTGGTGGATCCCGAGCAGGTGGTGGTCGACGATGCCCTCGACGAGGTTGAAGACGCCCCACCCGACGAGCACCCAGCCCCACAGCGCGCGCGAGGCCCACACCCGTCCGCGCGAGTGCTGGACGCGCGAGTAGAGGAGAGCCAGCCCGGTGAGGACCAGCACCCAGGTGACGGCGTGGAAGATGCCGTCCCACAGCGTGTTGATCTCGAGGCCGTGCACCGTGTTGGCCGGGTAGTAGGGCACACCGATGTTGTCGGTGTTGGTCGACGTCAGCAGGTGGTGCCACTGCAGGATCTGGTGCAGGAGGATTCCGTCGACGAACCCGCCGAGCCCGGCTCCCAGCACGATCCCGGGCAGGGCGAGCGACGGTGGACGGTCCGCGAGGGTCGCGTGCCCGTCGCGCGGGCTGGTGGACGTGGCCATCGGAAAGGCGCCTCCTTCGGTCGGAGACCGTTCGGTACCCGAGCGCCGCGCGCACCATGCGTGACGCCGGTTACTGCCGTTCCGACGCCGTCCCGCCGCCGCACTCCGGCTTGCGGGGCGGTCGTGACCGTGCCTTTGATCGGTCATGGCCGAGTCGTTCGCCTCACAGATCTTCCGACGGATGCCGGTGGGTCAGCGGCCGCACGCCGAGGAAGGCCTCAAGCGCACGATCGGGCTCGTCCAGCTGATCGGCTTCGGGGTGGGGGCAACCGTCGGGACGGGCATCTTCTTCGTCCTCACCACCGCCGTCCCCGATGCCGGCCCGGCCGTGGTCGTGTCCTTCGTGATCGCCGCGGTCACCGCCGGGCTCACGGCGCTCTGCTACGCCGAGCTGGCCGGGAGCGTGCCGGTGTCGGGGTCGTCCTACTCGTACGCCTACGCCACCCTCGGCGAGGTCGTCGCGATGGTCGTGGCCGCCTGTCTCCTGCTCGAGTACGGGGTGTCGGCGTCAGCCGTGGCCGTCGGCTGGTCGGAGTACCTCAACCAGCTCCTCGACAACCTCTTTGGGGCCACCATCCCGCACGACCTGTCGTACGCCCCCGAGGCGGGTGGCATTGTGAACCTGCCGGCGATGGTCCTGGTCGGCCTTTGCGCGATGCTGCTGATCCGCGGCGCCAGCGAGTCGGCCATCGTCAACACCGTCATGGTGGCGATCAAGGTCGGTGTGCTGATCCTCTTCGTGGCGATCGCCGCCACGGGCTGGAGCACCGACAACCTGAGTGACTTCGCGCCGTTCGGCGTCGCGGGGATCCAGGCGGCGTCGGCGACGATCTTCTTCTCCTACATCGGGCTCGACGCCGTCTCGACCGCCGGGGACGAGGTCAAGGACCCGGCGCACACCATGCCGAGGGCCATCATCTGGTCGCTCCTCATCGTCTCGATCCTCTACGTCGCGGTGGCTCTGACCGCGGTCGCGGCGCAACCCTGGCAGGACTTCGAGGGACAGCAGGCCGGGCTCGCGCAGATCCTCGAGAACGTCACCGGGTCCACCTGGCCGAGCACGGTCCTCGCCGCAGGGGCCGTGATCTCGATCTTCAGCATCACCCTCGTCGTGATGTACGGCCAGACGCGCATCCTCTTCACCATGGGCCGCGACCGGATGCTGCCACCGATCTTCGCCCGGGTCAGCCCGCGGACCCTGACCCCCGTCCCGAACACGATCATCGTCGCGACCGTGGTCGCGATCATCGCCGGATTCATCCCGCTGGACTGGCTCTTGGACACGGTCAGCATCGGGACGCTGGTGGCGTTCATGGTGGTCGCGGCAGGTGTCATCATTCTGCGGCGACGCGCCCCCGACCTGGAGCGGACGTTCAAGGTGCCGTTCTACCCGGTGCTGCCGCTGCTCTCCATCGCCGCCTGCCTCTATGTGATCACGGGCCTGGACCTTGTCACGTGGCTGGTGTTCCTGGGATGGGTCTCGGTGGTCCTGATCTTCTACTTCGCCTACGGCTTCAAGCGCTCGACGCTGCGGAGCGCCGACGGGGACGAGGAGGCACGGTCATGACGGTGGTCGCGGCGGTCGGCCCGGACGGACGTGGCTCGAACGCCGTGCACCTCGCGGGCCGTCTCGCCGCGTCGACCGGGGAGGATCTGGTCCTCTGCTGCGTCGTGGCCGACGCGTGGGGACGGGGCACCGCAGCCTCCGGCGCTGACGCGGACTGGCGGCGGCACCTGGAGGCGATGGCCTCCGAGGCGGTGAGCAGTGCTCGCGAGGGCCTCCCTCCGGCGGTGATCTCGGACGTCGTCGTCCGCGCCGCCCGGTCCGTCCCGCGCGCCCTGGTCGAGGAGGCGGAGCGCGTCGAGGCGTCGATGCTCGTGGTGGGGTCCTCGGGCGACGCGAGGATCGGTCATCTGGCGCTCGGCAGCGTGGCGAGCTGGCTGCTGCACCGCGCGCCGATGCCGGTGATGGTGGCGCCACGGGCCTTCTGGTCGGAGTGGAGCGACCGGGTCGAGCGGGTCGTGCTCGCCGTCGACTCCGACGAGGGCGTGGACTCGGCCGTCGGTGGCACGGTCGCCCTGGCGAAGCGGGCCGGCGTGGGGATCGCCCTGGTCACGTTCGGGGTACGGCGGGTGCCGGCGTTGCCGGACGGGGGAGGCCGTCGCGCCGACGACGACGTCTTCCGGGCGTGGCAGGAACGGGTCACCGCCGTCCAGGACCGTGCCGCGGCCCTGCTCGAGAGGGAGGGCGCCGAGGTCACCGACCTTCTGGTCGCGGTCGGCGACTCCTGGCGCAGCGCGGTCGACCGCGTCCGCTGGCTCGAGGGCGACCTGTTGGTGATGACGTCGAGCCGCGAAGGACCGCTGCGCCGGATCTTCCTCGGATCCAATGCGCCGCGGATCATGACGCGCGTCCCCGTCCCGGTGGTGACCCTGCCGCGCCGGTGACGCCGGTGACGCCGGTGACGCCGGCGGTGCCGGCGGCGCCGGGCTGCCCCGTCACCTCGGCGGCGCGGCCTCCGCAGCCTCGGCCGCGTCGAGCCAGGCGGCGACGGAGGCGTTGTGCTGTCCGAGCCGCGGCGGAGGCAGGTGGTGCTCGCGGCCGCCGGCGTACGCGTTGTCGTCGAGCCGCAAGGAGGGCCCGGGCAGCTGCACCGTGCCGAGACTCTCGTGCTCGACGTCGATCACGAGACCCTGCGAGAGCGTCTGGTCCCAGGTGTAGACGTCGTCGAGCGTCCTCACCTTGCCCGCCGGGACGCCGGCCTCGGCCAGCCGCGCCAGCCACGTCTCCGCACCCTCGTCGGCGAATCTCTCCTCCACCACCGCGGTGAGGTCGTCTCGACGCCGGACACGGTCCGGGTTTGTCGCGTACGGTGCGGCGGCAGGGTCGAGTCCGATCAACGGTGCGAACCGCGCCCACAGCCCTTCGCTGCCCACCGCGATCTGCACGGGGGCGTCGGCCGTACGGAACAGCCCGTACGGGGAGATCGAGGGGTGGTGGTTGCCCATCCCTCGCGGCACCTCGCCCGCGACGGTCCACCGGGTGCCCTGGAACGCGTGCACGCCGACGATGCTCGCGAGCAGGCTCGTGCGGACCACCCGTCCCCGCCCCGTGGTGTGGCGCTCGTGCAGCGCGGCCACCACCCCGTACGCGGCGTTCATGCCGGCCAGCAGGTCGCCGATCGGCACGCCCACCTTCGTGGGCTCCTCGGGCGAGGGGCCGGTGAGGCTCATCAGGCCGGCCTCGCCCTGCGCGATCTGGTCGTAGCCCGCGCGGCCGCCCTCGGGACCGTCGTGGCCGAAGCCCGTGATCGAGCAGACGACCAGGCGCGGGTTGAGCTCGTGGAGGTGCTCCTCGGAGAACCCGAGGCGCGCGAGCACGCCGGGGCGGAAGTTCTCGAGGAGCACGTCGGATTGCCGGACGAGCCGGGTGAGCAGCTCCTTGCCCTCGCTGCTCTTGAGGTCGGCCGTGACCGACTCCTTGTTGCGGTTGCACGAGAGGAAGTAGGTCGATTCCTCGTCTCCGGGCTCACCCACGAACGGCGGACCCCATCCGCGCGTGTCGTCACCGCCCGGCGACTCGACCTTGATCACCCGGGCGCCCAGGTCACCGAGCATCATCGCGGCGTGCGGCCCGGCCAGGGCGCGGGTGAGGTCGAGGACGACGATGTCTGACAGCATGCGGTGCTCCTTGGCTGAGGGACAGCGGATCACGGGCGGTGGGCGACGGTGAGCTCCCAGGTCTGGGTGAACCAGACACCATCCTCGCGCTCCTCGGGGTGCAGACCCGTGGGCGTCCCTCCGGAGAGCTCCTCGGCGAAGGCCGCACGCACGCGGTCGGCACGGTCGGACGGGGTGCGGGCCTGCTCCAGCCAGGGCTCGAGCAGCCGGACGTACGCGCGCCGGGCGGTACGGTCGACGACGGCGCCAAGGTCCCGCAGGAGGGCGGCGACCTCGCCGACGACCGGCGTACGCAGGTGCGAGTCGTCGCGCCACCTCTCGATCGCGTCCTGGTGGGCCGCGACCGCCGGGTCTCGCGGTGCGGCGAGGTCGTGGACGACGAGTCGTCCGCCCGGCCGCACGGCGTCGACCATCGCGCGCAGCATGCCGACGGGATCGGGGACGTGGTGCAGCGAGAACCGGGTGACCGCCACGTCGACGCTGCCCGGCGCGACGACCGGCGTGGTGGCATCGGCGAGGACGAACGCGACGTTGCTCAGCCGCTCGCCCGCGGCGGCGCGACGCCCACGATCCACCATCGCGGCCGTGGTGTCGACGCAGGTGACCTCGGCGACGTGCGGGGACAGCGCTCGCCCGACCAGGCCCGTGCCCGCAGCCAGGTCGAGACAGCGGTCGGTGGGGCGAGGAGCGACGGCCTCGATGATCCAGTCGAGCGCGGAGGTGAACGCCGCGTTGAGTGCCGGCTCCTCGAACGTCTCGGCCTGAACGGTGAACGACTCCCGCAGGCGGGCGGCGTGGTCGCCGCCCGCCGGTCGGGTTTCGTGCTGGTCACTCACGCGCTCGGGAGGACGAGGACGGCCCACGTCACGATGGGGGCGACCACGACGATCGACATGCCCCACTGCATCAGCCGCTTGAAGACGAGCTCGCGGTCGGCCTCGTCGGAGTTCGCCACGATCAGCGCGCCGTTGGTGGAGAACGGGCTGCAGTCGACCACCGAGCTGGAGATCGCGAGGGCGGCGATCAGGCCGATCGCGCTGACCTGGTCGGTGAGCAGGAACGGTACGGCCAGCGGGATGAGGGCACCGATGATGCCTGTGGTCGACGCGAAGGCCGACACGACCGCACCGATGAAGCAGATCAGCAGCGCCGCGACCAGCGGGGCACCGACCTCGGCGACGCGGTCGCCGAGCCAGGACACGACGCCGTGGTTCTGGAGCAGGTTGACATAGGTGACGATGCCGCCGACCAGGAGGATCGTGCCCCAGCTGATCTTCTCGACGGCTCCGCGGGCCGACGGGGGGAAGAGCAGCGTCAGGGCGACGGCCACGGTCAGGGCGGTGAAGCCGACGTCGAGGTCGAAGGCGAGAGCTCCGATGATCAGCGCGACCAGGCCGAGGAGAGTCGTGGAGCGCTCGAGGTTGAGGCGGGTGTCGTCGTCGATCGCGTCGGGGCCGTCCTCGTGGCCGAGGCCGCGCTCGACGACCGAGCCGGGCGTCCCGGTGACCGGGACGCGCGTCGCCGACGAGCTCGCCGCGCCGGCGGTCGCGCCGATCTCCGCGAGCGCACGCTCGTCCTTGCCGCGCCGGATGAGCTCGCGGCCGCCGAACGCGACGTAGGTGATGGCCGCGACGACGAACGCTGCGAACAGCGCGGCGAGGAAGAGGAACGTCGGGCTGCCGTCGAGGTCGTTGGAGTCGACGACCCCGTTGGTGATGCTCCCGAAGATGCCGATCGGCGAGAAGCTGCCGCCCGTGGCACCCTCGACGACCATCATGCCCATCATCACGGGATGGATCCGGTAGCGGTGCGCGAAGCCCATCGCGACGGGCGCCACGATCGCGACCGCGGCGGGGCTGACCGCGCCGATCCCGGTGACGACCGCGCAGACGAAGAACATGGCCCACGGCACGAGCGCGACGCGTCCCCGCACCGCCCGGACGGCGCCGTGGACGATCCAGTCGACCGTCCCGTTGTTCTTCGCGAGCGCGAAGAGATAGGTCACGCCGACGAGGATCACGAAGAGGTCCCCGGGGAACCCGCTGATGATCGCGTCGGTGTCGTCGCCGAACACGCTCAGGCCGACGATGAAGGCGGCGACGAGGGCGAGCGCGCCCATGTTGATGCTGCGGACGGTCGCGATCAGGAAGACCAGCGCGAGGGCGGCCAACGCGATGATTTCGGTGGACACGGGGGACCCTCCCAGGTGAGGTGATCAGTGTGGTCCAGACCACAGTTACAGTGGCCTAGCCTCTGGTCCACGTCCGCAAAAGTCAAGTACCCTCGGTGCCATGAGCAAGGCCGAGGGTCGACGCAGCGGGCCCGGACCCGTCGCCCGTCCGCGGCTGTACGAGCACCTCGCGCAGCACATCTCTGACTTCATCGAGGCGCAGGGTCTGGTCGCGGGAGACCGGCTTCCTCCCGAGCGTCAGCTCGCCCGCGACCTCGGGGTCAGCCGCGCGACGCTGGCGCAGGCGCTCGCGGCGCTGGAGACGCAGGGGCGGGTCGAGGTGCGGCACGGAGTCGGCGCGCTCGTCCGGGAGTCGCCGTCCGGTGCCGAGGACCTGTCCGGCCGCATCGCCACGCGTCCACGCCCCGACGTGGCCGCGGCTCGGGAGGCGGTGATGGCCGGCATCGCCCGCGCTGCGGCGCAGCACCGCCAGAAGGCCATGCGGATCGCGATGCTGGGCGACGACGGGACGGTGCCGGCGTTCGGGGAGGTCTGGCGGTGCGTCCGCAAGCTCGCCGGCGACACGCTGCTCGGTGACCTCGACGACCTCCTCGCCGTGCAGACCGCCGAGCCCGAGGAGTCGCCACAGCTGCGGGAGCGGCTCGAGGACCTCGCGGCCGCCGTCGTACGCGGCGACGCAGAGTCGGCCGGGCTTGCGTGCTTCGGGCTTCTGGGTGCCTCGGCCGTGACATCCGGGACCGACACGTCGGACGAGGCCCTCACCACCTGATCCCGCGGGTCAGGACGAGCCGCGCACGACCAGGCTGGTCGGAAGCACCACGCTGCGAGGGCTCGCCCCCTCCGGGTCGGCGAGGCGGGCGAGCAGCATCTCGGCCGCCTCGCGCCCGAGCAGCTCGACCGGCTGGTTCACCGTCGTGAGCGGAGGGTCGCTCACCGCAGCCATCGGTGAGTCGTCGAACCCGACCACGGCGACCGAGTCCGGGATGGACCGACCCGCCTCACGCAGCGCGCGGAGCGCGCCGAGCGCCATGGGGTCCGACGCCACGAACACCGCGTCGAGATCGGGTCGGTGTTCGAGCAGCTGACGCATCGCCCGCCAGCCGCCGAGCTCGGTGAAGTCGCCGGTCGCGACGAGGTCGGTGTCGAAGGGGACACCGGCAGCGTCGAGCGCCTCGCGGTAGCCAAGGAGCCGGTCGCGTCCAGCCTGCATGTCCGGGGGACCCGCGATCGTGGCAACCGTCGTACGCCGTCGGGCGAGGAGATGGGCCACGGCGGCACGGGCACCCCCGACGTTGTCCACGTCGACCCAGCTCTGACCGTCGTCGCTCGGCGGCCGACCGCCGAAGACGAGGCGCAGACCGCGCTCGCGCAGCCGTTGGGGAAGGTCGTCGCCCTCGTGCTGCGACAGCAGGAGGGCGCCGTCGACGTGCTGCGGGCTCAGGTACGCCGCGGGCTCGTCGCGTCGCTCGGCCGCTCCGTGCACCAGCACGAGCACCAGCTGACGGTCGCGCTCGTCCATGACGCTGGAGATGCCCCGCACCACCCCGGCGAAGAACGGCTCGCTGAACAGCCGCTCCTCCGGCTCGGAGATCACCAGCGCGATCGCGCCCGTCCGTCGCGTGACGAGCGAGCGCGCCGCCTGGTTGGGGACGTAGCCGAGATCGGCCACGGCCTTCATGACGGCGTCGCGCGTCTGCGGAGCCACCGACGGCGAACCGTTGATGACCCGCGACGCCGTCCCGCGTCCGACACCGGCGAGCGCTGCGACCTGCTCGAGCGTGGGGCGCTTCGTCGTCCCGTCCGCCCGGCTGCCCGTCATGGGCCCAGTATCCCGTTCGGCAGCTCCGTACCGTTGCGGTGCGTGGCAAGAAGGTCTGCGTACCAGCGTGCGCTCGCCTTCGGCGTCCGCTGCTGGGTCGCGTAGTCGACGTGCACGAGCCCGAACCGCTTGTCGTAGCCGAACGCCCACTCGAAGTTGTCCATCAGCGACCACGCGAAGTAGCCGCGCAGGTCGACACCGTCGGCGATGAGGCGAGCGATCGCACCCAGGTGGTCGCGCAGGTAGGCGAGGCGCGCCTCGTCGTGCACGGCGCCGTCGGCCCCCATCACGTCCTCGTAGGCGGAGCCGTTCTCGGTGACGACGATCGGCACGGCGGGATAGTCGTCGTGCACGCGGCGGATGACGTCGTACAGACCATCCGGGTCCACCTCCCACCCCATCGCGGTCACCGGGAAGCCGCGCGAGAGGAACTCGACCCCCGCTGACCCTGGGTAGGCGCCCGGCGCGACGACGTGACGGGTGTAGTAGTTGATGCCCAGGAAGTCGATCGGCGCCGCGATGATGTCGGTGTCACCGTCACGCACGAACTCGAGCGCGCTGGTCGAGCGGACGTCCTCCACGACGTCGCTGGGGTAGCCGCGCCCGAAGACAGGGTCGAGGAACCAGCGGTTGGAGATCCCGTCGATGCGGCGGACGGCGTCGTCGTAGGCCGCCCGGTCCGGGCCGTCGTAGGTCGGGGGGACACCGGGCGAGGTCGGGTAGAGGTTCAGGGTGATGCCGAACGGCACCGCGGGTGCCGCCGCCCGGACCGACTCCGCCGCCAGGCCGTGCCCGAGGAGCAGGTGGTGCGAGGCGGCCAGCGCGGCCGCGCCGTCGCGGCGACCCGGTGCGTGGACCCCGCTGCCGTAACCGAGGAACGCCGAGCACCACGGCTCGTTCATCGTGATCAGCCCGCTCAGCCGGTCGCCGAGGGCGTCGGCGACGAGGCCGGCGTACTCGGCGAAGCGGTACGCGGTCTCGCGGGCCGGCCAGCCGCCCGCCTGCTCGAGCTCGACCGGCAGGTCCCAGTGGTAGAGGGTCGCCCAGGGCGGGATCCCGTTCTCCAGCAGCGTGTCGACGAGGCGGTCGTAGAACGCGAGGCCGCGGGCGTTCACGGGACCGTGGCCTCCCGGCTGGACGCGCGGCCAGGCGATGGAGAACCGGTACGCCCTCAGGCCGAGGTCGCGCATCATCGCCACGTCGGACGGCATGCGGTGGTAGTGGTCGCAGGCGACCTCACCGGTGTCACCGTTGTGCACGCGGCCGGGCTCGGCGGAGAAGACGTCCCAGATGGACGGCGTCCTCCCGTCCTCGGTGACCGCGCCCTCGATCTGATAGGCCGCTGTCGCGGCGCCGAACGTGAAGTCCGGAGGGAACGCCGTGGCGAGCGTGGTGAGCGGCTCTGTGACGAGGTCGGTCATGCCTTGACTCCACCTTCCATGATTCCGCCGACGATGCGGCGGCCGAACAGGACGAAGACGAGCACCAGGGGCACGGTGGCGAGCAGCGTGCCCGCCATCACCAGCGCCTGGTCGGTGTAGTAGCCGCCCGAGAGTCGCGACAGGGCGACCTGGACGGTCGGGTTCTCCGGCGAGAGTGTGAGGTAGGGCCACATGAAGTCGTTCCACCGCTCCATGAAGGTGAGCAGGCCGAGCACGGCGACCGCGGGGCGCAGCGCGGGAAAGATGATCTGGGCGAAGATCCGGAAGGTGGACGCGCCGTCGACGCGGGCTGCCTCGATGAGCTCGTCGGGGATGGCTTGGATGATGTACTGACGCATGAAGAACACGCCGAACCCGGTCACGAGGAAGGGCAGCACCGCCGACCACAGGCTGCCGGCGAGGCCGACCCAGCCCATGAGCATGTAGAGCGGCACCAACCCCAGCTGGACCGGCACCATCATCGTGCCGATCACCGCGAGCAGATACACGTTCTTGCCGCGGAAGCGCAGCTTGGCGAACGCGAACCCGGCCAGGGCCGACAGCGTGACGACGGTGATCGTCGCGACCAGGGAGACAAGCAGCGAGTTCAGCAGCGCCTGGGCGAAGACCACGTCGGGGTTGTCGAACACGCGGGTCACGTTGTCGCGGAGCTCGCCTCCCGGGGTGATCGGAGGGGGGTTGCTCGTGATGTCGCTGTTGGGACGCGAGGCCATCACGACCATGTAGTAGAGCGGGGCCACCGACGCGATCAGCACGAAGGTGAGCGTCAGGTAGGTCAGCGGCGAGGCGCGGTGGAGCCGGGAGCGGCCCCGTCTGCGGTGCGGGGGCTCGTCGGGCTCGTCGACGAGCTCTGGCAGCGCGACGGATGTGGTCAAGGGTGTCGTCATCGGATGCTCCTCAGTCGACCGATCGGATGCGGCGTACGAGCAGGGAGTTCACGAGCGACACCACCACGATCACCACGAACAGGATCCAGGCGATCGTCGCCGCATAGCCGAAGCGCTGGCCGGTGAAGGCCTGCTCGACGACGTACATCGCGCTCGTCTGGAACTGCCGGGTGTCGCCACCGGTGATCGAGTTCGCTCCGGGGTTGAAGAGGAGCGGCTCGGTGAACAGCTGGATCCCGCCGATCGTCGAGACCGTGACGACGAACATCAGCGTGGGACGCAGCATGGGGATGGTGATGGACCAGAACTGCCGGGCTGCGGACGCGCCGTCGAGGCGGGCCGACTCGTACAGGTCCTTGGGGACCGCCTGGAGTGCCGCCAGCAGGATGAGCGCGTTGTAGCCCGTCCACCGCCAGTCGACCATCGTGGCGATCGCGATCCACGACGGGAGGCGCTCCTGGTTCCACGCGATCGGCTCGACGCCGACCAGACCGATCAGCCAGTTCACGACCCCGAAGTCGCGGGCGAACATCATCGTGAAGATGATCCCGACCGCCGCGACCGAGGTCGCGCACGGGATGATCACGCCGATCCGCCAGAAGGTGAGGGCGCGCAGGCTGGAGTTGAGCACCTGGGCGAGGGCGAGCGCGGCGATCAGCTGGGGGATCGTGGCGATCAGGAAGATCGCGAAGGTGTTGAGCAGACTGTTCCAGAAGTAGCCGTCAGCGAGAAGCTCGCTGTAGTTCTCGAGCCCGACCCACCCCTCGTTGCCGCCGAGCAGGCTCCAGTCGTGGAGCGAGACCCAGAGGGTGTAGACGAGGGGGAACGCTCCGAAGATCCCGAAGAGGATGAAGAACGGGGCGATGAAGAAGTACGGCGCGCCGTGGATGTCGATCCGGGCGAGCCGGTCGCGCAGGTGCATGTCGGGCTCCTGGTCCGAGGTGGAGAGCTGGACACGTGGTGCCCGCGCCACGGTAGGGGGCGCGGCGCGGGCACCACGGGCGTGAGGGCTCGCCGGTGCGAGCCGTGCCGGACCTACCCCGCGACCTTCTCGGCGTCCTTGACGGCCGTGCTCCATCCCTCGCTCGGGCTGCGCTTGCCGTTCTCCACCGCACGCATCGAGTTCTCGACGGCGTCACGCACGGGTTGGTTCTTCGCGCCGAGGAAGACCGGCTCGAGGTTGGCCGCGCCGGCCACGAACAGCTGGCCCACCGGTGCGTCGCTGAAGTACGGGTTCGTCGCTTCCTTGAGCGCGGGATCGTCGTACAGCGTCGGGTTGGAGGGGAGGTTGCCGACCGCGTTGAACGCGGCGAGCTGTCCGTCGGCGCTGCTCAGGAACTTCACGAGCTTGATCGCGATGTCCTGGTTCTCGCTGGCCTCCGGAACGGCCAGCCACGAGCCGCCCCAGTTGCCGGCACCGCCGGGGACGGTCGCGATGTCCCACTTGCCGGCGTTCGCGTCACCGGCCTGGTCCTTGATGTAGCCGGTCATCCAGGCGGGACAGGCGATCGTGGCGAAGTCGCCGTTCTTGAAGCCGGCGTTCCACTCCGGCGAGAACGACTTCAGCTCGGCCGAGATGCCCTTCTCGTCCATCTCGAGCGCCTTGTCCCACGCGGTCTTGATCGCGGGGTTGCTCTCGATGACGAGCTCGCCGTCCTTGTCGAAGTAGGTGTGGTCGGCTCCCTGCATGAGGATGGAGTTGTAGGTGTTGGTGGCGCTGTCGATGAACTTCGACTTCTGGCCCTTCATGCCCGCCTGGAACTTCTGGCCGGTGGCGATGAAGGCGTCCCACGTCGGCCACAGGGCGGCCACCTGCTCGCGGTCGGTCGGCAGGCCGGCCTTCTCGAAGAGGTCACGGCGATAGCACATCGCGAGCCCTCCGACGTCGGTGCCGAGCCCGATCGTGGTGGAGCCGTCGGCGGTGGTGGCGCCCTCGAACTTCCACGGGAGGTACTGGTCCTTGAGGTCGTTGGCCCCGTGGTCCTGGAGGTTGACGAACTTGTCGGCGCTGGCCAGGAAGTTCACCGCCTGGCCCTCCTCGATCGCGACCACGTCTCCTGCGCCCGTCCCCGCGGCGATCCGCTGGGTGAGCTGCGTGTTGTACTTGCCGAGGTCGCCCTCGGCGGTCTCGACGATCTTGACGCCCGGGTTCTCCTTCTCGAACTGCTTGTAGAGGTCGGCATACCCGAACTTGCCGAACAGGTTCACGCGGAGCGTGACGTCCTTCCCGGACTCGTCGTCGCTGTCCCCGCCGCACGCGGCGAGCGACGACATCATGACGAGCGCTGCTGCTGAAGCCAGCAAACGCGAACGGCGTGTGTGTGACACGGTGATCCTCTCCTTCGCCGCCCCCGTCTGATGGGAGCGCTCCCACAGACACTGTGATTGCCGTCACAGATTGCGTCAAGGATCTTGGGAGCGCTCCCATGACTCGTTACACAACCGTGACACGGGAGTGAACGAGGGGAGAAGAGACGAGTGCGCCCGACCGGCGGCGTTGCTGCCGGTCGGGCGCGGGTGCTGCGGAGTGTCGAGGACGCTGGTCTCAGAGGCCGACCTTCGTGACGGCGTACTCGGCTTCGGCCTGCGTGAACCCTTCGCCGGCCGAGGACGTCAGCTGGTCGATCAGCCCGCTCCGGGAGAAGCCCCCGAGCTCGACGTAGGACTCGGCCGCCTCCACGGCCTCCGCCTTCCAGTCGGCGTCGACCGTCGTGACGGCGTGCTCGGCCTCGGCGCGCGTGAACCCCTCGCCGGCCGACGAGGAGAGCTGGCCGATCAGGCCCTTCTTGGAGAAGTGTCCCGTGTCGAGGTAGGACTCGGCGGCCTCGACCGCCTCCGCCTTCCAGTCGACGTCGACGTGGTTCACCGCGAAGCGTGCGTCCGCCTTCGTGAAGTCGTCGGCGTACGACGAGGACAGCTGGCTGATCAGGCCCTTCTTGGAGAAGTGTCCCGTGTCGAGGTAGGACTCGGCGGCCTCGATCGCCTCCTCCTGGCTCTTGGTGTACGACGGCTTCGGCGCTGCGTTCCCCTCCGATGTGGTCGAAGAGCCGGTCGTCGTGGATCCGGCCTCGCTCTCCTCCCCGCTCGAGACGGCGATCACTCCCACCACCACGAGCGCGAGGGGGATGATGAAACGCTTCTTGCGGTACCAGGGACGCTGAGCCTTCGCGTACGCCTTGGCGGCAGCACGCTGAGCCTTGGCGTCGTCCACTCGCGGACTCTCCTGAGTCGACGACGGGGCAGCGTTCGGCACTTCTGACTCCTCTCTTTGCGGGGCCGACCGAGTTCCTGGCGCGCAGGACTCGCCCAGCCCGGTCTCATGGCTTCTCCTCTGGAGACCACACAGGTGTCGCTCGTCGTCGACGAGCCGCGCGAAGGCGCGTCCCGGGCGGTCGCGGCACCCACATCGCCGACCGCCACTGCTGGGCGGGGGAGGGGTCCCTGGCGGGACGGCCGTCGGGTCTGCCGACCGGGCTGGAGGACTTCACAGCCCGTGGGCAGGGCGAGACGAAGGTCGCGTCCCAATCGTCAATTCTACCGAGCGGAGAGCCGCCCCCAAAGCCTCCGTTCCGGAGGTAAGCGCCCGCTCGGGGACGTCAGCCCAGCTCGCACTTGTTGACCGTGACGCCGAGGTCATCGCCGTCCTTGAACTTGCACACGACGGTGACCTTCTCACCCGTGGCCAACTTCGCAATGTCCTTGTTCGGAACGTCGTAGGCGGTCACGTGTTCGAACTCGTACTCTCCTCCGCCGTCGAGGAGGAGGGTGTAGTCGCTGTCGTCGAACAGTTCGGTCTCGATCTTTCTCAAGTTGCCGGTGATGCGGAGCGTCTTGCCCTTGTACTTGGCGTCCGCGGCGAACTCATTGTCCTCAAACGCCTTGATCAGCGTGGCCGCATCGACCGAGATGGGCTTGGCAGCTTCCTTCTTCTCGGCTTCCTTCTTCTTGGCAGCTTCCTTCTTCTCGGCTTCCTTTGCTGCCTCTGCCGCTTCCTGGGCCGTCCTCTCGGCGGCGTCCGTATCCTCCTGAGCCTTTTCCTTGGTGCCCTTTTCGGCCTGGTCAGAGGCGGACGGCTTCGCGGTGTCGGTCACGACATCGTCCGTGGCGCCGCCGGATGCCCCACCGGCCGCGCCAAGGGCGATCAGGCCGGCGACTGCGATCGGGATCACGAACCGCTTCTTCTCGTACCAGGGCTTGCCCTGTTGCGAGCTCGGCGGGTTCGGCCCGAGCGGTCGGACATGCGCGGTCCACGCCTGGCCGTCCCAGTAGCGCTGTTGTCCGGGGACGCGCGGGTCGACGTACCACCCGGCCGGCGGGGTCGGGATGAGCGGTCGGACCTGCGCCGTCCACGCCTGGCCGTCCCAGTAGCGCTGCTGTCCGCGAACGTGCGGGTCCACGTGCCACCCGGCGGGCGGGTTCTGATGAGACATGCGACTCCTCTCGAGGCCGTGCAGGGATGAGGTCGCGACGTTGTTGGGATGACGTCACGGTTTCCCGGTTTCGCCAGACCCAGGACGCCGACTCTGGCTTCTCCTCTGGAGACCACACAGGTGTCGCTCGTCGTCGACGAGCCGCGCGAAGGCGCGTCCCGGGCGGTCGCGGCACCCACATCGCCGACCGCCACTGCTGGGCGGGGGAGGGGTCCCTGGCGGGACGGCCGTCGGGTCTGCCGACCGGGCTGGAGGACTTCACAGCCCGTGGGCACGGCGAGACGAAGGTCGCGTCCCAATCGTCAATTCTACCGAGCGGAGAGCCGCCTCCAAAGCCTCCGTTCCGGAGGTAAGCGCCCGCTCGGTACGCTCTGGCGCATGAGCCTCAGCACAGGAGACCGCGTCCTCGTCACCGGAGCGGCCTCCGGCCTCGGGCTCGCCCTCGTGGCCCAGCTCGTCGGTCGCCGGTGCCGCGTCCTCGCCACCGACGTTCACGACGACGTGCCCGCCACCCTGTCGATCCTGGGCGACGCGGTGACCTACCAGCGCCTCGACGTGCGCAGCGAGGACGACTGGTCGCGTGCGCTTGCCTGGGTCCAGGAGACCTGGCACGGCATCGACCTCGTCGTCAACAACGCCGGCGTCGCAGCCGGCGGCGGGATCGACCTCACCACCAGCGACGGCTGGGAGTGGATCACCGAGATCAACCTGCTCGGCGTCGCCCGCGGCTGCCGGACCTTCGCGCCGCTGCTCAAGGAGCAGCGGTCGGGTCGTCTGGTGAACACCGCATCGGCCGCGGGCCTGGTCCACCCGCCGCGGATGAGCGAGTACAACGCGGTCAAGGCCGGCGTCGTCGCCCTCAGCGAGACCCTTCGGTGGGAGCTCGAGCCGTACGGCGTGGGTGTCTCCGTCGTCTGCCCCTCGTTCTTCCGCACCAACCTCGCCGACTCGATCCGCAGCGCCGACCCCGAGGCGAGCGCGTCCGCGCGTCAGCTCATCGACGGCTCGAAGCGGAGCGCCGAGACCGTCGCCGCCGAGGTGCTGCGCCAGCTCGACGCCGGCAAGCACCTCATCCTCCCCGACCGCGACGCGCGCATCGCCTACGCGACCAAGCGGTTCGCGCCGTGGCTCTACCGCGCCGCCATGCTGCGCGTCGCCCGCAAGGCCGCCGCCGAGGACGAGGCGCGCGGCGGAGCGCGCACGGCGGGCGCGCGGGTCGGCCGATGAGCGCGATCCACCTCGTACGGCACGGCCAGGCGTCCTTCGGCACCGACGACTACGACCGGCTTTCCGAGCGCGGCTTCGCCCAGGCGACCGCGCTGGGCCAGGCGTGGGAAGCCTCAGGGTTCCTGCCGACGCGCGCCGTCGCCGGCTCCATGAAGCGGCACGCGCAGACGGCGATCGCGGCGCTCGACGCGGCGGGCCCGTCGGACGGGTACGACGTCGACGACGGCTGGGACGAGTTTGCCCACGAGTCGGTCGTCGAGGCCTACGCCCCGGGACGCGCGGGGACGGTGACCGACCCCAAGGAGTTCCAGAAGATCTTCCTGGGGGCGCTCGGTCGCTGGACCAGCGGTCGTCACGACGGCGACTACGCCGAGTCGTACGCGCACTTCACCAACCGCGTGCTCGCGGCGTTCGACCGGCTCACCGACTCCTTGGACGGACGCGAGTCGGTGGTCGTGTTCACCTCGGGGGGACCGCTGGCGGTCGTCGCCGCGCACGTGCTGGCCGGCGACGCCGAGACGTGGACGCCCGAGGCCCAGTCGCTGTGGCCGCGCCTCAGCACGGTGGCCATCAACGCCGGCGTCACCACCCTGATCACCGGATCGACGGGACGCACCCTGGTCTCGTTCAATGAGCACACCCACCTGCCGACCGACCTCGTGACGTACCGCTGACCCGCTTCCCCCGAACCCAGGAGACCTCATGCGCAAGACGATCCTCATCACCGGCGCCAGCTCCGGCATCGGGGCCGGCATGGCCCGTGTCTGGGCGGCGAAGGGCCATGACCTCGCACTGACCGCGCGCCGCGTCGACCGACTCGAGGCGCTCAAGGCAGAGCTCGAGGCGGCGTACCCGTCGATCCGCGTGGTCGTCCACGCGCTCGACGTCAACGACCACGAGCAGGTCTTCTCGGTGTTCAAGGCGGCAGCGGGCGACCTCGGCGGGCTCGACCGGGTCGTCGTCAACGCCGGTCTGGGCAAGGGCGCGCGCATCGGTACGGGGAAGTTCGAGGCGAACCGGGAGACCGCCGAGACGAACTTCGTCGCCGCGCTGGCCCAGTGCGAGGCGGCGATGGAGCACTTCTACGCCCGGCGCGCCGGACACCTCGTCGTCGTCTCGTCGGTGTCGGCGATGCGGGGGATGCCGAGCTCGATGACGACCTACTCGGCGACCAAGGCAGGTCTGGCGCAGCTCGCGGAGGGGATCCGGTCGGACCTGGTCAACCGCAAGGGCCACGACATCGCGGTGACCACCGTCTTCCCCGGTTACATCGCCTCGGAGATGAACGACAAGGTCGAGCAGAAGCCGAAGGGCATGGTCGACACGATCACGGGGTCGAAGGCGCTGGTGGAGGCGATCGACAGCGAGAAGCCCGAGCGCATCGTGCCCCCGTGGCCGTGGCGGCCGATCGCGCTCGTCCTGCGGAAGGCCCCGCTCGGGATCGTGCGCCGCATGGTGTGACCCGGCCGTCTGGCCTGCGTGCTTCGATGGTGCCCATGACCGACTCCACCACCGAGACCGGGGCCGACCCGTCCGATCAGTCCGCCCGCGCGATCGCCGCCGCCGAGGCGCTGGGTCTCTCGCACACCGTCACGCGCCACGGACGTGTGCGCTCCCTCGAGGAGGCGGCCGCCGCCCGGGGGATCGAGCCACGGGCGCTGGTCAAGACGCTGGTGCTCCGCGTGAGCGACGACGACTACCTCTTCGTCATGGTCCCGGGTGACCGAGAGCTGTCCTGGCCCCGCCTGCGGTCCCTCCTCGGAGTCAACCGCATCTCGATGCCCGACGCCGCGACGGCCAAGGCGGTGACCGGCTACGAGCGCGGCACCATCACGCCGCTGGGGAGCACGACCGCGTGGCCGGTCGTGATCGACTCGGCGATCACCGGCGCCATCTCGATCGGCGGCGGTGGGCACGGGGTCGGGATCACCGTCGACGTCGACGCTCTCGCCGACGCCTTGTCCGCCACGCGCGCCGAGATCAGTGAGGTCCCGGGCTGACGGCGTCTCCGGGGGGCCCCTGCTGGCTCGCGGCCTCCTCGGCCAGCGCGTCCACCGTCGATCTCGGGATGCCGGCCAGGCCGGCGAGCACCGACAGCGGGATCTGCGCGGCCATGGGCTGCTCCGCGACCGCCGACCTGGCCGCGGCGTCGCCGAACGCGCGCGTGAGCAGCCGCGCCCCGGCAGGATCAGCACTCCACTCCGCCAGCGTCGAGTCGGCCGCCAGCGGCCTCCTGAGCTCCTCGCCGCCCACGGTGACCGTGACGCTCCTGCGCAGGTCGGCCGACGAGGCGCCGATCGAGACGGTGAACGTGCCCGGCTCGACCACCCAGCGCCGCAGGACGGGATGCCAGTACGCGAACGCGCGCGGACCGAGCTCGAGGTCGATCCGCTCCGACTCGCCGGCGTCGAGCGTGACGCGCGCGAATCCCTTGAGCTCGCGCTCGGGGCGGGCGACCGGTGCCGACAGGTCGGAGACGTAGACCTGGACGACCTCGGTGCCCCGGCGTGACCCCGTGTTGGTCACAGTCACCGCGACCATGGCCCGGACGTCGTCACCCTCGCCGGTGACCTCGACGGTCAGATCGCTCTGGGCGAACGTGGTGTAGCCGAGACCGTGCCCGAAGGGGTACGCCGGCGGGATCCGCTTGACGTCGTAGTAGCGGTAGCCGACGAACACGCCCTCGCCGTAGCGGGAGTGCCCGAGGTGCCCGGGGAAGTCGAGGTAGGCAGGCGTGTCCTCGAGGCGGAACGGGATGGTCTCGGCCAGCCGTCCGGTCGGCTCCGACCGTCCGAGGAGCAGGTCGGCGACCGCTGAGCCTGCGGCCTGGCCGCCGAGCCACATCTCCAGGACCACGGGGACGTCGCGGGACCAGGCGACCGGGGCGACGATCCCGCCGTTGGCGAGCACGACGACGACCCGCGTGCTGACGACGGCGAGCTCCTGGACGAGCTCCATCTGGCCGGGCGGCAGGTCGAGGTTCGTACGGTCGTACCCCTCCGACTCGTCGCTGTCGGGCAGTCCGAGGAAGCAGACGATGGTGCGGTCACCCTGCGCCGCTTCGACCGCGGCGGCGCGCAGACCGCGGTCCTGGTCGGGTGTGCCGCCGAGGGTGTATCCCGGTTCGAACGCGAGCCCTTCGCCCATCGCCTCGCGGAGCGCGTCGAGCGGCACGTCGACGCGGGTCGGCGTGACCTGCGACGACCCCGCCCCCTGGAACCGCGGCGTCCGAGCCAGCTCGCCGACGACGAGGACGGGGGCGGACTCCGCGAGCGGCAGCACGGGGACTCCGCCGACACGCTCGTTCTTGAGCAGGACCGCTCCCGCGGCGGCGGCCTCTCGGGCGAGCGTGTGGGCGGCGGCGTGGTCGGGCGGGTCCGCGTCGTCTCGACCATCGGCGGCACCGGCCCGGTCGACAAGGGCCAGCACCCGCCGTACGGCCTCGTCGAGCACGCTCTCGTCGAGCGTGCCGTCGCGTACGGCGTCGACGACGGCGGCATCGTCTCCGAACGGCGGCATCGTGAGATCCGTCCCGGCCCGCAGCGCCGCCACCCGGTCGTGCACGGCTCCCCAGTCCGAGACGACGACCCCGTCATACCCCCACGTGTCGCGCAGGACCTCGCGCAGCAGCCAGGCGTTCTCGGTGGCATAGGTGCCGTTGATCCTGTTGTACGACGCCATGACCGTCCACGGGTCACCAGCGGTGACGACACGCTCGAACGCGGCGAGGTAGATCTCGTGCAGCGTCCGCTCGTCGACATCGACCGACACACGCATCCGGTCGGTCTCGGCGTTGTTGGCGGCGAAGTGCTTGACCGAGGCGCCGACGCCCTCGGACTGCAGCCCGCGGACGAACGCGAGCCCGAGCTCGCCGGAGAGGTACGGGTCCTCCGAGAGGTACTCGAAGTTGCGCCCGCACAGCGGCGATCGCTTGATGTTGATGCCGGGCGCGAGGACCACCGAGACGCCCTCGTCGCGCGCCTCGCGCGCGATCGCGGCCGCCACCCGTTGCACCAGGTCGACGTCCCACGTGGAGCCGAGGGACGCCGCGACGGGGAAGCACGTCGCGGGGACACTCTCTGCGAGGCCGAGGGAAAGACCCGGATCGCCCGCCTGCTTGCGCAGACCCGTGGGGCCGTCGGTCAGCATGATCGCGCCGACACCGGCGTCCTCGATCGGTTGGGTGTGCCAGAAGTCGCTCCCCGAGGTGAGTGCCGCCTTCTGCTCCACGGTGAGGTGCGCCAGCACGTCCTCGACGGGTCGGTCGTCCTCGGTCATCGCGCACCGCTCCCCTCGTGGCCGGCCCCCGACACCGGTTCTGGGGAGCGTAACCAGGAGGGACGGGCCCCGCAGTTCGGAGCGGCGACCGTCGGTGATCAGTAGCCGACGGTGAACCGTTCCCGGTAGTGGGTCGGACTCGCGATCTCGTCCACGAAGGCCTGCGCGAAGTCGGGTGCCGAGATCGAGGAACTGCCGTCGGGCTCGCTCAGGAGGTCGTCGCCGCCGAGCCGGTACGTGCCGCGCCGGGGGACGTCCGAGAGCCGTCCGAACACCGCCGACGGGCTCACCGAGAACCAGTTGACGTCCTCGGTCGTCCGCGTGAGGGCGTCCAGCACGGCGTAGGCGGCGCGGGCCTCGGGCTTCGCCGACTCCGGGAACTGCGGCGTCTCCATGAGGATCGGCCCGTCCGGCGAGACTCGGAGCGACCCTGCGCCACCGACCACGCCGAGACGCCGCCGGTGCCGCCGCACGGCGTCGGTGAGGCCGGGGACTGCGTCGATCAGGTCGCGATTCTCGGCGTGATGGGGGACCGCGACCACGAGCACGTCGGCGTCTCGCGCCAACCCGTCGACGAACTCGGCGTCGTAGACGTCACCGTCGCGGACGGTCTGGTGGTCGGCGGGATCGATCGAGGCGGTGTCACGCGCGGCGGCGATGACGTCGTAACCGCGGGCCAGGGCCTCGGACGCGATCGCGCCTCCGGCGAACCCTGTTGCTCCGATGACGGCGATGGTGGTCATGCCCCCACGCTAGGCCGACTCGAGCACGTCCACGGGATCGCCGACCTCGAGCACACCCAGGTCGGTCGGCAGCATCCGGATGCCGAACCACGTGACACCGTCCCACTTGCGGTGCTGTGCCAAGGTGCGGATCGGCTCCTTGCCGCGGTGGAGAGTGGCGGTGTCGATCCCGGTCACCGCGCAGCGGTCGCAGGTCTCGGTGAACCGGAAGGCTGCCGCCCCCAGACGCACCGCCCGCCAACCGTCCTCGGCGAAGGGCTCGAGATCACCCTCGACGACCACGTTGGGACGGAACCGTGCCATCGGCAGGGCAGCCGGATCGGGGCCTTCGGCGATCCAGGCGTTCAGACGGGCCAACGAGGACGTGGTCGTCAGCAGGATGGGCGCGGTGTCGGCGAGCGACAAGACGTCGCCGGGGCGGCCGCCGTGCGAGGCGGAGACCGGGCGCTCGCGCGGGTCGCGCTGCCACACCAGGCGGACGGGGCTGCCGACGACCAGGGTGAACCAGTCGGCCGCCTCCTGACCGGCGTACGTGAGCTCGGGCTGCCGCGTGACGCCGACACCGACCGAGGGGCCGTCGGTCGGGGCCGCGACGTCGAGCGTGGGGTGCCCGGGCGCGCACACGCGCAGCCCGCCTGCGGTCGGCGTCGCGCGGACCGTGAGGAGGACCGGGCGGGTCATCGCGCTCACCCTGGCGCCCGCCGCGTCGACCACCAGCCAGCGGCGGTCGTGCGCGAGACCCCACGGCTCGATCTGCGCACGGTCCACGTCGATCGCGGCGGTCGACTTCACCGGGTAGAGGTGAAGGGAGGCGATGCGCACGAGGCCAGCCTAGGGGGCCGCCTGGGGCCGCGTCTCGGAGTGAAGCCAAAAAAAGACAGGGTTGACTGTTTGTAAGTTTCGGACGATGATGCCGAGGTGACCGAGACCACTCGCACGACCCAGGGGGAGCGCAGCCGCGCCATGCGGCAGCGCCTCCTCGAGGCGACCGTCGACTCCCTCGTCGAGCTCGGCTGGGCCGGCACCAGCACGACGGTCATCTCGCAGCGCGCCGGCGTGTCCCGCGGCGCGCAGCTGCACCACTTCCCGAGCAAGCAGGCGCTGGTGATCGCCGCGGTCGAGCACATCACCGAGCGGCGTCGTGACGAGATGGCCCTCTCGATCTCCAACCTCCCGCAGGAGGACAGGACACGTGCGGTGCTCGACGCGCTGGCGACACAGTTCGTGTCGCCGGTGTTCTTCGCGGCGCTGGAGCTCTGGGTCGCGGCACGGACCGACAAGGAGCTGCGCGACGCCGTCGCACCGCTCGAGCGCCGAGTCGGTCGCGAGATCCACGCGTACGCCGTCGCGCTCCTCGGCATCGACGACAGCCGCGGGCGCAACCGTCAGCTCGTGCAGGCCACCCTCGACCTCCTGCGCGGCCTTGGTCTGGCCGCCTCACTCACCGACGACACCGCACGCCGTACCTCGATCCTCGACACCTGGGCCATCACCCTCGACACCGAGCTGGAGCGCTGAATGACCACTGACTCGCCCGATCCCACGACCTCCACGGCCCCGCGCCGCGACGAGGTCCTCGAAGCCGTCCTCGCCGACCTCGCCGCTGAGAGCGACCAGCTCGACGCGCTGGTCGCCGACCTGGACGACGCCGGGTGGTCGCGACCGACCCCCGCCGAGGGATGGACGATCGCCCACCAGGTCGCCCACCTCCACTGGACCGACGAGGCCTCCCTGGCCGCCGTCGACGGTGGAGAGGCGTTCGCGGCCCTGATCAAGAGCGCCGTCGAGAACCCGGCGGGCTACGTCGACGCCGAGGCCGAGCGTCTGGCGGCTCTCGCGCCGTCGGAGCTGCTCGCTCGGTGGCGCGACGGTCGCGTCCGGCTCGCCGACGCGCTGCGGGCCGTCCCCCACGGAGACAAGATCGCGTGGTTCGGACCTCCGATGAGCCCCGCCTCGATGGCGACCGCGCGGCTGATGGAGACCTGGGCGCACGGGCACGACGTGGCGGAGGCGCTCGACGTCGAGCTGCCGCCGACGGTCCGTGCCAAGCACGTCGCCTACCTCGGCTTCCGCACGCGCGGCTTCGCCTATCTCGTCCGCGGCCGCGACGTCCCTGCGGCGCCGGTCCGGCTCGAGCTGGTCGGCCCCGACGGTGACAGGTGGGCCTGGGGGCCCGAGGACGCCCCCGACCGCGTCACCGGAGACGGCTACGACTTCGCGCTGCTGGCCACCCGGCGGCGCGTGCGTGACGACGTGGACGTGACGGCGGAGGGACCGGCCGCCGACGAGTGGCTCGACATCGTCCAGGCATTCGCGGGCCTGCCCGGGCCCGATCCCAAACCGCGCGGCGCGCGGGGCACGGAGGACGCGTCATGATCCGCATCGGCAACTGCTCCGGCTTCTACGGCGACCGTCTCGGCGCGATGCGCGAGATGCTCACCGACGGCGACCTCGACTACCTGACCGGTGACTACCTCGCCGAGCTGACGATGCTCATCCTCGGCAGGGACCTGATCAAGGACCCGTCCCTCGGTTACGCCAAGACATTCGTCCGGCAGATGACCGACTGCATGGGTCTCGCCAAGGAGCGCGGGGTCCGCATCGTCACCAACGCCGGCGGGCTCAACCCCGCGGGCCTGGCCGCGAAGCTGCGCGAGATCGCCGCCGACCAGGGCCTCGACATCTCGGTGGCCCACGTCGAGGGTGACGACCTCCGTGAGCGGGCCGGAGAGCTCGGCCTCGTCGGTCACGGTGGCCAGACGCCCATCACCGCCAACGCCTACCTCGGCGCGTTCGGCATCGCCGCCGCCCTCGACGCCGGTGCCGACGTGGTCGTCACCGGACGCGTGACCGACGCCTCGGTCGTCGTCGGACCGGCGATCCACGCCCACCGCTGGGGGCGCGACGACCTCGACGCGCTCGCGGGTGCCGTCGTCGCGGGCCACGTCGTGGAGTGCGGGGCACAGGCCACCGGCGGCAACTTCGCCGGGTTCGCCGACCTCGACCCCAAGCTCCTGCTCCACCCGGGCTTCCCGATCGCCGAGGTCGCGGCCGACGGCAGCAGCGTCATCACCAAGCACGCCGGCACCGGTGGCGTCGTCACCGTCGACACGGTCACGGCGCAGCTCGTGTACGAGATCGGTGGCCCCGCCTACGCCGGCCCGGACGTCGTCGCACACCTCGACTCCGTGACGCTCACCCAGGACGGTCCGGACCGGGTCGCGATCAGCGGGGTCCGTGGCTCGGCCCCGCCCGCGACGACCAAGGTCGCGCTCAACTCCTTCGGCGGCTTCCGCAACAGCGTCGAGCTCGTCCTGACCGGACTCGACATCGAGGCCAAGGCCGCACTCGTGCGCGCGCAGGTCGAGGACGCCCTCGCCGGCTCCCCGACCGGGATGCCGGCCGAGATCGAGTGGCAGCTCGACCGGACCGACGTGCCCGACCCCGACACCCAGGCGCGTGCGACCACCCTCCTGCGGTGCCACGTGAAGGACTCCTCGCCCGACCCCGTGGGACGCGCGTTCTCCTCGGCCGCGGTCGAGCTCGCTCTTGCCTCGTACCCCGGCTTCACCGCCACGCGGCCGCCTGCGGCCGCCACACCGTACGGCGTCTACACGGCCGGATACCTCGCTCAGGACCTCGTGCCGCACACCGTCGTGCTCGCTGACGGGACGCGCATCGAGGTCGAGCCACCACGTACGACCGCCGATCCGGAGACCGCCGTCGACACGGCCGCGAGCGGTGCCGCCAGCGAGCAGGGCGCCGACGAGTCGACCACACAGGAGACCGTCTCCGTGCCGCTCGGACACGTCCTGCACGCCCGCAGCGGCGACAAGGGCGGCGACGCCAACGTCGGTGTGTGGATCCGGCAGGACGTCGGCGATCCCGACGCCGCCTTCGCCTGGCTGGTCGGCTTCCTCGACGACGCCCGCGTCCGGGCACTGCTGCCGGAGGCGGCCGAGCTCGAGCTCGAGATCGAGATCCACCCGCTGCCCAACCTGCGCGCCGTCAACGTCGTGCTCCACCGCTTCCTCGGGGACGGCGTCGCCGCCTCGACCCGCTTCGACCCCCAGGCCAAGGCCCTCGGCGAGTGGCTGCGTGCCCGTGTGGCCGACGTCCCGGCCGCACTCGTCAAGGAGAATCGATGACAGCCCCGTACGACGCCTGGTCGACACCCGAGCGGAAGGCGCTGCGCGAGTCGGTCAGCCGGTTCACCCGGACGGAGATCGTTCCCGACCTCCCGCGTTGGGAGGACGAGGGAGAGCTGCCGCGCGAGCTGCACAAGAAGGCCGCCGCCGCCGGGATCATGGGCATCGGCTTCCCCGAGGAGGTGGGCGGCGCCGGCGGCGACACGATCGACATCTCCGTCGTCACCGAGGCGGTCATCGAGTCGGGTGGGTCGTCCGGCCTCATCGCGGCGCTCTTCACCCACGGCATCGCGCTGCCGCACATCGTGTCGGCGCACCTGGCCAACCCGACCGACCGCAGCACCTCGCTCGTCGACAGGTACGTCCGTCCGACCCTCGCCGGAGAGATGATCGGTGCGCTCGGCGTCACCGAGCCCAGCGGCGGGTCCGACGTGGCCAACCTGCAGACGCGCGCGGTCTCCACCGACGGCGACGCCTACGTCGTCAACGGCGCCAAGACCTTCATCACCTCCGGCGTGCGCGCCGACTTCGTCACGACGGCGGTGCGGACCGGAGGAGACGGCTTCGGTGGGATCTCGCTGCTCGTCATCGACAAGGGCACACCCGGCTTCGCCGTCGCCAGCCCGCTGCGCAAGATGGGCTGGCACTGCTCCGACACCGCCGAGCTCGCCTTCGACGACGTCCGTGTCCCGGCCGCCAACCTGGTCGGTGACGAGAACGGCGGCTTCGTCCTCGTCATGCAGCAGTTCGTCAACGAGCGGCTGAGCCTCGCGGTGCAGGCGTACACGACGGCCCAGCGGTCCCTCGACCTCGCGGTCGCCTACGCCAAGGAGCGCGAGACGTTCGGCCGTCCGCTCGCGAAGCGGCAGGTGATCCGGCACAAGCTGGTCGAGATGCACCGGGCGACGGTGACCGCGCGCGCCTACACCCGCCAGGTCGTCGAGCAGGCCGCCGCGGTCGCCGCGGGTCAGGGTGACGGCATCGACCCGATGCGCCTGGTCGCCGACGCCGGCATCGCCAAGAACGACGCCGTGGCCGCCTGCGACTTCGTCGTCGACGAGGCGGTGCAGATCCACGGCGGGCACGGATACATGCGCGAGTCCGAGGTCGAGCGTCACTACCGCGACGCTCGCATCCTGGGCATCGGTGGCGGCGCCACCGAGGTCATGAACGACCTGATCGCCAAGATCCTGGGGTACTGATGGCCGCGATGTACCCCCCATCCGTACGCACCCGCTACGCCCACGAAGCCGAGCGCTTCTCCCACTACCTCGACATCCCCGTCGAGCTGACCTTGGAGGCTCCCCGATGAGTACGACCGCGGCCGACGCCGCACCGACCACCGACGCTCCGCCGACCCATCGCGAGGCGATGCTGGCGAAGATCGACGACCTCGCCGAGCAGCACGCCAAGGCACTGGCAGGGGGCGGCGAGAAGTACGTCGCCCGCCACCACGCGCGGGGCAAGCTCCTCGCTCGCGAGCGCATCGAGCTGCTGCTCGACGAGGGCGCGCCGTTCCTCGAGCTGTCGACCCTGGCCGCCTGGGGGACCGACTTCCCCGTCGGCGGCTCGCTCGTCGCCGGGATCGGCGTCGTCGAAGGTGTCGAGTGCATGATCATCGCCAACGACCCGACGGTGAAGGGCGGCTCCAGCAACCCCCTCACGGTCAAGAAGGGCCTCCGCGCCGCGCAGATCGCCGCCGAGAACCGCCTCCCGACGGTCAACCTCGTCGAGTCCGGCGGCGCCGACCTGCCCACGCAGAAGGACATCTTCATCCCTGGTGGTGCGACGTTCCGCAACATCACGCGCTCGAGCGCGGCCAGGGTGCCCACGGTCGCCCTGGTGTTCGGCAACTCCACCGCCGGCGGGGCGTACGTGCCGGGCATGAGCGACTACGTCGTCATGGTCAAGGAGGGCGCCAAGGTGTTCCTCGGCGGCCCGCCGCTGGTCAAGATGGCCACGGGCGAGGAGTCCGACGACGAGTCGCTCGGCGGCGCCGAGATGCACGCCCGTACGTCGGGGCTCGCCGACTACCTGGCGGTCGACGAGTACGACGCGATCCGCCTCGGACGCCAGATCGTGCGCCGGCTCAACTGGCGCAAGCAGGGACCCACTCCCGCTGCCGACTACGCCGAGCCGGCCTTCGACGTCGACGACCTGCTCGACATCGTCCCGACGGACCTCAAGGTCCCGTTCGACCCGCGCGACGTCATCGTCCGGCTGGTCGACGGCTCACCCGACGGGCACGCGCAGTTCGACGAGTTCAAGCCGCTCTACGGCTCCTCGCTCGTGACCGGCTTCGCGCAGCTGCACGGCTACCCGATCGGCATCCTCGCCAACGCCCAGGGCGTGCTGTTCAGCGAGGAGGCGCAGAAGGCGGCGCAATTCATCCAGCTGGCCAACCAGACCGACACCCCGCTGCTGTTCCTGCACAACACCACCGGCTACATGGTGGGCGCGGAGTACGAGCAGGGCGGCATCATCAAGCACGGCGCTCAGATGATCAACGCGGTCTCCAACTCGACGGTGCCGCACATCTCGGTCGTCATCGGCGCCTCGTACGGCGCCGGCCACTACGGCATGAGCGGCCGGGCGTACGACCCGCGCTTCATGTTCAGCTGGCCCAACGCGAAGTCGGCCGTCATGGGCCC
Source organism: Mumia sp. zg.B53 (assembly GCF_019550935.1). Classification (NCBI taxonomy): domain Bacteria; kingdom Bacillati; phylum Actinomycetota; class Actinomycetes; order Propionibacteriales; family Nocardioidaceae; genus Mumia; species Mumia sp. zg.B53. The sequence continues at coordinate 1,186,526 of NZ_JAHWCK010000001.1, read as the reverse complement.
GGCCCAGCTCGCCGGCGTCATCTCGATCGTCGCCCGCGGGGCGGCCGAGGCGAAGGGCATGCCGTACGACGAGGACGGCGACAAGCAGATGCGCGCCTTCATCGAGAAGCAGATCGAGGAGCAGTCGCTGGCGTACTTCACGTCGGGGATGCTCTACGACGACGGTGTGATCGACCCGCGTGACACCCGGACGGTGCTCGGCATCTGCCTGAGCGCGATCGCCAACGCGCCCATCGAGGGCGCACGCGGCTACGGGGTGTTCCGGCTGTGAACGTTTCGACAGGTTCAATCAACGGAGGCTCGATGATCCAGAAGGTGCTCGTCGCGAACCGGGGCGAGATCGCCCGGCGCGTGTTCGCGACCTGCCGCGAGCTCGGCATCGGGACGGTGGCGGTCCACTCCGACGCCGATGCCGACGCCCCGTTCGTCGCCGATGCGGACGCGGCCGTACGCCTGCCCGGCAACGCGCCGGGCGAGACGTACCTGCGCGGTGACCTCGTCATCGCCGCGGCGCTCGCCACGGGCGCGGACGCGATCCACCCCGGCTACGGTTTCCTCTCCGAGAACGCCTCCTTCGCCGCCGACGTCCGTGCGACGGGGCTCACCTGGATCGGACCCGACCCCGAGGCGATCGAGGCGATGGGCTCCAAGGTCCGGTCGAAGGAGCTCATGGCGGCCGCCGGCGGACCGGTCGCCGGCATGCTGAAGCCGGAGGACATGACGTCCTCGGACCTGCCGCTCGTCGTCAAGGCGTCCTCAGGCGGTGGCGGCCGAGGCATGCGGGTCGTGCGCGACCTCGGTGCTCTGCCGGCCGCGCTCGAGCAGGCGGCCGCCGAGGCGGGGTCGGCCTTCGGCGACACCACCGTCTTCGTCGAGCACTACCTCGAGCACGCGCGCCACGTCGAGGTGCAGGTCATGGCCGACGCCCACGGCACCTGCTGGGTCCTCGGCGACCGCGACTGCTCGCTCCAGCGGCGGCACCAGAAGGTCGTGGAGGAGGCCCCGGCGCCGGGTCTGGCCGAGGCCACCCGGACGACCCTGCATGATGCAGCGCGGGCACTGGTCAAGCAGGTCGGCTACACCGGTGCGGGCACGGTCGAGTTCCTGGTGGAGGAGCGTGCCGGCCGCGACGCCGTCGTGTCATTCCTCGAGATGAACACGCGCCTCCAGGTCGAGCACCCGGTCACCGAAGCCGTCACGGGGCTCGACCTCGTCGCGCTTCAGATCGCGGTCGCCGAGGGCCGGGCGCTCGGTGAGATCACCGGCGAGACCGAGCCGCCGGCCCCGCGGGGTCACGCGATCGAGGTGCGCCTCTACGCCGAGGACGCGGCCGACGACTTCGCTCCGCAGACGGGCACCGTCCGGGTCTTCGACGTGCCCGGTGCGGAGGGACGCTTCGCCGGCCCGACGTCGTACGGGCTCCGCCTGGACTCCGGTGTGGAATCGGGCAGCGAGGTCGGGATCCACTACGACGCCATGCTCGCCAAGCTCGTCGCGTTCGGTCCCGACCGCACGTCGGCGATCCGGATGCTGCGCGGCGCCCTCGCGCGCACCCGGCTTCACGGGGTGTCGACGAACCTCGACCTCCTGCACGGGATCCTCGGTGCGCCCGAGTTCGCCGCGGGCGAGCTGAGCACGCTGCTGCTCGAGCAGCGCATCGCGGACTGGTCGGCGCCGCGCGCGGACACGTCCGTCGTCCGCGACTACGCCACGGCGGCCGCGCTCGCCTCGGCCACGGCGGCCGCGACGAGTGCCAGGGTCCTCTCGCGGATCCCTGCCGGTTTCCGCAACGTGGCGAGCCAGCCGCACACCGTGACCTTCGCGGTGCGGGGCGAGGAGGTCGCGGTCGCGTACGACTCGGTTGGTGGTCGTCTGGTCCCGCGTTCGGGGTCCGAGGACGAGGCTGCGCCGGTCGCCACCGCCGTGGCTCCCGACCGCGTGGTGCTCGAGCGTGACGGGGTCGCACGGGCGTACACGGTCTCCACCGCTCCAGGCGTCGCCGACGTCGACGGTCCCCAGGGGCCGCTCGACCTCGTCGTCGTCCCGCGCTTCACCGACCCCGCCGACCAGGTGGCCGCCGGATCGCTGCTGGCCCCGATGCCCGGCTCGGTCGTGTCGGTCTCGGTGGAGCAGGGGCAGGCCGTCAACCAGGGTGACGTGGTCGTCGTGCTGGAGGCGATGAAGATGCAGCACACCATCACGGCGCCGACCGACGGCATCGTGACGGAGCTCGCGGTCTCCGCGGGCTCGCAGGTCGAGTCCGGTGCCGTCCTCGCGGTGATCGAGGACGCGGCCGACCAGGAGAACCCCGAAGGAGACCTCGCATGACCACCACCGCATTCGCCGAGTCCGAGGAGCGTCAGGCGCTCCGCAAGGCCGTCCGCGACCTGGGGCGCAAGTACGGTCGCGACTACTTCAACACCGCAGCGGCCGAGGGTCGCAAGACCACCGAGCTGTGGGCGGAGGCCGGCAAGCTCGGCTATCTGGGTGTCGCCGTGCCGGAGGAGTACGGGGGCGGCGGCGGCGAGATCGGCGACCTCGCCGCGGTCTGCGAGGAGCTGGCCGCGACCGGCAGCCCGCTGCTGCTCATGGTCGTGTCGCCGGCGATCGTCGGCACGATCATCGCGCAGTACGGCACGGACGAGCAGAAGCAGCGCTGGTTGCCCGGCCTGGCTGACGGGACGAGCACGTTCGCCTTCTCCATCACCGAGCCGGATGCGGGCTCCAACTCGCACAAGATCATCACCACGGCCTACCGGCAGGAGGACGGCAGCTGGCGCCTGACCGGCGGTAAGACCTATATCTCCGGTGTCGACGAGGCGAGCCACGTCCTCGTGGTCGCGCGGACCGAGGACCACAAGACGGGCAACCTCAAGCCGGCGCTCTTCCTGGTGCCGACCGACAGCCCTGGCTTCACGTTCCAGGAGATCCCGATGGGCATCGTCAGCCCGGAGAAGCAGTTCACGCTGTTCTTCGACGACGTCGCGCTCCCGTCGGACGCGCTGATCGGCAGTGAGGACGCCGGGATCGAGCAGCTCTTCGCGGGGCTCAACCCCGAGCGCATCATGGCGGCCTCGTTCGCGACCGGCACGGCGCGGCTCGCGCTCGAGATCGCGACCGAGTACGCGAAGACCCGTCAGGTCTGGAAGGCGCCGATCGGCGCCCACCAGGCCGTGGCCCACCCGCTGGCGCAGACGCACATCGAGATCGAGCTGGCGCGTCTGATGACCCAGAAGGCCTCCGCGCTCTATGCGGCCGGTGACCACATGGGTGCCGGAGAGGCCGCCAACATGGCGAAGTACGCGGCCGGCGAGGTCGTGTGCAACGCGGTGGACCGGGCGATCCAGACCCACGGCGGCAACGGTCTCGCGGAGGAGTACGGCCTCGTACAGATGCTGGCGGCGTCGCGTCTGTCGCGCATCGCGCCGGTCAGCCGCGAGATGGTGCTCAACTTCATCGCGCAGTTCTCGCTCGGCCTGCCGAAGTCGTACTGATTCTCACCCCTCGCACGACGTCACGAAGGAGCAGCATCCTATGACCGAGCTCGTCCATCTCGCGGTCGCCGACCAGGTCGCGACGATCACGCTGGACAGCCAGCACAACCGCAACGCCCTCTCGGCTCGGCTCGTGAGCGAGCTGGTCGGGCACCTGGAGACGGCCGCGGCGGATCCCGACGTCCTCGCCGTGGTGATCACGGCGGCCGGGTCGGTGTTCTGCTCGGGCGCCGACCTGTCCGAGGCTGCCGGGGGAGGGATGGTCGAGGGGGCCAAGGGGCTCGTCGCGCTGCAGCGCCTCATCGTGACCCTCCCGAAGCCGGTGGTCGTCCGCCTGCACGGTCCGGTGCGCGCAGGTGGGCTCGGCATCGTGGGCGCTGCCGACGTGGTGGTGTGTGCCGACGACGTCACGTTCGCGTTCACCGAGGTCCGTCTCGCCCTGGCGCCGGCGGTCATCTCCTTGACCACCCTCTCGCGGATGTCGCCGCGTTCGGCGTCGCGGACCTTCCTCACCGGAGAGAAGTTCTCCGCGGCCGAGGCGGTGGCGTACGGGCTCGTCACGGAGGCCGTCCCAGCGGCCGAGCTCGACGACGCCCTCTCGCGGGTGCTCGACGGGCTCCGCAAGGCGTACCCCCAGGGCCTTCGGGAGACCAAGGCCCTGCTCAACGCCGACCTCGTGGCTCGCATCGACGCGCTCGGTGACGACGTCGCGGAGCAGTCGGGGCGGCTCTTCGGCTCGGACGAGGCGCGTACGGCGATGCTCGCGTTCCTCAACCGCAAGAAGGGCTGACAGTCGGGCCTCGTCCGCCCCTCCCAGCACACGCCGGGCACGACCGATCCCCCGATCCGGTCGTGCCCGGCGTGCGTGCTTGTAGGCCGGCGCGCTGAGGCGCCGGTGGTCAGCCGGTGGTCAGGCACCGGTCAGGCACCGGTCAGGCGGCTATCCCGGATGAGTGGACCAGCTGCCGGATCTCGCGAAGGCGCCGACGGACGAGCAGGCGCCTGAGGGCTCGGTCTCGGTCGTCGGAGTCGGAGAGACGGTGGCCCTCCCCGGTGGTGAGGATGACGTCTCCGGTGTCGGGCTCGCGTCGGGCATGGAGCAACCCGGCGTGGAGCAGGTGATGACAGCGCGGACACAGGCCGATGAGGTTGTCGACGTCGGTCGTGCCGTGGTCGCGGTGCCACCAGTCGATGTGGTGCAGCTCGAGGAAGGTGTTGTGGCACCCCGGGTTGGCGCAGCGCCCACCTTGCGCGTGGGTGATCGCGATCCGCTGCTGTGGGGTGGCCAGACGCTGGCTCCGGCCGACGTCGAGAACGCTGCCGGGCCGTCGTCGGTCGCTGGGCTGGTCGGGGACCTCGTGGTTGTGCCCTCCGTGGTCGCGCCTCCCGTCGTCGACGTGCGCGCCCGTGAGGATCGGGGTGACGTCGGTGTCGCAGAGAAGGCGGCCCAGGAGCAGGTCAGGGATGCTGCCCCAGCCGTGCAGGCGCGCAGGCTCGGCGCCAGGCATGCCCTGAAGACGCTCGAGGTCGACGGTGACGTAGAGCTGGGGCCGGAATCCGTTGCGGCTGGGCAGGCCGTGCTCGAGAACCTGGGTGAGCAGCCGGTCGAGATTGGTCACTCGTCGTTCCGAAGGGGGTCGACGATCGTCACGGTCGTCCGGGGCGCCCAGGTGGTCGAGGACGGTCTTGAGCCGGGCGCCGGTGACGATGTCGAGAAAACCGGTCACGGCATAGCCGTCGCCGACCTTGGAGACCTGGAGGTCACGCTTGTCCATCCCACGGATGTAGGCGGCGTCCAGGGACTCCGGGTGCACTGCCTCGATGAACTCCCGGATCTCCGCCCGGAGCGCTGACGGCTCGCTGCGCTCGGCGACATCGAGCAGGTAGTCCTCCGCCGAGGTGATGATGACCGGATCGGCCTTCTTCAGGCCGGCGGAGAACTCGTGGACGTGGTCCAGCCGGATCCTGCCGGCCCGCAACGACTCGGCGACCCGCGGCAACGCTTGGGTCGTCCGAGCTGCGGTGATCAGACGACCGGTCTCACCGGCGTCGAGGCGCAGCTCGCGGCGCGCCCACGCCTTCGCGTTGGCAGCTCCAGCAGCCTCCGGCCCGCCTGCGTCGCTGAAGTGTGCCAGTCCACGCGCCAGCACGCCGTCGAGGAGCGCCTGCGTCGAAGCCACGGCTCCGAGGACCTCAGCGAGCTGCTCGGTGGTAGCGAGCTCGATCGGGGCGTCCACCAGCGCCTGCGCCGCGTGGCGCAGGTCGGCGGTGATCTCGGCGTCGAACATGACACGATGGTATCGAACAGATGTTCGACAACGCAAGGGTTAATCCGCGCCTCGGGCGGAGGGCCGGTCGAGGTGGTCGAGCAGCTCGACCGCGGCGTCCATGTAGTCCTTGATCCATCGGTCGTGGATGCGTTTGATCGGCAACGGCGCGAGGGCGAGGTGGCGCTCGCGCCCGATCTTGCGGCCGGTGACCAGCTCGGCACGCTCGAGCACGCGCAGGTGCTGGAGCACGGTGGTCCGGTCGAGTGACGACAGGAGCGCGCAGAGCTCGCCAGTCGTCCGGGTGTCCTCCCGAAGCAGGTCGAGGATCCGGCGCCGCGTCGGTGAGGCCAGCGCCTTGAAGACGAGGTCGTCGTCGGGGGTATTGCCCACGGCCGACGACATGTTGTAAAAATATCACATGACTGACGATCTTCTCCAGGAGCTGGAGTTCACCGTGTCCGGCCACATCGCGAGGCCCTGTGCCGAGGTGTACGAGGCGATCGCCGACCCGGCGCAGCTCACCCGCTACTTCACGACGGGCGGCGCTCGCGGGCGACTCGAGTCCGGCGCGACCGTCATGTGGGACTTCGCCGACCACCCGGGCGAGTTCCCGGTCACGGTCGTGGAGGCCGTGCCGCCCCGGCTCATCGTCATCCGCTGGGATGCTCAGGCCTCGGCCGACGACGACGGGCGGACCACCACGACGTTCGAGCTCGAGCCGGTCGACGGCGGCGCGCGCACCCTGGTCACGATCACCGAGTCGTCGTGGCTGGTGACCGGGACGGGGGCCAAGAACGCGTTCGGCAACTGCGCGGGCTGGACCGGCATGCTGGCCGCCCTCAAGGCGTGGGTCGAGCACGGGATCAACCTGCGCGAAGGCTTCTACGGCTGACCTTCGCGGCGGCGTCGTGGCGCTCTTTCCGTGCCTCCGCGCGGCACTCTTGACATGACCCTGGTCACCGTTAAGTTACGCCTCATGCCGCCCGCCGACCGTCACAGCCCGGTCGCCGAGGTCGACCAGGTCGACCTCGACCGACTCGCCTCGGAGTACGACGAGGAGAGGCCGTCACGGCGGTTGTCCCCGCGCTGGGACCAGGCGATGACGGTGTGGTGCTTCGCCGTCGCGGCGTTCGTGCTCTGGCAGGTCTTCTGGCCGCTTCGCCAGGGCAACCAGTACTACCTGATCGTCTTCCTCGGCGTCACCCTGCCGCTCGCCTTCCTCCTCTACCGCGGGTGGGCACGGCGCAGCACCGACGGCCGGGACGATCCCGGGCCGGTGGACTGGGTCCTCGCGGGAGCCGCGCTGGTCGTCGGGCTCTACCCGGTGCTGCCCCTCCCTGAGTCGAGCGCCGGTGGCGGTGGGTTCACGGCGTTCCTCGACCGCCAGGGTGCGCTCGACCCCCTCGACGTCCTCGCGGGGCTCGTCCTGCTGCTCCTCATCCTCGAGGCGACGCGCCGTACGACCGGCTGGGTGCTGCCGGTCGTGTGTGCGGTGTTCCTCGCCTACGCCTACTACGGCGGCTTCCTGCCGATCGACTGGGTGATCTCGCACCGGGGCCAGGACATCGACCAGATCATCAACGCTCTCTTCAACGAGGCCAGCGGCTTCTTCGGCGTGCCGCTCGACGTCGCCGCGACCTACATCGTGCTCTTCACGATCTACGGAGCGGTGCTCGACCGGATGGGCGCCGGCCGGTTCTTCGTCGAGTTCAGCTTCTCTCTGTTCAAGAAGTCAGGCACGGCGCCCGGTCGTACGGTCGCGACCTCCGGCTTCCTGCTCGGCACCGTCTCCGGGTCGGGGACGGCGACTGCGGTCACCCTCGGCTCGTTCGCGTGGCCGATCCTCAAGCGCGCCGGCTATCCCCGCGAGGCCGCGGGCGGCATGCTCGCCGCGTCCGGGATCGGCGCGATCCTGTCACCGCCCACGCTGGGTGCGGCGGCGTTCATCATCGCGGAGTACCTCGGTGTCTCCTACCTCCAGGTGCTCGGCTGGGCGCTGGTCCCGACGCTCCTCTACTACCTCGGCATCTTCCTGGCGGTCGAGATCGACGCCCGGCGCTTCGGTGCGCGGCGCGTGGACGCCCGCGTCAACAGCCCGTGGGCGCTGCTCGGGCGCTTCGGCTACCACTTCGTCAGCCTCGGCGTGATCGTGCTGTTCCTCGCGATGGGTGTCCCGCCGTTCAAGGCCGTCGTGTACGCGACCGCGGTGGCGGCGTTCTTCGGGCTGCTCGAGGCGGTGCTGTCGCGTCGCGCGTTCGTCACCGACCTCGAGCAGGATCCCCGGACGGCCGAGAAGCTCCCGCTGGGCGACTCTGTGCGCGACTACGCGATCCGCCTGTTCACGGCGCTCGCGACCGGCATCCGCGCCGCGGTCCCGGTGATCGCCGTGTGCGCGGCTGCCGGCGTCATCACGTCGACCATCGCGAAGACCGGGCTGGGCCAGGTGCTGTCGGACCTGCTCGTGGACGCTGCCGACGTGCTGGCTCCCAACCAGGCGTCGCTCATCGTCCTCAGCGCGCTGTTCTCCGCCGTCGCGATCATCGTCCTCGGGCTCGCCGTGCCGGTGACCGCGTCCTTCATCCTGAGCTGGATCATCATCGGTCCTGCCCTGATCAGCCTCGGAGCCGAAGGCCCCGAGGTCGCGATGTTCATCTTCTACTACGCGGTCCTCTCGGAGGTGTCGCCGCCGACCGCCCTGGCGGCCGTCGCGTCCGCGGCGATCACCGGTGGCAAGGTGATCGCGACGATGTGGCAGGCCTGCAAGTACACGTTGCCGGCCTTCCTCGCGCCGATGGCGTTCATCATGACCGACAACGGCGCAGCCCTTCTCGGCCGCGCGCCGTTCCTCGACGTCGTCTGGGCCACCGTCGTGGTCGGTCTCGCGGTGGCGGCGCTCGCGGTGGCGACGTCGGGCTGGATGTTCGGTCCGACCCGTCGCGTCGAGCGGCTGCTCTGCGTCCCGGCCGCCCTGCTGCTCCTCTATCTCGTCCCGGTGTCGATCGCCGTGGGTCTCGCGCTGCTCACCGCTGCCGTGGCCCTGCACGTGGTCGGCCGCCGGGGGAACCATCCGACCACGACCACCACACCCATCACCCAGGAGTGAACCACGACATGCGACATACCCGTACCCTCCTCGCCACGAGCGCGCTCACCGCATCGCTCGCCCTGGCGGCCTGCGGCGGCCAGCAGGAGAACACCCAGTCCGACAGCGACTCCGAGAGCTGCGACGCCGGCTCGGGCCGGATCGGCATCGCCACCGGCAACTCGACCGGCGTCTACTACGTGGTCGGTGGCGGTCTGGCGCAGATCATCAACGACGAGACCGATCTGCAGGCCACCGCGGCCGAGACGGGCGCGTCGGTCCAGAACGTGCAGCAGCTCGTCGCCGGCGACTACGACCTCGCGTTCTCCCTCGCCGACACCGCCGCCGACGCGGTCGAGGGCAACGGCTCGTTCACGGAGAAGCAGGACGTCGCCTCCATCGGGCGCATCTATCCCAACTACACCCAGGTCGTGGTCCGCAAGGACGCCGGCATCGACGGGATCGAGGACTTCAAGGGCAAGCGCATCTCGACCGGCTCACCGAAGTCGGGGACCGAGGTCATCGCCCAGCGCCTGATCGAGACCGCAGGGCTCCAGCAGAGCGACGTCTCGGCGCAGCGTCTGGACCTGACCAAGACCGTGGACGGGATGAAGGACGGCTCGATCGACGGACTGGTCTGGTCCGGGGGTCTTCCGACGCCGGCGATCACCGACCTCTTCACCTCGATGGGCGACGACGTCGAGTTCATCGACATCACGCCGCAGCTCGAGGCGCTCCAGGAGATCAACCCGGTCTACGAGGAGTCGACGATCCCCGCCGACACCTACAAGCTGGACGCCGACGTGCCGACCGTCGCCGTCCCCAACGTCCTGCTCGTCCGCGACGACATGCCCGACAACGTCGCGTGCGCGTTGACGACCCTCGTCTTCGAGGAGACCGACGCGCTCACGGCGGTGCACCCGGCGGCGAAGGACATCAAGATCGAGGACGCGGAGGACTCCGATCCGATCCCCCTCCACCCCGGCTCGCAGCGGGCTATCGACGACCTGAAGTAGGACCTCCCTCCTCGCGGGGCTGCGCCAGACTGTGCACGTGCAGCTCCGCGAGGCAGGACCTGAGGACGCCGATGCGCTGACCGACTGTGAGGAGGCGGCGTACGGCACCGGGCTGGCGCACGTGTTCGGCGACCTGCCGTGGCCGCGCGACGGGATCCGGCGGCGATGGGTCGCCGAGCTGGCTGATCCGGGCGTGACGACGCTCGTCGTGGACCTCGTTGGCGATGAGGACCGTGAAGGCGTTGTGATCCACGCCGCCGACCGTTAACCGGCGTGCCCCTCTCGAGTGCAACAAGTTGCGCCCGAGTCGGGACGGAATCAGGGCGTCGGCCTCACTGGCCGGCCACGACGAGATGAGGTCGAAGGTGAGAACAGTCCGTTCACCTGCCACCGCGGGGGCGTTGTTCGCCGTCGCGGTCGTCGCACCGCTGACGGCGCAGGCATCGCGTTCGCAGTGCACGGGTAGCAAGATGTGCGTCTGGGGGAACAACGACTACAAGCTACTGATCGCAGCGCAGGCCCACGGCCAGGGCGTTGTCGACCCCTACAACGATGCCAACGGTGAGAACAACCAAGCCGACTCGTGGCAGAACCGCTCCAACAACTACCAGGGCAGCCTGTATGACGGAGGCAACGGCACCGGTGCCTTGCTGACCATGGGGATCGCGAGCCGGGACAACAACGTGTCGGTGTTCGATTCGGACAAGGCCTCGAGCATGAGGACCAACCGAGGATGCTGAGCACGGGGGGTCCGGGCCCGCTGGTCAGGACGGTTGGGGTCGAGCGAGAGTTCGTCTCCCCTGCCGAGACCGTGAGGGCGGTTGGTGGAGTCGACTTCGAGGCGGATTCCGGGGAGTTCGTGTGCTTGTTCGGGCACAGCGGCTCGGGAAAGACGACGATGCTCAATCTCCTTGCGGGGCTGGACCTCCCGACCTCAGGTCGTGTCGTGGTGGCGGGGCACGATCTCACGCAGATCAGCGCCGAGGGCCGCATCCGGTTGCGTCGTGACGAGGTCGGGATGGTGCACCAGTCGCACCAGCTCATCTCGGAGTTCACCGCAGCGGAGAACGTCGCGCTCCCGATCGAGGCGCGGGGAACGAATACCGTCGAGGCTCTCGACGAGGCGGAACGGTTGCTCGAGTCGGTGGGTCTCGCCGGATATGGAGGTCGCTACCCCGACGAGCTGAGCGGCGGGCAGCAGCAGCGTGTAGGGATCGCCCGTGCGCTCTCGGGTGGGCGCAAGATCCTGTTGGCTGATGAGCCGACAGGCTCGCTGGACAGCCGCAATGCCGGCGCCATCTTCGACCTGCTGGCGGTGATGTCGAGCAAAGGTGTCTTGGTGGTCGTGGCGTCGCACGATCCTGCATGCCGGGAGCGAGCGTCGCGGAGCATCGAGATGCTCGACGGCGTCGTACGCGACGTGGCGTCCCGCGCATGATCGGGACGATTCGGCGACGTCTGCGGTCACGTACCCCCGTCGCGGCCTCCTTCGCGGCGCCGATCCTGTTCATTGCCTTCCTCTTCGCCACCAACAGCTTCATGGATGCGCAGAGCCTGACACCGGCTCAGAACGCCGACGCTGAGCTGGGGAGCGCCTCAGCTGCCCTCACCATGTTCGACGTCGATCTCCGTGCGGGCACCGACGACGGCGACAGACTCCGTGACGCTTTCGAGTCGCAGAGCCCGCGGTTCGGCATGGCGTTGAACGTGATCGACTTCCCGCTCTTCCGAGGGGGCCTGGACGGGGTCTACTACACCGAGAAGGACTGGGACCGCAGCCCCCCTACACGCCAGTTCAGCTTGACGAACGGCAGATGGCCGCGCGAGGCCGGTGAGGTCGTGGTTGCCGGCGCGGGGTCGACGGGCGTGCGTGTCGGCGATGAGGTTCCGACTGCTGGCGCGGCGCCTGATCTCCGCATCGTAGGGCTCGCTCGGACAGAGCTCGACCGCTGGCCGAAGCTGCTGGCAGGCCCGGGGACCTGGCGCCGGCTGGCGGAGGTTCGGGGGAGCGACGGCGCACCGCTGCGGGCCTTTCCCACATTCGAGACGACGCAAGACGACGCGGCAGCGCTGATCGAGGGCATCAACCGGGCTGTGGGATCCACGGTCCGCGCGGTGTCTGGTGAGGGCCCAGCGATCTCCAGGGCGGCGGTCGGTGAACGTGTTCGGACGCGCGCCGAGCTGGAGGCGGAGGCACCCCGTCTGTGGACCGTGCAGTCGCCGCTCAGCCTCTGGATTCCCGGGCTCTTAGCGCTGCCGGCCTTGCTGGTGATGGGATACGTGATCGTCGCGAAGCGACTGGAGTCGTCGGCAAGCGCGGCGATGGCGCAAGGCGTCAAGCGGCGAGACGCCCTGCTCGCGATCTGGCTCGTCCCACTGCCCCTGATCGTGGCTAGCACGCTCGTCGCCGTCGCGGGGGGCACGACGATCGGGTATGTCACGGCCTTCTTGGGCGAGGGACGGTGGGGATACTCCGTCACGAATGTCCGCGTTCCGTGGGCCGCTATCGAGGTCAGCGCCGCGGGCGTCGTGCTCGGTCTCGCGCTCGGACTCGCCGCGCTCCGGGACCGGATCGTCGTCTCCGGCCGACGCCAACTTTCGGCGGGCACGCGCAGCAGACTGCGTTCAGCTCGGCACCTCGTCGGCGTCGTGTGTGCGAGCATCACGCTCTGGCAGGTGCTGACCTTGCGCGAGCCGAGTGGAGCGATGGCGCTGATCGGCCTCATGGCGCTGACTGCGGCGGCCCTCGGCCCCGAGCTGATCGACGGCCTGCTGCGGGTGATGCCTCGCCGCACCCTGACCCAACGGCTTGTGGCGCGGCAGATCGCGACGAACCGTCAGCGGTTGGCTGTCGTGGCTGGCATCTACATCGTGATCGTTGCTGCGACGGTCGGGATGCTCACCATCCTTTCGAGCGAGGTCGCGGACGCTCGCGAGCGGCAACCCGTATCGGTGCCTTCCGGAGATGTGCTCCTTGACAGCTTCAGCACCCCGTTCCTGAAGCCCGACCCGGCTGTCGTCGCAGCCGTCGAGACGGTGCCCTCGATCAAGCGGGCAGAGCCGATTCAGTTCTTCCTCATCGGCAAGCGAGGCGTGAACCCGTCCACTGGAACCGAGGAGACGATCGGTACGCGAGACGACCGAACGGGAGTGGCGTTCGCCTTCGACTCCGCGGACGATCTCGAGGGAGCGCTCGGCGCCGCGCTGACGTCGGCCGACCGGGACCTGCTCGCCGATGGTGGCGCTCTGGTGATCAACCCCGATCTCGTTCGGGTGGCGCGCGGACAGCTGGCGCTGATCGACAAAGCGACCGGCAGGGGCGTGGCGACCGTGCCGGTACGCATCGTCGATCCCGCGCAGACCCGGTGGACCCAAGCTGTTCCCTTCGTCATGCTGAGAGCCACTGCGCAGGGTCTAGGAATGGCGACGACTCCCGCTGCGATGCTGTTCAAGGACATCTCCGCCCCCGATCGCCGTGCCGCGCGCACGGCTTTGCGCGACAAGGGTCTCGATCCGCGATCGATCGGTGTCTACGAGAAGCCTGCGCCCATCGTTCCGCCTGCCGCGATCGTGGGATCGGTCGTCTTGCTGGTCGCGTTGCTCGTGGGTGTCTCGGTCCTGGCCACCCGCGCCCAGGTCCGCGCCATGCGGGGGTGGGCCAGCCAGCTCACCCGGGTGGGTGTGCGGCGACGATGGGCAGCCCGAGCCATCAGCCGTCAGCACGCCTGGATCGCCGCGTTGTCCGTCGGCGTCGGGGCATCAGCCGCGGTCGCATCACTGGCGGTCACCGGCGCAAGAGTCCAGCGGTACGACCTCGTGATTCCCTGGACGCTCATCGGTCTCGTGATCGCGGTGGTCGCGCTCTCGACGATACTCAGCGGGAAGCTCGCCTCGCGGCAGCTCGAACCCACCGAACGATGATGCTTCGACGAGGACTGCTCGCGTCATCCCGCAGCTCGTCGCGATCGAGGACGCGGAGGACTCCGATCCGATCCCCCTCCACCCCGGCTCGCAGCGGGCCATCGACGACCTGAAGTAGGACAATCCTCCTCGCGGGGCTGCGCCAGACTGGGCACGTGCAGCTCCGCGAGGCAGGCCCCGAGGACGCCGATGCGCTGACCGACTGTGAGGAGGTGGCGTACGGCACCGGGCTGGCGCACGTGTTCGGCGACCTGCCGTGGCCGCGCGACGGGATCCGGCGGCGATGGGTCGCCGAGCTGGCTGATCCGGGCGTGACGACGCTCGTCGTGGACGACTCCGGCGGCCGCATCCTCGGGTTCGCGACGTACGACGACCAGGTGCTCCGGCACCTCGGCGTGGTGCCGGAACGGTGGGGGAGCGGCCTCGCCGGCCGCTTGCACGACGAGGTGCTGCGGCGCCGCGGCGCTCAACCGATCCGGCTCTGGGTGCTGGAGGAGAACACCCGCGCCCGCCGGTTCTATGCGCGGCGTGGCTGGGTCGAGGACGGGCGGCGGTCGATCAGCGAGTGGCCCCCGCACCCGGTCGAGGTCGGCTACTCGAAGCGATGAATCGATCGGCCGTGCTGCGCCGCTGAACGACGACGGACCCGGCTCGCATCGTGCACGAGCCGGGTCCGTCGCGAGTTCACCGGTTGGGGTGACTCACTTGCTGGGTTCGATGTCGCAGTCGACCTTCGGGTTGGCGCCCACGTAGTTGAGCGGGCCGGCGACGATCGTGACGGCGATCGTGCTGACCTTGGTGCAGTCGGCGTCGGTGCCGCGGAAGTAGCCGCGCTGCGCTGCTGCCAGCGCACCGATCACGAGCCACACCACGACGAGGACGGTGACGATCTGACTAACGGACGTCTTGCGAGACGAACGGACCATTGATGGCCTCCTGGGAGACGGTCCGCCGCGGGGTCGGCGGACGCCCATCAAGGTAGTGATAACAGGCGTCCGCCGCAGATCGCGGGGTCAGCGACGCGCCTGGGACGCCGGTCCTCCGGCGACACGGGCGCCGCGCGCGGTCGGGTCGACGAGCGTGCGGTACGTCGCCGTCACGCGCAGCCACTTCACGTCGTACCGTCCGCCTTCGAATGTGGCGATGCCGAACGTGATGAACCCGTGGCTGTCGACGAAGCGCTGGAGGTTGCGGCCGTGGGCGGAGAAGACCGTACGGGTGCCGTACGCGGGCTTGAGGCGACGCACGCGGCTGATGTCGTTCCAGTCGCTGGTGATCCCGAAGCCGACGGCAGCGTTCTTGCGTGCCTTCGTGTGGCCGGCCCCGACCGCCTTGAACGTGATCGCGCTGTAGTCGTACGCGCCGCGCATGCCGACGCTGAAGCGCGCCTCGGTGCCCGAGCGCGAGGGCTTGCTCTTGCAGCGGTGGTTGCTGGAGACCGAGATCGACTTCTTCCACGCCTTGCCCTTGCGGGCCGGCTTCACGATCTTGCCGCACCTGCCGACGTACGGGTAGTACAGGAAGGCCTTGGGCGAGATCCGCTCGGTGACCTTCCGGGTCACGAGGCGCTTGGCCGACACGGTGACGGCGCGGGGAGCGCTGTAGCCGACGAGGCCGTCGGCGTCGACGTACCGCGAGCGGACGCGGTAGGTGCCGGCGGGCACGATGGCGCCCACGCTGGAGCGGCCGGCCCACCGCGCGGTACGGCCGGCAGCCGACCAGACCACGGCACCCGAGGCGTTGAGCACCTGCACCGCGGCGGACGCAGGTGTCTCGGTCGTCGGCGTGACGCCGGTGAGCGTGATCGCGTCGCGGTAGCCGTCGTTCCACGGGAACACGCTCGTGGCCGAGACCGCGGGGGCCGCGGCGGACTTCGGCGCGACGAGGTTCACTCGGACCGTCGACTCGTCGGCGAGCGGGGTCGCGGCGTCGGAGGCGCGCAGCGTGGCGACGTACGACCCGTCGGCGACCGCAGTGCCCGCAGTCGTGCGGGCGTCCCACGTGGCGCTGGTCGTGCCGGCGGCCAGGTCGCCCAGGTCGGTCGAGGCGACGACGGCGGACGAGCCGACCCGACGGATCTCGAGGAGCACGGCGGTCATCGCCTCCGGCACCTCGAACGAGAAGGCGGCCGGTCCGCTGGTCGGCGTGACGACGCCCGGTGTCGCCGGGCCGGCGACCGCGGGAGCCGGCAACGAGGCCAGGGGGACGAGAGCAAGGGCGAGAGCTGGGACAAGGGCGCGACGCATGGCCACCTCGGGTGGTAGGGCCCGCCGGAGTTGGCGGGCGGACACACACTAGGGGACCCGGACGGCGTTCCAACGGGTTCGTTCTCCGATCGTGACCACGCGATCCGGCGGGAGCCGTCGATCGACGCGTCCCTCGGTGTTTCTCCCGC
Organism: Mumia sp. zg.B53; assembly: GCF_019550935.1. Taxonomy (NCBI): domain Bacteria; kingdom Bacillati; phylum Actinomycetota; class Actinomycetes; order Propionibacteriales; family Nocardioidaceae; genus Mumia; species Mumia sp. zg.B53. Next base: position 1,170,348 of record NZ_JAHWCK010000001.1, on the reverse strand, counting down.
GGCGAGCGCAACCCTGCCGGTGACGCGAAGTCCTCGCAAGACTGGCCGCCGTCGCTTCGTCGAGACCTCCGAGGACCCTCATGCGCAGAACCACCGCCACCCTGACCGCCGCCGTCGCGCTGCTGATGTCGAGCTGGCTGAGCGCGTGCGGCGGCGGGGACGACGCCGACGCCGACGAGCCGCTCCAGGTCGGCTACCAACGCTTCGGCGGTCTGAGCCTCGTGAAGGCGCGCAACGCCGCTCGTGGTGCGGAGTGGTCGCTCTTCGAGAGCGGCCCGGCGCTGACCGAGGCGCTGAAGGCCGGGGCGGTCGACATCGGGCAGACCGGCGAGGCGCCGCCCATCTTCGCCGCCGCCGGCAAGACCGACTTCACCATCATCGCGACCTCCGCACCCGTCCCGAAGGGCGAAGCGGTGCTCGTGAAGGAGAAGAGCGGCTTCACGTCGTTCGAGGATCTCAAGGGCAAGACCGTCGCCCTCAACAAGGGCTCCAACGTCCACTGGCTCCTCGTGAAGCTCCTCGAGGCGCACGACATGACGATCGACGACATCGACGTGAAGTACCTCAAGCCCGCTGAGGCGCGACCCGCGTTCGACAACGACCAGGTCGACGCCTGGATCATCTGGGACCCGTACTTCGCGCTCGCAGAGCAGCCCGGCGTGAAGGTGCTCGCGGACGCGACGGGCCTGGCGAACAACCGCGAGTACGTGCTCGTCTCCCCGGAGGCGCTCGAGGAGAAGCCGGAGCAGATCGAGGAGTTCCTCCGGACGTACCGCGAGGTCACCGACTGGGGCATCGCGAACCCCGAGGAGCGGGCCGACCTGCTCGCTCCGGAGCTCAAGATCCCGCGGGAGACGGCGGCACGTGCGCTCGCCCGCAGCGCCCAGCCGTTAGCGGCGCTCACCCCGGAGATCGGTGCCGAGATCCAGACGATCGCCGACGGTTTCGCGGACCTCGACCTGATCCCTGGCCCCGTCGATGTCGCCGGCCGCGTGGACGACAGGTACTCGGAGATCCTCGAGTGACCGAGGCGCCGACCGCCGTGACCGGCGGGGTGACCCTGCCCGAAGCCGCCAGGTCGGTCTCCGCGGGGTCCACGGGCCAGGCCCCGGGGGGACGACCGACCGCGGCCCGTCGACGTGCCCGCACGGAGGCGTGGTTGCGCCGACTGCGGCTGGTCACCCCGCTGGTCCTGGCGGGCGCCTGGGAGCTGCTGGCACAGACCCGCATCGTGTCGCCCGACAAGCTGCCTCCGCCGAGCGAGGTCCTGGCGGCGGGTTGGCGTCTGACGCAGGACGGCAGCCTGCCCGCGCACGTGTACGAGTCCCTCACCCGCGCGCTCGTCGGACTGTTGATCGGCGGCGGACTGGCGCTCGTGCTCGGGGCATTCGCAGGGCTGGTCCGCGTCGGCGACGCGCTCGTCGACCCGACCGTGCAGATGGCCCGGATGCTTCCTCACCTCGGCCTCGTCCCGCTGCTCATCATCTGGCTCGGCATCGGGGAGCCGCTCAAGATCACGCTGGTGGCGCTCGGCGCCTTCTTCCCGATCTACCTGAATCTCTACGCCGGGATACGCAACATCGACGAGCGACTGGTGGAGGCGGCACGCACCTGTGGGTTGTCGGCAGCGGAGCGGATCCGGCACGTGGTGATCCCGGGCACGATGCCGTCGCTGTTCCTGGGTCTGCGCCTCGCGTTCGCCGCCGGGTGGCTGAGCCTGGTGGTCGGCGAGCAGGTCAACACCGACTCGGGGCTCGGTTTCATGATGATGGAGGCGCGCGAGTTCTCCCAGACGGAGATCGTGCTTCTCGGCCTTCTGGCGTACGCCGTCCTCGGGCTGCTGTCCGACCTCGTGCTGCGGGTCGCGGAGAGGAGGGCGCTGTCGTGGCGACGGGGACTGCAGGCTTCGTGACAGCACGAGACGTACGCCGGAGCTTCGGCGACGTGGTCGTGCTGGACGGAGTCGACCTCGACCTGGAGCGCGGCGAGGTCGTCGTGCTGCTCGGCGCGAGCGGTTCCGGAAAGAGCACACTGTTGCGCATCCTCGCGGGACTCGACCGCGAGGCGACCGGGGCGCTCGACGTACCGCCGTCGCACGCTGTCGTCTTCCAGGAGCACCGCCTCCTGCCCTGGAAGCGGGTCTCGGCCAACGTCGCACTGGGAGTCCGCGGTCCGAACGTGGCCCAACGGGTCTCAGGGGCACTGTCCGAGGTCGGGCTCGTCGACCGCGGTGAGGCGTGGCCGGGGGAGCTCTCGGGCGGCCAGTCGCAACGCGTGGCGATCGCACGAGCGCTCGTCCGACGCCCCGACCTGCTGTTGTTGGACGAGCCGTTCGGAGCACTCGACGCCCTGAACCGCCTCAAGATGCAGCGGCTGTTCCGCGAGCTGCAGTCGGCGCACGCATTCGCCGCGCTGCTCGTCACGCACGACGTCGACGAGGCGGTCCTGCTGGCGGACCGTCTGCTGGTGCTGGAAGACGGTCGGATCATCGAGGAGATCGACGTCCCCCTCGCGCACCCGCGCACGGTGGACGACCCGCGGTTCGGCGCACTGAGGCGGCGCCTGCTGACCTTGCTCAACGTGCCGCTGGACGTCTAGACGCGCCCGGCGTCAGTCGAGACCGGCGAGCTTCGCCAGCAGATAGGGCTCGGTGCCCGCGAGGCCGACCGAGTAGAAGAGGCACACCTCGTCACGCGAGCTGCGTCCCGTCGCCGCCCCGTCGAGAACCGCGCCGAGCTCGACCAGGTGGTCCTCGACCCGTGTCCCGACGATGGTGCTCGGTGGGTCGTAACCGACGGCCTGCGCCCGTGAGTCAGTGACCACCACGTCGGCCGACTCCAGCAGGCCGGTCTCGATCTCGTGACGGCCCATCTGCTTGGGACCGAGCGTCGCGACGTACGCACCGGGGACGAGCCACTCGGCGGCGATCACCGGAGTCGGGCTCGTGGTCGCGCAGACGACGACGTCGGCGCCGTCCACGGCGTCGCGGGCGGAGGTGGCGGGGACGCAGGCGACGCCGTGCTCTTCTCGCACCCGTCGGGCGAACGCGGCACGGTGGCCCTGGTCGCGGGCGAACACCCGCACCTCCGCCAGGTCGCGGACCGCGGCGATCGCCCACAGCTGCGTCCACGCCTGCGTGCCCGCCCCGATCAACGCGAGGCGGGACGCGTCGGGGTTTGCGAGGACGTCGGCGGCAGCACCGCCGAGGGCACCCGTACGACGCGGGCCGAGCTCGGCGCCGATCGCGACCGCGTGGACCCGGCCGGTCTCCGCGTCGTGCACGACCACGACCTGCTCGCCGGTGACCAGTCCGAACGTGTCGTAGGCCCGGTAGCCGTACCAGGATCCGTCGAGGTGGCCCGCGGTGACCACGAGGGCCCCGCCTCCGAGGTCGGCTCGTACCCGAGCCGGCGCGTGGAGGTCGCCGCGGTGCGCTGCCACCGCCGCGTCCTTCATCCAGGTCACGGCGTCCCGGGCGCGCACGGTCGCGAGCACCGTGGAGTCTGTCATCAGCTGGGCCATGCGACATCCTCTCGGGAGGCGCGTGGGAATGTCCCGCCCCCCGGATAGACTTGTGTGTTCTGTCCCCAGGTGTGTGACGTTATCGAGGAGCTCCGTGTCGGACCAACCCAACTCGTCGTCGGCCGAGCAGCGCGAGATCGCTGACGAGCAGGCGTACGTCGACGTCGTCTACGGCCGGCTCGAGGAGTCGACGAAGGCTGCGCAGGCACTCGCTCGGGAGGGGTACGCCCGTGGCCACGTCGGCCACGAGGGCGGGCTGGTCGAGCGCGACGCGATGGTCTACCAGGCGTCCAAGCGGATTGCGGCGCTCAACGCCGCCCACGAGGGCCTGGTCTTCGGCCGGCTCGACCTGGTCGACGGCGTCAAGCGCTACATCGGCCGCATCGGCGTCCGGGACGCCGAGCGTGAGGTGCTCCTCATCGACTGGCGAGCACCGGCGGCATCGGTCTTCTACCAGGCGACGGCGCAGGACCCTGCCGGTGTCGTACGCCGCCGCGTCCTCCGCAGCCGGGGTGCGACCGTGGTGGGTGTCGAGGACGAGCTGCTCGACGGCGACAACGCACCCGCTGACATGGTCGTCGTGGGGGAGGGCGCGCTGCTCGCGAGCCTGAGCCGGGCCCGCGACGCGTCGATGCACTCCGTCGTCGCGACCATCCAGAAGGAGCAGGACGAGGCGATCCGCGCACCCAGCCGTGGCGCGACCACCATCGGTGGTGGCCCTGGCACGGGCAAGACGGTCGTGGCGCTGCACCGCGCGGCCTACCTCCTCTACGTCGACCGCCGTCGCTTCGAGTCCGGTGGCGTCCTTGTCGTCGGGCCGTCCGGCGTCTTCATGGGCTACATCGAGCGCGTCCTCCCCAGCCTTGGCGAGACCTCGGTGACGCTGCGATCGCTGGGTGAGGTGGTCGACGGCGTCTCGGGTCGGCGCCACGACGCCCCCGCCGTGGCCGCGGTCAAGGGATCCGCACGGATGCTCCAGGTGCTGTCCCGGGTGGCCCGCAGCGCCCAGCCGGGTGAGCCGACCGCGTTCCGCTACTTCTACCGCGACGACGTGCTGCGCCTCGACGCGCAGGCGCTCGACCGCCTACGGCGTCAGCTCCTCTCGGGCCAGCAGCGCAACCGGGCGTACGGCAAGGTCCAGCAGACCCTGCTCGACGCGCTCTGGTCGCAGGTGGAGGGCGAGCGGGCGCTCGAGAAGGAGCGGGACGAGTTCGACAAGGTGCTCACCACCGACGACGCGTTCCTCGACTTCGCCACCGCGTGGTGGCCGCCGCTCGACGCCGTCGACGTGTGGGAGACCCTCGGTGATCCCGAGACGCTGCGGCGCTCCGCCGAGGGCATCCTCAAGCGCAGCGAGATCGACCTGCTCGCCACGTCGTGGCGCAGCGCCGACGGCACCCCGTCCGTCGAGGACGTGCCCTTGATCGACGAGCTGCGCTACCTGCTCGGCGAGGTCTCGGCCGCCGACGGCGACGACGACCCGTACGACGTCAAGCAGCTCATGTCGTTCGAGCGTGAGGAGGCTGCGGTCCGCAAACAGCGGTCGACGCAGTCCATCGAGGACGACTCGTACGCGCACGTGCTCGTCGACGAGGCGCAGGACCTGTCGCCGATGCAGTGGCGGATGCTCGGCCGTCGTGGCAAGTACGCCAGCTGGACCATCGTCGGCGATGCCGCGCAGTCGTCCTGGCCATACCCCGACGAGGCCGCCCGGGCGCGGACCGCGGCCCTGGACGGCAAGGAGGAGCACCACTTCCGGCTCTCCACGAACTACCGCAACTCCGCCGAGATCTACGACCTCGCCGCCCAGGTGGCGCGGGTCGCGATCCCGGGGGCCGACACCCCCGACGCCGTGCGCCGTACGGGCGAGGAGCCCCGGCACGAGGTCGTCGAGGCTGCCGCGGTGTGGTCGGCCGTCCGCAGAGGCGTGCGCGACCTCGCCGAGCGGGTGGAGGGCACGATCGCCGTCGTCGTCCCGACCGGCCGCCGTGAGGAGGGCACCGCCGAGCTCGCCGAGGAGCTGCACGACCTGGACCGGCTGCGGGTGCTCGACGGTCTGGACACCAAGGGTCTGGAGTTCGACGCGGTGGTCCTGGTCGAGCCGGACGAGGTCGTCGCCGAGTCGGAGGCCGGGTGGCGCACGCTGTACGTCGTGCTGACCCGTGCGACCCAGCTCCTGCTCACCGTCGGGTCCACCCGCCACTGGTTGGACCGCGTCGAGGCCTGACCGCAGGAGTCACCGCACGACGGCGGCGAGCTCGGTGCCCCACGCTCGGGCGCTGTCGAGCTCTCCGTCGGCGAGCGGCCCCTCGTACCCGTGGACGCCGAACGTCCGCGCCTTCGCGGCCGGTTCGAAACCGCGTGCCACCAACCGCTTGAGCGCCTTCTTGGCGGCCGACCCGGGCAGTCGGGGCGAGACCGTACGGGTGTCGAAGGCCGCGACGCGAACGGCTCTGCCGGGTGACGGGAGTGCGTCGATCCACTCTCTGATTCCCCAGTCAGGGAGGTGTGGCGCGCCACGCTCGCGCCCGGACTCACGGGTGGCCCCACTCGACATGCCGAACGCGTGGGTCGGACCGCCGACCACGAGGAGGGCGAGATCTGGGTCGAGACCGACGTCCGGCCCGGCTTCGGCGACCGTGACCGCGTCGTCGCCGAACGTGGAGGCGATGCCGTCGGCGATCGCGCGTGCGACCGACTCGGTGTTGCCCCAGAGAGACTCGTAGACCACCAGCGCCAGCACCATGACGACCTCCCGGAGCCCAGCGTAGGGTGCCGCCGAGGATCTGCACCACAGATCAGGACGGACACCGCCGCCCCTGCGCGTGGTGCGGTGCGAGAGACTTGAGGCGATGCCTGAGCAGAACGACCGACCCGCTCCCGCCGGCTCCCCGTCGATGCCCGCGCGCCGTCGCCGACACGCGTGGCTGCCCATCCTCGCCCTGGTGCTCGTCGGCCTCGTGGTCTCCGGCGGTGTGGCACTGACGACCTTCACCAACGCCCACCGCACCGTGGTCGTGGGTGCGCACACCGGTGTCGTCACGCCGACGTTCGACGGGCACGCGACGCTCGACTTCGGGTCGGTGCTCCCGCAGATCCGGATGCCGATCGACACACAGCTGTCGGTCGGCGTGACCATCGACATCGGCGACACCCAGGCCAACGACCTCAACGAGCTCGTCGCCCGCGACGCCGTCATCGCCTCCCAGCCCGAGGCCGAGATCGACCAGATCAGCGGGGTGGTCCGCGACATCGCGGTCGCCTCGGCGCTGCGCGGGCTCGGGGCCGGTCTCGCCGTCGCGCTCCTCCTCGTCGCCGGATGGGTGCTGCTCGGGCGTCGTCGCCGCCACGAGGTCGCCGAGCGCGTCCGGGGCTTCGTCGCTCGCCGTACGGTTCCGCACGCGCCGCTGCGGACCATGGTCGCGTTCGGTCTCGTGACCGTCCTGGCCGCGGTCCTGCTGACCTGGCCCGAGCCGGCCGACGAGTCGGTGACGCAGACCCGCTGGCGTCCGCTGACGGAGGTCTATCCGCAGATCCCCGACGACCTCGCGCTCGACAGGCTCCAGATCTCCTCCGGGAGCGCGACCGACGCCAGCCGGGCGATCGTCGAGTCGGCGATCACGACGTACGAGACGTCGGTGACCTTCTACGGCGCCCTCGCGGACCGCGTGCCGGAGGTCGCCGAGCAACTCCGCAAGCCCGCGGACGGGGAGATCGTGGCGGTCCTCGTCGCCGACCGGCACGACAACATCGGCATGGACAAGGTCGTCCGGGCGGTTGCCGACGAGGTCGACGCCTCCTTGCTCATCGACGCCGGCGACGACACGTCGACCGGGGGGTCGTGGGAGGGCTTCAGCATCCGCTCGCTCGCTCAGCAGTTCCGCGACGTGCCCACCGTGGCCGTCGCCGGCAACCATGACGAGGGCGACTTCGTCGCCGAGCAGATGAAGAAGGACGGCTTCGAGGTCCTCGACGGCAAGCCGGTCGACGTCGAGGGCATCCGGTTCCTCGGATACAGCGACCCGCGCAGCTCGGGATTCACCGCGGGATGGTCCCAGGGCTCGTCCTCGATCATCGAGCAGGGACGCGAGCTCACCGAGACGGCGTGCGAGGACGGCTCCATCAGCACGGTCGTCGTCCACAGCCCTACCACCGGCGAGGAGGTCGCGCGCTCAGGGTGCGTCGACCTGGTGCTGTCCGGCCACCTCCACGTCCAGCGCGGGCCTACCGTTCTCACGGCTGAGGACGGTCGGCGCACCGTGACGTTCACCAATGCCAGCACTGGTGGCGCTGCGTTCGCCTTCGCCCTCGGGAGCAAGCTCAGGCGGCAGGCGCAGGCCACGCTGATCACCTACCGGGATGGACGGCCCGTGGGGCTGCAGCCGGTGAACTTCATCCCCGACGGCACCATCCAGGTCACGCCGTACGTGCCGGTCGACGTCACTTCCGACGCGCCGGCTCCGACGACGCCGACGCCGACGACGCCGGCTCCGACGCCGACCTCGGCGCCCACACCCGCTCCTGCCGGGTAGTCCGGCCCGGGGCGGCTCCGGGTCGTCTCCGGGGCTTCACCGGTGGTGCCTGCGCACGGCGCGGACCGACCGTGGACAGATGACACCGTTCGTGGCACCCCGCCCCCGCCAGCCGCTCGTCGTCGGCCCGGCGATCGTCGCACCGCTGCTCCTCGTGCTGTCGGGGCTCCTGCGGGTCGTCGACGGCCTCGACGGGTCGTACGGCGGCGCGGTGCGCGAGGTCGGCCTCGCGATGCTGCTCTTCGCGTTCGTGCTGCTCGGTCTGGTCGCGATCGGGCTCGCGCGGGTCCTCGCCGGGCGACGGTCGCCCGTACCGTCCGGGCTGCGTACCGCGGCGCTGGTGTCGGGGACCAGCGGCGCCGCCGCGTCTGCGTGGACGGTGCTGGGACACCTCTATCCCGCCATCGCCGACGTGACACCGCCGGCGGTGCCCGTGGGCGTCGTCGGCCCGGGGCTTCTCGGACTCGGAGCGGTGGGCATGCTCGTGCTCCTGACCGCCGTCCCAAGAGGCGGGCAGGACGCCAGGACGGAGCCAGGCGTGCGCTACGCTCTCGCCTATGAACGCACGGACCACACTCGGTTGGTGGCGCCACCTCTAGGTGGCGTCTCGTGCACATCCCAGACCCCGCCTCCTCGGCCGTGTCTGGTGAGCCCGTCGGCCGACGAACCCTAGGACCGACGATGCCCTCTCCTCACGACTCGGCTGCCGAGACCGCTGCGGCGCTCGAGCAGCTGATGGCTCTGCCGTCGTACGCGATCATCCGTGTCCGCGACTCCGACCGGGTCGTCCTGATCGGCGGAGCCCGTACCGATGTCGACTCGTTGATGGACGTCCCGCTGAGCGACCCGGTCGACGGCGCACCCGCTTCGTACGACAGCCTCGTGCTCGTTCCCTACCGGCAGGTCCGCGAGCGCGGGTTCGAGGCTCACGACGACGGCACCCCGTTGTCGGTGATCGCGGCCGAGACGTCGACCGACGTGGCGCTGGACGAGCTCCTCGCCGTCCTCCCCGACGGAGAGCTCGCTCCCGCCGACAAGGGCGGCTTCGAGACCGACGACGCGACGTACGCCGAGATGGTCCGGACCGTGATCGACGCCGAGATCGGTCAGGGCGAGGGCGCCAACCTGGTGATCGGCCGGCACTACCGGGCGCGGCTCGCCGACTGGGGCCCGGCCGCCGCTCTGACGGTCCTGCGCCGTCTGCTGGAGCGGGAGCGGGGCGCCCACTGGACGTTCCTGGTGTTCACCGGCGACCGCTACCTGATCGGTGCGAGCCCCGAGCGTCACGTCAGTGTCGACGCCGGGCAGGTCAGGATGAACCCGATCTCGGGCACGTTCCGGCTGCGCGGGCTGGAGAGCCAGGCCGACCGCAAGCGCGAGCTGCTGCGGTTCCTCGGCGACGAGAAGGAGATCTACGAGCTCTTCATGGTCGTCGACGAGGAGCTCAAGATGATGTGCGACATCTGCTCGGAGGGCGGCCTGGTGCTGGGCCCGTACCTGAAGCCGATGACCCACCTCGTCCACACCGAGTACCTGCTCGCCGGGCGGACCCACCGTGACGTCCGTGAGGTGCTTCGCGATTCGATGTTCGCGGCGACCGTCACTGGCAGCCCGGTCGAGAACGCCTGCCGGCTCATCACCAAGTACGAGCAGGAGGGCCGCGGCTACTACGCGGCGGCGGCGGCGCTGCTCGGACGCGACGCGCAGGGGCGTCCGACAGCCGACTCTCCGATCCTCATCCGGACCGCCGACGTGGACCTCGAGGGCAACCTCACCGTGACCGCGGGGGCGACGCTGGTCCGCGACTCCGACCCGGACCACGAGACGGCGGAGACGCACGCCAAGGCCGCAGGGGTGCTGAGCGCCTTCGGCCTCGTGCCCGCGGCGCCGGCGCCGATCGAGGGCTTCGACGCGTTCGCCCACGACGACGAGGTCCTGATCGCGCTCGGGTCGCGCAACCAGCGGTTGAGCCAGTTCTGGCTGTCGGACCAGTCGGGCACTGCGCCGGCCGACTCCCTGGCGGGCACCCGGGCGGTCGTCCTCGACAACGAGGACGACTTCGTCAACATGCTGTCGCACCTGCTCGGCGTGCTGGGGATCAGCACCGACGTCGTCCGCCACGAGGACTACGACGGCCCGGAGACCTTCGACGGGTACGACTTGGTCGTCATCGGACCCGGTCCCGGTGACCCCCGCGACCTCGACGATCCCAAGATCGCGACCGTACGACGCGCCGTCGACGACCTGCTGGAGACAGGTCGTCGGTTCCTCGCGGTCTGCCTCGGCCACCAGGTGCTGTGCGGCGCGCTCGGTCTGGACCTCGCCTACAAGGACATCGTGTTCCAGGGGACGCAGTCGGCGCTGCCGCTCCGCGGTCGTACGGAGACCGTCGGCTTCTACAACACGTTCGTGGCGCGTGAGCCGGGCGACGGGCTGCCCGACCGCGTCACCGTGGAGGTCGACCCGGCGTCCGGCGACGTCCACACGGTGGCTGGGCCGACGTTCCGCGGGATCCAGTTCCACGCGGAGTCGATCCTCACCCAGCACGGCGACCGGGTCATCGGTGAGCTGGTGTCCGAGCTGCTCGGCTGACCACCCCAGGTTGACAGAAGGGCCGTACGCACCTTGTGCGTACGGCCCTTCTGAGCGTTCTGGATCAGGAGCCCAGCGACCCACCGTCGCTGTCGAGCGTGATCTCGGTCTTCTCCTGCTGCCCGCCGCGGGTGTAGGTCACCTGGACCTTCTCGCCCGGCTGGTAGCCGCGGATCGTCGCGACCAGCGCGTCGGAGGAGGCGATCGGCTGGTCACCGAGGCGGACGATCACGTCGCCTGCCTTGAGGCCGGCCTTGGCCGCGGCGCTGTTGTCGCTGACCGACTTCACCTCGGCACCGATGGTCGTCATGCCGTCGGACTCGACCGCGTCGGACACGGTGACGCCGATGCGGGCGTGCTCGACGGTCTTGCCCTCGACGAGCTGCGCGGCGACGTTCTTGGCGACGTCGATCGGGATCGCGAACCCGAGGCCGATGGAGCCCGACTCGCCGCTGCCGCTGGTGCGGATCGCGCTGTTGACGCCGATCACCGCGCCGTTGGCGTCGACGAGGGGACCACCGGAGTTGCCCGGGTTGATCGCCGCGTCGGTCTGGATCGCCGGGAAGACGTGGCTCGTCTCGGCGGTCTGACCGGCCTGCACCGGGCGGTTCAGCGCGGAGATGATGCCGGAGGTGACCGTGCTCTCCAGTCCGTACGGCGAGCCGATCGCGATGACATCCTGGCCCACGCGCAGGTCCGCAGAGTTGCCCAGCCTGGCGGGCTTGAGGCCGCTCTTGCCCTCCGCCTTGACGACCGCGAGGTCGGTGACCGGATCCCTGCCGACGATCTGGGCGCGGGCGATCGAGCCGTCGCTGAACGAGACGGTGATCTCACCGGAGTCGGCGGCGGCCTCGATGACGTGGTTGTTCGTCAGGATCTCGCCGTCGCTGCTGATGATGATGCCGGTGCCGCTCCCGCTGGCCTGGCCGCCCTTCACGTTGAGCTGGACCGTGGAGGGGAGGACCGTCTGGGCGACCTTCTCGACCTGCCCCTCGGGCAGCGACGCGGTGGACGCGTTCGAGGCGGTGTCCAGCGAGGACTGTGCGGTCGTCGGATTGGAGTCGTCGTTCAGCGCGTGGTAGCCGGCGGCCCCGCCGATCCCGCCGACGAGACCGGCCACGAGCGCGCCCGCGACCACCGCAGCGGCGAACCCGCCGCGTCGCTGGTTCTTCTCCGGCGGCGTGACGGACTGCGGCGTGAAGCCGAAGGGGTACGCCTGCGTGTGCTCGCCGGGGCGGTCCTGCGTGCCGGTGGCCGAGTCGTAGCGGTGCGTGTACGAGGAGCTGCCGGGAAGTCCCGTGCTGCTCGGCGCCGCGTAGGAAGGGGTGGGCTGCGACGCCGGCTGCGGAGCCGGCCCCACAGGCTCTGTTGGTCGGGACTCATCGTTCATGCCTCTAGCATGACCGCCGCGACTAAGAGGGTGCTGAGATCACCCTGGGAGCTGCAGAATAGTCACCGCTCGGCGCTCGTGGAGCGGTCCTGGTCGCCGTCGCCGCGGCGGCCGGGGATGTGCAGGGTCATGAGCGCGCCTCCGCCGGGTCCGCGCGACGCGGTGACCGTCCCGCCGTGCCGGTGGGCCGCCTGGGCGACGATCGCGAGGCCCAGTCCCGAGCCGGGCAGGCGTCGAGCCTCCCGCGAGCGGTAGAAGCGGTCGAAGACGTGCGGGAGGTCCTCGTCGCTGATGCCGGGACCCGCGTCCTGCACCGTGAGCACACCGTCCTTCAGTCGCACCTGCACCTCCCCGAGCGGCGGGCTCCACTTGGCCGCGTTGTCGAGCAGGTTGGTGACCGCGCGCTCGAGCGTGCGGGACTCGCCGATCACGATCCAGGGCTCGGTCGAGACCTCGAACGCCACGCCGGGAGCCCGCCGCTGCACGCGGTCGACCGCCGTCTCGACGACCTCCGCGAGGTCGATCGGCTCGGGGTCGGGGTCGCCGGGGTCGCGGGCGAGCTCGACGAGGTCGCCGACGAGCGTGGTGAGCTCGTCGAGCTGGGCACGGACATCGTCGATCAGCTCCTGGCGGGCCCGGCGGGACATCCCCCCGCGCTGTTCGGCCTGGCCGAGCAGCTCGATGTTGGTCCGGAGCGAGGTCAGGGGAGTCCGCAGCTCGTGTCCCGCGTCGGCCACCAGCTGCCGCTGCCGCTCCTGGGAACCCTTGAGCGCGACCATCATCTGGTTGTAGGCGACGGTGAGGCGCGCGAGGTCGTCGTGCCCGTACACCGCGATGGGACGAAGGTCCTCGGTGCGCGCGACCTGCTCGACGGCGGTCGTGAGGCGGCGCACCGGGCGCAGTCCGCCGGTGGCAACGACCGAGCCGAGCAGGCCGGCGACGAGCACGCCGAAGCCGCTCACCGCCCACAGCACGACCTGGAGCCGGGAGAGCGCCGTCTCCATGTTGGCCATCGACTGACCCACCACGAGCGCCGTGCCCGGTGCGGCTCCGACGGCGACGACGCGGTAGTGGACGCCACCGATGGTGGCCGTGCGCAGCGAGTGCGACACCCGCCCCTCGGCGACCGCCTCCTCGTCCGGCCCGATGAAGTCCCCGAAATCGCGAGACGGCGCGCCAGCGTAGATCAGCGCCATCTGGACGTCTGCGGCGGCAAGGGCCGCCTTGGGGAAGCTTCCGGAGTTGAGCTGGTCGGCGATCCCGGCACGTACGGCCGCGGCCGCCCGGAGCTTGAGGTTCTCGTCGACGCTGGACGTGAACTCGGACTCGACGCTGACGTAGATGATGGCGCTGACGAACGCGAGGGTCACGCCGACCGCGGCGGTCGTGAGGAGCGAGACGCGGGTGGCCAAGGAGACGCGCTGGGCGCGGTCGCCGACCCAACGGCGCCACGAGCGGGTGTGGGCTGCTGCCTCCATCAGCGGGATCCTCCGGTCACGGTGCTGTCTCGCGCAGGACGTAGCCGACACCGCGCACCGTGTGAAGGAGGCGAGGCTCGCCGTCGGCCTCGAGCTTGCGGCGGACGTAGCCGACGTAGACCTCCAGCGAGTTGGCGGTGGTCGGGAAGTCGAACCCCCACACCTCCTCGAGGATGAACGAGCGTTCGAGCACCCGCTTGGGGCGCTCCATGAAGAGCTCCAGCAGGGCGAACTCGGTCCGGGTCAGCGAGATGGGCCGCTCGCCCCGCATCACCTCCCGGGTGGCGGTGTTCATGGTGAGGTCGGCGAACTCGAGGACCACCTCCTCCTCGTCGGAGTCACCGGTGCGCCTCGAGCGGCGCAGCAGCGCCCGGACCCTCGCGAGGAGCTCGGCCAGCGCGAACGGCTTGGTGAGGTAGTCGTCCGCTCCGGCGTCCAGCCCGTCGACGCGCTCGTCCACGGCGTCCTTGGCCGTGAGGACGAGGATCGGGACCTCGTTGCCCGCTGCCCGCAGGGCGCGCGTCGCCTCGAGCCCGTCGAGCCGCGGCATCATCACGTCCATCACGATCGCGTCGGGGTCGATCATCGGGACGCGTGCCAGCGCCTCTGCACCGTCGGCGGCGACATCGACGTCGTAGCCGTTGAACTCCAACGACCGGCGCAGCGAGTCACGGACCGCCCGGTCGTCGTCCACCACGAGGATGCGCATGGGGCCAGGGTGCCAGGTCTGGCCCAGCAGCACCCGACCTCGTGCAGCCGGCCGGCACTCAGCGGCAGCACTCGGTTGCCGTGCTCGGCCCCACCAGCGCTCAGCCCGTGGCCCTCGGCGCTTCGCCGTCCAGGAGCTGCTCGGCCGCGGCCCGTGCCCTGGCACCGTACCCACCACCGAACAGGGCGGCGTGCACGAGCAGGGGATGGAGCTGGTGGAGCGGCACCCGCTCGTGCCACCCGTCGGCGAGCGGGAACGTCTCGATGTAGGCATCGAGGATCCGCTGGAGGTGCTGGATGCCGAACAGGGCGAGCATCGCGAGGTCGGTCTCGCGGTGGCAGCCGTGCGCGGCGGGGTCGATGAGGAAGGCGCGGTCCTCGGTCGACCACACCACGTTGCCGGACCAGAGGTCACCATGGATCCGTGCGGGCGGCTCGGGTGGGCCGGCGAAGTCGTCGATGCGACGCACGACCTCCTCGACCGGTGCCGCGTCCTCGGTGGTCATCGCGCCGCGGTCGACGGCCACCTTGAGGTAGGGCAGGATGCGCCGGGTCGTGTAGAACTCCGTCCACGTGGGCGCCGGCTTGTTGGGCAGCGGAGCCAGCCCGATGTATCCGTCACGGGGATAGCCGAACTCGTCGGCACCGGCGCGGTGGGTGGCGGCGAGTGCGCGACCGAGGCTCTCCGCCGCGTCGGCGGTCGCCTTGCCCGGCTCGATCCACGAGACGACGAGGCAGTCCGCGGACACCCCCAGCACCTGCGGCACGGGCGCCCCGGCCTCGCCGAGCCACTGCAGGCCCTCGGCCTCCGCCGTGTAGAAGTCGTGCGGCACCTGCGGACGGGTCTTCAGGACGGCGCTGCGGCCGTCGGTCAGACGCAGCCGGGTCGCGGTGTTGGTGTCCCCGCCGGCCACGGGCGTCGTCGCGACGACGGCCACACCCAGCAGTGCCTCAGCCTTCGCTGCGATGCCCCCCATGCGCGCCATGTGCTGACGCTACACACGGTCGGGCTCGCCTGCCCCTTATCTGGCAAGCTCCTCGACGAGCCTCGGAGCGCTGGCGACGATCGCGTCCGACGTCCGCTCGATCAGCCTGAGGACGTGCTCGAACCCGGAGGGACCTCCGTACCAGGGGTCGGGGACCTCGTCGTCGCCCGGCGTCGCCACGGGATCGTACGAGCGGAACATCTGGACCTTGCTGCGGTCGCGCGGCGTCCGGGCGAGGGCGCGCACGGCGTCGAAGTTGGACCCGTCCATGGTGAGGACCAGGTCGTGGTCGTCGAACCAGCGGCTGGTGATCTGCTGCGCACGGTGCCGGGTCGGGTCGTAGCCGTGCTCCTCGAGGATCGCGGCGGCACGGGGGTCCATCGGCTCGCCGCGGTGCCAGTCGCCGGTGCCGGCGGAGTCGACGTGCACCTCGTCGGCCAGACCCGCGTCGGCGAGCTTCTTCTCCAGCACGACGTCGGCCATCGGGGAGCGGCAGATGTTGCCGAGGCAGACGAGGGCGATGCGGAGCGGGTGCCCGGAGCCGGTGGTCATGGCTTCACGGTAGCGGTGCGGACTCTAGTCGGCGTCGACGAAGATGCGCAGCACCATGTTGACGAGCGAGATCACGATGGAGCCTCCCACCGCGACCCAGAAGCCGTCGACGTTGAACTCGACTGGCAGCGCGTCGGTCACCCAGGCGGTGAACCGCAGGAGCAACGCGTTGAGCACCAGGAGCAGGAGCCCCAGCGTCAGGACGATGAAGGGGATCGAGAGGAGCTTGAGGAGGCGTCCGACGGTCAGGTTGATGACCGTGAAGACGGCCGCGATGACCAGGAGGGTGCCGGCCTTCTCCCACCAGTCCTGCCCCGACTCGCCGATGCTGATCCCGGCGAAGATCCCGGCGGCGACCGCGATGGCCGCAGCGTTGCACAACCACGTCAGCACGAGCTTCATGCGCCCCATCCAACCAGATCGGGTCGCCTGATCAGCCCGCCACCTCGGGCACCGCAGGTGGCGGTACGGCGCGTGACGCCTGCGCGAGGACGATGCCCGCGACCACGAGAAGCCCGCCGACCACCTGCAGCGCGTCGAGCGACTCGCCGAACCACGCCCACCCGAGGGCCGCGGCTCCCACCGGCTCGAGGGTCGCCACCATCGTGACGACCGTGGCGGGGAGGTGCTGCAGCGCACTGAGCTCCATGAAGAACGGCGTGAGGGTGCCGAGGACGACCACCCAGCCGATCGCGAGCCACAGCGGGACCTCGTACGCGTCGAGCGCGCCGAGGAGGTTGGCCGAGCCGTCCAGGTCGGGCGACGTCCAGATCGGACGCACGACGTTCATGGCGATCGCGGCGAAGACGAACGCCCAGACGACGACCCGGATCGGGTCTGCCTCGCTCACTCCCTGCTCGCCCACGAGGAAGTAGGTGGCCAGGCACGCCGCTGCGGCGAGCCCGGCGAGCATGCCGAGCCCGTCGAACGCCAGGCCGCTCGCGATCTGCGCCACGAGCGCCAGACCGACCAGCGTCAGCGCGACGGCCAGCCACATCGTGCGTCGGACGTGCTGCCGCTGCACGAACCGCGCCCAGAGCACCACCAGGACGGGCGCGAGGTACTCGAGGAGCAGCGCCATGCCGACCGGGATGCGGTCGATCGCGATGTTGTACGTCCACTGCACGCTCGCGATCCCCACGACGCCGAGCAGCAGCAGGAGGGCGAGCTCGCGTCCTCGGGGCAGGCGCAGCGCGCTGCGGTCGGCGACGACGGCGAAGAGGACGAAGAGGAGCGCCGAGCCCGTGGTCCGGAACGTCGTCAGGAGGGCCGGGTCGATCCCTGCCCGCAGGACGACCCGGGAGACACCGGCGTTGAGGACGAAGAAGCAGGCCCCGCCGACGACGAGGGCGTAGCCGAGGCTCGGCCTGGACTGTGTGCGCGCCACGTCGGGATGCTCTCACGCGTGTGGCGCAGGCCCGCAGATGCTAGGCGGGCGCCGCCGGGGAGGTCCAGACGGTCCCTCGTCGGGAGTCGGTGGTGGACGTCAGGGCGCCGGTCTCCGTCTCGTGCGTCGTGACTCCCGCCTTCCGGGCGGCCTTCGCGACCCGGTCGCGGAAGTCGAGCCACGCCGAGCCGTCCGGAGCGCCGTCCCGGTCGGGCGCGGTGAGGGCCGCGAGCGCGATCTCTCCCGACGCGGTGCGTATCCACCCCGCGGAGGCGGCGTGCTCCTCGAAGCCGGTGAGGAGCGCCCACCGTCGTGGGCCGACGGGCTTGCTCATCGTCGCGGTCACGACCCCGTCGACGATCGCGTCCGCGGTGTCCGGGTCGGTCTCGAGCACGAGCCCGGTGGCCAGCCACTCGCGATGGGTCGCGGAGCGGCGCTCGCGGTCGCGCTGCCCGGCCCGGCCGCGGTCGCGCAGGAGGCCGTGACGGCGCCACCGCTCGAGGGCGACGATCACGACGAAGAGCGCCACGCCGGCGAGGAGGGTCGAGACGGGCACGGAGACACCTTCCTCGGGACGGAGCTGGCTGGCCGCAGCACGGTAGCACCGGGGCCCTGCCGCGACCCGGCTCCGCTGGCTAGGGTGCGGCCATGGGAGAACCCCGCATCAGACAAGCCCTCGACGGAGTGCCGGACTACCGTCCCGGCCGCCCGCCGACCACGACCGACGACCGTGTGCCGTACAAGCTGTCGAGCAACGAGAACCCGTACCCTCCGCTGCCGAGCGTCCTGGACGCGATCGACGACGCCGCCCGCCGGGTGAACCGTTATCCCGACATGGGTGCGGTGGGGCTGTACGCCGCGCTGGCACAGCACCACGCTGTCCCGACCACCGACCTTGCGGCGGCGACGGGATCCGTGGCCGTGCTCTACCACCTGCTGCAGGCGACGTGCGAGGCCGGCGACGAGGTGGTCTATGCGTGGCGGTCGTTCGAGGCCTACCCGATCGCGGTTCGGCTCGTCGGCGCCACCCCTGTCGAGGTGCCGCTCACGGCGGCCGCCGAGCACGACCTGGAGGCGATGCTCGCGGCGATCACGCCGCGCACGCGGGTCGTGATCGTGTGCACTCCGAACAACCCCACCGGGCCCGCCGTGGAGCCCGACGCTCTCGCGGCGTTCGTGGACGCGGTCCCCGACAACGTGCTGGTCGTCGTCGACGAGGCGTACGCCGAGTTCGTCCGGCGCGCGGGGGACTCCTCCGGCCCCGAGGCGCTCGAGCACTATCGCGCCCGGGACAACGTGGTCGTCCTGCGGACCTTCTCCAAGGCGTACGGGCTGGCGGGTCTGCGGGTCGGCTATGCGGTGGCGCCCGCCCGGATCGCCTCCGCGGTGCGCAAGGTGGCGCTCCCGTTCGGCGTCTCCGACGTGGCTCAGGCGGCCGCGGTCGCCTCCTTGGCGGCAGAGAAGGAGCTGTTCGAACGCGTCGACGCCATCGTTGCCGAGCGCGACCGGACGGTCGACGCGGCGCGGGCGGCCGGGTGGCCTGTGCCAGACACCCAGGCGAACTTCTTCTGGCTGCCGACCGGCGCGAGGACGCTCGAGGTCGCGGAGGCCTTCGGGCGCGACGGGCTTGCCGTGCGTCCGTTCGCCGGCGACGGCATGCGGATCACGATCGGGGAGCCCGGCGCGAACGACCGCGTGCTCGACGTGCTGCGCCGGCAGTCGGCCGGCAGCTAGACCGGCGTCCGTCCGGTCCGGCCCCTCAGCTCATGTCGAGGGGCTGGGCCGTCGACTCCAGGACGCTGAGCCACAGGTCGCCGTCGGGGGCCACCGAGTGCCGTCGCTCGATCACCAGGGGGATCGGGACGTGCACGAAGCGGTGGCGGCGGCGTCCGACGACCATGTCGGTGCGCCCGGACATCGCCGCGTGCACGGCGATCTGGGCGAGCCGCGCGCAGTAGACGGAGTCGGCGGCGTCGGCGGGGACCGCCCGGATGCCGTAGCCGGGATCGAGGTACTTCAGGGTCAACGGCTCGCCTCGGTCGTGGAAGTCCTTCTCGATGGCGGCGCGGACGACGGCCGCGATGTCGCCGAGGCGCCTGTTGCCGGACGCGTCCGACTTCCCGGTGGCGGGCATGAGCTCCTGGCCGGCGCCCTCCGCGAGCACGACGACGGCGCTGCCGTGGGCGCGGACCCGGCGGGCGAGGGTGCGCAGCAGCCCGTTCTCGCCGTCGAGGGCGAACGGCACCTCGGGGATGAGGACGAAGTCGGCGTCGTGGTTGGCGAGCGCGGCGTAGCACGCGATGAACCCTGCGTGGCGTCCCATCACCTTGACGAGTCCGACACCGTTGTAGGCCGACTCGGCCTCGACGTGGGCGGCGGTGATCGCCTTCGACGCCTCGGAGAAGGCGGTGGCGAACCCGAAGCTCTGGCCGATGTGGGGGATGTCGTTGTCGATGGTCTTCGGGATCCCGACCACGCCGATGGCGAGGCCCCGGCGCCCGATCTCCTCGACGATCTTGTGGGCGCCGTGCATCGAGCCGTCGCCGCCGATCACGATCAGCGCGTCGATCTCGAGCTCGACGAGGCGGTCGACGATGACGGAGGGGTCCTGGGCGCCACGGGAGGTCCCGAGGACGGTGCCGCCGCGCTTGTTGATGGACCCGACCAGCCCGGGGGTGAGAGAGACGGGTTCGAAGCCCAGCTGAGGGACGAGTCCGGCGTAGCCGTTCTGGAAGCCGGTGACCTGCGTGACGCCGTAGTGGGTGTAGAGCTCGAGCGTCACGGCGCGGATCACGTCGTTGAGACCGGGGCACAGCCCGCCGCAGGTGACGACCCCGACGTGCGTCGTGGCGGGATCATGGAAGATCCGGGCGCGGGGGCCTCCCGGTTCGAAGGAGGGCGACCGCTCGACCGGCTCCGCGCGCCGCTCGAGGAGGTCGATCGTGTCGTCGTAGAGGACGCGGTCACCCTCGGAGACGTAGTACTCGTTGGTCTGGCGGTCGGCGACGTAGGACGCGAGGGGGGAGTCGTACCGGCAGGGCCCGAGTGAGGAGACCTGGAGGTCGGCGAGGGTGATCACGTGTCGAGGGTAGGCAACGGCGACGCCGAGGCGGCGGTCCGGGTGCCGTCGCTCGGGTATTCACGCTGGCAAGTGACCTGCGTCATATCGCGAATAATTGCCTACCGACCGGGGCCTTAGATTGTGCATCCTGTTAGGCTGTAAGCCGATCAGCCAGTCACTCTGCCAATGATGTTGGTTCTCAGGAAAAAATGGATCCCTCCCTCCTCGTGGCCTTTGCCGGGCTGTGCCTTCTCTTGGCGCTGACCCCTGGGCCCGACACCTTCCTTGTCCTCCGCTTCAGCCTGGGCGGGACCCGCGCGGGCCTTGCTGCCGCCGCCGGCTCGTCCACCGGGTCGTTGCTCTGGGCGCTCGCGGTCGCCGCCGGTCTCGCGACGCTCCTGGAGCAGTCCGCCGAGGCGTTCCGTGCCGTGAAGATCGCCGGCGGGCTCTACCTGCTCTGGCTCGGCCTGCGGGCGCTGCTGCGGCGAGGGAAGGGACTCGGTGAGATCGAGGGTGCGTACGGCGTGCGCGCCGGCGCGGCGATGCGCGCCGGTCTGCTCTCCAACGTGCTCAACCCCAAGGTCGGGCTCTTCTTCATCGCTGTCGTCCCGCAGTTCCTCCCCGGCCACGACGCGACGCTCGGAGCGACCCTGCTCCTGGGGGTCATCTTCGCCGCGATCGGACTGGTCTACTTCGCCCTCATCGCCGTCGTCGCGGGGCGTGCCGTCGACTGGTTGCGTCGTCCGCGGGTGGAACAGGCCATCGACCGCGGGACGGCCGGGATCATCGCCACTCTGGGCGTCTCGACCCTCGTGTCCGCCACGCGCTGACCGTGTGAACGGGTCGGTCCCCTGTCACCAGGCGGCAGCTCACGAGCGAAGACAAGACCTTCCGGCCTGGCACGATGCTCGCCATGACAGAACCACAGCGCAAAGACGTCGGCGCGCAGTGGCGCTGGTGGGCCGGCAAGCTCGTCATGGCACCCGTCTTGGCTGCCGCCGCCGCAGCCTTGTACGTCGTCGGCGAAGACACTGCGACCGGGCTGTGCCTCCTCCTCGCCGCCGTCACCGTCGTCAACGCCATCACCAACAAGGTCACCTTCCAAGCCGGGGTCGCGCGCGGGCATGCGGCGACCCTCTACGCGCTCTCGCGAGACCCCGCCCTCGAGGACGACACCCTCACCACGACGATGGCAGGCATCCAGCCCTGGACCACCGACGACGACATCCGGGAGACCGTGGACCGGGTCACGCGCCCATGAGGGCCTCCGGCGGTGCTCGCAGCGGGTTGCTCGGCCAGGCGCTGACCGTCGCAGTCACGGGCCGATCGGGTGCGGCTCCTCGCGGACGACCTCTCGCGGGTCCTTGTCGTCGCGCAGCCCCTGGTAGCGCGGGTGGCGGAGCCGGCCCGCTCCCGTCCACTCGCTGAAGCCGATCTGCACGACGAGGCGGGGCTCCACCCAGTGTGTCTGCGCCGCCGCCGTCCGACTGGTCCTGCGGATCTCGTCGGCGGAGTCGGCGAACGGGTTGGTGGAGCGGGACAGCGGTGCGAGCAGGGAGCCCAGGTGGGCCAACGTCTTCTCGTCGAACCCCGTCCCGACCTTGCCGGCGTAGCGGAGGTCGTCGCCCTCGTAGTAGCCCAGCAGCAGCGCACCGAGGCCGCTGCGGGCGCCCTGTGGGTCGGTCCATCCGCCGACCACGAGCTCCTGCCCGCGCACCACCTTGAGCTTCAGCCAGTCGGGTGAGCGTCGTCCCGCCTGGTACGTCGAGGCGGCCCGCTTGGCCATCACCCCTTCCCACCCGACGCTCTCCGCGTGGTGGAACATCGCCGTCCCGGCGCCCGCCTGGTGCTCGCTGAAGCGGAGCGTCGGGGAGAACGTGTACGCGTCACGGAGCGCGTCCTTGCGGGTGGTGAGCGGCAGGCGCTGGAGGTCGTGCCCGTCGTAGCGGGGGAGGTCGAAGACGACGTAGGCGAGCGTGACGTGGGCCGAGGCGATCGCTCGCGCGTCAGTGACGTGCATCCGCTTCTGCAGGTCCTCGAAGCTGGTCTGGTCTCCTCGCATCGCGCACAGCTCGCCGTCGAGCACCCAGTCCGAGGCGGAGTCGAAGGGTCGAAGAGCCTCGATGATCTCGGGATAGCTGACGCTGACGTCGATCCGGTTGCGCGTCCACAGGCGCACCTCGCCACCCTCGCGGATCGCCATCAGGCGCTCGCCGTCCAGCTTCCGCTCGAACACCCACGCCGGGTCGTCGAAGCGTCGCGACGTGAGCGTGGCGAGCATCGGGGCGATCCAGATCGGTGGCACGGTCCGACCGTACGCCGGAGCGGGTTCCCACCCCGGCGCCTGTGCCTCTTGACGGTGGGCGCGAGGGGGGCCACGGTGGGCACCACCCCCTGGAACGTCGTTCCACATCCTTGGAGGATTCGTGCCCTTGAAGCGTGCCGCCCACCTCGCCCTGACTGCCGCCCTGACCGGGGGAATCCTGTCGGTCGTCCCGACGACCTCCGCCGCCGCTGCCCCCCCGCCCGCCGTCGCCCACTACTCGAGCGAGATCGTCAACGACGGCACCGACGTCTACTACCCCGCCGGTGCACAGGGCGAGCTCCCCGTCGCCCTGCTCATGCAGGGTGCGCAGGTCCACCGCATGCACTACGCGGCCTACGCGCGCGCCGTCGCCGCGTACGGCTTCGTGGTCGTCGTCCCCAACCACAAGCGTCTCGTCTTCTTCGACAGCGACTACTACCCGTCGCAGAAGATGCCGGCGCAGGCGATCGACTGGATGGCTGCGGAGAACGCCACGGCGTCGTCGCCGCTCGCCGGACGGATCGACACCGACACTCTCGTCCTGCTCGGGCACTCCTTCGGCGGCGCTGCTGCCCTCGGGGTCGCCGAGGAGTCCTGCGGGATCCCGTTCTGCACCACTCTCGGCTACTCCCTCCCCGACGAGGTGAAGGCTGCCTCGCTGTTCGGCACCAACAACAAGTCCCCGCTGCTCGGCTCGTCGGCGAGCATGGACAACCAGATCCCCGTGCAGCTCGTCCAGGGGACGGTCGACGGCGTGGCGCTGCCCGCCGACGCGGAGACCTCGTACACCAAGCTCGAGAACGGCCCGAAGCAGATCGTCCGGGTGGCCGGTGCCAACCACTACGGCATCACCG
Source organism: Mumia sp. zg.B53 (assembly GCF_019550935.1). Classification (NCBI taxonomy): domain Bacteria; kingdom Bacillati; phylum Actinomycetota; class Actinomycetes; order Propionibacteriales; family Nocardioidaceae; genus Mumia; species Mumia sp. zg.B53. The sequence goes on along the minus strand of NZ_JAHWCK010000001.1, from coordinate 1,146,981 downwards.
ACACGCAGAACCCGGCAGGTGCCGACCCCGACGCGAGCGTGCAGCCGATCAGCCAGGCGGCGAGCATCGCGACGTCGGCACGCTGGGCCGCGACGTTCCTCAAGGCGCAGCTCGGCGACGGTGCGGCCGCCGACTACGTGTACTCCACCGGCGACGCCGCCGATCCGGGCGTGACGGTGACCAGCACACGGTGACCAGCACACGGTGACCCGCGCACGATGACCGGCGTCCGCCCCGCAGGGCCTGGAGGATGTGGAGGCACCCCCCGGGCCCTGCGGGCCGGTGCTAGCCTGGCTCCACGTGTGAGCCCGCTCACACCCCGTCGACAGCCTGCCCGGCTACCGTCCGGTTGGCGTTCGACGACTCACATCCGCCGGCCGCGGAGACCCCGAGGTCGCCGAACGCGAGGAGTGCCTCATGGCCGATCCTGTCGACCCTCCGCTCGTCCAGCTGCTCAGCCCTGAGGGCGAGCGCGTCGAGCACCCCGACTACCACTTCGACGGTGACGACGACACCATCGCGAGTCTCTACCGCGACCTCGTCCTCACCCGCCGGATCGACACCGAGGCCACCGCGCTCCAGCGTCACGGGGAGCTCGGCATCTGGGCCTCGCTCCTCGGGCAGGAAGCCGCACAGATCGGGTCCGGTCGAGCCCTCGCCCCGCAGGACTACGCGTTCCCGACCTACCGCGAGCACGGCGTCGCCTGGTGCCGCGAGGTCGATCCGATCGCGCTGCTGCGACTCTTCCGCGGCACCGACCAGGGCACCTGGGATCCCGACGAGCACAACTTCGGCCTCTACACGATCGTGATCGGCGCTCAGACGCTGCACGCCACGGGCTACGCGATGGGCATCCAGCGTGACGGTGCGGTCGGCACCGGCGAGCCCGGCCGCGACGCCGCCGTCGTCGCCTACTTCGGCGACGGCGCGACGAGCCAGGGCGACGTCAACGAGGCCTTCATCTACGCCGCGGTGATGAACGCGCCCGTCGTGTTCTTCTGCCAGAACAACCAGTGGGCCATCTCCGAACCCACGAGCCGGCAGACCCGCGTGCCGCTCTACCAGCGCGCCGCCGGGTTCGGCTTCCCGGGCGTACGCGTCGACGGCAACGACGTCCTCGCCGTGCACGCCGTCACCCAGGAAGCCCTCCAGCGCGCTCGTGAGGGCAGCGGACCGACCCTGATCGAGGCGTTCACCTACCGCATGGGTGCGCACACGACGACCGACGACCCCACGCGCTACCGCCTCTCGGACGAGGTCGAGCGGTGGAGGCTCCGCGACCCGCTCGAGCGGGTCCGCGCCTACCTGCGTCGCATCAACGCGGTCGACGACCAGTTCTTCAGCGACATCGAGGCAGAGGCCGACGCCCTCGGCGAGCGTTTGCGCGCCGACGTGCGCGCGCTGCCCGACCCCGACCCCGTGGACCTGTTCGCCAACGTGTTCGTCGAGCAGACCGCCGAGATCGCGGCCGAGCAGGAGGAGTTCCGCTCCTGGACGGAGACGTTCGAGACGGAGGTGGCCCGGTGAGCACGACGATGACGATGGCCAAGGCGCTGAACGCCGGCCTGCGGCACGCGATGGACGACGACGCCAAGGTCATCCTCATGGGTGAGGACATCGGCCGCCTCGGCGGCGTCTTCCGTATCACCGACGGCCTTCAGAAGGACTTCGGCGAGGACCGGGTGATGGACACCCCGCTCGCGGAGGCCGGCATCCTCGGGACGGCCGTGGGCCTCGCGCTGCGCGGATACCGACCGGTCGTGGAGATCCAGTTCGACGGTTTCGTCTATCCGGCGTACGACCAGATCGTCAGCCAGGTCGCCAAGTACCGCTACCGCTCCGGCGGGCGGGTGGTGATGCCGCTGGTGATCCGGATCCCGTTCGGCGGCGGCATCGGCGCGGTGGAGCACCACTCCGAGAGTCCCGAGGCGCAGTTCGCGCACACGCCGGGCCTCAAGGTGGTGGCGTGCTCCAACCCGCGTGACGCCTACTGGATGATCCAGCAGGCCGTCGCCGCGCCGGACCCGGTGGTGTTCCTCGAGCCCAAGCGGCTCTACCACTCGACGAAGGCCGAGATCGACCTCGACGTGGCGCCGCCCCCGCTGTTCTCCTCGCAGGTCGTCAGGTCCGGCACGTCGGCGACCGTCCTCGCGTACGGGCCGTCGGTCGCGGTCGCCATGGGTGCCGCCGAGGCCGGCATCGCCGACGGTCTCGACCTCGAGGTCATCGACCTGCGGACGCTGTCGCCGCTCGACATGGCGCCGGTCCACGCGTCGGTCCGCAAGACCGGGCGCGCCGTCGTCGTGCACGAGGCGCACCGCAACCTGGGCATGGGCGCGGAGCTGGCGGCGCGGATCACCGAGGAGTGCTTCTACTCGCTCGAGGCCCCGGTGCTGAGGGTCGGCGGGTTCGACACGCCGTACCCGCCGAGCCGCGTCGAGGAGACGTGGCTGCCAGACCTGGACCAGGTCCTGGACGCCGTCGACCGCAGCCTGGCGTGGTGAGGGCGGTGGCGACGAACGAGTACAAGCTGCCCGATCCCGGCGAGGGGCTGACCGAGGCCGAGATCGTCTCGTGGCACGTCGCGGTCGGAGACACGCTCAAGGTCAACGACATCGTCTGCGAGATCGAGACCGCCAAGTCCATCGTCGAGCTGCCCACCCCGTACGCGGGGACGGTCGCCGCTCTCCTGGTCGCCGAGGGTGACACCGTCGCCGTCGGCACCCCGATCATCGCGGTCTCCGACGGCGCCGACGAGCCTGTTGCGCCGCCCCCGGGGACGGCGGAGCCGCCTCCGGTCGAGGAGCGGGCGGAGACGGGGGCCGAGCTGCCACCGGAGGCGGAGGCTGCGCCGGTCGCGACCCTCGTCGGGTACGGCCCGCGCGAGCGTCACTCCGTACGCCGGCGCCGCCGCGGCACCGTTTCCTCGCCGGCACCGGCCCCGACAGCGGCAGCCGCACCGGCTCCCGCGGCTGCACCGGCTCCGGCAGCGGCGCTGCCCGCCGCGGTCCGGACCCTCGCGAAGCCCCCTGTCCGCAAGCTGGCCAAGGACCTCGGCGTCGACCTCCGCCAGGTGCCGCCCGGCGACGGCGGAGTGGTACGCCGTCCGGACGTGGAGGCCTACGCGCGCCAGATCTCGACGCCGACCGCACCTGGGTCAGCCGCCCCGACCGTCGTCGCCGCGGCGACCGCATCCGGCGGTGGCGACCGGGAGACCCGCATCCCCATGAAGGGGGTGCGCAAGGCCACCGCGGAGGCGATGGTCGCCTCGGCGTTCACGGCACCCCACGTCACCGAATGGCTGACGGTCGACGTCACACGCTCGATGGAGCTGCTGGAGCGCATGCGCTCCGATCGCGCGCTGTCGGAGGTCAAGCTGTCGCCGCTCCTGCTCGTGGTCCGCGCGGTGTGCCTCGCGCTGCGACGCACGCCAGAGATGAACGCGTCGTTCGACAGCGAGCGGCAGGAGGTCGTGCTCAAGCACGACGTCAACCTCGGTATCGCCGCGGCCACTCCGCGCGGTCTGCTCGTCCCGGTCGTGCGTGACGCCGACCGCCGCTCGATGCCCGACCTCGCCGCCGAGATCGGAGACGTCGTCCGGACGGCACGCGACGGCAAGACGCAACCGTCCGACCTTGCAGGAGGGACGTTCAGCATCACCAACGTCGGCGTCTTCGGGGTCGACGCCGGCACGCCCATCCTGGTGCCCGGTCAGACGGGGATCCTTGCCGTCGGGGCGATCAACCGCCGCCCCTGGGTGGTCGACGACGACATCGTGGCGCGGTGGGTGACGACCCTCGCGGTGTCGTTCGACCACCGGGTCGTCGACGGTGAACAGGGCTCGCGATTCCTCGCCGACGTCGGTCGGCTGCTGGAGGATCCCGCGAGCGCACTCGCCCTCTGAGAGTGACCCGCGGCGTCTGAGCCGTGGCGCATCGGTTCCGGAGCCGATGCGCTGCGGCATGTCGGAAATGCGCCAAATTCTCAGAACCCGTCCACTCAGACCCTCCGGGTCGTTACGTTCGCGTGATGACCGCTGCCGGGGGAAGGGGTGATCCGGTGACAGGCGAGTCGCGGGAGATCAGCGCCTACGAACGCGTGGGATGGCTCCTGCGCCAATGGCGGCTGATGTCGGCAGACACTGATCTGCGCAAGCTCCAGCCGTACGCCGAGGAGCTCGCGCGGCACGGCCACCGGGCCGACGCCTCGCGGGTCAGCAGGTGGGAGTCGGGGCGCCTGCGGGTCCCCGAAGCCGTCCTGCGGTCGTACGAGGAGATCCTCGGTCTGCCGCGAGCCGGCCTCGCAGCGACCTGCGAAGGCCTGGCGCGGTCGTGGGGTGCGCGGCCTCCCGCTCGCAGCGTCGACGTCTCCGGTGCCCGGCTCGACGAGGCCTTCGCCACCGTCCAGGGGCCGGTCGTCGAGGGTGTCGACTGGTTCGAGTGGGCGGGGTGCGTCGCCGCGTCGGACCCGTTCGACGACCCCTACCTGAGCGCCCTCGACCCCCTCCTCTGTCGACTGGTCAGCGAGGCGTCGCGTGCCAACGGCCTGGCACTCGTGACCCGCTACGAGGCGCTCCGCCGCCTGATCGAGGCGCCGCTGCACCAGCCGCGCGTCATGCGCGCGGTGGGTGCCCAGGTGATCGAGCCGCGCGCCCAGGCCACTCTCGTCCCCGTCCTCCTCATCGCCGACGTCCGCGCGGAGAAGGCGGTCAACACCCTCATCTCGCTGCTCACGCAGCCGTCGGCCCAGCTCCAGCTCGGTGCCACCTGGGGATTGCACCGCAAGCTCGTCCGTCACGAGGTCACGCCGTCCTCGATGGCGGCTCTGGAGGCGCAGCTGGCCCACATGCTCTTCGACGGGGCCAGCGAGACCTCGTTGCACAGGATCGTGCCGCTGCTGGAGGTGCTTCCCGTCCAGACCGCCGACCGGCTCCGACGCCTCCGGCCGCAGCTCTTCCCGTCGCGTCCGCGCGCGCTCTCCAACTCGGCGACCAGTCGCGCCACGATGCTCGCGACCGCGGTCCGGGGTGCGACGGCGCGGATCGAGTCGTTCACCGGGCGGGAGGTCGACCCCGTCGGTCGCACGATCGTCGAGGACGCCTACAGCGCGACGAGCCACGACGTGCGCCACCAGTCCGCCCTGGTGCTGTCGCGCAGCCCGTACGCCGCCGCGCTGGGGGAGGTGCTGATCGAGCAGACCCAGCCCAACCGGTGCTTCGAGGGAGCGCCGGGTGTGCTGCCGTACGTCGTCGGCAAGGCCGAGCGGGACGCCTTGATCAACCGTCTGAGCCTGAGCGGCGCCGACGTCCGCCAGACTCTCATCGCCCTCGCCCACGTGCCGGGAGGTCCCGTGCCCAGCGTCGCCGACCTGCTCGGCCATGCCGACCTGAGCGTCGCGCACGCGGCGTTGTACACGGCCGGGATGCAGCGCGACCCGATCCTCGAACGGGTCAGCAAGGACCGCCGGCGCTCGTCGGCGATGCGCCACGGTGCCCAGTGGTGGCTGGACCACGGCGGACGGGTCGACGACGTCCGGGTGAGGTGACGCCGTAGGGCTCCTGTCGGAGCCTGTCGCAGGCGCGTGCCATCATGTATGCAACATGTGTGCAAGCCGCCTCCCTGACGCTGCCCCCACCGTTCCTGCTCGTCCCTCCGCGACGGAGCGGGCGTACGCGACCCTGAAGCGAGAGATCCTCGTCGGCGACCTTCCCGGTGGGGAGGAGCTCGGAGAGGTCGCGCTCGCGGAGCGTCTTGGATGCTCGCGGACGCCGGTGCGTGAGGCGCTGCTGCGCCTGCAGACGGAGGGACTCGTACGCATCTATCCCAAGCGCGGTGCGATCGTCCTGACGGTGACCAGTGCCGAGGCGGAGTCGGTGTGGGAGGCGCGCGCGCTCGTCGAGCAGTGGGCCGCCCCGCGTGCGTTCGCCGCAGGGGGCCGGATCCGTGCCGAGCTCGACGCGCTCGTCGACTCTGCCGAGGAGCACCGTGTGCAGCGCGACCTGGCCGCCTTCACCGAGGCCGACCGCCGCTTCCACGAGGTCGTCGTCGCTGCGGCCGGCAACCCGCACGTCTGCCGCTTCTACCGCAGCCTCCGTGAGCGGCAGATGATGGTCAACGCCACCGCGATGGGTCTGTCTCCTGAGCGCATGGAGGCCGCCGTACGCGACCACCGCGAGCTCGCGCGCCTGATCGCCGGCGACGATCTCGACGCATTCCTGGCAGCGACCGACGCCCACCTCTCAGCGAGCCGCCACGCGGTCCTGGGTCTTGGCGGAGCGTCGGCGTGATCGCCCGGGTCTCGCGCCGGCTCGGCCTGCGCCGCAACGCCTACGTGGTGTGGCTCGTCGCCCTCTCGGTCTACGTGCTCGCGGTGTTCCACCGATCGTCGCTCGCGGTCGCCGGGCTCGAGGCCACCGAACGGTTCGACATCGGCGCGGCCCAGCTCTCGACGTTCACCGTCCTCCAGCTGGTCGTCTACGCGGGGATGCAGATCCCGGTCGGCCTCGCGCTGGACCGGTTCGGACCTCGTGCGGTGATCCTCACCGGTGTCCTCACCCTGAGCGCCGCGCAGGTCGTGTTCGCCCTCGCCACGTCCTACCCCGTGGCCCTGGTCGCGCGCATCGCCGTCGGCGCCGGTGACGCGATGGTGTTCGTCTGCGTGCTGCGGCTCGTCGCCTACTGGTTCGCGCCCCGCACGGTGCCGCTCATGACGCAGCTGACCGGGATCAGCGGCCAGCTCGGGATGATCCTGGCCGCGGTGCCGATGACGTGGGCGCTCCACCGGCTGGGCTGGACCTGGGCCTATCTCACGACCGCCGTGGCCGGGCTCGTTCTCGCCGCCGCGCTCCTCGTCGTCGTGCACGACCGTCCTGGCGTCCGGCGGCACCTCGGTGCGCCGCTCCAGATCCGAGGGCTGGCAAGCCGCATCCGTGACGCGTGGAGCGACGACGGGACTCGGCTCGGGTTCTGGACGCACTTCTCGACCCAGTTCAGCGCCACGGTCCTCGGCATCCTCTGGGGCTACCCGTTCTTCGTCCGCGGCGAGCACACCACTCCGGCGTTCGCGGCGTTCCTGCTGACCCTGCTCACCCTCGCCACGATGGCGAGCGGACCGTTCCTCGCGTGGCTCACCGCCCACCGGCCGTACCACCGGTCGTCGACCACCCTCACCATCGTGGCCGCGATCGCGAGCTCCTGGGCCGCCGTGCTGCTCTGGCCGGGTGACGCGCCGCCGTGGCTGCTGGTCACGATGGTCGTGGTGACGGCCGTCGGGGGGCCTGCATCGATGGTCGGCTTCGACTTCGTGCGCACCTTCGGCAGTGCCGAGCGCGCCGGCCTGGCGACAGCCCTGGTCAACACCGGTGGCTTCATCGCGTCGCTGTGCACGATCCTCGCGATCGGGGTGGTGCTCGACCTGCTCACACCCGCGGGCTCCGACGTCTACGCCTCCAGCGCCTTCCGAGGCGCGATGGCGGTCCAGGTCGTCCCGTGGCTCCTCGGTGCAGCGATGATCGTGCGCCACCGCCGCAGGATCCGGCGCAAGCTCGCCGAGACCGCGCCCGACGTCCTGGCGGCGATGAGGCGCGGCGAGTCCGTCAGCGTCGGTGCCTGAGGCTCAACCGACCTGCTTCGTCATCATCGCGGCCTTCTTGCCGTCGGCCTGGTCGAGCCGCCCCACCTCGGCGTAGCCGCGCGAGCCGTGGAAGGCCAGGGACGCATCGTTGCGCGGCTCCACGTAGACCTCCAGAGCCATCAGCTCACGCGCACGCGCACGCTCCTCGAGCACGTTGTAGAGCATCGTCGCGATGCCGCGCCGTCGGAAGCCGGGCGCGACGACAGCCCGGTCGACGTAGGAGAAGTCGTCGAGCTCGTCACAGAACCAGCGGTAGTTGATGCTGTCGTAGGCGGTGCCTGGCGGCAGCGTGAGGGCGAAGCCTCCCAGCGCCCCGTCGGCGTCCTGCGCCACCACGGCCTGCTCGGCGTACCCGAGGATCTCCTCGAGCCGCTCCATGGTCAGGGGCCCGACGCCTTCGAGCGCGCCCTGGTTGAGGGCGAGCACGGCGTCGAGATCGGGGTCGTCGATCCGGCGTACCAGCATGGCGGGAGCCTAACCTGTGATGAGCCCAGGCGGGAGTTCTTCGCTGGCGCTCAGCCGATGGTGAACCTCACCCCGGCCGCGGTCTCCGAGGCATCCCAGAGCTCGGCGGCGAGCTCGGGATCACGGGCCAGCGCCGTCATCCCGACCGGCTTCGGCCGGCCACGGAGCTGGCGGAAGCCTGACGGCCCGACGTACGCGCCGCCCTCGAGCGTCGGGTCCGTCGCCGCGCGCTCGATCGGCCACGCCCCTGCGGAGGCGGACTGAGCGACCGCTCGGCTGACCTGGTGGACGACGGCCCCCTGGAGGCTGCGGCCGCCGAGCTGGAGGCCCGACCGGGAGAGCTGCGTCAGCGCATAGCCCGGGTGTGCCCCGAGGCTCGTGACGTCGATCCCGGCGGCGCGGACCCGTCGGTCCAGCTCGCGCATGAAGAGAAGATTCGCGAGCTTCGACTGCGCGTACGCCCCCCAGCGGTCGTAGCGGGCGAGCGGCGCACCCGGTTCCAGCGACCTCAGGTCGAGTTTGCGGGCGAACGAGTGCATCAGCGACGAGACCGACACGACCCGCGCACGGCTCGTCGTCAGGGTCGGCCAGAGGTGCGCGGTGAGCGCGAAGTGGCCGAGGTGGTTGGTCGCCATCTGCAGCTCGAACCCCTGCGCGGAGGTGCGGAAGGGCGCCGCCATGATGCCGGCGTTGTTGATCAGCACGTCGATCCGCCCGGCGCGCTCGGCGATCTCGGTGGCAGCCGCGGCGACCGAGTCCAGGTCGGCGAGGTCCAGCCGGACGGCGAGCGCCTGCGCGTCACGCACCCCGTGCCGCAGCGCTGACAGTGCGTCCTCCACCGTGGCGAGATCGCGCCCGGCGGCGACGATCTTCGCGCCGTGGTGCGCGAGCTGAAAGGCCACCTCGGTGCCCAGGCCTCCGGTGACCCCGGTGAGGACGACCGTGGTGCCGTGGAGGTCACCGATGTCGTCAGTGGTCCAGGAACCCGCCGCGGGCGCCGGCCTCACGGCGTGACCGCGATCTCGGCGAGGAGGTCACCTACCAGGCTGGAGTCGCCGGTCCAGGTGACCGAGAGGGGATGGAGCGCCTCGCGCCCCGAGACGAGCATCAGGAACGTCTCGGCGGCCATGCTGACCCGCGCCGTCGGCTGCGGGGACGTGCCGTCGTGGAGCCGTCCCCGTCCGCCGTCGCCGACCTCGACCCAGACCGAGCGCCTCACGCCGCCGGTGAGCTCGACGTCCAGCTCGGTGCCCGGCTCGGCCTTCAGCCGCTTGGCGAGGACATAGGGCAGCGCGGTCAGGAAGCTTCCGACCACGAGGGCGCCGGCGCGGCCGTCGTACCCGCCCGGGGCGCCGACGGCGCCGCGCAGGTCCTGCTCGTGCACGAACATGTCGACCATCCGGTTGCGCAGCAGCGTCTCGTTGCTCCAGCCGATGCCTCCGGGCGTGACCCCCGCGGCGGCCGACGGGTCGTCGGGGAGAGACGCGAGGGCCTTCTTGCGGACCTCGACGGCCTCGCGGAGCTCGTCGACCAGCTCGCGGGGCATGGCGTCGTCGCGCTCACGCACCCCGGCCTCGGTGTACGCCGACGTGAACTCGCCGCCGTCGACACGTCCCTGCGCGGGGCCACCGCGGCCGGTGCCCGCGAGCTCCGACTCCAGCGCAGCGAGGTGAGCGACCACGTCACGGACGCGCCAACCCGGGCAGCCGGTCGGCAGCTCCCACGCGTCGTCCACCACGGCGTCGAGGAGCGCCAGGGTCCGGTCGGCGGACTCGGCCCAGGCGTCGACGTACAGCGAGAGATCCATGCGCGAAAGCCTAGGGGAGCCGGGACGGTGCTGGACCCGACCTTCGAGAAATCACCCGCGTCTCGAGCGACGCGACCGCATCTCGGCGTCGAACGTCTCCATCGCCGTCGTCATCTGCTGCTGGTACGCGGGCTCAGCGAGGCGTGCCGCCATCTCGTCCGGTGTGACGTCCTCGACGTGCGACGCGAGCCACCAGACGTTGCCGAAGGGGTCGCGGATGCGGCCCCCTCGGTTGCCGAAGGCGTCGTCGGCCAGTGGAGTCACCTCCTGAGCTCCGGCATTCAGCGCCGAGACGAACGTCGCGTCCACGTCCTCGACGTAGAGGCTGAGCAGGGCGATGCAGTCTGGCCACTCCGGTGCTGCGTCGAACGCCATGACGACACGGTCGCCGATGAGCACCTCGGCGTGCCCGAGCCGTCCGTCGGGGAGCGCGAACCGCCCGCGTTCGACCGCCCCGAAGGCGGCCACCATGAAGTCGACGAACTCTGAAGCACCTCGCACGGAGACGTAGGGGGTCAGCGTGCCGTAGTCGGGAGGAATGGGTGATGTCGTCATGACCCGACGTTAAGGTCGAATGCGGACATTTCCTGTCCTGATTCTGGCGGGACGCCGAACGCGTCCGCAGGGTGGCCGACAGCCGCGCGCTGGGGTCACCGTGCCTACTCTCGGAGCGTGAACGAGAAGCGTCGCGTCCGTGTCAGGGCGCCCGAGCTGGTGGGTCGCGGCTGGCTGAACACGGGGGGCGCGGACCTCGGGCTCGCCGACCTGCGCGGACGGTTCGTCGTCCTCGATTTCTGGACCTCAGGCTGCATCAACTGCCTGCACGTCCTGGACGAGATGCGCCCGCTGGAGGAGAAGTACGCCGACGCGCTGGTGGTCGTGAGCGTGCACTCGCCCAAGTTCGCCCACGAGGCGACCGCCGACGCGCTCGCCGCGGCGGTCCAGCGCAACGGCGTCACCCACCCGGTCCTCGACGACCCCGACCTGACGACGTGGCAGGCGTACGCCGTGCGCGCCTGGCCGACCCTGGTCGTGGTCGACCCGGAGGGCTACGTCGTCGCCCAGTACGCCGGGGAGGGCCACGTGCACGCCATCGACGCGCTGCTCGCGACGCTCGTCCCCGAGTACGAGGAGCGAGGCTCGCTCACGCGAGGCCGGTCGCCGTACGTCGCTCCCGATCCCGAGCCGGGCGACCTCCGCTTTCCCGCGACCGCGATCCGGCTCCCGTCCGGCAACGTCCTCGTCGCGGACGCCGGCAGCGGGAGCGTCGTCGAGCTCGCGGCGGACGCCGCGACCGTCGTCGGCCGCCACGAGGGGTTCCGCGAGCCGAACGGACTCGTGCTCCTCCCCGAGGGCGTACGGGACACCGTCGCGTACGACGTGGTCGTCGCCGACACGGTGGCGCACCAGCTCGTCGGACTCCGGCTCGACGACGGTGCGGCGGAGCCGCTCGCGGGTGACGGTCGGCAGTGGATGCAGGGCGACGGGACCACGTCGCTGTCGTCACCGTGGGACGTGGCCTGGTGGCGCGGCCGGGTCTGGGTCGCGATGGCCGGGATCCATCAGCTCTGGACCTTCGACCCGGCCACCGGAACCGTCGAGGTGGTCGCCGGCACCACCAACGAAGGACTGGTCGACGGGCCGCTGATCGACGCGTGGTTCGCCCAGCCGTCGCGCCTCGCCCCCGACGGGGAGGTGCTGTGGCTGGCCGACCCGGAGGCGAGCGCGCTTCGCCGCATCGTCGAGCGCGACGGTGAGCTCGTCGTGGAGACGGTCGTGGGGCAAGGCCTCTTCGACTTCGGGTTCGTCGACGGCCCGGCCGACGAGGCGCTCCTCCAGCACCCGCTCGGTCTTGCGGTCCTCCCCGACGGCTCGGTGGCGATCGCGGACACCTACAACGGCGCCGTGCGCCGCTACGACCCGGCGACCGACGAGGTGAGCACCCTGGCCACCGGCCTCGCCGAGCCGTCCGGCCTGCTCGTGGACGGTGACACCGTGCTCGTCGTCGAGTCGACGGGGCACCGGCTCACCCGAGTGGCGGTCGGGTCCTCCGCGGCCGCCAGCGGCGCCAGCCACACGACCGGCCGCCCGACCACCGACGTCCGCGGCGGCGAGGTCGAGCTGGTGGTCGCGTTCACGCCGCCACCGGGGCAGCACCTCGACGAGCGGTACGGCCCCGCGACGCGGCTGGTCGTCACGTCGACGCCGCCGGCACTCCTCCGCGAGGGCGAGGGCCGGGAGACCGGACTCGACCGTCGGTTGGTCCTCGATCCCGCGGTCGGTGACGGAGTCCTCCACGTGGCCGCCATGGCGGCGTCCTGCGACGACGACGGCGGAGTCGGCGCCGCCTGCTACATCCATCAGCAGGACTGGGGGGTCCCGGTCCGGGTCACACCAGACGGCGAGGCTCGGATCGTGCTCCCGCTCGGCGGTACGGCCTAGCGGACCGGTCGCGGCTCAGGGCCGCAGCGTCCGCCTCCGCGCGAGCCACACCAGGAGCGCCGCGAGCGTCCCGACGACGACGCCGCCGACGCCGAACGCGAGCGCACCGAGGGACAGCGCGACGACGCCGAGCACCTGCGGCTGCTTGCCCGTGCCCCACGTGGCCGTCGCCAGCCGTGGGTCGGTCGCGTCGCACGACAGCGTGGCCTCCGTGCCGACCCAGCCGGTCGTCGAGTCTCGTGCCGACAGCGCCACGAGGTGCCACCCACCGACCGCCGCGGACTGGTTGCGCAGCGCGGGAACCTCGATGACGGGCCCGCCTTGGGGGATCAGGTCGCACGCGACACCGAGGTCGGCACCCGTGGCTTCCGCGGGGACGTCGGCTCGCACCCACACCGCGAGCCGGTTCTTGGTCACGGTGACGGAGCTGTCGTCGGGCAGCGCCGTCACGGCTGCGTCGCGGGCGACGCCCACGGCGCCGAGACCGAGGACGAGTGCGCCGGCGACCCCGACGAGGGCGATCACCGCGCCGACGGCGTACCAGCCTCGAGAGAGCCGCCGCGGGCGTCGTGGCTCGCGCGAGGTGACTGGCTGGACCATGGCGCGAGCGTATCGGTGCCCTCTCCGGGCCGGAGGCGCTAGGGCGTCAGCGGGATCCAGGTGCCGTGGTCGGCGATGCGCACGACGGCAGCGAGGCCGGCGTCGTCGAACGCGGAGACGATGGCGTCGCGACCCTCGGTGAAGTGCGCCCACCCGTCGTAGTGGACGGGGATGGTGACCGGGTCGGACAGGATCGCGGCTGCCGCAGCCGTGCGGACGCTGTCGAGGCTGACCGGGCGCCCGCGGAACTTCCCCGGGACGCGGGCCGCGCCGGCGTGGAGGACCGCCGCGTCGATGCCGGGGACGCGCCGGGCGACCTCGGCGACGGTCCGGACCGACGCGTTGTCACCGCTGACGTAGACGGTCGGCAGACCGGCTCCGGCGAGGACGAATCCGACGACCTGGCAGTTGACGTTGCCCTCCGCGTCCCGCTCGCCGTCCTCGGGGCCGTGCACGGCCGGTACGGCGGTGACAGTCAGCTCACCGTCGTAGGGCCGGGGGAACCTCCGTGTCTCCCAGGCGGCGAGGCCTTGCGCTGGAGAGCCGAGGCGTTCTGCGCCACCGGTCGTGGTGAGCAGCAGCGGAGCCGCCATCGCAAAGGCACGGCCACGGTCGTCGAGGTTGTCGGCGTGGTTGTCGTGGCTCACCAACACCATGTCGACGTCGGCCAGCTGGCCCTCGGTCACGACCGGGCCCGAGGTCTTCGTGAGGTAGCCGTGCGGTCCCGGGTCGTCGAAGGTGGGGTCGCTGACGATGCGCAGCCCGCCCAGGTCCATCACCAGCGTCGGGCCTCCGACCACCAGCACCTCGCCGTCGTGACGGGGCAGGAGGGACGGCATCATGACCCGGCCGCGCTCGCCCCGAGCAGCCCTCGGGCGCAGACCTGCAGGCGCTCCATCAACGCGCGGATGACGGGGACGGCCTCCGCGCCTCTGCGGTGGACCATCCCGACGTGCCGCTCGCCGAACAGTGTGGACCGCCGTACCTCGACATCGGGGTGTCGGAACGCCGAGAGGGCGAGCTGCGGCAGGACGGTCACTCCGAACCCGTGCGCCACCAGGTTCTGGACCGCGACGTAGTCGTCGCTCTCGTGGAGCAGTCGCGGTTCGAAGCCTGCGCCGTGACAGCAGGACACGAGGTGCTGACGGCATCGAGCGCAGCCGGCGACCCAGTCCTGCTCGGCGAGCCACGGGGTGTCGAGCTCGGTCGGCGCCGTACCGGGCGGGATCACGAGGTGGATCGGCTCCACCCCGAGCGGCGCCCAGCTGAGCGAGCCGTCGTCGTCCGGCGGGCCGTCGTAGCCGAAGATCAGGGCTACGTCGGTCTCGCCGGCAAGCACCGACGCCCACGCCTCGGGCGGCTCGGTCTCGACCAGGGAGACCCCCACACCGGGGTGGTCGGCGCGCAGCGAGCGTACGGCCGGTGGCACGAGGGTCGCGACACCCGAGGGGAAGGACGCGAGGCGTACGACCCCGCTGTGCCTCTGCGCCAGCGCACCGAGCTCCTCGCCGGCGAGGTGCAGGGCCCCGTGCATGACGTCGGCGTGCCCCAGCAGGGAGGCGCCGGCCTCGGTGAGCTGTGTCCCCCGCGCGGTCCGCAGCAGGAGCGGGCCGCCGGCCTCGCGCTCCAGCTGTCTCAGCTGCTGGCTGACGGCCGACTGCGTGGTGCCGAGCTCGCGGGCCGCGGCACTGAGCGAGCCCGTACGAGCGACGACACGGAACATGAGCACACGTCGTGGGTCCATCTCGACCCATTAGAGGCGCTAAGAGATGCCCTCGGCAAGTGTGGGCTTCCGGGGACGCCAGGGTCGGAACAGCATGGAGGCATGGAGACCTTAGGACTGATCGGCGGCATGAGCTGGCACTCGACCGCGACCTACTACCGGATCATCAACGAGATCGTGGCCGCCGCGAGAGGCGGTCACGCCTCCGCGCGGATCACGCTCGAGTCGCTCGACTTCGAGGAGATCCGCCAGTGCCAGATCCGCGGTGACTGGGCTTCGGCCGCGGCTCTGCTGACCGAGGCAGGGCAGCGCTGCGTCCGCAGCGGAGCGACCACGGTGGCGATCTGCACGAACCTGATGCACAAGGTCGCCCCCGAGGTCGAAGCCGGCATCGACGTCCCGCTCGCTCACATCGCGGACGCCGTCGCGGCGGAGGCGGCCCGCAACGGGTGGCGGACGCTCGGCATCCTGGGCACCCGGTGGGTGATGGAGGAGGACTTCTACGCCGGGCGGCTGGCTCGGCACGGGATCGACTCGGTCATCCCCGACGAGGCTGACCGCGAGATGTCCGACACCATCATCTTCGACGAGCTGACCAAGGGGATCGTGCAGGTCGCCTCCCGGTCGGCGTACATCGACACCATCCAGCGGTTGGCCGACCAGGGTGCGGATGCGGTCGTGCTCGCCTGCACCGAGATCGGTCTGCTGATCCAGCCCCACGTAGTCCCAGTTCCCCTCGTCGACAGTGTCGAGGTGCACGCACGGGAGCTCGGCCGCCTGGCCTTGGGGACGGTGACCGCGACTCGCTGGTGACGTCCGATATCCGCCAGCCCGGAGTGCTGCGATCCCGGTGTACTAGGGCGATGAACGCGACGAGCAACGACAAGGCCGCCCGCTTCCGCTCACTCCATGAAGGGACGCGACCGCTGGCCCTGACCAACGTCTGGGACGTAGCGAGCGCGGTCGTCGCCGAGGAGGCCGGTGCGCCGGCGGTCGCGACGACCAGCGCGGGAGTCGCCTGGGCCTTGGGGAGGCCGGACGGCGACCAGCTGGACCGTGCAAGGGGTACGGCCGTCGTGTCCGCGATCGCTGCCGCGGTCGACGTGCCCGTCACCGTCGACGTCGAGGGCGGCTACGCGGCGTCGGCCGACGGCGTCGGCGAGACCGTGGCTGTGATCCTGGACGCGGGGGCCGTGGGCATCAACATCGAGGACGGCGACCGCGGTCCGGAGGAGCTCGTCGCGAGGATCGTCGCGGCGAGACGAGCTGCCGACGCCGCCGGCGTGCCGATGTTCATCAACGCTCGTACAGACGTCTTCCTCGCAGCGGTCGGCTCCCCCGACGAGCAGCTCGCCGAGGCGCTCGCGCGCGCCGACCGCTACATCGAGGCCGGTGCGGACGGCATCTTCGTCCCCGGTGCCTCCACCGCCGAGTGCATCGGTGCCCTCACGGCCGCGCTCCCCGTCCCCGTCAACGTCATGGTCGGACCCGGAGCACTCAGCATCGACGACCTCGGCCGTCTCGGGGTGGCACGGGTGAGTCTGGGGTCGAGCGTGGCGCAGGCCGCCTACGCCGTGGTCCAGCGCGCGGTCGAGGAGATGGCGTCGAGCGGCACCTACGGCGCGACCGCGGGCGCGGTCGACTACGGATGGCTCAACGATCTGATCGCGGGGCGTCGAGGGAACCCGATCGTCGGTGGTGGACTCTCCAGGGTGTGAGCAGCCAGGTGGAGGACCGCATCGACCCGCACCCCGATCAGGAGGTGTGGGCACAGCTGCGATCGGGGAGCGAGCACGCGTTCGCCGAGCTGTTCACCCGGTACGGCGACGCGGTCTACAACTTCGCGTTCCGCCGGGTGGCGTGCTGGGCGACCGCCGAGGACGTCGCGCAGGCCACGTTCGTCGCCCTGTGGCGGCGGGCCGCTGACGGACGGGTCGACGAGCTCAGGGGCGAGTCCGCTCGCGGCGTCCTGCTCGCGATGGCGTCGCAGGAGTGCGCCAACGCCTTGCGTGGGCGTCGGCGGCTGGCGGCGCTGAGGCGCAAGGTGCCGTTGAACGAGATCGACCACGACCACGCCGACGGGGTAGCGGCCGACGTCGACAGCGAACGACGGATGCGTGAGATCCGCGCCGTCGTCGGTCGGCTGCCCGCCGGCCAGCGGGTCGTGGTGGAGCTGGTGTGGTGGTCGGGCTGCTCGATGCAGGAGGCCGCCGAGGCGCTCGGGCTGCCTGTCGGCACGGTGAAGTCCCGGCTCGCTCGCGCCCGTGCGCGCCTCGGCGAGCAGTCAGTCATCCTGCAACGTGAGGAGCGGTCATGAGGATCGAGCTTCCGACCGAGCGAGTGCTCACCGGCAAGGACGAGCGCGCCGCGCAGATCGTCGCGACGGCATCCCGGGGCCGCCGCCCGATCACACGTGGCTGGGCGGGCCCGGCCGTGGCGTCCGTGGCGGCGGCGGCGGTCATCGGCCTGAGCCTGGCCTTCGCCGGCGACGACCCCGCGACCTCGCCGCCCGCCGTCCCGGAGTCCGAGGTCGCGGCGTCGCCGACGGCGCGACCAGAGCCCGCCCAGCCCGATGTCGAGCTGTGGCTGCGTGACCTCCCGCGCGAGGAGGCCGCCGCTCTCGCCACCGACTGCGCGAAGGGGATGGGGAGCAGACGCTCGGTGTTCGAGCCGGAGGAGGTGCTGTCCGCCCAGGTGCAACGCGGGATGACCGGCCTCGGCCGGACGGCGGTCGTCGTCGCCGAGGACTCCGCGACGGGGCAGCGCATCGGGTGCGAGATCCCGCTGCGCTACCGGGGCACCACCGTCGGGATGGATTCCGCGCTGATGCGTGGGCCGGGGAGCAAGTCGACCAGGAACGCCAACGACACGACGCATCCTGCGGTCCCGGTCGACGGTCCGGGCGGCTACGCCCTCGGGTACGCCGGGGACACCTACCAGGTCGACGAGCGGGTGGCGTCCATGCGCCGGCGCTTCGTCGTCGACGGGCAGGCCGGTCCGTGGCACGTGGCTCGGGCTGTCGACGGCTACGTCTTCCTCCAGGCGCGGATCGCGAAGCGTGATCTCGTCGGGGTGCGCGCGTTGACCCTCGAGACGCAGGTGCTCGACGACGACGGCAACCTGCTGGACGCGCCGGGAGACCAGGAGAACGGCGGCGGGATCAGCAAGAGCCCGGGCACCACCCGTACGGACGACCGCAGCTGGGATCTGTGCGAGCTGGTCCGACCCAAGGACGTGATCAGCTCGCGCACCTGCTCAGGTCCGTCGTCCTGAGACGAGGACCCGACAGAAGGACCCGACGTTCCCCCGTCTCCGGGCGAACAGTCGGGTCCTTCTGTCGAGATGTGCGTCAGGTCGTCAGAACGCAGCCTCGTCGAGCTCCATCACGTCGAGGTCGATCGCCTCGGCGATGGCCTTCTCGGCGGCGAGCTTCGGGAGGACCTGGCGCGCGAAGAACTGCGCCGCGGCGATCTTGCCCTCGTAGAAGTGCTTGTCCGCCGGCGAGACGGCGCCCTCGAGCTTCGCGAGGGCGACCTCGGCGCCGCGCAGCAGCAGCCACGCGCAGACCACGTCACCGAGCGCCATGAGCAGGCGGGTGCTGTTGAGCCCCACCTTGTAGACGTTCTTCGGGTCGCCACCGTCGGCCGGGTTGGCCGACATCATCTGACCGAAGACCGCGCCGAGGATGCCCTGGGCGTCCTCGAGACCCTTGGCGAGGAGCTCGCGCTCGACCTTGAGGCGGCCGTTGCCCGCCTCCGAGCCGATGAACGACTGGATCTCCTGCGCCATGTGGGCGATCGCCTGGCCCTGGTCCTTGACGATCTTGCGGAAGAAGAGGTCCTGCCCCTGGATCGCGGTGGTGCCCTCGTACAGGGTGTCGATCTTGGCGTCACGGACGTACTGCTCGACCGGGTAGTCCTGAAGGAAGCCCGAGCCGCCGAAGGTCTGGAGCGACTCCGTCCCGAGCAGCACCCACGAGCGCTCGGAGCCGTAGCCCTTGACGATCGGCAGCAGCAGGTCGTTGACGCGCTCGGCGAGCGTGTCCTCCTCGCCGGCCGCCTCGGACATCATCACGCGGTCCTGCCAGGTCGCGGTGTAGATGACCAGCGAGCGCAGCGCCTCGGAGTACGACTTCTGGGTCATCAGCGAGCGACGCACGTCCGGGTGGTGGGTGATCGTCACCCGCGGCGCGTCCTTGGCCGGGTCGAGCATGTCGGCACCCTGGATGCGCTCCTTGGCGTACTCGAGGGCGTTGAGGTAGCCGGTCGAGAGCGTCGCGATGGCCTTGGTGCCGACCAGCATGCGGGCGTTCTCGATGACCTGGAACATCTGGGCGATGCCGTTGTGCACCTCGCCGAGCAGCCAGCCCTTGGCCGGAGCACCGTTGCCGACCGACGGATCGCCGAAGGTGACCTCGCAGGTCGTCGAGACCTTGATGCCCATCTTCTTCTCGACGTTGGTGACGTAGGCGCCGTTGCGGGTGCCGTCGAGCTCACCGGTCTCGAGGTCGAAGCCGTACTTCGGGACGATGAAGAGCGACAGGCCCTTGGTGCCGGGGCCGCCGACGCCCTCGATGCCGACCGGGCGTGCGAGCACCAGGTGGATGATGTTCTCGCTCATGTCGTGCTCGGCGGAGGTGATGAAGCGCTTGACACCCTCGATGTTCCAGGTGCCGTCCTCCTGGAGGTACGCCTTGGTGCGGCCGGCGCCGACGTCGGACCCGGCGTCGGGCTCGGTGAGGACCATCGTGGCGCCCCACTTGCGGTCGACCATGTGCTGCGCGATCTTCTTGTCACGGTCGGTGCCGTTGCGGTGCAGGATGGAGCCGAAGTTCGGGCCGGCCGAGTACATCCAGACCGGGGGGTTGGCACCGAGCACCAGCTCTGCGGTGGACCACACGAGCGACGCGGGAGCAGGCTGACCGCCGAGCTCGACGGGGAGCTGGAGGCGGTACCACTCCGAGTCCATCCACGTCTTGTAACTCTTGGCGAAGCCGGCCGGCATCGTGACGGTGCAGGCCTCGGGATCGTAGACCGGGGGGTTGCGGTCGGCCTCGGCGAAGGACACGGCGAGGTCCTCGCGCGCCATCCGGTCGATCTCGCTCAAGATGCTCTTGGCGGTGTCGACGTCGAGGTCCTCGAACAGGCCCTTCCCCAAGACTTCGTCGCGGCCGAAGACCTCGAAGAGGTTGAACTCGATGTCGCGAAGGTTGCTCTTGTAGTGGCTCACGGCGACAGGTCCTTAGTCTTTCGTGCTGCCTCGCACGCAGCGGATTACTCGCGAGTAATAACAAGTGTCCTACTCGCGGGTAACCGATGCAACCCCGGGGCGCCGAACCGGGGTACGTCGAGGGATCTGGGAGACTTCAGCCATGCGGGTCTCCACCAAGTCGGACTACGCCCTCCGGGGCCTGATCGAGATCACCAGCCGCGACGATGCCTCCCCGGTCTCTGCCGAGGAGATCGGGCGCAAGCAGGAGATCCCCCACGGCTTCCTCCAGGCGATCCTCGCCGACCTCCGTCGTTCGGGGATCGTCGTCAGCCAGCGCGGCCAGTCCGGTGGCTGGCGCCTTGCCCGGGCCGCCACCGAGATCACCGTCGCCGACGTCATCCGTGCGGTCGACGGCCCTCTCGTGAGCGTGTACGGACTGCGGCCCGAGTCCGTGGCCTACACCGGGTCGGCAGAGGTGCTGCAGCACGTGTGGATCGCCGCCCGGGCGAGTCTCCGTGAGGTCTTCGAGTCGGTGACGATCCAGCACCTCGCCGACGGGGTCCTCCCGGATGCGGTGGAGGCGATGACCACGGACGAAGACGCGTGGCAGCCGCACTGAGTCGCTGAGACGACGGGCCGAGCGGATCCGCTCACGGCTCGAGGCGCGCGGGCTCCTCGATCAGCCCGGGGACCGGGACGCGGCGGCGCTCGCGCGCCATCACCGCGCGCGTCACGAGGAGTGACGAGGTGATGAGTCCCATCGCGAGAAGGGCCACCTCCATCGGGATCGCCCGGAAGCCGAGCGCCGAGAGCGCCGCGATCCACACCACGACGACAGCGGCGTTGGCCGCGAGGATTCGCAGGACGAGCAAGGGGGACCTCCTCAGGGAGAAGTCCCGCCGAGTCTAGCGACGGCGCCCTGCGCGGGGCCTCTGGGGGCGGCTACCGTGCACCCATGCCCCCCGCGAACCCCTGGCGCGACGCGCTCAACACACTCGGCAGCACCTTCATGACGTCGACCATGATCCGGTCGACCTCCAAGGAGGCCGGCATGCCGGCCTCAGCCCTCTACTTCCGCGGGCGCGTCGGCGTCCTCGGCGACGTCTCGACGGACGCGGCCTTCGACGTCCTGGGGATCTTCTCCCGGCGTGTGGTCGACAGCGTCTGGGAGCGCAGTGCCGAGACGGCGCCACAGGCCGCGGTGGACGCCTACCTCGACGTGTGTCACCGGTGGGGCCGCGAGAACCTCGTGGACGACAAGGCGGCAGGTCGCGCCACGGCCCTGCTCGAGCAGGTGCTCGACGAGGCCGACCTGGCGCCGATGCTGCTGGCTCAGGGCTGGCAGCGGGCCGAGCGCCCGAACGACGTCCCGGCACGGTTGGCGCAGGCGGCGATGGCGGTGCGGGAGATCCGTGGGGGTCAGTACTTCGCCGCCCTCGGCCTGGTCGGGCTCTCCGTCCCGCGCGCGATGCTCGTCGATCCGGGCGCAGGCGCCGAGCGCATGTCCACGCTCGGGTGGAACGACGACGAGATCGCCGAGGCGAGGCTGCGCCAGCGGCCCAGCGACTCCGGCCGCTGGCGCGATGCGCAGAGCGCGCTCGAAGGCGCGTTCCTGGGTCTCCTCGGTGACGTCGTCGGCGAGGATGGTGTGAGGGCTCTCGGCGAGGCGCTCCTCGCGGTCCAGCGCGTGCCGAACGACTGAGGACACACCGATGCCCCTCCGCCCGAGGGAGCGGAGGGGCATCGGTCAGATGGTGAACCGGTCGGTCGGCTCAGCGCGTCGCCGCGTGACCCTGATGCCGTGCCGGGGCCGGCGCGGACAGGGCCTGGGCCTTCGCCGACGCCGCAGCGTTCGCCTTGCGGCTGCCGTCGGGGAAGAGACCGGACTTCGACTTCGTCAACGTCAAGGTCGCGTGCGCAGCGGCGTCGCCGAGCTCGTTGAGCGCCTTCACGCTGAGGTTGGTGATGTCGTCGCAGGCCTGGTGGTAGCACGGGTCGTACCACTCGCCGGCCGTACCGCCGTAGACGGCTGCCTCCTCCGGCGTCTTCACACCCTCGGCGCCCGAGAAGAGACCGCCCGCCGGGATGCCGGCCGCGATGAACGGCCCGTAGTCGGAGCGTCCGTCGAAGTCGGTCGGCTCGCTCGCCAGACCCTGGCTCTCGAAGTAGTCCGTGAAGATCGTCTCGATGACGTCGGATCCGGGCGGACCGACCGGACCGCCGGAGGAGCCGTCGCCGTCGTAGACGAAGCGGACGTAGTTCGGCGACCCGATCATGTCGAAGTTGAGGTTCGCGTAGATCTTCGAGCGCTGCTGATCGCTCAGCGACGCGACGTAGTGCTCGGCTCCGAGCAGACCGGACTCCTCAGCACCCCAGAACGCGAAGCGCACCGGGCGGGACAGCTTCTTGGTCAGCTTGAGGTCCGACATCGCCTGTGCGATCGCGAGCGTGCCGGCCGAGCCGCTGCCGTTGTCGTTGATGCCGGGGCCCTCGGGGACGGAGTCGAGGTGGGCGCCCACGACGACGACCTGGTCCTTGTTCTTGACCTTCTTGAGGTCCTTCGGCGAGAGGTCCGCGATCACGTTCCACGTGGTGCGGTTGGGATCGGTCTCCACCTCGGTCGAGACCGAGAGCGTCACGGGGCCTGCGGCGGCCTGCTCGAGCAGTGCCACGGCGTCGGCGTAGGACAGCCCGACGACCGGGATGTCCTTGGGATCGCCGAGGGTCCCGATGGACAGCTCGGTACGGCCCGGGTTGCCCTCGTTGAAGATGATCACGGCGTCGTAGCCCGCCGCCGCGGCGTTGTCGACCTTGACGGCGAAGTCGCAGCCGCCGCGCTGGACGAGCGCGATCGCGTCCTCGGCCGGCGCGGGATCGAAGCTGCCCGGGGTGCATCCGGCGGTGCTGCTCGGCTCCTCGGTCGCGGGGATGACGTTGTCGTTCGCGGGCACGACGACGCCGGTCACCTCACCGCCGCCGGAGTAGCTGTAGATGTCGGTCTCGTAGTCGGTGGCCGTCGGCGACACCTGCGAGAGGGTCGGCTCGGAGAGCGACCGGAAGAACGAGAACGTGAAGGCCTGCTTCTTGACCGAGTAGCCCGATCGGCGGAGCTGCTTGGTGACGTAGTCGACGGATGCCTCGTAGCCGGGGAGCCCGGAGGCGCGCGTCCCGTCGTTCTGGTTGGCGATGACCTGAAGCGCACGTGCGTGCTTCAGGATGCCGTTGACGGTGACAGCCTTGCGGAGCTGCGTCGTGTTGACGTCGTCGATTGCCGCTGCCGGTGTTGCAGTGGTCACCAAGGTGGCGGCGACAGCTGCTCCCAGGGCTCCGGTAAGTGCTCTTCGCACTACGGACCTCCTCGTTGAGTCGTGTTGGACCGCCTCAACTTAGGCCAGCCGACGAGACAGCAACAGGGGCAGCAACCGAAATGTCCCGTTCGTGGCAGCAACTCGCCGCGCGAGCCAGGCGGCGCGGGCGAGAACCTGGCGAATCGCTGCCAGCGACGAATGAACTGATCGCACGGTGGGCACCAGGTCTTGCTCGACGAACGACGATGGCCCCGAAGTGGCCTCGCGGTCGGTACGGTCTCCGCATGACCGACGTCGTCGTGATCCCCGGCGCTCGATTCGGACCGGGCGCGCCGCTGCTGATGTATGCCGGTGACGTCGCAGAGCGGCGGGGCGCGACCGTGCACCGGCACTCGTGGTTCCGACAGCCCTCGGCTCTCGATCAGCCGGGGATCGAGCACTGGGTCTGCGGCGAGGTCGTTCCTCTCATCGACCACGTGGGCGGCCGACCGCTGCTGATCGGCAAGTCCCTGGGCACGAATGCCGCGGCGATCGCCGCGGAAAGATCGTTGCCCGCCGTGTGGATCACGCCGCTACTCACCCTCCCGTGGGTGGTCGACGCCCTGAGCCGCGCAACCGCGCCGTTCCTGCTCGTGGGAGGCACGGCGGACCCACTGTGGGACGCCGACGCCGCGCGCCGCCTCTCGGCGCGGGTGCTCGAGGTCGAGGGCGCCGATCACGGCATGTACGTCCCCGGCCCGCTGACCGACTCGGTCGCTGTCCTGGGTCGCGTCGTGACCGCGGTGGAGGAGTTCGTCGACGGCCTCGGTTGGTCGAGCTAGTTCACAGCAAAGGCCCTGGCCGGGACTGTTGTCGTCTCGGCCAGGGCCTTCGTGAAGGGAGCGGGCGACGGGAATCGAACCCGCACTATCAGCTTGGGAAGCTGATGTTCTGCCATTGAACTACGCCCGCGGGCGTCGTCGCCGAGGCGACGCCGACCACTATATAGGTGCCGCTCAGCTCACCGTCACGTGGACGTGGTCGTAGTGGTTCGCTGTCGACGAGCCGCGGTCCTCCATCGGGCGCCAGCCCTCGGAGGCACGCTGGGTAGTCCAGATCTTCTGCGCCCAGAGGACCTCTGAGACGCCGAGCTTGGAGGCGTTCGCGCGCACGAAGGCGGCGATCGCGTCACCGGTCGAGCCGCTCACCATGATGTCGAGCGCGCGTCCGGTGCCGTGCTCGCCGCCGTCTCCCGCGCGGACCCCGCCGTACGAGGAGACGCTGGGGAACTCGGCGCACACCGCCCGGTGGACGGCGATCGCGTTCGAGGAGAGACCGCTCTCGACCGAGGAGCCGCTGGCGCACGGCTTGCCCGAGACCGATCCGCTCGGCGTGCTGGCATCGGGGCTTTCGGAGTCTGCGCCCTCCGTCTCGGCCGCGTCCTCCTCCTCCGGCTCTGCGGTGGCCTCGGCGACGCCGGCGACCACCTGCTTGCCGGGGGCGGTGAGAGCCGCACGTCCGCTCGAGCGCGTGACGGCGATCTCACGACGCTCGGCGATGTGCTGCTCGAGGCTGGGGGCGGACCGGACCACGATGCCGCTGGTCGACCCGCCCTCGACGTTGGCAGCGGTCGTGCTGATCGCCTGCGGGGCAGAAGCGGCCACGGTCGCCACTCCTGCGAGCAGAAGACCGGCCAGCGCGGCGGGTCGGCGACGGGCGGAGCGCAGAGGCAGAGCCTCCAGGCGCTCGTGCGGGGTCTCGGGCGTGACCGTCACGGAAGGACGGATCCTGGACGACGTCGGGCTCGTCTTGCGCTTGCGGGGGGCGCGGTGAGCCTTCCTGCGGCCGGGGGTAGCCACAAGTTCACCTTCCGTGGACAGCAGGGGGGACCTCGGAAGTGAAGCACATCCACCCGGGGTCAGCCAAGGCCTCCGTCCACAGACCTGCGCTACCGTCGGTCTGTGCTGCTCTCCGACCGCGACATCCGAGCCGAGCTCGACGAAGGACGGATCGTCCTCGATCCCTACGACGAGGAGATGATGCAGCCGTCCAGCATCGACGTCCGCCTCGACAAGTTCTTCCGGGTCTTCGAGAACCATCGCTATCCGCACATCGACCCCGCAGAGGACCAGTCCGATCTCACCAAAGAGGTCACGGCGGCCGACGGTGGACCGTTCATCCTGCACCCCGGCGAGTTCGTCCTGGGGTCGACGTACGAGCGGGTCGCCCTCCCTGTCGACGTCGCCGCCCGGGTCGAGGGCAAGTCGTCGCTCGGGCGTCTCGGTCTCCTGACCCACGCCACGGCAGGGTTCGTCGACCCCGGGTTCGACGGGCACGTCACGCTCGAGCTCGCCAACGTGGCGACGCTCCCGATCAAGCTCTACCCCGGCATGAAGATCGGCCAGCTCTGCTTCTTCCGGCTCTCGTCGCCGGCCGAGCACCCGTACGGCTCCGAGAAGTACGGGTCGCGCTACCAGGGGCAACGCGGTCCCACGCCCTCGCGTTCCTTCGCCAACTTCTATCGCGCCACGATCTGAGGAGAGACCGCTCGGATGAGGATCCACCCCGACGTCGCCGCTGCCTGCGAGGCCGGCCGACCTGTCGTCGCGCTCGAGTCGACGATCATCTCCCACGGCCTGCCACGACCCCGCAACCTGCAGGCGGCGCGTGACTTCGAGGAGATCCTGCGCAAGCGCGACGTCGTCCCCGCGACGATCGCCGTCCTCGACGGGGAGCCGCACGTGGGGCTCGACGACGCCGCGCTCGAGCGGATCGCCCTCGACGACTCCGTGGTGAAGGTGTCCGTACGCGACCTTCCGGTCGCGATGGCGACCCGGACCTCCGGTGCCACGACGGTCGCGGCCACGGCCTTCCTCGCGGCCCGGGCGGGGATCCGCGTGTTCTCCACCGGCGGCCTGGGTGGGGTGCACCGAGGGGCGAGCGCCACGTTCGACGAGTCGGCCGACCTCACCACGCTCGCCGGCACACGCATCACGGTGGTGTCGGCCGGCGTGAAGTCGATCCTCGACATCCCGGCGACCCTGGAGCGCCTCGAGACCCTCGGCGTCACGGTGCTGGGCTACGGGACGGACCAGTTCCCGAGCTTCTGGCTGACGGAGTCGGGGGAGACTCTGGACTGGGCGGTCCCCGACGCCGCGACGGTCGCTGCGGTGATGGCCGCCAACGACGCCCTCGGACGTGAGAGCGCGGTGCTGGTGGCCAACCCCCTGCCGTCCGACAAGCAGCTGGACCCGCGGGTCCACGACGAGGCGCTGCGGCAGGCGCTCGCCGAGGCCGAGCGCGATGCGATCACCGGCAAGGACGTCAGCCCCTACCTGCTCGCCCGGATCGTCGAGCTGACCCACGGCTCGAGCCTCGAGGTCAACCTCGACATCGCGGCCAACAACATCACAGTCGGCGCCGAGATCGCCACTGCCTGGAGCGCACGAGACCGGTGACACCGGTCTCGGTGACACCGGTCTCGGTGGTGTCGGCTCTGACGGTCGTCGGTCACGACTGGCCGTCGAGGCGGTCGGCGACCCTGTGCAGCGTCCTGGCCGTCCGGTTGCGCAGCGAGGGGCGGTAGGTCGTACCGAGGTGCTCTCGCTGCTCGAGTCGGCGGGTGAGCTCTCGTTCACGCATGTTCGTGAGCAGGAGATGGGTGTACTCGTTCATGTCATTGCCCCTATGCCTGTGCAGGCGTCGTCGACGTGCCCGTACGGGACGTCGATGATGTGTGGTTCGTGCGGTAGACGGGGAGGATTCACCGTCGTGGCGGCGCCGCGTCTGCGGCGCTCGGCGTCACGTCGATCCGGGGCGACCGAGGGTCACATCGGACGAGTGGGCGCGGTCGTCCCCGCTGGGCGGGAGTCGACCGAGTCGGCGAGCCGGCGCACCGCGCCGGCTGCCCGGGCCCGCCAGGAGGCCTGGTGGATCGTCCCGGGCCGGCGGCGCTCCAGCGTGCGGCGTACGTGGGCCTCGCGCTGACGCGTCATGATGTCGTGCGTGCAGTCGTCCATCTCTGCCTCCCTCCGCGGCTCGTTCGTTGGCAACTGGCTCCGACACTAGGGCGAGGGGCAGGTCCGGCGCACCCGATTATCCGGGCGGTAGCGTTCGACGCATGGCACGCATCCTCGTGGTCGGTGACGTGGTCGACGACCTCATCGTCCGGCCCCTCTCGACTGTCACCCCAGCGAGCGACACCCCCGCGGTGATCCGCAGGCGCGATGGCGGTTCCGCGGCGAACGTCGCGGCGTGGCTGGGGTCGCTCGGTGCCGATGTGATGTTCGTCGGACGTGCCGGCAGGGACGGCGCACGCCGGCACACGGAGTCGCTCGAGCGCTTCGGCGTGCAGGCGCGCATCGCCGCCGACGGGGAGCACGACACCGCCACGATCGTCATCACCCTCGACGAGGCGGGAGAGCGGACGATGTTCGTCGACCGCGGCGCGAACAGCGCCCTGTCGACCAAGGACGTCCCCCTGTCGGCCTGGAAGGACGTCCGGTGGGTCCACCTCACCGGCTACTCGTTCTTCGATCCCGCGACGCGTCCGGTCGCGCAGGAGATCGTCGCCCGTGCACGCGACCGCGGCGCTGTGGTGTCGGTCGACCCGGGGTCGGTGGCGTTCCTGCGCGAGGCCGGGGTCGAGGAATTCGTGGACTGGACGTCCGGGGCCGACGTGATTCTGCCCAACGCCGACGAGCTGCGATGCATGACCGGGGAGGACGAACCCGACAGGGCGCTGCTGGCGCTGGGCCGGTGGTACCCGACCGCGGTCGCCACCCTCGGCGCCTCGGGGGCGGTCCAGATGACCCCCGACGGCTTCCTCGTACGCCAGCGCGCCGAGAAGACGGAGGTCGAGGACCTCACCGGCGCGGGTGACGCGTTCGCCGCCGGCTTCCTCTCCGCGAGCGTGGACGGCCTCGACGCGCAGCAGGCGCTGCGCCGAGGGGCGGAGACGGCCGCTCTCGCGGTGTCTCGTACCGGCGCACGCCCCGCGCTGGGGGAGTCACGCCCCGTCATCGGCTGACGCCGTACGACGGCGGTCTCCAGGGTCGGCTCAGGGGACGGTCGGGGTGGTTCCCCGATGCCCCCAGGCGCCACTGCCCGTGACTCTGAGCGCATGGACAGCTCAGACATCGGGGCGGGCGATCGGATGATCCGCGCCCAGGCACTCACCAAGACGTTCGGCGACAAGGTCGCCGTCGACGCCATCGACTTCACGGTCAGACCAGGTCGCGTGACCGGATTCCTCGGCCCCAACGGTGCGGGGAAGTCGACCACCATGAGGATGATCCTCGGTCTGGACGCCCCGACGGCGGGCTCGGTGACGGTCAACGGTCATCGGCACCAGACGTCACCTGCGCCGCTGCGCTCGGTCGGCGCGCTCCTCGACGCCCACGCCTTCCACCCCGGCCGATCAGCGCGTGACCACCTGCGCTGGCTCGCCGCGAGCAACGGCATCCCGGCCACCCGCGTCGGTGAGGTGCTCGAGCTCGTCGGTCTGGAGTCCGTGGCTCGTCAGCGGGCGGGACGCTACTCGCTGGGGATGGGGCAGCGGCTCGGGATCGCCGCTGCGCTGATCGGCGATCCGCCGGTCGTCATCCTCGACGAGCCGGTCAACGGGCTCGACCCCGAGGGCATCAGGTGGGTCCGCGCACTCGCGCGCCGGCTCGCCGACGAAGGCCGTACGGTCTTCATCTCCAGCCACCTCATGTCGGAGATGGCGATGATGGCCGACCACCTGATCGTCATCGGGCGCGGACAGATCCTCGCCGACATGTCGACCGAGGACTTCATCGCCGCGCACGCCACCTCGTACGTCCGGGTCAAGTCACCGGCACGCACGGCCGTGGCCGAGCTGCTGACGAGGAGCGGGCTCGACGTGGAGGGCGTCGGCGACGCGCTCCACGTCCAGGGCCTCGACGCGTCGGCGATCGGCGATCTC
This sequence comes from Mumia sp. zg.B53, assembly GCF_019550935.1. Classification (NCBI taxonomy): domain Bacteria; kingdom Bacillati; phylum Actinomycetota; class Actinomycetes; order Propionibacteriales; family Nocardioidaceae; genus Mumia; species Mumia sp. zg.B53. The sequence continues at coordinate 1,117,867 of NZ_JAHWCK010000001.1, read as the reverse complement.
CTGCACCACGACAGCCTCCCGCTGCACGAGCTCACGCTGGTGCGGTCCTCGCTCGAGGACGCCTTCATGAGGTTGACCGCCGACAGTGTCGAGTACCGCTCGAAGGTTGGCGCCGTCACGGCAGGAGCAGCGGCATGAGCACCGCGACGCAGACCGTCGCGGTCGGGTCGGAGCAGGCGGTCCACCGGCAAGGGTTCGGCGACGTGCTCAGCGCCGAGTGGATCAAGCTGCGCTCGGTCCGCGCGACGTGGTGGACCCTCGCCGCTCTGGTCGGCCTGGGAGCCGGCCTGACGATCGTCGTGTGCTGGGGCAATGCCGACTGGCTCGCGAGCCCGGAGGCCGACGAGTCGCCCGGCGCCTTCCTCACCTGGGGCATGATGATCGCCCAGATCACGGCCGTCGTGCTGGGGGTGCTCGCCGTCACCAGCGAGTACGGCACCGGGATGGTCCGGGCGACGTTCGCCGCCGTTCCCCGACGAGGGCGCGTGCTCGCAGCGAAGTCGCTGCTGGTCGCGAGCCTGCTGTTCGTCGTCGGCACGCTGACGGCCCTGATCGGCTACTTCGGCGGCAACTACTTCCTCGACCGCGAGGGCATCGGCATGGCGCTCGAGGGGGACGTGCTGCGGGCGATGTACGGCAGCGGCCTCTTCATGGCGGGTCTGGGGCTGTTCTCGATCGCGATCGGGACCCTGCTGCGCCACACCGCGGCGGCCATCACGATCACCATCGGGCTGTGCTTCGTGGTGAGCAACATGGTCGCGCTGATCCCCGGTGACATCGGCCTGTTCCTCGAACGGGTCATGCCGGGCAGCGCCGGAACGGTGATCGCGACGCCCGTGTCGTTCAACCCGAACCTGCTGGACGCCTGGCCGAGCTTCGCGATCTTCGCGGCGGAGATCGCCGTGCTGATGACGCTCGCAGCTGTCGCGCTCCGCCGCCGCGACGCCTGACCCCGCCCGCCAAGACGGCGATTCGGTGAGGAAATCGGGAGTCGGCCGTCGACGGCCCCCGATCTCCTCACCGAATCGCGCGAGGGCGGGCGTCAGGGCTTGGAGTGGCCGTGGCCCTCGTCGTCGACGGGGATGTCGGACTCCTCGGCGATCTTGCGGTTCTCCTCCGGCGTGCCCGCCTCGGGCTCGTCGAGGTCCTCACCGGGGCCCTCGGGCCGCTCGAGGACGGCGGTCGCCGTCGCCGCCATGCCGGCGTCGGCGGCGGTCGCGTCGGGCCCGGGCTCGGTCGCGGGCTCGGCGGCCGCCTTGCGCTTGACGCCGGCGAGGAGCAGCTGCGCCACATCGAGCACCTCGACCTCTTCGCGAGCAGCGCCGTCGGCCTGCTTCGCGGTCAGGCCGTCGGCCAGCATCACCCGGCAGAACGGACAGCCGACCGCGATCTGGTCGGCACCGGTGTCGATGGCCTCCTGGGTGCGGTTGAGGTTGATCCGCTCGCCGAGCGTCTCCTCCATCCACATCCGGGCGCCACCCGCACCGCAGCAGAACGAGCGCTCGGAGTTGCGCGGCATCTCCTTGAGCTCGGCGTTGGGGATCACGTCGAGCAGCTCGCGGGGCGCCTCGTACACCTTGTTGTGGCGGCCGAGGAAGCACGGGTCGTGGTAGGTGATCGTCTTGCCGGCGACCTTCTCGTCGGCCGGTGCGAGCGGCGTGAGCCGGCCCTCGCGCACGAGCCGGTTGAGCAGCTGCGTGTGGTGCACGACCTCGAGCTCGATGCCGAAGTCCTTGTACTCGTTCTTGAGCGTGTTGAAGCAGTGGGCGCAGGTCGAGACGACCTTCTTGACCTTCGTCTCCTTGAAGACCTCGACGTTTTGCGCCGCGAGCTGGGCGAACACGATCTCGTTGCCGGCGCGGCGGGCAGGATCACCCGAGCACGTCTCGCCGTCACCCAGGACGGCGAACGAGACGCCCGCGGTGTCGAGCAGCTCGGCGACCGCCTGCGTGGTCTTCTTGGCGCGGTCCTCGTACGCCCCGGCGCAGCCGACCCAGAACAACCAGTCGACCTCGTCCAGGTCCTCGATGTCGACGCCGACCTGCTTCACCTCGAAATCGAGGTCCTTCGCCCAGTCCATCCGGTTCTTGGGCGACATGTTCCAGGGGTTCCCCTTGCGCTCGAGGCCCTTGAAGATGTTGTTGAGCTCGGTGGGGAAGTTGGACTCCACGAGCACCTGGTAGCGGCGCATGTCCATGATGTGGTCGACGTGCTCGATGTCGACCGGGCACTGCTGGACGCAGGCGCCGCAGTTGGTGCAGGACCAGAGGACGTCGGGGTCGATGACGCCGTAGACCGACTCGTCGCCGATCAGCGGACGCTCCGCCTCCGTGGTGACCGCCTCGGAGAGACCGTCGCGACCGTCCTCGCCGGCGAGGACGTACGGCGCCTTGGCGTACGCGTGGTCGCGCAGACCCATCACGAGCAGCTTGGGCGAGAGCGGCTTGTCGGTGTTCCAGGCGGGGCACTGCGACTGGCAGCGGCCGCACTCGGTGCAGGTGGTGAAGTCGAGGATGCCCTTCCAGGAGAAGTCCTCGACCTTGCCGACACCGAGCTTCTCGAACGCGTCCTCGTCGAGGTCCTCCATCGTCTCGATCGTGACCGGCGTGTCGTCCACGTAGATCGGCTTCAGCCCACCGAGGGCGGGAGCGCCGGAGGCCTCGCGCTTGAACCAGATGTTGACCCAGGCGGTGAAGCGGTGCCAGGCGACACCCATGGTGATGTTGAGCGAGATCGTGATCAACCAGGTCATCGAGATGGCGATCTTCACCATCGCGACGGCGTAGATGGTCGTCTCGAGCGCTCCGGCCGACATCCCGGAGAAGAGCTCGCCGAGCCAGAAGGTGCCGGGGAAGTGGGCGAACGTCGCCTGGGCGGGGTCGTCGTGCGAGAACAGCGCGTACTCGAGGCCGCGGAGCAGGAAGCCGCAGACGACGACCGACAGGATGACAGCCTCGACGAAGTAGGCCTGCCAGAACGTGGAGCCGAAGAAGCGGGACTTGCGGCCGAGCTTGTTGGGCTTGTTCCGCTGGCGGACGAAGATCAGGTACAGGATGCCGATCAGGGTCAGCCACGACAGGAGGTCGCTCACCCACTGGTAGACGACCCAGTGCCCGATGATCGGAAGCACCGCGTGGGCGTCGAAGATCTGGAAGTAGGCCGCGGCGACCATCGTGGACAGCAGGATGAACCCCGCGAACACGAACCAGTGCATGATGCCGATCCAGTGCCACTGGAGCATCCGCGTGTGGCCGAGGGTCTCGACCAGCATGTTCTTCCAGCGCGTCCCCGGGTTGTCGGTCCGGTTGTGCGTCTGCCGGCCCATCCTCACCACGCGCACCATCGAGGCGACCGCCCTGGCGGCGAGCGCGACGGCGACGGCGGTGATGGCCAGCGAGACGACGATCGCGACGACCTGCATGCTCTGCTCCTGCCGGTAGTACTGACTAGCGCACCTTAGCCCCAGCGAAGGGCGTTCTCTGGGTAAGGTACGCCAAACACTACCGGTGGGTAACTTCGAGGCGTCTCGTACGCTGTGATCAGCCACCCGGCTCCGGACGAGAAGCGACGTACCCGGTCATGCGAAGACGTCGACACCACGTGGTCAGGAGCTCGTCATGGCATGGCTGGTCCTCGTCGTCTCCGGCGTCCTCGAAGCGGTCTGGGCGACCGCGCTCGGGCGATCGGCCGGTCTCACCCGACTCGTCCCGTCGGTTGTGTTCGGCATGGCGGTGGTCCTCAGCATGGTCGGGCTGGCGTACGCCATGCGGAGCCTGCCGACCGGCACCGCGTACGCCGTGTGGGTCGGCATCGGCGCCTCGCTCACCGTCGGGTACGCGATGGCGACCGGTGTCGAGCCGGTCTCCGTGGTGCGCCTGCTGTTCCTCGCGATGATCATCGGCGGGGTGGTGGGGCTCAAGGCGGTGGGCTGAGGCGGTCAGCCGCCGAGCACCCCCAGGTAGCCCAGCGCCTGCCGCAGCAGCGCCCCGCGACCGCCCTCCATCTCGGCCGCGACCGCGTCGGTCGACGCCTCGCCCGGGGTGAGCCACGTCAGCTCCAGCGCGTCCTGGCGCGGCTGGCACTCGCCCGAGACCGGCACCACGTACGCGAGCGCGACGGCGTGCTGGCGGGCGTCGAAGAACTGCGACGCCCCCGGGTAGGGGAAGTACTCGGTGACCGCGAACGGCACGGTGCTGACCGGCAGCACCGGGAAGGCGGTCGGGCCCAGGTCCTTCTCGAGGTGGCGCATCAGAGCGTCGCGGACGCGCTCGCCGTGCATGACGCGCCCGGAGACGAACGAGCGCGAGATCGCGCCGGTGTGCGCGGAGCCCCGCAGCAGCAGCCCGATCTCGGCGACGAGCCCGTCAGGATCCATGCGGACCGGGATCGCCTCGACGTAGAGGATCGGGACCCGGCCGCGGGTCTCGTCGAGCGCGTGATCGGAGAGCCAGCCGGGGTTGGGGTCGGGCGTGCGTACCGTCATGACGCCAGTCTTCCCCATGACGTCCCATCGGTGCGTACGGTGTCGCACGTGGACGAGCCCGTCCGTCTCCGCAGCGCCGCAGGCCGCTGGCTCCTGCTCGCCACCGTGCTCGGGTCGAGCATGGCGATGCTCGACGGCACCGTGGTCAACGTCGCCCTCCCCACGATCGGCGACGACCTCGACGCCGACATCGGCGGTCTGCAGTGGGTCGTCAACGGCTACACGCTGAGCCTCGCGTCGCTGATCCTGCTCGGCGGCGCACTCGGTGACCGCTTCGGCCGGCGGCGGGTGTTCGTGATCGGCGTGCTCTGGTTCGCGGTCGCCTCGCTGCTGTGCGGCGTCGCTCCGGACGTCTCCACGCTGATCGCCGCCCGCGTCCTCCAAGGCATCGGCGGGGCTCTGCTGACACCGGGGAGCCTGGCGCTGATCTCCGCGTCGTTCGACCCCGAGGACAGAGGAGCGGCGATCGGGGCGTGGTCGGGACTTGGCGGAGTCGCTGCGGCCGTGGGCCCCCTCCTCGGGGGATGGCTCGTGGAGGCGGTGAGCTGGCGTGCGGTGTTCCTGCTCGACCTGCCGCTCGCGGTGCTGGTGGTCTGGGTGTGCGCCCGGCACGTGCCCGAGAGTCGGGACCCGCGGGCGCCGAAGCATCTCGACCTCCTCGGGGTGGCGCTGGCCGCGGGCGGACTGGCCGTCCTGACCTACGGCCTCATCGCCTCCAGCGACTGGCTGGCCGTCGGCGGTCTCGTCGTCCTGCTGCTCTTCGTCGTGCACGAGCGTCGCAGTCCTGACCCGCTCGTGCCGCTGGGCCTCTTTCGCGACCGGGTGTTCAGCGGCGCGAACCTGGTGACGTTCGTCGTGTACGGCGCGCTGGGCGCGGTCTTCTTCCTGCTCGTGGTGCAGCTGCAGGTCGTCGCCGGCTACTCGCCGCTGGCGGCGGGCGCGGCGACGCTCCCGGTCACGTTCCTGATGCTTCTCTTCTCCTCCTACGCCGGCGCCGTGGCGACCCGCATCGGGCCGCGGATCCCCATGACCGTGGGGCCGGTCGTCGCGGCGGCTGGGCTGCTGCTGATGCTGCGGATCGGTCCGGACGCGGCGTACCTGAGCGAGGTGGCGCCGGGAGTCGTCGTCTTCGGGATCGGGCTCACGGTGCTGGTGGCGCCGCTGACCACGGCGGTCCTGGCCGCGGCGCCCGACCGCCTCGCCGGGATCGCGTCGGGGGTGAACAACGCGGTGGCGCGTACGGCGCAGCTGCTCGCGGTGGCCGCGCTGCCGCCCCTGGTCGGGATCGTCGGCGGTGCGCTGTCGGACCCGGGAGTGTTCGACGCGGGCTTCGACCAGGCGATGGTCATCTGTGCGGCGATGCTGGGACTCGGCGCGATCGTGGCCTGGGCGACGATCCGTACCAGGCCGAGAGCGCACACCATCCCCGTCGAGAGGCAGCCGGGATGCGACCTGGGTGCGCCCCGCGCGTATCCGAGGTCACGGGGACCCGAGGGCTGACCCGCCGGCGCCTCAGACCGAGGCGGTCCGCCTGGACGTGCGCGAGGCTCTCGGACCGGGAGCAGAGAGCTCGCTGAGCGCGGCGTGCACGGCGCAACGGAGGTCGTCACCCTCGTCGGGCCGCGGTGTCTGGCACCACGAGCGCACCTGTGTCGTGTCCGGCTGCGACGGGCTCACCAGCTCGAGAAGATCGGCCCCGTCGAGGACGGTGAGGAGGCCGGCCGCCCGTGGCTCGAGGTCGGTGCCGGGCTCAGGTGCCGAGCCGCCGACAGCCGCGAAGATCGTCTCCAGGTCGGCGCGGACGGAGTAGCTCGTGTCGGGTGACGCGGTGTACCACCGGACGAGGATCTTGAGCACCAGGCTGCGGTGAATCTCGCGCCGCAGCATGCCGCGCTCGGCCATGCTCTCGAGCACCGTGGCCCGCAGCGTGGGCGCGAGGTGCCGGATCGCATCACGCACGCCGACGGGGAGCTGGCCGGTCAGCAAGGAGAGGCCGCCGCCGAGCAGCGGCGACCTCGGTGACGTGTCACCGAGGACGAGCATCGTGTCGTCGTCGAGACGGAGGTGGCCGGCCGCGGCGAGGTCGAGGAGGACGGCACCGGCGAGGGCGTGGTCGACGCACGCCTCACGTCCCCGGAGCATTCCCGTCTCCGGGTCGAGAGCGAGCAGCGTGAGTTCCTCGGCGAGCAGCATGCGGTGAGGCTACTCGTGATGTTGATCACATGCCAAGATCATCGTCGGACGGCAGGCCCCACGACCCCCGGTGGACGACCTCGTCGAGTCCACGGCGCGCACGTCCGCGCGAGGACGGCACGTGGTCCTCGGCGCGGTATCCGACCGTGACCGCGCCGATCGGGTCGTACGCCTCAGGGACGCCGAAGGTGCTGCGGAACGCGGCCGTACGCGTCGGGGGGATCCCGAAGAAGCACGCGCCGAGGCCCTCGTCGACGGCGGTCAGCAGGATGAGCAGCGACGCCATGGCGGTGTCCACGTACCAGTACGGCACCGCCCAGCGTGCCTCGTCGCGGTCGGTCCATCCTTTGTCGGGCTCGGCGTAGCGCTCGAGGTAGGCGTCCTTGTGCGCCAGCGGCACGATCACCACCGGAGCGGTCCGCATGCCGCGCTGCCACCGTGACGGCGCGGCCGCCCGGTCCGGGGGCGTCGTCGCCTCCCAGAACCGGGTGACGTCCTCGGGGGAGTCCAGGACGAGGAAGGCCCATCCCTGGCTGAACCCCGCGCTCGGAGCGTGGGTCGCGTGCTCGAGCATCCGGTCGACGAGTGCCCGCGGCACCGGTCGTCCGTCGTAGGCCCGCACCATCCGTCGCCTCCGGACGACGTCCCCGAGCTCCATGTCAATCGCTCTCGTCGCTGTCGATCGCGACGTGCGTGTCGGCGGCCTCTGCCTCCTCGTCGTACCCGTCCTTGGGGCGGCCGAGGCGTGCGCGCAGGTTGCGGCGGGACAGGAGCAGAAGGTCCCAGGTGCTCGTGTCCACCATGTCGGGGTCGAGGTGCTCCAGCGCCCGGATCCCGATGTTGAGCCACCGCTCGGCCGCCAGCGGCTCGCCGGCCTCGTCGTAGAGGTCGGCCATGTAGTGGGCCGACAGTGGCGTGATGCGTCCCGACCGGCGGTAGCGGTCGGCGTACTCCGACGGGTCGAGACCACGTGCGAGCGCAGCGCCGACCCGCACGACGTCGGGGTGGATGGCCGAGGCGCCCGCGGCCGTGTCCGCCATCGCCAGCACCTCCTCCTGCCGGTCCCACGAGCCGTCGAACCCGAGGAACTCCGAGGCGGCGACCAGGAGCGAGCGCGGTGTGACGTCGTCGGCGAGCTCATAGCCCGCGCCGGTGGCGAGCTCGACCAGCTTCTCGGCCTTCTGGCGGGCGGTGAGGTCGGACTCCTCGACAGCGTCGGTGTCGTCCCGGGTGATGCGCATGGCGCCAGTATCCCGTGCAGGTGTCGCGCTCCTCGTGCCAGACCCGGCAGGATGGCCGTCATGGACGGTGCGTCGGTGGTGGAGCAGGGGCCTGGGTGGACCTGGTGGCGCACACCCTCGGGCGTCTGGGTCGAGGTCGCCGACGACCTCGCCTGCGTGCTCCCACCCGAGGCCGCGGCGGGGGTCGTCTCAATCGCCTGGCCACGCGGTCGGTGGAGGTTCACCTTCCGCGGCGACCCCGTGCCGTACGAGGCGCCCATGGCGGTACGCGCCGACCCCTCGCTGACCTGTGCGATGACGGTCCTGGCGGCCGCGAAGCAGGCCAAGGTGCACGGAGATGCCGACGTACGCGCCACCTTCGGCGAACTCACGTCCCGCGAGCCCGCCGACGGCCTCACCGCCGGGGAGACCGCCGGCGTCCTCGACGTGCGGGCCCCGACCGAGCCGGAGCGTGACTCGCTCGTGGACGTCGTCGTGGCTCAGGCGCGCGCTCGTGCGACCCGCGACCGCACGCGGGTGGAGGTCGACCGCGACGAGATCCACGGGCCGCTCGTCCTCGATGCCCTCGCCGTACGCACGCTGACCGACGAGGTGGGCGCGGTGGAGATCGGGTCGCCCGGCGCGGACCGGGCCGCCCGAGCGGTCCGACGCGGCGAGCGTGCGGTCACCCTCGTGGTGCGTGAGCGGGACGAACGGCTGATCCGCGCCGCTCTGGCCGCACTCTCCTAGGTGTCGGAACGGGGAGCCGGGTCGTCGCTCGCGGGCCCGCGCACGGGCTCGTCGGCGCCTCCGTGGTCGGCGTACTCGCGCAGGATCGCGATGGCGTCGTCGAGGAACGTCGTGATCGTGCGGGCCGACTCGTCATCGAGGTCGGAGGTGAGCTCGCGGATGGCGGAGATCAGCGGAGAGAGAGCACGTCGGGCGTCGGAGTAGGCGGAGCCGGTCGGCTGGAGGCTGGTGCGACGCCGGTCGGTCGGGTGCGGAGTGCGCTCCATGTGCCCCGATGAGACCAGGCGGTCGACCGCGACGGTCGCCGAGGCGGAACGGATTCCGAGCCGGTGGGCCAGGTCGCCGACGCCCAGGGGTCGCGGCAGTGCCGCCATGGCGTTGTCGAGCGCCAGGGCGTCGGTGACGCCGATCCCGATCTCGGAGGCGAGGCGGGCGTGCACCGATGGTGCGACGCGCAAGAGCTCTCGCAGCTGCATCCCGAGCGTGAACCGGATGTCGGTCTGGTCGACCGGAGGCAGCGAGTCCACAGAGCTATGTTATACGCCCGTCAACAGATAGACCTTCTATGCAATCCCCCGGCTCTGCTGAAGGTGCCGCCGGTCACACCCCCATGACGGTGCTGTGCCACGGCCTGCGAGCAGTGCCGGTCACGTCCTGCATCACGTGCTTGACCTGGGTGTACTCCTCGAACGAGTACGCGCTCATGTCCTTGCCGTAGCCCGACTGCTTGTAGCCGCCGTGCGGCATCTCGGAGACGATGGAGATGTGGTCGTTGATCCACACGCAGCCGGCCTGGATCTCCGCGGCCGCGCGCTGGGCACGGTAGACGTCACGCGTCCACGCCGACGCCGCCAAGCCGTACGGGGTGTCGTTGGCGAGCCGGACCGCCTCGTCGTCGGACTCGAACGGAAGCGCCACCAGAACCGGCCCGAAGATCTCCTGCTGGACGGCCTCCGCGTCCTGGGGGAGCCCCGTCAGGAGGGTCGGCTCGTAGAAGAAGCCCGAGCGCTCGGGCGAGCTTCCACCGCACACCACCTGGGCGCCGGCGGCCCGGGCGCGGTCGACCATCGCGGCCACCTTGTCGCGGTGCGCCGCCGAGCTGAGCGCCCCGAGGTCGGTCGCGGGGTCAGTGGGGTCTCCGACGACCACCTTGCCCATCAGCTCGGCGACCCCGTCGACGAACGCCTCGAAGAGGCTCGCGTGGACGTACGCCCGGGTGGCCGCCGTGCAGTCCTGCCCGCCGTTGATCAGCGAGCCCGCGACGGCGCCACGGACGGCCGCCTCGAGGTCGGCGTCGTCGAACACGACGAACGGCGCCTTGCCGCCCAGCTCGAGGTGTACGCGCTTCACCGAGGCGGCGGCCGTCGTCGCGATCTGCCGGCCGACCGCCGTCGACCCGGTGAAGGACACCATGCGGACGCCCGGGTGGCCGACGACGGCGCTCCCGGTCGTCGGACCGGGGCCGTTGACGACGTTGACGACACCGTCGGGCAGCCCGGCCTCGGTGGCGGCCTGGGCGAGCATCAGGGAGGTGAACGGTGTGATCTCGGCCGGCTTGAGGACCACGGTGTTGCCAGCGGCGATCGCCGGGAGGACCTTCCAGGCCGCCATCTGGAGCGGGTAGTTCCACGGGGCGACCGAGCCGACCACGCCGATCGGCTCACGCCGGATCGAGGAGGTGTGGTCGGCGGAGTAGCGGGCGCTCGCCCTGCCCTCCAGGTTGCGGGCAGCCCCGGCGAAGAAGGCGGTGTTGTCGATCGTGCCCGGGACGTCGAACTCCGTGGACATCCGGATCGACTTGCCCGTCTGCAACGTCTCGGCGGCGGCGAGGTCGTCCGCGATCTGCTCGAGCCGGCGCGCCAGCGCGTGGAGCGCGGTGCTCCGCTCACCAGGGGTGGCGGCGGACCATCCGGGGTACGCGCGGGCCGCTGCGGCCACCGCGTCGTCGACGTCGGAGTCTGTGGCCGAGGCGAACCTGCGTACGACCTCCCCCGTCGCGGGGTTGCTGACCACGACGTCGTCGGCACCGGAGCCGTCGGCGTACCGACCGCCGATGTGCTGTCCGGCGGGGATGCTGGCGGGGTCGAAGGCGCGGGGTGTGGTCATGGCGCGATTCCAGCACGTCGTCCGCGCGCGGACAACAGCCGGTATGTCACCACAGGGTCGTCTGCGGTGACGTCGTGTCGCCGCTCAGGCGATCGTCTTCGGCAGTGCGATGACGAGGAGGGCGGCGAAGAAGGCGAGCACCAGGCACGCCGCAGCGGTGCCGACGAGCTTGGCGGACGTCGCGCGGTCGACGACGAGCGGCAGCATGCCGAAACCTGCCACCACGGTGAAGACGGCGATCCAGCCCCAGGTCGTCATGTCGTGCTCCTCGCTCCCGTGGCCGCCGGTGCGGCCTGGGTCACCAACCTATCGGTCGAGGCGGCGTCGACGGCGCGCGGTCACCGCGGCTGGTCGTGCACCAGGAGGGCGACCCCCAGGGCGAGCCGGGAGTCGGCGTCGTCGAGGCGGACGCCGAGGATGCGCTCGAGGTGCGCGAGCTTCTTGTAGAGCGCGGGGCGGCTGCGGTGGCTGACGCGCGCCAGCTCGGTCTTGTTGCCGCCCACGGCGAGGTACTGGCGGAGCAGCTGGAGCATCCCGTCCTCGTGCGTCGCCTCGTGGACGAGCAGCCGGTCGAGCTCTGCCTCGGCGAACGCCTGGACCCGCGGGTCGTCCTGCAAGAGGGCCACAAGTCCGTGGAGACGGACGTCGCTGGCCCGGAAGAACGGTCTGCGGCGTGCCGGTGGCAGGGCGTGGGCCACCTCCGCGACGTGCTGGGCGTGCCGCAGCCCAGCGCCGGCGGTGAGCACCGTCTCGGCAGGGACGCCCACGCCGACCGACACGGGATCGAGGTCGGGCTGGCGGACGCGCTGGGCGTGCAGGGTCTCCGCGAGCTGCGCGACAGCGGCGTCGCCGCCCCGCTCGCCGGTCGCGAGCAGCACCGCCACCTCCACAGGCCCGAGCGAGCCGAGGATGAGGGGGAGCCGGGCGTCGCGCCCGGCCTGGGCGACGCGCTCGACGAGGCGCCGTGCGCCGCGGTGGGCCGCCACCGGATCGGTGCTCGTCCCTCCGGCGCGCGGTGCGGCGCGCACGACGAGGGCCACGTACGGCGCCACCGCGGGGAGCCCGAGCGCTCGGGCGCGCGCCTCGGCCTCGGCGACGTCGACCACGCGACCCGCGGCGAGCTCGGTGAGGAATCCACCCTGAGCCTGGTGGGTGATCCCGAACCGGTCGCTCTCCACCATCCGGCCGAGCTCCAGCGCCTGGGCCGCGCGCTCGAGGACCATCGCGAGGCGCTCCTGGTCGGAGGCGGGATTCACGACGACCAGCCGGCCCCAGCGCTGCTGCTGCACGCCGACCGGGGAGGTCATCCAGCCCTCGGGCCCCGTCACGCCGGTGAGGTCGGTGAAGGCGACCAGCCGCGAGCGTCGCTCCCACGCCTGGAGCAGGCCGGCGGCGGGACGCCCCAGCGCCGCGTAGGCCACGACGTGACGAGACAGGTCCTCGAGCACGACGGACGAGCCGGCCAGGGCGGCGGTCTCCTCGACGATCACCTGGGCCCCGGCTCCCTCGAGGCTCAGCGAGGTGAAGCGTTCGTGGACCCGCCGCGCGAAGTCGACGTGCTCGTACTGCTCGGCGACGATCGCACGGTGCACCTGCTCGGTGATCTCGACGAAGCGGGTGGGCCTCCGGAGGGCGACCACGGGGAACCGGCGCCGACGGGCGACGGCCAGCGCCGCCGCGGGCACCGCGCTGAAGGACTCGCCGAGCTCGACGAGGAGCCCGGTCGCGCCGGCGTCGACGAGCTCACCGACGTACGCCGCCGCGTCGGCCTCGTCCCCCCGCATCGCCAGGCCGGTGGAGAGGAGCAGCTCGCCGCCGGTGAGCAGCCCGGTGACCTCTCGGACCTCGCTGACGTGGACCCAACGGACCTGCCGGTCGAGCCGGTCGGCGCCCGCCAGCACCTGCGGCTCGGCGACGCGGAGGGCGTCCGAGGCCAAGACGGCGCGGAGCGTCGGGAGCGGCATGGCAGAAGGCTACACTCCGCAATCCTGTGTCGAGCACGGGTGACAATCCGTCCATTGTGGGGGGTGGCCCGCCAGGCGCACGCTCGTGCCCATGAGCACTCCCACCGTGATTCCGCACTGGCTCGACGGCGCGCCGTTCCTCGGCAGCTCCAGGTCCGGCGCCGCCGCTCGTACCGGCGATGTCACCAACCCCGCGACCGGCGCCGTGACCGGGCAGGTCGTCTTCGCCGACCAGGCCGACGCCGAGCGCGTGATCGGTGCGGCCTCGGCCGCGGCGCGCTCCTGGGCCGACACGTCGGTCACCAGGCGCACGCAGACCGTCTTCGCGTTCCGCGAGATCCTCAACGCCCGCAAGGAGGAGCTCGCGGCGATCATCACCGCCGAGCACGGCAAGGTGCTCGACGACGCTCTGGGGGAGGTGACCCGAGGCCTGGAGGTCGTCGAGTTCGCCTGCGGGATCCCGCACCTGCTCAAGGGTGGCTACTCCGAGGGCGTCTCCTCCGGGGTCGACGTGCACTCCAAGCGCCAGCCGCTCGGCGTAGTCGGGATCATCAGCCCGTTCAACTTCCCGGCGATGGTCCCGATGTGGTTCTTCCCGGTCGCGATCGCCGCGGGCAACACGGTGGTCCTCAAGCCGAGCGAGAAGGATCCCTCGGCCGCAATCTGGATCGCCGAGCGGTGGAAGGAGGCTGGGCTGCCCGACGGTGTCTTCAACGTCCTCCAGGGGGACAAGGTCGCTGTCGACGCACTCCTGGACAGCCCCGACGTCAAGGCGATCAGCTTCGTCGGCTCGACGCCCATCGCCCGCTACGTCTACGAGCGGGCGAGCCAGTCGGGCAAGCGGGTGCAGGCGCTGGGTGGTGCCAAGAACCACATGGTCGTGCTGCCCGACGCGGACCTCGACCTGGCCGCGGACCAGGCGGTCAGCGCCGGCTACGGCTCTGCCGGCGAACGCTGCATGGCGATCAGCGTCGTCGTCGCCGTCGGTGGAGTCGGGGACGAGCTCGTCGCCAAGATCGCCGACCGCACGCGCACCCTGCGCACCGGCGACGGGACGAAGGGCGCCGACATGGGGCCGCTCGTCACCCGGGCGCACCGCGACAAGGTCGCGTCGTTCGTCGATGCCGGCGAGGAGGCCGGAGCCAAGCTGGTCGTGGACGGGCGCGAGGTCGCCGCCGACGGTGGAGCGGAGGGCTTCTGGCTCGGCCCCACGTTGTTCGACCAGGTCACGCCCGACATGAGCGTCTACACCGAGGAGATCTTCGGCCCGGTCCTCTCGGTCGTGCGCACCGACACGTACGACGAGGCCGTCGCCCTCGTCAACGCGAACCCGTATGGCAACGGTGTCGCGCTGTTCACCAGCAACGGCGGGGCCGCGCGGAAGTTCGAGTACGAGGTCGAGGTCGGGATGATCGGCATCAACGTCCCGATCCCGGTGCCGATGGCGTACTACTCGTTCGGAGGGTGGAAGAGCTCGCTCTTCGGCGATAGCCACGCGCACGGGACCGAGGGCGTCCACTTCTTCACCCGTGGAAAGGTGGTCACCTCGCGGTGGGGTGATCCCGCCGTGAAGCCCGTCGGCGGCCTCGAGCTCGCCTTCCCGAAGAACAGCTAGAGAGGACGTCATGACGAACCGCACGTACGAGCTCGACCGCGCGCACGTCTTCCACTCGTGGGTCGCGCAGGCCTCCATGAACCCGATGGTGATCGAGAGCGCCGAGGGGAGCTACGTCGTCGACGACCAGGGGCAGCGATACCTCGACTTCTCCTCGCAGCTGGTCTTCACCAACATCGGGCACCAGCACCCGCGCGTGGTCAAGGCCATCCAGGACCAGGCCGCGCGCCTGTGCACGATCGCGCCCCAGCACGCCAACGCCGCCCGCTCGGAGGCCGCGGCCCTCGTCGCCGAGCTCGCGCCCGAGGGGATGGACCGCGTCTTCTTCACCAACGGCGGGGCGGACGCCGTCGAGCACGCCGTGCGCATGGCGCGCCTGCACACCGGACGCCGCAAGGTGCTGAGCCGCTACCGCTCGTACCACGGTGGCACCCAGACCGCGGTCAACCTGACCGGTGACCCGCGGCGCTGGCCCAACGACTACGGGGCGGACGGTGTCGTCCACTTCTTCGGGCCGTTCCTCTATCGCACCGAGTTCCACGCGACGACCGAGGCCGAGGAGTGCGAGCGTGCGCTCACGCACCTCGAGCACACGATCCAGATGGAGGGGCCCGACACGATCGCGGCGATCATCCTCGAGACCATCCCGGGCACCGCGGGCATCATGCCCCCGCCGCCGGGCTACCTCGAGGGGGTGCGGGCGCTGTGCGACCGCTACGGGATCGTCTGGATCGCCGATGAGGTGATGGCCGGGTTCGGCCGGACCGGCACGTGGTTCGCACTCGACCTGTACGACGCGACACCGGACCTCATCACGTTCGCCAAGGGCGTGACGTCGGGATACGTGCCGCTGGGCGGCGTGATCATCTCCGAGCCGATCTACGAGACCTTCGCCGACCGGCCCTATCCCGGCGGCCTCACCTACTCGGGCCACCCGCTCGCCTGCGCCGCCGCGGTCGCCACGATCGAGACGATGAAGGACGAGCGCATCGTCGAGAACGCCGCCACGCTGGGGGAGACGGTCTTCGCACCGGGGCTCGCCGAGCTGGCCGAGCGACACCCCTGTGTCGGTGAGGTCCGTGGGGTGGGGGCGTTCTGGGCGCTCGACCTCGTCGCCGACCGGGAGACCCGGGAGCCGCTGGCACCGTACGGGGGGACGAGCCCGGCGATGAACGAGATCGTCGCGGCGTGCAAGAAGCACGGGCTGCTGCCGTTCGTGAACTACCACCGCCTCCACGTCGTGCCCGCCCTCAACATCACCGCCGACGAGGCGCGTGCCGGTCTGGCGGTCCTGGACGAGGCGCTGTCGGTCGGCGATGCCCATGCCGCACGCTGACGCGCGCGCACGCCGGCACCCGACCGTCTTCGAACGGCAGCCGGCGCCCGCCGCTGCCGTGGAGGCCTCGCTGGAGCAGACGCGCGACGCCTGCTTCTGGCTCGACGACGTCGCGGACGCGGTGACGTACCCGGTGCTGCACGGTGCGCACAGCGCCGACCTGCTGGTGGTCGGCGGTGGTTACACCGGCCTGTGGACCGCGGTGAAGGCCAAGGTCCGCAACCCGGCCGCGCGGGTGGTGCTGATCGAGGCGCAGACCGTCGGCTGGGCCGCGTCGGGGCGCAACGGCGGGTTCTGCGACGCCAGCCTGACCCACGGCGAGGACAACGGCCGCACCCGCTGGCCGGACGACTTCGACACGCTCGAGCGGCTGGGCCAGGACAACCTGGAGGCGATGGCCAAGGCGATCGACGCGCTCGGCATCGACTGCGAGCTCGAGCGCTCCGGCAGCCTCGACGTGGCTGTCGAGCCGTACCAGGTCGACCAGCTCCGCGAGTCCGGCGCCGAGGTGCTCGACGCCGACGCTGTGCGCGCGGAGGTGAACAGCCCGACGTACCTCGCGGGCGTCTGGCACCGTGACTCGACCGCGATGTTGCACCCGGCCAAGCTGGCCAAGGAGCTCGCCCGGGTGGCGGCGGGCCTGGGGGTGGAGATCTTCGAGAACAGTGCGGCCGAGTCGCTGGAGACCCACGGACGCACCGGGCCGGCGGTGGTGCGGACCCCACGCGGGTCGGTCCGCGCCGACCGGGTGGTGCTGGCGACGAACGTGTTCCCGTCGCTGCTGGCCCGCACCCGGCTGATGACCGTGCCCGTCTACGACTACGTGCTGATGACCGAGCCGCTCAGCCCGGCCCAGCGCGACGCGATCGGGTGGCGGCAGCGTCAGGGCGTCAGCGACATGGCGAACCAGTTCCACTACTACCGGATCACGCCGGAGGGCCGGATCCTGTTCGGCGGGTACGACGCGGTCTACCACTACGGGCGCAAGGTGCGTTCGGCCTACGAGCACCGGCCGGCGACGTACCGGGCGCTGGCGTCGCACTTCCTCACCACCTTCCCTCAGCTCGAGGGCATCCGGTTCACCCACCGGTGGGCCGGCGCGATCGACACGTCGACGCAGTTCTGCGCCTTCCACGGACTGGCGAAGCAGGGCCGGGTGGCCTACACCGCCGGCTTCACCGGCCTGGGGGTCGGCGCCACCCACTTCGCCGCCGACGTGATGCTCGACCGGCTCTCCGGCGAGCGGACACCGCGCACCGAGCTGGAGATGGTCCGCAAGAAGCCGCTGCCGTTCCCGCCGGAGCCGGCCGCGGCGCTCGGCATCAACGTCACGCGGTGGGCCCTCGACCGGGCCGACCATCGCGAGGGCCGGCGCAACGCCTGGCTGCGTGCGCTGGACGCGGCAGGGCTCGGGTTCGACTCCTAGATCGCGGCGGGTTCGACCAGCGGGGGCTGACACGGGAACACGGAAGGGTACGCATGACCACCACCACGGTCTCGCTGAGCGGGATCCGCAAGACGTACGGCACGGTGACCGCCGTCGACGGAGTCGACCTCGACATCGCCGAGGGGGAGTTCCTCTCGCTCCTCGGACCGTCGGGCTGTGGCAAGACGACGCTGCTGCGGGTGATCGGCGGGTTCGAGGAGCCGGACGAGGGTGACGTCCTCCTCTCCGGGACGTCGGTCGTCGGCGTGCCCCCGAACCGGCGCGCGGTCAACACCGTCTTCCAGGCGTACGCACTGTTCCCGCACATGACCGTCGCGGAGAACGTCGCGTACGGCCTGCGCCAGCGGCGGGCGGGCCAGCCGCGCCTCGCCAAGGCCGTGATCGCGGAGCGGGTCCGCGAGGCGCTCGCGCTGGTCCGGATGAGCGACTACGCCGAACGGCGCCCGAAGAAGCTGTCCGGCGGCCAGCAGCAACGTGTCGCGCTCGCCCGCGCGATCGTGAACCGACCCGACGTGCTCCTGCTCGACGAGCCGCTGTCGGCGCTGGACCGCAACCTGCGCGAGCAGATGCAGGTGGAGCTCAAGCTGATCCAGCGCCAGGTCGGCATCACCTTCGTGTTCGTCACCCACGACCAGGCCGAGGCGTTGTCGATGAGCGACCGGATCGTGGTGATGAACGCCGGCCGGATCGAGCAGGTCGGGACGCCGGAGGAGGTGTACGGCGCGCCCGCGACGGCGTTCGTCGCGGGGTTCATCGGCACCCAGAACTTCGCCGACGGCATCGTGAAGGACGGTGCCGTGGTCGCCGACGGCGTCACCTTCGTGCCCGAGTCGTCCGCGCTCGACGGCATGGACGACGGCGTCGCGGCACGCGTCGCGGTGCGCGCCGAGGCTGTGACGGTGACGGCCGACGAGCCTGTGGTGGGTGCGCCGAACGTCGTCGCCGGCACGCTCGCCAGCACGTCGTTCCTCGGCGACGTCGTGCAGCACGTCGTGCTCGGCGAGGAAGGCCGGGAGGTGCTGGCGAGGACCCCTGCGTCCACGTCGCCTGCGCTCGCCACCGGGTCGACGGTCTGGGCGACGTGGGAGCCGTCCGCCGTCCACGTGTTCGCGGAAGAGCAGGGATGACCCGCCGACGCCCGCCCGCCACGGTGCGGGTTCTCGCACCGCGCGCCGAGGCGGGGCGGATCAGCAGGCGGGCGCTGCTCGGCGGCTTTGCGGCGATCGGCACCGCGACGCTGCTCGGGTGCAGCGGCAGCCGCACGATGGCGACCACCGCCGTGCCCGACGGAACCCTCGAGGACCGGCTCAACGTCTACTCGTGGGGCGACTACGAGAGCCCGGACAACATCCGCGCGTTCCGCAGCTCGCACGACATCACCGTCCAGGTCGACAGCTTCGCCTCCAACGAGGAGATGATCGCCAAGATCGGCGCGAGCCGGGGGACCAGCGGGTACGACGTCCTCGTCCCGTCGGGCCAGTTCGTCCCGATGATGGTCGCGAACGACCTCCTGTCCCCGCTGGACCACCGTCTGATCCCGAACATCGCGAACCTCGAGACGGCGTTCGTCGACCAACCCTGGGACCCGGGCAACGCCCATGCCGTCCCGAAGGCGTGGGGGACGACGGGCTTCGCCTACGACACGACGAAGGTGGACGGCAACCCGACCTCGTGGCGCGATTTCCTCGATCTCGCCGCGGGGCAGGCGAGCGGCTCCGTGTCGCTGCTCGACGACCCGTGGGAGGTGGCCTCGATCTACTTCGGCTCCGAGGGGATCGACCCGAACACGACCGATCCGAAGGCGCTCGACGCGGCGGAGGCGTACCTGACGAGCCGGCTCGCCCCGCACGTACGGGCCTTCAACTCGGCACCGACGCAGAGCGTCGTCCAGAACGAGCTCGCGCTGTTGCAGATGTACAACGGCGACGCCCGGCTCGCCTTCTCCGAGTCCGACGACCCCGACCGGTGGCGCTTCGTCTACCCGACGCCGACCGCGAACCTGTGGGTCGACACCTGGGCGATCGCGCGGGGCGCGCAGCACGTCGACGCCGCGCACGCGTTCATCAACTTCATGCTCGACCCCGAGACCGCGATCGGCGAGGTCGACTGGAACGGCTACCCGACCGGGATCACCGGCCAACGGGACCTCGCCGAGGAGTGGGAGCTGGAGATGCTCGACCTGATCTTCCCGTCGGACGCGGTGGTCTCGCGACTCACGCCGGCCACGCTGAGCGATGCCCAGGACCGTCTCACCGCGATCCTCGAGCACGTCCAGGCGAAGGCGGGATGAGGACGATGTCGCGACTCCGTCCCCGCGCGACGAGCGCCTGGCTGTCGTTCCCCGTGTGGGCGTGGCTGGCGTTCTTCGTGTTCACCCCGCTGGCGCTGGTCGTCTGGTACTCGTTCGGCGAGAAGCCCGACCTCTTCACCGCCGTCTCCATGGACAACCTGTCGTTCGACCGGTACGCCGAGGTCCTCGACGGCGTCTTCATGTCGACGTTCTGGGCAACGCTGAGGATCGCCGCCACCGGCACGCTGCTGTGCCTCCTGGTCGGCGTCCCGTTCGCGTACTGGATGGCCGTCAAGGTCGACCCGCGCTGGCGCCCGCTCCTGCTCGCCCTCGTGCTCGTGCCGTTCTGGACGAACTTCCTGGTCCGGACGCTCGGTTGGCAGATCATCCTGTCGCCGAACGGCATGGCGTCGGACGCACTCCAGTGGCTGGGCATCCTGAGCGGCCCGCTCGACGTCCTCTACACGCGTGGGGCCGTCCAGCTCGGCGTCGTCTACAACTACCTGCCGCTGATGATCCTGCCGCTGTACGTCGTGTTCGAGCGGCTCGACCCGAGCCAGCGGGAGGCGAGCCGCGACCTCGGCGCCGGACGGTGGAGGACCTTCTTCTCCGTCACCGTCCCCGACACGCTGCCGGGGATCGCCTCGGGTTGCCTCCTGGTGTTCATCCCGCTGATGGGCGACTTCCTCACCGCGTCGGTGCTCGGCGGCGCTCGCGGCACGATGATCGGCCAGGTCGTGGCACGCCAGTTCACGTCGGCCCAGAACTGGGCGCTCGGGGCGGCGATGGCCGTCACGCTGATGGTGTTCGTGCTGCTGACGGTGGTGCTTGCCGCCGCGGCCTTCCTGCTCGTACGGGCGGTCATACGACGAGCCCGCCACCTGAACCTGGAGGTGACGCCGTGAGCGCCACTCGTCGCCGTACGGATCCGGTGAACCTCGCGCTCGCGGTGCTCGGCGTGCTGGTCTTCGTGTTCCTCTTCCTGCCGATCCTCGTGATCGTCGTCTACTCGTTCAACAGCGGCCGACTCCTCGGCGCCTGGGACAGCTTCGGGTTCGACGCGTACACGCGGGCCTGGGAGAACCCGGTCATCGGCAACGCCGTCCGTACGTCGCTGGTCTCCGGGGTGCTCGCGTCGCTCGTGGCCACCGTGCTCGGGACGGTGGGCGGTGTCGCGCTCGCTCGCGCCCGGTCCGGCGCCCGGTGGGCGGGGCTGCTGACCGCGCTGCTCGCGGTCACGCTGATCACGCCGGAGGTCATCGACGGCATCGCGATCCTGCCGTGGCTCGTGACGCTCGGGACCGACGGCGGGCTCTCGGTCGTCAACAACGGGATGGTGCGGCTCGTCATCGTGCACACCTCGCTCGCGCTCGCCGTGGTCACGTTCATCGTCCGGGCGCGCATGCGGGGGATGGACGAGCAGATCGAGGAGGCGGCGGCCGACCTGTACGCGAACCCGTGGAACAGGTTCCGTCAGGTCACGATGCCGCTGGCCTGGCCCGGCATCTTCGCCGGCGCCCTGATGGCGTTCACGCTGAGCCTCGACAACACGATCGTCGCCTCGTTCATCCAGGTCCCCGGCTACACGCCGTGGCCGGTCTATGTGTTCGGGTCGCTCAAGGTCGGGCTTCGGCCGGAGATCGCCGCGGTGTCGACCGTGATGCTGCTCCTCACACTCGCTGCGCTCGCGGTGGTGTGGGCGGTGCTGCGCCGCTCGGGCGACGACAACGCCGCCGTCGCCTCGACGTTCACGGGCGGGTGAGAGACATGGATTCCGTCGACGACCGCGTCGTCTCCGTCGACGTGCGGACGCACGCGCTCACCGGTGACGCGCTCGACCCGAGCGACGTCGTCGCAGGGGTGCCACAGACGGCCTCGGCCGTACTCGCTGCGCTCGGGGACACCGAGGTCGGGATCTGGGAGATGACTGCCGGCACCGTCCGTGACACCGAGGTCGACGAGGTGTTCGTGGTGCTGTCCGGGGACGCGACCGTACGGTTCGAGGACCGTAGCGCCCTCGAGCTGCGACCCGGAGTCGCCGTACGCCTGCACGCCGGCGATCGCACGGTGTGGGAGGTGCGCGAGCGGCTGCGGAAGGTCTACGTGGCCTGATCTGTTCCGCAGGTTCTCACCGTTCGGCGCCGCGGGGAGTGATCATGGGGTGGTGAGAGCACGTCGCGTCGCCCGACCACGTCTGCTGGACGTCTCCTGGCGGGCGCGTCTGGCCGTGGTTCTGCTCCTCCTGACGATCAGCGCGGCGTTCCTCACCGACCTCGGGCAGAGCCGGGCCGACGCCGTGCGGTGCGAGCGGTTCACGTCGCAGTCCGAGGCACGCCGGGTCGTCGGCGCCCCCGCCGGGAAGCGGGTCGTCGTGATCGGCGACTCCTGGTCCGCCGGGCTCGGTCTGGACGATGCCGGCGACGCCTGGACATCCCGGTTGTCGGGGCAGGTCCACGTCGACGCGTTCTCCGGTTCGGGCTTCAGCCGGTCCGCGAGCCCGTGCGACGGCTCGTGGTTCGCCGCCCGTGCTGCCCGTGCCGTGGCCGGCGGAGCGGATCTGGTGGTGATCGCAGGAGGGCTCAACGACGTCGACCAGACGCCGGAGGCGGTCCGGGCCGGCTTCGAGCGCGTGATGAGGTCCGTGCAGGGTCCGCCCGTGGTCGTGGTCGGGCCCGCCGCCGCGCCGGCCCGCGAACGGGGGGCGCGGCGGGTGGACGCCCAGCTCGCGCTGCTCGCGGGCCGGGCCGGGGCGGCGTACGTCTCGACGATCGGGCTCGACCTGCCCTACCTCGACGACGGGCTCCACCTGACGCCCGCCGGCCATCGCGAGCTCGGCGACTTCGTGGCCGAGAGTCTCGTGGACCTCGGCGTCGCCTGAGGCCTCCGCTCAGTCGGCAGGCGCGAGGCTCTCGACGAGCCGTCGGACCCGGGCGCGGATCTCGTCTCGGATCGGGCGGACCTCCTCGAGGCTGCGTCCCGCGGGGTCGTCGAGCGCCCAGTCCTCATAGCGGGTGCCGGGATAGACCGGGCACGTGTCGCCGCACCCCATGGTGACGACGACGTCGGCGCGCCGGACGTCGGTCGTCTTGAGCAGCCGCGGCTGGTTCTCGGCGATGTCGATGCCGAGCTCGGCCATGGCTGCCACGGCGACAGGGTTGAGCCGGTCCGCAGGCTCGGAGCCGGCAGACAGCACGGTGACGGACTCGCCGGCGAGGTGCCGGACGAAGCCGGCTGCCATCTGAGAACGGCCCGCGTTGTGGACACAGACGAAAAGCACGGTGCGAACGCTCATCGGGGGATCTCCTGAGGTGGGGATGGCCGGAGGGCGCGGGCGGCGTAGACGAGCGCCAGGAGCGCGGGCACCTCGATGAGAGGGCCGACGACGCCGGCGAGGGCTTCACCCGAGGTGGCGCCGAAGGTGCTGATCGCCACGGCGATCGCGAGCTCGAAGTTGTTGCCGGCAGCCGTGAACGCGACCGTGGTCGTCCGTGCGTCGTCGAGCCCGGCGGCGCGCGAGCCGATCCAGGCGAGGGCGAACATCGCGACGAAGTAGAGGAGCAGCGGCACGGCGATGCGTCCGACGTCCAGAGGTCGTCGGGTGATGGCGTCGCCCTGGAGGGCGAACAGCACCACGATCGTGAACAGCAGCCCCCACAGCGCGAGCGGGCTCACCGTGGGGAGGAAGCGGGTCTCGTACCAGGTGCGGCCCTTGAGGCGCTCGCCCAGGAGCCGGCTGGCGGCGCCGGCGGCGAGCGGGATCCCGAGGAACACCAGCACGCTGATCGCGATCGCTCCCACGCTCAGCTCGGCGCTGGTCGTCGGCAGGCCGAGCCACGCGGGGAGGATCTGGAGGTAGAACCAGCCGAGCGCGGCGAACGCGACGAGCTGGAACACGCTGTTGATCGCCACCAGGACGACGGCGGCCTCCCGGTCGCCGCAGGCGAGGTCGTTCCAGATGAGGACCATCGCGATGCACCGGGCCAGGCCGACGATGATCAAGCCGGTGCGGTACTCGGGGAGGTCGGGAAGCAGCAGCCAGGCGAGCGCGAACATGAGCGCCGGGCCCACGATCCAGTTCAGCGTCAGCGACACCGCGATCAGACGGCGGTCGCCGAGGATCGCGCGTGTCCGGTCGTAGCGGACCTTCGCCAGGACGGGGTACATCATCACGAGCAGACCCAGCGCGATCGGCGCGGAGACCTCCCCGATCTCCCAGCCGCCCAGCGCGTCGTCGAGTCCGGGGACCAGGCGCCCGACCAGCAGCCCGACCGCCATCGCGGCGACGATCCACACCGGCAGCAGCCGGTCGGTCGCCGACAGCCGCCCGGCGAGAGCGGGGCGGGTGCCGGCGTCGGAGACCGTCATGCAGTCGGCTTGGTGGCACGGATGATCGCACCGTGCATGCCCGGGGCCGCCTCATGGGTCAGCTCGACCGTCGCGTCGGCGAAGCCCGCCGCGGCGAGCCCGTCGAGGTACTCGCTGCGCGACAGCGCGCCGGCGATGCAGGCGACGTACGACCCGCGCTCGGCACGGTCGGCCGGCGTGAGGTGGTCCTCGGCGACGACGTCGGAGATGCCGATGCGCCCGCCCGGAACCAGCACGCGGAACATCTCGGCGAGGACCTGGGGCTTGTCGACCGACAGGTTGATCACGCAGTTGGAGATGACCACGTCGACGGCCGCGTCGGGCAGCGGCACGTCCTCGATCGACCCCTTGAGGAACTCCACGTTCGTGGCCTCGGCCTTCGTGGCGTTGGCCCGGGCCAGGTCGAGCATCTCGTCGGTCATGTCCACGCCGTACGCGAAGCCGTCGGGACCGACGCGCCGGGCGGACAGCAGGACGTCGATCCCACCGCCGGAGCCCAGGTCGAGCACCTTCTCGCCGGGGCTCAAGGCAGCGACGGCGAGCGGGTTGCCGCAGCCGAGCGACGCGGCGAGCGCCTCGGCCGGGAGCTCGGCCGCCTCGGCGCTCGAGTACAGGCCGGCACCGAACGAGGGATCGACCTCCGCGGTGGAGCCGCCGCAGCACGAGTCCGCGGCGTCGGCGGCCGGCGCGCAGCACGACTCGGTCGTCGCGAGAACCAGGTCGTTCGTGGTGCCGGAGCGGGCCTGGACGGCGGCGGCGGCGTAGCGCTCGCGGACCTGCTCGACGAGCTCGTCGTTCGTGAGGGTCATGATGTCTCCTGAGATCGAGGAAGTTCGATGCATCGAACACTACCGATTGATCGACGGATGTCAATACGTGTGGCACGATGGGGTGATGGACATGACGCTTCCCGTCCTCGAGACCTCCGCCGGAGCATGCTGCTCGCCGCTGACCGGGGGCGTCCTCGACGACGACCAGGCCGCGGTGCTCGCCCGGATGTTCAAAGCCTTGGGTGATCCGACCAGGGTGCGGCTGATGTCGCTGATCGCCGCGTCCGAAGGAGGCGAGGCCTGCATCTGCGACCTCACCGAGCCGGTCGGGCTGAGTCAGCCGACCGTCTCGCACCACATGAAACAGCTCGTCTCCGCCGGCCTCGTCACCCGCGAGCAGCGAGGCCGATGGGCCTACTACCGCGTCGTCGACTCCGCACTGACCGATCTGGCGTCCTCGCTGCGGACCGCGCCCTAGCGGGCGCTCGTCACGATGCCGCGGGTGCGGCTAGAGTCGACCTCACGACAGGGGAGCGCAGGTGCCCGACGGGCACGGTGCGCTGAGAGTGCGGAAAGCCCGCAGACCCTCCGAACCTGCACCGGTTAGCACCGGCGAAGGGAGTCACCGTGGCTGATGCCATTCGTCCTCGCACGTCCTCGACCCGCTACCGCACGATCGACCTCGTCACGGTGGCGATGCTCGGCGTGGCGATCGGCGTGGTGTTCTGGGGATGGAACCAGCTGTTCGCCGTCGTCAGCGGCACGGCGCTGTTCGCCTACCCCCCGAGCTCCGGCCTGATCTCCGGCGTCTGGCTGATCGGCGGTGTCATCGGCGGGCTCGTCGTCCGCAGACCCGGCGCCGCGGTCGGCACCGAGGTGGTCGCAGCCGTCGTCTCCGGCCTGCTGGGCAACCAGTGGGGCATGTCCGTCCTCGTCTCGGGCCTGATCCAGGGCCTGGGGGTCGAGCTGGTGTTCGCCCTCTTCCTGTACCGCCGGTGGGGTGTCGTCGTCGCCGCTGCAGCAGGCGCGCTCGCCGGGGCGTTCGAGGCGGTGTACGAGTGGTACGCGTACTACGCCGACTGGGCCTTCGGCTACCAGCTCGTCTATCTCGTGTTCCTCGCGGTGTCGGGGGCGCTCGTCGCGGGCGTCGGAGGGTGGCTGCTCGTCCGGGCCCTGGCGAAGACGGGAGCTCTCGACGCCTTCGGGGCCGGTCGCGAGCACCACGACCGAGCCGCGGCGTCGTCCACGAGCCCTTCCCCGCGAGCGTGACCGGATCGGTCGCGTTCCGCGGCTTCGGTTGGCGTCCGCTGGGCCGGCGCACGCCGGTCATCGCCGGCCTCGACCTGCGCGTCGGCCCGGGTGAGCGGGTGCTGCTGGCGGGGCCGTCGGGCGCCGGGAAGTCGACGGTGCTCCGGGCGGCCGCAGGGGTGCTCGAGACCACCGGCGACGGCGACGCCTTCGGCGAGGTCACCACCATCGGCCGCGTCGGCATGCTGCTGCAGAACCCCGGCGACGCGGTGGTCGCAGAGCGGCTCGGCCGCGACGTGGCCTTCGGGCTCGAGAACGCCCGCGTCGCCCCGGCTGCGATCTGGCCGCGGGTGCGCGAGGCGCTGCGCGCCGTACGCCTGCCGTACGGCATGCAGCACCCGACGTCCGCGCTGTCCGGAGGAGAGCTTCAGCGCTCCGCGCTGGCAGGGGTGCTGGCGTCGCAGGCGGACCTCCTGCTCCTCGACGAGCCGACGTCGATGCTCGACGACGTCAACGCCGACGCCGTACGCCGCTGCGTCGCGGAGGTCGTCGCCGAGACAGGAGCGACCCTCGTCGTGGTCGAGCACCGCATCGCCCCGTGGCTCCCTCACGTCGACCGTGTGGTCGTCCTGGGCCACGACGGATCCGTGGTCGCCGACACCGACCCGGTGAGCTTCGTCGCCACACTGCGCGACGACCTTGCCGGCGCCGGGGTGTGGATGCCGGGGGTCGCCGCGCCGGAGCCGGTCGAGCCGCCGGTCGTGCTGGTCGAGACCGACCGCGCGGTGCCGCGCCTCGATGCGCTCGCGCTGGGCGTCGACCTGCGTCGCACCGACATCCGGGGCGCCACTGTCACCGCGGCGCTGCGCGACGTCGACGCCGCCCTGGAGTCGCGCGCCGTCACCGTTCTCAGCGGGCCGAGCGGGGCGGGCAAGTCCACGTTGCTCGAGGTCGTCGGGGGTCTGCGACGTCCGGGTGCCGGCGAGGTGCGAGGGCTGGGTCGACCGCCGCACCGGATCGGTTCGCGCGATCTCGCCGCGCTGATCGGGTGGGTCCCGCAGAACCCGGAGCACGGCTTTCTCACGACCCGCGTCCGCGACGAGATCGCGGCGACCTCCCGGCGGATCGGCGTCCCGGTCGACGTCGACGCCGTTCTCGCCCATCTCCGGCTGGACCACCTCGCCGACGCGAACCCGTACCGGCTCTCCGGCGGGGAGCAGCGACGGCTGGCCCTCGGTGCTGCCCTGGCTCACCGTCCGCCCGTCCTCCTGCTGGACGAGCCCACCGTCGGTCAGGACCGGGGTACGTGGGCTGCCGTCACGGGGTGGATGCGTGCCGCTGCGGGTGCCGACGCGGTGATCGGCGCGGCCAGCCACGACGCCGATCTCGCAGCGCGGGCCGACCGTGTCGTGCCGCTCGAGGGCGGTCGTAACGTCGCGCCCGGGCCTGCGCCCGCGCCCGCACCGGTGGACGACGCTCGATGAGACGCTTCGTCCGAGAGGCCAACCCGTTGGTGCTGCTCGCGATCGGCACGCTGGCGATCGTCGCCTCGCTGGCGGTGCGCGACCTGCAGACCGCGTGCCTCGCTCTCGGCGCGTACGCGGTCGCCGGTGTCGTCCTGCTCCCGTCGCCGAGGTTCGCGCTCGCCCGCTTCGGGGCGATCGCCGTCGCCTCGGTGTCGCTCGTGTGGTCGACGTGGTGGCTTGGTGGGCGTGATCTCGAGGTCGCCCTGACCGCGGGCCTGCGCATCGTCGTGCTCGCGCTGCCCGGGGCGGTGCTCGCGGCGTACGTCGACCCGTCGAAGCTGGCCGACCAGCTCGGCCAGCGGTTGCGGCTGCCGGCGCGGCCGGTGGTGGCGTTCGCCGCGGCGATGCAACGCTTCGGTGCGCTGCGCGAGACGTGGGGCCAGCTCGACCGGACGCGACGAGCGCGTGGGTTCGGGCCGACGCGCAGCCCGTTATCACGGGTGAGGCACGCGGTCTCGCTCGCGTTCGCGCTCCTCGTGTCCGCGCTGCGCGACGCGACCCGGATGTCGGTGGCGATGGACGCACGCGGCTTCGCCTCGGCGCAGCGGCGCACCTGGGCGGAGCCGGCGCCGTGGTCCCGCGCCGACAGCGCGCTGCTGGCTCTCGGCGTCGCGCTCGCCGCCGTACCCTGGCTCGTCCGCTGAGCTCCTCCCCTCTAGGATCGGGGCAGTAAGCGAGCGCTTAGTGCGGAGGAATCGGATGCGCGTCTTCAAGAACCTGGCCGAGCTCACCTCGTGTGTGGGGGAGGAGCTCGGCGTCAGCGAGTGGCACGAGATCACCCAGGAGCAGGTCAACCTGTTCGCGGAGGCGACCGGTGACCACCAGTGGATCCACGTCGACCCCGAGAAGGCAGCCGCGGGGCCCTTCGGTCGTACGATCGCGCACGGCTACCTCACGGTCTCGCTGATCCCGATGCTGGCCGCGGAGACCTACAAGGTCGAGAGCGTGAAGATGGGCGTCAACTACGGGTCGGACAAGGTCCGCTTCCCCGCGCCGCTGCCCGTCGGGTCCAAGGTGCGCGGTCGCGCGAGGCTCGTCGAGGTCGTGCCGGTCGCCCTGGGCCAGCGCGTGAGCGTCGAGTTCACGATCGAGGCCGAGGGCATCGACAAGCCCGTGTGCGTCGCGCGCACGTTGGCGATCTTCGCGGAGTAGCCGCCTCACGCCACAGGACCGTGTCCGGCGACCGCCGTAGGAGTCAGAGGCTTCTGCTCCATGCGCACCCGAGCAGCGCGAGCGCAACCGCCGCGACGAGCACGCCCAGCCCGTACGTGGCGGCGAGGACGTAACGCTTCTCCCGGACCAGCGTGACGGTCTCGAGGCTGGCCGCGCTGAATGTCGTGTAGCCGCCCAGGAAGCCTGCCCCGACCGTCACCGCGATGTCGGACGGGGCCCGGTCGCCGGACGCCAGGCCGAGGAGGCAGCCCAGCAGGAGAGACCCGGTCAGGTTGACGATCATGGTTGCCCAGGGGAAGCCCGAGCGCGACGTCCTGGCTGCGACCGTCCACGTGACCACGTAGCGCACGCCGGCCCCTGCGCCGCCGGCCACGACGAGCATCAGGAACTGGAGGAACGTCACGAATCCGCCCCTCCAGCCTCGTGCCTGTCCGCAGCCCTCCGGTCATGGAGCCCGGACGCGAGCACGATGCCCAGCAGCGTCGCGCCGGCGCCGACCACGACGGTGCCTAACGCGTACGCGAGACCGATGCCGATCCTGGAGTCGTCGAACAGCGCCGCTGTGCCCGTCGCGAGCGCGCTGTAGGTCGTGAGCCCACCGCAGAACCCCGTACCGACGAGCAGCATCGAGCGCCTCGTCCGCTCCGGCGCAGGAGCGGTGCGGGTCAGGGCTTCGAACAGGTAGCCGAGGATGAACGCGCCGATCACGTTCGCCAGCGGGACCACGAACAGCCCCCCGTCCGTGTGCCGACCGGCGAGCACGAGTCCCTCGCGCGCTGCCGCGCCGAGGGTTCCTCCGAAGACGACGAGCCCGATCGATGCTGCGCGAAGGGGCGCGCGTCCCCGTCTCGTCGTGCTCACCGTGATGGGTTCCGATCTCGTCCGGGGTGGCCGGTGCGGCGACTGTCCCTCCGATTGTCCGTCACACGCGCACCCTCGAGATCTTCGCGGAGCTGGCCGCGGCTACAGGGTCTTGCCCCAGACGAATCCGAGGAGCGAGAGCGCGACGCCTCCCCCGAGGATGCCGAAGGCGTAGGCGGCAGCCGCACCATAGCGCATCTCGCGGATCAGCTGAACAGTCTCGAAGCTTGCCATGCTGAACGTCGTGTATCCGCCGACGAACCCCGACCCGACCACGGCGCGTACGTCTGCCGAGGCGAGCCTGCTGACGACGAGGCCGGTGACAAGTCCAAGCACGAAGCAGCCGCTCAGGTTGATGAGTGCGGTAGAGATCGGGAAGGGTGGCTCCGGGTTCCTCGACCTGATCGTCTCGTCGAGGACGAAGCGCACGCACGCGCCGACGCCGCCGGCCACGATCATCAGGAGGAAGAGCGGAAAGGTCATGTCTCGACCTCGGTGTCGCCGGTGCTCCGCGCGCGCAGCCGCGACGCGAGCATGAACCCCGCGAACGTCGCGACGGCACCGAGGATGATCGTCCCGATGGCGTACGACACGCCGATGCCGACCCGTGAGTCGTACAGGAGCACGGCCGTCTCGGTAGCGAGGTAGCTGTACGTCGACAGCCCGCCGCAGAACCCGACCCCGATGAGCTGCATCCACAGCGAGGTGTTTTCGGTGCCAGGCGCCTTGCGGGCGAGCGCCTCGAACAGGTAGCCGAACACGAACGCGCTGAGGATGTTCACGACGGGGACGACGATCGGGATCCCGTCTCTGTTCGGGATGGCGAGCTTGAGGCCCTCGCGAGCCGCGACCCCGACCATCGCACCCACGAAGACGAGCGCGACCGAGCGACCGCGGATCTTCGTCGGTCGGGAGTTCGACGCCATGACAGAAGCCCCCGTCGCATGGTGAGAGTCGCCTCCTGCCGACAGTAGGCCGGACGGTCGATACCCGCGCGCCGGACGTGTCCTGGCAGCTCTGTTCGGCTTGCGGCGGTTCTGGCCGCGGCGAACCATCGAGAAACGACGACACCCAGGTTGGTTGTCTGTCCGGTGTCCAGCCGTGAGCGCTGACGAGGGGTAGGTGCGGACGTGCGTGTCGTACTCGACGACGTCAAGGTGCACGGGCGGCGTGGCCTGCTGCTCGACATCGACCACTTCTCGGTGGACACCGGTGAGTGCGTCCTGATGGCAGGGGAGCCGGGCCAGGGGAACACGGCGATGGCTCTGGTAGCCGCGGGGCGGCTGGCGCCGTTCGAGGGCAAGGCGACGCTCGTCCGCGACGACGGGACGACGACCAACGACAAGGCGGAGCTGCGGAAGCTCGCGGCCGTCGTGGACCTGCCTGCTGTCTCCGAGCCCGACGACGCGGTGCCCGTCGGGACCGTCGCCGCCGAAGGTCTTGCCCTCGCCTGTCGTGGCTCGATGCCCGGCGAACCCACGAAGTGGCTCCGTGCTCACGGCTGGGAGCAGCTCCGGTCGGTCCGGATGGACGCGATCTTAGGAGCCGTGCGTACGGCCCTTCTCAGCGCGCTGGCGGCCGAGCACGAGGATGTCCGGTTCCTCGTGCTCTCGCTCCCGGACCGTCACGGCGGTGAGCCGGTGGACTGGTGGGAGATCGCGCAGTCCTACGCATCCTCCGGGTACGGGGTCCTCGTTCAGTGCGGACGGTCGTCAGCGCGGGACCTCGGCGCCAATCTCCCTGCCGCCCGCGGCGACAGCGCACGTCTGGCGACACCGGTCGAGGCCCTGCGCACCCGCCCGGAACCGGTCGACCCGGAGCGCTCGCCGTCCGACGAGACCGACGATTCCGACTGGCTGTTCGGCGAGAGAGAGAAGGATCAATGATCGCGATCCGGCTGGCCGTCTCGGAGATCCGGCGCATCAGCGCCGGCACGCTGCCCAAGCTGGCGATCCTCGCCATGGTGGTGATCCCTTCGTTGTACGCAGGGCTCTACCTGTTCGCCAACGAGGACCCGTACGGCGAGCTCCACCGCGTACCGGCGGCCCTCGTGGTCCAGGACCGTGGGGCGACGATGACCGACGCGATCAACGGGACGACCGAGAAGGTCGACTACGGGGACCAGGTCGCCGACCGCCTCCTGAGCGGCGACGGTGGATTCGGCTGGGTCGAGACGACGGAGGGAGAGGCGGAGTCCGGTGTGCGGAACGGACGCTACGACGCCGCGCTCATCATCGGTCCACAGTTCTCCGAGGAGCTGACGTCGTCCGCCCGGTTCGAGCCGGAGCGAGCAGGGCTCACCCTCATCACCAACGACGCCAACAACTACCTCGTCACCCGGGTCGCCGAGACGATCGTGGGAGACGTGCGGGACACGATCGCGACACAGGTGGGCACCTTCGCCGCGGGCACCTTCCTCGACGGGCTCTCCGTGGTGCACACCGATCTGACGAAGGGGGTGGACGGTGCGCAGGAGCTCGTCGCCGGCTCCAGCCGGCTCACCAACGGGACCGTCGAGCTCGTCGACGGGACGGCGACGCTCGCGCGTGGTGCGCAGGAGGCTGCGAACGGGTCCGCCCGGCTCGAGTCGGGTGCCGACGAGCTGGCGAGCGGGACGCGTCGCATCGCCAACGGCGCGAGCACGCTCTCGAACGGGCTCGACGAGCTGAAGCGTCGCACCGGGAGCCTGCCGGCGGACACGCGCAAGCTCGCGCACGGCGCGCAGGAGGTCGCCGACGGGAACGCGAAGGTCGCCGCCGTCGGTGACGACGCGGCCGAGGTGGCGGGAACGGTCGTCGACCAGTTCCGCGCCTCGCGCGCCTCGCTCGACGAAGGCCTCGATGCGCTCGTCGAGCAGGGGAGGATGACCGACGCCGAGAGAGACGCCCTGATGGCGTTGTTCGCCGACGCCGAGGTCCCGGTCGACGCGGTGGCAGTGCAGATCGAGAGCGCCGCAGACCGGCTCGACGCGCTCAGCAGGGGGTCCTCCGAGGTCGCCGCCGGCACCGAGAAGCTCGCGGCCGCTGCCCCGGTCCTCACGCAGGGCGTCAGGAGGGCCGCGTCGGGAGGAGCGGAGCTCGCCTCGGGATCGGCACGCGTCGACCGCGGCGCCCAGACGCTGGCGCGTGGTGCCGGCACCCTGGCGGACGGGACGGAGAAGGTGGCGAACGGTGCTGAGCGGCTCGCCACCTCGAGCACCGCGCTGCGCAAGGGCAGCGCGAGGCTCGAGACCGGGACCGGCGAGCTCCGGAACGGGCTGCAGGACGGGCTGCGCAAGGTCCCCGACCTGGACAAGACGACCGCGCGCGATACCGCAGAGACGATCGGTGACCCCGTAGCGGTCAAGGAGGACACCCTCGCGCGTGCGGGGTCGTACGGGGCCGGCCTCGCCCCCTTCTTCCTGCCGCTCGCAGCATGGATCGGGGCGTACGTGCTCTTCCTGCTCGTCCGGCCGTTGTCGTCGCGTGCCCTCGCGGCGAACGGTCCGGCGACCCGGACGGCGCTCGGCGGATGGGCCCCGCCGGCGGTCGTCGGGCTGGTCCAGGTCGCGGTCATGTTCACGATCGTCCGGTTCGCGCTCGACATCGCTCCGGTCTACGAGGTCGCGACGGCCGCTGTGCTCGTGATCGCATCGATGTCCTTCGTCGCGATCCTGCAGGCGCTCAACGCCTGGCTCGGCGAGGTGGGCGAGTTCCTGGGGCTCGTCCTCATGCTCGTCCAGCTCGTCACGGCGGGCGGCACGTTCCCGTGGGAGACGATCCCCGAGCCGCTGCGGTCGCTGCACTGGCTCCTGCCGATGTCCTACGCGGTCAACGGGCTTCGGCAGACCCTCTACGGGGGCGAGGCGTGGATCGTCGTCCGGGACCTCTCGGTGCTGGTCGGCGTGTTCGTCGTGGCGATCATCCTGACCGCGCTGGCCGCGCGACGGCAGAAGGTCTGGACACCGAAGCAGCTGCAGCCCGAGCTCGTCATCTGAGCGCCCACCGCAGGGTCGGTGCCATCTCACCCGTCCGCGCGGTCCGGGATCGGGGCCGCTACGGTGGAATGAAGTCGCGCTCATATAAGTTGATACGATCAGACTCAACTCATTGAACGCAGGCAGTCGGCGGGTCACAAGCCCGCCCCGCGAACCCTCAGGAGGAACACATGGCCCGTGCGGTCGGAATCGATCTCGGCACGACCAACTCTGTCGTCGCCGTGCTGGAAGGTGGAGAACCCACCGTCATCGCGAACGCCGAGGGTGCACGCACGACCCCGTCCGTGGTCGCCTTCGCCAAGAACGGCGAGGTGCTGACCGGTGAGGTCGCCAAGCGCCAGGGCGTCACCAACGTCGACCGGACGATCCGGTCCGTCAAGCGCCACATGGGCACCGACTGGTCGGTCAAGATCGACGACAAGTCCTTCACGCCCCAGCAGATCTCCGCGTTCGTGCTGCAGAAGCTCAAGCGCGATGCCGAGGCCTACCTGGGCGAGCCGGTCACCGACGCGGTGATCACCGTCCCGGCGTACTTCAACGACGCCCAGCGTCAGGCCACCAAGGAGGCGGGCGAGATCGCCGGCCTCACGGTGAGCCGGATCATCAACGAGCCGACTGCCGCCGCGCTGGCGTACGGGCTCGACAAGGGTGACGACCAGACCATCCTCGTCTTCGACCTCGGTGGCGGCACGTTCGACGTGTCCCTGCTCGAGATCGGTGACGGCGTCATCGAGGTCAAGGCGACCAGCGGTGACAACCACCTCGGCGGCGACGACTGGGACCAGAAGATCGTCGACTGGATCGTCGACCGGTTCAAGTCCAGCACCGGCCTCGACCTCACCAAGGACAAGATGGCGATGCCGCGTGTCCGTGAGGCCGCCGAGCGCGCCAAGATCGAGCTCTCGAGCTCGCAGTCGACGTCGATCAACCTGCCGTACATCACCGTCGACGCCGAGAAGAACCCCGTGTTCCTCGACGAGACGCTGACCCGTGCGGAGTTCCAGAAGATCACCGCCGACCTGCTCCAGCGCACCCGTGCGCCCTTCGAGCACGTCATCAAGGACGCGAGCATCAAGGTCGCTGACATCGACCACGTCGTCCTCGTCGGCGGCTCCACCCGCATGCCGGCCGTCTCCGACCTGGTGCGCGAGCTGCTCGGCGGCAAGGAGCCCAACAAGGGCGTCAACCCTGACGAGGTCGTCGCTGTGGGCGCGAGCCTGCAGGCCGGTGTCCTCAAGGGCGAGGTCAAGGACGTGCTGCTCCTGGACGTCACTCCGCTCAGCCTCGGGATCGAGACCAAGGGCGGCGTGATGACCAAGCTCATCGAGCGCAACACCACGATCCCGACCCGGCGCTCGGAGGTCTTCACGACAGCCGACGACAACCAGCCGTCGGTCGCGATCCAGGTCTACCAGGGCGAGCGCGAGATCGCGGCGCACAACCAGATGCTCGGCACGTTCGAGCTGACGGGCATCGCGCCGGCCCCGCGTGGCGTGCCGCAGATCGAGGTCACCTTCGACATCGATGCCAACGGCATCGTCAACGTCTCCGCCAAGGACCGTGGCACCGGCAAGGAGCAGTCGATGACCATCACCGGCGGGTCCGCCCTCTCCAAGGAGGACATCGACCGGATGGTGCGCGACGCCGAGAAGTACGCCGAGGAGGACCGCAAGGCCCGCGAGGCCGTCGAGGTCCGCAACCAGGGCGAGACGCTCGTGCACTCGACCACGACGTTCCTCTCCGAGAACGGCGACAAGGTCTCCGACGACGTGAAGTCCGAGGTCCAGGCCGACGTCGACGCGCTCAAGGAGTCGCTCAACGGCGACGACATCGACGCCATCAAGGCCGCCATCGCCAAGCTGGGCGAGTCGAGCCAGAAGATGGGCACGGCGATGTACGAGGCCGCGGCCGCCCAGGCCAACGCGGCCGGCTCGGGCGAGGGTCAGGCCCAGGCTCAGGCCCAGGCCGAGGACGACGACGTCGTCGAGGCCGAGATCGTCGACGACGAGGGTGAGAACAAGTGACGAACGAGTTCGAGGAGACCGTGGAGCCGGAGCAGGAGACCCCTGCTCCGGCCCCCGGGCCCGCGGACGCGCAGCCGGAGGTGGCCGGCGCAAGCCGGGAGGGTGGCGAGGGCGACCTCGCCCGTCAGCTCGCCGAGCGCACGGCCGATCTCCAGCGTCTGCAGGCCGAGTACGTCAACTACAAGCGGCGGGTCGACCGTGACCGTGAGGCGCAGAGACTGAACGCCACCGCGGCGGTCCTCGTCTCCTTCCTCCCGGTCCTCGACGACATCGGGCGTGCCCGTGACCACGGCGAGCTCGAGGGCGGCTTCAAGGCCGTCGCCGACTCGTTGGTCCAGGCCACCAGCGCTCATGGGCTGGAGCCGTTCGGAGCGCCCGGAGACGTGTTCGACCCGATGCTCCACGAGGCGCTCATGCACCGTCTCGACGCCGACGCCCCCGAGGGGGAGCCGACCGTCGACGCGATCATGCAGGTGGGCTACCGGATCGGTGACAAGGTCCTCCGGCCGGCGCGGGTCTCCGTGGTCGAGCACGACGACACCCCGGTGGCCGAGGCCGACGAGGACGCGTCGCAGCCGGCGACCGAGTGATCCGTACGACGAGGTGTGAGGAGGTGGTCTCGTGAACAACGAGTGGTTCGAGAAGGACTTCTACAAGGTCCTGGGAGTCTCGAAGGACGCGAGCGCGTCCGACATCAAGAAGGCGTACCGCAAGCTCGCACGGGACCACCACCCCGACGCCAAGCCCGGTGACAAGGCTGCCGAGGAGAAGTTCAAGGAGATCTCCGAGGCGTACGGCGTGCTCTCCAACGCGGACAAGCGCAAGGAGTACGACGAGCAGCGGGCGATGTTCTCCTCCGGGGTCGGCGGCTTCGGTCGTGCGGGCTCGGGAGGTGGGTTCGGCTATCCCGGCGGTACGACGACGACCGGCGGGTTCGACTTCTCGGACCTGCTGGGCGGGATGTTCGGCGGGGGTGGGACCACCCGCACCCGGTCGGCGCCGGCCCGTCGCGGGGCCGACGTCGAGACCGAGGCGACGCTGTCGTTCGACGACGCGATCGCCGGCGTCACCGTGCCGCTGCGGACGACCAGCGACGAGCCCTGCCCCACGTGTCGTGGCACCGGAGCCAAGGCCGGCACCGTGCCCCGGGTCTGTCCCCGCTGCGAGGGCAGCGGGATGCAGACCAGCGCCTCGGGTGGCCTGTTCGCGATGACCGAGCCGTGCGACGTCTGCCGCGGACGCGGCCTCGTGGTCGAGGATCCGTGCGAGACCTGCCACGGGTCGGGCCGTGCGGCGTCGACGCGCACGATGCAGGTCCGCATCCCCGCGGGCGTCAAGGACGGGCAGCGCATCCGACTCAAGGGCAAGGGCGCGAAGGGCGAGAACGGCGGTCCCTCCGGCGACCTCTACGTCTCCGTCCACGTCAAGCCGCACCGTCTGTTCGGCCGCAAGGGCGACAACCTCACCATCACCGTGCCGGTGGCGTTCGACGAGGCCGTGCTGGGTGCCGAGATCGCCGTCCCGACGCTCGGCGGAGCGCCGGTCCGCATCAAGGTGCCGGCGGGCACCCCGAACGGCCGCACGTTCCGTGCGCGTGGCAAGGGCGCTCCTCGCAAGGACGGCACCAAGGCCGACCTGCTGGTGACGGTGGAGGTTCAGGTGCCGTCGTCCCTGACCGACGATGCTCGGACCGCGGTCGAGTCGTTGCGCAACGCTCGTGAAGGAGACGACCCGCGCGCGCAGCTCTTCTCCGGAGGTGTCTGATGAGCCGTTCCCAGGGTGACTTCGTCCCGCCCGGCCCGGAGGCCAAGGTCTTCGTGATCAGCGTGGCGGCGGAGCTCTCGGGGCTCCACCCGCAGACCCTGCGGGCGTACGACCGGCTCGGGCTGGTGAGGCCCGCCCGGACCGGTGGTGGCGGGCGGCGCTACTCGCTGCGCGACATCGAGCTCCTCCGCTCGGTCGCGCGGCTCACGGCCGAGGGTCTCGGGCTCGAGGGCGTCAAGCGCGTCCTCGAGCTCGAGAACCAGGTGCTCGCCCTGCAGGCTCGGGTCGTCGAGCTCGAGACCGAGCTGGAGGAGCGCGACTCCGACGCTCCGCGCGTACGCAATCTTCCTGTGCGCTTCGACGCCCAGCCGTTCCTCATCCGCCGTACGCGACGCTGAGCGACGTCCGGTGCGGACCGGGTTGGACGGTCCCGGACGTGCCTCCCTGGTGAGGGCCGCCGATCGTGGTGTCATGGCGCTATGCGCCGGTCTCAGCCCTTCCTCGTCGCCGCTGCCCTGGCAGCGGTCGCCTGCCTGCCAGGGTGCTCGGGCGGCGGGGCGCAGCCTGTCGCTGCGGACCCGTCCGCCACGGCGTCCTCGTCGGCTCCGACGCCCGCTTCCAAGACGCGGGCAGCCCCCGAGGACCTCCTGTCGCTGCGGTGCGTGGCGACCGCCGACCCGAAGGTGTGGACAGCGCAGGGCGTCATCGTCAACTCGGCGAGCACGGCCGACTACCGGCTGACCGTGATCGTCGCCTCGCCCGGTTCGACCCGGGCGGCGGCGCGGCGGATCGTCATCCCCAAGGTCTCGACCGGGGTGGACACCCCGTTCACCGTCGACCGGCTCCCGGTGAACCCCGGCTCCGCGCCCTCGTGCCGCGTCCAGCTGGTGAGGTTGGGCTGAGGCGTGGTGCTGCATCTCGGGGGTAGGGAAGCGTCACGTCCGCTCGAGCGAGCGAGCGAGGGCTTACGGCGCCCGGAGGCCGCCGGGCGCCGGACCGGGACGGGCGGCCGCAACCTCCCGCGCCGGCCCACGGCGCGCCGGCCGACGGCGCCCGGCCTCGACGGTCTCCGGGCGCTGGCCGTCGTCCTCGTGGTCGCCTATCACGTCGCGCCCGCGCAGATGCCCGGCGGATACGTCGGGGTCGACGTGTTCTTCGTCCTCAGCGGGTTCCTCATCACGGCCGTGCTGCTCGAGGACGCCGACCGCACCCGCAGGTTCGACCTGCCGTCGTTCTGGGTCCGGCGCGTCCGCCGGCTCGTTCCGGCAGCCACCGTGATGATCGTGGTCGTCGCCGCGCTGACGGTGCTGGTCGGCCGTGACACCGCAGCCGGTCTGAGGTGGCAGGTGCTCGGCGGCCTGACCTGGTCCTCGAACTGGTTCCAGGTCGCCCAGGGGCAGGCGTACGCGGAGCGGGGAGAGCCTCCCGTGCTCAACCACCTGTGGTCGCTCGGGATCGAGGAGCAGTTCTACGTCGTGTGGCCCGTCGTGCTGGCGCTCGGCATCCTCGTCCTCTCGCGGGCCCGGTTCGTCCGTGTGGCGACGATCCTCGCGGTGGCGTCGGCGGTGTGGATGGCCGTCCTCTACACCCCCGACGACCCGACCCGGGCCTACGTCGGGACCGACACCCACGTCTTCGGTCTGCTCGTCGGCGCGGCGCTCGCACTGAGCCGGGCGCCGCACCTGCTGCGGTCCGACCGGGCCTCGGCGACGTTCGAGAGCCGGCTAGGGATCACGGCCTGCGGCGTGTTCGGCCTCGCCATCCTGCTGGCCTACGCGGGGACGGTGTCGTGGTCGAGCGCGGTCCCCTACACCGGTGGCCTGCTCGTCGTCAGCGTGGCGAGCGCCGCGCTGGTGCTGTCCGCGGTCAACCGGACTCCGCTCGCCAGTGCGCTGGCTGTCGCGCCGTTGCGTTGGCTCGGCGCCCGGTCGTACGGGATCTATCTCTGGCACTGGCCGCTGATCGTGCTCGCCACCCGGGTCGCTCCTCCGGAGTGGTCGCCCTTGGCGGGTGGGCTCGCCGCGCTGGTCGCGGTGGGCGTCGCCGCCGTGTCGTACCGGTTCGTCGAGATGCCCATGCGCAGCGACGGCATCGCGTTCACGCTGCGGCGGTGGGCTGCGCCCGCCTACCGCCTTGCGGAGGACCGGCGCCGGCCGCGGCGCCGCTGGGTGCTCGTGACGGCGACGGCTGGCGTCGTCGTCGCGGTCGCTGCCGGCGCGGTCGCCACCGCGCCGGACCGGAGCCCGCTGCAGGCCAGCCTCTCGACGGGAGAGCGGGTTCTCGCCGAGGCGCCGCGGCCCGCGGCGGAGAAGCCCTCACGGACGAAGCCCTCCGCCCCTGCCGCGACGTGCCGGACGGTGGGCAGGTCCGTACGGGTCAGTGCGTTCGGCGACTCGGTCCTCGTCGCCGCCGCGCCGCAGCTGGTGTCGGCGATGCCGAGGCTCGACGCGACGGCGAAGGTCGGCTGGCAGTACGACGACGTCGCTGCTGCCGTACGCCGTGCCGCGTCACGCGGCGTCCTCGGGCCGGTCGTCGTGATCGGGACGGGCACCAACGGGTTCGTCGACCGCCGCGACCTCGAACGCCTGGTCACGCGACGGCTGGCCGGGCGCCAGGTCATCCTGGTGGCTCCGTACGTGCCCGGGCGCCCGTGGCAGCGCAGCGCGCTCTCGGCGGTGCGCCGTGTGGCCGCCGACCATCGGTCCGTGAGGCTCGCGGACTGGCACGGAGCCGTCGCGGGGCGTTATTCGCTCCTCGCCTCGGACCGGGTGCATCCCAACGCGCGAGGCGCCAAGGTCTACACCCGCACCGTGCGTGAGGCCCTCGGCGGCTGCTGAGCTCGCCCCGTCCGCGTTGTGAAGGGTTGCGGTCGCTCTGCGCGCCCAGAACCGACCGCAACCCTTCATCACGCGGACGCGGGCAGGGCATGTTAGAAAGGGACAGAGTTGAGTGGAATCGACTCAACTCTCGACGCGTTGAACCTGGTAACCGTTGAACTGACAGACCAGAGGACCCACATGGACGCTTCCAAACTCACGACCCGCAGCCAGCAGGCGCTCGCCGCGGCGATCCAGGCTGCGGCCGCCGCCGGCAACCCGGCGGTCGACCCGCTGCACCTGCTCGACGCGCTGCTCGACGCCGACGGCGGCACCGCCGTGCCGCTGCTCCAGGCTGCGGGAGCCGATCCTGCCGTCGCGCGGGCCCGCACCGACGAGGCCGTCAAGACGCTGCCGTCGGCTGCAGGCCAGAGCGTGGCCTCCCCCGGATATGCCCGCGCCACCCTCGAGGTGCTGCAGCGGGCCCAGGACCTCGCCAGCGAGCTCGGTGACGAGTACGTCTCGACGGAGCATCTGATGGTCGGCCTCGCGACCGTCCAGTCGAAGGCCCGCGAGATCCTCGACGGTGTCGGGGCGACCGCCGACGCGCTGCGCGGCGCGTTCCAGACCGTACGAGGCTCTGCGCGGGTGACGAGCCAGGACGCCGAGGACACCTACCAGGCGCTGGAGAAGTACGGCGTCGACCTCACCGCTGCGGCGCGTGAGGGC
The DNA here is from genome assembly GCF_019550935.1 of Mumia sp. zg.B53. NCBI lineage: Bacteria > Bacillati > Actinomycetota > Actinomycetes > Propionibacteriales > Nocardioidaceae > Mumia > Mumia sp. zg.B53. The sequence goes on along the minus strand of NZ_JAHWCK010000001.1, from coordinate 1,077,211 downwards.
AAGCTCGACCCCGTCATCGGCCGCGACGCCGAGATCCGGCGCACTGTCCAGGTGCTCACGCGGCGCACCAAGAACAACCCGGTCCTCATCGGCGAGCCCGGCGTCGGCAAGACCGCCGTCGTCGAGGGCCTCGCCCAGCGCATCGTCGCCGGCGACGTCCCGAGCTCGCTTCAGGGACGGCGGCTGGTGTCGCTCGACCTGGGCGCGATGGTCGCCGGCGCGAAGTACCGCGGCGAGTTCGAGGAGCGGCTGAAGGCCGTCTTGCAGGAGATCAAGGACTCCGATGGACAGATCATCACCTTCATCGACGAGCTCCACACGGTCGTCGGTGCCGGCGCGACCGGTGACTCCTCCATGGACGCCGGCAACATGCTGAAGCCGATGCTGGCCCGCGGCGAGCTGCGTCTGGTCGGTGCCACCACCCTCGACGAGTACCGCGAGAACATCGAGAAGGACCCCGCGCTGGAGCGCCGCTTCCAGCCCGTGCTGGTCGACGAGCCGAGTGTCGAGGACACGATCGCGATCCTGCGGGGTCTCAAGGAGACCTACGAGGCGCACCACAAGGTCGAGATCTCCGACGCGGCACTCGTCGCGGCGGCCGCGCTGTCCGACCGCTACATCTCCGGGCGGCAGCTGCCCGACAAGGCGATCGACCTCGTCGACGAGGCCAGCAGCCGGCTGCGGATGGAGATCGACTCCAACCCCGTCGAGATCGACACGCTGCGGCGTTCGGTCGACCGGATGAAGATGGAGGAGCTGCACCTCGCGAAGGAGACCGACGAGGGAAGCCGCGAGCGGCTCGAGAAGCTTCGTGCCGACCTCGCCGACTCCGAGGAGCAGCTGCGGGCGCTCGAGGCCCGGTGGGAGCGTGAGCGCTCGGGTCTCAACGAGGTCGGTGAGATCAAGAAGCAGATCGACGAGAAGCGGCGCGAGGCCGAGCGCGCGCAGAACGCCGGCGACCTCGAGACCGCCGCGCGGCTGAACTACGGCGAGATCCCCGGCCTGGAGAGGCAGCTCGAGGAGGCCGTGGCCGACGAGGAGGCCGAGCCCGAGGACAAGATGGTCAACGACGAGGTCGGCCCCGACGAGATCGCCGAGGTCATCGCGTCGTGGACCGGGATCCCGACGGGCCGCCTGCTCGAGGGGGAGACCGGCAAGCTGCTCCGTATGGAGGAGGAGCTCGGTCACCGGCTGATCGGCCAGTCCGATGCGGTCAAGGCTGTCTCCGACGCCGTGCGCCGTTCACGCGCTGGCATCGCCGATCCGAACCGGCCCACCGGCTCGTTCCTGTTCCTCGGCCCGACCGGCGTCGGCAAGACGGAGCTTGCCAAGGCGCTGGCGGAGTTCTTGTTCGACGACGAGCGGGCGATGGTCCGCATCGACATGAGCGAGTACTCCGAGAAGCACTCGGTCTCGCGTCTGGTCGGTGCGCCCCCGGGCTACGTCGGCTACGACGAGGGCGGTCAGCTGACCGAGGCTGTGCGTCGGCGCCCGTACTCGGTCGTGCTGCTGGACGAGGTCGAGAAGGCTCACCCGGAGGTCTTCGACATCCTGCTCCAGGTGCTCGACGACGGGCGTCTGACCGACGGGCAGGGTCGTACGGTCGACTTCCGCAACGTGATCCTGATCCTCACGTCGAACCTCGGCTCGGTCTACCTGGCAGACCCGGCGCTCGACGAGGCCGCCAAGCGGGACAAGGTCATGGAGATCGTACGAGCGTCGTTCCGTCCGGAGTTCCTCAACCGCCTCGACGAGGTCGTCATGTTCGACGCGCTGTCGGTCGAGGACCTCACGCGGATCGTCGACCTGCAGGTCGAGGCCCTCGCGAAGCGGCTGGAGACCCGGCGGATCCGGCTCACGGTGACCGACGCGGCCAAGGAGTGGCTGGCACTCACCGGGTTCGACCCGACCTACGGCGCTCGTCCGCTTCGTCGCCTGATCCAGCAGGCGATCGGGGACACGCTCGCACGGGAGCTGCTCGCGGGCGAGGTCCGCGACGGGGACGAGGTCGTGGTCGACCTCGACCCGTCGCGCGAGGGCCTGCGCGTCGCGGCGGCCTGACACGCCGAGTGAGCCCGCCGTCACCGCCTCAGGTGACGGCGGGCTCACCGCCTGCTGGTGCGCTGACGGCCGCGTGATGGGATAGCCCCATGGCCAACGCGACGACAGCACGTCCCCAGAAGGTGACGATGGCCTGCCTGGCGGCGGGTGTCGCCTCCGCGATCGTGCTGGTCAGCATCGTGTCGACGTTGTCGAACTGGGGCTCGATCGAGGTCCGCGAGCAGATCGAGGACGCGCTCGCGGCAGGACCGGCCGACGGTGCGATCTCGGTCGACCAGGCGCTCGGATGGCTGCGCGGCGTGCTCATGGGCGCCGGAGCGCTGTCCGCGGCGGCGATCGTCTTGGCGATCTGGACGGCCAAGCGTCACCGCGGTGCGCGGATCGGTCTGACCGTCCTCGCCGTGCTCTCGAGCCTCGCCTTCCTCGTCGCCGGGGCAGCGGGCATCGTCCCGGCGCTCCTCGGGGTGATGGTGGTCGTGTTCCTGTGGGGCAGAGAGAGTCGTGCCTGGTTCGCCGGAGAGGCTCCCGCCGAGACCACGTCGCAGCAACGTCGGCCTGTGGACCCTCCGGGCCCTCCGACGCCTGTGCTGCCCACGTCGCAGACCCAGGCGCCGCCGCCCTCCGTGCGCGCGCCCGACCCGGCGGCGTCGGGCGGTCAGCCGGCACCTGCTGCGCGTCCGTACGCGTCTGGACCCGAGGCGGTCTCGCAGCCGTTCTCGCCGCAGTCGGCGCAGTACGGACCGGGCGCCAACCCTGCGCCGTACGGTCGGATGCCGGTCCCGGGCCGGCCGCGCCCGCTGGTGACGGCCGTGGTCGTCGCCGCGGCGCTGTCTGGTCTGGCTGCCGCGGTGTTCGGCCTCAACGTCCTGCTCTATCTCGCGTCGCCGGGGCAGTACGCCGACCTCATCGCCGAGCAGCCCATGATCGCCGACTCCGACATCCTCGGCCAGCTCGGCATGACGGCCGCCGAGCTGGCCCGGACGATGTTCTGGCTCTCCCTCGCTCTGGCGCTCCTCGCGGTCGCCGGGGCGGTGTCCGCACTGGCGATGCTGTCGCGCCGCCCCGCGACGCGGATCGTCTTCACCGTGGTCGCCGCCCTCGGCATGGTCGCGTCCGTGCTGACCGCGCCGTTGGGGCTCGTGTGGCTGCTGGCCGAGGTCGCCTGCGTCGTCCTGGTCTGGCGCCGCGAGGTGTCGGACTGGTTTCGGGCGGCCCGTCGCTAGCCGGCGTCAGGCGACCTGGTCGAGCAGCACCTGCATCCGTGCGATCTCCGCGCCCTGCCCTGACGCGACATCGGCGGCGATCTCGCTGACGACCAGGTCGGATCCCTCGGCCTGGGCCGTCTCGGCCATGGCCACCGCGCCCGAGTGGTGCTCGATCATGCCGCGCAGGAAGAGCTGGTCGAACGCGTTGCCGTCGGCGCCTGCCAAGGCCTTCATCTCGTCGTCGGTCAGCATCCCGTAGGCCATGTCGGGAGCCTGGGTCGTCGGTCCGTGGTCACCGTGGCCTCCGTGGCCCTCGGCACCCTCGGGCACCGGAAGTCCTCGAGCCTCCAGCCACGCCACCATCGCGTGGATCTCCGGGCCCTGGGACGCCGAGATGCGGTCGGAGAGGCTGCGCACGCTCGCGTGCTCCGCCCGGGTCTTCGCCAGCTCGGTCATCTCCAGCGCCTGGAGGTGGTGGGTGATCATCATCGTGATGAAGTCGACGTCCGCCTCGTTCTGCTTCGCGGCCTTCGGGTAGTCCTCGGGGGCGACGGAGGCGTTGGGCTCGCCAGGGCGACCCGGCTGCAGCACGGTGCCCTGGGCCGGCGGTGGGCTCGTCTCCTCGCCTCCCGCCTCGCCGTCCTCCGAGCAGGCGGTGAGCGCTCCAGCGGTCAGGACGAGACCGACGAGCGTGAGAGCGACCGGGCGGCGTGAGCGTGAGGTCAACGGACGAACGTCCCTTCGGAAGTGGTGATGTCTGAAGCGTTGCGGAATTCTGCTAATGGCGCAATGCTGCTGGGAACCTCACGAGAAGGGGTTCTCACCATGAACCCATTGAAACGATCACGTCTCACCCGCGCAATTACCGTCTCCGCGGGCGCAAGCGCGCTCGTCCTCGCCTCCCTCGCTGGTGCCGGCCCTTCGGCCGGCGTCCCCGACGACGGCAGCTCGCCGGCTCCCGTGGCCGCCCAGCGGCTGGCCGCCGTCGACGACAGCTCCACCGAGCTCGGCGTCGGCGAGACCGCCTCCAGCCCCAACATGAGGCTGCTCGCGAACATCCCCAAGAACGGGGCCTTCGCGCCGGAGGAAGCCTTCCAGACCGACCTGGCGTTCCAGGGCAACTACGCCTTCGCCGGCAACTACAACGGCTTCACGGTCTATGACATCAAGAAGGGCAGCAGGCCCAAGCAGGTCACCCAGGTGCTCTGCCCCGGCTCCCAGAACGACATCTCGGTGAGCGGCAACCTGCTGATCCTCAGCACCGACTCCAGCCGCAGCAACGACTCGTGCGACAACACGACCCAGCCCGCGACGGTGAAGGAGTCGTGGGAGGGCCTGAAGATCTTCGACATCAGCCGGCCCACGGCCCCGAAGTACGTCGCTTCGGTCGAGACCAAGTGTGGTTCGCACACGCACACGCTGGCGCCGTCGAAGAACAAGAAGGACCTCTTCGTCTACGTCTCGTCCTACTCGCCCAACGTGGCGTTCCCCGACTGCCAGCCGCCCCACGACCTGGTCTCGGTCGTCAAGATCCCGGTGAAGAACCCGGCCGCCGCGGCGGTCGTGTCCGAGCCGGTCGTCTTCCCTGACGGCGGCAACCCGCCGGGCAACTACTCGTCGACCACGTCGGGCTGCCACGACATCACGGCATACCCGTCGAAGGACATCGCCGCAGGCGCCTGCATGGGTGACGGCGTCCTCTTCGACATCAAGGACCGTGCGAACCCGAAGGTGATCGAGCAGGTCCGCGACACCACCAACTTCGCGTTCTGGCACTCGGCGACGTTCAACAACGAGGGCAGCAAGGTCGTCTTCACCGACGAGCTCGGCGGCGGTGGCGGCCCGACCTGCAACCCGACCGTCGGCCAGACCAAGGGCGCGGACGCGATCTACGACATCGAGCGCGGCAACCAGCTGGTGTTCAAGAGCTACTTCAAGATCCCGCGGACCCAGGCCAACACCGAGAACTGCGTGGCGCACAACGGGTCCCTGATCCCGATCAAGGGCAAGGACATCATGGTCCAGGCCTGGTACCAGGGCGGCATCTCGGTGTGGGACTTCACCGACTCGGCCAACCCGAAGGAGCTGGCGTGGTTCGACCGCGGCCCGCTCTCCGCTGATCGTCTGATCCTCGGTGGATCGTGGTCGGCGTACTACTACAACGGCTACATCTACTCCAGCGACATCCAGAAGGGCTTCGACGTCTTCCAGGTGAAGGATCGTCGCCTGGCGGGTGCCAAGGGCTACAAGTACGACGAGTTCAACCCGCAGTCGCAGCCTTCGTACTCGCGAGGCCACGGCAACGGGCACGGCCACGGCCACGGCCACGGCCACGGCCACGGCCACGGCAAGCACTGACCGCTCTGGTCTGAACGCCGAAGCCCCCTCCCGCTGGTGCGGGAGGGGGCTTCGGCGCTCTGGCGTCGAGGTCAGAGGTTGATCATGTGCCCCGCTGCGCCGTGGACGGCCTCCTGCACCGCCTCGGACAGCGTGGGGTGGGCGTGGACGTTGCGTGCCACCTCGTCCGCGGTCAGGTCCCAGCGCTGGGCCAGCGTCAGCTCGCCCAGCATCTCCGTGACCTCAGGGCCGACGAGGTGTGCCCCGAGCAGCTCCTTGTAGGTCGTGTCGGTCACCAGCTTCACGAAGCCCGCCGTGTCGGCCAGGCCGGGCGCCTTCCCGTTGGCGGTGAACGGGAACTTGTCGACCTTGACGTCGAACCCGAGCTCCTTGGCCTGGGCCTCGGTGTAGCCGAACGACGCGATCTGCGGGTGGCAGAACGTCGCGCGCGGCATCATCGCGTAGTCGAGCGGGAACGTCTCGACGCCGCCGATCGTCTCCGCCGCCACGATGCCCTGGGCCTCGGCGACGTGGGCCAGCATCAGCTTGGCGGTGACGTCGCCGATCGCGTAGATGCCGTCGACGTTCGTCCGCATGTAGTCGTCGATCTCGATCGCGCCACGGTCGGAGACCTTGACGCCGGCCTTGTCGAGGCCGATGCCCTCGCTGCGGGGGGCGAAGCCGATGGCCTGGAGGACCTTGTCGGCCTCGAGGACCTCCTCCTTGGCGTTGCCCTCGGGGTTGCGGGTGACGGTCACCTTGACCTTGTCGCCCGAGTCGTCGATCGCGTCGACGCGGGTGGAGGTGAGGATCTCGATCCCGAGCTTCTTGTAGCCGCGGGCGAGCTCCTTGGACACGTCGGCGTCCTCGTTGGGGACGGCGCGGTCGAGGAACTCGACGATCGTCACCTTCACGCCGTACGAGTTGAGGACGTACGCGAACTCGACACCGATCGCGCCGGCACCGGCGATGATGATCGATCCCGGCAGGTCGTCGGCCAGGATCTGCTCCTCGTACGTCACCACGCGCTCGGAGAGCTGAGTGCCGGGGAGCAGGCGGGTCGTCGAGCCGGTGGCGATGATGCACGCGTCGAAGGTGACCTCCTGCGAGCCACCGTCGTTGAGCGCCACCTCGATCGCCTTGGGGCCGGTGAAGGTGCCCGTGCCGTGGATCTCGGCGATCTTGTTCTTCTTCATGAGGAAGTGGACGCCCTTGACGCGCCCGTCGGCGACCTCGCGGCTGCGGGAGTACGCCTTGCCGTAGTCGAGCGTGACGTCACCGACGCCGATACCGAAGACGGACTCGGCCTCGTGCTGGATGATGTGCGCGAGCTCGGCGTTGCGCAGGAGGGACTTGCTGGGGATGCACCCGACGTTGAGGCAGACACCTCCCCAGTACTTGGGCTCGATGACAGCCACGGACTTGCCGAGCTGTGCGGCGCGGATCGCGGCGACGTAACCGCCCGGTCCGGCGCCGAGGACGACGACGTCGTAGTGATCACTCATGTGCCAATCGTAGGGAGGTGAGACACGTCACGCCCCGCCGGTCGCCGCTTCGACCTCATATACGGGTCTCACATCCGCGGCGTACGCTGAAAGTCATGGGAGACTCGCAGATCATGCCCCGGAACCGGCCGCACGTGGTGGTCGTGGGCGGTGGCTTCGGCGGAGTGTCTGCAGTGCGGGCGCTCAAGCGCGCCGACGTCGACGTGACGCTCGTCGACCGGCACACCTACAACACGTTCCAGCCCCTGCTCTACCAGGTCGCGACCTCGACCCTGAACCCCGGCGACATCACGTGGTTCCTGCGTTCGATCCGCTCCAAGCAGGACAACGTGCGCTTCTTGAAGGGCACCGTCACGTCGATGGAGCACTCGACGCGCACCATCAACCTCGACGGCGGCCTGACGCTGTCGTACGACTACCTGATCATCGCCTCCGGCACGACCGCCAACTTCTTCGGCATCCCGGGTGCCGAGGAGTACTCGCTGCCGCTCTACCGCCGTTCGCACGCTCTCGCCGTGCGTGACCGGATGTTCGCGATCCTCGAGGACGCGGCGGTCAACGGCCGCGACACCGAGTTCCGGGCCGTCGTCGTCGGCGGCGGTCCGACCGGCGTCGAGACGGCCGGGGCGCTGGCGGAGATGCGCAACCACGACATGCCGGTCACCTATCCCGAGATCGACACGGAGCGCGTCCACATCACGCTGGTGGAGATGGCGCCCCACGTGCTCGGGCCGTTCGCGCCCAAGCTGCGCAACTACGCTCGCCGGTCGCTGGAGAAGCGCGGGGTCGACCTGCGGCTCGAGACCTCGGTGAAGGAGGTCAGGCCCGACGGCGTGATCGTGAACGACGGGGAGTTCATCCCCGCCGACATGGTCATCTGGGGCTCCGGCATCACCACCCACCCCGTCATCGCGAACTGGGGCGTCCCGCTCGGCCGCGGACGTCGGATCATGGTCGACGACCACCTGCGCGTGCAGGGCCTGGAGAACGTCTACGCCGTGGGCGACATCGCGGTGGAGGACGGGGACCGCGCGCTGCCGCAGCTCGCCCAGCCGGCGCTGCAGGGCGGCAAGTACGCCGCGAAGGACATCCGTGCGCGTCTGAAGGGCAAGGAGCACAAGCCCTTCTCGTACCTCGACAAGGGCACGATGGCGACGATCGGCCGCAGCTCGGCCGTCGCGGAGCTGCGGCCCTTCGGCAAGCTGACCGGCTTCTTCGCGTGGGTGACCTGGATCGTCGTCCACCTGTACTTCCTGCTCGGCGGGCGCAACCGCCTGGCGACGATGATCAACCTGGGGTCCCGCTACATCTTCTGGCGCGGTGGCCACAACGCCATCGTCGGCGAGACCCCGCCGGTCATCGCTCGCGTCGCTCCGCCCGGAGCGGTCCTGAGCACGCCGGCGGGCGCCCTGACCGAGACGCAGGCCTCTGAGACGCAGTCCACTGAGGAGACGGCGCCCGAAGGGGATGCGTCCGAGCAGGTGCTCAAGGAGACGGCCCAGGCCGACGCCGAGGCCGACCAGCAGGTGGAGTCTTCCGCCGGCTCCGTCGACCCTCGCTCGTGACGGGTGCGGCGACCGAGCTGCGCGTCGCGCTCGGTGACGGTTATCTGCTCCGGTCGGTGACGCCCGACGACGCTCCGGCACTGGCGGCGGCCTACCTGCGCAACCGTGCGCACCTGGCTCCGTGGGAGCCGGTGAGAGGCGACGGGTTCTTCGCCGTGGACGAGCAGGCGCGACGACTCCACTCCCGCGTGGCGTCCGACGCCAGGGGCGAGAGCATCACCGCGGTCGTCGTGGACGGGGCGGACGCCGTGGTGGCGTCGGTCAACGTCAACGACATCGTGCGCGTGGTCTTCGGCAACGGTCATCTCGGCTACTGGACCGACGGCGAGCACACCGGTCGAGGGTTGATGACCCGGGCGGTCGCGGCGGTCTGCGACCATGCGCGCGCCGAGGGGCTGCACCGCCTCCAGGCCGCGACGCTGCTGCACAACGCCGGCTCGCAGCAGGTGCTCCGCCGCAACGGCTTCTCGGCGATCGGCGTGGCGCCGGACTACCTCTTCATCGCCGGGGCGTGGCAGGACCACGTCCTGTTCCAGCGGATCCTCAGCGACGCCGACCCTGTCTGACGCCGACGCCTGAGCGGTCCGGTGGCGGCTAGGGTGCGGCCATGCCCAAGATCACCGTGATGGGACGCGCCGTCCAGACCATCGCCGCCGAGCGTGGGACCGTCCGGCTCACCGTGTCGTTCGCGGGAGCGCGCCGCGACGACGTCGTGGCCGCCGCTGCGCGCACTCACGGCACTCTCGTCGGACAGGCCAAGCAGCACGTCACCTCGGGTTCGGCGACGTGGTGGGGGGCCGACCAGGTCTCGGCGTGGATCTACGACGAGTGGATCAAGCCGAGCGCGCAGGAGGACGAGACGAAGGTCCGACGCTTCCGCGCGAGCGCTGGCATACGGGTGACGTTCCGTGACTTCGATGCCCTCTCGCGATGGGTGGGCGAGGTCGCGCTGCTCGACGGCGTCGCCGTCGACGGTGTGGAGTGGGCACTCACCGAGGTGCGTCGCGACGCCGCCGTCGCGACGGTCCGTGCGGACGCGGCGCGCGACGCGGTGGTCCGCGCTCAGGCCTACGCCGGCGCTCTCGGCCTCGGGCCCGTCCAGCTCATCGCGCTGTACGAGCACGGCCTGCGTCCACACGTCGGGCCGGTGTCGGCCTTCGGCGAGGCGACAGCGATGCGAGCGGCTGCCGGGCCGGAGTCGTACGGCGGCATGGAGCTGCGTCCGGACGACATCGAGGTCGGCGCCGAGGTCAGCGCCGACTTCGAGGCCTCGTCGGGCTCTGCCTAGCGCAGCATCTCGACGTCGAGGAGGTTCTCCGGGATCCCGAACGCATCGACCAGGTCGGCGGCGTGGGGCCGCAGCCGCTCGCAGAGCGCGTTGACCGAGGCCGTCACGTTCTTGGCGCGCCCGACCGACAGCCTCCGGTGCTCCAGGAACCATGCCTTGTCGGCCTCCACCACGCTCAGTGCGTAGAGGTCGCAGACGGCGTCGAGGACCGACCGGAGCTCGTCGTCCTCGACCTCGCACACGGCAGCCACGAACGACTCGAGCACCACCCGCTCGACGTGGGCGCGGCCGAGGTGGACCAGGTGGTCCTGCGCCCGGTTGACGGCGGCGAAAGCCTCCGCGCCGGACAGCTTGCGGGCGGCCTGCATGCGGCGGGCGAGCGTGTCGAGCAGGTGCTCCTCGCGGTCGGTGAGCAGCGAGATCTGGGTGCCGCGGTCGAGCAGGTCGGGCTCGTCGCCCTCACGGCGCGTCGCGTCGCGCAGCCGCGCCACCAGCGGTGCCACCGGGGTGCGCTCGAGCACGACCTCGGCGGCGTTGGAGACCGCGAAGCTCGCCATGCCGAGGGGGTCGAGCCCGCGCACGTCGTCGGCGTAGCCGGTGAGCAGCTCCTTGCCGACCAGCTGCATGAGCACGGTGTTGTCACCCTCGAAGGTGGTGAACACGTCGGTGTCGGCCTTGAGGGTGGTGAGGCGGTTCGCGGCCATGTAGCCGGCGCCGCCGCACGCCTCGCGGCACTCTTGGATCGTCTCGGTGGCGTGCCAGGAGGCGTACGCCTTGACCCCGGCGGCGAGTGCCTCGAGGTCGCGCTGCGCGGTGGGGTCGGCCACGGCGCCGCCGCCCTGGATGTTCGAGAGGGTCTCCACGAGGCCGTTCTGAGCGGTCTGGAGGGCGTACGCCCGGGCGAGCGCGGGCAGCAGCCGGCGCTGGTGGGTGCGGTAGTCCATCAGCAGCACCTCCTGCGGCTCGCCCGCAGCGGCGCCCGGTGCGCCGAACTGCCGACGGCGCAGGGCGTAGCGGACCGCGATCGCCAGCGCCTGGCGGGCGGCCGCGCCGCTGGCGCCCGCGATGCTGACACGTCCGCGGATCAGGGTGCCGAGCATCGTGAAGAAGCGGCGGTTGGGGTTCTCGATGGGGGAGGAGTAGGTGCCGTCCTCGGCCACGCTCGCGTAGCGGTCGAGCAGGTTCTCGCGCGGCACTCGGACCTGGTCGAACACGATCCGGCCGTTGTCGACGCCGTTGAGGCCGCCCTTGACCCCGCAGTCGGAGGTGGTGACACCGGGGAGGTCTCGGCCTTCGTCGTCCCGCAGCGGCACGAGAAGGCAGTGGACCCCGCGCGAGTGCGCCTCCTCGCCCGGGCCCGCGGTGACCAGCTGCGCGAAGACCGCGGCCAGCGTCGCGTCGTGGGCGGCGCCGCCGATGTAGTCCTTGCGCGCCGTCGCGGTCGGCGAGTCGATGATGAACTCACCCGTGGCGGCGTCGTACGTCGCTGTCGTCTCGAGGCTCTGGACGTCGCTCCCGTGGCCGGTCTCGGTCATCGCGAAGCAGCCGAGGAGGTCGCCGTCGATGATGCGGGGAAGGTACGTGTCGTGGTGGCGCTGGGTGCCGAGGTTCTCGACGGCGCCGCCGAACAGACCCCACTGGACTCCCGCCTTCACCATCAGCGAGACATCGGCGTACACCAGCATCTCGAACCCGACGATCGAGGCGCCGGGATCTCCCGTGCCGCCGTGGTCCTTGGCGAACCCGGCGGCCGGGATGCCGCTCTTGGCCAGCGCGAGGAGCGCCTCGCGGGTCTGGGTCCGTTGCTCCTCCACGCGGTGGCTCGGGTCGGTGAGGACGCCGGTGCTCGCGAGCAGGTCGCGTGTCGACTCGCGCGCCTGCGCGTACGGGCCGTCGAGGAGGGAGCGGAGGGCCGTGCCGAGGTCTGCCATGCCCCCGACGCTACCTGGGTGCTGGCGGCGACCGACGGGGTGTGAGCGAGCACACCTGTCGGCGATGTTCGTTCTCAGGTGTCGCGGCCTACGATCGATACGAAACGGTTTCGTTTCGCTGTCACGTCATGTCTCGTCCACTGGTCTGCGAGGTCTCTGCATGAGCCGTCTGACGCCCGAACGTACCGACGAGCTGTACGCGGCTGTGCTGCGCCTGCTCGCCGACGTGGGCTACGACAAGCTCACGATGGACGGTGTCGCGGACATGACGCGCTCCAGCAAGGCGACGTTGTATCGCCAGTGGGGCAGCAAGGAGGCGCTGGTCACCAGCGCCATCGGTGCCCTGGCACCGGATGCGTCCGAGCTGCCCGACACCGGCAGTCTGCGCGGGGACCTCCTGGCCCTGGCCTGCGACCACGGTCACGCCGAGGATACCGAGATCGGCCTCGTCGTCGCGGTCATCCACGCCTGCAAGACGCACCCGGAGCTGGCCGAGTCGCTCCGCGAGCGCATCGTCGCCAGCCGGAGCGCCGAGATCGGTGTCCTCCTCGAGCGTGCCGTCGCACGCGGGGAGGTCGCGGCCGACAACCCGGCGCTCCCGTTCGTCGTCGTCACCATGACGGGGCCGGCCCTGCTGCGAGAGGTCATCGACGGAGAGCCGTCCGACCTCGCGTACGTCACCCGGTTCCTCGACGCCGTGCTGCTCCCCGCGCTCGGCGTCACGTCCCCCTCTCCCTGATCCCTCCCACGCGCCCACTGGCGCACGAACCACAGGAGACACCGTGTCCTGGTACCTCTACCGCCTCGGTCGGTGGGCGTTCCGCCACCGCAAGAGTGTCCTCGTCGCGTGGCTGGCCGTCCTGCTGCTCGCGGGGACCGGTGCGGCGACGCTGTCGGGCAAGACCTCGGACAACTTCTCGATGCCGGGTCTGGAGTCGGTCCAGGCGTTCGACCTCATGAAGGAGCGCAACCCCCAGGCCGCCGCCGACGGCGCCACCGCGCGCATCGTCTTCAAGGCCCCCGAGGGCTCGAAGGTCACCGACCCCGAGTTCGCCGGCGTCATCACCGACACGGTGTCGTCGATGGCCGCGGACAAGGGGGTCGTCAACGCTGTCGACCCGTTCCAGGCCAAGCAGGTCTCGCCGGACGAGACGATGGCCTACACGACCGTCACCTACGAGTCGCAGGCCATCGACCTCTCGGAGGCGCAGGTCTCCGCGCTCGAGGAGGCGCCCGAGGCCGGACGCGACGCCGGCATGACCGTCGAGGTGGGCGGTGACGCGCTGACCCAGATCCCCGAGACCGGGAGCTCGGAGATCATCGGCGTCGTCGTCGCGCTGATCGTCCTGATCATCACGTTCGGCTCGCTGATCGCGGCCGGCATGCCGCTGCTGACCGCGCTGATCGGCGTCGGCATCGGCGTCGCGGGGATCACCACCCTGACCGGCTTCATGTCGCTGGGCTCGACCACGCCCATCCTCGCCACCATGCTCGGGCTCGCGGTCGGCATCGACTACGCGCTCTTCATCGTGTCCCGGTACCGGCACGAGGTGATGGTCGGACGCGATCCGGAGGAGGCCTCCGGGCGTGCGGTCGGCACCGCCGGCAGCGCGGTCGTCTTCGCCGGGCTGACGGTCGTCATCGCCCTCGTCGGACTGTCGGTCGTCAACATCTCGATCCTCACCGAGATGGGACTCGCCGCCGCGGCCACGGTCGCGATCGCGGTGCTCATCGCCCTGACCCTGCTGCCGGCCCTCTTCGGCTTCTCCAAGCGCCGCATCATCAAGGGCAAGATCCCGGGTCTGCGGCAGCACGACCCCGAGGCGGACGACCACTCGGGCAAGCCGGCCATGGGCCAGCGCTGGGCCGGACTCGTCACCCGGCGCAAGGCCGTCGCCGCCGTGCTCGGTGTGGCCGTCGCGCTCGTCGCCTCGATCCCCGTCCTCTCGCTGGAGGAGTCCCTGCCCGACGACGGCACCGCCTCGGTCGGGACGACCCAGCGCAAGGCGTACGACCTCATCGCCGAGGGGTTCGGGGCGGGGTCGAACGGACCGCTCCTCGTGGTCGTCGACACCGCGAAGGCCGACGATCCCGAGGCCGCGGTGGCGGAGACGACGAAGGCCGTCGAGGGCATCGACACCGACGTGGCCGCGGTCGTGCCCGGCCAGCCGATGCCGGACACCGACCTCGCCACGATCACCGTCGTCCCCAAGAGCGGCCCCGCAGACCAGGAGACCCAGGACCTGGTCGGCGAGATCCGTGACGCCGTGCAGGACGTGAAGGGCGAGACGGGTGCCGACGTGCTGGTCAGCGGTCAGACGGCCGTCTCGGTGGACGTGTCGGAGAAGCTGGCCGACGCCCTGCCCGTCTATCTGACGCTGGTGGTGGGCCTGGCGTTCGTGCTGCTGATCCTGGTGTTCCGCTCGATCCTGGTGCCGCTGTCGGCGGTCCTGGGCTTCCTCCTCACCATCGGGATGGCGCTGGGCGCGACCGTGGCGGTCTTCCAGTGGGGCTGGCTGGCCGACGTGTTCGGTGTGGACACGCCAGGGCCGATCATCAGCATCCTGCCGCTGCTCATGGTGGGCATCCTGTTCGGGCTCGCCATGGACTACCAGGTGTTCCTGGTGTCGCGGATGCGGGAGGACTACGTCCACAGCAAGGACGCCCAGCGCGCCGTCGTCAACGGGTTCAGCCACAGCGCCCGCGTGGTGACCGCCGCGGCGATCATCATGATCTCGGTCTTCGGCAGCTTCATCATCAGCGACGAGGCGATGATCAAGCCGATCGGCTTCGGACTCGCCTTCGGCATCCTCGCCGACGCGTTCCTGGTCCGGATGACGCTGATCCCGGCCTTCATGGCGATCGCCGGCCGCTCCGCCTGGTGGCTTCCCGCCTGGCTGGACAAGATCATCCCGGACCTCGACATCGAGGGCGACGCGCTCGCCAAGCGCCTCGGAGAGCGGACTGAGTCGGAGCCCGTCGGCGCTCAGGCGCCGTAGGAGTCGGCCGCGGCCAGCACCGCGGCAACGTAGGCGTCGGAGTGGTTGTACGACCTCACCGCGGCGGTCCACCCGGACCCCGTGGTGAGGTCGTCGCCGTTGGCGCACAGATAACGGCCGGCGGCGTACGCGGCGTCGTCGAGGTCCGCACGGTCTGCCACGCCGTCGCCGTCGCCGTCGGAGCCCCACCGTCGCCACGTGCTCCCGATGAACTGCATCGGGCCGACGGCGTGGTCCCAGGCCGGGTTGCCGTGGGCGGCGGTGTCGTCGGCCGAGGCCGCGAGCGCGGAGACGCCGCCGGTGCCGTCGAGCGCCGGACCGTGGATCGGTCGCCGGGTGGTCCCGTCGGCGAGCAGCGTGTTGCCGTCGATGGTGCCGTGCTGCGACTCGACCCAGCCGATGCCGGCCAGCGTCGTCCACCCCAGGCGACAACCGGGATCCTCCTCCTCGAGCCGCAGGGCGGCTCTCGCATAGGCGGTCACCGCCCTGGCCGCGATCCCGGTCCGACCGGCCTCCGCCGACACCCATCCGCGGTCGAGGCCCGATCCGAGCCTCCCGACGCCCGAGTCGAGCGACGAGGTCGCGAGGAGAGGAGCGGTCGTGGAGGCCGTGGCCGCAGCCGTGGACGGTGGGTCGTACGCGCTCACGCTGGCCGCACCCACACGCGCGTCCGCGCCGGCGCCCGCCCACGTCAGCAGCCCGACCGTCGCGCACAGCACCCCGAGCGCAGCGGGGACCACCACACCCTTGCTCCACGCGACCCGGCTGTTCACGCTGGCCAGCGTAGACGCCGTCGCGTCGCCGGGTCCCTCGTACGCTGGAAGCGTGGACATCGTCACTGAGCAGCCGGCGCTCGACGAGGTGCGTGCCCTGCTCGACGGGCGGCGCGTGGTCGCGTTGACCGGCGCTGGCATCAGCACCGACTCCGGCATCCCGGACTACCGCGGACCGGGCTCGGCGCCGCGTCAGCCGATGACGTACCAGGAGTTCGTGGCCAGCCCGCAGGCGCAGCAGCGCTACTGGGCCCGGGCCCACATCGGCTGGCGGCACATGACCGGTGCCGAGCCGAACGCCGGCCACCACGCGCTGGTCGCCTTGGAGCAGGCCGGCATGGTCTCAGCGGTGATCACCCAGAACGTCGACGGGCTGCACGAGGCCGCCGGCCAGCGCGAGCTCGTCGCCCTGCACGGGCGGATCGCCGACGTCGTCTGCCTGGGCTGCGGCGCCCGTTCGCCGCGCGCCGAGCTGCACGAACGGCTCGACGTCCTGAACCCCGGCTACGGCGACGGCGCGTACGCGATCGCACCCGACGGCGACGCGGTGCTGGAGGAGACCAGCACGTTCCGGGTCGCCCCGTGCCTGAGGTGCGGCGGCATCCTGAAGCCGGACGTGGTCTTCTTCGGCGAGAGCGTCCCGAAGCCGCGCGTGGAGCGCTGCCGCGCGCTGGTCGACGCCGCGGACGCGGTTCTCGTCGTCGGGTCGTCGCTGCAGGTGATGTCCGGGCTGCGCTTCGTCCGGCAGGCGGCGAAGGCCGGGAAGCCCGTGGTGATCGTGAACCGGGGGGCGACCCGCGGGGACGACCTGGCAACCCTGAAGCTCGACGCCGGGTGCGCGGAGACGCTCGTCCCGCTGGCGGCCTCGGTCTGCTGACCTCCGTCGGAGCGAGGCGGCCCGGCGATCATCGGAGGTCGCAGGCCTCGGCGTGCGAGACCAGCGCGGTCGCCCCGTCAGGCGTCAGCACGAACAGTCGCCCGCGTGTCATCGCCAGGTGCGACACGTGCGGCTGCGGCAGGTCGGTGGCGGCCCAGCGTGCGGTGTCGGCCGAGACCAGGGCCGTACGGGACTCTGCTCCGACCGCGATCGCCGCGCAGCTGCCGTCGTACGCGGCGCGCGGCTGTGCGACGTACGGCTCGACCCGGACCGCAGGCAGCCGGATGCGGCGGACGTCCTCGGCACCGATGCCACCCGGCGAGCCGGTCGCCGACCCATCCCGCGACGAGGCAGGCGTCACCGGCGCACGCGACGTCGACGGCTCCGCTGGAAGGACCGTCGGATGTGCCCAGCGCGAGCCGTCGCCACGTCCGCAGGTCCGGTGTGGTCCACGCGGCCGCGGTCTGACGGGTGCCGTCGTCGTCGGTCACGGTCTCGGTGCCGACGACCACGACCGCGGACCCGGTCGCGCCGACGGCCGTCGGCAGGGCCTGGACGTCGCCGGCGCTGGAGAAGGGACCGATGTCGGTACGCCGAACCCATCGGCCGCCGTCCTCGCGCCACACGGCGGGGGACAGGCGCGACGGCGACGTCGCCCAGCTCCCGACGACAGCGTCGACAGGAGCGGCCGTGACCCCGGCGAGCCCTCCGGCCGACGGACCGCCGAAGGTCTCGAAGACCTGAGCCACCTCCGCGACGCCGTCGAGCGTCCCCGACCACGCCGTCCAGCGCGGCATCAGGTGCGCGCCTCCCGTCGCGTTGCCGAGGGCGACGACGCCACCGTCGGGAGCGACGGCGAGGTGGACCAGGGACGCGATGCGGCCGTACCCCGTGGCAGGCTCCAGCGGGACGTCTGCCCAGACCGATCCCTCGTGCGCCAGCAGGCGCGGACGTGCACCGTCTCCACTGCCGACCGACCCGCCGACCACGAGGCGGTCACCGGCCGCCTCCACGGACGCCGGTCGTGTCCGGCCCGGAAGCGGCTCGGCGAACCAGCCCCCGGGCAGCGTCGCGCGTGCGGGCGGGGCCAGTGACGCGGGGGCCGGGGTGGGGTTTGAGGAGACGTCGTCGACGCGGTCTGCCGCCGAGGAGCATGCGGTGAGCGCGACCACCGTCGTCGCCAGCGAGAGGACCACCCGGTGCATGGGTCGACCGTACGACGGCGGGAGCCCTCGTGGCCTGCGCCGGCCAGGACAGCCGCCACGTGAGACCCGGTGAGGCGGTCGGGCCTGCACCGTGCGAGGCTCGCAGGAGAGCTGGAGCCAGGACGGCCTTCACGGGGTGAGAGGGGCGGACATGAGCCGCAGAGTGCTGGTCACCGGAGGCGTACGCTCCGGCAAGTCGCGGTACGCGGAGTCGCTGCTGGCGCGCCAGCAGCACGTCACCTACATCGCGCCGGGACCCATCCCGGACGGCAGCGACCTCGACTGGCAGGCGCGGATCCTCCAGCACCAGCGGCGTCGGCCCGAGGGCTGGACGACGATCGAGACCGTCGACGTCGCGGGTGCGCTCAGGGGTGCCGAGACGCCCGTCCTGGTCGACTGCATCGGCACCTGGGTGACGGCCGTGCTGGACGAGCTCGGGGCGTGGGAGGTTCCGGAGGACCAGTGGCGCCCCGAGGCCGAGAAGCGGATCGAGAGCCTGGCCCAGGCGTGGCTCGCGCGCGATCGGCTGAGCGTCGCGGTGACCAACGAGGTCGGGTTCGGCGTGGTGCCGGACCACCGGTCGGGCCGCATCTTCCGCGACGTCCTCGGGATGACCAACCAGCGGCTGGCCGAGGCGTCCGCCGAGGTGGCGCTCGTCGTCGCGGGGCGCGTGCTCCACCTCTGACCGACGGCCGCACGCCGGCTCAGGCCGCGGCGACCACGACGCACAGCACGGTGAGCGCGACCTCGACGCAGGCGCCGACGACATCGCCGGTGATGCCGCCGAGCAGTGCGACCGCTCGGCGGACGAGGATCACGACGACCGCTGCGGCGACGACGACGGCCGCCGCTCCCTGCCACCACGGTGCGGCGCCGGCCGCGGACGCGAGGCCGACCGCCGCGGCGGCGACCACGGCGACGCCGACAGCGGCAGGCAGGGGCACCGAGCGGGCCACCGCGGCACCGAGCCCGCCGGTCGTCGCGGGCGGTACCGGCGAGGCGCAGGGGGCGACAACCGCCGCGCGAGAGACGCACACCAGGACGCCGACGAGGAGCCACCCGTACGGACGGCTAGCGACGGTGCCCAGACCCGCCGCCTGGATGAGCAGGACGACGACGAGTGCGACCACCCCCGCCGGCCCGACGTCGCCGGACTTCATGATCGCGAGCCGACGGGAACGGTCGTACGGGGCAGCAAGCCCGTCGACGGTGTCGGCGAGACCGTCGAGGTGGAGGGCGCGGGTGCCGAGGGCGATCGCGGTCACCGCGAGCGCGCCGGTGATCAGCGCCGGGAGCCCGGCCGCGGAGCCGAGGGCGACGACGACCGCGGCGGCCGCGCTGAGCGGCAGCGCCGCCAGCGGTGCCAGCAGCATCGCGACGCGTGCGCGGGGGCGGTCGACGACCGACGGCGCCGCCACCCGGATGGTGGTGAACGTCCCGGCCGCCAGGAGCGCGGCGTCGGTGAGGACACCCCGAGCCGGTCGGTCGCCCATCACGGCGATGTCAGGCGTCCTGCGGGCCGAGCACGTCGGCGAGCAGCGACACCTCGGACAGCAGCGAGGCCGCAGAACGGAGGACGGGGAGTGCGGCGACGGCGCCACTGCCCTCGCCCAGCCGCATGCCGAGGTCGAGCAGAGGCTCCAGCCCGAGCTTGGACAGCGCCGACGCCTGCGCGGGCTCCGGCGAACGGTGACCGGCCGCGAACCACGCCGCCGACCCAGGGGCGAGGTCCTCGGCCACCAGGGCGCACGCCACCGAGATCACCCCGTCGAGGAGGATCGGGACTCCTCGGCGCGCGGCTTCGGTGAGGAACCCGACCTGGGCGGCCAGGTCGGCCGACCCGAGCGCGGTCAGACGGTCGATCGGGTCGGCCGTGCGGTCGCCCGCGCGCTCGAGCGCCTGAGCGACCACGGCCTCCTTGCGTGCGAGGGCTTCCCCGTCGACGCCCGAGCCGCGGCCCGTCACCTCGGCCGCGCTCAGGCCCAGAGACGCCGCGACCAGGGCCGCAGAGGGCGTGGTGTTGCCGATCCCCATGTCGCCGGCGACAAGGAGGTCGGCACCGGCCGCGACCTCCTCGACGGCGACGGCGACCCCGGCCGCGAGGGCCGCGGCCGTCTCCGCCGGAGCGAGCGCGTCCTCGAGGTGGATGGCGCCCGAGCTCCGGCGAACCTTGTGCGCCGTCACCTCGGCCGGGAACGCGGTCGCGTCGACGTCGACGGCGATGTCGAGCACCCGCAAGGTGGCCCCGTGAGCTCGGGCCAGGACCGCCACTCCAGCGCCGCCGGAGAGGAACTGCCGAACCATCAGAGCGGTGATCTCCGACGGGTAGGCCGAGACCCCGTGACGGGTGACGCCGTGGTCGCCGGCGAACACGACGACGCGGACGTTGCTCGGCGGTCGAGGCGGACACTGCCCTTGCACGGACGCCAGCCACACCGCGCACTCACCCAGCCGCCCGAGTGCTCCCGCGGGCGTCGCGAGACCAGCGAGACGCTCCTCCGCGCGGCGCCGTACGTCCGCCGACGGCGGGGCGACCCGGCCCTGGCCGACCTGCGGTTGAGTCATCGAGAGGCCCTTCCGAGCGGGTGGTGAGAGGTCTCCTCACCCTAATCCTGTGCCGCCGGGCGACCAGTGGCGACCGTCCGTCGCGACATACCGACCGCTCACCGACAGGAGCCGTGTCCCCGTGGACCGGTGCGGACGCCACTGGCAGCGTGTGAGCGCGGTCACACGGGGTGACGACGACCTCCCCGCGCGACGCAGACCTCGGGCCCGCCCAGGGCCGTGACGCGAAAGGGTTGCCGATGACCTCCGGACCTCCGCCGACTGCCGACGATCCCACCCTGCACGAGACGACGCCACCGGCCAACAAGCCGCTGCTGGTCCTGGCCACCGTGCTGCTCGCCATCCCCGTGATCGCCTTGCTGTGGGTCGACTCGTACGCCCGCATCGAGCCGAAGCTCGGACCGTGGCCGTTCTTCTTCTGGTACCAGTTCCTCTGGGTCTTCATCACCGCCGCCCTGACCTACACCTCGTACCGGATCGTGCTGGTCGCGCGGCCGCACCGCCCTATGCACCATCGCGACGAGCACCATCCCGACGAGCAGACGGACAGCGATCGAGCGGAGGGTGACCGGTGAGCAACGTCAACGGGGTCGGCCTGACCGTCCTGATCCTGCTCTTCGCGCTCGTCACGGTGATGGGGTTCTACGCGTCGCGGTGGCGACGCCCGCCGTCGATGGAGTCGCTCGACGAGTGGGGACTCGGCGGACGCAAGTTCGGCACGTGGGTGACGTGGTTCCTGCTCGGCGGCGACCTCTACACGGCCTACACGTTCGTCGCCGTGCCCGCCGCGATGTTCGCCACCGGAGCCGTCGCCGGCTTCTTCGCCGTGCCGTACACGATCGTGCTCTATCCGATCATCTTCGTGTTCATGGCGCGGCTGTGGTCGGTGAGCCACCGGCACGGATACGTCACGCCGGCCGACTTCGTCCGCGGTCGCTACAGCAGTCGCGAGCTCTCGCTGGCCGTCGCGATCACCGGCTTCCTCGCGACGATGCCCTACATCGCGCTCCAGCTGGTCGGCATCCAGGCGGTCCTCGAGGTGGCCGGCCTCGGCGGCGGCTCCAACTGGGTCGCGAAGGACGCGCCGCTGTTCATCGCGTTCGCCCTGCTCGCGGCGTACACCTACTCCTCGGGTCTGCGGGCGCCGGCGGTGATCGCGTTCGTGAAGGACACGCTCATCTATCTCGTCATCATCGTCGCGATCATCTACCTCCCCACCAAGGTCGGTGGCTGGGACGCGATCTTCGGCGCCGCCCAGGACAAGATGAGCACCCCGAACCCGGCGACGGGCGCGCCGACCGGCTCGTTCATCCCGACCGGGATCGACGCCCACTGGGCCTACGCGACGCTCGCCCTCGGCTCGGCGCTGGCGCTGTTCATGTATCCGCACTCCATCACTGCCACCCTGTCGAGCCAGAGCCGCAACACGATCAGGCGCAACGCGTCGATCCTGCCGGCGTACTCGTTCATCCTCGGTCTGCTCGCGCTGCTGGGGTGGGTCGCGATCGCCGCCGGGACGCAGCCGATCGGACTCGACGGCGAGCCGAACGCCCAGCTGGTGATCCCCCAGCTGTTCGAGGACATGTTCCCGGCGTGGTTCGCCGGCGTCGCCTGGGCGGCGATCGCGATCGGGGCACTGGTGCCGGCGGCGATCATGTCGATCGCGGCGGCGAACACGTTCACCCGCAACGTCTACAAGGAGTTCATCAAGCCGGACGCGACGCCGAAGCAGGAGGCGCAGGTCTCCAAGCTGTCGTCGCTGGTCGTCAAGCTGTTCGCGCTCGTCTTCGTGCTCACGCTCGACCGGCAGAACGCGATCAACTTCCAGCTGCTGGGCGGCATCTGGATCTTGCAGACCCTGCCCGCGATCGTATTCAGCCTCTACACGAGGTGGTTCCACCGCTGGGGTCTGCTGCTCGGGTGGGCCGTGGGCATGGTGTACGGGACGATCACGGCGTACAACGTGGTCAACCCGACCACGGGCGGCCACTTCGGCGGCTCGCTGGCCGACATCCCCGTGATCGGGACGCTCGGATACATCGCGTTGACCGCCTTCGCGATCAACGTGCTCGTCGCTGCCCTGATCACGGTGGCGCTGCGTGCCGGCAAGGTCGACAACGGGCACGACGAGACCATCGCGGGGGACTACTTCGCCGATGCGGGAGACCCGCGGGTCATGAAGAGGCTCCCTCTCGTCGGCGAGCCGACCGGGAGGGACACGACGTCCTGACGACGGCTAGGTCCTGACGACGGCTCAGGGGAAGCGGGAGTCGGGCTGCAGCGGTGGCAGCCCGGATCCCGCGCCCTCGCGAGCACCGACCACCATGGCCGAGAGCGCGTCCGCCGCGCTGTGCTGCGGTTCCCAGCCGAGCTCGGCCCGGGCCCGTGCCGTCGACATCACCGGGAGGCGCAGCAGGGCGTCGAAGAGGTCGCCCGGAGCGCCGACGAGCCGGGCTCGCCACGCTCCTTCGACGACCGCCCGAGTGAGGCGCGCCGGGACCTCGAACGTCCGTGCGTCGAGGATCCGTCCCAGCTCGTCCTGGCCCAGGACATCGGCGGCCGCGATGTTGAAGGCGCCGTGGACCGGCCGCTCGACCGCCTCCGCGTACGCCCGCGCAAGGTCGCCCGCGTGGACCGCCTGCAGCCGGAGCCCGCGAGGGATCGGGACGACGGGCAGGATGCGGCGCTCGAGCATCCAGGGGCGGAGTGCGGGAGCGCCGAAGATGCGTCGCTGCTCGGACCCTGCCGAGCGCTGGAAGACGAACGCCGGGCGCATCCGTACGACCCGGACGTCGGGCCGCTGAGCCTCGAACGCGTCCAGCAGCCGCTCGACATAGGCCTTCTCCCGGCAGTACGCCGCAGGCGAGGGGCCGTCGGTCGGCCAACCCTCGTCGACCGGGTGGTCGTCGACGGCGGGCGAGTACGCGCCGACCGACGAGGCGACCACCACGACCGGGACCCGGCTCCGTGCGGCGCTCTGGAGGACCCGCCGAGTCCCGACGGCGTTCGCCTCCCACGTCGTGTCGGGATCGTGGGTCGGCTGGAACATCCACGCCAGATGGACGAACGCGTCGCACCCCTCGAGCACGGCGTCGAGGCGGTCGTCGGCGACGTCCGCGGCGTGCCACTCGATCGAGCCCTGCTCGGTCTCGGTGGCCTCGGGAACCCGGCGCGCGACCGCAACGATGTCGTGCCCCCGGCTGCCCAGCTCTCTGAGCAGCGCACTGCCGACGTTGCCACTTGCCCCTGTCACCACCACGCGCACGCGCTGCTCCCTTCGTCGCAGACCCGATACCCCGCCGGCGAGGAGGTCAAACGGAGGGAGCGAAGCCCGCGACGCGTCCGACGATCGTGACCGCCGGTGCGCCGATGCCGGCCTCGGCCACCCGCGAGGCGATGGTGGCGACGTCGCCTCGGACGACGCGCTGGGTCGGGAGCGCGGCGTCGGCGATCGTGACCGCCGGCGTCGCCGGGTCCAGCCCTTCGGCGACGAACGTCTGCGTGATCGCGGGAAGGGTCGCGACCGCCATGAGCAGGACGATGTCGGTCCCGGTGCGCGCGAGTGCTCCCCAGTCGACCGTCGAGCGGGGATCACCGGGAGGCACGTGGCCCGAGACCACCGTGAACCCCTGGGTGAGGCCGCGGTGGGTCACCGGGATCCCGGCCAGCGCCGGCCCCGCGATGGCCGACGTCACCCCCGGCACGACGACGACGGGGATGCCGGCCGCCGTGCACGCCTCCATCTCCTCGCCTCCACGCCCGAAGACGAAGCTGTCACCGCCCTTGAGGCGCACCACGCGCCGACCGGCCCGGGCGTGCTCGACGAGGATCCGGTTGATCGCCTCCTGCGGGGTTGAGCGACCCCGAGGGATCTTGCCGACGTCGATCACCTCGACGTCCAGGCCGTGGAGCACCCCCAAAGGGGCGAGGCGGTCGGTCACGACGACGTCGGCGGTGCGGACCGCCTCCAGGCCGGCGACCGTGATCAGCCCTGGATCGCCCGGGCCGCCGCCGACGAGGGTCACGGACCCGCCTCCTGCTCGGGGCCGCGCCGCGTCGGTGTCGGAGCCAGTGTCGGAGCCGGGCCCGGGCACCGCGTCGGGGATGGTGCACCACCGGCCGAAAGCCCGTGCGTCCCCGGCGACCCGTGCGTCGAGACCCGGATCGCCCGTGGCGGGGACGACGAGGTCGTGATCGGAGACGTCCGCGGTGTCGTACGCCCGGGAGTCCCAGCGCAGCAGCCCTCGCTCGGCGAGGTCCTGGACGGACTGGACGACCTCGGGGGCGATCACCGTGATCGCGGCGCCCGCGTCGCGCAGCGCCGCGATCCGGCCGAGCGCGGTGGACCCTCCGCCGACCACGAGGACACGGCGACCGGAGACGGGAAGGGTCGTCCGGAAACCTGCGTCACGTGCCATCGGCCAGACCATCCTCTCGGCGCTGCGAGGGGGTGGCGCCGGCGGCGCCTCCCAGGGCCACGATCGTAGGCGCGGGTCGGCAGGTGCCTCCTGATCCGCCGCATCGCGGACATTCCGGGACGCCGTGGCTGCCGATCCTCCCCGATGCGCGGGGCGGGCTTGGGTCAGGACCCCGATGACGGATAGCGTCTGCGTCCATGCAGCGGATCACGGTCGTAGGCATCGGTGCGGACGGCTGGGACGGGCTCGCGATGGAGTCGCGGCGCCTCGTCCGGGAGGCCGAGGTCGTCATGGGCGACAAGAGGCATCTCGACTCCGTCCCCTGGTCGTGGTGGCAGGCCAGGGTCGAGTGGCCGTGGCCGGTCGAGGAGGCGCTCCCGGGTCTGCTGGAGGAGCACGACGGCAAGCGCATCGTGGTCCTGGCCGCCGGAGACCCGCTCGTCGCGGGCATCGCGACCCCACTGGTGAACCTCGTCGGCGCCGACGACGTCGACGTGATCCCGACCGTCTCGTCGGAGTCTCTCGCCCGGGCGCGGATGCGGTGGTCGTTCGACGAGACCTCGCTGGTGTCGCTGCACGGGCGCGACGTCCGCCGCCTGCTCCCGCACCTCGCCCCGGGCCGCAAGCTCATCGTGCTGTCGTCGGACGGCGGCACCCCCGCGTCGGTCGCGGCGCTGCTCGTCACGCAGGGGTACGGCGAGACCGCCATGACCGTCCTCAGCGACCTGGGTGGCCTCGCGGAGTCCCGTACCGAGGCCACGGCCGCCGCGTGGCGCGACCGAGTCTCGGCGGAGGTCAACGTCATCTGCCTGGAGTGCGTCGCGGACGGGTCGCGCCGTTCTGCGATGTCGAGCGTGCCGGGGCTTCCCGAGGCCGCGTTCGGATCGGAGATCGCCCCGATCGGCCGCGATGCGCGTGCTGCGGCCCTGTCGCGCCTGGCTCCTGCGGGTGGTGACCTCCTGTGGGCGCTGGGTGCCGGTGCCGCCTCGGTCGCGATCGAGTGGCTGCGCAGCGAGCCCCTCGCCGCCGCGGTGGTCGTGGTCGGGGCTGACGAGGCCGTCGCGGTCAAGGAGAGCGCGGCCGACCTCGGCGTTCCTGAGCTGCGGATCGTCGAGGGCGCGGCACCTGCCGCGCTCGACGGTCTCGACGCCCCCGACGCGGTGTTCGTCGGCGGTGGGGCCGCCGACGCCCCGATCCTCGACGCGGTGCGAAGTGCCGTACGCCCCGGGGGTCGGCTGGTCGTCCAGGCGGCGTCCCTCGATGAGGAGGCGGCGCTGCTCGAGCTCTTCCGGGCGCACGACGGCGAGCTCGTGCGGATCGGCGTCGAGGAGGTCCTCCCCGCAGACTCGCTCGCGTGGACGCCGCGGCGGGCCGTCGTGCAGTGGAGCCTGGTGCGCTGACCCGGCTTGCCGTGGCGCCGCCGCTAGGGCAGGAGGCGGTCGACCACCCGGCGGGAGACCTCCAACGTCAGCCCGAACACGACATGGCTCGCGGCCTCCCAGAGGACCGCGGAGCGCGGGAGGTCCCACGGGGGCTCCTGGATCTCGAGCACCGGGAGCGCGGTGCCGTGGGTCAGCGCGTAGAGCGCGAGCCCAGCCGGAGCCCCTCCGCCGCGGGCGACCCATGGCAGCGACGCCGCGGCCGCTCCGTACGCCGTGCCCGTCACAGCGCCGAACGCGTAGTGGATCGTCCGGCTGGCCCGGATCTTCTCGTCGGTGTCGAGGCCCGGGCCACCCCGCAGCTCGTCGACCTCCGCGGCGACCACAGCCGGGGGCATGTTCTCGGGTCGCCCCGCGGGGTCTGCACCGACCAGCCGCTTCTGCCACGGCTCAGGCGGGAGCAGCCGCTCGGCGGCCCGTTGGAGGCCGGGTTCCGTCACCGCTTTGACGTACGACGCGGGCACCGATGCGAGGGCGCCGACCACCGCTCCGCGCAGGACTCCTCGAGCGCTCATCCGGTCACCGTACGCCCGGTGTGCCGGTGGTGTCCGACGGTGAGACGGTCACGAGGACGGGGAGGTGG
The DNA here is from genome assembly GCF_019550935.1 of Mumia sp. zg.B53. NCBI lineage: Bacteria > Bacillati > Actinomycetota > Actinomycetes > Propionibacteriales > Nocardioidaceae > Mumia > Mumia sp. zg.B53. The sequence goes on along the minus strand of NZ_JAHWCK010000001.1, from coordinate 1,050,460 downwards.
TCGGACGCCTGGCTCGTCCCCACGGCGGGGTCGGTGGCCGTCAGGTCCCCGGTGACGAGGAGATGGTCGATCCGCGCGGTCGGTCGGTCTGCCGGCGAGGTCGGCCCGGCGCCGCCGAGCCCGTCGACGAGGCCGACGTCGAGGAGCATCTCGTACGCGGCGCTGCCGGGCTGGGTGTTGAGATCGCCGCCGAGGACCAGCGAGAAGCCGTCGTCCAGACGGTCCCGGAGGGCGTCGGCCAGATCGCCGGTCTGCTCACGGACACCCTCGTCGCCGTCGTGAGGTTGGAGGTGCGTGGAGACGAACCACGTCGGCACGCCGGAGACGTCGAGCCGGACCGAGAGCGCCTGGGCGCCGGTGACCGCACCGTACGACGGCAGCGGCGTGCCTACGGCCTCGTCGATCGGGAAGCGGCTGAGCACGGCGTCGCCCCACACCGGGTCGGCGGCGGGGGCGAAGACGCTGTCCCGGTCGAGGAGCCTGGCGAGGATCGCCAGCTGGTCCTGGCCGCCGTTGAGGTACCAGCCACGGTCGACCTCGCTGAGGAGTGCCACGTCGGCCTCCTTCAGCACCTCGGCGACGCGGTCCGGACGGAAGGTCCCGTCCATGCCGTACCCCATGCGCAGGTTGTACGCCGTGACACGTGCGGCACCGGGCGCACCGTCGGTCGGACCGCCGCCATCCAGCGGACGCACGGTGACCGCCGGGCCGAGCGCCGCGGCCAGCACGGAGGCCACGGCGGCGAGGACGAGGACCGGAGTGCGCGGTCGCCGGTCGCGGGCGTCCGGGGCGCGCGAGGCGCTGGTCGTCGCCGCGGCGACACCGACCGCTGCCGCCGTGGCGACCACCACCAGATCGGCGCGATAGCCGAGGTCGTAGCCGGCGTAGTAGATGAACAGCAGCACGACCCAGACCAGCGCGCCCCACCCGACCGCCGACGGGGACGCCGGCGTGCCCTGGGACGACGCGGCCCAGAGCGTCGCGAGCGCCGGCAGCCCGACGGCGTACGCGACGACCACCCACGGTGGACTCGTGGCCGGGACGCCGTCCCGCTGGACGGTGACGAGGAGGACGAGCGCCACGGAGGCGACCAGCGCCGCTGCCGCGACCCATGTTGCCGCCGGGGAAGGGCGGGTGCCGGCGAGGGCCACGGCCAGCACCCCCGCCGCCGCGAGCACCGCCAGCCCGACCGTGCCGGCGACCGCGCTCGCTCGGCCGGCATCGGCGACGACGATCCCCGCGAGCAGCACACCGGGCATCAGCAACCAGGCGAACCGACGCCCGGCGGCGGGCGACGGCTCACGGTTGCGAGCGCCGTACGTGCCGAGGCAGGCCAGCGCCACCTGCACGACGAGCAGCGCCCATCCCCAGGCGTCGCCCCGCCAGACCGCACCCCACGTGCCGAGCGCCGCATGGGTCGTCACCGAGATCGCCAGGCCGGTCACGGTGCCGACCACGGCCACGTCGCCGTACCGCGCGACCGCGAGCGCGAGCCACACGAGGGAGGCGACGAGTCCCACCGAGGCGAGGACCAGCTGAGCGCGGCCGCCGTCGCCGAGCTGGAGACCGGCCCGGGCGACGACCGCGACGGCGAGCGCGGCCACGAGGGTGACCCCCGCTGCGCGCCGCGCGGTGAGCCCGACGACGACCACCGCGACCACCACGCATCCGAGCGCGTACGCCCCCATGAGCTCGGGAGGCGTGGTGGCGGCCTGACCGAAGATCGTGATCAGCGACGGCGCCCAGACCCGGACGACGTCGACGAGGATCCACACCGCCGCGGCCATCGCGAGCAGGGCGGACGTGCGAGGGCGGACCAGCGACATGAAGGAGTTCTACCGGAGCCGCGGGAGCGGCCGCCAGAGCCGACGTGGCTCGGGGTACCGCTCGATCACCCGTCGGCGCCGAAGAACGCCGCCAGCACGTCGACCAGCTGCTCGGGTGCCTCCTCGGCCATGTGGTGGGACGAGTCGATGACCGCGCCGCCCCGGACGTCCTCGGCCCAGGTCTTCCAGACCTCCACCGGGTCGCCGCCCAGGTCGTCGAGGTCCTCACCGGCGGACCACGCGACGAGCAGCGGGGGACGGAGGCGCCGACCCGCGTCGCGGTCCTCCTCCTCGTCACGGCGGTCGACGGTCAGACCTGCTCGATAGTCCTCGAGCATCGCCCGCACCACGTCCGGGTCGCGGGTCGCCGCGCGGAACTCCGCATAGTTCTCGTCGCCGAGATCCTCGGGTCGTCCCGCGTACCAGCTGTCGGGGTCGGCGTTGATCACTCGCTCGGGCGTCTCGGGCTGGGCGAAGAAGAACCAGTGGAACCACCGCGTCGCGAAGCCGGGCGTGATCCGTCGCAGGTGCTCGCTGATCGGGATGCAGTCCAGCAGGGCGAGCCGGTCCACGACCTGGGGGTCGTCCATCGCCAGCCGGAACGCGACGTAGCTGCCACGGTCGTGCCCCGCGAGGTGGAAACGCTCGATCCCGAGCCGCCGCACTGCTCCCAGGATGTCGGCGGCCATCGCGCGCTTGGAGTGAGCGGCGTGGTCGGGAGTCGGCGCGGGTCCGCGGGAACGACCGTACCCGCGGAGGTCCGGGCAGACGACGGTGAACCCGCGCTCGACCAGACCTGGCGCCACCCGGTGCCAGGTGGAGGACGTCCGCGGATGCCCGTGCAGGAGGACGACCGCAGGCCCGGAGCCGCCGTGGCGTACGAAGACCTCGCTGTCGTCGAGGTGGACGACACTGGTCTGGAAGCCTTCGAACACGGCAGCATCATCGCGCAGACCGACGGCGGCGGCAGGCCCCCACGGGGTGGGCTACCCTGAGGGCGGCATCAGGGGAAGCCGGTCGAAGTCCGGCGCTGACCCGCAACCGTAGGCCTCATCCGAGGCGAGCCGGAGCACCTGCTGCCACTCCGGGTCCGAACCGTGACCTGGAGCCACCTCCTGACGCTGCCGAGGAAAACGGGCCTGTGCCCGTCGCAGCAGGAAGGATGCGTCATGCGTATGCGCGCTGCCGCCACCGCCCTACTCATCGCCGCGGCCCTGCCGCTCACGGCGACCGCACTCCCCGCCCACGCCGCCGATGGTCCCTGCCCCGATGCCGACGGCACGACCGTCGTCGTCGACTTCACCGATCTCGGGGGCGACGTCGAGGTCGGCTGCGCCGAGGACTCCGACGGGATGACCGGCATGCAGGCCCTGGAGGCCGCCGGCTTCGAGATGACGCCCGTCACCGCCAGCGGGATGACGGGGGCGTGCCGCATCGACGGGCAGCCCGCGGCCGACGACACGCTCGACGTCGGTGGACGGGACTACGTCGAGAAGTGCCAGCAGTTCCCGCCCGGCGGCGCCTACTGGTCCTACTACGCCGCCCCGGCCGACGGCGACTGGGCCTATGCGCAGGCCGGTGCCGACACCACCAAGGCGGTGCCGGGCGGCTTCGAGGGGTGGCGCTACCAGCTCAACCAGCCGGTCGACTCGGCCCCGATGCCGGACTTCGACCCGGCGAACCCGCCGACGGCCGCAGCGAGCGACACGGCCGACGACGCGGATGACGCCGATTCCGCTGAGGATGGCGGCTCGATCGTCTGGATCGGCCTCGGCGTCGCGGTCCTGCTCGCCGTCGCCACCGGGTTCGCGCTCGTGCGGCGTCGTCGCAGCGAAGACGCCTGAGCCGTGCCCGAGCGTCGCGCCCGGCGCGACCTGCACCCCGGAGCCTGGTGGGTGTGGGCGCTCGGGCTCGCCGTCGCGGCCAGCCGCACGTTCGACGTCCTCCTCCTCGGGCTGGTCATCGGCGTCGCCGCGCTGATGGTCGCGGCGCGGCGGCCGGTCGCGCCGTGGGCGATGTCGTTCCGGCTCTACCTCTGGCTGGGGGCGGTGGTGGTCGTGATCCGGGTCCTGTTCGGCGTTCTTCTCGGGGGAGCGTCGACCGGGACCGTGGTCCTCGACCTGCCGCAGGTGCCGCTGCCGTCGTGGGCGGACGGGATCCGGCTGCTCGGACCGGTGACCTGGGAGTCGCTGCAGCGGTCGTTCGCGGTCGGGCTGCAGCTGGCGGCGCTCATCATCTGCGTCGGCGCCGCCAACTCTCTGGCCAACCCCCGCCGGCTGCTGAAGTCGCTCCCGCCGGCGCTGTACGAGGTCGGGGCGGCGGTCGTGGTCGCCCTGACGCTCTTCCCTCAGCTGGCGGAGAGCATCGGACGCGTACGGCGAGCGCGCCGCCTGCGCGGTGACACCGGCCGCAACACGCGAGCGCTGCGCGCCGTGGTGATCCCCGTGATGGAGGACGCTCTCGAGCGGTCGATGCGGCTCGCGGCCTCGATGGACGCGCGCGGCTACGGACGCAAGGGCTCCGCGAGCCGCGGCAGCCGTACCCTCAGCGGCGCCCTCCTGCTCGTCGGGCTGATGGGTGTCTGCGTCGGCGTGTACGCGACGGCGGACCTCACGGCGCCGCGGCTGCTCGCGGCGCCGGTGCTGGTGAGCGGCTTCGCGGTCGCCGGGGTCGGGTTCTGGTTGTCGGGGCGCACGGTCGGGCACACCCGCTACCGGCCCGACCCGTGGCACGGGTGGGAGTGGTTCACGGCCGGCTGCGGCGTCGTGGCCGCGGCAGCGTTCTTCGGGTCGTACGAGCTCGACGCGCTCACCCTCGCCGGGCTCGTCGTCGCCGCGCTGCCTGCCGTGGTGACGCCGGAGCCCACCTCGCCGTACGCCGCCCTGCATGCGACGGCGGCCGTGCCTGCAGCCGAGGGAGTGGCGGCGTGATCGCGATCGAGGGCGTGACGTTCTCGTACGACGGCGCGGCCCGGCCGGTCCTCCGCGACGTCGACCTGCACGTCGAGGAGGGTGAGCTGGTCGTCGTCACGGGGCCGACCGGCGCCGGCAAGTCGAGCCTCCTCGGGCTGCTCAACGGGCTCGTGCCGTACTTCACCGGTGGTCACCTCGAGGGCACGGTCACGGTCGGCGGGCTCCGGACGCAGGACCATCAGCCGCGCGAGCTCGCTGCCACCGTGGGATGGGTCGGACAGGACCCGCTCGCCGGCTTCGTCACCGACACGGTGGAGGAGGAGCTTGCGTACGGGATGGAGCAGCTCGGGGTCGACCCGCAGGCGATGCGGCGGCGTGTCGAGGAGACGCTGGACCTGCTCGGCATCGCCGACCTGCGGGGGCGTTCCCTCCGGTCGCTCTCGGGCGGGCAGCAGCAGCGGGTCGCGATCGGGTCGGTCCTCACGATGCACCCGCCCGTGCTGGTGCTCGACGAGCCGACGTCCGCGCTCGACCCGACGTCGGCGGAGGACGTGCTCGCGACGCTGGCCCGGCTGGTGCACGACCTGGGGACCACGGTCGTCCTCGCCGAGCACCGGCTCGAGCGGGTGGTCCCGTTCGCCGACGTCGTGGCGTACGTCGGGACGGACGGCTCCGTCGTCGCGGGGGCCCCGGCGTCCGTGCTGGCCACGAGCCCTGTCGTCCCCCCGTTGGTGGACCTCGGCCGGTTCGCGGGGTGGGAGCCGCTGCCGTTGACCGTCCGCGAGGCGCGCCGTGCCTCGACGACGCTGCGCAAGGCTCTCTCCGACGCGTCCCCGCCCACGTCGTCCCGTCAACGCGGATGGGACGGAGGGCTGCTGACTGCTCGCCGGGTCGCGGTGCGGTACGGCCCGCTGCACGCCGTACGGAAGGTCGACCTCGACCTCCCCGCCGGGTCGGTCACGGCGCTGATGGGCCGCAACGGATCGGGCAAGTCGACGCTCCTCTGGGCGCTCCAGGGATCGGGCGAGCGGCACGGGGGAGACGTCCGCGTCCTCGGCGACGACCCGGCGACACTCTCCCGCAAGGACGCGCGCCGTCGGGTCGGCCTCGTCCCGCAGACCGCGAGCGACCTCCTCTACCTCGAGTCGGTCGCCGCCGAGTGTGCAGCATCCGACGCCGAGGCGGACACCGCCGAAGGCACCTGTGCCGCGTTGCTCACCCGCCTGGCCGGGCCGATCGACCCGGCCACGAACCCGCGCGACCTCTCCGAGGGCCAGAAGCTCGCGCTCGTCCTCGCCGTGCAGCTCACCGCGGCGCCGCAGGTGGTCCTTCTCGACGAGCCGACGCGTGGCCTGGACTACACGGCGAAGGCGGCCCTCGCCGAGGTGCTGCGCGGTCTCGCTCGCGAGGGAGGTGCGGTGCTGGTGGCGACCCACGACGTCGAGTTCGTCGCGGAGGTCGCCGACCGGGCGGCGGTGATGGCTCAGGGCGAGCTGATCGCCTCAGGGGACGTACGGCAGGTGCTCGCGACGTCGCCCGCCTTCGCGCCGCAGGTCGCGAAGGTCCTCGGGCAGCCGTGGCTCACGCTCCGCGACGTGCGCGAAGCGTTGGAGGACCGGTCGTGACCGCCGTCGCGCTCCGGCCGCGCTCGACCGCGGTGCTCGTCCTCGTCTCCGTCGCCGGCCTCGCGATGTTCGGCTGGCCGCTGCTGTTCGAGCCGGGGTCGGGTCAGCAGGACGCCCAGAGCCCGATGTACTTCGTCCTGCTCCTGCCCCTGCTCCTCCTCATCGTGCTCGCCGAGCTGTCCGAAGGTGGGATGGACGCCAAGGCGCTGGCGATGCTCGGCGTCCTCTCGGCGATGCAGTGCGGGATGCGAGCGCTGAGTGCAGGGACGGCCGGGCTCGACCTGGTCTTCTTCCTGCTCGTCCTCGCCGGACGGGTCTTCGGGCCCGGCTTCGGCTTCCTGCTCGGGTGCACGTCGTTGTTCGCCTCGGCCCTGCTGACCGCGGGCGTCGGGCCGTGGCTGCCGTTCCAGATGATGTGCGCGGCGTGGCTCGGGATGGGCGCCGGCCTGCTGCCGAGGAGGGTCACCGGGCGCTGGGAGATCGCGATGCTCGCCGCGTACGGCGTGTTCTCCGCGTACTTCTACGGGGCGCTGCTCAACCTGTGGTTCTGGCCGTTCCTCGCCGGGGTCGACACGAGCGGGGAGCAGGGCCTCGCGTTCGTCCCCGGCGCGTCGCTGGCCGAGAACCTCGGGCGCTTCTTCTGGTTCACCCTGCTCACGTCGAGCGGCTCGTGGGACACCGGCCGTGCGATCACGAACGCCGTCGCGATCGTGGTGATCGGCCCGGCCGTGCTGCTCACCCTGAGACGGGCGGCGCGGCGTGCGTCGTTCGGCCGTACGCCGACGTTCGGTGCCCGGAGCGCGGACGACCCCGCGGTGAGACCGGTCACGAGTGGGCCGGAGGCGCCTTTTTCGCCCGTACGCTCGGGGAAGTGACAGCAGAGACGACCGTGTCCGGCGCGCCGGTGACCGTGGCGATCACCCGCCGGATCGACCCGTCGACGGTCGACCAGGTCGTCGCGTGGGTGCATGCCGGCTCGGCGCTCGCCGAGCGGTTCGAGGGCTTCCTCGGCACGGGGTGGATGCGGCCCAGCGTGGTGTCCGACGAGTGGCACATGCTCTATCGGTTCGCCGACGCCGACAGCCTCGCGCACTGGGAGGCGTCTCCGCAGCGCCGCTGGTGGCTCGACGCCGGCAAGGACATCGTCGAGGACCAGCACGCGGAGCGCCGCACGGGCATCGAGGGCTGGTTCGACCCGCCTCAGGACTACGACGTCGAGGACCTCAGGCCGCTGCCGGCACCACCGCCCCGATGGAAGCAGGCGACGCTGATCTGGGTCGGTTTCTTCCCGCTGTCGCTGCTGCTGGGCACGGTGCTGCACCTCCTGTGGCCAGACCTCCACATCGTCGCCCGCACCCTGCTGACGACCCTCGTCGCGACCCCGATCATGACCTACGCGGTGCTGCCCGCCGTCACGTCGACGTTCGAGTGGTGGCTGCACGGACGGTCGCCACGCTCCCGCGGCCCGCTCGAGGGTTAGCTCAAGAACCCGCGCAACAACGCCGCGGACCCGGCCAGGTGCTCGTCCATCGCGGCCGCCGCGCGGTCCGCGTCCCCCGCCAGGACGGCGATCACGATGGTCTCGTGCTGCTCGTCGGAGTGGGCGATGTTGCGGGGGAGCAACGGGATGTCGTCGAGCAGGACGTTGACACGCGTCCGGGCGTCGGCCACCAGCGGGAGCAGGGACGGCGAGCCGGCGAGCTCCGCGAGGGTGAGGTGCAGCCGCGAGTCGAGGCGCCGGTAGTCCGCGGGCGACGAGCCGCGCACGTCCTGCAGACGTGACCACAACGCCTCGCGCTCGGTCGAGGTGAGGGTCCGGCCGGCAGCCATCCGTACGGCACCGACCTCGAGGATCTCGCGCAGCCGGAGGACGTCGTCGAGCTCGCCCGCGGAGATGGCCGGCGACTCGCGACCGGTGCCGCGCGGCAGCTCGTCGACGACGAACGTGCCGCCGTAGCGGCCGCGGCGCCGTACGAGGTAGCCGGCGTCGGTCAACGACCGGATCGCCTCGCGGACCGTGTCGCGGCTGACGCCGAGCCGCAGCGCGAGGTCGCGCTCCGCCGGCAGCGAGTCACCCGGCGCGACGACGCCGAGACGCACCGTCTGGAGGAGGCGCGAGACGGTGTCCTCGAACGCGTTGCCGGTGCGCACGGGGCGCAGCAGCGCGTCCTCCACGCCGCCGTCCTCGGCCCCGTCGGACGGTGCGGTGCTCATCGCCGCGACCTTATCCCGGCTCGCTCACGAGGGCGCTGTCAGAGGGGCGTGACGTACGCCGAGCTGATGCCGCCGTCGACCATGAACGTGGTCGCGGTGACGAACGACGCGTCGTCGCTGGCCAGGAACGCCACCGCCGCCGCGATCTCCGCCGGCTCGGCGAACCTGCCTGCGGGCACGTGCACGAGCCGGCGGGCCGCGCGCGCGGGGTCGGCGGCGAACAGCTCCTGCAGCAGCGGCGTGTTGACCGGGCCGGGGCAGAGCGCGTTGACCCGGATGCCCTGGCGCGCGTACTGCACGCCCAGCTCGCGGGACAGGGCGAGGACTCCTCCCTTGGAGGCGGTGTAGGAGATCTGCGAGGTGGCCGACCCCATCACGGCGACGAACGAGGCTGTGTTGACGATCGACCCCCGGCCCGCGGGCACCATGTGGCGCAGTGCCGCCCGGCACGAGAGGAAGACCGACGTCAGGTTCACGTCTTGGACGCGCTTCCACGCGTCGAGGTCGGTGACCTCGATCAGGTCGTCCTCGGGCGGCGAGATGCCGGCGTTGTTGAACGCGACGTCGACCGCGCCGTACGCGTCGGCCGCCGCGTCGAAGAGCGCGTCCACCTGTGCTTCGTCGGCGACGTCGACGGGGACGAAGAGGCCCCCGACCGACGCGGCCGCCTCCTTGCCCGCGGTGTGGTCCACGTCGCCCACGACGACGCGGGCACCCTCGGCGGCCAGCCGGCCGGCGGCGGCGAGACCGATCCCGCTCGCGCCGCCGGTGACGACCGCGACCCTGCCGGCGAGTCTCTGTGTCAGGTCGAGCGGGCTCATGCGGACTCCTCCGGTGCTGGGCCGTCGGCGACGGCGATGAAGACGTTCTTGGTCTCCGTGAACGCGAACGGGGCGTCCGGACCCAGCTCGCGTCCGATCCCCGACTGCTTGAAGCCGCCGAACGGGGTGGTGTAGCGGACCGAGGCGTGCGAGTTGACCGAGAGGTTGCCGGCCTCGACCGCCCGGGCGACCCGTACGCCGCGCGAGAGGTCGCGGGTCCAGAGGGACCCCGACAGGCCGTACGCGGTGGCGTTCGCGAGCGTGATCGCGTCGGCTTCGTCGCGGAACCGTTGCACGGTGACGACCGGACCGAAGATCTCCTCGACGACGGTGGGGTCGGTGCGCGACTCAGGTGTGAGCACCGTCGGGGCGAACCAGTTGCCCGGCCCGTCCGGCGCCGAGCCGCGGAAGGCGACCGGCGCGTCGTCGGGGACGTACGAGGCGACCTTCTCCCAGTGCGGCCGCGACACCAGCGGACCCATCTCGGTCTCCTCGTCGGCAGGATCACCGACGCGGACCGCGGCGACCGCGGGCTCGAGCAGCTCCATGAACCGGTCGTACGCCGACTCCTCGACGAGGATCCGGCTCCGGGCGCAGCAGTCCTGGCCGGCATTGTCGAACACGCCGTACGGGGCGGTGGCCGCGGCGCGTTCGAGATCGGCGTCGGCGAAGACGATGTTGGCGCTCTTGCCGCCGAGCTCCAGCATCACGGCGGTCACGGTCGGCGCGGCGGCGGCCATCACGCGGGCACCCGTCACGGTGGAGCCGGTGAAGACCACCTTGCCGACACCGGGGTGGGTCACGAGGCGCTCGCCGACGACCGCGCCCGAGCCGGGCAGCACCTGCAGGAGCCCGTCGGGGAGCCCCGACTCGGTCGCGAGCTCACCGAGCCGGATCGTCGTGAGTGGTGTCCACTCCGCCGGCTTGACGAGCACCGCGTTGCCGGCCGCGAGCGCCGGTGCGAACCCCCACGACGCGATCGTCATCGGGAAGTTCCACGGGGTGATCACGGCGACGACACCGATCGGGTCGGCGAAGGTCAGGTCGATGCCGCCGGCGACCGGGATCTGACGCCCGAAGAGCCGCTCGGGCGCGGCGGCATAGTAGGTGAGGACGTCGGCGACGTGCCCCGCCTCCCAGCGTGCCTGTCCGACGGGGTGGCCGCTGTTGGCGACCTCGAGGGCGGCCAGCTCGGTGACGTGGGCGCGTACGACGGTGGCGAACGCACGGAGCCCGTCGGCCCGCGCGGCGGGTGCGAGGCGCGACCACGTCCGCTGCGCCGAGCGGGCGCGAGCGACGGCAGCATCGACCGCCTCGGCGTCCGCCAGCTCGACCGTGGCGAGGACCGAGCCGTCGGCGGGGTTGTAGACCTCGGTGGTGGTCATGTGCGCACGCCGCTCCGGTCGGCGGCCGCGCCGACCAGCGCCGCGAACAGCCGAAGGTCGTCGAGCGTCTCCTCGGGGTGCCACTGGACGGCGACCACGAACGTCGCCGCCGGCATCTCGACGGCTTCCACCGTGCCGTCGTCGGCCCGGGCGGCGGCGACGAGACCGTCACCGAGCCGGTCGAGGCCCTGATGGTGGTAGCACTGGCCGTCGACGGCGTCGCCGACGATGGTCGCCAGCCTCGTGCCTGCCACGACCGTCGCGGAGGTCGTCGAGAAGGTCGCGTCGCCGAGCTGGTGGCGCGGGTGCCCGACGACGTCGGGAAGGTGCTGGTGCAGCGTGCCCCCGAGGGCCACGTTGAGCACCTGCGCGCCTCGGCAGATGCCGAGGACGGGAAGGTCGCGGGCGAGCGCGCCGTCGAGCAGCGCGCGCTCCCACGCGTCGCGGTCGTGCCGGGGCTCGTCGGTGAGCGGGTGCGGCCGTTGTCCGTACGACGCGGGGTCGAGGTCCTTGCCGCCGGTGAGGACGAGCCCGTCGAGGCGGTCGAGCATCTGCTCGGCGCCCTCGGGCGGCTGGGGCGGGAGGAGGGCGGCGACCCCGCCGGCAGCCGTCACACCGTCGACGTAGATCCGAGGGAGGAACGACGCCTGCACGTCCCACACGCCGGTGACCGACTGCTCGAGATACGTGGTGAGGCCGATGACGGGTCGGACCTCAGAGCCGCTCAAAGCCACGCACCCGCTCCCAGTCGGTGACCGCGGCGTCGAACGCCGTCTGCTCGACCCGCGCGTTGTTGAGGTAGTGGTCGACGACGTCGTCGCCGAACGCGTCCCGGGCCACCTTGGACTCCGCCAGCAGCGCCGCCGCCTCGCGCAGCGTGGTCGGGAGGTGCTCGGCCTCACTGGTGTAGGCGTTGCCGGTGAGGGGGTCCGCCAGCTCGAGGCCGGCGTCCATGCCGTGGAGGCCACCGGCGATCAGCGCCGCCACGGCGAGGTAGGGGTTGACGTCACCGCCGGGCGCCCGGCACTCCATGCGCATCCCGTGCCCGTGGCCGACCACGCGGAGCGCGCAGGTTCGGTTGTCCAGCCCCCAGGCGACCGCGGTGGGCGCGAAGCTGCCTTCGGCGAAGCGCTTGTAGGAGTTGATGTGGGGCGCGTAGAACATCGTCAGCTCGCGCATCGTCGCGAGCTGGCCGGCGAGGAAGTGACGGAACGTCTCCGACATCCCCTCCGGACCGCTGTCGTCGGCGAAGACCGCCGTGCCGTCGTCTCCGCGCAGCGAGAGGTGGATGTGGCACGAGTTGCCCTCGCGCTCGTCGAACTTCGCCATGAAGGTGAGGCTCTTGCCGTGCTGATCGGCGATCTCCTTGGCGCCGTTCTTGTAGATCGTGTGGTTGTCGCAGGTGGTGAGCGCGTCGGCGTAGCGGAAGGCGATCTCCTGCTGGCCGAGGTTGCACTCACCCTTGACGCCCTCCGAGTACATCCCCGCCCCGTCCATGCCGCGACGGATGTCCTGCAGCAGCGGCTCCATCCGGGTCGAGGCGTGCATCGCGTAGTCGACGTTGTAGTCGCTGGCGCGAGCGAGGTCGCGGTAGCCCTTGGCCCACGCGTCGCGGTAGCCGGTGTCGAAGACCATGAACTCGAGCTCGGTGCCGGCGTACGGGACGAGGCCCCGCTCGGCGAGTCGGGCGATCTGCTCCTGGAGGACGGCGCGTGGTGACGGTGCGACGGCGCCGCGGCTGTGGTCCTCGAGGTCCGCGATGACCAGTGCGGTCGAGGCGAGCCACGGGACGCGCCGGAGCGTGGGGAGGTCCGGACGCATCACCATGTCGCCGTAGCCGGTCTCCCAGCTCGACATCGCGTAGCCGTCGACCGTGTTCATGTCGACGTCGACAGCGAGCAGGTAGTTGCAGCACTCGGCGCCGTGTTCGGCGACCTCCTCGAGGAAGAGTCGTGCCGACACCCGTTTGCCGGTGAGCCGTCCCTGCATGTCACCGAACGCGACGATCACCGTGTCGATGTCACCGGTGCGGACGTCGTTGCGCAGCTCCTCCAGCGTCAGGTTTCCCGACGACACACCCATGGTCTCCTCCTCGGCCCGGCGTCTGCTCAGTCAATCACGCCCGGCCGACCATTGGGACCCGTCAAATGCTGCGATCTCATGGTGCTCGACCAGAATTTGGCCAGCCAAAGGTATGTCCAAGCGACCATTGACGGGTCTAACCTCGGTCCAAGCAACGGCCCTCCCGACAGGAGACAGCGATGTCCGGTGACAAGCTCTCGGCGTCGGGAGCGACCTACTCCCACGCCCAGGACGGCTACTTCGAGAAGCGCCAGCTCAAGCGCTCGGCCGGCTTCTGGGGGCTGTGGGGCATCGGCGTGGGCGCCGTGGTCTCCGGCGACTTCTCGGGCTGGAACTTCGGCCTCGACGCCGCAGGGTGGGGCGGGCTGCTCGTCGCCAGCATCATCATCGTCGTCATGTACTTCGGGATGCTGTTCTCGATCGGCGAGATGTCGGCCGCGATGCCGCACACCGGGGGCGCCTACTCGTTCTCCCGGGCGGCGATGGGTCCGTGGGGCGGCTTCGTCACCGGGCTGGCGGAGACCATCGAGTACGTCTTCACCACCGGCGTGATCGTGCTCTTCTCGGCCGGCTACGCCAACGCGATCACCGCCGAGCTGATCGGGCTCGACCTGAGCGACACCATGTGGGTCTGGTGGATCTTCCTCTATGCCGTGTTCATCGCGCTCAACTCGGTCGGCGCGGAGATCTCGTTCAGGTTCGCGATCGTGGTCTCGATCATCTCCATCGGTGTCCTCGTCCTGTTCGCCGTCCTCGCGTTCGCCAACGGGGCGGTCGACGTCGGCAACCTCCTCGACATCGCACCGGAGGACGGCAACTCCGACTTCCTGCCGTTCGGCTGGGAGGGCGTCCTCTATGCGTTGCCGTTCGCGATGTGGTTCTTCCTGGGGATCGAGGAGCTGCCGCTGGCGGCGGAGGAGGCCCACGACCCGCAGAAGGACATCCCCCGCGCTGGGATCGGGGGCCTGGTGACGCTCGTCGCGACCGGCGGCCTGGTGCTCTTCCTCAACCCGGCCGTCACCGGGTCGGAAGCGATCCGCGACTCCGACGAGCCGCTGCTGGACGGCTTCCGCGCGTTCCTGTCGGCCGACCTGGCTGCGCTCTTGTCGGCGTTCGCGCTGATCGGCCTGCTGGCGAGCCTGCAGGGCATCATGTTCGCGTACGGCCGCAACATGTTCTCCCTGTCGCGGGCCGGCTACTACCCCAAGTTCCTCTCGCTCACCGGCTCACGTCAGACGCCGTGGGTGGCGCTGGTCGCCGGTGCCGTCATCGGCCTGGTGGCGCTCTTCGTCGTCGACCTCGTGGGCGACGCCGCCGGCGACATCGTGCTCAACATCGCCGTCTGGGGCGCGGTGCTCGCCTACTTCCTCCAGATGGTCGCGTTCCTGCTGCTGCGGCGGAAGTTCCCCAACGCCGTACGCCCGTACGTCAGCCCGGTCGGGCGGACCGGCGCAATCGTCGCCGCCGTGATCGCCGCGGTGACGTTCGTGGGCGTGCTGCTCAACCCGGACTACCGTCCGGCCGTCGTCGCCATCGTCGTCATCTACGTCGTGATGCTGGCGATCTTCGCGGTCTGGGGACGCCACCGCCTCGTCCTCTCGCCGGAGGAGGAGTACGCGGTGACCGGCGGCCTCCACGGCTACGACCCGGCGAGCGAGGGACTCGGTGGGACCATCGAGGACGAGATCCTCAAGGGCCGCACCGAGTGACCCCGCTCGCGGGCTAGATGGAGCCGTCTGTCACGGGACGAGGACGACCTTGCCGAGCGCCTCGCGCGCGTCGATCATCTCGAGGGCGCGGGCCGCGTCCTCGAGCGGGAAGCGCCCGCCGATCGGGGGCGCGAGGGCGCCGGACTCGAGGTGCGGTACGAGCTCCTGCCACTGCGCAGCGACGTAGCCGGGGCGCTTCATCACGTACGCCCCCCATCCGACGCCGCGGATGTCGATGTTGTTGAGGAGAAGCCGGTTGACCTTCACCTCAGGGATGTCGCCGGCGGTGAAGCCGATGACGAGGAGGCGGCCGTCGTCCTTGAGGCTGCGCAGGGAGTCGGTGAACCGGTCGCCGCCGACCGGGTCGATGACGAGGTCCACGCCGTGCCCGCCGGTCAGGTCCTTCACCGCCTCCTTGAAGCCGTCGGCCAGCACGTACGAGTCTGCCCCCGCGGCCACGGCGACCTCCCCCTTGGCATCGGTGGAGGTGACCGCGATGACCTGGCCGGCGCCGTACGCCTTCGCGACCTGGATCGATGCCGTGCCGACGCCGCCGGCCGCGCCCTGCACCAGGACGGACTCGCCGTTGCGCAGGTGCCCGCGCTTGAGCAGCGCGAAGTGCGCGGTGAGGTAGTTGAGCGGGACGCCCGCTCCCTCCTCGTACGAGACGTTGTCCGGGAGGTGGAACGTCATGTCGACGCCGGACACCGCTCGCTCGGCGAAGCCGCCGAGCATCGGGAAGGCGGCGACGCGGTCACCGGTGGAGAAGCCCGAGCCGGACGGTGCCGACACGACTTCCCCGGCGACCTCCGAGCCTGGCACGAAGGGGAGCGGGGGCTTGAGCTGGTAGAGGCCGCGGGTCTGGAGGACCTCGGGGAAGGACACGCCCGACGCCTTGACGTCGATGACGATCTGCTCCGGACCCGGCTCGGGAGCGTCGATGTCGACGACCTCGACGGCGGAGGGGCCTTCCAGGGATGTGATCTGCACTGCACGCATGACCGGAGCCTACCTAAGCGGGCGCTTAGTCGTCAGGAGGAGCGGGCGTGGAGGGTGACGACGGCACCGTGCTCGGGGACGTGGGTGATGTTGCGGACCACGGAGACCTCCTCCGCGTCCACGCTCACGCGGTAGCGCGTCAGGATCTCCTTGAGCACCGCCGTCCCTTCCATCAGCGAGAAGCCGGCTCCGAGGCAGCGTCGCACGCCGCCCCCGAACGGGATCCACGTGCCGGGCGCGATGTCGTCGTCGAGGAACCGGCGCGGCCGGAAGCGTGCAGGCTCAGGGAAGCTGGCGTAGGTGAAGTGGGCGCCCGCGATCGACGGCGAGACGACCGTGCCGGCCGGCAGGTCCCACGGCCCGACCCGCTGCGGTGTGGTCAGACGCCGGGCCACCGAGTCGATCACGGGGTGCCGCCGCATCGCTTCTTTGAGGCAGGCCTCCACGAACGCGTCGTCACCGGTGTCGGCGGCGCGGAGCGCCTCGTCCTGGACGTCGGGGTTGGCGCCCAGCTCGTACAGCGTCCACGAGAGCGCCGACGCGGTCGTCTCGTGGCCGGCGAGGAGGAGGGTGACGAGCTGGTCTCGCAGCTCGGCGTCGGTGAGGGGTGCCAGGTCTCCCTCGACGCCGACCTGGAGGAGGCGCGACAGCACGTCGGTGCGCGCATCGAGGTCCGACACCTGGCGGCGCGCGGCGATCTCGGCGTACAGGATGCGGTCGACCGCCGCCTGGTTGTCGAAGTAGCGCTTCCAAGGCCCGAGTGACCTCAGCCTCGGGAAGATCCAGCCGACGAACATCGTCGGTCCGATCTCGACCATCCGGCGGATGCGGGGGCGCAGGGCGCCGAGCGTCTTCTCGTCGGTGACGCCGAAGACCACCTGGAGGATCACCTCGAGCGTGAGGGCGTTCATGCGCTCGTGGGTCACGAGGCGCTCGCCGTCGTGCCAGCGGTCGACCTCCTCCTTGGCGAGCGACTCGACGAGACCGCGGTAGCCCCGCAGGGACGCGCCGTTGAAGGCCGGCATGAGGAGCTTGCGGGCGCGCATGTGCTCGGCCTCGTCGGTGAGCAGGACCGAGTGCTCGCCCATCACCGGACGCAGCACCTGGTTTCCCTCGCCGGCATGGAGGTCGCGGGGGTCGCCGGCGAAGACCTGCTTGATGTGCTCCGGCGCGCTGATCGTCGCGATCGTACGAGGGCCGGGATGGATGCGGATCGTGTACGCCGGCCCGTAGCGCCGTACGAGCATCCGCATGAACGGCGTCCGGAACCCGAGGAAGGCCACCGTCTGGACCGAGGCCGGCCAGCGCGGGCCGGGGGGCAGGCTCATGCCGCGACCGGCTCGTCTCGGCGCGCCCGCGCGAACACGTAGTCCTGCTCGCGGACCGTCCGGGTCTCCCACCAGTACTGGAAGGTGAACTTCGGCCAGATCGTGCGGTTGTTGCCCTGGGAGTCGAGATACCAGCTGGTGCAGCCGCCCTGGGTCCAGATGCCCTTCGTGACTCGGGCCTGGATGTCGGCGTTGTACGCGTCCTGCGCGAGCCGGGTCGGCTCCATGGCGTCGGCCCGCAGCCTGTCCATCGTGCTGAGGGAGCGAACGATGTACTTCGCCTGCTGCTCGATCATGAACACCACGGAGTTGTGACCGAGGGCCGTGTTGGGGCCGAGCATCAGGAACAGGTTGGGGAAGTTGTTGACGTTGATGCCGAGGTAGGTCTCCACGCCGCCCTCGGCGAACTGGTCCGACAGCTGTACGCCGCCGCGTCCGCGGATGTCGAGGTGGTCGTAGGCGTCGACGACGTGGAAGCCGGTGCCGTAGACGATCACGTCGGCCTCGTGCAGCGTGCCCGCGAGGTCGACGACACCCTCCGGCACGATCCGGGCGATGCCGGTCGTCTCGAGCGTGACGTCGTCGCGGTTGAAGGTCCGGTAGTAGTCGTTCGACTGGAGGACGCGCTTGCATCCCAGCCGGTAGTCGGGGGTGAGCTTCTCTCGCAGGGCCGGGTCCGGGACCTGCCGGGCGATGTGCGCCGCGACGACACGCTCGGCGATCCGCAAGATGGCGGGCACGTGTCCGTTGAACGTGATCGCGCGGGACTCCAGCGCCCAGTAGAGCGCGTCGCGGTAGGCGCGGTTCGCGCCCGGGACCTTCTGCAGGAACGCCTGCTTGCGCGGGCTGATCGGCTTGTCGCGCTTGGGCAGCACCCACGGAGCGGTGCGCTGGAACAGGGTGAGGTGCGAGGCCTGCTCGGCGATGATGGGCACGAACTGGACGGCGCTCGCCCCGGTGCCGATCACGGCGATCCGCTTGCCACGGAGGTCGAGGTCGTGGTCCCACTCGGCGGAGTGGAAGCGTGCACCGGCGAAGGTCTCGGCACCGTCGATGTACGGCACGTTGGGGATGTGGAGCCCGCCCATGCCGGAGACGAGGACGCGCGCGTCGTACACGTCGCCGTCGGCGGTGTGGATCTGCCAGCGGCGGCGGTCGTCGTCCCAGTGCGCTCCGACGACCTCCTTGCCGAAGTGGATGCGCTTGCGGATGCCGCGCTCGTCGGCGACCTTGCGCATGTAGTCCCAGATCTCGGCCTGGCCGGAGAACGACTTCGACCAGCGCGGGTTGAGCTCGTACGAGAACGAGTACATGTGGCTCGGGACGTCGCACTCGCACCCCGGGTAGGTGTTGTCGCGCCAGGTGCCCCCGACCTCGTCGGCCTTCTCGAGGATCACGAAGTCGTCGCGACCGGCCTCCTCGAGCTTCATGGCCATGCCCATACCGGAGAAGCCGGAGCCGACGATGACGATATCTTGGGTGATCACGACTCAGATACTAATGGTATCCGAGAGGGATGCAACACTCTTGATGTCACATTCTTTCCCGGCAGGAGAGGTCGATGCCCACACGAGCAGAACGCCAGGCGCAGACGCGTGAGGCACTGGTCGGCACCGCACGATCCCTCTTCCTCCACGACGGCTTCGCCGCCACGAGCCTCGACCGGGTTGCCGTCGAGGCCGGGTTCTCCAAGGGCGCGGTCTACTCGAACTTCAAGAGCAAGGAGGAGCTCGGGCTCGCCGTCCTCGACGAGATCCACCGCGAGATGGTGGCCGAGGTCGTCGAGGCACTCAGCATCGCCACGGCGTACGAGGACGCACTGCACGCCCTCGAGGGATGGCTGAAGGTGCGTCTCGGACAACCGCGCTGGACGGCGCTCGAGGTCGAGTTCGCGGCGGTCGTGCGGACCAGCCCGTTCGTCGCCACCGAGCTCGCGACCCGGCACCGGCAGATCCGCGCCTCCATCGCCTCGCTGCTCGTGGAGCTCCAGCACCGCACCGGGATGCGCCTCGCGCTGCCGGCCGACCAGGTCGCGCTCGTCCTCCTGAGCCTCGGCATCGGCCTCGGCGCGCAGCGGTCGCTCGACCCGGGCCTGGACGTGCATGCGTTCACCGCCACGATCCGCTCGCTGCTGCTCCCCCCGGACGCGGACTGAGGTCAACCACCCAGCGCCGCGACGACCGCCGAGCTCAGAACGCGCTGACCGTGTCCGGCATCCGCTCGCGGCGCGTGAGAGCGCTGATGATCGCGGCCTGGCCGTGCCGCTCGGTCGCTCGCTCGGCCAGCAGGTGGAGGACGGGCAGGTAGACGTCGTCGGGGAACGGCGGCGTCGGCACGTCGATGCTCCGAGCGAGGTCGTCGGCGTGCACGACGATCTCGACCATCCGCGTGAGCAGGAAGTCGGGGCGCCGCAGACTCCAGCCCTGCCACGGGATCGCGACGACCTCCGCCGCGCCGCCGTCCCGCAACAGCCGGCCTACGGCGCTGACGGTGTCGCTGCACCGGTCCCGCATCGCTGCGAACCCCTGCGACGCCTCGTCCGCGTCGGTGCTCCGGTCGTGCGCCGGATCGCTGAGATCCGTCGTGCGCACCCAGGCGGCGCGCCGGTAGTGCTCACCGGCGTCGCGCAGCGGAGCGTCTGGTGAGTCCATCACGAGGACCTCGGCGGCACGCGCACTCTGCCTCCCGAGGTGGCAGGCCAGCATCCCGACCGTCATCTCGGGCAGCGCGCTCCGCGCGTCCCAACGGCTCGCGACCTCGGGCCGCGTCACGAGGTCGAGGGCGAGGTGCGCTGCGGTCACGAAGGCGTCGTCGCAGGAGTCCATGCGACGCGATCGTAGGCGGGACTGCACGGGGACGACCTCCGACGCGGGCACGTCCGTGGTGATGACGGGACTGCGGCGCGCCACCCGCCCTCGCGCTCGTCACACCGGGCGGGGTGGGGTGACGGCGGACACGGCGGCAGGATGAGGGCATGACCTCGACGCCACGCTGGTTCACCGACACCTCCGACGGGCACTCCCAGTGGTACATCGATCGCTTCCGCACCATGGAGCGCGAGGGTGTGGATCTCGGCGGTGAGGCCCGTCTCGTGAACGCGCTGGTCCCGCCGGGTGCTCGGATCCTGGACGCCGGCTGCGGTCCTGGGCGGATCGCGGCGCGTCTGCACGCCGCCGGCCACGACGTGGTGGGCGTCGACGTCGACCCCGCACTCATCGCGGCCGCAGAGGAGGACCATCCCGGTCCGGACTGGCGGGTCGCCGACCTCGCCACGCTGGACCTCCCCGGCGACCCGTTCGACCTCGCCGTGTGCGCGGGCAACGTGATGATCTTCCTCGCCCCCGGGTCGGAGCGCGCCGTGCTCGAACGCCTGCGGGTGCACGTCCGCCCCGGTGGCCGGATCGTGCTCGGCTTCCGGACCGACCGGCCGTACGGGCCTGCGGACCTGGACGTCGACGCCGCTGCGGTCAGTCTCGTCGTCGAGCAACGGTTCGCGACGTGGGACCTCGTGCCGTACGACGACGACGCCGACTTCGCCGTCACGCTCCTGCGCGTCCCCGAGTGACGGGGGACAACTGGTGTCCGGCGCTGGCCTCGCTCGGGCCGTACTTCTCGCTCGACCCGGCGCCCGCCGACCCTGCCGCCGCGGGATGGCGTCCGTTCGAGGATCTGCTGCAGCCGGGGCCGCTGGAGGAGCGGACCGCGCACACCCGCGCGTCCCTGGCCGGGCTCGCCGGTGGTGAGGTCGAGGAGCGGGTGGCGGCATCGACGGTGTCGCTCGGGCTGTTCTCCCGGCTGCTGTCCCCGGTCGTCGGCGCGGCGGCACTCGGGGTGGCGGCCCCGCCGCTGGCGCTGGACACGATGTGGTGGCGGCCGTTCGAGACGGGACCCTGGCCGCTTGCGGTCGAGCCCGCCGGCCAGCCGGGGGGACTCGACGAGGCCCTCTCCTTCCTCGTGGACCGCTTCGCCACCGGCTTCGGACTCTCACGCACGATCCTCTGGGGCAACGTGTCCTCCGCGCTGTTCGGAGCGGTCGCGGGCCTGCGGGCGAGCCGGCCCGACCTCGTGCCCGCGGCCACCGCGTTCGCCCTCGCCACGCTCGGCCGACCTCCGTACGCCGGCACCGGCGACGTCGTCCGCGGCACCTTTGTCCGGCGGTCGTGCTGCCTCTACTACCGCGTGCCGGGCGGCGGCTACTGCGGCGACTGCGTCCTGACGCGATGAGCTCCCGCATTGCGATCTCGGTCGCCGTCCTCGGTGTGGTCGCGGCCGGACTGTCCGCGCGGGCCGTCGCGCCCGCACCGCTTGCCGGGCCGCTCGGGGACACGCTCTACGCGACCGTCGTCGTCCTGGTCGTCGTGGCTGTCCGGCCGCGGACGTCGCCTCTCGTGGCGACGCTCGTCGGCTTCGCGGTGTGCGTCGCCGTCGAGCTCTTCCAGCTCACCGGCGTGCCGGCGGCGATGGCCGAACGCGTGCCCGCGGCACGTCTCGTGCTGGGGACGACGTTCTGGGCACCGGATCTGCTGTGTTACGCCGTCGGCGCGGCGCTGGGTGGCGTGCTCTGTGCGACCTGCTTCTCGTACCGGCGGCACGGCACGGGGAACCGGCCCCCGGCGACCTCTGCCTCGTACGTGAAGCCGCCGGCGTCGACCCACCCGGACCGCTCGTAGAAGCGTCGCGCCCGCAGGTTGCCGGGGGCAACCGCGAGCCACGAGCGGGTGTGACCGGCTGCGGCGACCTGCCGCTCGGCCTCCGCGAGCAGCACAGGGGCGACGACGCGGCCCCGGTACGCGCGGTCGACGTAGACCTGCTCGACCTCGTCACCGTCCACGATCACGAACCCCGCCACCGTGTCGTCGACCACGGCGACCGTCATGTCGGCGATCCGGGCGAGCGTGCGCTCCTCGAACGATGCCGAGGTCCGTGCCGCCACCAGCGCGTCCGGGACCTGGCCGAGATGGCCGTCGCCCCAACCCTCGTGCCAGATCTTCGCCAGCATCGACGCGTCCTCCACGCGTGCGGGACGCAGCTGCGGACTCATGCTGGTCAGGCTAGGGGTGCCGCGTGTCCGGCGGCGCCGACCCGGCGACGTTGCGCCGGGCCACCCGCACGGCCCCCGCACGGGGCGGTAGGTACGTTCGTTCCATGAGTTCTTCCCTCTCTCGGACCGCAACACCGATGGACCAGCTCGCCGACTCATGGTTGGACGAGCTCCTCGGTCTCAACCCCGAGCTCCACGTCGAGCTGGGCCGACCCGGTCGCGAAGGCGACTACACCGATCTCTCGCCGGAGGGGGCCGAGGCCCACGTCGATGCGGCGCGCCGCACGCTCGCGCAGGTCCGTACGACGGAAGTGCGCGACGCGACCGACGAGATCACCCGCGACGAGCTCGTCCGCACCCTCGAGCTCGAGGTCGAGCGTCACGATGCCGGGGAGTGGCAGCGCAACCTCAACGTCATCGCCTCCCCCGCGCAGGCCGTCCGCGAGATCTTCGACCTGATGCCGACGGCGACCGAGGCTGACTGGGACCACGTCGCCAAGCGCCTCGCGAACGTCCCCGCGGCGATCGACGGCTACGTCGCCTCCCTCCGTGCCGGCATCGCGGCGGGCACCATGCCGGCCGTACGGCAGGCGTGGGCGGTCGCCGAGCAGGCGCGCGGCCACGCGGCGCCGGACGGCTACTTCGCGCGCCTGGTCGAATCGTCGACCGCGCCCGACTCGCTGACGGCCGACCTGGAGCGCGGCGCGCGTGCCGCGGCGGAGGCGTACGCCGGGCTCGCCCGGTTCCTCGACGACGAGCTGGCCCCGGCGGCGCCGACCGCCGACGGCGTAGGACGCGAGCGGTACGCCCTCGCCTCCCGCGGCTTCATCGGCGTCGAGGTCGACCTCGAGGAGACCTACGCCTGGGGGGTTGAGGAGCTCGCCCGGATGGTGGCCGAGCAGGAGGCGCTGGCCGACCGGATCCTTCCCGGGGCGAGCGTCATCGAGGCCGTCGCCCACCTCGAGTCCGACACGGACAGACGCCTGAAGGGCACCGACGCCCTCCAGGCCTGGATGCAGACGACCAGCGACCGCGCCGTCGCCGAGCTCGGTGCCACCCACTTCGACATCCCCGAGCCGCTGCGCCGCCTCGAGTGCTGCCTCGCTCCGACGCACGACGGCGGCATCTACTACACCGGCCCGACCGAGGACTTCACGCGGCCGGGGCGGATGTGGTGGGCGGTGCCCGAGGGCGTCACCGAGTTCGACGCCTGGCGCGAGCTGACGACCGTCTACCACGAGGGCGTCCCCGGCCATCACCTCCAGGTGGGTCTCGCGACCTACAACAGCGCCGAGCTGAACGGCTGGCGGCGCCTGAACTGGAACAGCGGGCACGGCGAGGGGTGGGCGCTCTACGCCGAGCGGCTGATGGCCGACCTCGGCTATCTCGACGACCCGGCGGACCGGTTCGGGATGCTCGACGGTCAGCGGATGCGCGCGGCGCGGGTTGTCGTCGACATCGGCGTCCACCTCGGCCTGCCGAAGCCCGACAGGAGCGGACGGTGGACCGGCGACGACGCGCTCCCGTTCATGCTCGAGCACGTCAACATGGACGAGGCGTTCGTCCGCTTCGAGGTCGACCGCTATCTGGGCTGGCCGGGGCAGGCACCGTCCTACAAGGTCGGTCAGCGTCTCTGGGAGCAGCTCCGCGAGGCCTGGGTCGACCAACACGGCGGCCCCGGCGTGGCCGACCTCAAGGAGTTCCACTCGAGGGCGCTCGCGATGGGCAGCGTCGGCCTCGGGACGCTGCGCCGCGCGCTGCTGGGCTGACGGCCCGGAGCCCCAGCGCCTAGGGTCGGCGTCCATGACGACCACCGTCCGCCCCGCGGCCGCCGACGACCGCACCGCCGTCCTCGACCTGCTGTGCGCAGGCCTCCCCGACGACGCGGGCGATGACACCGGCGGTCTGGAGCACCTCCTGTGGGGAGCCCTCGACGACCAGCGTCTGGCGTTCGTCGCCGAGCGCGGCGGTGAGGTCGTCGGGGGAGCCTTCGGCAGTGTCGCCGAGCACGACGGGACGGTCCGTGCGTACGTGACGGTGGTCGTCGTGGGGGAGGGGCACCGGCGCTCCGGGGTGGGTCGCCTGCTCATGACCGCGCTCGAGGAGGCTGCGGCCGCGCGTGGCGCGACCGGCATCCAGGCGGGCGGGAGCGCCCCCGCGTACTGGTGGCCGGGCGTCGACACCGCGGACGGGGGCACGACCGCGTTCTTCGCCGCGTGCGGTTACGAGCCGCCAGACGGGCCACCGGCGACCAACCTGGACGTCGATCTCGCCACCCACGTCGACCTCGTCCGTGCGGCCACCCCCGCGTCGGTCCCGCTGCGTCGGCTGAGACTCGAGGAGTGGCCGGCGTTCGAGGCGTGGATGCGCGAGACCTGGGGCGAGACGTGGGCGGCGGAGGCGGGGGCGGCGCTGCTGCGGCAGCCCGTCAGCTGCTTCGTGGCGGTCGAGGACGGCGCCTACCTCGGCTTCGCCGCGTACGACACCAACCGCGCCGGGTGGTTCGGGCCGATGGGCTCCTCGCCTGCGGCACGGGGCAGGGGCATCGGGTCCGCACTCCTGCGTGCGTGCCTGTCGGACTACGTCGACGCCGGACGCACCTCGTGCGAGATCGCCTGGGTGGGACCGGTCGACTTCTACGCCCGGACGGTCGGCGCCGTGCCGGGGCGCACGTTCCTCGCGCTGCTTAAGCCGCTGGACGCGGGCAGCGGCGCGTCAGCGTAACGCGGCAAGACTGCTGGCCAGGCGCCCGAACACCTCACCGTCGACCACGGTGCCGCCGTCGCGGAGGGCGAGGACGGCCGCACCCGCGGTGCCGTCCTCGACCAGGTGGGCGGCACCCGTACGACCGCGCGCGCGCCATGTCTTCTCGACCGCGGTCGAGACCTCCTCCTGCCGGAGCAGCACGCTGCCACCGAGGACGAGCGGACCGTCGACGTCCGGGACGACCGCGGCGGTGATGGTCCTCGCGAGGGCGCCGACAGCCTCGTCCACGATCTGCCGGGCGATCGGGTCCCGGGGATAGGCGAAGGCCAGCGGGGCGAACTGGGCGAGCCGCACCGGTCGCATCGCGTACACGACGTCGACGAGCTGCTGGAGCGCAGGTGCGCGCGGGACGGTCCTGGTCGTCTCCGTCGGGGTGAGGTCGAGCATCCCGAGCAGCGCCGGCGTCATCGGGGTCGAGGGGCCGCGGCCGTCGACGTCGGCGACGACCGCGCGGGCGACCGCGTGGCCGATCCAGAACCCGGACCCCGAGTCACCGAGCAACCACCCCATGCCGTCGACAGCACGCTCGACCTGTCCGCCTCTGACGCGGATCGCGGCGGCGCCGGTGCCGGCGACCATCGCGTAGCCGTCGAGGTCGGGGGTCCCTGCGCAGAACATCGCCAGGAGGTCGGAGCGGAGGGCGAACGGTGCGACCACTCCGCAGGCCCCGAGCGCGTCCCCGATCGCGTCGTTGCTCGGGTCGGCGGGAGGCAGGTGGGTCGCCGCCCCGGCCATCGCGATCGTCACCGACGAGACCGAGGACGCCGCGACACCGGCGGTGCCCAGAGCCCCGCCGACCGCCTCCGCCAGGGACTCAGCGGCCGCGGCGCGGCCGGACGAGACAGGGTTGCCGCCGCCGGACCGGCCATAGCCCAGGGACCGTCCGGACATGTCCACCACGACGGCGCGCGTGGAGGTTCCTCCGGCATCGACAGCGAGCACGACAGACATCGTTATCGATCCGAAACCGCATGTGACATTGACCACACACGCCTGGTGGGAATAGTTTTCAACCGATTTCCAAGTCTCTGAGATGGATTTTCACGGAGAGCAGGCATGGACGCTCGCACAGACACCGCGCCAGGGATGCCGAGCGCGCTCGGAGTGGCCGAGCGGATCCAGGCTAGACGCCCGCAGATGTCGAGCGCCATGGCAAAGATCGCCGCGCTCCTCCTCGAGCAGCCCACCGCGCCGCTCGAGCTCTCCATCACCGAGCTCGCTGCCCGCGCCGGCACCTCGCCCGCGACAGTCACCAGGTTCTGCCGGCTGATCGGCTACTCCGGCTACGTGCCGCTGCGGGTGGGGGTGGCGGCCGACGTGGGACGGGGCGACGTCCAAGCCTCGTGGCATACCGACATCGGGCGGGCGTTCGACCCCGAGGACTCCTCCCACGACATCCTCCACTCCCTCCTGCACGCGCACACCCGCTCGGTCCAGGCGACCGCCAGCTCGGTGGACCTCCCCCAGATCGATCGCATCGCCACCGCGATCGCAGGCTGCCAGCACCTCGACATCTACGGGATCGGTGGCAGCGGGCTGATGGCCGACGAGCTGCAGTCGCGCCTCTACCGGATCGGGATCAACGTCCACGCCTGGTCCGAGGTGCACGCGGGCCTGGCGAGCGCCTCGATCCAGGACGAGCACAGCGTCGCCATCGGGATCTCCAACACCGGACGCACCCTCGAGACCATCCAGATGCTTGCCCAGGCGCACTCGTCGGGCGCGTACGCGGTCGCCCTCACCAACAACCCCGACTCCCCGCTGGCCAGCGTCGCCCACGAGCACGTCGTCGCCGCGGCCCCGGAGGAGTATCTCCAGCCCGATGACCTCTCCGCCAAGCACTCGCAGCTCTTCCTCCTCGACCTGATCTACCTGCTCGTCGCCCAGCAGGACTTCGCGCGGACGACGACCAAGCTCGCAGCCTCCGCGATGGCGGTGCTCCCGCACCGCCGGTCCATCAGGTCCCGAGCCGCCCGATCTGCCCGATCCGCCCGCCCGACCTCCGACAGCACCGGAAGCGAGACGCATGTCTGACACCTCCCAGCAGTTCCTGCACGAGACCACGAGCCGGCTCGAGCAGCTCGCGAGGCTGGCCGACGACGGCGGGCTGGACCCGGCGATCGAGCTGATCACGACCGCGCTCCAGGCCGGCGGGATCGTGCAGGCCTTCGGCACCGGCCACTCGCAGGCGTTCGCGATGGAGATCGCCGGCCGTGCCGGTGGCCTGATCCCCACGGCCAACCTCGCCCTGCGTGACGTCGCCCTGTTCGGCAGCCAGGACGTCTCGGTCCTGAGCGACCCGAAGCTCGAGCGTGACCCGTCGGTCGTCGAGGAGCTGTGGGAGATCACGAAGGCAGATCCGAACGACGTCTTCGTCATCGCCTCCAACTCCGGCGTCAACGGGTCGATCGTCGGCCTCGCCCTGCTGGCAAAGGAGCACGGCAACCCTGTCATCGCGGTGACGAGCATCGAGCACACCTCACGCGTCACCCCCAAGCACCCGAGCGGCAAGCGCCTCTGCGAGGTCGCCGACGTCGTGATCGACAACCTCGCCCCGTACGGAGACACCACACTGACGCTCGACGGCGACATCGGCGTCGGCGCGGTCTCGTCCCTGACCGCCGCGTTCATCGCGCAGCTGCTGACGATCGGCGTCTCCGAGCGCCTCGCGGCAGCCGGTTCGGTGCCGCCCATCTACCTCTCCGCCAACATCCCCGGCGGCGACGACCACAACCACCAGCTCGAGGACCAGTACGGCGACCGGCTCCGGCGCCATGCCTGACACCACACCACCACAGGGAAGGCACTCCAGATGAGTATCGAGAAGAAGACGGTCGACCGGCGCACCCTGCTACGGGGCGCGTTGGCCGCGGCGGCGGTGCTGCCGCTGAGCAGCGCGCTGGCCGCCTGCGCCGGGAGCAGCAACGACTCCGACAACGACAGCTCCACCAAGGGCGGCAAGAAGAGCGAGGACAACCCGTTCGGGATGGCCGCCGACTCGACCACCGACGCGGTGATCTTCGACGGCGGCTACGGCACCGACTACGTCGCCTTCGCGGCGACGATCATGCAGAAGAACCACAAGGGATCGACGGTCAAGGTCTCGCCGACCACCGAGATCTCCCAGGAGCTGCAGCCGCGCTTCGTCGCCGGCGACCCGCCCGACCTGATCGACAACTCCGGCGAGAACTCGATCGGCTTCGCCACGATCCTCGACCAGGTGGAGGACCTCTCCGACGTCCTGGACGCGGAGAACCTCGAGGGGACGAAGATCCGGGACACCCTGTACGAGGGCATCGAGGCGCCCGGCACGTTCGACGGCAAGTTCGCCGCGCTCAACTACGTGATGACCGTGTACGCCGTCTGGTACTCCTCGAGCCTGTTCGAGAAGAACGGGTGGACGCCTCCGAAGACGTGGGACGAGGCCATCGCGCTCGGCGCGGAGGCGAAGAAGGCCGGCAAGTACCTCTTCCTGTGGGGCAAGGAGGCGGCGACCTACTACCAGACGATGGCGATCGGGTCGGCGATCAAGCAGGGCGGCGACGAGGTCCGGCTGGCGCTGGAGAACCTCGAGGCCAACTGCTGGTCGAAGCCGGCGGTGCAGGCGGTCTTCGAGGCCATGGGCACGATCGTGGACCGCGGCTACATGAAGCCCGGCGGTGCGGGCACGCAGTTCACGGCCGCCCAGGCGCAGTGGAGCAACAACCAGGACGCGCTGCTCTACCCGTCCGGGTCCTGGATCGAGAACGAGATGAAGGACCAGACGAAGGCCGGCTTCGACATGAAGGGCTTCCCCGAGATGGTCGTCGACGACAGCTCGGCGATGCCGTGGGAGGCCTTGCACGCTGCGGCAGGTGAGCCGTTCCAGGTGCCGTCGAAGGGCAAGAACGTCCCCGGCGGCAAGGAGCTGTTGCGGACGATGCTCTCGAAGGAGGCGGCGACCAACTTCGCCAAGACCAAGCTGGCGCCGACCATCGTCAAGGACACCGTTCCGGCCGACGGCTTCGGGTCGACCGCCCTCGTGTCTCAGACCGACATGCTCAAGGCGGCGGGCCCGAACGTCTTCACCTGGACGTTCGTCGACCTCTACGGCACCAACGTCGACCAGCTCGTCGTCTGGAACAGCTTCCTCGCGGGCAAGTCGAGCGTGAAGGAGCTGACCTCGCGTCTGCAGGACATCACGGACAAGGTCCGTGAGGACGACTCGATCAAGAAGATCCCCGTCACGTGATCGAGTCCCCTCTGGCCCCCATCGCGGACACCGAGAAGCCGCGCAAGAAGAAGCGGCGGCCCTGGACGTTCGACCGCATCAGCTTCGTGCTGGTGTTCCTCGTGCTGCCGCTGGCGATCTTCTCGGTGTTCGTGGTGTGGCCCTTCGTACAGGCGTTCTGGTACTCCCTGACCGACTGGTCCGGCTTCACGCCCGACATGAATTTCATCGGCCTGGAGAACTACCAGAAGCTGCTCGATGACGACATCTTCATGACGTCGCTGCGCAACAACGTCTACCTGGCGATCGTCGTGCCGTTCGTGACCGTCGTGCTGGCGTTCGCGCTGGCCACGATGATCACGGTCGGCGGCTCGTCGTACGGAGCAACCCGGGGCCTGAGGGGGTCCAGCTTCTACCGCGTCATCTCGTTCTTCCCGTACACGATCCCGGCGATCGTCATCGGGCTCATCTGGCTGCAGATGTTCGACCCGTCCAACGGGTTGCTCAACGGTGTGCTGACCGGGATCGGGCTGGACGGGTTCGCCTCGTACCCCTGGCTCGGTGACGCGCGTACGGCGATGCCCGCGTCGATGTTCGTCATCATCTGGGGCTTCGTCGGGTTCTACATGGTGCTGTTCGTCGCGGCGATCAAGAGCGTGCCCGGCGAGCTGTACGACGCCGCCCGGATCGACGGCGCGGGTCGCCTGCGTACGGCGTTGTCGGTGACGCTGCCCCTGATCCGGGACAACGTCCAGACGGCGTACATCTATCTAGGCATCCTCGCGCTCGACGCCTTCGTCTACATGGCGGCGCTCAACCCGGGCGGTGGCCCGGAGAACTCGACGCTGGTCATGCCGCAGCGACTGCTTCTCACCGCGTTCGAGAAGGGCCAGTTCGGGCTCGCGAGCGCGATGGGTGTGGTCATGGCGATCGCGACCCTCGTCTTCGCGGCGCTCGTCTTCACCGTGAACCGCCTCGCGGGCGGCCGACAGGAAGGGGTACGGCGATGACGACGAGCACCGAGCCGTCACGACAGGAGTCCGTGCGAGAGGTCGCCGCCCCGGCGGGCGGCGCGCCCGGCCGCAAGGCCGATCGCGCGGTCTCGTCGCTCGCCCACATCGTGCTGGGCTTCTGGGCGTTGCTGGTCATCGTCCCGCTGCTGTGGACGCTGCTCTCGTCGTTCAAGACCAGCAACGAGATCTTCTCCTCCCCGTTCTCCTGGCCCGCGACCTGGAGCTTCGACAACTACGTCTCGGCCTGGACGTCGGAGGGCATCGGCCGCTACTTCCTCAACACCGTCGTGGTGGTCGGCACGGCACTGGTGCTCGTCATGCTGCTCGGGTCGATGTGCGCCTACGTGCTCGCGCGCTACACCTTCCCCGGCAACCGCCTGATCTACTACATGATGCTGGCCGGGCTGACGTTCCCGGTGTTCCTCGCGATCGTGCCGCTGTTCTTCGTGCTCAAGGGCTTCGGTGTCCTCAACACGCTGCCGGGGCTGATCATCACCTACGTCGCCTTCGCCCTCCCGTTCACCGTCTTCTTCCTCTACCCGTTCTTCCGGGTGCTGCCCGAGGAGATCGCCGAGGCGGCGGAGATCGACGGTGCGGGGGAGTGGCGGAAGTTCTTCCAGGTCATGCTCCCGATGGCCAAGCCGGGCATCGCGTCGGTGGCGATCTTCAACTTCCTCGGGCTGTGGAACCAGTTCCTGCTGCCGGTCGCGCTCAACACCAACCGGGACAACTACGTCCTGTCGCAGGGGATGGCGGCGTTCGCCTCGCGGGCGGGCTACAACACCGACTACGGCCGGCTGTTCGCGGCGGTGGTGATCACCATCGTCCCGGTGCTGATCGTGTACGTGATCTTCCAGCGCCAGCTCCAGGGGTCGGTGTCCCAGGGGGCAAGCAAGTAGCGGCTTCGTCGTCCGCCGGACCGGCGGAGACCGCTACAGTCACGCCGTGATCGCCCACCTCCCGAGCGCATTGCGCCGTCGCGTCGTCCTCGGTGTCGTCGCCGCGCTCCTCGCCGGGTCGGGTGCCCTCGGCGCCGCCGCCGTCGGGTTCCACCACAGCGTCTGGATGCAGGTGCGAGCGGAGCGCCTGGCAGTGACGGAGCCCCGGGCGACGGCCACCTACCTCGGTTCCGCCGACTCGGGGTCGGGGGCGGGGATCACCTTCTCGGTCGCCGACGACGAGCACGCGCGCCTGGCCGGCGGGCGCGTCGTGTCGCTGTGGAGGCCGGAGTTCCCGGTCAGCGAGGTGGCTCCAGACCTCAACGAGAAGGTCGAGGTCGTCGTGTTTCCCGGTCAGGATCGGGCCGTCCTTGCCGCCGAGCTCCCCGACGCCGAGTACGCGGTCTGGCAGCGGGGCGTCGACTGGGTCACCCGCGTCCCGCGAGCGTCGCTGTTCTTCGGGCTGCTCTTTGGCATCTGGGTCGGCGCGGTCCGGCTCGCGCTCGGGTTCACGCCGCGTGCCCTGCCCTCGCTCCTGCGCGGCCGCGACGGCGTCGTCGACGCGGTGGTGGTCGACTGGGCACGGCTGGCGAAGCCGGACGAGGCCCTCGTCAGCGTGGCGGTCGGTGACGTGACCCACCAGTGGGCGACGAAGGTCGGGTCCGACGCACCTCCTCGTCTCGGCGACACCCTGCGGATCGCCGGGCGCGTCCACGAGGGCGGGTGGGTCCTGGCCTGGACGGACGAGTCCCGGCTGCTCCCGACCGGCCCGCTGCACACACCGGACGCGGAGGTCCTCCACACCTAGGCTGGGCCGCGTGGTGGATCCACGGGCCGGCTCGCCGGGAGAGCCGAAGGAGCTGGTCGATCTCGACACGCTCGCCACGGCGTACGACGGAAGTGGCGGACGTTCTTCCAGGTGATGCTGCCTGCCGATGGCCAGGCCGGGCATGGCCTCGGTGGCGATCTTCAACTTCCTGGGCCTGTGGAACCAGTTCTTGCTGCCGGTCGCTCTCAACACCAATCGGGACAACTACGTCTTGTCGCAGGGGATGGCGGCGTTCGCCTCTCGGTGTCCCAGGGGGCGAGCAAGTAGCGGCTTCGTCGTCCGCCGGACCGGCGGAGACCGCTACAGTCACGCCGTGATCGCCCACCTCCCGAGCGCACTGCGCTGTCGCGTCGTCCTCGGTGTCGTCGCCGCGCTCCTCGCCGGGTCGGGTGTCCTCGGGGCCGCCGCCGTCGGTACGTCGGTCATCGAAGACGGGGTGACCGACGGGAAATACACGTGAGTCGCTCCAGCTCTCTGGTGATCGCGCTTGTGTGGACGGCGCTGCTCTGGGTCGGGCGCGACCGCCTACCTGACATGGTGTGGACCTTCCTCCTGGTGTCGGCCGTCTTCTGGGTGGCGCGAGCGGGGGCACGGGTTCTGGAAGGGGTCGTCGGCCAGGCCCCGCAGCCTGCGGGGCCGGTCACGGTGTATGTCGACGACTGGGGTGATCGGCCGGAGGAGGTCGTGCAGGAGGCGCGGCGCCTCGGCTGCGATCTGCACCCGAGGATTCTCGAGCGGAATGGCCGGACCCGCGTCGCGGTCGCGATCCGCATCTCCGAGGAGACGGCGAGCACGCTCGCGGCCAGTCTGCGGGCGGTGGGCGCGGACGTGTCGCTGCGCTGGCGCGGCCGGCGCGGACCGCGCTTTTCCCCAAGCGGTTCGTGAGTGGCCCTGTCGCTCCTCCCACTGGAGGAAATGGATGGTCTGGGCGTCGAGGCCATCGGCCGATCGCGTGACTGAGACCGGGGCCTGCCCTCACCTCTAGGCTGAGCCGCATGGTGGATCCACGCGCCGGCTCGCCGGCAGAGCCGAAGGACCTGGTCGATCTCGACGCGCTCGCCACGGCGTACTACGACCGGACCCCCGACCCCGACGACCCGGCGCAGCAGGTGTCGTTCGGCACCAGCGGGCATCGCGGGTCGAGTCTCGACGGCGCCTTCAACGAGGCCCACATCCTGGCCACGACGCAGGCGATCGTCGAGCACCGCGCGCGCGCGGGCATCGCTGGCCCGATCCTGGTCGGCAGGGACACCCACGCCCTCTCGCACCCGGCGTGGCAGACCGCGCTCGAGGTGCTGATCGGCAACGACGTGGTCACCCTCGTCGACGCCGAGAACGGCTTCACCCCGACGCCGGCGGTGTCGCACGCGATCCTGCGGCTCAACGGTCTCGGAGCTCACGGGCAGGTCGACGGCATCGTCGTCACGCCGTCGCACAACCCGCCGCGCGACGGTGGCTTCAAGTACAACCCGCCCCACGGCGGCCCGGCCGGGTCCGACATCACCGGCTGGATCCAGGACCGTGCCAACGAGCTCCTCCGCGACGGGCTCCGCGGGGTGAGGCGCGCCAGCACCGACGAGACCCGCGACCGGGTCGAGACATACGACTTCCTGACCCACTACGTCAACGACCTCGGATCGATCGTCGACCTGGAGGCGATCGCCTCGGCCGGCGTACGGATCGGAGCCGACCCGCTCGGCGGTGCCTCGGTCGGCTACTGGGGGCGGATCGGCGAGGAGTACGGGCTCGATCTCGTGGTGGTCAACTCCAGCGTGGACCCGCAGTGGGGGTTCATGACGCTCGACCACGACGGCAAGATCCGGATGGACTGCTCCTCGCCGCACGCGATGGCGTCACTGGTCGCACAGCGCGAGCGCTTCGACGTGGCGACCGGCAACGACGCGGACGCCGACCGGCACGGCATCGTCACCCCCGACGCCGGCCTGATGAACCCCAACCACTACCTGGCGGTCGCCGTCGCCTACCTCACCGAGCACCGTGACTGGGACGCCGCGGCCGCGGTCGGCAAGACCGTGGTCTCCTCCCGCATGATCGACCGCGTCGTCGCGGACGCGGGACGGGCGCTGTACGAGGTGCCGGTCGGCTTCAAGTGGTTCGTCGACCCGCTGCTGGCGGGGTCAGCCGTCTTCGGTGGCGAGGAGAGCGCAGGCGCGTCGTTCCTGCGCAAGGACGGCTCGGTGTGGACGACGGACAAGGACGGCATCGTGCTCGCCCTGCTAGCCGCCGAGATCCAGGCCGTGACAGGGCGGAGCGCGAGCCAGCACTACGCCGGACTGACCGCGCGTCACGGTGACCCGGCCTACGCCCGGGTCGACTCTCCGGCGACCCGCGAGGAGAAGAAGCGTCTCGCTGCCCTCGATCCGGACGCGATCACCGCGTCTGAGGTCGCCGGAGACCCGATCACACGCGTGCTCTCCCACGCGCCCGGCAACGATGCGGCAATCGGCGGCATCAAGGTGGAGACGGAGCAGTCGTGGTTCGCGGCCCGACCCTCGGGCACGGAGGACGTCTACAAGATCTATGCAGAGTCCTTCCGGGGACCCGAGCACCTGGCCGAGGTCCAAGATGCAGCAAAAGCCGTGGTGAGCGAGGCTCTGACGTAGAGTGCGCAGCACGGTCGGCAACTGTCGCTGACCTGCGACGACGCTGGTCTGCGAGAACGCATCAGGGGGACGACGTGGGGCTCGGGCACGAGGGACGCGCGGTGTCGCCGAGGCGACTGCGCTGGCGCCGTACGGCGCCGCTGCTCGCCGCCGGCGCCTTGACGCTGACCGGCGTCTCCGCCGTCCACGCCGACGAGGTCCCGAGCGCGGAGGCCGTCGCGCAGGCCCAGCAGAACGTCGTCGCCAAGGGCGACCAGGTGGCGGCGATCCGGGCGCGCATCGCCGCGGCGACCAAGCGGGTCGACGACCTGGCGGTGCGAGCGGCCGAGGCGGCAGAGAAGGACAACGGCGCCCAGTACGCCCTCAGGAAGGCCGAGCACGCCGCGAAGGCCGCGCAGGCTGCCGCCAGGACCGCCGCCACGGCCGCCGAGCAGGAGCGTCTCGCCGTCGAGCGGCAGGCCGTGGGTGGGATCGCCGCACGCGCGCCGTACAACCGGCTCCGCAGCTTCTTCTCCGACGACGGGCCGAGCTCGCTGCTGCACCAGCTCGCGGCGTACGACTCCGTCGGGGACGCGAGTCGTGCCGCGCTCGCGACGTACGAGTCCAAGCAGGCGGTCGCCATCGCGCTGAAGCGCCGCGCAGACGTCGCCGTCGCCGCGCGCGAGACCGCCGCCGACGCCGCGAGGGCGGCGAAGCAGGAGGCCCAGAAGGCCGTGGCCGCCGCCGCGGCGGCGCGGGCATCGCTCCAGCGCGACCGCGACCAGCTCATCCGCGAGCTCGCACACGCCGAAGGCATCTCCGTCACCGTGGCCAGCAAGCGCCAGCGGGCGCTGGAGAAGCTGGCCCAGGCCGCTCAGGAGCAGGCCAACCGTCCACCCGCTGCTGCCCCCTCGCTGCCGCCGACCGTCGACGAGCCGCCCGCGGCCGTCCCGGCGCCCGCGCCAGGCCCGGCGCCCGCGCCGCAGCCAGGAGCCACGCCCCCCAAGCGGGCGAAGGGCGTGGAGGCCGCGGTCCAGTTCGCGCTCGCCCAGGTCGGTGAGCCCTACGTGTGGGCGGGCGCCGGCCCGAACGTCTGGGACTGCTCGGGTCTGACGATGCGAGCCTGGCAGGCCGCGGGCAAGAGCCTGCCGCACTTCAGCGGCGCCCAGTACGCGTCGTCGACGCCGATCGCGCTGTCCGACGCGCGCCGCGGCGACCTGCTCTTCTGGAGTCGCGGAGGCCCCGACTCCATCCACCACGTCGCGCTCTACCTCGGCGACGGCTGGATGGTCGAGGCGCCGCGACCGGGCAAGAGCGTGCAGGTCGTGTCGGTCTACTCCTGGACCGGGCCGGACCTCGCCGCCCGCATCCGCTGAGGTCGGGCGGCAGACACTCTCCCGCCGCACCGGTCGCGAGAACGACGAAGGCCGCCGACCCCGTCAGGGATCAGCGGCCTCCGTGCAGTCTCAGCGGACGATCAGTGCTCGCCGTCCTCGTCGTGGGCAGGCTGCTCGTGGACGCGCTTGAACGACGCCTCCACCTCCAGCTCCGCCTCGCGACGGCCGACCCACTCGGCGCCCTCGACGGACTTGCCGGGCTCGAGGTCCTTGTAGACCTCGAAGAAGTGCTGGATCTCCAGCCGGTCGAACTCGGGGACGTGACGGATGTCCTGCAGGTGCTCCTGGCGGGGATCGCCGACGGGTACGCAGAGGACCTTGTCGTCGCCACCGGCCTCGTCGGTCATCCGGAACATGCCGATCGCGCGGCAGCGGATCAGGCAGCCGGGGAACGTCGGCGCGGAGAGCAGGACGAGTGCGTCGAGCGGGTCGGTGTCCTGGCCGAGGGTGTTCTCGATGAAGCCGTAGTCGGCCGGATACTGCGTGGAGGTGAACAGGGTGCGGTCCAGCCGGATCCGCCCGGTCTTGTGATCGACCTCGTACTTGTTGCGTACGCCCTTGGGGATCTCGACCGTGACGTCGAATTCCAGCACTGTTCCTCCATTGGTTCTCGGCGACCGGCTCGTGCGCGGGTGTCCGGGCCGGTCCGACCCGACACGCACGGCGTGTCTAGTGTCTCGTACGTGCGCAAGACGGCAGGACACCGGGTGATCGACTGTGACGTGGGCAACACCACGTGCCGGCCGTGACCGCACGTCTCACCGTGGTCGCGACGACCGACCTGCACGGGCAGGTGCGCGATTTCGACTACGGCACCGACGCCCCGTACGCCGACGTCTACGGCAACGGCATCGGACTCGCTCGGGTCGCCTCGGTCGTCGAGCGCATCCGCGCGGACGCCCCTGGCGCCCTGCTCGTGGACGCGGGCGACCTGCTCGAGGGGAGTGCGCTCGCGCACCACTACTCCGGCCGCCTCCGCGACGACGACCCGCCGCTCCACCCGATGGCCGCGACGATGAACTACCTCCGCTACGACGCCGTGACGCTGGGCAACCACGAGCTCGACTACGGTGTCGCCGCGCTCGCCAGGTTGCGCGAGCAGCTCGACGCGCCGCTCCTCGCCGGCAACGTCCGCGACGCCGCGACCGGGGTCCCCGCCTTCGAGGGAGGCCTGGTCCGGGACGTCCCGCTCGCGGGCGGCGCGGTGGTCCGCGTCGGGATCATCGGTCTCACGACTCCCCAGGTGACGACGTGGAACCGCGACGTCGCGGCGCAGCTCCGGTTCGACGACCTCGTGACCGCTGCCGGACCGTTGGTCGACGATGTGCGCGGGCGTGGTGCGGACGTCGTCGTCGCCGTCGTCCACTCCGGCATCGTCGAGCAGGCGACCCGCGAGAACGCCGCCGTCGCGCTGGCCCGCGAGGTCTCGGGGATCGACGTGATCGTGGCGGGGCACGCGCACGTCGAGGTCGCCGAACACCGCGAACGCGGGCCGGACGGCCGTACGGTGGTGCTGACCGAGCCGCTCTGCTGGGGGATGCGCGTCGCCGTCGTCGAGCTCGACCTCACCGTCCGAGGCGGTCGCTGGCGTGTCCTGGACTCGCGGGCACGCCTCGTCGACACCGCGCGATCCCCCGAGGACCCGGCCGTGGTCTCGCTGGTCGAGCCGCAGCACACCCACGTCCGGGCCCTGGGCGCGCAGATCGTCGGGCACGCGGTCACAGCCGTCGATGCCGAGCCGGCGCGCTATCGAGCCACCGACGCACTCGCGCTCGTCGCCCGCGCCCAGGCCGAGGGCGCCCGTCGCCGAGCAGATGCCGACGTGCCCCTCATCAGCCTCGTGAGCCCCACGAGCCGCCACGCATCCATCGCGGTCGGCCCGGTACGCCGCCGTCAGGTGGCGGCGCTCTGCACCTTCGACAGCGGCATCGTGGTGGTCGCCCTGGACGGACGGCGCCTGAGGGCGCACCTCGAGCACGCCGCCGCCTTCTTCCACGGCGTGACGACCGCCGGGGATCACGACCCCGACACGCTCACGAACGCGCCCACCCCTCGTACGCCGCTGGGGACGCCGGACTTCGACTACGACGTCGCCTACGGGATCGACGCACCGGTGACCTACGACATCGACCTCGCGCGGCCCGTCGGCCGGAGGATCACGGGGCTGTCGTACGACGGCGCGTCCCTCGCCGACGACCAGCCGCTGCACGTGGTGGTGAGCCGATACCGCGCCTCGGGTGCGGCGGCGTACCCCGACGTCGCCGAGGCGCCGGTCGTCCACGAGGTCTGCGACTCCCTGCGGACGCTGGTGGAGCGCTATCTCGCGGCGGGTGCGGCGTACGCCTCGACGCACGCGCACTGGCGGCTGGTGCACGCCGGGATGCCACTGACGTTCGCCCCCGCCGGATAGGCTCGTCCGCATGCGATCGCGCACTTCCGAGGCCGGCCGTGCGTGGCCCTACCTGCTGCTCGCGGTGGTGCTGCTGATCGCCGGTGGCGGAGTCGCGGCGTACGGCCTGGGCTACCTCGACCGGTGGGTCTGCGAGGACGGCACCTGCGAGGCCCGCCAGCCGGAGCGGGCCGCGGTCCCCGACACCCCGCCCGCGCCCGCCCTCCGACCGGTCCTCGCTGCCGCACCGGACCCCGGGCTGGACGCCGCCGCGGTCCAGAAGGCGGTCGGCCCGCTCCTCGGACGCAAGGCGCTCGGCTCTCACGTCGGGTTCGCCGTCTCCGACCTGTCGACGGGCAAGCAGGTGTGGTCCTCGGGCACCGGCACCTTCGCGCCCGCGTCGACGCTGAAGCTCTTCACCGCGTTGGCGGCGGTGACGTCGATCGGCGCCGAGCACCGCTTCCGCACGACGGTCCTGCACGACACGACCGGCACCGGCACCGGAGGGTCGGTCACCCCCGGCACCGCCGCCCCGCCGGCGACCGACGCACCGTCGCCGGCACCCGCCCGCATCGTCCTGGTCGGTGGCGGCGACCCCTACCTGACCGCTACGTCCGGCCCCGAGGCCCGTGGGTCGTACCCGCAGCAGGCGTCACTCGCCCAGCTCGCCCGCCGGACCGCCGCCGCGCTGAAGGCCGACGGCGTCACGGAGGTCTCGCTGGGGTATGACCCGTCGCTCTTCACCGGCCCGGCGGTCAGTCCGGCGTGGGAGCCGACCTACATCACCTCGTTCGTCACCACCCCGGTCAGCGCCCTGTGGGTCGATCAGGGCATGGACGGATGGCGACGCAGCGCCAAGCCGGACCGTCAGGCGGCGCAGGTCTTCGCCCGGCAGCTGAGGGCCCGCGGCATCGCCGTCTCGACGGTCGCGAAGGCAGCACGGCCGGTGGAGTCGGAGGAGCTCGCTGCCATCACCAGCGCGACGGTGGCACAGATCGTCCAGTCGGTCATCGAGAACAGCGACAACCAGGCGGCCGAGGTCCTGCTGCGCCACATCGCGCTCGCCGAGGACCAGCCGGCGAGCTTCGCGGGAGGCGTGAAGGCGGTCGAGTCCGTGCTGAGCGGTCTGGGGATCCCGTGGCAGGGCAACACCGTCTACGACGGCAGCGGCCTCGCACGCGGCAACCGGGTCACCCTCGCGTCGATGCTCGCGGTGGTCACCTCGGGCTCGGAGCTGTTCGACCGCTATCCCGTCGCCGGTTTCAACGGCTCCCTCGCCGCGCGGTTCACCGCGACCGGGACGGAGCCCGCGCTCGGTGCCGTCCGCGCCAAGACCGGCACGCTGAGCGGCGTCCACAGCCTGGCGGGCACGACGACGACGCGTGACGGCACTCCCGTCGGGTTCGTCCTGATGACCGACCGGGTCCCGGTCCCGAAGACGCTCGACGCGCGCACGACCCTGGACCGGATCACCGCCCGGCTGTCGGCCTGCACCTGCGCTAGCGGCTGACCGCCGCGGCGACCGCGTCGGCGACCTCGGTCGTGCGCGCCGTCCCGCCGAGGTCCGGTGTCCGGGTCGCGGGCGAGCGGACCGTGGATCGCACCGCGGCCAGGAGGTCGGCCCCGGCTTCCTCGTGACCGAGGTGGTCGAGCATCATCGCCGCGGACCACAGAGCGCCGACCGGGTCGGCGACTCCCCGGCCCGCGATGTCGGGAGCCGAGCCGTGCACCGGCTCGAACATCGAGGGGAACGTCCGGGTCGGGTCGAGGTTCGCCGACGGCGCGACGCCGATGCTGCCTGCCACCGCGGCCGCGAGGTCGCTGAGGATGTCGCCGAAGAGGTTGGAGCCCACGATCACGTCGAACCGCCCGGGCTCGAGCACGAGCTTCGCGGCGAGCGCGTCGATGTGCTCGGCATCCCAGCGCACGTCGCCGAACCGTTCGGCACGTTCGGCCACCACCTCGTCCCAGAACGGGAGCGTGTGCACGATGCCGTTGCTCTTGGTCGCCGACGTGAGGTAGCCGCTGCGGGCACGGGCAAGCTCGAAGGCATAGTCCACGACGCGCGTCACGCCCGCACGCGTGAACACCGACTCCTGCACCGCCATCTCGTCGGGGAAGCCCCGGTTGAGCCGGCCACCGATCTCGCTGTACTCGCCCTCGACGTTCTCGCGGACCACCACCAGGTCGACGTCACCGGCGCGGACGTCGCGCAGCGGACTGTCGACGCCGTCGAGCACCGCCACCGGGCGCAGGTTCACGTACTGCCGGAAGGTCCGCCGGATCGGGATGAGCAACCCCCACAGCGACACGTGGTCGGGGACACCGGGCCACCCGACGGCGCCCAGCAGGATCGCGTCGTACGGGCGGAGCAGGTCCAGCCCGTCCGCGGGCATCATCGCGCCCTGCTCCAGATGGCGGCGGCACGACCAGTCGAAGGTGTCGTACGCGAGGTCCAGCCCGTGCGACCGTGCGACCGCGTCGAGCGCCGTGCGGGTGGCGCTGATGACCTCCGGCCCGATCCCGTCGCCCGGGATCACCGCGATCTGCTGCGTCATCGTCGGCTCAGGTGCCCAGCCCGAGCACCGAGATCATCAACGGCAGGATGACGATGATGAGGATCGCGCCGATGACGTCGAACGAGATGCCCGAACGGATCATCCGCGTGATCGGGACCACGCCGGAGCCGTAGACGATCGCGTTCTGCGGCGTCGACACCGGGAGCATGAAGCCGAACGACGCCGCGAACGTCGCCGCCAGCGCGGGGACGAACGGGTTCACGTCGGCGGCCATCGCGATCGGAATGATGATCGGGACCACGACCGCCGCCGACGCCGTGTTGCTCGTGGTCTCCGAGACCGCGATCGCGAGCACCACCGCGAAGGCGGTGAGGAGGACCGCGCTGCTCAGACCCAGCCAGTTGTAGGCCCCGTTGCCGATCGTCTCGGCCAGGCCGGTCGAGGCGAGCAGCGATCCGAAGATGATGCCGGTGCCGAAGAGGACGACGGTGCCCCAGTCGATCTTGGTGGCGTCGCTCCAGCGGAGGGTGAACTCACGGTTGGCCCAGTCGGTGGGCAGCAGGAACAGCAGCGAGGCGCCCAGCACCGCGACGACGCCCTCGTCGAGGCGGTCGGAGACTGTCTCGTACGTCCCCGACTCGGTGCCGGCCACCAGCGCCACGATGCCCGGCAGGATCCACAGCGAGACGGTGACGACAAAGGCGAGGAGGGTGTTCTTCTCCGCGCGCGAGAGGGGACCGAGCTCGGCCTTCTCGGCGCGGACCCACTCGTCGACGCCCTCCAGGCGCTTGATCTCGGGCCGGTTCACCAGGAGGAGGACGACGGCCAGCGCGACGAACATCAGGGCGCAGACCGGGATCGCGAGCAGCATCCAGTCGAGGAACGCGATGGTCTCCCCGGTCGCCTCCTCGATCAGGCCGCGGCCGATGAGGTTGGGCGGGGACCCGACCGGGGTCAGCAGCCCACCGACGCTCGCGCCGTAGGCCAGCATCAGCATCAGCGCCGCGCCGACCCGGAGCCGCAGGGGATCGAAGTCCTCCTCGACGATGCCTTGGGACTGCATGAGCTTCGCGATGACGGTCAGGATGCCGATGGCCGTCGGGAGCAGCATCGCCACCGTGGCGGTGTTGGAGACGAAGGCCGAGAGCAGACAGGTGATGGCGCCGAACGCGATGATGACCCGCGTCGTGGAGGTCCCCACGCCGGGCAGGTTGAGCACGAACATCGCGAACCGCTTCGCCAGCCCGTGCTTGAGCATCGCCTGGGCGAGGATGAAGGCACCGATGAACGTGAAGACGGTCGACGAACCGAACGGCGCCAGCGCGTCGTCAGCCGGGACGACGCCGATCAGCACGATCGCGGCGATGCCGATGAAGCCACCGACCGGGATCGGGACCGCCTCGGTGACCCACAGGATCACGACGCCGACGAGGACCGCGGCCAGCTTGTGCTGCTGGTCGGGGAGGTCGAACGGGATCAGCAGCATGACGATCGTGGCGAGCGGCGCGAGCGCGAGACCGGAGGTGCGTCGCGCCTTCTCGAACCGCTCCTCCTGCGGTGACAGGCGTTGCTCGCCGAGACTGCGGTAGGTGGCGCTCCCGAGGAATGCCTGGTCCACGTCGGTGGTGTTCGAACCAGGCTCGCGGTCGACGGTGCTCATGGCATCTCTCCTGGGGTCGGCAGGGCGTCGTCGGTACGCAGTCGGTGTTACCTGGATCACACTGTCACAAAACGTCTCCCTTCGTGAGTGAGGACAGCCGCGTAGGCTCGGCGCATGAC
Source organism: Mumia sp. zg.B53 (assembly GCF_019550935.1). Classification (NCBI taxonomy): domain Bacteria; kingdom Bacillati; phylum Actinomycetota; class Actinomycetes; order Propionibacteriales; family Nocardioidaceae; genus Mumia; species Mumia sp. zg.B53. Next base: position 1,008,075 of record NZ_JAHWCK010000001.1, on the reverse strand, counting down.
GCAGAGCATGATCGACTGGGACTTCGCGCTCGCCACGGCCGTACGCATGACGCGTACGGGCCCGGAGGTCGCCGGCGCCGAGGCAGCTGACGCCGTCGCCGAGCTGCGTGAGGGGGCGGCCCGCTCGGAGGGTTCGGTCCGGGAGTTCACAGGGCTGTCCGCGACCGCGGCCAGCGCCCCGATCCTGGTCGTCGACCGGCCGGGATGGATCGCGGCCAACGTCGCGTCCTTCGAGGTCGTGCTCGCTCCGATGCTGACGAAGGCGTCGCGTGCGGCGGCCGACCGCGGGCAGACGCCAGGCCGGATCGGTCGCTCCGTGGGCTCTCGGATCACCGGGGCCGAGCTCGGGGCCGCGCTCGCGTTCCTCTCCACCAAGGTCCTCGGTCAGTTCGACCCGTTCTTCACCGCTCCCGCCGGCGCCGACGGGGTGCCGGTCGGCGGCCGCCTCCTCCTGGTGGCGCCCAACGTCGTCCACGTCGAGCGCGAGCTTGACGTCGACCCGCACGACTTCCGCCTGTGGGTGTGCCTGCACGAGGAGACCCACCGGGTCCAGTTCACCGCCGTGCCGTGGATGCGTGCGCACGTCCAGGGGCTGATCGACCAGCTCGTCGACGCCACCGACATGGACCCCGAGGGTGTCTCGCGGTCGCTCGGCGAGCTCGGCAAGGCGGCCGGCCGGATGGTCAAGGGCGAGCGCGTCTCCTTGATCGAGGTGCTCCAGAACGACCAGCAGCGTGAAGTGGTGGACAAGGTGACCGGCGTCATGTCGCTGCTCGAGGGACACGCCGACGTCGTCATGGACGGCGTCGGCCCGTCGGTGATCCCCTCGGTCGCGCAGATCCGCAAGCGCTTCGAGAAGCGGCGCGGGAGCGGTGGGCCGCTGGACCGCATCGTGCGCCAGGTCCTCGGGCTCGACGCCAAGATGCGTCAGTACCGCGACGGCGCCGCGTTCGTCCGTACGGTCGAGAAGCAGGTCGGGCGCGACGGCTTCGACGCGGTGTGGGCGGCGCCCGAGAACCTCCCGTCCGCGGCCGAGATCGAGAAGCCCGATCTCTGGGTCGCGCGGGTCCACGGCTGAGGGCGTCCCCGTGGAGGGCGCGCCGCGCGGGAAGGGTCGGCTCGACCCGGCGGTCGCCCGCGGACGACGTGCGGTCGCCGGTGCTCTCGACGACCTCGCCCCGGGCACGGGGGTCCTCCTCGGGGTGTCGGGGGGAGCCGACTCGCTCGCGCTGGCGGCGCTGACCGCGTTCGTCGCGCCCCGTCGAGGCCTCTGCGCGCGTGCTCTGGTCGTCGACCACGGGCTTCAGGAGGGTTCGGCGAGCGTGGCTCGCGACGCCGCGGACGTCGTAAGGCAGCTCGGGCTGGAGGCGGACGTGGAGGCGGTCGAGGTGGGTCGCTCCGGTGGGCAGGAGTCCGCCGCCCGGTCCGCGCGCCGTGCTGCGCTCGCATCGTCTGCGCACCGGCACGGGTGCGCAGCCGTCCTGCTGGCGCACACGCGTGACGACCAGGCCGAGACCGTGCTGCTCGGGCTCGCCCGAGGGTCCGGCGCTCGGTCGCTGGCGGGCATGGCGCCCCGCAGCGACCCGTGGCGGCGTCCGCTCCTCACGCTCACGCGCGCCGACACCGAGGCGGTCTGCCGTGCCTCGGGGCTGACCTGGTGGGACGACCCGCACAACGAGGACGAGCGGTACGCCCGGGTGCGCGTGCGGCACGACGTGCTGCCGGTCGTCGAGCAGGCCCTCGGCCCCGGCATCAGCGGGGCGCTGGCGCGCAGCGCCGACCTGCTCCGTGACGACGCCGATCTGCTCGACGGTCTGGCCGTCCACGCACGTCAGGAGGTCTCGCGGCCCGACGGCGGTCTGGACGTCGCCGGCCTGGCCGCGCTGCCCCGGGCGATGCGGACTCGCGTCCTGCGCGCTGTCGCCATCGACGCCGGCTGCCCGGCGGGAGACCTCACGGCCGCCCACGTCGCCGACGTCGAGGGTCTCGTGACGCGGTGGCGGGGCCAGGGCGGCCCGGCGCTGCCGGGCGGGGTCGCTGTGATCCGCGCCGCAGGCGCCCTGGAGTTCCGGAGGCCGAGCACCTGCGGCTGAGCCGTCTGTGTCACGCTGGTCACGTGGACGCATCGCAGATCGAGGGCGACCTCGCGCTCGACCAGACCTTCATCTCCGAGGCCGACATCCAGGCCCGGCTTCGTGAGCTCGCCGCCGAGGTGACGCGCGACTACGAGGGGCAGCAGCTGCTCCTCGTCGGCGTCCTCAAGGGCGCAGTGATGGTCATGGCCGACCTCGCGCGGGCTCTCGACCGCGACGTCGAGATGGACTGGATGGCCGTCTCCTCGTACGGCTCGGGCACGACGTCGTCGGGCGTCGTCCGGATCCTCAAGGACCTCGACACCGATCTCACCGACCGCCACGTGCTGATCGTGGAGGACATCATCGACTCCGGTCTGACCCTGTCGTGGCTCACCTCCAACCTGCGCTCGCGCAAGCCGGCGTCGGTGGAGATCTGCACCCTGCTGCGCAAGCCGGAGGCCCTGAAGATGGCCGTCGACGTGAAGTACGTCGGGTTCGACATCCCCAACGCCTTCGTCGTGGGATACGGCCTGGACTACGACGAGCGCTACCGCAACCTGCGCGACATCGCCACCCTGGCGCCGCACGTCTACTCCTCCTGACGCACCTCCTCGCCCCGTGTGCGGGGTAGTCCGGGACACGTGATCGGCCGTTCTGGGAACATGAGCCAGGGTGCCGATCGTTGAAGCACCTGGGGACACGAGTCGTCCGGCCGCCGTGGTCGAGGCGTGTAACGTCGTTCACCGTACGCATCCCTACGCAGGAGGAGCGAGGCGCGGCCTCGGATCATGGACGTCAAACGCATCTTCAAGGGCCCGTGGCTCTGGATCATCATCAGTGTCATCGCGGTGCTCGCGCTGCTCCAGATCGTGTCGTCGAACAACGGCTACCAAGAGGTCAAGACCGCGACCATGGTCCGTTACTTCGAGCAGGGCAAGGTCTCGGAGGCCACGTTCGTCGGGGCCGGTGACAACGAGATCCGTGCCACGCTCGACGACGACAAGAAGGTGCGCGCCAACTGGCTCGGCAACCAGGGCAACCAGCTGCGCAAGCTCGCCGACCAGAGCGTCTCCGACAAGGAGATGAAGACGTACGACGTGCAGATCCCCAAGCCGAGCTTCCTCGGCAACCTGCTGGGCCTCCTGCTCCCGTTCGCGCTGATCTTCCTCCTCTTCATCTTCCTGATGAACTCCATGCAGGGCGGCGGCGGCCGCGTGATGCAGTTCGGCAAGTCCAAGGCCAAGCTCATCGCCAAGGACACGCCTCAGACGACCTTCGCCGACGTCGCCGGGGCCGACGAGGCGGTGGAGGAGCTCGGCGAGATCAAGGAGTTCCTCTCCGACCCGCAGAAGTTCCAGGCGGTCGGCGCCAAGATCCCCAAGGGCGTCCTCCTCTACGGTCCGCCCGGCACCGGCAAGACGCTCCTCGCGCGTGCCGTGGCCGGCGAGGCGGCGGTGCCGTTCTACTCGATCTCCGGCTCCGACTTCGTCGAGATGTTCGTCGGCGTCGGCGCGAGCCGTGTCCGCGACCTGTTCGAGCAGGCCAAGGAGAATGCTCCCGCGATCGTCTTCATCGACGAGATCGACGCCGTCGGTCGTCACCGTGGTGCCGGTCTCGGCGGCGGTCACGACGAGCGCGAGCAGACCCTCAACCAGCTTCTGGTCGAGATGGACGGCTTCGACGTGCGGGGTGGCGTCATCCTCATCGCGGCGACCAACCGTCCCGACGTGCTCGATCCCGCGCTCCTGCGCCCCGGACGCTTCGACCGCCAGATCGCCGTCGAGGCCCCCGACCTCAAGGGCCGTCTGCAGATCCTCACGGTGCACTCCCGCGGCAAGCCGCTGGCTGCCGACGTCGACCTCCAGTCCGTCGCGCGACGCACGCCCGGCTTCTCCGGCGCCGACCTCGCCAACGTGCTCAACGAGGCGGCTCTGCTCACCGCGCGCCAGTCCGACGCCCTGATCGACAACGCGACGCTCGACGAGGCGATCGACCGGGTCGTCGCCGGTCCGCAGAAGCGCACCCGCCTGATGAGCGAGCACGAGCGCAAGATCACCGCCTACCACGAGGGCGGGCACGCTCTCGTCGCCGCGGCACTCCCCGGCAGCGACCCGGTGCACAAGATCACGATCCTTCCGCGTGGCCGTGCCCTGGGTTACACGATGGTGCTGCCGGACGAGGACAAGTACAGCCAGACGCGGGCAGAGATGCTCGACGCGCTCGCGTACATGATGGGCGGCCGTGCCGCCGAGGAGCTCGTCTTCCACAATCCGACCACCGGTGCGGCCAACGACATCGAGAAGGCGACGAACCTCGCCCGCGCGATGGTGACGCAGTACGGCATGACCGAGCGGATCGGCGCGGTCCGTCTCGGCGAGAACAACTCCGAGCCGTTCCTCGGTCGCGACATCGGGCACTCGCGCAACTACTCCGAGGAGCTTGCGGCGATCGTCGACGAAGAGGTGACCAAGTTCATCTCGTTCGCCCACCAGGAGGCGTTCGACATCCTCGCCGACAACCGCGACGTGCTCGACGCCCTGGTCCTCGAGCTCCTCGAGCGCGAGACGCTCGACAAGGAGTCGGTCGCGCGCATCTTCGAGCCGCTGCGTCGTCGTCCGCCGCGTCCTCCCTGGACCGGCTCGGAGACGCGCAAGCCCTCCACGCTCCCACCGGTGATCTCGCCCAAGGAGATCAACGGCCACGAGCCGGAGCGTGACTCGGAGGAGGGCACGATCGTGCTCGCCCCGGGTCAGGGTGGGACCGACATCCACGGCCCGGGTGCCGACCCGACGGGAGGCACTCCCGAGCCGCCGTCTCCCGGAGACCGCTGAGGTGGCGGAGTCCGGCGGCGACGAGCCGACGAGGTCGCTCCCGACGTTCGACGCGGCGCGGGCCGAGGCGGCGGTCCGCGAGCTGCTGATCGCGATCGGTGAGGATCCTGGCCGAGACGGGCTCCAGGACACACCCGCGCGGGTCGCCCGGGCGTACGAGGAGATCTTTGCCGGCATGCGGCACGACCCGGCGGAGGTGCTGTCACGCACCTTCGCGGTCGACCACGAGGAGCTCATCCTGGTGAAGGACATCGAGCTGTGGTCGATGTGCGAGCACCACCTGGTTCCGTTCACCGGTGTCGCGCACATCGGCTACATCCCCGCCAGCGACGGGCGCGTGGTCGGGCTGTCCAAGCTCGCCCGCCTCGTCGACATCTTCGCCCGTCGCCCGCAGGTGCAGGAGCGGCTGACCACACAGATCGCCGACGCACTCACCAACACCTTGCGTCCCCTCGGGGTGATCGTGCAGCTCGAGGCGGAGCACCTCTGCATGACGATGCGTGGGGTCCGCAAGCCCGGAGCCAAGACGGTCACCAGCGCGGTGCGCGGTCAGCTGCGTGATCCGGCGACCCGGGCCGAGGCGATGGCGCTCATCAAGGGCGGCTGATGTTCGAGCGACGTGCCGTGCCGCTGCTGCCCGATGCCGGCCGATGCCAGGTGATGGGCGTGGTCAACGTGACGCCCGACTCCTTCTCCGACGGTGGGCGGTGGCTCGACGCCGAGGACGCGGTCCGCCGCGGCATCGCCCTCGTGGAGTCCGGCGCCGACATCGTCGACGTCGGTGGCGAGTCGACCCGCCCCGGAGCACAGCGCGTCGACGCCGCCACCGAGCTGGCCCGTGTCGAGCCGGTCGTGCGGGCGTTGTCCGAGCGCGGTGTGGTGGTCTCCGTCGACACCATGCGCGCCGAGGTCGCCGAGCGTGCGGTCGCTGCCGGCGCGCGCATCATCAACGACGTGTCCGGCGGCCTCGCCGACCCGGACATCCTCCAGGTCGCGGCCCGTACGGGTGTTCCGTACGTCGTCATGCACTGGCGAGGTCACTCGGCGCGGATGCAGGACGAGGACGCGACGGCGTACGCCGACCTCGTCCCCGACGTGGTCGCCGAGCTGCGCCGTTCGGTCGAGGCCGCGCTCGCCGCCGGCGTGCGCCCGGAGCAGGTCGTCGTCGACCCCGGCATCGGCTTCTCCAAGCGGGGGGACCAGAACTGGACCGTCCTGTCCCACCTCGCCGCCTTCGCCGAGCTGGGCTACCCGCTCCTCGTGGCCGCGAGCCGCAAGCGGTTCCTGGGCGAGCTGCTCGCCGAGCCCGACGGCGTCCTGCGAGACCCGCTGCACCGCGAGGCCGCCACCCTGGCTGTCACGGCGCTGGCAGCGGCCGCCGGCGCCTGGGCGATCCGTGTCCATGAGGTTCCCGACAACGCCGACGCGGTCCGCGTCGCAGAACGGTGGCGCCGTGGCTGACCAGCCCGACCCCGTGCTCCGCACGCACCAGGCCTTCTACGACGCGATCGAGCACGGCGACCTGGACCTCATGACGTCGCTGTGGCTGCCCGGCGACGAGACCGTGTGCGTCCACCCGGGGGCGGAGGCGATCCTCGGCACACCCACGATCGTGCGTTCGTTCGCGATGCTCATGGCCAACGTGGGCTACATCCAGTTCATCCTCACCGACGTCAGCGTTCTCCGACGCGGCAGCGTGGCCGTCGTCTCCTGCACCGAGAACGTCCTGTCGGAGGCGGCGGGCGAGGCGCCCACGGTCTTCGCGGGAGGGCGCGGCGTCGCGACCGACGTGCTGGTCGAGACACCGGTCGGGTGGAAGCTGTGGTCGCACCACTCGGGCCCGTTGATGGAGGGATGACCATGCCGCCAGACCTGGACCGGATCACCGTCACGGGCATCGAGGCGTACGGCTACCACGGAGTGCTGCCGCACGAGCGCGAGCACGGGCAGCGGTTCGTCGTCGACGTCGTGCTCGCGCTCGATCTCTCGCCCGCGGGGGAGACCGGGGACTTAGCCGCGTCGGTTCACTACGGTACGTTGTCGGAACGGGTCGCGGACGCCATCGCGTCGGACCCGGTGGACCTGATCGAGACGCTCGCGCTCCGGATCCTGCGGATCTGCTTCGGCTTCGAGCCGGTGCGGTGGGCGAGCGTCACGGTCCACAAGCCCGATGCACCGATAGCGGTGACGTTCTCCGATGTCGCCGTGACGATAGAGCGGAGCCGTACGTGACCGAGACGCCCAACCCGCACATGCCTGATGCCGACACGATGACCGGAGGCATGCGCCCGATCCGGCAGGCCGTGATCGCTGTCGGGTCAAATCTGGGAGAGCGGCTCAACAGCGTGCAGGGCGCCGTCGCGGCGCTCGCGGACACCCCCGGCGTCACCATCGTCTCCGTGTCGTCGGTGTACGAGACCGAGCCCGTCGACGCGCCCGAGGGCTCGCGCAACTTCCTCAACCTCGTCGTGCTCATCGACACCACCCTCACCGTGCACACGCTGCTCGACCGCTGCCTCGCGATCGAGGACGCGTTCGGCCGCGAGCGCGGTGAGAAGAACGCACCTCGCACGCTCGACGTCGACCTCATCGTGGTCGGTGACCGTGTCGCGAAGGACGAGCGTCTGACGCTCCCGCACCCGCGGGCCCACGAGCGCGCGTTCGTGCTGATGCCGTGGCTCGAGCTCGACCTCGAGGGTGAGATCCCCGGCAAGGGCTTCGTCGTCGACCTCGCCCAGGGCCTCGACACCTCCGGCGTGAGGCGGCGCGAGGACCTCGAGATCCTCCTCTGACGCCGATGCCTTCTCGCCCGCTCCGCCGGTCGTCGCCGGTCCAGCTCGCCGTCCTGGGAGTCGTCGGTCTCGCGGTCGGGCGAGGGTTACGGCCGTTCGTCGAGTGGCGTGGCGAGCCTGCGCCCACGGTGTCGTGGGTCGCCGCCGGCACGATGCTCTTCCTCGCCGGCGCGCTCGCGTTCCTCGCCTGGACGACCTTCCAGTCGCTGCACCGCGAGCGCCGCACGATGCACCCGACACGCGCCCTGCGGCTGCTCGCCCTGGCCAAGGCGTCGGCGATCGTGACCGCGTTGATCGCCGGCTACTACGTCGGTTTCGCGCTGTCCTTCGCCGGCGACATGGAGCTGGCGCTGCCCCGTGAGCGCGTCGTCCACTCCGCCGCAGCCGCCGTGGCGGCACTCCTCGCGCTGGCCGCGGCGCTCACGCTCGAGCGTGCCTGCGAGGTGCCCAAGGACGACGACGACGAGGACGCTCCGGCCCAGGCCTGAGACCGCTCTCGTCGCGGCGGTGTCGGTCGCCTGCGGAGGCGTAGTCGTAGCGTACTGTTCTGCCATGTCCCACGATCGCCGCCGTCAGCGCTCCACGCGCATCCTCGTCGCAAGCATGTTCCTCACGGCCTCTGCCGCGTTCGTTGCGGTTGCGGTGGTGACAGCCTCGCAGGGGACACTGATCGCGGCGGCGATCACGGCGGTCGTCGTCGGAGCGGTGGCCGCGCGCGTGGTCGCCGACGAGGTGATGGAGACGCGCCGCGAGTGGTTCAAGGACCGCGCCGAGCAGGCTCAGGCCTACCGTGACATCACCATCGACCGCACCCGCGAGAACATGGAGTTCGTCGAGGCGGTCAACGAGACCCTCTCGATCACGACCAAGCGGATCGCGGAGCTCAACGGCACCCTTCGGCTCGCCGAGGCGCGCACCGAGGAGACCGACGCTCAGCGCAAGCTCCTGCAGCGTGAGGTGGAGGCGCTGCGCGGAGAGCTCGAGGAGCCGGCGCCCTCGACCATGACGCTGTGGGACGGCGCCGACGTCCCCACCATCGTCGACCTGCTCAGCTGGGAGGCGACTGCCGCCGCTCGCGCGCAGGCGGCCGACGACGCGGAGCACGTCGCTCCGGCGGACGAGGCGACGTTGCCCGAGGCCAAGGAAGCCTGACCGGCTCTCGCTGCCTCGTCAGACCGGCTCGGTCACCCGCACCGAGCGGCGCAGCGCCGCGTGCAAGGAGTCGGGGGTGAGCACGCCCAGCAGCCGCCGGTCGTCGTCGAGCACCGCCACCCATCCGGCGTCGTAGCGGAGCATCACCGACCACGCGTCCTTGAGTGTCGCCGAGCGGTGGACCGAAGCCTTCATCGGTCGTACCCGGAGGTCGCTCGAGCCCTCGAGGTGGTCCGAGGGCGCCCAGCCGACGAGCCGCTCCGCGTCGTCGACCACGAGCGCCGAGGACACCCCGGCCGCCTCGGCGACCCGCCGCGCGTCGGCGACCGTCGCGTCCTCGCGCACCAACGGGGCGTCCTCGAGGTCGGCGACATCGATCGGCGTGACCGCGAGCCTGCGTAGCCCGCGGTCGGCGCCGACGAACTCGGCGACGAAGTCGTCGGCGGGCTTGCCGAGCACCGCGGCGGGTGAGTCGTACTGGCGGAGGTCTCCTCCGCCGGCGAGCACCGCGACGCGGTCGCCGAGGCGCACGGCTTCGTCGATGTCGTGGGTGACGAACAAGACCGTCTTGCCCAGGTCGTGCTGCAGACGCAGGAACTCGTCCTGCAGCCGCTCGCGGACGATCGGGTCGACCGCGCCGAACGGCTCGTCCATGAGGAGGACCGGCGGATCGGCTGCGAGGGCGCGCGCTACGCCCACCCGCTGACGCTGGCCGCCCGACAGCTGGTGCGGATAGCGGTCGGCGTACGTCGACGGGTCTAGACCGACGAGGTCGAGCAGCTCGTGGGCGCGCGCTCGCGCCCGGCTGCGGTTCCAGCGCAGCAGCGTCGGCACCGTGGCGACGTTCTCGCGGATCGTCTGGTGCGGAAAGAGCCCCACCTGCTGGATGACGTAGCCGATGCCGCGGCGCAGCTCCACGGGATCCGCCTTCAGCACGTCCTCGCCGTCGACCAGGATGCGGCCCGACGTGGGCTCGATGAGGCGGTTGACCATCTTGAGCGTGGTGGACTTGCCGCACCCCGACGGCCCGACCAGGGCGACGAGCGCCCCTCGGGGGATGGTGAGGGAGAGGTCGCCGACGGCGACCGACCCGTCGGGATACTGCTTGCCGACGTGCTCGAGCACGATCATCGCATCCTCGGTAGGTTGCATGACGTGAGCCTAGTCGCCGACGCGAGCAACGTCGCCGTGCTCGCCGCCGACCCCCCTTGCTACACGCGGACGGTCAACTCGTGGATCTGCCCCGAGTACGTGAGCCGCTACGCGCCGGAGCTGTGGGAGGCGACCGTCCAGCACGTGCTCCTCACGGTCACCTCGGTGGTGCTCGGACTGGTGCTCGCGGTCGCGCTGTCGCTGGCTGCCCGCAACCGTCCGAAGGCACGCTCGCTGCTCCTCGGCAGCACCACGCTCGTCTACACCATCCCGTCGCTGGCGATGTTCTCGATCCTTGCGCAGGCGACCGGTCTGACCCCGACGACGGTCGTGATCGGGCTCGCGCTCTACTCGCTGTCCATCCTCGTGCGCAACGTGCTCGCCGGGCTGGACAGCGTGCCGGACGAGGTGGTGGAGGCGGCGACGGGCCTCGGGTACGGGAGACTCCGGCTGCTGACGCGGATCGAGGCGCCGCTCGCGCTGCCGATCGTGATGGCCGGCCTTCGCGTCGCCACCGTCTCCACCGTCGCCCTGGTGACCCTCGGCACGATCGTGGCCTACGGCGGACTCGGCAACATGCTCGCGAACGGCATCGACGACAGCTTCAAGGCGCAGGTGCTGACGACCAGCGTCCTGTGCGTCGTCCTGGCCGTGCTCCTCGACCTCGTCATCGTCGCCTTTGCCCGTCTGGTGACGCCGTGGACGCGAGGGGCCGCCGCATGAACGAGCTCGCCGGTGCGATCGACCTCCTCCTGGACCCGGAGAGCTGGAAGGGCGGCGACGGCCTGTGGACCCAGCTGGTCGAGCAGGTCCTGCTCACGGTGACGGCGCTGGTCCTCGTCCTCGTCGTCGGTCTCCCGCTCGCCCTCTGGCTGGGTCACCGCGGCCGGGGCGGCACGTTCGCCATCAACGTGTCCAACGTCGGACGCGCGGTCCCCGTCTTCGCGGTGCTCGGGCTCCTGGCGCTTGGACCGATCGGGACCACCACGCTCGGGCCGTACGGACGCGCCGGGCTGGCCACGCTGATCGCGCTCGTGCTGTTCGGGCTGCCGCCGGTGATCACCAACTCGTACGTCGGCGTCCGCGAGGTGGACGCCGAGATCGTCGAGGCTGCCCGGGGGACCGGCATGAGCGAGTGGCAGGTCTTCCGTCGCATCGAGCTCCCGCTCGCGTCGCAGATGGTGGCCAACGGGGTGCGTCTCGCGCTCGTGCAGCTGTGGGCGACCGCCACCATCGCGGCCCTCGTGGCAGGGCCGGGCCTGGGCAACGTGATCACCTACGGCTTCAGCAACAACTCCTACGACTACGTCATCGCGGGCGCCATCCTCGTCGCGGGCGGCGCCCTCGTGCTCGAGGGACTCGCCGCCGTCGTCGAGCGTCGCGTCGACCCGATGCGTCGTGTCACCGGTTCCCGCCATGATGGTCTTGTCCAGATGCCGGAGATGACAGCCCGATCCCGAGACAGCACGGCCGCCGAGTCGTGACGGAAGGAACCCCGATGAAGAGCACGACACTGCGGCGCCTCCGACGCTCTGCCGCCGCCCTGGTCTGTGCCGCAGCGCTGGTCTCGCTGTCCGCCTGCGGAGACGACGACAACGGTGGAGGTGACGGCTCCCAGGGATCGGTGACCCTCTCCGGTCAGAACTTCACCGAGATGCAGATCCTCGCCGAGCTCTACACCCAGGTGCTCGAGAACGAGGGCTACGACGTGACTCAGAAGCTCGTCGACACCCGCGACATCTACATGGCGCAGCTGGCCGACAACAAGGTGCAGGTCGTCCCCGAATACCTCTCCGGCATCGGCGACTACCTCAACGACCAGGCCAACGGCGCCGGGTCGACGCCTGTCACCAGCAACAACGTCGAGGACTCCCTCGACAAGGTGAGCGTGCTCGCCGAGGGCGCGGGCGTGACGCTGCTGGAGCCGGCCGAGGCGACCGACCAGAACGCGTACGCCGTCACCAAGGAGTTCGCCGACAAGAACTCGGTCACGACGTTGTCCGACCTCGCTGCCACCAAGCAGCCCATCAAGCTCGCCGCGGCTCCCGACTGCAAGGACCGGCAGGACTGTGCCAAGGGGCTCAAGGAGGTCTACGGGATCGACATCACGGAGGTCCTCCCGCTCGGCTTCGGCACCCGCGAGGGCAAGGACGCCGCCGCCAACGGCGAGGTCCAGCTCGTGCAGGTCGCGACGACCGACGGCTCGCTCGAGGACGACGGTCTCGTCCTCCTGGAGGACGACAAGGGTCTCCAGCCCGCCCAGAACCTGATCCCGGCGGTCAACACCACGTGGCTCGCCGACAACAAGGGTGCCGCCGATGCCCTCAACGAGCTGTCGGCCCAGCTGACGACGGACAAGCTGGCCGACCTGAACACCGCGGTCGACGTCGACCGCGAGAAGCCCGCCGACGTCGCCAAGAAGTTCCTCGAGGACGAGGGCCTGCTCGGCTAGCTGCGAGGTCCGGGGAGATCAGGCTCGTCGAGCCGGACGAGCTGGCACGGACCGCCGAGATAGATCCCGCCGTCGATGTCGAGGACGAGCCCGTCCGCATAGAGCACGGGCTCGTCCTCGGGCGTCACCGGCCCGCCCCGCACCAGCGCGCCGATGGTGTGCCCGTGGACGATGCGTCGGCCACCGAGCGCGCCCAGCATCTGCTCCGCAGCCGCGACGCCGTCCTCTCGAGCGAACGCGTAGCGCGTCGTCAACCTGCGCCACATCTCCCACCAGGTGTCGAGATCGGGCATCTCCAGCTCTGCGCGCACAGCGGCGTTGACCTCGTCGACGGAGTCGCCCCACAGCAGATAGGCCGTCGTGTCGGAGTGCAGGAGCAGGTGGTCGGCGTCGGTGGCGATCACCGGCAGCGTCGTGAGCCAGTCGATCCGGTCCTGGTCGAGACGCTCGAGGTCGCTGACGACACCGCCGTTGCCGATCCAGTTGGCCTCGAAGCTGTAGCGGCCGTCGCTGGGGACCGGCGTCGGCCCGTAGCGGTGCATGCCGAGCATGAGGATCTCGTGGTTGCCGAGGACTGCCGAGGCAGAGCCGCCCGCGTCGGCCGCCTCACCCTCGAGGCGGCGCGCGAGGTCGATCACCCCGATGCCGTCCGGCCCACGGTCGACGTAGTCGCCGAGGAACCACAGCCGAGCGTCGCCGCCCGACCAGTGCTCGTCCTCGTCGATCAGGTCGGCAGACCTCAGGACCTCCACCAGCGCGTCACGGTGCCCGTGGATGTCGCTCACCGCCCACACGTCTCCCACGCACCGACCCTAGAGCGCGCGGCGGGAGTCGGCAGATCGACCCGCCGTGGCGTCGGGCACACCGCCCGGCGTCACTTGTCGATGTCGCCCACCACGAAGAACATGGAGCCGAGGATCGCGATCAGGTCCGCGACGACGCAGCCGCGTACGATCTCGGGCAGCACCGCGATGTTGTTGAAGGACGCCGTCCTCATCTTCAGGCGCCACGGTGTCTTCTCTCCCCGTGAGACCAGGTAGTAGCCGTTGATGCCGAGCGGGTTCTCGGTCCACGTGTAGGTCGAGCCCTCCGGGACCTTGAGGATCTTGGGGAGCTTGACGTTGACGGGCCCCTGCGGCAGGTCGCGCAACCGGGCCACGCAGGCGTCGGCGAGGTCGAGCGACACCCGCACCTGCTCGAGGAGGCATGCGAACCGTGCATAGCTGTCACCCTCGTGACGGGTGACCACCCGCAGCGTCTTGTCGGCGACGAGCTCGTCGTACGCGAGATAGGGCTGGTCACGTCGAAGGTCGAAGTCGACACCCGACGCGCGGGCGATCGGCCCGGAGACGCCGTACGCCTGGACGAGCTCGGGCGACAGCACACCGACCCCTCGGGTGCGGGCGACGAAGATCTCGTTGCCGAGCAACATGTCCTCGATCTGCCCGAGGCGGCTGCGCACGGCCGCGGTCGCAGCGCCGACGCGACCGAGCCAGCCGGCGGGGAGGTCCTCCTTGAGGCCGCCCACGCGGTTGAACATGTAGTGCATGCGCCCGCCCGAGAGCTCCTCCATGACCTCCTGGATCGTCTCTCGCTCGCGGAAGGCGTAGAAGATCGGCGTGATCGCACCGATCTCGAGGGGGTACGAACCGATGAACATGAGGTGGTTGAGGACTCGGTTGAGCTCGGAGAGCAGCATGCGTGCCCAGGTCGCGCGCTCGGGGACCTCGAGGCCCAGCATCCGCTCGACGCCGAGGACGACGCCCACCTCGTTGGAGAAGGCGGAGAGCCAGTCGTGACGGTTGGCCAGGACGATGATCTGCCGGTAGTCCCGGACCTCGAAGAGCTTCTCGGCCCCACGGTGCATGTAGCCGACGATCGGCTCGCAGTGCACGATGCGCTCACCGTCCAGCGTCAGGCGCAGCCGCAGGACACCGTGGGTGGCGGGATGCTGGGGGCCCACGTTGAGGACCATGTCGGTGGTGCCGAGGTCGACGCCGCCGCCGCGCTCGTGCCCGAAGCCCGCCGAGCCCGCACCGACGCCGACGGTCAGCGTGCGGGGAGGGGAGACCTCGTCGCTCGGCATGCCGCTCAGCCTAGCGGCGCCGTGACTGCAGGCGAGAGGAGACGGGTTGACCCGCGCGGTGCAATGATGTGCCCGCGCGCGGCGGCGCGCCACGACACCGAGGAGACCCGTGCCGACCCTTCACCTGAACGCTCCCAGCCCTCGGAACGGTCGGAGCGGGGGTTCGTTCGACGCGAGGCGCCTGGTCGCGGCCCTCGTCGCCGTCCTGCTCGCCGCCGGAGTCCTGGCGGCTTCGCCGGCCAAGGCCGAGCAGAGCACCCTCAGCTACAACGGCTGGACCGAGGCGTGGGCCGACAGCAGCCTTTGGGTCTCGTTCACCGTGACCGGTGACGTCACCACGGGCACGATGACAGCGGCCTTCGACGGCAAGACGGTCACGCTCGAGCCGGTCGAGGGTTCGGACGCGGTCTACGCCGGCAGCGTGCCAGGCCCGTTGACGGTCGGCACCGGGGTGGTCACCGCGACGTTCACGCCGACCACCGGTGGCCCCGTCACCGGCAGCGGCTCCGTCGTGGTCCGGCAGGAGCTGCGCTATCCCGGCCCGGCGCCGGCAGGGGCGCCGTACGACCGGCCCAACTCCGCCTTCGTGTGGGGCGTCAGCGACACCCTTCGAGCCACGGTGGCAGCCGAGGGCGGCAGCGTCACGCTCTCGGGCGGAGCGGTGCGCGATCCGAGGTTCACCGACCGGTTCCGATTCCCGATCACGGACATGCGCAAGGCGTACCCGGCGAGGATCCAGGCCGGTGGCGTCGTCCGGCTGGCCAGCCCGCGCCGGGAGGTCGTGGTCTCCGACCTCGAGTGGGTGACCCAGGGCATGACCGGTGAGCTGCGCGCTGACGTGACCTACCGTCACCCGGGCCAGACCGCGAGGACAGAGAAGGGCATCGCGTTGGCGTCCGTCGCGGGCCTGTCCGGCGGCGGGGAGCCCACCTGGTCCCAGGCGATCGGCGAGACGCGCGCCACCGTGGCGGGTGCGCGGGTTCTCGGGGTCGCCGCCGGTGCCGACCTCGGCCCGCTGATCTGGACCGTCTACTACTCGGCGACACCCTTCGCGGCTACTGCCCGGATGACGGTCACGCCTGCGGTCACGACGTACGGACGGGCCGCACGGGTGGGGGTGTCGGTCGCTCGTGGCGCGACCTACGCGGCGGGGACCGTGGCGCTGACGGCGGGCAGCCGGTCGCTGGGCACCGTGCGTCTGTCACGGGGTGCGGCGACGGTGGCCGTCCCAGCAGGACTCGCGGTCGGGACGCACCAGATCATCGCGTCGTACCGTGCCGACTTCTCGCCGACGACGGCGGCGGCACGCACCGCCGTGCGGATCACGAAGGCGGGCACGGACGCGAAGGTCCGACTGTCCAAGAAGAAGGTGACCCGCAAGCAGCGGGCGAAGGTGACGGTGACCGTCACCGGCCGCGGCACGACGATCCGTCCCACCGGCACGGTCACCGTCTTCGACGGCAAGAAGCGGGTCGGCAGAGCGACGCTCACGGCGGCCAGGCGCGGCGCGGTGACCGTGACGCTGCCCCGGCTGAAGAAGCGCGGCAAGCACACGCTGCGCATCGTGTACGGCGGCTCGTCCGCCTTCACCGGCTCGTCGGCGCGCGCGGTGCTCCGGGTCCGTTGACGCTCCGGCAGCCCGTCCGATGACAGAGGACTCGCAGCTGCGACCAGATGGCGGTCGCAGCTGCGAGTCCTGCGGTGGGTGACGGCGTCAGCAGGTCTCGAGCGGCGTCCCCTCGGCGAGGCGGTACTCCGACCGCGTGTCGAACATCAGCGGCACGAGCGCGCGGTTCGCCTGCGCGAGGCTCACCACTCGACCATCGGCGTTGCGGGTCGCCTTCAGGTCATGCAGACGCAGCGTCCGGCGCAGGTCCTGGAAGGTCGCCTCGGTGATCTGGTAGGCGCACATCGGCTCAGGCTCGACCTGGTCGGGATCGGTCGGCAGCATGTCGTCCTGGCCCCCGAAATAGACGACCCCGCCCTGCGTCGCGCCGAGCTCGCGCTGCCGCTCGGCGGCGGCCGCGGTCTCCCGCGCCAGCGTCGCGCGGTTCTCGGCGACCATCTGCGTCGACCCGAGCGCGCTCGCGTAGTTGGTGTCGACCCGGCGGTTGTTGAGGACGCGGACGTCGGCCGCCTCCTCGTCGTTGAGCGGACGGGTCGCGGTCTCGCTGAGCATGCCCACGACGTTCACCAGCCCCGCGTAGTTGCGGAGGATCCGGACCTGCTCGTCTCCGGCCACCTGGAGGAACGGCTCGCCGTCCTTGACGTACTGGCCGTAGATCCCGGCGGTGAAGCCCTCGCTGCGCGCCTGGGCGGCGGAGTACTCCTCGCTCATCTCCTTGCTGAGCGAGTGGACCTGGTCGTCGACGTTGCGGTTGCGCGGCCAGAGGTGGAGCAGGTCGGTCCGGTAGTACTGGTTGGGACCGTACTCGTGGAGGTCGTTGAGGACGTCGGGGTTCCAGTCGCGGATCACCTTCGTGATCGCCCGGCCCTCCGGCGTCGACAGCTCGAGGTAGTCACGGTTGACGTCGACGCCGTCGGCGTTGCCGCGGGTGTTGGCCACCCATCCGTCGGGGTTGGCGTTGACGATGAGCACCGTGGTCCGGGCGAGGAACCGGGTCACCGTGGCGTCGGTGCTCGTAGCGAGGTCGCGGGCGAGCTTCATGCAGGCTTCGCGGCCTGAGGGCTCGTTGCCGTGAACCGAGCAGACGAACATCGCGACCGAGCCACCGGCCGCCTCGGCCTGCGCCTTCGGCGCGGGAGAGCCGATCGAGACGAGCTGGAGCGGGCGGCCCTGCGTCGTACGGCCGATGGTGCCGACCGTGACGCGTCGGGAGGAGGCGTCGAGCTGGCGGTAGAACGCCAGGGACTGCGGGTGGGTCGTCCAGGTCGCGCCGCCGGACTGCTCGAACGGCGTCTGCAGCGCGGCCGGGGCGTCCTCGGCCGCCGCGGCGAGGGCCGCCTCCAGACCGTCGTCGCGCTGTCCGGCACCGGCTGACGTGCCGCTGCCGACGAGCGCGGAGGCTGCGAGTGCGATGCCTGCGGCGGTCGCGAGGATCGTGGGCCAAGGTCGGGGTGGGGAGGTGGAGCGCAAGGGATCGTCCTTTCGCCTGAGGCCACCGTTCGCCGAAGACGTCGAGCCCCCGCGGCGGCCACGTGTTCCCCCACCGTGAGGGTCCGTCACCGACTCGGCAACTCCAGTCTGTGAAAAGTCCAGACAAGTGGGGCTTGTCCCTGCTAGCCGATGACGAAAACGGGAACCTCCGGCACACTGTGTGAGCCACGCCACATTCGTTCGGAGGCCCCGAATGCGCAGCACCATGCAGGACGTCCCCCTCAGCCTCGGCCGCCTCATGCGGTACGGCACGACCGCGTACGCCGACGCCACCGTCGTCACCGCCACCCCCGACGGCACCCGGACCCGCACGTACGGCGAGATCGGCCGCCGAGCAACGCGCCTGGCGCAGGTGCTGCGAGGGCTCGGGGTGACTGGTGACCAGCGTGTCGGCACCTTCATGTGGAACAACGCCGAGCACCTCGAGTGCTATCTCGCGGTGCCGGCCATGGGCGCGGTCCTGCACACCGTCAACATCCGGTTGTTCCCCGAGCAGGTCGCCTACGTCGTCAACCACGCGGAGGATGCGGTGGTCGTCGTGGACGCCTCGCTCGTCGCGCCGTTCGCGGCGGTGCTCCCGCAGATGAAGACCGTCACCCACGTCCTGGTGGCCGGGCCGGAGGCCGCGGAGGCCGACCTCAGCCCGCTGGAGGCGTCGGGCAGGACGGTCCTGCGCTATGAGGACGAGCTCGCCGCTGCCCCCGACGACGACTTCGCGTGGCCGTCGGTGGACGAGCACGACGCCGCCGCGATGTGCTACACGAGCGGGACCACCGGCCACCCCAAGGGCGTCGTCTACAGCCACCGCTCGGCGTACCTGCACTCGATGTCGATCGCGATGGGCGACAACGCCGGGATGGGCCCGGAGGATCGCGTGCTCCCGATCGTCCCCATGTTCCACGCCAACGCATGGGGCCTCCCGTACGCCGCCGTGCTGGTCGGCGCGTCGCTGGTGATGCCCGACCGCTGGCTCCAGGCCGAGCCGCTCGTACGCCTCATCGAGGAGACGCGCCCGACCCTCGCGGGCGGCGTGCCGACGGTCTTCAACGACATCCTCGGCCGGATCGACGAGCACCCCTCCGACCTGACCTCGCTGCGCACCGTCCTCTGCGGCGGCTCCGCCGTCCCGGAGTCGTTGCAGCGCGCGCTCTGGGACCGCCACGGCGTGCGCATCCAGCAGGCGTGGGGCATGACGGAGACCTCTCCCGTCGCCACCTCCGGGAAGCCGCCGCTCGGCGTGGACGAGGAAGAGGCGTGGCGCTTCCGCGCCGGCCAGGGTCGGCTCCTGGGCGGCGTCGAGGCGCGGCTCGTCGGCGACGGTGGAGAGGAGCTGCCGCACGACGGCGAGGCGGTCGGAGAGGTCG
This sequence comes from Mumia sp. zg.B53, assembly GCF_019550935.1. Lineage (NCBI taxonomy): Bacteria > Bacillati > Actinomycetota > Actinomycetes > Propionibacteriales > Nocardioidaceae > Mumia > Mumia sp. zg.B53. Next base: position 989,053 of record NZ_JAHWCK010000001.1, on the reverse strand, counting down.
AGGTGCGTGGCCCGTGGATCACCGGCTCCTACTACCTTGACGACGACCCCGAGAAGTTTTCCGACGGCTGGCTCCGCACCGGTGACGTCGGGACGATCGATCCACGCGGCTACATCACCTTGACCGACCGCGCGAAGGACGTGATCAAGTCGGGCGGTGAGTGGATCTCGTCGGTCGACCTCGAGAACGCGCTGATGGCCCACCCGGACGTCGTCGAGGCCGCGGTCGTGGGGATCCCCGACGAGAAGTGGCAGGAACGCCCCCTCGCGACGGTCGTGGTCCGCGCGGGCGCCGACGTGACTCCCGAGGCGCTGCGAGACCACCTCGCGGGGTCCTTCGCGGCATGGCAGCTGCCTGAGGCGTGGACGTTCATCGAGGCCGTACCCCGGACCTCGGTCGGCAAGTTCGACAAGAAGGTGCTGCGCAAGGCGTACGCCGACGGAACGCTGGACGTGCGCCGCCGCGAGTGACGGGGCTCCGGGGTCGTCCGGTCAGGGGACCTCGGTCACGATCCACCAGAAGTCACCGAGACCGCCGGCCGCCGTGAGCTCGGCGGCCTCCGAGGCCGCCGCCAGCGCGGCGAGATAGGCGTGCGGGTCGGTGGAGGCGAGCGCGAGCGGAGGACGTGCGCCGACGAGACCCAGGTCGCGCAGCACATCTCGCTGACGACGCAGGGTGCCGCCCACGGCGTCCGCGAGGGCATCGACAGCGACGTGTGCCGTCACGTCGCGGGTGCCGTCGGGGACCACGTCGACCTCCGCGCCGCTGCGGTAGGCCCGCAGGCTGCCGAACGGAGGACGGTCGTCGGCGCGGTGGCCGTAGTCGATCGCGATCGCCGCTCCTCGGACCACCCTGCCGACCGCGTCCCGCCACCACGCCTCCCGCGACAGGCCCACCTCGGCGCGCTCACCCGGGTCGGGGCACGGCCACCAACGGTCGAGCCACGCCACGGTGTCCGGGGCGCGCACGAGCGGGCCGAGCTCCTCCTCGCCGGTCGCCGGGTCGACCATCACCACCCGCAGGGACCCGTCGTCGTCGCGCTCGACCACGTCGCACGGGAGGTTGTCCAGCAGCTCGTTGGCGATCAGCAGGCCGTCGACGCCGTCGGGGACCTCAGAGCTCCAGCCGATGGTCGGCGGGAGGTCGTCCGGGCGGGGGCGGAGGTCGACGCCGTGAAGCTCCAGCTCACCCGGCGCGGCGGCGTCGAGGGTCCGCAGGAGCTCGCCGCGGCCCGCGCCAGCATCGACCACCGCCCTCAGGCCGGCACGGCGTACGTAGGCCAGCACCGCTGCGGCAAAGGCGTCGGAGGCGTGCACCGAGGTGCGGAAGTGGTCGACCGGGTGCTCGCGGCGATAGAAGCCGCCGGGCCCGTACAACGCCTCCTGCCAGGCCTCCCGCCACGCGATCACGCCGCGACGCTAGCAGTCAGGGGTGCCGATGGTGTTCGATGTCGGCTGTGCGCATGAATCGACTCAGACCGACGAGGTGGCTCCGTGGCGCGTCCGCGGGCACCCAGACCGAGGACCAGCTCCGGACTCGTCTCAGGCAGACGCGGCGCACGCTGCGCCGGACCGAGCGAGACCTCGCAGAGGTGCGTGCCCAGCTCGACGCGGCTCGAGGTGGGCTCGTCGTCCCCGACGAGGTCGAGAAGGTCATCACCGGCGTACGGAGTGAGGGCCTCAGCTATCTGAGCGCGACCTATCTGCGCACCCTCGCCCTGGCCGTGCTCGAGGCCGAGCGCTCCGGCCTCTCGGGGGCGGTCGTCGAGGCGGGGACCGCCCGTGGCGGGTCGGCGATCGTGATGGCAGCGGCCAAGGCGCCCGCTCGCCCGATGCACGTCTACGACGTCTTCGGCATGATCCCGCCACCCACGGACGCCGATGGTGCCGATGTCCACCAGCGTTACGAGACGATCGTCGCCGGCGGCGCGAGCGGTGTCGGCGGATCGACGTACTACGGATACCGGGACGGGCTGTACGAGGAGGTACGGGACTCGTTCGAGCGCCACGGCGTCCCCGTCGAGACGACATCCGTCTCGCTGGTGAAGGGTCTGTTCGCCGACACGATCGACCTCGACGAGCCCGTCGTGCTGGCCCACCTCGACGGCGACTGGTACGAGTCGACGATGACGTGCCTCGAGCGCCTCGCACCGTTGATCGTCAGTGGCGGGCGGATCGTGCTCGACGACTACTACGCCTGGTCGGGGTGCCGGAAGGCGGTCGAGGAGTACTTCGCCGGGCGCTCCGGCTGGCGCCGCGAGGAGCGGGCGAAGCTGCACCTGGTCCGGGAGTAGCGGGTCGGTCGTACCGAGCTCAGGCGGAGACCCGCAGCTGCCCGGCCTTTCCTTCTGCCAGGTTGAGCACCCGCGCGGAGTTCTGCCACACGACGACCAGCCGTGCGCGGACGACCTCATCGCCGAGGGAGTCCTGGAGCGAGCGCAGCGAGACCTTCCCGCGGGTACGGATGCCGTCCCGGGTGACGGACACGCGCAGCGGAGTCCGTACGACACCGCCGGTGCCGGCGGCGACGTCGAGGAAGGCCTCGACCGTCCGCGGGCCCGGATCAGGGCCGGTGCCGGTGAGCGTGACCGCGGCGTCCAGCCCGAGGCGCGGACCGCCTGGACGGAGCCGTCGGCGCACGTCGAGACTCGCGCGGCTCAACGTGGACGCCGTGATCCTCGTCCGAGACGCCCTCTGGTCGCGAACGCGCGCGAACACTGTCGCCCAGGCTGACAGCGTGCGCTCGGGAGCGTGCTCTGCGGCGCGCTGCCGGGCGGCGCGGCTCATCCGCACGACGAGTCCGGGGTCGCCTGCCAGTGTCACCATCCGTGCAGCCATCGCACCGACGTCGCCGGCCTCGACCAGGAATCCGTTCTCGCCGTCTTGGATCTGCTCTCGCATGCCGTAGGGGACGTCGTAACCGATGACGGGGCATCCCCGGCTCATCGCCTCCAGCGTCCCGAGGGGATATCCCTCGTGGATGCTGGTGACCAGGAGCGCGGTCGCGGTCTCCAGGGTGTCGCGAGCGCCCGGGTCGTGGCCGTGGAAGGTGGCGTGGTCGAGCACGCCGAGCCTGCGGGCGTGCTCCTCGAGCGCGGGGCGGAGGTCGCCGTCGCCGTACACGCTCAGGGTCGCCGTGCCCACCGAACGCCGGGCCAGCGCGAAGGCGTCGAGGGCGTGCGTGACCCGCTTCTGCGCCGCGAGCCTTCCGAGGACGACGAAGCGGTCCCGCGCGCGAAGGGCTCCGGTCGTGTCCGTGGCTGGCCAGACGGGATTGGGCACGGTGAACAGGTTGTTGGTGGGCCCGAAGGCGAGGGCGACGTCCTGGCGCTGGCGCTCGGTGAGGAGAACGAGTCCGTCGAGCTCGGCGAGACGGTCGAAGACACCCCGGAAGGTCGGCTGCAGCGGGCGGTCCCACCGGAAGTCCGGCACCGTGTGCGGGTTGTGCACCACCTCGAGGACGTGGAAGCGCCGCTGCGTCAGCTCCCGGATGATCCGGACGGTGAAGCGGCTGTCCGTCACGACGAAGACGTCGCCGTCGGGTACGAGCTCCCGCAGCCACGCGCGCACCATCGCGGGCCGTCGCCTCCAGCGACGTACGACACGTTCCTGGTGGTCGACGAGGAGGAACGCCGTCCCCGCGGGGTCGACGAGCTCACGAAGGAAGACCGTGCCGTCGGGCCGGAGGTGGTCGACCGCCTCGACCGTGCCGCCCTCGGTGAGGTGGGTCCGGGTGCCGGGTGATCCGTCGGGGCGCTCCTCGTCGTCGGATCGGGTACCGGCGAGGGGGAGGAGCGGGTCGGTGCCGGTCCCGAGGTCGGCGGACGAACGGCAGCGGTAGTCCTCGAAGAGGTTCACGAGGTGCGACGCGTGCTGGAGGAGTCCTCTGGCGACCAGCACCTCGCGGACCTCGTCATAACCCGGGTAGGCGTCGTAGGTCACCACCAGCGAGCGGCGCCCTCCGACCTCGCCCAGCAAGCGGGCGCGCATCAGCAGCGCTGCGGTGCGGCCCCCCTTGCCCAGTCGGATGCTGCGGGCGACGGAGAGATAGGTGCCGTGCGGGAGGGCCGGGGCCTCGGGCGCCACGGCGTTCGGCGCGACACCGGGTGTCATCGCGACATGGTAGCCGGGCGTGCAGCCGCCGGGGAGCGATCTGGTCGTCGCGACCGTAGCGGCGGATGCTCGCGGCGGGTCATCTACGCTGTGCGAGGCCCTACCCGAGGAGAATCGATGCCCACCACGCCGCGGCGTGCGTCCCGCCTGACCCACCCGGTGCGCGCTGTGCTCGGCCGACGCGCAGGGCGCGGGCGGCCGACCCAGGCGATCCCGTTGAGCACCCCGAAGGCCGCTCCCGAGGCGAGGCATCTGGCCACGGAGGCGGTCGAGGCGTACGAGGCCGGTCTCAGCGGCCTGGCGTGGGAGCGCTTCGACGGCGTGCCGCCGCAGGTGTGGGCCCGTCGTGCGATGACGGCCTACGTCCGGTCGGGGCTCGTCCACGATCGCGAGCGGGTCCTGGCCGACCTGCGCGCGCTCGCCGACGATCCGGGCTTCGAGCTCAAGCCGCGGGCCTGGTACGAGGCCCTCGGGCCGGTCTACGCGCTGGGCGAGAGCGACCTCGCGCGTGCCCTGTTCCGCAGGCTCGACGCCGAGGTGTCGTCACGTGACGTCGTCGGCGAGCGGACGCGTGAGGCCCGCGACTGGATGCGCGACTGGATCGAGAGTGCGCCGACGTCCGCGAGCGCCCCTGCTGTCGGGACGGGCGCCGTGTCGTTCGCCGTCCTGACCTATGCGCACCCCGGCCGTCGTCGCGCCTCGGCCAACATCGGCGACCACGTCCAGAGCCTCGCGTCCCTCGGCCACCTGGTCCGGCACTCCGGGGCGACCTTCGGCGGCGACAAGGAGCTCGCCGAGGCGTTGACGGAGCTGCAGGAGCGCGTCCCCGAGCGGCTGCGCGTCGACGGCACGGCGGTGCAGGTGAAGGTGATCGCCGCTCCCCGTGACGCGTCCGCGTACGCGGAGATCCCGCCGGGCACGTGGACCCTGGCGTTCGGCTGGTACATGCACGCGCTGTTCGACGTGCGCTACGGGTTCCCGTTCCACCGCAACCTTCTCCCGCTGTTCGTCTCGTTCCACTGCAACAAGCGCGACCTGATGACCCCGGAGGCCGTCGACTACCTCCGCCAGTACGGCCCCATCGGCTGCCGCGACTGGACGACGGTCGACCTCCTTCTGTCCATGGGGGTGCCGGCGTTCTTCTCGGGATGCCTGACGACGACGGTGAGCGCCGTCTTCCCGGACCAGGACAAGAGGCCGGGCCGCCGAGCGCCGGTCGCCTACGTCGACGTCCCCGCCGAGGACGTCCCCAGGAACGGCACCGTCTACAAGCACAGCCGCGACACCATCCGTACGACGTCGTTCGCGGACAACCTGCGCGATGCGGCGACCCTCCTGGACACCTACCGGAGCACCCACCGGTCCCTGGTGACATCGAGGCTGCACGCCTATCTGCCCGCGCGCTCGCTCGGCCTCGAGGTCGACTTCGTCCCCAAGAACCTGTCCGACCCGCGGTTCGAAGGGCTGGCCGGGATCGACGACCAGGAGTTCGACGCGATCCGGACCCAGATCACCGACCTCCTCGAGCAGATGACGACGGCGATCCTCACCGGTGCGGGGGAGAGCGACGTGTACGCGCTGTGGCGGACGCTCACCGCCGACCGCGTGCGAGAGGCGGAGGCTCGGCGGGCCGCTCTGGTGCCGACGGCGGACGGAGGGTTCGCGACGCCCTCGGTCGTCGGCGGGACCGTCGTCGGTGCCGAGACTGCCCACGACGAGGACAGGGCGTCGGCTGTCGACGAGATCGTGGTCCCGGTGGGAGCGGACGACGCCGCCACGACGACCTCGCAGGTGTGTGACCTGCTGATCGGTCTCGCCGAGCACGCGCAGCGACCGCTGCGGGTGACGCTGCTCGGCACGGGGGTCAGCGGGGTCGACCTGGAGACGCTCCGGCCGCTCGCCTCTCCGTCGCTCGCGATCCGGACGGTCGAGACCGACGGCGCGACGGTCCACGACGTCCTCGCGCTCGGTGAGCTGCTGCCCGATGTCGACCGCGCGGTGCTCCTGCCTCCAGGGGCCGTCGTCCACCGCGACCCCGGTGGTCTGTTCGACCTCGACCTCGGAGGGCATGCCTTCGCCGCCCCCACCGCCGTCAGACGAGGCCGTACGAGCGGCTTCGGCATGATCGAGGCGGCCGCGCTCCGCCTGATGTCGGACACGCGCCGTTCGACCGAGCTGCGCCGCGTTGCCTACGGCGCCCACACCTTCGACTTCGACGCGTTCGAGGTCGACGTCCTGGTGCTCGACCTCGCGACGATGCGGACCACCGGCTTCGCCGCGACCACGCTCGAGCGAGCGGGGGCCTACCGGCTCGGGCTGCGGGAGGCGCTGCACCTGCAGGCGGGACCCGACCGCGGCGTCGTTCCCGCCGAATGGGCCGTCGACTCCCGGCTCCGCCCGGTCGAGGGGGCCGCGCTCAGCTACGGCCGTTGATCGACGGTGTCGCCCGGGGCGCCGTGATGGACGGCCGACAGACGGTCGCGTTCAGAAGGAGGGAGACACCCTTTCTTCTGCCGAGCGGGAGGTGTCGCTCGAGCTTGATGACAGCCCCGAGCGCCGCGTTGACGGGCGCGGCCATGGGCTCGATGTCGCTTCCCTCGCTGTCGCGCCGGGCCAGCCGGATCGCCGGGCGGAGCAGGACGTTCCACGACTTGACGAGGTCGAGCGTGAACTCTGGCCTGTCGAAGAGAGCCACGAGGGATTCCCTCGTGTAGCGACGGACGTGGCCGACCGCCTCGTCGTGGGCGCTCCACAGCGCCGGATCGGCCGGCACGGCAATGAACACCTTGCCGCCCGGGCGTACCACCCGTGCGATCTCTGCGACCACGACGTCGTGCTCCGCGATGTGCTCGAGCACGTCGTAGGCGACGACGGCGTCGAACTCATCGTCCTCGAACGGAAGGTCACGGGCGTCGCCCTGCACGACGTCCAGCCCGCGTGCGCGGGCGAGCTCGACCGCTGAGTCGTCGTACTCGAGCGCGACCGACTCCCACCCCTCCTGCTGCAAGGTGCGGGTGTTACCGCCTGCGGCGGCACCGATGTCGAGGGCGCGCCCGGCCGGGATGTCCGCGATGAACGACGCGATGAGTGCGCGCCGCTCGCGGAACCACCAGTGCTTGTCCTCGATCGATGCGAGCTTGGCGATCTCGCTCTGTTTCATCGTCGCTCGGCTTCTGCGTGCTGTGGGATGGACTGCTCGTACGCTACGGGACCTGCTCGCCGTCGGACACCCCTTGGGACGATGCGTTGTCGATCGGTGGACGATCCGCAGCCGGGAGGTCGGCGTACCTCGACCTGAGGATCGAGCGACGACGGGTGCCTTCGCGGTTGTCGCCCTTCTCGATGATCACGAGGTTGTGGTAGCAGTGCACCGCCACCACGTGGAGATCGGTGTAGCTGGGCTCGTACGTCTCGTCCACGAACTCCTCGTGGTTGAGGCCGTCGACGAGCGACTTCACCAGCGCCATCGTCGTGGTCGGGTCGTCGAGGTCGTCGCTCCCGCCACGCTCGGGCCAGTAGGATGTCTGCGTGTCTTCGATGGCGTAGAGGCCGCCGTCGGCCAACCGCGGGAACAGGTAGGCGAAGGTGGCGCGGACGTGCTCGGGCCGGTGGCTGCCGTCGTCGATCACGATCGTCAGCTCGCCCACCTCGTCGAGGATGCGCTGAAGCACCCCCGGGTCGGTCTGGCTGCCACGGTAGGTCGTGATGCGGGGGCGGTCGACGAACGACTTGTCCTCGATGTCGAGCCCGACGATCTGAGCGTCGCGGAAGAAGTGCTTCCACATCCGTAGCGACTGACCGCCGCGGCCCTCACGGGCGTAGCCGCCGATCCCGACCTCGAGCACGTTGATCCTGCGGTGTCGGAACGGCGCGAAGTGGCGCTCGTAGTGCGGCGTGTAGCGGTGGGTCCCCCACTTGTCCGTACGGAAGTGCTGGGCCAGCTGTGTGAGGTCCATCTCGGACAGGCGCTGCGGGCGCGACGGGGAGCGTGGCGGCGCGACGCGTCGACCCCACCTCAAGTCTCGCAACCTCGCCCAGATGCGGTCTCCGAGCAGCGGCTTGATGCGTCTAGCGGCGAACGACGTCGCAGGTCTGCTCACGTCTGCCCCGTTCCGTGGTGCTGGCTCGGACTGGAGACCACTGTAATCAGCGCCACGGTCGATCGAGGGATGCTCGCTCAGCCGAGGTAGTCGTCCAGAGAGGTCGACACCGGCGTCGGGACGAACCCCGTCGACTCGATCTTGGCGAGGTCGAGCACCGAGTGCCGCGGACGGGGGGCGAGGTCCTTGTCCTTGCCGTACGCCTCCGTGGAGCTCGGCGTGACGTCGCCGGGGTCGCGTCCGCAGCGAGCGAAGACCTCACGGGCGACGTCGTACCAGGACATCGGAGCGCCGCCGCCGCTCAGGTTGTAGGTCCCGTACCCCGGGCGCGTGCGCAGCAGGTGGACGATGCCGCGGGCGAGGTCGTCGGTGAAGGTGAGCCTGCCGACCTGGTCGTCGACGACCGACGGGCTGACCCCATCCTTGGCCAGGCGCGCCATCGTACGGACGAAGTTTCCGCCGTCACCGATCACCCAGCTGGTACGGACGACGTAGTGGCGGTCGAGGGTGGCGATCACCGCGTCGCCCGCCGCCTTGGTCTGTCCGTAGACGCCCAGCGGGGAGAAGGGCTCCTCCTCGTCGTGGCTCTCGTGGGTGCCGTCGAAGACGTAGTCGCTGGAGATGTGGACCACCGTGAGCCGGTGGCGCCGCGCCACTCGCGCGAGGTGGGTCAGCGCGGTCACGTTGGCGGCCCATGCAGCCCTGCGACCGTCGCTGGTCTCGGCGGCGTCGACCGCGGTGTAGGCAGCGGCGTTGACGACCGTGTCGTACCGCGCCCAGTCGACCCCCGCGTACGCCGCAGGGTCGGTCATGTCGAAGGTGTCGAGGTCGACGGCGTCCGCGTCGGGAAGCGCCGCTCGCAGCGCGCGACCCAGCTGGCCGTACCCGCCGAGGATCAGCGCGCGACGCGGCTCCATCGGCGTGACGTCGGCCAGCAGCGGGTTGGCGCGGTCCTTGTCGGAGACCTCCGCCTCGCTGATCGGGATCGGCCAGTCGATGCCCAGCGCCGGGTCGTCGAGCGCGACCGCCGTGTAGACGACGTCGGGTCGCCAGTGCTCGTTCACGAGGTACGCGTAGGTCGTGCCGTCCTCGAGCGCCTGGTAGGAGTTGCCGACTCCGCGCGGGACGAAGACCGCTACGCCGGGGTGCAGGTCGACGGTGACGGTCGTCCCGAAGTCGGCGCCCGGTCGCAGGTCGACCCAGGCGCCGAACGCCCTGCCGGTCATCAGCGAGACGAGCTTGTCCCACGGCTCGGCGTGGATGCCGCGGGTGGCGCCGGCGGTCGCGTTGTACGAGACGTTGTTCTGGACGGGCTCGAAGTCGGGAAGCCCCAGCGCGGTCATCTTCTCGCGCTGCCAGTTCTCCTTGAACCACCCGCGGCTGTCGCCGTGCAGAGGAAGGTCGAGGACGAGGAGACCGTCGATGGCGGTTGCTCGGACCGTGAGGTCGGTCGTCACTGACCCGCCTCCGCGTACCGTGCCTCGACGGCCTCCTTCTTGGGACGCCACCAGGTCTCGTTGTCGCGGTACCAGCCGATCGTCGCCGCCAGCCCCGACCGAAAGTCGGTGAACTGCGGCGCCCACCCCAGCTCGGTGCGCAGCTTGGTCGAGTCGATCGCATAGCGCATGTCGTGACCCGGACGGTCCGTGACGAGGTCGTACGCGTCGGTCGGGAGCCCCATGATGTCCAGGATGGTCTCGACGACCTCGCGGTTGTTCTTCTCGCCGTCGGCGCCGATCAGGTAGGTCTCGCCGATCCGGCCGCGCTCGAGGATCGTCCGGACCGCGCTCGAGTGGTCGGCGGCGTGGATCCAGTCGCGGACGTTGGCGCCCTGACCGTAGAGCCGGGGCCGCCGGCCGTCGAGGACGTTCGTGATCTGGCGCGGGATGAACTTCTCGATGTGCTGGAACGGTCCGTAGTTGTTGGAGCAGTTGCTGATCGTCGCCTCGACGCCGAACGAGCGCACCCAGGCGCGCACCAGGAGGTCGGAGCCCGCCTTGGTCGACGAGTAGGGGCTCGACGGGTTGTACGGGGTGGACTCGGTGAACCGCGCGGGGTCGTCGAGCTCGAGGTCGCCGTAGACCTCGTCGGTGGAGACGTGGTGGAACCGCGTCCCGTGGCGGCGGACCGCCTCGAGGAGCGTGAAGGTGCCGACGAGGTTCGTGCGCACGAACGGGCTCGGGTCGTCCAGCGAGTTGTCGTTGTGCGACTCGGCGGCGAAGTGGACGACCGCGTCGTGGTCGGCGACCAGCGGGTCGACCGTGTCGGCATCGGCGATGTCACCGACCACGAGCGAGACCCGGTCCTCAGGCAGCATGTCGATCGACCCGCGGCTCGCGGCGTACGTCAACGCGTCGAGGACGGTCACCGAGTGGTCGGTGTTATCCACCAGGTGGTGGACGAAGTTGGACCCGATGAATCCGGCGCCGCCGGTGACGAGGATCGTAGACACCCGAGCAGTCTAGTCACGCCGATCGTCGCTGCGACCGAGTCGAAGCTCTTCGTCTCGAACAGGGCTCACGACCTCGATCGGCGACTGCCAGGCCGCGTTGCGCCAGACGACCATCACCCGCGCACGCACCGGCTGGTCCCCGAGGGTGGACGCGACGCGGGCGTCGTCCACGCGGGCCGCCAGCCGTGCGCGTCCGCGCCAGGACCCGAGCGCCGCCGGTCGCACGGAGACGGGGAACGAGACCACGTCGCCGGTCTCCTCGCCGATCACGTCGAGCGAGACCGTGAGCTCGTGCGGGTCGAGCCTGCGCCGGCCCGCCCGCAGCAGCAGGTGGCCGGAGAAGGAGCCGTCGCGCAGCCCCGTACGGTGCAGAGCCGCCGCCGTCAGGTGCACGCGGCGTGCGTCCTGCGCCTTGACCGTCCGGAAGACCGCGGCCCAGTCCTCGGCGAACCTCTGCGGCGTGTGCTCGGCGGCCTTGGCGAACGCCGCTCGGCTCATCGCCGAGGAGCGGTCGCGGTCGGACGTGAGCGCGAGGATCCGGTCGGCGAACGCCGCGACGTCACCGTCGGCGATGAGGAAGCCGTCCACCCCGTCGTCGATCTGCTCACGGGGCCCGAACTTGATGTCGTAGCTGATCACCGGGCACCCCCGGCTCATCGCCTCGAGGGTGGCGAGGGGATAGCCCTCGTGCCGGCTGGTCACCAAGAACGCCCCGGCCGTCAGCGTGCGGTCACGCGCGCCCGGGTCGTACCCGTGGAAGGTGACGGCGTGGGCGATGCCGAGGTCGTGGGCCTGCTTCTCCAGCCGGTGACGGCCGGTGCCGTCGCCATAGACGTCGAGCCTCAGGTCGGGATCGGTCCGCAGGGCGAGCGAGACGGCCTTGAGAGCGTGCCCCACGCGCTTCTGCGCCTCCAGACGGCCGACGACGACGAGACGCTTGGGGTCTCTCGGGGGCAGCGGGTCGGGCAACGTCGGGGGAGCGACCGGGTTGGGGACGACGAAGAGGTTGTCGGTGCGCCCGCAGCGCAAGGCGACCTCGTCTCGTTGCCGCTCGGTGAGGAGGACGAGGCCGTCCAGGTCGGCCAGGCGCTCCAACGCCGGGGCGTACGGGCCCTTCAGCGATCCGTCCCAGCGGCCCTCCCGCTCGACGTGCGGGTTGTGGAACGCCGCGACCAGGTGCATCCGTGGCGAGGGAAGACCGAAAAGCATGGGGAGCAGGCGCCGTGAGTCGGTGATGACGAAGCCGTCCCCGTCGCCGACGAGTCTCCTCAGCCACCACCGCACGAACGGACCCCGGTAGGAGAAGCGGCGGACGGCACGACCGTCGTGGTCCACGAGCTCGATCGTGGTGCCGGCGTAGGAGGACCAGCGAAGGAAGAGCGAACCGTCGGAGCGAAGGTGGTCCACCACAGCCGGCTCAGCGGTCGCCGGGTCGTCCGGCCGGCGCCAGACCTGCTGGTACGGCGTGCCGTCGGCACGGGTCTCCTCGGTCATCACCAGGTCCGCCGGCGGTGCCGTCGGGATGCCGCTGCCGGACCCGAACGTCGCCGGGTCGCGGTCACGGAGGTCGGTGAAGATGTTGACGACCTCGACCGCCGGCGAGAGCGAACCGCGGGCGACGAGCTGGTCCCGGAAGTCGTCCTGCTCCGGGACGTCGGCGATGGTGGCGATGACGCTGCGGGCACCGGCGTCGGCCAGCGCACTGGCACGCATGAGCAGGACGGCGGTGCGTCCGCCCTTGTCGGGGCGGACGGCGCTCGCGACGGAGACGTACGTGCCGTCGGGCAGGCTCAGGGGGTTGGCGCGCACGAGGGTCAGGCTACCGGGGGCTCTCCGCGGCTGACGACGCGCTGCGGACGCTCAGTGCGCCAGCTGCCGGAGGGCCCGGGCATGACGGCGCAGGTCGAAGGAGAAGTCGTCGGCGAACACCGTCTTGCGCTTGCGCGGGTCCGGGGGTCTCCTCTCGGTCTGACCCCAGAAGTAGTGCAGGTCGTTGCCGTTCACGGCGGCGATCAGGGCCTCGTTCTGAGCGACGTAGCCGTCCCCGGAGATGATCACGACACGCGCCTGCGGCGCGTGCATCATCGTGAAGAGTCCACTTCCGCCGTACCCGGCGATGATCCGCGCCTGCTGGAACAGCCGCACCTGCTCCCCGTACGAGTAGTGCTCCGGGCGGACGACCGCGAAGCCGCGCCGCCGGAAGAACCGTTCGACCCGCGGGCCCTGCAGGCACGCGCGCCGGCCACCTCGGGAGATGAACACCTTCTCTGCCGCGACCGGGGAGACGACCTCCCCGAGACCGTCGGCGATGCGCCGCCAGGTGTCCCCGAGGGCGAGGTCGGCGTAGCGCGGGTTCTCGAACTGCGGATCGGCGGCGAGCAGCAGAGGCACCTCGAGGGCCTCGTCGCCGGACTGGACGACGAGGGAGTCGGGGTCGATCCCGAACCCCGCCAGGATCTCGCGAGCGAACGCCGGGACGTCGGTCTGGCCGGGCCGCAGGCTCATCAGCGGACGGAGCTCGGGGTGCCTGGCGCGGGCCTCGTCCCAGCCCCACAACCGGGAGACCACCTCGGTGGTCACGTGGCCGAAGTGCCCCGCGAACTCGCTGTCGAGGTAGAACAGCGGTCCGCCGTCCCAGCGTCGCCGCAGGGCGGGTCGCCAGCGCGGGCGCATGTACGTCAGACGGTCTCCGGACCGGATCAGCCCGTGGTGACCGAGGTGGGCCGCCTGCTGGTGCCGGAAGGTGTCGGGCAGCCAGAAGTCCCCGTACGAGACGAGCTGACGAGGGTAGGTCACGACGTCGGCGTACGCGCGCAGCTGGCGCGTGGGGACCGTCAGCTCGCCCTCGAGCACCGCAGGCCCCTCGCCCACGGAGGTGATGCTCGCCCGCGAGGTGAACGTGTACCGGTCGTGGGTGAGGAGGGTCTCCACCGGACTGTCGTCGCCGTAGCGCGCCGTCAGCAGCGGCTCGGTCTCGGCCGTCCGGAGCATCCGGAGCAAGGGCTCGCTCTTGGTCAGCAACGCCAGGTCCCGGTGGTACGTGACCGCGGCGAGCGTCCGCGCGACGGTGTCTTGCCAGGTCGCCCACCCACGTTTGGGCAGCCGTCGCTCGACGCGTGCGACCACGTCCTCGATCACCGCACGGACCGACGGGCCCGCGTCGGACTCGGACCGGTCCCCGGGGGCCCGGTCGATACCCTCCACCGCGTAGATGCCACCGGCCCGCACGTAGCCGTGCATCTGACGCAGTGCGGCGATCTTGGAGGCGGTCTCCGAGACGAACGCCTCGACGAGCAGGTCGGGTCGCGGGAGCACAGCCTGAAGGTCGCGCCGTTCGCGGGGGCCGGTGAACGCATGGACGTGGACGTTCGCCGGCCGATCCTGACCTGTCGCGACGCCGACGACCTCGCCTGCGCTGCGTGGGTGGAGCACGTGCACCTCCGCCTCCGGCCAACGCTCGCCGAACGTGCAGGCGGTGGTGAGGGCGCCGTCAGCGAGCACGAGCACGATCACCGAGGGAGTCCCCGCCCGGGTGAGCGCCGCCTCGTACGCGGTCAGGTAGTCGTGGCCGTCCGACGACTGGCGCGCCCCCCGCCGCCGGCCGATCTCGTCGAGCGCGTCGCCGGTCATGGGGTCATCGTGCCCGAAAATGTCGGCGATGACGGGGTGCTTGAGCGACGACGCGCCCTACGATGTCCGCATGCGAGGCATCATCCTGGCCGGGGGAACCGGATCGCGACTCCATCCGATCACCCTGGGCACGAGCAAGCAGCTCGTCCCCGTCTACGACAAGCCGATGATCTTCTATCCGCTGTCGACCCTCATCCTCGCGGGGATCCGGGACATCCTCGTGATCACGACACCGGACGAAGCGCCGCAGTTCCACCGCTTGCTGGGCGACGGCTCACGCTTCGGTGTGGCCCTGTCGTACGTGGTGCAGCCGCGGCCGGAAGGGCTCGCGCAGGCGTTCGTCTTGGGAGCCGACCACGTCGGTGACGATCGGGTCGGCCTCGTGCTCGGTGACAACATTTTCTACGGCGCCGGTCTCGGGACCCAGCTGGGACGGTTCCACGACCTCGACGGTGCTGCCGTCTTCGGTTACCAGGTGAGCGACCCGAGTGCCTACGGCGTGGTCGAGTTCGACGCGGACGGCCGCGCGGTCTCGCTGGAGGAGAAGCCGGCGACGCCCAAGAGCAGCTACGCCGTCCCCGGGCTCTATTTCTACGACAACGACGTGGTCGAGTACGCGGCGAGTCTGCGACCCTCCGACCGGGGGGAGCTGGAGATCACCGACCTCAACCGCATCTACCTCGAGCAGGGGCGTCTGCAGGTGGAGGTCCTGCCGCGCGGCACCGCCTGGCTCGACACCGGCACGTTCGACTCGCTCAACGACGCCAGCAACTACGTCCGCACGATCGAGAGCCGCCAGGGCCTCAAGATCGGCTGCCCCGAGGAGGTCGCCTGGCGGATGGGGTTCCTCGGCGACGAGGAGCTGCGCGAGCGGGCCGAGCCGCTGGTCAAGAGCGGCTACGGCGCCTACCTGCTGGGACTGCTGGAGTCGCAGGACCGACGACGGTGAGAAGCGTGCTCCACCGCGCAGTGTCGCGGTTGCGACGCTCTGCGCCTGCCGCGCCACCGCGTGCCGAGACCGATGCCGTGGTCGTGCTGGAGCGCGCTTCCTGGGCGCGGGCGGGCACCATCGCCGTCCGTGGCTGGGCGTACGTCGAGGGCGCCGACGCGTTGGCGGTGGACTCACTCCTCGCCGTAGGCGCCGGTGGCGAGGTCGTGGCCACCGCTGCCGTGACCCGCGTCCACGACGAGATCGCCGATCTCCATCCGGGCGACAAGCGGTCTTCGCATGCAAACGCCGTGTTCGAGGCCGAGCTTGACCTTGGCACGTGGCGCCGTGGACGGATCGTCGTCGACGTCGTCGCGCGGGAGGGTGGCCGACTGGTCCGCCGACCGTTCGCGACCCGTCCACCCGGCGCGCCGGCGCGACACCTCCGCGCGTCAGGAGTGGCGGAGGGAAGCAACACGAGGCTCACCTGGTCCAAGACGGACGGACTCGTGCTCGTCCGTGCGTCGGTCACCGCAGCTCTTGCGCGTGTCGAGGGAGACGCAGGGGCCTTGGTCGTCGAGGTCGAGGCTCGGTCTGCGGACGGTCTCGCGCTGCTGGGCGAGGCGCCCGGGTCCGTGCTCCGGCGGATCGAGTCGGTCGTCGAGAAGGGAGTCGTGCGCGCCAGGATCACGGTGGAGGAAGCCCCGTCGGCACGACAGGTTCTGGTGGCCACGCTGCCCGACGGGTCGACTGCCCGTGTCCTCCGGCGTGCTGAGCAGCGGGCCGCGGCGATCGCGGACGGCGGGCTGCGAGTCGCGTCCAGGGCGTCGGGAGTCACCGAGATCAGATGTGGGGCCGTTCTGGCGGTGTCCGAGCTCGACGTGACGGCGTCTCGCGTCACGATCGTCGGCCGCGTCGAAGGTCTGCCGGCGGACGCGGTCCTCGAGGTGCGCGGACCCCGTGGTCGCGTCCAGGTCGACCTTGCAGCACGAAGCGGGGAGACCGTCCTCACGATTCCGACGTCCGTGTGCGGTTGGCTCGGGACAAACATCCCGCTCCCGGCGGGCCGTTACCAGCTGTGGGTGGTGTCGGGGAAGGAAGAGGTGCCGGTCGAGCTCGCCGAGGACCTGCTCGAGCCGGTGGGGGTCTGGGCGGGGTCCGACGTGCTTCGCGTGCGCGTGCTGCGCGGACAGGGCGACCGGATGCTGATCGAGTCCGCGGCGCCGCTGGCTGACGACGAGCGTAGTGATCGAGCGCAGGCGGTGCTGGAACACCGCTACGCGACCTCGACCTCGCAACCGCGTCGCCTGGCCTACTTCGAGTGCTACTACGGGACCAGCGCCACCGACAGCGCACGGGCGATCCACGACGAGCTGCGCCGACGTGGTTCGGACCTCGAGCTGGTGTGGGGTGTCGCCGACCTCTCGGTCGCGGTCCCTGAGGGCGGTCGGGGAGTCCTCCGAGGCTCACGCGAGTGGTGGGAAGTCCTCGCCCAGGCACGGTTCCTCACGTTCAACGCCGGTCTCCCGTACGGGCTGCGCCGGCGCTCCGGCCAGACGGTGGTCCAGACCTGGCACGGGACGCCCTTCAAGCGGCTCGGCAGCGACCGCCCCGGCTTCGGCCAGGACCGGCAGGGGAGTGCAGCCACCGCGGCGAGCGTCGCCCGGTGGGACGCCCTGCTCGCCGGCAATCCGCACAGTGCCGACGTGTTCGGCCGGGTCTGGGGCTACGACGGACCGATCGTCCAGCTCGGCTATCCCCGCAACGACGCCCTCGCGGGTGCCGACGCTGCCGAGGTCGCGCGGGTGCGGCGCGCGCTCGGGATCGAGGACGACCGGCTCGTCGTCCTCTACGTGCCGACGTGGCGGGACGGCAACCGCGTGATGGACCAGTTCCTGGACACCGACGAGGTCGTGCGCGGGCTCGGACGGAAGGTGACCGTGCTGGTCCGCGGCCACATGAACATCTCCGGCTGGGCGACTCGCATCGGTGGCCGGGACGTCCTCGACGTCACCGGGTACCCCGAGATCAACGACCTGTTCCTGGCTGCCGACGTCGCCGTGACCGACTACTCATCGATCATGTTCGACTACTCGGTGACCGGGAAGCCACTGGTCTTCCTCGCCCCGGACCTCGACGACTATCGCGACCGCCGTCGCGGGACCTACCTCGACCTCGAGGAGTCAGGTCCCGGACCGGTTGTCCGGAGCACGGCCGCGGTCGTCAGGGTCCTGCGCGACCTGGAGACGACGCAGACCCAGTTCGCAGCGCGATACGCCGCGTGGCGGGCTGCGTACAACCCGCTCGACGACGGTCGAGCCGCAGCTCGCGTGGTGGATGCCTTGTACGACGAACGTTGAGGCGACACCTATCATCGACCGGGACACCCGCAGTCCGACGAGACCCCGAGGTACGAACGACGTGAGCAGCAGGTCGTTGGTCGAGCGCTCCCCGCGGGCGCGCGACGAACCCGCAGCGTCGGGAACCCGCGCCGACATCCAGGCGCTGCGGGCGGTCGCCGTCTCTCTGGTGCTGATCTACCACCTGTGGCCCAACCGGCTCACCGGTGGATTCGCCGGCGTCGACGTCTTCTTCGTCATCTCCGGCTTCCTCATCACGTCGCACCTTCTCGGCAGACCCCCTCGGGGCGGCCGCGACCTCGCAGTGTTCTGGTCGCGGCGGATCCGCCGGCTCCTCCCGGCCTCGCTCCTGGTCCTCGCCGTCACGCTGGTCGCGTCCCGGCTGCTCGCACCGGAGACGCAGTGGGCAGCGACGGCCAAACAGGCGGGCGCTGCCGCGTTGTACGTCGTCAACTGGGTCCTCGCGTCGGACGCGGTGGACTACCTGGCAGCCGAGAACTCGCCCTCGCCGGTCCAGCACTTCTGGTCGCTGTCGGTCGAAGAGCAGTTCTACATCGCGTGGCCTCTGCTCATCCTCGTGCTGGTTGCGTCGGCAGCGAGGATTCGCCGATCGTCCACGGCCGTCGTCGCCCTGGGGCTCGGCGTCGTGGTTGCCGCCTCCTTCGTCTACTCGGTCCAGCAGACCGTCACCGAGCCGGCCCGCGCCTACTTCGTCACGCCGACCCGCGTGTGGGAGCTCGGCGTCGGAGGGTTGCTGGCGGTCCTCGTCGGCAAGAACGGGTTCGGCCGTGGCCGAACCGTGGAGGCTGTCGCCTGGCCGGCGACCGCGCGCGTCGTCCTCGTCTGGCTCGGTCTGGCGGCGATCGTCTGGACGGCATTCGTGTACTCCGCCGCGACCCCGTTCCCGGGATGGCAGGCCGCGCTGCCGGTGCTGGGCGCTGCCGCTGTGATCGCTGCCAACGCTCCGACCGCGCCCGGCTCGCCGGCGGGAATGATGGCCACGAGGCCGGTCCAGTGGCTGGGTGACGTGTCGTACTCGGTCTACCTCTGGCACTGGCCGCTCATCGTCCTCCTGCCGTACGCCACGGGATCGGACCTCGGGCTGCTGGACAAGCTGGCGATCCTGGCAGCGTCCCTGGTCCTGGCCGACCTCACGAAACGTCATGTCGAGGATCGGTTCCGCAGTCCCGAGTGGGGGAGGCCGCTTCGCAAGCCCTACGCACTCGGACTTGTCGGGATGGCCGTCGTCGTCGCGATGACCGCGGTCCAGCTCGTCGAGGTCGATCGAAGGGAGGCCACCGCACGAGACGCCCTGGCGGCGGCCATCGCCGACGACGATCCGTGCTTCGGAGCCTCCGCGCTCGCTCCCGGGGCAGACTGCCCCCGCACGACCGACGGCGAGGTCGTCCCCGCGCCCGCACAGGCGCTCAAGGACAAGTCGGAGGCGTACGAGGAGGTGTCTGGCGGGAAGGACTGCTGGGCGAGCGCACCACGGTTCCCTGTGACGGTGTGCGAGTTCGGCGATCCGGACGCGAAGACCTCGGTCGTCCTCACCGGCAACTCCCACGCCGGACAGTGGCTGCCAGCCCTCCAGGAGGTTGCGCGCACGCGGGGATGGCGAATCACGACCTACCTGGCCTCTCAGTGCGGTCTGGCCGACACCCCGCAACAGTTCGACACCGCCGCCAAGTCGGCGCGGTGCTCGGCATGGGTGGGACGGGTCACGCGGCGGATCGCCTCCGGCGACCATGACCTGGTGGTCTACACCAACCGGATCTCGGTCCCCGTGGTCGGACAGGACATCGCAGGCAGTCAGGACGACTACCGTCGAGGCTACGAGACGATCCTGTCCACCGTGAGGGCGTCCGGAGTGCCGGTCGTGGTCATCCGAGACACCCCCGCTCCAGGGATGATCATCCCGGACTGCCTGGCCGAGAACGCCGCCGACCTGACCCGGTGCTCCGCGCCCCGTCACGAGTGGGAGCCTTCCGAGCCGGTCCTCGACGCCGTCCACGACCTCGACGACCGCGGCATCGTCCTCGCGAACCTGAACGACCGGATCTGCCAGCCGGAGCGCTGCGACGGCGCGGTCGGGGGTGTTGTCGTGTACTTCGACGGCTCGCACCTCACGGCGACCTACGCGCGAACGCTCGCGCCGGTGCTCGAACGGCCGCTCATGACGGCGTTGGCTCGCGGCTGATCGTCCGTCGGCCGGCTTGTGTGCCCCTGATCGCCGGGCCGGGGGCCGGTGACCACCTCGTGACCGTGCCGCTAGGGTTTCGTCCGTGGACCTACGAACGGCGAGCGGACTTCCGGCGCGCCGGGATCCTACGAGGTGGCGGCAACCCGTTCACGACTACCCCTCGATCGAGGCACTGATCTCGGATCCCCGTCCGCCGGCCGGCATCTTGGCCGTGCGTGCCGCCGACACTGTCATCGACCTGCTCTACGACCCGCGCGGGGCAGCCACGACGATCGTCAGCTTCCATGCGGCCATCACCACGACCGGTGTGACGCTGCCGTACTTCACCGGCGGAAGTCTCCACGGGGACTCGCCCGTCAACAGGATCCTCGTCGCAGATCCTGCGCTGTACCGTCACGAGGCGCTCACCCTCGCGTGGTACGCGGGCACGGACACGCTCGACCTCCAGCACGAGCTGCCCCGGCTCCTCGACCACCTCCACCGCGCGGCCGGTGGGAGCCGGCGCCTCTACTTCGGTGGTTCGGGCGGAGGGTTCGCCGCCCTCTTCTACGGCGCACCTCACGACGACGTGCTCTCGGTCGCCGTCAACCCCCAGACAGTCATCGCGAACTACACCCGTGCCCATGTCGAGCGCTACGCGCGCACGTGCTGGGGCGCGAGCGACGAGGGGCGGGTCGCCGATGCGCTCGAGATGTTCGCCTCCGATCTTCGCCCGGTGTACCGCGAGGCCCGCAACCAGGCGCTGTACATCCAGAACACGGGCGACAACCACCGCGTCAAGCACATGGAGCCCTTCATGGAAGCTGAGGTGGACCGGCGGCGCCTCTGGACGATCGAGCGGTCCTGGGGTCCGGGTCACGTCGCAGTTCCCGCCGACGAGCTGCGCAGGATCGTGTCGACGATCGTGGCGAGACCGGGCGACTGGGCGTCCGTGATGCGGGACGTCGAAGCGAGACAGGCACGCTGGTGGCGCAAGGCAGCAGATCCTGCCGGGCTCGGAATCGCGTCTGGAGCTCGCTGGGAACCGTGAGCGGCGGCTATCGGGCCCTCGACCGTCCCCCCTCTCGGACGCTAACGTTCGCAGATGTTGACCACAGGAAGCGTCCGAGGCCTGCGCCGCCAGGCCGCAGCGGCCGTCGCAGATCGACTACCACCGCCGCGCGACGAGGCGGCCAGGGCGTTGATGCGATCGACGCTGGATCTGCTCCTCGGGCGTCGACCTGCCGGATCCCGGAGAGCAGGCGCGCCGACCCGGCCGGAGCAGCCACCTGCTGGGCCGCCCAACGAGTCGGGTGCCCCCCTTTTCGTCCCACCCGGGCACTACTACTCTCCTATCGTCGATGTCCGGCAGCTGCGAAATCGCGGCAGCAACCTCGAAGGGCGCGCAGACATCCTTGGGATCGACCTCGACCTCCGCGCTCAGGCTGACGTCTGGAGCACCTGGCTACCGCACGTGCGTCGGTGGAGGGCAGGAGAGGGCGGCGACAATCGCCGATACCATGCAAACTCGATGTTCGGCACCCAGAGCGCACGCCTGCTCGCGGGCGCGATCGGCGCCGCGAGTCCGCGCCGATACATCGAGATCGGCTCCGGCTTCAGCTCGGCGGTCCTGCTGGACATCAACGACGAGTGGCGGCGGGACGACCCGATCGAGCTGACGTTCATCGACCCGCATCCCGAGCGGCTGGAGTCGATCCTCCGCGAAGGCGACCGCGCGAGCTGCACGATCATCCCAACGCAGGTCCAGGCCGTCGATCTCCGGGTGTTCGACCAGCTCCAGCCGGGTGACGTGCTCTTCATCGACTCGACACATCTGGCGAAGGCAGGCAGCGACGTCCTCACCGAGATCTTCGAGATCCTTCCCCGGCTCGCAGTCGGTGTGAGGATTCATCTGCACGACATCTCGTACCCGTTCGACTATCCGACCAGCTGGCTCGTGGAGCAGAACCGCTCGTGGAACGAGGCCTACTTCCTGCGTGCGTTCCTCATGTACAACACGCACTTCGCGGTGCACCTGTGGACCGACTTCCTGGCCCGCTTCGCCGCAGAGCTCGAGGGCGTCGAGTCCATCGACCTGATCGGCCCGGGGACCTCGTCGATCTGGCTGACGCGGGTCGCTGACTAGGGTCGGCACGTGACTCTGCCGCCACTGCTGTGGCGGTCCTACCGCTCGTCGAGCAGGACGGCCGCGCCTCGCGCAGCAGCACGTCCGTCCGCGAGCGCGTTGAACGTCGCGTTGACCCGCTCCACCGAGGATGCGTAGTCGGCCATGAGGTCCGAAGGGTCCTTGAGAGCGTCGGCGACCTCGCCGGTGGTCGTGACCACGGGACCGGTCTCGGTCTCCTCCCATCCCTCGAGCGGCGGGTGCAGGGACGTGTAGGTCTCGCGGTCGGGTTGGTGGAGGACGGCCGGCCGGCCGGTGAGCGCCCAGGCCACCCGCATCGGCGTGTAGTCGAGGACGGCGGCGTCTGCGGCGAGGAGGAGCCCCGCCTCCTCGGGGTAGTCGGTGACGTCGAGCACCCCGGGGACGCCGAGGACACGCTCGCCGCCCTGCGCGACGGCGTCGCCGCCGCGGACGAGGATCACCGCGGACGGACCGAGGGAGGCCTGGAGCGCCCGCACGTCGAGCAGCCGCGTGAGCCGGCCCGTGCGTGCCCCGGTCGCGTCGTCGGGGCGGTCGGCCGGCGCGTACAGGACGACGAACGCGTCGGCATCCAGGCGTAGTCGCTCGCGAACGCGGCGCGCAGCTGCCCGATCGGCGTTCACGAGCAGGTCGGTCGACGGGTCACCCACGACGGCGATCTCCCCGCCGAAGCCGAGGTCCGAGCCGATCACGGCCTTCGCATGCTCGCCTGCGGCGGCCATCACCGCCCATCGTCCGAGCCGACGTTGCTCCTCTCGCACGCGCGCGGCCGACCACCCCTCGGCGGACCACCGGGCGCGACCCTGCGACGTGAGCGGCTGGACGGCGGCCAGGTTCATCCAGCGGCGGCCGGAGGGGGGCTGGAGGACATCGAGGGGACCGTCGGCCACGACGAGCCGTGATCGCCGGACCTCGCGCGCCCACTCCATGCTGCCGACGATCACCTGTCGTGTGCCGTCGGGCACGGCGACCGAGCGGTCCACCGTGGACCACACGAGATCAAGGTCGGGACGGAGCTCGGCGACGGCCCGGCCGATCGCGGCAGCGGGGCCGCCGCCTGAGAGCCCACGTCGGGCGTGGACAAGGACCTGCTCGACAGCCGGCTCGACCGAGCGCTCGAAGGAGTGGACCACCTGCCTGCGGGCCCAACGGCTGCGCTCGGTCGGTCCGAGCCCCGACATCACGGTCAACCGGATCTCGCCCGTCCGGGAGAAGGTCCACCGGACGGCGCCGTCCTCGGTCGTCTGCTCCAGCGGAAGGCGGGTACGGAAGGCTGAGGTGGCGCCCACCGGGGTGGAGTCGGCGAGGCGTAACGCGTACGAACCGGACGGGAGCGCCCGCACGGGGCCGCCCAGCGCGGCAGCACGCAGGGGGAGGACGACCTCGTTCGCGGGCCCACCGTCCGTGCGGCCCTGCGAGGCGACCGAGAGGCGTTCACCGACGAGCACGACGCTCGCT
Organism: Mumia sp. zg.B53; assembly: GCF_019550935.1. Lineage (NCBI taxonomy): Bacteria > Bacillati > Actinomycetota > Actinomycetes > Propionibacteriales > Nocardioidaceae > Mumia > Mumia sp. zg.B53. The sequence continues at coordinate 965,667 of NZ_JAHWCK010000001.1, read as the reverse complement.
TCGGTGTCCTCGGGGAGGCCGACCAGGGTCACCGCGACCTCTCCGTCGCCGGTCCGAACGTCGTCGACGGAGGGGCCTCCAGGAGATGACTCGCCACCCTCGCCCCGAGGCGCCGGCGCGACCTCGATGACGAACCCGTCGCGGGCCGCCCACGAGGGAGTCACGCGGTGCTGGCCCGTATCGACGTACGTGAGGGACTGGGACGCGGCTGAGCCGCCACCGACCGGTCCCGAGAACACGCCTCGCCTTGTCACACGCTCGATCGAGACCTCGGCCTCGAGCACCCAGCGGGCGGTCGCGCGACTGCTCGCCTGGCCGGGGAGCAGTCGTCCCACCGGGACGACGACCTCGAACCCTGCCGGCGCGTGATCGGCCTCGGGCTCGGCGATGGCCGCGTTCGCCCGCGGCTCGTCGACGGGAACCGGGGACAGGACGACGGTCTCTCCGCCGTCCGACCGCCGCAGCGTCAGCATCAGCCGGTGAGCGGGCCCGCCGTGGCCGACGGCGCGCACGGTGGCCCATCCGCGGAGGCGCAGGCTCTGCGGGTCGTCCCACGACGCGCGCAGGAGCCGTGCGTCGAGCGCGGTCTCGCTGTCGGACAGCTCGAAGAGCTCGTGCGGCGTGTCCGGGTCGAGGGCCCCCACGATCTCGAGGTCAGCCACCACGGTGCCGTCGCGCACGACGGCGCGCGGAGGGCGGCCGTAGTCACGGACGTGCTGCTGGATCACCTCCACGATGTCCCAACGCCCGATCGCGGCGTGCCAGGCACGCAGCTTGTGGAAGACGCGGACCGACCGCCACGCGTGGGGCGTAGCCATGGTGATGTGACGGCGGTACGCGGCGGAGAGCACCGCACGGTACTCGTCGTCGGCGATCAGGGCGTGCTTCACGTACGGGGGGAGGTCCAGGTCGAGGACCCGTCCGAGCCAGGTGGAGAAGACGGTCTCCGACGCCTCGGTCTCCAAGAGCTCCTGGGCCTGCGCTTTCACCGCGACCCGGTCACGCAGGTTGGCGAGCTCGTGCTTCTGCTGACCGGTCGACGTGCGGTTCTCGCGGACGCGCCAGTAGTAGGTGACCCGCTTGAGCACGTCGAAGCGATCTGCCCGGACGTACGCGGCGACCATCGGTACGTGGTCCTCGTAGGCCCCGCGTCCCTCGAAGCCGCCGACCGTCTCCACCCAGAACCGCCGTCGGAACACCCGGTTGCACGCGATGACGTCCTGAAGCGCATCGGGGAAGTCGTCGATCGTGATGCCGAGCCGGTCCCGCTCGTGCACGACGTCGGCCCACGGCGGCGCCGAACGGGAGTCGTTGCGGACGCGCTGCACGTCGCCGACAGCGAAGTCAGAGCCTGTACGGCGCAGCGTCTGCACCGCGTGCTGGTATGCCGCCGGCGGAAGCGTGTCGTCGGCGTCGAGGAAGGTGAGGAAGGTGCCGCGGGCGATCGCCACGCCACGGTTGCGTGCTGGTCCCTGCCCTGTGTTGTGCTGGCGAACGACGGTGAGACGGGCGTCGCGCCGGGCGAAGCGCTCGAGGATCTCGGTCGACCCGTCGGTCGAGCCGTCATCGACCGCGATGACCTCGATCTCGCGCAGCCGTTGCCCCAGCACGCTCTCGAGGCACTCCTCGAGGTAGGGCGCGACGTTGTAGACCGGGATCACCACGCTGAGCACCGGGGTACGGCGACGTGACCGAGCCCGTGCTGCTCGGGCGAGTCGGCGGACCGGCGCGACCAGCCGGGAACGACGGGCGCTCAGAGGAGGTCCTCGCGTCCTGCGTCTCGCCAGTGGTCGACGAGCGCCTTCACCTGCTGGGCTCGGCCCATGGTCGTCACCAGGAGGGCGTCAGGGGTGTCGACCACGACGACGTCCTCGATCCCGAGCACCGAGACGGTCCGTCCCGACGTCACCACGATCCCGCTGCTGTCGACGGCCGCGACGACGTGAGGATCCCCGACGATCCCGAGGTCGCCGTCGCCGGTGAGCACCGCATCAGCGACGGCGGCGAAGTCGCCGATGTCGCTCCAGCCGAAGGACGCAGGGACGACCGCGACACCTCCTGCAGCGGCCACAGGCTCGGCGATGGCGTGGTCGATGGCGATCTTGGTGAGGCTCGGCCAGATCTCGGCGAGGACCTGGTCTCGATTCGGCCCGTCCCAGGCCTCGGCGATCGCGAGCACGCCTTGCTGCAGGCGGGGCTGCTCGCGACCGAGGTGGTCGAGGAGCACGTCCGCCCGCACGACGAACATTCCGGCGTTCCACCGGTAACGACCGCTGGCGACGTACTCACGAGCGAGGTCGGCGGGTGGCTTCTCGACGAACCGGCGGACGGTGAGGGCGTCGGGCGCGCCAGCGATCCCCTGCAGGGGCTCGGCCGCCTCGATGTAGCCGTACGCCGTCGACGGCTCGTGCGGGTCGATGCCGATCGTGACGAGATAGCCTTCGCGCGCCACCTCGGCAGCCTGCCGGACCGCGCCGTGGAACGTGTCGACGTCCTCGACCAGATGGTCGCTGGCGAAGGACGCCACCACGGCTCGGGGGTCGCGACGGTGGACCAGGGCGGTCATCAGCGCGATCGCGGGCATCGAGTCACGAGGCGAGGGCTCGGCGACGACGTGGTCGACGGCAAGGTCCGGGAGCTGGCTGCGGACGGCCTCCGCGTGCCGGACACCCGTGATGACATGCAGCCCGTCGGTGCCGACCAGCGGCACGAGCCGGTCGTAGGTCTGCTGGAGGAGGCTTCGGCCGGCGCCCGTCAGGTCGAGGAGGAACTTCGGGTGACCCGCCCGGGAGACCGGCCACAGTCGGGTCCCGGATCCGCCTGCAGGAATGATGGCGTGCAGCGACGGCACGAGTGCTTCCACCTTGCGGTTCCTCCTCTGACTTCTCGACGAGAGCGGCTCCAGCGTAGTCGTCCGCGGATGTACGATCGCCCGTGGTGTGACATCTGCCGCCCGAAGACGTGGGTTCGGCGCGACCCACGACCGACGAAGAGGCTCTTGTACGTATGGACCGCATGCCGCGCGTCGAACCGAGGACCGTCGCCGTCTTCGGCAGCTGTATCACGCGGGACTGCTTCAACTCGCGGTTCAACCCCGGATACAAGGACACGTACCGGTGCGAGCTGCTTCAGAACCAGATGTCGCTCATCAGCCTCATGTCGGAACCTGTCCTGGAGGAGTGGCAACCGACCAGGGCCATGTCGGAGTACGACCTGTGGAACGTTCGTACGGAGTTCAGCAAGGAGTTCCTCGACAGGGTCGTCCGACTGCAACCCGAGTACCTCATCGTCGACTTCTTCGGTGACGCCCACTTCGGGTGTGTGCGCCTCGACGACGGTCGCTATGTGACCGACAACCGTTGGAAGGTCAGGCACACCGACCTCTACGACAGGCTTCGCGTCGCCGGGCGGCTCGAGCAGGTGAAGGGCCGCGAGGACCCGGACCGTTACTTCGCCCTCTGGTCGGAGGCACTCGACCGGTTCGCCGCGTTCGTGCGCGATCACCTGCCACGGTCGAAGGTCGTCGTCCACCACGGCCACCACACTGCATGGCTGGACCTTCCCGACCGGACGCGGCCCGTCCCTCTGCGTGGTCGGCACCGCAAGGAGCGGCGGCTCCACAAGATCGACGTCGAGGCAGCCAACGCCCTCTGGAGACGGATGGACGCGCGTGCTGTCGAGGTCCTGGGTGCGGCTGCCATCGATCTCACCGACGAGGTGTTCCCCACCTACGACGAGCACCCGTGGGGGCCGTTCTACGTGCACTATCCCACCGACTACTACCAGCGGTTCCTTGCCGAGCTGCACAAGATCGTCGTCGCCGACGAGGGGGTTGCTTCGGCACAGATGGTGGGTGAGATCGAGAGAGGCGCACGGGCCACCCTCGAGCGCGACCTCCGTGCTCGGTCGGCACAGCTCGACGAGGCGGAGGAACGCCTCGTGGCCCGCAAGGAGGAGGTCGCTCGGCTGCGGTCACGTGTGGCACGGCTCGAGCGCACCCCCTGGCGGCGAGCGGCGTCCCGGCTCCGTCGTACCCGCGCGTTTCGCGCGCGGCGACCGTAAGCCGTGTTCGCCGACGCGAGGGCGGAGCTCTCCGACGGCGGTTGTCCGAGGCCGCACCGAAACGGCTAGCATCGTCGGCGATGTCGTCGACCGTCGAGAGCCGCCGTGCTCGCCCCGCGGTCGGGGCATCTGTGCCCCAGGCCACCCCGGTCAGGCCCGAGATCCAAGGTCTCCGCGCGATCGCGGTCGGTCTGGTGGTCGTGTTCCACCTGTGGCCCAACCGGCTCCCGGGTGGCTACCTGGGCGTCGACGTCTTCTTCGTGATCTCGGGATACCTGATCACGGCGCACATCCTGCGTGAGTCCGACCGGACCGGCACCATCGCGCTGGGAGCTTTCTGGGCCCGCCGTGCGCGGAGGCTGCTCCCCGCGGCCTACCTCGTCCTCGCGGCATCCCTCGTCGCCGTCGTCGTCTGGGTGCCGCGGATGCTGTGGCAGCAGTTCGCCCGGGAGATCGGTGCCGCCGCGCTCTACGTCGAGAACTGGGCGCTCGCCCACGACGCCGTCGACTACCTCGCCGCCGACAACGTCGCCTCGCCGGCGCAGCACTACTGGACGCTGTCGGCGGAGGAGCAGTTCTACCTCGTCTGGCCGCTGCTCGTCCTTGCCGGCCTCTGGCTCGCGCCGGTGCTGGCGCCGAGCCTGGGCGTACGGCGACAGAGGCTCGCCGTAGGAGGCGTCCTCGGCGCCGTCACGCTCGCGTCCTTCGCCTACTCGCTCTACCTCACCGCCGCGGACCCGGCCCGCTCCTACTTCGTCACGACCACGCGTGCCTGGGAGTTCGGCGCGGGAGCGATGCTCGCGTTCGTCCCCGTCCTGGCCGGACGCCGTCACATCCGTGCCGCGATCTCATGGGCGGGTCTGCTCCTCCTGGTGGTGTGCGCCCTACGGATGACGGAGGAGACGCCGATGCCGGGTACGGCCGCGGTCTGGGTCGTCCTCGGCACCTGCGCCTTGCTGTGGGCTGGCCATCCGGAGGTCGGCTGGTCGCCCACGCGCGCCCTCGCGTGGCGCCCGGCCCAGTTCGTCGGCGACGTGTCGTACTCCATCTACCTGTGGCACTGGCCGCTGATCGTCATCCTTCCGTACGCCACCGGCTCCGACCTCGGCATGCTCGACAAGCTGGCGATCGCCCTGGCGACCCTCCTGCTCGCCTGGGCGACGAAGGTCTGGGTCGAGGACCCGGTGCGCACCGGTCGGAAGTTCGGCCTGCGCCGGTCCTCGGTGACGTTCGGTCTGACCGCGGCGACGGCGGGGGCGTTGGTGGTCGGTTGCTTCGCCGGCTGGTCGGTGGTGGAGCGCGACAACGAGGCGCGTGCCGCCGCAGCCGACGCGCTGCTCACCCAGCACGGCGGGTGCTTCGGGGCCGCGTCGCGCGATCCTGCGAAGTCCGATGTGTGCCCCGACCCCTCTCTCGAGGACGCCATCATCCCGGACCCCTCCGAGGTGAAGACCGAGCACGCGACCTACGAGCGCTGCGCCAAGCACCTGCGCGGCGCGACGTTCGAGGGATGTCCGTTCGGGACCCCCCGCCGAGGGGTGCCGCACATCGCGGTCATCGGCGACTCCCACGCCCGGGCGATGATGCCGATGTTCGAGATCCTCATCGAGCAGGGCGTGCTCACCGCGGAGATGTTCTCCTCGCCCGGCTGCGCCTGGTCGACCGTCCCGCCGGCCGCGGGCAACACGCAGGGGCGCAAGAAAGCCTGCGCCGCTCTCAAGTCGAACCTCGCCGACCTTCTCGCGAAGGACGCCGACCGCTTCGACTTCATCGTCACCACGAACCGGGCCTCCAGCCAGCGCGCCTCGCAGGAGGAGCGGGTCCAGGGCCTCCTCGACGTGTGGCGACCGGCGCGGGCCGCACGGGTGCCGATCGTCGCGGTGCGCGACAACCCCGAGGGCGGTCGGCTGCCCGAGGACAACCCGAACCTCTGCCTGGGCGAGGTCGGCGCCGCAGGAGCGGAGTCGTGCGCGCTCTCCCGCAAGGAGGCGGTCACCGACAACTTCGACCCGTACGGGGAGGCCGTGAAGAAGATCGGCAAGAAGAAGCGTGCGGTGCACCTCGACATGACCCGTTGGTTCTGCGACGAGGACACCTGTCCCGTCGTGATCGGGGGCGCGAACGTCTACCGGGACAGCAACCACATCACGATGACCTACGCCCGCACCATGGCGCCGTACTACCGGAAGGCGTTGGTGAAGGCGGGTCTTCTCGACCGACGCCGCTGAGGGACGCGGGTGTGAGGCGCGCCACAAGCGGGTTACGGCGAGGTTTCGCGCACGTAGACTGAACGAGTCCGTTTGTCTGGTACCCCGAGGGGACTGGAACGAAAGGCACGTCGATGACGTCGCTCCACGCCGTAGGCGTGGTCGGTGCAGGTCGCGTCGGAGCGGTTCTTGCCGCCCGGCTGCGCGAGGCCGGCCACGAGATCGTCGCAGTCAGCGGACGGTCCGCCGCTTCCCGCACCCGCATCGACACCCTCCTTCCTGGTGTGGACGTGCTGACGCCCGCGGAGGTGGCCGCGCGCGTTGACGTCCTCCTGCTCGCGGTCCCCGACGACTCGCTCTCCGCGCTGGTCGCCGAGCTCGCGCTGGACGGACACCTCCGTCCAGGACAGGTCGTCGTGCACACCAGCGGTCGTCACGGTCTCGGAGTGCTGGCGGCTGCCGCGCACGTCGGCGCGCGCCCCGTCGCCATGCACCCGGCGATGACCTTCACCGGCACCGACATCGACCTCGAGCGGCTGGACGGCTCCGTCTTCGGGCTCACCGCCGGTCCGGGCGAGCGGGAGGTCGCCGAGGCCCTCGTCGCCGATCTCGGCGGCCGGGCGATCTGGATCCGGGACGAGGACCGTACGACCTACCACGCGGCACTGGCCCACGGGTCCAACCACCTGGTCACGATCGTCTCGCAAGCCATGCAGATCCTGCGCCGGACCGGGGTCGACGACCCGGCGAGCGTGCTGCGGCCGCTCCTGACCGCCGCCCTCGAGAACGCCCTCCTCTACGAGGACGCGGCGCTCACCGGGCCCGTCGTGCGGGGCGACGTCGAGACCGTGCGCTCCCACGTGGCGGCGCTCCACGACCAGCCCATCCCGGTCCTCGACACGTACGTCGCGATGGCGCGTGCGACCTCGGTGCACGCGGTCGCCGACGGGCGCCTCGACCGGCGCGGCGCGCTCGCCATCCGCCAGGTGCTGCGTGAGTCCGAGTGGGACGTCCTCGCCACGCTCGTCACCGACGAGGGCTCGCGGACCGACGCATGAGCACACCTCTGGTCGCCACGACGAGTGGCGCCCTCGACGCCGCGCTCGCGCCCGCCCGCTCGGAGGGCCGCTCCGTGGCCCTCGTCCCGACGATGGGCGCCCTCCACGACGGTCACCTGGCGCTCGTCTCCCGCGCACGCGAGCTTGCCGACGTCGTGGTGGTCTCGGTCTTCGTGAACCCGACCCAGTTCGGCGCGGGGGAGGACCTCGACCGTTACCCCCGCACCTGGGAGGCCGACCTCGCGCGGCTGTCGGACGTCGGCGTCGACGTCGTCTTTCACCCTGCCGTCGCCGAGATGTATCCCGCCGGCCCCGACTCCGACGGTGTCACGGTCGACCCGGGGCCCCTCGGCAGCGAGCTGGAGGGCGCCGTACGCCCGACCCACTTCCGTGGTGTCCTCACCGTGGTCACCAAGCTCTTCGGCCTCACCCGCCCAGACGTCGCGCTGTTCGGCGAGAAGGACTTCCAGCAGCTCGTCCTGATCCGCCAGGCCGCACGTACGCTGTGCCTCCCGGTCCGGGTGGTGGGCTGCCCGACCGTCCGAGAGGACGACGGGCTCGCCCTCTCGTCACGCAATCGCTACCTCGACGCCGTCCAGCGAGAGCGCGCGGTCATGCTCTCGCGCGCGCTCCAGGCCGGAGTGGACGCAGGGCCGTCCGGCGCGGTCGCCGTGCTCGAGTCCGCACGCAAGACCTTGGGCGAGGTCGACGGCGTGGATGTCGACTACCTCACCCTGCGCTCGCCCGACCTGGGCGAACCCGTTCCCGGCCAGGAGGCGCGGCTGCTTGTCGCCGCCCGAGTCGGGTCCACCCGTCTGATCGACAACGTCGCCGTCTCGCTCGGCGCGGAGGAGGACTCCTGATGCTGCGGACGATGATGAAGTCCAAGATCCACCGCGCGACGGTGACCCAGGCCGACCTGCACTACGTCGGGTCGGTCACCGTCGACGCCGACCTTCTCGAGGCGTCAGACATCCTGCCCGGCGAGCTGGTCCACATCGTCGACATCGACAACGGTGCGCGCCTGGAGACGTACACGATCGCGGGCGAGCGCGGCTCGGGCGTGATCGGGATCAACGGCGCCGCCGCCCGCCTCGTCCACCCCGGCGACCTCGTCATCCTCATCGCGTACGCGCAGGTCACCGATGCCGAGGCGCGTGAGCTGGCTCCTCGCGTCGTGTTCGTCGACACCGACAACCGGGTCCTCGGCACGGGGTCGGATCCCGCCGAGCCGGTCCCGGGGTCGGACACGGTCCGCGGCGACCTCGTCGCACCCACGGGCTGAGGGACGGCTGCGCCATGATGGTGCCGTGAGCCTGCTGTGTCTCGACGTGCGCAACAGCCAGACGGTCATCGGAGTCTTCGATGGGGACCGGTTGACGGCGCGCTGGCGCGTGGCGACGCTGGACACGCGGACGGCCGACGAGTGGCAGCTGCTCCTGCGGGGCATGCTCGCCCAGCGTGATCTCGGGCGGGTGGACGCTGTTGCTCTGGCCTGCACCGTGCCCGCCGTCCTGCACGAGCTGCGCCTTCTCCTGGAGCGCGACTACGCCGACTGTGCCGTCTCCATCATCGAGCCCGGCACCCGCACGGGAGTCGCCATCCTCATGGACAACCCCCGCGAGGTGGGAGCGGACCGCATCGTCAACGCCGCCGCGGCAGGCGTTCTCTATCCCGACCGGCCCAGCATCGTCGTCGACCTCGGCACCGCGACGACGTTCGACGTGGTGGACGCCCAGGGTCGCTACGTCGGGGGCGCGATCTCCGCCGGCATCGGCATCTCTCTCGAGGCGCTCGCCCGGCGCGGCGCGCAGCTGCGCTCCGTCGAGCTGGTCCGCCCACGCGGAGTCGTCGCCAAGAACACCGTCGAGGCCATCCAGTCGGGCATGGTCTTCGGCTTCGCCGGTCTCGTCGACGGGATCGTGACGCGGATGGTGCGCGCGCTGGGGACTGACGACGTGGCCGTGGTGGCGACGGGCACCCACGCCGACGTCGTCCTCGGCGAGTGCGCGAGGGTGACCGCGCACGAGCCGGACCTCACGCTCATCGGCCTGCGGATCGTCGCCGGACGCAACGCCTGAGCCGTCATCGGACGAGGCGCAGGACCGTCGCAGGCTCATCGGTGATGATGCCGCCGACGCCGAGATCGGCGAAACGGAGGGCGGCTGCCCGATCGTTGACGGTCCAGACGTCGACCGTGCTCCCCACGCGGCGCGCCCGAGCCACCAGCGACGACGTGACGAAGCGGGCGTGGACGGCCCAGACGTCGGCCCACGCGTAGGGCCTCAGGTCGGTCGGGGGCGCGTGCCGTGACAGCAGGCCGACCTCGGCGTCGGGGGATGCGGCGCGGAGACGGCGCGCCGCCGCCCAGTCGAAGCTGTCGAAGCGCACTCTGTCGTGGGCCCCGGCATCCACCAGGCCGTGTCTGCGAGCGGCACTGACGACCTGGTGCTCGATCCTGGGATAGAGGTCAGGTCGCTTGATGTCGAGAACCATGCGGACGGCGCTGCGGGACGTCGTACGGAAGAGGTCTTCCAGCGAGGCGATCCGGACCACGGCGCGGCCGGCGCGGGGTCCCGTGGCCCGCAACCGGCGAATCTCCTCCCAGGTGAAGGAACCGACAGGAGCCGAGGCGCGCGCAGGAAAGACAACGGCAACGTTCGTCGTCCGCGCGAACGTCTCGTCGTGGGCGAGGATCAGGACGCCGTCTGCGGAGCGACGGACGTCGGCCTCGATGGCGTCGACACCCGACGCGAGGGCGCCCGCGATGGCCGGGACGGTGTTCTCCGGGCTCGCTGACGCCCCGCCCCGGTGAGCGATCACTGCGGGGCGTGGCCGAGGGACCACACGGACCCGACGCGACGCGCTCCGCGCTGCGGCGCCCCGGTGGCGGTGTGCCCGTACGCGAAGCAACCACCGCCCGGACCGGGGGAACCGTACCGTCGTGCGCGCAACGCCGCGTGCGCCCGCACGGAGGGCGAACCGCAGACGCGGTCCACGGGCGTCGGTCGCCACGAGCGTCAGCCTGCGTCCGGGACGCCGCGGTCTCGTGGTCGCGCTGGCGGTCACGGCTCTCCCTCTCGCCACGACCCGTCTGGCTGCTATCGCCACCACCTGCCGCCGGACGGCCAGTCGGAACGCCCGGGTCTTCGCCCGGGGAAGGCCGCGACCGGCGTGACGTGGAGCGACGACCCGCAGGGGTGCCCGCGAGGCGGTGACCCAGAACCTGTACCTGCCGCGCGCTCCCGTCACGTCGCGCGCGACGGTGCGCCAACGGTTCGACCGTCGTTGCTGGAGCAGGGCTGTGCGGCGGGCGGTGGACAAGCGGCCACGCAGGACCGTGCGTTCACCGAGGGTCGGCCGGGCCGGCTCGGCGGCCGGAGCGGGGACGATGCGGGTCAGGACCCCCGCCGAGCCTGCGGCCGGAGGTGGCACGACCAGGAGCGATCCCGCCATCAGCACGGTGACGATCATCCCGATCCGTCGCAGGCGCATCTCTCGACGATAGGGTCCCGAGGCTCCTCGTACCTCCGGAAGTGAGAACGACAGCGGCGGGCCAGAAGGCAGGAACAGCCGCCGGATGCTCTGCTACTACTCTGGTGCGCATGACGGACGCCGGCTCGCCCCTGCACGACAACGCCATCCCCGAGCAGATGCGCGTGCGCTTGGAGAAGCGTCAGAGTCTCATCGATGCGGGCGTCGCGCCGTACCCGTTGACCGTCCCGTACACGCACACGATCACCCAGATCCGGGCTGCTTCCGACGCCGACGAGCTCGGGCCCGACGCCCACACCGGGATCGAGGTAGCCACTGCCGGACGGGTCATCTTCCTCCGCAACACGGGCAAGCTGTGCTTCGTCCGGCTCCGCGAGGGCAACGGCGCCGAGATCCAGGCGATGCTGTCGCTGGCCGACCTCGGCGAGGAGTCGCTCGGACAGTTCAAGTCGCTCGTCGACATCGGCGACCACCTCGCCGTCGAGGGCGAGGTCATCACCAGTCGGCGCGGTGAGCTCTCGATCCAGGTCAGGTCGTGGCAGATCGCCGCCAAGACGCTCCGCCCGCTGCCCAACGAGCACAACCCCTTGTCAGAGGAGCTCCGGGCGACCCAGCGCTACGTCGATCTCGTCGTCCGTCCGCAGGCGCGCGAGGTGGTGCGCGCGAAGGCGACGGTCCTCCAGTCGCTGAGGCGCACCCTCGACACACGTGGCTTCATCGAGGTCGACACGCCGGTCCTGCAGTTCACCAACGGTGGTGCTGCCGCACGCCCTTTCAAGACCCACATGAATGCGTTCGACCAGGAGATGCTTCTCCGAATCGCTCTGGAGCTCCACCTCAAGCGAGCACTGGTCGGCGGGGTCGACCGCGTTTACGAGATCGCCAAGACATTCCGCAACGAAGGCGTCGACAACACCCACAACGTCGAGTTCGCGATGTTGGAGGCCTATCAGGCCTACGGTGACTACCACACCATGGCCGACCTCCTTCGTGACCTCGTCCGCGATGCCGCCCGCGCGCTCGGTCGTACGGTCGTCGCCGGCAGGGACGGGACCGAGATCGATCTCGAGGCGGAGTGGCGGTGGGCCAGCATCCACGAGCTCGTCGCGGAGGCCGTCGGGACCGACGTCACGCTCGAGACCGACGCCGACACCTTGCGCAAGCTCGCTGCGGAGCACGACGTGGCCCTCCGGGACGGCTGGGGCGCCGGCGAGATCGTCCTGGAGCTGTTCGAGAAGCTCGTGGAGCACACCCTCGTCCAGCCGACGTTCGTGGCCGACTACCCGCAGTCGGTGCGGCCGCTCGCCAAGCCCCACCGGAGCAAGCCGGGTCTGGCCGAGGCGTTCGACCTCATCATCAACGGTGTCGAGCTCGCGCCCGCCTACTCGGAGCTGAACGACCCGGTGCTGCAGCGCGAGCTGCTCACCGAGCAGGCGGCGTTGGCAGCCGCCGGTGACCCGGAGGCGATGGACGTCGACGAGGACTTCCTGCGCGCGCTCGAGTTCGGGATGCCGCCGGCGGGCGGAATGGGGCTCGGTGTCGACCGGCTCGTGATGCTCTTGATGGGCGTCGGAATTCGCGAGGCAATTCTGTTCCCGGCCTCGCGCGAGTCCTGATTTGCCTTTTCGGGCGAGGCGATCGCGGATTGTCGGCAATTCTTGCGAGCGCGTATATTGCCAGGCATGGCTCAGAAGATTCAAGTAATCCTGGTGGACGATATTGACGGTGGTGACGCGGACGAGACTGTTTCGTTCGGTCTCGACGGTGTGATGTACGAGATCGACCTCTCCGCAAAGAATGCACAGAAGCTCCGCGACGCATTCGCGCCCTACGTGGCCGAGGCGCGCAAGGCACGGGGCGGTCGCCGCAGGCCGGCGGCGAGCGGCTCGGGACGCCGCCGCAGCGGTGGAGCGGGCAGTGCGTCCGAGATCCGCGCCTGGGCGCGCGAGAACGGCTACGAGGTGTCCGAGCGGGGTCGCGTGAGCGAGGAGGTCCGGTCGGCGTACGACGCCGCCCACTGACGTTCGGCCGGGATCGCCTCGGCGGTGGGCCGCCGGCCGCGGCGGGGAGGCGTCTCCCGGCTCTCAGCCGAGAAGAGCGACGACGTCGCGTGCGATGCGTTCACCGGCGTGGCCATCCCACAGCGGAGGAACGGGCCACGTGACGGGACGGCCTTCGGCAAGTACCTTCGCGGCAGTCTCGGGCAGGGACGCAGCGGTCACGAGCTGGTTGGTTCCGTCGGTGATGGTGACGGGCCGCTCGGTATTCGGGCGAAGCGTGAGGCAGGGAACGCCGAGCACCGTCGTCTCCTCCTGGATGCCGCCGGAGTCGGTGATGACGAGGGCGGAATCCGCGACCAGGCCGAGGAACTCGGTGTAGGCGACGGGATCGGTGGCGTGGATACCGGGATGGGCCAGAAGCCCCGACTGCTCCAGCCGCGCAGCTCCGCGAGGGTGGACCGGGAGCACGATGTCAACCTCGTCGGCCACTGCCGAGAGTGCCTGCACCAGCGGAGCAAGCGCAGCCGGATCGTCCACGTTGCCCGGGCGGTGGAGAGTTGCGACGGCGTACCGGTCGGTGAGGCCGAGCTCGTCGCGTACGCGCGAGCCGTCGAACCGATCCCGGTGCGCCAGGAGCGTGTCGATCATCGGATTGCCGACGAATCGGATCTTGTCCGCATGGACACCCTCGTTGCCGAGGTGCGCGACGGCGTCGGCACTCGTGGCGTACAGCCGGTCGGCGAGCCGGTCGGTCACCACCCTGTTGATCTCTTCGGGCATCGTCCAGTCGAAGGACCGTAGACCAGCCTCGACGTGCGCGACGGCGATACCGAGCTTCGACGCGACGAGCGCGGCCGCAAGGGTGGAGTTGACGTCGCCGTAGACCATGACGAGGGCAGGGCGATCCTCCAGGACCACCGCTTCGAGAGCGGTCATGATCGCCGCCGTCTGGGACGCGTGGGATCCTGACCCGACCCCGAGATTGACGTCGGGTTGGGGGAGCCCGAGCTCACGGAAGAACACGGCCGACATGTTGTCGTCGTAGTGCTGACCGGTGTGGACGAGCTTCTGCGCGACCCCGCGGTCGGAGAGAGCGGCGACGACCGGGGCAGCCTTGGGGAAGTTCGGCCGAGCACCTGTGATGTGCATGACGAGGTCGGACATGGTTCCTTCTGGGCTGGACGTGAGGTCAGGGTGGCACCCTGTGTCAGACTTGGGCGCGAAAACAGGGAATGAGGTTTGAGTTGACCACTCTAGTCATCGTGGGCATGGGCTACGTCGGCCTGCCCCTGGCGCAGCAGGCTGTACGCAACGGGTTGGACGTCGTCGGACTCGATACGTCGGACCGGGTCGTCGGCGGACTCACCGCCGGTGTCTCGCACGTCGACGACCTGAGCGATGCCGAGATCTCCGAGATGCTCGACGGCGGTTTTCGCGCCACCACGGACAGCTCCGTGGTCGCGTCAGCCGACACGGTAGTCATCTGTGTTCCCACACCCCTCGGACCGGCGGGCGGGCCTGATCTCGGCGCCGTGCTCGCCGCTGGGCGCTCGATCGCCCAGCACCTGACGCAGGGCACGCTGGTGGTTCTCGAGTCGACGACGTACCCAGGCACGACCGAGGAAGTCCTGCGCCCCGTCCTCGAAGAGGGGTCGGGTCTCACTGCCGGCGAGGACTTCGCCCTCGCCTTCTCGCCCGAGCGGGTCGATCCTGGCAACCAGACGTTCACCATCGCCAACACACCGAAGGTCGTGGGTGGGCTCACAGAACGGTGTGGGAAGCAGGCGACGGAGTTCTACGGACAGCTCGTCGAACGCGTGGTCTCCGCCAGAGGGACCCGCGAGGCCGAGATGGCGAAGCTGCTGGAGAACACCTACCGTCACGTCAACATTGCGCTCGTCAACGAGATGGCACGGTTCTCCCACGAGCTCGGCATCGACTTCTGGAACGTCATCGACCTGGCTGAGACCAAGCCGTTCGGCTTCCAGGCCTTTCGACCCGGTCCCGGCGTCGGTGGTCACTGCATCCCGATCGATCCGAACTACCTGTCGCACCGTGTGAAGGAGCAGCTCGGCTACCCGTTCCGCTTCGTCGAGCTCGCCCAGGAGATCAACGCCGGGATGCCCCGGTACGTGGTCCAGCGCATCCAGACCTTGCTCAACGAGGACGCGATCGCCCTGCGAGGGGCTGAGGTCCTTCTCCTCGGCATCACCTACAAGCCGGACATCGCCGACCAGCGTGAAACCCCTGCGAAGCCCCTCGCGGAGCAGCTTCTCGCCCAAGGGGCGTCAGTGAGCTATCACGACCTGTACGTCGACGACTGGGAGGTCGACGGAGTACGCCACGTCGGGAGCGACGATCTGCTGGCTGCTGCACAAGCAGCCGACGTCGTGGTGCTCGTGCAGAAGCACTCCGGCTTCGATCTGCCAGCGTTGGCAGGCGCGTCGCGCCGGTTCCTGGACCTGCGTGGGGCCATCGACGACCCACGCGTCGAACGGCTCTGACGGCGGCCAGGGGGGCGCCCTCGGATCGGCGCGCTCCACGGCGCCGATGCCGGAGGTGCGTGACCGGGTCGGTATCCTCGACACTCGTCCGGCCCGGTGCCGGTCCCCTGCTGTGAAATCCGATGGAAGGTCGTGCCTGAGTGGCCGAATCACCGCGACCACGGTTCTCGATGGTCTCCGCCGCCTACAACGTGGCGCGCTACCTCCCCGAGTTCATCGACTCCATCGACAGGCAGATCGAGGAGAACCCTGGACTGATCGAGGTGGTCGTCGTCGACGACGGGTCGAGCGACGAGACCCTCGAGGCGCTGCGGGCGTGGGAGGGCCGACGCCCGGGGACGGTGCGTGTCCTGACCCAGCCGAACGCCGGCCAGGGCGCCGCCCGCAACGCCGGTCTCGAGGCCGCCGTCGGAGAGTGGGTCACGTTCCCCGACCCTGACGACATCCTCGAGCCCGGCTACATACGCAGCGTCGTCGAGTTCCTCGACGGGCGCGACGACATCGACATGGTGGCGACCAACCGTCTCCTGCTCAACGACTCCACGAAGGAGCTCACGGACAAGCACCCGCTACGCCGCCATTTCGTGGCCGGTGATCGCGCGCGGGCGCTGACCACGTTCCCGGATCACTTCCACGGCAGCGCACCGGCAGCCTTCTATCGCCTCGACCGGATCCGGAAGCACGACCTGCGGTTCGACCACCGGATCCGACCGAACTTCGAGGACGGCCACTTCAGCAGCCGCTACCTGCTGCTGGCGCCCGAGCCCACCGTGGCATTCCTGGCGACCGCGCGTTACCAGTACCGCAAACGCAGCGACCAGAGCTCGACCTTGCAGGGTTCCTACCGCCATCCTGGTCGATTCACAGCCGTGCTCCGTCATGGTTACCTCGACGTGCTGGAGACCGCCGAGCGCGAGCTGGGCCACGTTCCGGAGTGGCTGCAGAACTTCGTCCTGTACGAGCTCAGCTACTACTTCGCTGCCGAGGACTCGGGGTCGAAGGTGGTCGCTCCGGCCGCTGTGGCGGACGAGTTTCACGAATTGATGCGACGGATCGTCCGTTATCTCGATCCTGAGATCGTGGAAGCCTTCTCGGTCGTTCCGTTGCGGGGCGCTGCCCGTGACGTTCTCCTGCACGCCTACCGCGACGAGCCGTGGGTGTCGCCGTACGCTCTCGTCGAGCATCTCGACTCCCGGCAGGGTCTCGTGCGCGTCGTCTACCGGTTCACCGGGGACGCCCCCGAAGACATGGTGCTCTCCGGTGGTGAGGTCACTGCTCCCGCGTACACGAAGGTGCGGGCTCTCTACTTCCACGGTCGCCCGCTGCTGCGCGAGCGTATCCATTGGGTGCCCGCATCGCACGCCCTGCGGCTGGTCGTCGATGGCCGCGTGCGCGAGCTGAGGTTCACGCAGCCTCCGGTCCCCGCCAGGACGCTGTCTCCCGCACGTCTCCGCCAGGCGCTCCGGCCCCGCCGGAAAGCCGCCGGTGCGAGCAGTGCGGGCTGGCGTGACCGGCTCCTCCTCCGCGTCGCCCGAAGCCGGCCGGTCAGCCGGCGTCTGCGGCGTTCCTGGGTGCTGATGGATCGGATCCACAACGCCGACGACAGCGCCGAGCACCTCTTTCGCTACCTGCGCGAGAACCGAAAAGACATCGACGCGAAGTTCGTCGTCCAGCGAGGAACACCGGACTGGAGGCGGCTCCGGCGAGCTCACGGGCGCAGAGTCGTCGCGCACGGCTCTCTGCTCTGGAAGCTGTTGATGCTCAACTGTCAGCACCTGGTGTCGTCGCACGCCGATATCGCCGTGTGCCGGCCACCCGCGATCACCTCGCTCGCGCCACCCTCGTACCGCTTCACCTTCCTTCAGCACGGCGTGATCAAGGACGACCTCTCGAGCTGGCTCAATCATCGACCGCTCGACGTGTTCGTCACGAGCACCCAGCAGGAGCACGACTCGATCGTCGGCGACGACACTCCCTACATCTACACCGAGCGTGAGACCAAGCTGACGGGGCTGCCTCGCTTCGATCTGCTGTACGAGCAGGGCCAACGTTTCGGGCCGGACCAGCGCGACGTGATGCTGATCTGCCCCACATGGCGCGTGTGGTTGGTTCCGCCGCTCAAGCGCGGGTCCCAGCGGCGCGAGCTTGTCGAAGGAATCGAGGAGACGCAGTACGTCCACGAGTGGCTCGAGGTGTTGCGCTCGACGGAGCTCGCTGATGCCGCAGCCCGGCACGGTCTCAAGGTGGCCTTCCTGCCCCACCCCAACATGGACGTGCTGGCGGGCAAGCTCGACCTTCCGTCGCACGTCGAGGTCGTGAGCTTCGAGGGCCGTGACGTACGTGAGCTGTTCGCACGGTCTGCCGTCCTGCTCACCGACTACTCGTCGGTCGCCTTCAACGCCGCCTACCTCGACCGGCCGGTCGTCTACTTCCAGTTCGATCGTGAGCGCATGACGCAGGGTGGGCACGTCGGGCGCGCCGGCTACTTCGACTACGGGCGCGACGGCTTCGGCCCGGTGACCGAGACCGCCGCTGACGCGGTTGCCGCCGCTGTCGACATCGTCGACCGCGGACCGGAGCCCGACCGTGTCTATCTCGACCGCATCGCTGCCACGTTCCCAGTGCGCGACGGGCGGTGCCGGGAGCGCGTCGTCGATTCGATCGAGGGGTCCACACGGAGGTACCGCGCTCCAGCCGCTGACGAGTAGCAGCGGGCGGCGCGCGCTACTGCGGGTTGGTCTCCTCGCGCCCGAGCCCGCGATCCGCGAGCATGCGTCGCACCTCGGCAACGGCGGCAGCCGCGTCGCCGAGAGGTGAGCGGTACGTCGTCGGCATCGTCGACAAGATGCTGCCCTCCTCGACAACCGCCCACACGTCGCTGCCGCTCCCTGCGTAGTCGGACCATTTCGACGGCAGGAACGGATTGACGTCGTAGTGGTCCCGCGTCTTGGCATCGTTGACGAGAAGAACGTCCATGCGCGTGGTCAGCTCGAGGAACGCGAAGTACGAGACGTACGGGTTTGCGACCACGATGTCTGTCAGCCCATGAACAGCAAGCTCCTTTGCCAACGTCTCCGGGTCGCCCGTGAAGACGTGAAGGCGCACCATCGCGCGCTCGTTGGGCTCGAGCGCCTTCAAGGCGTCCACGACCTCTGTGAGACCACGAGTCGCGTAGAAGGCGCCGAAGTAGGCGATGTTGAGCACGTCCGGCTCGATCTCGTACTCGCCTTCGACCCGGTGGTAGAAGGACTTGGGGAGGGTCGGGTGGTGGGAGACGACCGATCGCTCCAGCACGCGCTCGACGAGCTGCTGCTCTGGGAGATAGCCGAGCATGAACGAGCGCTGGTGCTCGTTGGTGAAGACGATCTCGTCGGCCAGCGCGTACGCGAGGAGCTCCACGAGATGGGGAATGTTGCGGTCGGCAGGAGCGTCGATCCCAGCGGCGGCCAACCCGTCGGTCAGCTCACGCCACAACCCGTCCTCCTTCGCCCGCCCGACCCGGCGCTGCCCGTAGGCGTTGAAGAGCTGCGGATCGGAGAACTCGGCGATCCATCGGAGATCGGGCCTCCGCAGCTTCAGGACGGCCGCGACCAGGTTCGAGCCGGGCCACATCGTCCGGCTGTAGACGCTGCGGTAGAGACCCTTCTCCTTCTCCCACTCGGCAACCTTGGCAAGCGCACGGCGGGTGAACGCCTTCAGCGGACCCCACTCGAAGGCCGCCGTGCGGGCGTCGACCTCGAACGTCTGGTCCAGCTGCTCCCGCGCGATGACGCCCGCGGCCCAGTCGATGGGCTTGTCCGCTCCCATGGTGTTGGACACGACGTCGACGACGATTCCGCGATCGCGGATGCGGCGTGCGGCCACGAGCGCGCTCGTGTCGGCGTACGGCAGGAACGAGTAGAGGATGGCGAGGTCACGGGCAAGGCCGTCGTTGAGGCGGCGCCAAGGGATCGCGTCCTCCAGGCCGCGGGCACGGATGTCGGCAAGGACCTTCGGGTGGTCCGCCGGGTCGAGACGCAGATAGGCGTTCACGTGTGACACCTGACCGGCAGTGAAGGACGATCGAAGCTTGCGGCTTCGGGGATCCAGAGCCTGGCGCGACCAGAGTCGCTCGACGACGTCGAGGCGCTGGGTCACCGAGAAGTCGTACGAGCTCGCCTGTCGGGACACCGAGTTCGCGACGATGTGGCGGAGATAGACGCCGTCCGCGTCGAGGGCGACAGGCTTGATGCGGAACGGAGTGGCTTCGAAGACGTCGAACCAGTAGAGGACGTCTTCTCCGCTGCGGAGCGAGGTGTCGAACCGGCCCGCCCGGGCCACTGCCGTCGGGGTGAGCTTGCCGGCGACGAATCCCAGCGAGGAAGGGATCGTCGTGGGGTCCGCCACCTCGCCGGCGCGGGCGACGAGGCGGTTCGAGAGGTAGTTTTCGAACGAGGGTGCCGCCCGTTCATCGGTGACGTCCGCGACTGAGGCGACGGGCACGACCCCGGGTTCGGCATGGTCGATCAGCACCTTCAGATAGCCCGGAGTCACCTCGTCGTCGGCATCAACGAACGTCACGAAACGGCCGGCTGCCGCATCCAGGCCAAGGTTGCGCGCATTTCCGGCGCCCGGGGTCGAGGTGGACACGATGCGCAAGCGCAGCGCTGGGCTGGCCGTCCGGATGTCGTCGATGACGCGGCGTGACTCGTCCTCCGGGCCGTTGAGCACCACGACGACCTCGAAGGCGCGAGGATCGAGGGTCTGGCGTGCGAGCGATCCGAGGCTGATCGGCAGGACGTCGGCCCCGAGATAGCTCGGGACGATGACGGACACCGTCGGCTGATGGCGGACGTCGTGCTGAGTCAAGGGTTCCCCTGGGCTTTCGAGGCGGGCCGGTCAGGCCCGGATCGGAGCCCGTGCAATGCTATCCGAGGCCTGGCTGGGGCCAGCACGTCGGAGACCAGGAGGACCCGTGGAGGGCAGAAGCGGCATCCACGTCCAGGGGCGGCTCGTCGTTGTCTCGGACGACCCGGGCAGGAGCATCCGCGATCTCCGGGACAGCTGCGAGGACATCCTCGTCGCCGAGGGCGAGATTCCTCGAAGCGACGGAGTGCAGTCGCAGGTCCTGTTGTCCGGTGATCTCTCCTCCGACATCGTCGGTGGCGCGGTCGCGCGTGCCGTGGATGATCCCGACGTCCAGCTCCTCGTCGATGTCGCCCGTCTGGCGAGCGACCTGCGTTCGTTCGCGCCCCTCGGGGTCGACGACATCGGGTGGCTCGGCGACGTGCCGGTCGTGGCACTGTCGGTCCGATCCGACCGCGCCGCCACCGAGCTCGACGACTTGTGGGCACAGCTGCTGTCGAGCGACCCGCGCCACAAGGCGGGCCGCGAGCCCGATGCCGTGGCGAAGCTCCGAGCGGTCGTCGCCGATCTGAGCAACAGGCTCGAGGAGAAGAACGAGCGGCTGTCCGTCCAGCGCGAGCGCGTCCAGCGCGTCCGCGAACGCCTCAAGCGTGAGAAGGCAGCGCGTGCGAAGGCCGAGCGTCGGCGGGACGCGGTCGAGCGTTCACGTGGTGCCCGTGTGTCGCGTGCGCTCCGGACGATCGCCAGGCGCTTGGGCGGTCGTCGAGGCGTCGCCGCCGCCGGTGCGGTGCTCTTCCTCCTCGCCGCGATCCTCGTAGGCTGGCTTGCTGCCGTCGGCGGTGCCGGTGCCGGTGTCTTGGCGTCCCTGGCGTTCGTCGGGGCCGTCTTCGGTCTGGTTCTCGTCCTGTGGGTGGTCCAGCGGGCAGCTGCTGCGGCAGCAGGCCATCGCCGCGCGGTTCACACAGCGCTCGGGAACCTCGTCGAACAGCACCGCGAGCTCGTTGACGAGCTGGAGGTCGAGCGCACTCGCAACGCGGAGGAGTGGCAGGAGATCCGAGTTGCGGTGCGACGGCTCGAGGCGGGTCAGTCCCGCACGGCGACGGCTGTCCGGGCGCTCGACACCGGATTGAGCAAGGACGTCAGCAAACGAACGGTCGAGAACTCCGCGCAGCTCGCGCAGATCCAGTCGGCGATACACCTCTTCTCGCTGCTCCCGGTAGAGGGCAGGGTTCCCGCCATGGGCGGCTGGGCCGCCTCGCCGGATCTCGTCGAGGTGGTCGTCGACGAGCTGGTCTCACGACGACCCTCCCTGGTGGTCGAGTGTGGAAGCGGTGTCTCGACGCTCTGGTTCGGCCTGGCCATCCGTCACTTCGGTCTGGACTGCAAGGTGGTCGCGCTGGAGCATCACGAGAGCTTCGCGGAGCAGACTCGCGCGGTCCTCGCCAGACATGGGCTCGGTGACATCGCGGAGGTTCGGCTCGCACCGTTGACCGAGATCGAGGTCGCCGGTTATCGGGGGCGATGGTACGACCCCGAGGCGCTCGCGACGTTGACCGATGTCGGTCTGCTCCTCGTGGACGGTCCGCCGGCCGCAACCGGCGTTCATGCCCGGTTCCCCGCTGTGCCCATGCTGCAGGAACGGTTCGCGGAACGCGTCTCCGTCGTGCTCGACGACATGATCCGCAACGACGAGCAAGAAGTCGCTCGGATGTGGGAGGGCCTGCTCCCGGGGTTCTCGCGCGAAGACCTGCGGCTGCAGAAGCGAGCGACCGTCTTCCGACGCGGCTGACGTCGGCCCGGGAGCAGACCCGGCGGTATGGCACAGTTGAGCGTCGTGTCCCACTCATCCCACGTCTCTTCGCCGTCGACTGCTTCTGGAGCGACACGGGACCCCTATCTCGACAACGTCAAGGGCGCGTTGATCGTCCTGGTGGTCGTCGGGCACGGAGTGGGGCAGGTGCTTGCGGCGCCCGGCGCGTGGGACGTCTACTTCACGATCTATCTGTTTCACATGCCCGCCTTCGTCCTGTTGTGCGGCATGCTCACTGCCCGTACCCTCGTCGGACGGCGGGCGAGCAGCCTGATCCGCAGCCTCGTCATCCCCTATGTCGTGTTCCAGCTCCTGTACCTGGTGTCGTTCCGGGCACTCGGCGACGACACGGTCGAGTACTCGGCGAACCAGCTTCTGACCCCGCTCTATCAGCTGTGGTTCCTCCTCTCCTTGCTGGCATGGCGCCTCATGGCGCCGATGTTCGCTCAGCTTCGCCCCTCCGTGGCGATCGGGACCTCGCTGGTGATCTCCGTCTTGGGTGGCGCCGCGTCCGACCTGGGGCTCCTTCTCTCGCTGAACCGCACGTTCGGGATGCTGCCGTTCTTCGTCATCGGGCTGTGCCTGGGTCGGGGCGCGCCCAACCGGGTTCCGCCGAGAGCTGGCAAGGTGGCCGGAGCAGTGGTGCTCGCCGTTGTCCTCGTACCGCTCGGAATGTTCGCGCGGGATCAGGGGATGATCGGCTGGCTGGCCTACATCGCGCCTTACTCCGCCTTCGACATGGCTGTCGGTGAGGCGACGCTGACGCGTCTGGTCGTCATCGGGGCCGGGCTGAGCCTCACTGCGGCCTTCGTCGCAGTCCTTCCCCGCCGGGCGACGCCCGTTCTCACCGCGGTCGGCGCTGCCTCGATGTACCCCTTCCTCCTGCACGGACTCGTCCTGAGGGTCTTCGCTGCGAGCCCCCTGGACGAGAGGCTGGAGAGCCCGCTGGGCCTGGCCATCGTCGTCGGTGGGTGCGTCCTCATGACGGTCGTTCTGGCATCCCGTCCGGTGCGGTCGTGTCTCCGCCCCTTCGTCGAACCTCGCTGTGATTGGTTGTTCCGTCGGGGGGACGGTCGCGCCGAGCCGTCGCAAGCCGTCCGCGCCGAGGGTCCGCGCCCCTTGGAGACCACCGTCATCCAGCGCGACTCCGATGACGCCCGTTCCGGCTTCAGCGGCCGGCCGCATCGTCCCCGAAGACTGCGTTGAGCACACGCTCAGAGGCGTAGCCGTCGCCGTGAGGTTTACCCTCGCCCCTCGACCAGTACGGGGCGTGCTGAAGCCGTGGTCGAACTGCGGGGCTGCGTGGCGCGCACGTGACTGACGCGCTCCCGTGACGGCTGGGAGCATCAGGTCGCCAGGGACGCATTGACAAGGGCGGTCCCCGGACCCACGCTGGGCGCGTAGTCTCGGCAGACCGTGGCTCGCAGTCCGTCGTGGCCCCCGACGTCCTGGAGATGATCAGCACCGTGGCGCCCATGTCGTCCCCCATCCGGTCCCGTGACCTCCGGACCCTCGAGCGTGTCCGTCTGCTCCGGGCGAATCCCGACATCCCCTACCGTGACGGCGCCGAGGAGCGCGTCCTGGAGATCGTCCGGAACGCCACCGACATCACCTCCTCCAGCACCGAGATGCTCGAAGCGGCCGAGAGCTGGGCCGAGCAGTACCACACCCACCCCGCGCGGGCGAACGTCCTGCGCTCGCTGGACATCCCGTCCGACGCGCGCGTCCTCGAAGTGGGAGCGGGCTGCGGTCCGATCACCCGCTACCTCGGGGAGACAGCTGCCCTCGTGGACTCCGTCGAGCCCGTGCTGGGTCGAGCGCGGGTCGGTCGCGAGCGCACCCGCGACCTCGACAACGTCGAGGTCTTCGCGGGCAACGTCGAGGACATCCCGTGCGAGGCCGCCTATGACCTGGTCGTCGTGGTCGGGGTGCTCGAGTACGTCGGGGCCGGCGCGCCCGACCCCGAGCCCTACCTCGCCTTTCTGCGGGAGGCGCGATCGCGGCTCGTCCCCGGCGGGGCCCTGGTGCTCGCGATCGAGAACAAGCTGGGCGTGAAGTACCTCACCGGGACCGCCGAGGACCACAGCCGGAGGATGTACGACTCGATCGAGGACTACCCCCGAGGGACGCCCGCGCGCACGTTCAGTGCGCCCGCGCTCGCCGAGCTGGTCTCGGGGGCCGGGTTCACGCCACGGCTGTTCGGTGTCTTCCCGGACTACAAGCACACCCGGGTGGTGATGGAGACTGATCGGATCGCCGCGACCGTCCCGAGCCTGCTCGAGGACCTGCCGACCTTCCCAAGCCGCTACGCAGGCACCCGACGGGTCCCGCTCGCCAGCGAGCGGCGCGTGTGGGCGCAGCTGTCGCGCGCCGGGTTGAGCGGACACTTCGCCAACTCGTTCCTCGTGGTCGGCGCCACGGACCGGCCTCCCACCCTGTGGGCGGACGACCGCCTGGCGCGCTACTTCTCCGTGAACCGCCGGCGCGAGTACGCGGCGACCACCAGCGTCCGCGTCGTGGACGACGAGGTGCTGGTGGAGCGGGAGTACAGCGCAGAGCCCGGCGAGCTGATCTCCCATGGGATGACGACGTGGCCGTTCCGCTTCGGCCGGTCGTTCGTCGAGGTCTTCGCCGAGCACGACGAGGGCGGTCGGCGAGAGCTGCTGGAGCGGTGGCGGCACCTCGTCGAGTCCCTCAGTCACGACGGTGCCGTGTCGTTGGACGCGATCCCGAACAACATCATCGTCGCGGGCAGCGGTGAGCTCCAGATCATCGACGAGGAGTTCCACGCCACCGGATCCGCAGACCGGGTGATCGAGCGCGGGCTCTTCTGGTTCGCCAAGTCCCTCCTCGCGGACACGCCGCCGGAGATGTGGGCGCCGGCACGGACGATGGGCGAGCTGTTCATCTGCCTGATGGACCTCGTGGGTCGGCAGGTCGACGAGGCCGGCGTCGCACGCATCCTGGATGAGGAGGCGGCGCTCCAAGTCGCGATCACGACGAACCACACGGGTCCCGACGCGCACGAGCGGTGTCGCGAGACCCTCCGGACCCAGCTCTTCGACCGTGACGTCTGGGACTGGCCACTCGGGCGTCGCCTGCACAACCTCTACGACGTCCAGCTGGAACGCGAGAAGTCGCTGCGCGACTTCATCGACCTGAAGCGAGCGGAGGTGACGGCCGAGCACGCGCAGGTCGTCCGTCACCGCGACACGATCGCGCGCCAGCGCGAGAGGATCGTCTCACTCCGCGATCGGTCCCGGGCGCAGAAGGAGGTCCTGAAGAGGACCAAGCGCGAGCTACGTGCTCTGCGGCGCTCCCGCGCGTACCGTGCCTCGGCAGCCGCGGGGCGCGCTTTGCGCGCGCTCGGCCTGCGCGGGCGGCGCCCCTGACCGACGCCTCACCCGAGGTCGTGGTCGACGCCGCGGGCGTCGAGGACATCGGTGAGCAGCGTCCTCGCCTCGGCCGCGAGCGAGGCCTCGGCAGTATCGAGCGTACGGATCTTGCAGCCGCTCTGTGCCTCCATGGCCTCGGCCCAGGCGGGATCCTCCGCGTAGACCCGGTCGAAACCGATGGTGAGCTCGTGGGGGTCTACCTCGTCGGCGTGACTGACGACCCACAGGAGGTTGGTCGCTCCCAGGACCGGCGCGGTAGGGGCCTCACCGCGCAGGGTCAACGTCACGTCGTCGAGGTAGTCCGAGAGTGGACGCTCGTGCGCACCACGACGGTCGATCACCACCTCTTGGCCCCATGACCGGAGAGCTCGGGCCAGCGCGTCGGCGAGGACCGCGTCGCTCGTAGCGTCTCCCTCCGGTCCACCAGGGGCGGCGATCTTGAGCGCCCAGCGCAGCCGCGGAAGCCCGTGGGCGGGACCCGAGTCCACCAGGACGGGGGGGCGGACCACGTGCGGAACGACGCTGGTCCGCCGGTGGCTCTTCGGGAGACCGCCCGGCACGCGGAGGCTCACCACCTCGAAGCCCGCGGCTCTCCAGAGATCCGTCTGCGGCTCCGGGAGGCGCCTGCCCCACCGCTCGAGAAACCTGAGTCGGTTGGACTCGCTCCGCGCGAACCGTCCCGGTGACTTGCTCTCGTGGTGCGCCACCCGTGACTCCGGGACGACGACGAAGCGTCCACCGTGCGACTCCACGAGACTGAGGCAGAAGTCGACGTCCTCGAACCCGTTGACGAACGCGGGGTCGAAGCCCTCGGCCTCGGCAACGGCAGCAGCCCTCAGCGCCATGCACGCGGCGGTGATCGCCGTGAACCCGAGGTCGGCGGCGGACGGGAAGTCGCTCGCCGGGTGGGACACGAGCAGATGTCCCGGCGCGGCATAGGCGCCGTAGAAGACGGTCCCCGCGGTCTGGATCGAGTCGTCCGGATAGAGCAGGAGCGGCTGGGCGCCGATGACGTCGGGGTCGCCGAGGGCCGCCAGGAGCGGCGGCAACCACCCTTCTCGAGGCTCTGTGTCGTTGTTGAGGAAGACGACGTGCTCGCCGGTCGAGCCCGCGAAGGCGAGGTTGGAGCCGGTAGCGAAGTTGGTGTTGCACGGGGCGCGAAGGATCTTCACGTGGTCGTCACCGGCGAAGGTGGCCGTCAGGACGCTGGTGACGTCGCGCCGAGAGCCGTTGTCCACCACCACGGCCTCGATGTCGGCGTCGGCGCGCGTCGCGAGTGCCACGGCGTGCCGGGTGAACCGCCAGTCCTCGAACGTCGGCACGAGCGCGGAGACACGTCCGGGCACCCGGTCGCCGAGCCCGGCGACCAGCGCGGGCCAGTCGAGGATGCGGCGGGCTCGCACGACGTGCTCGTCGGATCGTGTCAGGCCGGCCGGGAGGGGCAGCGCTCCCAGGTCCTCGCCGCGTACCGCCACGAACGGCACGTAGGTCAGCGGGGCCTCGAGCTGCAGGAGGACGTCCCACTCGTAGGCGTCCAGCGCCTCGTCGCGCGGCGCGGTCTCCCGCAGGACCTCGGTCGGCAGCAGCGTCGCGGACAGCGATCTGAACGGCTGCCAGAGCATCGACTCGCGATCGGGCAGCTCGCACGTCCACACGGGGTCGGCACCGGCCGTGTCGACCGCTGCGGCATATGCCCCGGTGCCGGGGGAGACCGCTGACAACAGCCCGCTGAGCGCGTAGGGCGACCACTGCTCCTGGGGCTGCCAGCGGCTGACCCACGGCTCCTCTACCGTCGAGACCAGCTCGCGAGCGCGCTGCACCCACGTCTCGCCCGACGTCGGTACGAGCACGATCCGCGGGTCGTCGGCGGCAGCCGACCGAAGCTCCGGAGGTGCGCTGCCGTCGGCCTCGATCGCGATACGCAGCATCCAGCGCCGGTGACGCTGGTCGAGCACGCTCTGAAGGTTCACACGCGAGTCGTTGCACCACGCCCGGGCGTCAGTGAGGATTGCGACGCTCACGTCGCCCCTGCCCTCAGCCGGCGTGGCGGTCGTGAGGTGCCAGCGGCCCCAACGCGTGGGCGGCGGAGCCGTCAGCCGCCGCTGCGCTCCGAACTCCTCCGCGCCTTTACGCACCACCGTGCTGAGCCTGGACCAGGTGGTCGGCTCAACACCGTCGTCCGGACCGGGCACGGTCGGTGTGTCGCCACGCGCTACGGCGAGGAAGTGTCCGAGAGGACCCGAAGGGTGGTCGGCCGCCTCGGGAGAACGTGCGAGATAGGTCGCGGCGTCGAAGTGGGGACCGGCCGACCCCGCGGCCTGCCCGTTGCGCAGGAAGTGGGCGAACGAACCGACGACGCGGACGTCAGCGCAGCGGCGGTACCACTCGGGTTCGAAGAGCGGGTTGGGGGCCAGGCGCTGGAGCTCTCCCACCTCCAGGTAGTGCCAGACAGCCTGGCGGTCGCTGAGGAACGTGTCGCCCGTCTGACGCTCGTAGTGGTCACGATCGAAGAGGCCGGAGTCGAGGACCAGGCGAAGCGCTCGCGACTGCCGGGTGCGCTGCTCGCGGAACCGCGGCCATGAGCGGGGCCCGAGCGCCGGCACAGGGGCGCCCTCATGGGCGTGCTGGAGATAGAGGCCGACCGGACCCCCGGGATGGTGCGCGGCGGCGGGTGCGTCGAGGAGGTCGTCGAAGAAGTCGCGCACCGGATATGTGCGTGCGGTGCCGTCGAGGAGGTCGGACACCACCCGGGCCGGTGGCAGCCCGGTCGCGAAGAAGTCGGTCAGCGGGTTGGCCAGCATCCCGTCGTGAGCGCCGGCGCGGAGAAAGTGCTCGGCCGCACGGGCCGCCCCGAGCCGCTGGTGGACCTGGAGGCTGTAGTACCACGGGTCGAAAAGCCCCGAGGCGAGGAGCGCCGCCGCGTCGGTGCTCGGCCGCGCCTGACTTTCCCGCCAGTCACGGGCTCGGCGTCGGCCCCGGCCGGCCGCGCGGCGCACCCTGCTGCTGAGCCCGCTGGGCATGACCCTCCTCGAACGTTCGACTTAGGCGGAACAATACCGACCGGCGCCGATCCGGCCGGCCTCTTCGGTCGCCGAGCCGACGCGTGCTCCTCTGGTAGCCTTTCAGCGCTCTGACCGCGGCTAGCGGAGCTCCACTACGGCTCCGTGGCGGGGAGCCGCGTGCGGAGCCGGGAAGAGAGGACCGGCGTTGGGTGAAATCCGGACGGAGTCGGAGCTGCGACTCCACGAGGAACTGCGACAGTGCCGGCTGGAGCTGGCCCAGCTCCGTGTGGAGCAGGAGCGGTGGGCAGAGGAGCTCAGCACCGTCAAGGAGCAGCGTGCCAAGGCAAGGGCCCGAGGCGACCGCCTCGCGGCGCAGGTCGAGCGGATGAAGGGCCGCGGCTCCCGGTGGCGGAGGCTCCCGCGCCGGGTGAAGCGCGTTCTGCGAGGTGGAGGCGACGGTCGCTCATGACGACGTCCTCCACCCGGACGGACCTCGACATGACAGAGCCCCGACGTCGGTTCCTGAGGGCGTCCGGGTGGTTCGACATCGCGTGGTACCGCTCCCAGGTCGGTGACGACTTCGCGAGCGTCGAGGAGGCGATCGACCACTTCTTGACCGTCGGCGCCCGGCTCGGCCTCTCCCCTGACGCAGCCCTCGGGGCAATGCAGGGTGGCCCTTTCCTCGAGCGGTCGGTCGAGACGCGGGAGGACGAACCCCCGGCGGCCGACGACCCGCAGCTCCTCCGTGAGGTGGCTCTCGTGGCGGAGTCGGGACTCTTCGACCGCGACTTCTACGCGAGCGCCTGGCCGAGCGTCGCCGAGCGCCTCGACGACCTGCTGCTCCACTTCTGCCGGTTCGGTTGGCGCGAGGCGAAGCAGCCCAGCGCCGCCTTCGACACCTGGCACTACTGGAGTACGCACCTGGACCCCGCACGCGAGGGCGTGAACCCCCTGGTGCACTACATCCTGACGGGCCGAGCCCAAGGGCTCAGCGTCCGCGCCGAGTGGGTCCCACCACGACCCGGCACGGTGCTGCCGGTCGAGAGGGAGGTCCGTCGCGCGTGCCTCTTCGCCGCCTACGACGCCGACGGCCTCCTCGACGAGTCGCTGATCGCCTACGTCCGCGAGCTGGCCCGCTTCGCCGACGTCTATCTCCTCGCCGACTGTCACATCGACGAGGCCGAGCTCGCGAAGCTGGCGGACATCACTGTCGGGGCGTGGGCCGTGCGGCACGGGGCGTACGACTTCGGCTCCTACAGCATGCTGGCACGCGACCTCGTCGGATGGGAGCGGCTCGAGGGCTACGACGAGGTGCTGCTGGTCAACGACAGCTGCTACCTTCTCCGCCCACTCGACGAGGTCTTCGCCCAGATGTCGCAGCGGATGTGCGACTGGTGGGGGCTCCAGGCCACCAAGGGCGTGGCGCGTACAGCCGAGGCCGTGCAGGACGTGACGGTGGAACCCATCCCGATGGAGCGCGTGCGCCGTGAGCTGCTCGCCGGCTACATGCAGGAGCCCGAGTTCGACTTCCACATCGGCTCCTACTTCCTCGCCTACCGGCAGCCCGTGATCCGTGACGCTGGCTTCCGCCGCATCCTCGGCTCCGTGCACCGGCAGCGCGGCAAGGCCGCGATCGTGCACAAGTACGAGATCGGGCTCACCCAGCACCTGATCGCCTCGGGCTACGACGGCGACACCTTCATCGACGCGCTCTACCCGTTCCAGCCCGTCTTCACCAACCAGTACTTCCGACTGCTCGGCCGGGGCTTCCCCCTCCTCAAGAAGTACTTTCTATACCAGAACCACTACGACACGCCGGATCTGCGGGACTGGAAGGCGCGGATCAGGGCCGCGGTCCCGGACGCGCCCGTCGACGTGATGGAGCGCAACCTGCTCCGGACCGCGCCGGACGACCAACTCCAGCGCAGCTTCGCGATCGTGACCCTGCCGGATGGCTCGGTGAGCGTGCCGACTGCGCGCGACCGGCGTGAGTTCCGTCGGGCGGACCGTTCCAGCCCGACCTTCGACCACTGGTGGGCGTTCGCCGTCTCGCCCGACGACGGACACCTCCCACCCAACGCCCGGGCGATCTTCGAGGAGGTTCGCGACGATCCCTCGATCAAGAAGATCATCCTCACCCGCTCTCGTCGGATCGACCTGGAGGGCGACAACGTCGTGGTGGCACCGGTGACCAGCCGTGCGGGGCAGGACCTCCTGATGCGCGCCGGAGTGGTCCTCGTCGCGGGCCGGCCCGGCCCTGGCCTCGGCGTTCGCCTGGACGCCTCTCATCGGGTGCTGGCTGTGCGCGACGGCATCGACGTGGCCCGGCGGAGTGCCACGACGACCCGCCGGCCGGTGCGGTCGACCGAGGACGTGGTCTCGCCGCTCACGGGGTATGTCGCTGCCTCCGACTTCGACCGGACGGTGATGGCGGCCGTCCTCCATCCGGCGCCGTACGGGGGCGGGGTGGCGACCGGGCTCCCGGCAGACGACTTCGTACTGATGCCGGAGGACCGCCTCCCGGCCGACCTGGCGCGCGAGCTGGGAGAGCTTCGGGCCCTCGTTGCGGGGCGAAGGCTCCTGCTCCTCGTGCCCGAGCGACGGCGGGCCGGGCCGCACCGCCTATGGTCCGACGACCTGGCGGGGTTGCGGCGCTGGTGCGAGGCCCACGACGCTGTGGTCGGGATCCGCCACCTCGACGACGACTCCGACCGTCGCCGATGGGAGGCTCTGGGCACGGCAGCCCTTGACGTGGGACGAAGGCACTTCGGACACGTGTCGGTGCTCTACCGCGAGGCCTCCGCGCTGCTGGCCGAGCGTGCGGGGGCCGCCCTCGACTTCACGGTCACAGGCCGACCGGTCGTGCCTGTCCTTGCCAGTGACGATGCCGACGACTACCTGGTCGACGTGGAGCGCGTGATGCCGTCGGAGATCCGCGCCAGTGTCGCGGGCGTCTGCGAGGCTCTTGACGGAGCATTCTCAGACGGAGCGGTCCTGCACCGTTACATCCGGGCGAGGAGTCTGTTCCGCCGCTATGTCGACGCCTCGAACGCCGCGCGCTTCGTCCATCACGTTCGTCGGACGTCCTTGGAGGCGCGGTGCTGACCGGAAGTGAGTTCACCCGCGCGTGGGCCAGCCTCGCCGCCGAATGGGACGCGGCCCGGACCGACGAGACGGCGAAGGCCCACGAGATCCTCGTGACCGCGCTCGAGGGCGGGCTCCGACCCGTCGATGCGGTCCCGACGGCGGACCACCCGCTCGAGGGTGAACCGCCGGACGCGGTCCTCCTGGAGTGCGCGGTCGCCGTCGTGACCGTGGCCGGCGCCTTCGACGAGGCTGGCTACCGCGCCGCCCGGCGCGGCACGCTCGACCCGGAGCGGGACGCTGTCGACCACTTCTGCCGCGTCGGGTGGCGCACGCTCGACAACCCCGAGGTGGGGTTCGACGTCTGGTCCTACTGGCGGACCTATCTCGACCCGGGGTCGGAGGCGGTCAACCCCTATCTCCACTATCTGCTCGTCGGGCGTCACGCCGGCGCGGCAGCCCTGCCGGAGCGGGCGGTGCCACGGGTGCCGGTGCCACGTGACGACGGCCGCCCCGCTCGTCGGGTGTGCCTGTTCGCGGCCTACGACGTCGACGCCCTCGTCGACGACTACGTCGTCGCCTACCTACGTGAGCTGAGCCGGCACTGCGACGTCTACCTCCTCGCCGACGCGGTGGTCTCCGACGAGGAGATGGCGAGGCTGCGCGACGTCACCGTCGGAGCGTGGGCGCGTCCGCACGGGATGTACGACATGGGCTCCTACGCCCTGCTCGCGCGCGAGCTCGTCGGCTGGGACGCCCTCGCGGCCTACGACGACGTGCTGCTGGTCAACGACAGCAGCTATCTCCTCCGCCCCCTCGACGAGGTGCTCGCGCGCCGCGACGCGTCCGACGCCCAGGTCTGGGGCCTTTTGGCTACAGAGCGCGGCTACGCGGAGGAGTACGGCGCGGCAGGACCGGTCCCGCTCGACGACGTGGTCGCGCAATGGGCCGCGCCCGCGTGGCGGATGCTCGACCGCCTTCACCTCGGTGCTGAGTTCCTCGCGCTGCGAAAGCAGGTCGTCGACGATCCAGAGTTCCGTCGGTGGATGGACGACGTCTGCCGGCAGCCGAGGAAGTCGTCGGTCACCCTGAAGTACGAGATCGGCTTGACCTACCACCTGGCTCTGCTCGGGTACGCCATCGACGCCTTCGTCGACGTGCTGGCGCCCTACCACCCGCTCTACACGCCCGACTACCTCGGCCTCGTCCGCGACGGCTTCCCGCTGCTCAAACGCAAGCTGATGGCCGAGAACCCGTTGGACATGCCCGATGTCGCGGACTGGAAGCGACTCGTCGGCGAGCTCGTCCCGGACGCGCCCGTCGACATGTTCGAGCGCAACCTTCTGCGGGTCGCCGCCGACGACAGGATCCGTCGGTCGTTCGCGGTGCGCACGATGCCGGACGGTACCGTCCACCGGCCGCAGCCGCTCACCCGGCTTGAGATGCGGCAGGCCGACGGCCGGACGCCGACATACGACCACTGGTGGGCGTTCCCGGTCTGCGCCTACGACCACACCTTCGCCAGCAATGAGCGGGCGGTCTTCGAACAGGTGCGCGACGACCCCTCGATCAAGAAGATCGTCCTGACGCGCTCGCGCCGGGTCGTCGCGGAGGGTGAGAACGTGGTCGTCGTCCCGCTGCACAGCCCGGAGGGGCAGTGGCACGTCCTCCGGGCGGGCCACATCTTCGTCAAGCACGCGCCCAGGATCAATGTCCCGTACCCCTTGTCGCTGAAGCGCCACACGTTCGTGAACCTCTGGCACGGGATCCCGCTCAAGCGGTTCGGGACCGCCTCGGTCGCCCTCGGCGAGCAGCGTGCGTCGATCGTGCGGCACAACCTCGGCTCCACCGCCGTCATCACGTCGTCGCGGATCGACGCCCTGGCGATGAAGGCAGCGTTCTCGCCTCTCGACCTCAACCAGATGTGGATCACCGGCCTCCCGCGCAACGACTTCATCGTGCGCGACGAACACCGACTCCCCGACGACATGCGTGCCGCCATGGACCGACTTCGTCGCGAAGCCGCAGGCCGGCGTCTGGTCATGTTCCTCCCGACGTTCAAGAACGACCAGGAGAAGGCCTACTACGCGTTCTCGGACGACGAGATCGCGTGGTTGCGCGACTGGTGCGAGCAAGAAGGCGTCGTGATCGGGGTCCGCGAGCACCTCGCGGACCGCGCGCACACCTACTCGCGGATGCTGAGCCCGCTCGAGCCGCTCAACCTCTCGTCGCGCCGATACCCTGACCTCGAGGTCCTCTACCGGGTGGCCGACGGGCTGGTCACGGACTACTCCAGCTGCGTGGTCGACTTCCTCCTCACCGGCAAGCCCGTGATCAGCTTCGCCTACGACTACGAGCGGTACGCCGGGTCGGAGCGCGGATTCTTCTACGACCTGGAACAGGTCCTTCCCGGCCCCGTTTGCCGCGACTTCCGGGCGCTCTCGTCCGCGCTCGAGACGATGTTCGACCCGCGGACGCTGGCCGAGGACGAGGACTACGCGTGGCGACGACGCCTCTTCTTCGACCACCTCGACGACGGCAGCTCTCGGCGGGTGACGGATCGAGTCAAGGCGCTGTACGTCGACGGAGTCGTGCCGCAGCCCTGACCCGAAGCGGAGCGCGGGTCGTGACCCGACCCCAGCCGTGACCGACGTAGACGGTCCCGAGCGAAGGACCTGTCGCGGCGCCGAGTGTCAGGCGCATCGGATACCGCCCTGCTGGGAGGTGGAGCATGGCCTCCACCCCGAGCGGCCGCCCAGAGATCATGGTCACGCGCACGTCGTCCTCACCGACACGAAACCCGAGAGCCGCCCGCTCGGGGTGGCGCACGTGCATCCGGTGGAGGACGGAGACCAGCCGGGTGCGGTGACCGCGGCCCGTGACCCGCAACGAGGCTCCTGCGTCGGCCAGGGCACCGGCGGCGGAGCCGACGCCGACGAACAGACAGCCCTCGTCGTCGGTGCGCGTCCGCACCGCGACCCCGTCGACAAGGGCAGGGCCCGGCGCCGGGGCGACCAGCCGGGTCCTGCTGGCGTAGCCGAGAGCCCGTGCGTGGAGGGACACGACCCAGCGTCCCGCGTCGAGGGGGGACCCGAACGCGGCGTCAGTCGGATCGAACGAGAACGCGCCCGACGCCTCGAGGACGAGCGCGCCGTCGCGCTCGACCGGTCGCAGGGGGAGCGGCGCGTCGACGTACCACTCGACGCCGGTCTTGGGACGGCGCAGGAAGAGTCGCACGTCGCCTTCTCCGAGGTACGGAGCGATGTCGAACCGCCGCGCCTCGTCGTCGACCAGATAGACGGCATCGTCCCGCGCGACGAGTCGCAGCGGAGCCCCCTCTCCGTCGACGAGGGTGCCGCGCACGGCGATCGTCAGACACCCGGCCTCCCATCGGGTCGTCACGTCGTCGGTCCGGAGGTGGACACCGCGGTCGGCCCCGGCCTGCGCGACGATGCCGGCCCGGTCTCCGGCTCGCAGCAGCGCCGCCCGGCGGGTGAGCACGGGAGGGAGACCCGCGTCCAGGCGTGCCGGGATCCGTTCGCTCGTGAGCCGATGGACGGCGGCAATCGCCTCGTCGCGGTACGCAGGCGCCCACCGATCGATCCAGTACGGCCCTAGCCGTTTCAGCATCCGGGTCGCGTACCAGAACTGCGTCAGCCTGTCGCGCTGCTCCTGGCCTATCGCCGCTCCGTCGAGCACGTCGAAGACGTCGGTGAGGCTGGAGAAGTAGACGTCGAGGTCACCGAGGTTGTCGGAGTTGTTGCTGCCGTCGGGATAGATGATCCATCGGTAGCACGGATAGCTCGCGAGCACGGAGATGCGGTCGGTGCGGGTGTAGACCTCCGCCAGGAAGACGTGATCCTCCAGCCGCCGCCGTCCCTCCGGGAACCGGATGCCGTGCTCGCGCAGGAACGCGGTCCGGAAGAGCTTGTGGGGCGTGAGGATCGCGAGCACGTCGTCATCGAACAGGTCGGCCCGCTCGCGGTCGGCGAAGAAGGCCTCTGCGCCGATCGTGGGCGCGCCGGACCGGACCTCCTTCCCGATGACCACGTCGGCTCCTGCCCTGTCACCGAGCTCCACCATCCGGGTGAGCGCCTCCGGGAAGAGCTCGTCGTCATGGTCGGAGTAGAACACGAAACGTCCGCGGGCGAGATCCGTGCCGAGGTTGCGCGGTCGGCCGGGCCAGCCGGAGTTCGCGATGCGATCGACCCGGAGATTCGGGGTGACGGCGCTCCGCTCCTGCAGCCTCGCCCAGGTGCCGTCGGTCGAGCCGTCGTCCACGACGACGACCTCGAACCGGTCGGTGGGAAGCGTTTGCGCCTCCAGCGAGGCCAGGAGCGCATCAAGCTTGGCTCCGGTGTTGTACGTGGGGACGACCACGCTCACATCGATCGACATCACTTCCTCACGCTCCCCCTCCGCGTTCGTGCAGCGGTTTCGAGGTGCCCTGCGCCGCTACGATCGAGCCCGTGACCGAACAGACCAGTGGTGGTGTCCAGGCCGCGAGACTATCCGTTCTCGCCCACCGTGGTCACGAAGGCTGGGCCAGCCGCACGGCGAGTCGTCCCGACGGCCTTCCCCGGACGTGGGTCGTCCTGTGGTTCCCGTCCCTCCTTGTCCTGCTCTTCGTCCTCGCGGTGGTGCTGGAGATCTCGGGGACGTCTTCCGGGGCCTGGTGGAGGGCCTTCGGGGACGGCGCCGACCCGAATCTCCTGGCCGGGACCCCCCGTCCGATCCGCAGCGACGAGTGGCTCGTGCAGGGGAGCTGGCTCGTGTCGCAGACCGCGCAGGGGTTTCCTCCGGTCAACCACGTGTTCCCGGGCGGCATGGACGCGACGGTGATGAACGACGCGCCGGCATGGGACTGGTCCACCGTCTTCCGACCGCAGATGTGGGGATCGTTGGTCTTCGGGGTCGACCACGGCATGGCTTGGCGGTGGTGGCTCCCCGCGCTCTTCTTGCTCTCATCGGTCCACGCCTTCGTCGTCACCATGCTGCCGACGCGGGCGCTCCTGGGGCCGGTGCTCGCCCTCGTGGTGATGTTCCAGCCACTGGTGCAGTGGTGGTGGATGCCGATCATGACTCTCGCGGTCTCCTTCGCGTTCGTGACGATGGCCGCCATCGTGTGGGGTCAGCGATCGGCGACGCGCACGGGCGTCGTGGTCCCAGCGGCGGTGGCGGCGTACACAGCCGTCATGCTGGGCATGAGCATCTATCTCCCGTTCATCCTCGCCGTGACCTACCCGACGGCCGCTTTCGCCGTCGGGTTCCTGCTCTGCCGGTGGAGGATCGACCACGTAGCAGGCAAGGACGTCCTGCTCCGTCTCGTTCCGCTGGCCGTCGGCGGGACGCTTGCCGCATCCGTGCTGGCGGTATGGGTGTGGACGCGCCGGGAGACCGTGCAGGCGCTGCTGGACACCGTTTATCCAGGTCAGCGCCTCACCCCGACGGGTGCCGCGGACACCGACTACCTCGTCGGCCTGCTGAGCGGGCCGTTCCAGCGAGCGCTCCTCGGCGGTGGGTTCGAAGGGCTCGGCACGAACGAGTCGACGGCCTCCGTCCCGTTCCTCGTCGGGCTCTATCTGATGGTGCCGCTCCTGTGGGTCGGCTGGACGCGCTATCGCGACGGCCGGGTCGTCGACTGGCTGGTCATATCCCTGGCGGCGGTCAAC
This sequence comes from Mumia sp. zg.B53, assembly GCF_019550935.1. NCBI lineage: Bacteria > Bacillati > Actinomycetota > Actinomycetes > Propionibacteriales > Nocardioidaceae > Mumia > Mumia sp. zg.B53. Next base: position 928,533 of record NZ_JAHWCK010000001.1, on the reverse strand, counting down.
GTTCTCGTGCTCGTCTTCCTCTTCGTGCCGGGCTGGGACGACCTCGCGCGGGTGCTCCTCCTCGACAGGACGCAGTTCGTGAGGCTGAGGGCGGCCTACCTGCCGCTGCTGGTGGTCAGCATCGTCGTGCTCGTCGAGCGCCTGGAAGGGCTGGGTCGCCGGTCTCCCTGGTGGGTGGCTCTGGCCAGTGGCGCCGTCGTCGTGGCGTCGACCGGCTGGGTGTGGCAGCGCCTCGACGCCGCGGCAGCTCCCGCCGTCGGGTCGGCGGTCGCGGTCGCGGTCCTCGTCCCGCTGACGGTGGCCGTCGTCGCGTTCGCCCGGCGGTTCGTGGCGATCGGAGCCGCGGCGCTCCTCGTGGCGACGCTCGCGGTCGGCGCGGGCGTCAACCCGTGGTATCGCGGGGTCTTCGACCTGAGGACCGACACGGCGGCGGGAAGGGCCGTGGTCGAGACCGCGGAGAAGGACCCGCAGGGCACGTGGGTCGGCGTGGGGACCCCGGCGTCGATGGGCATGGTCTTCGAGGCGGGCGTCCCCGGCTACAGCGGGGTCCAGACCTACCCCTCACGCGTGATGTGGGACCGAATCGATCCGCAGGGACGGTACGAGGACGTCTGGAACCGGCTCGCGCACGTGCAGTGGGTCTGGGGTCCGGGCCCTTCGATCCCGGTCACGCCGCGGCCGGACGTCGTCCGCGTGACGCTCGACCCCTGTAACGCCTTCGCGCAGCGATGGGTGGACTACGTGGTCACGGACGGCAAGCCACCGAGCCGGAGGTGTCTCGAGCCGCTGGGGTCATACGAGCAGGGACAGATCCGGCACGACATCTATCGCATCGTGCCCGCGGCTGGGGCCTAGCCTCAGCGACGCGTCGCCACGACGAGGACGTTCTTGCCGAACACACGCCCTGTCACACGCTGCAGGGCACGGCTCATGGGGAAGACGAGACGGTCGTACGCCTTCAGGCCGAGCGGCGAGATCGACCCGCCGGAGCTGCCCGCGAACCGGTACGCCAGCGTCGCGAAGAAACCCGCCGGATCGCAGTATCGCGACTCGACGATCTCGAGACCCGCGTTGCTCAGGATTCGCTCCAGCTGCCGCCGGCGGTAGCGGCGGTAGTGGCCGACCTTCTCGTCCATCGCGGTGAAGAGGACGTCGAACGCCGGCACGTACACGACGAGCCGACCGCCCGACTTGAGGAGCTCCGCGAGCTGCTCGCACACCTCCTGGTCGTTCTTGATGTGCTCGAGCACGTTGAGCGTGTAGACGACGTCGTAGCCGCCGGCGGGTACGTCGCCCTCGGCCAGGTCGACGACCCGGTGCCCTTTTCGGGTGAGAAGCCGCTGCAGCCCGGCGTCGGGCTCGAGGACGTCGGGGCGGATGCCGCGCTCGGCCATCATGTCGGCGTAGGTGCCCGCACCCGCACCGAAGTCCAGCACCGAAGCCTCAGGGGAGGGGACCTGCCCGATCACGGAGTCGAGCAGGAAGCGGTTGTAGTTGACGGCGTCCGCCATCACCTCGAGGTTGTCGCTACCGGTGTAGACGAAGTCGTCGGCTGCCACGCGTCTCCTCAGGGGTACCAGGGTGGTCGCCATCATGCCATGGTGTTCATGACGGCATCCGGCGGCGGAAGGTTGGTCCATGGGCGTCCCCGAGCAGCGCATCGCGGCGATCGTCCCGTGCCACAACGAAGCGATGTCCGTCGCGAAGGTCGTGCATGACCTGAAGGCGGCCGTGCCCGGCATCGCCGTCTACGTATACGACAACCTGTCTTCCGACGGCACCGACCGAGCGGCCGGGCAGGCCGGCGCGATCGTGCGCCACGAGGAGACCAAGGGCAAGGGCAACGTCCTCCGCCGCGCGTTCGCCGACGTCGACGCCGACGTGTACGTGCTGGTCGATGGCGACGACACCTACGAGGCGGCTGCAATTCCTGCGATGATCGAGCGACTTCTCGAAGGGCCGTACGACCATGTGCTCGGGGTGCGTGAGACGACGAGCGCGTCGGCGTACCGGCGGGGTCACCAGGTCGGCAACAGGGCGCTGAACGAGCTCGTGAGCAGACTCTTCGGGGTCCCGGTCACGGACATGCTCAGCGGTTGCCGCGTGCTGTCGCGCCGGTTCGTGAAGTCTTTCCCCGCGCTGTCGCGCGAGTTCGAGATCGAGACCGAGCTCACCGTGCACTGTGTGACGCTGCGGGTCCCCACGACCGAGGAGCCGGTCGCCTACCGAGACCGCCCGGAGGGCAGCGAGTCCAAGCTCAGCACGTACCGAGACGGCTTCCACATCCTGAGGCGAATCCTGCTCTTGACGCGCTTCGAGCGGCCGATCCTCTTCCACGGTCTGCTTGGCACCGTGGTGCTGGGAATCGCCCTGGTCCTCGGCATCCCAGTCCTCCTCGAGTTCGCCCGCACCGGCCTCGTGCCGCGGTTCCCCACGGCCTTCCTCTCGGCTTCGCTGGTCATTGTCGGCCTGCTTGGCTGGGCGGTAGGCCTCGTCCTCGACGCGATCACCATGTCGAGGCGCGAGGCGGCCCGGCTCAACTACCTCAGGCTCGCACCACCCCGGACGGCCGAGCCCACGGAGTCGAGGCGCGCGAGCGAGCAGCCCTCGATCGACGTGTCGGCCTCCCGCTGACGAGGGCTATCCGGCGACGACGCCGAGCCCGACAAACACCGCGACCCATCCGACCGCGACCGCGATCTGCAGGATGCGCAGCCACCTGCTCGATGCCGCGGGGGTCGCACGGACGGCCAGCCCGGCGGCGGCCAGCGCCATCAGCGGCGCGAAGACGGGCCAGTAGCGTGGCGAGCAGACGTGGACGAACGGCTGGGACATCAGTGCCCCTCCCAGCAGGCCGGCGAGGAGTCCCACGACCTGGGGGACTCTCGAGACGCGCCTCACGAGGAGGAGCCCCAATGCCGCCAGCCCGAGCACGGTGAAGTAGAGGACCCTGGTTGTCCACACGATCGTCTCCGAGACTGTCCCGGGAGAACTGAGGCCGAGTGCCTCGCCCTCACGCTTCACGCGGAAGAGCGGCTCGTACCCGGTGGGGTCGAGGGTGTACCGGCTGAAGTTGTCGAGCACGTCGGTCGCGTAGGACCGGAGGGTCACGTCACGCAGCGCGTGGTCGGCCATCTGCTGCTGGACGTCGAGCTCGTTCTGGCCGGTCCTCTCCGCCTCGGCAGAGGCGAAGTCGGTCATCGCGTACCACGGGTTCCCGGGAGGGCACGGGCCGAGGCACAGCGCGTCCCGGTCACCGAACGCATACGCCGTCGATATCGGCACGGTCGTCGTGGTGACGACGGCCTTGCCGAAGGCGTTGCTCATCGAGTACGACCACGGGAAGAGGAGGAGGGCGAACGTCGCCGCGGCGACCGCGCAGGCAGCGAGAGACTGGGCGAGGCGGACTCCGCGCGTGCGGAACGCGACGGTGAGCGCGCTGAGCAGGAGCACCGCCACTACGAGCGGCAGCACGCTCGAGCGGAGGTAGAGGGTCGAGACGAGGAGAAGGCCCACGAGGATGCCGTCGCGCAACCGGACGGCCTCGCCACGGTCGAGGCGGCGCCACGCCCGCAGGAGCACGGCAACCAGAGGGATGAGGAGCAGCCCCGCGGCGAGGTCTCCCCACGAGGTGTAGCTGAACAGGACCCACAATGGCACGAGTCCGGGGAACACCAGCAGAGCCGCGGCGTACTTGCGGCCGGCCAGGCGTGAAACAGCCGCCACCCCCAGGAGGAACACCACCAGGGTGAGCGCGCCGACGTAGAGCCGGCCTGCTTCGAGACCGGGGTCGGGTGCGACGAGGTAGAGAGGCGTCAGCAGCAGCGCCATCCCCGGCATGAACCAGCCGCGATAGATCACCGCCGCCTGCAGCTGCGACGTCGCGACCTCGTCTCCACCGAGGAGTGCGCGGACAGCGTCGGCGAGCGCCTCGGCCGCCGCGTGGTAGGCGGTCTCGTCGCCCTGCAGGGGCGTCCGCAGAGCGATCGGCATGAGCGCGAGCTTCAACAGGACATGAGCAGCAGCAAGCACAAGGACCACCGTGGTCGGGTCGACCCGCCATGTGCGCGCCACAGCCCGCGCCGCCTTCGGTGCCGGCGCGGGCTCGGCGGGGACGAGCGTCACTGGAGATCCTTGTCTGCAGGCGGCGACGGCCACGATAGTCGTTCATGCGGGCACTCGGGCAGATCTCCGCCGCCGGCCTGTCGATGACAGCGGTTCTGGCACCGGGGTCGCCTAGACTGCCCGACGTGCCAGAGAGAGCAGAGGTGCTCGACGCGTGCCACGACCTGTCCGTCGTGATCCCCGTCTACCAGGGCGAGGACCACCTCGGGCCGCTGATCGACGAGCTGGCTCCGTACACGGAGCCGTTCACGACGCCGGGTGGCGCGACAGCGAAGATCGGAGAAGTTCTCCTCGTCGACGACAACGGCCCCGACGACTCGCCCTCGGTGATGCGTGTGCTCGCCGCCGAGCACTCCTGGGTGCGGGTGGTGTGGCTGAGCCGCAACTTCGGCCAGCATGCCGCCACCCTCGCCGGGATGTCGTCGACCGGTGGGGACTGGATCGTCACGATGGACGAGGACGGACAGCAAGACCCCGCCGACATCGGAGGGATGCTCGACACCGCTCTTCGTGAGCAGGCGACGGTCGTCTACGGCCAGCCAATCAACCAGGCGCCCCACGGTGCGCTCCGGAACAGCGCCTCGCGGGCGGCCAAGTGGCTGATCGCGAAGGTCGGCGGGACCCCCGAGGTGACGAAGTACAACAGCTTCAGGCTGGTCCTCGGCGAGGTCGGACGCAGCGTGGCCGCGTACGCCGGCGCGGGAATCTACCTCGATGTCGCGCTCGGCTGGGTCGCCCGGCCGGCGGTGACGAGCCCCGTCACGCTGCGCGACGAGGGCGACCGCGTTTCCGGATACCGCTTCCGGTCCCTGCTCTCGCACTTCTGGCGGATGACCGTCACGAGCGGAACTCGTGCCCTTCGCCTCGTGAGCGTCCTCGGTGCCCTGCTCGCGGCGCTCGGCGTGACGGTCGCGATCGTTCTCGTGATCGCGAAGCTCGCAGGCTCCGACGTCCAGGCAGGCTGGACCTCTCTCATCACCGTCATGCTCCTGACCTCGGGGGCGATCCTCTTCGCGCTGGGGGTCCTCGCCGAGTACATCGGCGCCGCCGTGAACATGGCGATGGGGCGTCCCGCCTACCTCGTCGTGAGTGATCCCGCGGACGGCCCGCTCGGCCGGACCGAGCGTGCTCACGAGCCCGGGGAAGCGCGGGAGGGTCAGTCAGCGGCCACACCATGACGACGACCTGGGTGATCGGCGCCTCGGGGCTGGTGGGATCTGCCGTTCTCCGGGCGGCCGCCCGCTCGGGCGATCGCGCCCGAGGGGTCGTCGTGCCCTGGGCGCGCGGTCCGGACGAGCAGGTCACGGCGCTCAGGTCGGGGGTGCATCGTGCGGCGGACGAGTCCGGTGACGGTGGATGGACTGTCGTCTGGGTGGCCGGAGCCGGAGTCGTCGGCACGCAGGAGAGCGTGCTCGCTGCTGAGGCCACCGTCTTCTCGGCGTTTGCCGACGAGCTCGTGCGGATGGGCGACCACGGGCCGCGTGCGTTGTTCGTGGCGTCGTCGGCCGGTGGTGTGTACGCGGGCAGTGAGGCTCCGCCCTTCACCGAAGACACCCCGGAGGTGCCGCTGGCGCCGTACGGGCGGCACAAGCTCGAGATCGAGGCGATCACCGCCGATCTCGTGCGCCGCAGCGGCCTTCCGACGATGGTCGGTCGTCTGACGAACGTCTACGGTCCCGGGCAGAACCTCGCCAAGGCTCAAGGCCTGGTCTCCCAGCTCGTCAAGGCCTCGCTGGTGCGTCGGCCGCTCTCTCTCTACGTCCCACTCGACACGACCCGCGACTACGTGTTCGCCGACGACTGCGCCAAGGTCGTCCTGAGAGCTCTCGCGCTCATGTCGGACCGCGAGAGGACGCAGGAGCCGGTCATCAAGATCATCGGCTCGGGTCGACCGGTCACGATCGCCACCCTCCTCGACACCCTTCACCGGATCCTCAAGCGCCGGCCGCCGGTCGTTCTCGGCGATTCGCCGTCCCGCAGGTTCCAGGTACGGGACCTCCGAATGCGTTCTACACGCTGGACGCAGCTCGACTCCCTCGTCTCGGCGACGCTGCCCGAGGGCATCGCCTCGACCGTCGACGACGTAGGGCGCAGGTTGAGGGCGCAGGGGCCGGCCGCGTTGTCCGCCTCGATCCGGTCCGGGTGATTTATCCTGGCCGGCGTGGATCGGACCAAGAACGACGCAGTGCCTCACAGCCAGCTCGACGGCGGCTCCGGCTCCACGTTCAGCAGGCGCCGGAGAAGCGTGCTCGCGGCCGTCAGGTTCCTGATGGTCGGCGGACTCTCCACCGTCACCACGGTGGGACTCTTCAACATCCTCGTGCACGGCGGCGCGCTGGCGGTGCTGAGCGACCGTCCCATCACCGCGTACACGATCGGTGTGGCCGCAGGGTTGATCGTCAACTACCTCGGCAACCGCTTCTGGACGTTCGACGCCGCCGGCCCCGACTCGATGTGGCGGCACCTCACGGCCTTCGTCGTCGCCAATGCCGTTGCCCTCGCGATTCCCGCGGTGTGCCTCGGAGTCAGCAGGTACGTCCTCGGACTGTCGTCGTTGCTCGCCGACAACGTCGCAGCGAACGTTGTCGGACTCGCGCTCGGAACCTTCACCCGCTGGCTGCTCTACCGACGTTTCGTCTTCCCCGCCCGTTGAGCGGACGCGCCGCCGTTCGCTCTGGGTGAACATCGCCGCGTCGGGTGTTCGCCCTGCGTGAACACGGGAAGCCCGAAGGCCCCGAATCCCTTGTATTCAGGCGTCACCGCCGCTTTCAGGCGGTCCACTGCCGTTGTCCTCTCCCACTAGCATGGAGTGGACAGAGACCCGACTTTGCACAAGGTCTCGGATCAAGGGGAGTTGCATGTTCGAGAGGTTCACCGACCGCGCCCGTCGTGTTGTCGTGCTCGCCCAGGAAGAGGCGCGCATGCTCAGCCACAACTACATCGGCACCGAGCACATCCTTCTTGGTCTCATCCACGAGGGTGAGGGAGTCGCCGCCAAGGCGCTCGAGAACCTCGGCATCTCGCTCGAGGCCGTGCGCGAGCAGGTCGAGGAGATCATCGGCCAGGGCCAGCAGGCCCCGAGCGGACACATCCCCTTCACCCCGCGCGCCAAGAAGGTTCTCGAGCTCAGCCTCCGCGAGGCGCTCCAGCTCGGGCACAGCTACATCGGCACCGAGCACATCCTGCTCGGCCTGATCCGCGAGGGCGAGGGTGTCGCCGCGCAGGTCCTGGTCAAGCTCGGCGCCGACCTCAACCGCGTGCGTCAGCAGGTCATCCAGCTGCTGAGCGGCTACCAGGGCAAGGAGACCGCGGCGTCCGGCGCACCGGCGGGGGAGTCTGCCCCGAGCAGCTCGCTGGTCCTCGACCAGTTCGGCCGCAACCTCACGCAGGCTGCCCGCGAGGGCAAGCTCGACCCGGTCATCGGGCGTGAGAAGGAGATCGAGCGCGTGATGCAGGTCCTCTCGCGCCGCACCAAGAACAATCCGGTGCTCATCGGCGAGCCCGGCGTCGGCAAGACCACCGTCGTCGAGGGTCTGGCGCAGGACATCGTCCGCGGCGACGTCCCCGAGACGCTGCGCGACAAGCAGATCTACACGCTCGACCTGGGCGCGCTCGTCGCCGGCTCCCGCTACCGCGGTGACTTCGAGGAGCGCCTCAAGAAGGTTCTCAAGGAGATCCGCACCCGCGGCGACATCATCCTGTTCATCGACGAGATCCACACCCTCGTCGGCGCAGGCGCGGCCGAGGGCGCGATCGACGCGGCGAGCATCCTCAAGCCGATGCTGGCCCGTGGCGAGCTGCAGACGGTCGGTGCCACGACGCTCGACGAGTACCGCAAGCACTTCGAGAAGGACGCCGCCCTCGAGCGGCGCTTCCAGCCGATCCAGGTCGCGGAGCCGTCGATCGCGCACACGATCGAGATGCTCAAGGGCCTGCGTGACCGCTACGAGGCCCACCACCGCGTGACGATCACCGACGAGGCTCTCGTCTCGGCGGCGACGCTCGCCGACCGCTACGTCTCCGACCGGTTCCTCCCCGACAAGGCCATCGACCTGGTCGACGAGGCCGGCTCCCGGCTGCGGATCCGTCGGATGACTGCTCCGCCGGACCTGCGCGACTTCGACGAGAAGATCGTCGACGTCCGCCGTCGCAAGGAGAACGCCATCGACGTCCAGGACTTCGAGTCCGCCGCGTCGCTGCGCAACGAGGAGCGGGAGCTCCTGACGGCCAAGACCGAGCGCGAGAAGCAGTGGCGTGCCGGTGACATGGACGAGGTCGCCGAGGTCGACGAGGAGCTCATCGCCGAGGTGCTCGCCCTGGCGACGGGCATCCCGATCGTGAAGCTCTCCGAGGAGGAGTCGACCCGACTGCTCAACATGGAGGACGAGCTCCACAAGCGGGTCATCGGTCAGGAAGAGGCCATCAAGGCGCTCTCCCGGGCGATCCGGCGCACGCGTGCGGGCCTCAAGGACCCGCGCCGTCCCGGTGGGTCGTTCATCTTCGCCGGACCCTCGGGTGTCGGCAAGACGTGGCTGTCCAAGGCGCTCGCCAACTTCCTGTTCGGCGACGACGACGCGCTCATCCAGCTCGACATGAGCGAGTTCTCGGAGAAGCACACCGTCTCGCGGCTGTTCGGCTCGCCTCCGGGCTACGTCGGTTACGAGGAGGGCGGCCAGCTCACCGAGAAGGTGCGGCGCAAGCCGTTCTCGGTGGTGCTCTTCGACGAGGTCGAGAAGGCCCACCCGGACATCTTCAACTCGCTGCTGCAGATCCTCGAGGAAGGTCGCCTGACCGACTCGCAGGGCCGGATGATCGACTTCAAGAACACCGTCATCATCATGACGACCAACCTGGGCACGCGTGATATCGCGAAGGGCGTCAACCTCGGCTTCAGCCAGGCCAGCGACGTCCAGGGCTCGTACGACAAGATGAAGGCCAAGGTGTCGGAGGAGCTCAAGCAGCACTTCCGTCCCGAGTTCCTCAACCGTGTCGACGAGATCGTCGTCTTCCCGCCGCTGACCCAGAACGAGATCATCGACATGGTCGACATGATGCTCGACTCCGTCGAGAAGCGGCTCAAGGACAAGGACATGGCGCTCGAGCTCACGCCTGCCGCCAAGGAGCTGCTCGCGAGGCGTGGTTTCGACCCGGTCCTCGGTGCTCGACCGCTGCGTCGTACGGTCCAGCGCGAGATCGAGGACACGCTCGCCGAGAAGCTCCTCTTCGGTGAGGTCCGTCCGGGCCAGATCGTCCTGGTCGACGTCGAGGGCGAGGGTCCGACCGCGACCTTCACCTTCAAGGGCGAGCCGAAGGCCGAGCTGCCGGACACGCCGTTCGAGGCGACGGCCGGCAGCGGCAACGCCGGCACGGAGGGTGGCGCCGCCACCGCCAGCTGATCCTGGCGACGTACGCACGACGAAGGGCCCGCGACGACCGTCGCGGGTCCTTCGTCGTCCCTGCACCCCTGCGGGAGCGGGCGGAGCAGGCGCCTCAGCCGGGGAGGGCGTACGTGTCGGGCCCTGCGGTGACCACGAGCCCGTCGTCGAGGAGGCCGTCGAGGGCGCGCTCGCGCTGCGTGGTGTCGTCCCAGACCGCACGGAGTGCTGCGCCCGCGACGGCGCCTTCGGCCTCACGGAGCACGGCCAGCAGCCGTCCGCGGCACTGTCGGTCGGTGCCGGCCCAGGCCTGCCCGCGGCGTGCGGGACCCTCGTACGGCGGCCGCCCGGCCGCGTACCACCGGCACGCCCCGCGCACGGGGCAGACGGCGCACGACGGCGTACGGGCGGTGCAGACGAGTGCACCGAGCTCCATCAGCCCGATCGACCACACCGCGGCGGTCTCGTCGTCCGGCGGGAGGACCGAGGCCGCGAGCAGCCGCTCGGGCATGGTCAGGGACGGCGCCGGCTGGGCCGCGCCCTCGAGGAGCCGGGCGAGGACGCGCCGGACGTTGGTGTCCAGAACGGCGTGCCGGCGACCGTAGGCGAACACGGCGACGGCCGCCGCGGTGTACTCACCGACTCCGGGCAGCGCGCGGAGCTGCTCGAGGTCGTCGGGGACCACCCCGTCGTGGCGCTCGCCGATCGCGACCGCTGCGGCGTGGAGTCGGAGCGCCCGGCGGGGATAGCCCAGGCGCCCCCAGGCACGCACCGCCTCGCCACTCGGCTCGGCTGCCAGCGCCCCAGGCGTCGGCCAGCGGGCGATCCAGGCCTCGTAGACGGGGACGACCCGCTCCACCGGTGTCTGCTGGAGCATGATCTCCGAGACGAGCACGTGCCAGGCCGTGGCGGTCTCGCGCCGCCAGGGCAGGTCACGGGCGTGCGCGGCGTACCAGGTCGTGACGGCGTCGTGCACGGCGTCGGGCTCCGCGACGGCGGACCCAGTCAAGGAGGTGGGAGGGACCATGGCGAGTCGATCCTGCCACGGCGGGCGCGACGGTTAGTTTGGTGGGCGTGAGCTCGGTGATGCGCCCTTCGGGCAAGCTGCCCCCCGGTGTCTACTGGCGCCGGCGGCTCGTCGTCCTGACGGCCGTCCTCCTGCTGGGCTGGCTCGCCCTCCGCGTGATCGGCGGGGGAGACGACCAGAAGGCGGGCGGAGAGCCGCCAGCGACGTCGACGTCCGTCGCCAGGCCGGAGCCCTCTGCCACCACGGCTCCGACCCGGGCACACAAGCCCCGCAAGGCCAAGGACGTCGCGGTGGACGTCCGCCTCGCCGCCGTCGACGGTGTGTGTCCGCCCGAGACGGTCTTCGTGACGCCGTCGGTCGTCGAGGGCGCCCGTGCCGGCGGCACGGTGCCGGTGACGTTGCGCGTGTCGAGCACCGCCACGAAGCCGTGCACGGTGCGCATCGACCCCTCGACGTTCGTGCTGAGCGTGAAGTCGAAGGACACCACGGTCTGGGACACCCAGGCCTGCGGCGAGATCCAGGGCCGTACGGTCGACGTCCACCCGACGTGGGCCACCGTGATCGATGTGACGTGGGACGGGCGTGCGAACGCCGACACGTGCGACGAGGAGGGCGCCTTCGCGAAGCCGGCGCCCTACAGCGCGTACGCGGCGATCCTCGGGGGAGAGCCGGCGGTCGCACGGTTCACGCTCGTGGCGCCCCCGACTCCCACGCCGACTCCTGCCCCGACGACGTCGCCGGCCGCGAAGCCGGCGCCGAACCCGGGTGCGACGCCGGCGACACCGCCGAAGCCTGGGAGCGCTCCCGCCACGTCTCGCACCCCGTGAGGCGCAGGCGTCAGACGTAGCGTTCGAGGATGCTGGACTCGGCGAGCCGGGACAGGCCCTCGCGGACGCTGCGGGCTCGCAGCTCGCCGACGCCGTCGACGGTCTGGAGGTCCTCGATGCTCGCCGCGAGAAGTTTCTGCAGCGTGCCGAAGTGGTCGACGAGCCGTTCGATGACGGTGTTGGGCAGACGGGGAATCTTGGCGAGCAGCCGATAGCCGCGGGGTGACACGGCCGACTCGAGGTGCTCACCCGTGCCGAGGCCGAGGGCCCGGGCCACGGCGCCGAGGTCGACCAGGTCGCCCGCGACGATGTGAGAGAGGTCCTCGAGGATCTCGGCGGGAGGCTTGCCGCGCCGGCCGCCGGGCGCGTAGTCGCGCACGATCAGCTCACGCTCGCTCTCGACGCCGGTCACGAGCTCGTCGAGCTGGAGCGACAGCAGGCGCCCGTCCGTGCCGAGCTCGAGCACGTAGTCCTCGATCTCGGCGGCGATCCGGGTCACCATCTCGAGGCGCTGAGCGACCGCGGCGACGTCGCGCACGGTCACCAGGTCCTCGATCTCGAGGGCCGACAGCGCGCCGGAGACCTCGTCGAGCCGCAGCTTGTAGCGCTCGAGGGTGGCGAGCGCCTGGTTGGCGCGACCGAGGATGGCGCCGGCCTCCTCGAGCACGCGGCGGGTGCCGTCGACGTAGAGGGCGATGATGTGCATCGAGGCGGAGACCGAGATCACCGGGACGTTGGTCTGGCGCGCGACACGGTCGGCGGTGCGGTGCCGGGTGCCCGTCTCGTGCGTGGGGATGGAGGGGTCGGGCATCAGGTGCACGCCTGCCCGGAGGATCCGGGTGGCGCCCCTGTCGAGGATGATCGCGCCGTCCATCTTGGCCAGCTCGCGCAGGGCGGTGGGCGTGAAGGGGACGTCGAGAACGAAACCACCGGTCGAGAGGGCGTCGATGTCCTTGTCCTGGCCGAAGACGATCAGCGCGCCGGTGCGGCCGCGCAGGATGCGCTCGAGGCCTTCGCGCAGGGCGGTCCCGGGCGCGACGGAGGCGAGCGTCGCCCGGAGGATCGAGGGCGTCCCGCTCGCGCGATCGTTGATCGACACCTGGCTCCCCCGCGAGATCTGATTCAATGACTTCCGTCAGTGTAATGGCAGGCCCCTGAGGCCGAGGCCGCCGCGCGTCAACCGTCGCGAGAGCCGATGCCGAGAGCGCGGAGCGCGCCGGCCAGGTCATCGACCGGCAGGACGGTGAGGCCCGGGACGTCCGTGGTGCCCGGAGTCACGTCGGAGCCGTCTCGCGGGACCACGGCACGACGGAATCCGAGCCGGGCTGCCTCGCGGAGGCGTTGCCCCAGGTGGGTCACGCGCCGCACCTCTCCGGCGAGGCCGACCTCGCCGAGCGCGACCAGGTCGGTCGGGACGAGGGTGTCCGTCGCGGCCGACGCGACGGCGACGGCGGCGGCGAGGTCGACCGACGGCTCGCTCAGGCGGGCTCCGCCGACCGTCGCGGCGTAGACGTCGGCGCGACCGAGAGCCAGCCCGCACCGTCGCGAGAGGACGGCCAGGATCATCGCCATCCGCGAGCTGTCGAGACCGCTGGTCGCTCGGCGTGGCTGCGGCAGCTCCGTCGGCGACACCAGCGCCTGGACCTCCGCGAGCAGAGGGCGACGGCCCTCCATCGTCACGGTGATGCAGGTGCCGGAGACCGGTTGGTGGTGACGCGACACGAAGAGCCCGGTCGGGTCGGGCACCTCGACGATGCCGGACTCGGAGAGGTCGAAACACCCGATCTCGTCGACCGGGCCGTAGCGGTTCTTGACGGCCCGGACCAGGCGCAGCCGCGAGTTGCGGTCTCCCTCGAACTGCAGGACGACGTCGACGAGGTGCTCGAGGACGCGCGGACCCGCGATCGATCCGTCCTTGGTGACGTGGCCGACGAGGATCGTCGGGATGTCGCGGGACTTGGCCACCTGGATGAGCGTCGAGGTGACCTCACGGACCTGCGTCACCCCACCCGGCGTGCCGTCGACCGAGGACGAGCCGATGGTCTGGACGGAGTCGACCACGAGGAGGGACGGCTTGACCTCGTCGACGTGGGCGAGGACGGCGCCGAGGTCGGTCTCGCTCGCGAGGTAGAGGCTGTCGTGGACCGCGCCGGTGCGGTCGGCGCGCAGCCGGACCTGCGCGACCGACTCCTCGCCGGAGACGTAGAGGGTCGTGGCCAGACCGCGGGCCCAGCGTGCGGCCACCTCGAGCAGCAGCGTCGACTTGCCGACTCCGGGCTCGCCGGCGAGCAGCACCACGGCGCCGGGGACGAAACCGCCGCCGAGGACCCGGTCGAGCTCGGCGACGCCGGTCGGCTGTGAGCGAGAGCTCTCGACGTCGACCTGACCGATCGGCAGGGCGCTGCGCGTCACCGTCGTCGCGGCCGTGCGGGTGGCAGGGGAGGGGGCACCGACCTCCTGGACCGTGCCCCAGGCCTGGCACTCGCCGCACCTGCCGACCCACTTGGTGCTCGTCCAGCCGCACTCCGTGCACCGCACCGGGGTCGTGGTCTTGGCCATGACGGACACGTTAGGCGAGAGCACCGACAGTCCTGCACGGACGCGCCCGTAGCGGTGCGGGCGGTGACCGTGCTGCTCAGATCCGGCCGCGCCACGAGCGCGCGGCAGCATCCTCCCGGCGCGTGTCGAGATGGGCGCGCACGGCCCCGTAGATCGGGACCCAGGTGCTCGGGAGCACGAGGATCAGGGCGCCGAGCAGGGGCGACACGGCGCCCTCGGCCGCCCGAGTGCTGCCCTCGCTGAGCAGCAGACCGGTGGCGAGGACGGCGACCAGACCGGGCAGGTAGCCCCACAGCGCCGGACGGAGCCTGCCCGTCAGACGCATCAGGGCCAGGGCGCCGGCGAAGCAGCTGAGGGCCACGAGCGCCGACATCACGGCCGCGGCCTCGAAGCCGGCGGCGTCGAGGTTGCGGAGGATGAGGAGGTGCGCTCCGACTGCGCCGAGCACGGCCGTCACGGCGATGCTGGTCACGACGGTGGCCGTGTCACCCAGGTGCCCGGAGATCCGTAGAACGCTGCTCATGGATCAAGGGTGTAGTCCGGAATCACTACGGACATCCGTTGTCGTACTCAGTTCAACCACACGAACCGAGGCGCACGGTCCTAGATGCGGACCTCACCGCGGGCCGTCGCGAAGGTCGCCGCCACGATGCCCGGCAACCCGTTCGGGGCCACCCAGCGCACGTCGACGTCGGTGAGCGCGTGGAGGACCGACTCCCCGAGGTACTGGGTGACGCGGTCGGGCGACCCGGCGATCTCGAGAGAGCGCAGCTGCACGCTCGCCGGACCCGAGCGCGACGGGTGCTCGGAGTCGGGGACGTCCCACGACACCACGAACGGCAGCTGGGGGTCGGCCTGGGTCCCGCGGACCCCGATCTGCCGCCACTCGAGGTTGAAGCCGTCGGGTCGACGCCGGTTGCCCGGCACCGCGTGGCGGCCCATGCGGTGCTCGACGGGGCCCATGTCGTCGACACGGACGACCCATCCCAGCCAGCCGCCACCGAGGTCGGTGCGGGCGCGTACGGCCTGCCCGAAGGGCGCCTTGTCCGACGCCGGGTGGTCCAGAGCCGCCACGACCTCGAGGTACTGGTCGCCGAGGAGGGGGAGAACCATGTTGCGGGTCCCGAAGCGGGGGTGGTTGCCGCCGTCCACGAACGACGCACCGAGCGCCTCGCCGAGCCGCGACGTGGTGGCGGCCAGCCCGTCAGGGCCGGCGGCGAACGAGAGATGGTCCAGGCGCATGGGTCATTGTGGCCCCCGGCACATCGTCGTCGGGCCACCGGGGTGCGTCCTCCGGACGGTGGTCGTCGCTCAGGCGCCCGGGTCGGCGCGGTGCCGGGTCCTGCGGTGCTCGCCGGCGAGGTGCTCCTCGCACAGCGAGACGAGAGCGGTGTACCCGTCCAGGCCCATCAGCGCGGTCAGCTCGTCGGCGTTGGAGAGATAGACCGGCTCCAGGCCGACGTGGGCCTCGGTGTTGGCCGAGCAGTACCAGTCGAGGTCGTGGCCTCCCGGACCCCACGCGGCCCGCGTGTACTCACCGATGGACACCTCCGTGTACGAGGTGCCGTCGCCGCGCTCCACGTCCCGGAACTGCCGGCGGATCGGAAGCTGCCAGCACACGTCCGGCTTGGTCCGCACCGGTGACACCTCGTGGTCGAGCGCCCACTTGTGGAGGGCGCACCCGACGCCACCGGCGAAACCCTCGCGGTTGTGGAAGATGCACGCACCCTCGTAAGCCCGGGTCTTGAGGTCACCCTCCTCGTCGGTCTCGGTCCACCCCTGCGCGGTGCCCTCGGCGTGGTGCTGCCAGTCGTCGGGACCGAGCTTCTTCACGTACTTCTTGACGCGCCGGTAGTCGGCGTCGTCGGCGAAGTGCGCACCGAGCGTGCAGCAGCCCACGTCGGGTGCGTCGGCATAGATGCCGCGGCACCCGCGTCCGAAGATGCAGGTCCAGCGCGACGTGAGCCAGGTGAGGTCGCACCGGAACACCTGCGTGTCGTCGGCAGGGTCGGGGAACTCCGCCCACGCGCGGGGAAAGTCGAGCAGCACCTCGGGCACGACTTCACTGTAGACCGGCGAGACGAGGCCGCTCGGTACGCTCACCACCATGCGCATCGGAGTCCTGGACATCGGCTCGAACACCGGGCACCTCCTGGTGGTCGACGCCTACCGGGGCGCTCCGCCGTTGCCGGCCTTCACCTACAAGGAGCCGCTGCGGCTGGCCGAGCACCTCGACGCCGAGGGCGCGGTGGAGCCGCGAGGGGTCAAGGCGCTGGTCCGCTTCGTCGACGAGGCACGTGCCGTGGCGGCCGACAAGGGGTGCTCGGAGGTGATCGCCTTCGCGACCTCCGCAGTCCGCGACGCCGTCAACGCCGACGCCGTGCTCGCCAAGGTCGAGGCGCAGACCGGGGTCCGGCTCGAGGTGCTGCCGGGGGAGGACGAGGCCCGCCTCACGTTCCTCGCCGTCCGCCGATGGTTCGGGTGGTCGTCCGGCCGGCTCGGCGTGTTCGACATCGGTGGCGGCTCGCTCGAGATCGCGGCCGGCCGCGACGAGACTCCCGACGTCTGCGCATCCCTGCCGCTGGGCGCGGGTCGCCTCACCCGCGACCGCTTCCCCGACGGGGTGCCCTCCGACGCGCAGTACGAGGAGACACGCCTGTTCGTCCGTCAGCAGATCGCCGCCAGCGTCGGTCCGCTCCGTCGAGGAGGAGGGTTCGACCACGCGGTCGCGACGAGCAAGACGTTCCGCTCGCTCGCCAGGCTGTGCGGCGCGGCACCGTCCCAAGAAGGGACGTACGTGCGCCGCGTCCTCGAGCGCGACCTGCTGGCCGCCCACCTCGAGGAGCTGCGGACCTTGCCGGTGAGCGCGATCGCCCAGCGTCCCGGTGTCTCGGCCAACCGCGCGCACCAGATGGTCGCCGGCGCCGTCATCGCCGACGCCGTGATGGACCTCTTCGACCTGCCGGCTCTCGAGATCTGCCCGTGGGCGCTGCGCGAGGGTGTCCTGCTCGAGCGCCATGACCACATGTGACCCCCTTCGCACTCCGACGGGGCCCGTGGGCCTCGGCGCGTAACCTGGTCCCGTGACCGACGACCCCGCTCACCCCGTCTCCGTCCCCGCCGCCCGCGTGGCGCTGTCGACGTCGTCGGTCTATCCGGAGTCGACGGAGGTGGGATTCGAGATCGCCAAGCGCCTCGGCTACGACGGCGTCGAGGTGATGGTCGGCACCGACGCCACGAGCGCCGACATCGACGCGATCGTCGAGCTTCAGGAGCGGCACGGGATCGACGTGCTCTCGGTGCACGCTCCGTGCCTGCTCATCACCCAGCGGGTCTGGGGCACCGACCACTGGGTCAAGCTGGAGAAGAGCGCGGAGATGGCGCGCGCCTGCGGCGCCGGACTGGTCGTGGTGCATCCGCCGTTCCGCTGGCAGCGCGAGTACGGACGCGCGTTCGAGGACGGTGTCGCCGAGCTCGAGGAGAGCACCGGGGTCGTCTTCGCCGTCGAGAACATGTACCCGTGGCGTACGGGCAAGCGCGAGTTCCAGGCGTACGCGCCCGGCTGGGATCCGGTGGTCTTCGGCTACGAGCACGTCACCCTGGACGTCTCCCACTGTGCGACGTCGGGCAGCGACCCGGTGGAGATGGCGAGCGAGCTCGGGCGGCGGCTGGCGCACGTCCACCTCGGCGACGGCACGGGGTCGGCACGCGACGAGCACCTGGTCCCCGGGCGGGGCGAGCAGCCGGTGGGCGAGCTCCTCGGTGTGCTGGCCGAGCGGGGTTACGCCGGTGACGTGGTGGTCGAGGTGACGACGCGCAAGGCCGCCGACCGGGCGGAGCGCGAGGCCGATCTGGCCGAAGCGCTGGCGTTCACCCGTCTCCACCTCGCCTCGATCGTCCCCTCCGGCGACCACTGACCCGGCGGACACCCGACGACGCGAGGGCCGCGAGTGTGAACAAGAGCGCCTCGCGACCCCCTCTCGGCCTTACGCTGCCGCCATGGCAGGAAGACGCCCGGGCGCACCCGACACGCGGGGCGAGATCGTCGTCGCCGCACGGGCCGAGCTCGCGCAGCGCGGCTACGACGGCACGTCCATCCGCGCGGTCGCACGGCGGGCCCGCGTCGATCCGGCGCTCGTCCACCACTACTTCAAGGACAAGCAGCGACTCGTCCGCGCCGCACTCGCGCTTCCCGTGGACCCGGTCGTCGCCCTCGGCCCGGTCCTGGTGGCCTCGACCGACGACGCCGGCAGCGCCTTCGTCCGGGCGATGCTGACGGCGTGGGACGATCCGGCCAACCGGGAGGCCGTGGTCGCGATGGCTCGCAGCGGGCTCGGCAGCGCCGACCAGGGAGCGATCGTCCGCGACGCCATCCTCGACGGTCCCGTGAGGGAGCTGCTGCGGCGCCACCGGCCGGATGCGCCACCTGCGGTGCCGGCACTCCTGCTCGCGGAGATGGTGGGCCTCGTCGCCGCGCGCTACCTCCTCGAGGTGGAGCCGCTCGCCACGATGACGGTCGACGAGCTCGTCGCCGTGGTCGGCCCGACAGTGCAGAGCTACCTCGGCCTCGACGCCCTCGCCACCTCGCCGGCACGCGACCACAGCGCCTGACGGAGACCGTCACCCCTATCCTCAGACCATGGGCAGCAGAGTTGCGGTCGTCGGTGCCGGCGCGATGGGAGAGGCGATCGTCTCGGGGATGCTCGCGCACGGCTGGCGTCCTGCCGACCTCGTGCTGGCGGTACGCCGTGAGGAGCACGCCGCCGCGCTGCGCGCCTCGTACGGGGTCGAGGTGACCGACGCGCTCTCGGCGGCGGCGGAGGCCGACGTCGTCCTCGTGGGCGTCAAGCCGTACGACGTCGCCGGCGTCCTGGCTCAGATCGGTCCCCGCCTGCGCCCCGGCACGCTCGTCGCGTCTCTCGCCGTCGGGATCACGACGACGGCGCTCGAGGCGGCGCTCCCCGAGGGCACGCCGGTCGTCCGCGTCATGCCCAACACGCCGTCGCAGGTCGGGGCCGGCGTCGCCGTGATCTCCGCGGGGACGCACTGCGACGACGCGCAGCTCGCCGTCGTGGACGAGATCATGAGCGCCGTGGGCATCGTCGTCCGCGTCCCCGAGCGGCTCCAGGACGCCGCCGGAGCGATCTCCGGGTCCGGTCCGGCGTACGCGTTCCTCGTGATCGAGGCGCTGGTCGAGGCCGGGGTCCATCTCGGACTTCCGCGGGCGACCGCCACGGATCTCGCCGTTCAGACATTCGTGGGAGCGTCCCGGCTGGCCGCCGAGACCGGCGAGCACCCGGCGGTGCTCCGCGAGCGCGTCACCTCGCCGGGCGGGACCACTGCGGCGGCGTTGAGCGAGCTGGAGGAGCGCGGGCTGCGCGCTGCCTTCATCGCCGCCACCCGGGCCGCCCGGGACCGCTCCCGCGAGATCGGCGACTGACGCGGTCGTGAAGGGGACGCGACAGGGCAGAGACCCACGTCACGCTCGGGGCTAGGCTGACGGTATGGATGACCGACCCGGGACCGCATGCGTCGTCTCCGACGACCGACTGACCGGCTACAACTTCGGTCCGTCCCATCCGATGGCGCCGATCCGGGTCGACCTGGCCATGGAGCTGGCGACCGAGCTCGGGGTGGTCGGCGACGACCTTCGGCGGGTGGGGTCGAAGGCTGCCGACGATGATCTCATCGCGACCGTCCACACACCGGCCTACATCGAGGCGGTCCGCGCGGTGAGCGCGGACCCGTCCGTCCCGAACCTCGCCGCCGGGCTCGGCACCGACGACAACCCGACCTTTGCCGACATGCACACCGCGGGCGCCCTGATCGTCGGCGCCTCCGTGGAGGCGGCACGGCGCGTCTGGACCGGTCAGAGCCTGCGCGCGCTCAACGTGTGCGGCGGTCTGCACCACGCCATGCCGGACCGCGCGAGCGGCTTCTGCGTCTACAACGACGTGGCTGTCGCGATCCGGTGGCTGCTCGACAACGGGGCGCAGCGGGTCGCCTACGTCGACGTCGACGCCCACCACGGCGACGGCGTCCAGCAGATCTTCTACGACGACCCTCGCGTCCTGACGGTCTCGCTCCACGAGACTCCGCAGACGCTCTTTCCCGGCACCGGGGTCGCGACCGAGATCGGCACCGACGACGGCATCGGCACCGCGGTCAACGTCGCGCTCCCTCCGGGCACCTCCGACGCCGGGTGGCTGCGCGCCTACCACGCGGTCGTCCCGCAGCTCGTCGGAGAGTTCAAGCCCGACGTGCTCGTGACCCAGCAGGGGTGCGACTCCCACATGGACGACCCGCTGACCAACCTGATGCTGAGCGTCGACGGTCAGCGTGCGTCGTACCTCGCGCTGCGGGACCTCGCCGAGGAGGTGTGCGCAGGACGCTGGGTCGGCTTCGGAGGCGGCGGCTACGCGGTGCTCGACGTGGTGCCGCGCTCGTGGGCGCACCTGATGGCGATCGTCGCCGGACGTCCGATCGAGCTCGACACCCCCACACCCCCGGCATGGCGTGAGCACGTCGTCGCGCTCAAGAGCGGGGGCATGGCCCCCCAGCGGATGACCGACGGACGGTCCACGTCCTACCGCGACTGGCGCGAGGGGTACGACCCGGCGAGCTGGCTGGACCGGCAGATCCTCGCCACCCGCAACGCGCTCTTCCCTCTGTACGGGCTCGACCCGATGCCCTGATCGCGACCTAACCCGGGTCCGCTTGACCCCGATGCCCGCCGAACCCGTACCCTTGGCTGGGTCGTCCCACGTCCGGGACGCCTCGTGTGTGGCCGTGTGAAGCAGAGAAGGTGAACCGTGGGTTCTGTCATCAAGAAGCGCCGCAAGCGCATGTCGAAGAAGAAGCACCGCAAGATGCTCAAGCGCACACGCGTCCAGCGTCGTCGTCTCGGCAAGTAGCCCCCGGGTCACCACGATGGGTCGCGTCGTCCTGGTGACCGGCGTCGCGCGCGACCTCGGGTCGAGGCTCGCGCGTCGTCTGGCGGTCACGCCAGGCATCGACAAGGTGGTCGGGCTCGACGTCCAGCCGCCGCCCGGCGACATTCACGGGATCAAGTACGTGCGTGCCGACATCCGCACGCCGGTGATCGGCAAGGTCCTGGCCGTCGAGGACGTCGACACCGTGGTGCACATGAACGTCGGGGCCCCGCAGCGCCAGCTCGGCTCGCGCAGCGCGGTCAAGGAGATCAACGTCATCGGCACGATGCAGCTCCTCGCTGCGTGCCAGAACTCCCGGACGGTCGAGCGGCTCGTCGTCCAGTCCTCGACCGCCGTCTACGGGACGTCGGCGCGCAACCCGGCGATGTTCACCGAGCACACCCCCTCCCGGTCGGTCGCCGGCAGCGGCTTCCCGAAGGACGCCGTCGACATCGAGGCGTACGTCCGCGGCTTCGGCCGCCGTCGGCCCGACGTGACGATCGCGACCTTCCGGCTCGGCAACGTCCTGGCGGCCGACGTGCTCGGCCCCTTCAGCGAGTACCTCCAGCTCCCTGTCCTGCCGGCGATGCTCGGCTACGACCCGCGGTTGCAGTTCCTGCACCCGTTCGACGCGCTCAACGTCCTCTCGCTGGCCGCGACCGGCGACGTCACCGGCACCTACAACGTCGTCGGACCCCAGGTCCTCGCGCTGAGCCAGGCGGCACGTCGGCTCGGACGTCCGCTGCTGCGCCTGCCGTCGGTGGGGTTCAACAGCGTCACCCAGCGCATGGTGCGGATGATGAGCTCCGACTTCACGCCGGAGCTCGCACGACTGTTCAAGTACGGCCGGGTGTGCGACGGCTCCAAGCTGGAGCGTGAGCTCGGCTACGAGATGCTCTACTCCACTCCGCAGACCCTGGACGCGTTCGCCGAGACCATCGAGCCCGGTGTGCTGTCCGCGATGGGAGGCACCCGTGTCTGACGCCCCGCAGGAGCACCCTCCGATCGGCTCGCCGGAGGTGACGAAGACCGCTGCGAAGAAGGCCTCGGCCAAGAAGGCGCCGGCCAAGAAGGCGCCGGCCAAGAAGGCCTCGGCCAAGAAGGCGTCCGCCGCCAAGAAGACAGCCACCGCGAAGGCTCCGGCTGCGAAGAAAGCGCCGGTCAAGAAGGCACCCGCCGCCAAGAAGGCGTCCGTGAAGAAGGCGGCCCCTGCCGCGAAGGCGCCCTCCTCCCGGCCCGCACCCGTCGAGAAGCCGGCCGTGCAGATCGCGCCGAAGGCGGACGTGCCCGCGATCGGCAGCCCGGTCGAGGTCATCACGGTGACTCCCGCGCGGGTCGAGCCGGAGCCCCTCCACGTCGCACCGGAGCCGGACCGGGAGACGCCCACTCCGGAGGCGACCACCCACGAGCGGCCCACGTTCTCGCTCGTCGTGGACAACGAGCAGGAGCCCGCCGCAGAGGCGGCCCCGGGCATCCCGCTCGCCGAGCTGGTGTCTGCGCTGGTCGAAGGCGCACGCTCGGTCCTCGGCGAGGACTGGGAGGCGAAGGCTGCCGAGCTGCTCGCCCTGGTGCGCCGGCGGATCGCCGGTGACTACGAGGTCGACGAGTTCGGGCTGGACTCCCAGCTGCACGCCATCGGCATGGCGGCGATCCGTCCACTGGCCGAGAAGTGGTTCCGCATCGAGGTTCGCGGGGCGGAGCACATCCCTTCCGACGGCGGCGCCCTCGTCGTCGCGAACCACTCCGGCACCATCCCGGTCGACGCCGCGATGACGACGCTGATCGTCAACGACCACGCGCAGCGCACGCTCCGGCTGCTCGGCGCCGACCTGGTCTTCGAGCTGCCGTTCGCCGGTGAGCTCGCCCGCAAGATGGGCGCGACGCTGGCCTGCAACGAGGATGCCGAGCGTCTGCTCGGCGACGGGCACATCGTCGGCGTCTGGCCAGAGGGGTTCAAGGGGATCGGCAAGCCGTACAGCGAGCGCTACAAGCTCCAGCGGTTCGGACGCGGCGGTTTCGTGTCTGCGGCGATGCGCGCCGGTGTGCCGATCGTGCCGGTGTCGATCGTGGGCGCCGAGGAGATCTACCCGATGATCGGCAACGTCCCCTCGCTCGCGCGTCTGCTCGGGCTGCCGTACCTCCCGATCACGCCGTTCTTCCCCTGGCTCGGCCCGCTCGGGCTGATCCCGTTGCCCAGCAAGTGGATCATCGAGTTCGGGGAGCCGGTCCGCACCGACGCCTATCCCCCCGAGGCCGCCGACGACCCGATGCTCGTCTTCAACGTCACCGACCAGGTGCGCGAGACCATCCAGCAGACGCTCTATGCGCTGCTGGTGGACCGCGGGCACCCGTTCGTCTGAGTCATCGACCTCGGCCGGGCGGCGGTCTCAGTCGGCGGGTCTCAGTGTCGACGGGCGCGCGCTGCGCCGAGGGCGGCACCTGTCACCGCTCCGGCGGCCGCCACGCCGAGGAGACCGACCTTGGCCGCCTTGCGCCCCGTCCGGTAGTCGACGACGTCCCATCCGTGCTTGCGTGCGTGGTAGCGCAGGTGCGAGTCAGGGTTGACCGCGTACGGGTGGCCGACGAGCGAGAGCATCGGCAGGTCGTTGAACGAGTCGGAGTACGCGGAGCAGCGATCGAGGTCGAGACCCTCCTCTCGAGCGAGCGCCAGCACCGCGTCGGCCTTGGCAGGACCGTGGAGCATGTCGCCGACCAGGCGACCGGTGTAGACGCCGTCGACGGACTCCGCGACCGTCCCGAGCGCTCCCGTGAGCCCCAGCCGACGGGCGATGATCCGGGCGATCTCGACGGGGGCCGCCGTGACGAGCCACACCCGCTGCCCGTCGTCCAGGTGCCGCTGCGCCAGGGCGCGGGTGCCCGGCCAGATCCTGCTCGCCATCGTCTCGTCGAAGATCTCGTTGCCGACCAGCTCCAGCTCGCTGACCGCATGGCCGGCGATGAAGGCGAGCGCCGCCGCGCGCGCCGACTCGACGTGCTCGGGATCCTCGACCCCCGCGAAGCGGAAGTAGGCCTGCTTCCAGGCGGCGTCCGCGATCTCACGGGTGGTGAAGAACTTGCGCTTGTAGAGGCCACGGGCGAGATGGAACAGCGACGCGCCCTGCATGATCGTGTTGTCGACGTCGAAGAACGCCGCTGCCGTCGAGTCAGGAGGCACGGTGAAGCTGGTCTCCACCTCCGCCGCGGCCGCCGAGGCTTCCCCGGCCAGCATCGATCGAGCACGGAGGTTCTGCGGTCGTCTGTGCCCCTTCGCATCCACGGCACGAGCGTACAGATCGGGGCAGGGGGGCATGGTGATCGTGCTGTGCAAGACTCGACGCCATGACGGTGAACGTCGCGGAGCTCGTCCGGCAGCAGGCGGAGCAGGACCCCGACGGGACGGCGCTCGTCGAGGGCTACGGACCCGGCCGGTCGGTCACGTGGGAGGGTCTCGACGACCGGGTCTCTGCGGTCGCCGCCTGGATCTCCGCCCAAGGACTCGTCGCAGGGCAGCGGATCGCGATCGTGATGACCAACCGCCTCGAGCTGCCGATCTCCTATCTCGCCGCGCTGCGTCTCGGGTTGGTCGTCGTGCCCGTCAACCCCCGTGCTCCGGGCGACGAGGTGACGGCGCTGTGCGCCATCACCGGCGTACGGCTCGTGCTGTGCGACCCCGACTGGGCGTCGGTGTTCGCCCGCGCAGGCCTGCTGACCGTCGTCGCCGGCGAGAGCGACCCTGATCCCCAGGTCCGTCCTTTCGCGGACCTGCTCCAGATCCATCCTGGTCCACGTGGGCTCCCGCCGGCGCCTGCGGACCCGGAGGCGACCGCCCTGCTGATGCCGACCTCCGGCACGTCGAGCGAGCAGCGCATCGTCGTGCTGAGCCATCGCGCTCTCCTCGCCAACCTCGACCAGGTCGCCGCCGTGGAGCCGCCGCCGGTCCGACGTGACGACGTCGTGCTCGCCGTGCTGCCGCTGTTCCACGTCTTCGCGCTGAACGCGGTCCTGGGACAGGCGCTGCGGCAGGGAGCGACGACGGTCCTCCTCGACCGGTTCGACCCGCAGGGATGCCTCGACGCGATCGTGCGTCACCAGGTCACGGTCGTCCCCGTGGCGCCTCCGGTGGTCGCCGCGTGGAGCGGCCGGCCGGGCGTCGCGGCGGCGCTCGCCGGGGTGCGGACGGTGCTCAGCGGCGCCGCGCCGATCGGGCCCGACCTCGTCGAGGAGTTCGCCGCGACGACGGGGCACACGCTGCAGCAGGGGTACGGGCTCACGGAGGCGGCCCCGGTCGTCACGACGACGCTCGGGCGGCCCGTCGACAAGCCTGGGTCGGTCGGCGCGCCCTTGCAGGGCCTCGAGCTGCGCCTGGTCGAGAAGGACGGCGCGGACGCCGAGCTCGGCGACCCGGGTGAGATCTGGCTCCGCGGTCCCAACCTCCTGAGCGGGTTCTGGCCGGACGGCTCGGGCGGGCCGGACGAGGACGGATGGTTCGCGACCGGCGACGTCGGCATCCTGGACGCCGACGGTGACCTGACCCTCGTCGACCGGCTGCGAGAGCTCGTGATCGTCTCGGGCTTCAACGTGTTCCCCCGCGAGGTCGAGGAGGTGCTCGCCGACGCGCCGGGGGTTGCGGAGGTGGCCGTGGTCGGAGTCGAGGACCGCGAGACCGGCGAAGCCGTCCGCGCCTACGTCGTGCCGTCGCACCGTCTCGACGACACCGACGGTTTCGCCGAGGCGCTCCGCGAGCGTGCCCGCGGTCGGCTGGCGCGCTTCAAGGTGCCGCGTGAGATCGTGGTGACCGACTCGCTGCCGCACACCACGACCGGCGAGATCTCCAAGAGCCGCCTGAGGGCGGCCGAGGCGCGAGGAGTCCTGGGGTTGCAGAGTGAGCGCTGATCCGACGGAGCCGGCCCGGGTGGTCGTCTACGCCAAGCCCGGGTGTCACCTCTGCGAGGACGCGATCGCCCTCGTGGCGCAGGTGTGCGCGGAGACCGGGACGTCCTGGCGCGAGGTCGACATCAGCGGAGACGCGGAGCTGATGCGCACCTACGGCGAGCAGATCCCGGTCACCTTCGTCGACGGCCGCCAGCACGACTTCTGGCGGGTCGACCCCGAGCGGCTGCGGGCGGCGTTGGGGGCCTGAGCGCTTCCGTGCGCTGACGCGCGCACGCCGGAGGCCCCGGCGCAGGTGACCCGAGTCACCCGACCCAGACCGCGCTCGATTTTGTTCTCACGTTCACAAACTCTTACAGTGGGTTTGCCGGTGTTCGCCGGTATCCGACCCCCCAGCGACACCCGGAATCCGTACCGCGGTCCAGGAGCGACGTGAACCAGCTGCGAGCGCAGGCCAACGGCCGTCCCGCCTCGGGCATCCCCGAGGCGACGGTTGCTCGGCTCCCGGTGTATCTCCGGGCGCTCACCGGGCTCGGTGAGTCAGGTCTGCGGACCGTCTCGTCCGAGCAGCTCGCCACGGCCGCGGGGGTGAACTCCGCGAAGCTCCGCAAGGACCTCTCGTACCTCGGATCCTATGGCACCCGCGGCGTGGGCTACGACGTGGAGTACCTCCGCTACCAGATCGCCCGCGAGATCGGCGTGAACCAGGACTGGAGCGTCGTCATCGTCGGCATCGGCAACCTGGGTCAGGCGCTGTCGAACTACGGTGGCTTCCGTTCCCGCGGCTTCAGCATCGTCGCCCTGGTCGACGGCGACCGCTCGCGCGTCGGTGAGAGGCACGGCGAGCTCTCGATCGCCCACATCGACGACCTCGCCGACGTGGTCGCCGAGCACGGATGCTCGATCGGCGTGATCGCGACCCCTGGCGAGGCCGCACAGGAGGTCGCGGACCGCCTCGTCGCCGTGGGCGTCACGAGCATCCTCAACTTCGCCCCTGCCGTCCTCGTCGTCCCCGACGGCGTGGACGTCCGCAAGGTCGACCTCTCCATCGAGCTGCAGATCCTCGCGTACCACGAGCAGCGCAAGCGCACGCCCGCGCAGGAGGTCCAGGCATGAGCGTCCTCGTCGTGGGCGTCTCCCACCGGAGCGCGCCGGTCTCGGTCCTCGAGCGGGTCGCGCTCGACGGCGACGCGGTTGCGAAGGTCGCGCAGCAGGCACTCGACGCCCATCACGTGAGCGAGTCGCTGGTCGTCTCGACCTGCAACCGGGTCGAGATCTACGTCGAGGCCGAGCGCTTCCACGGCTCGGTGGAGGACATCTCCGACCTGCTCGTCGAGCAGTCCGGACTCACCCGCAACGACCTGCTCCGCCACATCTACGTGCACTACGACGACGCGGCCGTCGCGCACCTCTTCTCGGTCGCCTCCGGGCTGGACTCGATGGTGGTCGGCGAGAGCCAGATCCTGGGTCAGGTCCGGGCCGCGCTGCAGCGCGGACAGGACGACGCCACCGTGGGGCCGGCGCTGAACGTCCTCTTCCAGCAGGCGCTGCGGATCGCCAAGCGAGGTCACGCGGAGACCGACATCGACCGGGCCGGTCCGTCTCTGGTGATGGCCTCGCTCGAGCTCGTCGCCAAGGCGGGCCACCGCCTGGAGGACATGCGCGTCCTCGTCGTCGGAGCGGGTGCCATGGCGGCGCTGTCGGCGACCACCGCCGCACGTCGGGGTGTCGCGAGCGTGACCATCGCCAACCGCACCCACGCCGGCGCCGAGCGGCTCGCCGCCACGGTCGGGGGGACGGCCGTGCCGTGGGGCGAGCTCGACGCCGCCCTCGCCGAGGCCGACCTCGTCGTGTCGTGCACCGGGGCGACCGGTTCGGTCATCACGGCCGAGCAGGTCCGTGCGGCGACCACGGCGCGCACCAGCCCGTACGTCCTGATCGACCTCGCGCTGCCGCGCGACATCGACGAGGACGTCGCCGCCCTCCCGGGCGTGATGGTCCTCGGCCTGGCCCAGCTGCAGGAGATGCTGGCCGACGAGAAGGGCGCCGCCGACATCGACGCGGTGCGCGGGATCGTCGCCGGTGAGGTCGCGGCGTTCCTCGCCGCTCGTCACGCGGCGAAGGTGACCCCGACCGTCGTCGCGCTGCGCTCGATGGCGACCGCGGTCGTCGACGCGGAGCTCGTCCGGCTCGAGGGGCGGCTCCACGACGTCGATCCGGAGGTCGTCGACGAGCTGCGTCAGGCCGTCCGCCGGGTCGCCGACAAGCTCCTCCACCAGCCCACCGTCCGGATCAAGGCGATGGCGGGACGGCCGGACGCACTCACCTACGCCAACGCGCTCGCGGACCTGTTCGCCCTCGACCCGGCCGTGATCAACGCGGTCAGCGCAGTCGAGCCGACTCGTTCCACGCCTGCTGCCGAGGCACCCGAGGGGTCCTCGCCAGGTTCGCCGAAGGAGGACCGCGCATGACGTTGCGCGTCGGGACCCGCGCGAGCGCGCTCGCAACCACCCAGTCGGCCCAGGTCGCCGAGCGGCTCGGTGAGCTGACCGGTGTCGAGACCGAGCTCGTCACCGTCTCGACCCACGGCGACCGGAGCTCGCGACCCCTCACCGAGATCGGTGGCACCGGCGTCTTCGTGTCCGCCCTGCGCGACGCGCTGCTCGCCCGCGAGGTGGACGTCGCCGTCCACTCGCTCAAGGATCTGCCGACGTCGTCGGCCGACGGGATCCTCCTCGCGGCCACCCCGCCGCGCGTGGACCCCCGCGACGCGGTCGTCGCCCGCGACGGCATGACGCTCGGTGAGCTCCCGCCCGGCGCCCGCGTCGGGACCGGGTCCCCGCGGCGAGCCGCCCAGATCAACGCGCTCGGCCTCGGCATCGAGGTCGTCGGCCTTCGCGGCAACGTCGACACGCGGATCGGCAAGGTCCGCACCGGTGAGCTCGACGCGGTCGTGCTGGCCGCCGCCGGCCTCCGCCGGCTCGGCAGGATCGAGGAGGCGACCGAGCTGCTCGACCCGCTGCAGGTCCTTCCGGCACCAGGCCAAGGTGCCCTGGCGTGCGAGTGCCGCGCCGACGACCACGAGGTCGCCGGCCTGCTCGCCCGCCTCGACGACGGCGCGACCCGCGCCGCCGTCACCGCAGAACGCAGCCTGCTCGCCTCGCTCGAGGCGGGATGCTCGGCACCCGTGGGGGCGTGGGCCGAGGTCGTCGACGACGACGGCACTGCCCGGCTGTGGCTGCGGGCCTTCGTCGGAGATCCCTCCGGCGCACCGTCCATCCGACTGTCATCGACCGGATCCGTGCAGGACCCGGTCGGGATCGGAGAGCGTCTGGCTGCCGAGATGCTCGCCGAGGGTGCCGACTCGCTGATGCGGGTCGTGACCCCATGACCACCGACCCCCGTGGGCCAGTCAACCCAGAGGCAGACGAGGAATGAGAAACGTGAGCACCACCACCGCCACCCGCAAGCGCAAGGCGACCGAGGAGCAGGCCGCCGTGCCTGAGGTGACAGCCGACGACACCGCCACGAGCGCCGTCAAGCGACCCGTCGGCCACGTGAGCTTCGTCGGAGCCGGCCCGGGTGATGCCGGCCTGCTCACCCTCCGCGCCAAGGAGCTCCTCGACGCCGCCGACATCGTCATCACCGAGTCTCCCGACCAGGCGGCCCTGGTGCCCGAGGGTGCCCAGGTCGTCGACGGAGGACACGGCGAGGACGGCGGCGTCCTGACCCCCGCGGCCCGTGGCCGGCTCGTCGTCAAGCACGCGAAGGGCGGCAAGAACGTCGTCCGCCTGCTGGTCGGCGACCCGTTCACCTTCGCGACCGGGCCCGAGGAGGCCCAGGCGTGCGACAAGGCCAACATCTCCTTCGAGATCGTCCCCGGCGTGTCCTCGGCCTCGGCCGTCCCCGCCTACGCCGGCGTGCCGCTGACCAACCGCACGCACCGCGAGGTGTCGATCATCCGGATGGGGGAGACCAAGGTCGACTGGACGCCGTACGCCGGCGACCAGACCCTGGTCCTGCTGAGCGCGGTCAACACCATCAAGGACGTCGCCAACGGTCTCATCGAGGCCGGGAGGGCTCCCGGGACCCCGGTGGCCATGACACGGGTGGGCACGACGACCGAGCAGACGACCATCGTCTCCACGCTGGAGAAGATCGCCGCCGACGCCAAGGCCGCCAAGATGGCCCCGCCGGCGGTCACCGTCATCGGTGACGTCGTCGACCTGCGCGAGACGCTCTCGTGGTTCGAGACCAAGCCGCTCTTCGGCTGGCGCGTGCTCGTTCCTCGTACCAAGGAGCAGGCGGCCACGCTCGCCAACCGCCTCCGCAGCTATGGCGCCGTCTCGGAAGAGGTCCCCACGATCTCCGTCGAGCCGCCTCGCAACCCGCAGCAGATGGACAAGGCTGTGCGCGGCCTCGTCGAGGGCCGCTACGAGTGGGTGGCCTTCACCAGCGTCAACGCCGTGAAGGCCGTCCGCGAGAAGTTCGACGAGTACGGCCTCGACGCGCGGGCGTTCTCCGGACTCAAGGTCGCCGCCGTCGGCGAGAAGACCGCCGAGGCGATCGCTGCCTGGGGCATCCGTCCCGACCTGATCCCCAGCGGCGAGCAGTCCGCACGGGGCCTCCTCGAGGACTGGCCCCCGTACGACGAGCTGCTCGACCCGATCAACCGCGTGTTCCTGCCGCGTGCCGACATCGCCACCGAGGCGCTGGTCGCCGGGCTCGTCGAGATCGGGTGGGAGGTCGACGACGTGACCGCCTACCGCACCGTCCGTGCGGCGCCGCCGCCGGCGCCGACCCGCGAGGCGATCAAGAGCGGCAAGTTCGACGCGGTCGTCTTCACGTCGAGCTCGACGGTCCGCAACCTCGTCGGCATCGCAGGCAAGCCGCACGCGACTACCGTGATCGCCTGCATCGGCCCGGCCACCGCACAGACCGCCGAGGAGCACGGCCTGCGCGTCGACGTCGTGGCACCCACGCCGTCGGCCGAGGTCCTGGCCGACGCTCTCGCCGACTTCGGCGCCAAGCGCCGGCAGGCGATGGTGGAGGCCGGCGACCCGGTCACGAAGCCGTCGCAGCGCACCAAGGGCTCGCGCCGCCGGAGCTGACGATGGTCGATCGCGACGGCTCGTTCCCTGACGTCCGGCCCCGACGTCTCCGCACCACGCCGGCCATGCGCCGGCTGGTCTCGGAGACGTCGGTCGAGGCGCGACAGCTGGTGCTGCCGATGTTCGTGGCGGAAGGGCTCACCGAGCCGCGAGCCATCTCGAGCATGCCGGGGGTCGTCCAGCACACGCGCGACTCGGCACGCAAGGCGGTCGCCGAAGCCGCGGAGCTGGGTCTCGGGGGAGTCATGCTGTTCGGGGTTCCCACCCGCAAGGACGCCACCGGCTCGGGCGCGACCGACGAGGACGGGATCCTCAACGTGGCGATCCGCGACGCGCGCTCCGAGGTGGGGGACGAGCTCGTGGTGATGTCGGACCTGTGCCTCGACGAATTCACCGACCACGGGCACTGCGGTGTGCTCGACGCCGAGGGGCGCGTGGACAACGACGCGACCCTGGAGATCTATGCCGAGATGGCGCTCGCCCAGGCTCGGGCGGGCGCCCACCTGCTCGGACCCAGCGGGATGATGGACGGACAGGTCGGGGTCGTACGGCGGGCGCTGGACGCCGAAGGCTTCACCGACACCGGCGTGCTCGCCTACGCAGCGAAGTACGCGTCGGCCTTCTACGGGCCGTTCCGCGAGGCCGTCGACTCGACGCTGGTCGGCGACCGGCGTACGTACCAGCAGGACCCGGCCAACGGTCGCGAGGCCCTGCGCGAGGTCGCCCTCGACGTCGCGGAGGGTGCGGACCTGGTGATGGTGAAGCCGGCGATGGGCTTCCTCGACGTCGTCGCCTCGGTGCGCGCCTCCGTCGACGTGCCCGTGGCGGCGTACAACATCTCTGGCGAGTACGCGATGGTCGAAGCGGCCGCCGCGCAGGGCTGGATCGACCGTGAGGCGGCGATCGCCGAGACCCTCGTGTCGATCCGGCGTGCCGGAGCCGACATCGTGCTCACCTACTGGGCGAGCGAGTTCGCCGCGCGGCTCGCACGCTGAGCCTGGCCTCCGCGGTCAGACGGCGGCGGCGGCGCGGGCGGCGGCCTTCGCCGCCTCGGTGCCGTTGGGAGCGGCCCCGACGTAGGCCGCGATGCACGTCTGGAGCGTGTCTGCACTGACGTCGAGCGTCGCGCAGAACGCCTGGGCCAGCTCTGCCGTCGTCGGCTCCGGGTCCGGCTCCGTCGTGGCGGGCGGCTCGGTCGTGGCGGGCGGCTCGGTCGTCGGAGGCGTCGTCGGGTCGGTCGGGTCGGTCGGCGGCTTGGTGGGATCCGTCGGCGGCTTGGTCGGCGGCTTGGTCGGCGGCGTGGTCGGCGGCTTCGTGGGATCCGTCGGAGGCTTGGTGGGATCCGTCGGAGGCTTGGTGGGATCCGTCGGAGGCTTGGTGGGATCCGTCGGAGGCTTGGTCGGCGGCTTCGTGGGAACCGTCGGCGTGCCGGGCTTGGGCGAGGTGATGCCGCCGG
Organism: Mumia sp. zg.B53; assembly: GCF_019550935.1. Lineage (NCBI taxonomy): Bacteria > Bacillati > Actinomycetota > Actinomycetes > Propionibacteriales > Nocardioidaceae > Mumia > Mumia sp. zg.B53. Next base: position 896,231 of record NZ_JAHWCK010000001.1, on the reverse strand, counting down.
GGTCGAGCGGCTTCGGCGTCGGCGGCTTCTCGATCCCGAGCGCCACGATCGTCGGCGTCGGCTGCGAACCGCCGGCTCCAGGGCCACCGGGAACGCCGGCGGCCGGAGGTCGGGGTCCGACCGGCCCGAGCGGCGCGACCGGGCTGCTCGGGTAGGGGAAGGTAGGGAGAATCGAGACGGGGCTGGACGATCCGTACCTCGCCGCGAGCGCGAGCACCTGGTCGGCGTACGCCGTCGAACGGTTGTAGGACATGAGGGCGGCGCGCGCGCCTGCCTCGACGCTGAGGTCGTGGCCGCCCACGCAGAGGTAGACCGCCGCGCCGAGCGCTGCGTCGTTCATGTTGTTGGGGTCGGCCTTGCCGTCGCCGTCGGCGTCCACGCCGACCGAGGACCACGTGGAGGGGATGAACTGCATCGGGCCGACCGCGCGGTCCCACTTCGCGTCGCCGTCCCAGGCGCCCTTGTCGGTGTCCAGGATGCGTGCGGTGTTGTTGGTGCCGTCGAGCGCGATGCCGATGATGGCGCGCGAGGTGGCGCCGGTGCTAGTCACCGTTGCGCCGCCGAACTGACCGTGGTTGGACTCGACCCGGCCGATCGCGGCGAGGAGCTCCCAGGACAGCTTGCACTCCGGCTTGGTGACCGCCATGACGTTGGCGGCACGCTGGTAGGCGGCGAGCGCGGGTCCGGGTATGTCCGACGGAGCGCCGACGAGCGCGGCAGGAGTGACGGCGTTGCTGGAGGACTGCTGCTCGACAGGGTCCTGGAGGGGCGTGACCTGGAGGTCGGGGCCGGTGACCGGGACCTGCGGGGAGCCCTCGGCGTACGCGGAGTAGGCGGCGCTGTCCACAGGCCCGGGCTGCTTGGGAAGGGCGACGGCAGCACCCCAGGCGCCGGCGATCATCGCGCAGGGCAGGAGCGCAGCGGTGGTCTGCCACCAGCTGGTGCGCTTGCCGTTGGCCTTCTGGCCTCTGCGTGCTGCCCCCATGCCGCCGATCAACTCCCTCGTGGCCCGGAACCCGAACCTGGTGTGACACTGTCCGTCCACCGCTCACCCTAGGTGAGGGTGGCGTGATGTGGCCACCGTCTCAGCACATCCTTAGCCTCCACCCTAGACGCGATGCCGGGTCACCGCCGCGTACCTGCGGAGCCCACGGACCGCCGCCGCTCGTCGCCTCGGGCGCGCTTGGCCCGTCAGGGACAATGGCAGGGTGTCCGGATCCGAGATCTCCCATCAGCTGTTCGATCGCGCCCGTGCCGTGTCGCCGGGTGGAGTGAACTCCCCGGTCCGCGCCTTCCGCGCTGTCGGGGGCACCCCCCGCTTCATGCGCGAGGGTCGCGGCGCGATCCTCACCGACGTCGACGGCAACACCTACGTCGACCTGGTGGCCTCCTGGGGGCCGATGCTCCTGGGCCACGCGCGCCCGGAGGTCATCGAGGCGGTCCGCGATGCGGCGAGCCGTGGGACCTCCTTCGGCACGCCGAGCGAGCCTGAGGTCGCGCTGGCCGAGGAGATCGTCGCTCGTACCCCGGTCGACCTGGTGCGCATGGTGTCGTCGGGCACCGAAGCCACCATGTCGGCGATCCGGCTGGCCCGCGGCTGGACCGGCCGCGACCTGATCGTGAAGTTCGCCGGCTGCTACCACGGCCACGTCGACGCGCTGCTGGTCGAGGCGGGCTCGGGCGTCGTCACGTTCGGGCTCCCGGGCACGCCTGGCATCCCCACGGCGTCGACCGCACAGACGATCGTGCTGCCCTACAACGACCGCGAGGCCGTCGCGGCGGCCTTCGCCGAGCACGGTGCGCAGATCGCCTGCGTCATCACCGAGGCTGCGCCCGGCAACATGGGCGCCGTCCCGCCGCTTCCCGGCTTCAACGCGTTCCTCGCCGAGACCTGCCGGTCCCACGGCGCCCTGTTCGTCTCCGACGAGGTCATGACCGGCTTCCGGGTCAGCCGCAGCGGGCACTGGGGTCTGGACGGTGCGCACGAAGGGTGGGCCCCCGACCTGATGACGTTCGGCAAGGTCATGGGTGGTGGGTTCCCGGCGGCGGCGTTCGGTGGTCGCGAGGAGATCATGCGACAGCTCGCACCGGAGGGTCCGGTCTACCAGGCGGGCACCCTCTCGGGGAACCCGGTGGCCACGACGGCCGGCCTCACGACGCTGCGCCTGGCCACCGACGACGTGTACGCCCACCTCGACGCCGTCTCGACCACCCTCCAGGGGTTGGTGGACAAGGCCCTCGACGCGGCCGGTGTGCCTCATGTCGTCCAGGCCGCGGGCAACCTCTTCAGCGCCTTCCTGGGCCGTACGGACGCCGTCGTCGACTTCGCCGACGCGCAGGCGCAGAGCCAGCCGGCGTACCGGGCGTTCTTCCACGCGATGCTCGACAACGGCGTCTACCTGCCGCCGAGCGCGTTCGAGGCGTGGTTCGTCTCTCACGCCCTCGACGACGATGCCCTCGACACCGTCGAGCGGGCTCTCGTGCCGGCGGCCCAGGCTGCCGCCGAGGCGCTCCGGGCCTGACCGGCGTGCCTTCTCGGCCCTGCTGGGCGACCACCCCACCGCAATCCTCGAACGACCCGCGAGAATGACCCCATGACGACCCAGGACCGCACCATCGTCCACCTGATGCGGCACGGCGAGGTGCACAACCCCGCTGGTGTCCTTTACGGACGCCTCCCCGACTACCACCTCTCCGACCTTGGCCGCCAGATGGCCGAGCGGGGCGCGGAGTACTTCGACGGTGGCGACGTCACGCACCTGGTGGCCTCGCCCCTCGAGCGCGCGCAGGAGACGATGCAGCCCATCGCCGCGACGCTGGGCCTCGAGGTGACCACCGATCCGCGTGTCATCGAGGCGGGCAACCGGTTCGAGGGCAAGACGTTCGGCGTCGGTGACGGGTCCCTCCGGCACCCCGTCACGTGGTGGATGTTGCGCAACCCCTCGAAGCCGTCCTGGGGCGAGCCGTACACGCAGATCGCCGCCCGGATGCTCGCCGCGATGGCGGACGCACGGGACGCGGCGCGCGGGCACGAGGCCGTGATCGTCTCGCACCAGCTGCCGATCTGGGTCTCACGGCTGACCGTCGAGCGACGCCGCTATCTCCACGACCCCCGCCGACGCCAGTGCTCCCTCGCGAGCGTCACCTCGGTGACCTACGAGGGCGACGTGCCGGTGGCGGTCGCCTACAACGAGCCGGCCGGTGACCTCATCCCCGCCAAGCTGCGCAAGAAGTTCGTCGGCGGCGCATGACCTCCCACGCCATCCGTCCTCTCGCTGCGCGACTGCTCGCCTCCGTCGCCGCGGTGGCGCTGCTCGCCGGCTGCTCGTCGTCGACGCAGGCAGACGAGACGACGGGTGGCTTCGTGGCCGGCGACGGCAGCATCACCGTGCCGAAGCCGGCCGAGCGCGAGCCGGCCCCGGAGCTGTCCGGGGAGACCCTCGAGGGCGACCCGATCGCGCTGTCCGACTTCGCCGGCAAGACAGTCGTCGTGAACGTCTGGGGCTCGTGGTGCGCCGACTGCCGGGTCGAGGCGCCCGCGTTCGCCGCGCTCGACGCCGAGACCGGTGACGACGTGCAGTTCCTGGGCATCAATATCCGCGACTCCCGCGCGGCCGCGCTGGCCTACGACGAGAACTTCAATATCGGCTACCCCTCGATCTTCGACCGCACCGGTCAGGCCGTGCTCGGCTTCCGCGACAGCCTCCCGTCGATGGCGGTCCCGACGACCTGGGTGATCGCGCCGGACGGGACCGTCTCGGCCCGCATCCTCGGCTCGATCACGGAGTCGACGCTGCGGGGTCTCATCGAGGAAGCGGGAGCGGTCTGATGGGTGGATGGGCCTCAGACGCCGTCATGTCCGGATCGTTGCTGGTCGCCACGGCCGTCGCGCTCCTGGCAGGGCTCGTGTCGTTCTTCTCGCCGTGCGTCGTGCCGTTGCTCCCGGGTTATCTCTCCTACGTCTCGGGGATGACCGCGGCCGAGGTGGCGGCAGATGGCAAGTCGGCCAGGCAGCGCGGGAGACTGCTCGCCGGCGCGGTCCTCTTCGTGCTCGGCTTCAGCGCCGTCTTCGTCTCCTACGGGGTGCTCTTCGGCTCGATCGGCTACGAGCTCAGGGAGTACGAGCGGCCGATCGCGATCGTGATGGGAGTCGTCGTCATCGTCTTGGGCCTGGGCTTCATGGGCTTCGTCCCGTGGCTCCAGCGTGACGTCCGGATCCACGCCGTGCCGTCGGTCGGCCTCGCGGTCGCCCCGCTGCTCGGGGTGCTGTTCGCGATCGGGTGGACGCCGTGCATCGGGCCCGCGCTGGGCGCGGTGCTCACCCTCGCCTACGGCGAGGGCACGGCGGGTCGTGGCGCGTTCCTCACTTTCGTGTACTGCCTCGGGCTGGGCATCCCGTTCCTGCTGGCGGCGATGGCGTTCAGCCGCTTCGCGCGGGCGACCTCCTGGGTGCGCAGGCACCAGCGGGTGATCTCCCTCGTGGGTGGAGGGTTGCTGGTCGTCGTCGGCGTGCTCCTCGTGACAGGGCTGTGGGGGCAGCTGATGACCGAGCTGACCTCGTGGGTCGGCAGCTTCAGGCCGGTGGTGTGATGGCAGACGATCGACGGGCTCCGACCAAGAAGGGCCGTGGAGGCGCTGCCCCGGCGCTCTCGTTCGTGGAGACGGCCCGGTGGGCGTGGCGACAGCTGACGTCGATGCGTACGGCGCTGTTCCTCCTGCTCCTGCTCGCGCTCGCGGCGGTCCCGGGCTCGATCGTGCCGCAGCGGTCGGTCGACGCCCGCGCCGTCCAGGCCTACTTCGAGCGTCACCCCGACCTGGCGCCTGTGCTCGACACGCTGGGGGCCTTCCACGTCTACACGTCGGTCTGGTTCAGCGCGATCTACATCCTGCTGATGGTGTCGCTGGTGGGCTGCATCATCCCGCGCGTGGGCGTGTATGCCTCCGCGCTGCGGGCCCGTCCGCCGCGTGCCCCCAAGAACTTCTCCCGGCTCCCGGCGTCGGCGACGTACGAGACGACCGCCGACGTCGAGACGGTCCTGGCCGCCGCCCAGGGGGCCCTGGGTCGCGCCCGCAAGGACACGGTCACCGACGCCGACGCCTCCGGGGACGTCGTCGAGGGCGAGGTCCGTGCGGAGACCGGCTACCTGCGGGAGCTCGGCAACCTCGTCTTCCATGTCAGCCTCGTGGTCGTGCTGGTCGGCGTGGCGTCGATGAGCCTGCTCGGCTATCGCGGCAACGCCATCGTCACCGAGGGCAGCGGCTTCTCCAACACGCTCACCCAGTTCGACGAGTTCACCTCCGGGGGCCTGTTCGACACCGACGACCTGCCGCCCTTCTCGCTGACGCTCGACGACTTCGACGCGACGTTCGAGACCGACGGACCGCAGCGCGGGGCGCCACGCGACTTCGTCGCGACCGGGACCGTCACCGACCGCCCTAGTGACGAGCCGCGTCCGTACGAGCTGAAGGTCAACCATCCGCTGCGGGTCGACGGTGCGTCGGTCTACCTCGTGGGCCAGGGATATGCCCCGGTGATCCGGGTGAAGGACGGCAACGGTCGCGTCGTGTTCGAGGACGCGGTGCCGTTCCTTCCCTCCGACCCGAGCTACACGTCCAACGGCGTGGTGAAGGTCGCCGACGCGCGACCCCAGCAGCTCGGCTTCCAGGGCTTCTTCCTCCCCACCGCCGTCTCGACCGGTGACGACGACATCCCGGTCTCGGCGCACCCGGCCGCCGCGAACCCGTTGCTCGGACTGTTCGCCTACTACGGCGACCTCGGGCTGGACGACGGCGAGACCCAGTCGGTCTACATCTTGGACAAGGACAACCTCACGCAGTTCACCGGTGACGACGGGGAGCCGTTGCGGATCATGCTCGGGCCGGGCCAGAGCGTCTCGCTCCCGGACGGCGCAGGGACGGTCGAGTTCGTGGAGCTCCGGCAGTTCGTCCGCTTCCAGTTCAGCGCCCAGCCCGGCGTGATGGTTCCGCTGTGGGGCGTCTCGGTCGGCGTGATGGGTCTGATCCTGTCTCTGACGATCAGACCGCGACGGACGTGGGTCCGCGCTCGTCGACGCGAGGACGGTGTGACCGTGGTCGAGGTCGCCGCGCTGGACCGCGTCCCTCGCAGCGACGTCGCGCAGACCGTCGACGACCTCACGGAGCGGCTCGTCGAGCGCACGGGGCATACTGGCAAGGACTACGACGCGGCGTCGGAGACCGATGACGCCGCGGTGGGCGCGACAGGATCGCGCCGTACGAGCGAGGACGAGGGATGACACTCGAGGACTGGGCCAACTTCTCCAACGCCGCGATCGCGTCGGCGACCGCGGTGCTGGCGCTGGCGTGGCTGGCGTCGGTCGCGCAGTGGGCGTTCGGCTCGAAGGCCGTCCGGGCCGAACGCTCGGCCCGCGCCGCCGAGCCCGCGCTCGCGGGCGCGGCGATCTCGGGGGCTGGGTCGGGTGCTGGGTCGTCGGACGCCTCTGGCGCGACGACCACGGCGACGACCGACGCCGCGGCCGAGACCGCCGAGGAACGCTCCGACCTCTTCGGCCGTGTCGCGCTCTCGCTGACCGTCCTCGGCTTCCTCGTGCTCCTCGCCGGCGTCATCGGGCGCGGTCTGGCGGCCGAGCGGGTCCCGTGGGGCAACATGTACGAGTTCGCGACCACCGGGATCGCCGTCGTCCTCGCCGGCTACCTCGTGATGGTCGTCCTCATGCAGGTCCAGTGGCTGGCGCCGATCGTCCTCGGCTTCTCGGTGGTCGTGCTCGGTCTTTCGATGACGGTGTACGTGCCGGCCGGTCCGCTCGTGCCGGCTCTCGACTCGTACTGGCTCGTCATCCACGTCATCTCGGCGATGGTCGCCGGCGCGGGCTTCCTCGTCGGGGCCGGCGCCTCGGTGCTCTACCTGCTGCGCACCCGCGCCGACGCGAGGGGTGGCGCCAAGGGCTACCTCGGCCGGCTGCCCAAGGCCGCCGCGATGGACCAGCTCGCCTACCGCGTGACCGCCTTCTCGTTCCCTGTCTGGACGTTCGCGGCCCTGATCTCCGGGCCCATCTGGGCGGAGCACGCGTGGGGTCGTCCGTGGGGGTGGGACCCGAAGGAGGTCTGGGCGTTCATCACCTGGGTGGCCTACGCCGGCTACCTCCACGCCCGCGCCACAGCGGGCTGGAAGGGCAGGGCCGCCGCGATCCTCGCCCTGATCGCGTTCGCGACGTTCGTGTTCAACTTCGTCGGCGTGAACCTCTTCTTCCCCGGCCTCCACTCGTACGCGAAGTAGCCTCCGGGCTCAGAGGCCTCGGAGGAAGTCGGGGTCGTCGTCCGGGCCGCGCGCGATGGGGCGCTGGGGCCGCGGAGGGCCGGCAGGCTTGGTGCGCACCTTGCCGAAGACGAGCCACGTCGCGACTCCGAGGGCGGGCACCAGCGCGACGATCGCCCAGAGCGGCTTCGGGAGATAACGGACCCGGTCCGGCGGTGTGGCGATGACGTCGAACAGCGCGTACACCGCGAACGCCACGACGATGATGACCGGAATCGCCTTGCCCATGCGGCCAGGGTACCGGTGCGCCCGAACCGTCGGCAGGCCCAGGAGCCGCCCTAGGCTGGCGACATGAGCATCGCATCCTCCCTGGTCGGCCTCGACGACATCCGGGCCGCGGCCGAAAGGATCGCCGGCACCTGTCTGCGGACGCCGGTGGTCCCGTTCGTGACGCCGGAGGGCAGCGTCCCGTGGGCCGTGAAGGCGGAAGGGCTCCAGCCGACCGGAGCGTTCAAGCTGCGCGGCGCCACCAACGCCGTGGCCCTTCTCGACGACGCGCAGCGTCGTGCGGGCGTCGTGACCCACTCGTCGGGCAACCACGCGCAGGCCGTCGCGTACGCGGCCCGTGTCGCCGGGGTCCACGCGACCATCGTGATCCCCGACAACGCCCCCGAGGTCAAGGTCGCCGCGACCCGTCGGTGGGGTGCGGACGTCGTCATGGTCGCCCCCTCGCAGCGGCACGCGCGTGCGCAGGAGATCGCCGCGGAGACCGGTGCCGCGCTGATCCCGCCGTACGACGACGCGCGCGTCATCGCCGGCCAGGGCACGGTCGGGCTGGAGATCGTCGAGCAGGTTCCCGACCTGGCGACGGTGGTCGTCCCGGTCAGCGGCGGCGGCCTGGTGAGCGGCGTCGCCGCGGCGGTCAAGGCTCTGCGCCCGGACGTCCGGGTGGTCGCGGTCGAGCCGGAGCTCGCGGCAGACCTCGCGGAGGGCTGGGCGGCGGGGGAGCGCAGGGTCTGGTCGGTCGCCGACACGTCTCGGACGGTCGCCGACGGGCTCCGCACGGACTCGGTCGGCGTGCTGAACTGGGACCACATCACGGCCTACGTCGATGACGTGGTCACGGTCTCCGAGGAGGAGATCCTCGCGGCGGTGGGCGCCGTCGTGCGCGGCGCCCGGGTGGTCGTCGAGCCGAGCGGTGCGGTCGCCGCGGCGGCAGTGCTCAAGGGCGTGGTCGGTGACACCGCCGGGACCACGGTGGCGATCGCCTCGGGGGCCAACATCGACCCGGCGGTGCTCGCTCGGCTGGTCTGACCCGTCGACAGGATCAGACCACGGTCTGATGGGCGAGCGGCTCCGGCCGCCTACCCTGGCCAGGTGAGGAGAGTGACGGCGTGGACGCGTGACCACCCCTTCGCGGTGGACGCGGCCCTGGCCGGCGCACTCGCCCTGCCGCTCGTCCCCTTCGCGCTCAACCTGGGCACCGCGGGCACCGCCGGCGAGGCGGGCTACCAGATCCTCATCCTCCTGGCGCTGGCATGGCGCCGTACACGCCCGGTGGCGTCGTTCACGCTCGTGTCGCTGCTGCTGGCGGGCCAGCTGGTCCTGACCGACGAACCGCTCTACGCCGACGTCGCCCTCCTCGTCGCGCTCTACTCCGTCGCCGCGTACGGCCCGCTCTGGGCTCGGCGTGCCGGGCTCGGCGTCGGCTTCCTCGGGGTGCTCCTCTCGACCCTCGAGTGGTACGCGTCCTCGCCCGAGTCCAGCATCGTCGGCAACATCGTCGTCATGAGCCTCGTCGTCGCTGCGCCGTGGTCCTTCGGCGCCTACATGCGCACGCGGCGGGAGTACGTCGTCGGCCTGGAGGAGCGGGCCCGCCAGCTCGAGCGAGACGCCGAGCAGCAGGCACAGATCGCCGCCGCGGCCGAACGTGCACGGATCGCCCGCGAGATGCACGACGTCGTCGCGCACAGCCTGTCGGTGATCGTCGTCCAGGCCGACGGCGCGCTCTACGCCTCGAGGACGCGGCCCGAGGCGGCGAGCGAGACCCTCGAGACGATCTCGCGCACGTCGCGCCAGTCCCTCGCCGAGATGCGCCGCCTGCTCGGGCTCCTGCGCGACGACGACGCCTCCGACGCGACGCAGCGGGCACCCATGCCGACGGCGACCGACGTGCCGACCCTGGTCGACCAGGTGCGCCGCAGCGGGCTGGACGTCCGTGCCGAGGTCACGGGAGACCCGTCCGCGGTCGACACGACCACCGGACTGACCGTCTACCGCGTGGTGCAGGAGGCGCTCACCAACACCCTCAAGCACGCCGGCGCCGGCGTCCGCACGCGTGTCCAGGTCGGTGTGCTCCCCGACCACGTGCTGGTCTGCGTCGAGGACGACGGGGGCACCCAGCCGGTGGCTGCCGGACCGTCGCCGCGCGGAGGACACGGCATCCGCGGCATCCGGGAGCGCATCGCCATCCACGACGGCACGGTCGTGGCCGGACCATTGGCCAGTGGCGGGTTCCGGGTCGAGGCCCGCATCCCGTACGGGAAGGAGACCAGGTGAGCGAGCTGCCCGAGGAGGGGTCGTCCGAGCGCCCGCTGCGGGTGTTCCTCGTCGACGACCAGCAGCTGGTCCGGGCGGGCTTCCGGATGCTGGTGGAGTCGCAGCCGGACATGGAGGTCGTCGGCGAGGCTGCCGACGGGCTCGAGGCCGTGGAGCGGCTGTCGGTGACCGGCGTCGACGTGGTGCTGATGGACGTCCGGATGCCGCGGCTGGACGGTGTGGCCGCGACGCGTGTCCTGAGCGAGCGGGGATCGACCGCCCGTGTCGTGGTGCTCACGACGTTCGACCTCGACGAGTACGTCTACAGCGGACTGCGGGCGGGCGCGTCGGCGTTCCTGCTCAAGGACGCCCCGCCGGAGGTGCTGCTGGCCGCGATCCGTGACGTGCACCGCGGCGACGCGGTGGTGGCGCCGAGTGCGACCCGGCGGATGCTGGAGCGGTTCTCCGACCAGCTGCCCGACGGTGAGGCCGCCCCCGACCATCGCCTCGACATGCTCACCGATCGAGAGCGCGAGGTGCTGGTCCTCGTCGCGCAAGGGCTCACCAACTCCGAGATCGCGAGGCGACTCGTCGTCGCGGAGCCGACCGTCAAGACTCACATCGGGCGGCTGCTGGCCAAGACCGGCAGCCGGGACCGGGTGCAGCTCGTCGTCCTCGCGTACGACACCGCGCTGGTGCGCCCGACCACCTGAGCCGAAGGACACTGGCACGTACGACCGCGGTATGACCGCGCACGTCGGAGAGGGGTCCGCGGGTCGACGCTCACGACGGCCGCGGTTCCTAGCGTGGTCGTCATGTCATCGATCCCTGTCTCCTCTCTCGCCTCGGCCGTGCCGGGCGGCGTCCAGAACCCCACCGACACGGCGGCCGCGCGGACCCGCGGGCTCGTCAAGACCTACGGCCGCGGTCCGGCGGAGGTCCGGGCTCTCGACGGCGTCGACCTCACCATCGAGCGCGCCCGGCTCACCGCGATCATGGGTCCGTCGGGCTCGGGGAAGTCCACGCTCATGCACTGCCTGGCCGGGCTCGACTCGCCGACCTCCGGGGAGGTCGAGGTCGCGGGTACGGGCCTCGGCGACCTCGACGACAACGCCCTCACGAGGTTCCGGCGCGAGCACGTCGGGTTCGTGTTCCAGGCGTTCAACCTGCTCCCCACCCTCACCGCGCGCCACAACATCCTGCTCCCGCTGGATCTGGCTGGCCGCGAGCCGGACTGGCGGCGCTTCGACACGCTCATCGAGGTGCTCGGCCTCGCCGACCGACTCTCGCACCGTCCGTCGGAGCTCTCCGGCGGCCAGCAGCAGCGCGTCGCGATCGCGCGGGCGCTGCTCTCCTCGCCCGACGTCGTCTTCGCCGACGAGCCGACCGGCAACCTGGACAGCCGCTCCAGCGCCGAGGTTCTCGACTTCCTCCGCCGCTCGGTCGACGAGCTCGCGCAGACCGTCGTGATGGTGACGCACGAGCCGACCGCGGCCGCGTACGCCGACCGTGTGCTGCTGCTGCGAGACGGGCGGCTGGCCGGGACGCTCGAGCGCCCCACCGCCGAGGACGTCGTCACCGCGATCGCCGGACTGGACGCCTGATGCGCACGGTGCTCTGGGGGTCCTTGCGGGCGCACTCCCGGCGCTACGTCACCGCCGTCACCGCCATCGTCATGTCGGTGGCCTTCATGGTCGCCGTGAACGCCCTGAGCGGCTCGGCGCGTGACGGGCTCAGGTCGGACGTCGTCGCGCAGTACGCCGGCGCCGACCTGGTCGTGGACACGTCGGCCGACGACTCCCGCACCCTGGACCGGCTCATCGACCAGATCCGGGCCGTCGACGGCGTCGAGGGGGCGGTCGTCAACCGGCTCGGCTTCGTGGAGGTGGAGGCCCGCTCGGCCCGGCAGCTGATGAGTGTCGGCACAGTCGCCGCGGACCGAGACCTGAGGTGGCAGGAGGTCACCGACGGAGTCGCTCCGCAGCGGCCGCGGGAGGCGCTCATGGCCGCTTCGAGCGCGAAGCGGTACGACGTCGCGCTGGGCGACACCGTGCGCGTCTTCGGGCAACGCGGCCCGGTGGAGGTGGCGATCACCGGCTTTACGACGAGCCCGGGCGGCACGCTGGGATCGACGGTGTACGTCTCGGAGCAGGTCGGCTCGCGGCTCGGTGACGTCCTCACGGCCGACGACGTGTCCGTGCGCGTCGCCGACACGACCGCGGCAGCGACGGGGAAGGCGCTGCGGTCTGCCGTGGGTGCAGACAGGTCCGAGCGTCCGGTCGCCGATCGTGAGGCATGGGTCGACTCCGCGGTCGCGGAGGCCACCAACGACGTGGACATTCTCCAGCGGATGGTCCTGGTGTTCGCCGCGATCTCGGCATTCGTCGGGACGCTGGTCATCGCGAGCACCATCACGACCGTCCTCGCCCAGCGCCGCCGTGAGCTCGCGCTGCTGCGCTGCGTCGGCGCGACCCGCCGTCAGATCGTCCGCTCGCTGCGCCTGGAGTCGCTCGCCCTCGGAGTGGCGGCCTCGACGGTCGGGGTGCTGGTCGGCTGGGGACTCGGGCACGCGACCGTCGCCGCCCTGCGCGCGTGGACGTCCGGGATCAGTTTCGGGGCGGTGTCGCTGAGCCCGCTCGGCGTCGGCCTGCCGTTCGCCCTCGGCGTGCTGGTCGCGGTGGGGGCGACGGTCCTGCCTGCTCGCCGGATCGGTCGCCTCACACCGCTGGAGGCCCTCCGCCCGCACGAGACCACCGGACTCTCCGGGGGCGCCGGGAGGATCCGCGTGGCCCTGGGCGCGGTGCTCGTGTCCGTCGGTGGCGCCGGCCTGGTCCTGGGGACCGGTGACCTGATCCCGGTCGGCCTCGCCGGCGGCATGACGTCGTTCCTCGGCGTGGTCGTCCTCGCCCCGTTGCTGGTCCCCGCCCTCCTCCGGCTCGTCGGGCCGGTCGTCGGACGCAGCGGTGTCTCGGGCCGGCTCGCGGCGGACAACGTCGTCCGCAACCCTCGCCGGACCGCCTCGACGGCGACCTCCCTCCTCACCGGCGTCACGCTCATCACGATGGTGGTGATCGGCACCGCCTCGTTGCGCGGGTCGATCGACCGGGACCTGGACGCGTCGTACGCGCTCGACGTCGGGGTGGTCGCGGCCGGGGGCCCTCTCGCCGAGGGTGTCGGGGACCGCGTCGATGGCGTCGACGGCGTCGACTCGGTCGCCACCCTGCCGGGAGGGGAGGTCGAGATGGACGGGCACCGTGTGCTGGCGCTGGAGGTGTCGCCGGCGGCGGCGCGCATCGTCCACGGCGACACGGTGGTCCCGGGTCCGGGAGAGCTCGTCATCGGTGAGGAGCTCTCGACCGCCCTCGACCTCTCGTACGGCGAGAGCGCCCGGCTGCGGACGACGTTCGGCGAGCTCGACCTCCGTCCACGCGGCGGCGGGTCGCTCGGCGAGGTCGTCCTCGTCGGACCGGGGGTGCTCGACGAGCTGGGCGTGGCAGCGGAACCGCGCGCGGTCTGGGCGCGCGGCGAGGGTGGGGCGCCCGCGGAACAGGTCATGGCCGACACGGCGACCGTCGCCCGGTCCGCCGGTGCCGACGTCGCCGGAAGCATGGTCCAGCGGACCTGGATCGGCCTGCAGCTCGACGTGATGCTGGCGGTCGTCGTCGGCCTGCTCGCCGTCGCGGTCCTCATCGCCGTCGTCGGCATGACGGGGACCTTGAGCCTGTCGATCCTCGAGCGCTCGCGGGAGAACGCGCTGCTGCGGGCGCTCGGCCTCAGCCGCGGCGGGCTTCGACGCACGCTCGCGGGCGAGGCCCTCCTCATGGCCGGAGTCGGCGCCGTGCTGGGAACCACCCTCGGAGGTGCGTACGCATGGCTCGGCGTCCGGGCGCTCACCGAGGGTCTCGTCGACGACGTCGCGTTCTCGGTGCCGTGGCTCCAGGTCGCGATCGTGCTCGCCGCCACGACGGCGACCGGTCTGATCGCCTCGGTGGTCCCGGCACGGCGGGCCACGCGGGTGTCGCCGGCGAAGGGAATCGCGATGCTCTGACGCTCTGTCCGCGTCGCACTCGGCCGGCGGCCCTCCGACCCGCCACAATGGAGGAGGTCGCGTCGTCGGAGCGCGACCGACGACGATGAAAGGTGGGGCCGCGGTCGATGTCGGAGCCGACGAACGGCCGGGTCGGTGAGCTGGTCGACGGGCGTTACCGCCTGTTGGCGCTCGTGGGCCGTGGCGGCATGGCCGACGTGTACCGGGCGCGTGACGAGCTCCTCGGTCGTGTCGTCGCCGTCAAGATGATGCGCGCCGAGGCGGGGGTCGAGGTCGAGGACGCGCTGCGCCGTCACGAGATGGAGGCGAGGATCGGCGCCGGCGTCTCCCACCCCGGCCTGGTCACGGTCTTCGACGTCCAGGCCGACGGTGAGGCGCCGTACCTGGTGATGGAGTACGTCCCCGGCAAGACGCTCAGCCGGGTGCTCGTCGACGGGCCGATGGATCCCGAGACGGTCGCCGACATCGGAGCGCAGCTCGCCGACGCGCTGGCGGCCATCCACGACAACGGTGTGCTCCACCGGGACGTGAAGCCGTCCAACGTGATGCTCGTCGAGCGGAGCGGCGCGGCGCCGCGGGTCAAGCTCACCGACTTCGGGGTCTCCCGCTATCTCGAGGGCACTCGTCTGACCTCGCCCGACCTTCTGGTCGGTACGGCGCGTTATCTGAGCCCCGAGCAGGCGGTCCTGGACGAGGTCGGGCCGCGCGCCGACGTCTATGCCCTGGGCCTGGTCCTCCTGGAGGCACTCACCGGTGAGGACCCGTTCCCCGGCACGCGGGTCGAGACGTTGTCGGCACGGCTGCACCGTCCGCCGCGCATCCCGGAGTCGCTCGGGCCCGACTGGGCGTTGGCGCTGGGTGCGATGACACGGCGCGACCCCGACGAGCGGCCGGACGCGCGGGGTGCCGCGGCGGCACTGCGGGCGGTGCGTGACGGCGGAGACGTCGCGGCCGCGCTCGCCGCGGCCGGCGTGACGGTCACCGACCCCGGAGGCAGCGACACGGTGGTCGGTCTTCCGGTCGCGGACGATCCCACGGAGGCCGCGGGCCCGGTGATCGGCGCTGCTGCCGGGGGTGCCGCGGCCGGTGCGGCGCTCGGTTCCGCGGCACAGGCTGAGGGTGACCCGGAGGAGCCGGATCCCGTCACCGACACGGCCGAGCAGGAGCCCGTCACGGCCGAGGCGGTGGCCCCGGCGGCTGCCGCCGGAGCGACCGCGCCGCTGGCCGCCAGCGACGAGCCGCCGACCGGTGGTGGCTCAGCCCTCGACGACACCGGCAGTCCGGCCGACGAGCCCTCGCCCTGGGCACGCCGCGCCCCCTTGATCGCGGTCGCGGTGGTGCTCATCGCCGCCGCAGTGGCCGTGGGGCTCGTCCTGACCAGCGGTGACGATCCGTCCGACCCTGTCCCCACCCCGACGCCGACGCGGACGACGCCGACGGAGACCAGCAGCACGCGCTCCCCCTCTCCGACGCAGACCAGCAGGCCCGCGCCGACGCGGACGACGCCCACCCGGACGACGCCGACGCGGACGAGGCCGACGGAGACGTCACCGACTCGGACGCCGACCACCGCGTCTCCGACGCCGACGACCGCGCCGCCCACCACGACCGCCCCGCCCACCCCGACCCGAACCACACCGCCACCGACGACGGCCGCGCCGACCACCGCGCCGCCGACGGACGAGGGAGAGGCGCTGCCGTCCTCGCCCGCCGGGACGCCGCCTCCGGTGACAGGTCCGCAGGACAGCTGAGTGCGCGGCCCGGGTATCCTCGACATGTGAGCGCCTTCGTCCGGTACACCCTCGCGCGACTGGGATTCTTCGCCGTCGCGTTCGTCGTCGTGGGTCTCGTGTCGTCGATCTGGCTCGAGGTCAGCGACGTCACCGTGCTGTGGGTTGCCCTCATCGCGCTGGCGATCTCGGCGGTGGCCTCGTTCTTCCTGCTCGGAGGGCTCCGCGAGGAGGTTGCCGTGTCGCTCAAGGCCCGCGCCGACAAGATGAACGACCGGCTCGAGGCGGCGCGCGGCGCCGAAGACGTGGACTGAGGCCGTGCCTCGCTCGTCCGCGCAGCGGCGGGCCTGGGTCGACGAAGCCGTACGGCGGGTCGATGCCGACGCCAACCGAAGCGCCGACACCCACCTCCACGTCTGCCCTCTGCCGGGTTCCCCCGGCATCGAGCTGTACCTCAAGGACGAGTCGGTCCACCCGACCGGCTCCCTCAAGCACCGGCTCGCGCGGTCGCTGTTCCTCTATGCCCTCTGCAACGGGTGGATCGGCCCTGACACCACGATCGTCGAGGCGTCCAGCGGCTCCACCGCTGTGAGCGAGGCCTACTTCGCGGGCCTCGTCGGACTGCCGTTCGTCGCCGTCATGCCGCGCAGCACCAGCGAGAGCAAGATCGCTCTGATCGAGTGGTACGGCGGGCGCTGCCACTTCGTGGACGACCCTGCCGACGTGTACGCCGAGGCGGCGAGCCTCGCCCACCGGTGCGGCGGCCACTACATGGACCAGTTCACCTACGCCGAGCGCGCCACCGACTGGCGTGGCAACAACAACATCGCCGAGTCGATCTTCGCGCAGATGAGCCAGGAGCCGCACCCCGTGCCGTCGTGGGTGGTGGTGGGCGCCGGGACCGGTGGGACGTCGGCGACGATCGGCCGCTACGTCCGCTACCGCCGGCACCCGACGCAGGTGATGGTCGCGGACCCCGAGAACTCCGCGTTCTTCGACGGGTGGGAGCTCGACACGTCGGACCACACCACCGGGATGCCGTCGCGCATCGAGGGGATCGGCCGGCCACGGGTCGAGCCGTCGTTCGTCGGGGGCGTCATCGACGACATGCTGCGCGTCCCCGACGCGGCCTCGGTCGCGGCGATGCGCTGGTGCACCCGGCGGCTGGGGCGAAGCGTGGGTGGGTCGACCGGCACGAACGTGTGGGGTGCGCTGACCGTCATCGAGCGGATGCGCGCCGCGGGGGAGTCGGGCAGCGTCGTGACGCTGCTGTGCGACTCCGGTGACCGTTACGCGTCGACGTACTACGACGACGACTGGGTAGCGCAGCAGGGACTCGATCTGGCGCCCTACGAGGCGGTGCTGGCCGACTACGACGCGACCGGACGGTTCACGCCCGGCGCGGGCGGCGTCTAGCGGTCGGCCTCCAGGGCCGCCTCGGCGAACGGCAGCGCGATCTCTCGGTCGGCCGCCACGAGACCGACACGCGTCCGTCGGTCGAGCAGGTCGTCGACGTCCAGCGCGCCCTCGTGGCGTACGGCGAACCGCAGCTCGGCCGGCGTGGTCGCGATGTGCGGGGCGATCGGCTCGAGCAGGGTCGGGTCTCCCTCGGCGCCGGCGAGGACCGCGGCGGCCTCGGTCCCGTACCGGGCGACGAGCCGCTGGGGAGCGGGGATGTGCGAGAGCGTCACCCGATCGGCGGCCCCCACCAGCGGGAGCGTCGTGGTCCGTGAGGGCCCGGCGGTGCGCCGCGTGGCCTCGAGTGCGGCGTCGACCGCGTCCTCGGCCATCCGGCGGTAGGTCGTCAGCTTGCCGCCGACGATGCTGACCAGGCCGTCGTCGGCCGTGAGCACGACGTGTCGGCGCGACAGGTCGGAGGTGCGTCCGCCCTCTCCGTCGAGGAGCGGGCGCAGGCCCGAGAAGGTGCCGACCACGTCGTCGCGGGTGAGTGGGCGCTCGAGCGCCGGCGACACCGTGTCGAGGAGGAACGCGATCTCGGACTCGGTGGCGACCGGGACGTCGGGGACGTCGCCGTGGACCTCCTCGTCGGTCAGGCCGACATACACGCGGCCGTCCCAGGCCGGCAGCACGAGGATGAACTGGTTCGTGGCGCCCGGCACCGGGATGGTCAGGCCCGAGGTGAGCCCGCCCAACGTCTCCGCCCGCAGGACGAGGTGGGTCCCGCGGCTCGGCCGCAGACGGACCCCGTCGGCGAGCGTCCCGGCCCAGACGCCCGCCGCGTTGACCACCATCCGGGCGTCGACCTGCATCGTGGCGCCCGTCTGCTCGTCACGCAGCACCGCTCCGGTGCCGCTGAGCTCGACCGCGCTCGTCCGTGTCAGGACCCGTGCTCCGAGGGAGGCCGCGGTCCGGGCGATGCCGACGACCAGCCGCGCGTCGTCGACGACCTGCCCGTCCCAGAAGACCAGGCCCCCGCGGAGGCCGTCGGCACGCATCGTGGGGGCGTAGCGCCGGACCTCGAGCGCCGACAGACGGCGGGAGCGGGGGAGGGTCCGGCTCGACGTCCCGGCCGCCTGACGAAGGGCGTCTCCGATCAGGTAGCCGGCCCGTACGGTCGCCGCGGTCCTGCGACTCACACCGTCCAGCAGGGGAAAGACGTTGGGAAGCGCCTGGACCAGGTGGGGTGCCGTGCGCTCGATGAGCACACCGCGCTCGACGGCGCTCCCGTAGGCGAGACCGACGTCACCGCTGCCCAGATAACGGAGCCCACCGTGGACCAGCTTGGAGCTCCACCGGCTGGTCCCGAAGGCCAGGTCGTGCTTCTCGACCAGGGCGACCGACAGCCCTCGCGACGCCGCGTCCAGAGCGACCCCGGCCCCGGTCACGCCTCCACCCACGACGAGCAGGTCGACAGCGTCCCCCGAGGCCAGGTCGTCGAGCTCTCGGGCCCGACGGGCGGCGTCGAGCGAGGCAGGAGCGGTGTGCATCGTCAGTCCTCGCGGCGGTCGGGGGAGAGATAGCGGTCGAGCGCCTCGGCCAGCTGGTCGTCCAGTGCCTCGAGGGTGACTCCGCTGCCGGTGGCGGACGCTGTCACCGCCGGTGCGGTCATCGCGAACGACCACGCCAGCAGGAGGACCGTACGCGCCTGCAGGGCGACGTCGAGGGGACGGATCGATCCGTCGTGGTGCCCCTCTCGGAGCAGGTCCTCGAGCACCTGCAGCATGTGCGTGCTGGTCCTCCCCATGCGCTGGAACACGTAGGGCACGAGAAACTCGGGATCGGAGTCGACGATCGCGCGGTGGAGGGGATGGGCCCGGATGGTCGCGATGGTGGCGACGGCCGCGGCGACGACGCGTTCGCGTCCGGTCGGGAAGACGCGGTCGGCGGCCTCGGTCGCGACGGCCGTCCACTCGCGCGTGAGCAGCGCGGCGATCACTGAGTGCACGTTCTCCCAGCGGCGGTAGAGCGTCGCGCGGGCGACACCGGCGCGCGTGGCGATGTCGGCCATCGTGACGCGCTCGAGGCCGTTGTCGAGCAACGCGTCCGCGGCCGCGTCGAGGATGCGATCCTCGGGGATGGCCTTGCCGGAGTCAGCGGGGCGGGCACGCAGCCGCTCGAGCTCCGATCCGGCATTGAAACGCTTCGCCATGATGTGTTCAACTTAGCATGACATCGAGGGTGTCGAGATCGGAGAACCATGTCGGAGCTGGCACTGCCTGTCGTGGAGTTCGCGCCGGACCGGTGGGGCAATCCGGCCCACGCGACGGGGCTCTCCCCGGCCACCAAGGAGGCGCTCGACGCGCTCGGGGTGCGCCCCCGCAGCGTCGCGGTGGCCCCGGAGGACGTGGTGCTGCCAGGCCCGGCGGTGCCGGCCTCCGCCCGTACGGCGCTGGAGGCAGCAGTCGGGGCCGCGTACGTCAGCGACGAGGAGATGGACCGGCTGCGTCACACCCGCGGCTGGTCGACGCCCGACATCCTGCGCATGCGGGCGGGCGACGTCGCCGATGCGCCCGACCTGGTGGTGCGGCCGGGGTCTCACGACGAGGTGGTCCGCGTCCTCCAGGTCTGTTCCGAGGCAGGCGTCGCCGTCGTCCCCTACTCGGGCGGGACGTCCGTGGTGGGCGGTCTGGCTCCGGAGCGGGAAGGCTTCGCCGGGGTGGTGGCCCTGGACCTGGCCCGCCTGGACGCCCCGGTGGCGCTCGACCCCGTGTCGCGGACGGCGACGCTCCAGGCGGGGATGCGCGGACTCCGCGCCGAGGAGCTGCTCCAGGCGGAGGGCTTCACGCTGGGGCACTTCCCGCAGTCGTACGAGGGCGCCTCGCTCGGCGGATACGCGGCCGCACGGTCGGCGGGCCAGTCCTCGGCCGGCTACGGGCGCTTCGACGAGATGGTCGTCGGGCTGGTCCTCGCCACCCCGCGAGGGACGCTGGAGCTCGGCACCGCGCCGAAGTCCGCATCCGGACCCGACCTTCGTCAGCTCGTCCTCGGCTCGGAGGGTGTCCTGGGCGTGATCACGTCGCTCACCGTCCGGGTCCGGCCCGTGCCGCGCGAGCGCGTGTTCGAGGGATGGCGGTTCCCGTCGTTCGGGGCCGGCCTGGAGGCGGTGCGCCGCCTGGCCCAGGACGGGCCGTTGCCCACCGTGCTCCGGCTCTCGGACGAGGCCGAGACCGCGATCAACCTCGCCGACCCGTCGGGCGGCCCCGCGCCGGGCGAGGGCGGATGCCTGGCGATCACCGGCTACGAGGGCGATCCGGAGGACGTCGCCGTCCGCCGCGGGCGTGCCACGGCGGTGCTTCAGGCGTGCGGTGGCGAGCCGCTCGGTCTGGAATCCGGCGAGGCGTGGCGGCGCGGCCGCTTCCATGGGCCCTACCAACGCGACCCCCTCCTGGATGCGGGCGCCTTCGTGGAGACCCTGGAGACGGTCACCTTCTGGTCGAACGTCCCACGTCTCAAAGCTGCGGTCACCGAGGCGGTGCAGGGGGCGCTCGGCGAGCAGGGCACCCCGGCGATCGTCCTCTGCCACGTCTCGCACGTGTACGAGACCGGGGCGTCCCTCTACTTCACGATCGCCTGCGCCCAGGCGGACGACCCGCTCGCCCAGTGGGCCCCGGCGAAGGCGGCGGCGAACGCCGCCATCCGCGCCGCAGGGGCAGCGATCAGCCACCACCACGGGGTCGGGACCGACCATCGTGCCCCGTATGCCGAGGAGATCGGGCCGCTCGGTGTGGAGGTCCTCCGTGCCGTCAAGGCGACGCTCGATCCGGCGGGGATCCTCAACCCCGGCGTCCTGGTGGCGCGATGAGCACCCGGCAGATCACCGCGCTGGTCAACCCGATCTCGGGACGGGGCGATTCCCAACGGGTCTGGGACCCGCTCGAGGAGCGCCTTCGAGCGGCCGGGGTCGACGTCGCGACCGTCGTCACGACCAGCGTGCACCACGTCGGTGAGGCGGCGTTCGAGGCGGCCTGCGCGGGCCGCGTCGTGGTCGCCGTCGGCGGAGACGGGATGGTGCGCGACGTGGGCGGTGGTGTCGTCCGGGGTGACGGAGTCATGGCGGTGGTCCCCGGTGGTCGCGGCAACGACTTCGCCCGAGGGTTCGGGATCACCGAGGACCCGGCGACGCTCCTCGAGATGCTCCTGCACGGGCCCGTGCGCCCGATCGACGTGCTCGACGCCGACGGCGTCGTGGTCCTGGGCAACGTCTACGTCGGGGTCGACTCGCGAGCGACCCGGCTGATCAACCGCATGCGCCGCTTCCCCGCGGTCGTCGCCTACCGGGCGAGCGGACCGCTGGCCATGCTCACGTGGCGGGCACCGACGTTCACGCTGACCACCGACGGCGGGACCCGCACCGTACGCGCGCACAGCGTGATCGCGGCGAACTCCGGCCGGTACGGCCGCGGGCTGGACATCGTGCCGTCGGCACGGGTCGACGACGGGCTCATCGACCTGCTGGTCGCGAGCACCGACGGCCTCGGACGCCGCCACATGGCCGCCTACATGGTCGAGGCAGGCACCGGTGCGCACGTGCGCCGCGATGCCGTCGACGTGGTGCGGACGCGTTCTGTCACGATCGCCGCCGACGGACCGGTCCCCGTCGGCATCGACGGCGACGAGATCGGCACGTTGCCGATCACCGTCCGCGTGCGTGCCGGCGCGTTGCGGATGGTGGTGCCGGTCTGAGCACACGCGTCGACGAACCTCACTCGGCTGTGGCTAGCGGCGGTGGGGCACCAGCGTCTTCGAGAACAGGGCGCCACCGTCGACGTCGCGGAGCGTGACCGTCAGGGCAGCCGTGTCGCCGTCGACCTCGACCTCCCCGAAGAACTGGAACCCCTCGGCGGGTGACGTATTCGCCCGTGGTGGTGCCGCCACGAACTCCGCACGTGGCCCGAAGGTCGCGTCGAGCGCGTTCGGGCCGAACGCCCCGGCGTTCAGCGGACCCGAGACGAACTCCCAGAACGGGTCGAAGTCCTGGTACGCCGCCCGGTCGGGCGAGTAGTGGTGCGCGGCGGTGTAGTGGACGTCGGCCGTCAGCCACACGTGGTTGCGGATGCCGGCACGCTTCAGTGCGGTGAGCACGGGAGCGATGTCGAGCTCGCGCCCCAGCGGTGCTCCCGGGTCGCCCTGGGCGATGCCTTCCTGCTCCGTCCCGTCCGGCACGACCAGGCCGACCGGGAGGTCGGCGGCGATCACCTTCCAGGTGGCACGCGACCTCTCGAGCTCACTGATCAGCCAGCGTGTCTGCTTCGCGCCGAGCACGCCTCCGTCGCGGAGGGTCTCCTTGTCGGCGGTGTTGGGGTCCTTGTGCGTACGCATGTCGAGCACGAACAGGTCGATCAGGGGGCCGAGGTGCAGGACGCGGTACACCCGTCCGTCGGGGTCGGGCGAGATCGGTGCTACCGGGATGTACTCGTGAAAGGCCCGCCGCCCCCGCGCGGAGAGCACGTCGACGCGCTTCTCGGTGTAGCGGGCGTCGGTCAGGAGCTCGCCGGGATACCAGTTGTTGGTCACCTCATGGTCGTCCCACTGCGTCACCTGCGGTGTCTCGGCGAGGAACCGGCGCCAGTTGTCGGCGAGCAGGTTGTAGCGGAACTGTCCTCTGAACTCGGCCAGGGTCTCGGCGACCTTCGTCTTCTCCTCCGTCACGACGTTGCGCCAGAGCGTGCCGTCGGGCAGCGTGACCGTCTCGCTGAGCGGGCCGTCGGCGTAGACGTTGTCGCCGCTGCAGAGGAAGAAGTCGGGGCGCCGTCGCGCCATCGCGTCGACGATGCGGAAGCCGCCGTACGCAGGGTTGACCCCCCATCCCTGCCCGGCGATGTCGCCGGACCACAGGAACCGGACATCCTCGCGTCGGCGCGACGCGGTCCGCAGGTGCCCGGTCTCCGGTGCGCTGGAGCGACGGGGATCGCGGAGGTCGACCGCGCGTACGCGGTAGAAGAGATCGGCGCCGGACGGGAGCCCGCGCACGGTGAAGCGGCCCGTGAAGTCGGTGTCGGGGGTGACGACCGGGCCCTGGACGGTCACGGACCTTCGGAACGAGCGGTCTCGGGCGATCTCCGCGACGAGACGGGACGGTCGGTCGGCCCGGGACCAGAGCGTCGCCTGACGGGTCAGGACGTCACCGGCCTGGACGCCGTGGGTGAGGGCTGGGCGGTCGCCACGGACCAGGGCGGCAGCGGAGCCGGAGGTCGCGCGAGCGGTGGTGGCGGAGGCGGGTACGGAGCCGAGGACGGCGGCTCCGGCTCCGACCACGGCCGCGCCCCGCAGGAGGGTGCGGCGGCCGAGCTGGGGTTCGGGCGGGGTCTGGGTCATGCAGACACGGTCGCGGGCCCCGGCGAACGCCAGGTGACTCCACGGTGAGATGCAGGGGGCGGGCTCGTGACCGGCGCGGGGGCGCCGGGCCGTCTACGTTGGCGCCATGCCAACCACAGCCATCGACCTCGGACGTCCCGTCTCCGGCGACGTCATCGACCTCATCCTCGACGACCACCGGCGCTTCGAGGATCTCCTGCGGCAGCTCCGCGACGCCAGCGCCGACCGTGACGCCGTCAGGAAGGCGTTCGCCGCCCTGCACGTCGCCCACGCGGAGGCGGAGGAGAAGAAGGTCTACCCGACGCTGCGGCGCCGCGACGCGATCGGCGCGCACGAGGAGGAGCACGGCGAGGAGGAGCACGCCGAGGGCAACCAGGCGCTGCTGGCCGTGCTCGAGCTCGTGGCCACGGACACGCAGGCCTTCGACGACGCGGTCGAGGAGCTCGCGCGGGTGGTCAACCACCACCTGACCGAGGAGGAGCTGACGATCCTCAACCCGGCGCGCGAGGCGGTCGCCGAGAAGGTGAGGCACGACCTCGGTGAGGCGTTCGCCCGTGAGCGCAACGCCCAGGTCGACGCCGACTGCGGCCGGATCGACAACGTCCGTGAGCTCGTCGCGCGTGCCGAGAAGGAAGGGCTCCTCGACGACGACGAGGAGTGACCGGAGGGATCAGCCTCCGATCGCCAACCCGACCGCCACGCCGACGGCGAGGACCAGCTCGGCGATCCCGGTGTCGCGCAGCGTGGGCACGAGGGCCAGGCCCCGCTCGCCGCGCGCCACCGGGGTCGCGGCCCGCAGCGCCCAGGGGAAAGCGAGGAGACCCAGGAGCGCCGAGGGCGTGTACGAGGCCAGCCACCACACGGTGACGAGGGCGATGACGAGCAGGACGACGTAGAAGATCCGCGTCCCCCGGTCGCCCAGCACGACGGCGAGGGTCCGCTTGCCGGTGGCGGTGTCCGTGGGGATGTCGCGCAGGTTGTTGGCGACCAGGATGGCGCACGCGAGCGCGCCCACACCGATCCCCGCGGCGAGGCTGGGCCAGGTGAACGCCCCCACCTGGACGTAGGTGGTGCCCATCACGGCGACGAGTCCGAAGAAGACGAAGACGCTCACCTCGCCGAGTGCGTGGTAGCCGTACGGCCGAGAGCCCCCGGTGTAGAACCACGCCGCCGCGATCGCGGCGACGCCGACGAGGACCAGCCACCACCCTGAGGTCGCCGCCAGCAGGAGTCCGAGGAGGCCGCCGACAGCGAAGCAGACGAGTGCGGCACGCTTGACCGCCGCAGCGTCGGCCGCACCAGAGCCGACCAGGCGCAACGGGCCTACCCGGTCGTCGTCGGTGCCCTTGACGCCGTCGGAGTAGTCGTTGGCGTAGTTGACGCCGACCTGGAGGGCGAGCGACAGCAGCAGGCAGACGGCGGCCTTCCACCAGACGGCCTCGCCGGCGTACAGTGCGGCTCCGGTGCCGGCGACGACAGGGGCCACCGCCGCCGGGAGTGTGCGGGGCCGGGCGCCTTCGATCCACTGCGATGCTGTTGCCACGACCGCCCATCCTCCCACCCGGGCCGCGTCGTCGCGTCGAGGGGTTGGTTAGCGTGGGTGCGTGACGGAACGATCCCTTCGTCCGGTGACCGGCTCCGCGCGGGAGGTCCAGGCGGCGCTGGAGGCCTGGCTGACCGCGCGGGCCGAGCCCGCACCGCTCACCATCCGCACCTCGGGCTCCACCGGCCGACCCAAGGACGTGCTGCTCTCCCGTCGCGCGGTGACAGCGTCGGTGCGCGCCACCCACGCTCGTCTGGGCGGGCCCGGGCAGTGGCTGCTCGACCTGCCTCCGCAGTACGTCGCCGGCGTCCAGGTCCTCGCCCGGTCGGTGCTCGGGGGCACGCCGCCGGTGGTGGCGTCCGAGCACTCCGGCCTGGAGGCGGCGATCGGGGCGATGACCGGCGAGCGCCGCTACGCCTCGCTCGTCCCCACCCAGCTCCACCGGCTCGCGGAGGCAGGGCGGCTCGATCTCCTCGCCAGGCTGGACGCGGTCCTGGTCGGCGGGGCCGCGCTCGATCCGAGCCTGCGGGCGCGGGCCGCGGAGGCCGGGGTGCGGGTCGTCCGGACGTACGGGATGAGCGAGACCGCCGGTGGGTGCGTCTACGACGGCGTGCCGCTCGACGGGGTCGCCGTGCGCATCGACGTCGATCGACGGATCTGGATCGGCGGCGGCGTCCTCTTCGACGGGTACGACGGCGACCCCCGGGCCACGGCCGAGGCGCTGCAGGGCGACTGGCTCCGGACTCATGACCTGGGCCGGCTCGACGACGACGGGCGGCTGACCGTCCTCGGCCGGGTGGACGACGTGGTGATCTCGGGTGGGGTCAACGTCGCCCTCCCTCGTGTCGCCGAGGCCGTGCGTGGCCTCGAGGGGGTCGCGGAAGCCGAGGCCGTCGGCGTCGCGGACGACGAGTGGGGACAGGTCGTGGTGGCGGTCGTGGCGCCAGCGGCCGGCTCCGTCGCACCCGCCCTCGATGCGCTCCGCGACGGGGTGGAGGCCGCCGGGCTGCCTCGTTCCTGGGCCCCGCGTCGCATCGTCGTGGTCCCGGAGATTCCCGTCCTCGAGCACGGGAAGGTCGACCGGTTGGCCGTCCGCCGACTGGCCGAGAAGCGCTGATCTGCCGAGGGCCTTCACAGATCGGTGGTTTCGCCCCCTAGACTGGCGGCGTAGCTGAGGTTCAAAAGCGTGCCCAGCGCGTGATCTGCCGTGGCGAGGTCTGTCGCGGCGAAGCTGGGAGGTTTGATGTGCCCGACCTTGGCGACCCCGTACGACGGTCCCACCTCCGCACGATCGATGCCGAGCTCGGCCGTGAGGTTCTCGACCACGCCTACGGCAGCAACCTGCGGCTGACAGGCGATCTTCGACACGTCGGCTTCTCGCGCGCCGACACCCGCGACTTCGCGCTGGACCACGTCGACCTCGGTGCCGACATCAGCTATGACTGCGACCCGCTCGGCTACCTCACGATCCTGGAGGGGCGGCGAGGCTGGGCGGAGTATGTCCGCGGCGGCACGACCGACCAGGCCGGCCCTGGGGACCTGGTCATGGTCGCAGGACCCGGCGACGCCTGCACCGGTCGCTCGAGCGATCTCTCCGTGCGCGGCATCAGCCTGCGCTGGGACCTGATCACCAGCGCCACGCGTGACCTTCGTGGAGACCGACCGACGGCGCCGATGCGCTTCACCCGCTACCGACCCGCTGACCGCGCCGCGGTGCTCCACTGGCGCAACCTCGTCGACTACGTCGAGGATCTCCTGGCCGACGGCCAGGAGATCGTCTCGGCGCGATCGCTCGATGCCGTCGGCCGTCTGCTCTCCCGTACGGCGCTGATCATGTTCGGGAGCGACTCGATCGCCGAGGAGACGATGCGCGACGAGGCCCAGGACCGCCGTGACGCGTCAGAGCACGCGGTGAACCGTGCCATCGCCTTCATGGAGGAGCACGCCGACACCGAGCTGAGCGTGGCCGACATCGCCGACGCCGCTCGCGTCACGCCGAGGTCGCTCCAGATCGCCTTCCGGCGCCACCTCGGGACGACGCCGATGGCCTACGCGCGCCGGGTGCGGCTCGACCACGCGCGCCGCGACCTCCTCGCGGGGCGCGACGGTGACACGGTGACGGCGGTGGCGTCGCGCTGGGGCTTCCACAACCACGGCCGGTTCGCCGCGGAGTACCGCGAGCTGTACGGCGAGAACCCGGGAGACACCCGTGCTCGATGAGACCCGGCTCACCCCCAGCGCGCATAGTGGCCGGGCCGCCTTCGTTCCGCGGCTGTCGGGAGGGGACCCCCAGCGCACACACTCAGATGTGATCATCAATCGGCCCGCAGGCGCGCTTCATGATATGGCGACAGCGGCCCGCGACATCTCGGCGGCAGAGACGGTCGACGCAGCAGCCGCTCAGTCCGTGCAGTTCGTCGCCTCCTACATCGACGGATGCGTGGCAGCCGGCATCACGATCGCC
The DNA here is from genome assembly GCF_019550935.1 of Mumia sp. zg.B53. Classification (NCBI taxonomy): domain Bacteria; kingdom Bacillati; phylum Actinomycetota; class Actinomycetes; order Propionibacteriales; family Nocardioidaceae; genus Mumia; species Mumia sp. zg.B53. The sequence goes on along the minus strand of NZ_JAHWCK010000001.1, from coordinate 868,877 downwards.
TACCTCCACACCTTCGACACCCTCGCCGCCAGCGACTCCCTTGCGCGTCGCGGTGACGAGCTCCAGGCCGAGCTCGGGCAGGGCCCTTCGCTCGATGCGGTCGTGGACGTCCCCACGATCTATTCGCCCGACCTCGCCACGGATCCGCGCTGGCCGCTCTGGGGGCCACGTGCGGTCGAGGAGCTCGGGATCCGCAGCATGGTGAGCTATCGGTTGTTCACCAGCGCCGAGACGATCGGTTCGCTGACGCTGTACGGCAAGACGCTGGATCCCTTCGACGTGGAGGCACGAGAGCTCGGCTACGTCGCGGCCACCCAGATCGCCGTCGTGCTCGCCACCACGCGCAAGGAGCAGAACTTCCGGTCCGCTCTGGCGGGCCGGGTCGCGATCGGGCAGGCCCAGGGCATCCTCATGGAGCGTTTCGGGCTCGAGGGCTATCAGGCGTTCAACGTCCTGCGACGGTCCGCGATGAGCCGTGACGTCCCGCTCCGGGAGGTCGCGGAGGAGCTGATCGAGACGCGTCAGATGCCCCGGGTCGCCGACGAGGACTGACCGGTCCTCGGTGCGGTTCTCTCGTCTCCGCGATCTGGCTTCATGGCGCGTCCGCCAACTCAACCGCGCGCGGGGTGAACGACGAGCGGATCACCGACAACACACTCATCTGCGTCGCGATCGACCTTCTCCTCCAGCGCCGCGCCGACCCGTGCGGCAGCACACTGACAGACGCCCGCAATCTCTCGTTCCGATCCGTAGGGCCGCACGGGCCCGGCAGTCTTGTGCGAGGGCTCGCCGGGACTTGCTGTGACGTAGCGTCACAGCGGCATGCTGGTGGCATGCGGGTGAGAGACGCGGCAGACCTGGCCGGAGTGAGCGTGCGGACGGTGCGCCACTACCACGCCTGTGGGCTGGTCCCGGTGCCGCCCACGGTGGGTGGGGTGCGTGACTATGGCTTGGAGCATGTAGCGCGGTTGATTCGGGTTCGGTGGCTGGTCGAGTCGGGTCTGAGCCTGGCTCGGATCGCCGATCTTCTGGCTCCCGAGCCCAGCCATCCCGGGGCCGGGGTGGGTGACCTGCGTGAGGCATTGGCGACGTTGGATGCGCGGCTGGTGGAACTGGCCGATCGGCGTGAGCGGCTGGCGCGGCTGCTCGAATCGGTGTTGGCGGGTGGCGCGCTGACACCGCTGCCGAACGTGGTCGCGGACTTCTACGACGACCTCGAGGCACGCGCGCCCGACGCGGGCACCCGACGTGCGATCAACGCAGAGCGGGACTTCTTGGAGTTGGCCTACTTCCGCGGCGAGGTGCCGTCGGAGGCGGAGGCACTGTTCGCGGGTACGCCGGAGCTGATGCAGGAGGCGATGGCGGCCTTCGCGGAGTCGCTGACTGCAGCGGAGCTCAGCGATGAGGAGGTCGACGCGTTCGCCGCGGCCAACGTCGCGCGGATGAAGCGGCGGGTGGGCGGCCGGACTCCCGAGATCGTGGCGTCGATCGATCTCGACGTCGTGGCTCGCCTCTATGCGCTGTTCGAGGTGACGAGCGACGAGCGCGGTCGGCGGATCGGGGCGGCCATGCAGCGCCACCTGACCCGTGAGATCGAGAGCGGGTGGACCAGTGCGGAGTGAGGTCGTGAGCAGTCAAGAGGCCGTCGTCGTCGAGGGGCTGGTCAAGACGTTCGGCGACTTCCGTGCCCTGGATGGGCTGGACCTTTCGGTGACCGCTGGCGAGGTCCATGGGTTCCTGGGCCCGAACGGCGCCGGGAAGAGCACCGCGATCCGGATCCTGCTCGGCCTGTACCGGGGGACCTCGGGGCGGGTCCGCGTGCTGGGGCTGGACCCGGGGGTGGACCCTGGCGCGGTGTGCCGGCGGACGTCGTATGTGCCCGGTGAGGTGTCGTTGTGGCCCAACCTGACCGGTCAGGAGGTGCTCGACGCGCTCGCCGGGCTCCGCGGCGCCTACGACGGAGCCGCCGAACGTCGGCTGGTGGAGGCGTTCTCGCTCGATCCCACGCGCCGGGTGCGGACCTACTCCAAGGGCAATCGCCAGAAGGTGATGTTGGTTGCGGCCTTCGCCGCCCGGACGGACTTGCTTGTGCTCGATGAGCCGACCTCTGGGCTGGACCCGCTGATGGAGGAGGTGTTCGCCGCGTGTGTGCGGGAGGCCGCCGACGCGGGCCGGACCGTACTGCTGTCCAGCCACATCCTCAGCGAGGTGGAGCACCTGTGCGAGCGGGTCACGATCATCAAGGACGGGCGGCTCGTGGAGACCGGGCGGGTCGAGGAGTTGCGCCACCTCGCCTCCTCGACCATCGGTGCCGTCGTCCCCCTTGGCCTGCGGCACCGGCTCCCAGGCGAGCTGGCGAGCCGCCTGGATGGAACCGGCGCGACCACCGACGTCGAGGTTTCCTGGACCGGTGATCGGGTCTCGATGCGGGTCGAGGTGAGCGAGGTCAACGAGGTGCTGCTTGCTCTCGTGACGCTTGGGGCGACCTCGATCACGTGCGAGCCGGCCACGCTGGAAGAGTTGTTCCTGCGCCACTACGCGACGGCCGCCCGGTGACGGGCACGCTCGCCCAGGACCCGGGGGTACGAGCGCCATCGCGTACGACACGCGGGACACTCCGGGTGGCGTGCCTGCTGTGGCGCCGTCACCGCACCTGGACGGTGGCCTGGCTGTTGGTCACTGGCGGCCTCGCCGCGGCCGCCCTGCCCGGCTACGCCTCCACCTACGCCGATGCGGACGCCGCCCGGGAGGCCCTGGCCCAGGTGCGCCACGACCCAGCCACGCTGTTTCTCTATGGCCGGCTCGGCCAGGCCGGAACCCCAGCCCAGGTGTTCGCCTGGGAGCTGGGCACGTTCCTGACGATGATCGCCGCGGTCATGGCGATCCTGCTTGCCGTCCGGCTCACCCGAGCCCTCGACGAGGACGGCTCCCTCGAACTGCTGCTGTCCACCGGCCACCAGCGCCGCGACGTTGCCCGCGCCGCGATGGTCGTGCTCGTCGGGGTCGGCGTCGGGCTCGGGGTGGCATGTTTCGCGGCGACCGCGGCATACGCCGGCCGTGTCGACGGGGTGGACGTGGTCGGTGCAGCAGTTCTCGGCCTGGTGGTCGCGCTCACCTTCCTCCTGGTCGGGCTCCTCACAGGGGTGCTGGCACTACTGCTGCCGACCACGTGGAGCGCCCGGGCCGCGGGTGGGCTGGCGGTGGCGGTGGCGGTGGGGGTGCGTGCGGTCGCCGACGTCGAGCACGCGCCCGCGCTGCAGTGGGTGGCGCCGATGTCCCTGCGTGCGCTGGCGCAACCCTTCGACGGCGACCGGGTGTTGGCGCTCCTGCCGGCAGCCGCGGAGGCTGCCGTGCTCGGCTGGCTGCTCCTGCGCTTGGCCACCTCGACCGAGGTCGGTGCCAGCCTCGTCCGGCTCCCGCAGCGCACGGGCGCCCGGCTACCGATCACCGACGTCACAGGACTGGTGCGGCGCCTTGACCGCCGTCGGCTCATCTGGTCCGGGCTGCTGATCACGGCTGGCGCCGCGATGTTCACCGGCCTCGGCAGCGGAGCGATCGCCAACATGCGCAGCGGTCGCATCGACGGCGGGTTCCTGGGCGCCCAGCTCTCCGGGCGCGATCCCGCCGCCGCCTATTTCGCGTTCGACGGCACGGTCACTGCCCTGGTGGTGGCCGCGGTCTGCGTCACCGTGGTCGTGCAGGCGGCCGCCGACGAGCGCGCCGGGCTGGCCGAGCACGTGCGGGCTACCGGAGCGGCCCACTCAGCCCTGCTGCGGGCCTACGTCGTCGTGGCCTCCGTCGCCTCCCTGGTCACTCTCGCGCTGAGTGGAACGGTCTCCGCGATGGTCGGTCACGGGCTCATCGGCGGTCCACATGTGGCCCGCGACGCCTTCAGCCAGTCGATCGAGCAGTGGCCCGCCGTAGCGCTCGTCATCGGTCTCACCGCTCTCGTCGTCGCCGCAGCACCGCGAGCCGCCTGGTCCGCCTGGCTTCCACTCCTCGCCGGCGGCGGACTCACCCTGCTCGGCAAGCAGCTCCAGGTTCCTCCACGCGTCATCGACCTCAGCATGTTCGGCCACACCTCGGCGGGTGTCGCCTCCAGCACCCGCCCCACGGCCCAACTCATGCTGCTCGCCCTGGCCACTGTCGCGCTCACCGGAGCCCTGATCCTCATGCGGCGGCGGGACCTCGCCGCCTGACTGACTGCTCATCCCAGCCCGGTGCTCCGCGCGGCGCATAGGCGAAGGGGCGCGTTCCCTGGTCGCCATACCCCGAGCTTCCCGCCGATGCACCGTTCCTCTCCCTCCTCCGCGCGTGCCCTCAGACAGCCTGGTGACGCGAGGCCAGCAACCGCGTGCAGCCGTCCGGCGCTTCGGTGAGTCCTCGTTGGAGATGATCATGGCCGAGCGGACCGACGTCTAACAGGCTGTGACCCTATTGCGCGGACGGCGTCGGGACACATCTACCAAGCGGCGTCAACGCTCACCTGGGCTAAAACCTTGTGGCTTACCGCCGCCGAATCGAAAGGCCACGGCCTGGGTGCCAGGACTGAATCTCCAACCCGCCGTTGGCGAGATGGGTGAAGACGACCTCGCTGATATCGAGGCGGAATCGGTGCCCCGAACCGCCCGACTCCAGGTCGTTCACCTCCACGGCGGTTCCGGCGAGCTTGGCCTCTCCTGTCCACCGTGAGTGATCCTCCTCGGGCGGGTCCACCGAGGGCGAGTGGAGGGCGAACCGCCCGTCTCGCCGGAGGTCGAGAGCCTTGACCGCGTTCGGCATGCTGCCCAGCCAGACGTTGCCGTCGCTGAACTCGACCTCGGTGCCGCTGATCCGTGGCGAGCCGTCCTTGCGGAGTGTGGCCAGGGTGCAGTGTTTGCGGATGTCGAAGCACCGCCGGACCGCCTCGACAAGCTCCGGCGCCTCGGCGGCGAAGCTCTCCCATGTCGTCATGGTCGTGAATCACGCTCCCCTCTGCTGAGCACGAGAGTAAATGAATGAATCACGCGGGGTACGGCCGTCCCCGGACCCAGAATCGAAACAAGCCGGCCCAAGAGGACCTCCTGACCGTGACCGACGAGGCCCGCGGCGCGGTCGACCAGACCGAGCATGCAAGTCGCGTCGCAGCAAGGGTGTCTCGCAGGCGATCCCGTCGTCGTAGAGGTTGGCTACCAGTAGTACGGCCGGTCGCCGACGAGGACTGACCGGTCCCCGGTGGGTCACCCGATACCGTGGCGACGTGAGTGACCCCGACCTGGCCTGGATCCCGTACTCGACGCCGATGCGCACCCGCTTCCGTGGGATCACCGTGCGGGAGGGCATGCTCGTCCGCGGGCCGGCGGGCTGGGCAGAGCTCAGCCCTTTCTGGGACTACGACGCCGTGGTCTCCCACGCCTGGTACACCGCCGCCCTGGCGAGTGCGACCCGGCCCTGGCCCGCGGCGGTGCGCGACGTCGTCCCCGTCAACTGCACGGTCCCCGCACTGAGTCCCGAGGCGGCGCAGGTGTTGGTCCGCGCGGGACACGGCTGCCGTACGGCGAAGGTCAAGGTGGCCGAGCCCGGTCAGACGCTGGCCGACGACGAGGCGCGGGTGGCCGCGGTCCGCGACGCGCTCGGCCCCGGCGGCGCGGTGCGCGTCGACGCCAACGGTGCGTGGTCCCTCGACGACGCGGTCGAGGCCCTGGCGGTGCTCGACCGGGCCGCCGGCGGGTTGGAGTACGCCGAGCAGCCCTGCCGCACGGTCGAGGAGCTGGCGGCCCTCCGCCGGCGCACGCACGTGCCGATCGCCGCCGACGAGTCGATCCGTCGTGCCGACGACCCCTATCGCGTGGCCCAGCTCGAGGCGGCCGACATCGCTGTCCTCAAGGTGCAGCCTCTCGGCGGTGTCGAGGCCTGCCTGGAGATCGCCGAGCGGATCGGCCTGCCCGTCGTCGTCTCCAGCGCGCTCGAGACCTCGATCGGCATCGCGGCCGGGGTGGCGCTCGCCGCGGCGCTCCCCGAGCTGCCGTACGCCTGCGGTCTGGGCACGGTGACCCTGCTCGAGCACGACGTGGTCGCCGACCCGCTCGTCCCGCGCGGCGGTGTCCTTCCCGTGGTCCGCCCGGAGCCGTCGGCGGAGTTCCTGGCGGTGGAGCCCGATCCCGACCTCGCGGTCCGGTGGGCCCAACGCCTGGAGCAGATCCGTATCCTCCCGGAGGGCGTCCGATGAATCCGTCCACCGCGCTGGGGCGCGTCCTCGTCGACGAGCTCGCCCGGTCCGGGGTCCGTGACGTCGTCCTCTCGCCGGGCTCCCGATCGGCGGCCCTGGCCCTCGCTCTGCACGCCGCCGACGCTCGCGGCGAGCTGCGGCTGCACGTACGGATCGACGAGCGGAGCGCGGGCTTCCTCGCGCTCGGCCTCGCCAAGGGGTCGCACCGCCCCGTCGTCGTGGTGACGACGTCCGGCACCGCGGCCGCCAACCTGCACCCTGCCGTCCTGGAGGCGGCGCACGCCCGCGTGCCGCTGATCGCGATGACGGCCGACCGCCCCGCGGAGCTGCGGGGTACGGAGGCGAACCAGACCACCGACCAGGTGAAGCTCTTCGGTGACGCGGTGCGGGCGTACGTCGAGGTCGCCGCGCCGGACGTCGTGCCGGACAGCGCCGCGCCGTGGCGGGCGGCGGTGTCCCGGGTCGTCGCTGCGGCGGTCGGGCGTACGGGGGAGGGGCCGATGGCACGGCCCGCCGGCGGCCCGGTGCACGTGAACGTCGCGTTCCGCGAGCCGCTGCTCCCGGACCCCGACGACGTCGCCACGAGTCTGCCGCAGGCCCTCGCCGGGCGACCGGGCGGAGCTCCGTGGCGTGCGCCGATGATGGAGTCGCCGCCGCTGCCGGGCGTGCTGCCGCTCGGCCCGCGCACGGTCGTGGTGGCGGGAGACGACGCCGGACCACCGGCGCGCCTCCTCGCGGAGGAGGCCGGCTGGCCGCTCTTCGCCGAGCCGTCCTCAGGAGCGCGGACGGGCACGCACCCCATCGCGACCTACCGCCTTCTCCTGGGCCTGCCCGAGCTGGCCGAGCGGATCGAGCGCGTCGTCGTGCTCGGCCGGCCGACGCTGTCGCGTCCGATCACCCGGCTGCTGTCGCGACCGGACGTGGAGGTGGTCGTCGTGGGGGCTTCGCCGTTCCCCGACCCCGGCAACCGGGTCGCTGCGGCGTACCCCGCCGTGCGGGTCGACGGGAGCGACGACCCCGGGTGGCTGGAGGAGTGGCGCCGAGCGGACATGGCGACGCTGGCGGCGGTCGAGAAGGCGGTGCTGGACGGCGGTGAGCTCAACCCGTGGCAGGTCGCGCGTACGGTCTCGGGGGCGGTCAAGCCGGGCGACCTGCTGGTCGTCGGCTCCTCCAACCCGATCCGCGACCTCGACCTCATGGCTCTGCCGTACCCGGTCGGGGAGCGTCGGATGGTGATGGCCAACCGGGGTCTCGCCGGCATCGACGGCGTCGTCTCGACCGCGATCGGTGCCGCACTCGGTCGTCGACCGTCGCACGCGCTGGCCTACATGGGGGACCTCACGTTCCTCCACGACAGCAACGGCCTCGTGATCGGCCCCGACGAGCCGAGGCCCGACCTCACCATCGTGGTCGCCTCCGACGACGGCGGCAGCATCTTCTCGACGCTGGAGCAGGGCGGCGCGCCGTACGCCTCCGCGTTCGAGCGGGTCTTCGGGACGCCGACCCGCGTCGACATCGGGACGCTCTGCCAGGCGATGGGCGTGGATCACCGCCTCGTGACCACGTCCGATGAGCTCGAGGCGGCCCTCGACGGACCCGCCGGCATCCAGGTCGTGGAGGCCCGGGTCGGGCGCGCCGACCGCCGGGAGGCGGACCAACAGCTCCGCTCGGCAGCACGGTTGCATTAATACATCGCCGATGTAACATGAGGTCCGTCACATCATCCGGACCTGGAGGCACCATGACCGTCGCCGCGACCGCCTTCCGCGAGACCGCCCGGCAGCGCACGAGCATCGGCGACGTCACGACGCGGCTGCTCGCCTCGTCGGCCGAGCTCTCGTACGACCCCGACACCGAGGTCGCGTGGGACCGGCCGATCCCCGACGACCACTACGGGCTCAACCCGGAGTGGAGCACGCTGTACGGCACGCGTCTGTGGGACGAGATGAGCGAGGAGCAGCGGGTGCTCCTCACGCGGCACGAGGTCGGCTCGATCATGCAGACGGGCATCTGGTTCGAGATGATGCTGCAGCAGCTGATCCTCCGTGACCAGTACGCCAAGAACCCCGCCGACAGCGAGTTCCGCTTCGCCCTCACCGAGATCGCCGACGAGTGCCGCCACTCGCTCATGTTCGCGCGGACCTGCGAGGTGCTCGGCATCCCGAAGTACCTCCCGCCCCGTCCCGCCGTCGAGCTCGCCCGTCTCCTGAAGACGACCGCGGGCGCCGAGCAGGCGTACGGGCCGATCCTCATCGCGGAGGAGATCCTCGACGTCATGCAACGCGACTGGATGCGCGGCGAGAACGTCGTCCACATCGTGCGGACCACCTCCAAGATCCACGTCGTCGAGGAGGCACGGCACATGAAGTTCGCCCGTGCCGAGATCCTCGAGGGCCTGAGGACAGCCGGTCGCCTGCGCCGTGAGTGGGGTGCGCTGCTCTTCGCCGGTGCCGCCTTCGTGATCGTCAGGTCGATGGTCAGCCCCGAGGTCTACACCAACGTCGGCCTGGACAAGGAGCGAGCGCTCGCCGAGGTGAGCACCAACCAGCACCGCAAGGCGATGATGCGGCTGTCGTGCGTGCACCTCATGGACTTCCTCGCCGAGGCCCGGCTGCTCACCAAGCGGGCGATGCCGATCTACCAGTCCGTCAACATGATCTGAGCGAGGACCCTCGATGGCCTACGCGGTCACGCAGAGCTGCTGCAACGACGCGACCTGCGTGTCGGTCTGCCCGGTCAACTGCATCCACCCCACCCCCGAGGAGCGTGCCGCGGGAGTCGGTGGCCTCTCGGAGATGGTCTTCGTCGACCCCGACACCTGCATCGACTGCGGGGCGTGCGCCGACGCGTGCCCCGTGGGCGCGGTCCTCCCGGTCGACCTGCTCCGCGGCCCCGACACCGTGTTCGCCGACCTCAACCGCCAGTACTACGAGGCGCACCCGGAGTCGGCCACCTGGGACGCGCTCGCCTTCCCGGTCGCACCGCCGCAGGGCTCCGGGCCCTTCCGGGTCGCCGTCGTCGGCACCGGTCCCTCGGCCGCCTACACCACCCGGGCGCTCCTCACCGGGTCCCCTGCCACCGTCACGATGATCGACCGGCTGCCTGTCGCCGGAGGACTGCTCCGCTCCGGCGTCGCGCCGGACCACCCGCAGACCAAGCGCATCGAGGACACGTTCGCGTGGACGTACGACCACCCGCGCGTCAGCGTCCAGCTCAACGTCGCCGTGGGTGAGGACGTCTCGCACGCCGAGCTCCTCGCCCACCACCACGCCGTCGTCTACGCGGTCGGGGCAGCGACGGACAAGACCCTCGGCATCCCCGGCGAAGGGCTTCCGGGCAGCGTGTCCGCCACCGAGGTCGTCGCCTGGTACAACGCTCAGCCCGACCGCGCACCGGCCGAGATCGACCTGTCGAGCCCGCGGGTGGTGGTCGTCGGCAACGGCAACGTGGCACTCGACGTCGCTCGCGTGCTGCTCACCGACCCGGAGGCGCTCGCGCGCACCGACATCGCCGACCACGCCCTGGACGCGCTGCGGCGCAGTGCCGTACGAGAGGTGGTCGTGCTCGGACGGCGAGGACCCGAGGAGGCTGCGTACTCGCGTGCCGAGCTCGTCGGCATGCGCGCGATCGACGGCGTCGACCTCGTCGTGGCGGACCACCCCGCCACAGCGGCAGCCGTTGACGCCGCTCCCGTGGGCAGCAAGGCGGCGATGCTGCGAGACGTCGGTCGCGTCGACGTCGCCTGGGAGGCCGATCCGCCACCGGGCAAGCGGGTGGTGCTCGCGTTCTGGACCGCGCCGGTCGCGCTCGACGGTGACGAGGCGATCACCTCCGTACGGGTCCGCGACACCACCGGGGACCACTCGTCGGAGCAGACGATCGTCGCCGGGACCGTGGTCCGCTCGATCGGCTACCGCGGCACCCCGGTGCCCGGCCTGCCGTTCGACGAGGTCACCGGCTCGGTCCCGAACGCCCGAGGGCGGGTGCTCGGTCGCGACGGGCAGCCGGTGCCCGGGGCGTACGTCGTCGGGTGGATCAAGAGAGGGTCGAAGGGCGGGATCGGCGCCAACCGTGCCTGCGCCCAGGAGACGGTCGCGGCGCTGATCGAGGACGTCTCGGCAGGCCGGCTGCCCGAGCCCACCGGCTCCGCTCGCGACTTCCGCACCCTCCTGCGCAGGCGCCGCAGCGACGTCGTCGGGGTGAGGCGGATGCGGGCCATCGACCTCGCCGAGCGGCGCAACGGTGCCCTGGAGGGTCGGCCCCGCCGCAAGTTCGCGACCGTGCCCGAGCTGCTCGCCGCCGCGACCCCCGCGCGGTGGCTCGGCCGTCAACGGTGACGACCGAGCCGGCAAGCCGACGGCCGCGGGCGGTCAGTGGACCTGGCGCTGCTGGCCCTCCCAGTACGGCGCGCGCAGCTTGAACTTCTGCAGCTTGCCGGTCGCCGTACGGGCGAGCTCCTCGCGGAACTCGATCCGCTTCGGGCACTTGTAACCGGCGAGGTGCTGCCGCGTGTGCGCGATCAGGTCGCCCTCGCCCACCTCGCCGGCGTCGGGGTCGAGGACGACCAGGGCGGTGACGAGCTCACCCCACTTCTCGTCCGGGATGCCGATCACGGCCACCTCGCGTACTGCCGGGTGCAGCATGAGCGCGTCCTCCACCTCGATCGAGGTGACGTTCTCGCCGCCGGAGATGATGACGTCCTTCTTGCGGTCGGCGATCACGAGGTGGCCGTCCTCGATCGTGCCGCCGTCGCCGGTGTGGAACCAGCCGTCGGCCAGCGCGACGGCCGTCGACTCGGGGTTGTCCCAGTAGGCCTCGAGGTTGTGGTTCGACTGCGCCAACACCTCGCCGGTGTCGTCGATCATGACGCGTACGCCGACGGCGGGGGCGCCGGCCCGGCCGAGGAGGCGGGCCTGCTCCAGCGGCTCGAGGTCGTCCCACTCCTCGCGCATGCGGCTCATCGTCAGGAGGGGCGCGGTCTCGGTCAGACCGTAGATCTGGATGAACTCCCAGCCGAGCTCGCCGCGCACCCGCTCGATGGTGCGGGTCGGGGGAGGGGCGCCGGCCACGATGATGCGGACCCGGTCGCGGCCCGGGATCTCGCCGTCCCACGTCTTCGCCGCGTCGAGCACGGCCTGGACGACGGCGGGGGCGGCGCACATCACCGTGACGCCGTGGCGCTCCACCCGCCGGAGGATCTCGGCCCCGTCGATCTTGCGGATCACCACATGCCGTCCGCCCATCCCGGTCACCGCGTAGGGCATGCCCCAGCCGTTCGCGTGGAACATCGGCAGCGTGTGCAGGTAGACGTCACGATCGTTGATGCTCGTCTGCCAGCCGAAGATGCTGGCGTTGGTCCACAGGTTGCGGTGCGTCAGCTGGACGCCCTTGGGCCGTGCGGTGGTCCCGGAGGTGTAGTTGATGGTCGCGGTCGCAGACTCGTCACCCTGCCAGGGCTCGGGCTCGCCCCGGGTCGCCCACATCGCCTCGTCGTCCTCGCCGAGCACGAACGTGTGCTCGGCCGTGACCGAGTCGAGCAGCCCGCGGATCTCGGGGTCGACCATCAGCACCTCCGCGCCGCTGTGCTCGACGATGTAGGCGATCTCGGCGGGCGCGAGGCGGAAGTTGATCGGGACCAGGATGCGGCCCCACCCGGAGACGCCGAAGAACGACGCGAGCAGCCGTGCGGAGTTCTGCGAGACGATCGCGACCCGCGCGCCCTGCGGCACCCCGAGGTCGTCGAGGTAGGCCGCCTGCGACCGCGCGCGACGCCCGAGCTCGGCGTACGTGACCTCGCCCCAGGACGGCGCAGGCTGGTCCGGCTCGTCCACGACGCCGATCCGCTCCGGATAGACGGTGACGGCACGGTCGAGGAAGTCGCGGACGGTCAGCGGGAAGAACATCGAGCACCTCGTACGGTCGGCGGCCGGGACGCAGGTCGTGTGACCCTGATCACGTCCTATCACGCCGCCCATGCCGCGTGAACGCGTACGAGCCGGAGAGCGCAGGCCGTCAGCCGATCTCCGCGATGACGTCGCCCTCCTGGACGATCTCGCCCTCGCGGACGCGGAGCCGGACCGTGCCCGGCTCCGCGGTGTGCACCGGGATCTCCATCTTCATCGTCTCGAGCACCGCGACCACGTCGCCGGCGGCGACGCGGTCACCCTCCCGGGCAACCAGTCGCCACACGTTGCCCACGATCTCGGCCCTAGCGGCGTACACGCGCACCCCCGCCGCGGCCGCTCTCCTCGAAGCCCAGCGTCGCCAGGGCGTCGACCAGGCGGTCACGGGTCTCCTCGGGGAGGATCACGTCGTCGACGATGCCCGCCTCGGCCGCCACGTACGGGCGAGCGACGTTCTCCCGGTACTCGGCCGCCAGCTCGTCGCGCACGGCGATCGGGTCCTCCGCGTCGCGCAGCCGGCGGCGGTGCAGCAGCGCCACCGCGCCGCCGGGTCCCATCACGGCGATCTCCGCCCCGGACCACGCCCACGAGTAGTCGGCGCCGAGCGAACGCGAGCCCATCGCGATGTAGGCGCCGCCGTACGCCTTGCGGACGACGACCGTGAGCAGCGGCGAGGTGGTCTCGACGTACGCCTTGAGCAGCTTGGCGCCGTGCGTGATCACGCCGCGGGACTCCTCGACCGTGCCGGGCAGGAAGCCGGGCACGTCCACGAAGGTCACCACCGGCAGCCCGAACCGGCCGCAGAACTCGATGAACCGTGCCGCCTTGACCGACGACTTCGCGTCGAGGACTCCGCCCCGCGATGCCGGCTGGTTGGCCAGCACGCCCACCGGCCGGCCGTCGAGGTGGCCGAACAGCGTGAGGATGCTCGGCGCGTGCGCCGGCATGAGCTCGAGGCGCGGGCCGTGGTCGAGCACGCCGTCGAGCACGTCGCGCATGTCGAAGACCACGCTCGCCTTGTCCGGGACGACGTACGGCAGCCGCTCGGCCGCCACCGGGTCGGGTCGGCGCGCGGCGACGACCGGCATCGGGGCGCCGACGTGGGAGGGCAGGTACGAGAGCAGCAGGCGCGTCGCGTGGAACGCCTCCTCCTCGTTGGTGACCTCGAGGTGCGCGACGCCGCTGGTCTCGGTGTGCATCTGCGAGCCGCCGATGTCCTCGGCGCTCGCGTCCTCCCCGGTGGTCGCCTTCACGATGTCCGGTCCGGTGAGGAACATCTGGCCCTGCTCGCGGACCATGATCGTCCAGTCGGTGAGGGCGGGGGAGTACGCCGCGGCGCCGGCGCACGGGCCGAGGATCAGCGAGATCTGCGGGATGCGTCGCTGTGCGTGGACGTTGAGGGCGAAGATCTCGCCACAGCCGTGCAGCGCCAGGATCCCGTCGTGGATGCGCGCGCCGCCGGAGTCGTTGACGTACACGATCGGGTATCCCCGGTCGATCGCGAAGCGTTGAGCCTTCTGCACCGTCTCGGCCATCACGGCGCCGATGGCGCCGGACGCGACAGCAGCGTCGTGGCTCGCGATCACGACCCCACGGCCGTCGACACGACCCCAGCCGATCACGACCCCTGCACCCTTGCCGTCACCGTCGACGCGCATCGGGGTCATCTCGACGAACGACCCGGCGTCGACGAGCATCTCGGCGCGCTCGCGAGCGGTGTATTCACGGCGTCCGCGCGGCTCGACGCGGCGGAAACGCTCCTGCCGACGACGGGCGAGACGGGCGCGGTGATCGGAGGTTGCGGTCTCCGTGTTGATCGTGGTCAACTCGGTCTCCTAAAACATGAGGGAAGCCTCAGGACTTCTACAAAGATGAGGGGTACCTCATGTTTTTGTCAACCCGGGTCGCCCTGTGTCATGGATCACCCCGGTGACCAGCGTCGGGCGAACCCTCGGTCTACGGTTGCGTCACACAAGCAACTCCCCCGAGAAGGCCTCAAGCCCATCACAGCGGTCGGGCCGGATCGTGGACCGAAAAGCAGCGGAGGACACCACCTCATGGTCAGTTCCACATCCCCACTCTCTCCTCGCCGATCTCGACGGCCCCTCGCCGCCGCGACCCTCTGCGGCATCGGCCTGGTCGCCGCCGCACTCACCGCTGGCCCGGCAGTCGGAGCCTCGGCGCCGTCGAGCGCGGCGAGCGCCTCGTCGCTCGCCGCGCCGGTCGCCGTCGCCGACGGCGAGCTGATGAGCTACGTCGTCAACAGCAAGCCCAACCCGGGGCAGACCCGTCTCGCCGAGCGCGCGGTCCGCGACGCCGGTGGCACGGTCATCCAGTCCTGGCCGCAGATCGGTGTCGTCGTCGCCCACTCGACGTCGGCCGACTTCCGTGAGGACGTCGTCGACGTCGCGAAGGGACACGCCGTCCAGTCGGTCGGCGCGACCCGTACGGCCGCGGTCAAGACGCCCGCCGAGGAGGCGCCGCAGCCTCGCTCGCTCGCGCGCAGCACCGACACCCGGTCCGCGTTCGAGATCCGCCAGGGTGTTTCCGCCACCGAGGTCGTGGAGGCGGACCCGCTCGAGGCGCAGCAGTGGGACATGACCCAGATCAAGGCCGACGTCGCGCCCGACGGCAGCCGCGACGTCACCGTCGGCGTGCTGGACAGCGGCATCGACGACACCCACCCCGACCTCGCGCCCAACGTGGACGCCAAGAACTCGGTCGGCTGCACCGCCTACGGCGTCCCGGACACGAGCCGCGCCGCCTGGATCCCGACGACCAGCGACCACGGCACGCACGTCGCCGGCACGATCGCCGCGGCCAAGAACGGTGTGGGCATCGTCGGGGTCGCGCCGAACTCGATGATGACGTCGATCAAGGTCGTCGACGACGACGGCTACATCTACCCCGAGTACGCCGTCTGCGGCTTCGTCTGGGCCGCTGAGCACGGCGTCGACGTGACCAACAACAGCTACTACATCGACCCGTGGATGTTCTGGTGCAGCAACGATCCTGACCAGGCCGCCGCCAAGGAGGCCGTCCGTCGCGCCGTCTCGTACTCCGAGCGCAACGGGGTCGTGAGCGCTGCCGCCGCCGGCAACGCCAACTACGACCTGGCCAACAAGACGACCGACACCACGAGCCCGAACGACACGACGCCGGTGACGCGTCAGATCGACGAGGGCTGCGAGGACCTCCCGGCCGAGCTGCCGGGTGTCGTGACGGTCGCCTCGAACGACCAGGCTGAAGCCAAGTCGACCTTCTCCAACTACGGCGACGGCGTGATCGACGTGACCGCGCCGGGCAGCCGGATCCTCTCGACCGTCCTCAACGGCGGTTGGGGACTCAAGTCCGGCACCTCGATGGCCTCGCCGCACGTCGCTGGCGTGCTGGCGCTGCTGAAGGCGTCGCACCCCGAGGCGACGCCGGCGGAGCTGGTCGCGCTCCTGCGTGCCCAGGCTGACGACAAGCCGTGCCCGACCGACACCCGTTGCACCGGCACGCCGGCCTACAACGGCTTCTTCGGTGACGGCCTCGTCGACGCGCTGGACGCCACTGCGGCTCGCTGACGACGATCGCGGCGCGGCACGGCCCTCACGGGGCGTGCCGCGCCGTTCGTCTGCAAACCGCGTTTGCATCATGTGTCGCGCCTCCCACGCCGAAACCTACGCATCGGTAGGGTTGATGGTGTGAGCGCGACCATCGAGATTCTCGAGCCGCGGCGGAGGCCGACGCAGGAGCGGAGTCAGAAGAAGTTCGATCTGATCCTGCAGACGTCGCGCGACCTCCTGCTGGAGGTCGGTTTCGAGTCGTTCACGCTCGAGGAGGTCGCCAACCGCGCGGGCATCCCGATCGGCACGATCTATCAGTTCTTCCAGAACAAGTACGTCGTCGTCTGCGAGCTCGACCGCCAAGACGTCGTCGCAGTGCGCGCGGAGCTCGCCCGTCTCGCCGCCGAGCTGCCCACCCTCGACTGGCTCCGGCTCCTCGACCAGCTCGTGGACCACATCGCCGCGCTCTGGGTCACCGACCCGTCGCGCCGTGCGGTGTGGCACGCCGTGCAGTCCACGCCCGCGACGCGAGCGACCGCGGCGCTGACCGAGCGTGAGCTGGCCGCCGACGTCGCCCATGTGCTCGCGCCGCTCACGCCGAAGACTCCCCGCGCACGTCGCAAGATCGTCGCCGAGGTCCTCGTCCACGTGGCGTACTCGATGCTCAACTTCTCGATCCGCGACGGTCAGGAGCATGCCGAGGCCGTGATCGAGCTCAAGCGACTCCTCGGCTCGTACCTGCTCGCCGCCGAGCAGTCCGGCTGACCCCACCCTCTTCCTCCGCTCGCGGGTCACTCTCTGGCACTCGCGGGTCGCTCTCGTTGGCTCGCGGGTCACTCTCTGGCACTCGCGGGTCACTGGCACGGTGACCCGCCGGTGCCAGGCGGTGACCCGCGAGCGGCAGACAGTCACCCGCCGGTGCCACACGGTGACCCGCGGCCGCCACACGGTGACCCACCGCCGCCACACGGTGACCCGCGAGCGGCAGACAGTGACCCGCGGGCAGCAGAGAGTGACCAGCGAGCGGAGGTCAGGCGGCGGTGAGGACGACGTACGCGATCGCGTAGTCGCCGTCGTGCGACAGCGACACATGCAGGGCCGCCGCGTCGAGATGTTCGCGTACGGGGGAGTGCAGCACGATCTGCGGCCGCCCCCAGAGGTCCTTCACGACCTCGATCGCGGCCAGCGCCTTGCTCTCGTCGACGACGGGCGGGGAGCCGTGCAACGAAGCCGACCAGGCCTTGACGACGGCCTCCTTGGCCGCCCACCGCGCCGCGAGATGACGCGTACGGTCGGCCGAGCCGTCCGCCGCGTCACCTCGCTCGCCGGGGGTGAACAGCTCGGCGAACCGGGTTCCCGGCTGCGCGAGCTGTTCTCCGAACGACGGGACGTGGACCAGGTCCACGCCGACGCCGAGCACGCTCATCGCGTGCGCGGTCCGCCGTCCGCGACGTCACCCACCCCCCTGGCGACGTTCCCCGATCCCGGTGCGGGCGGTTCGACGACGGCGGGGGCGTTCCCAACCCCGACCGCGTACGTACCGTCCGCACCGAGACGTGCCCGCGGGTCGAGGAGGATCGAGGCCTCCCGCTCCCGCGCGTCGGAGTCACCGAGGCGGCGTCCGACCGGGCGCTGGTACGGGGCAGGGCCGCCATACATCGCCCGCACGAGCCGCAGGCGACCCGAGATCTCCCGCGCCCGCGACGCCCGCTCGTACTCCTGGCGCTCGTCGGCGTCGAGCGTCGCGAGGAACGCCTCCGGGTGCGCGATGGCGACCAGCGCCGCGACGTGGCCGAACCCGAGGCTCGTGACCAGCCCGGCCCGCATCGGCGCCGGCGCCGGCAGCGCGTCGCGGAGCCACACCAGGTGCGGGTTCTCATCGAGCACGTCGTCGACGCAGTCGAGGCTCCGGTTCGGCGGCAGCACCTGGCTGCCGAGGACCTGGCAGAGCCCGATCGCCTGGAACGCCGCCGCGCCGCCCTTGGAGTGTCCGGTCAGCGCCTTCTGCGACAGGACGAAGAGCGGGTTGCCCTCGGAGCGCCCGAGCGACGCGGCGATCCGCTCGTGCAGCTCGGACTCATTGGGATCGTTGGCTGCCGTGGAGGTGTCGTGCTTGGACACCACCGCGACGTCGTCCGCGGCGAGACCGAGCGTCGCGAGCCCGCGCGCCAGCGGCGACTGCGCGCCACCACGGGCCGCGGCCAGCGCACCCAGGCCCGGCGCCGGGATCGACGTGTGGACGCCGTCAGCGAAGGAGCCCGCGTACGCGACCACACCGAGGACCGGCAGCCCCATCCGCAGCGCCACGTCGCCGCGGGCGAGCAGCACCGTGCCGCCCCCCTGCGACTCGACGAACCCGCCGCGTCGCCGGTCGTTGGCCCGGCTGACGTAGCGAGGGTCGATGCCCTTGGCGAGCATCACGCCGGAGTCGGCGGTCGCGGACATGTCGGCGAATCCGACGATGCCTTCCGTCGACAGGTCGTCGAAACCTCCCGCGACCACGAAGTCGGCCTTGCCGAGCCGGATCTTGTCAGCGCCCTCCTCCATCGAGACCGCCGCCGTGGCGCAGGCGGCGACGGGGTGGACCATCGACCCGTACCCACCGACGTACGACTGCATGACGTGCGCCGCGATGACGTTCGGCAGCGCCTCCTGGAGGATGTCGTTCTGCTTGGCCTCGCCGAGCAGCGTGTCGACGTAGAGCGAGCGCATCGACGTCATGCCGCCCATGCCGGTGCCCTGGGTGCTCGCGACCGCCGCAGGGTGGACCCAGCCCATGAGCTCGGCAGGGCTGAACCCGCTGGAGAGGAACGCGTCCACGGTGCAGACGAGGTTCCAGACCGCGACCCGGTCCAACGACTCGAGCATCTCAGCCGGGACGCCCCACACGGTGGGGTCGAAGCCGGTCGGGATCTGGCCGCCGATCGTCCGGGTCAGCGCGAGACGCCGCGGGACGCGGATCTCGGTGCCCGCCCTGCGCGTCACCGTCCAGTCGCCGTCGGAGCCCGGTGCGATGACCGTACGGCCGGGGTCGGCGTCATACATCGCCCGCGCGGCGGCCTCGTTGCCGACCGAGAACGTGAGGTCCTCGTCGAGGTAGGCCCGAGCGAGCAGGGGCGTCGAGGCGTCGACGAGCGCGCCGTCGTCGGCGTAGCGACGGATGCCGCACCGCTCGACCACTTCGTCGTGGTAGCGCTCGTGGAGCTCGGGCTCGGTGACGGGCTCGCCCGACGCGACGTCGTACCAGCCGCCGTTGTCCCAGGCCACCAGGCCGGTGGACCAGGCGAGCTCGAGCACGCCCGCGGCCGACAGCTCCTCGGACACCTCGTACTCGAACCGCGTGCGCGCCGACCCGTACGGCCCCAGCTCGCCGGCGCCCACGATGACCACGAGGTCTTCGGGGCGGGCCGAGATGCTGGGCCAGGGCACGTCAGGACGCGCAGGCAGCTGCGCCGGCGACGGCGCGAGCGCCGCGATCCTCACGGAGTCGTCGGACTCCGTCGGCACACCGGTCGCACCGACCGCGTCGGCCGCGTCCCGGGCCAGCGCGCCGAGGTCGACGTCGGCCTCGCCCAGCCCGCCGGTCAGGTCGACGGTCACCGGCGCCGTACGCGCCTGAGCGCGGGCCTGCGGTGTCGCCCGCTCGAGCAGAGCCTCGGCCATCTCGTCGGTCGACCAGGTACGGACTCCCGCCTGCTCGACCGCCTCGACGAGCGGGTCGTTGGCCCCCATCAACCCGGTCCCGCGGACCCAGCCGATGATCGCGTGGACGAGCGAGACGCGGTCGCTCCAGGTGGCCTCGCTGGACCACTTCGCGGTGATGGCGTCGAGCGCGGCCTTCGCCTCGCCGTACGCCCCGTCGCCACCGAAGGTGCCCCTGTTCGGGGAGCCCGGCAGCACCACGTGCAGCGTGGACGCGAGGTCGTGGGCGCGGCCCGTGGTGGCGAGTGCGGCGATGAGCCGCTCGACCGACCAGAGCAGGATCCGCATGTCGACCTCGGAGCGGGAGCCGACCTCCGTGAGGTCACCGGCGACCCGCCCCGCGGCGAACGGGAAGAGCAGCGTGGGCGTCAGCGCAGCCTTGACCACCGTGGTGGCGCCACCGGCGGACGTGGTCTGCTCCTCGCTCACCCACGACGCGAGCGCGTCGACGTCGGCGAAGGACGCGAGGTTGGCCGGGACGACCCAGAGGCGTGCCCCGGCGCGGGCGTGCGTGCGGTACAGCTCCTTGAACGCCCGCAGCTTGGACTGGTCGAGCCGGGACGTGGTCGCGACGACGGTGGCGCCGCCACCGAGCAGCCGACCGACGACCGATGCGGCGATCGACCCGGTGCTGGCGCCGGTGACGACGGCGACGTCGTCGGCCCAGTCCCCGGGTGTGATGTCGAGCGCTGCCTCCGCGACCATGGTCAGCCGCTCGGCGACGCCGGTGTCGTCGGTCCGTGAGGCCCACCACCGTGCCTGCGCTGCGACGTCCTCGCCGGCGCCGACGAAGGTCTCGACCGTGGCCGTGACGTCGTCACCCGCGGCGATCCGCGCGACGTCCTCGCGGGCGCTGGCCCACCGGTCGTCGAGCAGCACCGCGCGTCGCGCGTCGAAGGCGGGGGTCGTCAGACGGGCCCAGTCGTTGCCGAGCTCGGCCTCGACCTGCGCCAGCACCGCGGCGTCGGTCGCGTGGTCGCCGGCGTCAGCCACCGCGCCGGCGCTCGACAGTCCCAGCCTCCCGAGCAGGTGGCGAGCGGTGGAGGCGAGCACCCCGTCGGGCCCCGTGATCTCCGCCGTGATCTCACCGAGGGCAGCGGCGTCGACGGTGACGTCGGCGCCACCGGCGCTCGGCATCGCGACGGCGACACCATGCCGGGCGCCGACGGCCGCGACGGCGGCGTCCACCGCGCTGTCGAGCTCCGCGGCGCTGGTCGGCGCCCCGAGCTCGCCGAAGGCTCCGCCCCGTACGCTGCTGCCCTCGCGGGTCGCGAGGGCGAGCTCCGCGACCACGTGGCTGGCCCAGCCCGGTCCGAGCTGCCACACGCCGGTGACGCGGTCGGTGATCGCCGACTGGCGCTTGCCCGTGGGGCCGAGGACCTTGGCGAGGTGGTCGCCGAGGGCGGTGGACAGCACCGGGCCGAACGGCTTGTACGCCCGGGCGAGGCCCTTGACCTGGCCCGACAGGGTCGGCAGGTCCGCGTCGGCGGCGCCGTCGATGGCGCCCAGCGAGAGCTCGCCGCCGAGGTCGACGAGCAGCTGGTTGCGCCGTGAGGACGCGCCGTCGCAGAGCGACTCGATCGAGTCGGCCGCACCGATCTGGTCGAGGCGCATCTTGGTCCACCAGGCCAGCAGCACCGTCGTCGCGTCGGCGGCGTCGAAGGACAGGTCGGCCGGTCGGTCGGCGCTCGGGGCCGGCGCTGCGACGGGGGAGGGCCCCGCGGCAGCACCGGCGGTCTGGGGGGCGCCGGCCGCGGCCGCCGACTCCTCGACGGTGTCCGACGGCTCCTCCGACACCGGTTCCGGGTCGGTGTCGGTCGCGAAGACGACGGCCTGCTCGCGCTCGATGTTGACGACCTCGACCGAGCGGTGCGGTGCGCTCGGGAGCTTGAGCGTCGCCGAGGCGAGATTCGCGACGGTCGGTGCGTTGGCGACCCCGACCTCCACGAAGCGCTCGACACCGAGGTCGCCGAACATGAGGTCCTGCGTCTCGATCCAGCGCACGGGGCTGGCGAACTGCCAGGCCAGGAGCTCGACGAGCAGGCGCCGTGCCAGGCGGCCCGGGTCGGCGGCCCATGCGTCGTAGTCGGCGAGGACCTCCTCCAGCGGCGCGGACGGCACGGTCGCGGCGACCTCGGCGACGAAGCCCCGGTCGAGCGTGAACGGCCGCGGGACCAGGTTCGGGACATAGCGACCGAGCAAGATCGACGGGTCGATCGTCTCGGGGAGCAGCTCCTCGAGACGGGCCCGGAAGTCCGGCACGCCACCGCGGAGCACGGTCGAGTGGAAGGGTACGTCGATGCCGGGCACGAGGATGAACGCCGCCTTGCCGCCGAACGCCGCGCGGCGTCGTGCGATCTCCTCTTCGAGGATCTCGAGGCCGCGGACGGTTCCGGCGATGGCGTACTGCGAGCCGCGGAGGTTGTAGTTCACGATCTCGAGGAACTCGCCGGACTCCTGCGACACACCCTCGACGAACGCCGCGACGTCGGAGTCCGCCAGCCCGATCTGGCTCGGGCGGATGGCGGCCAGGCGGTAGTCGCTCCGGCCCTCGGCGTCGCGGGGGACCAGCGCGTGCATCACCGATCCACGCTGGAACACGACCTCGATCACGGCCTCGAGGCTGATCACGCCCGAGACGGCCGACAGCGCGTTGTACTCACCGACCGAGTGGCCCGCCAGCACCGCGTCCTCGACGAACGCGCCGGCCTCACGGAGCTCGGCGATCTGCGCCGAGCCGAGGACGGCCATCGCGACCTGGGTGAACTGCGTGAGGAACAGGACGCCGTCGGGGTGCCGGTGCGTGACGCCGTCGGCGACGACCACGGTCGGGTTGTCCTGGACGACGGTCAGGATGGAGAAGCCCAGCGCCGTACGGGTGTGGGCGTCGGCGCGGTCCCAGATCTCCCGCGCGGCCTTGCTGCGCCGGTATCCCGCCATGCCCATGCCCGGGTGCTGGATGCCCTGGCCGGGGAACGCGTAGGCCGTGCGGGGCGCGGCGATGCGCGCGGTGGCTGCGAGCACGAGCTCGCCCTCGCTGCGGCCGGTGATCTCGAGGATCTCCGCGCCGGCGTCGAGACCGGTACGCACGGCCGTCAGGTCTACCGTCGCGCCCAGCCGGACGGGCGCCAGGAACCGTGTCGTCCAGCCGTCCACGCGGCGGTCACCGAGCATCTGCTGCGCGGTCGCCGACAGCCACATGCCGTGGACGATCGGATCGCCCAGGCCGGCCAGGCGGGCGGCGGCGACGCTGGTGTGGATCGGGTTGTGGTCACCGGTGACCGCGGCGAACGCCCGCATGTCGGTGGGGGCGACGACCGACCGCTTCGCCCGCGTACGACGCGGGGTGTCGGTCACGGCGCCGCGCGCCGCGCCACCGGCGACGACGGGGTCGCCCAGGTCGGCGGCGCCGGTGCGGCCGCGGATCGCGAAGCGCTCGCGCAGGGTCGCGAGCTCGTGGGAGTCCGTGCACACGTCCACGTCGATGGTCACGACGCGGCCGACGCCTGCGTCCTCGACCCCGACGAGGCGCGCCTCGACGCTCAGCGTGGCGCCGCCGTGCGGAAGGTCGTCAGCGAGCCGGATCGCGTGGTCGAGATGGACGAGGTCGAGCATGCCCTCCACGACGTCGACGTCGGAGCCCGGTGCGCGGGTGCCGGCGAGGACGGCGAAGACGGCAGGCCAGGCGAGGCCGACCAGCGCGTCGGGTGCGGGGCGACCGCTGCGAGCGACGGCGCCGCCGGTGACGGCGGCGTGGTCGGAGCCGAAGTCGCCCGACCAGCGCACGGTGGTACGGGCGACGCCGTCCCGCGCCTGCGGCAACGAGCCGCCCCCGGCGACCTCGAGGAGGCAACGCATCGCCGCCACGGCGCTGTCGGCGGTGACGACCGGGGCACCGCCGTCTGCGGCGTCGGCGACCTGGATGCGGACCGACAGCGAGCGGGTGCCGCCGAGCGGCACCTCCAGCACGGCGTCGGGGCCGTCGGTGCGCAGGACCGCTCCGGTCTCGGCGTGCTCGGCACGCGAGGGGTCGACGATGACCCAGTCGACGCCGAGACGGTGGACAGGGTTGCGGACCGTACGGCCAGCCCAGCTCACGTCGGGCGCGGCCAGGACCAGCCCGAGCACGTCGTCGGCGGCGTCGACGCGGCGACGCCCGGCGACGCGCGACTCGAGCGCACCGGCGGTCAGGACGTCGTCGACGGTCTCGTCCTCGAAGCGGCGCAGCAGGTCGGCGACCGGCTCGTCGACACGGGTGATCCCGCCGACGGCGACGGGACCGGGGATGACGCAGACCGCGTCGGCGCCGTAGCGCGCGTCATGGGCCTGCCACAGGGAGTCCGACCGGTACCAGCGGCGTACGTCGGCGTCGAGGACGGGCACGAACGGCACCGGCTTCCCCGGACGGCGGCACACCTCGACGAAGAAGGGGACGTCGCCGGGGTGGAGCGTCACCTCGATGGCACGCGGGTAGGCGGTCAGCAGCGTGCCGATCGCGGCGTGCGGGTCACCGACCGACTCGGCGTCGGCGAACAGCGTCGGGATCTCGCCGTGGTCCTCGTCGGAGAGGCGTGCCTCCGCGCGCTGCACCATGGCGTGGAAGCGGTCGCGCAGCGTCACGTCGAGCCAGTTCTCGGCGCCGGCGCCGGTGATCTCGTTCTCGCCCGGCTCGGCGCCGGCGAGCTCGGCGTAGCGTGCGAGCCACGCGGCGTACGTCATCGTCGTGACGTCACCGAAGTAGGGCTTGGCGGTCGCTGCGATCGCGGCGATGATCTCGTCGCGCCGGGCGGCCACGGCGTCGGCGTCTCCCGCGACCTCATCGATGATGCGGCCTGCCCGCGAGGCGGCGTTGTCGATCTCGTGGATGTCGGCGCCGAGCTGGCTGCGCCCGGACGCCATGCCGGCGACGGCGCGGCCCGCACCGACCCAGTCCGGGGTGCCGGGTGTGTCGACGAGCAGCTGCTTGACCTGCGGGGAGGTGGTGGCTTCGCGGGCCGCCATCGCCGCGGTGCCGACGAGGATGCCGTCGAGCGGCATCGCCGGATAGCCGTGGCGTCGCGCCCAGGCGCCGGTGAGGTAGGCCGACGCCGACTGCGGGGTGCCGATGCCGCCGCCGACACAGACGACGACGTTGTCCTGGGCCCTCAGCTGCGCATAGGTGGTGAGGAGCAGGTCGTCCAGGTCCTCCCACGAGTGGTGGCCGCCGGCCTTGCCGCCCTCGACGTGGACGACGACCGGGGTCGGCGCCGCCTCACGGGCGATCGCCAGCACCTCGCGGATCTGCTTGACGGTGCCGGGCTTGAAGACGACATAGGAGATGCCGGCCTCGCGGAGCTCGTCGACCAGCGCGACGGCCTCGGGGAGCTCGGGGATGCCGGCGCTGACGACGACCGCGTCGACGGCGGCACCGTTGGCCCGCGCGCGCTGGACGAGACGCTGCTGACCCAGTTGCATCTTCCAGAGGTAGGGGTCGAGATAGAGCGCGTTGAACGCGAAGGTACGGCCCGGGTCGAGGAGGCCCGTGAGCTCCTCGACGCGGTCGGTCAAGATGCCTTCGGTGACCTGCCCACCTCCGGCGAGCTCGGCCCAGAATCCGGCGTTGGCGGCGGCCGCGACGATCGGAGCGTCCACGGTGGTCGGCGTCATACCCGCGAGCAGGATGGGAGAACGTCCGGTGAGACGCGTGAAGCGGGTCTCCAGCACGGTTCGGCCGTCGGGCAGCGTCACCGGCTTCGGGGCGTACGCCGACCAGGGGGTGGCTCGCCGCGGGGCAGCGCCGGGCGTGGTGAGGGTGCGCTGTCCGCGCCGGGTGGCGGGAGCGACGACGCCGACACCACGCGCCGTGGCCTCGTAGCCGGCGAGCATCGAGGCGAGGTCACCCGGACCGAGGTCGAGGATCCACTCCGCGCCGGTGTCGAGGGCAGACTCCAGGTCGCCGACCCAGTCGCCGGGGGCGATGACGGCGCGCGTGGCAACGTCACGGGACCAGTCGGGGTCGAGGCCGCAGGCGGTGGCCCACTCGGCGACGAGGTCGCCGGCCTCGGCCAGGCGGTGGTGGTGGAAGGCGGCGCGCGGCTCCAGCACCTCGAAGACGGGGGAGAACGGCGTGCCGCCGGTGAGCTTGCGGTCGCGGAGCGACGCCTGCGTCTGCGCCTCGCGCTCGAGGTGACGCTTGATCGTCACCAGGTCGTCGGCCGGGCCACTGAGGACGACCGAACGGCGGCCGTTGCGCAGGGCGACGTCGACGTCGACGTCGCTGACCTCCGCGAGCAGGCGCTCGACCTCGGCAGGGTCGACCCGCCGTACGGCGAGCATGGTGTCGCCGAGCAGGCCGCGGCGCTGGGCGGTGAGCTGGACGGCCGCGCCGACCAGACGGGCCAGGGCGAGGACCTCGGACGCGTCTCGTCCGGCCACAGCCTCGGCGGCGAGGACGCCCTGCGAGTGGCTCACGACCGCGGTGGGAGCGCTGGTCGCGGGGTCGAGACCCTGCAGGCGCAGCGCCTCGACGCCGGCGAGCTGGGCGAGGAGGATGCCGGGGACGGACACGGCGGGCTGGGCCAGCAGGTCGGTGTCCGGGGCGGGGGGTGCCTCGTCGCTGGCGGCCGACTCGGCGACCGCGAGCGCGTCGGCCCACTCCAGCGGGGTGAACGGCAAAGGGATGCGGGAGAGCTCGGGGAGCACCGGCGTGAGCAGGCGCTCGGCGCCCGCGCAGGTCGCGTGCAGCTGCGGCCCCAGCGCGTAGGTGCGCAGGAGGTCGCTCAGCGGCTCGAGCCACGGGCTTCCCTGACCTCCGAAAGCGAGGGCGTACGGGGTCGCGTCGTTGAGCGCGTCGACCAGCCGGGTGCGGTGGTCGTGCGTCGTCGTCCGGGTGGTCGGGGTGTCGATGATCGTCACGAGTCCCTCGAGCCTTCCTGGTGGTGCGCGGTCGGGGCAGCCCTCATCATGACCCAAACATGAGGGAAGCCTCAACATTTACGTGAGGACTACCTCATGTTTTCTCCCGATCGGTCGGCCGTCGATCCCTGCTGCCCGTGGAGCAGGCGGAGGCTGGGACGGCCTCATATGAGGTGTGTCACACTTCGGCGCATGACGTCGTACGACTACGTGGTGGTGGGCGCGGGGAGCGCAGGTGCGGTCGTGGCCGCTCGGTTGACCGAGGACCCGTCGGTGACGGTGCTCCTCCTCGAGGCGGGCCCGCCGGCCGACGCCGACGAGATCCGGATCCCGGCGGCGTTCTCGACTCTCTTCAAGACCCGCTGGGACTGGAACTACACGACCACCGCCCAGAAGCAGCTGCACGGGCGGCGCGCCTACTGGCCGCGGATGAAGGCCCTCGGCGGCTGCTCCTCGATGAACGCGATGATCTACATCCGCGGCAATGCCCTGGACTACGACACGTGGCGCGACGCGTACGGCGCCGACGGCTGGGGCTACGAGGACGTCCTGCCCTACTTCGTGCGGGCCGAGGGCAACACCCGCCTCTCTGGGCCCTACCACGGGACCGACGGGCCGCTGCGGGTCGAGGACCGCGTCTTCACCCACGAGCTCACCGCGGCGTGGGTCGACTCGGCGGTCGACTCGGGCTTCGCGAGCAACGACGACTTCAACGGTGCCTCGCAAGAGGGCGCCGGGCTCTATCAGGTGACCTGCCGCAAGGGCCGTCGGTGGTCCGTCGTCGACGCCTATCTCCAACCCGCGATGGACCGTCCCAACCTCACGGTCCTCACCGGAGCGCTGGCCACGCGCGTCGTCGTCGAGGACGGCAGGGCCACCGGGGTCGCGTACGCGGTCGCGGGGACGGAGCAGGTCGCACGGGCCGAGCGCGAGGTCGTCCTGTCGGGCGGCGCCGTCAACAGCCCGCAGCTCCTCATGCTGTCGGGCATCGGCCCCGCGACGCACCTGCGCGAGCACGGCATCGACGTGGTCGCCGACCTGCCGGGAGTCGGCGCAAACCTGCAGGACCATCCGGCGGTCCCGCTGATCTGGACGACGCGCGGCAGCACCGATCTGGTGCAGTCCAGCACGCTCGCGAACCTCCTCCGGTGGAAGGCCACGGGCACCGGGCCTCTCGCCTCCAACCTCGGCGAGGCGGGCGCGTTCTTCTCCAGCCGTGACGGGCTCGCCGCACCCGACCTCCAGGTCCACGCCGCTCCGAGCGGGTTCTACGACAACGGGCTGCGCGAGCCGCAGGCGCAGATGTTCACGGCGGCGTCGACGCTGGTCAACGTGGCGAGCCGCGGCTCGCTGCGTCTGCGCTCGGCCGACCCCACGTGGCATCCCGAGATCGACGCGGCGTACTACGACGACCAGACCGACCTCGACGCCCAGCTCGCGGGTGTGCGGCGGGTGCTGGACACCGTCTCGTCAGGCCCGCTCGCCCGGTTCCTGGTCGACCTCTGGATGCCGAAGGCGCGAGGCGCGGTCCCGACCGACACCGAGCTCGTCGAGCACATCCGGACCATGAGCCAGACGCTCTTCCATCCCGTCGGCACCTGCGCGATGGGCAGCGGCGAGTCCTCCGTCGTCGATCCCGAGCTGCGGGTGCGTGGGGTCGACGGGCTCAGGGTCGCCGACGCCTCGGTGATGCCGATGGTCCCGCGCGGCAACACCAACGCGCCGGCGATCATGGTCGGCGAGAAGGCGGCCGACCTGATGCGTGGGCGGACGCTCCCGCCGGCGCGGGTGGCCGCCGCGACGGCGGCGGTCTAGCCGGCGAAGAACTCAGACAGGACCGGCGCCAGGACGGCGGGATCGACGTCGTGCGTCTGGTCCGGGAGCGACCGGTAGGCGACAGCGCCGACGACGCACGCGACGATCCGCGACGGACAGCGGAGCAGCTCCGGACTGGCAGCGCCGTCGAGCACCAGCGTCGGGGTACGCACGCCCTCGAGCCGCGATCGTGGCACGGTCCCGTCACCGAGCAGGGCCAAGTCGTACGCCAGGGTGGGCGCCAGCGCCTCGTACTCGGCCCAGACCGGGGTGTGACGTACCAGCGTGACCATGTCCTGCGGCATGCCGGTGGTCGTCATGAGGCTGGCGACCGCATCACCGAACCGCGCCAACCCGCGTGACGTGTCGGCCAGGATCGCCTCGAGCTCGCTGCGTGCCCGGCGCACGTTGGCGGCCCCGACGACCTCGCCGGTGTAGGGCGGCTCGTAGACGGCGAGGCGTCGAACCGGCACACCGGCAGCCACCGCCTCGAGCCCGAGCACGGAACCGGAGGACATCCCGAAGAGGCAGGCATCCTCACCCGCGGCACGGAGGACTGAGGCCAGGTCCTCGATCTCACGCTGCGGGGCGTACGGCGCGGTGTCGGTGCTGCGCCCGCGCCCGCGCCGGTCGAAGTCGTGAACCGTGAAGGCCTCGGCCAGTGCCTGCGCGAGAGGTCGGCCGGGGTCGGTCCGCGAGCACGCGAGGGCACCGTCGACGAGCACGACCGGCGGGCCTGACCCACGCCGCGTGACGGCGAGCCGCGTGCCGTCGGCGGACGTCACGGTCGCGGGATGCCCTCTCATACCCGTACGACCCGGCAGGCCCGGTGAACTCATCGACAGCGTCGACAGCGTCGGCGATGCTGGACGCGTGGAGTACGTGTCCAGGGTGCCCGGTCCGCCGCTGGACGGGCTGATCGACGACCTCTACTACCTGGAGGGTGACCCTCCGTACTCCCGGTTGACCCTGCCGGCGGCGCCCGCTCCCTTGCTCATCGTCAACCTCGGGGCGCCGTTTCTCATCCGGGCAGGCACCGACGCCGACGCCGTGGAGTACGCCGACGGCTGCGCGGTCGCCACGCCGACGCGTGCGTGGGAGTTCAGCTACCCGACCCCGACCCGGTCCGTGGGCGTGCACTTCAGGCCGTGGGGTCTGGCGCCGTTCCTTCCCGTGCCCGCGGCCGAGCTGTGCGACCGACCGGCAACGGTGGAACAGATCTGGGGCCAGCCCGGTGTCGCTGAGTTGCGACACCGGCTGACCATCGCGGACGCACCGCACGAGATGCTGATGGTGCTCGAGAAGGAGCTGGTGCGACGGCTGCGGGTGATCGACGGTCTTGACCTGGTCCGCGACATGAGCAGCGCCATCGCGGCGACAGGCGGGACAGTGCCGATCAGCGACATCGGTGTGGCGGCGCGCGCCGGCGGCACCTACGTGGCGAAGCGGTTCAAGGCCGTCATCGGTGTCACGCCGAAGCGGCTGGCGCGCAGCTACCGATTCAGCTCCGCGGTGTTGGCTCTCGACGTCGCTGCACCGATCGACTGGGGAGACGTTGCCGCCAGCGCCGGCTACTTCGACCAGGCCCACTTCGTGCGCGAGTTCCGAGAGTTCACCGGACTCACGCCAACCCGGTACGCCGACGTCCGACGGCGATTCCTGCGCGATCATCCCGACCACGTCCTGGACGGCTGGCCGCTCCCAGCCGAGTGATTTCGTACAAGAGTGATGGGCTCACGCCGCACGAGACTTGGGACTCCGACAGAGGAGGAGTCCATGGGGAAAGTGGTCATGAACGCGTCGGTCTCGGTGGACGGTTTCATCGCGGCCGAGAACGACGATCCCGGCCCGATCTTCGAGTGGCTGGTCAGTGGAGATGTGCCGTTGGACGACAGCGGCGTTCTGAAGGTGTCGCGGGCTTCGTTCGACTACGTCCGCCCGTACTGGGACGAGGTCGGGGTGACCGTCGCCGGTCGTCATGTCTTCGACCTGACGGACGGTTGGGACGGGCAGCCTCCCAGCGGGATCGACCACGTGGTCGTCGTGACGCACCGGCCACCGCCCGAGGGCTGGGACGCCGCGGCGCCGTTCCACTTCCTCGACGGCATCGAGGCAGCAGTGGCCGCGGCGCAGGAGCTTGCGGGTGACCGCGTCGTCGAGATCGCTGCCGGTGACGTCGGTGGTCAGGTGCTGGCCGCGGGACTGGTCGACGAGGTGCGCATGGACCTCGTGCCTGTCGTGCTCGGGTCCGGCAAGCGCTACTTCGGGTCGGTCCACGCACAGCACCTGTTAGAGGATCCTGACGTGGTGATCCAGGGTGACCGGGTGCTTCACGTGCGGTATCGGGTGCGCCGTTGACCGGTGGCCAGGTAGTGGAAGCAGACGCGAGAGGAACCTGCGGACCCGCTGGCGCCGCTACGATCAGTGCCCGCTCGGAGAAGAGGGACTAGTTGTGGCGTTCCGCGAGGTTCATGGTGCCCTGATCTGCCTCACGTACGGTTTGTGGGCGTACGCCGTGCTGTGGCCCGTACTTAGCTACTTTGACCAAGGCTACGTTGTCTATGCGATCGGGCTCGGTCACTCCATGCCTGTTCGATCGAGATACAACGCTCAGCGTGCAGAGTACGAGCATGTTGGGATGTGGAGTACTGGCGGGCGTGGAAGGCGGCCCGGGTGGGACCGCTCCCGCAGTCTGTCGAAGAAGCGGAATTGGCCAGCACGCTCGCGACTCCGGGTCCCCAAAGATTCCCTGTCGGTCGGAGCCAGCTGATTGTCCTCACGTTGCTTGCAGCGCTGTCGCTCGGTGCGTGGGTGATGGTCGACGTCGGGTCGACCTGGCGGGGCGTCCTCGTGGCGGTGGTCTTCGTGGGCACGGTGGTGAACCTGCTCAGTCGAGAGCGACTCGCAGAGAAGCGAGCACGCCGGCTGCGCGACGTCGTCGAGCAGAGCCTCATGAGGCCGGATCGCTGAGATCGCTGAGACATGAGCCGAGTCATCACGCTGCTGGCGGCTATCGCGGCGACCGTCATGGTCTGGGCCCTCCGCGATCGTCTTCCCGACGCGGCCTGGATCTTCCTCCTCCTGCTCGCGGTCGTCTGGGCCGCG
The DNA here is from genome assembly GCF_019550935.1 of Mumia sp. zg.B53. NCBI lineage: Bacteria > Bacillati > Actinomycetota > Actinomycetes > Propionibacteriales > Nocardioidaceae > Mumia > Mumia sp. zg.B53. The sequence continues at coordinate 837,699 of NZ_JAHWCK010000001.1, read as the reverse complement.
CCTACGGGTGCGTGTGCTGAGTGGGTTCGTCGGTCCCGTGCGGCAGCCCTCGGGTCCGCTCACGGTGAACGTCGACGACTGGGGTGATCGGCCCGAGTACGCCGTGCGAGCGGCGGGGAGTCTCGGCTGCGTCCTCTACCCCGGGATCTGGAGCGGAAGCGGCCGACCCGGGTGGCGGTCGCGATCCGCGTCTCCGAGCGATACGCCGACACCTTGGCCGACGGCTTGCGGGACGCGGGCGCGGGCGTGTCATTGCGGCGGTCCGGCCGCGGTGTCCCGCAGTAGGCCACGGGTCGTGAACCTGTCCGAGCTGGACGCAATCGTTATGCGCGATCGACCCCGACCCCCTGCTGTGCAGAGGACAATGGCCTGAACGGAACGACGTCTCGTTGCCGCAGCACACTCAGACAAGGGTGGGATTGATGAGCATGGGGCCGGCGTCATGAGTGCAGAATCTGCACAGGCTCCCTTCTTCATCGAGGCATACAGCCAGGCCTGGGCCCGGCGTATCGAATCAGGCGACCCGTCTCTTGACCTCCTCCGGTCGGAGGTCGACAGTGTGGTCGACGGCGAGCTCGATTCGGACCTGTGGGAGGTCTACTCCTCCTTCTGGGAGCGGGGTGTGCCGCCGTCGAAACTGGGTAGAGAGTTCTCACGGATGGGGCTTCGGACCCTTGCCGAGGTTGTCCGGGCGACCTTCAGTCTGCTGCGATCGGCGCCACGTGAGCCTCGCTGGATGAAGGAACCCTCAAACGTCGAGATGCTCCGGGGTGCGCCGGAGTTTTGGAGGCTGCCGTTGAGCGAGGTGCCGATCTCGGTCGAGGAGACGGATCGTGAGTGGGTAGTGCGCGCTTGTGAAGCGACCGAGCTCGATGATGGTGAGGTGGTGTACGACTTCGACGTCTGGCTCGACCCGTCAGACGTGGACTCGAATCTGTGCACCGTGATGTTGGGGAGGCGACGCGTGGGTTCCACGAGAGTTCCCCACGATCGAAAAGATCTGCTCCAGCGGCTCGCGGCGAAGCGGGTATTCGTCGACGGCGGCCTTCAGGTCGACGTCACCCAGGATCCGCCCTCCCTCCGCCTCGGTGTCGCTCTTCCGCCGACAGGGGCGGACCTTCACGAGGACTGACCTCCCAGGAGGCCCGGTCCGCCCTGTGATCCGTCGCTACCGGACAGTAGGCTTCGAGACACAGTCTGTGCCGCACGTCACACCCCGGAGGATCCGATGGCGACCACCAGCCCGACGCCGAAGCGCACCCGTGCACGCAAGAGCGCCGACAAGAGGGCGGGCGGGGAGCAGGCGGCTCCGACGCCGCAGACGTTCGACTCGCTGAACCCGGCGACAGGGGACGTGGTCGGGACCTACCCGATCACCACGCCTGACGAGGTGGCCGCGGCCGTCGAACGCGCCCGGGTCGCCACCGGGTGGTGGACCGAGATCGGCTTTGACGGGCGCAAGGAGGTGCTCGGCCGCTGGAACGGCGTGATCACCCGGCGCATCCACCAGCTCGCCGACCTCGTGCACGCCGAGACCGGCAAGCCGCACGGCGACGCGGTGCTCGAGATCGGCCTCGCCATCGACCACATCGCCTGGGCCGCCGGCCACGCCAAGAAGGTCCTCGGGCGCCGCACCGTCTCGCCCGGTCTCCTCATGGTCAACCAGAAGGCGACCATCGAGTACAAGCCGCGCGGGGTCGTCGGCGTCATCGGCCCGTGGAACTACCCGGTCTTCACGCCGATGGGCTCGATCGCGTACGCGCTGGCCGCCGGCAACACGGTCGTGTTCAAGCCGTCGGAGTACACCCCCGGAGTCGGCACCTGGCTCGTCGACGCGTTCGCCGAGGTGGTCTCGGACTACCCGGTGCTCCAGGTCGTGACGGGATCGGGCGAGACCGGCGCGGCGCTCGCGTCGGCGAAGGTCGACAAGGTGGCCTTCACCGGGTCTCCGGCCACCGGTCGCAAGGTGATGGAGGCAGCCGCCAAGAACCTGACGCCGGTGGTGATCGAGGGTGGAGGCAAGGACGCGCTCATCGTCGACGAGGACGCCGACATCGCGGCGGCCGCCGACGCGGCGCTCTGGGGCGGGATGTCCAACGCGGGCCAGACGTGCATCGGCACCGAGCGGGTCTATGTCCACGAGAAGGTCTTCGACGCCTTCGTCTCCGAGATCACGGCCCAGGCCGCCAAGGTACGGGCCGGCTCGGACGCCGACGCCGAGTACGGGCCGATCACGATGCCGAGCCAGGTCCCGATCATCAAGCGGCACGTCGAGGATGCGGTCGCGCGTGGAGGCCGTGCCGTTGTCGGAGGGCCGGACGCCGTGGGCGAGCGGTTCGTCCAGCCCACGATCCTCGTCGACGTCCCCGAGGACGCCGACGCGGTGACCGAGGAGACGTTCGGCCCGACGCTCGTCGTCAACCCGGTGCCGTCGATGGACGAGGCCGTACGCCGCGCCAACGCGACGTCGTACGGCCTGGGCGGAGCCGTCTTCGGCAAGAAGCGTGCGGCCGAGATCGCCCACAAGATCCGTGCCGGGATGACCTCGGTCAACTCCGTCACCTCGTTCGCCGGCGTGCCGTCGCTGCCGTTCGGCGGTGTGGGGGAGTCGGGCTTCGGTCGGATCCACGGCGAGGACGGGCTCAAGGAGTTCGCCTACTCGCACGCGGTCACCGTGCCGCGGTTCAAGCCGGCGATGGTGCTCACCACCTTCGGCCGGACCCCGGGTCAGGAGAAGTCGTTCGTCTCGCTGCTCACCGCCCTGCACGGAGGCAAGGCGCTGCGGGTCACCAAGAAGTAGAGCGCGCCGGGCTCAGCCTGCGTCGAGCTGCTGAGCCTGGATCGCGGTGATGGCCACGGTGTTGACGATGTCGCGCACCGTGGCGCCGCGCGACAGGTCGTTGACCGGCTTGCGCAAGCCCTGCAGCACGGGGCCGATCGCGACCGCGCCCGCCGAGCGCTGCACCGCCTTGTAGGTGTTGTTGCCCGTGTTGAGGTCGGGGAACACGAAGACGGTCGCGCGTCCCGCCACGTCGGACTCGGGGAGCTTGGTCCGCGCCACCGCGAGGTCGATCGCGGCGTCGTACTGGATGGGCCCCTCGATGAGCAGCTCGGGGGCGCGCTCCTGAGCGAGCCCGGTCGCGTTGAGGACCTTCTCGACGTCGGCCCCGCTGCCGGAGGCGCCCGTGGAGTACGACAGCATCGCGACCCGCGGCTCGATGCCGAACGCCGCCGCCGTGCGCGCCGACGAGATCGCGATGTCCGCCAGCTGGACCGCGTCGGGGTCGACGACGACGGCGCAGTCGCCGTAGACGAGGACCTGGTTCTCGAGGCACATGAAGAACACCGAGGAGACCGTCGAGACGCCCGGGACCGTCTTGACGACCTCGAGCGCCGGCCGGATCGTGTGAGCGGTGGTGTGCGCCGCACCCGACACCATGCCGTCGGCGTGGCCGAGCTCGACCATCATCGTGCCGAAGTAGGACACGTCGGTGACCGTCGCCCGGGCGTCGTCGAGGTCGACACCACGGTGCTTGCGGCGCCGGTAGTACTCCTGGGCGAAGTGCTCCAGGTCCTCGGAGGCGCTCGGGTCCACGATCGCGGCGGCCGAGAGGTCCACGCCGAGGCTCGCGGCGCGCGCGGTCAGTGCGATCGGGTCACCGAGCAGCGTGAGGTCGGCGACGCCGCGGCGCAGCAGGATGTCGGCAGCCCGCAGGATGCGCTCGTCGTCGCCCTCCGGCAGCACGATGTGTTTCCGGTCGGCGGTCGCGCGGTCCAGGATCTCGTGCTCGAACATCAGCGGCGTGACAGCGGTCGTCCGCGACACCTCGAGCCGGTCGAGGAGCGCGTCGCCGTCGACGTGCTCGGCGAAGAGCGCAAGTGCGGTCGTGATCTTGCGAGGTGACTCCCGGGTCAGCCGGCCGCGTCGCCCCGTCAACGCCTGCGAGGTCGCGTGGGTGCCGAGGTCCGTGGCGATGATCGGCATGGTCGACCCGACCCCACGCAGCAACCTGTCGACCTGCTCGGGCAGCGCGATGCCGCCGTTGAGCACGATGCCAGCGATCTGGGGGAACTCGGTCGACGCGTGCGCCGTGAGCACGCCCAGCACGATCTCGGGACGGTCGCCGGGGGCGATGACGACGGCACTCTCGAAGAGCCGGTCGAGCACGTTCGGCAGCGTCATCGCGGCGACGACGAAGCCACTGGCCTCGCGTCCGAGCAGACGCTCGTCGCCGCGTACGAGGGTGCCGTCGCAGGCGGCCATGAGGTCGGCGACGGTCGGGGACGACAGGACGGGCTCGTCCGGCACGGCATAGACGAGGACGTCACGGTCGACCAGCGTCGCGCGGTCGGACAGGACCTCGGGGTCGGTCACCCGGTTGACGATCACGGCGAACAGCTCGGCGTGGTTCGCCTCCAGCTCGGCGACGGCGACGTCGGCGACGCTGCTGACGTCCGCACGGGTACGGTCGGCGCCGTTGAGCACGAGCAGGACCGGTGAGGCGAGGTTGGCGGCGACGCGTGCGTTGTAGACGAACTCCGTCGGGGCGGCGACGTCGGTGTAGTCGGTGCCGAGCACCACGACGGCGTCGCAGGACGCGGCGACCGCGGCGTGCCGGTCGATGATCCGCTCCATCGCGGCGACCGGATCGTTGTGCACCTCCTCGTACGTCACGCCGACGGCGTCCTCGTAGGAGGTGACGACCGCGCCGTGCGACACGAGCAGGTCGAGCACGTAGTCGCGTCCGCCGGTCGCCGCGACGTCGCCGCGGACGATCGGACGGAAGACGCCGACCCTCTGGACGCGTCGCGACAGCTGCTCGACGACCCCGAGCGCGACAGTCGACTTGCCGGTGAACCCCTCGACGGAGGCGATGTAGACGCTGTTTCCCACCTGCCCGAGCCTAGGCCGGGCGTGCCCCGGCTGCCCGCCCGGGATGGTCACAGGGTCAGCAGCATCGTGATGTCGTCGCGGTCGTCGTCGACCCCGACGCGGATCGCGTCAGGCACCCGGCCGACCTCCTTGTAGCCACAGCGTGCGTAGAAGTCCTCGAGGCCGAGCCCGCCTCGGCAGGCCAGCCGGATCGCCTCGATCCCGGGCATGCTGCGCGCGACGCCGGCGAGCGAGAGCATCAGCGCGAAGCCGGCCCCGTGCCCCTGCGACTCCGGATGGACCATCACAGTCTTGGCCCACACCCAGTGCTGCATGAGGCGGTGGGTGTTGCGCTCGAGGAATCCGGCGGCTCGCACCTCGTCGCCGTCGAGCCCGACCACGAGGCGCGTCCGTCCTCGCCCGACCGACGCGAGGACGGTGTCGAGGCTCGGCTCGACGTCGTCCTCGGTCACCGGGGGGACGAATCCGACCGCTCCACCGGCGTTGGAGGAGTCGGTCCAGGTGCGCAGGAGTCCGGCGCGCAGGGACGGGGTGATGTCGGGGTCGGCGAGGAAGAAGAGAGCCACGGAGGAACGGTACGGAGCAGGGTGCCCGTCTCAGGCATCTGCCTCGGTGAGCGGACCGACGTCGGTGACCTGCACCACGGCCTCGCCCGCCTCGTCCGACGCGTCGAGGTGCACGGTCGCGAAGATCGCCCAGTCGCGGTCGCCCTCGGGGTCCTCAAGGATCTGACGGACGTGCCAGACACGGGTCTCCGCGCCCTCGGGGTCGGTGTCGACCACGAGCATCGCGGGACCACGGGCGTCCGGCCCGGTGCCGAGCGTGTCGTACTCGGCGAAGTAGTCGTCGATCGCCTCGTGCCACAGGTCGGCGGTCCAGCCGGCCGCGGCGTCCAGCGCCCCGAGGTCGTTCCAGCGTCGCAGCGCCATGAGCTCGACGCGGCGGAACAGCGCGTTGCGGACGAGCACCCGGAACGCCCGGTCGTTGGACGTCACCGGCGGCGGCGGTGCGTCCGGGTCGTGGGCGATCGTCACGTCGACCGAGCCGCCCCCGCCGGCGGCGAGAGCCGCCCACTCGTCGAGCAGGCTGGAGTCGGTCTGGCGGACGACCTCGCCGAGCCAGTCGGTGATGTCGCGGAGCACGTCGTCGCGGTACGTCTCCGGGACGGTGTGCACGAGCGTGCGGTACGTGTCAGCGAGATAGCGCAGGACCAGCCCCTCCGAGCGTGCGAGCTGGTAGCGGGAGACGTACTCGCTGAACGTCATCGAGGTCTCCCACATCTCACGGACGACCGACTTCGGGCGCAGCTCGTGGTCGGCGACCCACGGATGACCCTTGCGGTAGGTCTCGTAGGCGGCCTCGAGCTCCTCGCGCAGCGGCTGAGGGTGCTCGACCTCCTCGAGCAGCTCCATCCGCTCCTCGTACTCGATGCCCTCGGCCTTCATCCCCGCCACGGCCTCGCCGCGGGCGGCCTTGCGCTGGGCGTTGATGATCGGGCGCGGGTCGTCGAGGATCGCCTCCACGACGGACACCACGTCGAGCGCATAGGTGTCGGAGTCGGGGTCGAGGATCTCCAGCGCGGCCACCCCGAACGGAGCGAGCGGCTGGTTGAGCGCGAAGTTCTCCTGGAGGTCGACGGTCAGCCGGACCGTACGGCCGTCGGCGTCGGGCTCGGCGAGCCGCTCGACGACCCCGCCGGCGACGAGGGCGCGATAGATCCCGATCGCGTCGTTGATCATGCGACGCTGCTCGGCCCGGTCGGAGTGGTTGTCCTCGAGCAGGGCACGCATCGAGGCGAACGCGTCGCCGGGGCGTGCGACCACGTTGAGCACCATGGCGTGGCTGACCTTCATCCGCGAGGCGAGCGGCTCGGGCTCGCCCGTGGTCAGCTTGTCGAAGGTCCGCTCCGACCAGTTGACGAAGCCCTCCGGAGGCTTCTTGCGCTGGATCCGGCGCAGCTTCTTGGCGTCGTCACCGGCCTTGCGGACCATCTTGGCGTTCTCGACCTCGTGCTCGGGCGCCTGCACGACGACGCGGCCGAGCGTGTCGTAGCCGGCGCGGCCCGCACGCCCCGCGATCTGCTGGAACTCGCGCACCTGGAGGTGACGCTGGCGGACACCGTCGTACTTCGACAGGCCCGAGAACAGGACGGTCCTGATCGGGACGTTGATGCCGACGCCGAGGGTGTCGGTGCCGCACACGACCTTGAGCAGACCCTTCTGGGTGAGTCGCTCGACCAGCCGTCGATAGCGGGGCAGCATCCCGGCGTGGTGCACGCCGATGCCCATCCGCACCAGCCGCGAGAGCGTCTTGCCGAAGCCGGTCTGGAACCGGAACTCGCCGAGCTCCGCCGCGATGGCGTCCTTCTCGGCCCGCGTGGTCACGTTGATGCTCGACAGCGCCTGCGCACGCTCGATCGCCGACGCCTGCGTGAAGTGCACGACGTAGATCGGCGACTGGCCGGTCGCGAGGAGCTCCTCGACGGTCTCGTGGACGGGCGTGGTGACGTACTCGTAGACGAGCGGCACCGGGCGGTCGGTCCCTGCGACCAGAGCCGTCGGGCGCCCGGTGCGCCGGGTGAGGTCCTCCTCGAACCGGGTCGTGTCGCCGAGCGTCGCGGACATCAGGAGGAACTGCGCGTCGGCCAGCTCGAGCAGCGGCACCTGCCACGCCCAGCCCCGGTCGGGCTCGGCGTAGAAGTGGAACTCGTCCATCACGACGAGGCCGACGTCGGCGGCACGGCCCTCCCGCAGGGCCTTGTTGGCGAGGATCTCCGCGGTCGCCGCGATGATCGGCGCCTGGCCGTTGACGGTGGCGTCGCCAGTCATCATCCCGACGTTGTCCGCGCCGAACATGTCGACGAGCGCGAAGAACTTCTCCGAGACCAGCGCCTTGATCGGGGCGGTGTAGAAGCTGCGCTGACCGCGCGCGAGGGCCGCGAACTGGGCTCCGGCCGCCACGAGGCTCTTGCCCGATCCGGTCGGTGTGGCGAGGACGACGTTCGCGCCGGAGGCGAGCTCGAGGAGGGCGTCCTCCTGAGCCGGATAGAGCGAGAGGCCCTCGCCCTCCGCCCACGTGACGAACGCGTCGAGGACGACGTCGGCGTCGTCGGACTCCTCGGGCGCAGGGAGATGGTCGACGAGGCGCATGATGCCTCCATCCTCCCACGCGGCCCCACCCGCCCGGGGTGCACAGATGCACGTCTGCCGCAAAGGTCGGTGCAAGAATCGGACTCATGGCCAGCGAACCCGTCTACCACCGCTACGTCGCTCTCGGCGACTCGTTCACCGAGGGCGTCGGCGACCCCGACAAGTCCCGGCCGAACGGTCTGCGCGGATGGGCCGATCGGGTCGCGGAGGTGCTCGCGACGAAGACCGACTCCTTCGGCTACGCCAACCTCGCCGTGCGCGGCCGGCTCCTCAAGCCCATCATCGCCGAGCAGCTCGAGCCTGCCGTCCGGCTGTCGCCGGACCTCGTGACGATCTATGCCGGCGGCAACGACCTCCTGCGCCCCAAGGTCGACATCGACCTCCTCGGAGACCTGTACGACGCCGCCATCGGCCGGCTCGCGGTCACCGGCACCCGGGTGGTGGTGTTCACCGCGTACGACCTCGGCTATGCGCCAGTGCTCGGCAAGCTCCGGGGCCGGGTCGCGATCTACAACGAGATCGTGCGGGAGATCGCCGACAAGCACCGCGCGACCCTCGTCGACTTCTGGCGGTTCAGGGAGTACCGCGACGACCGCTACTGGGACACCGACCGCCTCCACCTGTCGGCCCAGGGCCACCAGCAGATGGCGATCCACGTGCTGGACACCCTCGGCGTCTCCCACACGATCAAGAAGCCGCGGCTGACCACCGTGACCCCGCTGACCAAGAAGGCCAAGCGGGACGCCGACCTGCTGTGGGCCCGCGAGTTCGCCGTCCCGTGGGTGCAGCGCCGCATCAACGGCACCTCGTCGGGCGACACCGTGAAGCCGAAGCGTCCGACGCTCGAGCGGATCTGAGGCAGCCGCGGGGCCGACCTCGGCGACCCGCCGCGCCGGTGATCTGCACGAGGTGCCGACTCGTCGTAGTTTCGCACCATGGATGTGAGGCGCGTCACTGCAACCTTGTCCGTCGCTGCGCTGGGCGTGAGCCTGCTCGTCGGCACCAGCCCGGCCCAGGCCCACCGCCGACCGGCACCGCCGGTGACACCGACGCCCACCTCGTACGGGACCGGTGGCGCGGTCTCGTCGGTGGACGCGACGGCCAGCAGGGTGGGACGCGACGTGCTCGCCCGCGGAGGCAACGCGGCTGACGCCGCTGTCGCCATGGCTGCGACGCTGGGGGTCACCGAGCCCTACAGCGCGGGCGTCGGGGGCGGTGGCTACTTCGTCTTCTACGACGCCAAGCGCCGCAAGGTGAGCACGATCGACGGGCGCGAGACCGCTCCGGCGGGCATCACGCCCGACGCGTTCATCAATCCCGCGACCGGGCAGCCGTACCGCTTCTCGCCCGAGCTGGTCTCGTCCGGTGTCGCCGTCGGCGTGCCGGGCACGGTGGCCACCTGGGACGCGGCCCTCGAGCGGTTCGGGACGCGATCCCTCGCCCGCGCGCTCGCCCCGGCGATCGACGTCGCCGCCAAGGGCTTCCCCGTCGACCAGACCTTCCGTAGCCAGACCCTCGACAACAAGGCGCGGTTCGCGGCGTTCCCGGACACAGCGAGGCTCTTCCTGCCCGGTGGTGACGCGCCGCAGGTCGGCACGACGTTCCGCAACCCCGACCTCGCGCGCACGTACGCCGAGATCGCCCGGCGCGGCCCTCGGGCGTTCTACCGCGGCGCGCTGGCCAGCGAGATCGCAGAGACGGTCCAGGCGCCGCCGAAGGACCCTGCCTCGACCCTGCCGGCCCCCGCCGGCTCGATGACCACGGCCGATCTCGCGACGTACCGGGTGCGGCACCAGGCCCCGAGCAAGGTCGGCTACCGAGGCCACCAGGTCTTCTCGATGGCACCGTCGAGCTCGGGCGGCACCACCGTCGGGGAGGCGCTCAACATCCTCGAGAACTACCGGCTCCGCGCCGGCTCGGGGACGGCGCAGAGCCTGCACCTCTATCTGGAGGCCAGCGCCCACGCGTTCGCCGACCGCAACGCCTACGTCGGTGACCCCGCGTTCGTCGACGTCCCCACCTCGACGCTCCTGAGCCAGCGGTTCGCCGACTCGAGGGCCTGCCGCATCGACCCGCAGCAGGCCGCGGTGCGACCTGTCGCGCCGGGAGCGCTCGACGGTCGCGGGTGCGGCGAGGCGGCACGGGCGGAGAAGCCCGACACCGAGAACGTGTCGACCACCCACCTGTCGGTCGTGGACCGCTGGGGCAACGCGGTGGCGTACACCCTCACGATCGAGCAGACCGGCGGATCGGGTATCACCGTGCCCGGCCGGGGGTTCCTGCTGAACAACGAGCTGACGGACTTCTCGACCGTCTACGACCCTGCCGACCCGAACAGGATCGAGCCCGGCAAGCGTCCGCGGTCCTCGATGGCGCCGACGATCGTGCTCGGCAAGGACGACAAGGTCAGGTACGTCCTCGGCTCACCGGGCGGCGCCACGATCATCACGACCGTGCTCCAGATCCTGATGAACCGCATCGACCTCGGCATGACGCTGCCCGAGGCGGTCGCCGCCCCGCGCGCCTCCAGCCGCAACGCGGCGACGACGCCGGCGGAGCCTGCGTTCATCGAGGCGTACGGCGCCGCGCTCGCGCCGTACGGCCAGCGGCTCGTGCCGTCGGGTGACGCCTTCACCTCCGCGGCCGAGATCGGGGCCGCGGCGACGATCGAGGTCGGGCGGCGCGGCAGCATGATCGCGGCGGCCGAGCCGGTGCGACGCGGTGGCGGCACCGGGCTGGTCGTTCGTCCTCAGCATCGGTGGTGACGCGGGAGGCCGTGCCCGGTCAACGCCGGGCACGGCCCGCCCGCCGCTGTGGGCGGCACATGGGGTCGCACGCGGCTGTGGAGGAGTAGGGGAGCGTCCGTCGCGCCGCCTACCCTGGACAGGTGCTGACTCTCGACGACCTCGCTGACGAGGGACTCCTGCGTCTGCACATGGACGAGAGCACCATCGAGCGCGGCCGCGCCTACGCGCGAGGCGGCTATGTCATCGACCTCGACGTGGCCCGCAACCGTGACGGCTACCTGCTCCAGAGCAGCGTCTCCGGCAGCGGAGCGGCGAGCTACCAGACGGTCGTCTCGGCACGCCTCGCCCCTGGACAGCCGGTCGAGCTCTACACGGCGTGCTCGTGCCCCGTCGCCCACCGGTGCAAGCACGCCGTCGCGACCGTGCTCGTCGCCCGCGACCGCGAGGCGGGCTCGCGAGAGCTCACCGCTCCCGAGACCGTCGCGGTGGCCGGCCCGAGCTGGGAGCGGGTCCTCGACGACCTCGTCGCCGACCTCGACGACGACGCCTCGCCTGCCGAGCAGCGGCCCGTTCGCGCCGGTCAGGAGCTGGCGCTCCGTCTCGAGGTGGGACCGCGACGACAGACCGAGTGGCGCTTCGGACACTCCACGACCGACGCCGTACGCCCTCCGCTGCGGCTGCGCCCGGTGACGCGGGGGCGCCGCGGCAGCTGGGTCAAGACCGGCGTGGGGTGGCGCGACCTCGTGGTCGCCGACCCGCGGGACGGACGGTTCGTCCCCGAGCACCTCGACGTGCTGCGCGCGATCCACGGCACCCACCGCGCGCGGTTCTCCTACGGCTTCGGCTCCGAGGACACGCTGGCGCTCGCCGGACTCGGGGCGTCGCTGTGGCGCCTGCTGCGCGAGGCCACCGAGGTGGGTCTCCCGCTGGTCGCCTCCGGGTTCGCCGACGTACGCCTCGCGTCCCAGCCTGCACGACTGACGATGGACGCCCATGCCGACGGGGCCGGCGGGGCCGTCCTCGCCGTCGGTGCCGAGGTGGGTGGTCTGTGGGTGCCCGCCGAGGACGTGACGCTGCTCGGGTCCCCGGAGCACGGCGCTGCGCTGTGGGAGGGGACCGGTGAGGACGCCACGGTGGTCCTCGCACCGCTCGACCGCGCACCGACGCCCGCGGTCAAGGAGCTCTTCGCGACCGGCCGGCAGGTCGTGGTGCCGCGCGACGGCATGGACGACCTCCTCCACACCTACCTCCCTCGCGTCCGGCGGCTGGTCGACGTGACCTCCCGCGACGACTCGGTCGCGGTCCCCGAGCCCCCCGCGCCGCACCTCGTCCTCGCGCTCACCTGGACGGGCGGCCACGAGGCGCACCTGTCGTGGTCGTGGCACTACCGCAACCCGACGACCGGGCAGACCGTCCGGGTCTTCGCGCTCGACGAGGAGCCCGCTCCGTACGGCATGCGCGACCCCGACCTCGAGCGCGTCGCCCTCGACCGGCTCGTCCTCGACGAGGACGCGGCGACGTTGCTGCTGCGCGCCGGCGCCGCCGGCCCCACGCCCTACCCTCAGCTCGTCCTCCGCGAGATGGACGCCGTCCGGTTCGCGCAGGACGTGCTGCCCGGACTGCGCACCAACCCCGCGTTCGAGATCCAGGCCGACGGCCACCAGCCCGAGTTCCGGGAGGTCCTGGGCAAGCCCGAGATCCAGTTCACCACCGCCCCGGCACCCTCGGGCCGCACCGACTGGCTCGATCTCGAGGTCGCCGTCACGATCGGTGGCCGACAGGTGGGCCTCGCGACGGTGATCGAGGCGATCGCCACCGGCCAGGACAAGATCCTGCTGCACCAGACCGAGCGCAAGGGCACCTACCTGTACGTCAGCGTCGACCATCCCGAGCTCGACGCGCTTGCCCGGATGATCGAGGACGCGCGCGCGATGAGCGACCGACGGCGTGACGCCGCGACGATGAGCGTCGCCACGCAGGCCTTCGACCTGTGGGACGAGCTGGACGAGATCGGGGTCGTCGACGTGCAGGCCGCGCGCTGGGTCGCGATGGCGCGCCGCCTCGTGGGTTCCGAGGGTGTCCCCGACGTCGCGGCGCCGACGGGCCTCAAGGCGACGCTCCGCCCCTACCAGCAGCACGGGTTCTCCTGGCTCGCGTTCCTCGCCGAGCACGAGCTCGGCGGGATCCTGGCCGACGACATGGGCCTCGGCAAGACCCTGCAGACGCTCGCCCTGATCACGCACCGCCGCGAGGTCGACCCCCAGGCGCCTCCGTTCCTCGTCGTCGCGCCAACCAGCGTCGTCGGCACCTGGGCCAACGAGGCCGCGGCGTTCGCGCCCGACCTCGTCGTCCGTACCGTCGGCGAGTCCACCGCTCGCCGCAAGGAGTCGCTGCGCGAGGTCGCCGAAGGGGCCGACGTCGTCGTCACGTCCTACACGCTGCTGCGCCTCGAGGCCGACGACTACGCCGCCCTCGACTGGGCGGGGCGCATCCTCGACGAGGCGCAGGCGGTCAAGAACCACCGGGGCAAGACCTACCAGGCCGTCCGTCGCGTCGACGCCCCGTTCTCGCTCGCCATCACCGGCACCCCTGTCGAGAACGACCTCATGGAGCTGTGGTCGCTGCTGTCGCTGACCGCGCCCGGGCTGTTCCCGCACCCCGCTCAGTTCGCGAAGGACGTCGCCAACCCCATCGAGAAGGGTGACGACGGTGAGCTGCTGGCGCTGCTGCGTCGTCGCATCCGCCCGATCCTGTTGAGACGCACCAAGGACCTGGTGGCGGCCGACCTGCCGCCCAAGCAGGAGCAGGTCTTGGAGGTGACGTTGTCGGCCCGGCACCGCAAGGTCTACGACACCCACCTGCAGCGTGAGCGCCAGCGCATCCTGGGGCTCCTCGAGGAGGCGGGCGACGACGAGGTGGCGCTGCGACGGCACCGGATGACGATCTTCGCCGCGCTCACCAAGCTTCGTCAGCTGAGCCTCGACCCGGGGCTGGTCGACCCGAGCTATGACGTGATCGGCTCCGCCAAGGTGGAGCTCCTCGTCGAGCACGTGCTCGAGCTGGCGGCAGAGGGCCACCGCGCACTGGTGTTCAGCCAGTTCACGACCTTTCTCCGGCGGGTCCAGGCCAGGCTCGAACGCGAGGGGATCGCGACGTCCTACCTCGACGGAAGCACGCGCGACCGGGCCGGGGCGATCGACGGGTTCAAGGCAGGCGACCAGCCGGTCTTCCTGATCAGCCTGAAGGCCGGGGGAGTCGGCCTCACGTTGACCGAGGCCGACTACGTGTTCGTCCTCGACCCCTGGTGGAACCCTGCCGTCGAGGCCCAGGCCGTCGACCGGGTGCACCGGATCGGTCAGGAGTCGCCCGTGATGGTCTACCGGCTCGTGTCCGCGGGCACGATCGAGGAGAAGGTCGTCGAGCTGAAGTCCCGCAAGGCCGAGCTCGTCGCCAGCGTGCTCGACGAGGCGTCCTCGTCCTCCGGCGAGCTCAGCGCCGACGACCTCGCCGGACTGTTCTCCTAGGCGCTGGTGAGCGCGTCGCGCACCGGGACGAGCTTGGCCTGCGCCTCGGCGAGCTCAGCCTCCGGGTCGGAGTCGGCGACGATCCCGCACCCCGCAAAGAGGCGCACCCGCGCGCCGTCGTACTCCGCCGAGCGCAGCGCGATGCCCCACTCGCCGTCGCCGTCCGCGTCGATCCACCCGACCGGCGCTGCGTAGCGGCCACGGTCGAGATGCTCGATCTCCGCGATCAGCTCGAGCGCGACCGAGCGCGGTGTCCCGCCCACCGCCGCCGAGGGGTGCAGCGCCTCGGCGAGGTCGAGGGCGCTCGCCGACTCGTGGTCGGCGACGACACCGGCGACGTCGGTCGCCAGGTGCATCACGTTGGGCAGGTGGAGCACGAACGGGGTCTCGGGGACGTTGGTCGACGAGCAGTACGGCTCGAGGGCGTCGGCGACCGATCGCACGGCGTACTCGTGCTCCTCCAGGTCCTTGCTCGAACGCGCGAGCGAGCCCGCCAGCGCGAGGTCGCGGGCGTCGTCACCGGTCCGGCGGATGGTGCCGGCGAGGACACGGGAGGTGACGAGACCTCGCTCACGGCGGACGAGCATCTCGGGCGTGGCACCGAAGAGATGGTCGACGTGGAAGGTCCAGCAGTTGGGGTAGGCCTCGGCCAGGCGACGCAGCGGCGCTCTGACGTCGAGCGGCGCGGCGAGGTCGGCGACCAGGTCGCGCGCGAGCACGACCTTGTCGAGTCGACCGGCCTCGATACGGCGGACCGCCTCGGCCACGATCGACTCCCACTGGGTGCCGGAGGTCGACCCGTCGGTGAAGACAGCGTCCTCGGGGGCGGAGGGGGTGTCGGTAGGGACGACGTCGGCCGACGGAGCGAGCGCCTCCTCGCGGATGGTGGTCACCCAGGTGGTCCCGCCGCGTCGACCGACCACCACCCGGGGGACGATCAGGACCGAGCTGCCGGGCTCACGGCCGCGGGTGCGTCCGGAGTCGTCGGCGAAAGCGAACGACCCG
Organism: Mumia sp. zg.B53; assembly: GCF_019550935.1. NCBI lineage: Bacteria > Bacillati > Actinomycetota > Actinomycetes > Propionibacteriales > Nocardioidaceae > Mumia > Mumia sp. zg.B53. The sequence goes on along the minus strand of NZ_JAHWCK010000001.1, from coordinate 822,380 downwards.
AAGGCCAACAGCCCGCTGCCGGGCACACCCACACGGTCTCGGACCACGGCGTGCGCGGAGACCTCGCGCCACCACTGACTGGCCTCGGCGAAGCGCTTGTCGCCGGCGGTCTCGATGCGGGCAGCCTCACCCCATCCCACGATGCCGTCGCCGTCGCGGACCCAGGCCAGCGCGCCGTCGGCGGGGAGCAGGTGAGTGAGGGGGACGTCCTCCAGCGCGGCGGGGTCGAGAGAGACCGTCTGCGCCACGAGCCGGAGGGGTCCACGCAGGGGGACGACGGTGTCGGTCACGTCAGCCAGGGTACGACCCGTTCCCCGGCGACCGCTGCGGTGCGTGACACAGTAGGCGCGTGAGCCGAGCCAGCCTGGACAAGCAGCCGCACGAGGTCGCCTCGATGTTCGACGCCGTCGCGCGACGCTACGACCTCACGAACGACGTGCTGTCGTTGGGGCAGGACCGCCACTGGCGCCGTCGGGTGCGAGACCTCGTCGCGGCGGGTCCCGGAGACCGGGTCCTCGACCTCGCGGCCGGCACGGGGACGTCGTCGGTGCCGTTCGCGAAGGACGGCGCGTACGTCGTGCCGTGCGACTTCAGCATCGGCATGCTCCGCGAGGGCAAGCGTCACCACGGTGAGCTTCCGTTCACCGCCGGTGACGGGATGCGGCTGCCGTTCGCCGACGACTCGTTCGACGCGGTCACGATCTCGTTCGGCCTGCGCAACGTCCACGAGCCGGCGGTCGCTCTCGAGGAGATGCTCCGCGTCACCCGGCCGGGTGGTCGCCTCGTGGTCTGCGAGTTCAGCCACCCGACGTTCGGCCCGTTCCGCAAGGTCTACCTCGAGTACCTCATGCGGGCGCTCCCGCCGGCCGCACGCGCTGTCTCGTCCAACCCCGACTCGTACGTCTACCTGGCGGAGTCGATCATGGCCTGGCCGGACCAGCTGGGCCTCGCCAAGGTCATCGCCGACAGCGGGTGGGGTCCCGTCCGCTGGGAGAACCTCTCCGCCGGCATCGTGGCGCTCCACACCGCCACCAAGGGCTGAGCCGCCCGTTACGCCCGCCCTGTGGCGATTGAATTACGCAACGCCGGTGGGACGTAATCGCAGGTGGGACAGCATGTCGCGCTGCGGCCCGTGACCTCGCCCACCCCCTGTCGAACCAGCCTCGAAGCCGTGGCATAGTGACGTGAAACACAAGATCTCACTCGACCGTGAGAGCGTGTGAACAGGCTCGTGAAGATTTTCACGAAGGGAGGATGCGGTGACCGAGTACACGCCGATCTTGGTGCTCGCCGTCATCTCGGGAGCGTTCGCGGTGTTCTCCGTGCTGATCGCGCCGATGACCGGGCCCAAGCGCTACAACCGCGCCAAGCTCGACTCGTACGAGTGCGGGATCGAGCCCACCCCCCAGGCGGTCGGCGGGGGCCGCATCCCGGTGAAGTACTTCATCACGGCGATGCTCTTCATCGTCTTCGACGTCGAGATCATCTTCCTCTACCCCTTCGCGGTGGAGTTCGACCTTCTCGGCTGGTTCGGCATCGTCGAGATGCTGCTGTTCATCGCGACGGTCTTCGTCGCGTACGTGTACGTCTGGCGCCGCGGCGGACTGGAGTGGGACTGACATGGGCCTGGAGGAGAAGCTCCCGAGCGGAGTGCTGCTGACGACCGTGGAAGGGCTTGCGGGCTACTTCCGCAAGGCGTCCTTCTGGCCGGCCACCTTCGGCCTGGCCTGCTGCGCGATCGAGATGATGGAGTTCGGTGCTCCCAAGTACGACTCGTCCCGCTTCGGCATGGAGGTCTTCCGGGCCTCGCCGCGCCAGGCCGACCTGATGATCGTCGCCGGCCGCGTGAGCCAGAAGATGGCGCCGGTCCTGCGGCAGATCTACGACCAGATGGCCAACCCGAAGTACGTGCTCGCGATGGGTGTGTGCGCGAGCTCGGGCGGGATGTTCAACAACTACGCGATCGTGCAGGGCGTCGATCACATCGTGCCCGTCGACATGTACCTTCCCGGCTGCCCGCCGCGGCCGGAGATGCTCATCGACTCGGTGATGAAGCTGCACACCAAGATCCAGGAGACCAAGCTCGGCCAGCACCGCCTCGACCAGATCGACTCGGACGAGAAGGTCGCTCTCGAGGCCGTGCCGGCCTCGGCGATGAAGGGCCTGCTGCGATGACCGGCGGGAGCACCCAGGACCCGAGCAGCACGACCGTCGGCGGTGAGGAGGTCGTCCCGTCGGAGGCCCGCACGCTCGAGGTCGTCGAGGTCCGCGAGGGCATGTTCGGCGTCCGCGGCTCCGGCGACACCTCCGGCTACGGCAGGCTGCAGCGCCCGGTCGCCATGCCGGGCACCGCGCGACGGCCGTACGGCGGCTGGTTCGACGAGGTCGCCGACCGGCTCGAGCAGCTCGCCGGCGAGGGTGCGGTCGAGTCCGTCGTGGTGGACCGCGACGAGCTGACCCTGCACGTGCGGCGCGAGAGCATCCTCGAGGTCGCCCGGCACCTGCGCGACGACGCGGCCCTGCGCTACGAGCTCTGCAGCGGGATCTCAGGCGTCCACTACCCGCACGAGATCGGCCGCGAGCTGCACGCGGTCTACCACCTGCTGTCGATGACCCACAACCGGCGCATCCGCCTCGAGGTCGCCGTGCCCGACGCCGACCCGCACGTCCCGTCGGTCGTGTCGGTCTACCCGACCGCCGACTGGCACGAGCGCGAGACGTACGACTTCTTCGGGATCATCTTCGACGGCCACCCCGCGCTCACCCGGATCCTCATGCCCGACGACTGGCCGGGTCACCCGCAGCGCAAGGAATACCCGCTCGGCGGCATCCCCGTCGAGTACAAGGGCGCCACCATCCCACCGCCAGACGAGCGGAGGTCTTACTCATGAGCACCACACAGACCGGTCCCGACCCGTACGCCCAGAGCCAGGACACGACGTCCGGGCGCGTCTTCACCGTCACCGGTCAGGACTGGGACACCGTGGTCGCGGGCGTCGATCCCGACGCCTCCGAGCGCATCGTCGTCAACATGGGTCCGCAGCACCCGTCGACCCACGGCGTGCTGCGCCTGATCCTCGAGATCGACGGCGAGGCGGTGACCGAGGCCCGGTGCGGCATCGGCTACCTGCACACCGGCATCGAGAAGAACATGGAGTACCGGACCTGGACGCAGGGCGTGACGTTCTGCACCCGGATGGACTACCTGTCCCCGATGTACAACGAGGCCGCCTACGTGATGGCCGTCGAGAAGCTCCTCGGCATCACCGACCAGGTCCCTGAGAAGTCCCAGGTCCTGCGCGTGATGATGATGGAGATCAACCGGATCTCCTCGCACCTCGTCGCGATCGCGACCGGGGGCATGGAGATCGGCGCCCTGACCGTGATGACGGTCGGGTTCCGTGAGCGCGAGCTCTGCCTCGACATCTTCGAGCTGTTCACGGGCCTGCGGATGAACCACGCCTACATCCGACCCGGCGGCGTCGCCGTCGACGTCCCCGAAGGCGGGCTCGACGCGGTCGACCGGTTCGTCGCGCTGATGCGCAAGCGGCTCCCGGAGCTCGCCGCACTCTGCAACCAGAACCCGATCTTCAAGGGCCGCCTCAAGGACGTGGGCTACCTCGACCTGGCCGGCTGCCTGGCGCTCGGCGTCACCGGACCGCCGCTGCGGTCGACCGGGTACGACTGGGACCTTCGCAAGAAGCAGCCCTACTCCGGCTACGAGACGTACGACTTCGACGTCATCACGCGCGACGAGCCGGACGCGTACGGACGCTTCCGCATCCGCCTGGACGAGATGGACGAGTCGCTGCGGATCGTCGAGCAGTGCGTGACCCGCCTGCGCGGGCTGGAGGGCGCTCCGGTGATGGTCGGCGACCGCAAGATCGCGTGGCCGTCGCAGCTCTCCGTGGGTCCCGACGGCCAGGGCAACTCGGCCGACCACATCCGCCACATCATGGGTGAGTCGATGGAGGCGCTGATCCACCACTTCAAGCTGGTGACCGAGGGCTTCCGCGTCCCGGCCGGCCAGGTGTACACCAGCGTGGAGTCCCCCCGCGGCGAGCTCGCGTGCCACCTCGTCTCCGACGGCGGCACCCGTCCGTACCGTGCGCACTTCCGCGACCCGTCCTTCAGCAACCTGCAGGCGACCGCGGCGATGTCGGAGGGCGGCATGCTCTCCGACGTCATCGTCGCCGTCGCCAGCATCGACCCCGTGATGGGAGGAGTGGACCGGTGAGTGGTCTGGACTCCGCACGCGTGCGCGACGACCTTCAGGCGATCATGGCCCGCTACCCGCAGAAGCGATCGGCCCTGCTGCCGATGCTCCACCTGGTGCAGTCGGTCGAGGGCCGGGTGACCGCCGAGGGGATCGAGCTGTGCGCCGAGCTCCTCGACGTCTCGACGGCGGAGGTCAACGGCGTCGCGACGTTCTACACGATGTACAAGCGGCGTGACGTCGGCGAGCACCACGTCGGGGTCTGCACCAACACCCTGTGCGCGGTGATGGGCGGCGACGCGATCTTCGCCCGGCTGCGCGAGCACCTCGGTGTCGGCAACGACGAGCGGACCGCCGACGGCAAGGTGACGCTCGAGCACATCGAGTGCAACGCGGCCTGCGACTACGCGCCGGTGATGACGGTCAACTGGGAGTTCTTCGACAACCAGACCCCCGACTCCGCGGTCGAGCTCGTCGACGACCTGCGCGCGGGCAGGACCCGCACGGCGACCCGGGGCGCGCAGATCACCAGCTGGCGCGAGGCCGAGCGTGTGCTCGCCGGGTTCCCCGACGGTCGCGCCCACGAGGGCCCTGCCGCGGGGGAGCCGTCCCTCGCCGGTCTGCGGCTGGCGAACGAGCACGGCTGGACAGCCCCCGACGGTGCGCGCCCGAGCGGCGACCAGCTGAGCGGCGAGCGACCGAGCGAGACCGGCACCACCGGCGACGACGCCGGTGCCGCCGTCAAGCAGGCAGACACCCAGCGGGCCGAGTCCGAGACCAAGGTCGACGACAGCACCACCCCACCCGCACAGCGCGACGAGGCGGAGGAGACCGAATGAGCGTCGCACCCCTCACCCCGGTCCTCACCCGAGGGTGGGACCACGAGCGCGCGTGGACGCTGGACGCGTACGGCGAGTACGCCGCCCTGCGTACGGCCCTGCAGACCGAGCCGGACGCGCTCATCGAGACCGTGAAGGCCTCCGGCCTGCGCGGGCGCGGCGGCGCCGGCTTCCCGACGGGCATGAAGTGGAGCTTCATCCCGCAGGACCCGAGCAAGCCGGGCGGCGACAAGCCGCACTACCTCGTCGTCAACGCCGACGAGTCCGAGCCGGGCACCTGCAAGGACATCCCGCTCATGATGGCCAGCCCGCACACCCTGGTCGAGGGCGTTGCGATCACCTGCCACGCGATCCGGGCCAAGAAGGCGTTCATCTACGTCCGCGGCGAGGTGCTGCACGTGATCCGTCGCCTCCAGGCCGCGGTCGAGGAGGCGTACGAGGCAGGGTTCCTGGGGACGGACGTGTTCGGGTCAGGCATCGACCTCGACGTCGTCGTGCACGCCGGCGCCGGCGCGTACATCTGCGGTGAAGAGACCGCGCTCCTCGACTCCCTCGAGGGGCGCCGGGGCCAACCGCGGCTGCGACCGCCCTTCCCCGCGGTGGCCGGCCTCTACGCCGCGCCGACGGTGATCAACAACGTCGAGTCCATCGCCTCGGTGCCCTGCATCGTGGAGAACGGACCCGACTGGTTCGGCTCGATGGGCACCGAGAAGTCCAAGGGCATGACGCTCTACTCCCTCTCGGGCCACGTGAAGCGCCCCGGTCAGTACGAGGCGCCGCTCGGCATCACGCTGCGCGAGCTCCTCGACCTCTCCGGTGGCATGCGCGAGGGCTCGGAGCTGAAGTTCTGGACGCCCGGCGGCTCGTCCACACCGCTGTTGACCGCCGAGCACCTCGACGTCCCTCTCGACTACGAGGGCGTCGCCGGTGCCGGCTCCATGCTGGGCACCAAGGCGCTGCAGGTGTTCGACCAGACCACCTCGGTGGTCCGCTGCGTCCTGCGGTGGACCGAGTTCTACAAGCACGAGTCCTGCGGCAAGTGCACGCCGTGCCGTGAGGGCACCTGGTGGCTGGTCCAGACGCTCGAGCGCCTCGAGGCCGGCAAGGGCCAGGACGGCGACATCGAGCTCCTCCTCGACCAGTGCGACAACATCCTCGGACGTGCGTTCTGCGCGCTCGGCGACGGGGCGACGAGCCCGATCACGTCGGCGATCGAGCACTTCCGCGACGAGTTCGAGGCCGGGATGCACACCCCGGCATGGGACCTGTTCCCATACGAGGCCTCCACGGCCTGGCGGAAGGGAGCGTCGGCATGACCGTCACCCACAACAACGAGTCCGGCACCGAGGCTGCTCGTGCCGACGAGAACCTCGTGACGCTGACCATCGACGACGTCGAGGTCAGCGTCCCGGAGGGCACGCTGCTGATCCGCGCCGCCGAACTCATCGGTGTCGAGATCCCGCGCTTCTGCGACCACCCGCTGCTGGCGCCTGTGGGCGCGTGCCGCCAGTGCCTCGTCGACGTTCCTGACGCGGGCAACGGGCGCGGCTTCCCCAAGCCGCAGGCGTCGTGCACGCTCCCGGTGTCGCCGGGGATGGTCGTCAAGACGCAGGTCACGTCACCGGTTGCCGACAAGGCCCAGACGGGGATCTTGGAGTTCCTCCTGATCAACCACCCGCTCGACTGTCCGATGTGCGACAAGGGCGGCGAGTGCCCGCTGCAGAACCAGGCGATGAGCCACGGTCGCGGCGAGACACGCTTCAACGAGGTCAAGCGGACCTTCCCCAAGCCGCTCGCCATCTCGCCGCAGATCCTGCTCGACCGGGAGCGCTGCGTCCTGTGCGCCCGCTGCACGCGCTTCTCGGAGCAGATCGCGGGTGACCCGTTCATCGCGATGGCCGAGCGCGGGGCGCTCCAGCAGGTGGCGATCTACGAGAACGAGCCCTACTCGTCCTACTTCTCCGGCAACACGATCCAGATCTGTCCCGTCGGCGCCCTGACCAGCAGCGCCTACCGGTTCCGCTCGCGCCCGTTCGACCTCGTCTCGACGCCGTCGGTGGCCGAGCACGACGCGTGCGGCGCGGCGATCCGCGTCGACCACCGCCGCGGCAAGGTGATGCGTCGCCTGGCCGGCGACGACCCCGAGGTCAACGAGGAGTGGATCAGCGACAAGGACCGGTTCGCGTTCGCCTACGACCGCCAGCCGGACCGCCTCACCCGCCCGCTGGTCCGCGACCCCGAGACCGGGGCCCTGGAGCCGGCGTCCTGGCCGGCAGCGTTCCTCGCCGCTGCGCGAGGGCTCACCGACGCGGCCCGGACGGCCGGCGTCGGCGTCCTCACCGGCGGTCGCCTGACCGTCGAGGACGCGTACGCCTACTCCAAGCTGGCGCGGACGGTGCTCGGCACCAACGACATCGACTTCCGTGCCCGTCCGCACTCCGACGAGGAGGCGGCCTTCCTGGCGCACGCGGTGGCGGGCTCTGGCCTCGGCGTCACCTACCGGGACCTCGAGCACGCCGCCAAGGTGGTGCTCGTGGGTCTCGAGCCCGAGGACGAGGCGGCCACCATCTTCCTGAGGCTGCGCAAGGCGTGGCGGCAGAACGGCACCCAGGTCGTCGCGCTCGCGAGCCACGCCACGCGCGCGCTGGAGAAGGTCGGCGGTCAGCTGATCCGTACCGTCCCCGGTGACGAGGCGAAGGCGCTCGGCGAGGCCGGGCTCGACGCCGGCACGATCGTCCTCCTCGGTGAGCGGGTGGCGCGGGTCGAAGGCGCCTTCACCTCCGCCCTGACAGCGGCCACCGCACGCGGTGCCCGCCTCGCCTGGGTGCCGCGACGCGCGGGCGACCGCGGCGCCGTCGAGGCAGGATGCCTGCCCAACCTTCTCCCGGTTGGACGCCCGGTCGGTGACGCCGAGGCGCGCGCCGACCTCGCCGCGGCCTGGGGCGTCGGCTCCGTTCCCGGCGGAGTCGGCCGCAGCGGCGACGCGATCCTGGCGGCGGCACTGACCGGTGAGATCGGCGGCCTGCTGGTCGCCGGTGTCGAGGTCGACGACCTCGCCGACCCGCAGGCCGCCATCGACGCCATCGAGGCAGCCGGCTTCGTCGTCAGCCTCGAGGTGCGTGCCAGTGCGGTGACCGAGCGCGCCGACGTGGTGCTACCCGTCGCCGCCCCCGCCGAGAAGGCTGGGTCGTTCCTCACCTGGGAAGGACGCCCGCGCCGGTTCGGCGCCGTGTTCTCCCCTCCGCACGCGCTCTCCGACACGCGGGTGCTCGCCGGGATCGCCGAGGCCGCGGGACATGACCTCGGCTTCCGTACGGCCGAGGCCGCCGCCGCGGAGCTCGCGGAGCTGGGCGCCTGGGACGGAGCGCGCGCACCGAGGCCGGAGGTGCTGCCGGGCCGCGCACCGCGGACCGACCCGAGCGAGGTCGTCCTCGACACCTGGCGCCGGTTGATCGACGACGGTCGTGGCCAGGACGGAGACCAGCACTACCAGGCGACGGCACGTCCCTCGGTGGTGCTGCTGTCGGCGGCCACCGCCCGTGCGACCGGCGTGCGTGCCGGTGACGAGATCATCCTCCGTACCGATCGCGGCGCGGTCGCGGTCCCGGTCGACCTCGCCGACATCGCCGACGGGGTCGTCTGGACGCCGGCCAACTCCAACGGACTGTCGCTCCTGGGGATCCTCGGTGCGACGTACGGAGACGTCGTCACGATCGAGCGGTCCACGACCGACTCGCGTGCCGACGCCCTGTCCGGCCCGCCGCACCCGCACCAGACTCCGGCACCGGACGAGGGTGTGGAGCTGGACGCGACGACGGCGCCGGGTGACAGCGCCGCGCCGACCGATACCGACCTCGCCCGACCGGCGGAGGAGCAGCTGTGAGCGATCTCTTCGGCAACGAGCCGTGGTGGGTGGTCATCCTGAAGGCGCTCTGCGTCTTCGTCGTGCTGGTGGTCTTCACCCTCTTCAACATCTGGTTCGAGCGTCGCGTGGTGGCGCGCATGCAGCACCGTGTGGGGCCCAACGTCTGGGGTCCGTTCGGGCTGCTGCAGAGCCTCGCCGACGGCGTCAAGCTCGCGCTCAAGGAAGAGATCTTCCCCAAGCACGCCCACAAGGTCGTCTACTTCGTCGCGCCGGTGATCGCGACGATCCCGGCCTTCCTGGCGTGGGCCGTGATCCCGTTCGGGCCCGAGGTGACGATCCCGTTCACCGACACCCGGACGCCGCTGCAGCTGACCGACATGCCGGTGGCGGTGCTCTACATCCTCGCCGTCACGTCGATCGGCGTGTACGGCATCGTGCTGGGCGGCTGGGCGTCCGGCTCGACGTACGCACTCCTCGGTGGGGTCCGCTCCTCGGCGCAGATGATCTCGTACGAGGTCGCGATGGGTCTCTCGCTCGTCGCCGTGTTCATCTACGCCGGCTCGATGTCCACGTCGGAGATCGTCGCCGCGCAGGCGGCGGACGGGTGGTTCGCACTCCCGCTCCTGCCGTCGTTCATCATCTACATGATCGCGATGGTCGGTGAGACCAACCGCGCTCCGTTCGACCTCCCCGAGGCCGAGGGCGAGCTGGTCGGAGGTTTCCACACCGAGTACTCGTCGCTGAAGTTCGCGCTCTTCTTCCTCGCCGAGTACATCAACATGGTCACCGTCTCCGCGCTCGCGACGACGCTGTTCCTCGGTGGCTGGCGAGCACCGTGGGGCATCTCGCAGATCGAAGGCGCCAACGAGGGCTACTGGCCGGTGCTGTGGTTCCTCGGCAAGACGCTGCTCTTCGTCTTCCTGTTCATCTGGCTGCGCGGGTCGCTGCCGCGGATGCGATACGACCAGTTCATGAAGTTCGGATGGAAGGTCCTCATCCCGGTCTCGCTGGCCTGGATCGTCGTGGTCTGCGTCATGCGTCGCCTGATCACCGACGGCGACCTCGACCCGACGATGATCCTGATCATCGCCGGCGTGGTCGTGGCTGCGCTGCTGGTCGTGCAGTTCATCCCCGAGCGGCGCGCGCCCGAGGTCGCCGAGACCGAGCACGACGCGTTCGCCGGCGGATTCCCCGTACCCCCGATGCCGGGCCGGGAGCCGTCCCCCAGCGGGGCGTCGTCCAGCCGTACGGCTGAGAAGGAGGCCTGATCGCGATGGCGACGCTGAAGGAGCAGCTCTGGGACCCGATCGCCGGCTTCGGCGTGACGTTCCGGACGATGTTCAAGAAGCCGGTCACCGTGCAGTACCCGTTCGAGAAGCGGCCGACCGCGCCGCGCTTCCACGGCCGGCACCAGCTCAACCGGTGGCCGGACGGGCTCGAGAAGTGCATCGGGTGCGAGCTGTGCGCGTGGGCGTGTCCCGCCGACGCGATCCTCGTCGAGGGTGCCTCCAACACCGAGGACGAGCGCTTCTCGCCCGGTGAGCGCTACGGTCGCGTCTACCAGATCAACTATCTGCGCTGCATCCTCTGCGGGCTGTGCATCGAGGCGTGCCCGACGCGCGCCCTGACGATGACCAACGAGTACGAGCTGGCCGACACGAGCCGCGAGGCGCTGATCTACGAGAAGTCCGACCTCCTGGCCCCGCTTCTCCCGGGGATGGAGGCGCCGCCGCACGCGATGCGTCTGGGCGACACCGAGCGCGACTACTACCGCGGCGACGCGGCAGCGCGGGCGGCCGCCGACGGCACGGTGGCCGGCGGATCCTCATCGGGAGGCGAGAAGTGACCGCCTTCTGGTTGCTGGCACCGATCATGGTGGTGGCCGCACTCGGCGTCGTGCTGTCGCGCAAGGCGGTGCACTCGGCGCTGTGCCTCGCGGTCGTGATGATCTCGCTCGCGATGATGTACGCGATGCAGGACGCACCGTTCCTGTTCGTCGTGCAGATCATCGTCTACACCGGCGCGATCATGATGCTGTTCCTCTTCGTCCTGATGCTGGTCGGCGTCGACAAGACCGACTCCCTGGTCGAGACGATCCCCGGGCAGCGACTGGCCGCGGCCGTGGTGGGCATCCTCTTCGGGTTCCTGGTCGTCACCGTCGTCGCCCAGACGACCGTCGGGCCCGTGATCGGGCTCGGCGACGCCAATGCCGACGGCAACGTGCACGGGCTGGCCCGGCTGCTCTTCAACCGGTACGTGTTCGTGTTCGAGGCGACGAGCGCGCTGCTCATCACCGCGGCGCTCGGCGCGATGGTGCTCGCGCACCGTGAGCGGCTCGAGCCCAAGCCGACGCAACGCGAGCTGGCGCTCCAGCGGATGCAGCGCTACGCCGAGCACGGCGAGCACCCCGGCAACCTGCCCACTCCCGGTGTCTACGCCCGCCACAACGCCGTCGACGTGCCGGCCCTCCTGCCCGACGGCTCGCCGGCCGAGTCGTCGACGTCGAAGACGCTGCGCGACCGTGGTGTCGTGCGTGACGGGGCCTTCTCCGGCGACGTCGCGGTCACGCTCCGCAAGCTGGAGTCCGACGGTCCCGAGCGCGGAGTCATCGAGTCGGCACCGATCTCGGTGACCGGCCCGCGGGCACCGAAGGACGGCGCCGCGCACCCTACGGACAACCGACCTGCCGAAGACCGACCTGCTGACGACCGACCTGCTGATGACGAGGTGACCGACCGGTGAACGTCGAACCCTTCATCGGTCTCTCGGCCCTGCTGTTCACCATCGGTGCCGTCGGGGTCCTGGTCCGCCGCAACGCGATCATCGTCTTCATGTGCGTGGAGCTGATGCTCAACGCGTGCAACCTCGCGTTCGTCACGTTCGCGCGGGCGAACGGCAATCTCGACGGTCAGATCGCGGCCTTCTTCGTGATGGTGGTCGCCGCGGCCGAGGTCGTCGTCGGCCTCGCGATCATCGTGTCGATCTACCGGACCCGTCGCTCGGCCTCGGTCGACGACGCCAGTCTGCTGAAGCTCTGAGGGGACGGGAATGACGAGTTTGTCCACCGTCGTGCTGGCTGCGAGCGAGCACGCGGACGTCGTGCCGGTCGCTGCCGACGGCGTTTTCTCCTGGTTGTGGCTGGTGGTCGCCATCCCGGCGGTCAGCGCCGCGATCCTGCTCATCGGCGACGGTGCGGGCGACCACGGTCCGCTCGACCGCTTCGGCCACCTGCTGGGCACCCTGGCCGCGATCGCCTCGTTCGTCGTCGGTCTCGTCGCCTTCATCGCGCTGCTCGGGCAGGACGTCGCCGAGCGGGCGATCACGCACGATCTGTGGACCTGGATGCAGGTCGGCGGGTTCGACGTGACGATGAGCGTCTACTACGACCAGCTGGCCGCGCTCTTCGTCCTGCTGATCACCGGCGTCGGGTCCTTGATCCACGTCTACTCGATCGGCTACATGGCCGACGACCCGCGCAAGCGCCGGTTCTTCGGCTTCCTCAACCTCTTCATCGCGGCGATGCTCGTGCTCGTCCTCGCGGGCGACTACCTCGTGCTCTTCCTGGGCTGGGAGGGCGTCGGCCTCGCCTCGTACCTGCTGATCGGCTTCTGGCAGGAGAAGCGCTCGGCCGCCGTCGCCGCCAAGAAGGCGTTCGTCGTCAACCGTGTCGGCGACCTCGGGCTCGCGCTCGGCATCATGCTGATGTTCGCGCAGTTCGGCACGACCAACATCCACGACGTCGGCCTCAACGTCGCGAACGCCTCCCAGGGTGTGGCGACCGCGCTCGGCCTCCTGCTGCTGCTGGGTGCCTGTGGCAAGTCGGCCCAGGTGCCGCTGCAGAGCTGGCTGCTCGACGCGATGGAGGGCCCGACCCCGGTCTCGGCCCTCATCCACGCCGCGACCATGGTCACGGCGGGCGTCTACCTCGTCGTGCGGTCGGCGGCGATCTACGACCTGTCGGAGGTCGCCCGTACGGCGGTGGTCGTCGTCGGCGCGGTGACGCTCCTGTACGGCGCGTGGATCGGCTGCGCGAAGGACGACATCAAGAAGGCGCTGGCCGGCTCCACGATGAGCCAGATCGGCTACATGATGCTGGCAGCGGGCCTCGGCCCGGCCGGATACGCGTTCGCGATCTTCCACCTGATCACGCACGGCTTCTTCAAGGCCAACATGTTCCTGGGAGCCGGGTCGGTCATGCACGGCATGAACGACGACGTCGACATGAGGCACTACGGCGCGCTGCGCACGATGATGCCCGTGACCTTCGTGACCTTCGCGATGGGCTACCTGGCGATCATCGGCTTCCCAGGGTTCTCCGGGTTCTTCTCCAAGGACAAGGTCATCGAGGCGGCGTTCGCCACCAACTTCTGGGCAGGCCTGGCGGCCCTGGTCGGCGCCGGCGTGACCGCGTTCTACATGACGCGCGTCATGATCATGACGTTCTTCGGTGAGAAGCGCTGGCGCGAGGGGGTGCACCCGCACGAGTCGCCGAAGATCATGACCGTCCCGCTGATCGTCCTCGCCGCCCTCTCGGTCGGCGGCGGCGCGCTGCTCTTCTCGAGCTGGATCGTCGACTGGCTGGCTCCGGTGACGGGGGAGGAGCACCACGAGCTCCCGGTCCCGCCGATCGTGATCACCGCGATCATCGTGCTGGTCGTCGCGGCCGGCATCGCGCTGGCATACGTGCTCTTCGGCCGGCGCACGATCCCCGACACGGCGCCGCAGAAGGTCTCGGTCTTCACCCGCGCCGGCCGTGCCGACCTCTACGGGGACGCCGTCAACGAGGCGCTCTTCATGCGGCCCGGCCAGTACCTCACCCGGTCCCTCGTCTACGTGGACGGGAGCGGGATCGACGGTGCCGTCAACGGCACCGCCGAGCTCGTCGGTGACGGCGCGCGTGGTCTGCGCCGGCTCCAGACCGGCTTCGTCCGGACCTACGCCGCGGAGATCTTCGGCGGCGCCCTCGTCCTCGTCCTGGCCCTCCTGGCGGTGAACCTCGCGTGAGTGACATGTCCTTCCCCTGGCTGACGATCCTGATGGTCGTCCCTCTCGTCGGCGCGGCGGTGGTGGCGGCGCTCCCGCGCAGCCGTCCCGAGCTGGCGAAGTGGGCGGCGCTCGTCGTCTCCCTGGTCTCCCTGGCCGTCTCCCTCGGCGTCCTGTCGCAGTACGACCTCGACGGCGCCGGCTACCAGCTGGCCGAGCAGCACGAGTGGATCGCCGCGCTGGGCGTCCACTACGCGGTCGGCGTGGACGGGATCGGCCTGACGCTGATCCTGATGACCACGATCCTCGTGCCGATCGTCATCATCGCGGGCTGGAACGACGCCGACGGGGCTCGGTGGAGCGTCGGGACGTTCTTCGCCCTCATGCTCGCGCTCGAAGGGCTGGTCATCGGTGTCTTCGCCGCGACCGACGTGTTCCTCTTCTACGTCTTGTTCGAGGCCGCGCTCGTCCCTGCCTATTTCCTGATCGGTGGCTACGGCGGCGCCCGGCGGTCGTACGCCGCCCTGAAGTTCCTGATGTTCTCCCTCGCCGGCGGGCTGCTCATGCTCGCCTCGGTGATCGGGATGTGGGCCCTCTCCAACAGCCAGGGCGACCCGTCGTTCCTGCTGGCGGACATGAAGGACCTGTCGATCGGCACCGTCGAGGGCAGGTGGCTCTTCATGGGCTTCTTCATCGCCTTCGCGGTGAAGGCGCCCATGGTGCCGCTGCACACGTGGCTGCCCGACGCCGCCTCGGCGGCCACCCCGGGCACCTCGGTGCTGCTGGTGAGCGTGCTCGACAAGCTCGGCACGTTCGGCATGATCCGCTTCTGCCTCGGCCTCTTCCCCGAGGCCTCGGAGTGGGCGAGTCCTGTCGTGATCACGCTGGCGGTCGTCAGCATCCTGTACGGAGCCTTGCTCGCGATCGGGCAGGACCACCTGATGAGGCTGATCGCGTTCACGTCGGTGTCGCACTTCGGGTTCATCGTGCTCGGCATCTTCGCGCTGACCACCCAGTCGGCGTCGGGCGCGACGTTCTACATGTTCAACCACGGGCTCTCCACGGCGGCGCTGTTCCTGATCGCCGGGTTCCTCATCCAACGGCGAGGCTCGGCACGGATCTCCGACTTCGGCGGGGTGCAGAAGATCGCCCCGATCACCGCCGGGCTGTTCCTCATCGCCGGTCTCGCCTCGCTCTCGCTGCCGGGCCTGGCGACGTTCGTCGGGGAGTTCCTCGTGCTGGCGGGCACGTTCACCCGCTCGCCGACGGCCGCGGTGTTCGCGACGCTGGGCATCGTGCTCGCGGCGCTCTACATCCTGCTGATGTACCAGCGGACGATGACGGGGCCGCTGCGCGACGACAACCGCGGGGTGACCGACATGGTGCCGCGCGAGATCGTCGCGATCGCGCCGGTCGTCGTGCTGCTCATCGGCTTCGGCCTGTTCCCGCAGCCGATCCTCGACGTGATCAACCCGGCTGTCTCCGACACGCTGGACCACGTGCAGATCGGTGACCCCGAGCCGCAGACCCCGTCCTTCCCGACCGCCGAGGGGAGCTCCAAGTGAGTGCCGTGAGCATGCTGGCCGCCCTCCCGGGTGCCCGGTCGCCGATCGACGCACCCGACATCGACTACGGCACGATCTCGCCGTTGCTCATCGTGCTGGGCGTCGCCGTGGCGGGTGTCCTCGTGGAGGCGTTCGTCCCGCGTGCCTACCGCTTCGTCAGCCAGGTGGGCCTCGCCGCCGTCGGCGTCGTCGCCGCGTTCGGCGCGACCGTCTGGGTCGGGACCGACCTTGCGCCGGTCGAGGGTGACGTGACGGCACGGGGCGGTCCGACGGCGATGGGGGCGCTGAGCGTCGACGGGCCTGCCGTCGTCACCTGGGCGATGCTCCTGTTCTTCGGTCTGCTCGGCGTGCTGCTGTTCGCCGAGCGCCGCCTGGAGGGCGGCCTGAGCGTCTTCACGAGCCAGGCTGCGACCCCGCCGGGCAGTGTCGACGAACGCCGCGCGACGCGGTTGCGCATCGAGCACAGCGAGGTCTTCCCGCTCGCCATGTTCGCGCTCGCCGGGATGATGTTCTTCGCCTCGGCCAACGACCTCCTCGGCATGTTCGTCGCTCTGGAGGTCCTGAGCCTCCCGCTCTACCTGATGTGCGGGCTGGCGCGTCGTCGCCGGCTGCTCAGCCAGGAGGCGGCGATGAAGTACTTCCTCCTGGGGGCGTTCTCCTCGGCGTTCTTCCTGTACGGCATCGCGCTCGTCTACGGCTACGCCGGCTCGTTCGACCTGGCCGAGATCTCGACCGCCGTCTCCAACCGGATCGAGGGCCAGACGATCCTCCTCGCCGGGATGGCGCTGATCCTGGTCGGCCTGCTGTTCAAGGTCGCGGCCGTGCCGTTCCACGCGTGGACGCCCGACGTCTATCAGGGCGCGCCGACGCCGGTCACCGCCTTCATGGCGGCGGGCACGAAGGCGGCGGCGTTCATCGCGATGCTGCGGATCTTCTTCGTGGCGTTCGGCGGGGCCCGGTGGGACTGGGCTCCGACCGTGTGGGCGATCGCGATCGTCACGATGCTGTTCGGTGCCGTCGTCTCCATCGCCCAGACCGACGTCAAGCGGATGCTGGCCTACTCCTCGATCGCCCACGCGGGTTTCCTGCTCGTCGCGATGGCGGGCATGGTGAGCGGTGACGGTGTGACGAGCGTGTCGGCGGTGCTCTTCTACCTGATCGCGTACGGAGCGGCCGTGATCGGGGCGTTCGCCGTCGTGACGCTGGTCCGCGACGCCGGTGGCGAGACCACCCACCTCAGCCGCTGGGCGGGGCTCGGCAAGGAGTCTCCGGTGGTGGCCGTGGCCTTCACGATCTTCTTGCTGTCCTTCGCCGGGATCCCCCTGACGGGAGGCTTCATCGGCAAGTGGACCGTCTTCGCGGCGGCCTGGGAGGGTGGCGCCTGGCCGCTCGTGGTCGTCGGTGTCGTCGCCTCCGCCATCGCGCTGTTCTTCTACGTCCGGGTGGTCGTCCTGCTCTTCTTCGCGGCCCCGCAGGGGGACGGCCCGTCGGTCGCCGTGCCCAGCCCGCTGACCTGGTCGGTCGTAGGGATCGCGGTGGCTGTCACAATCGTGCTGGGGGTACTTCCCGATTCGCTGCTCGATCTCGTGCAGCAGGCCGGGGCGTTCGTCCGTTGACCTATCGCACGATCGAGGGAGCAGCAGCCGTGGCGGCACACGCCTGGGGCATCGCCGAGTCCGACTCCGAGCTCGAAGAACGCGTCCGCGTCCGGATGGACGAGGTCGAGAAGCAGCTGAGCGCTGCCGTCCACGACGACGACGGCTTCATCGGGGAGACGGCGAGCCACCTGCTCGCTGCGGGCGGCAAGCGGTTCCGGCCGCTCGTCGTCCTGCTCGCCGCCGAGTTCGGCGACGATCCCGAGTCGGACGAGGTCGTGCCGTCGGCTGTCGTCATCGAGCTGACCCACCTGGCGACGCTCTACCACGACGACGTGATGGACGAGGCGTCGCTGCGTCGCGGAGCGGTCTCGGCCAACGCCCGATGGGACAACTCCATCGCGATCCTCACCGGCGACTACCTCTTCGCCGTCGCCTCCCGTGTGGTCGCCGGGCTCGGGACCGACGCCGTGCGCATCCAGGCCGAGACGTTCCAGCGCCTGGTTCACGGCCAGATCCACGAGACGATCGGGCCGCGCAACGACGAGGACCCGCTCCAGCACTACCTCGACGTGGTCGCCGACAAGACCGGCTCGCTGATCGCCACCGCCGCGCGCTTCGGCGCGATGATGAGCGGTGCGGACCCGGGCGTCGTGTCGACGCTGACGGAGTTCGGCGAGCGGATCGGCTCGGCCTTCCAGCTCGCCGACGACGTGATCGACATCGCGAGCGAGACCGACGAGTCGGGCAAGACGCCGGGCACCGACCTTCGCGAGGGTGTTCCGACGCTGACGACCCTGCTCGTGCAGCAGGCGGCACGCCCCGAGGACGCGCGGCTGCTCGACCTCCTGAGTCGTCCGCTCGCCGACGACGCCGAGGTCGAGGAGGCGCTGGGGCTGCTCCGGACCAACCCCGCTCTCGACGACGCACGGCTCCTGGTCCGCCGCGAGGCCGACACCGCACGCGGCCTCCTCCTGCAGCTCGACGACAGCGAGGCGCGCACCGCACTGCTCGGTGTCTGCGACCGCGTCGTCACCCGGCTGGGCTGACCCCCGGACTGAGGCACCCTGACGGCGCATACTGGCACCAGGCGGTCGCCCGGAGGTCGGATGTGAGCAAGCAGAGGTCGTACGCACGCCTGTGGGCGTTCGTGGTGCTCTCGTGGCTGTGCGTCGGCGGGCTGGCCTACGCCTGGTGGACACTGGAGCACGACTCCGTCCGGAACCTCCCGTGGGCCTGTCTGCCCGTACTGGTGGTCGCCGTCGCGGCCGCGGCGCAGTTCCAGCTCGAGATCAGGGGTCCGGCGAACCCGGCGCGGCTCTCGCTGATGACCTCGACGATCACTCCCCTGATCTACGGGTACGACGTCACCGTGGTCGCGGCCGCGGTGGCCCTCGCCCACGTCCCCGGGCTGCTCAACGGCGCATACCCCCGCCTGCGCACCTTCGCGCTGATGGCTCGATGGACCCTCGGTGCTGCCGTGGGCACCGTGGTCGCGGACGTCGTCGGCCTCCAGGCCGACCTCACCCCACGGGTCGTCGGCGTGATCGTCCTCGCCGTCGCCGTGGTCACCGTGGTGAACACCCTGTGGGTCCTGGTCGAGGCGGCGATCACCGACCCGGTCAGCTGGCCCTACGTCGTCCGCAAGCCGGGCTTCCTCGCCGTCGCGGTGGTCGTGCACCTCGTCGTCAACACGTTGTTCGGTCTGCTGTTCGTGTTCGCCCTCGCGGGAAGCCCCATCGGGGTCCTGCTCATCCCGGTTCCGCTGGTTCTCATCTTCGCGGCGGCGAGGCTCTACTCCGGGGCGTACGCCGACCGGGCCCGCGTCGAGACCCTGAGCGAGACGATCCGCATCCTCTCCGAGCCTGTCGATCCCATGACGGCGCTGCGGCCCTTCCTCGCCGAGGTCCGTGAGCGCATGGGCGCACGCGCCGTGTCGCTCGTGGTGGTCGATGACGACGGCAGACCCGCCGCGTTCCGGTCACGGGCCGACGGGTCGTACGAGAGCGACGTGCCGGTCGGCCCTCTGGAGCGGCGCCTGGCCAGACGGGGGGAGCTGACGCAGGTGTCGGCCGGCGACAACTCGACGCTGGCGCGGCTGCTCCGGGAGGCCGGTCGGCGGTCATGCCTGTCCACGCCCATGCAGATCGGCCCGCGTGACATCGGGGTGATCGCGCTGTTCGACGTGCTCCGCCCGACAAGGGCGGTCGAGCGCGACCAGGTCTCGATGATGGTGACGCTGGCCCGGCAGACCGCACACACGCTCACGCGAGGCTGGGCGATCGCCAAGGTCGTCCAGAGCGAACGCTCGGTCGCGCAGATCCTCCAGAGCACCTCCGACGGCATCTTCACCCTCGACGCCGCCGGCGTCATCGCCACGTGGAACCCAGCGTGCGAGCGGATCACCGGTCTCTCGGCCGCGGAGGCGGTCGGACGGCGTGACGCCCTCCAGCGCCTCCAGGCCCGGACGTCCGCCGGCCGGCCGGTCGACCTCGTGAACTGGCGCAGTCTGAGCGAGTTCCCGAGAGAGATGGTGGTCACGGCGACCGACGGCCGCGTGCAGCAGCTCGCGTGCTCCTTCACCCCGGCCGAGGACAGCCCCGGCGCGCCGCGTCTCGTCGTGGTCGCCCGCGACATCACGCCGGCGACGGAGTTCCACGAGCTCCGCGAGCAGTTCAGCCATCTCGTCGAGATGCAGGCAGCACAGCGTCTGGTGGTCGACCACCTGCAGCAGGCCGTGGCCCCGGAGCCTCCCGGGATGGACGGGGTCGACATCGCCGTCGCCTATGTCGCCTCCGACCCCACGGCGCCGACCGGGGGTGACCTCTTCGACTGGCGCCGGCTGCCGACCGGCGAGCTCCACGTCGCCGTCGTCGACGTCCTCGGCCACGGTGTGACCGCCACCCGTGACGCACTCACGGTGATCCACACGCTCCGTTACGTCGCCGTGGAGGGCACTCCTCTGGAGGACCTGGTGCTCCGTGCGGACGAGCTGCTGGACGCGCAGGACTCGGAGCTGGTCGCCACGGTCGTCGTCGCCCGCCTCGACCCGAGCACCGGCGAGCTCCGCGTCGCCTCCGGTGGACACCCGCCCGCGTTCATCGTCGCCCCGGACGGAACGGTCCGGCAGGTCGCCGGCAGCGGGGGAGCGATCGGCTGGCCAGGGGTCGGCAGCACCAGCGTCGCGGTCACCACCCTGGAGGAGGGGGAGTCGCTCATCCTCTACACCGACGGGCTGGTCGAGGCGCGGCGCGACATCATCGCCGGGATGGCGCAGCTCGAGCGCATCGCCTCCGAGGTGGCCGGGCTTCCGGCGCAGGAACTCTCCGACGCGCTCGTCGACCGGTCGCTCGAGGGGGCGGAGAGGCACGACGATGCCCTCGCCCTCGTCGTCCGCCGGGCGACCAGGCCGGCGCTCCCGCGTCGCGCCCGCTGGGAGCTCGGCCCGCAGGGCGTGTCGATGATCGGCCGCGTCCGCCGTGAGATGCGCGAGTGGATGGGAGGACACGGCGTGATCAGCGAGGACGCGCTCCTCGTCGCCGACGAGCTCCTCGCCAACGCGATCACGGCGGCGCGCACCCGCGCCGTGCTGTCGGTGGAGATGGTCGACGGCGATCTCGTGATCGAGACGACCGATGACGGGCAGGGCGACCCTCGTCTGAACGAGCACGGCAGAACGCCTCCGCCCGCCGGCCGCGAGCGCGGCCGCGGCCTTTACATCGTGCGGACGCTGAGCCGCGGCGTGGAGGCGACGAGCACCGCCGAGGGCTCCGTCGTCCGTGCCCGGGTGGCGACGCCGCGAGCGAGCGACCTGGTCCGCTGAGCGGCGGCACGTCGGCGCCGGGCTAGACCAGGTTCGACGCGGACTCGCGCAGCGTACGGCGGTGGTGGCGCGTGGCCTCGACGGTGATCAGGACCAGCGCGGCCCACACCAGGGCGAAGCCGACCCACCGGCCCGTCGTCATGGCCTCGTGGAACACGAACACTCCGACGGCGAACTGGAGGATCGGCGCGAGATACTGCAGCAGGCCGAGCGCGGTCAGGGTGAGGCGCGTGGCGGCGCCGCCGAACAGCAGCAGCGGGACGGCGGTCACCAGGCCGGTCGACGCGAGCAGGAGGGCGTGCCCGAGACCGTGGCTGCCGAAGGCCAGAGCGCCCGTCACAGCGAGATAGCCGAGGTACGCCGCCGCGACCGGTGCCAGCGCGAAGGTCTCCAGCGCGAGCCCCTCGACCGCGCCGATCGCGGCCTGCTTCTTCATCAGTCCGTACACCCCGAAGCTCAGAGCGAGGGTCAGGGCGATCACGGGGAGCCGGCCGTACTCCCAGGTGAGCTCGACGACGGCGGCGAGGGCGAGGGCGAGCGCGCACCACTGCACCGGACGCAGCCGCTCCCGGAGGAAGACCACACCGAGGGCGATGGTCACCAGCGGGTTGATGAAGTAGCCGAGGGACGCCTCCACCACGTGGTCGGAGTTCACCGCGTAGATGAACGTCCCCCAGTTGATCGCGACGACGACGGCGCCGGCGACGACGTACGCCATGCGGCGCGGGTCGCGCGTCACCGCCAGCGCTTGCGACCAGCGCCGCGTGACGAGGAGGAGGACGCCGACGGTGACCAGCGACCACACGACGCGGTGCGCCAGCACCTCCAGCGCCGATGCCGGCTCCAGCAGCGGCCAGTAGAGCGGGACGACCCCCCACAAGAGGTACGCACCGACTCCGTACGCGAGGCCTTCCGCGGTCTCGGAGCGCTGCGTCGTCGTCACTCCGGCAGGTTACGTTCCGATCGTCCAGGTGTCGTTGCCGGTCAGCAGCTGCTGCAGGTCACCCGGTCCCGACGACTCGACCGCGGTCTGCAGCTGCTGACGGGCGCGGTCGTCGTAGGTTGCGCGCTCGACCTGCCGGAAGATCCCGACCGGTGCTCGGTCGAGGTGGCCGCCGTCGGTGAGCCGGCTGATCGCGAACGCGAGGGTCGGGTCGTCGGCGTGGGCGTCGTGGACGAGCAGCTGGTCACGGTTGGCGTCGGTGACCTCGACCGCCGAGATGACGCCGGTGGCGGGATCGCGGACGAGCCCGTGCTCACCGTTCGGACCGTAGACGACCGGCTGGCCGTGGACCAGGGGGATGACCGCGTGGTCACGCGTCTCGGGGTCCTTGATCGTGTCGAACGCCCCGTCGTTGAAGATCGGGCAGTTCTGGTAGATCTCGACCAGCGACGTCCCGCGGTGCGCAGCGGCCTCGCGGAGCACGCCCGTCAGGTGGTTGCGGTCGGTGTCGATCGTCCGCGCCACGAACGTCGCCTCCGCGCCGAGCGCCAGGGAGATCGGGTTGAACGGGTTGTCGAGGGAGCCCATCGGCGTGGACTTGGTGACCTTGCCGATCTCCGACGTCGGGGAGTACTGGCCCTTCGTGAGGCCGTAGATCCGGTTGTTGAACAGCAGGATCGTCATGTTGACGTTGCGGCGCAGCGCGTGGATGAGGTGGTTGCCTCCGATCGACAGCGCGTCGCCGTCGCCGGTGACGACCCACACCGAGAGGTCGGAGCGGGCGGTCGCCAGCCCGGTGGCGATCGCGGGCGCCCGGCCGTGGATCGAGTGGAGGCCGTAGGTGTCGAGGTAGTACGGGAAGCGCGACGAGCAGCCGATGCCGGAGACGAAGACGATGTTCTCGCGCTTCAGTCCGAGGTCGGGGAGGAAGCCCTGGACGGCCTTGAGCACGGCGTAGTCGCCGCAGCCGGGGCACCAGCGCACCTCCTGGTCGGAGGTGAACTCCTTGCCGGTCTGCCGCGCCTCGGCAGCCGGCATCCCGGCGAGTCCGTCGCGGGCGAGGAGCGGGGCGGGAAGGTCGATGCTCATCGGTGGTTCTCCAGGCGGTGGGTGTCGATGCTCTTGACGGCCTGCGCGATGACCTCCGCCAGCTCGTCGGAGCCGAACGGCATGCCGGTCACCTTGTCGTAGCCCCTGACGTCGACCAGGAACTCGGCGCGCAGGAGCAGCGCGAGCTGGCCGAGGTTCATCTCGGGCACGATCACGTGGTCGTAGGAGCGCAGGATCTCGCCGAGGTTGCGCGGGAACGGGTTGACGTGGCGGAGGTGGGTGTGGGCGACGTCGATGCCCTGAGCGCGCGCCGAGCGGACGCCGGCGCCGATGGGCCCGTACGTCGAGCCCCAGCCGAGGACGAGGACCCGCGCCTCGCCCGACGGGTCGTCGACGACGAGGTCCGGGATCGAGTCGGCGACGCGCGCCACCTTGGCCGCACGGTTGCGCACCATGCGGTCGTGGTTGGCGGGGTCGTAGGAGATGTTGCCGGTGCCGTCGGCCTTCTCGATGCCGCCGACACGGTGCTCGAGACCCGCGACACCCGGAGGCGCCCACGACGGGGCGTGGGTCTCGGGATCGCGGGCGTAGGGCAGGAACTCCTCGCCCTCGGGCGGCACGGTGGCGAAGGCCGGCTCGATCCGGGGGAGGGTGTCGACGTCGGGGATCATCCACGGCTCGGAGCCGTTGGCCAGGTAGCCGTCGGACAGCAGCATCACCGGCGTGCGGTAGGTCACGGCGATCCGTGCGGCCTCGAGCGCGGCGTCGAAGCAGTCGGCTGCCGACTGCGGCGCGATGACCGGGAGCGGCGCCTCGCCGTTGCGGCCGAACATCGCCTGCAGCAGGTCGGACTGCTCGGTCTTGGTCGGCAGACCGGTCGACGGTCCGCCCCGCTGGACGTCGACGATGACCAGCGGGAGCTCGAGCATCACCGCGAGGCCGATGGTCTCGGACTTGAGCGAGATGCCGGGGCCGGACGTGGTCGTGACGCCGAGCGCGCCGCCGAAGGAGGCGCCGAGCGCGGCGCCGATCCCGGCGATCTCGTCCTCGGCCTGGAACGTCGTGACGCCGAAGCCCTTGTGCTTGCTCAGCTCGTGCAGGATGTCGGACGCGGGCGTGATGGGGTAGGCGCCGAGGAAGACGGGCAGTCCGGAGCGCTGACCCGCGGCGACGATGCCGTACGCCAGTGCGGTGTTGCCCGTGATGTTGCGGTAGCGGCCGCTGTCCATCCGCGCCGGGGCGATCTCGTACGAGACCGCGAACGCCTCGGTCGTCTCACCGAAGTACCAGCCGGCCTTGAAGGCGGCGACGTTGGCGTCGCGGATCGCGGGCTTGGCCGCGAACTTGGTCTCGAGGTACGCCAGCGTCGAGTCGGTCGGGCGGCCGTACATCCAGGAGACCAGGCCGAGCGCGAACATGTTCTTGGAGCGCGCTGCGTCCTTGCGTCCGAGCCCGAAGCCGGCGACGGCGCCGACGGTCATGCCGGTGAGGTCCAGCGCGTGCACCTGGTAGTCGGCGAGGCTGTCGTCGTCGAGCGGCGAGACCTCGTAGCCGGCCTTGGCCAGGTTGCGCTTGGTGAAGTCGTGGCTGTCGACGATGACGATGCCGCCGGGGCGCAGCGCGTCGATGTTGGCCGCGAGCGCCGCGGGGTTCATCGCGACCAGGACGTCCGGCCGGTCGCCGGGGGTGAGGATGTCGTGGTCGGCGAAGTGGACCTGGAACGAGCTGACGCCCGGCAGCGTGCCCTGAGGTGCGCGGATCTCCGCGGGGAAGTTCGGGAGGGTGGAGAGATCGTTGCCGAAGGCCGCGGTCTCCTGGGTGAACCGGTCACCCGTCAGCTGCATCCCGTCGCCGGAGTCTCCGGCGAACCGGATGACCACCCGGTCCAGCTTTTCGACCCGCTTGCTCTCGCTCGCCAAGGCCCGGCCCTTCTGTGCGTCGTCTCTGAGGTGGTGCCCCCGGTGAGCAGGTTAGCCACACCTGCCAGAGTAAGGGGAGGGAATCTGGAACACCGTTCCAGGTCAGATCCCGGGCATGTCTACCGGGGTCCGTCCACTGTGCCACGCGCGCGACGGAGCCGGTCTGGACGCAGCACTGCCCGGGACCGTGAGGCCCCGGGCAGTGCAGTGCAGTGCGTCGCCTACCGCGCGAAGCGGTTCTTGAACGCGTCCTTGCTCTTGCCTGCGCCGTGCGACTTCCCGGGCTTGCGGACCCCGTTGACCGTCGAGGTGTCGAACGCGAACGTGATCGTCGCCGCGGCGAGCGCGTCGGCGTTCACGTCGAGCGCGTACTCGTTGACGTTGCCGACCAGCGTGTAGTCCTCCTCGAGCTGGTCGTACAGCGCCTCGTCCCGGCCGTCGCCCCGGAGGTTGTCGCAGGCGGCGTGGTAGCACGGGTCGTACGACGCGCCGGCGACGCCGCCGTACAGCTCGGCCTCCGCCGGGGTCTTCACCCCCTCCGCCCCGGTGAACAGGCCGCCCGCCGGGATGCCGACCGCGATGAACGGGCCGTAGTCGGACCGCCCGGAGAACTCCGTGTCCTGCGAGGGGATGCCGCGGTCTGCGTAGAACTTCTCGAACACGTCCTCGATCTGCGCCGAGCCCTCCGGGATGAAGCCGGGGGCAGCGGTGCCACCGGAGTTGTCGCCGTCGTAGATGCCGAACATGTAGTTCGGGGAGCCGATCATGTCGAAGTTCAGGTAGAGCGCGATGTCGTCGGCCTCGGCGGCGGTGAGGGCCTCGACGTAGTGCTCGGACCCCAGCAGACCGGACTCCTCAGCTCCCCACCAGGCGAAGCGCACGGTGTTGCTGGGCTTGACCTTCTGCATCTGGATCGCGGTCTCGAGCAGCGCAGCGCTGCCGGTGCCGTTGTCGTTGATCCCGGCACCCGCCTGGACGCCGTCGAGGTGGGCGCCCACCATCACCGTGTTGTCGTCGTCGCCCTGCTTGGTCTCGGCGACGACGTTGTAGGTCGTCCGCTCCTCGGACAGGTAGTCGACGGTGACGGTCACGGTGGCGCCAGGCGTCGCCGCGAGATCCTCGCCGGCGGCCGACGTCGCGAAGACTGCGGGGATCGTCAGGCCGGTCGCGTCACCGATCATGCCGACCAGGCCGGTACGGCCCGGCTGGCCCTCGTTCATCACCACGACGCCGGCCGCGCCGGCCGCCTGGGCGTTGAGGACCTTCACGGTGAACCCGCACGTGCCGCGCTGCACCAGGGCGATGCCGCCCTCGGGGAAGTCGGCGAAGTCGCTCGCCTCGCAACCACTCGTGTTGCTGTTCGGCGGGAGGTCCGCCGCCGGCACCACGACGCCGACAGGGACCAGCGGGCCGGTCGCGGTGCCTTCGGGCGTGCCGGTGTCGAAGCTGTTGCGGAGGAAGTCCCTCTCGTCGACGAACGTCCGCGGGTCCGGGCTCACCCTGGCCAGCTCCGAGTTCTCCTCGCTGTAGTCGAAGGTGAACTCCTGGACGACAGGGTCGTAGCCGGCGCCTTCGAGCTGGGAGACGACGTAGTCCACCGAGGCGTCGTAGCCCGGGCGGCCAGAGGCCCGGTCTCCGTACTCGTCGGCGATGTCCTGCAAGGCCTCGAGGTGATCGAGGACGCCTTCGACAGTGACGGCCTTGGTGAGCTTCTTGACCGAGTTGTTGTTGGGGACGGCGTTCGCCGGAGCTGTGCCGGCGAGGCCGAGCGCCGCGATCGCGACCGCGGCGCCGATGGTCCTCATTGACTTTCGTGACACTGGACGAGCCTCCTCGTTGAGTGCCCGGCCCCCCTCTGCCCGAGATGTGCCGAACGACCCGACCCTAGGGGGCATCGGCGCCCGGCCGCCACCCTCGTTGTGGGGCACGGCTCGTTAGCGTGGACGCATGGCAGCTGATCCTGTGGTCTTCGACATCGGCAATGTCCTCGTCCGCTGGGACCCGGTCCCCGCGGTGGCCGCGAGCGTGGGGGACGAGCGCGCGATGGCCTTCCTCGGTGATCCCGAGTTCGACTTCCTGGCGTGGAACCACCTCCAGGACGAGGGCCGTCCGTGGGAGGAGGCGGAGCGGGTCGCGCGCGGAGCGTTCCCGCACTACGCCGACGAGATCACCGCCTATCGCGTGAACTTCGAGGCTTCCCTCGTCGGCGAGATCGAGGGGTCCGTCGCGATCGTGCAGGAGCTCCGCGACGCCGGGGTGCCGCTGGTCGCTCTGACGAACTGGTCGGCGGAGCTCTTCGGCCATGCACGAGCGCGCTTCGAGGTGCTCGAGGCCTTCGACGACATCGTCGTGTCCGGCGAGGAGGGCTGCGCGAAGCCGGACCCTCGGATCTTCGAGGTCCTGGCCGAGCGGCTCGGCCGCCCTCTCGACGGGGTCGTCTTCACCGACGACTCACCGCGCAACATCCTCGCCGCCGGGGTCGCTGGGATGGACGCCATCCCGTTCACCACTCCCGAGGACCTTCGTGGCGAGCTGGTCGACCGAGGCTTGCCGCTCGCCCGCGCCTGAGCCCTGCCGTCTGACGGCGCCGTCCTCACGCGCCCGGCGCCGAGTCCCGGGCCGTGGTGTCGCGGGCGGCGATCATCGCCGTGACCTCGACGAGCGCCTCGTGCAGGCCGGTCCCGTAGTCGTCCTCGGGGAGCACGTCGATCCGGGCCGAGGCCGACTCCGCGTGCTCGGCCGCCTCGTCGAAGCGGCCGAGCCGGCGCAGCACGTCGGCGAGGTTGAGGTGCAAGGAGGGGAAGAACCCGGCGATCGTCAGCGACGCGTGATGGGCCTTCGCCCGCTCGTCGCTCGTCTCGCGCGCTGCGGCGAGCGCACGCAGGTCCCAGACCAGCTCCTCCTCCGCGTCGGCGGTGACGTCGGCGAGGAAGTGCGCGACGACGCACCGGTGGAACGAGTCACCGTCCTCTCCCAGCTCGTCCCACACCTCCCGCAGCGCGGCCCGCGCTCCGTCTCGGTCGTCGCGCTGACCGAGCGACATCGCCACCGCGATGCGCTGCATGATGGGGTCCGGCGTCGTGCTCTGCTCACTCATGGCCCGAGCGTAGGAGAGGGCGGGGACACTGGTCGTGTCCCCGCCCTCTCTGCCGGCCGGTGCCTGCTAGCGGACCCGCAGCGTGACCGGCCGGGACTTCGCCCGCTTGAAGGCCGGGTGTGCCGCGACGTACGTGGCGGTGATCGCGTGCTTGCCGCGCTTGAGCTTCTTCGGCGAGAGCTTGAGCACCGCCTTGCCGTTCTTCACCTTCACGGCCTTGATCTTCTTGGTGCCGTCTCGGAAGACGACCTTGCCTCGGACGGAGCCCGCGGCGACCGAGACCCGGGCCACGAGCCTCGAGCCGGTACGGCCGTACCGCGTCTTCTTCGGCGTGGCCTTCAGGCGTACGGCGGTCGCGATCTTCGGGACGCGAAAGCCGTTGGAGCTGCGCCAGAGGGCTGGGGAGCCGGCGCCCTTGCGGCCCGCGACCTGCGACTGGATCAGCGCCCCGCCGTCGGCCGGCCTGATCCGGTACGACGTGCCGTAGGCGCCGGGGATGGCGCGGCCGTTGCGCACCCAGCGATAGCTGTAGGCGGTCGGGGCGCTGGTCCAGGTGCCGCGTGTCGTCGTGAGGGTCTGGCCGAGAGCCGCCCTGCCGCTCGCCACCGGCGTCGCCGTCGCCAACGAGAGACGGGAGACGTCCAGGATGCCGCGCCCGCACCTGGACGGCGCGCAGTTGGCTCGACCGTTGGAGAGCTGCGGGAAGGGCTTGACCGCCCACCGCAGCGCGCCCTCGATCGTCGAGGCGGGATAGGAGCCGTGCGACGCGATCAGTGCGGCGGCGGCGGACACTGCAGGTGCCGCCATGCTCGTGCCCGACTGCTCAGCCCATCCCGGGCGGGCAGGCCCCTTGGCGCCGGTGTTGACCGTGGAGAGGATGGAGTCGCCCTTGACGAGGTCGCCGCCGGGGGCGGAGAGGTCGAGGGAGGGGCCGTAGTTGGGGTAGGGGACCCACGCGGTCTGGACGAACCCGCCGGCCGCCTGACCGAGCCGGTTCGTCGCGCCCACCGTGACGACGCCGGGACAGTTCGCCGGCGTGAAGAGCCGCGCGTTCATGGAGTCGTTGCCGGCCGCCACGACGACGACGGTGCCCCGGGTCCGTGCACCGGCGATCGCCTTGCGGAGGGCGGTCGGGCAGAAGTCGGCACGTCCGGACAGCGACAGGTTGAGCACCTTCGCGGGAGTCCGGTTGCGCGGCAGCTTGGGAATCGTGCCGCCCGAGCCCCACGTGATCGCGGAGGCGATGTCGGAGGTGGCGCCCCCGCAGCGCCCGAGGATGCGCAGGTGCTGGATGCGGACTCCCGGTGCGTTGCCCGCGACTCCTGTGCGGTTGTTGGCACGGGCGCCGATGATGCCGGCCACGTGCGTGCCGTGCCACGAGCTCGGGGAGGCGGCGCCACACCCCTCGGTCCCCGTGACCCAGTCGCCCTCGTCGCGAGGGTTGGAGTCCCGGCCGTGCCCGTCGCGGGCGATCTGCTTCGAGGAGATGAAGTCCATCCCCGAGACCATCTTGCCGTCGAGATCGGGGTGCTTGCTCTGGCCGGTGTCGACCACCCCCACGACGACCCGGCCGGTCGTGACCGGCCATGCGGTGTAGGCATGCGACCCGTACGCCTCATGGATGCCCCACTGCTTGTTCCAGTCGGTGTCGTTGAGGGCTGGCGGAGCGGCCGTGGTCACCAGGACGTCGGGCTCGACAGACGCGACACCGGGGAGGTCCTCGAGCTCGGTGGCCGCCTCCTGCGCCGCAGCGAGGCTCACCGGCTCGGAGAACGCCAGCGAGTCCACGCCCTCGGCGACCGGCGTGGTGGTCCCGGACGTGTCCGGGCCCTCTGCCTCGACGGCCGCGCGGGAGACCGTCGCCGACGGACGTGCGCCGTCGGCGTAGGTGATGATCAGGCCCGCCGCGCGCGGGCGTGCAGCCTCGCGCACCGCCGGAGGCGCGGTCTCGGATGCGGCGTCCCGCGCGCCGAGATCCGGGGGTGCGGCGACCGCCGGAGCGACGGTGCCGAGGACGAGGCTCGCGCACGCGACCAGGCCGAGCGGCCGGAGGAGGGGTGACATGCGCCCCAGTGTGACGGGTGGGCGGCTCGCTCTCTCCCGTGGTCCGGAGGTCGGTCGCGGACACACCCCGGTGAGCCGTCGCGCTCCGCACGCAGCCCGGCGGCGACCCCCTAGACTCAGGCGCATGTCCGACTACCCCGACTACCTGGTGACGTACGCGTCGGTCGCCGCGATCATCGGGGTCGGCGTGGCTCTGGCCGCAGGCATGCTCGGGGCCAACCGGCTGTTCCGTCCCGCGCTGCCCGATCCGGCCAAGCTGCTGACGTACGAGTCCGGCGTGGACCCCGTCGGCACCGGGTGGGCGCAGAGCAACGTGCGCTACTACGTCTACGCGTTCCTGTACGTCATCTTCGCCGTCGACGCGGTGTTCCTCTTCCCGTGGGCGGTCGTGTTCGCGTCCATCGGGTGGGCGGCCGCGGTGGAGATGGCGGTGTTCCTCGGCTTCATCGCCGTCGGCCTCGTCTATGCATGGCGCACGGGGGTGCTGTCGTGGACGTGACCAAGGGTGCGGTCGACCTCGGCGTCCCTACGTTGCAGAGCCCGACTCTGCAGAGCCCGTCCATGGAGAGGCTGGGCGAGGTCGACCTCGGCGTCGGATCCGCGCTGGCGCCTCGGCCCGTGCGCTATCTGCTCAACTGGGGGCGTCGCTACTCGCTGTGGGTCTTCAACTTCGGGCTGGCGTGCTGCGCGATCGAGTTCATCGCGGCGTCGATGGCCCGTCACGACTTCATCCGCCTCGGGGTCATCCCCTTCGCCCCCGGTCCCCGGCAGGCCGACCTCATGGTCGTGTCGGGCACGGTGACCGACAAGATGGCGCCGGCGATCGAGCGGCTCTACGCGCAGATGCCCGACCCCAAGTACGTCATCTCCTTCGGGTCGTGCGCCAACTCCGGCGGCCCCTACTGGGACTCGTACTGCGTCACCAAGGGCGTCGACCAGATCATCCCGGTCGACGTGTACGTCCCCGGCTGTCCGCCGCGGCCGGAGGCCCTCCTCCAGGGGATCGTCACCCTTCAGGACAAGATCGCCGGCGAAGACCTCGCGCAGCGCTACGGCCGGACAGGACTGCGCCGCTCGCTCTCGTCGCTGCTGCGGCCGCCGGTCACGCCTGAGCAGGACGGCTAGTCGCCGATGACCTGGACCTCCGACGTGCTCGACCTCGGCCGGGTGATCGGCGGTGACCGCGTCACCGCCACCGAGGAGCTCGGGGGGCTCGCGCTGACCGTCCCCTCGGGGTGGTGGCGATCGATCGTGCTCGCGCTGCGAGACCGCGCGGGGTGCCACTACTTCGACTGGCTCAGCGCGGTCGACGAGGCGGGTGGCCCGAGCCCGTACGCGGACGAGCCCGAGCTCGCCGGCGGCCTGCGGGTGGTGTGCCACCTGGTGGCGCTGTCGCCCGGTGTCGGCCGCACGGCGGTGAGGGACGTCCTGGTCCAGACCACCGTGCCGCGCGCGGACCCGGTCCTCGACTCCCTGGTCGGCGCGTACGCCGGTGCCGCCTGGCACGAGCGCGAGACCCACGAGATGTTCGGCATCGACTTCCGTGACGGTGTCGCCCTCGAGACGCTCCTGCTGCCTGACGCCTTCGAGGGCCACCCGTTGCG
This sequence comes from Mumia sp. zg.B53, assembly GCF_019550935.1. Lineage (NCBI taxonomy): Bacteria > Bacillati > Actinomycetota > Actinomycetes > Propionibacteriales > Nocardioidaceae > Mumia > Mumia sp. zg.B53. Next base: position 790,817 of record NZ_JAHWCK010000001.1, on the reverse strand, counting down.
CAAGGAGTTCGTGCTCGCCTCCCGGGTGGTCAAGCCGTGGCCGGGCGCCAAGGAGCCCGGCGAGTCCGACCACGACGTGTCGGCGGCCGAGTCGTCGCCAGGGCGTCGCCGGACCCGTCCTCCCGGTGTGCCGGACCCCGAGCAGTGGGGGCCGAGGCCGCCGGGCACCCCGACGCCCGATCCCCTCGCTCACGCGACCGCAGGCCCGGCGGCCGGTGCTTCCCGCCCACGCCGGTCCCGCCGAGCGACACCTCCGCCGGCGGCCGAGGACGGTGGCACCGATGGCTGAGGTCCTCGACGTGGCGCTGCGGTGCGTGGTCGTGCTCGCTGCGTTCCTCGTGCTCCCGCTGGCGGTCGGGCAGCTCGAGCACAAGACGATGGCGCACATGCAGTCGCGGGTCGGACCGATGTACGCCGGTGGCTTCCACGGATGGGCCCAGCTGGTCGCCGACGGTGTGAAGTTCGTCCAGAAGGAGGAGGTGACCCCGAGCGCCGCAGACCGACCGGTGTTCGCGCTGGCACCCGGTGTCGCGCTCGTCCCGTACCTGGTGGTGCTGTTCGTGATCCCGCTCGGGCCGAGCGCGGTGGGAGCCGACCTCGACCTGGGCCTCTTCTTCGCCCTCGCGGTGATGAGCATCGGCGTGCTCGGCACCCTCATGGGCGGCTGGGCGAGCGCCAACAAGTACTCCCTGCTCGGTGGGCTCCGGACCGCCTCCCAGCTGATGAGCTATGAGCTCCCGATGGTGCTCGCGGCGGTGTCGGCGGCGATGATGGCCGGCTCCCTGTCGCTCGTCGGCATCGCCCAGGCCTGGGAGTGGTCCTGGCTGCTGTGGCAGCTGCCGGCTCTGGTGGTCTTCGTCGTCGCGGGGCTCGCCGAGCTCCAGCGGCCGCCGTTCGACATGCCGATCGCCGACGCGGAGCTCGTCCTCGGGCCCTACACCGAGTACGGAGGCATGCGGTTCGCGATGTTCCTGCTCGCCGAGTACGCCGGGATCGTCGTGCTCTCCGCGCTCACGGCGACCCTGTTCCTCGGCGGGTGGCGAGGACCGTCCTCGGACGAGCTCGGCTGGTTGTGGGTCCTTCTCAAGACGATGGTGGTGGCATTCCTCGTGGTGTGGTTCCGGGTCGCGTGGCCGCGGATGCGTGAGGACCAGCTCAATGCGCTGGCGTGGAAGATCCTGGTCCCGCTCGCCCTCGGGCAGCTCGCTCTGACGACGGTGGTGGTCCTGGCATGAGCGGCGTGCGACGTGCGGTGACGGGGAGCGGCCTCGTGCGGGGCCTGAGGGTGACGTGGCACAACCTGACCCGACGGGCGGTCACCCAGCAGTACCCCGACGTGCTCCCTGCCCTGCCGCCCCGCAGCCGAGGGGTGATCGCGCTGCAGGAGGAGAACTGCACCTCGTGCATGCTCTGCGCCCGCGAGTGCCCGGCGTGGTGCATCTACATCGACTCGCACAAGGAGACGGCGCCTCCGGTCAACGAGGGCGGGCGTGAGCGCTCGTTCAACGTGCTCGACCGGTTCGACATCGACTACTCGCTCTGCATGTACTGCGGCATCTGCGTCGAGGTCTGCCCCTTCGACGCGCTGCACTGGTCGCCCGAGTTCGAGTACGCCGAGCTCGACATCCGTGACCTGACGCACGACAAGGAGCGACTGCGCGAGTGGATGTGGACCGTCCCGCCGCCGCAGCCGCTCGACCCTGCGGCGGAGCAGCCCAAGGAGATCGGTGTGGCGGAGAAGGCGGCCCACCGTGAGGCCGCGAGGCTCGAGGCGGACAAGGTGGCAGAGCGCGAAGCCGAGCCTGGCGCATGACCGCGGTGACGGTGGTGTTCGCCGCCCTGGGCGTGGTGACCCTCGTGTCGGCGTTCCTCGTGGTCACCAGCGACCAGATCGTGCACGCGGCGCTGTGGCTCGTGGTGACCCTCGGGGCGATCGCCGGCCTCTACATCCTGCTGGCGGCCGAGCTGGTCGCCTGGGTGCAGGTGCTGATCTACATCGGCTCGGTGGTCGTGCTGCTGCTGTTCGCCCTGATGCTCACGCGGGCGCCCTCAGGTCCGGGCTCGGCGACGGCGACCCGCAACCAGCCGCTGGCCGCCGTGGTCGCGGGGGCGGTCACGGTCGGGCTCGGGGCCGTCGTGTGGGCGGGCTTCGGCGGTGAGGTGATCGACGAGGACGAGATCCGGATCGGCACGGCCGAGCGGCTCGGCGACGCCCTCTTCCGGACCTGGGTGCTTCCGTTCGAGGTGCTGTCGGTGGTGCTCCTCGCCGCGCTCGTCGGCGCGATCGTGCTGACGCGCAAGGGGGCGCGCTGATGTCGCTGATGCTGCCCCTGACCGTCTCCTGCGGTCTCTTCGGTCTCGGGATCTATGCCGTCCTCGCCCGGCGGCACGCCGTCATGGTCCTGCTCGGGGTGGAGCTGATGCTCAACGCGGTCAGCCTCAACCTCGTGGCGTTCGACACCTGGTGGGCCGACACGCTGCACACGGGACAGTCGCTGACCCTCTTCGTGATCGCGCTGGCCGCCGCCGAGATCGGTCTTGGGCTGGCGATCGTCCTCGCGCTCTTCCGGGCGGTCGGCAACGCCGACATCGACGCTCAGGAGCCACCGGCCAGCATGCTCGCCGAGGGCGGTGACGAGCTGTGACCCGTCGCTACTCGTCGTCGGCGGTCGCGATCACTGCGGTTCTCGCGCTCTGTGCCGCGATCGTGGCATTCCCGCGTCTGGGTGATCGCACCGGACCGTACGGCTCGCCGGCCGGCGAGCGGACGACCCTGGTCGACGGCGGTGACCTGCTCGGAGTTTCGGTGACGTTCTACGTCGACCACCTGAGCGCCGTGATGCTGCTGCTCGCGGCCGGGGTCGGCCTGATGGTGCAGGTCTACTCGGTGGCCTATCTCGCCGGAGACCCCCGCTACCGCTCGTACACGACGATCATCCAGCTGTTCCTCGTTGCCATGGGGACCGTGGTGGTCGCCGACAACCTGTGGCTGCTCCTCGTCGGGTGGGAGGTCATGGGCCTCTGCTCGTACCTGCTGATCAGCCACCACTGGGAGCTCGCGCCCGCCCGGGCCGGTGCGGTGAAGGCGTTCCTGCTCACCCGCGTCGGCGACCTCGGTCTGCTGGTCGGCATCTTCGCGATCGGGCACACCTTCGGCACGTACGAGATCAGCGAGGTCCTCGCAGCGATGGCGTCGTCGGACGCCCCTGCGGGCCTGACCGCGATCGGACTCCTGATCGTCGTCGCCGTGGTCGGCAAGTCGGCCCAGTTCCCGCTGCACACGTGGTTGGCCGACGCGATGCCGGGCCCGACGCCGATCAGCGCGCTCATCCATGCCGCGACCATGGTCGCGGCCGGTGTCTTCCTCGTCGCCCGGCTGTACCCGGTGATGGCGGAGTCGGCGGTGACGATGACGGTCCTCGCGGTGGTCGCGTGCGTCACGATGCTCCTCGCCGCGCTGCTGGCGCTGACCTCGGGCGACCTCAAGCGGGTGCTCGCGTGGTCGACGGTGAGCCAGCTGGCCTACATGTTCGCCGCCCTCGCCGTCGGCGGCTACGACGCCGGCATCGACCACCTGCTGTCCCACGGCGCGTTCAAGGCGCTGCTCTTCCTCGTCGCGGGCTCGGTGGCCCACGTGATCGGCTCGACGGCGCTGCGCGACATGGGCGGACTGCGCGGGGCCATGCCGTGGACGTTCGCCACGGGGACGATCGGCTTCGCCGCGCTCGCCGGCGTCGTGCCGACGGTCGGGTTCTTCAGCAAGGACGCCGTGCTCGAGTCGGCCTGGCACGCCGTGGGCCACGAGTCTCCGGTGTCGGCGGGGGTCGCGGCCGTGGTGCTGGCGGTCGGGCTGGTGACGGCGGCGGTGACGGTCGTGTACGCCTTCCGCGCCTGGTGGATGACGTTCATGGGAGGCGACGGCGCGACGGTCACCGGCGCTGGGGCGGCCCGCGCGCAAGCACTCCGGGAGGCGCCGCCCCTCATGGTCGGGCCTCTGGTGCTCCTCGCGGCGGCGACGCTGCTGCTGAGTCTTGCGATGCCGTTCGACCTGCTCATGGGTCTCGTGACCACGCTGGTCGTCGCGGGGGCAGGGTGGCTCGCGTACCAGGCGCTCGCCGCGGGGCGGGACCCTGCCGACCTGATCGGACCGGCCAGGCCGGCGTTCACGCGAGAGCTCGGGTGGGACGTCGGCTACGACGGTGCGGGGGTCGCCGCTCGAGAGGCGGGCGACCTGGTCGTGGCCACCGACCGTGACGTCATCGGCTTCTACCCGCGGGCCGTGGCCTGGCTGAGCGTGCTGCTCTCCCGCGTGTTGACCCGGACCCAGACGGGCAACGCGCAGATCTACGTCACCGTGCTCGCCGTCGGCGTGCTCCTCGCGACCCTGCTGGTGGTGGTCCGATGAACGGCCTGGTGGTCGCCCTCGCCGTCCCCGCGGTCGCGGCCCTCCTGCTGGTCGTCGCGCGGAGCCTGGTCACCGACCTGGTCGCCGCCCGCGTCGGCACCGCCACGTCGCTGGTCGTCGCGGTGCTGCTCCTCGTGACCTGGATCGGCCACGACGGCGACGGCTACGCCGCCGAGATCGACCTCGTCTGGGTCCGTGCGCTGGGGATCCACCTGCACCTCGGGATGGACGGCATCTCGTTCCCTCTCCTGCTGATGACGGCGTTGATCTCGGCGCTGGTGTGCTGGGCGCTGGTCGACGACCCGCCGGCGGGGGACAACGCGACACCCGGTCTGGTCGGCCTGGTGATGGTGGTGCTGACGGCGGCCGTCGGCGTCTTCGCGGCGCTCGACCTCCTGCTGTTCTTCGTGTTCTTCGAGCTCGCGCTGATCCCGATGTGGTTCGTCATCGCCCGCTGGGGCGACCCGCACGACCCGGTCGGGCGCCGGACCGCGGCGACGCGGTTCCTCCTCTACACGGTCGTCGGCTCGGCGTTCATGCTCGTCGGCTTCGTGACCGTCTGGGCGCTGACCGGCACCCTGCAGATCCCGGAGCTGGCCGAGCGGGGCGACGTCCTCGACGGTGGGTGGGCGCTGTTCGCCGCCTGCACGATCGCGCTGGGGCTCGCGGTCAAGACGCCGATCTGGCCGCTGCACCTGTGGCTCCCCGACGCCCACGCCAAGGCGCCGACCGTGGGCTCGGTCCTGCTGGCGGCCGTCTTCCTCAAGCTCGGGACGTACGGGCTGCTGCGTGTCCTCGTCTCCGTCCTGCCCGGACCCGCGCGCGACCTGGCGCCGTGGCTGGGCGCTCTCGGGGTCGTCGGCATCGTCGTCGCCGCCCTCGCCTGCCTGCGCCAGACCGACCTCAAGCGGCTGATCGCCTATTCCAGCGTCGGGCACATGGGCTTCGTGGTCCTCGGCATCGCGACGCTGACCGAGATCGGCGTCGCCGCCGCGGTGTTCGCGAGCGTGGCGCACGGGCTCGTGACCGGGCTGCTGTTCTTCAACGCCGGATCCCTCAAGCGGCGCTTCGGGACGGCGGAGATCGCGGTGCTCGGGCGCGGCCTGTACGCCCGGATGCCGGCGCTTGCGGTGGTCCTGGGCTTCGCCTGCTTCGCCAGCCTCGGTCTCCCCGGTCTCGCCGGGTTCTGGGGCGAGATGATGGCGCTGCGCGGGGCGTACCAGGCCTCCGCCGGTGCCGGTGATGCCGGGCTGGGGCCGGCACTGGCGGCCGTCCTCCTCGTCGGCGCGCTGCTCGGCGTCCTGCTCACCTCCGCCTACTTCCTACGGATAGTCCGCCGTACGCTCCAGGGCGTGCCGACGCCGCACGAGCACGACCTCGACCTCGACGGGTCCGAGCGGGGGATCGCGGCGGTCCTGGTGGTGGCGGTGCTGCTGCTCGGGCTCGCACCCGGGATCGTGATGGGTGTCGTCGAGCCGAGCATCCCGGCCATCCTGGGAGGCGTCCGATGACCGGCTCACAGCTCATCGACTGGTCGTCGGCGGGAGTGCCGCTGCTGGTCGCCGCCGGGGCGATCGTGGCGCTGGTCGTCGATGCGTTCTGGCCGGGCGGCCGATGGCGACGCGCCGGGACGATCGCCGTGGCGTCGCTGGCCGCGGCCGGCTCGTGGTTGGCGTCGACCGGGTCGACGGGGCCGATCGTCGCCGGGTTCTCGTGGGTGATCCTGCTGTCCGCCCTTGCGGTCGTGGTCCTCGCGCAGGTCCTGGAGGACGACGCCATGATGCCGGCGGGCGAGTCGGTCTTCCTCATGCTCTGTGCGACGGCGGGGGCGCTGACCCTGGCGTCGGCGAGCGACTTCGTCACGCTCGTCGTGGCGCTGGAGCTCCTCTCTCTCCCATCGATCGCGCTGGTCGCCATGCAGCGCGACCGGCGTGAGGCGGTCTCCTCGGCCTGGACGTTCTTCCTCGCGTCGGCCACCGCGACCGCGGTGACGCTCATGGGCCTGTCGCTGCTCTACGGGCTCACCGGCACCCTCACCTACGAGGGCGTGCTGGTCGGTCTCCAGGCCGAGCGCGCACCGCTGCGGGTCGTCACCGCCGTCGTGGTCCTGGTGCTGATCGGCCTGGTGTTCAAGGTCGGCGCCGTCCCCTTCCACCTGTGGATCCCCGACGCCTACCGGGGCGCGACGGTGCCCGTGGCGGCGTTCCTCTCGGTGGTGTCCAAGGGCGGCGCGCTCGCCGCTCTGCTCGTGGTGCTCGCCTATCCGTTCGTGGCCCTCCAGCCGCGGTGGGACCTCTTCATCGCCGTCGTGGCGGCGCTGTCGATGACGATCGGCAACCTCGGTGCGCTCGCGCAGCGCGACATCGTCGGGATGCTGGCGTGGTCGTCCGTCGCGCAGGGCGGGTTCGTCCTCGCACCGCTGGTCGCGGTCGCCGTCGGCTCGGACCTCGTGCTCACGGCACCGCTGCGCTACCTCGCGGTCTACGCCGTCGCCAACCTCACCGTCTTCGCCGTCGCGGCGGTCGGCGTACGCCGGCTCGGCGGCACCTCGTACGCCCACTACACCGGGGTCGCCCGGCGTGATCCTCTTCTCGGGGTGGCCCTGCTGATGGGCCTGCTCGCGCTGGCGGGCTTCCCGCCGGCGGTGATCGGGCTGGTCGCCAAGTACGTCGTGCTCCAGCCGGTGATCGTGAGCGGGTACGGGTGGCTGGCCGCGGTCATGGCCGTCAACGTCGCGTTGGGGCTCGTCTACTACCTCCGGCTGGCCGTGGTCGCGTTCGCGCCGGCGAGCCGGGTGCTGCGGAGCGAGGTCGCCGCGTCCGGCGCCACCGTCCGCGAAGGTCGGGGGACGGCGATCGCGTACGCCGTGGTGGTGGTCGGCGTCGTCGCGCTCGTCGCCACCTCCGTCGCTCCGACGCTGCTTCTCGGCCCGCTTCCCTGACCCGGTCTCGGCGATCATGTCGAGAAGCGCGTGCCGGCTCCGTCCCTGGAGTGACGGCAGCGAGAACGCTGCCGCGGTTGAATGGAAACAGGGAGACGACGATGGCGAAGTACCTGCTGCTCAAGCACTACCGGGGCGGACCGAAGCCGGAGCACGAGTTCGCGCCCATGGACCAGTGGACGCCGGACGAGGTGTCGGCGCACGTCGCGTTCATGGAGCACGTGGCCGACACGCTCCGTGAGCGTGGCGAGTACGTCGACGGTCAGGCGCTGTCGCCCGAGGGCACGTTCGTCCGCCACGGCGGAGAGGGACGTCCGCCGGTGACCGACGGACCGTTCGCCGAGAGCAAGGACCTCATCGCCGGCTGGATGGTCATCGACGTCGATTCGGTCGAGCGGGCTCACGAGGCAGCAGCCTTCCTCTCGTCGGCCCCGGGTCCCCGCGGGGAGCCGATCAACGAGTGGATCGAGGTCCGGCCCTTCCTCGAGATGCCCCCCATGGTCACCGACTGAGCACGCCGCGGCTCATCGGACGGCATGTCGTGGACCGGCTTCTTCGGGACCTGATGCCGCAGGTGCTCGGTGTCCTCCTCCGACGCGGCGCTGACTTCGCGTCGGGGGAGGACGCGGTGCAGGAGGCGATGATCGAGGCCGTACGCCGCTGGCCGGGGGAGTGGCCCGATGACCCGCGCGGCTGGCTGGTGACCGTCGCGTGGCGCAAGTATCTCGACGCGGCCCGAGCGGCGTCGGCACGTCGCGCGCGGGAGGAGCGGGTGGTCGACCACCGGCCGCCGGGGCCGACCGAGCAGACCGACGACACGCTGCGCCTGCTCTTCCTCTGCTGCCATCCGTCACTCTCGCCGGCCTCCGCGGTGGCGCTCACCCTGCGGGCGGTCGGCGGGCTCACCACGCGGCAGATCGCCGAGGCGTACCTCGTGCCCGAGGCGACGATGGCGCAGCGGATCAGCCGGGCCAAGCGGACGGTCGCCAAGGAGGGAGTCGGGCCGAGCGGTGACCTGCGCGCCGTGCTGAAGGTCCTCTACCTGATCTTCAACGAGGGCTACACCGGCGCGGTGGACCTGGCTGCCGAGGCGATCCGGCTCACGAGGATGCTGGCGCGGGCGACCGACGACCCGGAGGTGGCCGGCCTGCTCGCGCTGATGCTGCTGCACCATGCGCGTCGCGACGCGCGGTGGGCCGTGGACGGCTCGATCGTGCCGCTCGCCGAGCAGGACCGCTCGCGGTGGGACACGCGGCGGATCGCCGAAGGGGTCGACATCCTCCAGACCGCCCTCGCCCGTCAGCAGGTCGGCGAGTACCAGGCGCAGGCGGCGATCGCCGCGCTCCACTGCGACGCCGCGGCCGCCGACGAGACCGACTGGCCCCAGATCCTCCAGTGGTACGACGAGCTCCTCGAGCACACCACCTCACCGGTGGTCGCGATGAACCGCGCGGTCGCCGTCGGGGAGGTCCAGGGCCCCGCCGAGGGACTCCGTGCGCTGGATCCCGTGCCGGCCGAGGTTCCTCGGCGAGCGGCGGTGGCGGCCTGGCTGCACGAGCGCGCCGGAGACCGTACGGCCGCGGCGAGGCTCTACGCGGAGGCTGCGGCGGCCTCGACGAACGTGCCGGAGCGCGACCACCTGACCAGACAGGCTGCCAGGCTCCGGCACGAGCCACCTAGCGGTAGTTGACGAACTGCACGGCGAAGTCGAGGTCGGCGCCCTTGACCAGCGCGATGACCTCCTGGAGGTCGTCGCGCTTCTTGCTCGTGACGCGGAGCTCCTCGCCCTGGATCTGCACCTTGACGCCCTTCGGGCCCTCGTCGCGGATCAGCTTGGACACCTTCTTGGCCTGCTCCTGGCTGATGCCCTCGGAGAAGGTGCCGTTGATCACCGACTCCTTGCCGGACTGCTTGGGGTCGCCGGCCTCCAGCGTCTTGAGCGACACGCCGCGCTTGACGAGCTTGTCCTTGAGGACGTCGAGGACGGCGAGGGCGCGCTCGTCGGCGTTCGCCTTGATGACGAGACCTGTCGGCCCGCTCTTCTCGATCGAGGCCCCGGTGTTCTTGAAGTCGTATCGGGTCGCGATCTCGCGCGCGGCCTGGTTGATCGCGTTGTCGATCTCGGCGTGGTCGAGCTTGCTCACGATGTCGAACGACGAGTCCGCGGCCATGGTGATCCTCTCCGTCGGGGTCCCGGTCACCCGGTTTCGGGCGCGCAGGAGTGCTGCGTTAAAGTCGTGCTGTTGCTCGGACAGAGTAACGAACCCCGGCAGGTTGCCCGAGCGGCCAAAGGGAGCTGACTGTAAATCAGCCGGCATTGCCTACAGAGGTTCGAATCCTCTACCTGCCACCCTCACGGGCACCCAGGCCCCCGCCTCAGGCGGGGGCCTGAGTCGTTCCCGTGCCTCGACATCGGTGGACGACGGGCAGCTCACAGGCGCGCCGCCGCGCGCACCAGACCCGCCACGCCCGATGATGTTCTGTGAGGCGGCCACGCGATGACGGTCGTGACCTGAGGGGCGTCCGAGACCGGGACGACAGCCAGTCCGTCGTGGAGACCGGCGGTGGCCGACTCGGGCAGCATGATCGCGGTGCGGCCCAGCCGCACCAGCTGCAGAACCTGCGTCAGGTCGCGGAGTTCAGGGCCGGGACCGGCGGGGTAGGTGCCGCGGAGATCGGGCCAGCGCGGCAGCGGGAGGTCGGCGATGGAGCCGGCCTCGGCGACGGTCATGGAGTTCTGGGCGCTCGTGGGGTGGCCGGCCGGCAGGACGAGCACCTGCTCCTCGACCGTGAGCGTGTCCACGTCGAACCCGCTCACGTCGTCGAACGGTCGGTGCAGGATCGCGACATCGGCGCGCCCGTCGCGCAGCATGAGGCTTTGATGCCCCGGTGGGCTCAGCACCACGTCGACGTCGACGGCACCGGGCTCGGCGGCGTAGGCATCGAGCAGCTTGGCCATCAGCTCGCTCGACGCGCCTGCCTTGGCGGTGAGCACCACCGGGGCCCGGCCGTTCGCCTCGACGGTTCGGCGGGTGCGTCGCTCCGCTGCCTCGACGGCTGCCAGCGCGGCCCGGCCCTCGAGCAGCAGGGTCTCCCCGGCGCTCGTGAGGGTCACCCCGCGCGGCGTACGGACGAAGAGGTCGGCGCCCAGGCGTCGCTCGAGCCGGGCGATCGCGCGCGACAGCGGCGGCTGCGCCATCCCGAGGCGGGTGGCCGCCCGACCGACGTGCGACTCCTCGGCGACGGCGATGAAGTAGCGAAGCTCACGGGTTTCCACCTCGTCGAGATTACGCGGCTCACCAGGCGTCATACCGCGGCAGTATCGGCCCCGACCGGATCGGTCTTGGATATCGACGACGTCGCGAGCACACGATCGAGGCATGCCAGAGAACAGCAACGAGAACAGCAACGAGAACAGCAACGAGAACAAGAGAACAGCGCTGGTCACCGGCGCCAACAAGGGGATCGGCTACGAGATCGCCGCGGGTCTGGCCCGCCTCGGGTTCCGCGTCGGCGTCGGCGCACGGGACGCGGTCCGGCGCGCCGACGCCGTGGACAAGCTTCGGGCTGACGGGCTCGACGTGTTCGGCGTCCCCCTCGACGTGACCGACGATGTCAGCGTCGCGGCCGCGGCTGCGCAGCTTCAAGCGCGAGGTGGGCTCGACGTACTCGTCAACAACGCCGCCATCACCGGGGGCATGCCGCAGGATCCCAGCAAGGTCAGCGCCGAGCAGGTGCTGTCGGTGGTCGACACCAACGTGGTCGGCGTCATCCGGGTCACCAACGCGGTGCTGCCGATGCTGCGTCGGGCGACGTCGCCACGCATCGTCAACGTGTCGAGCACGGTCGGCTCCCTCACTCTGCAGACCGCGCAAGCCGCCGCGGTCGGCCCGGTCTCGGCGGTCTACTCGCCGACCAAGTCCTACCTCAACGCCGTGACGGTCCAGTACGCCAAGGAGCTCGCCGGCACCGGGATCCTGGTCAACGCGGGGTGCCCGGGCTTCGTCGCGACCGACCTCAACGGCCACCAGGGGACCCGTACGCCCGAGCAGGGTGCGGCGGTCTTCCTCGCGCTGGCGACGCTGCCCGACAGCGGCCCGACCGGCACCTTCCGTGACGAGGACGGCATCCAGCCCTGGTGAGGCGGACGCCTCAGCGCAGGGCGGCGAGCACGTCGGAGGTGAACGCGCCGGGCGTCAGCGCGTCCGGGTCCTGCGGTGCGGCTCCCATCCGTACGGCGACGATCCGCTCGGACGGGACGACGGCCACGACCTGCTTGCCGAGCCCGAGCGCCCAGAAGGCGTCGGCGGGTGCTCCCGGAGCCAGGCGCCCGCCCTTGCGGGTCGCCGCCCCTCCCTGGCGGTCCGCGCCGGGATCGGTGGCCGTCAGCGCACCGAGCACGGGTCCCTTGCGGTTGACCCACCACAGCAGCCCGTACGCCGCGTTGAGCGGCGAGGAGGACCTGCCCGTCGCCTGCCCCACGTAGTCCCCCGAGACCACCTGGGTCGCGCCCCACCGGCCGTCGCGCATCGTCAGGAGCCCGAGGCGGGCGAGGTCCAGGCAGGAGGCGTTCACGCCCGAGAACATGGTGGTGTTGCCCGAGGGGTCCTCGCCCCAGAAGGTCCTCGACATCGTGAGCGGGTCGAGCAGCTTCTCTCTCGCGTACGCGGCGGGCTTCGTCCCCGTCGCCTTCGTCAGGACCTCGTCCAGGGTCTGGATCGCCGCGTTGTTGTAGCGCCAGACCCTTCCGGGCCGCGCGTCCTGGGTGAGCCCGATCGCGTACGCCGTCTTGTCGCGGGCCGCGAGCGCCAGCTGCTGGTAGTCGCTCACGAAGTCCCAGTGGCGGCCGGAGACGTTGGCGAGGAGGTCGCGGACCGTCACGCGCGCGGCGGGCGTTCCCTTCCACTCGGAGACGTAGTCCGACGCCCGGTCGTCGAGGTCGAGCAACCCCTCGTCCGCCGCGATCCCGACCAGCAACGACGTGAAGGACTTCGTCACGGAGAACGTGGGCCCCATGGAGTCGGCGGTGCTGTCGCCGAAGTACGCCTCGTGCACGACCTCCCCGTCGCGGGTGACCACGAAGCACGACGTGCCGTCGGCCTCGAGTCGTCGGTCGAGCGCCCGCAGGGCGGCCCCGTCGAAGCCCGCGGCGGCCGCGTCCGTCCGAGCCCAGTCGGCGCCAGGGACGGTCGTGCCGCGCGCGGCCGGCGACGGTGAGCTCGTGGTGCGGGTGCCGCTCGTACCCTCGTCCTCGCGTGGGGAGCCGCCGCTCGCCGTGCACGCCGCGAGTGCCAGCGAGGCGGCAACCAGCGCGGCCGTACGTGCCCGGAACATGCCTCCATCGTCCCAGGCCGCACCAACGTCGACGTGACCGAACTCACGCACCGGGACGACTCAGGTCATGGAGGGGACCCCCGGATTTCGGTTCCGGCGCGCGGCCGTGTATCTTTTCATCCGGTTCGCCGATCGCCCCTTTAGCTCAGTCGGCAGAGCGTCTCCATGGTAAGGAGAAGGTCTACGGTTCGATTCCGTAAAGGGGCTCTGAGTCTCACCCGCTCCCTCCGCTCGGTCCCGGCAGGGTGCGGGCGGACGTATGGCGGGGTAGCTCAGGTGGTTAGAGCACACGGCTCATAATCGTGGTGTCGCGGGTTCGAGTCCCGCCCCCGCTACAGAACAGACGACAGAAGCAGTTCCACCGAAGAAGAGGCAGACTCGTGGCCAGCAAGAGCTCTGACATCCGTCCCAAGATCACCTTGGCGTGCACCGAGTGCAAGCGACGCAACTACATCACCAAGAAGAACCGTCGCAACGATCCCGATCGCCTCGACCTCAAGAAGTTCTGCCCGCACGAGCGTCGTCACACGGTCCACCGCGAGACCCGCTGACCTTCGCCTGCGACGTCGCACGTCACACACTCCACTGGGGTCCCGCCTTCTCGGCGCGGACCCCGGTGTCATGTTGGGAGCCCTCTCGATGCGTGACCTGAACGTCCTCGCCCCACTGACGACGCTGCGGATCGGTGGGCCGGCCCGCGACATCGTCGAGGTGACCAGCGTCGACGATCTCGTCGACACCGTGCACGACCTCGACGAGGCCGGCGAGCCCGTCCTGCTGCTCGGCGGCGGGAGCAACGTCGTGGTCGCCGACGAGGGCTTCGACGGCACGGTCGTGCTCGTGCGCACCCAGGGCCTGGAGGCCGACGTCGACCCCTGCAGCGGAGCGACCTTGACCGTCGCGGCCGGTGAGGTGTGGGACGACTTCGTGGCCCACGCGGTCGCCGAGGAGTGGGTCGGTGTCGAGACGCTCTCCGGCATCCCCGGAAGGGTCGGCGCGACACCGATCCAGAACGTCGGCGCGTACGGGCAGGAGGTCTCGCAGACCATCGCCCGGGTCCGGACGTACGACCGCGTCGAGCAGCGGGTCGTCACCTGCGCGGCCGACGACTGCGGCTTCGGCTACCGCACGAGCCGCTTCAAGCAGGACCCTCACCGCTTCGTCGTCCTCGACGTGACCTTCCAGCTCCGTCTGGGGTCGTTGGCCGGACCGGTGCGGTACGCGGAGCTGGCTCGGGCCCTCGGCGTCGAGGTGGGCGAGCGGGTGCCGCTGCGCGACGTCCGCGAGGCCGTCCTCGCGCTGCGCGCCGCCAAGGGCATGGTGCTCGATCCCGACGACCACGACACGTGGAGCGCCGGGTCGTTCTTCACCAACCCGGTGCTCTCGGCCGAGGAAGCCGCGTCGTTGCCGGCGGGCGCCCCGCGCTTCGCCCAGCCCGACGGCCAGGTCAAGACCAGCGCCGCGTGGCTGATCGAGCACGCCGGCTTCGGCAAGGGCTACGGCACCACCGCGGCACGCGTCTCGGGCAAGCACACGCTGGCGCTCACCAACCGCGGGGGCGCCACGGGCTACGAGCTGCTGGCGCTGGCTCGCGAGATCCGCGACGGGGTCGAGGACGCGTTCGGCGTCCGCCTCCAGAACGAGCCCGTGCTCGTCGGCGCCGAGCTCTGAGCGGCGCCGGCTCCGGACGCCGCGAACGCCCTCAGGGCTGGTCCGTGGGAGCGGCGAGCCAGGCGTCGATCGCGGCCAGGGCCTGGTCGCGGAGCCCCGCGGGGGCGTACGAACCCCGCAGCGACATGCGGGCGAGCTCGGCCAGCTCCTCGTCGCTGAAGTCCTGCGCCGCCCGGAGCGCGGCGTACTGGCCGGCCAGACGGGATCCGAAGAGCAGCGGGTCGTCGGCGCCGAGAGCGACACCCACACCGGCCTGCATCAGCGTACGCACCGGCACCTCCTCGAAGGTGTCGTAGACGCCGAGAGCAACGTTGGACGACGGGCACACCTCCAGCGTGATGCCCGCCTCGGCCACGGCCGCCAGCACCGCAGGGTCCTCCACGCACCGCACGCCGTGCCCGATCCGGTCGGGGTGGAGGTGTTCCAGCACGGCGGTCACGCTCGCCGCGCCGCGCAGCTCGCCGCCGTGGGGCATGCTGCGCAGTCCTGCGCGCCGCGCGATGGCGAACGCCGGCGCGAACGCCGCGGTGTCGCCCCGACGCTCGTCGTTGGAGAGGCCGAAGCCGACGACGCCGCGTCCCGCGTACTGTCCCGCCAGCCTCGCCAGCGTGCGTGCGTCGAGCGGGTGCCGGGTGCGGTTCGACGCGATGACCACGGCCATCCCGATGCCGTACGTGGCGCTGGCCTCCTCGACCGAGGCGAGCACGAGGTCGGTGAACGCGGTGATCCCGCCGAAGAGCGTCGCGTAGCCGGAGGGGTCCACCTGGATCTCCGTCCACACCGAGCCCTCGGCCGCGTCGTCCTCGGCGACCTCGTGCACCAGCCGGCGTACGTCGTCGGGGGTCCGCAGCACCGACCGTGCCGTGTCGTACAGGCGCTGGAAGCGGAACCAGCCCTTCTCGTCGGTCGCGCGCAGCCGCGGAGGCCACTCCTCGACCAGCGCGGCCGGGAGGCGTACACCGTCGCGCTCGGCGAGCTCGACCAGCGTCCGGTGGCGCATGGAGCCGGTGAAGTGGAGGTGGAGGTGGGCCTTGGGGAGGCGGTCGATCGAGCGTGGCACGGGGTCAGTCCCGCCCGTCTGGTGTCCGGTCGGCGAGGGCCATGCGGTCATCGTGCCAGCCGGTTCGACTCGACGCCGGGCGACCCCGTACACTTGACGACCGGTGGATGTTTCCACTGTGTTGTCATGCCCTCCGGTCGCTGCAGGAGTGCAAGGCTGCGCGGTGGGAGCGATCATCGAAGGGCAGTAGCTCAACTGGCAGAGCATCGGTCTCCAAAACCGAAGGTTGGGGGTTCAAGTCCCTCCTGCCCTGCAACAATCGCCCGGTCCGTCCCGACGGCGGACCGATGACGGGCACCACGATCGAAGGGAAACGGTCACATGAGTGAGACGTCGAGTGCGTCGTCCGAGAGCACCCGCTCCGGCCGCACGTCTCCGGTGACCTTCTACCGACAGGTCGTCGCGGAGCTCCGCAAGGTCGTCTGGCCGACCCGTTCTCAGGTCGCCAACTACTTTGTCGTCGTGCTCTTCTTCGTGCTCGTCATGATGGCCATCGTGGCGGGCCTGGACTACGGCTTCGGCAAGCTGATGTTCTGGGTCTTCGTCTGACCTACGGGTCGATGTGGCCCCTGGGCCGTGAATCCGTGGGCCGAGAAGATACGAGGAAAGAGGCGCTGTGACCCAGCCTTACGACGAGAACGAGGGCGACGAGCTCCGCGACCTCATCGGCGAGGACGCACGCTCGCCGCTCAGCTTCGACGAGAACGACCTCGAGGATCAGGAGATCCAGGAGGGTATGGACGCGGCCGTCGACGCGCTTGAGGCCGACATCCCTCAGACCTTCGAGCCCTTCGCCGTCCGCTCGGAGGACGAGGGCGAGCCCGAGATTCCGGGCCCGGCCGAGGCTGCGGAGGCCGAGTTCGAGGGCGAGGCGTCGATCGATCCCGAGGTCGAGGACCAGATCGCCGAGACGTCGACCGACGGCGCCTACCTCGCCCAGGGTGAGGACGTGACCGAGGGCCTGGCCGCCGACGCCGCGATCGAGCGGGGCGCCACCGTCGATCCGGAGGCAGAGGCGCTGATCGCCGACGCCACGCTCGACGAGGAGGCGGCTGCCGCGGCGGCCGCGGACGCCGCCGACATCGAGGCGGAGACCGACGGCGAGCCCGAGCTCGAGGCCGTCGCGTCAGACCCCCTCGCGGAGTTCCGCGAGAAGCTCCACAGCCAGTTCGGCGACTGGTACGTCGTTCACACCTACTCCGGCATGGAGAACAGGGTGAAGTCGAACCTCGAGAACCGCACGACCTCCATGCACATGGAGGACTACATCTTCGAGATCGTCGTGCCGACCGAAGAGGTCGCCGAGATCAAGAACGGCCAGCGCAAGCTGGTCAAGCGCACCGTCCTCCCCGGCTACGTCCTGGTCCGCATGGACCTCACCGACGAGTCCTGGTCGACGGTCCGCAACACGCCGTCCGTCACCGGCTTCGTGGGCAACGCCCACCAGCCTGTGCCGCTGACCCTCGCCGAGGTGGAGAGCATGCTCGCTCCCGCCATCGAGGCGCAGGCCGCGGTCGAGCAGCCGGCAGCGGCCTCGTCGTCGGCGCAGGCGCAGGCGCCGAAGGTCGAGTTCACCGACTTCGCGGTCGGCGACTCGGTCATGGTCGTGGACGGTCCGTTCGCGACCCTGCACGCCACGATCACGGAGATGAACGTCGACGCCCAGCGAGTTCGGGCGCTCGTCGAGATCTTCGGTCGGGAGACCCCGGTCGAGCTCAGCTTCGCCCAGATCGAACGGGTCTGAGCGCCCGGTCCGCTCGAACGGGTGCTCCCGAGCACCACCAGTGGGAGGGCCGAGGCAGGCCCACCGTTACCACGAGAAGGAAAAGAGATATGCCTCCGAAGAAGAAGATCGCTGCCCTCGTCAAGGTGCAGCTCCAGGCCGGCGCCGCCACGCCGGCCCCGCCGGTCGGTACCGCGCTCGGTCCGCACGGCGTCAACATCATGGAGTTCTGCAAGGCGTACAACGCCGCGACGGAGTCCATGCGCGGCAACATCGTCCCGGTCGAGATCACGATCTACGAGGACCGGTCGTTCACCTTCGTCACCAAGACGCCGCCGGCTGCGGAGATGATCAAGAAGGCCGCGGGCCTGCAGAAGGGCTCGTCCGTCCCGCACACGGACAAGGTCGGCTCGATCTCCAAGGACCAGGTCCGCGAGATCGCCCAGACCAAGCTGCCCGACCTCAACGCGAACGACATCGACGCCGCGATGGAGATCATCGCCGGCACCGCTCGCTCCATGGGCGTCACCGTCGACTGACTCGTCGTCCCGACCGACCGAACTGTGGCAGGGCCAGCTGGGCCCGACGACCACGACTGGTAGAGAGAGAAGAACCAGAATGTCTCAGCACAGCAAGGCGTACGAGAACGCCGCCAAGAAGATCGACAAGGACGCGCTGTACGCCCCGCTCGAGGCGATGGAGCTCGTGAAGCAGTCAGGGTCGAAGAACTTCGACTCGACCGTCGACGTGTCGATGCGCCTCGGCGTCGATCCCCGCAAGGCCGACCAGATGGTCCGCGGCACGGTCAACCTGCCCAACGGCACCGGCAAGACCGCTCGCGTCCTCGTGTTCGCGACCGGCGCCAACGCCGACGCGGCTCGCGAGGCGGGTGCCGACTACGTGGGCTCCGACGACCTCGTCGAGAAGATCCAGGGCGGCTGGCTCGACTTCGACGCCGTCGTCGCGACGCCGGACATGATGGGCAAGGTCGGTCGCCTGGGTCGTGTGCTCGGCCCCCGCAACCTGATGCCCAACCCCAAGACCGGCACCGTGACGCCCAACGTCGCCAAGGCCGTCTCGGACATCAAGGGCGGCAAGATCGAGTTCCGCATCGACCGCCACTCCAACCTCCACTTCGTGATCGGCAAGGCCTCGTTCAGCACCACCGCGCTGGCCGAGAACTACGCCGCCGCGCTCGACGAGGTCCTGCGGCTCAAGCCGGCCAGCTCGAAGGGGCGCTACCTCAAGAAGGTCACCGTCTCGACGACGATGGGCCCGGGCGTCCCGATCGACCCGAACCG
Source organism: Mumia sp. zg.B53 (assembly GCF_019550935.1). Classification (NCBI taxonomy): domain Bacteria; kingdom Bacillati; phylum Actinomycetota; class Actinomycetes; order Propionibacteriales; family Nocardioidaceae; genus Mumia; species Mumia sp. zg.B53. Next base: position 772,382 of record NZ_JAHWCK010000001.1, on the reverse strand, counting down.
CACCCGCAACATCGTCTCCGACGAGGAGTGACGGCCTCCTAGGCCGTACGCACGACGCCGCAGGCGCCGCTTCCCTGAGGGAGGCGGCGTCTGCTGCATTCCCCGTCCTCCCAGGGCCGGTGGAGAGGAAAGACGGGATGATCGTCCCGCGGGGTACCGTGGACGCATGCGCACGCGAACCCTGACGACCGCACTCGCGGCCCTCGCTCTCGCCCTGACCGCCGGCTGCGGAAGCAGCGCCGACGTGGCCGCCGACGGTGGCGGCGGCTCCGGTGCCGCTGAGTCGTCGACGGGTGGCGGCGCGGGAGACGGCGCCACCGTCCTCACGACGAGCAACTTCGCCGAAGAGATCACCGGTGCCCAGCTGAAGGCCCAGACGACGCGGCTGACGATGACGATGAGCAGGGGCCGTCAGACGATGAAGGCCGAGGCGGACGTCAAGACGGCGAGCGACCCCCGCAAGAGCGCGATGGACATGTCGATGGACATGTCGGGGGAGTCGATGAAGATCATCATGGTCGACGGCACCCTCTACACCAAGGCCGAGGGGATGGCCGACGGCAAGTGGATGAAGATCGGCATCGACGACGTCTCCGGCGCCGTCGGCGGGTCCTTCGACCAGATGCGCGAGTCGATGGACCCGACGGCGAGCCTCCAGAAGCTCAAGGGCGCCATGAAGGATCTCAAGGACACCGGCGAGACCGAGATGATCGACGGCGTCGAGACCAAGCGCTACGACGCGGTGCTCGACACCTCCAAGATCACCGAGCTCCAGGGTTCGGCGGCCGCCAGGCTGCCCGACGAGATCACCTACCAGTACTGGGTCGGCCCGGACGACCTCCCGCGCAAGGTCGTCTTCGACGTCGCTCAGATCAAGAGCGAGATCACCTTCAGCGACTGGGGCAAGAAGGTCGAGGTCACCGCACCGCCGGCCGACCAGGTCACAGACGCGTCGTCGATGCTCGGCGGCTGACCCGGCGATTTGGTGCTGCGCGGTTCGGTCACGTAGTCTGGACGTTGCCGAAGACCGCCGGTCGTCCGCGACTCGCCCGCAAGGGAGTGTCACGGATCGAAGGTCCCGCTCACGCGGGCGGCCCGCGCAGGTTTCACCGAGTGAGACGCACTACCGTGCGCCACGCCCCGTGCCCTGCGCCGGGGCGTTCGTCGTTTCCGGGCTCGCTGCGCCGGTGGCCTTCGTACGAACCAGGTGCCTGCCGCACGGCGGGTACGACACGAAGGAGAACCATGGCGCGACCGGACAAGGCCGCAGCGGTTGCCGAGCTGGCGGACGAGTTCCGCAGCTCCAACGGCGCTGTGCTGACCGAGTACCGCGGTCTCACCGTGAAGCAGCTGCAGGACCTGCGGCGCTCGCTCGGTGAGAACGTCAACTACGCCGTGTCCAAGAACACGCTGACCAAGATCGCGGCCCGCGACGCCGGTGTCGACGGTGTCGACCACCTGCTCAACGGCCCGACCGCCATCGCCTTCATCAAGGGTGATCCGGTCGAGGTCGCCAAGGGTCTGCGTGACTTCGCCAAGGCGAACGACAAGCTCGTCATCAAGGGCGGCTTCCTCGAGGGGAAGGCGCTCGACTCTGCCGAGATCACGAAGCTTGCCGATCTCGAGTCGCGCGAGGTTCTCCTCGGTCGACTCGCGGGCGGCATGAAGGCGAACCTCTCGAAGGCCGCCGCACTGTTCCAGGCACCGCTCGCCCAGGCGGCGCGTGCTGTGGGAGCCCTGCAGACCAAGGTCGAGCAGGAGACTCCCGCACCCTCGGCTCCGGCCGAGACCGAAGAAGCCCCGGCCGCGGCCGAGGGCTCCGAGGGCTAGGGCCCGATCACGTATCCGACCCCCCCTCGGGGTCCCCAACAGGAAGGACGCCAACCATGGCGAAGCTCAGCACCGAGGACCTGCTCGACGCCTTCAAGGAGATGACCCTTCTTGAGCTCAGCGAGTTCGTGAAGCAGTTCGAGGACACCTTCGACGTCACCGCTGCCGCTCCGGTCGCGGTCGCCGCGGCTCCTGCCGCCGGCGGCGCCGGCGAGGCTGCCGCTGTCGAGGAGAAGGACGAGTTCGACGTCGTCCTCGAGTCGGCCGGCGACAAGAAGATCCAGGTCATCAAGGAGGTCCGTGCGCTCACGAGCCTCGGTCTCAAGGAGGCCAAGGACCTCGTCGAGGGTGCGCCGAAGGCGATCCTCGAGGGTGTCAACAAGGAGGCCGCCGACAAGGCCAAGGAGTCCCTCGAGGGCGCCGGCGCCACTGTCACGCTGAAGTGACCTCAGCTCTCTGAGGCTGCGCTCAGCGCACGGAGGCACGTCCTCCAGGCTCGTCGAACGGGCGTCCACCCCCCTGTGGGGTGGGCGCCCGTTCGCGCGTCCTGGGGCAGGTGCGACATCCCGGGCTCGGCAGGGAGTAACGTCGGTCCCATGACGTGACCTGGGTCACGACCTGGAGGGTCTCAGTTCGGGTTCTGTGGGTTGTGTCACAATGCAACTTCTGGTTACAGTCACGGTTATTACCCGGGAGTAGCACCGCTGCTCCCGGAGACCACACGGTCGCTTCTGGGAGGAGATCCGGATGCGCGTCAGCGCCGCCGCACGTCGAGGGACCGCGCTCATGGCCGCCGCAGCGCTGGTGGGAGGGGCGATGCTCGCCCTGGCCCCCGTCGCGGCCGCCCAGCCGGCCTCGGTCAACCAGGTCGCCTACACCTGCGAGTCCGACAACGAGATCATCAACACCTCTCTCGGCGGCCCGCAGCGGTTCCTGGTGAATGCGCGCACCACGCTCCCGGACGCGGTCCAGTCGGGCGACACGATCCCCGCCACGGCCGCTGAGCTCGACCTCATCCTTCCTCCCGCGCTGGTGACCCGTATCCGCGAGAAGATGGAGGTGACCACGGTCGGCGGTGCGGCGACGTCCACAGTCCTGCTCCAGGGTGTCGCCGCCGGCGGCAAGCTCGTCGACACGCTGGAGCCCCAGGTTCGCGGCCTCAGCTCGCCGATGGTTCCCGTGCCGGCGTCGGGCCAGCTGCTGATCCCGGCCAAGGGCACCGTCGACCAGATCACCGTCCCTGACTTCCCGGAGGGCTCGAACGGTCTGATCTACGTCCAGATGCCCAAGGTCTTCACGCTCAATGCCAAGCTCAACCCGCCCGTCATCGGCGCGATCAGCGAGACCGAGCTGACGTGCACCCGCAACGAGGACACCGCGGCTGCCCGAGTGATCGGCACCATCCCCGTCGGCGAGGGCTGCGAGCAGACCGACTGCCCGCTGCCGAGAACCGGTGGGACGCCCGGTGGCGGCGGCAACGGTGGCGGCGACGACGGTGGCGCGGGCGGCGGTGGCGCGGGCGGCGGTGGTGGCGCCGGCCAGGACCCGCCGGTGATCAACCCGCCCGCGAACGCCCCCGGCAACGACTCCGGCGGATCTGGTGGCTCCGGCGGATCCGGGAGCGGCGACGGCGATCCCGGCGTCGCCCCGTACACGACCACGGCGCTCCCCGCGACGGGTTCGCCGGTCGGCGTCGGCCTGATCGCCCTCCTCGGCATCGCCGCGGCAGGTCGCCTCGCCCTCGCCGTCCGCACTCGTCGTCGCGCCAAGGCCTGACGTCCCCCTGCTGATCCTTTGTGGCCCCTCGCCGGTCGAGGAGCCCGTCCCCCCGAAGGAGCTCCGATGGGAGTCGAGGTACGCGTCGAAGGCCTGACGAAGTCCTTCGGCAAGCAGACGATCTGGCGTGATGTCTCGCTGACCCTGCCCGCTGGGCAGATCAGCGTCATGCTCGGACCGTCAGGCACCGGCAAGTCCGTCTTCTTGAAGGCCCTCATCGGCCTCCTCAAGCCCGACGAGGGCCACATCTTCATCGAGGGCACCGACATCGCGACGTGCACCGAGCGGGACCTCTACGACATCCGCAAGCTGTTCGGCGTCCTCTTCCAGGACGGCGCGATGTTCGGGTCCATGACGTTGTTCGACAACGTCGCCTTCCCGCTGCGCGAGCACACGCGCAAGTCGGAGAGCGAGATCCGGGAGATCGTCATGGAGAAGATGACGATGGTGGGCCTGGTCGGTGCCGAGGACAAGCTCCCCGGCGAGATCTCGGGCGGCATGCGCAAGCGCGCCGGACTCGCCCGTGCCCTCGTGCTCGAGCCGGAGATCGTGCTCTTCGACGAGCCCGACTCCGGTCTCGACCCGGTCCGTACGGCCTTCATCAACCAGCTGATCGTCGATCTCAACGCCCAGATCGAGGCGACGTTCCTGATCGTCACCCACGACATCAACACGGCGCGCACCGTGCCGGACAACATCGGCTTGCTGTTCCACCGGCACCTGGCGATGTTCGGGCCGCGCGAGATGCTGCTCTCCAGCGAGGAGCCGGCGGTGCGTCAGTTCCTCAACGCCCAGACCATCGGCCCCATCGGCATGAGCGAGGAGAAGGACGCCGACGAGCTGGCGCTGGAGGACCACAGCACCCTTCCGCCGCTGCCCCCGATCCCGCTCCAGATGCTGCCGTCCGACGGCCGGCCGCGGCCGACCCAGGCGCCGCCGGGCGCGTGGTGCGCCACCCACGGCGTCACGCCGCCGCCGGGCTCCTTCCTCGACGACGCGACGTCCCTCGGAGCGGTCGGCGTGCAGCAGCCGGTCCGGTCCGGCGGTGCGGTGTGAGTGCCGCAACCGTCATCACGGCGCCGCTGGCGACTGCAGGCAAGCTCTTCGCGTTCGGGGCGGACGTCGTGGTCAGCGTCTTCCGCCGGCCGTTCCAGGTGCGCGAGTTCATCCAGCAGGCGTGGTTCATCGCCTCGGTGACGATCATCCCGACGGCGCTGGTCGCCATCCCGTTCGGTGCGGTGATCGCGCTCCAGGCCGGCAGCCTCATCCAGCAGTTCGGCGCCCAGTCGTTCACCGGCTCCGCCGCCGTCCTCGCCGTGGTCCGGGAGGCGGGACCCATCGCGACCGCGCTGCTGGTCGCAGGTGCCGGCGGCTCCGCGATCGCTGCGGACCTCGGCGCGCGCAAGATCCGCGAAGAGCTCGACGCGATGATGGTGCTCGGCATCGACCCGATCCAGCGGCTCGTCGTGCCGCGCGTCCTCGCGTGCATGCTGATCGCCGTCTTCCTCAACGGCCTGGTCAGCGTGGTCGGCGTGGTCGGCGGCTACGTCTTCAACGTCGTCCTCCAGGGCGGCACGCCCGGTGCCTACCTCGCGTCCTTCACGGCGCTCGCCCAGACCGCCGACCTGTGGCAGGGCTTGGCGAAGGCGCTCGTGTTCGGCTTCATCGCGGCGATCGTCGCCGCCTACAAGGGCATGAACGCCGACGGAGGCCCCCAAGGCGTCGGGCAGGCCGTGATGGAGTCCGTCGTCGTGACCTTCCTGCTCCTCTTCATGGCGAACTTCGTGATGAGCGCGCTCTACTTCCAGCTCGTCCCGGCCAAGGCGTTGTGACATGGCCGACGTGAGAGCGATCTACCAGCGACCCCTCGGAGGGCTGGACGCGCTCGGGCGGCACCTCGCCTTCTATCTGCGGGTGATCGCCTGGGTCCCGCGGACGGTCGTGCACTATCCGCGGGAGATCCTCCGCATCCTCTCGGAGGTCACGTTCGGCCGCGGGGCGCTCGCCGTCATCGGCGGCACCGTGGGTGTCATCAGCGCGATGTCGTTCTTCACCGGCACGGAGGTCGGCCTCCAGGGGTTCACCGCCCTCGACCAGCTCGGCACCAGCGCGTTCTCCGGCTTCTTCTCCGCCTACTTCAACACCCGCGAGATCGCTCCGCTGGTCGCGGGCATCGCGCTCGCGGCCACCGTCGGCTGCGGGTTCACCGCCCAGCTCGGCGCGATGCGCATCTCCGAGGAGGTCGACGCCCTCGAGGTGATGGCCGTGCCGTCCCTGCCGTACCTCGTGACGACGCGGGTGATCGCCGGTCTGGTCGCGATCGTCCCGCTCTACGTCGTCGGCCTGCTGGCGTCGTACTTCGCGACCCGGCTGACCGTGACGGTGATCTACGGCCAGAGCACGGGGACGTACGACCACTACTTCACGCTCTTCCTCCCTCCGGAGGACGTGCTGTGGTCGTTCGTGAAGGTGATCGTGTTCGCCGTCGTCGTCATCCTGATCCACTGCTACTACGGCTACTACGCGTCGGGCGGCCCCGTCGGCGTCGGCGTCGCCGTGGGCCGGGCGGTGCGCACGTCCATCGTCATGATCAACGTCGTGGACCTGATGATGTCGATGGCCATCTGGGGGACGACGACGACCGTGAGGCTGGCCGGCTGATGGCGCGCACCCCTGCTCTCGACCGTCCGGGCGCCCTCCGCGCGCTGGGTGTCGTCATGCTCGCGCTGCTGATCCTTGCGGTCTACGCGACGTACGCGGTGTTCACCAAGCAGTTCTCCGGCGACGTCCCGGTGACCATCCGCAGCGAGAGCGTCGGCCTGCAGCTCAACCGCAACGCCGACGTCAAGCTCCGCGGAGTCATCGTGGGCCGGGTCTCCGACATCACCTCCGACACCGGACGCGCCACGATCCACCTGATGATCGACCCCGACTACCAGCCCCTCATCCCCTCCGACGTAGAGGCGCTCATCGTGCCGAAGACGCTGTTCGGCGAGAAGTTCGTCGACCTGCAACCGGTGGCGGCCTCGGCCGGTACCCCGATCGAGTCCGGCGACGTCATCGCGCAGGCCGACCTGCCGGCCGAGGTCGAGACTCTCCTGGTGGACCTGGACCCGATCCTCACCGCGCTCAACCCGGCCGACCTCTCCTACACGCTCAACGCGGTGGCCGAGGCGTTGGACGGCCAGGGGGAGGCGATCGGCGCATCCCTCGAGACCCTCGAGGCCTACCTCCAGAAGATCACCCCGCTCGCCCCGCGGATCGTCGAGGACATCACGCTCCTCGGCGAGACGGCGCAGACCTACGCCGACGTGATGCCCGAGGTCGGGCAGACGCTGCGCAACGCGGTCGTCACCGGCAACACGCTGACCGGCCGCAAGGCGCAGCTGCAGGCGCTCTTCGTCGAGACGGCAGCGTTCGCGACCACCGCCGACGCATTCCTCGACCGGACCGGCGACGACCTCATCACGCTCGCGCGTCAGTCCCGTCCGACGCTCGAGCTGCTGGCCGACTATGCCCCGACCATCGGCTGCGTGCTGAAGGGGGTCGACCGGCTCAAGCCGCGCATCGACTCGGCGTTCCGAGACAACCGGGCCCACGTCACGGTCGAGTTCGCGGCGCGCTCGCCGCGGGCGTACGACCGCCGTGACGCCGCCGACCTCCCGCCGGTCAGCGGGGGCGGGAGTGCGCTCGACCCGACGTGCTCGACCCTGCCCTCGACCCCGTACGACGGCTCCCGGCCCGCTCCGGGCATGAGCAACGCCCTGCTCCGCCAGCTGGGCATCGACGGCCCGCTCGGCAAGGCCGCCCCGCTGGTGGCACCCGCCAGGGTGAGCCCCGCCGGCTCGCAGGCCGAGGAGCAGCAGATCGATGCCGTGCTCGCGCCGGCGCTGGGTGTGGCGGCCGAGGACGTGCCCGACGTCGCGCAGGCGCTGGTCGGACCGGTGCTGCGTGGGGCGGAGGTGACGTTCGGATGAGTCGCCGCCGACGCCGCCGTACGCTCGACCCCCGGCTCGACCGCAAGACCAGCGGAGCGCTCGTCCGCCTGCTGCTGTTCCTCGTGGTCACCGGGACGCTCACCGGGATCCTCGCCGTCGTGATCGGCAACGTCTCGTTCCTCGACACCAAGGAGTACAAGGCGGTCTTCGCCGACGTCACGAGCCTCGTCGAGGGCGACGACGTCCGGATCGCCGGGGTGCGCGTGGGCAACGTCGTCGGTGTGCGGGTCGACTCCGACGCGACTGCCGAGGTCACCTTCAGCGTCGACTCCGACGTGACCCTGACAGAGAGCACCCTGGCGACGCTGCGCTACCGCAACATGATCGGCCAGCGCTACCTCTCGCTCACCGAGGGCGCCGAGGGGACGAGCCGGCGCCTCGAGCCGGGTGACACGATCCCGATGTCGAGGACGCAGCCCGCGCTCGACCTCACCGTCCTCTTCGCCGGCTTCAAGCCGCTCTTCCAGGCGCTGTCGCCCGACGACACGAACCAGCTGGCGTACGAGCTCATCCAGGTCTTCCAGGGCGAGAGCGGCACCGTCGAGTCGCTGCTCGGTCACACCGCGTCGCTGACCCAGACCCTCGCCGACCGTGACGACCTGATCGGGTCGGTGATCACCAACCTGACGACGGTGCTCAAGTCGTTCAACGCCCGCGACGCCGAGCTGTCCAGCACGATCTCGACCCTGCAGCAGCTCATCACCGGGCTGAAGGACGACCGGGGGGTCCTCACCGGCTCGCTCGACGACATCGCGTCGCTGACCAACGAGACGGCCGGGCTCCTCACCGCGGTGAGGCCCGACCTCACCGCCGACATCTCGCACCTGCGGGACCTCACCGCACAGATCGGCACCAAGCGTGCACGCCAGGCCCTCGACAGCACCCTCCAGATCCTTCCGATCAAGATCGACCGGATCGGCAGGACCGGCCAGTACGGCTCGTTCTTCAACTTCTACGTCTGCGACGTCGGCATCGACGGCAAGCTGCCGTCGTTGAGCGGGGTGCCGGGGTGGGAGAACGCCCGCCCGTTCAAGACCACCAGGCGCGTGACCGTGACGGGACCAGGGGTGAGCCGATGCGTGCGATGAAGCCGTTCCGCGAGCGCAACGCCGCCGTCGTCGGTGCGGTGAGCGTGCTCGTGATCGCCCTGTTCCTCGTGGTGGCCAGCCAGGCGAGCAAGCTGCCGCTGGTCGGCAGCGGGCCGACGTACGCCGCCGAGTTCACCGAGGTCGGCGGCCTGAAGAAGGGTGACGACGTCCGGATGGCTGGTGTGCTGGTCGGGGAGGTCGACGACCTCGAGCTGGAGGGCGACAAGGTGCGCGTGTCGTTCCGGATCAAGGACGAGCGCGACCGCCTCGGGAAGGCGACAGGCGCATCGGTCCGGATCAAGACGCTGCTCGGGACGATGTACGTCAGCCTCGAGCCCGCAGGGGGCGGCACCCTCGAGCCGGGGAGCGTCATCCCCGCCTCGCGGACGACCCCTCCGTACGACATCGTCCAGGCGTTCTCCGACCTCAGCGAGACGACCCAGCAGATCGACACCGACCAGCTGGCGTACGCGATGCGCACCCTCGGAGAGGTCACGTCGAAGACGCCGGAGGAGTTCCAGAAGGCGGTCCGGGGTGTCACCGCGCTGTCGGAGAACCTCGCCGCTCGGGACGCCGAGATCAAGACGTTGCTCAAGAACATCGACGGCATCTCCGGTGTGCTCGCCGACCGCAACTCCGAGGTCGTGTCGCTGTTCGAGGACGGGGGAGTGCTGTTCGAGGCGCTCACCCAGCGCCGGCAGGCCATCCACGACGTCCTGGTCGGCGTCACCCGCATGTCCGACGAGATCCAGAAGCTCGTCGCGGACACGAAGGCCGACCTCAAGCCGGCGCTCGACCGTCTCGCCGGCGTGGTGAAGGTCCTGAAGGCCAACGAGAAGAACATCGAGTCGGCCCTCGAGCAGCTGCCGGCGTTCTACTCCATGGTGGCGAGCAACGGAGGCAACGGACCGTGGCTCGACGGGTTCCTCTACAACCTGCTGAGCATCCTCGGACTGGAGGACGGACTGTGAGCGCCGACGTCACGCGCGCCCCCCGGGTCTCCCGTCGCGTCGTCGAGGGCGTCGCGGCGGTGCTCGTCCTCGCACTCGTCGCGGCCCTGGTCGTGATCCTGCTGCCACGGTCGGAGAAGCAGACGGCGACCGTCGACTTCGACCGGACCGTCTCCCTCTACGAGGGGTCGACCGTGCGCATCCTCGGGGTCGACGTCGGGACGGTCGAGTCCATCACGCCGCGCGGGTCGACCGTCCGGGTCAAGATCTCGTGGGACGCCGACTACGCGGTGCCCGCCGACGTCACCGCGGTGATCGTGTCGCCCTCGGTGGTCGGGGACCGCTTCGTCCAGCTCACGCCGGCGTACGCCGGCGGCCCCAAGCTCGCCGACGGCGCTCACCTCGACCAGGAGCGCTCGGCCACTCCGACCGAGCTCGACGAGAGCTACGAGGCGCTCGACCGGGTGGCGAAGGCGCTCGGTCCGCAGGGAGCGAACGCCGACGGAGCCCTGAGCACGCTCCTGGAGACGTCGGCTGACAACCTCGACGGCCGGGGCGAGGAGATCCGCCGCAGCATCGCCGCACTCGCCAAGGTGACGACGACGGCCGACGGGTCCAAGGACGAGCTCTTCTCGTCGATGGAGAAGATCGAGCGCTTCGTCTCGGCGCTCGAGCAGAACGACGCCTCGGTGCGGTCGTTCAACTCGAGTCTCGCCGACGTGTCGACGGTGCTGGCGGGGGAGCGCGACGACCTCCAGGCGGCCCTGCGAGAGCTGGCGGCGGCCCTTGGCACGGTCCAGTCGTACGTGGCCGAGAACCGTGCGAGCCTCCGCAAGAACGTCGACGGGCTCGCCGACGTCACCGAGTCGCTCGCCGACCAGCGCAAGAACCTTGCCGCACTCCTGGACCGCGGGCCCAAGGCGCTGTCCAACCTGGCGACGGCCTACAACCCGACCACGGGCACCCTCGACACCCGCGCCACCATCCTGCGCAAGGACGACGGCAGGTACCGCACGCTCACCGAAGCGGTGTACGTCGGGGCTTACTGCGGTCTGGCCTCCAACCAGAACCCGAAGTACAGGACGACGTGCTACGCCCTCTCTGATCAGCTGGTGTGGTGGCTCGCCGACCAGGCGAGGCGTACGAGCTCCGACGGAGCCGCGTCCCCGGCCGCCGAGCCGCCGGCACCCGGCGACGCCGGTGGGGCGGACGCCTCGGACGACGCCGGTCTCGTGGCTCTGATGGGGGTGGCGTGATGCGTGAGACGTTCGGACGCGCGAGGGCGGCGGTGGTGCTCGCGGCTGCTCTGGTGCTGACGGCAGGATGCGGACGCGGCAGCGTCGGAGACCTTCCCCTCCCCGGTGGCGCCGACCTGGGTGACGACCCGTACACCGTCGTCGTGGAGTTCGAGGACGTCCTCGACCTCGTGCCGCAGAGCGCGGTGAAGGTCAACGACGTCTCCGTCGGCCGGGTGACCGACGTGGCGCTCGACGGGTGGCAGGCCGTCGTCACGATGAAGGTCAACGGCGACGTCGAGCTCCCCGACAATGCCCTCGCCGCGATCCGCCAGACCAGCATCCTGGGCGAGAAGTTCGTGTCGCTCGCCCCGCCTCCCTCGGGCGCGCAGGGCCGGTTGTCCGAGGGTGACCGCATCCCGCTGGTGCGCTCGGGCCACACCCCCGAGGTCGAGCAGGTCCTCGGCGCACTCTCGCTCGTCCTCAACGGCGGGGCGGTGGACAAGATCCAGGTCATCGCCCGCGAGCTCAACGCGGCCACGACCGGGAGAGAGGCCAACATGCGCACGCTCCTGCGTCGCCTCGACGAGTTCGTCGGCACGGCCGAGGCCTCCAAGAAGGAGATCGTCGTCGCCATCGAGCAGATCGACGCGCTCGCGAAGGCGACCAGGACTCAGCAGTCCGCGATCGACGACGCCCTCGACGACCTGCCGGCAGCGCTCCAGACCGTGAACGCGCAGCGGGCCAACCTGGTGCGCATGCTGGGAGCGCTCAACACGCTGAGCGGCGTCGGCACCGAGGTCATCGTCAAGTCCAAGCAGTCCGTCGTCGCAGACCTGAAGGCGCTCAACCCGGTGCTGGACAACCTCGCCTCCGCAGGGGACGCGCTGATCAGCTCGCTCGAGGTGCTGCCGACGTTCCCGTTCCCCGACAGCCTGCTGGGAGACAACCCCGAGCAGGCGGCGGCGTACCAGATGGGCGACTACACCAACGTGTCCCTCGACTTCACCACCGACTTCACGAAGACCATCGGCCTCATGACCGAGGCCGAGCGGGCGTCGCTCAAGGCGGCCCTGCGCAGTGACGACGTCGCAGGCGTGATGGCGCGGACGGTGGTGGCGCCGTGATCACCCGTCGCGTACGCGTGCAGCTCGTGCTCTTCCTCGTGATCACGCTCGTGGGCATCGCCTACGTCGGGGCGACCTATGCCCGGCTCGACCGGCTGATCGGCGGCAGCGGCTATTCCGTCACCGTCCAGATGGCCGAGTCGGGCGGCATCTTCACCGGTGCCGACGTGACGTACCGCGGCGTGAGCGTCGGCCGGGTCAAGGAGATGTGGCTGACCGCTGACGGTGTCGACGTGGAGGTGCGGATCGACGAGGACGCGCCTCGGATCCCCGCTGACACCGCGGTCGTCGTCGCCAACAAGTCCGCCGTCGGCGAGCAGTACCTCGACTTCCAGCCCGAGGGGGCCGCCGGGCCGTTCCTCGGCGAGGACGACGTGGTCGCCCGTGAGCGCACCCGCGTCCCGGTCGACACCCGCACCTTGATCACCGACGTGAGCGGGCTGCTGTCGTCCGTCGACGCCGACGACCTCAGCACCGTCATCACCGAGCTGGGGGCGGCCTTCGAGGGGTCGGGCAAGGACATCCGCACCACCATCGACGCGACGAGCTCGTTCATCACCAAGGCCGACCAGAAGTACGCGATGACCGCCGACCTGATTCGCGAGTCGACCACGGTGCTCCAGACCCAGGTCGACGGCCAGGACGACATCCGCGCGTTCGCCACGAACCTGCGCGACCTCTCGACCGCCATGCGGACCTCGGACCAGGACCTGCGCACCGTTCTCGACACGGGCGCCCCGACCGCGGCCACGCTCCGGACCGTCCTCAGCGAGAACGCCGACGACATCGCGTCGCTGCTCAGTGACGCGATCCGGCTCAACACCGTGGTGCGCGGACGCCTCGACGGGATCCGTGGGGTCCTCGTCATCGCCCCGTACGGCGTCGAGAGCGCCTTCTCGATCATCGCCAAGGACTCGCGCACCGGCCAGTACGCCGCGCGCATGAGCCTCTCGCTGCAGCCGGAGAACGCCCCGTGCGAGACCGGCTACCTGCCCCGGTCGCGCCAGCGGACGCCGTTCGACCGCACCCCGACGGCGTGGCAGCGTGCGTTCGCGTGCGCCGAGCCGCAGCCGCGGTCCGCGGCCGCCGCCAAGGGGGGCACGAGCCCCGCGGGGGTGACACGTGACGAGAGCGAGGTTCTCGGTACGTACGATGTGGCGACGGGTCAGGTGGACGTCGGCGGCACGACGACGATCCCTGACGCCCCGGACCTCGGGAAGGAGTCCTGGAAGTGGATGCTGCTCGGACCGGCGGTCGCACGCTGACCCGCACCCGCCTGCTCGCTGTGGCGCTCGCGGCGGTGGTGGTCGCCGGGGTGGTGGTCGGCGTCGTCGCGCTCGTGCGGGGTCCGCAGATCCCGGCGTACGCCGACGCGGCCGCCCGCCAGGACGTCCGGGCGGCGACGGAGAAGTTCGCGACCAGCGTCAACTCCTACGACGTCAAGGACCTCGACCCGTACGTCGCTCGCGTGAAGCCGCTGCTGACCGACGATCTCGCCGTGCAGTTCGAGGCGTCGACCAAGGACCTGCTCGGACAGTTCGCCGACACGGGGATCGTGTCGAAGGGCAACGTCGAGCAGGTGGCGATCGAGAGCATCGACGACGACAGCGCCGAGGTGCTCGCCGCGATCACGGTGGAGACCGAGCCGAAGGACGTCCAGGTGGGTCAGCCTCGGCTCCGCTGGCGTGTCGCGCTGGTCCGTGAGGGAGACCGCTGGTTGGTCGACAGCTTCACCAACGTGACGGTGGAGACGGCCGCGACGCCGGCCCCGGGTGCCGCACCGACGCCGACGCCGACGCAGGGGAGCGGGTCATGAGCAACCGACGGCCTCGGATCGCGGGGGAGCGGCGACGTCCCGCCACGCCCGGTGACGAGCACGACGAGCCGGTGGAGGGCCCCGAGCCGTCCGTCGAGGAGGGTGGTAGCGACGCCGTCGAGGCGGCTCCCGAGGCCCGTCCACGCGCGCCGCGGACCCCACGGGCCCCGCTGTCACGACGTGCCCGGATCGTCCTCGCCACCCTGGCCGTGCTCGCCGTCGCGGCGGTGGCCTTCGCGGTCGTGGCGACGCTGGCGGTCCGCCAGACCGAGGGCGACGCCGAGGCACGGGTGGACGCCGCCGAGAAGGCCACCTCGGCGGCGTCGTCCGCGCTCGAGTCGACGCTCAGCTATCGGCACGCGACGGTGACCGAGGACCTCGAGGCCGCCACCGAGCGGATGACCTCGGACTTCGCCAAGGAGTACGAGCAGCTGGCACCGCAGGTCGCCTCGGCGGCCAAGCAGCGCAAGATCGACGTGACGGCGACGGTGCGTGCGATCGCCCCGCTCGAGTGCGGTCAGGAGTGCTCGGACTCGCGCGTCCGCGTGCTCGCGTTCGTCGACCAGTCCCGCACGCTCGACGGGAAGCCCGGATCGCCCGCCGCGCTGTCGGTCGTGGTGAGGATGCAGAAGGTCGACGGCGACTGGCTGGTCGCGGAGATGACGACGACGTAGGCCCTGAGCCGGGGCGATCTCACCCCGTCCGGACCTCAGACGTGGCGGGAGTCGACCAACCGGCCGAAGGCGACCGACCGGTTGTCGGTGTGGAAGATCTCCGAGCACGTGGTCAGCGTGATGATCGCTCGGGTCGGCTTCGCGCGGGACCGCTGGCTCTTGGTGCGCCGGGCCTTCTCGGGCACGGGCTGCACCACCCAGATGTCGCTGAAGTCCACGATCGTGTCGGTGCCGGACCCCTCCAGGACGTAGGTGTAGACGTGCGTCCGGGTCTCGACGACGACCTTGTCACCCGCCCGGAGGTCGGGGAAGTCCTTGAAGGGCTGCCCGTTCGTGATGCGGTGGCCGGCGACGGCGAAGTTGCCCAGCTGCCCGGGGCGCTGGGTGTCGGGGAAGTGACCGACCCCGGAGGTCAGGGCTGAGTCGTCGACGCCCTCGACCACGGGGACCTCGAAGTCGGAGCCGAACCGCGGGATCCGCATCACGGCCATCGCCTCGCCGATCCGGACGGTGTCCGTCGTGGCGTCGCCCCCGCGGTTGCCCGACCAGTCGTCGGCCAGTGCGACGGCCATCTCGCCCTGGCGCTGCTTGGCGACGATGTTGGTCCCGACGTACTTCCAGGCGAACCATCCGCCGCCCACCACGAGGACGAGTGTCAAGAAGCCCGCGAGCAGCCGGCCGGGCCGCAGGTGGGGGGTCGGCTTCAGCTCCGGGCGCTCGCGGCGCGGCGGTGCGAGGTCGGCGGGCACGGCGGGCTCCTCCTGGCGTCTCGGACCCGTGGTAACACAGATCACATCAAGGGTGACACACTGTTCGAGCAGTCGGTCGAGGACGCCGGGGGAGCAGTCCCGGAGCGCGACGCGTCCACACCGAAATGCTCGCGCTGCTTGACCTGAGCGCCGGATGCGTTCATCATCGACGGCAAAGGCTTGACACCCTGGGTTGAAATCTGCCCACTGTGGCGTCTAGACTGTTTCTTTGCGCCTCCTACCTCCTGCCCACAGCCCCTTGACGGGGGCCGTTCGGCATGGGTCCGGACGGTGCCGCAACCGGGAACTGCGAGCCTTTGGAAGGACCCCTCTTGGCTTCCTCGCGCACTGCCGCCACCTCCGCCAAAACCAACCCCCGTCGTGTCTCCTTCGCCAAGATCTCTGAGCCCCTCGAGGTGCCGGAGCTGCTGTCGCTCCAGACGTCCAGCTTCTCCTGGCTGATCGGGGACGAGGGCTGGAAGGCCTCGGTCGAGGAGCAGCTTGCCGCCGGTCGCAACGACGTCTCCCGGAAGTCCGGTCTGGAGGAGATCTTCGAGGAGATCTCTCCGATCGAGGACTTCTCCGAGACGATGTCGCTGTCGTTCCGTGACCACCGCTTCGAGCCGCCCAAGAACTC
This sequence comes from Mumia sp. zg.B53, assembly GCF_019550935.1. Lineage (NCBI taxonomy): Bacteria > Bacillati > Actinomycetota > Actinomycetes > Propionibacteriales > Nocardioidaceae > Mumia > Mumia sp. zg.B53. Next base: position 756,502 of record NZ_JAHWCK010000001.1, on the reverse strand, counting down.
GGTCGAGGACTGCAAGGACCGTGACGTCACGTACGCCGCGCCTCTCTTCGTCACCGCCGAGTTCATGAACAACGAGACCGGCGAGATCAAGAGCCAGACCGTCTTCATGGGTGACTTCCCCCTGATGACGGACAAGGGCACCTTCATCATCAACGGCACCGAGCGGGTCGTCGTGTCCCAGCTCGTCCGCTCGCCGGGCGTCTACTTCGAGCGCACGCCCGACAAGACGTCCGACAAGGACATCTACACCGCCAAGGTGATCCCGTCGCGCGGCGCCTGGCTCGAGTTCGAGATCGACAAGCGCGACCAGGTCGGCGTCCGCCTCGACCGCAAGCGCAAGCAGAGCGTGACGGTCCTGCTCAAGGCCCTCGGCATGTCCGAGGCGGAGATCCTCGAGCAGTTCGGCCAGTACGACTCGATCCGCGCCACCCTGGAGAAGGACAACACGTCCGGCCAGAGCGACGCGCTGCTCGACATCTACCGCAAGCTGCGCCCGGGCGAGCCGCCGACGACCGAGGCCGCCCAGCAGCTGCTGGACAACTACTACTTCAACCCCAAGCGCTACGACCTCGCCAAGGTCGGTCGCTACAAGATCAACAAGAAGCTCGGCACCGACGAGGCCTTCGACCAGCAGACGCTGACCATCGAGGACATCGTCTCGGTGATCAAGTACATCGTCGCGCTGCACGCCGGCGAGACCGAGCTCGAGATGCCGGCCGGCTCGACGTTCGTCGAGGCCGACGACATCGACCACTTCGGCAACCGCCGCCTGCGCAGCGTCGGCGAGCTCATCCAGAACCAGCTCCGTACGGGTCTCGCCCGCATGGAGCGGGTCGTCCGCGAGCGGATGACGACTCAGGACGTCGAGGCCATCACGCCCCAGACCCTGATCAACATCCGCCCCGTCGTGGCGGCGCTGAAGGAGTTCTTCGGCACGTCGCAGCTGAGCCAGTTCATGGACCAGAACAACCCGCTCGCGGGCCTGACGCACAAGCGTCGTCTCTCGGCCCTCGGCCCGGGTGGTCTGTCTCGTGAGCGCGCCGGCTACGAGGTCCGTGACGTCCACCCGTCGCACTACGGCCGCATGTGCCCGATCGAGACCCCCGAGGGTCCCAACATCGGTCTGATCGGTTCGCTGGCGTCGTACGGTCGCATCAACTCGTTCGGGTTCGTCGAGACCCCGTACCGCAAGGTCGACGGCATCCGCGTCACCGAGGAGATCGAGTACCTCACCGCGAGCGACGAGGACCGCTACGTCATCGCCCAGGCCAACTCGCGCCTGAACGAGGACGGCACCTTCGCCGAGGATCGCGTGCTCGTCCGCCAGCGTGGTGGCGAGGCCGAGCTCGTCCCGGCCGACGAGGTCGACTACATGGACGTCTCGCCGCGCCAGATGGTGTCGGTCGCGACGGCGCTCATCCCGTTCCTCGAGCACGACGACGCCAACCGCGCGCTCATGGGCTCCAACATGCAGCGCCAGTCGGTCCCGCTGATCCGCAACGACGCGCCGCTCGTCGGCACCGGCATGGAGTTCCGTGCCGCCGTCGACGCCGGTGACGTGACGGTGGCCAAGGCCCCGGGCGTCGTGACCGAGGTCAGCGCGGACTTCGTCGAGGTCATGCAGGACGACGGCATCTACAAGACCTACCGGCTGTCGAAGTTCACCCGCTCCAACCAGGGCACCTGCATCAACCAGCGTCCGCTGGTCAAGGAGGGCGACCGCCTCGAGAAGGGCTCGCCGATCGCCGACGGTCCCTGCACCGACGAGGGCGAGATGGCGCTCGGCTCCAACCTCCTCGTGGCGTTCATGCCGTGGCAGGGCCACAACTACGAGGACGCGATCATCCTCTCGCAGCGTGTCGTCCAGGACGACGTGCTGACCTCGATCCACATCGAGGAGCACGAGGTCGACGCGCGTGACACCAAGCTGGGCCCGGAGGAGATCACCCGCGACATCCCGAACGTCAGCGACGAGATGCTCGCCGACCTCGACGAGCGCGGCATCATCCGGATCGGCGCGGAGGTCTCCAACGGCGACATCCTCGTCGGCAAGGTCACGCCCAAGGGCGAGACCGAGCTCACCCCGGAGGAGCGTCTGCTCCGTGCGATCTTCGGCGAGAAGGCGCGCGAGGTCCGCGACACCTCCCTCAAGGTGCCGCACGGCGAGTCCGGCACGGTCATCGGCGTCCGCGTCTTCGACCGTGAGGAGGGCGACGAGCTGCCCCCGGGCGTGAACCAGCTGGTCCGCGTCTACGTGGCGCAGAAGCGCAAGATCTCCGACGGTGACAAGCTCGCCGGCCGCCACGGCAACAAGGGCGTCATCTCCAAGATCCTCCCGGTCGAGGACATGCCGTTCTTGCCCGACGGCACCGCCGTCGACATCATCCTCAACCCGCTCGGCGTGCCAGGCCGGATGAACGTCGGTCAGGTTCTCGAGACCCACCTCGGGTGGGTCGCGAAGACCGGCTGGGACATCGGTGAGAGCAAGGGCGAGTGGGCCGAGCGCCTGCGCTCCATCGGCGCAGACCGTTCGCCGATGGACTCCAACGTCGCCACCCCGGTGTTCGACGGTGCGCGCGAGGACGAGATCCAGGGACTCCTGGCCTCGACCCTCCCGAACCGTGACGGCGAGCGGATGGTCGGCCGTGACGGCAAGGCGATGCTGTTCGACGGACGTACGGGTGAGCCGTTCCCGGCACCGATCTCGGTCGGCTACATGTACATCCTGAAGCTGCACCACCTCGTCGACGACAAGATCCACGCACGGTCGACGGGTCCGTACTCGATGATCACGCAGCAGCCGCTCGGCGGTAAGGCGCAGTTCGGTGGACAGCGGTTCGGCGAGATGGAGGTGTGGGCCCTCGAGGCGTACGGCGCGGCCTACGCCCTGCAGGAGCTCCTGACCATCAAGTCGGACGACATCCTCGGACGTGTGAAGGTCTACGAGGCGATCGTCAAGGGCGAGAACGTCCCCGAGCCAGGCATCCCGGAGTCGTTCAAGGTTCTCGTCAAGGAGATGCAGTCGTTGTGCCTGAACGTCGAGGTCCTCTCGTCCGACGGCACCGCGGTGGAGATGCGTGACGCTGAGGAGGACGTGTTCCGGGCTGCTGAAGAGCTCGGGATCGACCTCTCGCGCCGCGAGCCCGCCAGCGTCGAGGAGGTCTGAGTCGCCGGGGCGCGGCACTCTCTGAGTCCGCGCCCCGCCTCCGGCCTCGTCCACAGATTTTTCATCACGAAGGAAAGAAGACAACGTGCTCGACGTGAACTTCTTCGATCAGCTCAAGATCGGCCTTGCCACCGCCGACGAGATCCGTGGGTGGTCCCACGGTGAGGTGAAGAAGCCCGAGACGATCAACTACCGCACGCTCAAGCCCGAGCGCGACGGTCTGTTCTGCGAGAAGATCTTCGGTCCCACGCGGGACTGGGAGTGCTACTGCGGCAAGTACAAGCGTGTCCGCTTCAAGGGCATCATCTGCGAGCGCTGCGGCGTCGAGGTGACCCGCTCCAAGGTGCGTCGTGAGCGCATGGGACACATCGAGCTCGCCGCTCCCGTCACCCACATCTGGTACTTCAAGGGAGTTCCCAGCCGGCTGGGCTACCTCCTCGACCTCGCGCCGAAGGACCTCGAGAAGGTCATCTACTTCGCCGCGTACATGATCACGCACGTCGACGAGGACGCGCGTCACCGCGACCTGCCCTCGCTCGAGGCCAAGATCGACGTCGAGCGCAAGAACCTCGAGTCGCGTCGCGACAACAACATCGAGCAGCGCATGGCGAAGTTCGAGGAGGACCTCGGTGCGCTGGAGGCCGAGGGCGCCAAGGCCGACGCCAAGCGCAAGGTCAAGGACGCCGCCGAGCGCGAGGTCAAGCAGATCCGTGACCGCGCCCAGCGCGAGATCGATCGTCTGGACGAGGTCTGGAGCCGCTTCAAGAGCCTCAAGGTCCAGGACCTCGAGGGCGACGAGCTGCTCTACCGCGAGATGACCTACCGCTTCGGCAAGTACTTCGAGGGCTACATGGGCGCGCAGGCGATCCAGAAGCGCCTCCAGGACTTCGACCTCGCGGCGGAGGCTGTGAGCCTCAAGGAGACCATCGCGACCGGCAAGGGCCAGCGCAAGACGCGAGCCCTCAAGCGCCTCAAGGTCGTCTCGGCCTTCATGTCGGGAGACAACCGGCCCGCCGGCATGGTCCTCGACGCGGTCCCGGTGATCCCGCCGGAGCTGCGGCCGATGGTCCAGCTCGACGGTGGCCGCTTCGCCACCAGCGACCTGAACGACCTCTACCGTCGCGTCATCAACCGCAACAACCGGCTCAAGCGTCTGCTCGACCTCGGCGCGCCGGAGATCATCGTCAACAACGAGAAGCGGATGCTCCAGGAGGCCGTCGACTCGCTGTTCGACAACGGCCGTCGTGGACGGCCGGTCACCGGACCGGGCAACCGCCCGCTCAAGTCGATCTCCGACATGCTCAAGGGCAAGCAGGGTCGCTTCCGCCAGAACCTGCTCGGCAAGCGCGTCGACTACTCGGGCCGTTCGGTCATCGTCGTCGGCCCGCAGCTCAAGCTGCACCAGTGCGGTCTGCCCAAGCAGATGGCGATCGAGCTGTTCAAGCCGTTCGTGATGAAGCGTCTGGTCGACCTGAACCACGCGCAGAACATCAAGTCGGCCAAGCGCATGGTCGAGCGCGGCGCGCGCGCCGAGGTGTGGGACGTCCTCGAAGAGGTCATCTCCGAGCACCCGGTGCTGCTCAACCGTGCACCCACCCTGCACCGGCTGGGCATCCAGGCGTTCGAGCCGCAGCTCATCGAGGGCAAGGCCATCCAGATCCACCCGCTCGTCTGCTCGGCCTTCAACGCCGACTTCGACGGTGACCAGATGGCCGTCCACCTCCCGCTGTCGGCCGAGGCGCAGGCTGAGGCACGCGTCCTCATGCTGTCGACCAACAACATCCTCAAGCCCGCCGACGGTCGTCCGGTCACCATGCCGACGCAGGACATGGTCATCGGGCTGTACTTCCTCACGCTCGAGCGTGACGGACAGCCGGGCGAGGGTCGCGCGTTCTCCTCGGCGTCCGAGGCGAGGATGGCGTTCGACCGTGGCGAGATCGCGCTCCAGAGCAAGATCAAGATCCGCTTCCCCGAGGTCGTGCCCCCGGCCGACGTCGAGGTCCCGGAGGGCTGGAGCCGCGGCGACGCCCTGACGCTGGAGACCACGCTCGGACGTGTCCTCTTCAACGAGGCGCTCCCGGTCGACTACGCCTACGTGAACTACCAGGTCGGCAAGAAGCAGCTCGGTGTGATCGTCAACGACCTCGCCGAGCGCTACAGCAAGGTCGAGGTCGCCGCGTCCCTGGACGCGCTGAAGGACACCGGCTTCCACTGGGCCACGCGGTCCGGCGTCACGATCTCGATCGAGGACGTCGTCACCCCGAGCCGCAAGCAGGAGATCCTCGCCATCTACGAGGATCAGGACGCCAAGGTCCAGAAGCAGTTCCAGCGCGGTCTGATCACCGACGACGAGCGTCGCAGCGAGCTCATCGAGATCTGGACCCAGGCCACCAACGAGGTCTCCGCCGAGATGGAGAAGACCTTCACCGAGGACAACCCGATCTGGATGATGATCCAGTCGGGCGCTCGCGGCAACATGATGCAGATGCGTCAGATCGCCGCGATGCGAGGCCTGGTGGCCAACCCGAAGGGCGAGATCATCCCGCGCCCGATCAAGGCGAACTACCGCGAGGGTCTGTCGGTCGTCGAGTACTTCATCGCGACCCACGGCGCGCGCAAGGGCCTGGCCGACACCGCGCTCCGTACGGCGGACTCCGGCTACCTGACGCGTCGCCTGGTCGACGTCAGCCAGGACGTCATCATCCGCGAGGAGGACTGCGGCACCGAGCGTGGTCTGCCCAAGCGGATCGCGGACCGTCTGCCTGACGGCCGGCTCGTGCTGGCGGAGAACGTCGAGACCTCGGCGTACGCCCGCAACGCGGCGACCGAGATCACCCACCCGGAGACGGGTGAGGTCCTTGTCGAGGCCGCCGGCGACCTCGGAGACCCCGAGATCGCACGGCTCGTCGCGGCCGGGATCGAGGAGATCAAGGTCCGTACGGTGCTGACCTGCGACGCCAAGACCGGCACCTGCGCCAAGTGCTACGGCCGTTCGCTGGCGACCGGCAAGCTCGTCGACATCGGCGAGGCCGTCGGCACCATCGCGGCCCAGTCGATCGGTGAGCCCGGCACCCAGCTGACGATGCGTACCTTCCACACCGGTGGTGTGGCCGGTGACGACATCACGCACGGTCTGCCGCGTGTCGTCGAGCTCTTCGAGGCGCGTCAGCCCAAGGGCCGCGCGCCGATCTCGGACGCCGCCGGACGCGTGACGATCGACGACAGCGACAAGGCTCGCAAGCTCGTCGTCGTCCCGCACGACGGGTCTGAGCCGCACGAGTACCCGGTGTCCAAGCGCTCGCGTCTCCTCATCGCCGACGGCGACGAGGTGGAGGTTGGGCAGCAGCTGACGCACGGCACGCCGGATCCGCAGGAGGTTCTGCGCATCCTCGGCGTCCGCCGGGCTCAGGAGCACCTGGTCGACGAGGTCCAGGAGGTCTACCGCAGCCAGGGCGTGGCCATCCACGACAAGCACATCGAGATCATCGTGCGGCAGATGCTGCGTCGCGTCACGGTCATCGACCAGGGCGAGACCAAGCTGCTGCCGGGTGACCTGCACGACCGTGCGACGTTCGAGGAGGCCAACCGTCGCGTGGTGGCCGAGGGCGGGCAGCCTGCATCCGGCCGTCCGGTGCTGATGGGCATCACGAAGGCCTCCCTCGCGGTCGAGTCGTGGCTGAGTGCCGCGTCTTTCCAGGAGACGACCCGTGTCCTCACGGAGGCGGCGATCCAGGGCAAGTCGGACCAGCTCCGTGGCCTGAAGGAGAACATCATCATCGGCAAGCTGATCCCGGCGGGCACCGGCCTCGAGCGGTACCGCAACGTTCGGGTGGAGCCCACCGAGGAGGCGCGCCAGGCGGCGTACGCGGTGACCGGGTACGAGTCGTACGACTACGACTTCGGCAACACCGGGGGCCAGTCCGTCGCGCTGGACGACTTCGACTTCGGCAGCTTCTCCGGCTGATCGACGAGGTCCTGACGAGGGCCCCCGGGAGCATCTGCTCCCGGGGGCCCTCGCACGTCGTGCACCGTTCGCCGCGTGTTCTCGGGCCCTCTCAGGATGCGTTAAGGAGCGGGTGGTTACGTCGTGCCAGATGTCTACGACGCTGATGCAGCCCCGAGCAGACGCCGACAGCTCCGTCGACGCAGCGGCCCGACCGGCGGCGCGCGATCCTCTTCTCGACAACGCCCGCTACTGGGTGATGCTCCTGGTGGTCGCCGGGCACGCGTTGCAGTACCTCCTCGACGTCCCTGCCGCCCGGGGCACCTACGCCTGGATCTACGCCTTCCACATGCCCGCGTTCGTGCTCGTCTCGGGCTACGTCTCGCGACGCTACGAAGGCTCGCCCAAGCAGACGCGAGCGCTCGTCACGACACTCGTCGTCCCCTACATCGTCCTCAACATCGGTCTCGACGGGTTCCGCGCGGTGCTGGACGGCAAGCCCCTCGACATCAACCTGCTCGACCCGGCGTGGTCCACCTGGTTCCTCATCGCCCTGGTCGCCTGGCGACTGTCGACCCCGCTCTGGCAGGTGGTGCGGGCGCCGGTGCTGGTCGCGATCGCCGTGAGCCTGGTGGCCGGACTGTGGCAGGTGAGCAACGTCGTCTCGATCCACCGCATCCTCGGTCTGCTGCCGTTCTACGTGGCGGGGATGTACCTGCGGCCGGCGCACTTCGCGTTCCTCCGCCGTCCGCTGGTCCGTGTCGTGTCGGCGCTCGCCCTGGCCGGCACGTTCGCCTGGTGCCAGCTGCGTCACGAGGGCTGGTACGTCTCGTGGCTCTACTGGCGTGACGCCTACGCCGAGTCGCCCCTCGAGGCCGACGCCCTGGGCGGCCTGACGACGCGCGCGGGCCTGCTCGTGGTCGGGTTCGCCCTGACCGCCGCGGTCCTGTCGGTCATCCCGCGGCGCGTCGACGTCACGACCGGCCTCGGCCGCCGCACGATGAACGCGTACTTCCTCCACGGGTTCGTGATCATCGCCCTGGCCCACGTCGGCGCGTTCGACCTTCTGGCCGAGCTGGGCCCGTACTGCGTGCCGATCGTCCTCGTCGGCGCGGCCCTCCTGGGCACCGCGCTGATGTCGGAACGCGTCGCGCGTGCCGTCGGGCCGCTGCTCGCCCCACGGATGGAGTGGGCGTTCCGCCGCCCGGCGGAACGCCCAGACGAGCCCGGCCGCTCAGCCGCGCGAGGGCGGGGCGTAGAAGAGCGCGATGTAGTTGCCGCGTCCGGCCTGGGTGAACGTCGCTGAGACGGTCGGGCCGTTCTTCGGCGTCACGGCGCGGTAGGTGGTGCTGATCTCGGTGCGGTCCTCGATGACGTCCTGGACGGGGTCGCCGGCCGTGCTGTAGGCCAGCACATAGCTGCGTGCGATCGCGTCGGCGTTGGCGCCGCGCTCGACGAGGATGCTGGCGAAGGCGGGCCGGTCGCCCGAGAGGAGCAGCGCCGAGTCGTCGCGCAGCTTCCACTGCGGGGTGATGAGGTCGCCGCCGGTGGCAACCGGGCGCGAGACCGGGAGCTTCGGCCACGTGCCCTCCACCTGCGGGGCCGGCGGCAGAGGCGCGGTCGTCGCCGGAACCTTCTCCGGAGCGGGCAGGACCTGCGGCTCGCCCTCGGCCGGGGTGTCGGTCTCCTCGTCGAGCGCCTCCCACGCCGGCCGCATGTCGGGGGGATCGGTGGCCACGACGGTGTACGTCATCACCGGTTTGCCCTGGGCGCCGGCGGGGGACTGCTGCGTCCGCAGGTTGCCCGGGTCGATGGTCACCGAGACCCGGACCCCGACGTCCTCGGTGGTGCGCCCCGTCACGTCGAACGAGCAGCCGGTGTAGACGCCGTCTGACGCGGTGCAGAATCGCGACCACGCGTCAGGGTCGAGCTCGAGCGCGGGCATGGCCTCGGCCACCTGGGCGAGCACGTTGCTGAACACCTCGCCGGGGTCGCCGTCGATCCTCAGCAGCGCCGTCGTCGTGTCGGGCTCCGGCGGCTCCGAGAGGATCGCGAAGCTGTCGTCGGTGGGGAGCGGGTTGGGGGGCTCGGTCGGTGTCGGTGTCGTCTCGCCCTGGTTCTCGACGGCGTCGGCGGCCGCCTCGAGTGCCTGACGACGCTCAGCCTCGGCCAGGACCGGCTCGTACGCGGCGAGCAGCTCAGGGCTTCGTTGACGCACGAGCGGTCCGAGCTGGGTCGCCCCGTCGGGAACGGTGAAGGAGTAGACGATGGGCGTGCCGGAGAAGCTCTCGTGCTGGGCCACGTCCACCTTGAGGCTGGTGTGGGTGGTCGCAGAGGGGTCGGGTCGTGCCGGCGCGAGCGGGCTGCACGCGCCAAGGCCGAGGACCAGGGTCGCTGCGAGCGCAGCGGCCACTGTCGACCGGTTCATCCGTCCACCTCCAGATCAAGCCCCCGAACACCCTAGAGCAACGTGGTCAGGTGCCCGACAAGTGCCCGTGACGCCGTATTGTCATCTACGCAACACGCGTACAGACGCGCCTGTGGGCCGTCGTGACCTTCAGGAGCCCGGATGCCGTTCGCCCAGCCGACCCGTCCCGAGACTGTCTTCACCTACGGGTCCCCGAGACTGAAGATCGGGTCCGGCGCGAGCGCGGAGCTCGGCTACGAGCTCGCGTCGCTCGGTGTGCGTCGAGCGCTGCTGGTCACCGACCGCGGCCTCGAGGCGACCGGTGTCCCCGACCGGGTCGTCGAGCAGGTCGCGGCCGACGGCGTGGAGCTGGTCGTCTACGCCGACTCGCACGTCGAGCCGACCGACGCGAGCCTCTCCGATGCGATCGACTTCGCACGCTCGCACGGTCCCTTCGACGCCGTGGTTGCCCTCGGAGGAGGCTCGAGCATCGACACCGCCAAGGCGGTCAACCTGCTCACGACCAACGACGGTGAGCTGATGGACTACATCAACGTGCCGGTGGGAGCAGGCCGGGCGCCGGCCAAGGCCCTCCTCCCGTTGATCGCGCTCCCGACGACGACCGGCACCGGGAGCGAGAGCACCACGATCTGCGTGCTCGACGTCCTGTCGCAGCACGTGAAGACGGGCATCAGCCATCCGCGGCTGAGGCCGGAGCTGGCGATCATCGACCCCCAGCTGACGCTGTCCCAGCCGCCGGAGGTCACTGCGGCCAGCGGGATGGACATCCTCTGCCACGCGCTCGAGAGCTACACCGCACGTCCGTTCACCTCCTACGAGCGCAAGGCCGCCTCGGAGCGCGTCCCGTACTGCGGAGCGAACCCCATCTCCGACGTGTGGGCCGAGAAGTCGATGAGCCTGCTCGCGTCGTCCTTCCGCGCGGCGGTGCACGACGGCGGTGACGTCGACGCCCGCGAGCAGATGGCGCTGGCCGCGACGTTCGCAGGCATGGGGTTCGGCAACGCCGGGGTCCATATCCCGCACGCCAACGCCTACCCGATCGCCGGCCAGGTGAAGGACTTCCGTCCCTCGGGCTACCCGCAGGACGAGGCGATGGTGCCGCACGGCATGGCGGTCTCGCTCACCGCTCCCGAGGCGTTCCGCTACACCTTCGACGCCGCGCCCGAGCGGCACGTGCGCGCGGCCGAGCTCCTCGAGCCCGGCGCCGCCCGGCCGTCCGACCTCGCCGACCTCCTGCCGCAGGTGCTCGTCCGCCTGATGCGCGACATCGGCATCCCCGCAGGCATCGGCGCCGTCGGCTTCGACAAGGGCGACGTCCCCGCTCTCGTCGAGGGGACGATGAAGCAGCAGCGGCTCCTCGCCACCGCGCCCAAGCCGGTGGACGAGGAGGCGGTGGCGGGCATCTTCGAGCGGTCGATCAGCCTGTGGTGACGACCTCCTCGGTCGATGCGGCCACGCTCGGCCTCGACACCGCCACGGCTCTGCGTCGCGCGGGGGTCGGCGACGTCGACGACTCCGCCCTGGCACGCGCGCTCTACAGCACCGACGCCTCGCTCTACCGTGTCGTCCCCCAGGTCGTCGTGCGGCCGCGCACCACCGACGAGGTCCTTGCGGTCGTCGACGTCGCCCGTGCGTCGGGGGTGCCGCTCACCTCGCGCGGTGCCGGGACGTCGATCGCCGGCAACGCGGTCGGCCCGGGGATCGTGATGGACTTCACGCGCCACCTCAACCGTGTCCTCGAGATCGATCGCGAGGCCCGTACGGCCCGGGTCGAGCCCGGCACCGTCCATGCCGCGCTGCAGCGGGAGGCAGCGCGGGCAGGGCTGCGCTACGGGCCCGACCCGTCCACGCACACCCGGTGCACCATCGCCGGGATGATCGGCAACAACGCGTGCGGGTCCCGCGCCCTCGCGTACGGACGCTCGGCCGACACCGTCGCCGCGCTCGACGTCGTCACGGCGAGCGGTGAGCGGCTCTCGCTCGTCCGGCCCGTGGCCGGTTCCGCCTCGAGCGGCTCCGGCTCGTCGCCGACGCTGGAAGCCCTCCGCGCCGTGGTCGGTGCCGACCTCGCGACGATCCGGACCGAGTTCGGGCGGTTCGGGCGGCAGGTGTCGGGGTACTCCATGGAGCACCTCCTGCCCGAGAACGGGTTCGACGTGGCGACCTTCCTCGCCGGCACCGAGGGCACGCTCGCCGTCACCCTCGGTGCGACCGTCGACCTGGTCTCCGATCCGCCGTACCGTGTCCTGCTGCTCCTGGGCTACCCGACGATGGCCGACGCTGCCGACGACGTGCTGGCGATCCTCCCGCACGACCCGACCGCCTGCGAGGGCCTCGACGCCCGGATCGTCGACGTCGTCCGTGCCCAGCGCGGTCCCGCGTCCGTCCCCGAGCTGCCGGCCGGCTCCGGATGGATGTTCGTCGAGCTGTCCGGAGGCTCGCCGGGCGAGCTCGAGGCGCGTGCCGCGGCCGTCGCCGCCGGTGTCGGCACCCGTTCGACGCGGCTGGTCACCGACGTCGCCGAGCAGGCCGCCCTGTGGCGCATCAGGGAGGAGGGGGCCGGCCTCGCGGCACGGTCGCTCTCACGTCCGGCCTATGCCGGCTGGGAGGACGCCGCGGTCCCGCCCGCGCGGCTGGGTGCCTATCTGCGCGAGTTCGAGGCCCTGCTGCGCCAGTACGACCTGGACGGTGTGCCGTACGGCCACTTCGGTGACGGATGCGTCCACGTCCGCATCGACTTCCCGTTCGCCGCGCCCGAACACGAGGGCACGAGGGTGTTCCGCGCCTTCCTGCTCGACGCCGCCGCGCTGGTCGCGCGACATGGCGGCTCGTTGTCCGGTGAGCACGGAGACGGACGGGCTCGGTCCGAGCTCCTGCCGCTGATGTACACGCCGGAGTCGCTGTCGCTCTTCGGGCGGGTCAAGGCGGCCTTCGACCCCGACGACCTCCTCAACCCCGGTGTGCTGGTCGATCCCGCCCCGCTCGACGCCGACCTCCGCGGCACCGGCGTCGGCCGAGTCCGCGACCGCCTCGCGCTCCGGCTCGTCCACGACGACGGCGACTTCGGCGCCGCGGTCCACCGCTGCACCGGCGTCGGCAAGTGCATCGCCGACAACACGGCGGCGGGCGGGGTGATGTGCCCGTCGTTCGTGGCGACACGCAATGAGAAGGACTCGACCCGGGGCCGGGCGCGGGTGCTCCAGGAGATGGTCGACGGCCGGGTGGTCGACAAGGGCTGGAAGGATCCGGCGGTGCACGAGGCGCTCGACCTCTGCCTCTCCTGCAAGGGGTGTGCCAGGGACTGCCCGACCGGGATCGACATGGCGACCTACAAGGCGGAGGTGCTCCACCAGACCTACCGACGTCGTCTCCGGCCGCGCAGCCACTACGCCCTGGGCCTGCTTCCGCTCTGGGCGCGCCTGTCCTCGCCGGTGGCGAGGCTGGTGAACGCCCTGCTCCGGACCCCGGGCCTGCGGCCGCTCGCGCTGTGGCTGGCGGGCGTCGACCCCCGGCGCAGCATCCCGCGCTTCGCCTCGACCACGCTCCGTCGCTGGAGTCGCGGGGAGGGCACGGCGACCCGGGGGAGCGATGCCGCCGCGCTGCACGACACCTCCGGGGCGGACCGTCCTGAGGTGCTGATCTGGGCCGACTCGTTCACCAACTACTTCCACACCGCGCCCGGGCAGGCCGCTGTCCGCGTGCTCGAGGCGGCGGGCTACCGGGTCCGGCTGCTCGACGAGTCGGTGTGCTGCGGGCTCACGTGGATCTCCACCGGTCAGCTCGACGGTGCCCGCCGCAACGTCGAGCGCACGGTGGCTGCGCTGCACCCGTACGTCGCGCTCGGCACCCCCGTCGTGGGCCTCGAGCCGTCCTGCCTCGCCGTGCTGCGCTCGGACGCCGTCGAGCTGACCGACGACCCCCGCGCCGTCGAGGTGGCCGGGGGAGTGTTCACCCTCGCCGAGCTCCTCGCCCGGACCCCCGGATGGGTCGCGCCCGACCTGAGCGACGTGACGATCGTCGCGCAGCCGCACTGCCACCACGCCTCGGTTCTCGGCTGGCAGGCCGACGCGGCGCTGCTGCAGGGAGCCGGGGCTACGGTGACCCGGCTCGGGGGATGCTGCGGTCTGGCGGGCAACTTCGGGGTCGAGCGCGGTCACTACGACGTGTCGGTGGCCGTCGCGGAGCACCAGCTGCTCCCCGCCGTACGCGAGGCGCCCGAGGGGAGCGTCGTGCTGGCGGACGGGTTCTCGTGCCGGACCCAGCTGGACGATCTCGCCGGCGTCCAGGCCCTCCACCTGGCCGAGCTGCTGGACCGCCACCCCTCGCGCGAGGGCCGTGGTGAGGGCGCCCCCCGAACCCGTTTTGACCCCTCACGAGGCACCCGGTAGTCTTGGACATTGTGCCGTGGACTCGTGTCCGTGTGCACTGATTCGCGTGTCGCCGCACCGTCGGTCGAGTCGCGCGACCTGGCCTCGCAGCCGGGCCGTGCGGACGAGGTGCAGGACCGCGAGCAGCAACACCTACCATCGCACGACGCGGTGGCGGCACGCCCCGAGCGCGCCGCCGGACGACGCCTGCGGCGGGGACGAAGAGAGCTACAGAGACAGAGCCGGACAGAAGAAAGAAGCATGTAGTGCCAACGATCCAGCAGTTGGTCCGCAAGGGCCGTCAGGACAAGGTGGCGAAGACCAAGACGCCCGCCCTGAAGGGTTCGCCCCAGCGTCGCGGAGTGTGCACCCGCGTGTACACGACGACGCCGAAGAAGCCGAACTCTGCGCTGCGCAAGGTTGCTCGCGTCCGGCTGAGCAGCGGCATCGAGGTCACGGCCTACATTCCCGGTGAGGGTCACAACCTGCAGGAGCACTCGATCGTGCTCGTTCGCGGTGGCCGTGTGAAGGACCTCCCGGGTGTGCGATACAAGATCATCCGCGGCGCGCTGGACACCCAGGGTGTCAAGAGCCGCAAGCAGGCTCGCAGCCGCTACGGCGCGAAGAAGGAGAAGAGCTGATGCCGCGCAAGGGTCCAGCACCGAAGCGTCCCACCGAGGCCGATCCGGTCTACTCGAGCCCCCTGGTCACGCAGCTGATCAACAAGGTCCTCGAGGACGGCAAGAAGCAGGTCGCCCAGCGCATCGTCTACAGCGCGCTCGAAGGCTCGCGTGAGAAGTCCGGCACCGACCCGGTCATCACGCTGAAGCGCGCGCTCGACAACGTCAAGCCGACCCTCGAGGTCAAGTCCCGCCGTGTCGGCGGTGCGACCTACCAGGTCCCGATCGAGGTCCGCGCCTCACGCGCCAACACCCTCGCTCTTCGCTGGCTCGTCCGGTTCGCCAGCGAGCGTCGCGAGAAGACCATGGCCGAGCGCCTGATGAACGAGCTGCTCGACGCCTCGAACGGTCTGGGCGGCGCAGTCAAGAAGCGTGAGGACACGCACAAGATGGCCGAGGCCAACAAGGCCTTCGCCCACTACCGCTGGTGACGGCGTGCCGTAGGCCCGTCACGGGCCGGCGGCACCCATCTCCGGAATCGACTCACGACAGCAAGGGAAGTCAGCCAAGGTGGCCGTAGACATCACCACCAACCTCGCCACGGTGCGCAACATCGGCATCATGGCGCACATCGACGCGGGCAAGACGACGACGACCGAGCGCATCCTCTTCTACACCGGCATCACGTACAAGATCGGTGAGGTCCACGAGGGCGCAGCCACGATGGACTGGATGGAGCAGGAGCAGGAGCGCGGCATCACGATCACGTCGGCCGCGACGACCTGCTGGTGGAAGAACCACCAGATCAACATCATCGACACCCCCGGTCACGTCGACTTCACCGTCGAGGTGGAGCGGTCCCTGCGCGTCCTCGACGGCGCGGTCGCGGTCTTCGACGGCGTCGCCGGCGTGGAGCCGCAGTCGCAGACCGTCTGGCGTCAGGCCAACAAGTACCACGTGCCGCGGATGTGCTTCGTCAACAAGCTCGACCGCACCGGCGCAGATTTCTTCTACTGCGTCGACACGATCGTCGAGCGCCTCAACGCCAACCCGGCGGTGCTGCAGCTCCCGATCGGCGCCGAGGCCGATTTCCTGGGCGTCGTCGACCTCGTCGGCATGCGTGCGCTCACGTGGCGCGGCGAGACCGAGATCGGTGAGGACTACACGGTCGAGGAGATCCCGGCCGAGCTCGCCGACAAGGCCGCCGAGTACCGAGAGAAGCTGCTCGACACGGTCGCGACCGCTGACGACGACCTGATGGAGATGTACCTCGAGGGCGAGGACATCGACGTCGACACGCTGAAGGCGGCGATCCGTCGCGCCACGCTGGCCGACAAGATCGTCCCGGTCCTGTGCGGCACCGCGTTCAAGAACAAGGGCGTCCAGCCCCTGCTCGACGCGGTCGTCGACTACCTCCCCTCGCCGGTCGACGTCGGCTCCGTGGCGGGCCACAAGGCCGGCGACGAGGAGACCGAGCTCACGCGCCAGCCGACCGAGGAGGAGCCCTTCTCGGCCCTCGCGTTCAAGATCGCGGCCGACCCCCACCTCGGCAAGCTGACCTACATCCGTCTCTACTCCGGTCGCCTGACGGCGGGCACGCAGGTGCTCAACTCCGTCAAGGGCCGCAAGGAGCGGATCGGCAAGATCTACCAGATGCACGCCAACAAGCGTGAGGAGATCGCGTCGGTCGGCGCCGGCCAGATCGTCGCCGTGATGGGTCTGAAGGACACCACCACGGGCGAGACGCTCTCCGAGCCGAGCAACCCGATCGTGCTCGAGTCGATGACCTTCCCGGCTCCGGTGATCCAGGTCGCCATCGAGCCGAAGACCAAGAGCGACCAGGAGAAGCTCGGCGTCGCGATCCAGCGTCTCGCCGAGGAGGACCCGACGTTCACGGTCCACACCGACGAGGAGACCGGGCAGACCATCATCGCCGGCATGGGCGAGCTGCACCTCGACATCCTCGTGGACCGCATGAAGCGCGAGTTCCGCGTCGAGGCCAACGTCGGCAAGCCGCAGGTCGCGTACCGCGAGACCATCAAGCGCAAGGTCGAGAAGGTCTCGTACACCCACAAGAAGCAGACCGGTGGTTCGGGTCAGTTCGCCAAGGTCCTCATCAGCATCGAGCCCACGGGCCCGTTGGCTGGTGGAGAGGGCGGCTACGAGTTCTCGAACGAGATCACCGGTGGGCGCGTCCCGCGGGAGTACATCCCCGCCGTCGACGAGGGCGCGCAGGAAGCCATGGAGTTCGGCGTGCTCGCCGGCTACCCCATGGTCGACGTCAAGGTGACGCTGACCGACGGTCAGTACCACGACGTCGACTCGTCCGAGCTCGCCTTCAAGATCGCCGGTTCCATGGCGTTCAAGGAAGCGGCACGCAAGGCAGACCCGGTGCTCCTCGAGCCGATGTTCAAGGTCGAGGTCACCACCCCTGAGTCCTACCTGGGCGAGGTCATCGGCGACATCAACTCTCGCCGTGGCCAGATCCAGCAGATGTCGGAACGTTCCGGTGACCGGGTCGTGGACGCACTCGTTCCGCTCTCCGAGATGTTCGGGTACGTCGGAGACCTCCGGTCGAAGACGTCGGGGCAGGCGTCGTACTCCATGGAGTTCGACTCCTACGCCGAGGTTCCCAAGAACGTCGCAGAAGAGATCATCAAGAAGGCCAGGGGCGAGTGATCGCGGGCCTGACCTAGGCTTCGATCAGCTCAACCGCACGGCGCAAAAGCATCATTCAATCGAGGAGGAGCCTCAGTGGCTAAGGCGAAGTTCGAGCGGACTAAGCCGCACATGAACATCGGCACCATCGGTCACATCGACCACGGTAAGACGACGCTCACGGCGGCGATTACCAAGGTGCTGCATGACAAGTACCCGGACCTGAACGAGGCCTCGGCCTTCGATCAGATCGACAAGGCTCCTGAGGAGCGCCAGCGCGGTATCACGATCTCGATCGCTCACGTTGAGTACCAGACCGAGAACCGTCACTACGCGCACGTCGACTGCCCGGGTCACGCCGACTACGTGAAGAACATGATCACGGGTGCGGCACAGATGGACGGCGCGATCCTCGTGGTCGCCGCCACCGACGGCCCGATGCCCCAGACGCGTGAGCACGTCCTGCTCGCGCGCCAGGTCGGCGTGCCGGCGATGGTCGTGGCGCTCAACAAGTGCGACATGGTCGACGACGAGGAGCTCATCGAGCTCGTCGAGCTCGAGGTCCGCGAGCTGCTCAGCGAGCAGGAGTTCGACGGTGACAACGCACCGGTCGTCCGCGTTGCGGCCTTCCCGGCGCTCAACGGCGACGCCAAGTGGGGCGAGTCGATCATCGAGCTCATGAACGCTGTCGACGAGTACATCCCCCAGCCGGAGCGTGAGACGGACAAGCCGTTCCTCATGCCGGTCGAGGACGTCTTCACGATCACCGGTCGTGGCACCGTCATCACGGGTCGTATCGAGCGCGGCATCGTCAAGCTCAACGACACCGTCGACATCGTCGGCATCCGCGAGACGAAGCAGACCTCCACGGTCACGGGCATCGAGATGTTCCGCAAGCTTCTCGACGAGGGCCAGGCGGGCGAGAACGTCGGCCTCCTGCTTCGTGGCACGAAGCGCGAGGACGTCGAGCGCGGCATGGTCGTCATCGCTCCGGGCACCACGACTCCCCACACGGAGTTCGAGGCGCAGGTCTACATCCTGAGCAAGGAGGAGGGCGGCCGTCACACGCCGTTCTTCAACAACTACCGCCCGCAGTTCTACTTCCGCACCACGGACGTCACCGGCGTCGTCACGCTGCCTGAGGGCACCGAGATGGTCATGCCGGGCGACAACACCGAGATGTCGGTGCAGCTGATCCAGCCGATCGCGATGGAGGACGGTCTCCGCTTCGCGATCCGCGAGGGTGGTCGTACGGTCGGCGCAGGTCGCGTCACCAAGATCAACAAGTGATCTGAGCCCGGGGCAACCCCGGGACGGTCTCTGGACGAGGCCCCGCCCAGCTCGACGAGCTGGACGGGGCCTCGTCGTCTGTTCTCTGCCCATGGCGTGCGTCACGGCGCGCCACGGACCGGGCGACGTATCGTGAGGGCGTGGGACACGACCATGCGCACGGCACGCCGTCCGCCCAGCACCGTCCGCGTCTGGCGTTCGTGCTGGGCCTCACCGTGCTGGTCCTCGTCGTCGAGGTCGTGGCCGCTCTCCTGACCGGGAGCCTGGCCCTGCTGGCCGACGCCGGCCACATGCTCAGCGACACCTTCGGGCTCGCGATGGCCCTCGCTGCCGTGACGGTCGCGCAACGTGCCGGCAGCCCGCGTCGGACGTTCGGCAACCACCGCTCGGAGATCCTCGCCGCGGGCGTCAACGGCCTGGTGCTGCTGGCGCTGTGCGCGGTCGTCGTGGTCTCGGCCGTACGCCGCCTGGACGACGCTCCCCATGTCGACTCGCCGTGGATGCTGGCGGCGGGCGTGCTCGGGCTCGCGGTGAACGTGGTCGGGCTCCTCCTGCTGCGCAAGGGCTCCCAGGAGAGTCTCAACGTCAAGGGCGCCTACCTGGAGGTCCTCGGCGACGCGGTCGGCTCCGTGGCGGTGATCGTGGCGGCCGTCGTGATCATGGTGACCGGCTGGGACGCCGCCGACCCGATCGCCTCGTTGGCGATCGCCGCGCTGATCCTCCCGCGCGCCGTCGGGCTGCTGCGCGAGGTCGCCGACGTCCTCCTGGAGTCGACGCCGCGCGACTTCGACCTCGACGACCTCAGGGCTCACATGCGGGAGGCTCGGGGGGTCCTCGACGTCCACGACCTGCACGTCTGGACGATCACCTCGGGGATGCCGGTCATGTCGGCCCACGTCGTGGTCGCCGACGAGGTCCTCGAGCACGACGCGGGGCACGGGGTGCTCGACGAGCTGCGGGGGTGTCTCTCCGACCACTTCGACGTGGACCACTCCACCTTCCAGCTGGAGTCGGCCGGCCATGCGGCCACGGAGCAGCACACGCACCGCTGACAGCGCGCGGCCGAGCCCGTACGGCAGAGGCCGCCGGCGACGCCCGACGGCAGACCGTTTGGTGGTGTTCGCTACCGTGAGAGTTGGTCCAAGTGCGACGGATCCTGCTCCGATTTGGCAATCAGGGGTGGTGTCTGTCAGACTTGGAAAGTTGCTTCGGCGCGCCTTGCCGTTCCACTCCGGTGTGAACGGCGCTGGTGCGCCTGGTCCGAGGAAGAGCAGGCACATCCCGCACGGGGTGGGCGGCGTCCGGGGCCCAACCATCCAACTCCAGAGGTGTGAAGACTCGCGCGCGCTACAGCCCGCGACACGCCCGACCTCGGGGGTCGGAGGGGAGCAGCGCTCTTCCTCGATCCCGGGGTGGAGAGTCCGAGGCAGTACGAAGAGAAGGACGAAGCGAGAGCATGGCGGGACAGAAGATCCGCATCAGGCTCAAGGCCTATGACCACGAGGTGATTGACACCTCGGCGCGCAAGATCGTGGACACCGTCACGCGTACGGGTGCCACGGTCGCTGGCCCGGTGCCTCTGCCGACGGAAAAGAACGTCTACTGCGTCATTCGTTCGCCGCACAAGTACAAGGACAGCCGCGAACACTTCGAGATGCGCACCCACAAGCGCCTCATCGACATCATCGACCCCACGCCGAAGACCGTCGACTCGCTGATGCGCCTCGACCTTCCTGCGGGCGTCGACATCGAGATCAAGCTCTGAGGAACGATCGCTGATGAGCAACCAGAAGGCACCCGTCGGGCTGCTCGGGCGCAAGCTCGGGATGACCCAGACGTGGGACGAGAACAACCGCGTGGTTCCGGTCACCGTGATCGCTGCCGACACCAACGTCGTCACGCAGATCCGCACCGCCGAGACCGACGGCTACAGCGCCGTCCAGATCGGCTTCGGCGAGATCGACCCGCGCAAGGTGAACAAGCCGCAGGCCGGTCACTTCGACAAGGCCAGCGTCACGCCCCGCCGTCACCTCGCGGAGATCCGCACCGAGGCGATCGGGGACTACCAGGTCGGGCAGGCAGTCACCCCTGAGATCTTCGCCGCCGGTGACTTCGTCGACGTGACGGGCACCAGCAAGGGCAAGGGCTTCGCGGGCGTCATGAAGCGCCACGGCTTCCACGGTGTCGGCGCCTCGCACGGTGCCCACCGCAACCACCGCAAGCCGGGATCGATCGGCGGCTGCGCCACGCCGGGTCGCGTGTTCAAGGGTCTGCGCATGGCAGGCCACATGGGCACCGATCGTGTCACGGCGCAGAGCCTCACGGTGCACGCCATCGACGCCGACAAGGGCCTCATCCTCATCAAGGGTGCGGTTCCCGGCCCCAAGGGCGGCATCGTCATGATCCGCACCGGCGCCAAGAAGGGAGCCGTCAAGTGACCGCCAACGTCATCGACGTCGATCTCCCCCGGGACATCTTCGACGTCCAGGTCAACATCCCCCTGATCCACCAGGTGGTCGTCGCCCAGCTCGCAGCAGCGCGCCAGGGCACCCACGACACCAAGTCGCGTGGCGAGGTGTCCGGCGGCGGCAGGAAGCCGTACCGCCAGAAGGGCACCGGCCGCGCCCGTCAGGGCTCGATCCGCGCACCTCAGTTCACCGGTGGTGGCGTGGTCCACGGACCGACGCCGCGCAGCTACGACCAGCGCACCCCCAAGAAGATGAAGGCAGCCGCTCTCCGTGGCGCCCTCTCCGACCGGGCACGCAACGGCCGTCTGCACGTCGTCGAGTCGCTCGTGGGCGGCGAGGCGCCGTCGACGAGGGCCGCTCTGGCGACGCTCCGCGAGATCACCGCACGTCCGCGTGTGCTGGTCGTGGTGGAGAGCACCGACCAGACCACGGTGAAGAGCCTGCGCAACGTCGCCGGCACCCACCTGATCGGGCTCGACCAGCTCAACACGTACGACGTCCTGCTCAGCGACGACGTGGTCTTCACCAAGGCCGCGTTCGACGCCTTCGTCGCGCTCCGCTCCAACGGGGACGCCGAGACCGTCAAGCTGAGCGAGGTCGCTACCGCGAAGGACGGTGACAAGTGAGCACGCTGCACAAGGACCCGCGCGACATCCTGCTCGGGCCGGTCGTGAGCGAGAAGAGCTACGGGCTGCTCGACGAGAACAAGTACACGTTCATCGTCCGTCCGGATGCCAACAAGACCGAGATCAAGATCGCCGTGGAGAAGATCTTCGGCGTCACGGTCACCGCGGTGAACACCCAGAACCGCAAGGGCAAGACGCGTCGTACCCGCAACGGCACCGGCAAGCGCGCCGATGTCAAGCGCGCGATCGTGAGCGTCGCTCCGGGTCAGAGCATCGACATCTTCGCTGCGCCTGGCGCCTGAACGAACGAGGACTGAGTACGTATGGCAATCCGTAAGTACAAGCCGACCACCCCGGGCCGTCGCGGCTCCTCGGTGGCCGACTTCAGTGAGATCACGCGCACGACGCCCGAGAAGTCGCTGACGCGTCCGCTGCCCAAGAAGGGCGGACGCAACAACCAGGGCCGGATCACCACCCGGCACCAGGGCGGCGGTCACAAGCGTGCCTACCGCATCATCGACTTCAAGCGATACGACAAGGACGGCGTGCCGGCCAAGGTCGCTCACATCGAGTACGACCCCAACCGCACCGCGCGCATCGCGCTGCTCCACTACATCGACGGCGAGAAGCGCTACATCATCGCGCCGGAGGGTCTGAAGCAGGGCATGACGGTCGAGGCCGGTCCCGGCGCCGACATCAAGCCCGGCAACAACCTGCCGCTGCGCAACATCCCGGTCGGCACCACGATCCACGCGATCGAGCTCCGTCCCGGGGGTGGCGCCAAGATGGGCCGCTCGGCCGGCGCCAAGGTGCAGCTCGTCGCCCGTGAGGGCAACCGCGCGCAGCTGCGTCTCCCCTCGGGCGAGATGCGCTACGTCGACGTCCGCTGCCGCGCCAGCATCGGCGAGGTCGGCAACGCCGAGCAGTCCAACATCAACTGGGGCAAGGCCGGCCGCAACCGCTGGAAGGGCAAGCGCCCGACCGTCCGCGGTGTCGCGATGAACCCGATCGACCACCCGCACGGTGGTGGCGAGGGCAAGACCTCGGGTGGCCGCAACCCGGTGTCGCCGTGGGGCCAGCCTGAGGGCCGTACCCGCAAGAAGAAGCCCAGCGACAAGCTGATCGTCCGTCGCCGCAAGTCCGGAAAGCGCTGAGGAAGAGCCTGACATGCCACGCAGTTTGAAGAAGGGACCGTTCGTCGACGGCCACCTGCTGAAGAAGGTCGAGACTCAGAACGAGGCCGACACGCACACCGTCATCAAGACGTGGTCGCGTCGCTCCATGATTCTCCCGTCCTTCATCGGTCACACCATCGCCGTCCACGACGGGCGCAAGCACGTCCCGGTGTTCGTCACCGACGCGATGGTCGGCCACAAGCTGGGCGAGTTCGCGCCGACGCGTACCTTCCGCGGACACGTCAAGGACGACCGAAAGAGCCGCCGCCGCTGACGCGGGCGACAACCAAGGGAAGAGTTCAGATGAGCACATTGGAGCGTAAGGGCCTCAGCGCCCGACGCGAGAGCCTGCTCGGCGACGAGCCCGGTGCTTTCGCGGTCGCACGCTTCGTCCGCGTCACGCCGCAGAAGGCGCGCCGGGTCGTCGACATGGTCCGCGGCCTCGACGTGGACGATGCACTGGCCCTGCTGCGGTTCGCCCCGCAGGGTGCGGCGCAGGACGTCTACAAGCTGGTCGCGAGCGCCGTCGCGAACGCCGAGACCACCGAAGGCCTCGACCGTTCGACGCTGGTCATCTCGGCCGTCCGGGTCGACGAGGGCCCGACGATGAAGCGCTGGCGCCCCCGCGCCCGTGGTGCGGCCAACCGCATCCTCAAGCGCACCAGCCACATCACCGTCGTCGTGCAGCCTCGTGACGCTGTCGCCGCGCTGAGTCGAACACACAAGGCCAACAAGAAGGGTGGGAACCGCTAGTGGGACAGAAGATCAACCCGCACGGCTTCCGTCTCGGTATCTCCACCGACCACAAGAGCCGCTGGTACGCCGACAAGCTGTACAAGGGCTACGTCGGCGAGGACATCAAGATCCGTCGCCTGCTCACCAAGGGCATGGACCGCGCCGGCATCAGCCGGGTCGAGATCGAGCGCACTCGTGACCGTGTCCGCGTGGACATCCACACGGCGCGTCCGGGCATCGTGATCGGACGCCGCGGCGCCGAGGCCGACCGCATCCGCGGCGATCTCGAGAAGCTCACGGGCAAGCAGATCCAGCTCAACATCCTCGAGGTCAAGAACCCCGAGCTCGATGCGCAGCTGGTCGCCCAGGGTGTTGCCGAGCAGCTCGCCGGCCGTGTGCAGTTCCGTCGCGCCATGCGCAAGGCACTGCAGACGACCATGCGCGCCGGTGCCAAGGGTGTCCGCATCCAGTGCTCCGGCCGTCTCGGCGGCGCGGAGATGTCGCGCTCGGAGTTCTACCGCGAGGGCCGCGTGCCCCTGCACACGCTCCGTGCCGACGTCGACTACGGCTTCTACGAGGCGCGTACGACCTTCGGCCGCATCGGCGTGAAGGTCTGGATCTACAAGGGCGAGGTCGCCGGCACCCGTGCCGAGCGCGAGGCTCAGGCCGCTGCCCGCGCCGCCGCCCCCGGTGGGCGTCAGCGTCCGGGTCGTGGTGGCGCTCGTCGCCCGGCACGTGAGGGACAGCGCGCAGAGCGCCCCGCACGTCAGGAGCAGGCTGCAGAGCCGGCTCCCGCGAGCACTGAGGCTGCTACCGCTCCCGCGGAAGCAGCGAACGGAACGGAGAGCTGAACCATGCTGATCCCGCGCAGGGTCAAGCACCGCAAGCAGCACCACCCCAAGCGTCGTGGCGCCGCCAAGGGCGGCACGTCGCTGGCGTTCGGTGACTTCGGCATCCAGGCGATCGAGGGTCACTACGTGACCAACCGGCAGATCGAGTCGGCTCGTATCGCCATGACCCGTCACATCAAGCGTGGCGGCAAGGTGTGGATCAACATCTACCCCGACCGTCCGCTGACCAAGAAGCCTGCCGAGACCCGCATGGGTTCCGGAAAGGGTTCGCCGGAGTGGTGGATCGCCAACGTCAAGGCCGGCCGCGTCATGTTCGAGCTGTCGGGCGTGACCGAGCCGGTGGCCCGTGAGGCGCTGCGACGTGCGATGCACAAGCTCCCGATGAAGTGCAAGATCGTGACCCGCGAGGCAGGTGATCTCTGATGGCGAACGCCACCACCACCGCTGACCTCCGCGCGCTGAGCGCCGAGGACCTGGCCGACAAGCTGGGCGAGGCCAAGGAAGAGCTGTTCAACCTGCGCTTCCAGGCCGCGACCGGCCAGCTCGAGAACAACGCCCGGCTCCGTACGGTGCGCAAGGACATCGCGCGCATCTACACCGTCGTCCGTGAGCGCGAGCTCGGCATCATCGAAAGTGAAGAGGCATGAGCAACAACACCGCAGGCGAGCGCAACCGCCGCAAGGTGCGCGAGGGCCTCGTCGTGAGCGACAAGATGGACAAGACCGTCGTCGTCAGCGTCGAGGACCACGTCAAGCACGCTCTGTACGGCAAGGTCATGCGCCGCACGAGCAAGCTCAAGGCGCACGACGAGGCGAACGAGGCTGGCATCGGCGACCGCGTACTGGTCGCAGAGACCCGTCCGCTGTCGTCGACCAAGCGTTGGCGCCTCGTCGAGATCCTCGAGAAGGCCAAGTAACCACTCGTTCCGTCAGGCTCGCGGAGACCCCGTGAGAACCGGCGAGACAACAGGAGATAACCGATGATCCAGCAGGAGTCGCGACTCAAGGTCGCCGACAACACCGGTGCCAAGGAGATCTTGTGCATCCGCGTGCTCGGCGGTTCCGGTCGTCGATACGCAGGGATCGGCGACACCATCGTCGCCACCGTCAAGGACGCGATCCCGGGCGGGAACGTCAAGAAGGGCGACGTCGTGAAGGCTGTCGTCGTCCGCACCGCGAAGGAGCGCCGTCGTCCGGACGGCTCCTACATCCGGTTCGACGAGAACGCCGCAGTCATCTTGAAGAATGATGGTGAGCCCCGTGGAACGCGCATCTTCGGCCCCGTGGGCCGTGAGCTGCGCGACAAGCGGTTCATGCGCATCATCTCGCTTGCCCCGGAGGTGCTGTGATGACTGCCAAGAAGAAGAGCCTGAGCATCAAGAAGGGTGACCAGGTCCGCGTGCTGTCCGGCAAGGACCGCGGCGTCGAGGGCAAGGTCATCGCCGTGCTCCCCGAGGTCGATCGCGTGATCGTCGAGGGCGTGAACCGGATCAAGCGGCACCAGAAGGCGCTGCAGCCGGGCACGACCAGCTCGATCGTGACCAAGGAGGCTCCGATCCACGTGTCCAACGTGGCGCTCCTGGTCGAGGTCGACGGCGAGAAGGTCACCACCCGTATCGGCAACCGTCGCGACGAGGTCACCAAGAAGCGCCCTGACGGCTCCACCTACAGCGCGCACCGCAGCGTGCGCGTCGCCAAGCGCACCGGAGAGGAGATCTGATGAGCGCCGAGACCACAGAGAAGGTCATCCCGCGCGTGAAGACGCGCTACCGCGAGGAGATCCTCCCCGCGCTGCGCGAGGAGTTCTCGTTCGAGAACGTCATGCAGGTCCCGGGTCTGACCAAGATCGTCGTCAACATGGGCGTCGGCGAGGCAGCTCGTGACTCCAAGCTGATCGAGGGCGCGATCCGCGACCTGGCCGCGATCACCGGCCAGAAGCCGCAGGTCACCCGTGCCCGCAAGTCCATCGCGCAGTTCAAGCTGCGCGAGGGCATGCCGATCGGTGCGCACGTCACGCTGCGCGGCGACCGCATGTGGGAGTTCCTCGATCGGCTGCTGTCGATCGCCCTCCCGCGTATCCGCGACTTCCGCGGGCTCTCGCCCAAGCAGTTCGACGGACGCGGCAACTACACGTTCGGTCTCACGGAGCAGGTCATGTTCCACGAGATCGATCAGGACAAGATCGACCGGACCCGTGGCATGGACATCACCATCGTCACCTCGGCGACCAACGACGAGGAGGGGCGCGCGCTCCTCACCAAGCTCGGCTTCCCGTTCAAGGAGAACTGACCATGGCGAAGACCTCGCTGAAGGTTAAGGCCGCGCGCAAGCCGAAGTACGCCGTGCGCGCCTACACCCGCTGCCAGCGCTGTGGACGCCCGAAGTCCGTCTATCGCAAGTTCGGCCTGTGCCGGATCTGCCTGCGGACCATGGCTCACCGCGGTGAGCTCCCGGGCATCACGAAGAGCAGCTGGTAATCCCGACTCGACCCTGAACGCCGCAGGTCCGCGCCGACAGCGCGGAAACCGTGGCAGGAAAGTGGAAACACACTCATGACGATGACTGATCCGATCGCGGACATGCTGACGCGTGTCCGCAACGGCAACCAGGCGTTCCACGACGAGGTGAGCATGCCTTACAGCAAGCTCAAGGCCGGCGTCGCGGAGATCCTGAAGCAAGAGGGCTACATCACGGGCTTCTCCGTGGCCGAGCCGACCGGGGACGTCGTGGGCAAGACGCTCACGGTGACCCTCAAGTACGGCCAGCACCGCGAGCGTGCGATCGCCGGCATCCGGCGCATCAGCAAGCCGGGTCTGCGGGTCTACGCGAAGTCGACCAACCTGCCGAAGGTTCTCGGAGGACTGGGCGTGGCGATCATCTCCACGAGCCAGGGCCTTCTGACCGACAAGCAGGCCAAGTTCAAGGGCGTCGGGGGCGAAGTCCTCGCCTACGTCTGGTGACGGGAGGAGAAAACACATGTCACGTATTGGCAAGCAGCCGGTGACGGTTCCTTCCGGTGTCGACATCGCGATCGACGGGCAGGTCGTCACGGTCAAGGGCCCGAAGGGCACGCTGGCGCACACGGTGGCCGCACCGATCACCGCGAGCAAGGCTGAGGACGGCGCGATCTCGGTCGAGCGTCCGAACGACGAGCGGCAGAACCGCTCGCTCCACGGCCTCACACGCACCCTGATCAACAACATGGTCATCGGCGTCACGACGGGCTACGAGAAGAAGCTCGAGCTCGTCGGCGTCGGATACCGCGTCCTGGCCAAGGGCCCGGCCGCGATCGAGCTCAACCTCGGCTTCAGCCACCCGGTCGCCTTCCAGGCACCGGAGGGCGTGACCTTCACGGTCGAGTCGCCGACGAAGCTCACGATCACCGGGATCGACAAGCAGCAGGTCGGTGAGGTTGCGGCCAACATCCGCAAGCTGCGCAAGCCCGAGCCCTACAAGGGCAAGGGCGTGCGATACGCCGGCGAGCAGGTTCGCCGCAAGGCTGGGAAGGCTGGAAAGTAATGGCTATCGCTCTCAAGCACCGCAAGCACGAGGCTGCGCGCGTCGCTGGTCGTCGTCGCCGTCAGGTGCGGGGTCGCAAGCGGGTCGCCGGGACGCAGGATCGTCCGCGTCTGGTGATCACGCGCTCCAGCCGTCACATCGTCGCTCAGGTTGTCAACGACCTGGAGGGCCGTACGCTTGCGTCGGCCTCGTCGATGGAGGCCGAGCTGCGCTCGCTCGACGGAGACAAGACCGCCAAGGCCCGTCGCGTCGGTGAGCTGATCGCCGACCGCGCGAAGGTCGCCGGGGTCGAAGCGGTCGTGTTCGACCGCGCAGGAAACAAGTACCAGGGGCGCGTTTCCGCCCTGGCCGAGGGCGCCCGCGAGGGCGGCCTGGCCTTCTGAGCCAGACGAGAGAAGAGGACAGTCGAATGAGCGGAGCCCAGCGCCGCAGTGGCGGCGGGGACCGTCGGGGCCGCGATCGCGGTTCGGCGGACAAGACCGCATACATCGAGAAGGTCGTCGGCATCAACCGCGTGGCCAAGGTCGTCAAGGGCGGACGTCGGTTCAGCTTCACGGCCCTGGTCGTCGTCGGTGACGGCGACGGCATGGTCGGTGTCGGCTACGGCAAGGCGAAGGAGGTGCCGACTGCCATCCAGAAGGGTGTCGAGGAGGCAAAGAAGTCCTTCTTCCGCGTGCCGCGCATCCAGGGCACCATCCCGCACCCCGTGCAGGGTGAGCGGGCAGCCGGCGTGGTCATGCTGCGCCCGGCCGCTCCCGGTACCGGCGTCATCGCCGGTGGTCCGGTCCGCGCCGTGCTCGAGGCCGCAGGCATCCACGACGTGCTGAGCAAGTCGCTCGGCTCGTCGAACGCCATCAACATCGTGCACGCGACCATTCAGGCGCTGCGTGAGCTCGAGTCCCCGGCGGACGTGGCGGCTCGCCGCGGCCTGCCGGTCGAGCACGTCGCACCGGCGGCGATGCTCAAGGCCGAGCGTGAGCCGTCGACGCCGGCCCAGGCAGGTGCATGATGTCGAAGCTGCAGGTGACCCAGGTGCGCTCGGGCATCGGGCGTACGAACAACCAGCGCCAGACCTTGCGCACGCTCGGTCTCAAGCGCATCGGCGACGTCGTCGTCAAGGAGGACCGTCCCGAGATCCGCGGGATGATCGCAACGGTTCCTCACCTCGTCGACGTCAAGAATGTGGACTGAGGGGAGGAACTGACATGACGCTCAAGCTGCACCACCTCCGCCCCGCACCGGGCGCGAAGACCGCGAAGACCCGTGTGGGTCGCGGTGAGGGAAGCAAGGGCAAGACCGCGGGCCGCGGCACCAAGGGCACGAGTGCCCGCTACCAGGTGCCCGTCGGCTTCGAGGGCGGCCAGGTCCCGATCCACATGCGCCTCCCGAAGCTGGGTGGGTTCAAGAGCCCGTTCAAGGTGGCGTACCAGGTCGTGAACCTGACCCGCCTCGGCGAGCTCTTCCCCGAGGGCGGCACGGTGGACGTCGCCGCACTCGTCGACAAGGGTGCGGTCCGCAAGGGCCAGCCCGTCAAGATCCTGGGCAACGGCGAGATCGACGTCGCGGTCCAGGTGACTGCCGACAAGTTCTCGGCGTCGGCCAAGAGCAAGATCGAAGCGGCTGGCGGCTCGGTCACCGAGCGCTGAGTCGTACCGAGTCGTATGGGACATGGCGGTCTCTGACAGTCGCTCACCGAGCGACTGTTAGAGTCGCCATGTTTCGCTTCAAGGCCCCCATTCCGCACTCCACCCGCACGGGACACCGTCGCCGTTGTCCATAGGAGGACCCGGTGCTCAGCGCTTTCGTCAACGCGTTCAAGACGCCTGATCTACGCAAGAAGATCTTGTTCGTCTTGTTCATCCTCGTGCTGTTCCGGATGGGATCCGTCCTCCCCGCTCCGGGAGTGGACGTGGAGAACGTTCAGTTCTGCCTCAACGCTGCTACCTCAGGTGAGAACGCCAACAGCCTGTTCAACCTGCTCAACGTCTTCTCGGGTGGAGCTCTCCTCCAGCTGACCGTGTTCGCGCTGGGCATCATGCCCTACATCACCGCGAGCATCATCCTTCAGCTGTTGACGGTGGTGATCCCACGGCTGGAGACCCTCAAGAAGGAGGGTCAGTCCGGCCAGGCCAAGATCACCCAGTACACCCGCTACCTCACCCTGGGTCTCGCGGTCCTCCAGGGCGCCGGCATCGTCGCGATGGCCCGTTCCGGAGCCCTCTTCGGCAACCAGTGCAACCGCGACCTCCTGACCGACACCGACTCGGTCGGTCTCTTCCTGCTGATCGTCCTGGTCATGGTCGCCGGTACGGCGATGATCATGTGGTTCGGCGAGCTCATCAGCGACCGTGGTGTCGGCAACGGCATGTCGCTGCTGATCTTCACCCAGATCGTCGCGACCTTCCCGGGCACGATGTGGCTCATCAAGGAGCAGCGCGGCTGGGGCGTCTTCGCCGTCGTGGTCGCCGTCGGTCTCGCCGTCATGGCGGCCGTCATCTTCATCGAGCAGGCCCAGCGCCGGATCCCGGTGCAGTACGCCCGCCGGATGGTCGGACGCAAGATGTTCGGCGGCTCGTCGACCTACATCCCGCTGAAGGTCAACCAGGCCGGCGTCATCCCGGTCATCTTCGCCTCGAGCCTGCTCTATCTCCCGGCGCTGGCCGCACAGTTCAACCAGGGCAAGGGCTGGGCGAACTGGATCAACGACAACTTCGTCCGCGGCGACCACCCGGTCTACATGCTCACCTTCTTCCTGCTGATCGTGTTCTTCACGTACTTCTACGTGTCGATCACCTTCAACCCGAAGGAGGTCGCCGACAACATGAAGAAGTACGGCGGCTTCATCCCCGGCATCCGTGCCGGACGTCCGACCGAGCAGTACCTCGGCTACGTGCTCTCGCGCATCACCTTCCCCGGCTCGCTGTACCTCGGTCTCGTCGCGCTCATCCCGCTCCTGGCCTTCCTGCTCGTCGACGCCAACCAGAACTTCCCGTTCGGTGGCACGACGCTCCTGATCATCGTCGGCGTCGGTCTCGACACGGTGAAGCAGATCGAGAGCCAGCTGCAGCAGCGCAACTACGAAGGGTTCCTCAAGTGATGCGTCTCTTGTTCATGGGTCCTCCGGGGGCAGGCAAGGGCACCCAGGCGACTCTCCTCGCGGAAAAGCTCGGGATCCCGCAGATCTCGACGGGCGACATCTTCCGCGCGAACGTCTCCGAGGGCACGGAGCTCGGCGTCGTGGCGAAGACGTACATGGACAAGGGCGAGTACGTCCCCGACGAGGTCACCAACGCGATGGTGCGCGACCGGCTCACGTGGGACGACGCGCACGCCGGCTTCCTCCTCGACGGCTATCCGCGGACGGTCGACCAGGTCCACACGCTCGACGGGATCCTGGCCGAACTGGGAGAGAAGCTCGATGCCGTCGTCGAGCTGGTGGTGGAGCGTGAGGAGCTCATCGCGCGCCTGCTGAAGCGCGCGGAGACCTCGGGCCGCACCGACGACACCGAGGACGTCGTCCGGCACCGCCAAGAGGTGTACGAGGCGCAGACGTCGCCGCTGCTCGCCCTCTACGCCGACCGCGGTCTGCTGGTGCGGGTCGACGGGCTCGGCGCCGTGGACGAGGTCCAGGGCCGCATCCTCGACGCCCTGCCGCAGGACTAAGGAGCCATGGGTCTGTTCGGCAGCGGCCTGGAGATCAAGACGCCTGACCAGGTCGCCGTGATGCGGCGGGCGGGCGTGATCGTGGGCGAGACGCTCGCGCTCCTGCGTGAGTCGGTCCGGCCGGGCATGACCACGGCCGACCTCGACGCGATCGCGGAGGAGCACATCCACAGCCGTGGGGCCAAGCCGAACTTCAAGGGCTACCACGGCTTTCCGGCGACGATCTGCACGTCGGTCAACGACGAGGTCGTCCACGGCATCCCGGGCGGCCGCGTGATCGAGGAGGGCGACCTCGTCTCGATCGACTGCGGGTGCGTGCTCGACGGCTGGCACTCCGACGCGGCGGTCACCGTCGCGGTGGGGGAGGTCTCGGCGAGCCGGCGCGAGCTGATGCGCGTGTGCGAGGAGTCCTTGTGGCGCGGCATCGCCGCGGCACGGCTCGGCGGCAGGGTCAGCGACATCGGCCACGCGGTCGAGACGTACGTCCGCAGCCAACCCGCCGGTGCGTCGTACGGGATCGTCGAGGACTACGTCGGTCACGGGATCGGCACGGCCATGCACATGCCGCCCAACGTCCCCAACTTCGGCCGACCGGGCCACGGCGCCAAGCTGGTCAAGGGGCTGGTCCTCGCGGTGGAGCCGATGCTGACCGAAGGCACGATCGACACGACGACGCTCGAGGACGACTGGACCGTCGTGACCGACGACAGCGGGTGGTCGGCCCACTTCGAGCACACGTTCACGCTCACCGACACCGGCGCCTGGGTGCTCAGCGCCCTCGACGGCGGCAAGGCCCGGCTCGCCGAGCTGGGCGTCCCGTACGGCGGCCCCGAGAGCGACTGACGGCGCCCTTCCTCTCGTCGAGGGGGGCTGATTTGTCCGACCGCCACGGAGCACCGTACTATGGACAGTCGGCCGAGGTCTGCGTATCCGCATGCCTTCGGCCGATCCGAGAGACGTGCGACAGATTGCGGAGGACATGCCGAAGAAGGAAGGCGTCATCGAGCTCGAGGGCTCGGTCATCGAGGCCCTGCCGAACGCGATGTTCCGGGTCGAGCTGACCAATGGCCACAAGGTTCTAGCCCATATCAGCGGCAAGATGCGCCAGCACTACATCCGGATCCTCCCCGAGGACCGCGTAGTGGTGGAGCTGTCCCCGTACGACCTCACCCGAGGCCGGATCGTCTACCGGTACAAGTGACCCGCACCGGGAGCCGCCCGCGAGGGCGTCGTCGTCGCGCGCCGCGCAACCATCCGTCCGTTCAAGATAAGAGAGCTCGATGAAGGTTCAACCGAGCGTCAAGCCGATCTGCGAGAAGTGCAAGGTCATCCGTCGCCATGGCCGTGTCATGGTGATCTGCGAGAACCCGCGCCACAAGCAGCGGCAGGGCTGACCAGCCCGCCACCCACACGTGACCGCTCACCCCGTCGACGACGAGGTGCTTCCCCCGGACCGGAGGCCGGGGCCTGGCTGAGGCAGCCAGGACGCGTCACGACCACACCTCCGCAGTGGAAGGAAACCGCCTGATGGCACGCCTCATCGGTGTCGATCTCCCGCGCGACAAGCGCGTGGTGATCGGTCTCACCTACATCTACGGCATCGGCCGTACCCGCAGTCAGCAGCTGCTCGAGCAGACCGGCATCAGCCCCGACCTGCGCGTCCACGAGCTGAGCGAGGACCAGCTGGTCTCGCTCCGTGACGCGATCGAGGGTCAGTTCCAGGTCGAGGGCGACCTTCGCCGCGAAGTGGCCGCCGACATCCGTCGCAAGATCGAGATCGGCAGCTACCAGGGCCGCCGCCACCGCGCCGGGCTCCCCGTGCGCGGGCAGCGGACCAAGACGAACGCTCGCACCCGCAAGGGTCCGAAGCGCACCGTTTCCGGCGCAAAGAAGAAGGGTAAGTAATGCCTCCGAAGGGCACAGGCGCCAAGAAGGTGCGCCGCAAGGAGAAGAAGAACGTCGCCGCGGGCCAGGCCCACATCAAGAGCACGTTCAACAACACGATCGTCACGATCACCGATCCCACCGGAGCGGTGATCTCGTGGGCCTCGGCCGGCACCGTCGGCTTCAAGGGCTCGCGCAAGTCCACTCCGTACGCCGCGCAGATGGCCGCCGAGGCCGCCGGGCGTCGGGCGATGGAGCACGGGATGAAGAAGATCGACGTCTTCGTGAAGGGCCCCGGTTCGGGCCGCGAGACGGCGATCCGTTCGCTGGGTGCGGTCGGCCTCGAGGTCGGCACCATCCAGGACGTCACCCCCAGCCCCCACAACGGCGTGCGGCCTCCCAAGCGCCGCCGCGTCTGATCGCCCGGATCGGAGAGGAGAACACAGATGGCCCGTTACACCGGACCCCTGACCAAGAAGTCTCGCCGCCTGGGCGTGGACCTCGTCGGCGGTGACGCCGCGTTCGAGCGTCGTCCGTACCCGCCCGGCCAGCACGGCCGCGCCCGTGTCAAGGAGAGCGAGTACCGCACCCAGCTTCAGGAGAAGCAGAAGGCGCGTTACACCTACGGCGTGCTCGAGCGGCAGTTCCGCAACTACTACGAGGAGGCAAACCGTCGTCCGGGCAAGACCGGCGACAACCTCCTCCAGATCCTCGAGTGCCGTCTCGACAACGTCGTGTACCGCGCCGGTTTCGCGCGGACCCGACGTCACGCTCGCCAGCTCGTGACCCACGGCCACTTCCTGGTCAACGGCCACAAGACCGACATCCCGTCGTTCCAGGTCAGCAAGCACGACATCATCGACGTGCGGCCGAAGTCGCTCGAGACCACGCCGTTCATCGTGGCCCGCGAGACGTTCGACGCCACCACGGTTCCGGGATGGCTCACCGCCGTCCCGGAGAAGGGCCGCATCCTGGTCCACCAGCCGCCGGTGCGCGAGCAGATCGTCGTGCCGATCTCCGAGCAGCTGATCGTGGAGTACTACTCCAAGATCTGATCCGCTCACACGGCTGCCCGGGCCGGTCCCGGGCAGCCCCACCACCTCCACAGACCGTGTCCGTCAAATAGCGGGCGACGCGGAAAGGAAACCAGAAAATGCTCATTGCACAGCGGCCCACCCTGTCAGAGGACGTCGTCGACGAGTTCCGTTCGCGGTTCGTCATCGAGCCCCTCGAGCCCGGCTTCGGCTACACCCTCGGCAACTCGCTGCGCCGTACGCTCCTGTCGTCGATCCCGGGTGCAGCAGTCACCTCGATCAAGATCGACGGTGTCCTGCACGAGTTCTCGACGATCCCCGGCGTGACCGAGGACGTCACCGAGATCATCCTCAACCTCAAGAACATCGTGGTCAGCTCGGAGCACGACGAGCCCGTCGTCATGTACCTGCGCAAGCAGGGCCCCGGCGACGTCACCGCAGCCGACATCGCGCCTCCGGCCGGCGTCGAGGTGCACAACCCGGACCTCAAGATCGCGACCCTGAACGACAAGGGCAAGATCGAGGTGGAGCTGGTGGTCGAGCGCGGACGCGGTTACGTGTCGGCAGTCCAGAACAAGACCGGCGACGAGGAGATCGGGCGCATGCCGATCGACTCGATCTACAGCCCGGTCCTCAAGGTCACGTACAAGGTCGAGGCGACTCGTGTCGAGCAGCGCACCGACTTCGACAAGCTCATCATCGACGTGGAGACCAAGCGCTCGATCCTGCCGCGCGACGCCATGGCGTCGGCCGGCAAGACGCTCGTCGAGCTGTTCGGTCTCGCCCGCGAGCTGAACGTCGAGGCCGAGGGCATCGACATCGGCCCGTCGCCCGTCGACGAGGCGCTCGCCGCCGACCTGGCGCTCCCGGTGGAGGACCTCCACCTCACGGTGCGCTCGTACAACTGCCTCAAGCGCGAGGGCATCCACACCGTGGGTGAGCTCATCTCGCGCAGCGAGCAGGACCTGCTGGACATCCGCAACTTCGGTTCGAAGTCCATCGACGAGGTGAAGGCCAAGCTCGCAGAGATGGGCCTGGGCCTCAAGGACAGCCCTGCCGGGTTCGACCCGTCCGCGGTGGTCGACAGCTACGACGACGACGAGAGCTTCGCGGAGGACGAGCAGTACTGAGCCGACGCTCAGCACTGATCTCCGCACGACATCCCAGGAGACACAGCAATGCCCACGCCCACCAAGGGTCCGCGGTTCGGCGGGAGCCCGGCGCACCAGCGCCTCATCCTCGCCAATCTCGCACAGAGCCTGTTCGAGCACGGCCGCATCACCACCACCGAGGCGAAGGCCCGACGCCTTCGTCCGTACGCGGAGTCGCTGATCACGCGCGCCAAGGTCGACACGGTCGCCAACCGGCGCCAGGTCGTCAAGGTGATCCGTGACAAGCAGATCCTGCACGTGCTCTTCACCGAGGTCGCGCCGAAGTACACGACGCGCCCCGGCGGCTACACGCGCATCACCAAGATCGGGCCGCGCAAGGGCGACAACGCCCCCATGGCCGTGATCGAGCTCGTGGAGGAGAAGGACTTCTCCGTCACGACGAAGACGCCCAAGAAGTCCACGAAGGCAGAGACCGCCCCGGTCGCCGACAACGCCGACGAGGTCGAGGACCAGATCGCCGCTGCCGACGAGGCGCCGGCCGACGAGGCTCCCGAGGCTTCGGCCGACGAGGTCGAGGGCACCGACGCCGAGGGCACCGACGCCGAAGGCACCACCGAGAAGGCCTGACCTTCACCGGTCGAGCACGCACGC
Organism: Mumia sp. zg.B53; assembly: GCF_019550935.1. Taxonomy (NCBI): domain Bacteria; kingdom Bacillati; phylum Actinomycetota; class Actinomycetes; order Propionibacteriales; family Nocardioidaceae; genus Mumia; species Mumia sp. zg.B53. Next base: position 720,313 of record NZ_JAHWCK010000001.1, on the reverse strand, counting down.
AGGCCGGCACCTGCTCCGAGAGGAGCGGGGGCCGGCCTTCGTGCACTCCAGGGCGCGGTCGCCCAGCTCATCCTCGGCCGCGGTGCGTGCGGCATCGACTGGCCGATGGCCTTCGTCTCGGGTCTGGTCGGCTCGTTCGTCAGCGCGCTGATCGTGACCCTGATCTGGCAGTGGTGGCGGGGACGGTCCACGTCCGCCGCCCGGTAGGACGTCGCAGGCAAGCCGTACGCGAGGGAATGAGCGACGCCTCCGTCGGCGTTGGAACCAGGTATGCCGCTCAAGCTCTCGGTCCTCGACCTCGTCCCCGTCCGCACCGACCAGTCGACCGGAGACGCTCTCGCCGCCACCGTGGCGCTGGCGCAGGCTGCCGACAATCTCGGCTACACGCGCTACTGGCTCGCGGAGCACCACAACATGCCGGCTGTCGCGGCGTCGTCGCCGCCGGTGCTGATCGCCCACGTCGCTGCCCAGACGGAGCGCATCCGCGTCGGCTCCGGAGGTGTGATGCTTCCGAACCACGCCCCGCTCGCCGTAGCCGAGCAGTTCGCGCTCCTCGAGGCGGCCCATCCTGGACGTATCGACCTGGGCATCGGGCGCGCGCCGGGCTCGGACCAGGTCACGTCCTGGATGCTCCGTGGCGCCGCGGGTCGCGACAACACCGACATCGAGCAGTTCCCCCAGTACCTCGACGACGTCATGGCGCTGATGGACTCCCAGGTGGGCGTCCGCGTGCCGCTCCAGGGACGGCAGTACCTCCTGAAGGCGACGCCGGCCGCGACCTCGGTTCCGCGACAGTGGTTGCTCGGCTCGTCGATGTACTCCGCCCACCTCGCCGCCGCCAAGGGCCTTCCCTACGTGTTCGCCCACCACTTCTCGGGCAAGGGCACCGCAGAGGCCCTGGCGACCTACCGTGCGGAGTTCCGCCCGAGCGAGCGCACACCTGAGCCGACGACCTTCTTGACCGTCAACGCCGTCGTCGCCGAGACGTACGACGAGGCCGTGGCGCTCGCGCTCCCGAACCTGCAGTCGATGGCACGGCTGATGACGGGCGCTCCCCTCGCCGCTCTCGATCTCGTCGAGGACGCCGAGAAGTCCCCTCTCACCCCGCCGCAGGAGGCGATGGTGCAGGACGGCCTGGCGCGCAACATCGTCGGCGACCCCGAGCAGGCGGCCCAGCGACTGCAGGCCCTGGCAGCGGAGTTCGAGGTGGACGAGGTGATGGTGCACCCGGTGGCCTCCGCGAGGCAGGGCGCCGATCCGCGTCGTTCCGTCCCTCGTGAGCGGACCCTGGAGCTCTTGGCGGAGGCGCTGGGCTAGGTCGTGCGGTCGGCAGGGGGCGGGAGCAGCACAGCGGTCAGCGTGTCCCTGATCCAGTCCGCATAGCGCTGGTGCTCCCAGCCGAGCTCATCGACGAGGAGCCTGTGCATGTCAGGGCCGGTCAGAGCCCACACGGTGGCCGCGGCGTCCTCCTCCTCCAGGCCTTCTCGGAGCGCGCCGTTGGCAGCCACCCATCCGACGAGCGCCTGGAGGTTGCTCAGGCGCGTGCGTTGATCCTGGGCCCGTTGCGTGGCGAGGTCTGGGTCGACCTCGCCCGCGGACCGGATGACGTCGTCGATGGGTCGGACCCGGCGTGTGCGTTGGGCGATGTCGTCAGCGAACATCCTGATCTGGGTGCGCTGGTCCTTCTCTGCCCTGACCTCCTGGGGGCGCGCCTGCTCCAGCACGGGCGGACTGTCGACCTCGCTGGTGGCGTCGTAGTTGAGCACCTCGACGACGAGGCGGTGCTTGGTGCCGAAGGTCTTGTAGACGAGGTCCGTGCTCACCCCGGCGTCGGCGGCGATCGCCGCCATCGTCGTGCGGGCGTAGCCGCGCTCGACGAACATCCGGTGCGCGGACCGCAGCATCGCGAGGCGGTTCTCGTCGGCGCGCTGACGACGCCGAGATGCGTCGTACGGACGGGATCCGGGAGACCGCTTGACGTGCTCGCTCATCGGGTCCACTCTAGAGGAGATTAGTTCTAGTCGCACTAGAACGAAAGTGGGGGAGTCGGATGTCGAGGGGATACCAGATCGCGTACCGGTGCGGGGTCAGGCCGTGGGAGGCCGCGGGTGACGGAGGCGCCGACCAGCTGGCCGGGCTGCTCACCGAGGAGGAGTCGCGCCCGCAGCCTTGGGGGTGCGCCCTCGACGTCGGCTGCGGCAGCGGGAGCCACACGATCGAGCTCGGACGCCGTGGGTGGACCGCGGTGGGCGTCGACGACGTGCAGAGGGCCATCGATCGTGCCCGGGCCCGGGACGGCGCCGAGCACGCCCGCTTCGTCTGCGCGGACGTCACGGCGCTGGTCGACGTCGAGCTCCCAGGCCCGGTCGAGCTCTTCGTGGACATCGGCTGCTTCCACGGACTCGGTGACGAGGCCCGCGCGGCGTACGGGACCGCGATGACGGCGGTCGCGTCACCGACCGCCTCGTTCCTGCTGCTGGCCTTCGCCCCCGGCCGCCGACCCCTCCTGCCGAGAGGGGCCGACGAGCGCGATCTGGCCCGGGCGCTCCCCGCGTGGGAGCTCACCGGCAGCTGCCTGGCCGACGTGTCGGGGATGCCGCGACCGCTCCGGTCGACGACGCCCCGCTTCTACCGGCTGCGTCGCCGACCCTGACGGCCGGGACGGCTCAGCTGTCGCCGTTCTTGCCGGTGGTGACGCCCATGCCGTTCGCGGCCCTGTCCACCGACCGGTGGAGGAGGCTCTCGAGGTCGAGCCCGGTCGAGGTCTTGAGCATCTGCAAGGTCTGGACGATGTTGTCGTTGACCTGCCTCGGCAGAGCCCCGGCGCCCTCGGTCGAGATCACCGTGAGCTGGTCGATCGCACTGATCGGTGCCGCGACCTCCTTGGCGATCTGCGGGAGCACCTCGATGAGCATCTGGAGGACCGCCGCGTCGTTGTAGCTTGCGAACGCCGCCGCGCGCTTGTCCATCGCCTCGGCCTCGGCGTGGCCGACGGCGAGCGTGGCGGAGGCCTGAGCCTCACCCTCGGCGCGGGTGGCCTCGGCCTCCGCCACGCGTCGGGCCTTCTCGGCCTCACCACGACGAGCGCCCTCGATCGCCTCGGCCTCCGCGATGGCCGTACGGCGTGACTTCTCCCCCTCACCGGTCAGACGCGCCTCCTCCGCCTTGGCCTCCGCGGCGGCGATGGTGGCGGCTTTGCGGGCCTCTGCCGCCGCGATGTCCGAGGAGCGGCGCGCCTCGGCCTCCTGCTCGACCTTGTACCGGGCCGCATCGGCCGGCTTGCGGACCTGCGTCTCCAGCTGCCGCTCGGTCAGGGCTGCCTGCCTGACGGCGACCTTCTCCTGCTCGACGAGCACGGCCTGGTCACGATCGGCCTGGGCCAGCGGACCGGCCGACGCCGCGTTTGCGGAGGCAGCGTCGGTCTCGGCCTTGATCTCCGCCTGCTTGAGCGCCAGCGTGCGCTGCGCGATGGCGATCTCCTCCTCGGCCTTCAGGCTCGCCTGCTCCGCGGCCTGGCGAGCCGCGGCCTCGGCGATCGCCGCGGTCTGCCGGTTACGGGCGGCTTCGGGGCGGCCGAGGTCGGCGAGATAGCTGCCGTCGTCGGTGACGTCCTGGATCTGGAACGTGTCGAGGATCAGACCCTGGCCGGTCAGGGAGTTCTCGGACTCGTCGGCCACGCGCTGGGCGAACGCGGCCCGGTCGCGGATGATCTGCTCGACCGTCAGACCGCCGACGATGGAGCGGAGCGCGCCGGCGAGGACCTCCTGCGTGAAGGGCTCGATGTCGGCCTGCTGCGACTGGAAGCGCTGGGCCGCGAGCCGGATCTGGTCGGCGTTGCCGCCCACCTTGACGATCGCGACACCCTCGACGTTCAGCTTGATGCCCTGTCCCGACACCGCACCACGGATCTGCACCGAGATGCGACGGCTCGAGAGGTCCATCGTCGCGAGCTTCTGCACGAACGGGACGACGAAGGTGCCGCCGCCGAGGATCACCTTCTGGCCTGACAGGTCGGTGGTGAGGGCGCCGGTCTCCGGGTTGAGGACCGCCTTGCCCTTGCGGCCGGTGACGATGAAGGCCTGGTTGGGCCCGGCGACCTTGTAGCGGCTCGTGACCAGGAAGAGGAGCAGGAGGACGAGGACGGCGATGCCGGCGATAGGGATCAGCACGGGGGAGCCTTTCGGGTGGGGATCAGGGGAGGTCGTCCCACACCGGGGCGACCCTGACGGCAGTGGGGGAGAGGACGCCGGTCACGTGCACCTCGGTGCCGGCGTCGAGGGCTCTGTCGGCACGGGCGTTGAGCTGGAGCACGTGCCCGCCGACCGCGACGCGGACCGTGCCGTAACCGTCGTCGGGGATGCCGGACACCACCCGCCCGCTGCGGCCGATGCTGTCGCCGGTCGAGGGAGTGGCGTCGCTGCTCCCACCGCGGACCAGGCCGGTCAACCAGGCCGCGGACCACGCGACGACGACACCGCACCCGCCGCCGGCGAGCAGAGCGGGCAGGAGGGGGACACCGGCGCCGTCCGCGGCGGCAGCCCCGAACCCGAAGGCGGAGACGAAGCCGCCGACGACGGCGGTCGAGAAGGCGTCCCCGGGCAGCACGTCGAGAGCTCCGTCGAGCACTTCGCCGACGACGAGCGAGACGGCGAGAAGCGCGAGGCCGGCGAGGCCGAGGATCAGGAAGACGGTCACGCCTGCTCCGTACGTCGGGTCTGGCCCGCCCGTACGTCGGGGAACCGCTCGCCGGATCGTACTCGATGACGAGGGTGCGCGGGACCGCTTCTCGCCAGCTCCTCGTCAGGTGGGACGGGGCGCGTCGAAACGGCGTTGACCGAGGGCGGAGACTAGGGCTGTGGGCCACGCAGAGCTGTCCGGGATCCGGTACGACCTCCCCGACGGGAGGGTGCTGCTGGACGACGTCAGCTTCCGCGTCGGCGACGGCGCGATCGTCGCCCTCGTCGGCGCCAACGGCGCGGGGAAGACCACGCTGCTGAGGATCATCACCGGTGAGATCTCGCCGCACGGTGGGTCGGTCAGCCGCAGCGGCGGCCTCGGCGTGATGAGGCAGATGGTGACACGTCACCCCGACGGCTCCCACCTCGAGACGGTGCGCGAGCTGCTCCTCTCGATCGCTCCGCCTCGCATTCGGGCAGCGGCCGCGCGGGTGGACGAGGTCGAGCTCGTCCTGATGGAGCGCGACGACGAGCCGACACAGCTGCGCTACGCCACCGCTCTGGCGGAGTACGGGGACGCGGGCGGCTACGACCTCGAGGTCACCTGGGACGCGTGCTGCACGGCCGCGCTGGGGATCTCCTACGAGCGGGCGATGTGGCGGGACCTCTCCACGATGTCGGGCGGAGAGCAGAAGCGGCTGGTGCTCGAGGGCCTCCTCCGCGGCCCCGACGAGGTGCTCCTGCTCGACGAGCCCGACAACTATCTCGACGTGCCCGGCAAGCAGTGGCTCGAGGAGCAGCTCACCGCCACGCAGAAGACTGTGCTGTACGTCAGCCACGACCGAGCCCTGCTGGCCAACACCGCCACGCGGGTGGTCACCCTCGAGGTCGGTGCCACCGGAAGCACGGCCTGGACCCACCCCGGCGGCTTCGCGACGTACCACGAGGCCCGCGCCGCTCGGTTCGCGAAGCTGGAGGAGCAGCACCGGCGGTGGGACGAGGAGCACCAGAAGCTCCGCGAGCTGGTGATCATGTACAAGACCAAGGCCGCCTACAACTCCGACATGGCCGCGCGCTACCGGGCGGCGCAGACGCGGCTGCGCAGGTTCGAGGAGGCGGGCCCGCCCGAGGTGGTGCCCCACGACCAGAACGTCGTCATGCGGCTCACCGGAGGCCGTACGGGCAAGCGGGCGGTCGTCGCCGAGAGCCTGGAGCTCACCGGACTCATGCGTCCGTTCGACCTCGAGGTCTGGTACGGCGAGCGCGTCGCGGTCCTCGGCTCCAACGGGTCGGGCAAGTCGCACTTCCTCCGCCTGCTCGCCGCCGGAGGCACCCGGCCGGACGTGGAGCACGAGCCGGTCGGGGACCAGGTGGTCGAGCCGGTCGCGCACCGCGGGCTCGCCAAGCTCGGGGCGAGGGTCCGGCCCGGGTGGTTCGTGCAGACCCACCACCATCCCGAGCTGGTCGGTCGCACCCTGCTCGAGATCCTGCACCGTGGCGACGTCGATGCGCGCGGGATCGGTCGGCGAGGGATGGGTCGGGAGGAGGCCGCGCGCAAGCTCGACCGCTACGGGCTGGCCCGCTCCGCCGAGCAGGCGTTCGACTCTTTGTCGGGCGGTCAGCAGGCGCGGTTCCAGATCTTGCTCCTGGAGCTGTCGGGAGCGACCCTCCTGCTGCTCGACGAGCCGACCGACAACCTCGACGTCGAGTCGGCCGAGGCGTTGGAGGACGGGCTCGAGGCGTTCGACGGGACGGTCCTCGCGGTGACCCACGACCGGTGGTTCGCGCGGCGGTTCGACCGGTTCCTCGTGTTCGGCGCCGACGGTGACGTCTACGAGAGCGACGAGCCGGTCTGGGACGAGGGTCGGGTCCTGCGCGACCGCTGAGCTGTCACGTCCGGGCTCCGCCGTGTGTCATGGGGGCAGGACCTACGAGGAGAGGGATGAGCGCGAACGACCACGATGAGCTCCTCGCACGGTTCGAGGAGGACCGATCCCGGCTGAGGTCGATCGCCTTCCGGATGCTCGGGTCCGCCGACGACGCCGACGACGCGCTGCAGGAGGCGTGGCTGCGGGTCAGTCGGGCCGAGGCCGGTGACGTGGAGAACCCGGCGGCCTGGCTGAGGACGGTCGTCGCGCGGGTCTGCCTGAACGCGCTGCGGACACGGCGGAGCCGGCGTGAGCAGTCCTTGGTCCATGTGCCCGACCCCATCGTCAGTCCCGACTCGGGTCCGGGGCCGGAGGACTCGGCGCTGCTCGCCGAGGGCGTCGGACTGGCGCTGCTGGTGGTGCTGGAGGGACTCAGCCCGGCTGAGCGCGTCGCCTTCGTCCTGCACGACGTGTTCGGGGTCGCCTTCGCCGAGATCGCCGCCGTCCTCGACCGCAGCCCGGAAGCCACTCGCCAGCTCGCGAGCCGGGCGCGGCGTCGGGTCCAGGGGCAGGCGCCAGCGCCGGATCCCGACCTGGCGCGCCAGCGGGAGGTGGTCGACGCCTTCTTCGCCGCATCGCGAGAGGGGGATCTCGACGGCTTGATCGCCGTTCTGCACCCGGACGTCATCCTGCGCTCGGACGGCGGAAGCGGTCGGCCGCAGTCCACCGTCGTGCTCCACGGCGCCGAGGAGGTCGCCGGGCAGGCCGCCGCGACCAGTCGCCTCTCTCCGTTCACCCGCCGTGTCCTCGTCAACGGGGTCCCCGGCGTCGTGGTCGCTCCGCGCGGCCGGCTCCAGGTGGTCATGGCGTTCACGGTCACGGGCGGTCGGATCGTCGCGATCGACGTCCTGGCCGACCCGCACCGTCTGTCACGGGTGGACCTGGGGCGACTGGAGGGCTGAGGGGATCGCCGGCGACCGGCGGCAGCGCCGTCTGTCACACCGGGGACCGGCTGTCACACCGAGGCGCCGGGGCGTGTCTGTCTCGTAGAGTGGCCACGCTCACCGGCGTGGTCCTGTCACGAGAGGACTTCTCATGGGCATCGTCTCGACCGCCGTCGTCATCCTCGCAGCCGCCTGGGTCGGCTTCTCCGCCGTCGCCACCTACACGCGCCAGGGCTGGGTCGTCGACAACTTCGCCGACTACGGCGTGCCGAGGTCCTGGTGGCCCTGGCTGGCCACCGCCAAGCTCCTCGGCGCGCTCGGCCTCCTGGTGGGGCTGGTCGTCCCGCCCATCGGCGTGCTGGCTGCCGGAGGTCTCGTCGTCTACTTCCTCGGCGCGATCGTCACCGTCGTACGGGCCGGCGCCTACGCGCACCTGCCGTTCCCGCTGCTCTATCTCACCCCGGCTGCGGTCGCCGGGACGCTGATCGGGACCGCCTGAGAGGTCCTCACGCCGCGAGGTCGTCCGGCGCGAAGGCGACGAGCTCGGTGTCGGTGGCCAGGTGTGTCGTCTCGACCGGCACACGCAGGTAGCGCGCCGACGTGGCGAGCGCACGAGCCCAGGTCCGATCTGCGTCGTTCATGCCGCCGGGTCCCGGCCGGCTGAGCAGGAAGGCGACCGTCGTCCCCGGCTCGAGCTCGTCCACGACCTGCTTGATCGCCCCGACGATCTCGGTGACCTGCTCCGGCTCGGCCGCCGGCGGGACGTCGGCGACCTCGGCCAGACGCGGGTGCATGCGGCGGTCAGGGTCCACGAACGCGAACCAGAGGGCTCGGCGGGAGAAGCCGAGCTCGCCCACCAGCGTGCTCCACCGGGCACGGAGGTCGGCCTGGCCTCGGATCGGGTCGTGAAGGGATGCATGGGTGTCCGTCATGCGAGCAGCCTGCCCGATCTCGACCACGCCCCGCCTGCGTCGTCCACAGGCCCGCGGCGCGGGATCAGGGGTGCGGTCCGGCCGCCCGAAGACGCTCGGGGATCCCCAGCGCGTTGACCCAGAGCCGGGTCAACGTGTGCGCGAGCCTCTCGACGTCACGCTCTGCTCCCACCACGAAGGCGTTGTACGCGGTCCGCGACACCATCGACGACAGCGCGGCGGCCGCCAGGTCGGCATCGAGCTCGGGATCGGCGAGGCCGCGCTCCTGGAGCGCGCGGACGCTGCGGGCGTTGCGCGCGGTGAAGGCCCGCGCGCGCTGCCGCCGTACGTCGGCGAACCGGTCGTCGATGGTCGAGACCTGCTCCAGGAGCCGCATCAGCTGCGCGTTGCGCTGGTACGACTCGAGATAGGCGCGGTTGGCGGCGGCGATCACGGCCACAGGGTCCTCGGTGCGGGAGACGTCGCGGAGGTCAGGATGGAGCATCTCCTCCTTCACCTCCTCGAGCACCGCGGCGAAGATCTCCTCCTTGCCGGTGAAGTACGTGTAGAACGACCCCGCAGCAGTCCCGGCCTCTGTCGTGATGTCGGCGAGGCGGGCCTCGAGGTAGCCGTCGCGCTCGAAGACCCGTCGCGCCGCCGCGACGAGGGCGGCCCGCGTCCGAGCTCCACGCGCCGTACGCGGTGGCTCGCGGGTCGTGCCGTCGGTCGCGTCGCCGTCGACCGGGATCGGTCGCGTCATCCCCGTCCTTCCGTGCCGACGCCCCGGCCGACAGCTTCGACTTGAAGTTGAGATCGGATTCAAGTATACAGAAGCCCCCGACGGAGGAGGACCGGATGGAGCTGCACGGTGCGGTCGCTGTCGTCACAGGTGGCGGCGGAGGGATCGGCAGCGCACTGGCTCGACGCTTCGCGGCCGAGGGCGCGCGCGTCGTCGTGGCCGACCTGGACAGCGCCGCCGCGGAGGCGGCCGCTGCAGAGGTCGAGGCCGTACGCCCCGGGTCCGCGATCGCCCACGCTGCCGACGTCGCCGACCCCGCTCAGATCGACGAGCTCCTGGCGCGTGCCGAGGAGGCCTACGGTCCGGTTGACCTCTACGCCGCGAACGCAGGCGTCTCCGGTGGGCACGGCCTCGGCGGTGAGGCGGCGTGGGACGTGGCCCTGGACGTCAACCTGCGCGCTCACGTGCGTGCCGCCGATTTGCTGGTCCCGCGCTGGCTCGAGCGCGGACGAGGCTACTTCGTCAGCACGGCGTCGGCGGCGGGGCTGCTCACGCAGATCGGCTCCGCGGCGTACGCGGTGACCAAGCACGCCGCAGTCGGGTTCGCCGAGTGGCTGTCGGTCACCTACGGCGACCGGGGCATCGGTGTCAGCTGCCTCTGCCCCATGGGCGTCGAGACGGCGTTGCTGCGTGCGGGGGAGCGGTCCGGTGACCGCCTCGGCGAGGCGGCCACCCGCGCGGTGACCTCGGCCGGCGAGGTCCTCGATCCGGACACCGTCGCCGACGACGTGGTCCGTGCCGTCCGTGCCGAGGAGTTCCTGATCCTCCCGCACCCTCAGGTGCTCGCGATGTACCGCCAGAAGAGCGCCGACTACGACCGATGGATCCGCGGGATGCGGCGCTACCAGGCCCAGCTGCTCGACCCCCGACCCTGACCAACCAGGAGGACGCATGTCCCTGTTCGAGACCACCGAGCGCAGCGCCAGATATCAGGAGGAGCTCCTGGCCTTCATGGACAGCCACGTCTATCCGGCAGAGGCCGTCTATGCCGCCCAGATGCGCGAGGCCGGTGATCCCCACCACCACCCGCAGGTCATCGAGGACCTCAAGGCGGAGGCCCAGCGCCGCGGGTTGTGGAACCTCTTCCACCCGCACCCCGAGTGGGGACCCGGACTCTCCAACTTCGAGTACGCGCCGCTCGCCGAGATCATGGGCAGGAGCCCGCACCTCGCGCCGGAGGCCTGCAACTGCGCGGCGCCCGACACCGGCAACATGGAGGTCCTGACGCTGTTCGGGAGCGAGGAGCACAAGAAGACCTACCTGCGGCCCCTCCTCGACGGCACCATCCGGTCCGCCTTCGCCATGACGGAGCCTGCCGTCGCCAGCTCCGACGCCACCAACGTCGAGATGCGGATGGAGCGCGACGGCGACGAGTACGTCCTCAACGGCCGCAAGTGGTTCGCCTCCAACGCGATGCACCGCAACTGCCGGGTCCTGATCGTGATGGGCAAGACCGATCCGACGGCGGCGACCCACCGTCAGCAGTCGATGATGGTCGTCCCCCTCGACGCACCTGGGATCACGGTGCTGCGCAACCTCCCGGTCTTCGGCTACCAGGACCGAGAGGGTCACGCCGAGCTCGTCTTCGAGGACGTCCGGGTCCCGGCCGCCGACGTGCTGGCCGGAGAGGGCGAGGGGTTCGCGATCAGCCAGGCACGTCTCGGTCCCGGCCGGATCCACCACTGCATGCGGGCGATCGGGATGGCCGAGCGAGCACTCGAGCTGATGTGCACCCGCGCACTGGCACGGGAGACCTTCGGGGCCCCCGTCGCCGAACGGTCGAACATCCAGGACTGGATCGCGGAGGCGCGGATCGAGATCGAGAAGAGTCGCCTCCTCACGCTCAAGGCGGCCTACGTGATGGACGAGTCGGGCAACAGGGCCGCCCGTACCGAGATCGCCGCGATCAAGGTCGACGCCCCGAACATGGCGCTCAAGATCGTCGATCGTGCGATCCAGGTCCACGGCGCGGCGGGGGTCACCGAGGACGTCCCTCTTGCGTCGTTCTACGCCCACCTGCGGACGCTGCGCATCGCCGACGGGCCGGACGAGGTCCACAAGCGCACCCTGGCCCGCCGGGAGCTTCGCCGGCACGCGGGCACGGTCGCCTGAGGCGCCGTCACCCCCGGCGTACGTGCAGGACGCGGAAGCCCTTCGCGCTGGCGACCCTCTCGGTGGGCCAGCCCTGGTCGGTCAGCCACCGCTGGAGCGAGTCGGCACCGAGGTTCTTGCCCACCACCAGGCGGGCGACGCCATCAGGTGCGAGCCGGGGGAGCCACTGCAGGAGGAGCTCGTGCAGCGCGGCCTTGCCGATCCGGATCGGAGGGTTCGACCAGATCTCGTCGAAGACCAGGGACGCAGGGACCTCGTCCGGCGCCGCCACGACGACCCGCGACCCGACTCCGGCACGCTCGGCGTTGGACCGGGTGAGATCGCGCGCGCGAGCGTTGGTGTCGACCGCGTGCACCGTGGCGGCCGGCACCGTGACCGCGACCGCGACCGCGATCGGACCCCAGCCGCACCCGAGGTCCAGCACCGTCCGCGCCTCACGGGGCGGCTCCGAGCTGCTCAGCAGCACCGCCGTCGCCTTGTCGAGACCCCCTCGCGCGAAGACGCCGGCGGCCGTCGTGAACGTGAGGCTGCGACCCCAGATCTCCGCCGTCACGTCGCGCCGACCCTCGGGGCCGGTCGGATCGCTGTCGAAGTAGTGCTCAGTCATCCTCGGGGCTCTCGAGCGGACCTCGGAAGGTACGCGTCTCCTGTGCGCGGGCGGCGAGCCGGGACTCCGCCGGGTAGACGACCTCCTCGAGCGTGAGCCCGAGCGACGGCATCACCTTCACCCGCGAGTCCCGGGTCCGTGCCTTGAGCACCCGCACCATCCACGCCGGCTCGTGGCGGCCTTCGCCGACCGCCGTGAGCGCGCCCATCAGCGACCGGACCATCGAGTGGCAGAAGGCGTCAGCGACCACCGTCGTCTCGACGATCGACGAGTCGGTGCGCCGGGTGGTGAGCTGCATGAGGCTGCGGATGGTGCTCGCCCCCTCCCGCCGACGGCAGAACGCGGCGAAGTCCTGCTCGCCCAGCACGCCGACCGCGGCGTCGTTCATCAGCGACACGTCGAGCGGACGGTGGTGGTGGACGACGTGGTTGCGGTGGAGCGGGTCGGGGCCGGTCACGCCGTCCCAGATCCGGTAGACGTAGCGCCGGCGCAGCGCGGAGAAGCGTGCGTCGAACCCGTCGGGCGCGACCCGTGCGGCCCGCACCACGATGTCGTCGGGGAGCACGCGGTCGAGACGGCGGAGCAGGTGCGCCTCGTCCATCTCGAGCTCGTCGGGAAGGTCGACGTGAGCGACCTGACCGCGTGCGTGGACGCCGGTGTCCGTACGGCCGGCGACGGTCAGCCTCGCGGGCCGGTCGAGCCGGAGCACCAGCGTCAGCGCGTCCTCGATGGTCTGCTGCACCGACGGAAGGCCGGGTTGCGAGGCCCAGCCGCGGTAAGCGCCACCGTCGTAGGCCAGGTCCAGTCTCCAACGCACCTGCTCAACCTACCGATCGCGTCAAACGGCCGTGACACCCCGTCCGTCCCCGGTGAGCGCGAGGACGAGCTTGCCCGTGTTGGAGCCCTCGAAGAGTCCGAGCCACGTCTCGTGGAACGCCTCCACACCGCCCTCGACCACAGTCTCGCGGGCGACCACCGAGCCGTCGGAGATCCAGGAGGCGATCGTGTCGATCGCCTCCGGATAACGGTCCTCGTAGTCGAAGACGACGAAGCCGGTCATGGACGCCCGGAAGACCAGCAGCGACAGGTACCGGCGTGGGCCGGCGGGCAGGGACGTCGCGTTGTACGCCGAGATCGCGCCGCAGAGGACCACCCGCGCGTGACGGCGGAGGTTGGCGAGGCCGGCGTCCAGGATGTCACCGCCGACGTTGTCGAAGAAGACGTCCACTCCCTGGGGCGCCACCTCCCGCAGACGCTCGAGGACGTTCTCGTCCTTGTAGTCGATGGCGGCGTCGAAGCCGATCGACGTCAGCCACGCGCACTTGTCGGGGCCACCGGCGATGCCGACCACCGTGCAGCCCATCGCCTTGGCGATCTGGCCCGCGACGCTGCCCACGGCCCCGGCGGCACCCGAGACGAGAACCGTCTCGCCCGGCTGGAGGCGGCCGACGTCGGTGAGACCGAAGTACGCGGTCATCCCGGGCAGACCTAGTGCGCCGAGCCACGTCGGGGCTCCCGCGACGGACAGGTCGATCGTGGTGACGCCGCGGCCGTCGGAGAGGGCGTACTCGGTCACGCCGAACATCCCCATGACCGCGTCGCCCACCTCGAAGTCGGGGTGCTTCGAAGCCACGACCGTGCCGGTCGCTCCGGCACGCATGACCTCGCCGAGGCCCACCGGAGGGATGTACGACCGGACGTCGTTCAGCCACCCGCGCATCGCCGGGTCGAGCGAGACGTGGTCGACCCGTACGACGATCTCTCCGGGGCCGGGCGCGGGGACCTCCGTCGTCACCGTCTCCCACGTGTTCTCGTCGGGGTAACCCTTCGGGCGCTCCCGCAGCAGGAGCTGACGGCTGGTGAACGGAGGCGTGGCGGGAGCGGGCATCGGGGTGTTCCTCTCGTGGCGGCTGCGGCCACTGTAGGGGGCCCGGAGACGGCGACGGGCCCGCCCACGGTGTGGACGGGCCCGTCGGGTGACGTGGGTGCTGCTCAGCCCCAGCGCTCGGTGCTCGAGGGGAAGGTGAGCCCGCGTTCGCCGGTGTAGATCTGCTTCGGCCGGGCGATCTTCTGCTCCTTGTCGTCCACCAGCTCCACCCACTGCGCGAGCCAGCCGGCCGTACGCGGGATGGCGAACATCACCGTGAACATCTCCGGCGGGAACTGCAGCGCCTCGTAGATGAGGCCGGAGTAGAAGTCGACGTTGGGATAGAGCTTGCGCTTGACGAAGTACTCGTCCTCGAGCGCGATCTTCTCGAGCTCCTGCGCGACCTCCAGGTAGGGGTTGACGCCCGTCACCTCGAAGACGTCGTCGCACGCCTTCTTGATGATCGTGGCGCGCGGGTCGTAGTTCTTGTAGACGCGGTGGCCGAAGCCCATCAGGCGTTCGTTGCCGGCCTTGACGCCCTCGATGAACGCCGGGACGTTGTCCTTCGTCTTGATCCGCTTGAGCATCCGCAGGACCGCCTCGTTGGCGCCGCCGTGAAGCGGGCCGTAGAGAGCCGCGATGCCGGCCGAGACGGCGGAGTACGGGTCGACCTGGGTGGAGCCGACCGACCGGACCGCGTTGGTCGAGGCGTTCTGCTCGTGATCGGCGTGCAGGATGAAGAGGACCTCGAGCGCCTTGGCCAGCCGCGGGTCCGCCTCGTACTTCGGCTCGCTCATCTTGAAGAGCATCGCGAGGAAGTTCTCGGCGTACGAGAGGTCGTTGTCGGGGTAGACGTAGGGCTTGCCCTGCGCGTGCCGGAACGACCAGGCGCCGAGCGTCGGCATCTTGGCGATCATCCGGACGATCTGCAGGTGCCGGACCTCGGGGTCCTGGATGTTGCGGGCCTCGGGGTAGAAGGTCGAGAGACCGCCCACCGCCGACAGCAGCATGCCCATCGGGTGGGCGTCGTAGCGGAAGCCCTGCATGAGCGACTTGATGTTCTCGTGCACGAAGGTGTGGAAGGTGATCTCGTGCACCCAGGCGTCGTACTGCTCCTTGGAGGGCAGGTCGCCGTGGATGAGCAGGTAGGCGACCTCGAGGAAGTTCGACTTCTCCGCGAGCTGCTCGATGGGGTAGCCGCGGTACTCGAGGATGCCCTTCTCGCCGTCGATGAACGTGACGGCCGAGCGGGTCGAGGCGGTGTTGGTGAACCCGGGGTCGTACGACGCGATGCCGGGCTCGTCGTCGTTGACCCGGATCTTGCCGAGGTCGCTCGCGCGGATGGTCCCGTCGACGATCGGGAGCACGTAGTCCTTGCCCGTCCGGTCGTCGCGGACGGTCAGGGTCTGGCCGTCAGCCGAAGGCGTGGCGTCTGTCACGAGGAGGTCTCCTTGTGCCGTGGCGTGCGCACGCTGGGTCGATGCGCCGCTCGAGTCAGGGGTCCCCTGGGGTGTTCGGACCCACTCCAACTTATTGCCTCCTGCAGTGGAACGTGAATCCGGGGGTCCGCTGTCCGGGACGCCGAGGCCCACCGCCTCCGGCTCCCTTGGCCGCCGGGGGTATCATCAAATCGGTGCGTCAGGCGTACGACGCACCCCGTGGGCAGCCCGTTTTGACCGAGCCCGCCCCGGCACGTTATCGTTGTACGTCGTTGTGCCTTGATCCGCCGCGGCCTTGCTGCGTCCATCTCGGCGCATCGTCAGACCCCATCCATACGAAGGTAGATCTAGCGTGCGCACGTACAGCCCGAAGCCTGGTGACGTCGACCGCAAGTGGCACGTCATCGACGCATCTGACGTGGTGCTTGGGCGTCTCGCCGTCCAGACCGCGACCCTGCTTCGCGGCAAGCACAAGCCGACGTTCGCCCCCCACATTGACAACGGTGACTTCGTCATCATCGTCAACGCGGAGAAGGTCGCCCTCTCCGGCAACAAGCGCCAGGACAAGCTCGCGTACCGCCACAGCGGATACCCGGGTGGCCTCAAGCAGATCGCCTACGGCGACCTGCTCGAGAAGGACGCGCGCAAGGCCGTCGAGAAGGCCGTCTGGGGCATGATGCCCAAGAACCGCCTCGGCCGATCGCTCATGAGCAAGCTGAAGGTCTACGCCGGCCCCGAGCACCCGCACGCCGCTCAGCAGCCGCAGACCTTCGAGATCACCCAGATCGCCCAGTAGGCCCAGGAAGCAGTGAGGATCAACGTGGCTGAGTCCAGCACCGAGACCGTCGAAACGACCGACGAGTTCACGGCCAACACCGAGGGTGTCTCGTACACCTCGGAGAGCGTCCCGAGCGCGGAGTCGGCGGCCCGCTCGTCGATCATCGCCCCCTCGGCGGCGACCGGTCGCCGCAAGGAGGCCGTCGCTCGCGTCCGTATCGTTCCCGGCACCGGCTCGTGGACCGTCAACGGCAAGTCGCTCGAGGAGTACCTCCCCAACAAGCTGCACCAGCAGATTGCCAAGGAGGCCTTCGCCGCAACCGGTCTCGGCGAGAGCTTCGACGTCGTCGCCCGCGTCTCCGGCGGTGGCATGACCGGCCAGGCCGGCGCCCTCCGTCTCGGCGTCGCCCGTGCGCTGAACGCCGTCGACGAGGAGTCGAACCGCGCGACGCTCAAGAAGGACGGGCTCCTCACGCGTGACGCCCGCGCCAAGGAGCGCAAGAAGGCCGGCCTCAAGAAGGCCCGCAAGGCGCCTCAGTACAGCAAGCGCTGACGGCCGAGCCGTGGGTCGGATCTTCGGAACCGACGGCGTCCGTGGGATCGCGAACGAAGATCTCACGGCAGAGCTCGCGGTCGACCTCGCCGTGGCAGCAGCCCACGTGCTGGGGGAGGCCGGAGCTTTCGCCGACCAACGGCCGACCGCAGTCGTGGCCCGCGATCCTCGCGCCTCGGGAGAGTTTCTCGAGGCCGCGGTGGTCGCGGGTCTCGCGTCTGCGGGGGTGGACGTGCACCGTCTCGGTGTCGTCCCCACACCTGGTACGGCGTACCTGACGTCGGCGCTCGCCGCCGACATGGGCGTGATGATCTCCGCGAGCCACAACCCGATGCCCGACAACGGCATCAAGTTCCTGGCCCGCGGCGGGCTCAAGCTCGACGACGCCATCGAGGACGCGATCGAGCGCACCCTCCAGCAGCCCTGGAAGCGTCCGACCGGAGCCGCGGTGGGCCGGATCGGCGACAGCCCGACCGCTCTGCGCACGTACGAGCGGCACCTGGTCGGCGCGGTCGACCGACGCCTCGACGGGATGCGCGTCGTGCTCGACTGCGCGAACGGCGCGGCCTGCGAGGTGGGGCCGGCGGCGTTCCGCGAGCTCGGGGCCGAGGTCATCGCCATCCACGCCGAGCCCGACGGTCTCAACATCAACGCCGGGTGCGGGTCCACGCACCCGGAGGACCTGCAGCGAGTGGTGCTCGAGACCGGCGCCGACGCGGGGTTCGCCTTCGACGGAGACGCCGACCGATGCCTCGCGGTGTCGGCCGACGGTGTGCTCGTCGACGGTGACCAGATCCTCGCCATCCTCGCGCTCGCGCTGAAGGAGGACGGCCGTCTCGT
This sequence comes from Mumia sp. zg.B53, assembly GCF_019550935.1. NCBI lineage: Bacteria > Bacillati > Actinomycetota > Actinomycetes > Propionibacteriales > Nocardioidaceae > Mumia > Mumia sp. zg.B53. The sequence continues at coordinate 702,920 of NZ_JAHWCK010000001.1, read as the reverse complement.
CGACGACACGGTCGTGGCGACGGTCATGTCCAATCTCGGCTTCGTCCAGGCGATGGAGGCCGCGGGCGTGACGGTCGTGCAGACTGCCGTGGGAGACCGCTACGTGCTCGAGGCGATGCGCGGCCGGGGGTTCAACCTGGGCGGCGAGCAGTCGGGGCACGTCATCATGAGCGACCACGCGACCACCGGCGACGGTGTCCTCACCGCTCTCGCGGTGTCCAGCCGGATGGTCGGCACGGGCCGCTCGCTCGCCGACCTCGGTGCGGTGATGCACCGGCTCCCGCAGGTGCTCGTCAACGTCTCCGGCGTCGACAAGGGCCGTGCCGGCACCGATCCCGTCGTGGCGGCGGCCGTCGCCGAGGCTACCGACGAGCTGGGCGGGACGGGTCGAGTCCTGCTGCGCCCCTCGGGCACCGAGCCGCTCGTACGCGTGATGGTCGAGGCGAGCACCGCCAGCCATGCCGAGACCGTCGCGCAGCGCCTGGCGACCGTCGTCGGCTCCGCGCTCGCCCTCTGACCCATCCCCGACTCGTCGCGTCCGGTCCCGTCCCGTGCGGCCCCGTCCCGTCCGCGGTGTGTGCGGTTCGTCCAAGAATCTCGCCCGGATTCCTTGACCAGCTGCACACATCGCGGACGAGGCGGGACGCTCGGGCGAAACCCGGGTGCGGCCTGGGGCTGTCCCGACCTACCGTGACGGCATGCAGATCGAGGAGCTCGACCCCGCCGACGACGCCGGGCTGGCCGCGTTCCACGAGCACGAGGTACGCGTCGCCGCGACGCAGCCGTACGGCACGGCCTGGACGCTGCCGGAGCTGACGGTGGCGGCGCGGACGGACGACCCGTGGACGGCACGGGCGTTCCTGTGGGCCCGCCTCGACGACGGTGAGGTCGTCGCGACCTGCCAGCTGGAGGTCCCGCTGCGCGACAACCTGGAGACGGCGTGGGTGGCGTTGGCGACCGCCCCCGAGCACCGCGGATCGGTCGGTCCCTTCATCGAGCACCTCAAGGACCGGGTACGGCTGCTCGGCCGCAGGCGGCTGGAGTGCTCGGCGAAGTGGCCGCCTGGCGACGACGAGGGCCCGGACGCCGAGCTGCTTCGTGCGCACGGGTTCCGGCTCGGTCTCATCGAGGCGCAACGCGTCCTCGACCTGCCTCCGGACCGCGACGAGCTCCCTCGGCTGGCCGAGAAGGCCGCCGGTCACCACGCGGGGTACGAGCTGCGCACCTGGCGCGGACCCGTGCCGGACGACCTCGTGGTCCCGTACGCGGCGATGCGCAGCGTGATGGCGGTCGAGGCGCCCGCGGGTGACATGGGGTGGGAGGCGGAGGACTTCCCGCCCGAGCGGGTGCGCCAGGAGGAGGCCGAGCTCGCAGCCCAGGGGAGGGTCCTGTGGACGACCGTGGCGGTCGCCCCGGACGGCGTGCTGGCGGGGCACAGCCAGATCGTCGTGCCGGGCTCGGACCCGGTGAACGCCTACCAGTGGGACACCCTCGTGCTGCCCGAGCACCGCGGGCACCGCCTCGGACTCGCGATGAAGGTGCGCAACCTCCTCGCCGCGGCCGACGACCTGGCGCCGCGTGAGCTCCTGCACACGTGGAACGCGGCCGACAACGCGCCCATGATCGCCGTCAACGAGGCGATGGGCTTCCGGCTGGCGTCGATGACCGGCGAGTTCCGGTGCGACGTCTGACCCTCAGGCGTCGGCGGGGACGCGCTCGTCGGTACGGACCAGGTAGCGCGTGAGCACGAGTCCCCAGGCGGCCGCGATGAAGAACATGATCAGGCCGTAGACCGCGCCCGGGATCGAGATCTCCGTCTCGTCGAGGATCTCGACCGCGACGTAGATCGCCAGCGTCGCGTTGTGGACGCCGATCTCGAACGACGACGCGACGGCCTGGCGCTCGGTCACGCCCGCCCACCGGGGGACGAGGTAGCCGACCGCGAGGCTCACCACGCAGAAGAGGGTGGCGACGGCGCCGACCTGCGCGGCGTACTCCACGACGTTGTCACGCTGGTCGATGAGGATCCCGAGCACGAGGACGCCGAGGATCACGGCCGAGGCGATCCTGACGGGCTTGTCCATCCGCGCGGCGAAAGCGGGCCGTGCCGAACGGATCGCCATGCCGAGAGCGACCGGGAGGAGAACGATCGCGAAGACCTCCAGGACCTTGGTGAACTGCAGCGAGACCGAGCTGTCGGTGTCGAAGTAGGCGATGGCGAGGTTCGTGATCAGAGGCAGCGAGACGATCGCGATGATCGAGTTGATCGCGGTCAGCGTCACGTTGAGCGCGACGTCTCCGCGGAAGAGGTGGCTGTAGAGGTTGGCGCTGGTGCCGCCCGGCGATGCGGCGAGGAGCATCATGCCGATCGCGAGCAGCGGAGGGAGGTCGAAGAGCAGGACGAGGCCGAAGCACACTGCGGGGAGCAGGAGGAGCTGGCAGGCCAGCGCGACCACGACGGCACGGGGGTGCCGGCCGACGCGCCGGAAGTCGTCGAGGGTCAGCGAGAGGCCGAGACCGAGCATGATGATGCCGAGGGCGATCGGAAGCCCGACCGTGCTGAGCGCGGAGTCCATGGCGCACACCCTAGGGGTGAGTGCCATCACAGCGCGAGGTGCGGGTCAGAGCTTGCGCAGACGGACCCATCGCACGGAGTGGTCGGCGTCCTTGCGCAGCACCAGCGTGGCGCGCCCGCGGGTCGGCTCGATGTTCTCCTTGAGGTTCGGGCCGTTGATCGAGTCCCACAGCAGCGAGGCCTGCGCGGTCGCCTGCTCGGCGTCCAGAGCGCCGTAGCGCACGAAGTACGAGTCGGGGTCGCGGAACGCGGTCTCGCGCAGGCGCAGGAAGCGCTCGATGTACCACCGGCGGATGTCCTTGCGGGCCGCGTCGACGTACACCGAGAAGTCGAAGAAGTCGCTGATCGCGAGCCCCGGTCGGCCGTCGCCCCGGACTCGCGCGGGCTGCAGGACGTTGAGGCCCTCGATGAGGACCACGTCGGGCCGGTTCAGCGTGACGACCTCGTCGGTGACGTCGTACGAGAGGTGCGAGTAGACCGGGGCCTCGACCGTCTCACGCCCGGACTTGACGGCCATGACGAAGCGCAGCAGGGCCTTGCGGTCGTACGACTCGGGGAACCCCTTGCGCTCGAGCAGACCGCGGCGCTCCAGCTCGGCGTTGGGGAGCAGGAACCCGTCGGTGGTGACGAGCGACACGTTGCTGTGGCCCGGGCTCTTGGCGAGCAGCTCGCGCAGCAGCCGGGCGGTCGTCGACTTGCCGACCGCGACCGATCCCGCGATGCCGATCACGTACGGCGTGCGCTGCGGCTGCGGGCGGCGCAGGAACGCCTCGGTGGACCGGTAGAGCTCGCCCGCGTAGCCGATGCGCATGCTGATCAGCTGCGTCAGCGGCACGTAGACCTTGCGGACCTCCTCGAGATCCAGCTCATCCCCGAGGCCTCGGACCTCGTCGATCTCGCGCTGCGACAGCGGCTGCGGCGCCTCGCCCGCGAGGGCGGCCCACGCGCCGCGCTCGAGCTCGACGTACGGCGAGGTGTCCCCGGAACCCGGCTGCGTGAGCGACATGGACCCCATTGTGGCGGCCGACCTCGTCAGCGGGGTCGGTACCCTGTTGCTCATGTGTGGAATCGTGGGTTATGTCGGTGAACGGTCCGCCTTGGACGTCGTCCTCGGGGGTCTGCGCCGTCTCGAGTACCGGGGCTACGACTCGACCGGCGTCGCGCTCGTGAGGGACGGTTCGATCGTCTCCGCGAAGAAGGTCGGCAAGCTGGCCAACCTGGACGCGGAGCTCGCCGAGCACCCGTTGCCGGAGTCGACCACCGGCATCGGGCACACCCGTTGGGCCACGCACGGGCCGCCGAGCGACCGCAACGCGCACCCGCACGTCTCCGAGGACCACCGGGTCGCCGTGGTCCACAACGGCATCATCGAGAACTTCGCGGAGCTGCGGGCCGAGCTCGAGGCGGAGGGCGTCGAGCTGCAGTCCGAGACCGACACCGAGACGGTCACCCACCTGGTCGACCGCGAGCTGCTCAAGGGAGCCGTCGACCTCACCGAGGCGGTGCGCCGGGTGTGCCTGCGCCTCGAGGGCGCGTTCACCCTGGTCGTCGCCGACGGCGCCGACCCCGACCGCGTGGTCGGAGCCCGCCGCAACTCGCCGCTGGTGGCCGGCCGAGGAGACGGCGAGAACTTCCTGGCCTCCGACGTCTCCGCGTTCATCGACTACACCCGAGACGCCGTCGAGCTCGGGCAGGACCAGGTCGTGACCATCACCCGCGAGGGCATCGACGTCATCGACTTCGAGGGTGCCCCGTCGAAGGTCACCGAGTACCACGTCGACTGGGACATCTCCGCCGCCGAGAAGGGCGGCTACGACTGGTTCATGCTCAAGGAGATCGACGAGCAGCCCAAGGCGGTCGCCGACACCCTCCTCGGTCGCCACGACTCCCAGGGGCGCCTGATCCTCGACGAGATGCGCCTGTCCGACGACGAGCTCCGTCACGTCGACCGGATCCTGATCATCGGGTGCGGGACGGCGTCGTACGCCGGGATGGTTGCCAAGTACGCGATCGAGCACTGGACGCGGATCCCGTGCGAGGTCGAGCTCGCATCGGAGTTCCGCTACCGCGACCCGATCGTCGGCCAGTCGACCCTCGTGATCGCGATCAGCCAGTCGGGCGAGACCGCCGACACCCTCCAGGCGATCCGGCACGCACGGCAGCAGGGCTCGAAGGTCCTCGCCATCTGCAACACCAACGGGTCGACCATCCCGCGCGAGTCCGACGCCGTCATCTACACCCATGCCGGCCCCGAGATCGCGGTGGCCTCCACCAAGGGCTTCCTCACCCAGCTGATCGCCTGCTACGTCCTCGGCCTCTATCTCGCGCAGGTCCGCGGCACCAAGTTCGGCGACGAGATCGCCTCGACGGTCGCGGAGCTGGAGAAGCTCCCCGCCGGGATCGAGGCCGTCCTCGAGCGGGCCGACGTGGTCCGCGACCTCGCCCGCGAGCTCGCCGGCCAGCGCACGTTCCTGTTCCTGGGGCGCCACGTGGGCTACCCGGTCGCGCTCGAGGGCGCCCTCAAGCTCAAGGAGCTCGCGTACCTCCACGCCGAGGGCTTCGCGGCAGGCGAGCTCAAGCACGGCCCGATCGCCGTGATCGAGCCAGGGCTGCCGGTCTTCGTCGTGGTGCCGCCCAAGGGCCGCGACCAGCTCCACGACAAGGTCATCAGCAACATCCAGGAGATCCGGGCGCGCGGTGCGCGGACGGTGGTGCTGGTCGAGGACGGCGACACGTCGGTCGACCCGTACGCCGACGTCCTCATCCGGCTCCCGAAGGCGCCGACGCTGCTGCAGCCGGTGCTGGCCGTCGTCCCGCTGCAGATCTTCGCCGCCGAGCTCGCCACGCTGCTCGGCCACGACGTCGACCAGCCGCGCAACCTGGCGAAGTCCGTCACGGTCGAGTGATCGTCGGGATCGGCGTCGACGTGGTCGACGTCGAGCGATTCGTCGCCGCGCTGGAGCAGACTCCGGCGCTGCGTGAGCGGCTCTTCGCACCCGGCGAGCGGACCGGTGCGCCGGTGGTGCTCGCGGGGCGCTTCGCCGCCAAGGAGGCGCTGGCCAAGGCGCTGGGCTCGCCAAGCGGGCTCTCCTGGCACGACGCCGAGGTCGGGCGTTCCGCGTCCGGACGACCGACGCTGACGGTGACCGGCGCTGCCGGCGCTCGCGCCGCGGAGCTCGGTGTGGTTCGGTGGCACCTGTCGATCGCCCACGACGGGCCGGTCGCCACCGCGTTCGTCGTGGGAGAGGGTTGACATGCTGCACGCACACACCGTCGCCGACGTCCGCGCCGCCGAGGCCGCCCTCATGGCGCGAGTCCCACCGGGCTCGCTCATGCGCTGGGCGGCGGCCGGCCTCGCGGCGTACGTCCGGGAGGTCGCTCCCGGACCGAGACCCGTCGTCTTCCTGGTCGGCACCGGAGACAACGGCGGAGACGCGTTGTACGCCGCCGCCGAGCTGGCGGGTGAGCGCATCGTCGCGGTCGCGTTCGCCGACCCGGCCCGGGTGCACGTCGACGGGGCACGTGCCGCGCAGGCTGCGGGGTGTCGCCTGGTCGACTCGCCGACGGGCTTCACGGTGGTCGTCGACGGTGTCGTCGGGATCGGCGGCTCGCCGGGGCTCCGGCCGCCCGTCGACGGCTGGCGGGCGATCCTGGAGGCCGAGCGGCCGTTCGTCATCGCGGTCGACGTGCCGAGCGGTGTCGACGTGGACGGCGCCACCGTGCCGGAGTCGTTCCTCGCCGCCGACGCGACGTGCACCTTCGGGACCTACAAGAACGCGCTGCTGGTGGACCCCGCGGCGCGCTGGGCCGTGCACGGAGCGCTGCCCCGGCTGGTCGACATCGGCCTCGGCCCCTACCTCCCGGCGCCGTCCGTCGAGGCGCTGGAGGCCTCCGACAACCGGCTGCTGATGGCCGTCCTCGCCCCGACCCTGGACCAGCGGCGGACCTCGCCGACGCAGAAGTACGCGCGCGGCGTCGTCGGTGTCGCTGCCGGGTCGTCGGCGTACGCCGGCGCCGCGCAGCTGTGCGTCCGCGGCGCGCTGGCCGGTGTCGCGGGGATGGTGCGGTTCGTCGGCGAGCCGGCGCTGGCCGCCCGGGTGGTCGACCGGTGCCCGGAGGTCGTCGCCCACACCGACGCGGCCGAGCGCGGCCGCGTCCAGGCGTGGGTCGTCGGCTCGGGCGGAGGTGACGACGCGTCCGAGCGGCTGCGGATGGCGCTCGAGGACGAGGTCCCGGTCGTGGTCGACGCGGACGCGCTCCAGCACCTCCCCGACCGCCTCGCCGTCCCGGCCCTCCTGACCCCGCACGCCGGTGAGCTCGCACGGATGCTCGACGTCGAGCGGTCGGCGGTCGAGGCCGACCCGCTCGGACACGCGACCCGCGCGGCGGAGCGCTGGGGCGCGACCGTGCTGCTCAAGGGCGCACGCACCCTCGTCGCCTACCCGGGCTCACCCACGCGGGTGAACCTCACCGGGACGCCGTGGCTGGCCACCGCCGGTGCCGGCGACGTCCTCGCCGGCCTTGCCGGGTCGTTCCTCGCCGCGGGGGCGCACCCCCGAGACGCGGGCTCGCTCGCGGCCTTCGTGCACGGTGTCGCGGCGGTCACTGCGTCGGCCGGCGGCCCGGTGACCGCCGGGCAGGTCGCCGACGCCGTTCCCGCGGTGATCACGGCGTGGCGCAACGGCCTCCTCGACGAGTCGCAGGTACGCGACTGGAGGGACCGGTGACCGCCCCGGCGGAGGCGGTCGTCGACCTCGACGCCTACCGGGGCAACCTCGCGGTCCTCCGTACGGCGGCGCCTGACGCCCTCCAGATGGCGGTGGTCAAGGCGGATGCGTACGGGCACGGCGCGGTCGAGATCGCGGGCGCGGCTCGCGAAGCCGGTGCGGAGTGGCTCGGCGTCGCCACGGTCGAGGAGGCGTTGGTCCTGCGGCGAGGCGGTGACACCGGACCCGTGCTGGCCTGGCTCTCGCCGGCGGGGGCGGACCTCGCTCCGGCGATCGACGCCCGGGTCGATGTCGCCGCCGGATCGGTCTCCCAGCTCGATGCCGTCCTCGAGGCGGGCGCCACGGAGCGACCCCGTGTGCACCTCAAGGTCGACACCGGCATGGCCAGGGGTGGCGTACGCGGCGAGGAGCTGACCGCGCTGTTCGAGGCGGCCCGCGACGCCCAACGCTCGGGACGGCTCGAGATCGTCGGGATCTTCTCGCACCTGGCCTGCGCCGACGAGCCGGCGAGCCCGGTCAACGGTGCCCAGGAGCATGCGTTCGCCGCCGCGGTCGCCGAGCTGGCGTCGCTCGGAGTGGAGCCGCAGCTGCGCCATCTCGCGAACTCCGCGGCGACGCTGACACGGCCGAGCACCCACCACGACCTGGTGCGCGTCGGCATCGCCTCGTACGGACTGAGCCCTGGCCCGGCGATCGGAGCGCCTGCCGACCTGGGTCTGACGCCCGTCATGACGCTGCGGACCGCGCTCTCCCTGGTCCGCCGGGTGCCGCCAGGCACCGGCGTGTCGTACGGGCACACCTTCGTCACGAAGCGCGAGACGACGCTCGGTCTCGTCCCGCTGGGCTACGGCGACGGCATCCTGCGGGCCGCGTCCAGCAAGGCGGCGGCCTGGGTCGGCGGCCACCGCGTGAGGATCGCCGGCCGGGTCTGCATGGACCAGATCGTGCTCGACCTCGGCGACCTCGAGGCGCAGCGCGGTGACGAGGTCGTCCTGTTCGGCCCCGGAGACCGGGGCGAGCCGCTCGCCGAGGACTGGGCGGTGGCGGCGGGCACGATCGGCTACGAGGTCGTCACTAGGCTTGGAGGCAGGATCGTCCGGCGCTACGCAGGCTCCCCGCGACCGGCACACTGACGTGCCGCGACGCCGCTCGGAGTCGGTCGTCGCTGCCACAGAGGAGGAGCAACGCATGGACTGGCGCAAGGTGGGGGCGTACGCGGCGGTGGCCGCAGGGACGGTCGCGGCGGCCGGTGCCACGGCTGCTGCCGCCCGCGTCGCGACCGACCGCCAGCGGGTGCGTCGTCGCTCCCGCCGAGGTGACGCGATGGAGTTCGGGACGCTGCACGTCCCGGCGGTGACCGTGCCCGCGACCGACGGCGTCCCTCTCCACGTCGAGGTAGAGGAGCCCGACGACCTGGAGGCGGGCGACCGGCCCACCATCGTCTTCTGCCACGGCTGGGTCCTCGACCTGGACTGCTGGCACTACCAGCGCGCCGCGCTGCGCGGGCAGGCGCGGATGGTGCTCTGGGACCAGCGTGAGCACGGCAGCTCAGGAGACGGGTCGCCGGAGAGCTGCACGCTCGACCAGCTCGGCGACGACCTCAAGTCCGTGATCGACGCCGTCGCGCCGGAGGGTCCCCTGATCCTCGTGGGTCACTCGATGGGCGCGATGACCGTGATGTCGTTCGCCGCCCAGTACGGCGACGTCGTCCGGGACCGCGTCGTCGGTGTCGTCCTCATGGGCACCAGCGCCGGCGACCTGGTCCGTCCCAAGGACCCGCTGGCCCTCCTGCACCCGTGGCTCCCGCGCCTCGGGCCGCTCGTGGCGGCGGCCCGCCGCCTCGACTCGTACCCCGTCACCCGCGCCTTCGCCATCGGACCGACGTCGTCTGCCAAGTACGCCGACATGACGGACGAGATGATCGCCCGGTCCCGGGACCGGGCACTGTGGGACTTCGCCGGCAACTTCGTCGACCTGGACCTGTACGACGCCCTCGACGTGCTGCCGGGGCGACGCACGCTCGTCATGGGCGGGACCAAGGACCGGCTGACGCCGTTCCGCCACTCGCGCCGGCTGGCAGAGATGATCGACGGGTCCGAGCTCATCGCGTACGAGGGTGCCGGCCACATGATGATGCTCGAGCGCCACGAGGAGGTCACCGCTGCCATCGAAGGGCTGTGGGGATCGGCCGAGCCGGCCGTACGGAGCGGGGAGGGCTGGCCCGCATGACCGGCTCCACGCTGCCCAACTTCCACGCCCTGAACGTCTTCGACGCCCCGCCGGAGCGTGCTGCCGACGTGCTCGCGGTGATCCGTCGTTCGTTCGGCGCCCGGCCCGTGCTCGACCCGCCGTCGACCGCGTTGACCGAGAGCGTGGAGTCGGTCCGTGAGGCCCTCGCCGAGGGTGGCGGACTGCTCGTCGAGCGCCGGGGCAAGCCGATCGGCGCCATGCTCTACGACACGTCGCGGCCGGGCCTGCTCGGCTTCCGTCGTGTGTCGGTCGACCCGGACCACCAGGACCGCGGCGTCGCCTCGGCGATGGTCGGCGTCGCCGAGGACACCGCCGAGGAGCGCGGTCTGGACGGCGTCTGGCTCGACGTGCGCGAGGAGCTCCCGGAGAACGTCACGTTCTGGACGCGCCGACGCTACTTCCCGGTCCGGCAGCACGGCACGACGATCGAGTTCGGCAAGACGCTGTGGCTCGCGCGCGAGCTCCCCACCGCCGAGGACGCGCACGCCTTCGGAGTCCGGCTCGCCTCGTTGCTGCAGGCGGGTGACGTCGTGGTGATGTCCGGCGGTCTCGGTGCGGGCAAGACCACGCTCACCCAGGGGATCGGGGAGGGCCTCGGCGTGCGCGGTCCGGTCACGTCACCGACCTTCGTCCTCGCCCGTACGCATCCGAACCTGGCCGGGGGCCCACCGCTCGTCCACGTCGACGCCTATCGGCTCGGCGGTGCGCTCGAGCTCGACGACCTCGACCTCGACACCGCCACGGAGGACTCGGTGACCGTCGTCGAGTGGGGCGCAGGGATGGCCGAGGACCTCAGCGACTCCTGGCTCGAGGTACGGCTGGAGCGGCGCGCGGCGACGGTCCTCGACCCGCTGGGCGCCGAGGCGCCCGAGCGTGCGGACGTCGACGACCACGACGTACGCCTCGTCACGGTCAAGCCGCACGGGGTGCGGTGGGCGAGGGTCCCGCTGCGGTCGACGCTGCTCGGTCCCGGCGCGGTCGCGCACTCGGCGCAGGCCCGCGGTCTCGAAGAGCCGAGACCACTGTGAGCGTCACCACGCCTGGCGTAACCTGTGCCCCGATGCTGATCCTCGCCCTCGACACCGCCGCACCGGCGACCTCGGTCGCCCTCCACGACGGGACCACTGTGCTCGCCTCCGACTCGCGCCCCGGCGCGATGAGTCACGGCGAGATGCTGGCGCCGGCGATCGCCGCCGTCCTCGCTCGGGCGGGCGTCGACCGCCGCGACGTGACCGATGTCGCCGTCGGCGTCGGGCCCGGGCCGTTCACCGGCCTGCGGGTCGGTGTGGTGACGGCGCGGACGTTGGCGGTGTCGCTGCACGCGCGGCTGCACGGTGTCTGTTCGCTCGACGTCATCGCCGCCGAGGCGGTCGCCGCAGGTGCGGTCGAGGACGCGTTCGTCGTCGCCACTGACGCCCGTCGCAAGGAGGTCTACTGGGCGGAGTACACGCCGCGCGGTGAGCGCGTCGGTGATGCCGACGTGATGCGGCCCGCCGACCTCGCGGCACGCCTGCCGTCGACGATGCCGGTGCTCGGACGAGGAGCGGACCTGTACGCCGAGGTCCTCGCTCGCGTCGACGGACCCGCCGACCCCGATGCCGGGGTGCTCGCCGGCATGGTGGCAGCGGGGACGGCGGTCGAGGTGGGCACCGAGCCGCTCTACCTGCGGCGTCCCGATGCCGCTCCGGCGGTCCAGCGCAAGCGCGCGTCGGCGTGATCCGCCCTGGGATGCCAGGCGACCTGGACGCGTTGACCTCGCTGGAGGACGCTGCGTTCGGTCGTGAGGCGTGGTCGAAGGAGCAGGTCGCCGACGAGCTCGACGGCGCGAGCCGGCACGTGGTCGTGGCCGAGGAAGCCGGCGCCGTGATCGGCTACGGCAGCCTGGTCGTCGCCGGGGACACCGCGGACGTGGTCCGGATCGCGGTGCTGCCCGGGCGGCGCAGGACGGGGGTAGGGCGCCGGCTTCTGGCGGCGCTGCTGGGGGAGTCCGAGCGACGAGGCGTGGAGCGGGTGCTGCTCGAGGTGGCATCCGACAACGTCGCGGCGACCGGGCTGTACGAGGCAGGGGGCTTCGCCGCGATCGCGACGAGGCCGAACTACTACCGCTCGGGCGCGGACGCCGTCGTCATGGAACGCCGCGTGGTGCCCCGAAGGGATGGCTGATGTACCGGCTGCCGTCGGGAACACCGTGGGAGGAACGGTACGGATACGTGCGCGCGGTCTCGTACGGACCGCACGTCGCGATCGCCGGCACCACGGCGACCGTCAACGGGACCGTGATCGGGGTCAACGACCCGTACGTGCAGACCATGGTGGCGTTCGGGATCGCGATGGACTCGCTGCGCAAGTGCGGGCTCGACGCCCAGCACGTGGTGCGGACCCGCATGTACGTCATCGACATCACCGATGCCGACGAGGTGGGCCGCGCCCACCGGGAGCTCTTCGGCTCCACGCCGCCGGTGTCGACGATGCTCGAGGTCAACCGGCTGATGCATCCCGACCATCTCGTCGAGGTGGAGATCGACGCCTACGCCGAGGGTCGCTGAGGGATCGCTGAGGCGCCCCTCCTCCGGTACGTTCGGGCGTCATGGATAGGCAGCAGCACGTGCTCTCGACCGCAGACGGTGGACGACTGGCCGTGACCCGTTGGCCGGCGGAGGGCCCCGCCGTCGTGCTCCTGCATGCCGGTGTGGCGGACAGTCGATCGTGGGCAGCGGTGGCGGACGCGCTCGTCGACGACGGTCTCGATGTCGTCGCTTACGACAGACGGGGCTACGGGGCGAGTCCCGCCGCCGATCCGACCTCGACCTTCACGCACGTGGCGGACCTGATCGAGGTCCTCGACGACCTGGCGCTCGAGCAGGTCTTCCTCGTCGGCAACTCCATGGGCGGGGCCGTCGCGCTCGACGCGGCCCTGCTGCACCCGGATCGCGTCACAGGGGTCTTGCTCGTCGGCGCCGGCGTGTCGGGCATGACCGACGAGGACACTCCGTTCGACTGGCAACCAGATCCAGCCTCAGGCCCCCTCATCGACCGCGCTGATGATCCGTCCCTGAGTGTCGACGCTCGGATCCGTGCGCTCACGCACCTGTGGCTCGACGGCCCGGGGACGGCCGAGGGGAGGGTCGGCGGCCCACCTCGGACGCTGTTCGAGGCCATGAATCGAACCATCCTCGACGTCGCCGCTCCCGAGTCGGCGGGAGACGCGGGGCTCGACGCCTGGACGCGGCTCAGCGAGCTGACCGTGCCGGTGCTGACCACGTGGGGTGAGCACGACCTGCCGTGCGACCTCCCGTTCTACGAGGAGACCGCTCGTCGCATCGGCCAGGGCCCGGGTCGTGTCCTGCCGGCGGTGGCGCACCTGCCCGGCCTCGAGGAGCCGGAGCTGGTGGCGCAGCTGATCCGGGACGAGGCGCCGCATCCGAGCCACCACTAACCTACGCGACCGTAGGTCGGTAGGGTTGCGGGATGCGCGACATCACGTACCCGCCCGTCGTGGCGACGGCCAAGACCCTCTTCAAGCTGCGCGGCTGGAAGATCCAGATGCTGGGCACCGAGAACATCCCCCGCGAGGGCGGGGCCGTCATCGCGTCCAACCACGTCGGGTACGCCGACTTCGTGCTCGACGGCTTCCCCGCCGCGCGTCGCGGCCGGCTGGTGCGCTTCATGGCCAAGAAGGAGGCCTTCGACCACCCGGTCGGTGGCCCGGTCCTCCGATCGATGCACCACATCCCGGTCGACCGCTCGTCGGGTGCGGAGTCCCTGGAGGCGGCCGTCGACTACTGCCGTCGTGGTGAGCTCGTCGGGATCTTCCCCGAGGCCACCATCAGCCAGTCGTTCGAGATCAAGGAGGTCAAGTCCGGCGCTGCGCGCATCGCCGCGCAGGCGGGCGTGCCGCTGATCCCGATGGTGCTCTTCGGGACGCAGCGCATCACGACCAAGGGCCACAAGCCCTCGCTCCCGTGGGGCCTGCCGATCGTCATCAACGTCGGCGAGCCCCAGCACCCCACCGGTGCAGATCCCGTTGCCGAGACGAAGGCCCTCAAAGAGTCCCTCGAGAGGCTCCTCGACGAGGCGATCGCGGCCTACCCCGAGCCCCTCGAGGGTCAGTGGTGGGCGCCGGCGCGGCTCGGGGGTTCCGCGCCCACGCTCGAGGAGGCGGCGCGCCTCGATGCCGAGGAGCGTGCGGCTCGCGCGGCACGGAAGGCCGAGAAGGCTCAGAAGGCCGCTGGCTGACCGAGTCGCATCAGGCCCGCGGACGTGTCGCGAAAGCCGCACGCGGCGTAGAAGCCGGCGAGGTGCGGCTCGAAGTCGACGTGCAGCCAGGTGACTCCCGCCGCGGCGACGTCGTCCTGGATCCGGTCGACGATCGCGAGGCCGATCCCGCGCCGCTGCCACGAGGGATCCACGACGGTGTCGAGAAGGAAGGCATGCGCGCCCCCGTCCCCCACCGCGTGCACGAAACCCACGAGGCGGGGGCCGTCGAAGGCGCCGACCCAGGCGATGCTGTGACGCGCCAGCCGCCGGCTCCAGGACGAGGTCGTGGATCCTCGGGTGCCGAACGCGCGCGCGTGCAGAGCGCTGAGCGCGTCGTCGTCCACGGGGAAGCGTGAGCGTACGTCCGCCGTCTCTGCCGCCATGGTGGTCACGCTACCGACGTCGCGCCTCCGGCCGAGGCGCGAACGACGTATAGGACCAGCGCTCGGCGGGCGCCGGGTCGCGTCCAGCGCCTCGAGGTCGTCGTCGGTCGGCTCCCACTCCGCGGCGGCGACGTTGGCGTGGACCTGCTCGACCCGCGTGACGCCGGCGATGACGCTCGCGACGGCGGGCTGGGCCGCGAGTCCTCCGATCGCGACCTCCAGCATGCTCCGGCCACGGTCGCGGGCGTACGCCTCGAGTGCCTCGACGCGGTCCCAGTCGGCGTTAGCCAGGCGTGCGGCCTGGTTGTCGGCCGCGAGACGCGAGCCTTCGGGAGCGGCCTGGCCGCGGGCGTACTTGCCGGTCAGAAGACCGTACGCGAGGGGGAAGTACGGCAGCAGGCCGACGTCGAGCGCCTCGCACGCCGGGACCAGCTCGGCCTCGGCCGCGCGGTTGTACAGCGAGTACTCGTTCTGGGCCGACACGAAGGCCGTGGTCCCCGCCGTGCGCGCGGTCCAGTCGGCGTCCACCAGCTCCCACGCCGTGAAGTTCGAGCACCCGGCGTAGCGGACCTTGCCCTCCCGCACGAAGTCGTCCATGACGCTCAGCGTCTCCTCGACCGGCGTGACGCGGTCGGGCGTGTGGAGCTGGTAGAGGTCGACGTAGTCGGTCCCGAGGCGGGTGAGGCTCGCCTCGAGCGCACGGCGCAGATAGCGGCGCGACGCGCGGGCGCCCCAGTCGGGACCGTTGGCGCCGCCCATGTCCATGCCGCCTTTGGTGGCGAGGACGACGTCCCCACGCCGAGCACCCAACGCCCGTCCGAGCAGGACCTCGCTCGCGCCGGTCCCGTAGGTGTCGGCGGTGTCGAAGAGCGTGACGCCGGCGTCGACGGCCGCGTGCACGACCTCCTTCGTACCGGCTTCGTCGACGCGCGACCCGAACGCGTTGCACCCGATCCCGACCACTGACACCATCAGGCCGCTTCGGCCCAGCGGACGCATCCGCATTCAGTCACCCACCTCTCCGTCGGCGAGCTCCCGCAAGATGTCGAGATGCCCGTTGTGGCGCGCGGTCTCCTCGACGAGGTGCGCGACGACCCAGCGTACGTTCGGCTGGAAGTCGCGCCGCGGCTTCGCCGTCAGGTCGTCCAGGTCGCGCTCGGCGAGGATCGCGTCGCAGGCGGCGATCTGCTGGCGGTAGCCGGTGAGGATGTCGTCCAGCGTCATCTGTGCGGCGATCTCGAACTCGCCGTCGGGGTGCTCGTCCGACCAGGGGGCACGGTCCTCGCCGCCCGCGACGACCACCTCGACCCAGTAGTGCTCGTTCCAGCGCAGGTGGTTGATCACGTTGGCGATCGACATCAGCGGCGAGGTAGCCAGCGGTGTGGCGTGCGCGAGGTCCTCGGGGAGGCCCTCGGCCTTCGCGAGGGCGGTCTCCCTGACGTAGCGGAGGAGGGTGAGCGCTGTGGTGCGCTCGTCGACGGTGGATGGAGTGTCCGTACGGTCCATGACCCCACCCTGGCACCATGGGGACGTGAGCACTGCGACCACCCACGCCGACGGCCCTCTCGTCCTGGGGATCGAGTCGTCCTGCGACGAGACCGGGGTCGGCATCGTCCGCGGGACCGAGCTTCTCGCCAACGCCGTCGCCTCCAGCGTCGAGGAGCACGTCCGCTTTGGTGGAGTGGTCCCGGAGGTCGCGAGCCGCGCGCACCTCGAGGCGTTCGTCCCGATGCTCGAGAAGGCCCAGGCCGACGCGGGCGTCTCCGTCGCCGACGTCGACGCGATCGCCGTCACCAGCGGGCCCGGACTGACCGGCGCGCTCCTCGTCGGGATCGCCGCCGCGAAGGCGCTCGCGATCGCCTACGACAAGCCGCTGTACGGCATCAACCACCTGGTCGCCCACGTCTGCGTCGATCGGCTCAAGCACGGTGAGCTCCCGGAGCCGACCGCCGCCCTGCTCGTCTCCGGCGGCCACACCAACCTCCTGCTCGTCGACGACGTGACCAGCTCGGTCCGGATGCTCGGCGAGACGATCGACGACGCCGCGGGGGAGGCCTTCGACAAGGTCGCCCGTCTGCTGGGCCTTCCGTATCCCGGTGGTCCGGAGATCGACCGCGCCG
This sequence comes from Mumia sp. zg.B53, assembly GCF_019550935.1. NCBI lineage: Bacteria > Bacillati > Actinomycetota > Actinomycetes > Propionibacteriales > Nocardioidaceae > Mumia > Mumia sp. zg.B53. The sequence continues at coordinate 686,608 of NZ_JAHWCK010000001.1, read as the reverse complement.
CCCGCGACGGCGACCCCACGGCGATCGCGTTCCCTCGCGGCCTGACCGGTGGACGCGACATGGACAAGCACCGCTATGACTTCTCGTTCTCGGGCCTCAAGAGCGCGGTCGCGCGGCACGTCGGGCACGAGGAGCGCATGGGCCGGTCGATCTCGGTCCCCGACGTCGCGGCCTCCTTCCAGGACGCGGTGTGCGACGTCCTCTCTGCCAAGACGGTCCGCGCGTGCGTCGATCACGGGGCCGAGCACCTGGTCCTCGGCGGGGGTGTCGCGGCCAACGGCCGCCTGCGCCACTACGTGCTGGAGCGCGCCGAGGCGGCCGGGATCGACGTACGGATCCCGCCGCCGGTGCTCTGCACCGACAACGGCGCGATGGTGGCGGCGCTCGGCTCGGCCCTGGTCGCCAAGGGCGCCGCGCCGAGCTCGCTCGACCTGGCCGCGGACTCCTCGATGCCGGTCACGCAGATCGTCGCCTGAACGGGCCCGGCCCTCCCCTCGATGTGGGCAAGAACACATTTCTTGCGTCCCACCTATTGCAACTTGTGGTTACACCTGCGTAGGTTACTGAACCGTAACACTCAGTTACTGGGTATCGGACAAACGGACGCTTACAAGGGCGGACCGTCGATCTGGAGGGGATCATCTTGTCCATTTTCAGAAATCCAACGGCCCGAAGGCCGTTGTCGCTCGCAGCATCCGGGGCCTTGGTCGCCGGCATCGCCGTGAGCGCGACGGCTCTCGGGGCGGCGCCGGCCAGTGCGGACGACGTCGAGCTCAACAAGGACTTCACCTACACGTGCAACGTCGTCGCGGCAGGGCTCGCGCTCGGTGACTTCTCCGTGGGTGTCAACGCCAGGGTGGTGATCCCGGATGTTGTCGCACCCGGCGACACGATCCCGGCTCGCAAGACCCAGATCACGTTGACGCTGCCTGAGCCGCTGCGCTCGGCGACGTACGGCCTGCTCGGTGCGCGATCGGCCAGCGGCTTCTCCAACGACGCGAGCATCAACATCACGGTTCCGGGGATCACCGACCCGTTCGTGTACCCGATCGCCAACCTCGCCGCGCCGTGGTCACCCGTCCCGGCGACGTCGACCCCGCCGTGGCAGATCCCGACCGAGGGCGACGTGCCCGCGATCCCGGTCCCCACGACGGCGGAGTACCCCGGCCTCGAGCTGCCGACCACGGGCACCATCCACATGCCGCGGGCGTTCAACGTCATCGCATCGCTGCGCAACGCCGCCGGTGAGCTGGTGGGCGGCGAGGGCGCCGTCACGATGGCGTGCACCTTGCCCGCTGCCAGCGACGACACCTTCGGCTCGTTCGGGATCGAGGCGGATCCGCCGCCGAACACGCCGCCCACCGCGGGCAACGTGACGGCCTCCACGGACTTCGGTGCGCCGGTCGACATCACGCTCGCGGGTGCCGATGCCGACGAGGGCGACGAGCTGACCTACACCTACGGAGAGCCGGCCAACGGCACCGTGACCGGTGAGGGCGCCGACGTCACCTACACGCCCGACGAGGGCTTCTCCGGCACCGACACCTTCACCTACACCGTCTCCGACGGTGAGGCGACGGCTACCGGGACGGTCACCGTCAACGTCGGCGAGCCGCCCAACCAGGCGCCGACGGCGAACGACGGCACGGCGGCGGTCCAGAGTGGCGACCCGGTGGACATCACCCTGTCGGCTTCTGACCCCGACGACGACGAGCTGACCTACACCTACACCCAGCCCGAGAACGGCACGGTGTCCGGCGAGGGCCCGAACGTCACCTACACGTCGGACGAGGGCTTCGCCGGCGACGACACGTTCACCTTCACGGTGGACGACGGCAACGGCGGCACCGACACCGCGACGATCACCGTGTCCGTCACTGCCGACCCGCCGACGAACGTCCCGCCGACCGCGGGCAACGTGACGGCGGAGACCAGGGAGGGCTCGGCGGTCGACATCACGCTCGAGGGCGCTGATGCCGACGAGGGCGACACCCTGACCTACACCTACGGGACGCCGGCCAACGGCACCGTGACCGGTGAGGGCGCCGACGTCACCTACACGCCCAACGAGGGCTTCTTCGGCACCGACACCTTCACCTACACCGTGGACGACGGCAACGGCGGCACCGCGACCGGAACGGTCACCGTGACGGTCACCGAGGTCATCGACCCGCCGGACAACACGCCGCCCACAGCGGGCGACGTGACGGCGGAGACCAACCAGGACGAGGCGGTCGACATCACGCTCGAGGGCGCTGATGCCGACGAGGGCGACACCCTGACCTACACCTACGGGACGCCGGCCAACGGCACCGTGACGGGTACGGGCGCCGACGTCACCTACACCCCGAACGCCGGCTTCTTCGGCACCGACACCTTCACCTACACCGTCTCCGACGGCGAGGAGGAGGCCACCGGCACGGTCACCGTGACGGTCAACGAGGTCGTCATCCCGCCGAACACGCCGCCCACCGCGGGCAACGTGACGGCGACGACCAACCAGGACAGGGCCGTCAACATCGCGCTGCGCGGTGCGGACGCCGACGGCGACACCCTGACCTACACCTACGGCACGCCGGCCAACGGCACCGTGACGGGTACGGGCGCCAACGTCACCTACACCCCGAGGGCCGGATTCTCCGGCACCGACACCTTCACCTACACCGTCTCCGACGGCCAGGCGGAGGCGACCGGCACTGTCACCGTGACCGTCACCAAGGTCACGCAGCCGCCGGCCGACAAGTGCGGTCCGATGCCCAACCCGCTGCGCGAGCCCATCAAGTGGCTCAAGTGGCTCGCCTGCAAGATCCTGGGTCACCTGGGTCGCTGAGCAGGAGCCGCTGAGCGGCACTGAAGCACGAACGCCGGTGGCGGGACCTCAGGGTCCCGCCACCGGTGCGTCTGTGCGGAGGACCGGCTCGACGAGGTAGGCCCGGCCCTCTCCCGCCACGCGGGTGAGGACGACGGTGGCGGTCTCCGAGCCGGCCAGCCGCAACCGTCTGACCAGCACCTCAGGGACCACCGAGACGCCCCGCTTCTTGACGGTCAGCGTGCCGACGTCGCGCTCGCGCAACGCCGCCCGCAGCTGCTTCTCCCGGTACGGGAGCTCCTCCAGGACACGGAAGGCCCGGGCGTACGGCGTCGCCACGTGCGTGGCGCTCGAGACGTAGGCGATGTGCGGATCCACGAGCCAGCCGTCGGTGAGGACAGCGACCGCGGTCACGAGACCTGCGCGGATCACCGCGTCGTCGGGCTCGTAGAGCCAGTCACCCGGGGCGGCGACGTGGACCTCGGTGGGCGCGTCCGCGTCGGTCAGCGTGGCCGTGGCGTGGGTCCCGATGACGGTGGCCCGCCGCGTCGCCCCGGCGTACGCGGGTCCCCAGAGGCAGGCTTCGACGAGGTCCCCACGGTCGCTGACCCACTCCGCCTCGACACCGTCGGGAACCAGATCGTGGGCGATGCCCGGGAGCACCTTGGCCAGGCCGCGATCGGCGAGCACCCCCACCACGAACGACCACGGAGGGCTGAACGCGTCGAGGTCGAACGTCCGACCGCGCCCGTCCCGCCGTGCCGGATCGACGAACGCCGCGTCGTACGGGGTCAGGTCGACCGCCGTCAGGTCCGCGACGCCGACGGTGCCGTCGAGCCGCAGGGCAGCGAGGTTCGCCCGCGCCATCGCGGCCCGGAGCGGATCGCGCTCCACGCCGTGGACCGACAGTCCCGCGCGGGCGAACGCCGCGAGGTCGGCGCCGATCCCGCACCCCAGGTCGACCAGCGTGCGGGCGCCGGTGGCGCTCAGCCGCTCGGCGCGATGAGCGGCGACCCGCAGGCGCGTCGCCTGCTCGAGCGCGTCCGGGGTGAAGTACATGTTCGCGGCGTCGGCGCCGAGCTTGGTGGCCGCCCGGCGCCGCAGCGCCACTTGACTCGTCGCCGCCGCGACCAGCTCGGGGGAGTGGCCCTGCCGGCGCAGCCGGGTGACCAGTGTCAGCTCGTCGACGCTCCCGTACGTGGCCTCGGCCTCGCGGAGGACCTGCTGTCCCTCGGCGTCGAGGAGTCGTTCGAACGTCTCGACCTCCATGGGGGCAAGTCTCGCAGCACGGGCCCGGAGGCCGGGCTCACGGGCGCTGGCACTCTGCTTGACCGAGTGCTAACCCGGCTCTAGGTTGGAGTTAGCACTCTCGTATCCTGGGTGCTAACGGTGCACCGCGTACGGCTCCCGCGACGGCGTGCGTGCGAGCACCTCGAAGGACCCACAGTCCCAGTCCCGTCGTACGGGCGAACGCCCGCTCACGGGGTAACACGAAAGGGGAGGTCGACAAGTGTCGGTCACCATCAAGCCGCTCGAGGACCGTATCGTCGTCAAGATTCTCGAGGCGGAGCAGACCACCGCCTCGGGCCTGGTCATCCCGGACACCGCCAAGGAGAAGCCCACCGAGGGCTCCGTCCTGGCCGTGGGCCCGGGCCGCTTCAACGAGGACGGCGACGAGCGCATCCCCGTCGACGTCAAGGTCGGCGACGTCGTCGTCTTCAGCAAGTACGGCGGCACCGAGGTGAAGTACGACGGCGAGGAGTTCCTCATCCTGTCGGCGCGCGACGTCCTCGCGGTCATCGAGAAGTAGCGACGTGCTCGCCCCGGCGGTCCGAGACCGCTGGGGCGAAAGCACTCGTCCGCAGCACATGGGCCCGCGGTGTCTCGACGGGTCCGACACCACAGAGAAGGATCCCCATGCCCAAGATTCTTGAGTTCGACGAGACTGCTCGTCGGTCACTCGAGCGTGGCGTCGACATTCTGGCCGACACCGTGAAGGTGACGCTCGGCCCCAAGGGTCGCTACGTCGTCCTCGACTCCAAGTGGGGTGCGCCGACGATCACGAACGACGGCGTGACCGTCGCCCGTGAGATCGAGCTCGACGACCCGTTCGAGAACCTCGGCGCCCAGCTCGCCAAGGAAGTTGCCACCAAGACCAACGACATCGCCGGTGACGGCACCACCACGGCGACCGTGCTCGCTCAGGCGATGGTCCACGAGGGCCTGCGCGCCGTGGCGGCGGGCACCAACCCGATCGCCCTCAAGCGCGGCATCGACAAGGCCGTCGCCGCTGTCTCAGAGCGGCTCCTCGAGCTGGCCCGTGACGTCGACGACAAGCAGGACATGTCGCACGTCGCCAACATCTCGGCGCGTGACGCCCACATCGGTGGCCTGATCGCCGACGCCTTCGACAAGGTCGGCAAGGACGGTGTCATCACCGTCGAGGAGTCCAACACGATGGGCACCGGCCTCGAGTTCACCGAGGGCATGCAGTTCGACAAGGGCTACCTCTCGCCCTACATGGTGACCGACACCGAGCGGATGGAGGCCGTCCTCGACGAGCCGTACATCCTCGTGAACCAGGGCAAGATCTCGTCCGTCGCCGACCTCCTCCCGCTGCTGGAGAAGGTCGTCCAGGCGGGCAAGTCGCTCCTGATCATCGCCGAGGACGTCGACGGCGAGGCGCTCTCGACGCTGGTCGTCAACAAGATCCGCGGCACGTTCACCTCGGTCGCCGTCAAGGCGCCGGCGTTCGGTGATCGCCGCAAGGCGATGCTGCAGGACATCGCGGTCCTCACCGGCGCCCAGGTCGTCACCCCCGACCTCGGCCTGAAGCTCGACCAGATCGGGCTCGACGACCTCGGCACGGCGCGTCGCGTCGTCGTCACCAAGGACGACACCACGATCATCGACGGTGCCGGCAAGGACGACGAGGTCTCCGCCCGCGTCAACCAGATCAAGGCCGAGATCGACTCGACCGACTCCGACTGGGACCGCGAGAAGCTTCAGGAGCGCCTCGCGAAGCTCGCCGGCGGCGTCTGCGTCATCCAGGTGGGTGCCGCGACCGAGGTCGAGCTCAAGGAGAAGAAGCACCGCATCGAGGACGCCGTCTCGGCGACCCGTGCGGCGATCGAGGAGGGCATCGTCGCCGGTGGCGGCTCCGCTCTCGTGACCGCCGTGTCGGTGCTCGAGGACGACCTCGGGCTCACCGGTGACGAGGCCGTCGGCGTCGCGATCGTCCGCAAGTCGGCCGTCGAGCCGCTGCGCTGGATCGCCGAGAACGGTGGCGAGAACGGCTACGTCGTGGTCGCCAAGGTCCGCGAGAGCGGCCAGGGCTACAACGCCGCGACCGGCGAGTACGGCGACCTGGTCGCCCAGGGCGTCCTCGACCCGGTCAAGGTCACGCGCTCCGCGCTGGCCAACGCGGGCTCCATCGCCGCCATGCTGCTCACCACCGAGACGCTGGTGGTCGAGAAGCCGGCCGACGACGAGAGCTGATCCGAGCGCACTCCCACGACGAAGGCCCGTCCCGTGAGGGGCGGGCCTTCGTCGTTGTGCATCCGGTCTGGCGTGTCGCCCGGCGACGTGGGACGGTGGGCGTGGCACCACCGGTGCTGACCCGTCCTGATGCTCCTGAGCCCCCGAAGGATCCCCGGATGCTTCCCCGCCCACCCTCCGGTGAGCCAGACCTCGCCGAGCTGGCGCTGCGAGCCCTCGATGATGCCGACGTCATGGATGCCCTCATGCGCGACGTGCGCACCGTGTCGCACCGCTACTGCCGTGCCCGCCTCGGCGGATACCGCGACGGTGCGCAGCTGGCCGAGGACGTCGCCCAGGAGATCTGCATCGCCGTCTTCCAGGCACTCCCCACCTTCGAGCACCAGGGTCTTCCCTTCGAGGCGTTCGTGTACGCCATCGGCAGCCGCAAGGTGGCCGACGCCCAGCGCAGCGCCTACCGCTCGCGCCAGGTTCTCGTCGACGTCGTCCCGGACTCGGGCGTCGCCTCGGCCGAGAGCGAGGTGCTCGGACGCCTCGAGTCCCAAGATGTCCTCGACCTGCTCGACTGCCTTCCGGGCCGACTGCACGAGGTGCTCGTCCTCCGGGTCGCGATGGGACTGACCGCCAACGAGGTGGGCACCGCGATGGGGATGACGCCCGGCGCCGTACGGATCGCGCAGCACCGTGCCCTTCAGCGGCTGCGCGACCTCCACCGCAACCGCCAGGTGACGCGCGGGGAGGTCTCGGCGTGACCGGCGTCGATCCGGTCGCGCACGACGACCGTCTCCTCGACGACCTGATCGCCGGTCGGGCCACGGGCGACCCCCTCCTCGACGGACTGGCCGCTTGGCGCACCGACGTCATGGCCGCGCTCCCCGGCGCCGGGGACCCCGCCGCTGACCGGCTGACCGCCGTGTCGAGGGCGCCGGGCCGGGCCGGCTGGCGGGTGGGGCCTGTGGGTGCCCGTCGCGTGCGCCCGGTCGACCGCCGCCGCGCCCACCGCGGTCGCGCGACTCGACCCGCGCCGGGCGTCCGCCGCGCCACCGAGCTTGGTGTGGGCGTCGTCGTCCTGCTCGCCATGGGCGTCAGCCAGGCGGTCGCCGGCAGCCCCGTTGCGCCGCTCACCTACGTCGTCGGACGCGCGGTCGGGCTGGGTGAGGAGGTCGCGACACCGCGGACGGCCAAGAGGCATGAGCGCCCCAACCTGTCGGCGCCGGCGGTCACAGGTTCAGAAGTGCACACCGGGCGTTCCGGCGCCGAGGCGCTCTCGTCTGCTCACAAGGGCGAGGCATCTCACCCCGTTCCCGCGCGGGACGGACGGAGCCGTGCGGACTCGCCCCGGGCCGAGCAGCCGGCGACTCCTGCGCCGTCGCCCGTCCCAGGGGTGGTGACGACCGCGCCCGCTCCCGCCGACGACGGGACCCGTGATCGGGACTGGGACCGTGACCGTGACGGCGCCTGGGACCGTGATCGCGGCGGCGCCTGGGACGGTGATCGTGACGGGGACCGCGACCGGGACCGTGATCGTTCGGGCGACCAGTGGGCCGACAGGTCGTCGTCGTGGCGCCCGTCGTACGTCGTGCGCTGACGCTCCTCGACGGTCCTCGCCGGACGTGACGGCCGCCGCACGCGGCCGTGGAAGCAGCTGCGCCCATCCGTCGTTGGATGTGTCGACAGGGGTCCTCGTAGGATGGGGACGTCGGATGCTCGAGGGAAGGACGTCATGGATCTCAACGCCGCGGGTGTGCCGGAGAAGTTCGCACCGCTGGGCCTCACCTACGACGACGTCCTGCTGCTCCCTGGCGAGACCGACGTCGTCCCGAGCGAGGTCGACACCACGTCGCGGTTGACCCGAGACATCTCTCTCCGCATCCCCTTGATCTCCGCGGCGATGGACACCGTGACCGAGGCGCGCATGGCCATCGCGATGGCGCGCGAGGGTGGCATCGGCATCCTGCACCGCAACCTGTCCGTGGAGGACCAGGCCTACCAGGTCGACCTCGTCAAGCGCACGCAGACCGGCGTCATCCCCAACCCGATCACCATCACCGAGAAGGCGACGCTGGAGGAGCTCGACGAGATCTGTGGCCAGTACCGCGTCTCCGGCCTCCCGGTCGTCGATGCCGACGACACGCTCCTCGGCATCGTCACCAACCGCGACCTGCGCTTCGTCCCCCTGGCGGAGTGGTCCCACAAGACGGTCGGCGAGGTCATGACGCCGATGCCGCTCATCACCGGCCCGGTCGGCATCGACCGCGAGGCGGCAGCTGAGCTGCTCCGCTCCCACAAGAAGGAGCGCCTCCCGCTCGTCGACGAGGGCGGCCACCTGCGCGGCCTCATCACGGTGAAGGACTTCGTGAAGTCCGAGCAGTTCCCCGACGCCAGCAAGGACGCGCAGGGCAGGCTGCTGGTCGGTGCCGCGGTCGGCTTCTTCGGTGACGCCTGGGATCGCGCGACCGCGCTGATCGAGGCCGGTGTCGACGTCCTCGTCGTCGACACCGCCCACGGCCACGCCCAGGCGCTGCTGGACATGATCCAGCGCCTCAAGCGTGATCCCGCGACCTCGCACGTCCAGATCATCGGCGGCAACATCGCGACGTACGCCGGCGCGAAGGCGCTCGTCGACGCCGGCGTCGACGCCGTCAAGGTCGGTGTCGGACCCGGCTCCATCTGCACGACACGTGTCGTGGCCGGCGTCGGCGTGCCGCAGGTGACCGCCATCTACGAGGCGTCCCGCGCCACCAAGCCGGCGGGAGTGCCGTTGATCGGTGACGGTGGCCTCCAGTACTCCGGCGACATCGCCAAGGCTCTCGTGGCCGGTGCGGACACGGTGATGGTGGGCTCGCTCCTGGCCGGTACGGAGGAGAGCCCCGGCTCGCTCATCTTCGTCAACGGCAAGCAGTACAAGAGCTACCGCGGCATGGGGTCGCTGGGCGCGATGTCGTCGCGGGGCAAGAAGTCCTACTCCAAGGACCGCTACTTCCAGGCCGACGTCACCTCCGACGACCAGCTCGTCCCCGAGGGCATCGAGGGCCAGGTGGCCTACCGCGGCCAGCTCGGCGCTGTCGTACGCCAGCTCGTCGGCGGGCTTCACCAGTCGATGTTCTACGTCGGTGCCCACACCGTCCCGGAGCTGCAGGACCGCGGGCAGTTCGTCCGGATCACGTCAGCGGGTCTCAAGGAGAGTCACCCCCACGACATCCAGATGACCGTCGAGGCCCCGAACTACGCCAGGCTGTGACGCAGTCCTCGGTGTTCGCCCCGCCTCACTAGAATGCGGGGATGGACATCGAGATCGGCGCCGCCAAGCGCGGCCGCAGGGCATACGCGTTCGACGACATCGCGATCGTCCCGAGTCGCCGGACTCGTGATCCCGAGGAGGTCTCGACGGCCTGGCAGATCGACGCCTACCGGTTCGAGATCCCCGTGGTCGCCGCGCCGATGGACTCCGTGATGTCGCCGGAGACGGCGATCATGCTCGGCAAGCTCGGTGGTCTGGGCGTCATCGACCTCGAGGGGCTCTGGACTCGCTACGACGACCCGCTGCCGCTGCTCGAGGAGGTCTCCCACCTCGAGTCGCGTGAGGCGACGGTCCGGCTCCAGCGCATCTACCAGGAGCCGATCAAGGCCGAGCTGATCCACGAGCGGCTGAAGCAGATCCGCGATGCCGGCGTGACCGTCGCCGGTGCGCTCTCGCCCCAGCGGACCAAGCAGTTCGCGCAGACGGTCGTCGACTCGGGCGTCGACCTGTTCGTCATCCGGGGGACCACGGTGTCGGCCGAGCACGTCTCGGGGCAGACCGAGCCGCTCAACCTCAAGGAGTTCATCTACGAGCTCGACGTGCCGGTCGTCGTCGGCGGCTGCGCCACGCACCAGGCCGCCCTCCACCTGATGCGCACCGGCGCCGCGGGGGTCCTGGTCGGCTTCGGCGGGGGAGCGACGCACACCACCCGCCAGGTGCTCGGAGTCGCCGTGCCGATGGCGAGCGCGCTCGCCGACGTCGCCGCGGCACGACGTGACTACCTCGACGAGTCGGGCGGCCGCTACGTGCACGTCATCGCCGACGGCTCGGTCGGCCACAGCGGCGACCTTGCGAAGGCGATCGCCTGCGGAGCGGACGCGGTCATGGTGGGCTCGCCGTTCGCGCGGGCGGCCGAGGCGCCCGGACGCGGGTTCCACTGGGGCGCCGAGGCGTGGCACCCCGACCTGCCGCGCGGCCAGCGCATCAACCTCGGCACCGTCGGCTCGTTCGAGTCGGTGCTCTTCGGGCCGTCGACCGCGCCGGACGGCACGATGAACCTCGTCGGCGCGCTCCGCCGGGCGATGGCGACGACCGGCTACACCGAGCTCAAGGAGTTCCAGCGGGTCGAGGTCGTCGTCCAGTAGCGCCGACGCCCGGCGTTCGTGACACTGCCGGTGGCGGACTCGTTACCGGGGGGTAGCACTGGTGTGGTGCCCCCTCTACAGTGACCGCATGTCACGACGCGACCCCAGCGCTCCGGAGCACGGGCGCCTCCCCGCCGACCCCGAGCACGACGCGACAGCCGCGTTCGCCGTCGACCCGGCCCTCGTCCGTCGTCTGACCGCAGGGCTGCGCGCCACGTCGGGCGAGGCGGAGACGACGTACGCGCCCTTCACCGGGCAGCCGATCGCTACGCTCCCCGTCTCGGACACCGGTGACGTCGAGGACGCGTTCGCGGCTGCCCGGGCGGCGCAGGACCCGTGGTCGCGGACCGACCTGTCCCACCGGTCGGCGCTGCTCCTCGACCTCCATGACGCGGTTCTCGACCACGCCGACGACCTCATGGACCTCGTGCAGTGGGAGTCGGGGAAGGCGCGCAAGCACGCCTTCGACGAGGTCCTGCACGTGGCGCTCACCGCTCGCTACTACGGTCGCACCCTCGCGCGGCACCTCACGACGCGTCGCGTCCCCGGGGTCTACCCGCTCTTCACCCAGACGCGGATCAACCGGGTCCCCAAGGGCGTCGTCGGGATCATCTCTCCCTGGAACTATCCGCTCACGCTGGCGATCTCGGACGGGATCCCTGCCGTCGCGGCAGGCAACGCGGTGGTCCACAAGCCCGACGGCCAGACACCTCTCTCCGCCTTGGCCGCGATCGAGCTGTTCCGCGAGGTCGGCTTCCCCGCGAGCCTGTGGCAGGTCGTCAACGGGCCCGGCCCCGTGATCGGCGGCGCGATCGTCGAGCGGGCGGACCACGTCTGCTTCACCGGTTCGACCGCGACCGGCAGGCGTGTCGCGGCGCAGGCGGCCGAGCGGCTCGTCTCGACCTCGCTCGAGCTGGGTGGCAAGAACCCGATGCTGGTCCTCGCCGATGCCAACCTCGACCGCGCCGTCGAGGGCGCGGTCCGTGCGTGCTTCTCCTCCGCCGGCCAGCTCTGCGTGTCGGTCGAGCGGTTGTTCGTCGCGGACGCGGTCTATGACCGTTTCGTCGCCAAGCTCGTCAAGCGGATCGGCCGCATGACGATGTCGGCGTCGCTGGACTACGACGGAGACATGGGCTCGCTGGTCTCGCAGCGGCAGCTGGACACGGTGTCCGCCCACGTCGCCGACGCCGTGTCCAAGGGAGCCCGCGTCCTCACCGGCGGGAGGCCGCGCCCCGAGGTCGGTCCGTACTTCTACGAGCCCACGCTGCTCGAGGGTGTGAGCCCGGCGATGGACTGCTTCGCCGACGAGACCTTCGGCCCGGTCGTCTCGCTCTACCGCTTCGGCAGCGAGGGTGAGGCCATCGACCGCGCCAACGCCGGGTCGTACGGCCTCAACGCCGCGATCTACACACGTGACGTCGCGCGGGGTCGCGAGCTTGCTCGCCGGATCAAGGCAGGCAGCGTGAACATCAACGAGGGGTTCGCCGCCACCTTCGCCTCGCTGGAGGCGCCGATGGGCGGGATGCGGGAGTCGGGCATCGGCCGTCGGCACGGTGCGGAGGGGATCCTCCGCTACACCGAGACGCAGGCGGTCGCCAACCAGCGGCTGCTGCCCCTCTCGGCTCCCCGGATGGTGAGCGATGCGGCCTTCCAGACGACGATCACCGCGGCGCTGCGCGTCCTGAAGAAGGCCGGCCGGGCCTGACACCGACCGTCACGCCGCGTCGGAGGGGATACGACATCCGCGATGACATATTCGTTACCCAGGGGTAGCAATAGCGTGAACGCGGTCTTACGCTGACGCTGTGAACGACACCGCACCGCAGCACTACGACGTCCTGGTGATCGGCTCGGGGTTCGGCGGGAGCGTGACCGCACTGCGACTGACCGAGAAGGGCTACCGCGTCGGGGTCCTCGAGGCCGGGGCGCGGTTCCGCGACGAGGACTTCGCGGACAACTCGTGGAACCTCCGGCGCTACCTCTTCGCGCCCGAGGTCGGCTGCTACGGCATCCAGCGCATCAACCTCCTGAAGGACGTGATGATCATGTCCGGCGCGGGTGTCGGCGGCGGCTCGCTGGTCTACGCCAACACCCTCTACGAGCCGTTCGAGCCCTTCTATCGCGACCCTGCCTGGGGTCACATCACCGACTGGAAGGCGGAGCTCGCGCCCTTCTACGACCAGGCCAAGCGGATGCTCGGTGTGACGACGTACCCGGTCACCTCTCCTGCCGACGAGGTCATGCGGGAGGTCGCCGAGGAGATGGGCGCCGCCGACACGTTCCACCCCACACCGGTCGGCGTCTTCTTCGGGGGCCCCGGTGAGACCGTCGCCGACCCCTATTTCGGTGGTGCAGGCCCTGATCGGGCCGGATGCATCCAGTGCGGCGAGTGCATGACGGGGTGCCGCCACAACGCCAAGAACACGCTGGTCAAGAACTACCTCTATCTCGCCGAGCAGGCCGGCGCGCGCGTCCACGAGCTGACCACCGTGACGGAGGTCCGCCCGCGCCCCGGTGGCGGCTACACGGTCGACACGCGGCGTACGGACCGGCGCCGCAAGGTCGCCCGCCGCTTCACCGCAGACCAGGTCGTGTTCGCCGCCGGCTCGCTGGGCACCCAGAAGCTCCTGCACAGGATGCGCAGCCGAGGCGTCCTCCCGCGGATCTCGTCGAGGCTCGGGGTCCTCACCCGGACCAACTCGGAGTCGCTGCTCGGGGCGATCGCCGGCAGCCGGGACGTGGACTACTCCACCGGCGTCGCGATCACCTCCTCGTTCCACCCCGACGAGGTCACCCACATCGAGCCGGTCCGTTTCGGCAAGGGCTCCAACGCGATGTCGCTGCTCCAGACGGTGCTCACCGACGGCGACGGGGAGAGGCCGCGCTGGCAGGCCTGGCTCAAGGAGCTGTGGGCGCAGAAGCGCAACGTCAGGGAGCTGTACGACTTCAAGCACTGGTCGGAGCGGGTGATCATCCTGCTGGCCATGCAGTCGCTCGACAACTCGATCACGACCTCCATGAAGCGGAGCCGGATCACCGGACGCCTGCGGCTGACCTCGGCCCAGGGGGCGGGCGACCCGAACCCCTCGTGGATCCCGAAGGCCAACGAGGCCGTGCGCCGTACGGCCGACAAGATCGACGGCTGGCCCGGAGGCACGATCGGTGAGCCGTTCAACATCCCGCTCACCGCGCACTTCATCGGGGGCTGCGTGATCGGCGACTCCCCGGCCACCGGGGTGATCGACCCGTACCACCGGCTGTACGGCTACGACGGCCTCCACGTCGTCGACGGCGCCGCGATCTCGGCGAACCTGGGCGTGAACCCGTCGCTGACGATCACGGCCCAGGCCGAGCGGGCGATGGCGTTCTGGCCCAACAGGGACCAGCCGGACCCGCGTCCGGCGACGGGCGAGCCCTACGCGCGCCTCGAGCCCGTGGCGCCGAAGAACCCCGTCGTGCCGGTCGACGCCCCTGCGGCGCTGCGTCTTCCCATCGTCGGCGTCAGCTAGCTGACGGCGCTCGATAGGATCGAGGTGTGACCGAGATTCCTGAGCACGACCTGGTCCTCGTCGTCGACTTCGGCGCCCAGTACGCGCAGCTGATCGCCCGACGCGTGCGGGAGGCGAAGGTCTACTCCGAGATCGTGCCCCACACGATGCCGGTCGAGGACATGCTCGCCAAGAAGCCGAAGGCGATCATCCTCTCGGGGGGCCCGTCGTCGGTGTACGAGGAGGGCGCGCCGCGCCTGGACCCGGCGCTCTTCGGCACGGGCACCGCGGTCTTCGGCATCTGCTACGGCTTCCAGGCGATGGCCCAGGTCCTCGGAGGGACGGTCGCGAGCACCGGCCAGCGTGAGTACGGCCGCACCGACGTCACGGTCGGTGATCACGGTGTGCTCCTGGCCGGGCTGCCCGACCAGCTCCGGGCGTGGATGTCGCACGGGGACGAGGTCGTCGCCGCGCCGGAGGGCTTCGCGGTCACCGCGTCGTCACCCCGCGCGGCCGTCGCGGCGTTCGAGGACGTCGACCGTGGGCTGGCCGGGGTGCAGTGGCATCCCGAGGTCCTGCACACCGAGCATGGTCAGCAGGTGCTGGAGCGCTTCCTGGTCCAGATCGCCGGTTGTCGGCAGACCTGGACCATGGTCAACATCGTCGACGAGCAGGTGGACCGGATCCGGGAGCAGGTCGGCGACGCCCGCGTCATCTGCGCGTTGTCCGGCGGTGTGGACTCGTCGGTCGCCGCCGCACTCGTGCAGCGCGCGATCGGTGACCAGCTCACCTGTGTCTTCGTCGACCACGGGCTCCTCCGCAAGGGCGAGCGAGACCAGGTGGTCCGCGACTACGTGGACGCGACCGACGTCAACCTCAAGGTCGTCGACGCCCGCGAGCAGTTCCTCGGCCACCTCACGGGCGTCACCGACCCCGAGGAGAAGCGCAAGATCATCGGCCGCGAGTTCATCCGGACCTTCGAGGCCGCCGAGCGCGAGATCCTCGAGACCCCTGGCACGCCGGTCAGGTTCCTCGTGCAGGGCACGCTCTATCCGGACGTGGTCGAGTCCGGCGGGGGCGAGGGCGCCGCCAACATCAAGAGTCACCACAACGTCGGTGGCCTCCCCGAGGACCTCGAGTTCAGCCTGATCGAGCCGCTGCGCACGCTGTTCAAGGACGAGGTCCGGCAGGTCGGCGAGCAGCTCGGTCTGCCGCCGGCGATGGTCTGGCGCCACCCGTTCCCGGGGCCGGGGCTCGCGATCCGGATCGTGGGCGCCGTCGACGAGGAGCGTCTCGAGATCGTGCGCGAGGCCGATGCCATCGCCCGGGAGGAGCTCACCGCCGCCGGTCTCGACCGCGACGTGTGGCAGTTCCCGGTGGTGCTGCTGGCCGACGTCCGCTCGGTCGGGGTCCAGGGCGACGGACGGACGTACGGACACCCGGTCGTGCTGCGTCCCGTGAGCAGCGAGGACGCGATGACGGCCGACTGGAGTCGTCTCCCGTACGAGCTCCTCGAGCGCATCTCCACCCGGATCACCAACGAGGTCCGCGAGGTCAACCGGGTGGTCGTCGACATCACCAGCAAGCCGCCCGGCACGATCGAGTGGGAGTGAGCCGTGGCCATCGTCCCCGACACGAAGGACTGGACCTGGACGGCGCGGAAGGTGTGCCCGGAGTGCGGTTTCGATCCGGCCGCGATCAGCGACGGCGAGGTCGGCGCGCACGTGCGTGCGCTCGCCGCACGATGGCCGGCGGTGCTCGAGCGCCCCGACGTGCGCGACCGGCCGGACGCGAGCACCTGGTCGCCGTTGGAGTACGCCTGCCACGTCCGTGACGTCTTCGCGCTGTACCGCCACCGCCTCGGCCTGATGCTCGACGAGGACGGCCCGACCTATCCGAACTGGGACCAGGACGCGACCGCGAACGCCGAAAGGTACTCCGAGCAGGACCCCGGCGCCGTGTCCGAGCAGCTCGCCCGCGAGGCGGCGCTCGTGGCTGCGGCCTTCGACGCGGTCCCGGCGGACCAGTGGACGCGTACGGGTCGGCGGAGCGACGGGGCGTCGTTCACGATCACGACCTTCTCACGCTATTTCCTCCACGATGCCGCGCACCACCTCCACGACGTCGGCGTCAGGGTCTGAGCGCGTCCAGGCGTGACGTGAGCAACCGACGCTGGCCATCGTCGCCGGCGACCGCGATTGCACGGCGGTAGGCGTCGGCCGCCTCCTCGCGTCGCCCGACGTCGGCGAGCAGTCGCGCCTGCACGGCGGGGAGGTAGGCGTACTCGCGCAGGCTCGGGTCGCCGATGACAGGCTCGAGCGCCGTGAGCGCGGCCTCGGGACCCTCGACGTACGACACCGCGACCGCGCGGTTGAGGCGGACGACCGGGGTCGGCCACTCCTCGACCAGCCGGTCGTACAGCCGCAGCAGGGCGGGCCAGTCGGTCGTGTCGACGCTGGCCGCGTCGGCGTGCACGCCGGCGATGGCCGCCTGGAGCGCGTACCGCCCTGCACGGCCGTCGCGAGCCAGTGCCCGCTCGATCGCTCGGGTGGTCGCCTCCCGGCCACCCGCCATCAGCCGCACGTCCCACGATCCGCGGTCCTGACCGTCCAGGAGGACCACGTCGGCCTCGCGACGGGCCCACGTGCGCGCCTGCGTGAACAGCACCAGGCCCAGCAACCCCAGGACCTCCGGCTCGTCGGGGAAGATCTCGCCGAGGCTCGTCGCGAGCGAGCGTGACGCCACCTCGAGCGCGTCGGTCTGCGGGTCGCGCGGTCGTTCGTGCGCCGCGGTGGCCACCAGGTGGACGACCTCGAGCACGGCGCCGAGCCGCTCGGGAAGGTCGTTCGCGGCCGGGACGGCGTACCGGATCCCGGCCGCGGTGATCTTGCGCTTCGCTCGCGTGATCCGAGCCGCCGCGGTCGACGGACGGATCAGGAGGAGGGAGGCCGCGGTCGGTGTGGGGATCCCGCAGACCACCCGCAGCGTCAGCAGCACCCGGTCGGCCTCGGACAGCGACGGGTGGCAGCACGTGAAGACGAGACGGAGGAGCTCGTCGTTCCAGCGGGCGGCCGCGGCGTCGGCGTGGCGCGACTCCTCTCGCAGCGCGAGGTCGGGCATCCGCTGCCGCAGCGATCCCGTCCGGCGGTGCAGGTCGAGCGCGTGGTTGCGTGCGGTCCGGACGAGCCACCCGACCGGGCTCGACGGGACGCGCACCCAGGTCTGCAGCGCCCGCTCGAACGCGTGCTGTGCGCAGTCCTCGGCGGTGTCGATGTCGCCGGCGGTGCGGACCGTGGCCGCCACCACGCGGCCCCAGTGCTCCCGGTGCAGCGCGGCGACGGCCTCGTCGACCGTCACGGGTGTCGTCTCAGGCGACGTGGGCCGTCACTCCCCGCCGAGATCGAGGATCGGCCGCACCTCGACGACCGCGCTGGGGCACTGCTTCGCGAGCGCGAGCGCGGTGTCGAGCCCGTCGCACTCGATCAGGTAGTAGCCGCCGAACGCCTCCTTCGACTCGACGAACGGTCCGTCGGTGACGACCGGCTCGGGCCCGTTGCGCACGGTCGTCGCGGTCGTCGTCGGCTGCAGCGCCTCGCCCCCGTGGTCGACACCACCGGCGGCCGCGACCGCCTTGGAGAATCGGTCGTGGGCAGCCATCTCGCGTTCCCACTCCTCGGGGGACGCCTCGGCCCACGTGGCCTCGTCGTCGAACAGGATGAAGAGGTAGCGCTCGCTCATCGGTCTCTCCTTCGGTCGGCCCCGCGGGTCGGGGCCCTCACCCGGACAACGAACAGGATCCCCCGAGATCGACAACCAGCGCTAGGAGTCCGTCAGCCGGAGCTGCCACTGCCCGCTGACGCTGGCCGGGCGGTAGCCGAGCGCGACGTTGATGGCCAGCATGTGCGTGTTCTCCTCGGCGTTCCACGTGTGGATGCGCCGCGCCTGCGGGCGTACGGACGCCAGCGTCTCCAGCAGACGGCACTTGACCAGCATCCCGAGGCGGTGTCCGCGGTGCTCCGGCAGCACAAGCGTGTCGTCCTGGATCACCGACTCGGGTCGTGAGTCGGTGAACTCGACGACGGTGTAGGCGGCGAGCTCCCCCGTCGGGACGTGCTCGGCCGCGACGACGAGCGCCAGGTCCCCGGTCGCCTGCCGTCGTGCCGTCGCCTCGCGGAGCCGTGCGACGTCCCAGGGATCCTCCACCTGCTCCATCCCGCCGGACGGTGTGGCCGTCGACATGCGCGTCAGGAGCCGGGCGTACTGGACCTCCCACGCCTCGGGGATCTCGTCGACCCACGTGTGGAGGCGGTAGGCGTCGCCGGCGGCCGCGGCCGCCGTCCGGGACAGACCGGCCAGGTGCTCGTGGCCGACCGGCAACGGGAGCGTGGACTGCCGCTCCACCTGCTCGAGCGTGAACCCGTACCGGACGGCGAAGCGGGTCGCAGGATCGTCGGCGGGGACGCTGCCCACGCCCGTCGTCGCGGCCAGCGTCTCGGCGCCGGTGTCGATGACCCGTCCGTACGACGTCTCGGCCTTGACCACCGTGCGTCCCGTCTCCCGGACCCTCTCTGCGAGGACGGCGGCGAGCGCCGTCCCGATCCCGCGCCGACGCCAGGCGGGGTCGACCCCGAGGTCGAGGTGCACGACGTCGGTCTCGCCGACCTGGGGCAGCCGGACCGACGCGTGGCCGACCACGGACTCCGGCGTACGGAGGTCGTCGCAGACGGCCACGATCCGGTGCTGTGGGCGGTACGTGCGGTCGGCCAGGATCGACGCCATCTGGGCGAAGCCCGGCGTCAGGTCGTGGTGGCCGTGAAGCGCGTCGTCGCTCGCCACCCGCACACGCTCGACCCCCAGCAGCGCCCAGGCCTCGGGGGAGGTGGCGGAGGAAGGCGGCAGGACGGGATGGATCACGGGCAGCATCTGGCGAGTGTGTCCCCGGTCGGAGGGGCGGTCAATCGCTTAACGACCGCGCGTCCTCGGGCAACGGCGACTACGCCTCGTCGTCGCGCTGGTAGACGTCGGGCACGCCGTCACGGTCGTCGTCACGCGCCTCGTCCTCACTGATCCGACGGTAGCGGAGGTTGCGCAGCCGCAGCACGACCGTGGCGAGCAGCGCGGCGAGGACAGAGCCCTCGAGCACCCCGATCTTCACGTACTCGTCGTACGTCGAGGCGAGACCGTATGCGAGGTCGCCGATCAGCAGAGAGACGGTGAACCCGATCCCTCCGAGCATCCCGACGCCGACGACGTCGATCCACCCGAGCGACGGGTCGAGGCGTGCGTGCGTGAACCTCGCCATCAGCCAGGTGGCCCCCACGATGCCGAGCGTCTTGCCGACCACCAGGCCGAGGACGATTCCGTACGTGATCGTGCTGCGGTTGGCGTCGAGGAGCCCGCTGACTCCGCCGACGTCGACACCGGCGGCGAAGAACGCGAAGATCGGCACGGCGATGCCTGCCGAGATCGGTCGCCAGACGTGCTCGAAGTGCTCGGCGAGCCCTGGGCCGGCCTCCGGGCCGCCCGCTGCCTTTCTGCGCGCCACCGGCACGGTGAATCCGAGGATGACGCCCGCGACCGTGGCGTGCACCCCTGAGGCGTGGACGAGGCCCCACGCGAGCAGCGCGAGGGGGATGAGGATCCAGCCCGAGCGCACCCGTCGCTGCACCAGCACCGCGAAGATCCCGATCGGCACGAGGGCGGCGGCGAACCACCCCACCGCGAGCTGGTCGGTGTAGAAGAACGCGATGATGACGATCGCCAGCAGGTCGTCGACGATGGCGAGGGTGAGCAGGAAGGTCCGCAGCGCCGTCGGCAGGAAGGACCCCAGGACGGCCAGGACGGCCAGGGCGAACGCGATGTCCGTCGCCGTGGGGATCGCCCAGCCGCGCAGCGCCGTGCCCCCCGTGCTGAGGTTGACGGCCACGAAGATCAGTGCCGGCACGACCATGCCACCGACGGCAGCGAGGATCGGGATCGCCGCTCGACGCGGGTCGCGCAGGTCGCCGGCGACGAGCTCGCGCTTGAGCTCGAGCCCGGCGACGAAGAAGAAGATGGCCAGCAAGCCGTCGGCCGCCCACGTGCCGAGGCTCAGGTCCAGGTGCAGCGACTCGGGGCCGATCCGGGTGTCACGCAGCGTCGTGTAGGCGTCGCCGAGTCCGCTGTTGGCGAGCACGATCGCGACCGCGGCGGCGCCGATCAGGAGGAAGCCGCCGACGGTCTCCTGCCGTAGCAGCGCGGCGATGCGCGAGGCCTCAGGCCATGAGCCGCGACCGAGGACGGTGTTCTGGGACAACGGTGCTCCTTCTGGGGTGGTCGAGACGACGCCGACCAGACTTCCCGGCACACCGACACACACTTTACCGGCGACTCGTTGCTTCGCTGAGGAGACCAGGATCACATACCGTCCGGACGGTCGATATTCGATCGCGGCGCCTCCGACACGGTGCTTAGGCTTGACCGTTGTGAAGAGCCTCCCGCTGGACGACCCAGGCACACCGGACCTCCGTTCGGCGGCCCGCTACATGGCGTGGATCCTGCGTGTCCAGGGCTGGACGCTCGTCGGCGCGGTCACGTTCGGGATCACCTGGATGGTCGCCCAGGCGTCGGTGCCCGCCGTCATCGGCGCGGCGATCGACGCGGTGGTGGAGCACGGGTTCGGGCGGGGTCTGGTGCTCTGGTCAGCGCTCCTGCTGCTCGTGGGTGCGATCGGGGCGGCCGCCGGGATCATCCGTCACCGGCTCTCGGTCCAGATGTGGCTGGATGCGGCCTACCGCAACGTCCAGCTGGTCAGCGGGCACTCCGGCCGGCTCGGTTCGGAGCTGAACCGCCGGGTCGCTCACGGCGAGGTCGTCTCCGTGGGTGCGACCGACCTCGCGAACCTCGGCAACTACGTGGACGTCGCGGGTCGCTTCGCCGGCGCGATCGTCGCTTATCTCGTCGTCGCGGTGATCCTGCTCCGCTCATCGACGACGTTGGGCCTCGTGGTGCTGATCGGTGTCCCGGTCCTGATGCTCGCCACCGGCCCGCTGCTGCGCCGTCTGAACCGACGCAACCAGCACGCCCGTGCTCTCCAGGGGGAGCTCAACACGCTCGCCAGCGACATCGTCGCCGGCCTGCGGGTGCTTCGCGGGATCGGCGGGGAGGCGATGTTCGACCGCCGCTACCGCGCCGCGTCGCAGGACGTCCGCAGAGCCGGCGTCCAGGTGGCGCGGGTGCAGTCGGTGCTCGACGCGCTCCAGGTCCTGCTCCCCGGGGCGTTCGTGGTGCTCGTCGTCTGGCTCGGCGCGCGCTACGCCGCGTCCGGGGAGATCAGTACGGGCGACCTCGTGGCCTTCTACGGCTACGCGACGTTCCTGCTGCTGCCGTTGCGTACCTTCACCGAGGCCGCCAACAAGATCATCCGCGGCCACGTCTCGGCGCGGCACGTCATCCGCATCCTCCGCATCGTCCCGAGCGTCTCCGACCCCGCTGACCCGGTCAGCCCGCCCGACGGCGACCTTGTCGACGCTTCGACCTCGTTCGTGGCGAGCAAGGGCCTCTTGACCGCCGTCGTCAGCGACGACCCGCGAGACGCCGTGGCGCTGGCGGACCGGCTCGGAGGCTACGTCCAGCCGGGACGCGACGACGCCGACGCCGTCACCTACGGCGACGTGCCGCTGGGTGCGGTCGGTCGGGACGAGCTCCGGCGCCGGGTCGTCGTCAGCGACACCGCGTCCGCCCTCTTCAGCGGGCGCCTCCGAGACGCCCTGGACGCCGGCCGTGCGACCTCGGACGAGGAGGTCGCGCACGCCCTGACGACCGCCTCGGCCGACGACGTCCTGGAGGCGCTGGACGACGGGCTCGACGGTGAGCTGGCCGAGCGCGGGCGGTCCCTGTCCGGCGGTCAGCGCCAGCGCATCGTGCTCGCACGAGCACTGCTGACCGACGCCGACGTGCTCGTCCTCGTGGAGCCCACCTCGGCGGTGGACTCGCACACCGAGGCGCGAATCGCCCAGCGGCTGAGACGCCACCGCGCCGGACGGACCACGGTCGTCGTCACGAGCAGCCCGCTCGTCCTCGACGTCGCCGACGAGGTCGTGTTCCTCACCGGAGGGCGCGTCGTCGCGAGGGGCCAGCACCACCACCTGATGTCCACCGACCGTGCCTACCGCCAGGTCGTGACCCGAGAGGAGGCCGAGGACGTTGCATGATGCCCTGCCCATCGCCGGCAGCCGAGTCTTCCGCTCCTACCTGCGCCGGATCGGTCGCGACCACCGCCGCGACCTCGTCGTGATCGTCGTGCTGCACGGTGCGGCAGCCGGCGCCGGCCTCGTGGTGCCGTGGTTGATCGGCGACCTCGTCGAGGCCGCGACCGACAAGGGCGGCTACGGCACCATCGACCGGATCGCGATCTTCGTCGCGGTGTGCCTGCTGGCGCAGACCGTGCTCACCCGGTGGGCGCGACTGCGCTCGGCCGTCTTCGGCGAGACCGTCCTGGCCCGGCTGCGCGAGGACTTCGTCGACGAGGCGCTCGGCCTGCCGATCGGT
This sequence comes from Mumia sp. zg.B53, assembly GCF_019550935.1. NCBI lineage: Bacteria > Bacillati > Actinomycetota > Actinomycetes > Propionibacteriales > Nocardioidaceae > Mumia > Mumia sp. zg.B53. Next base: position 663,898 of record NZ_JAHWCK010000001.1, on the reverse strand, counting down.
GTCGTCGAGAGCGCCGGGACGGGCGACCTCCTCACCCGGACGTCGCGTGACGTCGACACGCTCGGATGGTCCGTGCGCTTCGCGGTGCCGGAGACCGTCGTCGCTCTCGTGACGGCGGCGTGCACGATCGTCGCAGCGCTGCTCGTCGGCGGCTGGGTCGCCGTCCCGCTCGTGCTGGGCGTGCCCGTCATCTGGATGGCCTCCCGCTGGTACCTCGCGCGTGCGCGCGCCGGCTACATCCGCGAGCACGCCTCGTACTCGCGGATCAACACCACGCTCGCCGAGACCGTCGAGGGTGCTCGCACCGTCGAGGCCCTCGGGCTGGGCGCGCAGCGCAGCGAACGCATCGACGCCGACATCGCGGAGTCGTACGCGGCCGAGTCCTACACCCGCAACCTCCGCTCGGTGTTCTTCCCCGCGGTCGAGATCGGCTATCTGGTGCCCGTCGTCGCGACCCTGCTCGTCGGGGGATGGCTGATGGCGCAGGGGTCGATCACGCTGGCCCAGATGACGGCGGCGGTCCTGTACGTCCGGTTCCTCATCGACCCGGTCGACCGCATCATCAGCTGGATGGACACCCTCCAGGTGGGTGCGACGTCGCTCGCGCGCCTGCTGGGCGTGGCGGAGGTCCCGGACGACCGGGTTCCGACCGGTCGCACCCCTGCAGGCGAGGAGATCGAGCTCGACGACGTCCGGTTCTCCTACATCGAGGGCCGAGAGGTGCTCCACGGGGTGGACCTCGAGCTGGCGGCGGGCGAGCGGCTCGCCGTCGTGGGCCCGTCGGGCGCGGGGAAGTCGACGATCGGCCGCCTGATCGCGGGCATCCAGGGTCCGACGAGCGGCGCGGTCACGGTCGGCGGGGTGGGGGTCACCGAGCTCGAGCTCGACGACCTCCGGCGCCGGGTGGCGCTGCTGACGCAGGAGCACCACGTCTTTGTCGGCACCGTGCGTGACAACCTCCAGCTTGCCCTGGAGGACGGGGGTACGGCCGCCGACGACCGGCTGTGGGCGGCGTTGGACGCCGTCGGTGCGCGCGACTGGGTCGCGCAGCTGCCGCACGGCCTCGACACGATGGTCGGATCCGGTGGGCACCGGCTCACCGACGCCCAGGCGCAGCACCTGGCGCTGGCGCGCGTCGTCCTGACCGATCCCCACACGCTCGTGCTCGACGAGGCCACGTCGCTGATCGACCCGCGCGCTGCCCGCGCCCTCGAGCGCTCGTTGAGCGCGGTGCTCGAGGGACGCACCGTGGTCGCCATCGCGCACCGCCTCTACACCGCGCACGATGCCGACCGCGTCGCCGTCGTCGAGGACGGCGCGATCACCGAGCTCGGCAGCCACGACGAGCTGGTAGCCCGCGGAGGGTCGTATGCGGCCCTGTGGAAGTCCTGGCAGAGCTAGCGACCACGTGGGGTGCCTGTGAGGGCGGGTAGGGGCCGTGACTGCGCCGCGGGCTCTAGGCTGGGCGGCACGAGGGCGCGCGCGACACCGAGGAGGCCCGACCGATGGACGCTGTCGACCGGGAGATCATCGGGCACCTGATGCGCGACGGGCGGGCGACCTACGCCGAGATCGGGTCAGGTGTCGGGCTGTCGGCGCCCGCGGTCAAGCGTCGGGTCGACCTGATGCGGGCCCGCGGCCAGATCACCGGGTTCACCGCCCTCACCGACCCGGCGGCGCTGGGCTGGACCACCGAGGCGTACGTCGAGATCTACTACGACGGCAACGTCTCCGTGGCCGAGCTCAAGCGCAACCTCGCGGCCATCCCGCAGATCGTCGGCGCGTGGACGGTGGCCGGCCACGCCGACGCGATCGTGCACGTGATGGCGACGAGCATGACCGAGATCGAGCAGGTCGTGGAGCGGATGCGGGAGCACGCGCGGGTCGAGCGGACACGCAGCGCGATCGTGATGTCGCGGCTGTTCGAGCGCCCGCGCTCGCGGTGAGGGCCCGCCACCGTCCTCCCGACCCGCGCGCCCCTCAGGGGGTGGTGGTGGCTCAGGCGTCGGCGGGCATGAGGAGCCAGGCGACGAGGTAGACGAGGATCATGGATCCCAGTCCGAGCAGCGTCAGGACGACGAACCCCAGCCGGACGACGGTCGGGTCGACGCCCAGATAGCGGGCCAGTCCTCCGCACACTCCTCCGATCCACTTGTCGTGGGTCGTGCGGGCGAGCTGCTTGGAACGGTTCATCGGGGGTCCTCTCGGTCGTCGGAGGACCGCGTGAGGTCCTCCAAGGTGAGTGTGTCGGCAGGGACGGTGTCGGTGTTCTCGGCCGGGTCGTCGTCGTCCGGCTGCTCGGCAGCGCCCGGCGTGGGGTCCAGAGTCGTCGGTGGCGCCACCGCGGTGCGCTGCTCGCGCTGCCGCCGACCCGCCTGGCGCGCGGCGATCAGCGTCGCGACGAGCCCGACCGTGCCGAGGGCGACAAGGAGCAGGGGGGCCGCCACCGCGAGGGTGGCCGGCTCCCAACCTGCGTACCACATGCCCCACAGGGCGCCCGCGACGAGCACGAACGCGAGCGCGACGAGGGTGACGGCGTCCAACGGATGACGCTTCATGAGCGGATCACCTCCACGTCACCGAGGGAGACGTCGATGCTGAGGATGAGGTCGGGGAGCGAGGTGTCGTCGCGCACGTCCAGCGACGTCTGCACGCCGCCGCGCTGGTAGCCGAGGGCTGTGATCGAGCCGGCGCCGACGGAGGCGTCGAGGTCGATGTCGAGGGTGGCGGGGACGTACACCCTGACGCCACCCAGACCGACCTCCAGCTCGAGCCGGCGCCCGTCCAGGGCCGCGGGGTCGGAGACCTGCCGCAGGTCCACCACGACCTCGCCCGTCCCGACCGCGTAGCCGGACCTCAGGTCCGCCGCGCTGGTCGGCACGGTCTCGATCCGGCCGGCGTCCAGGCGTGGGATGACGGTGGAGACAGCGAGGACCATGACGGCGAGGATGGCCGGCAGGATCAACGGACGAGCGTTGCCGAACACCGTGCCGATCAGCATGCCCAGCGCGAGTGTGCCCGTCGCCGCCGCGGCGTAGACCGACGGCGCGAGGTCGCCCTGGGTGGCGACGAGCGTGACACCGGTGACGATGAGCATCGCCGAGAGGGTGATGACGGTCAGCGTCCCGCGGTCGTGCCGCGGGTTCGGCCGCTTGGGCGGCTTCACCGGGGCGGGTTGAGGAGCGGAACCCCACGCTGGTCCGGGTGGTCCCGGCGGCACAGGAGGCACGGCGGCGTACGACGGGGCTCCGGTCGGCGCGAAGGGCGTCGCGGTCACCGGCGCCGGAGCGGTCGGCGCCCACGGCGGAGGAGCGTACGAGGGCGCCGGCGGAGGCGGCACGTTCGGCGGCGGCGTGACCGAGGAGGTGCCGGAGTCCCGCCGCTCCTGGTACTCGCGGTAGCCGACCCACGCGATGACGACCAGCGCCGCGACCCACAGCGGGCCGATCTGCCATCCCCAGCCCCAGGTCCACGTGACCGCGATCAGCCCCGCGGCCCCGAGACCGACGAGACGGATTTGGGGCTCGCTGTCGCCCAGTCCCAACCATCGCTTGAGATAGCTCTCGCCCGTCCGCTCGTCCGGAATCAGGATCCATGAGGCGACGTAGGCGATGACACCACCGAACCCCACGAGGGTGAAGACCGCGAACAGGATGCGCGGGATGACCGGGTCGATCCCGAGCGTCCGCCCGATGCCCGCGCACACCCCGGCCACCATGCGTCCGCTCTCGGTGCGCCGGATGTCGGTCAGCGAACCGGTGGTCGGTGGTCGGGCCGTGCCCTCGGGCGCGGTGCTCGAGCCGGTCCCGAGGCTCGCCGGTGGTGTCACCGGGTCCTCGGGGCGTGAGGTCGTGTCGTCCATGGCTCCATCCTGCTCGGCTTCTGTCACTTGGAGTATGGGTGAGACCCCTGGTCCGCACCCGGTCCGCGCCACACCGCCCCAGGGTCGCTCAGGGGTCGATCCGGCTGGTCCGAGACCAGCCCCGCGTGTGACGATCGACAGCGTGACCCTCAGTGCGACACCGGTGAGACGGCTCTCTCGATCCGCGAGCCCCCGCGTTCTCGGCGGGGTGGCGCAGGGACTCGCCGACCACCTCGGCGTCCCTGTCCTGTGGGTGCGGCTCGCGTTCGTCGTGGGCACGCTGTTCCAGCTCGCCGGCGTCCTGGCGTACGTCGCCTTCTGGGTCTTCGTCCCGCTGGGGAGCGCCGATGGCTCGCCCGGGCTGGCCAGTGCGACCCGCCGCGGGCTGCGGCTCGACGAGGACGAGGCGACACCGCCGTCGAACAGGATGACCCTGCAGACCACCGCGCTCGTCGTGCTCGGTGTCGGCGTGGCGTGGTTCGTCCTGGGCAGCGACAGGGTCTCGAGCCTCGTCTTCCCCGCTGTCCTGGCGATCGCCGGCTTCGCGCTCATCTGGCGCCAGGCCGACGACCGGTTGTTGCGCCGCTGGGTCAGGGTGACGTCGGGATGGGCCGCCGTGCTGAGGATGGCGGCCGGCGCCCTGCTGGTGCTCATCGCCTACGGCGTGTTCGTGGCGCAGCTCGGGGGCGGTCTGGGGTCGGCCGCCCAGCTGCTCGCGGCGCTGGTCGTCGCCGTCGCCGGCGCCGGCCTGCTGCTCGGGCCGTGGATCGTACGCCTGGTCAGTGATCTCGCCGCCGAGCGACGCGAGCGCGTGCGGTCGCAGGAGCGGGCCGACGTGGCGGCCCACCTCCACGACTCCGTCCTTCAGACCCTGGCGCTGCTGCAGAAGAACGCGAACGACCCGGCGCAGGTCGCGACGCTCGCCCGGCGTCAGGAGCGGGAGCTGCGCGACTGGCTGTACGGCGAGCCGGCCGGCGACGACGGCTCCACGCTACGGGCCGGCCTGGTCGCCGACGCCGCCGAGATCGAGACGACCTATCGGGTGCCGATCGAGGTCGTCGGGGTCGGTGACCTCGATCCGGACGTCGACGTGGAGGCGCTGCGTGCGGCTGCGCGCGAGGCCATGACGAACGCGGCGAAGCACTCCGGTGCCGACCGAATCGACGTCTACGTCGAGGTCGGGAGTGCGGCGGCGGAGGTCTTCGTGCGCGATCGCGGCGTCGGGTTCGAGCCGTCGGCGATCCCGGAGGACCGGTTGGGCATCCGCCGCTCGTTGGTGGCGCGCATGCACAGGCACGGCGGCACGGCCGTCGTACGCTCAGGACCAGGGGAGGGCACGGAGGTTCGACTCGCGCTGCCCCTCGTACGAGACAAGGCGCCCAACGGCGCACACGAGGCTGCGCGCAACGGCGCGGACGGAGGAGGAGACGCGTGAGCACCCCGACGCAGACCGGCGGCTTGAGGGACCTCGGCGTCCTGCTCGTCGACGACCACGCGATGTTCCGGACGGGTGTGCGGGCCGAGCTCGGCAGCACGGTCCGGATCGTGGCGGAGGCCGGGGACGTCGACGAGGCGGTGCGTGCGGTGGAGTCGTACCGTCCCGACGTGGTCCTGCTCGACGTCCACCTCCCGGGAGGCGGCGGTGCGGAGGTCCTCCGCCGGGTCGCGACCCGCTACCCGGACACGAAGTTCCTCGCCCTGTCGGTGAGCGACGCCGCCGAGGACGTCATCGGGGTGATCCGCGCGGGCGCCCGGGGCTACGTCACCAAGAACATCACGGGCGACGAGCTGGTGGACGCGATCCGTCGGGTGGCCGGTGGCGACGCGGTCTTCTCGCCGCGGCTGGCGGGATTCGTGCTCGACGCGTTCGCGGGGACGATCGAGGTCGCGCAGGTCGACTCCGACCTCGACCGGCTCACCGAGCGCGAACGTGAGGTGATGCGCCTGATCGCCCGTGGCTACGCCTACAAGGAGGTCGCCAAGGAGCTCTTCATCTCCGTGAAGACCGTCGAGACCCACGTGTCGTCCGTGCTGCGCAAGCTCCAGCTGTCGAGCCGTCACGAGCTCACCCGGTGGGCCAACGACCGCCGCCTGATCTGAGGCGCCCCGGACAGCGCCCTTGGGCGGTGCTCGACCGTGTCGCCGGTGTCGGTGCCGCACGGTAGACAGGACGCATGGGATGCCAGTTCGTGCCGCCGTACCTCCTCGACCGGCTCGCCGATGTCGGCCACGGCCACGCCGCCGACTGGTTCGGCCGCACCCGCGGGCTCGACGAGCGGCTGAGGGAGCGGCGCGCGACGACGTCACCGTCGGTCGCGCAGCCGCCCGACGCGGACGGGACCAAGACGATCTACAGCGCCGGGGGTGGGACGAGCCTGCCGGGCGACAAGGTCCGCGGTGACGCCGACCCGCCGACGGGCGACCAGGCGGTCGACGAGGCGTACGACAGCACCGGCATCGTGCACGAGCTGTTCTCCACCGTCTACGGACGCAGTGGCATCGATGACGCCGGCAGCACCGTCACCGTCACGGTCCACTTCGGGCGGGCCTACGACAACGCCTTCTGGGACGGTGACCAGCTGGTGTTCGGCGACGGGGACGGCGAGGTGTTCGAGCGGTTCACCAAACCGCCTGACGTGCTCTTCCACGAGTTCACCCACGGCGTCACGCAGTTCACCGCGGACCTGCGCTACTCGGGTCAGTCCGGTGCGCTCAACGAGTCGGTGTCCGACTGCTTCGCGGCCATGGCGCTCCAGCGCCAGTTCGACCAGACCGCCGAGCAGGCCGACTGGTTGATCGGCGAGGGCCTCTTCAAGCCGAGCATCAACGCCGTCGCGCTCCGCTCGATGCGCGAGCCCGGCACGGCGTACGACGACCCGCTGCTGGGCAGGGACCCGCAGGTCGGGTCCATGCGCGACTACGTCGAGACCACGGCCGACAACGGTGGCGTGCACATCAACTCCGGCATCCCCAACAAGGCGTTCACCCTCGCGGCGCTGCGCCTGGGCGGCTACACGTGGGAGCGCACCGGGAGGATCTGGTACGCCGCGCTGACCGGGGATGCGGTCGGACGTGACAGCGGGTTCGGCGAGTTCGCTGCCGCGACGGTCGCCGCGGCGGGGGACCTCTACGGCGAGGAGGAGGCCGACGCCGTGAGCGCGGCGTGGGAGGAGGTCGGTGTCACCCCGGGTCTCGATGCCGCGGATGCGGGCGCTCCGGCCCGTCGCTCGGGGCGGATCGTGGTGTCGCGCACGGGCGGCTTCACCGGCGTGGTGCGCGAGGCCGCGGTCGACGCCGACGAGGGGCCTCTCGGGGCCGAAGTGGCGTCGATTCTCCAGCAGGTCAACTTCACGGCGCTGCCCATCCGCGACGCCGATCCGCGGGGCGCCGACCGGTTCACCTACACGTTCACGTACGGCGACCAGCAGGTGACGGTCCCGGAGAGCGCGCTCACTCCCGAGCTCGAGCGGGTGGCCACGTTGGTTCTCGGCCGGTTGGCAGATACCCCCTAGGGGTATACTGTCGGTGGCATGAGCGGTCATCACCACGGGCCGGGGATGCCCACGGAACACGTGCACGGCAGACACGCAGGTCACGCCCACGACCCGGACATGGCGGGCCACGAGGGTCACGAGATGGCGGGCGAGGGGCACGCGGGCCACGGCGACCACGTCGGTCAGTTCCGTCGTCTGTTCTGGATCATGCTCGTCATCGCCGTGCCCGTCGTGGGCTTCTCCGGCATGTTCGCGGACATCGTCGGCTACGACCTTCCTGACGCGACCTGGGTCGGCTGGGTCTCTCCGCTGATCGGCACCGTGATGTACGCCTGGGGCGGCCAGCCGTTCCTGAGCGGCGCCGTGAGCGAGATCCGTGCACGCCAGCCGGGCATGATGCTGCTCATCGGGCTCGCGATCACCGTCGCGTTCGTGTCGTCGTGGGGTGCGAGTCTCGGGATCCTCCACCACCAGCTTGACTTCTGGTGGGAGCTCGCGCTGCTGATCGTCATCATGCTGCTCGGTCACTGGATCGAGATGCGCTCGCTCGCGCAGACGACCTCCGCGCTCGACTCGCTGGCGGCGCTCCTGCCGGACGAGGCAGAGCGTGTCGAGGGCGACCAGATCGTGACCGTCGCGCCATCCCGGTTGCGGGTCGGCGACCTGGTCGTCGTACGCCCCGGTGGCAGCGTCCCCGCGGACGGACGCATCGTGGAGGGCGCCGCCGACATCGACGAGTCGATGGTGACGGGGGAGTCGCGGCCGGTCCCGCGCGGCGTCGGGGATCCCGTGGTCGCGGGGACGGTTGCCACCGACTCCGGTCTGCGGATCGAGGTCACCGCCGTCGGCGACCAGACCGCGCTCGCGGGCATCCAACGGCTGGTCACCGAGGCGCAGAGCTCGTCGTCGCGAGCCCAACGCCTCGCCGACACCGCTGCCGCGTGGCTGTTCTGGTTCGCGCTGGGTGCTGCTCTGATCACGGCACTGGTGTGGTCACTGATCGGTGAGCCCGACGAGGCGGTCGTCCGCACCATCACGGTCCTGGTCATCGCCTGTCCGCACGCCCTCGGGCTCGCCATCCCGCTGGTCGTGTCCATCGCGACCGAGCGCGCGGCCCGCGGCGGCGTCCTCGTCAAGGACCGGCTCGCCCTCGAGAGCATGCGCACCGTCGACGCGGTGCTGTTCGACAAGACCGGCACCCTGACCAAGGGCGAGCCCACCGTGACGGCCGTCGAGACCACCGGCGGGCGCAGCCCGGACGAGGTGCTCGCGCTCGCCGCCGCGGCGGAGTCCGACAGCGAGCACCCGCTCGCGAGGGCGATCACGGCCGCTGCTCGCGCCCGGGGTCTGACGGTGGGCGTCTCGGGCGGGTTCAGCTCGTCGCCGGCCGTGGGCGTGACCGCGGTGGTCGACGGCAGGCGGGTGCAGGTCGGAGGGCCTGCGCTCCTCGAGCAGGAAGGCGGGCGCGAGCTCGGTGTGGCCGAGGCGTGGCGGACGAGGGGCGCGATCATCCTCCACGTCCTCGTCGACGGAGAGGTGGCCGGTGCGCTCGCGCTCGCTGACGAGGTGCGCGAGGAGTCGCGGCAGGCCGTGGACGCCCTGCACGCGATCGGGGTGCAGGTCGTGATGATCACCGGTGACGCCGAGGCGGTGGCGCGGGCGGTCGCCGACGAGCTGGGCATCGACCGTGTCTACGCCGGTGTCCGCCCCGAGGACAAGGCTGCCAAAGTCTCCGAGCTGCAAGGAGAGGGACTCAAGGTCGCGATGGTCGGCGACGGCGTCAACGACGCACCGGCACTCGCCCAGGCCGACGTCGGGATCGCGATCGGCGCCGGCACCGACGTCGCGATCGCCTCTGCCGGCGTCATCCTGGCGAGCTCAGACCCGCGCTCGGTCCTCTCGGTGATCGCGCTGTCGCGGGCGACGTACCGCAAGATGAAGCAGAACCTCTGGTGGGCCGCGGGCTACAACCTGATCTCGGTGCCGCTCGCCGCGGGTGTCCTGGCGCCGGTCGGGTTCGTGCTCCCGATGTCGGTCGGAGCGATCCTGATGTCGGCGTCCACGGTGGTCGTCGCCCTCAACGCGCAGCTGCTCCGCCGCCTCGACCTCCGTCCCGACGTCGTCGTACGAGACGTCGCCTGAGACGACGATGCGTTCCGACCAGCGTGTGGTCGGAACGCATCGTCGCTCGGTACGATCCGTACGGTCAGGCGGCCGTTGCCAGCGCCTCGCGTGCGGCCTTCTCGGCCTCGCGCTTCTCGCGACGTAGCGCCTTCGACTCCGGCGAGTTGCCGACCTTGTACGGGTCGGACGGCTTCTTGCCGAGCGCGGCGAGCTGACGGGCGACGCTGCCGATCTGCTTCGAGAGACGACCGGTGTTGTAGTGCAGGTTGTACTTCTCGACGAGTCGGCGCACGTCCTTCGCGACCTCGGGATAGCGGCGTGCCGGGATGTCGGGGAAGAGGTGGTGCTCGATCTGGTAGGACAGGTTGCCCGACATCACGTGGAAGAGCTTGGAGCCGGTGATGTTCGCCGAGCCGAGCAGCTGGCGGAGGTACCACTGGCCGCGCGTCTCGTTCTGGGCCTCCTCCTCGGTGAACGTCTCCACCTCGGCGGGGAAGTGCCCGCAGAAGATGATGATGAACGTCCACACGTTGCGGATGATGTTGGCGGCGACGTTGCCGCCGAGCACGGCCAGCGGGACCCACCAGGCGGTGAACGGCACGAGCGCGACCGAGGCGAGCGGGAAGGCGACGTAGTCCTTGACGACCTGACGACGCACCTTCTGAAGCGCACGCTTCTTGCGGGCGGTGAACTCAGCCTTGCTCATGCGGCCACCGAGGTACTCGTCCAGCTCGATGCCGTGGTACATCACGCCCCACTCGAAGAAGAGCATGAGGAGCGACGCCAGCGGCAGGTTGAACCGGTGGCTCGGGTACCAAGGCTGCTCGTCGTCGATCCGGAACAGGTTGTAGCCGATGTCCCGGTCCATGCCGTGGATGTTGGTGTAGGTGTGGTGGATGTAGTTGTGGCCGTGCTTCCAGTCCTGGGCCGGCGCCACGTTGTCCCACTCGTACTTCTTGCCGTCGACGACCGGGTCGTTCATCCAGTCGTACTGGCCGTGCATCACGTTGTGCCCGATCTCCATGTTCTCGAGGATCTTGGAGATGCCGAGGCTCGCGATGCCGCCGACGAAGGCGGGCGGGAAGAACGGCATGAAGACGCCGACGCGGCCGACGACGTCGCACACGCGCTGTGCCTTGATCACGCGGCGGATGTAGTCGGCGTCCTTCTGGCCGAGGTCGTCCAGGACGCGCTGGCGCACCTTGTCGAGCTCCTTGCCGAACTCCTCGAGCTGCTCGTACGTCATCAGGTCCAGCCCGATGGTGGCGCGGGTCGAGGCGTCCTCGCCGACGAGGGGGACGGGCGCCTGGTTGTGGTTGCTGGCGCTGAGCGGCTCGATCGGGGCGCGCTTCTTGCGGTAGTGGGACATGGGTTACCTCTCAGAGGGCGACGTTGACGTCGCCGACGGGGACCTGGACGCAGATCTTGACGGTCTCGTCGGTGTTGGCGGTGACCTCGCCCGAGATGACATGGCGGACGGCACCGTGGTTCTTCTTGATGGCGCAGGTGTTGCAGACGCCCATGCGGCAGCCGAAGTCGGGCGTGAGCCCGGCCTTCTCGGCCTGCTCGAGGATGGTCGCGCCGGAGTTGGCGGCGTCGATGCCGCTGTCGTCGAAGGTGAGGGTCCCGGTCGCGTCTGCTGCGGAGAGATCGACCGTCGGGACCTTGAAGTATTCCTGGCGCAGCTGCGCTGCGGCGCCGATCTCGTCGTACGCGTCCCGCACCGACGCGATGAGCCCGGCAGGCCCGCACACGTAGGTGAGAGTGGTGGTGGGGTCGACGTCGAGATGCTTGAGATGGACGAGGTCGAACCGCCCGGTCAGCTCGGCGTCGGGCTCGGGGACACGGGTGTAGACGCGGACCACGCGCACCGCGTCGTACGTGGCGGCGAGCTCGTCGAGCTCGGCGGAGAACATCTCGTCCTCGCGGCTGCGGGCGTAGTGGAGGAAGGTGACGCGTCCCGTGTGGCCGTCGTCGCGGAGCGTCCGCAGCATCGACATGACGGGTGTGATCCCGCTGCCGCCGGAGAGCAGCAGCAGGTCCTCTGGGACGGTCTCGGGCAGCACGAACTCGCCGGCGGCCTGAGACAGGTGCACCAGGGTCCCCGGGGCCAGCTCGTGATGCAGGTACTGGGAGACGTAGCCGTCCGGGTGCGCCTTGACGGAGACGCTGAAGAGCCCGTCCTTGCGGCGGGCCGAGCTGGAGACCGAGAAGACGCGCACGCGGCGCTTGCCGTCGACCTCCACGCCGAACTCGACGTGCTGCCCGGGCGCGAAGCCCTCCCAGACGCCGTTGGGTCGGAGCACGACCGTGCTGGCGACACCGGTCTCGTGGATCACCTCGACGACCCGGGCGCGGACGTGCTGCACCACAAGCATGGGGTGGATCTGGTCGAGATAGTGGTCGATGGTGTGGGGCGAGGTCAGGGCAGCGATCGGACGCGAGGCGAGCGCCTTGCGGACGATTCCCATGGGGCCTCCGAGGGTTCAGTGAACGGCCGTGCACCAACAACCTACGCAACCGTAGGTTGGTCGGCAACCCCGCTTGGCTGTGACGGCGGTCACGAGACTCCCCGGTCGCCCCTCGTTGCGGTCGCTCCACCATCGAGATCCGCGGGCGCGCACTACGCTGAGGCGCATGGAGTCGCAGTCGTACGTCATTGTTCTGTTCGGGGCGACGGGGGACCTGGCACGGCGCAAGCTGCTTCCAGGGTTGCTCCACCTCTGGCAGGCCGGCCTGCTCCAGGACGCCCGGATCGTCGGCACGTCGCTCGACGACATGGACCTCGACAAGTTCCGCACGCTGACGCGTGACGCGGTCGACGAGTTCAGCACGCCGGCACCCACCGACGAGGCATGGGCCGAGTTCGCCGGCATGCTCCGCTGGGCGCCTGGTGACGAGGGCGCAGACGGGCTTGCCGCCGTCGTTCGCAAGGCCGAGTCCGAGGTCAGCGGCGAGCCGCAGGTCCTGCACTACCTGAGCGTTCCGCCCAAGGCCGCGCTGTCGGTCGTGCACGAGATCGACGAGGCCGGCCTGGCGCCGCGCTCGCGGATCATCATGGAGAAGCCCTTCGGCACCGACCTCGCGTCGGCCCGGCGTCTGAACGCGGCGCTCCACGAGGTGTTCCGCGAGGACCAGATCTTTCGTATCGACCACTTCCTCGGCAAGGAGGCGGCGCAGAACATCCTGGCGTTCCGCTTCGCCAACGGCCTGTTCGAGCCGATCTGGAACCGCAACCACATCGAACACGTCCAGATCGACGTGCCGGAGACACTGGGGCTCGGTGGGCGGATCGGGTTCTACGAGGAGACCGGCGCCTATCGGGACATGGTCGTGACCCACCTCTTCCAGGTGCTCGGCTTCGTCGCCATGGAGCCGCCGACGGCACTCACCCCGCACGCGATCACCGAGGAGAAGAACAAGGTCTTCCGGTCGATGCTGCCCATCGAGCCCGCCGACGTCGTCCGCGGCCAGTACGCGGGCTACCGCGAGGAGCCGGCCGTGTCGGACGACTCCGAGACGGAGACGTTCATCGCGCTGCGGTGCTGGATCGACAACTGGCGGTGGGCGGGAGTGCCGTTCTACCTCCGTACGGGCAAGAAGCTCGCCGAAGGCGCGCGGATCATCTCGATCGCGTTCCGGGAGCCGCCCAAGAGCATGTTCCCCGAGGGGTCGGGTGTGGGTGCGCAGGGCCCGGACCACCTGACGTTCGACCTCGCGGACCGCGCGCGGCTGTCGCTGTCGTTCTACGGCAAGAAGCCCGGGCACGGCATGCGGATGGACAAGTACTCGATGCAGTTCTCGTTCCACGAGGACCCCGGCGCGGTGTCGGCCCTCGAGGCGTACGAGCGGCTCATCTACGACGCGATGCGCGGCGACCACACGCTGTTTACAACCGCCGACGGCATCGAGCAGCTGTGGGGTCTCTCGCAACAGCTCATCGACCACCCGTCGCCGGTCAGGGTCTACCCGCCGGGTTCGTGGGGGCCGAACGCGATCCACCAGCTGATCGCGCCGAACGCCTGGCGGTTGCCGTTCGAGCGCCCGTGGCGGGAGCACAAGGATGAGCCGCACGACGATGGGCACACGGAGACGCCGCGCTGACGGCCCGCTCGGAGGTCAGGAATGAAGAAGCGACGGGAGCTCGCTCGCCGCTAGCGTGGCGGCCATGGACACCGCCCGCCACCCCGCTCCTCCTCCCCAGGCCGACTCCGACCACGCGGCGGACCGCCACGACCTGATCCGCGTGCAGGGCGCGCGCGAGAACAACCTCAAAGACGTGAGCATCGAGATCCCCAAGCGCCGACTCACAGCGTTCACCGGGGTCTCCGGCTCCGGCAAGAGCTCGCTGGTCTTCGCCACGATCGCCGCGGAGTCTCAGCGGATGATCAACGAGACGTACTCGGCGTTCGTCCAGGGCTTCATGCCGTCGCTCGCGCGTCCCGAGGTGGACCATCTGGAAGGGCTCACCACGGCGATCATCGTCGATCAGGAGCGCATGGGGGCGAACCCGCGCTCCACGGTCGGCACCGCCACCGACGCCAACGCGATGCTGCGGATCCTCTTCAGCAGGATCGGCACGCCGCACATCGGGCCGCCGACGGCCTTCGCCTTCAACGTCCCGACCCGTACGGCGAGCGGCGTGATGAAGACCGAGAAGGGCGGCAAGGAGGAGAAGACGGTCGTCCGCGGTGCGGTCTACCAGGGCGGCATGTGTGCGCGCTGCGAGGGGATGGGAGTGACCAGCGACTTCGACCTGACCGCGTTGTACGACGAGTCGAAGAGTCTTGAGGAGGGCGCGCTGACCGTCCCGGGATACAGCATGGACGGCTGGTACGGCCGCATCTTCAGCGGCGCCGGGATCCCGATGGACAAGCCGATCGCGAAATTCACCAAGAAGGAGCTCCAGCAGCTCCTCTACGCGGAGCCGACCAAGATCAAGGTCGAAGGCATCAACCTCACGTACGAGGGCCTGATCCCCAAGATCCAGAAGTCGATGCTCTCGAAGGACGTCGACGCCATGCAGCCGCACGTGCGTCGATTCGTGGAGCGCGCGATCACGTTCACCACCTGCCCCGACTGCGACGGCACCCGGCTGAGCAAGGAAGCGCTCTCCTCGACGATCCGGGGCAAGAACATCGCCGACCTCTGCCGGATGCAGATCAGCGACCTCGCGGCGTGGATGCGCGACCTCGACGAGCCGGGAGTCGCCCCCCTCGTCCGCGGCCTCCAGCACCTGCTCGTCGCGTTCCAGGAGATCGGCCTGGGATACCTGAGCCTCGAGCGTCCCGCCGGCACGCTGTCGGGCGGCGAGGCGCAGCGGACCAAGATGATCCGCCACCTCGGCTCGTCCCTCACCGACGTCACGTACGTCTTCGACGAGCCCACCATCGGGCTCCACCCGCACGACATCGAGCGGATGAACCAGCTGCTCCTCCAGCTGCGCGACAAGGGCAACACCGTGCTCGTCGTCGAGCACAAGCCCGAGACGATCGCGATCGCCGACCACGTGGTCGATCTCGGTCCCGGCGCGGGGGCCGACGGGGGCACGATCTGCTACGAGGGCACCATCGAGGGTCTCCGGGAGAGCGACACGACCACCGGGCGCCACCTCGACGACCGCGCGAGGCTCAAGGAGGAGGTCCGCACGTCCACCGCGGCGCTCGAGATCCGTGGCGCGTCGATGCACAACCTGCAAGACGTGGACGTCGACGTGCCGCTGGGCGTGCTGTGCGTCGTCACCGGCGTCGCCGGCTCGGGCAAGAGCTCGCTGATCCACGGCTCGATCGCCGAGCGCGACGGCGTGGTCGTCGTCGACCAGGGCGCCATCAAGGGTTCGCGACGCAGCAACCCCGCGACGTACACGGGTCTGCTGGAGCCGATCCGCAAGGCCTTCGCCAAGGCCAACGGCGTGAAGCCGGCACTGTTCAGCTCCAACTCGGAGGGTGCGTGCCCGGCCTGCAAGGGCGCAGGAGTGATCTTCACCGAGCTCGGGGTGATGGCGACCGTCGAGTCGACCTGCGAGGAGTGCGAGGGCCGGCGCTTCCAGGGATCGGTCCTCGAGTACACCTTCGGTGGCCGCAACATCGCCGAGGTGCTGGCGATGTCGGTGACCGATGCCGAGGCGTTCTTCAGCGACGGTGACGCACGGACACCGGCTGCGCACAAGATCCTCCACCGGCTGGTCGACGTCGGGCTCGGCTACCTCAGCCTCGGGCAGCCGCTGACGACCCTGTCGGGCGGAGAGCGGCAACGGCTCAAGCTGGCGGCGCAGATGGCCGAGAAGGGGGACGTCTACGTCCTCGACGAGCCGACCACCGGTCTCCACCTCGCCGACGTCGAGCAACTGCTCGCGCTGCTCGACCGGCTGGTGGACTCCGGGAGGTCGGTGGTGGTCATCGAGCACCACCAGGCCGTGATGGCCCACGCGGACTGGATCATCGATCTCGGTCCGGGAGCAGGCCACGACGGAGGCAGGGTCGTCTTCGAGGGCACCCCCGCTGATCTCGTCGTCGACCGGTCGACCCTCACCGGCAAGCACCTCGCGGACTACGTGGGTGCCTGAGCGCAGACTCGGTGGGCGTCAGAGCCAGCGGTCCTCGACCATCCTGACGCCTTCGGTGCGAGCCAGGCCCAGGCGGCGAAGCTCGCTGACGTAGGCGTCGGCCGCCGCGGCAGCGGCACGTGAGACGTCGGCTGTCATCACCGACGTACGGACGAACGTCCCGCGGCGCCCCAGCGTCTCGACGACGCCTTCGGCCTCCAGTGCGCGGTAGGCCTTCGCCACGGTGTTCACCGCGAGGCCGAGATCGTGGGCGAGCGCACGCACTGTCGGGATACGTGCCCCCGGACCCAGCGTGCCGTCGGCTGCCTGCGACGCGATCTGGCGGCGTACCTGCTCGTACGGGGGTTCACCCACGTCGGGATCAATGACGATGCGCACGTCGGCGCCTCCTTAGCTCGCAGTGACCCCCCTTGTCAAGAGTAGGCCGCCACTGGTGAACAGTGGGTCAGCTTGTTCCAGTACGCCCGGCGCGATCATGTCCGTCGGTCCCCGTAGGCTGGGGAGCACGATGAGCCTCCCGTTTCCCGTGCCCTCAGACCGCCTGCCGGGCGGCTCGCGACCCGGCGACGCCCGTACGACCCCCGCTCTCGGCAGCCCTGGCGGAGGCGGCCACGACGGTCCGAGCGACGAGGAGATCGAGGCGCGCCGCGCGGCGAAGGCAGACGCGCTGCTCGAGGGGCTCAACGACCCCCAGCGCGCGGCCGTCACCCACGCGGGCGGCCCGCTCCTGGTCGTCGCCGGCGCAGGCTCGGGCAAGACCCGTGTCCTGACGCGGCGCATCGCCTGGATGATCTCGCAGCACCACGTCCACCCGGGGTCGATCCTCGCGATCACCTTCACCAACAAGGCCGCTGCCGAGATGCGCGAGCGCGTCGCCGACCTCGTCGGCGGGCGCGCGCGGCTGATGTGGGTGTCGACGTTCCACTCGGCCTGCGTACGCATCCTCCGCAAGGAGGCCCAGCGCTTCGGCTACTCGTCGACGTTCACGATCTACGACGCGGCCGACTCCAAGCGCCTCATGACCCAGGTCTGCCGAGACCTCGAGCTCGACCCCAAGCGGTTCCCGCCGCGTGGAGTGCTCAACTGGGTCTCCAACCTCAAGAACGAGCTCGTCGACCACGAGCAGGCGTCATCCAAGGCGCACAACGACACCGAGCGCGCCTACGCCACGGCCTACGTGGCCTACCAAGAGCGTCTACGGGCGTCCAACGCCATGGACTTCGACGACCTCATCATGACCACGGTTCACCTGTTCCAGGCGTTCCCCGACGTCGCCGACGTCTATCGGCGCCGGTTCCGTCATGTGCTCGTCGACGAGTACCAGGACACCAACCACGCCCAGTACGTCCTCATCCGCGAGCTGTGCACCGAGCCCGACTCCGACCTGCTGGTGGTGGGCGACTCCGATCAGTCGATCTACGCCTTCCGCGGGGCCAACATCCGCAACATCCTCGAGTTCGAGGCCGACTTCCCGACAGCGACGACGATCATGCTCGAGCAGAACTACCGCTCGACGCAGTCGATCCTCGACGCGGCCAATGCCGTCATCTCCCGCAACGAGGGCCGCAAGAAAAAGAACCTGTGGTCCGCGCAGGGCAAGGGCGAGGCCATCATCGGCTACGTCGCCGACGACGAGCACGCCGAGGCGCAGTTCGTCGCCGACGAGGTGGACAGGCTGACCGACGAAGGGCTGGCCAAGCCCAGCGATGTCGCCGTCTTCTATCGGACCAACGCACAGTCGCGCGTGTTCGAGGAGGTCTTCATCCGCGTCGGCCTGCCCTACCGGGTCGTCGGCGGGGTGCGCTTCTACGAGCGCAAGGAGATCAAGGACGCGATCGCCTACCTCCGGGTGCTGGTCAACCCGGCCGACGCGGTCTCGCTGCGTCGCATCCTCAACACCCCCAAGCGCGGCATCGGAGACCGGGCAGAGGCCGTGGTCGGGGCGTACGCCGACCGTCTCCGCATCACGTTCTGGGAGGCGTTGCAGCGTGCGGAGGAGGCACCCGGCATCGCGACGCGGTCGCTCAAGCAGATCGCCGGCTTCGTCGAGACGATCACCGGCCTGCAGGAGATGGCGGCGTCGGGCGAGCCGGTCGACGTGGTTCTCGAGGCGACGCTGGCCCGCTCCGGCTACCTCGATGAGCTCGAGAACAGCACCGATCCGCAGGACGAGGCTCGCGTCGAGAACCTCTCCGAGCTGGTGGCCGTCGCGCGCGAGTTCGTCTCCGACGCCGCGACGCTCACCGCCGATGCGGGAGACGGTGACGCAGAGACCGCCGACGACGACGTCCTGCAGCCGGGTTCCGTGGCCGCGTTCCTCGAGCGCGTCTCGCTCGTCGCCGACGCCGACTCGATCCCGGACTCCGGCGACGGCATGGTCACCTTGATGACGCTGCACACGGCCAAGGGGCTGGAGTTCCCAGTCGTGTTCCTGACCGGGCTCGAGGAGTCGATCTTCCCGCACATGCGGTCGTTGGGTGATCCCAAGGAGCTCGAGGAGGAGCGCCGGATCGCCTACGTCGGGCTCACCCGGGCCGAGCAGCGGCTCTACGTCACCCGGGCGCTCGTACGCTCCGCCTGGGGCGCGCCCTCGCACAACCCGCCGTCGCGCTTCCTCGACGAGATCCCCGAGGACCTCGTCGACTGGAAGCGCACCCAGGCCGACACGACCACGTGGTCCGGCGGCTACCTGCCGCGCCGGACCTCCGCGGCCCCGTTGCGTTCGGCGACGGCTGACAAGGCGAGCAAGGCCAAGCGTGACGTTCCGAACCTGTCACCGGGCGACCGTGTCTCACACGACACGTTCGGTCTGGGGACGGTGGTGGCGGTCGAGGGTGCGGGTGACCGTGCCGTGGCGTCGGTGGACTTCGGGTCCGAGGGCGTCAAGCGGCTCCTGCTGCGCTACGCCCCCGTCGAGAAGATCTGACCCCGGGTCACCTTCTGGCGCTCGCGGGTCACTTCCTGCCGCCCGCGGGTCACTTTCTGGCACTCGCGGGTCACTCCCTGCTGCCCGCGGGTCGCTTTCTCGACTCCGTGGTTCACTTTCTGGCGCCCGGCCCCGCCCGCCGTACCGATCGGGGAGGTGATCCCGCCAGCGGTAGGGCGAGTGACCCGCGAGGCCTAGAGGGTGACCCGCGAGCGATTAGAGAGTGACCCGCGAAGGCCAGACACTGACCCGCGAAGGCCAGACACTGACCCGCGACGGGTTAGGGGAAGACGTTGTGTTCGCGCAGGGCGGTCATCGGGTCGACCGGCGTGTCCGGGGTGGGCCGGACCTCGAGGTGGAGGTGCGGGCCTGTCACGTTGCCGGTCGAGCCGACATAGCCGATCACGTTGCCCGGCGCGACCGAGTCGCCCACGCTGGCCTTGACCGACGACTGGTGGCAGTACCAGATCTGGGTGCCGTCCTCGAGGGTCAGCACGGTCTTGTTGCCGTACGCCCCGTCGAAGCCGGTGCTGGTCACCGTGCCGCGGGCGATCGCGACCAGCGGCGTGCCTGAGGGGGCCGCGAAGTCGAGCCCGGTGTGGGTCGTCGACCAGAGCGAGCTGGACTGGCCGAAGCGTGCGGTCAGGCGGTAGCCCGTCAGCGGGAGGACCCACTGCTTCTTCTTGATCTCCTGCGAGCGGGCCTCTGTCTTGTCGGCCAGCTGCGAGAGAGCGGTGCTGCGCTGAGCGGCCTGCTGCTCCGCCTGCTTGGCGATCAACGCCCGGTCGAAGTCACGGGTCACGTCGACGTTGTTGGGGTCGTACCGCTTGGCGGCCGCGCCACCCGAGACGTCGGCGGACAGCGCCTTGAAGTCGGCGGTCTCCATGACCGGCGGCTTGGCCGACGACATGGCCACCGCGCCGAAACCGGCAACCACCAGGGCGGCGGCACCGATCACAGCCGGCGTCGGGAGCCCGGGGAAGCGACGGGTGCGCGTGTGGGCGGAGCGGGAGCCAGGAGGAGTGGCACGGCGAGCGGTGCGCATCTCGCCGGAGCGTCGCTCGGTGATCGTGGTGTGCTCGGAGACCGCATCGATCGTGGCCGTGGACTCGGCCGGGATCGGGGGGAGCTCTGCGGCGCGCTTGCCGCGGTAGGACGACGCAGTAGTGGAGCCGGTCGGGGCGCTCTCACGCGGGGCGCTCTCACGCGGGGCGCTCTGCGCGACCTCGGGCTCGGAACGCCGGGCCCGGCGGCCCGGTGCGGAAGGTTGGTCACGCGCGGGGGGCGTCGCGGACGAGCCGGCAGAGGAGTCGATCGCGCTCGGGAGCTGAGGAAGCGCAGGCTGCGGGCGGCTGACCTCCGCCTGGGAGGCGACCTCGGTGCGGACCGCGGTGATCTCGGTCCGGATGAGCGTGGTCTCGACGGCCGACGCGGGAAGCGGCGTCGGGTGGATCTGGGGAGATCGCGTCGCCTCGCCGGCGGGGGAGGCCGTACGGCCTGCGACCCTGCGTCCGCTCGTGGCGGCGGAGGCGTTGGGGGTGGTGGAGTCTGACGGTCGCGAGATGCCCCTCTTGGGCTTCTCGGCGCGGCGCTTGGGCGCGGGGCGCGACGTCACGTACTCAACCTCCACTGTGGACTGCCTGGATGTTGACCCTAACGGAAGCGCCCCCGTTACCGAAGAGTGACAACCGGACCACTGTCCTGCATCTTGGGCGACTGGTCAAGGTCAGCCTCTGGATCCCTGTCGTGGCGGGGGAGGGACGGCCCGTCTATGACCTCGATCTCAGTTCGTGCCGGGCGCTGCCGACACCGTCTCCCGCACCGTGGAGGCGACCGCCTCCGGCCGGGTCCAGGGCACCCAGTGACCGGCGCTGACCTCGTGCCGGGACAGGTGCCGTACGTAGTGCGACAGCCCGTCGTACAAGGACGGCGAGAGGAAGTCGTCCTCAACCGGGATCACCAGCGTCACCGGGATGTCCGTCGGCTCGGGGAGCGGTGACGACGCCGACCGGAAGGCGTTGGCGCGATAGAGGTTGAGCCCGTTGGCCGCCGTCGTCCCGAACGAGTCCGGCCAGTGGTCCTCCTCGAGCCCTTGCGAGCGCGCCAGTGCCTGTCGCACTCGATCTGGTGCCGCGCGTACGACGAGCTCGGGGATGACGGGCACCTGGAACGCGAGGATGTAGGACGACTTCGCGAGCTGTCCCGCGAGGCGCCGCCAGCGGTGTTCGCGCGCGGAGGTACGGAGGTACGCGCCGTACAGCCGCAGGTCCGGCCCGCTGATGGACACGAACGACGCGATCCGTCCGTGAAGTCGGGGGTCGTCGCCCGCGGCGAACACCGCGGCCCACAGCTGCACCGAGCCCCAGTCGTGACCGACGAGATGGACGGCGCCGCCGTCGGGGCGGACGGCGTCGAGGACGGCGACGAGGTCGTCGACCAGCCGCTCCACCCGATAACCCGCTCGGGCGCTCGGTGCCGAGGACTCGCCGGCGCCGCGGGAGTCGTAGGTCACGACGTCGTGATCGTCGAGCAGGGGAACCACCCGGTCCCAGACGTGGTGGTCGTCGGGGTAGCCGTGCAAGAGGACAACGGTGGGTCCCGTACGGGTGCCCGACCGGTGCACGGCGAGCGTCACGCCGGCAGAAGGCACACTGAGAGGAGCGCTGTCACCTGCCATGCGCGGATCCTAGTCCGCGCACCCCGTCCGGTTGTGACGAGGCTCACGGGGCTAAAGTCGCGAAGGTTGTACGGCAGCGCACCTGTACCAAAAGGACGGCATCACCGTGGATCTGATGGAGTACCAAGCGAAGGAGCTCTTCGCCAAGCATGGGGTTCCCGTGACGCTCGGCGTCGTGGCGAACACCCCTGAAGAGGCGCGCAAGGGCGCCGAAGACCTGGGTGGCGCAGTCGTCGTCAAGGCCCAGGTCAAGGCCGGTGGCCGCGGAAAGGCCGGCGGCGTCAAGCTCGCCAAGACGCCGCAGGAGGCCTTCGACCGCGCCAGCGACATCCTCGGCATGGAGATCAAGGGCCTGACGGTCAACCGGGTCCTGGTCGCGCCCGCCGCCAGCATCGAGGACGAGTACTACTTCTCCTTCCTGCTCGACCGCGCCAACCGGCAGTACCTCTGCATCGCGTCGGTCGAGGGTGGTGTCGAGATCGAAGAGGTCGCGAAGACCAACCCCGACGCCGTCAAGCAGATCCCGATCGACCCGGGCACCGGCATCGACGAGGCGACGGCCCGCGCGATCGCGACCGAGGCAGCCTTCCCCGAGCCGATCTTCGAGCAGGCCGTGACGCTGATCGAGGCGCTGTGGAAGGTCTTCGTCGAGGAGGACGCCACTCTGGTCGAGGTCAACCCGCTCGCGCGTCTGGCCGGCGACAAGCTCGAGGCGCTCGACGGCAAGGTCTCGCTCGACGACAACGCCGACTTCCGCCACCCCGATCATGAGACCTTCGTCGACAAGAGCGCGGAGAACCCGCTCGAGGCGAAGGCCAAGGCGCTCAACCTCAACTACGTCAAGCTCGACGGCCAGGTGGGGATCATCGGCAACGGTGCGGGCCTGGTCATGTCGACCCTGGACGTCGTCGCGTACGCCGGTGAGAAGCACGGCGGCGTGAAGCCCGCGAACTTCCTCGACATCGGCGGCGGCGCGAACGCCGAGGTGATGGCGAACGGTCTCGACGTGATCCTCGGCGACCCCGACGTCCGGTCGGTGTTCGTCAACGTCTTCGGCGGCATCACCGCCTGTGACGAGGTCGCCAACGGCATCGTGGGTGCACTCGATCTGCTCGGCGACGCGGCGACCAAGCCGCTCGTCGTCCGCCTCGACGGCAACAACGTCGAGCTCGGTCGGCAGATCCTCGACCAGCGCAACCACCCGCTGGTCACCCTGGTCGACACCATGGACGGCGCGGCCGACAAGGCCGCCGAGCTGGCGAACGCCTGAGAGGGGTCGAGGACATGTCGATCTACCTGAACAAAGACTCCAAGATCATCGTCCAGGGCATCACCGGCGGGATGGGTGCCAAGCACACCGCGCTGATGATCGACGCCGGGTCGAACATCGTCGGAGGTGTGAACGCCCGCAAGGCGGGCACCACGGTGACCCACAAGAAGGGCGGCGCTGAGGTCGAGCTGCCCGTCTTCGGGACCGTCAAGGAGGCGATGGCCGAGACCGGCGCCGACGTGTCGGTCGTGTTCGTGCCGCCGGCCTTCACCAAGGACGCCTGCGTCGAGGCGATCGACGCGGGCATCGGTCTGCTGGTCGTCATCACCGAGGGTGTGCCGGTCCAGGACACGGCCGAGGTCTGGTCGTACCTCGAGGGCAAGCAGACCCGGATGATCGGGCCGAACTGCCCGGGCATCATCACGCCGGGCGAGTCGCTGGCCGGCATCACTCCGCACACGATCGCGGGCAAGGGCCCGGTCGGCCTCGTGTCGAAGTCGGGCACGCTGACGTACCAGATGATGTACGAGCTGTCGGACCACGGCTTCTCGACCGCCATCGGCATCGGCGGCGACCCGATCGTCGGGACGACGCACATCGACGCGCTCGAGGCGTTCGAGAACGACCCCGAGACCCTGGCGATCGTGATGATCGGCGAGATCGGTGGCGACGCCGAGGAGCGGGCCGCGGCGTACATCAAGGAGCACGTCACCAAGCCGGTCGTCGGCTACGTGGCAGGCTTCACTGCCCCGGAGGGCAAGACGATGGGCCACGCCGGCGCCATCGTCTCGGGCTCCTCGGGCACCGCCGAGGCCAAGAAGGAGGCCCTCGAGGCCGCCGGTGTCAAGGTCGGCAAGACGCCGTCCGAGACCGCCGAGCTCATGCGCGAGATCCTCAAGGCTCTCTGACGCAGGCCCGACGGCCGCGCCAGCGCGGCACGTACGAGGCGCCCCGACCGGGTTTCCGGTCGGGGCGCCTCTGCGTACGGCATCACGTGTGGTCCGGGCCCTCGGCGTTCCACTCGCCGCCCTGGAGGACGTCGTCGAGGGTGGACCGGAAGTTCGGGCACGAGGTGATGTCGTGCGCCCGGCACTCCAGCGCGTGGGCGGTCATCTCGCGGGACCGGACCATCTCGGCCATCCGCCGGTCCAGATCGGCGATGTGCGCCTCGAGGACGCTGTGCCGTCCGGCGGACTGCCCGTCCAGGAGTGCTCGGATCTGGTCGAGAGACATGCCCGCGGCCTTGCTGCGGAGGATGACGGCGACACGGACGACGTCGCTGTCGTCATAACGGCGTCGGCCGCCCGCGTCTCGGCCTGGCGCGAGCAGGCCGACCGACTCCCAGTGCCGGAGGACGTTCGTCGGGAGGTCGAACCTGGCCGCCAGGTCGCCCACGGACCATGTCACTTCGTCGGAGGTTGACTTCATGTTGACATGAAGTCACATGCTGGGTACCTCAATCAACCCAGAGCATGAGAGGACACCATGACCATCGCACCGGACAAGACCTACGACGCCGTCGTGATCGGCGGAGGCCCGGCAGGACTCCAGGCCGCGTTGACGTTGGGCAGGATGCGGCGTGACGTGGTCGCGTTCGACTCCAGCGAGTACCGCAACGCCTCGGCGCGGCACATGCACAACGCCGTCACCCGCGACGGGACCTCGCCCGAGGACTTCCGTACGGCGGCTCGCGCGGAGCTCGCCGCGTACGACACGGTGGAGACGTGCGAGGCGAAGGTGACGGAGGTCGTCCCCGAGGGAGATGTCTTTAGCGTTCGCGTGGATGCCGCGCCCGACGGTGGCCCGCTGCGCGTGCGCGCGAAGAACGTCATCCTCGCCACCGGGCTGCGTGACACGCTGCCCGACACCCCAGGGCTGGCGGAGCTGTGGGGCGACATCGTCGCCCAGTGCCCCTACTGCCACGGGTACGAGCTCAAGGGGCGCCACGTCGCCATCCTCGGAAGCGGTCCCCACGCAGGCCGTGTGAGCATGCTGCTCGCGCGGATCGCCGACCGCATCACGGTGCTCGCCGACGGCGAGGACCTCGAGGGGGAGACCCGTGAGCTCCTCGCGAGGAACGGGGTGCACGTGCGGGAGGAGCCGATCTCCGGCGTCCAGCGTCGCGGCGACGGGGCGGTGGTGTCGTTCGCCGACGGGCCGGCCGAGGAGATCGGCGGGATGTTCGTCACCACGGGTTCCTTCGCCCAGGCCGCGCCGTTCGCCGAGCAGCTGGGCCTGGACATGCTGCCGTCGGGCTGCATCCGGACCGACGAGCTGGGTCGCACGAGTCGCGACGGGATCTATGCCGCCGGTGACCTCGCGCACCTCGCCTCGTTGCCGATGCCGCTGGCCTCGGTCGTCACGGCCATCTCGGCGGGACTGCTGGCCGCCACGGCTGTCGACCAGGATCTCGTGGACGCGGCCATCGCCGACCCCGTGCCCGCCATGGCCTAGCGGGGACGCGGCTCGACGCCGGTCAGCGCCAGTGGGCGAGGCGCTGGCCGGCGCGATCGGCAATCTGGGAGAACTGCCCGGCGCTCAGGTCGGCCCGCTTGTTGCCCGACTGCGCGACCTCGGTGACCGTGGCGCCCCGGACGACGAGCGCGAGGCGATAGCTGATCACCGACTTGCGGCCGGTCTCGAACGACATCCGCCAGGTCTTGCCGGTGTAGCCGGCGCCACGGATCGGCTTGCCGGCGGAGATCGTGGCCGCCTGGTTGCGGTCCTCGCACTTCGCGATGCGCTTCTCGAGGCTCTTGACGAAGGCGCGTGCTCGAGCCGGCGTCCGGAAGGTGGCGATCGACTGGCCGATACCGAAGGTTCGCGGCGCAGCCTTGTCGTTCGGGACGACGTACATCCGACCACGCGCCTTGACGACGCCGCGCGTGAGGAAGTTGGCGCGGTCGCACATGGTGGCGGCGGGGTTGTCGCTGGGTGCCTTGGGCTCGGTGCCCGCCCACGGCTGCGACTGGGCACCCACCGGAGGCAGGTCGACGGCGGCGAGGAAGCCGGGGTTGGACGACGTCCGGGGGAGCGGTGCCCCGACGACCTTCGTCGACGTCGTGCAGGGACCGCCCGACGCGGCGCACGCGAGCCGCATGCCCTCGACGAGCGTCTGGCCGAACGCCGCCATCGACGGAGCGGCCGAGCCGTCGGCGCGGTGCATCAGCATCGTGTTGACGACGCCGGTCTGCATCAGACCGATGGTGAGCGTCCTGGTGGGAGACGTGAGCTCCTGGAGCCGCAGGATCGTCACCGGCGACGCCGCCCCGGCCACGGTCGCGCTGCTGGAGGTGATCTGGACCCGCGGCACCGCGCAGTCGGCGTACCACTGGAGCCGACGCTTGAACGCCTGCTGCGCACCTTGGGTGTCGCGCGCGACCTCGAGGACGTGCACCGCCTGCTCCGGCTGGCCGTACGCCTCGAACTCACGGAGATAGGTCTTGGCGGGCCGGTCGGTGGCGAAGCGTCGCGGGGCGCAGGAGGTCAGCGGGTCGTCACTCGTGTCACGGACGTCCTCGCCGGCGGGCTCCGCCGAGGCTTCACCCTCGTCGTCCACCGCCGACTCGTCCGCGACCGTCGTGACCGTGGTCCAGTCGCGCTTGGGGTTGATCCGGCCGACCTCGATCGCGTTGAGCAGCGAGCGCGCTGTGACCGCGTCACCGGGTCGCGCCGGCTCGACCATGCGCTCGCCGACGCGGTTGCGCTCCTGCGCGTGGGCGGGGCTCAGAGGAGCGGTCGGTGCGACGGCGAACCCGGCGGCCACCACCGCCGCGGTCGCCGCCGCGACGGAGCCGAGGGTGCGGCGGCGGCTGCGCTTGCGCGCCTTGCCGCGGATGCTGGCGGGGCGTTGGAGGGGGATGCGCTCGGAGATCTCCGACAGTCCGAGGAGGCGGCTCTCGACCTGCCCGATGCTCTGGCCCAGGGCCTGCTCGAGCTCGGTGACCGCCTGCTGGGTCTCGGTGACGGCGTCAGTGTCGGTCATCGCGAGGTCGCGAGCAGCGGAGGACAGGTCGAGCTCGCCCAGGGTCTGGAGGATGATGAGCCGACGGGTGCGGTTGCCGAGTCCCTGCAGCGCCTCGATCAGGGCGACGTCGCTGTCGTCCTCGTTCCGGCGGCGCCACGGCCGGGTGCCGCGGGCCACGCGTGCGTGGCGGAACGCCTCGCCGCGCACGAACGCGAGAGGGTCGCGGGTCCGCTGCTTGCCCCAGCTCTGCCACGCCTTCCCGTACGCCTCGGCGACCGCCTCTTCGGTGAGCGTGCGGTCACCGCTCTCGGCGTACGTGAGGTGGGTCACGTAGCGGCTGGTGGAGTCGTAGAAGGTGTCGAACTCTTCCACCTTCGGCATGACTCGGATCTCCCAACGTCGGGGTGAGGTGCTCGGTCTTTTGGGCGGTCCCCCTGGCAGCGCGTCCGGCGTGCCTCCGTCCCGGCGACCCAGGCTACAGGGACGATGGTGATGATGACCGAGACCTTGAGATCAGCACCGGGCCCTGTTCGTGGACGCCTCGTCGGCGTCGGGCGGCCTGGTTGGGCGGCCGGCGCGACCGGCGCCCTCCTCGCCGCAGCCATCGGCCTCCTGCTCTGCGGTGGCCTGACCGTCGTGGTCTGGCTCTCCGGCGAGGGAGGGACGGCCGGAGGAGCGCTGCGCGGCGGCGCGATCGGCTGGCTCGCCGCCCACGGGACGGGCGTCGCGGTCGGGAGCACGGTGATCAACGCGATCCCTCTGGGCCTCCTCGCCCTCGTCGTGGTGCTCCTGCACGGCGCGGTGTCGCGGCTCGCCGCCGCGTACGGGGTGTCGTCCTCGGTGCGGGAGGCGGTGATCGCCGGCCTGGCGTGCGGGACGGCGTACGCGGTGGTGCTCGTCCTCGTGGCGTGGTGGTCGGCCTTGGCGGCGGTGCAGGTCGAGCCGCTGCGGGCCGCGTTCGCGGGCTTCCTCCTGGGCGCGCTGTGCGGGACGACCGGGTGTGCCCAGGGGACGGGAGTCGCCCGTCGCCAGTACTTGGCGCTGCCCGTGCTCGGGCGGGCTGCGCTGCGGGGCGCGATGCTCGGCGCGGCCGTCGTGCTCGCCGTGGCGGCGCTGCTCGTCCTCGGCGGCCTCGTGGTGCGCCTCGATGCCGCAGGCGCACTCTGGAGCGGCTTGAACCCTGGTGTCCTCGGCGGCGTGGGGCTGCTCCTCGTGTGTGTGCTCGTCCTGCCCAACCTCGTCCTGTGGAACGCCGCTGCCCTCCTCGGCCCCGGGTACGCCGTGGGTACGGGCACCTCGGTGACGCTCACCTCCAGCGGTCTGGGAGCCGTTCCCGCCCTGCCGGTCCTGGCTGCGCTGCCGCCGGTCGGTCCGCGTCCGGAATGGCTGGTGGTCCTCGCCGTGGTGCCCCTGCTGGCCGGTGCGGTCGCCGGATACTCCACCGTGGCCCCGCGACCGGACGGGGCGAGGGTCGGCACCCTTCGTACAGTCCTCACCGCGGGTGCCGGGTCGGGTGCGCTCGCCGGCTCGGCCGTCGCGGTCGGCCTGCTCCTGTCCGGCGGCGCCATCGGACCCGGACGGCTGGGCCACACCGGTCCCGACGTCGGCCTCGCGGTGCCGCTGTCGATCGTCGTCCTCGCCGTGGGTGGCGCGGTCGGCGCGGCCGCGGCGCACTATCGTGGGCGCCGTGGAGCAGACGACGCCGCCTCCGCGGTCCCAGACACGCCGGACTCCACCCCCGTCGACTGACCGTCCGGCACGGCTCGTCGTGCTGGTCTCCGGGTCCGGCAGCAACCTGCAGGCCCTGATCGACGCATCCCGCGACCCGGCCTACGGTGCCGAGGTCGTCGCGGTGGGCGCCGACCGCGACGGGATCGAAGGGCTCGCCCGCGCGGAGCGTGCCGGTGCGGCCACGTTCGTCCACCGGCTCCGCGACCACGAGGAACGGGCTGCCTGGGACGCCGCCCTGACCGCGAGCGTGGCTTCGTACGAGCCTGACCTCGTCGTGTCGGCGGGCTTCCTCAAGCTGGTGGGCGCGCAGTTCCTCGCCGCCTTCGCCGATCGCTACGTCAACACCCACAACTCGCTGCTGCCGAGCTTCGTGGGGATCCACGGACCGCGCGACGCCCTCGCGTACGGGGTCAAGGTCGCGGGCGCCACCCTGTTCTTCGTCGACGACGGCGTCGACACCGGGCCGATCATCGCCCAGGTCGCCGTCCCGGTCCTCGACGAGGACACCGAAGACACGCTCACCGAGCGGATCAAGGAAGCAGAGCGTCGTCAGCTCGTCGACGCCGTCGGAGCGATGGTCCGCGGAGGCTGGACCATCGCCGGAAGAAAGGTCACCATCGGATGAGCGATGACGCGTACGGCGCACGTCAGGACGACGGCAGGCGCGCGATCAAGCGGGCCCTGATCTCGGTCTATGACAAGACGGGGCTCGAGGCGCTCGCCAGCAGCCTCCATGCCGAGGGGGTCGAGATCGTCTCGACCGGGTCGACGGCCGAGCGCATCGCCGAGGCAGGCGTGCCGGTGAGGCGGGTCGAAGAGGTGACCGGCTTCCCCGAGACCCTCGACGGCCGGGTCAAGACGCTGCACCCGCGCCTCCACGCGGGAATCCTCGCCGACCTCCGGCTCGACAGCCACGTCGAGCAGCTCACCGACCTCGAGATCGAGCCGTTCGACCTGGTGGTCAGCAACCTCTACCCCTTCCGGCAGACGGTGGCCTCGGGCGCCGCGCCTGACGACGTGGTGGAGCAGATCGACATCGGCGGCCCGTCGATGGTCCGCGCGGCGGCCAAGAACCACCCGTCGGTCGCCGTCGTGGTCGATCCGCGACGCTACGACGCCCTGCTCGACGCCGTCCGCGGCGGGGGGTTCACGCTGGCCCAGCGCGCGCGGCTGGCCGCCGAGGCGTTCACCCACACCGCGTCGTACGACATCGCGGTCGCGTCGTGGTTCGAGAACGTCTACGCGCCGCAGCCCGAGCAGCAGTTCCCGGCGTGGATCGGTGGCGACTGGGGGCTCTCGACGGTGCTGCGCTACGGCGAGAACCCGCACCAGGCTGCGGCGCTCTATCACGGTGAGCGGCCGGGGATCGCGAACGCGACCCAGCTCCACGGCAAGGAGATGTCTTACAACAACTACGTCGACGCCGATGCGGCGCGCAGGGCCGCGAACGACTTCGACGAGCCCGCGGTCGCGATCATCAAGCACGCCAACCCGTGTGGCATCGCGGTCGGCGACGACGTGCTCGACGCGTACACGAAGGCCCACGCGACCGACCCCCTGTCCGCGTACGGGGGCGTGATCGCGGCGAACCGGCCGGTGACGGTCGAGATGGCCGAGAAGGTCGCCGAGGTGTTCACCGAGGTCATCGTGGCGCCCGAGTTCGAGCCGCGCGCGGTCGAGGTGCTGACCCGCAAGAAGAACATCCGCATCCTGGTCGCCCCGCTGGACGAGCACGCTCAGCGGATCGAGCTGCGTCTGATCTCGGGCGGTGCGCTGATGCAGGCCCGCGACCACGTCGACGCACCCGGCGACGACCCGGCGGCCTGGACCCTCGTCGCGGGTGAGCCCGCCGACGACGCGACGCTCGCCGACCTGGCGTTCGCGTGGAAGGCGTGCCGCACGGTGAAGTCCAACGCCATCCTGCTCGCGAAGGACCGTGCGGCCGTCGGCGTCGGGATGGGCCAGGTGAACCGTGTCGACTCCTGCAGGCTCGCCGTCGAGCGCGCCGGTGAGCAGCGGGCGAGCGGCGCGGTCGCTGCCTCGGATGCGTTCTTCCCGTTCGCGGACGGGCTGCAGGTCCTCATCGGCGGCGGGGTCCGTGCGGTGGTGCAGCCAGGCGGCTCGGTCCGTGACGAGGAGGTGGTCGCGGCGGCGAACGCCGCCGGGATCACCATGTACGTCACCGGGTCGCGCCACTTCTTCCACTGACGCGTCGGGCCGTGCGTCAGAGCGCGTGCGGCCCGACTCCGAGGGTTCCGAGGCGAGGGGGCCCGCACGAAGTCTTGCATGCGAGACTTCTCGGGTGAGCGCACAGATTCTCGACGGCAAAGCAGCGGCCTCGGCGATCAAGGCCGACCTCACCGAGCGGGTCACCGCCCTCGCGAAGCGCGGTGTACGACCGGGGCTGGGCACGCTGCTGGTCGGAGACGACCCCGGCAGCCAGATCTACGTCGCCGGCAAGCACCGGGACTCCCTGCAGGTGGGCATCGAGTCCATCCGGGTCGACCTGCCCGCGACCGCCACGCAGGCCGAGGTGCTCGCCGCGGTCGACACGCTCAACGCCGACCCCGCGTGCACGGGATACATCGTGCAGCTGCCGCTGCCCAAGGGCATCGACGAGAACGCCGTCATCGGACGGATCGATCCGGCGAAGGACGCCGACGGGCTCCAGCCGACCAACCTCGGGTGGCTGGTGCTCAACGAGCCCGCCCCGCTCCCCTGCACGCCACGCGGGATCGTGGAGCTCCTGCGCTGGGGTGGCGTCGAGATCGCCGGCGCCCACGTCGTCGTGGTCGGACGCGGCGTCACCGTCGGACGCCCGCTCGGGCTCCTGCTGACGCGACGCTCCGAGAACGCCACCGTCACGTTGTGCCACACCGGCACCCGCGACCTCGCCGCCGAGGTGCGGCGCGCCGACATCGTCGTCGCGGCGGCGGGTGTGCCGTCGATCGTCACCGCCGACATGGTCAAGCCGGGGGCGGCGGTGCTGGACGTCGGCGTGAGCCGTGACGCGGAGGGCAAGATCGCCGGTGACGTCGACGCGGGCGTCGCCGAGGTGGCCGGATGGGTCTCGCCCAACCCCGGCGGTGTCGGACCGATGACCCGGGCGATGCTCCTCCAGAACGTGGTGGAGGCCTCCGAACGCGCAGCCGGCGTGGCATGAGCCGACGGGAGGGTCTCACAGCGGGCACGCAGATGTACGCCGCGCTGGTCGTGGCCGTCGTCGTGGGTCTGGCTCTCGTGGCCTTCGGAGCGTGGCGGCAGGGCATCATCCTGCTCGGCGGCGCGCTCGTCCTCGGTGGCGCCGTGCGCGCCGTCCTCCCCGAGCCCCGCACCGGGCTCCTTCGGGTGCGGGGCCGGGTCTTCGACACCGCGTGGATGCTGTTCCTGGGATCCGGGCTCGTCACGCTCGCCTTCGTCGTACCCCCCGGGATCGGCTCCTGAGCACGAAACCTCGACGCGAGGTCGGTCGCCGCTAGGCTGCGGCCATGATCCGGCTGCTCATCAACGCCGCCATCGCGCTGGGGTCGAGCGCGGTCGGCATCCTCGTCGCGACCTGGGCGCTGCCCGGCATGGACGTCGAGGCGAGCGGATTCGCGACGGCGGTCGTGGTGTTCACCCTCGCTCAGGTGATCTTGTCGCCGTTCGTCACGACGGTCGCGGCGCGCAACGCGCCGGCCTTCCTCGGCGGCATCGGGCTGGTCTCGACCCTGGTCGCGCTGATCATCGCCCGGGTGGCGACCGACGGACTGTCGATCTCCGGGGTCACGACCTGGGTTCTTGCGGCACTGATCGTGTGGCTGGTGACGGCGCTCGCCGCATTCTTCCTGCCGATGATCTTCCTCAAGCGCCGCCGCGACGACAGGGCCGCCGGCAGACCGCGCTGACGGGACGACGAAAGCCCCGACCCCAGCCCGTACGGGCCGGAGGTCGGGGCTTTCGCAGATCGTGCCTGCGCTCAGATGAGGCCGAGCTTGGTGACGGCCTCGCGCTCCTCGGCGAGCTCGGCGACCGAGGCGTCGATCTTGGCCCGCGAGAAGTCGTCGATGTCGAGGCCCTGGACGATCTCCCAGTCACCGTTGCGAGTCACGACGGGGAACGACGAGATGAGACCCTCGGGGACACCGTAGGAGCCGTCGGACGAGACGGCCATCGAGACCCAGTCGCCCTCGGCCGAGCCCTGCAGCCAGTCGCGCGCCGCGTCGATCGTCGCCGACGCCGCCGACGCCGCCGAGGACGCACCGCGGGCCTCGATGATCGCAGCGCCGCGCTTGGCGACGGTCGGGATGAAGTCGTTCTCGATCCACGCCTGGTCGCCGACGACCTCGGCGGCGTTCTTGCCGGCGATCTGGGCGTGGAAGAGGTCTGGGTACTGGGTGGCCGAGTGGTTGCCCCAGATCGTCATCTTGGAGATGTCGGTGACCTTTGCGCCGGTCTTCGCGGCGAGCTGCGAGATCGCGCGGTTGTGGTCCAGGCGGGTGAGCGCAGAGAAGCGCTCGGCGGGGATGTCCGGCGCGTTGGTCTTGGCGATGAGCGCGTTGGTGTTGGCCGGGTTGCCGGTCACGCCGATCCGGATGTCGTCGGCGGCGTGGTCGTTGAGCGCCTTGCCCTGCGCGGTGAAGATCGCGCCGTTGGCCTCGAGGAGGTCGCCCCGCTCCATGCCCTTGGCCCGCGGACGGGCGCCGACGAGGAGGGCGAGGTTCGCGCCGTCGAAGATCGTGTTGGCGTCGTCGCCGATCTCGACGGAGTCGAGCAGCGGGAACGCGCAGTCGTCGAGCTCCATCACGACGCCCTCCAGCGCCTTGAGAGCGGGCGTGATCTCGAGCAGACGAAGCTGGACCGGGGTGTCCGGGCCGAGTAGATCGCCGGCGGCGATCCGGAAGAGCAGGCTGTAGCCGATCTGACCGGCGGCGCCGGTGACGGCGACCTTCACGGGTGTTGCGCTCACGACATCTCCTTGCAAGGGCGGGGCGTACAGGCACGTACGTGCTCCTGACGCTAGCAAGGCGGGGCCCTTCCCTGCTGTCAGGGGTGCGGGCCCGGCTCGCTGTGCGGAGAGAGGTCAGGAGTCGGAGTCTCCGACCACGTCGACGTCGGACCGGTCGACGCCGGTGATGAAGACGAACGTGGCTCCGGCGATGGCCGCGCCGATCAACGGCGCGAGGATGAACAGCCACACCTGCGCCAGGGCGTCCGCCCCGGCGAACCACGCCACGCCGAGCGACCTGGCCGGGTTGACCGAGGTGTTCGTGACCGGGATGGAGATCAGGTGGATCAGCGTCAGGCCGAGGCCGATCGCCAGCGGCGCGAACCCGACGGGGGCACGCTTCGAGGTCACGCCGAGGATGATGTAGACGAACATCGCCGTCATCACGATCTCGCACACCAGGCAGGACCACAGGGCGTACCCGCCGGGCGACCTGTCGCCGTACCCGTTGGTCGCGAAGCCGCTGTCGACCGCGGAGAAGCCCTCCACCCCACGGGCGATGGCGAGCAGGACGGCTCCAGCGATCGACGCGCCGACGATCTGCGCGGCGGCGTATGGACCCACGTCACGCCACGGGAAGCGCCGTGCCACGGCGAGGCCGACGGTGACCGCGGGATTGAAGTGGGCCCCCGAGATGTGGCCGACGGCGTACGCGCCCGTCAGGACGGTCAGGCCGAACGCGAACGCGACGCCGAGGTGTCCGATGCCCAGGTTGCCGACCTCGGGTGTCACGAAGACCGCTCCGAGGACGGCGGCGCCACAACCGCCGAGCACCAACCAGAACGAGCCGAGCACCTCGGCTCCGAGACGAGCACGTAGATCGGGCGTCATGGATCCCCCCTCGTGGGCGGGACGTCCCCCTGACAGTCCCGTCTCGCATTGTGCTCGCCCTGCGCCCGGTGTGCACCCCGGGTCGTGGCACGCCGGTCGTCAGTCGGCCGGCAGCACCCAGATCGCCTCGGCGGCGCGCAGTCCCAGCTCGGTGGCGATGCCGCCGATCTCGACAGCGAGCGTCCCCGCGAAGTCTCGCCGCTCCACGAGCACCAGGGGACTGTCGAGCACGACGCCGAGCCCGGTGAGGTGGCGCAGGAGGTCGGGATCTGCGTCGGAGACGCGGGCGACGACGAACGTCGCCGGATCGTGCCTCTCGCTCAGGCGTACGGCACCCAGTCCGGGGACGGACCCGTCACGTGAGGGGATCGGGTCACCGTGCGGGTCCCGGACGGGCCGGCCGAGCCTGTCGTCGAGGCGTTCGACGAAGGCGTCCGACACGGCGTGCTCGAGGATCTCCGCCTCGTCGTGGACCTCGTCCCACGCGTAGTCGAGGTAGTCGACGAGGAAGGTCTCGAGGAGGCGGTGGCGACGCACCATCTGCACGGCCGCGGCACGACCGGCCTCGCTGAGCTCGATCGTCCCGTACGGCGCGTGGCGCAGGAGTCCGCGCTCGGTGAGACGGCGCACGGTCTCCGAGACGGTCGACGGCGGCTGGCCCAGCTTGGCGCCGAGCGCCTTGGACGTCACCGGCTCGGCATCCCACTCCGTCATCGCCCAGATGGTCTTCAGATAGTCCTGGTGGGCGGTGGAGAGGGCGGTCACGATCACGCGCCTCAGCGTAGCGGCGAGAAGATTTCGGTGATCCGAACTTTATCCTTCGATCTGCCGTATGCTGTGGTGATGGCACCGGAAACCGTGCGGCGCGGCATCGCCGGCCTCCTGCGGACGACCGCCTTCGTGGCGGCCTTCGTCGTGGTGGTCGCGGTGTTGTCGGCCTGGGACTTCTGAGCCCTCCCGCGAGCGAGTGAGCGACCTCACGCCCTGACCTCGGGAATTGTTTTCTCCCCGAACTTATTCTGGAAGGGATGCAGCTCACCGCCTCCCCACCTGGTCGTACCCGCACGCCGCGCGTCCTGCGTGAGCGGCGCGATCGTCGTCCCCGCCTGCTCCTCGCCCTGCTCGCGCTGGCGCTGGGCGGCTTCGCCATCGGGACCACCGAGTACGTCACGATGGGTCTGCTGCCCGAGATCGCCTCCGGGATGGGGGTGTCCATCCCCAGCGCCGGTCACGTC
This sequence comes from Mumia sp. zg.B53, assembly GCF_019550935.1. Classification (NCBI taxonomy): domain Bacteria; kingdom Bacillati; phylum Actinomycetota; class Actinomycetes; order Propionibacteriales; family Nocardioidaceae; genus Mumia; species Mumia sp. zg.B53. The sequence continues at coordinate 628,229 of NZ_JAHWCK010000001.1, read as the reverse complement.
ATCTCCGCGTACGCGGTGGGCGTGGTCGTCGGTGCCCCGGTCATCGTCTCCATGACCGCGCGGCTGCCCAAGCAGGCACTCGCGATCGGGCTCGTGGCCGCCCTCGCGCTCGGCAACCTGCTGACCGCGATCGCGCCGTCGTACGAGACCCTGCTCGCCGCACGGTTCCTCGCCGGCCTCCCGCACGGCGCCTACTTCGGAGTGGCCTCGCTGATCGCCGCCTCGATGGTCTCGCCGCAGCGGCGCGGCCGTGCGGTCGCGTCGGTGATGATGGGACTCGCGGCGGCGAACCTGATCGGCGTCCCGGCGAGCACGTTCCTGGGACAGCTGCTCGGGTGGCGCTCGGCCTACTGGGTGGTCGTCGGCCTCGCCGTGGTCACGATGGGCTTCATCGGGGCCTTCGTCCCGCAGCAGCAGCGTGACACCTCCGCGACGGTGCGCCGCGAGCTGCGGGCGCTGCGGCAGCCCCAGGTGCTCCTGACCGCCGGGGTCGGAGCCGTCGGCTTCGGCGGCCTCTTCGCCGTCTACAGCTACATCGCCCCCATCACGACCGACGTCACCCGCCTCAGTGCGGGGTTCGTGCCGTGGGTGCTCCTCGTCTACGGCATCGGGTCGATCCTGGGCACCGAGATCGGTGGCCGCCTCGCCGACCACGCGTTGTTCGCGTGGCTGTGCGCGACGCTCGTGGCGATGGCGTTGCTGCTGGCGCTGTTCGCCTACACCGCGCAGCACGGGATCCTCCTGCTCGGAGGCGTCTTCCTCCTGTCCACGGCCGCCGCAGCACTCGGTCTGCTGCTGCAGATGCGCCTGATGGAGGTCTCGGGCAGCGCCAAGATGCTCGGCGCCGCGCTCAACCACTCAGCGCTCAATGCCGCGAACGCGCTCGGCGCCTGGCTCGGTGGCGCGGCGATCGCGGCCGGCCTGGGATACCTCGCCACCGCGTGGGTCGGCGTGGGTCTCTCGCTCGCCGGACTGATCATCCTGGTCGCCTCGGCCTGGCTGTATCGCGGCGAGCGGCTCTCCCTGTCGCTCTCGCACTGAGCCGGCGCCGCCGTACCCGCGCTGCCTCGGCGTCGGGCCCCCGCGAGAGTGGGCCCGACGCCGGAGCTCACGCGGGTACGGGGGAGTGGGCGCCGTTGACCGGCGCGACCTCACGGAGCCAGACGGTCGACCCCTCGGCGAGCCCACGCTGGAGCGCGTCGTTGCGGGTGAGCTGGACCTGGACCGGGTCGCCGCCGCTCGTCGGTGTGACCTCGAGCCGCACCTCGTAGCCGATCCGCGTCCACCGCGTGATGGTGCCGACGACGGAGTCCGGCACGGGTCCTGCGGCGACCTCGATGTCGTGCGGCCGTACGAGCCGCCCGTCGAGGGTTGTCACCGGGCCGAGGAAGGACAGGACGAAGTCCGACGCCGGCTGGTCGTACAGCTCGTCCGGCGTCCCGATCTGCTCGATCCGGCCCTGGTTGATGACGACGATCTGGTCGGCGACCTCCAGAGCCTCCTCCTGGTCGTGCGTGACGAACACCGTCGTCACGTGGACCTCGTCGTGGAGGCGGCGCAGCCAGTCGCGCAGCTCCTTGCGGACCTTCGCGTCCAGCGCGCCGAACGGCTCGTCGAGCAGCAGCACGCTCGGCTCGATGGCGAGCGCACGGGCGAGCGCCATGCGCTGGCGCTGACCGCCCGACAGCTGGGCCGGGTAGCGGTCGGCGAACTGCTCGAGGTGCACGAGGCGGAGCATCTCGCGGACCCGCTCGGCGACCTGGTCCTTGGGCTGCTTGCGGATCTCGAGCCCGAACGCGACGTTGCGAGCGACCGTCATGTGCTTGAACGCGGCGTAGTGCTGGAAGACGAAGCCGACGTTGCGCTTGCGGGCCGGGAGTCGCGTGGCGTCGTTGCCCTCGATCGTGACCGTGCCGCTGTCGGCGTTCTCCAGGCCGGCGATGATCCGCAGCAGCGTGGACTTCCCGCCGCCGCTGGGCCCGAGCAGGGCGGTGAGCTGCCCGGCGGGGACCGACAGATTGATGTCCTCGAGGGCCACGAAGTCGCCGAAGCGGCGGCCGACCCCTGCGATCTCGATGCTCATGCTGGGTCCTTCTCGGTGGTGAGGGGGGTGGCGACCTCGGCGGACGCCCGAATGGTGGGCGCCGCGGCGTGCCCCGGTCGCAGGAGCGTGACGACGATGAGGGCGAGCACCGCGGCAGCGGCCAGCACGAACGAGGCGGCGTACGCGGCCGTCTGCTCGAAGTTCTGGTAGCGCTCCTCGACCACGAGGGTCGCGGTCTGGGTCTGCCCGACGATGTTGCCGGAGACGATCTTGACCGCCCCGAACTCGCCGAGCGACCGAGCGAGGCTGAGGACGACGCCGTACACGAGCGCCCAGCGGATCGCCGGGAGCGTGATGCGGCGGAACGTCTGCCAGGCGTTGGCCCCGAGGCTGACGGCGGCCTGCTCCTGCTCGGTGCCGATCTCGGTGAGCACCGGGACGACCTCGCGGATCACCAGCGGGAGCGACACGAACGCCGTCGCCATGATGATCCCTGGAGTCGCATAGATGACCTGGAGGCCGGAGCTCTCGAGCGTCGGTCCGAACCAGCCGTTGGTGCCCCCGTAGGCCAGCAGCAGGGCGAGCCCCACGACGACCGGGGAGACCGAGAGCGGCAGGTCGATGAGCGCGGAGAGGATACGGCGGCCGGGGAAGGTGTAGCGGACGAGCAGCACCGAGATGAGGACGCCGAAGACGGTGTTGATGACGACCGCCCAGGCGGCGACGACCAGCGTCAGCTCGAACGCGTCGACGGTGGTCGGCTCGGTGAGGGCGTCCACGAACGCCCCGGTCCCCTCGGCGAACGCGTTCTTGCCGACGAGGAAGACCGGCCACACGATCAGCAGCGTCAGATAGACGAGGACGATCGCGCGCAGGACGTAACGGACGGGACCGCGCTCGTTCATCGTCGGGCCACCCTCCGTGCGATGACGTCCAGGGCGATGATCGCGAAGAGAGCCACGAGGAGAAGCAGCGACGCGACGGAGGCGGCGGCCGCCATGTTGCCGTTCTCGATGTAGGTCAGGATGCGTACCGAGGTGACCTCCGTGCGCATGGGGAGGTTGCCCGACAGCAGCACCAGGGAGCCGTACTCGCTGATGGCGCGGGCGAACGACAGCGCCGCACCGGCGGTGATGGCCGGCGTCAGCGCCGGGAGGAGGACCTTGCGGAAGGTCGTGAGCCGGCTCGCGCCGAGCGACGCGGCGGCCTGCTCGGTCTCCGGGTCGAGCTCGAGCAGGACCGGCTGCACCGTCCGGACCACGAACGGCGTGGTGACGAACAGCAGTGCCAGGAAGACGGCGACGCGGGTGTTGGCGACGTCGATCCCGATCGGGCTGCCGGGACCGTAGAGGCTCAGGAGCACCAACCCCGCCACGATGGTCGGCAGGGCGAACGGGATGTCGATGACGACCTCGAGGATCCCCTTGCCCCAGAAGTGGTCTCGGACGAGGACCCAGGCGATGAGCGTGCCGAAGACGACGTTCGTCACGGTCACCAGGACGGCCTCGCCGACGGTGAGCTTGATCGCGGCCCACGTCTGCGGTTGCTGGATCGTCTCGACGAAGGTGGTCCAGCCACCCTCCGTCGTGGTGAGGACGACGGCCGACAGGGGCAGCATCACGAGGATGCTGAACCAGATCAGCGCGACGCCCAGCCCCAACCCCGCTGCGGGGGTCAGGGCCGTGGCCGCGCGGGCCCGGCGCCGGGGACCCCGGCGCCGGACCCGCGTGAGGGTGGACGTGGTCACGACTTGCCCGTCTCCTGCTGGATCTTGGTGACGACGCCGTTCTTCTCGTCGAAGAACTTGGTGTTGATGGCTTCCCAGCCGCCGAGGTCACCGTCGATGGTGAAGAGCTTGGACGGCGTCGGGAACGGGTCCGACGGATCGTTCGCGCCCTTGACCTTGCCGACCTTCACGTCGGGGCTGATCGGACGGAAGCCCTTCGAGACGTACAGCTCCTGGCCCTCCTCGCTGAGCACGAAGTCGAGGAACGCCTTCGCCTTCGGGTCGGCCTTCTTGGTGACGGCGCCGGGGTTCTCGATCAGCAGCGTCTCGTCCGGGACGACGTAGTCGAACTTCTCGCCCTGCTGGCGGGCCAGGATCGCCTCGTTCTCGTACGAGATGAGGACGTCGCCGGTGCCGGCCTGGAAGGCTGCGGTGGCGTCGCGGCCCGAGCCCGGGAGCGCTGCGACGTTCTTGAAGAACTTCGTCAGGTACGCCGTGCCGGCGGCGTCGCCGCCGTCTGCCGCAGCCTGCTGCCACCCGGCGAGGATGTTCCACCGTGCAGCGCCGGACGAGCCCGGGTTGGGGGTGACGATGGAGACGCCCGGCTTCACGAGGTCGTCCCAGGTCTGGATGTTCTTGGGGTTGCCCTCGCGCACCACGAGCACGACGACGGAGTCCGTCACGATGCCCTTGTGCTCGCCGTCGTCCCAGGTGTCCTCGACCAGTCCCGCCTCGACCAGGCGTGTCACGTCCGGTGTGACGGAGAAGTGCACGTAGTCGGCCTTCAGCCCGCCGGCGACGGCGCGGCTCTGGTCGCCGGACGCGCCGTACGACTCCTTCCAGACGACACCCTTGCCCTCGTCGGTCTTCCCAAACTCCTTCTGGGCGGCGTTGTTGCCCGCCTTGGGGACCGCGAAGCCGACCAGCGACAGCGTTGTGCTGGAGCTGTCGGCGTCGGCGCCACCGCACGCCGACAGCCCCAGCGCGGCGGCGAGCGCGGTGGTTGCGGCGATCAGGCGGGTTGCCCGCTTCCGAGTGAACATGTCGTGCCTTTCGACGTGCGCCTTGTGCGCTGTAGCCAGTGAGTTACTAATCCCGAGTAGATTACTCGACTATAGCGACACAGGGGCATGCAGGCGCCGATTCTCACGATGTGGGCGCGGCGCCGTCGCAGCCCTTCAGCTCAGGGGAAGACGACGGTCCGGGAGCCGTTGAGCAGGACGCGCTGCTCGGCGTGCAGGCCTACGGCCCGCGAGAGCACACGGGTCTCGACGTCGCGGCCCGCCTGCACGAGCGAGGCCGGGTCCTGCTGGTGAGCGACCCGGGTGACGTCCTGCTCGATGATCGGGCCCTCGTCGAGGTCGGCGGTCACGTAGTGGGCCGTGGCGCCGATGAGCTTGACCCCGCGCTCGTACGCCTGGTGGTACGGCTTGGCGCCCTTGAAGCTCGGCAGGAAGCTGTGGTGGATGTTGATCGCCCGTCCCTGGAGCCGCCGGCAGGCGTCGTCGGACAGGATCTGCATGTAGCGCGCCAGGACCACGAGGTCGATCCCCAGCTCGTCGACGAGGCCGAACACCTGCTCCTCGGCCGACGCCTTCGTGGCTGCCGTCACCGGCACGTGGTGGAACGGGACGTCGTACGACCTCGCCAGCCGCTCGAGGGTCGTGTGGTTGGAGACCACGGCGCCGATCTCGATGTTGAGAGCGCCGATGCTCTGCCGGAACAGGAGGTCGTTGAGGCAGTGACCCTCCTTGGAGACCATCACCAGCGTGCGGCACGGCGCCTCGGCCACGACCAGGCTCCACGTCATCGCGTGCTCGTCGGCCACCGGAGCGAACCCGCCTCGGAGCGCGTCCACGTCGTACGGGTCACCGACGCTCTCGAAGTGCACCCGCAGGAAGAACCGTCGCGCCGTCGCGTCCGTGAACTGCTGCGCGTCCACGATGTTGCCTCCGCGGTCCACGATCCACGACGAGATGGCGTGCACCAGCCCCGGGCGATCGGGGCAGGTCAGGGTCAGGACGTACGTGGAGGTGGTGGCGGACATGCCGCACAGCGTACGGCGGGCCCACCGTGCGGATGCGCGACAGCCCCCTGGCCACGGGGCCAGAGGGCTGTCGGAGAGTGCGTGCGGAGGGTCAGGCCTGCTGCGCCGGCCCCTGCTGTGCCTGCTGCTCGGCGACCTGGGAACGGACCTCGTCCATGTCGACCTCGCGTACGGCGTCGATCACCTGGTCGAGCGCCTGTGCGGGCAGCGCCCCGGGCTGGTTGAAGAGGAGGATGCCGTCACGGAAGGCCATCAGCGTCGGGATCGAGGTGATCTGGAGCGCACCGGCGAGATCCTGCTCCGCCTCGGTGTCGACCTTGGTGAACTTGATGTCCTCGTTCTTCTCGGCCGCGGCCTCGAACACGGGGGCGAACTGGCGGCACGGGCCGCACCAGGAGGCCCAGAAGTCCACCAGCACGATGCCGTCGGAGGAGATGGTGTCCATGAAGCTGTCGGAGGTCAGGGCAGTGGTTGCCATGTCACGTCCATTTCGATCGGGTGCGTCTGTGCGTCTGCGGTGTTCAACAGCGGACGGGCCCGCAGGATTCCCACCCGTACCTCCACCCTAGGCAGCCGCCAGGTCAGGCGTCAGGGAGGCGAGCGACATCGGGGTACCCGAGCCGAGGCGACGAATGGTGCGGCGCTCGATGGAAGAAGAGAGCCTCGTATGACTGGAACTGTGTTTCGCGACCCGAAACGGCGGTAGAGTCCGGCCATGTCTCGTCGAGGCGATCGACGGCTCCCGCGCGCGCTGCGAAAGAAGCGCTCCCCGGTCGAGGTCGCGGCCTCCGCCCTCCTGTCGTCGGGTTTAGGGCTGATCGTGGTGGTGATGCTGCCGATCGGTTGGCGGCGAGCGTATGACGGCGCCGTCCTGCTCGGCGGAGTGACGCTGCTCGTCGCGTGGGCGATCGTCGACGTCGTGTCGGCCTCGCGCCGTCCTGATGAACCGCGCTGGTCGTTCGGGGTGCGGCCAGTCGGGCTCGCGCTGAGCCACGCCGGGTTGATCGTCATGCTCGCGGCCACGGGGATGATGTTCGTCTGGCCTGACCCGCCGTTCTGGCTGTGGGTGGTCCGCACCGTCGGCGGCGTCGTCTTCGTCATCTGTGAGTCCGTGGAGCTCTGGGTCCGCCGCGCGGAGCGCGCGCGGGAACGCCTGCGCGAGCGCGAACGACTGGCCTACGAGCAGCGGCGCTGGGAGGCGGCTCGGGTTGTTGCCGAGGCAGCGGCCGAGAGTGCCCGTACGCAGGCCGCCCTGATCGCCCTGGACGGGTACCGGAGCCGAGAAGCCGCCCGGGTCGACGAGGCTACGCCTCGGCGAACCGGTGAGGGTGCGCCGGATAGACGCCCATGACCTGAACGTCGGTCGAGAAGAACGCCAGCTCCTCCAGTGCGCGGGCCAACGCCGGCTCCTCGGGATGGCCGTCGACCTCGGCGAGGAACATCGTCGCCGTGAAGGTGCCGCCGACCATGTAGCTCTCGAGCTTGGTCATGTTGATGCCGTTGGTCGCGAAGCCGCCCAGCGCCTTGTAGAGCGCGGCGGGGATGTTGCGCACGTTGAAGACGAACGTCGTCACGGTCGGCCAGTCGCCCCGCGGAGCGGTCTGCGGCTGCTGTGAGAGGACGACGAAGCGGGTCGTGTTGTGCTCCTCGTCCTCGACCGCGGTGGCCAGTGTCTGCAGGCCGTACGTCCTCGCGGCGAGCGGGGTCGCCAATGCTGCCTTGGTCGGGTCACCCCACTCGGCGACCTCGCGGGCGGCGCCCGCGGTGTCGCCGGCGATCACCGGTCGCAGCCCGCGCTCGCGGATGATGCGGCGGCACTGACCGAGAGCGTGGACGTGGCTGTGGACCTCGGTGATGGTGTCGAGTGTCGCCCCGGGCACCGCGAGCAGGTCGAAGTGGATGGGCAGGAAGTACTCCCCGACGATGTGCAGCCCCGACGTCGGCAGGAAGTGGTGGATGTCGGCGACGCGTCCGGCGAGCGTGTTGTCGATCGGGATCATCGCCAACCCGGCTCGTCCGTCGGTCACCGCCGCGAACGCATCCTCGAACGATGCGCAGGCCATCGCCTCCCAGTCGGGGTAGGCGTCGGCGCACGCGATGTGAGAGTTGGCGCCGGGCTCGCCCTGGTAGGCGATGCGGCGGGGGAGGTCCACGTCCTGGGTCACGGCGCCATCATCGCACCGCCACCAGGCGGCGGTGCGCCCGACGACCCGCCGGCGGACGGCGGGCAGACGGGTCAGGAGACGCGCCGTGCCCCGTCGGCCGGCTCGACCACGAACGTGCGGGGCGCGGGGAAGTCGATCCTGGCGAACGCCGCAGCCACGGCCGCCCTCAGTGCGTCGACACCACCGGCCTCCACCAGCGCGATCGCGCTGCCGCCGAAGCCCCCACCGGTCATCCGGGCCCCGAGTGCACCGTGCTCGAGGGCCGCCTCCACGGTGAGGTCCAGCTCGGGGGCGCTCACGTCGTAGTCGTCGCGCAACGACACGTGGGAGGCGGTCATCAGCTGGCCGAGCTGCGGCCAGTCGCGAGCGGCGAGGGCGCGCACCGCCGACCGCACCCGCTGCGTCTCCGTGATCACGTGCCGGAGCCGGGCCTTGAGCGTGGGGTCGTCGACCTTGAGGACGGCGTCGGGCGGTGCGGCGGCCAGCGTCTCCAGGCCGAGGAGCTCGGTCAGCTCGACGGTCTGCGCGCGCCGCTGACCGTACTCGCCGCCGGCGTGGCTGTGCTTGGCCCGCGTGTCGACGACGACCAGGGCGTAGCCGTCGTCCACCCAGTGCGCGGGGACCGGTTTGACGGTCGGCGGTGCAGAGGCCGTCTTGATGAGCAGCGCGTGCCCCTGCTCGCCGCACATCGACGCGAGCTGGTCCATCGAGCCCGTCGGGGCTCCCGCGTAGTCGTTCTCGCCCCGCTGGCAGATCAGGGCCATCTCGACCGGGTCGACCTCCCAGCCCTCCAGGCCGGCCAGCGCCACCGCGATACCGCACTCGATCGCGGCCGAGCTGGAGAGGCCGGCGCCGAGGGGGACGTCGGAGGAGATCACGAGGTCGGCGCCCCCGGTCGTACGGCCGGACTCTGCGAGGGCCCACACGGTGCCTGCCGCGTAGCGCGCCCATCCGTCGACGTCGCCGGGGGCGGTGTCGGCGCCGAACTCGACCGACCGGTCGGTGATCCCCGACCACACGCGCACACGGCCGTCCGTGCGCCGCCGAGCCTTCACGGTGGTCTGCAGGTCGATCGCGATGGGGAGGACCGGGCCGCCCACGTAGTCGAGGTGCTCGCCGATCAGGTTCACGCGTCCGGGAGCCGCCCAGACACCGACCTGACCATCGGGAACGGGCTCGGCTGCAGTCATGCGAGCCATCCTCGCGCATGGCGTCTCGCTACGCTGGAGGGGTGGACGAGACCCTGTGGAACATCGCCCTCGTGCTCGTGTTCATCCTCCTCGGCGGTGTGTTCGCCGCGGCGGAGATGGCGCTCGTCTCCCTCCGTGACTCCCAGCTCCCCGAGATCGCCAACCGGGGCAAGCGCGGCGCGACCGTCGCGCGACTGGCGTCGGACCCGAACCGCTTCCTGTCGGCGGTGCAGATCGGTGTCACCCTCAGCGGGTTCCTGTCGGCCGCCTTCGGTGGCGCGACGCTCGCCAACGACCTGAGCCCGCTCCTCGAGGAGCTCGGCCTGTCGTCCGGCGTCGCCTCCGTCGCCGCGCTGATCCTCACCACCGTCGTCATCTCGTACCTGTCGATCGTCTTCTCGGAGCTCACCGCCAAGCGCCTCGCGATGCAGCACTCCGTGGCGTTCGCGCTCGCGCTCGCACCGGGGGTCGACGCGATCGCCCGGTTCGCGACGCCGGTGATCTGGCTGCTGTCGGTGTCGACGAACGTCGTCGTGCGGATGCTCGGGGGCGACCCGTCGGCAGCCCGGCAGGAGATCACCGACGTGGAGCTGAGGGGCCTGGTCCAGACGACGCAGGGTCTCTCGGACGAGGAGCGCAGCATCGTCGAGGACGTCTTCGCCGCGGGTGACCTCCAGGTCCGCGAGGTGATGCTGCCGCGGACCGAGGTCGACTTCATGGACAGCTCGCTGCCGGTCTACAAGGCCGTGCAGCTGGCCCGCGAGAAGCCGCACTCCCGCTACCCGGTGATCCGGGGGACCGCGGACGAGGTCGACGGCTTCGTCCACGTCCGCGACCTGTTCGACCCCGGCATGCGAGACCGCGCCGTACGGGTCGGTGAGCTGGTGCGTCAGGTCGTGATGATCCCCGGGACGCGGCCGGTGCTCGCCGCGATGACCGACATGCGTCGTGCCAACACCCATCTCGCGATCGTGGTGGACGAGTACGGCGGCACCGACGGGATCGTCACGCTCGAAGACCTCGTCGAAGAGCTGGTCGGCGACATCCGCGACGAGTACGACACCGCCGACTCCGAGACGACCCGGTTGCTCGGCGGCGCCGTCGAGGTCGACGGGCTGCTCAACCGTGACGCCTTCGCCGACGAGACGGGGATCGAGCTTCCCGAAGGCCCGTTCGAGACGGTCGCGGGATATCTGGTGGCCCGGCTCGGCCGGATCCCCGAGGTGGGGTCGTCGGTGCCGATCGACGGGTACCGCCTGACGGTGACCGCGATGGACGGGCGCCGCGCAGCGCGCCTGCGGGTCGAGCCCGAGTCCGCCGCAGCGAATCCGGAGGCGCCGCCCGAGGAGGGGCTGGCAGAATCGGAGCATGCCTGACGCCGCTACCTCGCCCCGCCGTGTGCTCTCCGGGATCCAGCCGACCGCGGACGCGTTCCACATCGGCAACTACCTCGGCGCGGTGCGGCACTGGGTGGCGCTGCAGGAGGACCACGACGCGTTCTACTTCATCCCCGACATGCACGCGATCACCGTCGCGTTCGATCCCGCCGTCGTGCACGCCCGGACCTACCGTGCCGCCGCGCAGCTGATCGCGCTCGGCCTCGACCCGCGGCGGGCGACGCTGTTCGTCCAGAGCCATGTCCCCGAGCACGCCGAGCTCGCGTGGGTCCTCAACTGCATCACCGGGTTCGGCGAGGCCCGCCGGATGACGCAGTTCAAGGACAAGTCGGCCAAGGGCGGCATCGAGCAGGCCTCGGTCGGGCTCTTCACCTATCCGGTCCTGATGGCTGCCGACGTGCTGCTCTACCAGGCCGACGGCGTCCCGGTCGGAGAGGACCAGCGTCAGCACCTCGAGCTGACCCGCGACCTCGCGCAGCGTTTCAACAGCCGCTACGGCGACACCTTCACCGTGCCGAAGCCGCTCATCGTCGCCGACACCGCCAAGATCCTCGACCTGCAGGACCCGACGATCAAGATGAGCAAGTCGGCGTCGTCGCCGAAGGGCATCCTCGAGATCCTCGAAGAGCCCAAGTCGGCGGCCAAGAAGATCCGGGGCGCGGTCACCGACTCCGAGGCGGAGGTGCGCTTCGACGCTGAGGAGAAGCCGGGTGTGTCCAACCTGCTCTCGATCTACTCGGCCCTCACCGGGCGGTCGGTCGACGACATCGTCGCCCAGTACGCCGGTGGCCAGGGCTACGGCACCTTCAAGGTCGACCTCGGTGAGGTCGTCGCCGACTTCGTGACACCGCTGCGCCAACGCACCGAGGCGCTGCTGGCCGACAAGGCCGAGCTGGACGCCGTCCTGCGCGACGGCGCGCAGCGGGCACGCGAGGTCGCGTCCAAGACGCTCGGGGACGTGTACGACCGTGTGGGGTTCGTCCGCGCACGCTGACACGAGCCGTCGGCGGGGATCACTCGCTGCCCGGCCAGCCCGTACGGCCGAGCGCTAGGGTGGTCGCCATGCCCACGATCGGCGTCGCCATTCCCGTCCCCGAACCCTGGGGAAGCGAGCTGCGCGAGCACCGCGCGGAGTTCGGCGACACCCAGGCTGCGCTGATCCCGTCCCACGTGACCCTCCTCCCGCCGATGGAGGTCTCCGAGCGTGCGCTCGAGATGGTCAACGACAAGCTCCGCGTGGACGCTCGTGCCATCGAGCCGTTCGTGATGAGGCTCCGGGGGACGGGCACGTTCCGGCCGGTCTCCCCGGTGGTCTTCGTCGCGGTCAGCGAAGGCATCTCCAGCACCGAGCAGCTCGCCAAGCACATCCGCGACGGGCTGCTCGACGAGGGTGAGCTCGAGTTCCCCTACCACCCGCACGTCACCGTCGCGCACCGCGTGAGCGAGGCCGCGCTCGACCGGGCCTACGAGGAGCTCGCCGACTTCTCGTGCGAGTTCGAGGTCCGCGCGTTCGCGGCGTACCGGCACGACGACGAGGTGGGATGGGTTCCGTACCAGGAGTTCGAGCTCGGCTGAGGTCGCGGACGCGCGGACGGGGGGAGCGTCGTTGGGCAGGCTGATCGAGCGGGTCAAGGCCTGGTTCGCGTCGGTACGTCGTCGACGACCGTTCGTGGACCACGTGGCCCGGACCGTCGCGCACTTCATCGCGGTACGCGGCAACATCCTGTCGGGAGGCATCACCTACTTCGGGTTCCTCTCGGTGTTCCCGATCCTGGCGCTGGCCTTCTTCGTCGTCGGCTACCTCTCCGAGTACGTCCCCGGCGCGCAGGATGCGCTGGAGACCGCGATCGACCAGATCCTGCCCGGCATCGTGACGACGCAGAGCCCACCGCCCGACGGCATGATCTCCTTCGACCAGATCGCGGCGAGCCGCAACATCGCCGGTGTGCTGGGTGTCCTGGGTGTCCTCTACACCGGCCTCGGCTTCGTCTCGAACCTGCGGACGTCGCTCGAGGCGGCGTTCGTGGTGCCGCCCAAGCGGACGTACGGATTCCTGCCCGGCAAGCTGCGCGACCTCGCAACGCTCGTGCTGGTCGGCATCATCCTGCTGCTCTCGGTCGGGATCTCCGGCGCGGTCACCCGCTACACCGGTGACCTTCTTGACCGGATCGGGATCTACAGCCTGCCGATCGAGATCGCCGTCGGCGTGCTGAGCGTGGTGCTGGGCGTCGCCTCGAGCACCCTCCTGTTCTTCGCGATGTACGCGATCCTTCCGCACACCGACGTGCCCCCGCACGCCCTGTGGCGCGGCGCGTTCCTCGCAGCGATCGGGTTCGAGGCGATCAAACAGCTCGCGTCGTTCGTCCTGGACGCCGCTGCCGGTGGGGGACTCGCGTCCCTGGCGCTCGCGGTGACGCTGCTGGTCTGGATCCACTTCTTCGCCCAGCTCACCATCTACGGCGCTTCCTGGGCGCTGACCTCGCCCGAGTCCCGCACGCGCGGCGTCGTCGTCGAACCCACGATCGTGCCGTCGGTCGGCGCAGAGGTCACTCCGGCAGGCCTCGCCCCAGCGCCGCAGGCGGCGCCAGGGCGAGAGGAGACGGCCACGCCGTCGCGCGTCCTCCTGCTCCTGGCCGGCCTGGCTGTGGCAGCGTGGGCCTGGCTCCGGCACGACAAGGCGAGGAACACACTGTGACCAGAAGACTGCCCTCGAACGCCGAGATCGAGGAGGCGTACGCACGGGTGCGCCCGCTCGTGCGCCGCACTCCGGTCGTCGAGATCGACGGTGGAGACGTCGGGGTCGCCGGACGCGTCCTGCTCAAGCTCGAGCTGCTGCAGCACACCGGCTCGTTCAAGGCGCGCGGCGCGCTCAACACGGTGCTGAGCATGCCCGAGGGCACGACAGGTGCCGTGGCCGCGTCGGGCGGCAACCACGGTGCCGCGGTGGCGTGGGCCTGCGGCATCGCCGGCATCGAGGCGGACGTCTTCGTCCCCTCGACCTCTCCGACCGAGAAGGTGCGGCGGATCGAGCAGTACGGGGCGACCGCGCACGTCGTCGACGGCTGGTACGCCGCCGCGTACGAGGCCTCGCGTGCCTGGGCGGAGGGCCGCGCCGTGGTGCCGGTGCACGCCTACGACGAGGACACGATCGTGGCCGGGGCGGCGGGGGTCGGGGTCGAGATCGGCGACCAGGCGCCGTACGCCCGACGGGTCCTGGTGCCGTGTGGTGGCGGCGGGCTCTACAGCGGCACCGCGCTCGCCCTGCGCGACCAGATCCCGGTGGTCCCCGTCGAGCCGGACCGCTGCCCCTCGCTCACCGCCGCGCTGGCCGCCGGTGCGCGGGTCGACGTCGAGGTGTCGGGGGTGGCGGCGGACTCGCTCGGCGCGGCGCGGACCGGTGAGCGGGCGTTCGCGGTCGCCCGCGAGCTCGGAGCCGAGCCGATGCTGGTCAGCGACGACCAGATCCTCGCCGCACGACGTCTGCTGTGGGACGAGTGCCGGGTGCTCGCCGAGCCCGGAGGTGTGACCGCGCTGGCGGCGCTGGTCGCGGGCAAGGCGGACGTCCGCGAGGGCGAGACGGTGGTCGTCGTCATCTCCGGCGGCAACCACCCGACCATCCCCGACGACGTGGTGGCCACGGTCTCTCGCTGACTCGGGGCCGAGGCAGGTTGAGAGGCAGGGTCAGCCGATCAGGTCCACGTCGACGCCCAGGTCCTCGGCGGCGAGCCCGCGCAGGTGCTCGACGAGGAGGTCCCGGAAGGCGCGGGGGGCCAGCGGGAGCGCCTCCGTACGGCGGTGTGCGAGCGCGATGGTCCGGGTGAGCTCCGGCTCGCCGATCGGGGTGCCGCGCAGCGACGGGCGTGACGGCAGCACCATGCCGGGGACCACCGCGTAGCCGAGCCCGGCCTCGACGAACCGCAGGACCGCGTTCATCTCGCCGCCCTCGATCGCCAGGGTCGGCTCGAAGCCAGCGTCGAGGCAGGCCTTCATCGTGGTGTCGCGCAGGTCGTAGCCCTCGCGGAACATCACCAGCGGCACGCCCTCGAGGTCGCGGACGGCGAGGGGATCTTTGCCGGGAGCCGGCGCGTCTGCGGGCCCGGCGACCACCAGGCGCTCGCGCAGCAGCGGCGTGGCGACGAGGTCGGGATCGTCGCTGCGCAGGGGCACGATCACGAGCGCCAGGTCCAGGTCTCCTCGGCCGAGCGCGCGGGTCAAGGTGCGGGAACCGCCCTCGGTCACCTCGAGCTCGATCCCCGGGTAGGTCGAACGGAAGGCGATCAGGGCGTCGGCCATCAGGCCCTCCCACATCGAGGGCGTCGCCCCGACGCGGACGCGACCGCGTTGGAGGCCGGCCACCTCCCTGACGGCGCGCAGGCCCTCGTCGTGCTCGATGATGATCTCCTGGGCGTGGGGGAGAAGCGCTTCGCCGGCGGGGGTGAGCCGGACGGCTCCACGCTCACGCTCGAACAGCGCGGTGCCGAGCGAGTTCTCCAGCACTCGGATCTGCTTGGACAGGCTCGGCTGAGAGACGCCGCAGTCGTCCGCGGCCTGGGTGAAGTGCCGCGTGCGGGCGACCGCGACGAAGTAGGTCAGCTGCTGGATCTGCACGACTCCAGTGTGCCATGCCTGTTGGCTATGAAAGTGAGCCTCAGTATGACTTAGCGCAGTCGGTGCAGTGCGGCCTATCGTGAGCGGGTGGCGACAACCGAGATCACCAAACCGCGACCGGGCGCCCGACGCTCCACGGTCGCGCTCAAAGCACTCATGGCGGTCAGCGGCCTCATCATGGTCGGCTACCTCCTGCTCCACATGTACGGCAACCTCAAGGTCTTCAGCGGCCAGGCGGCCTTCGACGAGTACTCGCACCACCTGCGCACGCTCGGCGAGCCGCTCCTCCCTTATGAGGGACTCCTCTGGATCATCCGCGTGGTGCTGCTCGCGGCGATCATCGCCCACGTCTACGCGGCCGTGGTGCTGACGATCCGAGACCGCAAGGCGACCCGCACCTCCCCGGGATCCCGATACAAGTCGAAGAAGAACAAGCGCGGCTTCCAGCGCAGCTACGCGTCGTTCACCCTCCGGTGGGGCGGCGTGATCATCTTCCTCTTCATCATCTTCCACCTGCTGAACCTCACGACGAACGACATCGCCCCGGGCGGCGCCTCGCCGAGCCCGTACGAGCGGGTCCTCAACACGTTCGGCGAGTGGTACATGGTGCTCGCCTACACGGTGGCGCTGCTGGCGGTGGGCTTCCACCTCCGTCACGGCGTGTGGGCCGCGGGCATGACCCTCGGCGCCAACACCAGCGCCAAGGCACGTCGCAACCTCAACCTTCTCGCGTACGCGGTCTCGGGAATCATCACCATCGGCTTCCTGATCCCGCCGTTCGCCATCTTCTTCGGATGGGTGGGCTGACCCCATGACCGTCAACGTCTCGGAACGCACCGACGACTTCACCGACCTCTACGACCTCGGCGCCCCGATCGCCGACACGAAGGCGCCCGACGTCGACGTGACCAAGCGCTGGGAGACCCGCCGCTTCGAGGCCAAGCTGGTCAACCCGGCCAACCGCCGCAAGCTCAAGGTCATCATCGTCGGGACCGGCCTCGCCGGCGCCTCGGCGGCTGCCACCCTGGGTGAGGCCGGCTACCAGGTCACCAGCTTCTGCTACCAGGACAGCCCGCGACGGGCGCACTCGATCGCCGCGCAGGGTGGCATCAACGCCGCCAAGAACTACCGCAACGACGGCGACTCGATCTATCGGCTGTTCTACGACACGGTCAAGGGCGGCGACTTCCGGAGCCGGGAGTCCAACGTCTACCGGCTCGCCGAGGTCTCGGTCGAGATCATCGACCAGTGCGTCGCCCAGGGCGTGCCCTTCGCCCGTGAGTACGGCGGACTCCTCGACAACCGCTCGTTCGGCGGCGTGCAGGTCTCGCGCACGTTCTATGCGCGCGGCCAGACCGGCCAGCAGCTGCTGATCGGCGCCTACCAGGCGCTGGAGCGTCAGGTCGCCGCGGGGACCGTCGTCAACCACACCCGCCACGAGATGCTCGAGGTGATCGTCGCCGACGGCCGCGCCCGCGGGGTCGTGGTGCGGGACATGGTCACCGGCGAGATCGAGTCGCACTTCGCCGACGCCGTCGTCCTCGCGACCGGCGGCTACGGCAACGTCTTCTTCCTGTCGACCAACGCGATGGGGTCCAACGTCACCGCGCCCTGGCGGGCGCACCGCAAGGGCGCCTACTTCGGCAACCCCTGCTACACGCAGATCCACCCGACCTGCATCCCCGTCTCGGGCGCCTACCAGTCCAAGCTCACCCTGATGAGCGAGTCGCTGCGCAACGACGGCCGCATCTGGGTCCCCAAGAAGGCCGGCGACGACCGTCCGGCCGCGGAGATCCCCGAGGAGGAGCGCGACTACTACCTGGAGCGCCAGTACCCGGCGTTCGGCAACCTCGTGCCTCGTGACATCGCCTCGCGCGCCGCCAAGTACGTCTGCGACGAGGGCCGTGGCGTCGGTCCCGGCGGCCTCGGGGTCTACCTCGACTTCGCCGACGCGATCGCCCGCCTCGGACGCGCCACGGTCGAGGCGAAGTACGGCAACCTCTTCGACATGTACGCCCAGATCACGGGCGAGAACCCGTACGAGACGCCGATGCGGATCTATCCGGCCGTGCACTACACGATGGGCGGGCTGTGGGTCGACTACGACCTGCAGAGCTCCATCCCGGGCCTGTTCGTGACCGGCGAGGCCAACTTCTCCGACCACGGCGCGAACCGTCTCGGGGCGAGCGCGCTGATGCAGGGTCTGGCCGACGGCTACTTCGTCCTGCCCAACACGCTGGCGAACTACCTGGCCGACGGCCCGTACGAGCCGGTCGACGAGTCGCACCCCGCTGCCGTCGAGGCCAAGCAGCAGGTCACCGACCGCATCGAGAAGCTGCTGTCGATCAACGGCACCCGGACGGTCGACTCCTTCCACCGCGAGCTCGGCACCATCATGTGGGAGTACTGCGGCATGGCGCGGTCCGAGGGCGGGCTGCTCAAGGCGATCGAGCTCATCCGTGAGCTGCGCACGGAGTTCTGGCGAGACGTCAAGGTGACCGGCGTCAACGAGGACCTCAACCAGACCCTCGAGCGCGCCGGCCGGGTGGCCGACTTCATCGACCTCGGCGAGCTGATGTGCATCGACGCGCTCCACCGCCGCGAGTCCTGCGGAGGCCACTTCCGTGTCGAGAGCCAGACCGAGGACGGTGAGGCGCTGCGTCACGACGACGAGTACGCCTACGTCGCGGCCTGGGAGTTCGGTGGGGACGGCGGCAAGCCGGTCCTGCACAAGGAAGCACTGGTGTACCAGAACGTCGAGATGAAGCAGCGGAGCTACAAGTGAAGATCACCATTCGTGCGTGGCGTCAGGCCAACACTTCCGACCAGGGCACGATGGTCGGCTACGAGCTGGACGACGTCTCGGAGCACATGTCGTTCCTCGAGATGCTCGACGTGCTCAACGAGCGCCTCACCCTCGAGGGGGAGGAGCCGATCGCCTTCGACAGCGACTGTCGCGAGGGCATCTGCGGCATGTGCGGCGTGGTCATCAACGGGCTGGCGCACGGCCCGGAGCGTACGACCACCTGCCAGCTGCACATGCGGTCCTTCAACGACGGCGACGTCATCGACATCGAGCCGTGGCGCTCGGCGAGCTTCCCGGTGGTCAAGGACCTCGTCGTCGACCGCGGGGCGTTCGACCGCATCATCCAGGCGGGCGGCTACATCAGCGCTCCGACCGGATCGGCGCCCGAGGCCAACAACCTCCCCGTTCCCAAGGAAGACGCCGACCGCGCCTTCGAGGCGGCCGCCTGCATCAGCTGTGGCGCTTGTGTCGCCGCCTGCCCGAACGGCTCGGCGATGCTCTTCACCGCCGCCAAGATCACCCACCTCGGCCTGCTCCCGCAGGGACAGCCCGAGCGCGCCGAGCGCGTGGTGAGCATGGTGGAGCAGCACGACGCCGAGGGCTTCGGCAACTGCACCAACATCGGCGAGTGCACGGCAGCCTGCCCCAAGGGCATCCCGCTCGAGACGATCTCGCGGCTCAACCGCGACCTGCTCGGAGCGCTCGCCAAGGGCAAGGACTGACCGACGTCCGTCCGACGGCCCGCACCTGGAGCAGGTGCGGGCCGCCGACTTGCCGCCGGCCGGGGCGGTGCGACCGAGACCTCGCGATAACCTGAGGCCATGCCCACGCCCGCGGACCTCGTCGCGGCCGTCGACGCACTCGTGCCCGACCTGCTCGACGTCCGCCGTGACCTGCACGCCCATCCGGAGCTGTCCTGGCAGGAGCACCGCACCACCGACGTCGTGGCGGGCTGGCTGGACAAGTTCGGGATCGAGTCGACGCGACTGGACCCGACAGGGCTCGTCGCCGAGGTCGGTGACGCCGAGGGACCCGTCGTGGCGTTGCGCGCCGATCTCGACGCCCTGCCCATCACAGACAAGACCTCCGACCCGTGGCGCTCGTCCGTGCCCGGTGTGACGCACGCGTGCGGCCACGACGTCCACACCGCGGCCCTCATCGGGGCGGCCGGCGCCCTCGCGCGGCACGCGCACGACGGAGGGCTCCCTGTCCGGGTGCGGCTGGTGTTCCAGCCCGCCGAGGAGGTGATGCCCGGTGGTGCGCTGTCGATCCTCGCCGCGGGCGCGCTGTCGGGCGTCTCGCGGGCGTTCGCGCTGCACTGCGACCCCTCTCTCGACGTCGGGCTCGTGGGGCTGCGAGAGGGCTCCATCACCGGTGCCGCCGACCGGGTGCGGGTCCAGCTCAGCGGCCGTGGGGGCCACACGTCGCGTCCTCATCTCACCCAGGACCTCACCTTCGCCCTGGCGACGCTCTGCACCCAGCTGCCCGCGGCGCTCTCGCGACGGCTCGACCCGCGCGCCGGGGCCAGTCTCGTGTGGGGCAGCATCAACGCGGGCAGCGCTCCCAACGTCATCCCCGCGACCGGCGAGGCCTCGGGGACGCTGCGCATGCTCGACGCCACCGCCTGGCACGAGGCGGAGCACCTCGTGCGGGCGCTCGTCCGCGAGATCGTCTCTCCGTACGGCGTGGATGCCGAGGTCACCTACACCCAGGGCGTCCCGCCGGTCGTCAACGACGTGGAGTCGACCGAGATCCTGCGCGACGCGGTCGCCGTCGCCCTCGGCCCGACCGCCGTGACGACGACCAGCCAGAGCCTCGGAGGCGAGGATTTCGCCTGGTTCGTCGAGTCGGTCCCTGGATCGATGGGACGGCTCGGGACCCGCACTCCTGGCGGACCGACGTACGACCTCCACCAGGGCAACCTGCGCATCGACGAGCGGGCCGTGGCGATCGGCGCGAAGGTCCTCGCCATGTCGGCGCTGGCGAGCGCGACGGTCTGACCACCCCGCGCGGACCGGTGTGGCGCCGATAACAAGTGCGCATCTACCTGGGGGTCTGTGGTTCGTGCCGCAGACGTCGGGGTTATGGTTCGAAAATCCTCCGGGCCTGGCCCGGGCACGAACAAATTTCCTGACTGAGGAGTCCCCTTGCGTCGAATGGGCAAGATCACCGCGCTGGCCGCGGTGGCTGCGCTGGCTCTCGCCGGCTGCGGCAGCGACGATGACAGCGATGACGACACGGCGAAGTCGGGCGGCAACGCGCTCGACTGCGCGGCCGCCAAGGGGGACGGCCCCAACGTCGGCATCGCCTACGACGTGGGCGGTCAGGGCGACAAGTCCTTCAACGACGCCGCCGCCGTCGGCGTCAAGAAGGCCGTCG
The DNA here is from genome assembly GCF_019550935.1 of Mumia sp. zg.B53. Lineage (NCBI taxonomy): Bacteria > Bacillati > Actinomycetota > Actinomycetes > Propionibacteriales > Nocardioidaceae > Mumia > Mumia sp. zg.B53. Next base: position 607,867 of record NZ_JAHWCK010000001.1, on the reverse strand, counting down.
ACGAGCTCGACGCCACCTGCACCGAGGCCGAGGCCCAGGACGGCGAGGCCGAGTCCGCTCGTGAGGACCGTCTCCGCCAGCTCGCCGACGGAGGCCACAACCCGATCCTCGCGGTCGGCTTCCTCTACAGCGAGTCGGTCAACAAGGTCGCTCCGGACTACCCGGAGGTCAACTTCGACGTCGTCGACGGCTTCGATCCCGACGACCAGCCCAACGAGAACGTCGCCTACCTCGGGTTCGCCGAGGAGCAGGGCTCGTTCCTCGTCGGCGCTGCCGCGGCACTCAAGTCCAAGACCGGAACCGTCGGCTTCGTCGGCGGCGTGAACTCCGACCTCATCAACAAGTTCGAGGCCGGATACGTCGCAGGCGCCAAGCAGGCCAAGCCGGACATCAAGGTCCAGGTGAAGTACATCGAGGAGTCCGACGCGAGCGGCTTCAACGATCCCGCCGGGGGCAAGGCCGCCGCAACCGGGATGTTCGACCAGGGCGCCGACGTGGTCTACCACGCCGCCGGCGGCTCGGGTGCCGGTGTCTTCCAGGCCGCTGTCGAGGCCGGTGACGGCATGTGGGCCATCGGCGTCGACTCCGACCAGTGGCTGACCGCCTCGAAGTCCGAGAAGCCGCACATCCTGACCTCGATGCTCAAGCGCGTCGACGTCGCCAGCTTCGACGCGATCAAGGCAGTCGACGAGGGCAAGCCGCTCGTCGGCTACAAGGTCTACGATCTCAAGTCCGACGGCGTCGGCTACGCCACCTCCGGTGGGTACGTCGACGACATCGAGGGTGAGCTCAACGGCTACGCGGACGAGATCAAGAGCGGCAAGATCAAGGTTTCGGCAGCGCCGTGATCGCCAGGTAGGGCCTCGAGTCCTATCGTGACGGTCGTGGCAGCGGACCCGGGGTGGCGTCCAGTCACCCCGGGTCCGAGCCCGTTCAGCTGGAGTTCAGAAGGAGCACGATGACGACCTCCGCGGTGGAGCTCCAGGGAATCGAGAAGCGCTTCCCCGGCGTAGTCGCGAACCACGACGTCAACATGCGGATCGCGCCGAGCACGGTCCACGCCGTCATCGGCGAGAACGGCGCGGGCAAGTCGACGTTGATGAAGATCCTGTACGGGGTGCAGAAGCCGGACGCGGGGACCATCCAGGTCGACGGTGAGGTCGTCTCGTTCTCGAGCCCGTCCGATGCGATCGCGCACGGGATCGGGATGGTCTTCCAGCACTTCATGCTGGCCGACAACCTGACGGTCCTCGAGAACGTCGTCCTCGGGGCCGAGAAGCTCCATGGCACCGGCGCGAAGGCTCGTGCCGAGGTCCGAGCGATCTCCGAGCGATTCGGGTTCCACCTGGACCCCGACGTGCTCGTCGAGTCGCTGGGCGTTGCCTCCCGGCAGCGGCTCGAGATCCTGAAGGTGCTGTACCGCGGCGCCAAGATCATCATCCTCGACGAGCCGACCGCCGTGCTCGTCCCGCAGGAGGTCGAGGCGCTCTTCGCGAACCTCGAAGGACTGAAGGCCGAGGGCCACACCATCCTGTTCATCTCCCACAAGCTCGACGAGGTCCTGTCGATCGCCGACGCGATCACCGTCCTGCGTCGCGGGACCACCGTCGGCCACCCCGACCCGTCGAGCGCCACCAAGCGGCAGCTGGCCGAGCTCATGGTCGGGTCCGAGCTGCCGTCGCCCGCGACCGAGGAGTCGACCGTCACCGAGACCGTCCAGCTGTCGGTCGAGGACCTCACGATGGTCGACGAGTTCGGCCGTACGGTCCTCGAGGGGATCAACCTGCAGATCCACCGCGGCGAGGTTCTGGGCATCGCCGGCGTGGAGGGCAACGGGCAGAACGAGCTCGTCGAGGGCATCCTCGCCATGCGGCCCGCCACCGGCCGGGTGCGCCTCGGGGACGAGGACATGTCCCGCTGGGGGACACGACGCCGGCGCGCAGCAGGTGTGGGCTACATCCCGGAGGACCGGCACCGGCACGGACTCCTCCTCGACTCCCCGCTCTGGGAGAACCGCGTCCTCGGGCACACCTACGAGGACGTCGCCGTCAAGGGCGGCTGGATCAACCGCGGTGGATCGCGGCGGGACGCGGAGCGGATCGTCGAGCAGTACGACGTCCGGACCCCCGGCATCGACACGATGGCCCGCGCGCTGTCCGGCGGCAACCAGCAGAAGTTCATCGTCGGGCGCGAGCTCTCCGGTGAGCCGAGCCTGCTCATCGCCTCCCACCCCACCCGAGGCGTCGACGTCGGTGCCCAGGCAGCGATCTGGGACCAGATCAAGGACGCCCGCCGGGCTGGCCTCGCGGTCCTGCTGATCTCTGCCGACCTCGACGAGCTCATCGGCCTCTCCGACCGGATCGAGGTCATCCTGCGGGGTCGCCTCGTCGGCACCTTCGACCCGCGTACGGTCACCCCGCAGGACCTCGGTGAGGCCATGACGGGCGGACAGGAGGAAGAATGAACCGCCTGCGCAACATCGCCGTGGCCGTGGCCGCGCCCCTCCTCGCGATCGCGTTCTCGCTCGCGGTCACGAGCCTGGTCATCGAGATCTCCGGCGGCTCTGCCGCTGACTTCATCGGGATCATCTTCTCCTGGCCGGCCGACCGGATCCTGGTCAACATCGCCAACCAGACGTCGTTGATCTACCTCTCCGCGCTCGCCGCCGCCGTCGGCTTCCGGATGAACCTCTTCAACATCGGTGTCGAGGGCCAGTACCGCATGGCCGCGTACGCCGGTGCGCTGTTCGCGGGGGCTGCGCTCCTGCCCGGTGCTCTCAACGTGATCGGGGCGCTGCTGGTGGCCGTGGCGGCCGGCGCCGCCTGGGCCGGGATCGCAGGCCTGCTGCGCGTGACGCGCGGCGTCAGCGAGGTCATCTCGACGATCATGCTGAACGCCATCGCGGTGACGATCACCGGCTACCTGATCAACACCTACGGCGTCAAGGCCGGTGACTCCCGCCGTACCGAGGTGATCCCCGAGTCCAGCCAGGTGCCGGGCTGGCAGCCCTTCGAGAAGGCCGCCGGGGAGGTCTGGACCCTCGGCCTGCTCGCCGTCCTCGCGGGAGTCGCCTTCTGGCTCGTGCTCAACAAGACACGGTTCGGCTTCGACCTGCGAGCCACCGGGCAGTCGGAGTCCGCCGCGGTCGCGAGCGGTGTGAACACCAAGAAGATGACGATCCTGACGATGCTCATCTCCGGCGGCATCGCCGGCCTCATCTGGATGCCGTCGCTGTTCGGCAGCGCCCACTACTACGGCACCACCTTCCAGGTCGGTCTCGGCTTCACGGGCATCGCGGTGGCACTCCTCGGGCGCAACCGAGCGCTGCCGATCGCCTTCGCCGCCCTGCTGTTCGCCTATCTCAACGAGCAGTCGAACCGCCTCACGATCGAGGCCGGCATCTCGGTCGAGGTCATCCAGATCACCCAGGGCATCATCGTGCTCGCCGTGGTCATCGCCTACGAGCTGGTGCGTCGATATCGCGTCCGGTCCGAGGAGCAGAGGGTCGCCCAGGCCCGCCAGGACGCGACCACCGAGGAGGTCCCGGCATGAGCACCGTGGTCACGACGACGACGCCGCCGCCTCCTCCCGCACCGTCGGCCTCGGTCGGACGGTCGTACCGCTGGCTGATCGTCACCTTCGGCTTCCTGGCGATCGTGTCGTCGGTGCGGCTGATCAGCGGCGCCCACGAGATCGACTCCGTGGGCACCATCCAGGCCGCTCTGATCGCGACCTGCCCGATCCTGCTCGCCGCGCTCGGCGGCGTCTGGGCCGAGCGCGCCGGCATCGTCAACATCGGGCTCGAGGGACAGATGATCCTCGGGACCTGGGGTGCGGCCTACTTCACCTACTTCTACGGTCCGTGGGGCGGCCTCCTCGGTGCCGCGCTCATGGGCGCCCTCGGCGGCCTCCTTCACGCCGTCGCCACGGTGACGTTCGGGGTCGACCACATCGTCTCCGGTGTCGCGCTCAACATCATCGGCGCCGGAGCCGTCGCGTTCCTCGCCGAGGCCTACTTCCGGGACCTCGACGGCGGCGGCATCAAGCAGCTCACCGGTCTCGAGACGCCACCCAAGGTGGAGATCCCCTGGCTGGGCGACGCCGCGGCCGAGCTCGCCGGCAAGCACTGGTTCGTGATCTCCGACCTCGCGGCGGTGGTCGCAGCGCTCACCCGCAACATGTCGATCATGGTCTACCTGGTGGCGGCACTCGTGCTGTTCACGGCATGGATCCTGTGGCGCACGACCTTCGGACTCCGGCTGCGCTCGTGCGGAGAGAACCCGCAGGCTGCGGAGACCCTCGGGGTCAACGTCTATCTCTTCAAGTACGTCGCGGTCGTCATCTCCGGTGTCTTCGCCGGTCTCGGTGGCTACATGCTCGTGCTCGTGGCCTCCAGCGGCTTCGTCACCGGGCAGACCGGTGGCCGTGGCTACATCGGGCTCGCGGCCATGATCTTCGGCAACTGGCGACCGTTCGGCGCCGCGGGCGCGGCGACGATGTTCGGCTACACCGACGCGATGCAGCTGCGCAACGCCGACGCCGTGCACGCGCTGCTGCTCCTGGTCGCGGTGCTGCTCCTGGTCTTCACCGTCATGCGCCTGCGGCAGGGCGACCGCAAGAACGCGATCCTCTTCGCCGCCGTGGGTGTCGGCTTCCTGGCGTGGTTCCTGCTGAGCGACGAGGTGCCGCGCGAGTTCGCCGGCATGACGCCGTACGTCGCGACGCTGCTGGTGCTCGCGCTCGGGACGCAACGGCTGCGGATGCCCGCGGCCGACGGGAAGCCGTACCGGAAGGGGCAGGCAGGATGACGGACGCAACACCCACGGTGACCGTCGACTGGCCCGCCCTGCGCGAGGCGGCTGTCGCGGTGATGGAGCGCGCGTACGCTCCGTACTCGCGCTACCGCGTGGGTGCGGCGGGCCTGGTCGACGACGGCCGTGTCGTGGTCGGCTGCAACGTCGAGAACGCGGCGTACGGGGTCGCGCTCTGCGCCGAGTGCGGGATGGTCTCGGCGCTGCACTCCACCGGAGGTGGTCGCCTGGTCGCCGTGGTGTGCGTCGACGGCCACGGCGACCCGGTGATGCCGTGCGGTCGGTGCCGTCAGCTGCTCTGGGAGAGCGGTGGGCCCCAGATGCTCCTGGACGGGCCGCGTGGCGTCGTGCCGATGACCGAGGTCCTCCCGGACGCCTTCGACGACGGCGACCTCGCGACGGGCCGCTGAGCGCCGCGGGCGATGATGGAGGCGTGAAGACCGACGTCGACCTCAGCGATCCCGCGTTCGTCGCGGATCCGTACCCGGTGCTCGCCGAGCTGCGTGCCGCAGGCCCTCTGCTGTGGCACGAGCCGTCCCGGCGCTGGCTCGCCACCACCCACGACGCGGTCAGCCAGACGCTGCGCAACCGACGGCTCGGCCGCCTCTGGCGGGACTGGGAGCCGGTCGACGACATGGAGCCGTTCAACGCTCTGCACCGCAACCAGATGATGGAGAACGAGCCGCCCGCGCACACGCGGCTGCGGCGGCTCGTCGCCGGTGCCTTCGGGCGCGGCCACGTCGAACGGATGCGGCCACGCGTCGAGGCGCTGACCGCAGGGCTGCTCGACGGGCTCTCGGGCACGGCCGACATCCTCGGCGACTACGCCGAGCCGCTGCCGGTCTACGTGATCTGCGACCTGCTCGGTGTGCCGGGCGCCGACCACGCGCAGCTGCGCGCGTGGTCGCAGGCCATCGTGCACATGTACGAGCAGGGCGTCGACGACACGACCAAGCGGGAGGCCATCGAGGCGAGCGTGGCCTTCAGCGCGTATGTCGCCGAGCTGGTGGACGAGCGCAAGGCGCAGATGGCGCGGGGCATCCGCGGGGAGGACCTTCTCACCGACCTCATCGCCGAGCGAGACACCGCCTCGGGCGGCGCGGCCCGCCTCAGCGAGGACGAGCTGGTCGCCACCGTGGTGCTGCTGCTCAACGCCGGTCACGAGGCCTCGGTCAACGTCTTCGGCAACGGAGTCCATGCGCTCCTGTCGCACCCCGAGCAGCGTGACCGCGTGCTCTCCGGGGAGGTGTCGGTGACCACGGCGCTCGAGGAGATGATCCGTTACGACGCGGCGCTGCAGATGTTCGAGCGGACGGCGACCGAGGACGTCGACGTCGCCGGCACCCTGGTCCGCGAGGGCGACACGGTCGCCTGTCTCATGGGATCGGCCAACCGTGACGCCGCCGTCTTCACCCACCCCGAGGCGTTCGACGTCGCCCGCGATCCGAACCCGCACGTCGGCTTCGGGATGGGACTGCACTTCTGCCTCGGTGCACCGCTGGCCAGGATGGAGCTCGAGATCTCGATCTCGCGCCTCCTCCAGCGGTTCCCCCGGCTGGAGCTGACCGGGGTCGCCCCGCGTCGGCCCACCTGGGTGCTGCGAGGCTTCGAGTCCGTACAGATCAACCTCGGGGAGGCAGCATGACGATGTCAGGGCACGACGCGGTCGAGGTGATCGCGGCGAAGCGGGACGGCCACGTGCTGACCGGATCTCAGATCGACTGGGTCGTCGACGGCTTCACCAGCGGTGAGGTCGCCGACGTGCAGATGGCGTCGCTGGCGATGGCGATCGTGCTCAACGGCATGGAGTTCACCGAGATCGCCCGGTGGACCGACGCGATGATCCGCAGCGGTGAGCGGATGGACTTCTCCGGTCTCTCGTGGCCGACCGCGGACAAGCACTCGACCGGGGGAGTGGGCGACAAGATCACGCTCCCGCTCGCCCCGCTCGTCGCGGCCTGCGGCGTCGCGGTCCCGCAGCTGTCGGGCCGTGGACTGGGCCACACCGGTGGCACCCTCGACAAGCTCGAGTCCATCCCGGGCTGGCGCGCCGAGATCTCCAACGAGGAGATGATGGCCCAGCTCGAGGACGTGGGCGCCGTGATCTGCGCGGCGGGCAAGGGGTTGGCGCCGGCCGACAAGAAGCTCTATGCGCTGCGCGACGTCACCGGCACCGTCGAGTCGATCCCGCTGATCGCGAGCTCGATCATGAGCAAGAAGATCGCCGAGGGGACGGGCTCGCTGGTCCTGGACGTGAAGGTCGGGTCCGGCGCGTTCATGAAGGACCTCGACGCCGCACGCGAGCTCGCCCGCACGATGGTCGCGCTCGGCAAGGACGCAGGCGTCGACACCCGCGCCCTGGTCACCGACATGTCGACACCTCTCGGGCTGACCGCGGGCAACGCGATGGAGGTGCGCGAGTCGGTCGAGGTGCTCGCGGGCGGTGGTCCCGCGGACGTCGTGGAGCTCACGGTCGCCCTGGCGCGGGAGATGCTCTCGGCCGCCGGCCGAGAAGACGTCGACCCGGCCGACGTGCTGGCGTCCGGTCGCGCGATGGACGTCTGGCGCCGGATGATCACGGCCCAGGGTGGGGACCCCGATGCCGAGCTGCCTCGTGCCCGCGACATCCAGGTGGTCGCTGCCGAGCGTGACGGGTTCGTCACCCGGCTGGACGCGATGGCCGTCGGGCTCGCCGCCTGGCGCCTGGGCGCAGGCCGCTCGCGGCCCGGGGAGTCGGTGCAGGCGGCGGCCGGTGTCGAGCTGCACGTGCGGCCCGGTGACGCCGTGCGCGAGGGGGAGCCCCTCATGACGCTGCACACGGACACGCCGGAGCGGTTCCCCCGCGCCCTCGCCGCGCTCGAGGGTGGCTACGACATCGGCGACGCGGCGCCCTCCGTGGCCGGCTCCCCGGTCCTGGAGCGCATCGTCTGACGGCGGCGAACTAGGCTGACCCGATGGTCAGTCCCGAGCAGATCGCACGCGTCCCGAAGGTCCTCCTGCACGACCACCTCGACGGCGGTGTGCGTCCGTCGACCGTCGCCGACATCGCGGACCGCACAGGGCACGAGCTGCCGGTCGACGATCACGCCGCGCTCGGGCAGTGGTTCGCCGACGCCGCGAACTCGGGCAGTCTCGTGCGCTACCTCGAGACGTTCGAGCACACGGTCGGTGTCATGCAGACCACCGAGGATCTCGTGCGTGTGGCGCGCGAGTGCGCCGAGGACCTCGCCGACGACGGCGTCCTCTATGCCGAGGTGCGCTGGGCGCCCGAGCAGCACCTTCGTGAAGGGCTCTCGCTGACCGGCGCCGTCGACGCGGTACGCGAAGGCTTCGCCCAGGGGACGGCGGAGGCCGCACGTCGCGGCCGCACGATCCACGCGCGGCAGATCCTGACGGCCATGCGGCACCAGGCGCGGTCGTTGGAGATCGCCGAGCTGGCGGTCGCCTACCGCGATCGCGGTGTCGTCGGTTTCGACATCGCCGGAGCCGAGGCCGGCTATCCTCCGACCCGCCACCTCGACGCCTTCGAGTACATGCATCGCGAGAACGCCCACTTCACCATCCACGCGGGTGAGGCGTTCGGGCTGCCGTCGATCTGGCAGGCGATCCAGTGGTGCGGTGCCGACCGGCTCGGTCACGGCGTGCGCATCATCGACGACATCGACATCAGTGACCCAGAGCGTCCCCGACTGGGCCGGCTGGCGGCGTACGTCCGTGACAAGCGCATCCCGCTCGAGCTGTGCCCGTCGTCGAACGTGCAGACCGGGGCGGCCGCGTCGATCGCCGAGCACCCCATCGGCACGCTCGCTCGGCTCGGCTTCCGGGTGACGGTGAACACCGACAACCGCCTCATGAGCCAGACCTCGTTGTCACGCGAGATGGGCCTTCTCGTGGACGCCTTCGGCTACGACCTGGACGACCTCAGATGGTTCACGGTGAACGCGATGAAGAGCGCGTTCCTGCCGTTCGACGAGCGCCTCGCACTGATCCAAGATGCGATCAAGCCTGCTTATGGTATTTAGCAATTCGGACTCTGCTACCTTGTGCGCAGTCGTGTGTGAAACGTGCCACGAGTTAGGGAGATTCTATGGGCGGGCGTCATGCCGTTGCCAAGGAGTCCGATTCCGGCCACAAGTGGCAGTACGGCATCGGGCTCGTGGTCATCGCCACCATTTTGACCGGGGTGTTCGTCCTTCAGGAGGACGACAACCCCGCTGCTGCGTCGTGCTCCACGACGCGCGACGTCACCGTCGCGGCCGCGCCTGAGATCGCGCCGGTCGTCGAGGCGGCGACCAAGCGCGTCAGCGGCGACGCGTGCGCGAAGTTCACGGTCGAGCCACAGGCTCCCGCTCTCGTCGCGCAGACGTTGGCGATCGGCGAAGGCGCACCCGATCTCTGGATCCCGGACTCGTCGCTCTGGCTCGCCCGCGTCAGCGCGCAGCTCGTCGAGGGCGCGCAGGGGCCTCAGGAGATCGCCAAGTCGGTTGCCCTGTCACCGATCGTCCTGGCGCTGCCCAAGGACGGCCCCGGGCGTCCGGAGACGTGGCTCCAGGCGATGTCGGACCCGAAGTTTACGACCGGGGACGCGCTCGCCACGACCTCGGCGGCTGTCCCTCTGCTTGCGGCGCAGGCCGAGGCGGCCAAGGGGCTGACGAGTGCCGACCAGGTCAGCGCGACGATGGTCACCATCGCCCAGCGGCAGTCGGTCACCACACCCAAGACCAATCCGTCGGAGCTCCTCGCGGAGGTTGCGAAGGCCGGGGGCAGCACGGTCGTGAGCGAGCAGGCGTTTGCCGCGCAGGAGGCCAGCCCGTTCGTCGCGGTCGTCCCCCAGACGGGCAGTCTGCTACTCGACTACCCGATGGCGGCGACGTCGGACAACCCGGGCAACAAGGAGGTCGGCAAGGCGCTCGCCTCGGCGCTCGGTTCGGCCGACGGCGTCAAGGACCTCACCGCCGCCGGGTTCCGGACCCCGAAGGGCGAGCCCCTGCCCGAGGGCGTGGGCGTCGGCAAGTTCGCCCCCATCACGATCGACAACCCTCAGCTGGTCGCGCAGACGTTGCGCAAGTGGTCCGTCATCGCCCTGCCGGCGCAGATGCTCTCGGTGGTCGACGTGTCGGGCTCGATGGAGGCGCAGGCCGGTGACTCGAGCCGGATGGCGTTGACCGTCGAGGCGGCGCTGACCGGCCTGTCGCTGATGCCCGACTCCTGGTCGGTCGGCTCGTGGGCCTTCTCCCACCGGATCGACGGCACGCAGGACTGGAAGAAGCTCGCCGCGATCCGCAAGCTCGGCACCGTCACCAATGGCGTCAAGCACCGTGATCTCGTCGTCGACGCGACGCGATCGATGCCCTCGCTCGTCGGAGGCGGCACCGGCCTGTACGACACGACCCTCGCGGCGTGGCGCACGGTGCAGGCGCAGTACGACCCGAAGTCGATCAACTCGGTCGTGATCCTGACCGACGGAAAGAACGAGGACGCCAACAGCCTCTCGCTGTCGGAGCTGCTCGCCACGCTGCAGCGCGAGCGTGACCCCGCTCGCCCGGTGATCGTCATCACGATCGGCATCACGAAGGACGCGGACGCATCGGCGCTCGAGAAGATCGCGAAGGCCACGGGCGGCCAGTCCTACATCGCCCGTGAGCCGGACGAGATCGCGAACGTGTTCGTCAAGGCACTGGAAGCCCGCGGTTAGCTCCACCCGCATGCCGTCGCTCCGCCCGGGACATCGGGGCGGAGCGGCGGCGTCGAGGGACGCCGCCGGCAGCCGTTCACGAGTCAAGGAGCAGACATGGGCGGGCGACACGCCGGGGACAAGGACCTGGGGGCTCGCGGGGGCCTGAAGTACGCGGTCGGTGCCGTGGCGCTCGTGGTCGCGGTCGCGGTGGTCGGCGTTCTGGTGGCTCGCCACGACGACCCTTCCGCATCAGCAGGGTGCGGCTCGGACGTGGTGGTCCGGGTCGCCGTCGCCCCGGAGGCGGAGGATCTCGTCGCCGCGGCAGCACGACGTGTGGATCGCGGCTCGTGCCTCACCTATGACGTGGTGGGAGAGCCCCCGGCGCTCACCGCGCAGTCGGTGGCGATCGGTGACGGCGCGCCGGAGCTGTGGGTCCCGGACTCGTCGGTGTGGGTGTCGCGGGTGTCGTCCCAGCTCGTCGAGGGCGTCGCTGCGCCGAAGACGGTCGTGCGTTCGATCGCCAGCACCCCTGTGGTCCTGGCGTGGCCGAAGTCAGACGGACCCCACCCCTCGTCCTGGCTCTCGGTGCTCACCAGCGCGACGTTCACCGCGGGCGACCCGCTCGCCACTGCCACCGCCGCGGGGCCGCTCCTCGCTGCCTACGCGGAAGCTGCCCGCGGAGTCTCGCCCACGACGTTCAACACCGTGAGTGCCGCTCAGGTGAGGCTCGCGCAGCGCCAGTCCGGCAACCCGCCTCCGACCGATCCCGCGGCGCTGCTCGCGGCGGTCGCGAAGTCGGGCGGCAGCACGGTCGTCAGCGAGCAGGCGTTCAACGCCTGGTCCGAGTCGTCTGCCGCGTTCGACCCGGTGCTGCCGACCTCGGCCAGCCTCGCGCTCGGCTATCCGCTGGTGGCGGTCTCCGGTGACTCCGAGCACGACGAGGCGGCGGAGGCACTGGGTGATGCGCTGATGTCGAAGCCTTCACAGGCCGCGTTCACGAAGGCCGGGTTCCGCTCTCCTCTGGGTGAACCCTTGGAGTCGGGACGGAGCGTCGGTGACTTCGAGGCGATGTCCCTCTCGGACGACGCGATCGTCGCCGACACCATCAAGCGGTGGTCGCTCATCGCGATGCCGGCCCGGGCGCTCGCGGTGATCGACGTGTCCAAGCAGATGAAGGCGCGTGCTGGCGGGTCGACCAAGATGGCGCTGACCGCGCAGGCCGCACTCAAGGGCCTTGGCCTGATGCCGGACTCGTGGGCGCTCGGTACGTGGGTGTTCTCCGAGAAGCTCGACGGCAAGAAGGACTGGAAGGCGCTCGCATCGATGCAGCGCCTGGACGCGAAGGACGGGGCGGGCACCCAGCGCCAGAAGGTGACCCGTGTCATCCAGAGTCTGCCCAAGCGGGTCGGTGGGCGCACCGGGCTCTATGACGTGACGCTCGCGGCCTACCGTGAGGTGCAGGCGTCCTACGATCCCAAGACGGTCAACTCGGTGATCATCCTGACCGGCGGGCGCAACGACGACCCCGGGAGCATCTCCCAGGGCGAGCTCGTGGCGGCGCTGCAGCGCGAGCGGGACCCAGCACGTCCGGTCGTGGTGGTGGCGATCGGTATCACCCAGGACGCGGACGGCTTCGCCCTGCAGAAGATCGCCACGGCCAGCGGCGGGCAGGTCTACCTCGCGCGCGAGCCGGACGAGATCGTGGACGTCTTCATCAACGCCTTGCAGTCGCGCTACTGAGCCTTCGCGCTACTGAGCCGTCACCCTCGTCGCCGCCGTCACCGTCGTGTGGCGGCGGCGACGATGTCGATGTGGCGCTCGGCCCGGCGTGGCGTCATCGGGCGGCAGCCGTGGTCGACCGCCTCCGCGACGACGGTCGGTTCCTCCCGCATGAGGTGCCAGCCGCGTCGGAGGAGAACGGGGAGCGGCTTGCGCTTCTCGCGCAGGTCGCGCACGAGCCGGAGGACGAACGTGATGACGCGGTGGTGCCGCACGCAGATGGCGTCGGCGAGGAGCCCGCGCCGCGCGAGCTCGGCGACGACCGCCTGGGCGAACAGCCCTTCGGCCACCACCGTTGTGGCGTCACCGAGAGCGACCGTGTGCCTCCCCGTCTGCCGGCTGAGGGCGATGTCGTACACAGGGACCTCGACCTCGCCGGTCGTGCACAGGCGCTCGAGGGCGTCGCACGCGGCGGCGGCGTCCCACGATCGGGCGTCGTCCCAGTCGACGACCTCGGTGTCGCCGAACGTGATGGTCGGCAGCAGCGGGTCGTCGCCCTCGCGGTAGAAGTCGTCGAGCCGGACCACGGGCAGGCCGCTGCGTTCGGCCACGCGGGACTTGCCGGAGCCTGACGGCCCGGTGAGGACCACGACCCCGGGGGAGCGGTGAGCGGTCACACGCCGACGGGGTGCCAGACGGTCTTCGTCTCGAGGAAGGCCGTCATCCGGGAGAGCGACGGCTCTGCAGCCCAGTCGGGCCTGCTCGGGCGTACGACGCGCTTCAGGTTGACGGCGGCCTCCGCCTCGAGGTCGGTGGCGAGCGAGGCGTCGTCGACGCCGGTGAGGTCGAGCCCGTTGACGTCCAGATGACCGGCGAGCCACGGGGCGACGTCCGCTGCGTCCGCAGTGAGGATGTTGACGACCCCACCGGGCACGTCGGACGTGGCGAGGACCTCGGAGAGCGTCACCGCGGGGAGCGGGCGGGCGTACGACGTCACGACCACCGCGGTGTTGCCGGAGACGATGACGGGAGCCAGCACGCTGACGAGCCCGAGGAGGCTGTCGTCCTGCGGCGCGACCACGACGACCACGCCCGTCGGCTCGGGGGACGACAGGTTGAAGTAGGGGCCGGCAACCTGGTTGGCGTTGCCGGTGACCTGCGCGAGCTTGTCGGCCCACCCTGCGTACCAGACCCACCGGTCGACCGCGGCGTCGACGACCTTCGAGGCCTGCTGGGTGCTGAGGCCCTCGGCCGAGACGACGTCGGACGTGAACTGGTCGTGGCGACCCTCGATCATCTCGGCCACCCGATAGAGGATCTGTCCGCGGTTGTAGGGGGTGCGGGCGCTCCAGCCGCCGAAGGCCTTCCGGGCCGCACCGACCGCGTCTCGGCCGTCCTTGCGCGACGCCTTGGCGGCGTTGGCGAGGAAGCGTCCCTCGGTGTCGAGGACCTCGTAGGTGTGCCCCGACTCCGACCGCGGGAACGACCCGCCGATGTAGAGCTTGTAGGTCTTGCGCACGTCGAGCCGGCTCATGCGGTCTCGCCCTCCTGCAGGTATGCGGCGAGGCCCTGGCGGCCACCCTCGCGGCCGTAGCCGGACTCCTTGTAGCCGCCGAAGGGCGACGCCGGGTCGAACTTGTTGAACGTGTTGGCCCACACCACGCCGGCTCGCAGCCGGTCGGCGATGGCCAGGATGCGCGAGCCCTTGTCGGTCCACACTCCGGCCGAGAGGCCGTACGGGGTGTTGTTGGCCTTCGCGACCGCCTCGTCGGGTGTCCTGAAGCTGAGGACCGACAGCACGGGGCCGAAGATCTCCTCGCGCGCGATCCGGTGCGCCTGCGTGACGCCGGTGAACACCGTCGGTGCGTACCAGAAGCCGGAGCTCGGCAGCTCGCACGGTGGCGACCAGCGCTCGGCACCCTCGGCGTCACCCGCGTCGGCGAGCTCGGTGATGCGCTCGAGCTGCTCGCGCGAGTTGATCGCCCCGATGTCGGTGTTCTTGTCGAGCGGGTCGCCCACGCGCAGGGTCGCCATCCGGCGCTTGAGCCGTTCCATCACCTCGTCGTAGACGTTCTCCTGGACGAGCAGCCGCGACCCGGCACAGCAGACGTGGCCCTGGTTGAAGAAGATGCCCGAGACGATGCCCTCGATCGCCTGGTCCATCGGCGCGTCCTCGAAGACGATGTTGGCGGCCTTGCCGCCGAGCTCGAGGGTGAGTCGCTTGTTCGTGCCCGCGACCGCACGGGCGATCTGTCGACCCACGTCGGTGGAGCCGGTGAACGCGACCTTGTCGACGCCCGGGTGCGACACGAGCGTCTGACCGGTCGTTCCCGCGCCCGTCACGATGTTGACGACGCCCGGCGGGAGATCGGCCTGCTGGCAGATCTCGGCGAACAGCAGCGCGGTGAGGGGCGTCGTCTCGGCCGGCTTGAGGACGACGGTGTTGCCGGCGGCGAGGGCCGGCGCGATCTTCCAGCTGAGCATGAGCAGCGGGAAGTTCCACGGGATGACCTGTGCGGCGACGCCGAGCGGGCGCGGGTTGGCGCCGAGGCCGGCGTACGACAGCTTGTCGGCCCATCCCGCGTAGTAGAAGAACCACTGCGAGACCAGCGGGATGTCGACGTCGCGCGACTCGCGGATCGGCTTGCCGTTGTCGAGCGACTCGAGCACGGCCAGCTCTCGGCTCCGCTCGGCGAGGATGCGGGCGATCCGGTAGAGGTACTTCGCGCGCTCGCGGCCCGGCATCCGGGACCAGCCGGCGAACGCCCGCCGCGCGGCGTCCACGGCGAGGTCGACGTCGGCCTCGGTGGCCTCGGTGACCTCGGCGAGGACCTCTTCGGTGGCGGGGTTGACCGTCTTGAACGTACGGCCGTCGCTGCCCTCGGTGAACGCGCCGTCGATGAACAACCCGTACGAGGGCTGGAGGTCGACGACGGAGCGCGACTCGGGGGCGGGCGCGTAGTCGAGCCCGGTCGGGGGGACAACGGGGGGATCGGTGAACTCAGCCATCGGTGCCTCAGTCGATCGTCACGTAGTCGGGGCCGGAGTAGCGACCGGTCTTGAGCTTCTGTCGCTGCATCAGCAGGTCGTTCAGCAGGCTCGACGCGCCGAACCGGAACCAGGTCGGCGTCATCCAGTCGATCCCTGCGGTCTCGTTGACCGTCACGAGGTACTTGATCGCGTCTTTGGTGGTGCGGATCCCGCCGGCGGGCTTCACGCCCACCTGGCGGCCGAAGGCGTCGCGGTAGTCGCGGACCGCCTCGAGCATCAACAGGGTGACCGGCAGCGTGGCGGCCGGGGAGACCTTGCCCGTGCTCGTCTTGATGAAGTCGGCGCCGGCCAGCATCGCCAGCCACGACGCCTTGCGGACGTTGTCGTACGTCGCGAGCTCGCCGGTCTCCAGGATGACCTTGAGGTGGGCGTGGGTGCCGTCGGGGCGCTCGCACGCGGCGCGGACCGCGACGATCTCCTCGTAGACCTTCTGCAGGTCGCCGGCGAGGAAGGCGCCCCGGTCGATGACCATGTCGATCTCGCTCGCGCCGGCAGCGACGGCGTACTCGGTGTCGATCACCTTCACCTCCAGCGGTGCGCGGCCGGAGGGGAACGCGGTCGCGACGCTGGCCACGCCGACAGGGGCGTCGCCGAGGGCCTCGCGCGCGGTGCCGACGAGGTCGGGATAGACGCAGACGGCGGCGACACGGGGGCAGGTGGGGTCGGAGGGGTCCGGACGCAGCGCCTTGGCGGCGAGGGAGCGGACCTTGCCGGGGGTGTCGGAGCCCTCGAGGGTGGTCAGGTCGACCATCGAGATCGCGAGGTCGATCGCGGTGCGCTTGGCGTCCTTCTTGATCGATCGGGTCGCGAGCGCGGCGGCGCGTGCCTCCAGTCCGACCTGGTCGACGCCCGAGAGGTCGCCCAGCACGGTCCGGACGTCAGCGGCGTTGCCGAGGTCGGTCGGTGTCGTGGTCACCCCGACAGTCTAGGCGGGGGCCTTGGGGCGCCGTCCCCGCGCTGCGGGCATGCTGGGGTCATGACTGACGCACACGCACCCGTCCTGGTCGGTATCGACGGTTCCGACGACAGCATCCGAGCACTCCGCTGGGGCATGCGGTACGCGCGAGCGGTGGGAGCGCCGGTGCGCGCAGTCGGCGTCCTCACCGACGACCTGGCGGCCTCCGAGGCCGCCGACGAGGTCGAGGAGAGCCTTCTCGCCGAGGCTCGCGCCCTCCTCGACGGTGACGGCGTGCCGTCGTACGAGGTCGAGACCCGCACCGGCAAGCCGGCCGAGCAGCTCGTCCGCTGCGCCGAGGAGTCCTCGGTGGTCGTGATGGGCAGCCGGGGGCACAGCACGCTCTCGGACCTCGTCGTGGGGTCGGTCAGCCAGCACGTCGCCCGGCAGTCCCCGCGCCCGGTCATCGTCGTCCGTGAGCAGGCGCAGGCTCAGGCGACCCGCGTCGTGGTGGGCACCGACGGCTCGGACGGCAGCCGCCCCGCCCTCGAGTGGGCCTTCGCGTATGCCGAGGCCGCGGGCGTCGAGCTCGCGGTGGTCTACGGGTTCCAGACGTCGGCGTCGAGCCCGGCGATCCTGTCCGGCTTCATTCCCACCACCGTGGGGGACGAGATCGCCGTCGCGGAGGACATGCTGAAGGACGTGGTGGCGCCGTACGCGGCTCGTTTCCCCGGCGTCGCGGTGACGCGAGAGGCGATCACCGTCCCGGCCTCGGTCGCGCTCGCGGAGGCCTCGGAGACCGCGGCGCTGGTCGTCGTCGGGTCCCGTGGCCGCGGGGCCTTCGAGGGCATGCTCCTGGGCTCGGTGAGCCAGGGCCTGCTGCACCGTGCGCGCTGCAGCGTGGCCGTCGTGCGCTGAGGGGTAACGAACGAGGACCAGGGATCGTGGCCGCCACCGGCCGCGATCCCTGGTCCCTTTGTCACACCCCAGAGTTCTTGTGTCCGGTTTGTCATGATATGTAGGCTTGACCCATTGGAGAACGGCCGAGGTTCTGGCCGTGTGTGCTGAGACCCCGGTCCCCCGACGGGTGGTGGTCGGCGCAGGATGACGACGATCCGCTCCTGACGTCCGGCGCCCGCCGGTCAATCCGTACGCCGTGACCCCCGGAGCGTACGAGCACCTCCGTAAATGCTGAGACCCCTCGGCTGCTCGTGCCTGTCTTCCCTGCTCCTCCGTGGTCGCGGAACCCCCGCCCCGGAACAGGAGAAGTCCATGGCGACCCATGCCCTCGCCCTCACGACTCGCCGCGCGATCACGATCGCCCTGGCAGTCATCACCGTGCTCGGCCTCACAGCCTTCGCGTCGCCCTCGACGGCCTCCGCCGCCATCGACGACTCGGCCCGCAAACAGGCCGTCCGCGGGATCGACGTCTCGGGTCACCAGCACCCCCGTGGCCGTGCGATCAACTTCCGCAAGGTCCGCAAGGCCGGCTACGGCTTCGCGTTCGTCAAGGCCACCGAAGGCCGCGGCTTCGTCAACGAGTACGCGAAGGTGGACGGCCGCGCCAGCGTCCGAGCCGGCCTCGCGACCGGCTTCTACCACTTCGCGCGACCGACGAGCTCCGCGCGTGCACAGGCTCGCCACTTCGTCCGGCAGGTGCGGCGGACCGATGTGAAGGCGCCGATGCTCGTGCTGGACCTCGAGGTCTCCGACGGCCGCTCGCCGGCCCACATCCGAGCGTGGACCAAGACCTGGCTCACCACCGTCGAACGGCTCAGCGGCCAGCGGCCGATCATCTACACCGGTCCCGGGTTCTGGTCGAGCAACGTGGGGGCGCGTCGCACGTTCGCGCGCTACCCCCTGTGGGTCGCCCATTACGGGACCAGGCTGCCGAAGGTGCCGTCCCCGTGGAACAAGTACGCGATCTGGCAGCACTCCAGCACCGGTCGCGTCCCGGGTGTCCCCGGTCGTGCTGACGTGAACATCGCTCCCCGCAAGGTGCTCAACGCGCTGGCTGCCGGGGAGACCCTTCCCGGGCGCGCCACGGCGCCGCCGGTGAGCCGCAGTGCGAAGCGCCCGGCAGCGGGCACGGCCAAGGCTCCCGCGCGTCAACCCGCCGCCAAGAAGCCGGCGGCCAAGAAGCCGGCGGCCAAGCCGCTCCCGGACTTCGTCCGGATGGCGCCGGTGCCGGACTTCTTCTCGCACGTCGGCCCGCACCTCGGGATCACGATCCCCTCGCAGGCCGACTGACGCTCGACCCGACCCTCGACGGCCCTCTCGCTTCCCGGCGAGAGGGCCGTTGACGTCTTACTCCCGCAGTAATACTCTGAGTCGGGTACTCGATTTCGAGGAGAAGGTGGCCATGGCCGTACGCCGACCGTCCAACGCGCTCGCGCTGGCGGTGCTGTCGCTGCTGTCGGAGCGCCCGATGCATCCCTACGAGATGTCGAGCACACTGCGCCAGCGTCACAAGGAGGAGAGCATCCGTCTCAACTACGGCTCCCTCTACTCCGTCGTCGAGTCGCTGCAGAAGAAGGGCCTGATCTCCGCGCGCGAGACGGTGCGCGAGGGGCGACGCCCTGAGCGGACGGTGTACGAGATCACCCCAGACGGTCAGGTCATGATGACCGACTGGCTGAGCGAGCTCTTGAGCGAGCCGACGGCGCAGTTCACCGACTTCGAAGCGGCGCTGTCGCTCGTCGCGACGCTGCCACCGGAGGACGTCGTGCCGCTCCTCGAGCGCAGGCTCGCCGAGCTCGCCTTCCAGAGACGGGCGTACGAGGCGATCCGCGCGGCGGTCCCCGGCGGCTTCCCGCGGCTGTTCGTCGTCGAGAGCGACTACCAGCAAGCCCTGCGCGACGCCGAGCACGCGTTCGTCTCCGGCCTCCTCGCGGAGATCCGCGAGGGATCCTTCGGCGGGCTGGGCGTGTGGCGGCGCATGCACGAGCTGCGCGACGAGGGCCTCTCGCCCGACGAGACGCAGCAG
Source organism: Mumia sp. zg.B53 (assembly GCF_019550935.1). Classification (NCBI taxonomy): domain Bacteria; kingdom Bacillati; phylum Actinomycetota; class Actinomycetes; order Propionibacteriales; family Nocardioidaceae; genus Mumia; species Mumia sp. zg.B53. The sequence continues at coordinate 588,728 of NZ_JAHWCK010000001.1, read as the reverse complement.
CGGCTCGTCGAGGAGTTCCCCGAGCTGAGCAACCCGATGCCCGAGACCTGACCCACGACACCCGTACGCCGCACCCGCGGCCGTACGGACACAAGCGCGGTCCCCGACCGACTGGCATCGACCGGGGACCGTGACCATCGAGTCCGACGCTGACGCCGAGCCACGACGGCTGCACCTCAAGGCTACGGCACCAGCGGTGGACTCCTCACCTCAAGGAGCACCACCATGTCCACCACGACCGATCCTCGGTCGGCGATCACGGTCGCCGATCTGACGAAGACCTACCGTGCCCGGGACCGTGAGGTCCGGGCGCTCGACGGTGTCGGCTTCACCGTCGACGCCGGCACCGTCCTCGGACTTCTCGGCCCCAACGGCGCCGGCAAGTCGACCGTCGTCAAGATCCTCACCACCCTCTCCCAGGCCGACTCGGGGACCGCCACCGTGGCGGGCTACGACGTCCGTCGCGACGGACGGCACGTACGACGGGCGATCGGCTACGTGTCTCAGAAGCCCGGCTTCGACCCCCTCGGCACAGGCGTGGAGAACCTCGTCCTGTCCGGACGGATCTACGGCATGTCGCCACGAGCCAGCCGCGGACGCGCTGAGGAGCTGCTCGAGCGGTTCGGGCTCGCCGACGCGGGACGCCGTCTCGCCCGTACCTGGTCCGGTGGCATGCAGCGCAAGCTCGACGTCGCCATGAGCCTCGTGCACCGGCCCCACGTCCTGTTTCTCGACGAGCCCACCACCGGGCTGGATCCCGAGGCACGGGCCGACCTCTGGGCCGAGATCAGCCGTCTCGCCTCCGACGACGGGCTCACCGTCCTGCTCACGACCCACTACCTCGAGGAGGCCGACCACCTCGCCCAGCGGCTGGTGATCGTCGACCACGGTCGTGTGGTCGTCAGCGGGACGCCAGAGGCGTTGAAGCGCGGGCTGTCGGGGGACGCGATCGCGGTGGACCTCGCCGACCGCGACGATGCCGACCGCGCCGTCGGCATCCTCGGGAGACTCGGCGGCGTACGCGAGCTGACCCGCGACGTCGGCACGCTCCGCGCGAGGGTCGATGACGGTGCCGCCGCACTCCCACCGGTGATGGCGGCACTCGACGCCGCCGGTCTCCGGCTCGCCGCCGTCACGGTGTCGAGGCCGTCGCTGGACGACGTCTACCTCCGCTACGCGGGGCGTTCCTTCGCCGCCGCTGCCGAGAGCGCCGCGTCGAGGCCTGACGGGACGGGGCCTGACGGGACGAGCGCGGAGGTGGCGGCATGAGCACGTCGCTCGTGCACACGCGGCTGCTCACCGAGAGATCGCTGCGGACCTTCGCACGCCAGCCTGCGTACCTCGCGTTCACGCTCGTCCAGCCGCTGGTCTGGCTGCTGCTGTTCGGGCAGCTCTTCCGCAACGTCGTGGAGCTTCCCGGCTTCGGGTCCGACAACTACCTGACCTACCTCACTCCGGGAGTCGTCGTCATGACGGCGATGTTCTCCGCAGGCTGGGCAGGGACAGGGTTCATCGTGGCGATGGACCGAGGCGTGATGGACCGTGACCTCACCTCGCCGGTGAGCCGCGCGGCGCTGATGGCGGGTTCGCTGACCTCGCAGTCGGCCACCGTCGTCGTGCAGACGCTGATCGTGATGGTGGTGGGAGTGGTCGCGGGGGCACGGTTCGACGGCGGTCCGCTCGGGTGGATCGTCGTGGTGGCCGCCGCGGTCCTTCTCGGCTGTGTGTTCGCTGCCCTGTCGAACGCCGTCGCGCTGCTCGTCCGCCAGCAAGAGGCGCTGATCGGCATCTCACAGTTCCTCGTCCTGCCGCTGACCTTCCTGTCGTCGGTGATGCTCGCGCCGTCCCTGATGCCTGAGTGGGTCGCCGACGTGTCGCGGTTCAACCCGGTGGACTGGGCGGCAGTCGCGTCACGAGAGGCGCTGTCTGCCGCACCGGACTGGTCGGTCGTCGGAGGTCGGCTCGGCCTCCTGCTCGTGCTCGCCGTCGGGATGGCGTGCCTCGCGACACGGGCCTTCGGGAGCTATCGACGCTCCGTCTGACCGACGATCCTCGGCGCCGAGCTCCGTCCGCCAGCCCTGCAGCACCCGGTGGAGGGAGTCGGCGCCGAGGATCGAGGCGGGCGGGGCGCCGAGGTCGGCCGGTGCCAGCAGCACGGCCCGGTCCTGCCAGCCGCCCAGCCCGCCGTGGCTGCCCACCAGCTCCTCGAAGGCGTGGACGGCCCCGGTCGACACGTCACACGCACTGATCACGTAGAGGTCCGGGGCCACCGCACGATCCGCGGCGGGGAGCAACCGCTCGCACGCACCGGCGCCGTACGCTGCCAGCGGGTCGCACCCGCCGACCACGGCACCGGTGCGGAGCACGTGGAGGCCGTCGGGCCCGATCGCCACCGGGCCGTCGGCAGCAGTCATCGCGACCACGCACCCGATGGTCGGGCGGGCGACGAGCCCTGGCACCAGCCCCGGCCACCGCTCGTCGATCTCGTGCAGGAGAAGACGGCGCTCGGTACGGGCCTGGATCAGCCCGAGGTTGCCCGAGGCGAGCACCAGGAGGTCGCTGTCGGCGGCCGCGGCCGGTGCACTGTCGCCGTCGGCCAGGGTACGGCCGGGCGGGACGCCGCCCGGGGTCGCGCCACCGTCCGCAACTACCGACGTCCGCTCGTCGAGCCGGGCGGCGGCACGCCGCGCCGCGCCCGAGCCGGCGCCAGTCTCGGCCATGTCCTCGGCGAGAGCACGCAGCCGGGCGTAGTCCTCGCCGGTCGTCTGCACCGCCTGCACCGAGCCCGACGTGAGCTCGGCGACGGTGTCTGCGAGCGTCACGCCGTCGGCCTGGAGAAACGTGTCGCCCTGGGACTGCCCGTGGTCGCTGACGACCACGATCCGATACCGGCGCGACGCCGTCTCGGCCACCGTCTCGAGCGTGGCGAGGACCGAGTCGAGCGCCGCGAGGACGGCGAGCGACTCCTGGCGGAACAGGCCGGCATGGTGAGCCACCTCGTCGTAGTCGACGTAGTCGACGTAGACGATCGGCGTCCCCCGCAGCATCTCCTGGGCTACCACGGCGGTGGAGAGGTCGCGGATGACGCCGTTGGTGACCGCCCGCAGCAGCGCGAACGCCCAGTCCCTCGTGATCCGCGGTCGCAGGTCGCGCCGGACCTGGCGCCTCGCCTGGGTGCGCTCGCGCACGATCTCGCCGACGGCGCGAAAGAGGCTGCGCGCGAACCCGTCGGGCCGTAGGAGGAACCACGCCACCGCCTCCCGGGTGATCGTCGTGCCGCGTGCGACGCGCAGGCGCGACAGCGCCATCGCCGAGCGGTCGGCGCCGCCGCTGAACAGGTTGGACACCGAGACGCCACCGTCGGCCAGCAGCCCTGGTCCGGGCGCGCGGGCCTCGATGATCGCGGCGTCCGCCGGATGGTTCGCGGTGAGGACCCGCCCCAGCTCGCGGTCGTACCACCGGAAGGCCGGCACCGGCTCCACCGTCCCGTGCAGGATCCCGAGCTGGCTGGCCGGGGTCGTCGCCGGGACGGTCGGCCGCCACTCGTGGAGCGTGTGCGAGCCGTCGCGCAGCCAACGGTCGACGGTCGGGGCGTTGCCGGCGGCGAGCGCCCACGTGAGGACCGGGTAGGGCAGACCGTCGAGCTGGACCACCAGAAGGCCGTCGGCGAGAGGGCCGTCCGTACGCGGCCGGGACCGTCGACCGCGGCGCGCCAGTGAGACGGCGAACCCCTCGTCGGTTCCTGCCGTCCCCAGCCAGGCCAGCACCGAGCCGACCAACGCGGCCAGCCACGCACTGATGACAGGGGCCCACCACGACTCCACCTCGACACCCGGGACGACCGCGAGGGCCACGGCGACCACGAGTGCCTGGCCCACGACGGCGAGCGCGATCACGGCGAGCCATCCCACCCGTGCCGCGACGGCGACGAGCAGCGGGTGCAGCACGAAGCCGATGAGACCGATCACCGCCGACACGACGATGGGCGTCCACCAGGCGGTGAACCGGAGGTCGTCGAGCAGGACGTCGACGACCACCAGGGTGACGGTGCCCGCCACCCAGGCGACGAGGAGCCGCGCCACGTCTCCTCTGCGAACGCGGAGGATCCTCGTCGGCGCGGCCACGTCAGATCCCCAGCGCCGCCGACAGGTCGCCACGGATCGCGTCGAGGCGGGCGGCCGCGGCGATACGTGCGGCGCCGGGCCCGTCAGGTGTGGGGACCACCACCTCGAGATAGCACTTCAGCTTGGGCTCGGTCCCCGACGGACGCACCACCACGCGCGCTCCCTCCGCGAGCACGAACCTCAACCCGACGGTCGGTGGAAGCGTGCGTGATCCGCGCTCCAGGTCGTCGACGCGCTCGACGTCGAAGCCGCCGAGCCTCGGCGGCGGCGCCTCGCGCAGGCGCGTCATGGCCGCGCCGATCAGGCTGAGGTCGTCCACGCGGACCGACAGCTGCGCGGTGGCGTGCAGGCCGAAGCGCTCGGCGATCTCGTCCAGACGGTCCACGAGGCTGCGTCCCTCGGCCCGGAGCTCGGCCGCCAGCTCGAGGATGCGGACCATCGCACTGATGCCGTCCTTGTCGCGGGCGATCTCAGGCGCCACCGCGTAGCCGAGCGCCTCCTCGTACCCGTAGGCCAGACCCGGCACGCGTCCGATCCACTTGAATCCGGTCAGGGTCTCGGCGTACGGCTGGTCGTACGCCGCCGCGAGTCGGCCGAGCAGGGACGAGGACACGATGGTGGTGGCGTACGTCCCCTCGACGCCGCGGCGCAGGAGGAAGTCGGCGAGGAGCACACCGACCTCGTCGCCGGTGAGCGCGTGCCATCCGTTCGCGGTCGGGACGGCGACGGCGCACCTGTCCGCGTCGGGATCGTTGGCGACGGCGAGGTCGGCGCCGGTCCGCTCGGCCAGGGCGAGCAGGAGGTCGGTGGCGCCCGGCTCCTCGGGGTTCGGGAAGGCCACCGTCGGGAAGTCTGGATCGGGGTCGGCCTGCTCGGCCACCACGTGGAGCGGCGCGAAACCGGCCGCCTCGACCGCACGCTCGGCGGTCACGCGGCCGACACCGTGCATCGGCGTGTAGGCGACGGTGAGCTCACGAGCCCCGGGGGCGGCAAGGGCTGCCACCGCCGCGACGTACGCGTCCTCGACCTCGCTCCCGAGCACCGCGTACGAGGTGTCTCGGGGGAGGGCGTCGACAGGGCCGACCGCCGCGATCGCCGCCGCGATGTCACGGTCGGCCGGGGCGACGATCTGGCTGCCGTCGCCGAGATAGACCTTGTAGCCGTTGTCCTGCGGAGGGTTGTGGGACGCGGTCACCATCACGCCGGCGTCGGCGCCGAGGTGCTGGATCGCGAAGGCCAGCACGGGTGTCGGCAGCGCCTCGGGCAGGAGGAGAGCACGGATGCCCATCGCCTGGGCGATCTCGCAGGTGTCGCGCGCGAACACGGCCGAGTTGTGCCGCCCGTCGAAGCCGACGACCAGCGCGGGGGACCCGCTCTCGGCCCGCGACAGGACGTACGCCGCCAACCCCGCGGCGGCCTGGGCGACGACCACGCGGTTCATCCGGGTCGGGCCGGCGCCGAGCGGCCCGCGCAGGCCGGCGGTGCCGAACTCGAGACGGCCGCCGAACCGTACGGCGAGCCCCGCCTCGTCACCCGCAGCGAGCAGGTCCTCCAGCTCGGCGCGCGTGTCCGGGTCAGGGTCCTGGTCGATCCAGGCGCGCACCTCGTCCTCGAGGGGGGTCGTCATCAGATCGCCTTCCCGAGCGGCATCACGGCGAAGGGTCCGCCTGCGTACGCGCCCTCGCCCTCGTCCTCGCTGCGCGCGCCGATCTGGTCGGCGTACGCCTCTGCGTCGTCGCGCGGCTCGTAGCCGAGACGTCGCCCGGCCTCCAGGTCCCACCAGGCGCGGGAGTTCGCGGAGATGCCGTAGACGGCGGCGAACCCCTCCACCGGGGCAGTGAGCGCGGCGTCGACGAGGCGGACCGCGTCGCCGTACGACAACCAGGTCGACAGCTCGCGCACGGTCGTCGGCTCGGGCAGGAACGAACCGATGCGCAGCGCGACGGCGGCGATGCCGAAGCGGTCGGCGTACAGGCTGAGCAGGCCCTCGGCCGCGACCTTGGCGACACCGTAGAACGTGTCGGGCCGTGGGCGTGCGTCCGCGGCGAGCAGGTCCGTGCGCGGAGAGAGCCCGACCGCGTGGTTGCTGCTGGCGAAGACCATCCGCGGCACGCCCGCCTCGACCATCGCGTCGAGGAGCGCCGCGGTCGTGTGGGCGTGCGAGGCGAGCGACTCCGGCAGCGTCGCCTCGTCCGGGTGGCCCGCCAGGTGCACGACGGCGTCGACGTCCGACACGACACTCGCCGCGACCACCGGGTCCGTCACGTCACCGACCACGGCGCCCAGGGGCAGGAGCCCGTTCAGCTCCGTGTCGGCCTCGGCCCTGTCGACCCCGCGCAGGGCGTGCCCCTGCGAGGAGAGGCCGGAGACGACCGTCCGGCCGATCGCGCCGGACGAGCCGGTGACGAGGACGCGCATCAGATGCGGTCCACCACGCTGGCGAGAAGGTGCCCCATCGTCTCGGCCGACGCAGCCCCGGCGGCGAGGACCTCGTCGTGGTCGAGCGGCTCCGCGGAGACACCCGCAGCGAGGTTGGTCACGAGCGAGATGCCGAGCACCTCCAGATTGGCGGCACGGGCCGCGATCGCCTCGAGCGCCGTGGACATGCCGACGAGGTCGCCTCCGATGGCGCGCACCATGCCGATCTCGGCCGGCGTCTCGTAGTGCGGCCCGGGCACCTGGACGTAGACACCCTGGGCGAGCGTCGGGTCGACGTCGAGGCAGAGGGCGCGGAGCCGGGACGCGTAGAGGTCGGTCAGGTCGACGAAGTTCGCGCCGTGCAGCGGCGACGTCGCCGTCAGGTTGATGTGGTCGCTGATCAGGACGGGGGTGCCGGGCACCCACTCCTCGCGGAGCCCGCCGCACGCGTTGGTGAGGACCACCGCGCGGCAGCCCGCCGCCGCTGCGGTACGGACGCCGTGGGCGACCGCGTCGACGCCGTGGCCCTCGTAGAGGTGGGTGCGACCGAGGAAGACCAGCACCCGGGCGTCACCGACGCGGACCGAGCGGATCGTCCCGCCGTGCCCTGCGACCGAGGGCGCACGGAAGCCGGGAAGGTCGGTGGCGGGGATCTCGTGCTCGGGCTCACCGAGGATGTCGGCAGCGGGACGCCAGCCCGACCCCATCACGAGCGCGACGTCGTGGTCGCCTCCGGTGCGCTGGCGCAGCACCTCTGCGGCGGCGGTCGCCATCTCTTCGGGGGAACGGGGCTGGGGGCTCTCGGCTGCGACACTCACCTCGGTACATTAACCCAGCCTCACCGACACCCCGGTAGGTTGTCGGGGTGCCGAAGATCATCGGGGAGAGCCTGGCCGAGCACCGCGTCGAGACCCGACGTCGGGTGCTCAGCGCGTTCGGCGACCTCCTGACCGAGCGCGGCTACGATGCCGTGCGGCTCGCCGACGTGGCCACACGCGCCGAGATCGGGCGTACGGCGATCTACAACCATTTCGCCGACAAGGAAGCCGTCCTCCTCGCCTTCGCGATGGAGGAGACCGAACGCTACGTCGGGGCGATCCGTTCCGCGCTCGAGGACGTCGCCGATCCGGTCGGACGTCTGCGCACCTACGTCCGCATGCACGTGGCGCTCTCGCGGGAGATGCACATGGGTCTCGGACCGCAGCTGTACTCGGTCCTCTCGCGCGATGCGCTGCTCCACATGCGCGAGCACGTGATCGTCGTCGAGGAGCTGCTCCGTGACGTGCTCGAGGACGGGATGGCGCAGGGAGCGTTCGTCGTCGACGACCTCCGAGCGACGACCGGGCTCGTCCTGGCCTGCCTGCAGAGCCGACAGGTCACGCACCCCGAGGCGTCCGAGCGTGACGCCGCGGTGGCGGTCACGGAGCGGTTCGTGCTCCGCGCCGTCGGTGTGGCCGCCTGACACCGCCCCGCCCCCCGCTGGCAAGAGGACCCGACGTCCCACCCGCTGCGGGGAGGAACGCCGGGTCCTGATGCCGGATGGCCGTCGTCAGCGCGTGACCTTCACCTTCACGGTCTTCTTCGAGCCCGAGTGGGTGCTGGTCGCGGCGAACGTCGCGGTGACCTTGTAGGTGCCCTTCTTCTTGAGCTTGGGCAGTGTCACGACGACCTTGCCGTTGCGCACTGTCGCGCGAACGGTCTTCTTGATGCCCTTGCCCTTGATGACGAGAGTCACCCGGCCCTTCGCCTTCGGCGTGCCCGAGACGGTGACCCTGGCCTTGCCGGCCTTCTTGCGGGTCGGCTTCTTCGTCACCTTCAGAGCGGTCCTGGTGGCGACCTTGGCGATCGACAGCGTACGGACGGCCGACGAGGACGACCTCACGACCGGAACGTTGCCCGACACGAAGCGGGCCGACAGGCGGTGAGCGCCGACCGTGAGGTTCTTCGGGAGTGTGAACGACACTCTGCCCGCGCCGACGGGACGGGTGCCCAGGACCCTGGTGCCGTCGAGCAGCTGGATCGAGCCCGTCAGAGCCCTGGACGTCCTCACGGTCACCGTCGCCGTGCCGGTACGGCCGTACGTGAGCTTCGTCGGGGCGGACAGCGTCGTCGTGGACGCGACCGCGGGCGCGAAGGTGATCGGGGTGAACGTCTCGTACAGCGCCTGCTGCGGACCGCCACCGGCGTACGTGTAGATGCCGAGGTTCGCGAGCTTGTCCTTGGACGCGTCGATCGCGGCCTTGGAGATCGAGAACGAGGTCGTGAAGGTCCCGTCGGGCTTCAGCTCGATCGCCCCGGCGGCCGGCCCGCCGATGGTGGCCATGTCCTCGGCGAGGACGGCCCACCTCTGCGTGATCGCCTTGCGTGCGCTCGACGGCGCGCCCGCGCTCGGCCTCCACACGTCGGCGACGGTGCCGAGGACGACGTAGGCGCCGGTGGGCTTGCCTGCGAGCGGCGGGCGGGTGCCCGTGGCGAGCGACGGGTCGAAGCCGCTGCCCTTGACCGTGACCTGGTGGGTGCCGGTGTCCGGGATCGTGGTGCTGCTCACCGTCACCTTGGCCGGGCCGGGGAACGACACGGTGAGGGGGAGAGGAGTCTTGTTCTTGTCGACCGAACCGCCGGTGGAGTACCAGTACGCGGCCTGGCCCGTCGGCTCGACGAACGTCACGAACGACGAGGGCCACGATCCCCAGCCCGTGGTCGTACGGCTCTGCGGCACGGCGGTGCTCTCGTACTCCACGCCGGCGAAGTCAGGGGTGACCGTGATGCCGGCGGGCGTCACGTCGACTCCGGAGAACGTGGCGAGGGTGACCCTGGCGCTCTCGAGGTCGGTCCACACGGAGGTGTCGTCCTGCTTGGTCCCGTAGCCGTCCAGCGTCGCGGTGACCGTGCCGACGCCGTCGTCGACGCTCAGCGTGGGGTCGGAGACGTAGAAGAACGTCATGCCGGAGTAGCCCAGGACGGTGAAGTCGCCGCTCCAGGTGATCGTGGCGTCGTCCGCCGCGACATCGGCAGAGCCGGTGCCGCCCTTGATCGCCACGCGGTGGTCGCTGAAGGTGCTGCTGGTCGGGGGCGAGATCGACGCGCCGCTCGGGCTGGTCTTGAGGCCCGCCCACGTCGCGGTCGCGTATCCGCCGGCGACGGTCTTCTTCTGGATCTCGACGTTGCCGGCCCTGGCGCTCCAGCCGGCGGCCGCGCCGTTGCTCCACGAGGTCGCGGACGTCAGCGTCTGACCTCCCACACCCGGGTTGGCGATCTTGCCGGCCGAGAGCATGTTGGCGGTGCCCGGCGCGAATCCGGCGTTGTTGGCCTCGTTGGAGAGGCCCCAGGCGAACACAGCGCCGGCGACCGGCGTGGTGGCCGCCTGGGCGGGCGCGGCCATGGCGGCCAGCGAGCCCGCCGCGAGTGCCGTGGCGGCGGTGGCGGCGACGAGACGCCGCAACCGCCGGGGGAGGGACGTGGACATGGTGTTGCTTCCCTTCGTGTGGGTGAGGAGGTTCAGCTCAGGGGGTACGCGCGGTGAGGACTCGCGCGCCTGCGGTGACGGCCAGCGCCGCGACGACCAGACCCCCGCCGAGCCACCACGGCCAGGCCGGGGACGAGCCGCCGAGCGGTTGGGCGACGGGACGGATGCCTTCGGTGGTGCCGACGGGGACGGTGGCGCCGTGGACGGTGCCGGGTGTCGTGGCCGCAGCGGGGACCCCGCCGATCGGGACGGGACCGGCAGCGCGCCCGCCTGCGCCCGGCCCGCTCGCGGACGTGCTCGTCGTGCCTGTCGTACCCGTCGCCTGCGGGCCGCCGCCGCCCGACCCGCTCGTGGGGGCCGCCGCGGGACGGTCGGCGTCATAGCTCACGGTGATCGGCAGGGCGGCCTTGAACCGGTCCGTCGCGGCGCCGCTGGTGTACCAGTACGCCGCGGTGCCGACCCGCTCCTGGAACCGGACGAACGACGTGGGGAAGGCGCCCCACCCCGGCGTGCTCCGGTTCTGGGCGGCCGCACCGGCCGGAGGGTCGTACCGGACACCGGCGAAGCGCGGCGTGGTGCTGAACCCGCGCGCGTTCGAGAGGCTCGGGACGCGTGCGTCGGCGAGGCGCACCCTTTTCGGTGCGAGGGGCTCCCAGAGCGAGGCGTCCTCGCGGTCCGAGGCGTAGCCGCCGAGGGTGCCGTCGAGCCGCGCGGTGCCCGCGGTCACGGTGAGGACAGGGTCGGTGACGGTGAAGGTCGACAGCCCGCTGTAGAGCACCACCGTGAACGTGCCCGTCCAGCGGATCGTCGCGGTCTTCGTCGCGGGGTCGACCGTTCCCGTCCCGCCGTCGATGACGACGGTGTGGTTGCTGAGCAACCCGTTCGTCGCCGACCCGAGCGGGCGGCCGTCGGGGGTGGTGCCGAGGCCGGGCCACGTCGCGAGCCGGTGTCCTCCGCCGGCAGTCTGCTTCTCGATCCGGACGTTGCCGCGGCGGGCCGCCCAGTCGCTGGCGGCGACCGACGTGCCCCCTCGTCCTGGGTTGCGGATCGTGCCTGCGGAGAAGAAGTTGCGTGTGCCCGGGGCGAACGCCGAGTTGCTCATCTCGTCGCTGAGGCCCCACCGCAGCTGGGCGTCGGAGACCGTGAACGCCTTCGTGGCCGTGCCGCCGGGCCGTGGGGAGGTGGGCGGGGTGGTCGTCGGCGCGCCGCCCGGTGAGGGCGCGGGCGTGGCGGGCTCCGGGTCGACCGGGACTCCGGGGTCGTCCGGGTCGGAGGCGAGGGGATCGCCCAGCGACCACGCGAAGGTCACGGGCAGCGGGGGCTTGTTGGCGTCGATCGCTCCGCCGGAGGTGTACCAGTACGAGGAGGTGCCGGTCTCGGCGAGCCACGCCACGAAGGAGGCGGGCCACGATCCCCAGCCGGGCACCGTGGTCAGCTGGTCGGAGGCACCGTTCTTCACACCCGCGTACGCCGGCGTGACGGTGACACCGCCCTCACCGATCTCGACCTCGGGGAACGTCGCGAGCGTGACCTTCTTCGGGGCCACGGTCTTCCAGACCGACTGGTCGTCGAGCGAGGAACCGTAGCCGCTGAGCGTCGCGGTGAGCGTGCCGGAACCGTCCCGGCCGACGTTCAGCTGGGGGTCTGCGACATAGAAGAAGAGCATCCCGGAGTAGAAGACGACCGAGAACGATCCCTTCCAGGACAACGACGCCCGACCCGTCTGCGGGTCGGCCCAGCCGGCGCCACCGGAGAGCACCACCTGGTGGTCGCTGAAGCTCCGGCTCGTGGGCGGGTTGATCGACCCGCCGGTGGGCGACGTCGTCAGTCCGCTCCAGGTCGCCGGTGCGTATGAGCCGCCGGCGGTCTGCTTCTCGATCGACACCGCGCCTGCCGAGGCCTTCCAGCCCGCAGCCCTGCCGTTGGTCCACTCTGCAGCGTTCTTGAGCGTCTGGCCGCCCGCTCCCGGGTTGCCGATCTTGCCGGCGGACAGGAAGTTGTACGTCCCCGGCGCGTACGCGGAGTTGTGGACCTCGTTCGACAGGCCCCAGCGCAGCGTGGCGCCGCTGACGACGCGGGCCGTGGTCTCGCTCTCCCCCTCGGCATCGGCGGCGACAGGGGAGAACGGCACCGTGAGCGCGACGAGCGCGACGGAGGCGAGCAGGGCGAGTCGGCGCATCATCGGGTCACCGTCGTGGGAGTCGGCGTGGTCGTCGTGGGGGGAGCCTGCACGCTCGGGGTCTGGGGAGCACGTGGCGCGCGGCGCACCCGCAGCACGGCGGCGGCGACCGCGACGAGCAGGAGGACGGCAGCCGCGGCGAGGAAGATCCACGCCGCTGCGGTCGGGTCCTCGTCGGCGGCCGGCGCCGTGGCGTCGACGACCGGGGTGCCGGCGGCGACCGGGAAGGCGATCTCCGGCGCGGCGCCGCTGGCAGCACCGGTCAGCCGCAGGACGTGCGTGCCCGGCTGGATCGAGGCGGGGAGCTGGAGGACCCCGGCGACCTCGCCGGACTGCCCGGCCGCGAGCGGACCGACGGCAGCGACACCGTCGTCGAGGGTCGCGACGACCTGCTCGCCGGGCTGGAACGACGTGCCGGTGAACGTCAGGACGCGACCGACCACGGCCGTGGCACGGTCGACGGCGACCGACGGCGTGCCCCTGCGGGCCGGTGCAGCCGGTGTCGTCGCTGCGGCCGGCGCCGGCGCCGCGGTGGGCGTCGTGCCACGCGGTGCCGACAGCGCGGCGTCGCCTCGGGTCGACGCGGCGAACCGCACCGGCGTGAAGGTCTCGTTGCGGGGGTTCTTGATGCCGTGGGCACCGATCGTGATCACGCCGCAGGTGACCGTGGTGCAGTCCACCATGACGGTCCTGCCCGCTCGGTCGACCGACGAGAAGCGGGCGCCCGGCAGGCTCACCGTGGTGGTGAAGCTGCCTGACGCGCGGAGCGTGCCGTTCGCCGAGGAGGCCGTGTCGGAGCCGGGGAAGGCCAGGTAGCGCTGGTGGCCCTCGTTGTCGGCCGACTCGCTGTCGGGCACGTAGCGGTAGTCGTCACCTGTCGCGCCGCCGCGCGAGGGCTTCCAGGAACCGCCTCGGGGGTCGGAGACCCACCCGAACGCGACGTAGATGCCGCCGGCACCGCCCTTGATCGACTGGAACCCTCGGCCCTTGACGGTGAGCGTCGTGGGACCGTCGACCGCGGCGGTCGGCGTCCCGGCGGAGCTGGTGACGGTGACCTGGGGGGCCGCGTGGGCCGGGGCAGCGGTGAGCGCGAGCGCAGGCGCCGCGAGCGCGACAGTGGCGGCGAGGGCGAGCGTGCGTCGGACCATGCTTCTCATCGGACGACCTCCTCGACGGATGTCCGCAGCGGGGTGATCACCAGGTCGCCCGTACGCGGATGGGTGAAGACGTCGACGGGGTGGCCGTAGACGTCGCTGAGCAGGTCGGGTCGGAGCACGTCTCCCGGCGCTCCGTCAGCGCGCACGCGACCGTCGGCGAGGATGCAGATCCGGTCGGCGTACGCGGCGGCGAGCGAGAGGTCGTGCAGCACGGCCACGACCGAGTGGCCCTCCCGAGCCAGCCGGCGCGCCTCGGTGAGCAGCGCCTCCTGGTGCGCGATGTCGAGCGCCGCGGTCGGCTCGTCGAGCAGCACGACCGGCGCCTCCTGGGCCATCACGCGAGCGAACGACGTACGCCCCTTCTCTCCGCCCGAGAGCGTGGGGAACTTGCGCGTGGCGAGTCGCTCGACGTCGGCGCGCCGCATCGCGTCGGCGACGACCGCCTCGTCGGAGTCGGACTCGTCGCGCCCGTGCCACGGCGCGCGACCCATCGCGACCACCTCGGCCACGCTGAACGGGAAGGAGAGCCGGTGCTCCTGGAGCAGCACCGACCGTCGCCGGGAGAGCTCGCCGGCACGTCGCGAGGCGATCGGCTCCCCGTCGAGCAGGGCCTTCCCGCGTGAGAGCGCGACGTCACCGGAGAGGACCCCGAGGAGCGTCGACTTGCCGGCGCCGTTCGGGCCGACCAGCACGAGCAGCTCGCCGGGGCGGACGTCGAGGTCGATGTCACGAAGGATGGTGGCCTGCCCGTACGAGACGGAGCCGCCGAGCACCTGGAGCGTCGCGCGGGTCCTCATGCCCAGCCTCCCGCCGTACGACGGGTGCGGCGAAGGAGCCAGAAGAACATCGGGCCTCCGAGGAGCGACGTCAGCATGCCGATCGGCAGCTCGGCGTACGGGACGGCGGTTCGGGCGACCAGGTCGGCCGCGAGCAGCAGGACCGCGCCGCCGAGCACGCTGGCGGGCAGCAGCAGCCGGTGGCCGGGGCCGACCACCATGCGCATGAGGTGCGGGACGACCAGGCCGACGAACGCGATGATCCCGCAGAAGGCGACAGCAGCGGCGGTGAGGAGCGCGACCAGCGTGATGGCGACGAGGCGCAGCCGCTCGACGTCGACGCCGACGTGACGTGCCGCCCGGTCGCCCAGCGCCAGCAGGTCCAGCCTGCGGCTGAGCACGAAGGCGCCGGCGATGCCCACGAGGGCGAGCGGCGCCACGACGCCGACGTACTGCCAACGGGTGCCGTTGAGGCTGCCGAGCTGCCAGAACACGATCTCCTCGCGCGCCTGGGTGTCGGCGAGGAACATCATCAGAGCCAGCAGCGCACCGGTCACCGCGTTGACGGCGATGCCGGTGAGCACGAGGGTGACGACCTCTGTCCGACCGTCGGAGCGTGAGAGAAGATAGACGGCCACGGTGGTGATCAGGCCGCCGACGAAGGCGAGCGCCGGCACGGTCCACGTCCCGAGCGCGGTGAGCCCGAAGACCATGGCGCACGCCGCGGCGACGGCGGCGCCCGAGGACACCCCGATCACGCCCGGCTCGGCGAGCGGGTTGCCGAAGACGCCCTGCATCAGCGCTCCGGCTGCTGCGAGCGCCGCGCCGACGAGGAGGGCCATCACGACGCGCGGGAAGCGGATGCTCCACAGCGCGGCGTCGCCCTGGGGGTGCGCGGGCATCGGGCCGGCGTCGATACCGAGCCGGTGCAGGAACGAGCCGAGGACCTCGGCCGGCGGGATCGAGAGCTGGCCGGTCCCGGCCGAGAGGACGGCCAGCACCACGAGGGCGACCGACAGGGCAGTGAAGAGGACGAGCGTCGCGCTGAGACGGAACCTGACCGAGATCGTCGGGTCGACGACGGTCATCGCAGCGACTCCGGGGCGTACATCGCCACCGCGAGCGCGTTGAGCACGTCGGCGCTGCGGGGGCCGAAGCTCAGGATCTGGCTGTCCGGCATCGTGATGAAGCGGCGGTTCGAGCCGGCCGGGGTGTTGGCCAGCGACGGGTAGCGCTCGAGCAGTCCGTCCACGCCGCCCGCCGACTCCAGCCCCTTGGTCATCATGATGATGGCGTCGGGCTGCGCGGCGACGAGTCCCTCGTCGTTGAGCGGCTTCATCCCCGTCCACCCGATCTCCTCGGAGACGTCGTACGCCCCCGTGGCCGAGATCAGGGAGTCCGCGCCCGAGTCCTGGCCGAACATGTAGTAGACGCCACTCTGCCCGCGCACATAGAGGAACACCGTCCGGAGCTTGTCCTGGACCGAGCTCGGTGCCTTCTCGTCGATGACCGCCCGGACGGCGGCGACCTCGTCGGCCGTCCTCTTCGCGAGCGCCGTGCCGGCTTCGGTGACGCCGAGCGCGGAGGCGACCTGGCCGACCAGGTCGGCGATGTTGTCGAGGTTGCGCGCGCTGTCGACGACCACGACCGGGACACCGGCGTCGCGGACCTGCTCGATGACGTCCCACGGACCGAGCGAGGTGTCGGTGATGATCAGGTCGGGGGAGAGGTCGAGGATCGCCTCGCCGTTGAGCTCGTGCCCGTTGTGAGTGACGAGCGGGAGGTCCTTCGCCTGCGTGAACTGCGTCGAGAGATCGCGTCCGACGAGCGCGTCGCCGAGCCCCAGCTCGTACGTGATCTGCGCCAGCGTGCCGTACTGGTCGAGCGCCAGGACCCGCTCGGCGGTCTTCACGGTGACGCGGCTGCCCTGGCTGTCCTTGACGGTGACGGGAAGGCTCTGGGTCGGGTCCTCGACGATCGGCGTGGGCTCGTCGGCCCCGAGGTCGAGGTTGATCTCGCCGGAGAGGTCCTTCGCGGCGCCGGAGACATCGACGTCGCTGAGCCGGGGGATGGACGTCACGGCCTCGGGGCTCTCCGCCTCACCGCTCTGCGCGGGCCCGCACGCTGAGGCGAACGCCGTACAGACGCAGAGGAGGGCGACGATGAAGGGGCGGCGGCGTGGCACGACATGCTCCGATTCCGAGGGAAGTCAGGTTTCCCTAACCTCGACGGAAAGTAGCATAGGTAAGGCTTGCCTCGCTAACCAGGCCCGGATAAGGTGACACATCGTCAGGTTGGTCCTGACGCGGCGTCTCCTCGATGATGACGCCGTGTCATATTGGTCCCCGGACATCCGTCCCGCTCGCGCCCATCTCGTGGAGGCCCCCCGATGACCGTCACTGCCACGCAGGAGACGACCGTTCCCAGCTCCGAGCTCTCCGCGCTGATGCGAGAAGGCTCCCGCGCCGAGCACACGTCGGCCGAGAACTCGACCTTCATGTCCGATCTCCTCGAGGGCCGCTCGTCGGTTGAGCGCTACACGGTCTTCCTGCGTCAGCTGGCCGTCGTCTACGAGGCGATCGAGTCGGTGGGCACGGTGCTCGCGGCCGACCCCGTCGGGTCGGCCGTCGTCGACGCCGCGGTGGAGCGGTCGGCCGCCATCGAGGCCGACCTCGTGTTCCTCGCCGGGGAGGACTGGCGCGACATCCCCGTCGGCCCCGCGGCCACGGCGTACGTGCAGCGGGTCCGTGAGACCCAGGACGATGCCGTGCGCTTCCTGGCGCACCACTACACGCGCTACCTCGGTGATCTGTCCGGCGGGCAGGCGATCGGCCGCATCCTCCAGCGCGAGTACGGCCTCGCCGAGGGTGGCGTGACGTTCTACGACTTCCCGCTCGTGCCGAAGCCCAAGCTGTACAAGGACGCCTACCGTGCGCGCCTCGACACCCTTCCCCTCGACGACGCTGCCAAGCAGCGCGTCGTCGACGAGGTCAAGGTCGCCTTCGCCCTCAACGAGGCGCTGTTCGCCGAGATGAGCGCCTGAGCGACGAGCGCCACATCGGCACGACGCGTGCGCACGCCGCCGCGTGCCGCTCGTCCGAGGTGCGAGACAATGACGGCGTGAATCGCGTCGTGATCGTCGGTGGTGGACCTGGTGGGTACGAGGCTGCGCTGGTCGCGGTACAGCTCGGGGCGGAGGTCACCGTCGTCGAGCGCGACGGGCTCGGCGGGTCGACCGTCCTCACCGACTGCGTCCCCAGCAAGACGCTGATCGCGACCTCCGACCTGATGACCGACGTGGCCGGTTCTGCCGAGCTCGGACTCGTCGGCGCCGGTTCGGAGTCGGTCGACCTCCGTAGGGTCAATCACCGGGTCAAGCGGCTCGCCCTCGCGCAGTCCGACGACATCCGGCGGCGCATCGAGCGGGAGAACGTCGAGGTCATCGCCGGCACCGCCCGTCTCGACGGGCCCGAAACGGTCCTCGTGGACCGCG
Organism: Mumia sp. zg.B53; assembly: GCF_019550935.1. NCBI lineage: Bacteria > Bacillati > Actinomycetota > Actinomycetes > Propionibacteriales > Nocardioidaceae > Mumia > Mumia sp. zg.B53. The sequence goes on along the minus strand of NZ_JAHWCK010000001.1, from coordinate 571,115 downwards.
CTGACGGTGGTTCGGAGGAGCTGCACTCGCAGGTGGTGCTGCTGGCGACCGGCGCCCACCCGCGGGTCGTGGACACCGCGATCCCCGACGGCGAGCGCATCCTGACCTGGGAGCAGGTCTACGAGCTCGACGAGCTGCCCGAGCACCTGGTCGTCGTCGGTTCCGGTGTCACGGGCGCCGAGTTCGCCGGCGCCTACAAGGCTCTGGGCTGCGAGGTCACGCTGGTCTCCAGCCGTGACCGCGTCCTCCCCGGCGAGGATCCGGACGCGGCCGTCGTCCTGGAGGAGGTCTTCACGCGGCGCGGCATGAACGTGCTGTCGCGCTCGCGGATGGAGTCGGTCGAGCGCAAGGGCGACCGCGTCCTCGTGCGTCTCACCGACGGCCGCGAGGTCGAGGGGTCGCACTGCCTGCTCGCTCTCGGGTCGATCCCCAACAGCGAGGGACTCGGGCTGGAGTCGGCAGGCGTCGGGGTCGACTCCGGCGGCTTCATCGAGGTCGACCGCGTCTCGCGGACCTCGGCCCGCGGGGTGTACGCCGCTGGAGACTGCACCGGTGTCCTCATGCTCGCCTCCGTCGCGGCCATGCAGGGACGGATCGCGATGGCGCACGCGCTCGGCGACGCCGTGCACCCGCTGCGTCTGCGGACCGTCGTCTCCAACGTGTTCACCGCGCCGGAGATCGCCACGGTCGGGGTGACGCAGAAGGAGATCGACGCCGGCGAGGTCGACGCCGAGTCGGTCACCCTGCGGCTGTCGGGCAACCCGCGCGCCAAGATGCAGGGCGTGCGCGACGGCTTCGTCAAGCTGTTCTGCCGGGCCGGCGGCGGCGCCGTGATCGGCGGTGTCGTGGTGGCACCGCGTGCGTCGGAGCTCATCCACTCGGTGTCGCTCGCGGTCTCGACCGGACTCACCACCGACCAGGTCGCGAACGCGTTCACGGTCTATCCGTCGATGAGCGGCTCCGTCGCCGAGGCCGCCCGCCGCCTGCACCAGCCCCGCTGACCCGCCCCGTCCCCGATTTGTGCAGCTGGTCCAGGAACTGTTGGCCCGATTCTGCGACCAACTGCACACAGCGCGGACGGGTACGAGGCGTCAGGCGAACCAACGGGTCCACATCGCGTTGAAGAGCGGTCGTGCGCCCTCGTACCCGTTGTCGCGCAAGGCCGTGTGGACGCGCCAGACGATCGCCTTCGGACTCCTGAGGTCGTCCTCGAGGACCACGACGACCGTCCAGCCGAGGCGTTCGAGGTTCTCGCGGCGCGTACGGTCCCGAGCGCGCTGCTGCTTCGAGCGCTCGTGCCACGCGCCGTCGTACTCCACGATCACCCGCCATCGCCAGTAGACGAGGTCGCACCGCGCGACGAACCTCTCGCACGCGTCGAGGATCTCCTGGTTGCACTCCGGCTCGGGGAGACGAGCGAAGACGAGCATCAGCCTGATCAGCGTCTCCATCGGTGATTCGGCCCGCTCCCGGACGTAGGCGAACGCGCGCCTGGCACGCACGACGCCGTCGAGGTGGCACCGGTCGAGGTACGACCGCAGCTGCGAACGTGACGTGTGTCCGCAGTGGATGAGGTGGTCGGCAGCCTGGACCAGCTCGACCAGACTGACGATCGTGGCGAGGTCGACGTACGTGCGGTCCGGCCCCGTGCACCCGATGTGATCTCTGACGGCCATCCGCAGCCGGCCACGTCGCCGGTGGAGACGGATCTCGTCGCGTCGGACCTGCGCTGTGGTGTTGGTGGAAAAGTGCAGCGGCAGCACCGATCGGACGCCGAGGCCCCAGAGGCGGAGGGCGCTGAGGTGGCTCGCGAGGGCGTCGTCGGGAAGGACGAGGAGCGCCGCCCTGACGAGGAGGGCAAACGACACGGGCAGGTCCGCCGCGACGTGGACGCCGCGGAAGAGCCGCCGGAACCGCGCGCCCGTCAGGTCCTGGGCGCTGAAGCCGAGAGTGCGTGCGGTCGCGTTGGTGAAGGGGCCGTCGCGCAGCTCCTCGGGCACGGGTTTCATGCCGGGAGCGTGGTGCCGCTAACGCGACTGAGGACACCCGATCTGTGGCCTGTGGAGATCCCGTCCCCGATTTGTGCAGTTGGTCCAGGGAGTCGGCAGGGGATTCCTTGATCAACTGCACAAATCGCGGACGGGACGGGACGGGGCGGGAGCTAGCCCAGGACGAGCAGCAGGTCGCCGCCCTCGGACTGGCGCGGGCCCTCGATCACCAGGCGCGACACCGTGCCGCCGTTGGGTGCGGTGATCGCGGCCTCCATCTTCATCGCCTCGATCGTCGCGACCTGCTGGCCGGGCTCGACGGTGTCACCGACCCCGACCGAGGGGGTCACGACGCCGTCGAACGGCACCGCGACCTGCAGCGGGTCGGCCGGGTCGGCCTTCTCGGCGGTCACGACGTCGCTGGACACCGAGCGGTCGCGCACCGTCACCGGACGGAGCTGGCCGTTGAGCCGGCAGAGCACGTTGCGGAGCCCGCGCGCGTCCGCGTCGCTGATCGCCTCGAGCCCGAGGATCAGGGTCTTGCCCTCCTCGAGCGTCACCTCGACGTCAGCGCCGGGCCGCAACCCGTACCAGTACGCCTCGGTCGGCAGCACCGACACGTCGCCGAACTCTCCGCGCGCGTGCTCGAAGTCGCGCGTGGGTCCGGGGAAGAGCAGCCGGTTGAGCGTGGGCCGCGGGTCGGCCTCGAGACCGGCGCGGTCCTCCGGTCCCAGCTCCGTCTCGCCGATCTTGACCGTACGGCCCTCCAGTGCCTTGCTGCGGAAGGGCTCCGGCCATCCACCGGGCGGGTCGCCCAGCTCGCCCGCGAGGAAGCCGATCACCGAGTCCGGGATGTCGTAGGCCTGCGGGTTGTCGGCGAACTCCTTCGGGTCCGCGCCGACCGCGACGAGGTGCAGCGCGAGGTCGCCGACGACCTTCGAGCTCGGCGTCACCTTCACGATGTCGCCGAGGATGTCGTTGGCAGCGGCGTACATGTCCTCGATCTGCTCGAACCGGTCGCCGAGCCCCAGCGCGATCGCCTGCTGCCGCAGGTTGGAGAGCTGCCCGCCCGGGATCTCGTGGCGGTAGACGCGGCCGGTCGGCGAGGGCAGTCCCGCCTCGAACGGCGCGTACAGCTTGCGGACGGCCTCCCAGTACGGCTCGAGGTCACCGACCGCCTCGAGCGACAGGCCGGTCGGCGCCGTCGTGTGCTGCAGGCCCGCCACCAGCGCCGACATCGGCGGCTGCGACGTGGTCCCGGCCAACGATGCCGAGGCGGTGTCGACGGCGTCGACACCGGCGTCGATCGCGACCATCAGCGTGGCGAGCTGGCCGCCGGCGGTGTCGTGGGTGTGCAGGTGGACCGGCAGGTCGAAGCGCTCGCGCAGGGCGGTGACCAGACGCCAGCCGGCCGGCGCCCGCAGCAGCCCGGCCATGTCCTTGATCGCGAGCACGTGCGCGCCGGCGTCGACGATGCGTTCGGCGAGCCGCAGGTAGTAGTCGAGCGTGTAGATCGGCTCGTCCGGATCCATCAGGTCGCCGGTGTAGCAGAGCGCGACCTCCGCCACCGCCGTGCCGGTCGCGCGCACCGCGTCGATGGCGGGACGCATCTGCTCGACGTCGTTGAGTGCGTCGAAGATCCGGAACACGTCGATGCCGGTCGCGGTCGCCTCCGCGACGAAGGCGTCGGTGACCTCGGTCGGGTACGGCGTGTAGCCGACCGTGTTGCGTCCACGCAGCAGCATCTGGAGGCACACGTTGGGGATGGCCTCGCGCAGCTCCGCGAGACGCTGCCACGGGTCCTCCTTGAGGAACCGCAGCGCCACGTCGTACGTCGCGCCGCCCCAGGCCTCGATCGACCACAGCTGTGGCGTCGCCCGTGCGACGACCGGCGCCGCAGCGAGCAGGTCGAACGTACGGACCCGGGTGGCGAGCAGCGACTGGTGCGCGTCTCGGAACGTCGTGTCGGTGACCGCGACGTGAGTCTGCTCGCGCAGTGCCCGGGCGAACGCCTCGGGCCCGACCTCGAGCAGCTGCTGACGCGTGCCCGCCGGCGCCGCCGCGCCGAGGTCGACCGGCGGGAGCTTCTCGCGGGGATCGATCACGTCCGGCGCCGGGCCGTGCGGTCGGTTGACCGTCACGTCGGCGAGGTACGTGAGCAGCTTGGTGCCGCGGTCGGCAGACGGCAGCGTGTCGAGCAGCTCCGGGTGGCGGTCGATGAACGAGGTGGTGACACCGCCCGCGACGAACTCGGGGTTGCCCAGCAGCGCCTGGAGGAAGGTCAGGTTGGTCGTGACGCCGCGGATCCGGAACTCCGCGATCGCACGCCGCGCGCGCTCCACCGCGGCCTCGAAGGTGCGGCCCCGACAGGTGAGCTTGGTGAGCAGCGAGTCGAAGTAGGCGCCGATCTCGGTGCCGGAGTAGGTGGTGCCACCGTCGAGTCGGACGCCCGCGCCGCCGGGGGAGCGGTACGTCGTGATCCGGCCGGTGTCCGGGCGGAAGCCGTTGGACGGGTCCTCGGTCGTGATCCGGCACTGCATGGCGACGCCCCGGACGGCGATCTCGTCCTGGCGGAGCCCGAGGTCGACCAGGGTCTCGCCGGCGGCGATCCGCAGCTGCGCCTGCACCAGGTCGACGTCGGTCACCTCCTCGGTGACGGTGTGCTCGACCTGGATGCGCGGGTTCATCTCGATGAAGACGTAGTTGCCCTGGGGGTCGAGGAGGAACTCGACAGTGCCGGCGCAGGTGTAGCCGATCGACCGGGCGAACGCGACGGCGTCGGCGCACATCCGGTCCCGGATCTCCGGGTCGAGCCGCGGGGCGGGGGCGATCTCGACGACCTTCTGGTGGCGCCGTTGGACCGAGCAGTCGCGCTCGAAGAGGTGGATCACGTCACCGGTCGCGTCGGCGAGGATCTGCACCTCGATGTGGCGCGGGTCGACCACGGCCTGCTCGATGAAGCAGGTCGGGTCGCCGAACGCGCCCTCTGCCTCCCGCATCGCGGCGTCGACCGCGTCGCGCAGCTCGGCCGGGTCCTCGACGCGCCGCATGCCGCGCCCGCCGCCACCCGCGACGGCCTTGACGAACAGCGGGTACGGGAGGGCCTCGGCGGCGGCGACCAGCTCGTCGCGGTCACGGCTGGGTGGCACGGACGCGAGCACCGGCACACCCGCCTCGCGTGCCGCCTCGATGGCTCGCGCCTTGTTGCCGGTGAGGCGCAGGACCTCCTCGGACGGGCCGACGAACGTGATGCCTGCCTGCGCGCAGGCGCTCGCGAGCGAGGGGTTCTCCGAGAGGAAGCCGTATCCCGGATAGACGGCGTCGGCCCCGGCGCGTACGGCCGTGGCGACGATCTCGTCAGGGTCGAGATAGCTGCGGACCGGGTGGCCCACCTCACCGATCTGGTAGGCCTCGTCGGCCTTCAGACGGTGCTCGGAGCCACGGTCCTCGTACGGGAAGACGGCGACGGTGCGGGCGCCGAGCTCGTAGGCGGCGCGGAAGGCGCGGATCGCGATCTCGCCGCGGTTGGCGACGAGGACCTTGCGGAACATGGGGGTACTCCGATCGAGCGCATCAGGTCCGGTCGGCCGCCGCGACGGTGGGGCGGCCGGCTCTCAAGGTACCGGGTGCTGTCCGGGCTTGGCCGCGAAGACCGGGACCGGCGCATCGAGCAGCAGCTTCTGGGCGACGCTGCTCATGATGAGCTTGCCGACGGGGGTGCGGTGGCGGATGCCGATCACCAGCAGCTCGGCGCCCTCGTCCTCGACGGCCTCGATGATGAGGTCGCCGATGCCGGGTCCGACGGGCTGCCGCAGGCGGTGGCCGGGGAGTCCGGCACCGGCCAACCGGTGCCGCAGCTGCTCGAGGTCGTACCCGTGGACGAAGTCGGGGTCCTCCTCGAACCGGGAGTGCTTCGCGACGTTGACCACGACGAGCCGTGCATCGTGGGAGCGAGCCCAGGCGATGCCGTGCTCGAGGGCGACCTCGCCGTACTCGTCAGGGGTGTAGGCAACCGCGATCGTCATGGGGAGCACCATGGCACAGCGCTCGGGTCCCTGTCTGCAACGTCAGTCCTTGATCTCGACCACAACGGCGCCGGCGGTGACCGTCTCGCCCGCGATCGCGACCAGCCCGGTGATGGTGCCGGCCTTGTGCGCGTTGAGAGGCTGCTCCATCTTCATCGCCTCGAGGACGACGACGAGCTCGCCCTCCGTGACGGCCTGCCCCTCCACGACCGCGACCTTGACGATCGTGCCCTGCATCGGGGAGACCAGCGCGTCACCACCGGCCGCGGCGCCAGCCTTCTTGCCGGCCGCCCGCTTCGGCTTCTTGGCGCCGGCTCCGGCGGCAGCACCGGCGGCACCGAGCCCCGCGGGAAGCACGACCTCGAGTCGCTTGCCGCCGACCTCGACGGTCACCGTTTCGCGCTCCTCCGCCTCAGGCGCCTCGCCGGCGGCACCGTCGTACGGCGGGATCGTGTTGTCGAACTCGGTCTCGATCCAGCTGGTGTAGACGCCGAACCCCTCGCCGTCACCGAGGTAGGCCGGGTCGTCGAGGACCCGGCGGTGGAACGGGACCACCGTCGGCATGCCGTCGACGCCGAACTCGTCGAGCGCGCGGCGCGACCGCTCGATGGCCTGCTCCCGGCTCGAGCCGGTCACGATGAGCTTGGCGATCAACGAGTCGAACGAGCCGGGGATCGTCTCGCCGACGACGTAGCCGGAGTCGACGCGTACGCCCGGGCCCGACGGGGGATCCCACGTCGTCAGGGTCCCCGGGGCGGGCAGGAAGTTGCGTCCGGCGTCCTCGGCGTTGATCCGGAACTCGATCGAGTGGCCGCGGATCTCCGGGTCGTCGTAGCCGAGCTCCTCGCCGGCGGCGATGCGGAACATCTCACGGACCAGGTCGAGGCCCGTGACCTCCTCCGAGACCGGGTGCTCGACCTGGAGGCGGGTGTTGACCTCGAGGAAGGAGATGGTGCCGTCGCGGGCCACGAGGAACTCGCACGTGCCCGCGCCGACGTAGCCGGCCTCGCGGAGGATCGCCTTCGACGAGGCGTACAGGCGCTCGATCTGGTCATCGGTCAGGAACGGCGCGGGCGCCTCTTCGACGAGCTTCTGGTGACGGCGCTGCAGCGAGCAGTCGCGGGTGGAGACGACCACGACGTTGCCGTGCACGTCGGCCAGGCACTGGGTCTCGACGTGACGCGGCTGGTCGAGGAACTTCTCGACCAGGCACTCGCCACGCCCGAAGGCCGTGACGGCCTCGCGGACGGCAGAGTCGTACTGCTCGGGGATCTCCTCGAGCGTGCGAGCGACCTTGAGACCGCGTCCGCCGCCGCCGAAGACCGCCTTGATCGCGACCGGGAGGCCGTGCTCCTTGGCGAAGGCGACGACCTCGTCGGCGTCGGCGACCGGGTCCTTGGTCCCCGGTGCCAGGGGGGCATCGGCCCGCGCAGCGATGTGCTTGGCCTTGGCCTTGTCGCCGAGGGCTTCGATGGCGTGCGGCGGGGGGCCGATCCAGATCAGCCCGGCGTCGATGACGGCCTGCGCGAACGCCGCGTTCTCGGCGAGGAACCCGTAGCCGGGGTGCACGCTGTCGGCGCCGCTGCGCTGCGCGACGTCCAGGATCTTGTCGATCGACAGGTAGGTGTCGGCGGGGGTGGCGCCACCCAGCGCGTACGCCTCGTCGGCGAGCCGGACGAACAACGCGTCACGGTCGGCGTCGGCGTACACCGCGACGCTGCCGATCCCCGCGTCCTTGCAGGCGCGGACGACGCGGACCGCGATCTCGCCACGGTTGGCGATGAGGACCTTGGTCAGCGGCCGGATGCCTTCGTTGTTGCTCACAGGTGTGCTCCTCGACGTGCCTGGGGGCTGCGTGCCGAGTCTAAGCGGCACCCTGACGGTTGCCGTCAGGTGCTCGGGGACTGAGCAGGAGCGGCCGCTCACGACCGGCCTGCCGCCGCTCTCGGGGGGCGCTCGCTGCGGATAGGGTGAAGGCCGTCATGACGAGTCCCGAGATCGACGCGAACACCCGCGCGCAGGCCGAGCTGTACGGCGAGCCGCTCGGGATCATCGTGCGCCGGTGCGTCCAGACGTTCGGGGTCACGCAGGCGCGCATGGCGTCGTTGCTGGGCATCTCGGCGCCCATGCTCTCGCAGCTGGTCAACGGTCACCGCGTCAAGATCGGCAACCCGGCGGCGGTGGCCAGGCTGCAGGCCGCGTACGACATCGCGGGCCGCGTCACGCGCGGCGAGACCACGTCCGAGGAGGGCCTGGCCGAGCTGGAGCGCGAGGTAGCGGGAGGGGTCGTCACGCACCGCAGCACCGAGGCCGCTGTGCTGCGGACCGTGCTGAGCGTCGCGGGCGATCCCGACGAGTACGAGGCCGCGGCGCTGCTGCTCGACGCCGACCACCCGCTGATCGCCCAGCTCCTCCGTCAGTACGGGGGTCACGGGCGTGGGTGAGGTGTTCGCCGGCCGGTACGAGCTCCTGGAGCCGATCGGTGCCGGTGGCATGGGGACGGTGTGGCTGGTCCACGACCGTCGGGACGACCAGCTCCGGGCGGCCAAGCTCGTCCGTCAGGTCGACGCGTCGCTGCTGCTGCGGTTCATCCGCGAGCTGAGCACCCGGATCGAGCACCCGCACACGGTCGTGCCGCGGGGCTGGGCCGGCGAGGACGACACGGTGCTGTTCACGATGGACGTCGTACGGGGCGGGTCGGTGCACCACCTGATCGAGGACTTCGGGGCCCTCCCGGCGCCCTGGGCCGCATGCTTGCTCGACCAGCTGCTCGACGCGCTCGAGGCCGTCCACCGGGCCGGCGTCGTGCATCGTGACGTCAAGCCCGCCAACCTCCTGCTGGAGCCGACCGGCCGCGGCCGGCCGTACCTGCGACTGAGCGACTTCGGGGTGGCGGTGCCCCTGCACGAGCCCCGGATGACCGCCCCGGCGATCGTCCTCGGCACCCGCGGCTACCGCGCGCCCGAGAGCGCGGTCGGGGCCGACCCGCTGCCTGTGCAGGACCTCTACGGCGCCGGTGTGGTCCTGGCGGAGATGCTGACCGGCGAGCGGCCCGAGGACGGCCGCGCCCTGCCGTCGGCGCCGCCGCCCGGGGTCGACCGACGGCTGTGGGACCTCGCGCGGGCCCTGGCGGAGCCCGACCCGGCGCGCAGGCCGCCGAGCGCGGCGCGGGCACGCAGGATGCTGCACGACACGGGCCTCGTCCCGCCGACCGGTGCAGCGCCCGGCGACGACGGAGCGGAGATCGAGGTCTTCGAGCACGTGCGGCTGCACGGGACCGACGCGGCCCCCGCACTCCGCGCTGTCCCCCTGCCGCCGACGGCGCCCGAGCCGCTGCCCTCTCCGTCCCCGTCGCCGGGTCTTCCACCGGGCCTTCCGCAACCGCCGGCGTCCACCCGGCGGCCGAGCCCGCTGGCCGCGTTCGGCCTGCTGAGCGTCGGCGCCGGGGGACTCGTCATCGTCCTGGCGATCCTCATGCTGCTCGGCTGAGCAGCATCACCAGCCGTCGCCGGGACGCTCGCCCCGGCTCGCCGGCGGCGGGCTGTACGGAGCCTGCTGCCCGCCGTACGGCTGCGGGTAGTCCTGCGGCGCGTCGGGCGGGGTGTAGCCGCCGTACGGGGTGGCCTCCGCGCGTGCGCCGGCCGCGCGCCGTCGTGCGATCAGCACCGCTGCCACACCAGCGAGGACGAGAAGCACCCCGAGGCCGACGAGCACCCACGTGAGCCAGCCCGAGGAGCCGCCGTCGAGGTCCGGGCCGATGACGGCCGCCTGGTCGCCGAGGTCGGGGGTGCCCGACACCTCGCCGTTGACGGCGACGCCGAGCGTGAAGCCGAGGTCGGCTCCGGCGGCGCCGGAGCCCTCCTCGACGGGCGGTGCCGCGACGACCACGTAGTACGGGCCGGCGGACGAGACCGCCGTCGCTGTGCCGTAGGAGTTCTCGCGGGCGTTGTAGAGCACGAACGGCGTGGTGGAGCGCAGCTCGGGCGAGGAGTACTCGTTGAGGCGACCGTACGTGTACGAGATGCTGTCGGTCGCGACCGCCCGCGACGGCGCGTACGTCACGAGGCTGGTCTGGACGTCCTCCCCGTCGAAGGCCGTGGCCTGCGCCGCCGTGACCGGGGCGAACTGCGCGACGGTGTCGAGGCTCTGTCCCCAGTCGAGGTCCACCCGGTAGATCTGGGTCTCGCCCGGGCTGATGGTGCCCTCGTAGGCCCCCGGGTCCAGGGAGACGGCCTCGTCGAACGACACTCCGCCGGCCGGGAGCTCCTCGGGATCGGACAGCGACGGCTTCTTCTCGGGCAGGTCGGCAGACTTCGTCGGGAGCTGCTCGGCATCCTTGGCCGTCGGCTCCTCCACCACCCGGATCTCGAGCGTCTCGTCCGTCTGCTCCTCGCTGCCCTCGGACACCTCGCGCGTGACGCTGAAGGTGATGGCGTCACCGTCGACGCACTCGTCCGAGTCGCCGGCCCCCGCGGCGGCGCTGGCCACGACGATCGGCTGGTGCCCTCCTCCTGCCGAGGAGGAGTCGCCCTTGCCGCAGCTCGTGTTGCCCGCGAACGCCTCGACCGTGACCTTGTGCTTGGCGGTCGGCGCCCCGGACGGCACTGCTGCGGCGAAGCGGACGGTCGAGCCGTCGACGGTCCGCTTGACGGTGTACCAGCGTTGGCCCTCTGCGGTGCCGGTGAGGCCGATGGTGTCCTTCCAGTCACCCGCCTCGAGCCCGGTCGCGTCGCCGGCGCTGGCGCCGCCGTCGACCGACTTCCCGGCCGGCTCGTACGTCGCCGCGTCGTCGGCCGCGGCCGGTGGGGGCGTGGTGAGGACGACGGTCGCGGTCAGCGCCGCGGCTGCGACGAGGACTGGGGTCCGGAGAGGGAGTGCATGTCGGTGCACGGTGGTCCTTTCGTGGATCTCGGGCGAGGAGAGGGCGGTCAGGCAGGTCTTCACTGGTACGGGCTCGCGCCGCCCGACCCGTCCCAGGGCTGGTAGGCCGGCGGAGCCTGCTCCGCCGACTGGCGTCGCCGGCGACGGACGACGAGCAGGGCGGCGACACCGCCCAGGACCAGGACGGCTCCTGCCCCGGCCAGGGCGAACGGGAGCCAGCCGGCGCCGTCGTCGGAGTCTGTCGCCGAGCTCGCGGACGTGTCGCTCGCGTCGGCCTCGCCGGAGTCGTCGTCGCCGGGGTCGACCGTCTCGCTCGTCTCGCCGCCGAACTGCGGCGCCTCGCCGTCGTACTCCGGCACGCCCTTGCGCTCCCCGTTGCGGGCGAGGCCGAGGGTGAACCCGAGCTCGACACCTGCCGCTGCGCCCTCGACGGTCCCGCCGTTCTCGCCGGCGACGCCGAGGACGAGGTAGTACGGTCCGGCGATCGAGGCCGCGGCATTGCCGTCGGCGGTCGAGCGGCGCTCGTTGTAGGTCACCACCGGGGTCACCGCGGCCAGCTCGGGCGACGAGAAGTCCGTGAGCCTGCCCTGAGAGTCGGAGACGAACGGTGCTCGCGCGATGGCGCGCCCGGGGGAGAACGTCCACAGCGTGGTGTTGAGGTCGACGTCGCCCAGAGCCTGCTTCTGGGTGTCGGTGATCGGGTCGAACTGGATCACCGAGGACAGGCTCTGGCCCCAGTCGAGGTCGATGCGGAAGATCTGGGTCTCGCCGGGCACGATCGACCCTCGGAAAGCGCCGGGGTCGAGCGGCGCCGCGTCGCCGAAGGAGACTCCGCCGGTCGGGAGCGGGGTCGGGTCGGACATCGAGGGCACGTCCTCGGACGCCTTCGGGGCCGAGGCGGGCAGGCTGGCGGCGTTGGCCGCGGGCGGCTCCTCGATGATGCGGATCTCGACGAGCTCCTCCGTACGCCGTGACACGTCGCCGGACTGCTTGCCACGGGTCACGTTGAAGGTGATCTCGGAGCCGTCCTTGCACTCGTCGTTGTAGTCGCGGTTGCCGGGGACGGCCTCGGTCGCGACCAGGATCGGCTGGTAGCCGGTGCCCGCCTGGGAGTCCGCGCCGGTGCCGCAGTCCTCGCTCCCGACGAACGTCTCGACGTACAGGCCGTCGTCGACCTCGTACCCTCCGGTCGGACCGGCGATCGCGGCGGAGACCCGCACCGTCGACCCTGGGATCGTGCGGGTGAACCGGAACCAGCGCTGCCCCGGGACCGTGTGCTGCGGACCGAGGGCGTCGCGCCAGTCGCCGGTGGTGATCGTAGTGGCGTTCGCGGCGTCGGGGCCGCCGGTGATCGGGGTGCCGATCGCGGTCCACGGGCGCGCGGCGCGGACGGCCGCCGTGTCGAGCGCACCGGACAGCTCGCCGGCGTCCTCGGCGTCGTAGTAGCGGCCGTTGCCGGCCTCGGCGATGCAGCGCAGCTGCTTGCGGGTCTTGGCGTCGACGGACAGGCCGACGACGTCGACGGTGAGGTCGATGCCTTGCTTGGAGATGCGCGCGGCGACCTTGCACGGGTCGGGAGCGCAGGTGGACTCCCCGTCCGAGACGAGGACGATCGATCGCCGCCCTTCGTCGCCGAGGTCGCGTGCGGCCTCGAGCAGCGCCGTGCCGATCGGCGTCTCACCGTACGGCTTGTAGGCGCTGATCGCGGCACGCAGCGCGTCGCGGTTGTCGGTGCCGGGGTCGACGACCTTCTGGGTGTCGGTGCAGGCGCCCTTGTCGTTGCGCGAGAAGACCGTCGCGCCGAAGACACGCATCCCGACGTCCTGGGAGTCGGACAGCTTGTCGACGACGCTCTCGAGGGCGGTCCGGGCTGCCTCGATCTTCGTCGCGCCGTCTCCCGCCTTCTCCTTCATCGACCCCGAGGAGTCGAGAACCAGCATCATCCGTCCCGTGTCGTCGGCGTCGGCAGATGCCAGCGCCGGGGCGGAGGACGAGACGGCGGAGGCGCCGGTGGCAAGAGCCGTGGAGGCGATGAGAGCGCCACCGAGGACGGTCGTGGCGATGCTGGCTGTGCGGCGGGCCAGGACGTGGGGGAGTCGCACGGGGTTCCTCTCGGAGGGGCGGCCGGGGAGGCGCAGAGGCGATATTTGCGATTGCGAACACGACCATATGTTTGCGATTGCGAACACGTCAAGTCTCGGAGGAAGCATTCCATGCTCCGAGACGACCCCCTCGCGGTGGTCGGTGCGCGGACGACGACACTTCCTCGTCAGGTTAACGACTGTTAACATCGGCGGATGGCGTACAGCACCCTCTCCGCAGAGCACGAGGCCTTCCGCAAGGTCGTCCGCGACTTCGCCCAGGCCGAGATCGCCCCGCACGTGGCGCAGTGGGACAAGGACCACCACTTCCCGGTGGACCTCGTCACGACGATGGGCGAGCTCGGACTCTTCGGGCTCACGGCCCCGGAGGAGTACGGAGGCTCGGGCGGCGACTTCACCAGCCTCTGCGTCGCCATCGAGGAGCTCGGTCGCGTCGACCAGTCGATCGGCATCACGCTCGAGGCCGCGGTGGGGCTCGGCATCAACCCGATCCTCACGTACGGCACGGAGGCGCAGAAGGCGCAGTGGCTCCCTGACCTCGTCGAAGGGCGGGCGCTCGCCGGGTTCGGGCTCACCGAGCCTGGCGCGGGGTCGGATGCGGGCGCCACCGCCACCAAGGCCACTCTCGAGGCCGGCGAGTGGGTGATCGACGGCGCCAAGCAGTTCATCACCAACTCCGGTTCGGCGATCACCTCCGTGGTCACGGTGACCGCCCGTACGGGCGTCCGTGACGGCGGCCGGCCCGAGATCTCGACGATCATGGTGCCCGCCGGCACGCCCGGCTTCGTCGCCGAGCCCGGCTACGACAAGCTCGGCTGGCACATCTCCGACACGCACCCGCTCACGTTCACCGGCTGCCGCGTGCCGGAGGAGAACCTCCTCGGCGAGCGTGGCCGGGGTTACGCACAGTTCCTCGCCACTCTCGACGACGGACGCATCGCCATCGCCGCGCTCGCGGTCGGATGCATCGAAGCCTGTCTCGATCTCGCCCGCGAGTACGCGCTCGACCGCCAGACCTTTGGTGGCCCGATCGGACGCAAGCAGGGTGTCGCGTTCCAGATCGCCGACCTCGCCGTGGCTGCCCGGGCGGCGCGCGCGCTGACGTACGAGGCGGCGGCGATGAAGGACGCCGGTGTCGGCGGGCAGGAGCTGAAGCAAGCCGCCTCGATCGCCAAGCTGTACGCGACCGAGCAGGCCGTCACCGCGACGCGGATCGCGACGCAGGTGTTCGGCGGGTATGGCTTCATGGAGGAGTATCCGGTCGCTCGTTTCTACCGTGACGCCAAGATCCTGGAGATCGGTGAGGGTACGTCGGAGGTCCAGCGCATGCTCATCGCGCGTGGGCTCGGGCTGCCCGTCGAGTAGCCACGCGGTCTCGCCACGGCGGATCGCGTTGTTCATCTGCACGCGTCGGCGGGTGGCGTCGGCGTGTCTCCTGGGTGCGTCGACACGAGCCATCCTGCCGAACGATGACCGGGCGAGAAGAGTCCAGGTCGCGCGATCGAGACCTGTCAGTGGGCACCGTTAGAGTCGTATGTATGTTCGATACCGAGGTGCTGGCCAGGCTGGAGGCGATGCTCGACGCGCTCGCCGACCTACCTGTCGCCTCGGCCTCGGATGCTCAGACGTGCGAGACGCTCCGACGGCTCGCGCACGCTGCCGACCGGCTCGCCGGTCTCCAGGCGGTGTGGCTGGACCAGATGCAGGAGCGGGCCGCGTACGAGGCGGAGGGTGCCTCGTCGACGGCCGGGTGGGCACGTCGAGAGCTGCGCTGGGACGTCCGGCAGTCGCGAGCGGCGATCGCCGCGGGACGGACGCTGCGCGTGCTGCCCGCGGTCGGCGCCGCGCACCGCGCGGGAGAGATCCGCCGGGCACACGTGGACGCGTTCACGGTTGCGCTCAAGAAGGCCGATCGTGAGGTCGTCGAGGCGGCCGAGGACGTCATGCTCGACGTCGCCCGCGTGTGCGAGCCGGGCGAGCTGACGGCACAGCTGACGATGCTCGTGGAGGTAGCGCACCCCGAAGACCTTGACCGCGCCTATGTCGCCGGGATGGACAAGCACGATCTGACGATTGCACGGTGTGGAGAGGGCTATCACGTCAACGGGTTCCTGGACGCCGTCAACGGCACGCGCCTGCGGACCTGGCTGACGGCGGCGTCGGCCCCGCGAGGGACCGAGGACGACCGGACCCCGGCCCAGCGACGCGTCGACGCGGTCGGCGATCTTGCCGCCGCAGCGCTGGAGCACGGCCTGCCCTCCGATCGCGGCGTCCGCCCGCAGGTCAACGTGATGGTGGACGCCGCCTGGCTGGCAGGCCTGCCCGGGGCGGAGCCGCCGGTCCTCACGGGCTGGGGGCCGGTGGGGCCTGGACTGTTCGACTACCTCGCCTGCGGTGCGGACCGCACCGACGTCCTCGTCGCGGGAGTCACCTCGTCCACGACGCCGCAGGCCGACATCCTCAACGTCGGGCGCACCCACCGGCTGGCGACCTACAAACAGCGGCAGGCCGTTCTCGCGCGTCAGGGTGGGGTCTGTGCCAACCCGGCGTGCGGCGGCACCCACCTCGAGCTCCACCACGTCGCGTGGTGGGACCGGGACGGCGGCCGGACCGACCTCGACAACCTTGCCGGACTGTGTCCTCGCTGCCACCAGCTCGTCCACGCCGGCAAGCTCTGGGTCGTGGCCGACGGCCAAAGAGGGTTCGTCTTCAGCCGCCGCAAGGGAGCGAGGATCCTCGAGATCGAGGATCACCACCGCGTCCAGCGTCAGCGGTTGAGCGCGCGCCTTCGTGGCCTCCGCGAGATGAGGGGCGCGCCTGTCGCACCGCCGGCGCCCCCTCCCGCCCGCGAGCCTGTCCGGGCGCGTCGCTGCTCCCGTCCCCGACCGGACCCGCTCTCACGGATCGAGAGCCATCTCGATCGACTCCTCCGGCTGAGGACCTGAGCGGCGACCGTCCGTGCCCGCGTGCACCCACGCGTGCGCTCGCCAGGTCACCCGCGCGACGCGTCCCAGAGGTCGGTCCACCGGACACCGAGTCCGGCGAGCATCCTGCGCAGGAGCGGGAGCGACAATCCGACGACGTTGTGGTGGTCGCCCTCGATCCGCTCGACGAACGGGCCGCCCAGCCCGTCCACCGTGAAGGCTCCAGCGACCTGCAGCGGCTCGCCGGTCGCGACGTACGCCTCGATCTCCGCGTCGTCGAGGTCGGCGAAGTGAACGGTCGTCGCGCCGTCGTCGGAGATCTCGCGCTCCCCGAGCCGCACGCAGTGTCCCGTGTGGAGGACCCCGGAACGGCCGCGCATCGCCCGCCACCGTTCGATCGCGGTCTGCGGGTCGGACGGCTTGCCGAGGATCTCCCCGTCGAACGCCAGCACCGAGTCACAACCGATCACGAGGGTGTCGTCCGGGCTCGCGAGCCGGTGGGACACCGCCCGGCACTTCAGCCGCGCGAGCTCGGTGGCCACGACCACCGGGTCGTCGGACACGACGACCGACTCGTCGACTCCGGAGACGATCACGTCCGGCTCCAGGCCGGCGCTGCGCAGGGTCGCGAGACGGGCGGGGGACTGCGAGGCGAGGACGAGGCGTGGTCGAGTCACGCGGGCCAGCGTACGGCTCCGGATCGGCCGTACGGGTGGGCGGACACGGCTCGTAGCCTCGCCGCGTGATGCAGGGTCGGGAACGCGTTCTAGCGCGCGAAGGCCGACCTGCGCCACCCGTCGTGCCCGTGGGCGTGCGGCGGGCGCGTGGCGAGCGAGGGATCTCCCCACGCGGATCGCCGCGTCGGAGGAGCCAGCTCCGAGGCGGCTCCGTGTGCGGCGACGACGGCGACGAGCGCCGCGAGCTCCTCCGGCGACGGGTCACCCTTGACGACCCGCAGCAGCGGCGCTGCGGCGGTGTCCTCTTGCCCGGTGCTCACAGCGGGATGTTCCCGTGCTTCTTGGGCGGCAGCGTCTCGCGCTTGCTGCGCAGGAGCCGCAGCGCACGCACGATCTCGATGCGGGTCTCGTGCGGCTGGACGACCTGGTCGACGTAGCCGCGCTCGGCGGCGACGTAGGGGTTCGCCAGCGTCTGCTCGTACGCGTCGATCAGCTCCGCACGCTTCGACTCGGGGTCGTCGGCCGCGGCGAGCGTCTTGCGGTGCAGGATGTTGACCGCGCCCTGCGCGCCCATGACGGCGATCTGGGCGGTCGGCCACGCGATGTTGAGGTCGGCGCCGAGGTGCTTGGAGCCCATGACGTCGTAGGCGCCGCCGTAGGCCTTGCGGGTGATCACCGTGACCAGCGGGACGGTCGCCTCGGCGTAGGCGTAGATGAGCTTGGCGCCCCGGCGGATGATGCCGTTCCACTCCTGGTCGGTCCCGGGGAGGAAGCCCGGCACGTCGACGAAGGTCAGGACCGGCACGTTGAACGCGTCGCACGTGCGGACGAAGCGCGCGGCCTTCTCGGACGCGTCGATGTCGAGCGTGCCGGCGAACTGCATCGGCTGGTTCGCGACGATGCCCACGCTGCGCCCTTCGACCCGGCCGAAGCCGATGAGGATGTTGGGCGCGAACAACGGCTGGACCTCGAGGAAGTCGCCGTCGTCGAGGACGGACTCGATCACCGTGTGCATGTCGTACGGCTGGTTGGTCGAGTCGGGGATGAGCGTGTCCAGCGCGCGGTCGACGTCACTGATCTCGAGGTCGGCAAGGCCGTCGTACGCCGGCGCGTCCTCCATGTTGTTCTGCGGGAGGAAGGAGAGGAGCGCCTTGACGTACTCGATCGCGTCCTCCTCGTCGGCGCCCATGTAGTGGGCGTTGCCCGACTTGGTGTTGTGCGTACGGGCGCCGCCGAGCTCCTCCATCGTCACGTCCTCGCCGGTGACGGTCTTGATCACGTCGGGGCCGGTGATGAACATGTTGGAGGTGCCGTCGACCATCACGGTGAAGTCGGTGACGGCGGGGGAGTAGACGTGACCGCCCGCGCAAGACCCCATGATCAGGCTGATCTGCGGGATGACCCCCGAGGCGTGCACGTTGCGCCGGAAGATCTCGCCGTACAGGCCGAGGGAGACGACCCCCTCCTGGATGCGCGCGCCGGCGCCTTCGTTGATGCCCACGATGGGGGAGCCGGTCTTGATCGCGAGGTCCATGATCTTGGTGATCTTCTCGCCGTAGACCTCACCGAGGCTGCCGCCGAAGACGGTGAAGTCCTGGGAGAACACGCACACCTGACGGCCGTCGACCGTGCCGTAGCCGGTGATCACGCCGTCGCCGTAGGGGCGGTTCTTCTCGAGACCGAACGCCGTCGAGCGGTGCCGCGCCAGCTCGTCGATCTCGACGAAGGAGCCCTCGTCGAACAGCATCTCGATCCGCTCGCGGGCCGTCTGGCGTCCCTTGGCGTGCTGCTTCTCGACGGCCTTCGCCGACCCGGCGTGCACCGCCTCGTCCAGGCGCCGGTCGAGGTCGGCCAGCTTGCCGGCGGTGGTGTGCGTGTCGATCTGACCCGGTTCAGGTGCCACTGCTTCGCTCACGCGCTCAGGGTAGCCGTCGGTCCGCTCGCCCCGACGAGGGGCGCGGATCATGGGACAGTGGGGACATGAGCGACTCACCGCCAGCCGACTCTCCTCTCGCCCGCCGTCCACTCGACGCCGCCGGTCTCGAGCAGGCCCTGATCCGACCGACGTCGTGGTGGCAGGAGGTGCGCGTGGTCCCCGAGACCGCCAGCACCAACGCCGACCTCGCCCGGCTGGCCCGGGAGGGCGCGCCGGAAGGCACGCTGCTGACCACCGACCACCAGACGGCAGG
This sequence comes from Mumia sp. zg.B53, assembly GCF_019550935.1. Lineage (NCBI taxonomy): Bacteria > Bacillati > Actinomycetota > Actinomycetes > Propionibacteriales > Nocardioidaceae > Mumia > Mumia sp. zg.B53. The sequence goes on along the minus strand of NZ_JAHWCK010000001.1, from coordinate 552,329 downwards.
GCGTGGACGGCTCGACCGGACCTGGGAGATGCCGCGCTACTCCGCGCTGGCCGTCTCGGTCCTCGTACGCCCGCGCATCGACGGCTACCGATGGACGTGGCTCCCCCTGCTGACCGGCGCCGCCGTGGTCGCCACCGTGCGTCAGGCGGGGGTCGTCGCCCAGCTGAAGTGGCCCAACGACGTCGTCGTCGAGGACCGCAAGCTCGCCGGCATCCTCGTCGAGCGGGTCGACACCCCGACCGGGCCGGCCGCGGTCGTCGGGTGCGGGATCAACGTGTCGACGACCCCTGAGGAGATCGGTGTCCCGAACGCGACCTCGCTGACCATCGAAGGCTCACCGACGGCGGAGAGGACCGGGCTGCTGAGCGGCTTCGCCGCCGCCTTCGAGGCCCTGTACGTGCCGTGGGCCGACGCCGGCGGCGATCCCGACATCGGCATCCGGCAGGCGTACGAGCGGAGCAGCGCGACCCTCGGACGCGAGGTGTCGGTGGAGCTTCCCGACGGCCAGCGGATCGAGGGGGAGGCCGTCGGACTCGACGACAGCGGCCGGCTGGAGATCTCGGTGAACGGCGAGGTGACCACAGTCAGTGCCGGAGACATCACGCATCTGCGGTCCCGGGCATGACACCATGACCCCGTGGGTGTCTCCAAGAAGCTGTTGATCGGCGGCGAGAACGAGGTCCTGACGGTCAGGACACACGTCAAGGCGCTGTTCGGCGCCGTCTTCGTCCTCGTGGTCGCTGCCGCTGCCGGTGGGTTCGGAGCGGCGGTCACGGACGGGCCCGTGCGCTCGGTCGTCGTGGTGGTCGCGCTGCTTGTCGTCCTGATGTGGGTGGTCCTTCCGTTCCTGGGCTGGTTCACCTGGACGTGGACCGTGACCAACCGACGTCTCATCGAGCAGCGCGGCATCCTCACCCGCACCGGTCGGATCATCCCGCTCAACCGCATCAACGACGTCTCGTTCGAGAAGCAGCTCACCGACCGCCTGCTGGGGTGCGGGACGCTGATCGTCCACGCCGCCAGTGAGCAGGACGGCCTGCGTATCCGCGACGTCCCTCACATCGAGGACGTCCACCGGCAGCTCAGCTCCCTCGTGTTCGAGGCGCACCAGCCGATGACGAGCGACGAGCAGATCTGACGTGCCCGACGACCTCGCCCGCGCAATCCTCGGTGCGGATCCCATCTTCAGCAGCGACGAGGTCGCCGCGGCAGCAGGAGTCTCGTACGAGGAGGCGAGACGACTCTGGCGAGCGCTCGGGTTCCCCGACTCGGCCGACGCCAAGGCCTTCGTCCCTGCCGACCTCGACGCGCTGAAGACGGTACGCGCCGTCGTCGCCTCGGGGGTGCTCGACGACGACACGGTCGTCCGGTTGACCCGCGCCCTCGGTTCGACCATGTCGCGCCTCGCCGAGTGGCAGGTGTCGACCCTCGCCGAGGTCCTCGAGCGGCGCAACCAGTCCGAGGAGGACCGTCGGCGGTGGCCATCGTCGGGTCGTTCGGTGGCGGAGACGATGGGGCCGGTGTTCGAGCGCCTGCTGGTGTACTCGTGGCGCCGGCACCTGGCCGCGTCGGCGACGCGCGCGGAGGCGCTCGCCGCCGACGAGGAGGACGTGCTCCGGATGGTCGTCACCGTCGGCTTCGCCGACCTGGTGGCGTTCACCAAGCTGTCGAACGGGCTTGACGACGACGGCCTGGCCGATCTGGTCGAGGAGTTCGAGACACGCTGCATCGACCTCGTCACCGAGGGCGGCGGTCGGCCGATCAAGACTCTCGGCGACTCCGTCCTCTATCTCGCGGAGTCCCCCGAGGTCGCGGCCGACATCGCCTTCTCCATCGTGGCCGAGATCGGTGGCGACAAGAACCTGCCCGACGTGCGAGTCGGTCTGGGGACGGGGCCGGTGATCTCGCGGCTCGGAGACGTGTACGGTCCACCGGTCAACCTCGCCGCGCGGCTCACCGGTGTCGCCCGCCGCAACCGTGTGATCATCGACGCGGCGACCGCCGAGGGCCTCGGGGACAGGTTCGAGACCCGGGCGATGGCCCAGCGCAACCTGCGGGGATTCGGCAACGTCGAGCCGCTCACGGTGCGGCACCGCTGGTCCTACAACGGCTGAGGTTCTCCCACGAGAGCTCCTACGACGGCTCAGCCGGCTCGCCGTCGGGAAAGACGAACCGCCGATAAGCCCAGAACCGGAACAGGGTGCCGAGACCCAGCCCGACGACGTTCGCGGAGATGTTGTCGGCGAGGGCGCTGTCGAGTCCCAGGACGTAGTGCGAGAACGCCAGGCACCCGACGGCGATGAGCATGCCGATGCCGTTCATCACCACGAAGAGGACGACCTCGCGGTGGACGCTGCGAGTGCTCCGACCGCGCCACGTCCACTGCCGGTTGCCGACGTAGGTCACGATCATCGCGACGGCCACGGAGAGGATCTTCGCCGTCACGGGCTTGTGCTCCAGGACTCCCGGGTCACCGGCGTACCGGAGCAGGTTGAAGACGACGACGTCCGTGACGTAGCCGGCGAGACCCACCGTCCCGAACCTCGCGACCTCACCGAGCCGAGTGGTGACGCGCGACGGCGACAGAGAGGAAGTCACGGGCTCAGCCTACGGAGTCCTGTCTGCCGCCTCGCTCGACTGCCGTGTCGTCAAGGACAGACGTAGAGGTCTTGCGCGGCGAGCGTCCCCTTGAAGGTTCGCGAGTACGGCTTGGTCGCGCGCTGGGTCTTCTTGAAGTAGTAGCGCGGGACGCGCACCGTGCCCGGGCCGGTCGGATCGTCGACCCGTGAGTAGCGGACGACGACTCGCCTGGTGAAGCGAGACGCCTGCGTGCCACGCAAGCAGGGGGTCGCCCGCTTGGCCTTGCGTGCTGCTGCGTCGCTGACTCGGCTGCCGACCGCCTTGCCGCGGTAGCGGGCGACGATCATCGGGACGGCGTTGAGCACTGTGGTCGACGCAGCCTTCGGGTTCCGCTCGACGAAGAAGGTCAGACCGGCGGTGCGGTCGGTACGCACGGACCAGCGGACCTTGCCGTGACGGACCCTCTTGGCCTTCCCCGTCCAGGCGGACGTCCCCCGGACCGCCTGCGTCGGACGGAGGCGACAACCCTCGCAGCCCGCGATCTTGAGAGTGATGACCGTCCGTGGCGCCTTCCGTACGGCATCGTCAGCCGACGGAGTGCTCGTGCCCTGCGCGGTGGCCGGCGGGCTCTGGACGGCGCCGGCGTAGGCGGGAGCGCCGACGGCCAGCGCGGTCGCAGCGACCATCACCAGGATCGCCGTGCGAGCTTGTCGTTGTGCCTTCTTCATGTTTCCCCCGGGTTTGATCGTGGCGCGCCCGACACGGTCGCGTGAGCGCCCGGCCAAGGTAGCCTCGCCTCGGGTCACGCCCCTGCGCCTTTTCGGACACGTCCAGCACGCCCGATAGCATGACCGCGTGCAGAGCCCGATCGACAGCCCCGCGCTCGCCATCGTCGGGGGCGGGCAGCTGGCTCGGATGATGGAGCAGGCCGCCGTCTCCCTCGCGGTGCCGGTCCATCTCCTCGCCGAAGGGCCGGATGTGAGCGCCGCCCAGGTGAACCCGGCGACGACCGTGGGCGACTTCCGCGACCTCGCCACGCTCCGAGGCGTGGCCGGGGGGTGCGCGGTCGTGACCTTCGACCACGAGCACGTGCCGCCCGAGCACCTCCGTGCCCTCGACGCGGAGGGTCACGCCTGTCGTCCAGGGCCGCACGCCCTTCTCTTCGCCCAGGACAAGCGCGAGATGCGGGAGCGGCTCACCGCACTCGGCGTGCCGTGTCCTCGCTGGGCGCCGGTCTCGGACGCCGCAGGGCTCGACCGCTTCGCCGCCGACGGTGACGGTTACCCGGTCGTCGTCAAGACCACGCGCGGCGGGTACGACGGCAAGGGCGTGTGGGTCGTCGAGGACGCAGGAGCGGCAGCCGAGGTGTTCGCGGCCGGTGTGCCCTTGATCGCCGAGGAGCTGGTCGACTTCCGTCGCGAGCTGTCGGCACTGGCCGCGCGGTCGCCCTCCGGCCAGGTCGCGACCTACCCGGTGGTGGAGTCGAAACAGGAGAACGGCATCTGCCGCGAGGTGATCGCGCCCGCCCCCGGTCTGGACCCCGAACGCGCTGCAGAGGCGGAGATGCTCGCGATGAGGGTGGCCGCTGAGCTCGACGTCGTCGGGATCCTCGCGGTCGAGCTCTTCGAGACCGCCGACGGCCGCATCCTCGTCAACGAGCTGGCGATGCGCCCACACAACACCGGCCACTGGACCATGGACGGCGCGGAGACCAGCCAGTTCGAGAACCACCTGCGCGCCGTGCTCGACCTGCCGCTGGGCTCGCCACGGGCGCGGGCCCGGTGGACGGTGATGGTGAACATCCTCGGCGGCGAGGTGGGGCACCTGTACGACGCCTACCCGCACGTGATGGCGCGCGACCCCGGGCTCAAGGTCCACCTGTACGGCAAGGACGTCAAGCCCGGGCGCAAGGTCGGCCACGTGAACGTCTACGGCGACGACCTGGATGATCTCCTTGCGCGGGCGAGGCACGCCGCAGCCTGGTTCGAGGGGCGGCTGGACGACGACGTGGACCCAGACGAGTGGGACAGGGGTAGCACCGGTGAGTGAGACACCACAGGTCGGGATCGTGATGGGGTCGGACTCCGACTGGCCGACGATGAAGGCGGCGGCAGAGGCGCTCGAGGAGTTCGGTGTCTCGTACGAGGCTGACGTCGTCTCGGCCCACCGCATGCCGGACGAGATGATCGCGTACGGCCGCGAGGCCCACGGCCGCGGCCTCCGGGTGATCGTGGCCGGTGCCGGAGGAGCGGCTCACCTGCCGGGCATGCTGGCGTCGGTGACGCCGTTGCCGGTGATCGGTGTGCCGGTCGCCCTGAAGTATCTCGACGGCATGGACTCGCTGCTGTCGATCGTCCAGATGCCCGCCGGCGTGCCGGTGGCGACCGTCGCCGTCGGCAACGCACGCAACGCCGGTCTCCTCGCCGTACGCATCCTCGCGGCGTCCGACCCCGCGCTCGCGGACGCGATGGTCGCCTTCCAGTCACGCCTCGCCGACGCCGCGCGGGCGAAGGGCGCAGCCGTCCGGGGTCAGCGGCCGGGCGCCGCTCAGTAGAGGTTCTTGGAGTACGCCTCGCCGTAGTAGGCCTCGAGTGCGCCCAGCGACTCCTCCGGACGCTCGAGGCGCTTGGCGATCTCGGCGCGGGTCGCGAGGACCTCGGGGTGCCAGGAGTCCTGGTTCCACAGGCGCGAGCGCAGGAACGCCTTGGCACAGTGGAAGAAGACCTCCTCGATCGAGACCTCCAGCGCCATGATCGGCCGGTGGCCCTTGACGGTCATCGCGTCGAAGTAGGGGGCGTCGGAGACGATCCGCGCCCGGCCGTTGACCCGTAGCGTGTCGCCGCGTCCGGGGACGATGAACAGCAGACCGACGTGCGGGTTCTCGAGCACGTTCAGGTAGCCGTCCACCCGCTTGTTGCCGGGGCGCTCGGGGATCGCGACCGTGGTGGCGTCGACGACGTGGCCGATGCCGGCCGGGTCTCCCTTCGGAGACACGTCGCACCGCCCGGAGGCGTCCGAGGTCGCGACGAGGCAGAACGGGGATGCCTCGAGCCAGGCGACGTGGTCGTCGACCAGCGTCGGCATGACCTTGTCCCGCACACGGGGGAGGGGTTCACCGACGAGCGCGCGAAGCTCCTCGAGGGAGGTGATCTCGGTGACGTGGGCAGCAGGCTCGGCAATCGCGGTCATGCGACCAGGTTAGGGCCCTGCTGGTCGCTGGTTAACACTCATTAGCATGGAGGGGTGACCAACGACCAGCCCATGTATGCCCTGTCCGAGGAGCACCAGGCGATCCGCGAGGCCGTCCGGGCCGTCTGCGACGCCAAGGTCGCCCCGTACGCCGCCGCCGTCGACGAGGAGGTGCGCTTTCCTCAGGAGGCCTACGACGCGTTGGTGGCGTCGGACTTCCACGCGCCCCACGTCGGCGAGGAGTACGGCGGCGCTGGGGCCGACGCCCTCGCGACCGTGCTCGTGATCGAAGAGGTGTCGCGCGCCTGCGTGTCGTCCTCGCTGATCCCCGCCGTCAACAAGCTCGGCAGTCTGCCGGTGATCCTGTCCGGCGGCGAGGAGCTCAAGAAGAAGTACCTCACGCCGCTGGCCGCTGGCACGTCGATGTTCTCCTACGCGCTGTCCGAGCCCGACGCGGGCAGCGACGCCGCGGGCATGAAGACCCGTGCCGTCCGTGACGGTGACCACTGGGTCCTCAACGGCGTCAAGCGTTGGATCACGAACGCCGGGGAGTCCGACTTCTACACGGTCATGGCGGTCACCGACCCGACGAAGCGCTCGAAGGGCATCAGCGCCTTCGTGGTCGAGAAGTCCGACGAGGGTGTCTCGTTCGGGGCGCCGGAGAAGAAGCTCGGCATCAAGGGCTCCCCGACCCGCGAGGTCTACCTCGACAACGTCCGCATCCCCGCCGACCGCATGATCGGCGCGGAGGGCACCGGCTTCGCCACGGCGATGCGCACCCTCGACCACACCCGCGTCACGATCGCGGCACAGGCCGTCGGCGTCGCCCAGGGCGCGCTCGACTACGCGCTGGGCTACGTCAAGGAGCGCCAGCAGTTCGGCAAGGCGATCGCCGAGTTCCAGGGGCTGCAGTTCATGATCGCCGACATGGGCATGAAGGTGGAGGCGGCCCGCCAGCTCACGTACGCTGCCGCCGGTCGCAGCGAGCGCGGCGACAAGGACCTCACGTTCTTCGGGGCTGCCGCCAAGGCGTTCGCCTCCGACACGGCGATGCAGGTCACGACCGACGCGGTGCAGCTGCTCGGTGGCTACGGATTCACGCGCGACTACCCGGTCGAGCGGATGATGCGCGACGCGAAGATCACGCAGATCTACGAGGGCACCAACCAGGTCCAGCGCATCGTGATGGCGCGTCAGCTCCTCGCCGGGATCCAGTCGCAGCTGTAGTCAACATCCGGGCATCCGCACATTCCATCCCCAAGGGCACTGCGCCCTTGGGGATGGTCTGTCTCGGCGAGCGGAACGGCTATGTCGTCAGCTCGGCCAGGCCGGCGCGCGCGAACTCGAGCACGCGGTCGACCAGGGAGGGCAGCTCTTCGCGGCTCGCTTCGTCGGCCACAAAGACCTGGCGTAGGACGCCCAGGCGCAGGCCGCCCACCAGCGTGTACGCGGTGAGGCGGGGTGCGAGCGCATCTGGCGACATGTCCAGCTCCTTCCCGAGTGCCTGGGCAATCACGTTCTCGAGCTCGGCGTAGAAGACCTGTGCCCGGCTGCTCAGATCCGCGTCCTCGGCGATCAGGGCAGCGCGCTTCGCGTGCAGGGAGAACATCTCGCCGGGCGATCGGCCCTGGTCCGTGTCGTCTTCGCCGAGGGCGTGCATCGTGTCGTGCATCCATACGCTAAAGGCGTCGAGCGTGTCGCCGGTGCGGTCGGCGAGGCGGGCAGCCAGCGACTCCGGTGCGAACGGATCCTCGTCGGCGAACAGCAGGTCCGCCTTGGTGGGAAAGTGCAGCGTGACCGTCCGCGTCGCGACGTCCGCGTGTTCGGCGATCGCCGCGATGGTGGTGTTCCTGTAGCCGTGCGCGGTGAACAGCTCCAGCGCCGAGGCCCGGATCCGATCTCGGGTCTGCTTCTTTTTCCTGTTGCGTCTGCCTTCCATGTGGACAAAAATAGCATCTAGCCAATTAATGCAGTCCATGCTACTTTTACGTAGAACCTATTCAGTGAGAGGGGTGGAGACGGGGGTCTCTCACGACGCGCCGCTCGGGGCGCCGCCGCGATCGGTCCTCAGGGTCGGCTCGTAGGGCACCGGTCTCGGCGCTCGAGGCACGGGCTGACTCGCACTCACCCGTCCGCGAGCTCTCCGAAAGGGGTCGTCATGACCACCGTCGCCTCACCCACTACCTCACAGTTCGAGCACGGCCTGCGTCGGCTGTACTACGCCAGGTTCGGGTTCGCCATCGTCTGGGCAGCTCTGCTGTTCCTCAGCAGCTCCGACCTCAACCCGGTCAGCGTCGTCCTGCTCGTCCTCTATCCCGCCTTCGATGTCGCCGCAGCCGTCGTCGACCTTCGCTCCTCCCATGCCGCGGAGCAAGCTCGTGGGCTGTACGTGAACATCGCGGTGAGCGCGCTCGCCGCCGTCGGCATCGCCCTCGCCTGCACGTCGGACGTGTCCACTGTCCTGCGCGTGTGGGGGGCCTGGGCCGTCGTGTCTGGGCTCGTGCAGCTCAGTGTCGGGATCGCGCGCCGCACCCTGGGGGGCCAGTGGCCGATGATCCTCAGCGGCGGCCTCTCGGTGCTCGTCGGCGTTGGGTTCATCCTCGCGGCCGGCGCCGATGACCCGTCCCTTGCCGGCCTGGCCGGCTACGCCGCTCTCGGCGGGGTCTTCTTCCTCATCTCAGCCCTGCGCCTCGGCCGCGTCGCGCAGGAGAGCTGACATGGACACCACGACATACGACGTCATCATCATCGGCGCCGGTCCGGTCGGCGAGAACGTTGCGGACCGCGTGACGCAGGGCGGTCTCAGCGCTGCCATCGTCGAGCGCGAGCTGGTCGGCGGTGAGTGCTCGTACTGGGCGTGCATCCCGACAAAGGCGCTGCTGCGCAGCGGGGCGGCGTTCCGGGCGGCTCGGGACGTGCCCGGAGCGCGGGAAGCGCTGACGGGCGGCCTGGACGTGGCGGCCGTGCTCGGCCGGCGCGACGCCTTCGCCGCGCACTGGAAGGACCAGAACCAGGTGTCCTGGCTCGACCAGGCGGGCATCTCGCTGTACCGCGGGCAGGGACGGATCAACTCCACCCGAACCGTCGAGGTGACCGGTGACGACGGTGCGACCACTGTGCTGACCGCACGCCACGCGGTCGTCATCGCCACCGGGAGCGGCGCACTGGTCCCTGACATCGCCGGTCTGCGCGAGGCCGAACCGTGGACCAACCGGGAGGCGGCCGCCGCTGCTGCGGTTCCCGACCGGCTGGCCATCCTCGGCGGCGGTGCGGTGGCAGCGGAGATGGCGACCGCGTTCGCCGGGCTAGGGGCGTCGGTGACGATGCTGGTCCGTGACGGCGTGCTGCCGCGCGCGGAACCGTTCGCCGGCGACCTGGTCGTCGAGTCGCTTCGGGACGCCGGCGTGACGGTACGGCTCGGCACGGAGGCCACATCCGTGACGCGCGAGGCCGACGGAACGGTGCGCATCAGTCTCACCGATGGTGAGCAGATCGAAGCCGACGAGCTCCTCGTCGCGACCGGCCGCGTACCGAATACTCAGGACGTCGGACTGGACGCCGTCGGTCTGACTCCGCGCGCGTGGCTCGAGGTCGACGACACCCTGCGCGTCCTCGCCGCCGACGGCGCACCGATCGGAGGCGGCTGGCTGTACGCCGCCGGTGACGTCAACCAGCGCGTGCTGCTGACCCACCAGGGCAAGTACCAGGCCCGAGCCGTGGGAGACGTCATCGTGGCACGCGCCAAGGGCGACCCGGTCCAGGACCGCCCGTGGGGCCGGCACGTGGCAACGGCCGATCAACGTGCGGTGCCTCAGGTGGTCTTCACCGAACCGGAGATCGCGTCGGTGGGATTGACCGCGGCCGCCGCCGCGGCGACCGGGATGCGGATCCGGGTCATCGACCAGGACTTGGGCGCCGTCACCGGCTCCGCCCTGCACGCCGACGGATACCGCGGCCAGGCGCGCATGGTCGTCGACGAGGAGCGACAGGTCATCGTCGGCTTCACGCTCGCCGGGCCCGACGTCGCGGAGCTGCTGCACGCGGCGACGATCGCGGTCGTCGGCGAGGTTCCCCTGGACCGGCTCTGGCACGCGGTTCCGGCCTTCCCCACGATCAGCGAGGTGTGGCTCCGGCTGCTCGAAGCCTACGGCCGCTGAATGTCCGGGCGACTGAACGCCCGGCGAGTGAACGTCCCCGCCGCGACCGCGGCGGGTGAAGGAGACAGCACGACCCCATCAGGAAGGAAACCTCTGTCATGCGTATTCACACCCTCAAGGGAGCCCTCATCGGCACCGCCGCGGCCGCCCTGCTCGCCGCTTCCATACCGGCGACGGCGACCGGCGCCACACCCGCGGGCGGGAAGCACCCCACGTCGCCCAAGCCGACGATCGTGCTCGTCCACGGCGCGTGGGCGGACTCCTCCAGCTGGAATCCGGTCATCAAGCGGCTGCGAAAGGACGGCTATCCGGTCCGGGCCATCGCCAACCCGCTGCAGGGCCTCACGAGTGACACCGCCTACCTCAGCAGCTACCTGACCGCGATCGAGGGACCCAAGGTGCTCGTGGGCCACTCCTACGGTGGCGCCGTCATCACCAACGCCGCCACCTCGGTGCCCGACGTCAAGTCCCTGGTGTACATCGCCGCCTTCATCCCCGCCAAGGGAGAGACCCTCGCCGAGCTCACCGAAGGCTCCGGGCTCCCGCTGACCTACACGCCGGTCCCCGGTGGTGTGGACGTCGCCATCGACCCGGCCGAGTTCCGTGAGGTGTTCGCCGGCGATCTCGACAAGACGACCGCCGCCGACCTCGCCATCACCCAGCGGCCCGCCAACTCCGCGACCGTCACCGACGCCAGCGTCGTGGAGGGCTACCGCACCATCCCCTCCTGGGCCCTCCTCACCCGCCGTGACCACGCCATCGACCCCGCCCTCCAGCGCATGATGGTCGGCCGCGCTGGCGCCCACGTCACCGAGGTCGACGCCTCCCACGCGGTCATGCTCAGCCGCCCCGGCGTCGTGACCGACGTCATCGAGCGAGCCGCGAGGTGAGCCCCGCGTCCGTCAGCGGCACGTCGCTCGACGTGACGAGCCCGATCCATCCCATCGAAGAAAGAAGGACACCATGACCGCCAAGCTCACCATGATCTACGCCAACCCGGTCGACGAAGAGGAGTTCGAGCGCCGCTACAAGGCGCACAAGGAGCTCGTGTCACAGGTCCCGGATCTCCTGCGCGCGGAGTACGGCAAGGTCTTCCCCAAGGAGGACGGCACCCCGCGGCCGCGGTGGCGCACTGCCGACCTGTACTTCGCCGACTACGACACGGCCGTCGCTGCCTTCGAGCACGACAACGGAATGGCTGTGGGGCGCGACGCCTTCGACCTCGCCACCGGCGGTGTCGAGTTCCTGCTCTCTGACATCGAAGACTGAACCCACCGCCCAGACGGGTGGGCACGGGTCTCGGCCCGTGCCCACCTGCCTCAGCTCACGACCTGAGGTCGTACTTGCGGTAGGTGACCACGAACTGGTCCAACCGGACGGGCTTCTTGCCCTTCCAGATGACCTTGAGCCGCAGGCGCCCGTCGGCGCCGACCTCCCGCTCAGCGGCATCGAAGGCGAGGTGGCGTCGCGTGCTGGGGAGATGGCGGAAGGGGAGGGTCCGCCCTCGTGGCGTGACGACGGCGATCCTGATGTCGTTCTGCGTGCCCCAGGTGCCTCGCAGACGCACACGAGCGGCGAACCAGAGATCACGGTTGCGGTCGCCAGGGATCCGCAACGAGTGCAGGGTCGTCACGCGTCCCAGTCCCCGCCCTCCCGCCTTCCGCACGAATCGCACGTTGCCATGCCTGGCGCGCTTGACGCGGGCGTTCCGCTTCACCAGGGTGCGCTTCAACGTGGAGCGCGCGGAGGCTCTCACCGTCGTCTTGATGAGCTTTGGCGGGGTGGCGCGGACCGTGAACGGAGCCGAAACCGGCCCATACACGTACTCGCATCCGGTGTGGGTGCAGTTCCGCGTTCTCACGAGCTCGAGCCGGTAGCGTCCACTGGGCGCCACGGTCGCCACGCCGTCCTTCCAGTAGCGACCGTTCCACTCCAACGCACCCGCGATACCCAGGAGCGGCGTGCTGCCGCCCAGGGGTTTGCCGTTGCTCGCGAGGATCCTGTAGCGGATGTCGCCGTACCTCGCCTCGATGGGGTCGAGCGCAGGGCTGAACCTCATCACGGTCGGCACCCCGGAGCCAGGGCCGACGCCAGCGAACGGGTAGAAGAAGGGCGTCGTCGGCGTCAAGCTCGTGATCTTCGCGGCGTTGCTCACGAACAGCGGCACGCTCTTGCGGGCGGACTTCGTGAAGTCGGTGGCCGTCGCGGTGACCTCGACCTCGAACCGGTACTCACCGGCCGGCAGAGGACGACCCAGACGTGCCTTCGGGTCGATCAGGACGCGCAAATTGGTCCCCGCCCAGTTTCCGCCGAATTGCCCCGCCCGGATCTCGTCGGCGGTGAACTCGTACGGGCCGGCAACCGTGGCACCGGCAGTCGAGATGATCCGCCAGCGGGCAGTGAGCGGAGTACGGGAGTCCAGGCTCACGTGGCTGGTCGCGGTCTCCCACAGGCCGTCGCCGTTCTGGCTCAGCAGCATCGGCCCCGGACTCGACAGGGTGATGTCCGGTTCCTTGCGAACCCTGAGGGAGAGGCCCGCTCCCTCGCACACCGCCGCATTGAGCGGACTGCACTGCTGCAGCGAGACGTAGACGTCGACACTCGATGTGCTCGGGATGTCGACATCGATCACGTCGCCGTCACGGACCTGCCTGCTCCTGACGCCGCCGTCGACCGTCGCCGGGAACCCCCCGAGACCTGTGACCCGCAGCGAGACCCGCTTGATGACCGACGGGTCGATCACCGACGGCAACGGCTTGGTCGGTGTGAGCGTCGGCCGCAGTCCCAGCACCGGGACGGCCTCGCTGGCGGTGGTGCACGACTCCAGGCTCGCATCGGAGCACGCCCGCACCCAGGCGACGAACCGTGGGGGGAGCCCGGCCGTCGGCAGGGTGCCGCGGAAGATGCCGTCCGCGCCGGCAGCCACCGGCGTGCGCCGGACGATCCACGACGAGCTTGCCGACGTCGCCAGCTCGAAGACCACGTACGGCGACTCCGACGTCGCGGCGAGCTCGGCCGTCCCGCCGACCTCCGTCTCCGCAGCCGGGGACGTCAGAACCGGCGGCGCTGAGCCGGACACCGCCGTCTCCGCCGCCCCTGCAGGAACCTGCCCCGCTCCGGACGCCACCAGCACGGCAGCAGCAACCAACCCCACGACAACACGACGCGCCACAGCGGTTTCCGATCAGTTCGAGGCATCGCTGCCCACGCCGAAGAATGGCGCTGAACCTAGCAGAGACCGGACGGGGTCAGCGCGCGGGTAGACCATCCTTGGTACAAACGGCCTTGGTGATCTTGTCGGTCTCGCCGGCCTTGATGTAGCCGAACAGCTCGAGCGCCCGCTTCTTGTCCCACCGGACCGAGGCGTCGGCGATCGGGACCGTGCAGTTGTGACCCGAGCCGCCCATCGCCGCCGACAGGCTCCACGCGAACCGGCCCAACGAGATCGGGCCGACGTTGTCGCCGATCCGCAGCGAGTCGGTCGCTGCCGTCACGACGCCGGCGTACCGGAACGGGTTCAAGAACGTCGACGGCGACTTCACCGCGCCCGCGATCGCTCCGAGCACCTCGCGCTGGGACTGGACCCGCTGGAGGTCCTGCGTCGCGTACGAGTGGCGCGAGCGGGCGTACCCGAGGGCCTGCGCGCCGTCGACCTCCTGGCAGCCCTTCTTGAGCTTGAGGCCGGCGTCCTTGTCCTTGATCCCCTGCTTCGGGCAGATCTCGACGCCACCGACGGCGTCGACCATGTTGACGAAGCCGCCGAAACCGATCTCGACGTAGTCGTCGATACGGACGCCGGTGGACTGCTCCAGAGTCTCGACGAGCAGCTTGGGCCCGCCGTACGCGTACGCCGCGTTGATCTTGGTACGGCCGTGGCCGGGGATCGGGACGATGGAGTCGCGCGGGATGGAGACGAGCGTCGTCGGTCCGCCACCGACGTGCATCATCATGATCGTGTCGGTACGCCTTCCTTCGGCGTTGCCGGTCGCGAGCTTCTTGCGCTGGGCCTTGGTCAGCCCTTCACGGCTGTCCGAGCCGACGAGCAGGTAGGTCGTGCCCGGCTGGTCGGCGGGACGCTCACCACCCGGCGTGGCGTCGACCTTCTCGATCTTTCCCCACGCCCACACGGGCACCGCGATCAGGAAGATCAGCCATGCCACCAGGAGCAGGGGGATGATCCGGCGCGGCCGGAGCCACCGGCGGCCCGCGCCTCCGCCTCCGCCCGAGCGGCGCGGCGTGGCGGCCGGCCGGCGCTCGTCGGGGAACTGCATCGGGGGCAGGTCCGACGGCCGCTGCTGCGGCTGGCCGGGGTGCGGCTGCTGGTGCGGAGGACCGTACGGCGGGCCACCGTACGGTTGCGACGACGGGCCTCCGACGACCCGCGTGGCGTCGTCGCCAGGGCCGTAGAGCCAGTCGAAGTCGTCGCCGTCACCGCGGCGCGGATCTCGATCGGGCATGCGGTCGAAGGTACCGGACAGGTCGTTCGACCCGCCGACGTGTCGGCGCGTCGCCCCGGGACGCCACCCTCCGGTGGTGATACTGGCGTGGCGTCCACTCGGGGCCGGCGCAGCACGACAGCGACGTCATGGGGGTACATGTCCGACTACGCAGATGCCTACGGGCGGACGCAGGCCGAGGAGCAATCGGCCCGCATCCGCTTCCGTCGCGCACTCTCGTTGATGCTCATGACGCTGGTCGCTCCGGGCTCGGCCCAGGTCGTCGCCGGCCATCGCAGGATCGGGCTGCTCGCGCTGCGGGTCTGGGGAGCGGTCTGGGGTGTCGTGGTGATCGCGGTGCTGCTGGGGCTGCTCGACCGCGGGATCATCATCTGGCTGCTCACCTCGTCGGGGATCCTCTGGCTGCTGCGGTTCGGCCTGATCATCCTCGCGCTCGCGTGGGTGGCGCTCTTCGCCGACGCCTGGCGACTCGGGTCACCGCTGCGGCTGGAGCGTCGCCAGAGGCTCGCGCTGAGCGGAGTCAGCGGCGTGCTGTGCTTCGTGACCGCCGGCGCGCTGTTCGTCGCCTCCAACCTGATGGCCGTCCAGCAGGACTTCATCACCACGGTCTTCGGTTCGTCGGCGGTCAGCGGGACCGACGCGGGGCGCTACAACGTGCTGCTCCTCGGTGCGGACTCCGGCAAGGGCCGTGACGGACTCCGCCCGGACTCTCTCACCATCGCGAGCATCGACTCCGAGACCGGTGACACCGTCCTGGTGGGCCTTCCGCGCAACCTGGCCAACGTGCCGTTCCCCGAGAGCTTCCCGATGCATGACGAGTTCCCGGACGGCTTCGACTGCGAGGGCTGCTACCTCAACAGCGTGAACACCTGGGCCGACGGCCACCCCGAGACATTCGGCGGCAAGGGGCACGAGGGCATCGCCGCCACGGAGGCGGCGATCGAGGAGATCACGGGGCTCGAGATCAGCTATCACGTGCTGGTCAACATGAAGGGCTTCGCCTCCCTCGTCGACGCCGTCGGTGGGGTGAAGGTCCGGGTCCGCGAGCGCACCGCCATCGGCGGCATCGGCTCGCCGATCACCGGCTGGATACGCAAGGGCAGGCAGGTCCTCGACGGCAAGCAGGCGCTCTGGTACGCCCGCAGCCGCGTGCAGAACTCCGACTACTCACGGATGGCACGGCAGAAGTGCCTGATGAACGCGATGCTCCAGCAGCTCGACCCCAACACGGTGCTGCTCAAGGCGACGGGCATCGCCGAGTCGAGCAAGCGGATGCTCAGCACCGACATCCCCGCCGGTGAGCTCGACACCTTCGTCGACCTCGCGCTCAAGGCGCGGGGTGCGAAGATCTCGACGGTCTCTCTGGTGCCGCCCCAGGTCGACACGGGTGATCCGGACTTCGGCAAGATCCGGAAGATGGTGTCGAAGGCGGTGAAGCGCTCCGAGGACGGGGCCGGCGAGTCCGGCGGCGGCTCCGCCACCAAGGCCGGGTCGTCCGGTCGCCCAGCGGTGACGAAGACCGGGGGCGACCCTGCTGCCGAGCGAGCGGCCCGGGCGAACCAGGCCGAGGACCTGGCGGACGCCTGCTGACGATCACGCGTCGGTCGGCCCGGTGGCCTGCGTGCCTGTCAGCCGACGGTGACCCGCTCGGTCTCGGCGATCGCCGCGATGCGGTCGGCGTCGGACTCCGGCGAGCGCGAGCGAACGAGCACCAGGGAGCCCTTGGCGTGAAGGGCCCCGAGGATCGCGGGCATCAACGCCGCGGTGTCGCGGTCTCCCACCAGCAGCACGCGGGCGCCGTCGGGGTAGCGGTCGGCGGAGTCGGCGACCAGGTCGGCGTGCGTGACGATGCCGTCGGCGTCGCGAACCGCGACGGAGGAGCTGCGCGGCGGGTAGTACGCAGTGAACCGGTCGCCGTGCCCGCCCACGTCAGCGTTGTAGTCGATCACCCCTGGCGGCAGTGGTGACGTGAAACGGCCCCCGAGAGGACGCAGCGACAGCGCGACGATGTCGTCGGCGTCGCCGGCCACCTCGAGCGTCTCCGGGTCGACGACCACGACGGGGTGACTGGGCTCGAGGCTGACCGCAGACCCGACCACCCAGACCGCGAGCAGCCACACGACGGTCTCCCAGTGGATCGGGAGGAGCACCCCGACGGTGCTCTCGTCGTCGGCACCCAGGGTGTCCTGCAGCATGTTCGCCGTCTTGGCCACCCAGTTCATCGTGGTCGTCAGGCTCAGCTCGGTGCGCTCACCGGTCTCGAGGTCGTAGAACGTCACCACGGGCCGTGACGGATCGGCTCGAGCGGCACTCGTGAGGAGGTCGGCGATGGTCACGCAGCCACCTTAACGGCCCGCGGTGAGCGTGGTCCTCACCTCGACCTCGACCTCCAGACGGTACGCGGCGGCACCGATGCGCAGGCGCTCGGCGACACGTCCGGCCTCGACCATGGCGGCCGCGCCGCCACCGAGGGGCGTCACGTGGAAGGTGCCCTCGGCGTGCGTGACGGCGACAAGGTCCTCGTCGGGGGCCGCGAGCTCGTGGACGCGGTCGGCCGCGCCGTCGCCGGCGGGGGAGAAGCCCGCGGGCCGACTCTCGGTCAGCACCGCCTCGACCGCGTCACGGGCGCCCAGGCCGAAAAGGTCCTCGTCCTCGGGGCGAAGGAGGTCGCGCGCCCCGGTGCCGGCCGTCGTCCAGTGGTCCCCGACCCAGTGACGCGGGAGGCCGCGGACGACCACGAACGGGGTGTTGCTCGTCTTCCCGGCGACCAGCTCCGCCGCGCCGGCGATCTCGTCGGCGACCGCGGGCTCGGTCACGTGCAGGGCGTTGCCGTAGGAGTCCTGCGTACCCGACAGCGAGTTCATCACCTTCAGACCCGCGCTCCCGATCGCGATGTCGGTCTGCCCGCGCCGCCAGGCCCGGCCCGCGGTGTCGGAGAGCACCAGGCCGATCTCCACCCCTGCCCGCCGCCGGAGCGCCCGCCAGAGGTCGTACGCCGTCGCGTCGGGGTCGTCCGGCAGTGTCAGGACCGTGCCCGGCGTGGTGTTGCTGGCGTCGACGCCGGCCGCGGCCATCGTGAGGCCCGCGCGGTTGCGCACGATGCGGGTCGGACCGCGGCGCGCGACCACGCGGACGGTCTCGCGATCGATCACGGTCTCGCGGTCCCCGGTCGTCACGAGGCCGAGTGCCTTGCTGACGACCTTGCTCGTCACCACGACGACGTCACCGTCGCGGAGCGGCTCGTCGAGACGGCCGAGGAGGAGGTCGACGAGGTCGTCGCCCGGCCGCACCTCGCGCACGCCGGTGACCGGCCACAGCGTGAGGCTCATCGGGCGACGCCGACCTCACGTGCGAGAGCGAGCGCGTCGGCGGCGAGCGTGCGGGTGGTCTCGGCGTCGGACATGTAGAGCGGCACCGCGCGGGCGACGAGGCCTGCCTCCTCGAGCGGGCCGAGCTGGTCGGCGTCACCGGTGTCGACGAGCCAGCCGTCGAGCACGCCACCGGTCTTACGGGCGCCGTAGCGGACCCCCACGGCGCCGGCGCTCACACCGACGCCGAGCGCGGTGAGCAGCTGGTCGGCCATGCCTCGCACCGCACCGCCGGCGATGATGGGGGAGATGCCGATCACGGGGGCAAGGGTGGTCCGGAGCGCGTCCGAGACACCGGCCACGGCGAGGATCGGCCCCACCGACACGACGGGGTTCGACGGCGGGACGAGGACCACGTCGGCGTCCATGACCGCCTCGATCACACCGGGGGCGGGCTTGGCCTCCTCGATGCCGATCATGACGACGTCGTGGGCGGGTACGGCGGCTCGGAGGCGCACCCAGTACTCCTGGAAGTGGATCGCGCGGCGCTGACCCTCGTTCTCGACGACGACGTGGGTCTCCACCCGGTCGTCGGTCATGGGGAGCAGCGTGACACCGGGTTGCCACCGCACGCAGAGCGCGCGGGTGACGTCGCTGAGCGGGTAGCCCGCCTGCAGCATCTGCGTACGCACGAGGTGGGTGGCGACGTCACGGTCGCCGAGCCCGAACCAGGTGGGTTGCGCGCCGTACGCGGCGAGCTCCTCCTTGACGCTCCAGGTCTCGTCGGACCGGCCCCAGCGGCGCTCCTCGTCGATCCCGCCGCCGAGGGTGTACATCAGCGTGTCGAGGTCGGGGCAGACCTTCAGTCCGAAGAGCCACAGGTCGTCGGCGGTGTTGCCGACGACGGTGACCTCGGCCTCGTCGCCTACCTCGTCGAGCAGGCCGCGGACGAACGCGGCGCCGCCGATACCTCCGGACAGAACGGTGATCATCATGCGGACATTCTCCCTGTCCGGTCCTGATCCGACGCACTCCCGGCCGGACGAATGGACTGTCTCGTGCGTAGGGTAGGTCCGTTCGTTGGGCCAGGGCACGACCCTGCGCCCGATCCAGGAGATGGGGATCTGTGTTCGACTCACTACGCAAGTACCGCGACATCTTCTCGTACGCGTTGCTGGGGATCGTTGCCGCGACGTTGCTGGCGCACTTCATCGCGCTGCTCGACGACCGCGGCTGGGGTTCCTGGGCGAACGCCGCCCTCAACCCGGGCCTCGTGCTGGTCACCGCCCTCGCCGTCGCGATCGCCGCACCGCGCAAGGACGACCTGAGCTCGGGAGCGCGCACGATCACGATCGCCGCGATCGCGGTGCTCGGGGTGAGCATCGCGCTCGGCCTGTGGGGGCTCATCAAGGCGCTCAGCGAGGACCTCTACCCCAACAAGGCGTCCTTCACGATCCTCGTGCTGGCGACACTGGCGCTCAACGGCCTCGTGATCTTCGCTGCCGTCACCCTTCTCCGCGAGCTGCCTGCTCCGGCGCGCGCGCCGAAGCACCAGCAGGCGTGGGGCGGCCAGCAGCAGGGGCCGTGGGGGCAGCCGCAGGGCGGCCAGCAGGGCTGGCCCGCGCAGCAGCAGCCGCAGCCTCGGCAGTGGGCCGACCAGGGTGGCTGGCCGCAGCAGGGCCTCCCGCAGCAGCAGAGCCCGCAGGCGCCTCAGCCGCAGCAGCAGAGCTGGCAGGGGTACGGAGCGGGCGCGGCAGGTGCCGCCGCCGGCTACGGTGCGGCCGAGGCCGCGCAGCACTCGCCCTCGTGGGGCACCCCCTCGTACCAGGCGCCCGAGGCGCCCGCCCCCGAGGAGCCGGCCGAGCAGTCCACGGCGGTGTGGACCCCGCCGGCTGAGGAGCCCTCGACCGATCTACGGTCGCAGAGCCCGGGCCAGGAGCAGCCGGCCTCGGCGTGGGGGGCGCAGCCGCCCGAGCAGCAGCCGAACGCCGACTGGGGAAGCAGCGCACCGGACGCCGGATGGGGGCGTGACTCGCAGTGGTCGCCGCCCGAGCAGCCGATCCCGAGCACGTGGGCACAGCCGGCGACCGAGCAGCCGACGTGGCAGCCGCCCAGCGAGTACGGATCGACCTGGCCGCAGCCGCCGCAGCCGCCGCAGCCGCCGCAGCCCGAGCAGCAGTCCTATACGCCGCCTGAGCAGCCTGCCCAGCCGACGTGGCAGGGCGAGGGTGGCGGATGGGGCAGCTCGTCCCCCTCGACGGGTTGGTCCGCTCCCACGACTGAGCCCGAGGGCGATCAGCCGGTCGCACGCCTCGGAAACGCCACGTTCGATGCTGTTCCCGAGACGGACGCCACGTACGAGGCAGGGACGTCGACTGGCGAGTCGTCGGACAAGCCGACCGACGGCGAGGACGGTGGCGACGAGCCTCGTTCCTCGTCCTGGTGGACGCCCGGAAGCGGCTCCTGATCCATCTCGGAGCTTGACGAAGGCCCGTACCACGGATGGTGCGGGCCTTCGCATTAGCACTACTCGGCTTGACGGATGGGTATTGACAGGCTTGTAATTTCACTAGTGTCGTCCTCTTGGACGGCTCAGGTGCACGATCGGGACTCTCACGAGCCACGATCACGGTCCACGAGGGGTCGAGGACTGGCGCCGGGGCCGGGGGCGGTACGGACCACGGGGACTATCAGGGGCAGGAGGCGAGACTGATGGAGGACATCTTCCATGCAGACGCCGAGGAGATGGGCTGGCAGGATCGCGCCCTGTGTGCGCAGACCGATCCAGAGGCGTTCTTCCCGGAGAAGGGCGGCTCGACACGCGAGGCGAAGCGGGTCTGCCTGACCTGCGACGTGCGTGGCGAGTGCCTCGAGTACGCGCTGCAGAACGACGAACGGTTCGGGATCTGGGGCGGACTCTCCGAGCGCGAGCGTCGCAAGCTCAAGAAGCACGCGATCTAAGTCGCCGCGGGGCCGGTCCACGACCGGCCCGCGGGCGACGCCCGGCGAGCGCCGTCGCGCCAGGGCTGGACCGGCCCGGTGAGCGCTCTGGCGTCATGGCTAGACTCGCCCACCTATGATCGAAGGCGTCGAAGAGGGCTTGGTTCCCTCCCGTGACTGGACCGCCTCGCCCCCCAGCGTCACCGCCGTCATCGTGTGCCGCAACGGCGCGCGGTGGCTCCCTCAGGTTCTCGACTCGCTGGCGTCCCTGTCCCACCTCCCGACCGCGGTCGTCGCGGTCGACGTGGCCTCCACGGACGAGACGCGCGAGATTCTCGCCCGTTACCTGCACCCCGCATCGATCAGGACCGCCCCGGCCGGCACCGGCTTCGGTGACGCCGTCCGTGTCGCCCTCGACGGCGCCCAGCCGACCGAGTGGGTGTGGCTGCTCCACGACGACTCGTCGCCCGGCCCGGATGCTCTCGCCCACCTGCTCGACCAGGCGACCCAGTCCGAGCGCATCGGCATCGTCGGGCCGAAGCTCCGCGAGTGGCCGTCGCTCAAGCGCCTGCTCGAGGTCGGTGTGTCGATCACCGGCACCGGGTCACGCGAGACCGGACTCGAGCGCGGTGAGCCGGACCAGGGCCAGCACGACCGCCCACGCGACGTCCTCGCGGTCAGCACGGCCGGCATGCTCGTCCGCCGCCGCGTCCTCGACGACCTCGGCGGGTTCGACCCGAAGCTCCCCCTCTACTTCGACGACGTCGACCTCGGCTGGCGTGCCGCGCGGCGCGGCTACCGCGTCCGCGTGGTCCCGAAGTCGGTCTTCTTCCATGTGGAGGCGAGCGCGACCGGCGTGCGCCGAGGCTCTCTCTCCCGGCGCCCACGGCGCGATGCGAGACGGGCGGCGACCTACACGTTGCTGGCCAACGCCAGCCGAGCCGGTTTCTGGTGGCAGTCGGTGCGGCTGCTCCTCGGCACCTTCTTGCGGGCGCTCGCGCTCCTCGTCGCCAAGGCTCCGCGCGAGGCCGTCGACGAGATCCTCGGAGTCCTGACGGTCTACACGCGTCCGACCACGATGATCTCGGCGCGCCGCCGGCGCAACGCCGCCGCGCGGGTCGACGAGAAGACCGTGCGCGAGACGCTGCTGCCGCCACCGCTGATGCCGTACCGCCACGGTCTCGACGCCGTGGGCGAGCTGGTCAACACGCTGGTCGGGCCCGCGCCCGAGATGACGGGGCGTCGCGCAGCGGTCGAGGCCCGCCCGGAGGACGAGGACGACGCGCTGCCCGTCAGCGGGTCCTTCCTGTCGCGCCACCCGTGGGCCGCAACGGTCCTGCTCCTCCTCCTCGTCTCGCTGGTCGCGGCACGGTCGGTGATCGGCCCTGGACTGCTGGCCGGCGGCGCGCTGCTGCCCGCACCGGACGGCACCGGCGACTGGTGGTCGTTCTTCGTCTCCGGCTCCCACGACGTCAGCATCGGCAGCGACGTGCCGGCTCCGGGCTACCTGGTCCCCCTCGCCCTCCTCGGCACCCTGCTCGGAGGCAACGCCGACCTCGCGGTCTCGATCGTCGTCCTCGCCGGCGCGGTCCTCGCCGCGCTCACCGCGCACCGCCTCGCCCGGAGGCTGTTCGTCTCACCGGGCGTGCGGTTGTGGTGGGGAGTGACGTACGGCGTGCTCGTCGCGACGTCCGGCGCGGTCGCCCAGGGCCGCATCGGGACGGTGGTCGCCCTGGCCGCCGTGCCGGCGATCGTGAACTCGGCCTACCTGCTGATGACCCGCCCCAAGGTCACCGACGGGCTCCGGCTCGGCCTGTGGCTCACGCTGGCGACCGCCTTCGCGCCGCTGGCCTACCTGCTGACCGCCGTGCCGCTGCTGCTCGCCGGTGCGCTGCTCCTGCGTCGCCGTGGGTGGCCGAGCATCAGCACCGCGCTCGTCCTGCCGTGGCTCCTGCTCGGCTCGTGGATGTGGCGACGAGCCCTCGACCCCGGCGCCTGGTGGTGGGAGGCGGGACGGGCCGACGCCCACGTGGGTCCGCTCGACCCTCCGACGTGGCAGCTCGCGCTCGGGCACGCCGGCGGTCCCGGCGCCGCAACCTACGCAACGGGCGCGCTGGTCGTCCTCGGCCTCCTCGCCCTTCTTCGTAGCGAGCGTCGCGGTCCCGTCCTCGTCGCGTGGGCCGCGGGCCTGTGGGGGCTGGCGTGGGCGAGCCTGGGGGCCGGGTCGCGCTTCACCGACGGCATCTCGACCGGCCCGGCCTGGGTCGGTGTCCCCGCGACGCTGTGGGTCGCCGCCCTCGCCGCCGCAGCGGGCATGGCGGCCGACGGGCTGAGCGACCGCTGGTCCGGCCGGCCGTTGCGCCGGCGGGTCCTCGCGGTCGGCACCGCGCTCGCGATCGCCGGACCGCTCCTCGCGACCGGGTGGTGGGTGGTACGCGGCGTCGACGACCCCCTCGAACGCGGTGCGGTCGACCAGGTCCCCGCGTATCTGGCGTCCCGGGCGAAGGACGGCGCCTCCACGCTCGTCCTGAGCGGGTCGCGCGAGGAAGGCGTGACCCAGCAGGTCTACTCCGGCGACGGGATGCGGCTCGGTGACGAGGCGGTGCTGCCGGGACCGGAGGCCTTCGGTCCCCTCGACGCCGACGTGCGACAGCTCTTGTCCAACCCGTCGACCGGTGTGCTCGAGCGGCTCGGCGCGTACGGCATCGAGGCGATCTACGTCCCCGCGCCGGCCGATCCCGACCTCGTCGACGCACTCGAGGTCGCACCAGGGCTCGAGCCCTCCGGAGGGCCCGAGGGCTCACGGGTCTGGACCTTCACGACGACGGGGGAGCCGCGGGCCCTCCCGGACTCCGCCACCCGTCCGCTGATCGCGTGGGTCCAGCTGGGTCTTCTCGTCGTCGTCGTCATCGCGGCGGCGCCCGGACGAACGAGGGAGGTGCGATGAGCCCGCGGAAGTCCAAGCGCAAGGCCGGCGGCCGCCGCGTCAAGGACCAGGTCGTCGAGACCACCTCGGCGGCACTCGCCCTCGGTGCACAGTCGGGACGGCTGGTGATCGGGGCGATCGTCGTCGCGGCGCTGCTGCTGGTCGTCGGGGAGATCCGTACCGCGTCGTCGGGGGAGTCCCCCGAGCCGCCGTCGGAGCAGCGTGTCAGCGCGCTCACGTACGGGTGCCCGGCCTTCCTCCAGTCCCGTACCGCCTCGCCGACCACCGTCGCGGTCGCCTCCCTCCCGGGTGAGAAGCGCGACGGTGGATCACGCACGGTCGTGCGGCTCCCCGGGGACGACCCTGTCGCCGGCCTCGCCGATGCGCCGCGCGGGACGTGGGCGACGGCGTCGGCCGGACGTGGGACCCGCGCCGTTCTTGTCGACGCCGCGGGCGCCCAGGCGCCCGGCACCGTCGCGTACTCGGCCTCCAGGGCGTCGCTCGCCGACGGCGGGGGTCTCGCGGTGGCGGCCTGTCCGCGCCCGGCGCCCGAGCGCTGGTTCGTCGGTGCCGGGAGCACGCCTCAGCGCAGCACCGCGCTCGTGCTGACGAACACGTCGAGCTCGCGGGGCGTCGTGGACCTGACCCTGTACGGCGACGGTGGACCGATCGAGGGGGTCGGCACCCGCGGGATCGTGGTCGACGCCGGCAGCGCTCGGGTGCTCCGGCTCACCCAGCTCACCTCGGACGACTCCGAGCTCGCCGTCCGCGCGGTCGTCCGCCGGGGAGCGGTGGCCGTCGGCGCGGTCGATATCGCGGCGGGTGCTTCTCCGGGCAGCGAGTTCCTTCCCGGATCGGCGCTTCCCGCGACCGACCAGACCGTGGCCGGAGTGCCCGCGCAGCGTGGCTCGCGGACGCTGCTCATCGCCAACCCCTCGGACCGGACGGCCACCGTGGGCCTCTCGATCGCGACGAACGACGGCGTCTTCACCCCCTCGGGCCTGGAGTCCGTCGACGCCGCTCCCCAGTCGGTGACCTCGGTGACGCTTCCCGCCGACATCAGCCCTCGGGCGTACGCGGTGCGACTCGCCTCGGACGTTCCCGTCACCGCGTCGGTCCGCACCCGCTCCGGGCGGGACCACGCCTACTCCGTCGCCGCGGTGCCGTGGCAGGGGACCGCGGCGATGCCCGTCCAGATCGGCTCGTCGTTGCGACCCGGCGGCTCCGCGCTCGTGGTGAGCGCCGACGGCGACCGTCCTGCGGCGCTGACGGTGACCGCTCACGCGGAGGACGGCTCCGAGCTCGGCACGGCCGACGTCAAGGCGCCGGCAGGGACGACGACGTCGCTCGACCCGTTCGGCTCCGGCGGCGTCGGTGTCGCCGCCGGCAAGGTGTCGTACCTGACGATCGAGACGACGAGCGGCTCGGTGCGGGCGGCCGCCTCGTACACCGGCGGCGGGCTCGCCGTCACGCCGTTGAATGCCGCGCCGGTCCGTGAGGCGGCTCCTGTCGTGCGGGCCGGGGCGCCCTGACCGGTCAGGCGCGCGGGTCGACCTCGTCGGGGTCGACCTGCCAGAACGCCGCGAGCTGGTCGACGAGCACGCTCAGCACCAGGTCGTCGAGCTCTGCTCGCGACGACGTCCGGTGCTGGACGGGCTGACGGAAGAGGACGACGCGCGGCCGCCCGCGGTCGGCGACGACCGTTCCGAGCGGCACCTCCTCGCGCCACCGCCGTGGCAGCACCGGGACGTCCTCGACCGCGACGTCGACCTGCTCGAGCGCCGACGAGTGCCGGGTCCGCAGGCGGGCGATCGCTCCGAGGACGGCGGTGTCGAACTGTGCCCGGCGGTCCCACGCACCTGGGACACCCTCGGGCGAGAGCGGGCCGGGCAGCGCCACCGGTCCGCGGAACCCCCGGCCGCGGCGGTCCCGCCGGCTCCCGCCGCGGGGCTCCACCAGCGGAGGGACCCGCGGATGCGAACGAGCGCTCCTCATCCCTCCTTCTATCCCGCGGGCCGACGGTGCGCAAGGACGCCGTCGGTGCGGTGCCGGACAGTCGTCGCGGCGGTGCGCCGCGTCCTGGACGGCGGATGCGGCACGCTACCCTCGCGGGGTGAGCCCCCTGCGTCGATGCACCCGCCCCGCGTGCGTGCGACCCGCCGTGGCGACGCTGACGTACGTGTACGCCGACAAGACCGCCGTGCTGGGTCCGTTGGCCGTCTACGCCGAGCCGCACAGCTACGACCTGTGCGAGAACCACGCCGAGCGCCTGTCGGCGCCCAAGGGCTGGGAGGTTCTCAGGCTCGAGATCGACCTCGCCGTCCAGGCGCCCTCACCGGACGACCTCGAGGCGCTCGCCGACGCCGTGCGCGAGGCGGCCCAGGCGCCGCCGCCGGTCGCCGGCCCCACCGAAACGACACGACGCGGGCACCTCCGCGTCCTGGGACCACAGGACTGATGATGACCCCTGACACTCTTGCCGCGCGCCTCTCTGTCCTCGTGAAGTCGTACGACGTGCGCGGCGCGTCTCCGGAGGTGCTCGACGCCGACGTGGCGAGGGCGCTCGGCGCTGCCTTCGCCGTCGAGACCGGCGCCGCCCCCAGGGACGACGGGGCTGCAGGCTCGGTCGTCATCGGCCACGACATGCGCGTCACCTCGCCCGAGCTGGCAGACGCCCTCGCCGAAGGCGTCACGAGCACCGGTGCCGACGTGGTCGCGATCGGGCTCGCGTCCACCGACATGCTCTACTACGCGTCCGGGGCGTGGGAGCTGCCGGGGATCATGGTCACCGCCAGCCACAACCCGAGCGGCGACAACGGGCTCAAGCTCTGCCGCGCCGGCGCTCGGCCGATCGGTCGCGACACCGGCCTGTCCGCCATCGCCGAGCGCGCCGTCAAGGGCGTCGACCCCGTCGTGGCGCGGGGTTCGGTGGTGGCGCGCGATGCCCTGACCGCCTACGCGCTGCGGGTCACCGAGCTGGTCTCGGTGCCCGCCGGGCCGCGGCCGCTCAAGGTCGTCGTCGACGCCGCCAACGGGATGGGCGGACTTATCGTCCCCGCCGTCTTCGCGCGCCTCGACGTCGAGCTCCACGGCCTCTACATGGACCTGGACGGCACCTTCCCCAACCACCCCGCCGACCCGCTCGACCCGGCCAACCTGGTCGACCTCCAGCGGGCGGTGCGCGAGCAGGGTGCCGATGTGGGTCTGGCCTTCGACGGCGATGCCGACCGCTGCTTCGTCGTCGACGAGCGCGGCGAGCTGGTGTCCCCGTCGGCGGTGACCGCGTTGATCGCCGCCCGCGAGCTCGCGACTCACCCCGGCGAGACGGTCCTCCACAACGTCATCACCTCGCGAGCGGTGCGGGAGGTGATCCTCGAGAGCGGCGGCACCCCTGTCCGTACCCCGGTGGGTCACTCCTTGATCAAGGCGGAGATGGCGCGCACCGGCGCCGTCTTCGGCGGCGAGCACTCCGGGCACTACTACTTCCGCGACTTCTCCCTCGCCGACTCCGGCATGCTCGCCGCGCTGCACGTGATGGCGGCGATGAACGCTGCCGGGTGCCCGTTGTCCGACGTCGTCGCGCAGTACGAGCGCTACCCGTCCTCGGGAGAGATCAACAATCGCGTCGCCGATGCCGCGGCCGTGACGGCCCGCGTGGCGGCGGCGTACGCCGAGTACGACCAGGACCGCCTCGACGGCCTCACCGTCACCGCGGACACCTGGTGGTTCAACCTCCGCAGCTCGCAGACCGAGCCGCTGCTGCGGCTCAACGTCGAGGCCGACGACGAGGCGACGCTGGCCCGCGTCCGTGACAACGTCCTCACGCTCATCCACCAGGAGGAGACCCCATGAACCTCGACCCCGCGCTGCTCGACATCCTCGTCTGCCCCCAGTGCCGCGCCACGCTCGCCGTGGACGTGGACCGCGACGAGCTGGTCTGCCACCTGTGCCGGCTCGCCTATCCGGTCCGCGACGACATCCCGGTGATGCTCGTCGGCGAGGCCCGCAGCCTGGCCGACTGACACAGGCATCGGACGAGCCGTGTTCGACGACGCGCTGCTGGATGACGAAGGCGCCCTGACGCGCGCCGACCCGGTCCTGCGTGAGCTGGCCCAGTCCGGCGCGCGGGTCAGGATGGACACCCACACCGCGGCGGAGATCGTCGCGTCGCTCGCGCACGACGACGACCAGCGTCCTCGGGCGGTCGTCGCCGCAGGTCCGGCCGCCCGCCTGCTGCGCGCCGTGCTCGAGCCCGTGTGCCCCGTGCCGTTCGTCGCCTGGCCCGGGCCCGGCCTGCCCGGATGGGCAGGCAACCTCGACCTGGTCGTCGTGCTGGGTGCTCCCGACGGTCAGGCGGCCCACTCGACGGCCGCCGAGGCCGTACGCCGGGGGTGCCCGATGCTGCTCGTCACCGCGGCGACCTCTCCGCTCGCCGAGGTCGGTGCCTCTCGCTGGACGACCCTGCTGCCGACCGCGACCTCCGACGGGCTGACGTCGTCGGTCGTGGCTCTCCAGGCCCTCGCTGCGCTCGGGCTCGCCCCGGCCGTCGACGCCGACGAGGTGGCAGCGGCGCTCGACACGGTGGCGGTCGAGTGCTCGCCGTTCCACGACCTCGGTTCCAACCGGGCCAAGCAGCTCGCGTCAGGGCTCGGTGACACGGTCCCGCTGGTGTGGGGCGGCAGCGTCCTCGCGGCACGGGCCGCGCGCCGGTGGGCGGAGGGGCTGCGTCGGGTCTCCGCGCGCCCGGCTCTCGCGGCGGAGGCCGACGACCTGGTCGCGGTGCTGCAGGCCAGCCCGCGCCGGGACGTGTTCGCCGACCCCTTCGAGGACCCGGTCGAAGGCGCCTCCCCGTACCTCGTGCTGCTCGACGACCAGGTCGACGCGCCGACGGTGCGGGTCGACCGGGGCCGCGTCCTGGGTGCGGCGCAGAGCCAAGGGGTGCGGCACGACGAGGTGGCGTCGGTCGGGGGCGGGGAGGTGGCGCGGTATGCCTCGCTGGTGGCAATCGGCGGCTACGCGGCGGCGTACCTCGCGGTCGGTCTCGGACGATGAGCGGCGGCGGGGCGTCGTAGCCTGCGGAGATCGGTGACCCGGCACATCGACACGGTGGCCCGGATGCTTCACCAGCCTGGCTACGATGGAGGAATGGACTTTTCGGTTGCTGATCTGACCCTGGCCGACCGCGGCCGCACGGAGATCACCCTTGCAGAGCACGAGATGCCCGGCCTCATGGCGATGCGGGCGCGCTACGGCGACAGCAAGCCGCTCGCAGGGGCCCGCATCGCGGGGTCGCTGCACATGACGGTGCAGACCGCCGTCCTCATCGAGACCCTCGTCGATCTCGGCGCCGACGTGCGCTGGGCCAGCTGCAACATCTTCTCGACGCAGGACGAGGCCGCTGCCGCGGTCGTCGTCGGTCGGAGCGGCACGGTCGACGACCCGCAGGGCGTCCCGGTGTTCGCCTGGAAGGGCGAGACCCTCGCCGAGTACTGGGACCTCGCCGAGCAGATGCTCGTCTGGCCCGGTGACGAGACCCCCAACATGATCCTCGACGACGGCGGCGACGCGACCCTCCTGGTGCACCTCGGCGTGGAGTACGAGAAGGCCGGCGAGGTGCCGTCCCCGGACACCACCGACAACGCCGAGCTCAAGGAGGTCCTTCGGGTCCTCGGTCGCAGCATGGAGTCCGACCCGCAGCGCTGGACCCGTATCGGCAACAGCGTCCAGGGCGTCACCGAGGAGACGACGACGGGAGTGCTGCGGCTGTACGAGCGCTTCAAGGAGGGCACGCTCCTCTTCCCGGCGATCAACGTCAACGACTCGGTCACCAAGTCGAAGTTCGACAACAAGTACGGCTGCCGCCACTCGCTCATCGACGGCATCAACCGTGCGACCGACGTGCTCATCGGCGGCAAGGTCGCGGTCGTCTGCGGCTACGGCGACGTCGGCAAGGGCTGCGCCGACTCGCTGCGTGGCCAGGGTGCGCGCGTCATCGTGACCGAGATCGACCCCATCTGCGCGCTGCAGGCGGCGATGGACGGCTACCAGGTCGCGCGCCTGGACTCGGTGATCGAGCACGCCGACATCGTCATCACCGCGACCGGCAACAAGGACGTCGTGACCGCCGAGCAGATCGGTCGCATGAAGCACCAGGCGATCCTCGGCAACATCGGCCACTTCGACAACGAGATCGACATGGCCGGGCTGGCGGCGACGCCCGGGGTGAAGCACAAGAACGTCAAGCCGCAGGTCGACCTGTGGACGGTGCCGAGCGGCAGCACCGTGATCGTGCTGAGCGAGGGGCGCCTGCTCAACCTCGGCAACGCGACGGGCCACCCGTCGTTCGTCATGTCCAACTCGTTCACCAACCAGGTGCTGGCGCAGATCGAGCTCTTCACCAAGAACGAGGAGTACCCGGTGGGTGTCTACACGCTGCCGAAGCACCTCGACGAGGAGGTCGCGCGTCTGCACCTCGATGCGCTGGGCGTGGAGCTCACCGAGCTCAGCGAGGACCAGGCGAGCTATCTCGGCGTCCCGGTGAGCGGACCCTACAAGTCCGACCACTATCGCTACTGAGCCTTCGGCGGAGGAGACACACGTGGACGGCAACGGCGCTGTCAGGGAGCCGGTGGTCAATGACGACCAACCGGCCCCTGCCCGGTACGGCGGCAAGATCCTCGTGGTCGACGACGACCGTGCGCTGGCGGAGATGTTGACGATCGTCCTGCGCGCGGAGGGCTTCGACACGGCGGTGGCCTCCACGGGCACCGCCGCCATCGAGGTGTTCCACAGCTACCAGCCGGACCTGGTGCTGCTCGACGTCATGCTGCCGGGCATGAACGGCATCGACGTCGCCAAGGTGATCCGGGCCGAGTCTGGTGTGCCGATCGTCATGCTCACGGCCAAGAGCGACACCGTCGACGTCGTCCTCGGGCTCGAATCGGGTGCCGACGACTACGTGGTGAAGCCGTTCAAGCCCAAGGAGCTCGTCGCCCGGGTCCGCGCGCGGACCCGGGTCCACCACCAGCCCGACCCCGAGGTTCTTGCCGTCGGTGACCTGGAGATCGACGTCCGCGGTCACGTGGTCCGTCGGGGTTCCCAGGAGCTGTCGCTCACCCCGCTGGAGTTCGACCTGCTGGTCTGCCTGGCACGCAGCCCGCGGCAGGTCTTCACCCGTGAGGTGCTCCTGGAGCGGGTGTGGGGCTACCGGCACGCGGCCGACACCAGGCTCGTCAACGTGCACGTCCAACGACTGCGCTCGAAGGTCGAGCCCGATCCCGACAACCCGACGGTCGTCGTCACGGTCCGCGGGGTCGGCTACAAGGCCGGGAGCTCCTGACGGCCATGGCGCGACGGGCGCCGAGGTGGCTGCGTCGAGGGCTGCTGCGGGTGCGCAACGCGTTGTTGCCCGCGGTGTCGCTGTGGCGACGGTCCATCCAGGCCCGGGTCGTCATCACGACGATGGTGATCAGCGCGCTGGTCATCGGCGGCGTCGGCTGGCTCATGCTCCAAGGTGTCGCCGACGGCATGGTCGAGGCGCGGCGCAACGTCGCGCTCTCTGAGGCCCGCGCCGGGTTCAGCGCAGCACAGCAGACGCTCGACGTGAGCGCGATCTCCGACGCCTCGGCCGAGACCGACGTGCTGCGCACCCTCGTCACCGACCTGGCGTCGCGGTCGGGCTCGCCGCCGTCCTACCAGGTCCTGCTCGAGGGTCCGCTCGACGGGACGGGCAACGCCGACGCCGCCGTCGTCTCGTCGTCGGGCATCGCGTCGCAGAGCATCCCCGACGACCTGGCGCGCTCGGTCGCGGCCGGTGACGGTGTCGCGTACACCTTCAGCCGCATGCAGGTCGACGGCAGCGACGAGGAGTCGGCGGCCATCCTCGTGGGTGACGTGCTCCGGATGCCCGACGGCACCCAGTCCTACGCGTTGTACTACGCCTTCCCGATGGCAGACCAGGCTCGGACGCTGGCGCTGGTGCGCAACTCGCTGCTGTACGCAGGGCTGGCGCTGGTCCTGCTGTCCTCCGGGGTCGCGTGGCTGGTGACGCGGCAGGTCGTCACGCCCGTGCGGCTGGCGCGCCGGATCGCCGAGCGGTTGGCCGACGGCCGGCTCGAGGAGCGGATGGTGGTGCGTGGCGAGGACGACATCGCCCGCCTGTCGTTCTCGTTCAACCGGATGGCTGAGAGCCTCCAACGGCAGATCCGGCAGCTGGAGGAGCTGTCGCGGTTGCAGCACCGTTTTGTCTCCGACGTCTCGCACGAGCTCCGTACGCCCATCGCGACCGTCCGGATGGCTGCGGATCTCCTCTACGACAACCGCGAGCACTACGATCCAGCGTCCCAGCGCTCCGCCGAGCTGCTCCAGGCAGAGCTCGACCGCTTCGAGTCCCTGCTCGCGGATCTGCTGGAGATCAGCCGCTTCGACGCCGGCGCCGCGCGGCTCGAGGTCGACGCGGTCGATCTGGTGGAGCTCGTCGAGGGAGTGTGCGTCCACTACCGCCCGCTCGCCGAGCGGCACGGTGTCGAGCTGAGCGTCGTCAACCGCGACGGTCCAGCCGTGGTCGAGGCCGACGTGCGGCGTATCGAGCGGATCGTCCGCAACCTCGTCGCGAACGCGATCCACTACTCGGGCTCGGACCGCGTGGAGCTGATCGTCGCCCACGGCCCCACCAGCGCGGCGATCGCCGTGCGCGACTACGGCGTCGGGCTGGAGCCCGGCCAGTCGCAGCTGGTGTTCAACCGGTTCTGGCGCGCCGACCCGGCCCGCGAGCGCAGCCGCGGAGGGACCGGCCTCGGGCTCGCGATCGCTCTGGAGGATGCCGTCCTCCACGGGGGTTGGCTGCAGGCGTGGGGCGAGCCGGGGCTCGGGGCGCAGTTCCGGCTCACGCTGCCGAAGCAGGCGGGCGACGACCCGCAACGGTCCCCGCTGCCACTCGTGCCGACCACCAGCGGTCCTGACACGCGTCGCCGGACGGGAGGTGTCCGATGAAGGTCTCGACAGCACAGCGGCCGTCGCGGCGCGCGGCCGGCCGTATGTTCGTGGTGCTCGTCGCGCTCGCGACCGTCCTGAGCGGATGCGTCTCGATCCCGGACAGCGGGGCCGTCCGCTCGGTCGAGGACGGTCGACCCGAGCAGGCATCCCCCGCCCGCTTCCGTCCCGCGGGGCCGGTCGACGGCGCAACTCCCAATGACGTCGTCAACGGCTTCCTCCAGGCGATGATGGCTTCGCCGGTGCGCTACGACATCGCCCGCCGGTTCCTCACCGAGGGGGCGTCGGACGACTGGCGTCCCCGAGACTCCGTGACGGTGTACTCGCAGACGTCGGTGTCGCTGCCGGAGACCCGCACCGGCGGCGAGAGCGTCGGCGTCGACCTCGTGCGCGAGGCGGTCCTCTCCGACCAGGGGCGGTTCACCGTGCCGACGTCGCGCGAGCAGCACCTGGATCTCACGCTGGTGAAGGAAGAGGACCAGTGGCGGATCGCCGATCCTCCGCAGGGCGCGATGATCAAGCAGGACTTCTTCGAGGACTACTACGACTCGTTCAACAGCTACTTCTTCGACGCCTCGGGGAGCCAGCTCGTGGCGGAGCCGGTGCACCTGCCCGACGACGAGAACCTCCCGACGTATCTCGTCTCCTCGGTCCTCAAGGGGCCTCGGGGTGCCGTCGGTGGCCAGGCGCGTTCGTTCCTGCCCGAGAGCTGGGTGCTGGCACGCCAGGTCGAGATCGACGACGCGGGCGTCGCCGTCATCCGGTTCGACGGCTCGCCCGCCGAGGTCCCGCTCAAGGACCGCGAGCGTCTCTCGGCCCAGCTCGTCTGGAGCCTGCGGCAGATCCCTGCGGTCACAGCCGTCGAGATCGTCGTCGGTGAGCGGGCCGTGGCACTGCCGGGTACGCCGCGACGCCAGGCGGTGGATGCCTGGACCGAGTACGACCCAGCGGCGGACCGGTCGACGGAGCTGTTCGCGATGGTCGACGGCCGGCTCCGCGTCGTCGACCGGACCCGCACGAGTCCGTTCGGGGGAGTGTGGGGGAGCGACCCGGTGGAGTCCGACGACTTCCGCGTCTCTGTCGACCGCGACCGCATCGCCCTCGTCACCGACGGGCGGAAGGTGGTCCGGGTCTCGCCGTTGACCGGTGAGCCGCAACCCGTCGTCGTCCGTCAGGGCTCCGACCTGCTGCGGCCGAGCTGGGACGCCGCCGGTCGGCTGTGGACCCTCGACCGGACGCGGCGCGGGTCCACCTTGACCGTGGGACGGCCCGGCGAGCGCGCTCGCATCGTTGGTCTCGGGCCGTTGGCCGGGGGCCGGGTGACCGGGTTCGAGCTGTCGCCGGACGGCGCACGATTCGTCGCGACGGCGCGCGTCGCCGGGCGTGACGGGGTGTACGTCGGTGCGGTCCGCTACGAGCCCGAGTCCGAGACGGTGGTGGCCCTGGTCGACGTCAGAGAGATCCCTGTTCCGGCTGAGTCCGGTGTCCCGATCTCGGCTGCCTGGCGCTCGAGCACGTCCCTGGCGCTCCTCGCACGCGCTGCCCAGCGGGCGCCACAGGTGACCCTCGTCGCGATCGACTCCTCGAGTGCGGCTACCGGAGCGGTCCGCGTCGGTCTGCTGCCGCAGGACGGTGCCCGTCAGGTCCTCGCGCCGGGCCTGGTCTCGGCGCCGCTCTACGTGCTCGACGCGCGAGGCATGCTGTGGACGCAGAACAACGACGGCCGGTGGCAGCAGCCCGGGAGCGACCCGGTGGGTTCGGCGGGCTTCGCCGGCTGAGCCCTTCGTGCCGCCCGCGGCGCTCGGTCGTCCCCAGGCCCGCGCGTTGCTCGATCGTCCCCAGGACGTCCGAGGGTCGCGGCTCTGCCGGCCGCCGGGCCAGCACCCTGACGACGTGCGCGAACTCCTGAGGGCGGCGGCCGACCTGGTGCTCGGAGTGAGGTGTGCCGGATGTGGTCTGCCCGGCCTGGTGCTCTGCGAGCGGTGCCGTCGAGCGGTCGGTGGCCGACCCGGCATCCGTGCGCCCGACCCCGTCCCGCTCGCACTGCTGCGGCCCTCCTTGGTGGTCCCGGTGTCGCTCACCGCCTACGAGGGCGTCGTCGTCGAGCTGCTGCACGCCTACAAGGAAGAGCCGCGGACGGCTCTCGCACGTCCGTTGGGGGCCCTCCTGGCGGTGGCGGTCCTCCTCGCGCTCGGGGTCGCCGAGGAGCGCGGGTTCGCACTCGGGAGGCGCCAGACCTGGTCGGTCGTCCTGGTCCCGGTGCCGTCGCGGCGTCAGGCGGTGCGCGCACGTGGGTTCGACGCGGGAGCGCAGCTCGCCCGTGCGACCGCGTCGGCTTTGAGGCGACAGGGGGTCCGCGCCCGCGCCGATCCGGTCCTGCGGGTCGGCAGGATCGCCGATCAGGCAGGGCTCGGCGCGGCCGAGCGCGCCGCGAATCTGGCCGGTGCCTACCGCGTACGACGGCCGGTGGCGGGTGGGGCGGCGGTGGTCGTCACCGACGACGTGGTGACGACGGGGGCCAGTGTCGGCGAGGCGGTCCGCGCGCTCACGGCGGCCGGGTCACGGCCTGTCGCAGTGGCGACCGTGGCGGCTACGCGCCGTCTTCGTCGTCCTTCGCAACGTCCCCTAGGGTGACCCGTGACCGCGTTCGCCGCTTCGGTGGAGAAATGCGACGCGGCGGTCTACGGTCGAGATATGTGAACCACCCCCGCCCCGCGTCGGCACCGTCAGCGGTGGCCGACGCTGACCCGAGGAGGCCTCGTGGAAGTTGTCGTGAAGGGTCGAAACTGTGAGATCGCCCAGCGTTTTCGTGACTACGTCGACGAGAAGATACCTCGCATCGAGAAGTACGACCAGCGCAAGAAGATTCAGCGCGTCGACGTCGAGCTGACCAAGGAATACAACCCTCGCCAGAGCGGGCGCTGCGAGCGTGTCGAGATCACGCTGCGCAGCCGTGGGCCGGCCATCCGCGCCGAGGCCTGCGCCGACGAGCCTCTCGCGGCACTCGACAAGGCTGTCGACAAGCTCGAGGCCCAGGTGAGGAAGGCCCAGGACCGCAAGCGCGTCCACCGTGGCAGCCGGACCCCGATGTCCGTCGCCGAGTTCGCCTCGACAACGGCGCAGGACTCGCCGGCCGACGAGGAGGAGCCGATCGACGCCGTCCGCTACGCAGGTCCCGTCGAGGTCCGCGGAGAGGGGCCGCTCGTCGTCCGCGAGAAGACGCACCGTGCGAGCCCCATGACTCTCGACCAGGCTCTCTACGAGATGGAGATGGTCGGCCACGACTTCTACCTGTTCGTGGAGAAGGACTCCGGTCAGCCGAGCGTCGTCTACCGGCGCCACGGCTACGACTACGGCGTGATCCACATCGACCCGGAGACCGACGCCGACACGCTGGACACCGCGGTGAGCTGACCTGGCTCGTGGCATGATCGGCTGCGATGAGCTCCGCAGCCGATCATGTCGAGTCGATCCGGGTCCTCCTGGTCGACGACCAAGAACTGTTCCGGCGCGGTCTCCGGATGGTTCTCGAGGCAGACCCAGGGCTCGAGGTGGAGGAGGCCCAGGACGGGCCCTCCGCCGTCGCTCAGGCGACCGCAAGCCCACCGGACGTGGTCCTGCTGGACGTCCGGATGCCCGGGATGAACGGTCCCGAGGCGGCCGCCGCGATCAAAGAGGCGGCCCCGTCGGCCCGCATCGTGATGCTCACGGCCAGCGACGAGGAGAGCGACCTGCTCGGCTCCATCCGCAACGGTGCGTCGGGCTACCTGCTCAAGGACTCCTCGGTCGACCAGGTCAGTGATGCCGTCCGGCGGGTCGCCTCCGGTCAGTCGCTCATCAGTCCGCAGGTCGCGACCCGCCTGCTGGAGGAGTTCCGGCAGCTGGCGACGCGCGGCGAGCCGGAGCCGCGAGGCACCAGGCTGAGCGACCGCGAGCTCGAGGTCCTGCGCCTCGTCGCGCTCGGACACAACAACCGCGAGATCGGTCGCGCGCTCTTCATCAGCGAGAACACCGTCAAGAACCACGTCCGCAACATCCTCGAGAAGCTCCAGCTCAGGTCGCGCGTCGAGGCGGCGACCTACGCGGTCCGGGAGCGCCTGCTCGATCCGCCGTGAGCCGGCCGGAGGAGATGTCGGCAGCGACCGCTCGCCGTACGGTCCTGGCTGCGCAGGGGTTCACCGACCGGCCGCACAACCGAGTGACGATGCGGACGCTCGACCGCGCGCTCGTGCGGACCGGCGTTCTCCAGATCGACTCGGTCAACGTGCTTCAGCGCGCCCACTACCTGCCCCTCTTCAGCCGGCTCGGTCCGTACGACACCACGCTCCTGCACCGCGCGGCGGAGAAGCGTCCACGCCGCCTCGTCGAGTACTGGGCGCACGTCGCGGCGTACATGCCGGTCGAGCTCTGGCCGACGATGCAGCACCGGATGCGCCGCTATCGCGACCGCGGCCACGCCTGGGGTGGAGACAAGGGCCGGCCGGAGATCGCGGACGACCTGCTGCGGGAGGTCGCGACCCGCGGTGCCGTCACGGCGCGCGACCTCGACCCGGCCACCCAGCGGAGCCGGGACAACTGGGGGTGGAACTGGTCGGAGACCAAGTACGCCCTCGAATACCTCTTCCTGGCCGGCGAGCTGACGGTCGCTCGACGCAACACCGCCTTCGAGCGGGTCTACGACCTGCCCGAGCGGGTCCTTCCGCGGGCGGTCCTGGACCTGCCTGAGCTCGATCCCGCCGAGGCGGCCCGCGCACTGTTGCGCAGAGCGGCCGCGTCGTCGGGGGTGGCGACGGAGGCGAGCCTGCGCGACTACTACCGGATGGGTGTGGCCGAGACCCGCACGGCGGTCCACGAGCTCGTCGAGGAGGGCACGCTGGAGCCGGTCACGGTCCAGGGTTGGCGGCGACCGGCGTACCGGCACACCGCCGCGACCACGCCCCGCTCGATTCGTGCCTCTGCTCTGCTGAGCCCGTTCGACCCGCTGGTCTGGGAGCGCGCCCGCACGGAGGACCTCTTCGGGTTCCGCTACCGGATCGAGATCTACGTGCCCGCGCACAAGCGGGTGCACGGCTACTACGTCCTGCCGTTCCTCCTCGACGACGCGATCGTCGCCCGGGTCGACCTCAAGGCGGACCGGGCCACGGGACGTCTGCTCGTCCGATCGGCCTGGGCTGAGCCCGGCGCGCCGCGTGACCGGGTGGCGGCAGCGCTGGCCGAGCAGCTGTGGTCGGCGGCGGGCTGGCTCGGTCTCGACACGGTCGAGGTGGAGCCGAAGGGGGATCTGGCCGGGGTCCTGGCAGGGGTCGTCGACCGGGCGGTGCCCGGCAGCGGCGGCGTCGAACCTGCCGCGGTGTGACGGCGATCTCCGACACGGTTACGGTTGGCGCCTCCTGTCGCCTAGGATGGTCGAGGTTCTGCTGTCGGTGGCCGCTCTGTCCGGGCCCCCGTCGACGGCTCGGCGAGCAAGTTCTCAGGAGTGCGATTCCGTGCCCAAGGTGATCGACAAGATCCTGCGCATGGGCGAGGGCAAGATCCTTCGCCAGCTGCAGGCCATCGTCAAGCAGGTCAACGCCCTCGAGGACGACTTCGTCGCGATGAGCGACGACGAGCTCCGTGCGATGACCGACGAGTTCAAGGAGCGCCTGGCCGGCGGGGAGTCTCTCGACGACCTCATGCCTGAGGCGTTCGCGACCGTGCGCGAGGCCGCGAGCCGCGTCCTCGGCCAGCGTCACTTCGACGTCCAGATCATGGGCGGCGCCGCCCTTCACCTGGGCAACATCGCGGAGATGAAGACCGGTGAGGGCAAGACCCTCGTCGCCACCCTTCCCAGCTATCTCAACGCGTTGTCGGGCAAGGGCGTGCACGTCGTCACGGTCAACGACTACCTCGCGAAGTACCACGCCGAGTGGATGGGTCGCGTCTACAACTTCCTCGGTCTGACCACCGACGTGATCCTGCCGTCGATGACGCCGGCGCAGCGGCGCGTCGCGTATGCGGCCGACATCACCTACGCGACCAACAACGAGCTGGGCTTCGACTACCTCCGCGACAACATGGCCGACTCGATCGACGAGTGCGTCCAGCGCGGGCACAGCTTCGCGATCGTCGACGAGGTCGACTCGATCCTCATCGACGAGGCGCGGACCCCGCTGATCATCTCCGGTCCCACCCAGGACGAGGTCAAGTGGTACGGCGAGTTCTCGTCGATCGTCGCCCCGATGGAGCGTGACGTCGACTACGAGGTCGACGAGAAGAAGCGCACGGTCTCCGTGCTCGAGCCGTCGATCACCAAGGTCGAGGACTACCTCGGCATCGACAACCTGTACGACGCCGTCAACACGCCGCTGATCTCGTTCCTCAACAACGCGATCAAGGCCAAGGAGCTGTTCAAGCGCGACAAGGACTACGTCGTGATGGACGGCGAGGTGCTCATCGTCGACGAGCACACCGGTCGCATCCTGGAGGGTCGTCGCTACAACGAGGGACTCCACCAGGCGATCGAGGCCAAGGAGAACGTGAGGATCCGCGAGGAATACCAGACCCTCGCGACGATCACCCTGCAGAACTACTTCCGCCTCTACGAGAAGCTCTCCGGCATGACCGGCACGGCGATGACCGAGGCGTCTGAGTTCGACAAGATCTACAAGCTCGGTGTCGTCCCGATCCCGACCAACAAGCCGATCGCCCGTGTCGACGAGCGTGACCTGGTCTACCGCACCGAGGACGCCAAGTTCGACGCGGTCGTCGACGACATCGCCGAGCGCCACGAGATCGGTCAGCCGATCCTCGTCGGCACGACGAGCGTCGAGAAGTCCGAGCGGCTGTCCTCGATGCTCAAGAAGCGCGGCATCGCGCACAAGGTCCTCAACGCCAAGCAGCACGAGCGTGAGGCGTCGGTCGTCGCGGTCGCCGGTCACAAGGGTGCGGTCACGGTCGCGACCAACATGGCCGGTCGAGGCACCGACATCATGCTCGGCGGTTCGGTGGAGTTCCTCGCCGACCAGGCGCTGCGGGCCAAGGGCCTCGACCCGGTCGAGACGCCCGAGGAGTACGAGGCGGCCTGGCCCGACACCCTCGCCGAGGTCGAGAAGCAGGTCCAGGAGGACCACGACGAGGTCGTCTCGCTCGGCGGTCTGGCGGTCATCGGCACCGAGCGGCACGAGTCCCGGCGCATCGACAACCAGCTGCGCGGTCGTTCGGGTCGCCAGGGAGACCCGGGGTCGACCCGCTTCTACCTGTCGCTCCAGGACGACCTGATGCGTCTGTTCAAGGCCGACTGGGTCGACTTCATCCTCACCACGATGAAGGTCCCCGACGACGTCCCGATCGAGAACAAGCGCGTCACCAACGCCATCGCGTCGGCACAATCGCAGGTCGAGGGCCAGAACTTCGAGACACGCAAGAACATCCTCAAGTACGACGACGTGATGAACCGTCAGCGTGAGGTCATCTACGCCGAGCGTCGTCGCGTGCTCGAGGGCGCGGACCTCAGCGACTGGGTCCGCGAGATGATCACGGACACCATCGCCGGCTACGTCAACGGCGCGACGCAGGGGTTCCCCGACGAGTGGGACCTCGAGGCGCTGTGGACGGCTCTCAAGACGCTGTTCCCGATCTCGGTGACCATCGCCGGCCTCGAGGACGAGCACGGTGGCCGCTCGGGTCTGACCCGCGACATCCTCGTCGAGTCGATCACGACCGACGCGCGGACGGCGTACGAGGCCCGCGAGAAGGAGCTCGGCTCGGAGGTCACGCGCGAGCTCGAGCGTCGTGTGGTCCTCTCGGTGGTGGATCGCAAGTGGCGCGAGCACCTCTACGAGATGGACTACCTGCGCGAGGGCATCGGACTGCGCGCCTACAGCCAGCGCGATCCCCTCGTCGAGTACCAGCGCGAGGGCCACGAGTTCTTCACGGTGATGATGGAGGCGATCAAGGAGGAGTCGGTCGGCTTCCTCTTCAACGTCGACGTCCAGGTCGAGCCGGAGCAGGACGGCGACGTCGAGGTGTCCGCCAAGGGCCTCGAGGACAACGTCCCGCAGCAGCTCACCTACAGCGGACCCGACGACGTGGCCGGTGGCAGTGGCGTCGAGGTCGAGACCCGCGACGAGGAGGACGACGACCCGTTGGCGCTGAGCGAGAACGAGAGGGTCCGCCAGAACAACGCCAAGAACAAGGCGCGCCAGAAGGCCAAGGCGCAGCGGAAGTCGCGCAAGCGCAACCGCTGACCGCACCACGACGAAGGACTCGACATCGCAGCCACGAGGTGGTCGCGATGCCGAGTCCTTCGTCGTCGGTGCGGAGGTCGGCTGTGGCGGGCGGCTCGTTCCTCGCCGACCACCTGTGCCTCACTCCTCACACCCAGCGCCTCACACCCAGCCCAGTGCCTTTCGTGCCGGGTGCTGCGGGGCTCGGCTGCGGCGGGCGGCTCGTTCCTCGCCGACCACCTCTGCCTCACTCCTCACACCCAGCACAGTGCCGTGCAGACCCACGTCGGATCACGACGGTCGGTGTCGTGCTCCAGTCGTGCCGCCACGGCGCGTGAGCGCCCGTCTCTCACGACGCGGGCGGTGACCTCGGCGACGTCGTCGCGTGGCTTGTAGACGCGGACGCTCGCCACGCGTGCCGCCGACGGCACGCGGGGGTCACGGGCCCGGACGCGGCTGAGGACGGTGAGCCGGTGCTGCATCTCCTCGTACACGTCCGGACGGACGACCCGCGTCAGCTGCTGGAGAGACCGCGTGCCGGCCGTGACCTCGAGCACCGCCTGGACGAACCGGCCCGCGCGCTGCTCGAGCTCGCGGTCGGGAGCCGGCACGAGACTGAGGCGTGGCCGCGTCTCGGCAACCGGGGAGGCGGGCGGCTCGGCCGAGAGCGCCAGCGAGCCCTCGACCAGCGGCAGGGACCACTGGACGGCCCGCTCACGCACGCGTGTCTCCTGGACACCCTTCTGGTTGGCGGCGCCGTCCTCGGTGACGGTGCGTCGACGGGCGCGTCGGCTCCCGCGGTGGGTCGCTGGTGGGACGGTGTGCAGGCTCGTCGCGTTGGCGTCGCGTGTGTGAGTGGTGTCGGTGGTCATCGGGGTTCTCCTTCGTCGAGTGCGGTGGGTGAGGAGGGGGTGTCGGGTGCGGGGGCGCGACCTGGTCGCCGAAGAACGAGCCCGACCCGTAGTGCGTCCGGGTCGGCGCCGATGAGCGATCGGTTCGCGGCGTACCAGCGGCGCCACGACCGGTCGATCCGTCGCGGACCGGCGACGTCTCCGGCGGAGCGAAGCTCGTCGGCGGCGATGCTCCACAACGTCTCGCCGGCACGGACGCGGCGACCCGCGGGCTCCGCGGTCGATCGCACGGAGGTCGAGGGCGAGTCGACGCCACGAGCGGGAGGGGGAGCACCCTCGGGCGCCCTGCGGATGGTCGGTGCACCCTGTGGCGGTTCACCCTGTGGCCACGCAGGTCGCGGCGCCGCAAGGCGCCCGGGTCGGTCGGGCAACGGCAACCCCTGGAACGCCGAAGTGGGTGGCCGGACAGCAGCGCCCGATGCGGACGAGGCGCCGGATGCTCCGGGTGACCCCGGGGTCGTGGTTGCGGCGGAGGCAGGCGGGGCCACCAGCACCACCGTCCCCGCCACCGCCGCGACGACCGGCCGCCAGGACGGCGGTGACCAGGCCAGCAGCCTCCGCGGAACCGGCCTTCGGATGACGCGACAGATCAGCGCGACCCCGCTGAGGAACGTGAGCCAGGCTGTCGCGGCGACCGCCAGCAGCACGGCGACGGCGCCGAGCAGGGTATCCAGGCGAGGAGGGTACGGCGCTGTCGCGGATGCCAGCTGGGTGCAGGCCGCCGGGACCCGTCCGATCAGGAGCACGACGGCCGTCGCGGGCAGGAGGGCGGTCAGTCCAGCAAACGGTCGGGTCTTCATCGG
This sequence comes from Mumia sp. zg.B53, assembly GCF_019550935.1. Classification (NCBI taxonomy): domain Bacteria; kingdom Bacillati; phylum Actinomycetota; class Actinomycetes; order Propionibacteriales; family Nocardioidaceae; genus Mumia; species Mumia sp. zg.B53. The sequence goes on along the minus strand of NZ_JAHWCK010000001.1, from coordinate 509,863 downwards.
CACCTCCTCTTGATGACGTTTGCCTACGTTTGCGTATGTCTAAGCACACAGTCAACCGTTCGTCCACAGGTTCGTCGGGCGCTAGAGTGCGGCACATGCGGTGGGACGAACGGTTCGACGCGCTCGAGACCGACCTGGCCCTGCAGGCCGACGGCGAGAGTCAGGCGGAGCGCGACCGGCAGATCGAGGACCTCGCCGTGGAGCGGTCGGCCGCCGTCTCCTGGGCAGACCGGTGTCTCGGGCGCGAGATCGTGCTCAGCGTCACGGCGGTCGGTCTGGTTCGAGGTGAGCTCGCGATGGCGACCGCGGACTGGGTGCTCCTGCACCACGACGTCACGACCGACTGGGTGGTCTCGATGGATGCTGTGCTCAGCGTGACGGCGGGGACGGGAGCGCCCCTGACCGCGCGCGGGGAGGTGCAGCGGCGTACGACCTGGCGGCAGGCGTGGGCGACGTTCGTCCGCGACCGTGACGTCGTCGTCGTGGTGCTGGTCGACGGCAGCACCGTGCGAGGCACCCCGACACGAGCGGGCAGCGACTACGCGGAGATCGGCGGCGAGCTGGTGCCGTACACGGCGGTCGCGGCGGTCAGGTGTCCGCGCTGACGTCCTCACCGTCGCGCGACTCGTCGCCCTCCACGAACGGGTGCGCGGCGATGTGGTCTCGCGCGGCGGCGTACTGGTCGGCGATGTAGCGCTCGAGCACGTCGGCCTCGACCCGCCACACCCCTCGGCCGCCGACGCGGATCGCGGCCAGGTCTCCGCGCCGGACCAGCGCGTAGACCTGCCGCTCGGAGACGTTGAGCACCTCGGCCACGTCCGACAGCCGCAGGAACCGGGGTGACTCGGATCCGAGAGGCATGCGTCGATTCTGCCAGCAGGACCGCCCCGAGGTCGCGGCCGCACCGTCGATCTGTGGACAGAGGGTGGACGGATCGGACTCCTTTGCGGCATCAATAGGCGCATGCCCACGCTCCTGCCGGGGTCGTCAGCCTCGGCGACGCCGCACACCGACGCCCGCCGCCTTCACCGACCCCGCTGGACCCACCCCCGTGCGGTGACCGGGGCCGCGCTTGTCGCCGTCTGCATGCTGCTGGGCGGTCTGCTCGTCACCAACGTCGCCAAGACCACGGAGGTGTGGGCGGTCTCGGCCGACGTTCGCGCCGGCGAGCCCGTGCGACCAGGAGACCTCGAGCGGGTCGATGTCCGGCTCGATCCTGTTGCCTCCGGGGCCTACCTGGACGAGCCGGACGCCGATTCGCTGTCTGAGCGGCTCTCGGGGGCGGCATGGGCACGCGACCTCGCGGCCGGCGAGCTCGTTCCGGTCGCGGCCGTGGCGGGCGAGACCGTGGTGAGTGGCGTTGAGGTGCCTTTGCAGGTCACCGGGACCGCGATGCCCGCCGACCTCGGCCCCGGCCACCGGGTTGACGTCTGGGTCGCCGCGGAGCAGCCGAGCGCCGGGACGAGGTCGGAGGCCGCCCGCCGCGTCATCGACGACGTCGCGGTAGTCGCGGTGCACGGTGACGGCAGCGCCTTCGGCGAGGGTTCGGTGCGGAGCGTGGTCGTCCTCGTCGAGGACGAACGCGGCGAGGTGCTCCCGCGGGCGCTGGCGGCGCTCGCGGGAGGGAGCGCCACCCTCGTACGGCGGATGGGGCCGTCCGCGTGAGCGTTCCCGTCCTGATCGCCGCGGGTGGCGAACCCTGGGAGGCCGACCTGGTGGCCGCTGCCGTCGAGGCGGACGGGATCGAGGTCGTACGCCGCTGCGTGGACGTGGCCGACGCCGTGGCGACCGCGGCGAGCGGTGCGGTCGGTGTCGCGCTCGTGTCCCTCGGCCTCGCCGGGTTGGACGCCGATGCCGTCCGCCGCGTCACGGGCACCGACGTCCTCGTGGTCGCGGTCGTCGACGACGCAGCCTCGAGTCCCGACGCCGAGCGTCGTGCCGCCGCACTCGGCATCGACTCCGTGCTGCCGTGGACGCGTCTCTCGAAGGTCGCGCACCTCGCGTCGACAGCGCGCACCCCGGGTGCCGAGCACGGGCTCCGGCCCGCACCGTCACGGCGGGACGACGCGATCCGACCCGCAGCCGGTGTCCCTCGCGACGGCGTCGTGACGGCCGTGTGGGGACCGGCGGGTTCGCCGGGGCGGAGCACGGTCGCTCGCGGGCTCGCCGCGGAGATGGCCGCCACGGGGAGACGGACGGTGCTGGTCGACGCCGACGTCGACGGCGGCACGCAGGCCGTGGCGCTCGCACTGCTCGACGAGGTGAGCGGTCTGCTCGCGTCCACGCGCGAGGCCAACGCGGGCACGCTCACCCCGGCTGCCCTGACCGCATCTCTGCGCTGGATCGGTCCCGACCTGGCCGTCCTCACCGGCCTGCCACGCGCTGACCGGTGGCCGAGCCTGCGGGCCGCGGCGTACGAGGCGGTGCTCGAGACCGCACGGGAGCTCGCCGACGAGGTGGTCGTCGACCTCGGGTTCGCGGTGGACGACGTCGAGGAGCAGGCGTTCGACTCGGCCGCACCGCGGCGGACGGCCGTCACCCGGCACACGCTCGTGGTCGCCGACCGTGTGCTCGTCGTGGGCAACCCCGATCCGGTGGGTCTGGCACGGCTGTCCCGGGCGGTTCTCGACATCCGCACACGGTTCAAGATCGAGCCGGAGATCGTCGTCAACCGGATGCGTGCCACGCTCGGCTGGAGTGCTCGCGAGGTCGCCGACGCGGTCGAGCGCTTCACGGCGTTGCGACCCTCCACCTTCCTCCCAGACGACCCGGTGGCGATCGACCGCTGTCTCGTGCACGGCTACACGCCGGTCGAGGGAGCGCCGGAGTCAGCGTTCCGGACGGCGTTGTCCACATTGAGCGGTGGCATCGCCGCCCGCCGCCCCGAACTGGCGTAACCTCTACTCGTGCCCCGACGTCTCGATGCCCTCGATGCGGCGTTCCTCGACGAGGAGACCTCCACGACGCCGCGCCAGGTGATGACGCTTGCGGTGATCGAGCCGGGCGAGCGCACCTTCGACTACGACACGCTCGTGCGGGTCGTCAACGAACGCATCGGCCTGGTCCCTCGCTACCGACAACGGGTGGCGACCGTCCCGGGTCATGTGGGGCCGCCGGTGTGGGTGGACGACGAAGCGTTCGACCTGACCTACCACGTGCGACGCTCCGGCCTCCCCGCCCCGGGCACGAGTGCCGCCCTGCGCGAGCTCGTCAGCCGGTTGATCGCACGGCGTCTCGACGTGTCGCGACCCCTGTGGGAGGCCTACGTCATCGAGGGCCTCGAGGACGGCCGAGTCGCGGTGCTGATCAAGTCGCACCAGGCGCTGGTCGACGGGTCCGTGACGGTGGACCTCGCTCAGGTGCTGCTCGACGAGACCCCCCGCGACCGTGACGTGCCACCCGACGGTTGGGTCCCCCGTGCCGGTCCAGGCAGCATGTCGCTGGTCGCGAGGTCGGTCATTGACACCGCGCTGAGTCCTCGGCGCGCCGCGAGCCGTGTCACGGCGGGGTTCGACCGCCTCCAGTCCGCGGTCGGCAAGGTCGTGCAGACGCTGCCGGTCGTCGGTCCGGTCGCCGCGGACGCCGCAGGGCCGTTCAACCGACGGCTCAGCCAACACCGCCGCTACGTCACCGTGAGCACGCGGCTCGACGACTACCGCCTGGTCCGCGACGCGCACGGCGGCACGGTCAACGACGTCATGCTGAGCACGATCGCCGGCGGCATCCGTGGATGGATGCTCAACCAGGCCATGCCGGTCAGCGACAGCACGCGACTCCGGGCGATGGTCCCGATGTCGGTCGCCGCCCCGGACGGCGCTCCCACCTCGTACGGTTCCACCGTCCGCGGTCACCTGGTGTCGCTGCCCGTCGGCGAGACCAACCCTGTCGTCCGCCTGCACCAGGTCTCGTACGCGCTCAAGGCGCACAGGGAGACCGGCGTGGCGGTCGCTGCGAACACGCTGGCGGAGCTCCCGGGCTTCGCCCCGACGACCTTCCACGCGGTCGGTGCGCGTGTCGCGGAGACGCAGGACCACCACCCGTACGACCTGGTCGTCACCAACGTGCCCGGGCCCCAGGAGCAGATGTTCATCGCCGGATCCCCGATCGTCCAGACCTATCCGGGGATCCCCCTGATCCCGGGTCGGACGCTGTCGATCGGGGTGACGTCCTACGCCGGCGGCGTCTACTACGGGATGGTGGCCGACCGCGCAGCGGTGGCCGAGCCCGACGTCCTCGGACAGTGCGTCGAGGACGCCCTCGCCGAGCTGGTCGAGACCGCCAGCCCTACCCGCGTGCGCGCACCGCGAGGCGGCGCACCCGGGCGTCGTGACCGTGCGGCCAGCCCCGGCGAGGGCTCCGCGTGACTCGGCGGGCCTATCTCGCCGTTCGGGCTGCGGACCTGCGGTCCCTCGCCGACACCGGCGAGCTCCCTGGCGACGCGTACGCCTGCGTGGTGGCTGCCAGCGACGACGAGCAGGACGAGTACGACGCGATGGCGGTGGCCGGTGAGATCGCGGAGGAGCGCTGGGGGTCGGTGCTCGTGATCGCGATGCAGGCCGCTGCCGGGCCTGACGGCGAGGTGACCGGTCCGGTCGCGCTGCGCGACGTCGCCGCGATCCACGTCGGCGACGAATTGGCGTGGTATGCAACGCAGGAGCTCGACGCCGTGCTGGAGCAGATCGGCGCCTGACGTCCATCACGCCCGGCAGAACGCCTTCTTGCCCATCGTGCTGAGCAGCCCGTTGACGACGTGGCTCTTGAACAGGCGTGCCTGCTCGTCGGCGTCCCCATTGCCGTCACCGTCACGCCAGAGCGCGACCTCGTGGCCGAGCGAGGTCACCCAGGCGCGTCCCCCGTCGTAGTACTGGCACCACGTGACCGGGTGCTGGTCGGGATGCCCCGGGTGCCCGTTGAAGCCCTTCCCGCCGCCCTCGAGCGTGTCGGGGTCGACCTCGGCGAGGATGCGGACCCCCGTCGGGAAGGGCACGAGGTTGTAGAACTCGTCCTTGAGCACGAACCGCTTCGGGAGGTCGGCGACGGAGACGTCGCGACGGCTCGTCTTCTCGACGTGGCCGTTGCGTGACGGCCCGTGGTCATAGAAGGCGGCGCCGCCGAGAAGGCCCTGGAAGTACGGCCAGTGGTACTCGGCGCCCAGAGTGTTGTGCACCGCGACGAACCCGCCTCCGGCACGCACGTACTGCATCAGGGAGGTCTGCGCCGCGTCGTCGAGGATGTCGCGCGAGTTGCTGAGGAACACGACAGCGTCGTAGCGGAGCAGCTTGCCGGGGGAGTCGAGCTGGAGCACGTCCTCGGTCCAGTCGACGCTCAGACCGTGCTCCGTACCCCAGCGGCGCATCGCCTGCTGGGCGACGTGGGCGTCGGTCAGCGGTGGGTTCATCCCGGGGGCGAGGCGAGGGCCGAGGTGTGCGTGCCGTGAGACGCCGGTGGCGCTGTAGACGAGCACCCGGTCGACGCCATCGGTCTTGAAGGCGGTCTCCCAGTCGTGGTAGCACCCGGGATCGGTGCCGCGACAGACGCCGTAGTCGGCGCGGCTGTCGTCGTCGACCGCCCAGCGTGGCCCGCCCCGGTCGGCGGTCGAGGGCCAGGCAGCGAGCACGGTGGCACCCACGAGCAGGGCGGCGGCGCCCGCCAGGACAGTTCTGATCCTCATGACATCTCCCTCGACGCGGCGGAGCCTCCCGCGGCGCAGCGGGCGGCGCAAGCGCTTCCAGGAGCGCCAGGGACCGAACGATCCTCCTCGCCGCCGTCCTCCGTCAAGGCCCGCTTTCGGGCGCCTGGGGTCAGCCGGAGACCTATCTTGACGTGATGTACGTCATACGCCTACCGTTCACGAAAGCGTTTACGAAAGCGCTTCCAGCACGTCTCTCGGGGATCCGGGCCGTCAGGACGCACATTCCTGCCGCCGGCTCTCGGGCTGTCCGAGAAACCCTCTGACGACACGGACGGTGGATGGAATGACCCAGCGAAGGTGGAGTCTCCTCGCCGCGGCCGCACTGGTCGCAGCGACGATGACCACGACCACGACAGCCGCGGGCGCGGCAGATCCCGCGCCTCCTGCACCTCTCACCGACCCCCTCCCTGAGCCGGTCATGGCCGACTTCGGCCTGGTGGTCAAGGAGGTGGCCCAGTTCCCCAAGTCGGAGCCGACGCCCGCCCCGACCGACCCTCGCCTCATGCGGCACGCGCGCATCAACTACCTCGGCGAGATCCCCGACGGCTCTCGGCGCCTCTCCGTCCCCGATCTCAACGGCACGCTCTACCACCTCACGCGCGGCAGGGGGAAGCGTGGCACGGTCGGCCCGCCGACGCCGTACCTCGACGTCAAGGCGGAGGTCGGCCCTGACTTCTTCTCCGGTGCGGGCATGGGCAGCGGGTTCGGCTTCGTCACCTACCACCCCGAGTTCCGCAAGAACGGGAAGTTCTACACCGTCCACACCGAGGCGTTCGGTGCGCTCACCACCAAGACGCCGGACCTGACGCCTCAGCCCAACACCGCCTTCCACGGGGTCATCACGGAGTGGACGGCCGCGGATCCCAAGGCGCGCACCTTCAGCGGCACGCACCGCGAGGTGTTGCGTCTCGGCTTCGCGACCCGGATCCACGGGATCCAGCAGATCGAGTTCAACCCGACCGCCGAACGCGGTGACGAGGACTACGGCTTGCTGTACGTCGCGGCCGGCGACGGAGGCGTCGGCGTCAACGGCGACGAGCCGCAGCGACTGGCGACACCCCAGGGCAAGCTGCTGCGGATCGATCCCGAGGGCTCCGACAGCGACAACGGGAAGTACGGCATCCCGCCCAGCAACCCGTTCGTCGGGACCCCGGGCGCGATCGGCGAGATCTGGGCGTACGGCTTCCGCGACCCGCACCGGTTCAGCTGGGATACCGGTGGCCGGCATCGGCTGCTCCTCGGCCACATCGGCGAGAAGGACGTCGAGGCGATCTACGATCTCCGCGCCGGTGACAACGCGGGCTGGAGCGAGCGCGAGGGATCGTTCCTGTTCGACGAGGCCGACCGCTGCAACCTCTACCCGCTGCCGGAGGACGACGCCGAGAACGGCTACACCTACCCGGTCGCTCAGTACGACCACAACCCGCCGCCGGGCTTCCCGTGCGGTGCCGACGTCGGACACGCCGTGAGCGGCGGCTTCGTCTATCGAGGCGGGGACGTCCCCAAGCTGCGGGACAAGTACCTCTTCGCCGACCTCGTGGACGGTCGGGTGATGTACACCGAGAACCGCGAGATGCGGCGTGGCAAGCCGTCGGCCCAGATCCACGAGCTCACGCTGTTCGACGAGCGTGGCAACGAGGTGACGACGCCGGTGCTGGCGGGCGACCGTCGTGTCGACCTGCGGCTCGGTCGTGACGGCGACGACGAGCTCTATCTGCTCGCCAAGGCGAACGGCAAGATCTGGAAGATCGTCGGGACCAAGAAGATCACGCGCGATCGTGACGTGCACCCGGCCTTGTCGCCGTACCTCGTCTCGCACTACGACTTCGAGCGCCCTCGCGGAGACGTCGAGCGTGACCGTGGTCCGTCCGGCACGGACATCGACCTGATCAACGGCGGCTCCGACATGAGGGTCAAGGACGGCGCGTTCCGGGGCAGCAGGCGCTCGCTCCAGATCCGCAACGCCGATCCCGTGACCGGTCGGCTGGCGTGGAAGGCGGGCGTGTACGACGACGACGCCGACGGTGTGGAGTCCTTGTCGCGCTTCAACGGAGTCAAGGGAACCACGGTGATGGGCTGGTTCAAGATGACCGGCGAGAACCCGTCGCTCAACACCAACACCCCCGCCCCGGACGACCGGTACAACGCCGTCGGGCTGGCCGGCGTGCTGGCCGGGAACTCCGACGGCCACGGCGTCCGTGCCCTCCTCGAGCTTATCGACGTCGGAGGCGAGCTCCGGCTCGTCGCCCTCGGACGCCGCGTCGACACCGGGGCGTCGCAGACGTTCGCCGCGTCGGAGGACTGGCGCACCCTGCTCCCGCAGGGTGAGTGGGTCCACCTCGCCGCGACGTTCGACTACGCCAACGGCACGATGGCGCTCTACAAGAACGGCAGGCCGATCCCGGGCTTCTACACCCGGACCGACGATCCCTGGGGCAACAGCGCACCGGGGGAGGAGACGACGTCGGCGACCAACCCCCGCGGCATCAAGATCGGTGGCAGCTTCCCGCAGGACGGCTCCGAGCGGAATCCGTGCAACTGCCGCATGGACAGCCTCATGTTCCTCGACAGCTCCCTGACGAAGCTGGAGGTGAACCAGCAGTTCCGTCGCGTCGAGCGGTGACGTGACCGGGAGGGCGGCGGTCGACCCGCCGCCCTCCCGTCATGCCCGCGCCGGACCGGTCGAGCTCCGGACCATCAGCTCGTGGCCGGTGTGGCGACGTCGAGGGCGTGACGACGGATCCTTGAGCGCCATCTCGAGCGCCGCTGCTCCCATGTCGGTCATCGGCAGGCGTACCGTCGTCAGGCTCGGGGCGAGGTCGGCCGCGACCGAGACGTCGTCGAACCCGGCCACCGACATCTCCGACGGTACGGTGACGCCGCGGGTGCGCAGGACGGCGAGGACCCCGATGGCCATCGCGTCGTTGAGGGCGATGACCGCGGTTGTCTCAGGGTGCTGCGTGACGATCTGCTCGGCGGCGTACGCGCCTCCGTCACGGGTGAACTCGGCCTCGACCAGTGGAAGGTCGTCGAGCTCGATGCCGTTCCCGGCGAGGGCGCGCTCGATCCCCGCGAGGCGGTCCACCACGGTGGTGAGGTTCACGGTGCCGGCGGCGATCGCGATCCGGCGGTGCCCCAGGCCGACCAGGTGCTCGGCGAGTGCGGCCCCCGCGTCCTCGTTGTCGGGGAGCACGGCGTCGGCGCGCAGGGCGTGCCGGCCGATCACGGCGACACGGCCGCCATTGGCTTGGAAGGCGGCAAGCTCGCGCTCGGCGGCGGCCTCGACTCCGTCACCGACGTAGCCGGAACCGGCGACGATGATGGCCCGCACGTTGTTCGCGATCAGGCTGCGGATCTGGCGGAGCTCGTTCTCCGGGTCGCGTGCGGAGTGGCAGATCTGGACCGTGATGCCCTTGTCGTAGGCCACCGAGATGACGCCTGCGGCGATCTCGGAGAAGTACGGGTCGTCGATCTGGTGCACGATCAGCCCGACCACCGACGCCGACCCGCCCGCGAGGGAGCGTGCGTGAGCGTTGACGACGTACCCGAGGGCGTCGGCGACCTGGTGGACCCGCTCGGCCACGCCCGGACTCACGCCCTCGCGGCCGGCCAGTGCCCGCGAGGCGGTCGCGAGCGACACTCCCGCGCGCTCTGCCACGTCGACGAGCCGCGGCGCGGATCGAACTCTCGCCATCCGGATGTCCCCCTCAGAAACGACCAGTGCTGTGACTCTTGCCACACGCGTTCACCCATGTCTATCCTACGAAAGCGCTTACGAAAGCGCTTACAGCGGCCCCCCGGACACGCGGACCTCGAATCGTAGGAGCGTCAATGTCGACGAAGACAACGAGCATCATCCGAATCGGCGCCTTGCTCGGCGCCGCGACCCTCGCGCTCACGGCCTGCGGCGGGGATGGAGACTCCGGCGGCGACGAGGACGGCCCGATCACCATCGGCGTCTCGCTCCCTCTCACCGGTGACTTCGCCGAGCCCGGCAAGGGCGTCCAGCGCGGGTACGAGGCCTGGGCCGCCGACGTCAACGACGCCGGTGGACTCCTCGGGCGCAAGGTCGAACTCAAGATCCTCGATGACCAGTCGAATGCCGACCGCGTCGTCGCGGACTACGAGTCCCTGATCGCGCAGGACGAGGTCGACCTCGTGTTCGGTCCGTTCTCCACCCGCCTGGTCGTGCCCGCGGCCCGCGTCGCCGACGAGTACGGGATGCTGTTCGTCGAGCCCGCCGGCGCGGCGCCCGAGGTGTTCGAGCAGGGATTCGACAACCTCTTCTACGCGGCCCCTGCCGTCGCGGACGACCACTACAACTACCTGGCGGAGTGGATCGAGGCCCTGCCGGCGGACAAGCGGCCCAAGACCGCGGCGTACGCGGCGATGGACGACCCCTTCGCGATGGGCACCGCGTACGGCCTCAAGGACAAGATGGAGGCCGCGGGCGTCAAGACCGTCGTCGACGAGAAGTATCCGCCGAACACCACCGACTTCAGCAGCATCGCGGCCAAGATCGAGAGCTCCAACGCCGACATGGTCGTCGGGGGCACGCAGTACCAGGACGCGGTCAACCTGATCGTGGCCCTGCAGCAGCTCGACTACCAGCCCAAGCTGGCCGCGTTCTCGACCGCGCCGACGAATCCCGAGTTCCCCGAGGCGATCGGTGCGAAGACGGAGGGCATCCTGTCGCCCACCGGCTACACGGAGCAGGCGGCGATCCCCACCAACAAGGAGTTCGTCGCGAGCTACACCGAGCGCAACGGCACCCCGCCCGGCGAGGACGAGGCCAACGCCTACACCACCGGCCAGGTCGTGGCTGCCGCCGTCGAGGCGGTCGGCTGCGCGGAGCAGGGCGACTGCCAGAAAGAGCTCATCGACTGGCTCCGTGACAACGAGGTCGACACGGTGGTCGGACCGTTGAGCTGGGACGAGGCGGGCAGGCCCCAGGGCGCCCACATGATCCAGCAGTACGTCGACGGCCAGATCAAGATCGTCCTCCCCGAGGACGTCAAGGAAGCCGACATCGTCTTCCCGAAGCCGGCCTGGTGACGTCCTGATGGATGGCGCCCTCATCTTCCAGAGCCTGGTGCTCGGTGTGCTGCTGGGAGGGCTCTACGCCCTCCTGGCGGCCGGGCTCACGCTCTACTTCGGGATCATGCGTGTGGTGATGATCGCGCACTCGGCGTTCCTCATCCTCGCCGCCTACCTCGCGTGGTACTTCCACCGGGAGACCGGCATCGACCCGCTGTTCTCCCTCTTCATCACCGTCCCGCTGTTCTTCGGTGTCGGCGTGCTCATGCAGCGGCTGCTCGTGGCCCGGCTCCGCCCGGTCACGCTCACGATGATGTCGGTCCTCCTGACGTTCGCGATCGCCCTCACGATCGAGGGCCTGCTCGGGTTCGCGTTCTCGGGCACCCAGCGCCGGATCCAGCTCGACTACAGCGGTGCGAGCCTCGAGCTCTTCGGTGCCCGCTTCGCGGTCGTCAAGCTGATCACGTTCGGGCTCGCCGTCGCCTCGCTCGCCGCGCTGTACGTGATCATGAAGCACACCCGCTTCGGCCAGTCGCTGCGCGCGACCATCCAGCACAGGGACGCCGCCCAGCTGGTCGGCATCAAGACCGACCGGGTCGCCGGCTACGGCTTCGGCCTCGGTCTGGCCACGGCGGCGATCGGCGGCACGGCGCTGTCGCTCGACGCCACCATCTACCCGTCGTTGCACTGGCACTGGATCGGCCCGCTGATGGCGATCATCGTGGTCGGCGGGCTGGGGAGCATCCCCGGGGCCGCGATCGCCGCGATGGTGCTCGGGATCGGCCAGAGCCTGCTGCAGATCCCGATGGGCACGACGTGGGCGCAGACCATCTTCTACGTGGCACTCTTCGCCACGCTGATGCTGCGTCCGCAAGGATTCTTCGGAGGTCGTCTTGCCCAGCGTTTCTAAGCCCAGCGCTTCTAAGGCCGACGCTTCTCGGGCCCGTGTTTCTCGGACCCTCGTCGCCAAGGCCCTCGCGTTCGCCGCGTGCGCCACGGCGCTGCTGACCTTCCCGGGATGGGCGGCCAACCCCTACATCCTGTCGGCCGGCATCGTCGTGCTCAGCTATGCGGTCCTCTCGACCTCCTGGAACTTCGTCGGTGGCTTCACCGGCTACATCTCGCTCGGCCACGCCGCGTTCTTCGGGCTCGGCGCGTACGGAACGGCACTGCTGATCACCCGGCTCGAGATGCCGAGCTTCGTCGCGTGGGCGCTGGCCGGGGTCGGAGTCGCTCTCTTCGCCGTCCCGGTCGGCTGGGCAGCGCTGCGGGTGCGGGGCGCGTCGTTCGTGATCGTGTCGATCGCGCTCGTGCTGATCATGCTCCTGGTCTTCCAGAGCTGGAGCTCGCTGACCGGTGGCTCCAACGGCCTCGTGGTCCCGCGGCCGTTCCCCGACATGCTCCGGCCGGAGCACCACGAGACGTTTTTCTATCTCTTCGTGGCGCTCCTCGCGGTCACGCTCCTCGCCTGGTGGCTGATCGACCGCAGCCGGTTCGGCATGGGCCTGAAGGCGATCCGCGAGGACGAGGACAAGGCGGAGGCGCTCGGCGTCCCGACCTACGCCTACAAGCTCGTCGTCTACGTCGTGTCGGCGTTCTTCACCGCGCTTGGGGGCGGCATGTACGCGCTGTGGTTCGGCGACCTCGACCCGGTGTTCCAGTTCTCGATCCTGATCGGCTCGTACATGGTGCTCATGGCGCTGCTCGGCGGCGTCCGTCAGCTGTACGGCCCGCTCCTCGGGGCGCTCATCGTCGGCACCGCGCTGGAGTACTTCAAGCTCGAGTTCGGGGACACGCAGTTCCACCTCGTCGCCACGGGGCTCCTCCTGGCCGTCGTGGTCCTCTTCATGCCCGACGGGATCATCCCCGCCGGCATGAAGCTCGTCGACCGCTTCACGCCGGAGCGCAGCTCGATCCGGGAGATGACCGCCGCGGAGCTGCTCGAGCGGGACGACGACGAGCGACCGCACCCCCGAGAGAAGGCGACGCGATGACCACGACTGCCGCACCTCCCCGCGAGAGCCTCGCCACGGTCTCGCTCAGCAAGGCGTTCGGAGGCGTCAAGGCCGTCGACGACGCCACCGTCACGTTCCACGAGGGCAAGGTGAACGCCCTGATCGGTCCCAACGGGTCGGGCAAGACGACGTTCTTCAACTGCGTCACGGGCATGATCCGACCGGACTCGGGGGCGGTGACCTATCACGGGAGCGACGTCACCGGCCGTTCGCCGCACCGGATCGCCCGCGCCGGGATCGGACGCAGCTTCCAGCTGTGCCGGATCTTCCCCCGCATGACCGTTCTCGAGAACGTCCTCGTCGCCCACCGCACCCACGGGCTCCGCTCGTTGCTCAAGGGCGCGCGCGACACCGACGAGATCGAGCGGGCCCGGCACTGGTTGCGGCGGGTCGGCATCGACCACCTCGAGCACTCCGAGGCCGCCGACGTCTCGTACGGCCAGCAGAAGCTCCTCGAGCTCGCCGGCGTCCTGATGGCCGAGCCGGACCTGATCATGCTCGACGAGCCGGCGGGCGGGGTGAACCCGGCGCTGATCGGCCGGATCGGCACCCTCATCCGCGAGCTCAACGCGGAGGGGCGGACGTTCGTCGTCGTCGAGCACAACATGGAGATGGTGATGAGCCTGAGCGACCACGTCATCGTGTTCGACCGCGGTCGGCCGATCGCTGAGGGACCTCCCTCCCAGATCCAGTCCGATCCTCGTGTGCTGGAGGCGTATCTCGGTGTCTGACTACCTGCTGGAGCTCCATGACATCGAGGCCGGGTACGGGCGAGCAGCGCTCGTCCTCCGCGGCCTCACCGTGAAGGTGCCCGCCGGTTCGGTGGTGTGCCTGGTCGGCCCCAACGGTGCCGGCAAGTCGACCGTGCTCAAGGTCGCGAGCGGTCTGCTCGCGCCGAGGTCGGGCTCGATCGTCGTCGACGGCGAGGACGTCACCGGCAGAGGTCCGCAGCAGATGCTGGCCTCCGGTCTGGCGCACGTCCTCCAGGGGCACAGCGTGTTCCGGGAGATGACGGTCGAGGAGAACGTCATGCTGGGCGCGTTCACCGTGCGCGACAAGGCCACGGTCGCCGAGCGCGTCGCCTTCGTCCGGTCGCTCTTCCCAATCGTCGGTGAGCGCTGGAAGCAGCTCGCCGGCCTGCTCTCGGGCGGGCAACAGAAGCAGGTCGAGTTCGCGCGCTCACTGATGGTGAGCCCGAAGGTGGTGCTGCTCGACGAGCCGTCGATGGGTCTCGACCCCAAGACGACCGCCACCGTGTTCGACCAGGTGGCGCGCATGCGCGACGCGGGGATCGCTGTCCTCCTCGTCGAGCAGAACGCTCGCCGTGCGCTCGAGACGGCCGACGTCGGCTGCGTGCTCGACCTCGGCCGGGTCCACATCTCGGGACCTGCGCCGGAGCTGCTCGCGGATCCGCAGCTGAGCGCGCTCTACCTCGGCGGACGACCGAGCGATCCTGCTCCGGCGGCGTCCGTCCCGACCACGAATCCCTCCAGGAACAGGTGAAGCCGATGGCATCGCAGAACGTCCGCATCATCATGAACGGCGTCACCGGCCGGATGGGATATCGGCAGCACCTCCTCCGGTCGATCCTCTCGATCCGGGATGAGGGCGGCGTCGAGCTGCCCGACGGCGGCCGTCTCCAGGTCGAGCCGGTCCTCGTCGGCCGCAGCGCCGACAAGCTCGCCGAGCTGGCGGACCGGCACGGCATCGCGGAGTGGACGGTGGACGTCGACGAGGCGCTGGCCGACCAGAGTGCCCCGATCTACTTCGACGCGCTCGTCACGTCGGAGCGCAAGAAGTCGCTGCTGAAGGCGATCACGGCCGGCAAGGCGATCTACACCGAGAAGCCGATCGCGCAGACGGTGGGCGAAGGGGTCGAGATCGCCCGCGCCGCCGACGCCGCCGGGGTCCTGAACGGTGTCGTCCACGACAAGCTCTATCTGCCGGGCCTGCTCAAGCTCCGGCGACTGGTCGACGCGGGCTACTTCGGTCGGATCCTGTCGGTCCGCGGGGAGTTCGGCTACTGGGTGTTCGAGGGCGACATGATCGCGGCGCAGCGGCCGAGCTGGAACTACCGGGCCGAGGACGGCGGCGGCATGGTCCTCGACATGTACTGCCACTGGAACTACGTGCTCGAGAACATCCTCGGACGCGTCCGCTCGGTGACCACGCGGGCCGTCACGCACATCCCGCAGCGGTGGGACGAGAAGGGCGAGCCGTACGAGGCGACCGCGGACGACGCGGCGTACGGGATCTTCGAGCTCGAGGGCGGGATCATCGCCCAGATCAACTCCTCGTGGGCGGTCCGCGTGCACCGAGACGAGCTCGTGGAGTTCCAGGTCGACGGCACCGACGGCTCGGCTGTCGCCGGGCTGTTCGGCTGCAAGGTGCAGTCGCGGGTGCAGACGCCGAAGCCGGTGTGGAACCCCGACCTCCCCACCGACGAGGTCTTCCGTGACCAGTGGGCCGACGTGCCCGACAACGAGGAGTTCGCGAACGGCTTCCGCGCGCAGTGGGAGGAGTTCCTCCTGGACTGGCACGCGGGACGTCCGCACCGCCACGACCTGTGGTCGGGCGTCCGCGGGCTTCAGCTCGTCGACGCGGCCCTCGAGTCGTCGCAGGCAGGTCGTACGGTCGACGTCGCGGCGATCGCATGACGGCCACACGCGACACCGTGGCTCTCCCGCGGGCCGACGGCAGCTGGCAGGGGGTCGAGCTCCGGGCGCCGCGGGCGTGGCCGGAGCACCCGGCGCCGTACCGCAGCCGCGCGGTCTTCGCAGCGGCGCACGTCGTCGCCGACCCGTACGGCGACAACGTCCCGGGGGCCCCCGCCGCGATCGACTGGGAGTCCACGCTCGCGTTCCGGCGGCACCTCTTCCGGTTCGGGATGGGTGTCGCCGAGGCGATGGACACCGCGCAGCGCAACATGGGACTCGACTGGCCGGCGGTCGTCGAGCTGGTCACCCGCAGCGCTGAGCAGGCGCACGAGGCCGGTGCGCGGATCGCCTCCGGGGCCGGCACCGACCACCGCAGCGTCCTCCGGACGCTCGGCGAGGTCACCGATGCCTATCTGGAGCAGGTCGCGGCCATCGAGGGGGCCGGGTCACAGGTGATCGTCATGGCCTCGCGCCAGCTGGCCGCGGTCGCGCGCTCGCCCGAGGACTACCTGACCGTGTACGACGTCGTGCTTCGTCAGGTCGGCGGACCGGTGATCCTGCACTGGCTCGGTGAGGCGTTCGACCCGCAGCTCGCCGGATACTGGGGATCGAGCGACGTCGACGCGGCGACGGCGACGTTCGTGCAGCTCGTCACCGACCACGCCGATCGCATCGACGGAGTCAAGGTGTCGCTCCTGTCCGCCGACCACGAGGTCGCGCTGAGGTCGGCGCTCCCGGAGGGAGTGCGCCTCTACACCGGTGACGACTTCCACTACCCCGAGCTGATCCGCGGTGACGGAACCCACCACTCCGACGCCCTCCTTGGCGCCTTCGCGGCCGTCGCGCCGGCGGCGTCCGCGGCTTTGAGCGCCCTCGACGACGGCGACCTCGCGACGTACGACGCCGAGATGGCCTCGACGCTCGCGCTGTCACGGCACCTCTTCAGCAACCCGACGTACTACTACAAGACGGGGATCGCGTTCCTGGCGTGGCTCTCGGGTCACCAGCCCGGGTTCTCGATGGTCTCCGGCCTGCAGTCGGCCCGCAGCGTCGTCCATCTCGCTGAGGTGTTCGCGCTGGCCAACGAGGCCCGGCTGCTCCCCGACCCCGACCTCGCCGCGTACCGCCTCAACCTGCTGCTCGAGACCGCCGGAGCTCGTCGATGACGGCGTTCCTCGACGTACCGAGCGGGCGGGCCGCGCGGTTCGACACCCCGGCTCCAGGAGACCCGCGGCTCGCGCGGCTGTCCCTCAACCAGCGCACGACGGCGCAGTGGTCCGTGCGTGAGGCTCTGGACGGGGCCCGGTCCGCCGGCCTCGGCGCCGTCGGGCTGTGGCGGGAGCCGGTGGCCGACGTCGGGCTCGCGACCGTCGCCCGCTGGGTCGCCGACAGCGGCTTGCGGGTGTCGTCGCTGTGCCGCGGGGGCTTCTTCACCGCCGAGGAGCCGCAGGCGCGCGAGACCGCGCACGCCGACAACGTGGCCGCAGTCGACGAGGCAGCCGCACTGGGAGCCCCGACCCTCGTCCTCGTGCCGGGAGGGCTGCCCGAGGGCAGCAAGGACCTCGCCGGCGCGCGGGAGAGGGCGACCGAGGCGATCGCCCGGCTGGCGCCGTACGCGGGGGAGCGCGGCGTCCGGCTCGGCATCGAGCCGATGAACCCGATCTTCGCGGCCGACCGCGGAGTGGTCTCGTCGCTGCGCCAGGCGCTCGACATCGCCGAGGAGCACCCGGTGGAGCAGGTCGGTGTCGTCGTCGACACCTACCACCTCTGGTGGGAGCCCGGCGTCACCGAGCAGATCGAGCGCGCCGGGGATCGGATCGTCGCCTATCAGGTGTGCGACTGGATCACCCCGGTCCCGGCCGACAACCTCCTGGGGCGCGGGATGATGGGCGACGGACACGTCGACTTCGCGGCGTTCACGCGGGCCGTCGCCGCTGCCGGCTACGCCGGAGACGTGGAGGTGGAGATCTTCAACGCCGACGTCTGGGCCGCCGACGGTGACGAGGTCGTCGCGACGACGGTGCGCCGCTACGTCGAGCTCGTCGAGCCGTACCTGTGACACGGGTCGTCGTCGCACCCGACAAGTTCAAGGGCTCGCTCGACGCGGCCGGTGTCGCGGCAGCACTGGCACGGGGGATGCGACGGTCGGACGTGGAGGTCGTCGAGCTGCCCGTTGCCGATGGCGGCGACGGGACCGTGGCGGCCGCGCTGGCAAGCGGCTGGCGGCCCGTGCCGGTGACCGTCGCGGGCCCGACCGGCACGCCGGTGTCGACCACGATCGCGCGTCGGGGCGACCAGGCGGTGGTCGAGATGGCCGACGCCTGCGGGCTGGTGCGCCTCGACGGCCCGCCCGCGCCGATGACGGCGAGCTCGCGTGGCCTCGGCGAGGCCGTCGCGGCGGCGATCGCCGACGGCGCGTCCCAGGTCGTCGTCGGCATCGGCGGCAGCGCCTCCACCGACGGCGGCGCGGGGATGCTCAGTGCGCTCGGTGCGCGCCTGCTCGACAGCGAGGGGGCCCTCGTGCCCGAGGGTGGGGTCGGATTGGCCGAGGTGGCGTCGGTCGATCTCGACGGCCTCCGGCTCGGCGGGACCACCCTCGTGGTCGCCTGCGACGTCGACAACCCGCTGACCGGCCCGCACGGTGCTGCCGCCGTCTACGCGCCGCAGAAGGGCGCGCGCCCGGGGCAGATCGAGGTGCTCGACCGGGGCCTCTCCCGGTGGGCCGACGTCGTGGCATCGGTCACGGGACGGGACCTGCGCCAGGTGCCCGGCGCGGGCGCCGCGGGTGGTGTGGGCTTCGCCGCGCTGTCGGTCCTGGGTGCGGAGACCCGCTCGGGGGCGGAGCTCGTCCTCGACCTCGTGGGTCTCGACGCCGCTCTGGCCGGTGCCGACCTCGTCGTCACGGGGGAGGGGTCGTTCGACGAGCAGACGCTGCGCGGCAAGGCCCCCGCCGTCGTGGCGGCGAGGGCTGCGCGCCAGGGCGTTCCCGTGGTCGTGGTCTGCGGTCGGACGACGCTGTCCGAGACGCAGGCTCGGCAGGCAGGATTCGCGGGCGTCCACGCGCTCCAGGAGCTCGAGGCCGACCTCGAACGCTGCATCGCCGAGGCGCCCGCTCTGCTTCAGCGCGCCGGGGCCGCGGCGATCGCCGCGTGGATCGGTGTCTGAGAGACCGGTGACGCGCGACCGCGGGTCAGGCCTCGGCGGCGATCCTCGCCCGGCCCTGCGAGGACTCCACGCGCAGGGCCGCCGTGATGGCCTTCGCGACCTCGGGCTCGATCCTGCGGCCGATCAGCGGGATCGCGACCTTGACGTCGCCCTCCACGACGAGCTCCGACCCGTCGGGGGTCGCCCGGATGGCCGTGGTCCCGTTCATCGTCGCCGGCTGGCCCTTGATCGTGAGACGGACCGTCCCGCGACGGGCGCCGTCGGCAGCGGGGGGTCCCCACTCCTCGACCTGGCGCACCTCGACCGTCTCGCCGGTCAGCTTCTTGACGAAGTCGGGCATCTCCGCCGGCATGGTCCGATCGATGCGGACCCGGACCTGATCGCCGTCGTCGTCCACCGTCACCTCGTACGCCAGGGCGTGGATCTTCTCGCAGACCTGCGCGCGGAACTCGTCGTCGCGGATGATCGCGAAGACCTGGTCGGGGGTGGCGCCGGGGTACTCGGAGATCTCGTGCAGCTTCATCGGGCCATCATGGCAGGCGGCCTCTCGAAGGCAGGGAAGTAGTGTGCAGAGAGTCACAACGATGTGAACCCGAAGGAGTTGGATCTTGTCCGTCGAGGAAGGCGAGCTGTCCGCCGACGTCGCCAAGGTGCTGGTCGAGGCCTACTACCAGCACGTCCCGTCTGCCGAGCGGGAGGAACGGTCGCTCGACGCCCTGCGCGGCGCCGTCCTCAGCCATGCCGAGCTGGCGCGTGTCCGTGAGCCCGGCGAGACGTTGCTGCGCGTCTGGGAGCCGACCGTCGACGAGGACGGGTGGGACGCGCGAGGACGCCTGGTCCTGCAGGTGGTGACCGACGACCGGGCCTTCCTGGTCGACTCCACCATCGCCTACCTGTCCACGGCCGGGTTCGGGGTGGACTGGCTGGTCCACCCTCAGCTCGACGTGGTGCGTGACGAGGACGGAGAGCTGGTCTCGGCCCGTGTGGCCGGATCGACCGGCGAGCCGCACGCGACCCGTGAGTCGTGGATGTACTTCGAGATCGACCACCGAGGCCGGGCCGAGGCGGCCGAGGCGATCGCCGAGGGTGTGCGCCGCGTCCTCGAGGACGTCGCGCTGGTCAACGACGACTGGGCTCCCATGCGCTCCCGGGCGCTGGAGATCGTCGCCGAGCTCCGGTCCGACCCGCCGGCGGGGATCGTGGCCGACGAGTCCGCAGAGGCGGCGCAGCTGCTCGCCTGGCTCGCCGACGACAACTTCACCTTCCTCGGCTACCGGGAATACGACCTCGAGGGTGACGTCGGCGAGGAGCGTCTGCGGACCGTCCCGACGAGCGGGCTCGGGATCCTGCGTGGCGGGCGCAAGGACACGGCCTCGCGGAGCCCGCTGCCCACGCGCTCGCGCGCGCGTGCGCGCGACAAGACGGTCCTCGTCATCACGAAGGCCAACTCGCGCTCGACCGTGCACCGCAACAGCTACCTGGACTACATCGGCATCAAGTCGTTCGACGCCTCCGGTGAGGTGGTGGGTGAGCGACGGTTCCTCGGGCTGTTCGCGTCCTCGGCCTACACCGGGAGCATCACCCGCATCCCGATCCTCGACCGCAAGGTGGAGCAGGTGATCTCGGGCCTCGGCTATGACGCCGACAGCCACGCGGCGAAGGAGATCCTCGACCTTCTCGAGACCTACCCCCGTGACGAGCTCTTCCAGACACCGGTCGATGGGCTGGCCGAGATCGCCGAGGCCCTGATCCACCTGCAGGAGCGCCGGCACGTCCAGCTCTTCGTCCGTCGCGACTCGTACGACCGGTTCCTGTCGTGCCTGGTCTATCTGCCGCGTGACCGCTACACGACCGGTGCACGGCTCACGATCGAGAAGATGGTCGCAGCCCGGGTCGGTGGGGACCCGATGATCGACTACAGCGTCTGGGTGAGCGAGTCACAGCTGGCCCGGGTCCATCTCGTCGTACGCCCGAGGCCGGGGGAGACGCTCGGCAAGGTGGAGCCCGCCGAGCTCCAGACCGAGATCGCGGAGGCGGTGCGCTCGTGGAGCGACGCCGTCGGTGAGGCGATGGAGGTCCGCTTCGGCAAGGCGGCCGCGACCGCGCAGCTGGCCGACTTTCGCGGCGCGTTCCCGGCCGGCTACAAGGAGGACATCAGCGCTGCGAGCGCGGTCGACGACATCCTCTCCGCGCGAGCGCTCCTCGACGGCGACGACCGCGTCAGGCTCACCGTGGAGCCCGACCCCGCCGTCGACGACGAGCACGCGCTGCGTCTGCGTCTCTACACCCGGGAGCCTGCGGCACTGACCGACGTTCTCCCCGTCTTCGCCTCGCACGGCGTCGACATCATCGACGAACGGCCCTACCGTCTCGCCACTCCGGAGCCGGTCTGGGTCTACTGGTTCCGCGCGCGCTCGCGCACGGTCGCCGACGACGACGGTCTGAGGCGGTTGACCGACGGGTTCGTCGCCTGCTGGGAGGACCGGGCGGAGGTCGACGGCTTCAACAGGCTCGTTCTCGCCGCGGAGCTCGAGTGGCGTCAGGTCGTGGTGCTGCGGGCGTACGCGCGCTACCTGCAGCAGGCCGGGACGCCGTTCAGCCTGGAGTCGCTGCAGAACGTCCTCCTGGCCGAGACCGACGTCGTCCGCCAGATCGTCGCCCTGTTCGAGACCCGGTTCGACCCCGCGATCGACGACGCCGACCGGGAGCGGCTCACCGAGGACGTCGAGAGCGACCTGCGCAAGCGGCTCGAGGCCGTCGAAGGGCTCGACGCCGACCGCGTCCTGCGGTCGTACCGGACGTTGGTCCGAGCCACCGCACGCACCAGCTACTACCAGCGGGACGCCGACGGCCGCCCGCGGTCGTACGTCTCGTTCAAGCTCGCGCCACGTGAGATCCCGGACCTCCCCGAGCCGCGACCCGCGCACGAGATCTTCTGCTACTCACCGCGGGTCGAGGGCGTGCACCTGCGCTTCGGGGCGGTCGCCCGCGGCGGTCTGCGCTGGTCTGACCGCCGCGACGACTTCCGTACGGAGGTCCTGGGGCTGGTCAAGGCGCAGATGGTCAAGAACGCGGTCATCGTCCCTGTCGGGGCCAAGGGCGGCTTCTACTGCAAGCGGCTGCCGGATGCGAGCGACCGCGAGGCGTGGATGGCGGAGGGCATCGCCTCGTACAAGACGTTCATCTCCTCGATGCTGGACCTGACCGACAACCGGGTGGGCGACCGTGCCGTGCCCCCTCCGGACGTGGTGCGGCACGACGGCGACGACACCTACCTGGTCGTCGCCGCCGACAAGGGCACCGCGACGTTCTCCGACATCGCGAACCAGATCTCGGCCGACTACGGCTACTGGCTGGGGGACGCCTTCGCCTCCGGCGGTTCCGTGGGCTATGACCACAAAGCGATGGGGATCACCGCTCGCGGGGCGTGGGTGTCGGTGCAGCGCCACTTCCGTGAGATGGGCGTGGACTGTCAGCGCGAGGACTTCACCTGCGTCGGCATCGGCGACATGTCGGGGGACGTCTTCGGCAACGGCATGCTCCTGTCGGAGCACACCCGCCTGGTGGCGGCGTTCGACCACCGGCACATCTTCATCGATCCCGATCCCGACGCAGCACGGTCCTACGTCGAGCGCCAGCGGCTCTTCGCGATGCCCCGCTCGAGCTGGGCGGACTACGACCAGGACCTGATCTCCGAGGGTGGAGGAGTGTTCCCCCGTGCCGCCAAGTCGGTGCCCGTGAGCCCGCAGATACGCGTGGTCCTCGGCATCGAGGAAGACGTGGCCAGCCTGAGTCCGCCGGAGCTGCTGCGGGCCATCCTGAAGGCGCCGGTCGACCTGCTGTGGAACGGCGGGATCGGGACCTACGTGAAGGCGTCGACGGAGTCGCACGCCGACGTCGGCGACAAAGCCAACAACACTCTCCGTGTCAACGGCAACGAGCTGCGCTGCAAGTGCGTGGGCGAGGGCGGCAACCTGGGGCTCACCCAGCGCGGCCGCATCGAGTACGCGCTGACCGGTGGCCGGATCAACACCGACTTCATCGACAACTCCGCCGGCGTCGACACCAGCGACCACGAGGTCAACATCAAGGTCCTGCTCAACCAGGCCGCTGCTCGGGGCGAGCTCTCGTCGGAGGAGCGCGACTCGTTGCTCGCCTCCATGACCGACGAGGTCGGACGGCTCGTCCTCCGCGACAACTACGAGCAGAACGTGTCGCTCGCGGGCTCGGTCGACGCCGCGGTGAGCCTCCTGCACGCTCACGCGAGCTGGATGACGCGGCTGGAGCGGGCCGGCTACCTCGACAGGGCTCTGGAGTACCTGCCCAACGAGAAGCAGATCGCCGACCGGCGCGCGCAAGGTGTCGGTCTGACGGCTCCGGAGCTCGCGGTGCTGCTGGCGTACACCAAGATCGTGCTCGAGGCGGAGCTGCTCTCGTCCGACATCGCCGACGACCCGTACTACCGAGCCCACCTGTTCCGCTACTTCCCGACGCCGCTCCAGCACGCCTATCGCGGCGACATGGCCGAGCACCCGCTGCGTCGCGAGATCGTGGTCACGGCGATCGTCAACGAGATGGTGAACCGTGGTGGTGTCTCGTACTTCCACCGGCTCTCGGGCGAGACCGGGGTGTCAGCCGACCAGCTCGCTCGCGCGCGGTCGATCGCTGCGGAGATCTGCGGCGAGGGTGCCCTGATCGAACGGGTCGCCGACCTCGACAACCAGGTGCCGGCCGACGTCCAGGAGCAGATGCGAGGTGCGCTCCAGGCGCTCGTCGAGCGGATGTCCCGATGGCTGGTGAACCACCGGCGGTTCGACGACGTGGAGGGGAGCGTCGACTACTTCGGGACGACGGTGCAGCACCTGCTGCGTGACCTCCCGCAGCTCCTGGTCGGGCGCGAGCACGCCAGGTGGCGCGATCGGGCCGACAAGCTCGAGAAGGCGGGGGTCGCCACGCACGACGCCGAGGCGTTCGCTGCGCTCGGACCCGCGTACGGCGCGATCGAGATGGCCGACATCGCCCTCTCGACCGGTGTCGATGCCTCGACCGTCGCCCGGGTGTTCGCCGAGCTCGGCGAACAGCTCGGTCTGGACCGGCTCTCGCACCGCATCCAGGCGCTGCCGCGCGACGACCGTTGGCGGTCGATGGCGCGTGCCGCGCTGCGTGACGACCTGCTGGGCGTCCAGGGGCAGCTTGTCCGCAAGGTGCTCGCGACGACGGACGACGCGCTGTCTCCGCACGACCGCGTGGACGCATGGGGCACGTCCGAGGCCGTGACCCTGAAGCGGGCCGAGGAGACCCTCGAGGAGATCTGGGGAGAGGACACTCCCGACCTCGCCCGGCTCTCCGTGGGGCTCCGGGTCGTCCGGACCCTCCTGACTTGAGCGCCGCGAACAGGGCCGGCACCTCCGCGCGGAGGTGCCGGCCCTGTTCTCTGAGAGTCAGCGCTGCTGGTCGGGCGGGGTGTCGCCCCGCGGACGCAGGGGGAAGACCTGCGCGTCGCCCGAATCGTCGAGCGTGCCCGCGGCCCCGTTGACGCTGGGGTGGCTCGGACCCTCGGTCGGGTCGTACGCGAGGTCGTAGGCGGTCGGTACGCGAGGGCTCCGCGGGTCTCGCGAGCGTCGAGCTCGGCGGCGAGCGAGGACGTCGTCCTCGTTGTCAGGCATATCGTGGACGAAGGGCCGATCATCGCGCCCGTCGATGTCGGGATCGTGGTCTTGGCCGATCTCCCGCGGTTCGGGCGGCTCGTTCACCGACTCCGCGAGCGCCGAAGCAGCGAACGGTCCAGGCCCCGGTCCACCGAAGGTGTCGAAGCGGATCGCGGGGTACTCGGTTGTCGGGAGCTCGTCCTCGTCCGGCGCCGGCAGGCCGTGGACGGCGTGCGGGCCGGCGGGGGGTGCAGCCGGGTCGGTCGGACGGGGCTCGTCGACGATGGCGGGCATGTCCCACTGCGTCTCTTCCTGCGCCCGCGCGAGCCGGTACGCCGCGTCGACGTCGGCGATGCCGGCGAAGGGGTTGGTGGGCGGCAAGGTGCCGTTCAGGCCCAACGAGAAGCGTGGAGAAGGCGGCGGCTCGCGGTGGTCGTCACCCTCCGGCGCGGCGCCCAGCGCATCGTCACGGCGCGGGTGGTCGGCGGGAGGGGCGACGAGGTCGTCGTCGGGGCCTCTGACCGGCACGTCTGCGCGCCGGCGGCCGCCGACCGGCCGAGACCGCTCGTCGTCGAACGCCGAGCGCCCCGCCGGCTCGTCCTCGTCGTGCTCGCCTTGCTCGCTGTGGAGGGCCTGCTCGTCGCGGGCGGCGGTCTCGTCGTGGAGGTCCTGCTCGTCCTCCTCGTTCGGCTCGCCCTCGTTGCGGACGTCCGCCTCGTCCTGGAGGTCCTGCTCGTCGGGCTCGTCGCGGACGTGGGTCTCGTCGTGGACGTCGCGGACGTCGGTCTCGTCGTGGAGGTCCTGCTCGTCCGGCTCGTCCTGGGCCGAGCGAGCCAGCCCAGCTGCGTCGTCGTCCACCTCAGACTCCAGCGTGACGGGCGCCGCCTCGACGGGCTCGACAGCAGGCTCCTGGGCGGCCGATTCGACGACGAGGTTTCTCTCGACGACGACGCTTCTCTCCCCGTCGAGGCCGAGGCCGAGGTCGACGTCGTCGTGCGTCGGGAGTTCGGAGGACGGCGACTGCTCCGCAAGGCGGCGCCGGCGGGCGAGCTCGACGGGCGCGACGACCTCACCCTCGATGAACGTTTCATCCTCCAGCTCCAGCTCCAGCTCCAGGTCCGCTTCCGCCTCGACGGGCGAGTCGACGGGCTCGGGCTCCGGTTCCGGCTCGGCCGCGACCTGCGGCTCAGGCTCCGGCTCGGCCGCGACCTGCGGCTCAGGCTCCGGCTCGGCCGCGACCTGCGGCTCAGGCTCGGGTTCGGGTTCCGGTTCGGGTTCCGGCTCGGCCACGGCCTGCTGCTCCGGCACCGGTGCAGGCTCGGGCAGGACCTCCTGCTCAGCCGCCACCTCGACCTGGTCAACCTCGATCTCTGCCTGCTGCTGAGCCTGAGCGACCATCCGCTCGGCCTCGTCCGCGATGCGTGCGGCCTCCGCGGACGCCCGCATCGCCAGTGCGGCGACGAGCTCGCCCTCGTCAGGACGCACGAGCTCGAGGCGGCGCTCGACCTCGGGCCGCAGCGCGGGGGCCACGGTCTCGGTGAAACGGCCGTCGAGGTAGGAAGGCTGCTCCACCGTGGACGTCTGCCGCTCGTCCTCGCGCAGGAGCTTCTCCGCGAACGCCCTCAGCTCGGTGTCGGGGTCGAGGACGTGGGGGATCTCGGGGTCGAGGAGGCGCCCGTCCTCGGGTTCGAGGTGGCCGATCTGGAGGTTGCGGCGCTCCTCGAGGACGGCGAGCTCTTCCTTGGCGAGGTCGAGCTGCTCGCGCAGCCGCTCGACGTACGACGCAAGCGCCGCGACCACGCCGGCGGCGTCGGCGACGGCCCGCTCGGTCGTGAGCTGCCGCTCCAGCGCCGTACGGGCGAGGCCGTCGAAGACCGCCGCGCCACTCATGTTGCCTTCGACCCGCAGCTCAGCCGCGTGATAGGCAGCGGTCGCCGCGTGGACGCCCCAGTCGTCGGCGGTCTGCCGGTCCTCCGCACGGTCGTGCTCGGTCAACCGCTTGGCCGCCACCGCGACGGCGAGAGCGTCCTCCGCCTCGGTGATCGTCGTCGCGAACGCGCGCCCGAGCGCGATGAACAGCTGCTCGGGGTCAGCGGAGTCGTCGATCAGCGTCTGGACGTCGGCGTGCGCGAGTGCGGTGACCCGGCCGAGGACGGACTGCTTCTCAGCCATGACGAGATCCTCCGGTCAGTCGTGGGGACTCCGACTATCCCTCAATCAGCTCGGAGTCACGTGCGTGGGGTCCAGGACGCGGCGGAGGAACTCCTTGGTCCGCGCCTCCTTCGGGCTGCCGATCACCTGCTCGGGGATGCCCTGCTCGACGATCACCCCGCCGTCCATGAAGACGACCCGGTCGGCGACCTCGCGGGCGAACGCCATCTCGTGGGTCACGACGAGCATCGTCATCCCCTCCTCGGCGAGCGTGCGCATGACCGTGAGCACCTCACCGACGAGCTCGGGGTCGAGCGCCGAGGTGGGCTCGTCGAAGAGCATCAGGTTGGGCTCCATCGACAGGGCGCGCGCGATCGCGACGCGCTGCTGCTGACCGCCCGAGAGCTTGGCCGGGTAGGCGTCGTGCTTGTCGGTCAGTCCGACGCGGTCGAGGTTCTTCTCAGCGATCCGGCGAGCGTCCTTCTTGCCCCGCTTGAGCACGGTCTGCTGGGCGACCATGCAGTTGCTGAGGGCGGTGTGGTGGGGGAAGAGGTTGAAGCTCTGGAACACCATGCCGACGTGGCGCCGGGCGGCATCGATGTTGCCGTCGGGGTCGGTCAGGTCCTCGCCCGCGACGAGGACCGTGCCTGCGCTCGGCTGCTCGAGCAGGTTGACGCAGCGCAGGAGCGTGGACTTGCCGGAGCCGGACGGGCCGATGACGCAGACCACCTCGCCGGTGCCGACCGTGAAGTCGATGCCCCGGAGGACGTGGTTGTCGCCGAACGACTTGTGCAGGTCCTTGATCTCGACGAGGGTCTCGGGCATCAGCGGGCCTTCCCGGCAGAGGCCTCCAGGCGTCGGACGATCACCGACAGCGGGAGGGTGATGATCAGGTACGCGAATCCTGCGACGACGAGCGGCGTGACGTTCGCGTACGTCACCGACATGTCGCGACCGAACTTGGTCAGCTCGGCCTGGTCGGCGGTGAGCCCGATGATGAAGACCAGAGAGGAGTCCTTGACGAGCAGGATGAGCTCGTTGGTCAGCGGCGGAAGCATGGTGCGGAAGGCCTGCGGCAGGACGACCTTGCGCATCGCCTGGCCCGACGTCATACCGAGCGAGCGCGCGGCCTCGGTCTGGCCCTTGGGGACGGCCTGGATCCCGCCGCGGATGGTCTCGGCCATGTAGGCGCTCGCCACGATGCCGAGCGCCAGCCAGACGGTGCCGTAGGGGTCGAAGGGGATCCGCAGGGCGGGGAACGCCAGCGGCAGCAGCGAGAAGATGAGGAACACGATCAGCGCCGGAAGCCCGCGGAAGAACTCGATGTAGGCCGTCGAGAGCCAGCGGTACGGGCCGACCTCGCTGAGCCGCATGATGGCGAGGATCGTGCCGACCACCAGCCCGAAGGCGAACGCCCCGACGGTGTAGATCACCGTGTGGAACAGCGCGTCCCACAAGCCGCCGGTGATCGCTTCCTTGATCAGATCGGGCTTGAAGAACGCGTCACCGATCGACTTCCAGTCGGCGAAGAAGATCGCCGCAAGGACGAGCCCGATCAGGACGGCGTACTGGACGAACCGGATCCGCTGAGCCCGCTTGCGCGGGCTCAGCGGACGTCGGGTCGCCACCTTCGTGGGGGTGCTCATCGCTCTCCTGTGAGGTGGTCGGACGTGGTGCGAACGGCGAGATTACTCGCTTGCGGGCGCCTCGCCGAAGTACTTCTTGTAGATCTCCTCGTACTTGCCATCTTCCTCGGCAGCCTTGAGGACCTCGTTGACCTTGTCGATCATTTTCTCGCCGTTGGCGTCCTTCGCGGCGGCGAAGCCGTACTCCTCGCCGGTGTCGAACTCGGTGGCGACGGCGAACTCCGGGTTGTCCTTGACGAAGTCGTAGAGGACACCGTTGTCGTTGATGACGGCGTCGACGCGGCCGGCCTGGAGCCCGGTCACCTCGAGCGAGAGGTCGTCGAACGCAGGCATGGAGTAGCCGAACTTGTCGGCGTTGTCCTCGGCGTAGATCTGGCCGGTGGTGTCGACCTGGACGCCCAGCTTCTTGCCCTTGAGGTCGTCGAGCCCGGTGATGCCGGAGTCGGCCTTGACCAGGAGCGCCTGCGTGGCCTCGAAGTACGGGTCGGAGATCGCGATCGCCTTGGCGCGCTCGTCGGTGATCGTCATGCCGCCCATGCCGACGTCGCACTTGCCGGCCTTGAACGCGGCACCGGACGTGACCTGATTCCAGTCGACGTCGACGATCTTGGTCTTGAGCCCCATGTCGTCGGCGACCAGCGTCAGAAGGTCGGTGTCGAAGCCGATGATCTCGTCGCCCTCCTCGTACTGGAAGGGCTTGTAGGGCATGTTCGTGCAGATGGTGAGCGTGTCGGCCGAGACCAGCTTGATGCCGTCGACCTCGGCGGCCGAGTCGTCTCCGTCGCCGCCGCAGGCGACCATCGTCACGGTGAGAGCGAGTGCCCCGGCGGCAGCAGCAGCTGCGCGTCCCAGGCGTCGTCCGGTGACCTTCATCGGTGGTGCTCCTTGCGCTTGATGGATCATGCGGAACGGATGGTTCCACACGAACAACACAGAATTGTTACGGCCCTGCGGAATCTCCGAGGCTCGGCGGACGTCGCCGGCGATCCGCCCGGCCTGACGCCGCCCGCCCTGTGACGGATGATCGAGAGACGGAAGGTCAGACGCAGGGCGATCGGCGACGGGGGACTCGATGCGCGTGCTCGTGACGGGAGCGACGGGATTCATCGGGCGGCGACTTGCGCCCGCCCTCGAGGCGGACGGGCACGAGGTCGTCGCGATGACGCGGAATCCCGACCGGTACGCCGGGGTCGGGCGGGCGGTGTTCGGCGACGTCCACGACGCAGGCTCCCTCGCTGACGTCCTCTCCGACGTGGACGCGGCGTACTACCTCGTCCACTCCCTCGACTCCGACGACTTCGTCCGCCGCGACGCCGACGCGGCGTCCGCGTTCGGAGCGGCTGCCGGTGACGCCGGGCTGCGCCGCATCGTCTACCTCGGCGGGCTCGGGGACGACTCCGACGAGCTCTCGGACCACCTGCGCAGCCGCCGTCAGGTCGAGGGCCTGCTGGCCGGTGGCGGTGTCCCCGTCACGACGCTGCGGGCCGGCATCGTCGTCGGGCACGGCGGCATCTCCTGGGAGATGACGCGCCAGCTCGTCGAACACCTGCCGGCGATGATCACCCCGCGGTGGGTGAGCACGCGGACGCAGCCGATCGCCGTGGACGACGTCGTGCGCTATCTCGTCGGGGTGCTGACCCTGCCCGAGGGCACGGACCGGGCGTACGAGATCGGCGGACCCGACGTCCTCGCGTACGGGGCGATGATGCGTCGGGTCGCCGAGATCGAGGGACGTCACCCGATCATCGTGCCGGTGCCGCTGCTGAGTCCCGGACTCTCGTCACGCTGGCTCGCCCTCGTCACCGACGTCGACACCCGCACAGGGCGCTCGCTGATCGACTCGATGGTCAACGAGGTCGTGGTGCGCGACGACGCCATCCGCCAGGCGGTGCCGTTCGACCCCCTCTCGTACGACGAGGCCGTCCTGCGCGCGCTCGCCGAGCGTGCCCGCGCCCAGGCCCGCGAGCGGGAGGCGGAGGAGGACCCGACGTGACCGGGGCCCTGCGTGCCGCGGTCGGCGCCGTCCGGGCCAGGACCCGTGCGGTGCTGCCCCGAGGTCTGGGGTACGCCGTTCCGTCCCATGCGCCCGAGCCCGAGGCGGTCGTGCGCCGGCGACGCCGTACGGTCGCGGTCGGCTGTCTGGCCGGGACCGGGATGCTCGGCGTCTCCCTCCAGACCAAGCCCGACTCTCCGCAGTTCTATGCGCTCACGGCGGCGACGGCGGCGACGTGGACAGTCGGTGCGCTGGCGTCCGGACCGCTGCACCAGGGCTGGATCGAGATGCAGGACGGCGTCCGCCGGCGGCCGGTCGTGGTGCCGGTCCTGACCGGGGTCGGTGCCTTCGGCTGCTTCGTGGCCGGGGGACTCGTCGCCCAGCGCGTCCCGGTGCTCGACGCCGCGGTCCGCCGCGTCCTGCGCTTCGCCGAGGAGGGCAGTGCTCCGCTCGTGGTGCTGACGACCCTGGCCAACGGCGCGGCGGAGGAGCTGTTCTTCCGCGGCGCCCTGTACGAGGCGGTGGGGGAGCGGCGTGGCGTGCTGGCGTCGACGCTCGCGTACACCGCTACGACCGCGTCGTCGCGCAACCCCTCGCTCGTGCTCGCCGGTGCCGTCATGGGCACGCTCTTCGGGCTCCAGCGGCGGGCGACCGGCGGCATCCAGGCGCCGATGCTGACCCACCTGACGTGGTCGGCCCTGGTGCTGCGCTATCTGCCGCCGCTCTTCCGCGAGCAGCGTTTCCGACGGGTTTCGTGATCCTGGCTGGGTTTAACAGGACGTCAAAGGGTTCCCCGCTCGTCGAATCTTGGGCAGGATCGGAACGGTCCCGCCGCCGTGTCGCGTGCGTCACGACGGACCGTCCCCTCCGAGAGGACTCCCAGTGCGAACGTCACGTGTGGTGGGTGTCGTCGCGAGCCTCGCGCTCGCCTCGACGACACTCCTGACGGCACCGTCAGCCGTCGCCGAAGAACCCCCCGTCTCACCGTTCAACCAGCGTTCGGCCAAGGAGCCGACGGCGACCGGGTCGCTCACCGCGAAGGCCGCCCGGAACGCCGCGAGGCGCACGACGGTCGGCGACCCGTTGCCGATGCCGTCGTCGTACCCGACGCAGCCGGACCTGAGGGTGTTCCCCGAGGCCGAGACCGACGCGTCCGACAGCGGCAACCTCGTCCGCTTCGACGACATCGCGCCGACGCTGAACGCGTTGATGGACTCGTCCGACCGCGTCTCCACGCAGGTCGTCGGGCAGTCGACGCAGGGTCGTGACCTCTACCTGGTCACGGTGACGGCTCCGGAGAGCCGGAGCGAGACCAGGCGTCAGACCGCGTGGCGGGAGAAGATCAAGAGTGAGCCGCGGGCCGCGGCCCGGGACAAGCGGCTCGAGCGGGACTACAAGACCCCCCTCTGGATCAGCGCCAACATCCACGGCAACGAGTGGGAGGGCACCGACGCGGCCCTGCAGTACATCGAGGAGCTGGCGACCGCCCCGTGGAGCGAGGTGAAGTCCCTCCTCTCGGAGCACCGGCTCTACTTCAGCGTCGCTCTGAACCCTGACGGCCGCACCATCGGGCAGCGGGCGACCGCGCTCAACCTCGACGGCAACCGCGACATGATCACCAACACCACGCCGGAGTCGACGTCGTTCATCCGTACCGCCCAGGCCGTTCAGGCGCTGTACGCCGCCGACTTCCACGGCTACACGAGCGTGCTCCAGATCGAGCCCTGCGGCCCGCCGCACGGTGACGACTACGAGTACGACCTGTTCATCCCGCACGCCTACGCAGCGGCGCTCCAGGTCGAGAAGGACGTCGTCGGGGCCGCGATCCCCGGCAACACCTACTACGACGTGACCACCGGACGGGTCGTCCCGGAGGTCACCGGCCCCGAGAACGCGCACATCAAGATCCCGTACCGCGACACCCCGTCGGGGTGGGACGACTTCCCGCCGGTCTTCACCGCGCAGTACGCCGCCTTCTCCGGCTCGGTGACGGCGACGGTGGAGCTGCCGAAGTCGCGTCCCAACGGCAGCAGCCAGACGCCGGCCAGCGCGGTCGTCAACACGGCGGTGGCGCTGAAGACGATGCAGAGCCTGGTCGACTACGTCGGCACGAACGACGCGGCGATGCTCGACGACCAGATCGAGTTCTTCCGCCGGGCCGACGTCGGAGCCCCGCGTACGGCGCTGACCACGGAGAACATCGCCGACGTCCCGGGTCCGCAGGAGTGGAAGGCGGAGTGGGATGCGGCCGACGACCAGAACGCGGTCTCGTACCCGCGGGCGTTCGTCGTCCCCGTGGGCGAGGGGCAGCGGTCGCTGACCGACGCGCGCACGCTCGTGAGCCGTCTGCAGCTGCACGGCATCGAGGTCGACCGGCTGGCGCGGACGGCCAGGATCGACGGCACGGCGTACCCGGCCGGGTCCTATGTCGTCGACATGCACCAGCCGCTGCGCAACCTGGCTCACGCTCTCCTCGCGCCAGGAACCGACATCTCGGCGAAGTTCCCGAGCATGTACGACATCTCGGCCTGGAGCTGGGGTCTGCTGTGGGGCGCCACGGTGGAGCCCGCCGGCACGACGGGCGAGGGTCGACTGCCTCGGACGGTCCCGGCCGCCGGCGCCGGAGCAGTCGACGGTGACGTCCCGGACCGCGGGTCGTACCTGACCTTCGACCTCGCAGGCGTCAACGACTTCCGGGCGCTCAACGCCCTGCTCGAGGACGGGATCGCCGCCTCACAGCTCGCGGACGGGTCGGCCGTCGTCGGTGCCGACAAGGAGACGTACGCCGCGGTCGAGGAGGTCGCCGAGGAGCTCGACGTCGACTTCACCGAGGCGTCCGCGTCCGAGGTCGCCCAGCTCCGCACGGGCGCCGCGAAGGGCCTGGAGGACCTGACCGTGGGCTACACGGGGTCCCAGGACGACCTGCTGTCGTTGACCCAGCTCGGGTTCGACGACCTCGTGCCGCTGAGCGCGCCGACGATCACCGCGACTCCCGCGGTGCTCGACGACGTGGACGTGCTCTGGCTCGGGTCGGCGCTGACGTTCAACGCCGGGCAGTCCGCCGGCGCTGCGGCGCTGCAGGCGTACGTCGACGGTGGCGGCAGCATCGTCGGCCGCGGCGCGGGTGCGTTCGACACCGCGAGGACCGCCGGTCTCGTCACCGGCACCGCAGTCACCGGCAACCGCAACGGCAACGGCATCGTCGCGGTGGACACCGCTGACGACGGGGTCCTGGCGCCGTACGCGCAGCCCTACTCGTTCATCTATCCGGCCACCTGGTTCACCGGGCTGGGGGCGGGGACGACGGTCGAGCAGTCGTACGCGACGGGCAACCCGCTGGTCGCGGGCCACTGGCGCCGAGGTGGTGACACCGGGACGAACCCCGACGGACCGGAGGATGCCGCGGGTCAGCCCGCGGTGGTGTCGGCGGAGGCGGAGTCGGGTGCGAAGGCCCTCGTCTTCGGGACGTCGGTGTTCTTCCGTACCCACCCCAAGGGCGGTCAGAGCCAGGCCGCGCGCGGCCTGTTCTGGGCGGCGCCGGAGGGTGAGGGTGTCGCGGCGCCGGTCGCCACGTCGACCACGCTCGAGGTCGGCCGTGCCCGCCCGGGCTCGGTCGAGCTCGAGGTGTCGGTGACGGCGGACGACCCTGCAGCGGGGACGCCGGACGGTGTCGTCCAGGTCCGCGAGGGCCGTTCGCTGCTCGGCACGGCGCGCGTCCGACGCGACGGTACGGCGGCGTTGACCCTGCGCGGTCTGCGCCCGGGCACCCACGTGCTCACCGCCTCGTACACGCCGAAGGCAGGGTCGGGCTTCGACGCCTCGGCCTCGGGTCCGGTCACCGTGCAGGTGAAGGCGGGACCGCGAGGCTGATCGTCACGGGGACGGGCCGTCGATCGCGCGAGGATCGGCGGCCCGTTCCCTAGACTCGGGCGATGCTCCTGAACGCCGCGACCGTCCTCATGGGCACGGTCGTCAGCCTCGTCCTGCTCGGACTCGTGATGGGGTTCAGCCCGACGCTGATCGCGACCCAGGTGGCGGTCGTCGCGCGGTCGCGTGGGTCGGTGCGCCCGGGCCTCGTGGTCGCCTGCGGGGTCGCCACCGGCGCCCTCGTCCTCAGCCTCGTCCTGCAGGTCGTCAATCCCGACACGTGGGACTACGTGCTGCGCGGGAAGGTCGAGAAGCTCTTCCTCCAGCAGGCCTTCGACGAGATCGCCGGCGTGCTGTTCGTCGTGGCCGGGATCTGGCTCCTGTGGCGACGCCCGACCACCGACGATCGAGCGGTCTCACGCACGGCCGAGCGACTGCTCGACCGCCCTCGGGACCTGTTCACCTTCGCGGTGCTCAACACCGTCGTGGGCGTGAGCGGTGCTGCGACGACGTACCTCGTCGTTCGGCTGGCGCGGGAAAGCACCTCGGTCGTCGCGCTGCAGGTGCTCGTGTACGTCGGCTTCGCGGCAGCCGCGGCGGCGCCGTACGTCCTGCTGGCGTGGGGCCGCCTCCGGATCCCGGCGCTCGCGGGTCCTGCCGACCGCGTGGTCGCGTGGGTCCGCTCGCAGCACTGGCGCAGGATCAGCGCAGTGCTGCTGATCGTCGCCGGGACGCTTCTTTTCGTCGCCGCGCTCACCGACTACTTCGGTCTGCGCTGACGCGCGGTCAGGTGCGCGGTGCCGCCTCGTACGCCGAGCCCGCGTTCAGCGGGGCCAGGTGTAGAGGAGCCGCGCCATCAGCCGGAACGGGATCGCCTGGCCCTTGACCTGGTCGACGGTGCCCGCGAGGTGCAGCCCCCGCTCGGGACAGTGGAACAGCCACGTGCCGGTGGAGCCGGAGTGGCCGACGAGGATGACGGGTCGACGCCCGGCGGACATGAGCCGGCCGACGGTGAAGAACATGGTGCCGAGGCCGTACTGGAGGACGGGGATGTCGCGGAGCCTGTTGCGCCGCTCTGTGAGCAGGTCCACCGTCTTGGCGTCGCGGAAGAGCTCGCCGCGGAGGAGCGCGCGCTGGAACGTGATCAGGTCTCCGGTGGTGCTCACGAGGTCGTTGCTGGACGCGATGACCGAGGGCAGGTCGACCCGCCGCTGCTTGGCGTACATCGGGAACGGCGCTGATGCTGTGGCCGGGGGCTGGTGCCCGGGGAGCCAGGTCTGGGTGAGGCCGAGGGGCTCGATGATCCGGTCGCCGAGCAGCTCGGCGAATCCTCGCCCGGTCGTGGTCTCGAGGATGCGGATGAGCAGCTGGAAGCCGGTGTCGCAGTAGCGCGCCTTCTGTCGTGACGCGGCGAGATCTTGCGGCGGGAAGTGGGGACGGTGCGCGCGGGTGAGCCGGAGGATGTCGTCGAAGGTCCAGCCGGCATCCTCTGCGGCCTCGAGACGCTGGTGGAGGCTCGGCCCGCCGTCGCGTACCTCGAAGTAGTCGGGCAGCCCCGACGTGTGACTGAGAAGGTGGCGCACGGTGATCGCGGCTGTCCGGTCGACGCCGTCGAGGACGTGAAGGCCGGCGGTCGTCTCCGTCGGCAGGTACGCGGTGATCGGTGCGTCGACGTCGAGCTCTCCACGCTCGTACGCCTGCAGCACGAGCGTCACGATGAAGCGTTTGGTGATGCTCGCGGTGAAGAACGGTGTCTCGGGCTGCGACCGGAGGTCGCTGGGCCCGGCGGGGCCGATGGCCGCCGACCAGTGCTGACCCTCGTCGGTGGCGATGGCGACGCGGGCGTGGTGGAGATCGCGTCGTACGACGAACGTCTCCAGCAGGCGCACCAGGCGTCGGTCGAGCTCGGCGGGGACACGGTTGTCGGGTCCCGCGGCCGTCGTGGGCGTGGGGGCAGGCGATTCAGGCACGGCATCCTCATTTCTCTTTGAGACATGTCTAGTAGATGGGTCTCAAAGAGTCAATGGACTAGGGTCTGCGCATGGCGAACGTGATCCTCGGCCTGCTGCTGATCGCTCCGCAGAGCCTGTACGACCTGGTCCGGGCGTTCGAGGCCGGCGTCGCGCTCTTCTACAGCGCGAGCTCGGGCAGCATCAAGCGCGCCCTCGACGTCCTGCTCGACCGGGGGCTCATCGAGGTGGCGAGCGTCGAGGCGGG
Organism: Mumia sp. zg.B53; assembly: GCF_019550935.1. Taxonomy (NCBI): domain Bacteria; kingdom Bacillati; phylum Actinomycetota; class Actinomycetes; order Propionibacteriales; family Nocardioidaceae; genus Mumia; species Mumia sp. zg.B53. Next base: position 473,775 of record NZ_JAHWCK010000001.1, on the reverse strand, counting down.
CGGGCGCGGCAAGAAGGTGTATCGCGTGACCGACGCCGGCCGCGAGGAGTTCCACGCCTGGATGACGGGTGACCTCGTCGGCTCAGATCTCGAGGGTGCGGCGCTCTCGCGGCTCTACTTCCTCGGGCTTCTGGATCCTGCCGACCGTCCGTCGGTCCTGCGCCGCATCGAGACGCGCGTCGAGGCCGACCTCTCCAGGCTCACGAGCCTCGACTCTCACCTCGAGACGGTCGAGGTCCCCGACGAGCTCGCCGACGTCGCCACCTATCAACGCGCGACGCTCGACTACGGCATCGCGTCGCACCGCTTCATCCTCGACTGGTTCCGTGACCGGGTGGAGCGCGCAGAGGCCGACGCGCACTGACGGCGGGCCCTGTCGAGGGCCGGGGTTGTCCACAGTGTGGCCACGGGGTCTGTTGTGGTCGCCCTTGTTTGCGGCAGGATTCCGGGACGACAACCGCCGTGGGGAGTCCCGTGACGACGAGCAGCCTGGCCGACGAGGTGCGTGCCCACGTGCGTGCGCAGGGCGTCGATCCCTTACGGGATGCCGCGACGGTGCGGCGGATCGCCGAGGAGGTTGCTGCGGCTCACGACCAGCGCAGCCTGACTGGCGCCGTGGCGGCGTTGACCGATCCTGACGCGACGGTCGGCGAGCTGGTCGCCGCGGTGTCCGGCCTCGGGCCGCTCCAGCCGTACCTCGATGATCCGGAGGTCGAGGAGATCTGGATCAACGAGCCGTCGCGGGTCTTTGTGGCGCGTGGGGGCAGGCACGAGCTGACGTCGGTGATCCTCGGCCCGGTCGAGGTGCGTGAGCTCGTCGAGCGGATGCTGGCGACCAGTGGCCGGCGGTTGGATCTGAGCCAGCCGTTCGTGGATGCGACGCTTCCGGGAGGTCATCGCCTGCATGTGGTGCTGGAGGGGATCTCGCGCGGATTCGCCGCGGTCAACGTCCGCAAGTTCGTCGCGCGCTTCCGCGGTCTGGGGGACCTGGTCGCCGCCGGCGCGCTGAGCGAGCACGCTGCGGCCTTCCTGAGGGCGAGCGTGGTGTCGGGGCACAACGTGCTCGTCTCCGGAGGCACCCAGGCCGGCAAGACGACGTTCCTCAACGCGCTGGCCGCCGAGGTTCCGGGGACGGAGCGGATCGTGTCGGCCGAGGAAGTCTTCGAGCTGCGGTTCGCCCATCCCGACTGGGTCGCGCTCCAGACGAGACAAGCCGGGCTGGAGGGCACGGGAGAGATCCGGCTCCGGACGCTGGTGAAGGAAGCGCTGCGCATGCGCCCGTCACGACTGGTGATCGGGGAGGTGCGCTCGGAGGAGTGCTTCGACCTGCTGCTCGCACTCAACGCAGGTCTTCCGGGGATGGCGACCTTGCACGCGTCGTCGGCACGGCAGGCGCTGGTCAAGATGTGCACGCTCCCCCTGCTCGCTGGTGAGAACATCTCTGCGCGGTTCGTCGTGCCCACGGTCGCGACCTGCGTGGACCACGTGGTCCATCTGGGCATGGACGCGCAGGGACGGCGGACGGTGCGGGAGATCGCGGCCGTCAGTGGGCGGGTCGAGAACGACGTCATCGAGACGGAGTCCTTGTTCGTCCATCGCGACGGGGCGCTGGTCCGGGCGAGTGGCACGCCGGCTCGAACCGAGCGGTTCGTCCAGGCCGGGATCGACGTGTCGGCGCTCCTGCGGACGGAGGACTGATGGGCTACGTGCTCGGGCTCGGGATCGGGGTGGGGGCGCTCCTGGTCTGGTCCGGGGTGACCGCCCCCGCTCGGGACGGCGCGCGGGGTCGCCGGAGGGGAAGCCTGGATGAGCTTCTCGCACGGGCGGGTGCCCCCGGCACCACCGCACGAGGACTCATCTTGGTGTGTGCCGCCTGCGGCCTGGGCGGACTGGTCGTCGCTCTGCTCGTCACGGCGACGCCCACGGTGGCACTGGTCGCCGGCATCGGCGCGGCGTATGTCCCGCTTGCCGTGATCCGCGGTCGCGCCGGCCGGGTAGCCGAGGAGCGGGCGGCGGCCTGGCCGGAAGCCGTCGATCATCTGGCGTCGGCGGTGCGCGCGGGCATGTCCTTGCCGGAGGCGATCTCGGGGCTGGGGGAGCGCGGCCCCGAGCCGCTTCGAGAGCCCTTCGTTGCGTTCGCCCGTGACTACCAGGCGAGCGGCAGGTTCGCCGAGTGCCTCGACGGACTCAAGGCACGGCTTGCCGATCCGGTCGGAGACCGCGTCGTCGAGGCGTTGCGCGTGGCTCGAGACGTCGGTGGCGGCGATCTCGGGAGGATGCTGCGGACATTGTCGGGATTCCTGCGCGACGATCTACGCACGCGCGGTGAGCTCGTCGCACGGCAGGCCTGGACCATCAACGGCGCGCGTCTGGCGGTGTCGGCGCCCTGGATCGTCCTCGGACTGATGTCCTTGCAGCGCGACGCGATCACCCGGTTCGGATCCGGCACGGGACTCGCGCTGCTCGTCGTCGGCCTCGCCGTGTGTGTCCTCGCCTATCGGTTGATGCTGCTCATCGGGCGTCTTCCACGTGAGCCGCGGGTGCTGCGGTGACGGCGCCGCTTCTCGGTGCGCTCCTCGCCGCCGGCGTCGCGATCGGGCTGCTCGAGCTCGTGCGCGTCGCGCGGTTGCGGCAGCGCCCCTCCCTGGTGAGCCGCATCGAGCCCTTTGTCCGCGACGTCACGGTCGGCATGCCGGCCCCTCGCCAGGGGGCTGAGTCGTGGGCTGCCGGTCGAGCAGTGTTCGGCCCGGCAGTGCGCCGTACGGCGGGCGTGGTCGAGCGGGTGCTGGGAGGCAGCGCCTCGGTCCGCAGGCGTCTCCGCAGACGGGCGTCGACGAGCACGCTCGAGGAGTTCCGGGCGAGCCAGGTCGTGTGGGGGGTCGCGGCCTTTGGGGCGTCGGCGGCGGTCCTTCTCTCCTGGGGGATGGTGGCCGACGTCCGGCCCCTTGCGGGGCTGATCCTCTGCGTGGCCGCCGGGGTCACCGGTGTTCTCGCCCGCGACCTTGCGCTCACCCACGAGGTCCAGCGCCACGAGGAACGGGTCACCCGTGAGTTCCCGACTCTTGCGGACCTGCTCGCACTGGCCGTCGCCGCAGGAGAGGGGCCTGTCTCAGCCCTGGAACGCGTCGCAGACGTGAGCAACGGCGCCATGTCGCGGGACCTTCGCACGGTCGTCGCCGACGTCCGGACCGGACGACCGTTGGCCGATGCGCTCGACGACTTGTCTGCTCGTACGGGCGTGCCCGCGGTCGCACGGTTCGCCGAGACGCTCGCCGTCGCGGTCGAGCGGGGGACGCCGCTGGTCGACGTCCTGCACGCACAGGCCGCGGACGTCCGAGAGGCCGGCCGCCGCGAGCTGGTCGAGTCCGGCGCACGGCGTGAGGTGCTGATGCTCGTGCCGGTGGTGTTCCTCGTTCTGCCCGTCACCGTCCTCTTCGCCTTCTATCCCGGTCTGGTCAGCCTGTCCGTCACCACGCCATGAACTCCAGAGGAGTGCCCATGCAGCTCGCAACCCTGCACCGTCGTCTCGGATGCCCGCCGCGCTCGGGGGTGCCTGAGCGCGTCCGCCGTCGCGGCGAACGCGGCGACGTCCCGGGGTGGGTGATGATCACCGTCATGTCGGCCGGTCTCGTCGCCGGATTGACCGCCTTGGCCGGGCCACAGCTGAAGGCGATGCTCCAGGCTGCTCTGGCTTCCGTCGGGGGATGAGCGTCGCGCGCCGCCGCGGCAATCCACGTGGGGACGAGGAGGCGTCGGCCGTCGCCGAGTTCTGTCTCGTGATGGTGGTGCTGGTCCCGCTCGTGCTGGCGATCGTCCAGGTGGGGCTCGTCCTCCACGTCCGCAACACGGTCACCGCTGCTGCTGCCGACGGTGCTCGCGCAGCGTCGCGGGACGGCGCCTCACTCCAGACGGGGGTGTCGCGAGCCCGATCACAGATCACTCGAGCGCTCTCCGCCCGGTACGCCGGTGACGTCCGGGCGGAGCGGGCCTCCGTCCACGGACAGCCCGTCGTCATGGTCCGCGTACGCGCCAGCGTCCCCGCGCTGGGGATCTTCGGGTCCACCGTCGACGTCGAAGGCGTCGGCCGGGCCGTGACGGAGATCGGATGAGGGCGCGAGGGAGGACTCGTGACCTCGGACGAGAGAGCGGGTCCGCGGTGGTCGAGACCACGTGGCTCGCGCTCCTTCTCCTGGTTCCGCTCCTGTACGTGGTCCTCTCCGTCTTCGAGGTCCAGCGGTCTGCGTACGGCGTGAGCGCTGCCGGTCGGGCGGCCGGACGCGCGTACGTCCAGGCACCGAACCCGACGGTGGCGGATAGACGTGCCCTCCGGGCGGCGCAGCTGGTTCTCGAGGACCACCGGATCAAGACCGACACGATCGACGTCCGGCTGCGGTGTGCCGGCGGACCGTGCCTCAGTCCCGGCTCCTCGATCGTCGTCACCGTGACGGCGCGTGCCCAGCTGCCGTTCATCCCTGATGCCCTCGGCGGTGCGCGGCCGGCCGTGCGCGTGGGCAGCACGCACACGGAGCCGTACGGCCGATTCCGAGAGGACCGGTCATGAGCCGGCCCGAGAGTGGGCAGGTCACTGTGATGATCGTCGGCTTCTTCGTCGTCGCTGGCTTGGTGGTCGCCATGGCGGTCAACGCGTCGGCCGCATACCTCGGCCAACGCCGGCTCGCCGACCTCGCCGACGGCGCGGCGCTCGCGGCGAGCGAGGGAGTGACCCGCTCCAGCCTGTACGCGGCGGGTGACAGGACGATCGCGCTCGACGCGGCCGCCGCGCGCACCGCCGCCGAGGACTACCTCCGCGAGAGCGGGGCCGGAGCAACGGTCCGAGGGCTCACCTGGCAGGTCGACGAGAGCGGTGACGCGGTCCGCGTGCGTCTGCGAGCTGGCGTCCGGATGCCGTTGGTGCCACCGGGGTGGGGTGAGACGGCGAGAGTGGAGGCGGATGCCGTCGTGGAGCTCCGCGTCCGGTGAGGGGCACCGGAGGCGGTCAGTGCGCACATCGCCGCAGGTCAGAGCAGGTTTTAGCGCTAAGGGGTACCCCCGGTTTGACCCTCCGAAACCGACCCTGTAATGTTCTTCTTGTTGCCGGGGACGGCGGCGGGCAAGGCCGAGAGGCCGGGCACGCGGCCCTGGTGACCACCACCTCCAGAAGAACCTAGCCGGTTCCGCACGTTCGGGACTAGTCAAGGTCACTGCTGAGCGCTCGAGGGGCCCAGGTTTGGGTCTCTGTCGGACGCCTGGTAGGTTTGGGGGTCGCGCCTTGGTCTGATGCTCCTGTGTGGGGTTGAGGGTTTTGTGTGTCTGATGTTTGAGAACTCAACAGTGTGTCAAAAGTCGACGAGATAATCAGCGACCTTGATGATGGCCTGGTTTTGCTGGGTTGTTGTTTTGGTCAAATTCCGTGACAGAATTATTTGTCAGCAAATAGTGATGTCCGGGGTTGAACGTTTTTGTTGTGCCTGACCGTTTGGTTGGGTTTCGATGGAGAGTTTGATCCTGGCTCAGGACGAACGCTGGCGGCGTGCTTAACACATGCAAGTCGAGCGGTAAGGCCCTTCGGGGTACACGAGCGGCGAACGGGTGAGTAACACGTGAGTAATCTGCCCTCCACTCTGGGATAACCTCTGGAAACGGTGGCTAATACCGGATATGACCTCCTGCCGCATGGTGGGTGGTGGAAAGTTTTTCGGTGGGGGATGAGCTCGCGGCCTATCAGCTTGTTGGTGGGGTGATGGCCTACCAAGGCGACGACGGGTAGCCGGCCTGAGAGGGTGACCGGCCACACTGGGACTGAGACACGGCCCAGACTCCTACGGGAGGCAGCAGTGGGGAATATTGGACAATGGGCGAAAGCCTGATCCAGCAACGCCGCGTGAGGGATGACGGCCTTCGGGTTGTAAACCTCTTTCAGTAGGGACGAAGCGAGAGTGACGGTACCTACAGAAGAAGGACCGGCCAACTACGTGCCAGCAGCCGCGGTAATACGTAGGGTCCGAGCGTTGTCCGGAATTATTGGGCGTAAAGGGCTCGTAGGCGGTTTGTCGCGTCGGGAGTGAAAACTTGGGGCTTAACCCCATTCGTGCTTCCGATACGGGCAGACTAGAGGCAGGCAGGGGAGAACGGAATTCCTGGTGTAGCGGTGGAATGCGCAGATATCAGGAGGAACACCGGTGGCGAAGGCGGTTCTCTGGGCCTGTTCTGACGCTGAGGAGCGAAAGCATGGGGAGCGAACAGGATTAGATACCCTGGTAGTCCATGCCGTAAACGTTGGGCGCTAGGTGTGGGATCCATTCCACGGGTTCCGTGCCGCAGCTAACGCATTAAGCGCCCCGCCTGGGGAGTACGGCCGCAAGGCTAAAACTCAAAGGAATTGACGGGGGCCCGCACAAGCGGCGGAGCATGCTGATTAATTCGATGCAACGCGAAGAACCTTACCTGGGTTTGACATACACCAGAAGCCTGCAGAGATGTGGGTCTCTTTGGACACTGGTGTACAGGTGGTGCATGGCTGTCGTCAGCTCGTGTCGTGAGATGTTGGGTTAAGTCCCGCAACGAGCGCAACCCTTGTCCTATGTTGCCAGCACGTGATGGTGGGGACTCATAGGAGACTGCCGGGGTCAACTCGGAGGAAGGTGGGGATGACGTCAAGTCATCATGCCCCTTATGTCCAGGGCTTCAAGCATGCTACAATGGCCGGTACAAAGGGCTGCGATGCCGTAAGGTGGAGCGAATCCCAAAAAGCCGGTCTCAGTTCGGATTGGGGTCTGCAACTCGACCCCATGAAGTCGGAGTCGCTAGTAATCGCAGATCAGCAACGCTGCGGTGAATACGTTCCCGGGCCTTGTACACACCGCCCGTCACGTCATGAAAGTCGGCAACACCCGAAGCCGGTGGCCTAACCCCTTGTGGGAGGGAGCTGTCGAAGGTGGGGCTGGCGATTGGGACGAAGTCGTAACAAGGTAGCCGTACCGGAAGGTGCGGCTGGATCACCTCCTTTCTAAGGAGCATTGCTCATCTCCTGCATCCTGGTGGTGTGGGGGGTGTGTTCCCGGCTTGATCACGCGAGTGTCGTGGTGGTCGGGTGCTCAGATGGTGGAACGTCGATTATTCAGCTGGTTCTGCCGGCCTGGTCTTAGTACTGCCTGTCTCCTTTTGGGGGTGGGTGTGGAACGGGGTTGGGTGTGGTGGGGCGGGTTGGGCACACTGTTGGGTCCTGAGGCATCAGGCGCTTCTGCTGGTCTCCCTTGTCTGGGGGGTTGGTGGGGGTGCTGTTGTCTTGGTTCCGGCCATGTCGGCTGCGGAGGTTTCTTCGTGGTTCGGGGTGGTTGCGGGTTGTGGTTTGAGAACTTCACAGTGGACGCGAGTGTCTTTGTAGTGTGTGTAATTTTACAAGCTACTAAGGGCACATGGTGGATGCCTTGGCATCGAGAGCCGATGAAGGACGTAGGAGTCTGCGATAAGCCCTGGGGAGCTGACAACCGAGCTGTGATCCAGGGGTGTCCGAATGGGGAAACCCGGCCAGAGTTATGTCTGGTCACCGGCGCCTGAACACATAGGGCGTTCGGAGGGAACGTGGGGAAGTGAAACATCTCAGTACCCACAGGAAGAGAAAACAACAGTGATTCCGTGAGTAGTGGCGAGCGAAAGCGGATGAGGCTAAACCGTGCAGATGTTAAAGACGGCGGTCGTTGTCTGTGCGGGGTCGTGGGAACGTGCTTGCTGGTTCTGCCGGACTAGCGGGAAGTGATAAAGCTCAGTTGAAGTCGAAGGGCCTGGAATGGTCCGGCGTAGAGGGTGAGACCCCTGTAGACGTAAACCTGAGCCTTCCTTGTGCGTATCCCGAGTAACGCGTGACTCCTGGAATTGCGCGTGAATTTGGCGGGACCACCCGTTAAGCCTAAATACTCCTCGATGACCGATAGCGGACTAGTACCGTGAGGGAAAGGTGAAAAGTACCCCGGGAGGGGAGTGAAATAGTACCTGAAACCATGTGCCTACAATCCGTCGGAGCCTTGACTTCGGTCGTGGTGACGGCGTGCCTTTTGAAGAATGAGCCTGCGAGTTAGTGGTACGTGGCGAGGTTAACCCGTTGTGGGGTAGCCGTAGCGAAAGCGAGTCCGAATAGGGCGTTTGAGTCGCGTGCTCTAGACCCGAAGCGGAGTGATCTATCCATGGGCAGGTTGAAGCGCGGGTAAGACCGCGTGGAGGACCGAACCCACTTAGGTTAAAAACTGAGGGGATGACCTGTGGATAGGGGTGAAAGGCCAATCAAACTCCGTGATAGCTGGTTCTCCCCGAAATGCATTTAGGTGCAGCGTCGTTTGTTTCTTGCCGGAGGTAGAGCACTGGATGGTCTAGGGGGCCTACAAGCTTACCGAAATCAACCAAACTCCGAATGCCGGCAAGTGAGAGAGCGGCAGTGAGACTGCGGGGGATAAGCTCCGTAGTCGAGAGGGAAACAGCCCAGACCATCAGCTAAGGCCCCTAAGCGATTGCTAAGTGGAAAAGGATGTGGAGTCGCACAGACAACCAGGAGGTTGGCTTAGAAGCAGCCACCCTTGAAAGAGTGCGTAATAGCTCACTGGTCAAGTGATTCTGCGCCGACAATTTAGCGGGGCTCAAGCAATCCGCCGAAGCTATGGCATTCATACGTGTACTCGGCTCGTCTCCTTCGGGTGGCGGGTCCAGGTGTGTGGATGGGTAGGGGAGCGTCGTGTGGCGTGTGAAGCGGCGGGGTGACCCAGCCGTGGATGCCACACGAGTGAGAATGCAGGCATGAGTAGCGAATGAAGAGTGAGAAACTCTTCCGCCGAATGACCAAGGGTTCCAGGGTCAAGCTAATCTGCCCTGGGTAAGTCGGGACCTAAGGCGAGGCCGACAGGCGTAGTCGATGGACAACGGGTTGATATTCCCGTACCGGCGTTGGTGCGCCCATGCTGAATCAGTAATGCTAAGCACCCGAGCCGAGCGTGACTGCCCTTCGGGGTGGCGTGTCTTGGTAAGCGTGTGACCCGAGCTGGTAGTAGGCAAGTGATGGGGTGACGCAGGAAGGTAGCTCATCGCGGCGATGGTTGTCCGCGTGTAAGGATGTAGGACGAGGGATAGGCAAATCCGTTCCTCATGTGTCTGAGATCTGATGCCGAGCCGTTTCAGGCGAAGTGAGTGATCCTATGCTGTCGAGAAAAGCCTCTAGCGAGTACCAGAGCCGCCCGTACCCCAAACCGACACAGGTGGTCAGGTAGAGAATACCAAGGCGATCGAGTGAATCGTGGTTAAGGAACTCGGCAAAATGCCCCCGTAACTTCGGGAGAAGGGGGGCCCGACTCGTGAACACCCTTGCGGTGGGAGCGATGACGGCCGCAGAGACCAGGCCCAAGCGACTGTTTACTAAAAACACAGGTCCGTGCGAAGAAGTAATTCGATGTATACGGACTGACTCCTGCCCGGTGCTGGAAGGTTAAGGGGACGTGTTAGCACTTCGGTGCGAAGCGCTGAACTTAAGCCCCAGTAAACGGCGGTGGTAACTATAACCATCCTAAGGTAGCGAAATTCCTTGTCGGGTAAGTTCCGACCTGCACGAATGGAGTAACGACTTGGGCGCTGTCTCAACCACGAGCTCGGCGAAATTGCACTACGAGTAAAGATGCTCGTTACGCGCGGCAGGACGGAAAGACCCCGGGACCTTCACTACAGCTTGGTATTGGTGTTTGGTTCGACTTGTGTAGGATAGGTGGGAGACTGTGAAGCAGCCACGCCAGTGGTTGTGGAGTCATCGTTGAAATACCACTCTGGTCGTACTAGATATCTAACTTAGGTCCGTGATCCGGATCAGGGACAGTGCCTGGTGGGTAGTTTAACTGGGGCGGTTGCCTCCTAAAATGTAACGGAGGCGCCCAAAGGTTCCCTCAGCCTGGTTGGCAATCAGGTGTTGAGTGTAAGTGCACAAGGGAGCTTGACTGTGACACCGACGGGTGGAGCAGGGACGAAAGTCGGGACTAGTGACCCGGCGCTGGCATGTGGAAGCGGCGTCGCTCAACGGATAAAAGGTACCCCGGGGATAACAGGCTGATCTTCCCCAAGAGTCCATATCGACGGGATGGTTTGGCACCTCGATGTCGGCTCGTCGCATCCTGGGGCTGGAGCAGGTCCCAAGGGTTGGGCTGTTCGCCCATTAAAGCGGCACGCGAGCTGGGTTTAGAACGTCGTGAGACAGTTCGGTCCCTATCCGCCGCGCGCGTAGGAAACTTGAGAAAGGCTGTCCCTAGTACGAGAGGACCGGGATGGACGAACCTCTGGTGTGTCAGTTGTTCTGCCAAGAGCACTGCTGATTAGCTACGTTCGGGAGTGATAACCGCTGAAAGCATCTAAGCGGGAAGCACGTTTCAAGATGAGGTTTCCCACCCCTTGTGGGTTAAGGCCCCCAGTAGACCACTGGGTTGATAGGCCGGAAGTGGAAGCGCAGCAATGCGTGTAGCTGACCGGTACTAATAGGCCGAGGGCTTGTTCTACACACACTTCAACGACACTTATGCGTCCACTGTGAGGTTCTGGGACCACAACCCAGAACCCGAAACACACCAAAGTTTTGGGGTTGTAACCCGAAGGGTTACGGCGGCCATGGCGAAGGGGAAACACCCGGACACATTCCGAACCCGGAAGTTAAGCCCTTCAGCGCCGATGGTACTGCACGGGAGACTGTGTGGGAGAGTAGGACGCCGCCGGACAATATTTAGGCCGAAGGCCGTCACCACTGGTGACGGCCTTCGGTCATTTTTGCGTTCACCCTCGCGTCTTCAGAGCCAGAACGCCATGATCCTTTCGGCAAGCGCTCGCCCGCGCGCTTGGCCGGCACGCGCAACGTCAGGGCGCCGTGAGAGATCCCTCTCCGTGGGCCCGAACAGGTGCTCCGAGGCGCTCATCGGTGTCGCCTTCCGGGAAGCGCCGGGCGGGCGCTCCCGGTGGCGACGAGCTCAGTCGCCCGATCGTGGGTGTGCAGCGGGGAGGTCAGCCCCAGCGGCGCATGATCATGCCGACGCGCGGCTTCGGGCGGAACCACGATGACTTGTGCGGGAGGAGCCGACCGGTAGTCGCCGCCCGTGTCACGGTCTCCAGAGACGGCGTCGCCAGCAGGAGCGAGACGCCGCCCTCCTCCTTGGCGATGCGCGCGGCCGCGTCCAGGTCGGGCTCGTAGCTGACCGCGTCGGACTCCAGCCCGTGGTGGGGGGTGAAGACGTCCTCGACCCAGCACGAGGCGCACTCGTACGCGTCGACGCCCAGGAACCGTCGCCCGTCGGTCAGCACGCAGCGCGTCTCGCTGACGGCGATGAACTCCGCAGCGGCCTCGACGCCGGCAAGCTCGAGAGCGGGCAGCGGCAGGCCCAGCAGCGCTTCGTCGAGGTTGAGCTGTGCGACGAACCGGTGGATCGGGCCGACCGTGAGGACGGGCTGGTCGAGCACGAGCGTGAGCGCGAGTCGGCCCTCACGCTCGGGGGCGGTGCGCCACGCGGCATAACGGTGGTGGCCGTCGGCGATGACGAGCTGCTGGTCCGCGAGGCGCTCGCTGACCGCTCGAAGAGTCTTCGGGTCGGTGATCGCCCAGATCTCGTCCGACCGGCCGAGGTCCTCCGCCACGTGGTCGGCTGGGCGGTCGGTCGCCGCCGCCAGCAGGGGACCGATCGGCTCCCGCGTGGTGTAGGCGGTGATCGGCTCCCACTGGGCCCGCGTCGCCTCGGCGAGGCGGGCCTGCCGGATCGCGTACGCGGCGATCACGTCCTCATGCGGGCGAAGGTTGCCCGCCTCGAGGTCGACGAGCACGACGACGCCGAGGGCCTCGTGGCCGTCCTCGACCGTGCGGTATGCGTAGAAGGCGGGCTCCGCGTCGATGCCGAGCGTGCCGTCGTCCATCCACTCATGGGCGACGCGCGTCGCCTGATGGGGGTCGTCGCTCCTGAACGCAGGCTCGAGCAGCCGGAGCACGTGGTGCTCGGGCAGGTCTCGAGGGGCCCGTGACCAGGACGCCGACGGCACGTAGGTACGGGTCGAGACGACGGCGGAGCCGCCGCGGAAGCCCACAGCCCGGAACGGTCGGATGACGGCGTTGTCCACCGGTGCATCGTAGGCCAGACGTCGTGGCCCTACGCTGGTCGCGATGCCCGACCACACGCTCAAACCTGCCGCCGCCTCGTGGGCGAACGCCTCCTCCGACTCCCGCCGGCGCCCGACCGTGCGCCTCTCCGCCTGCGACGACCCGCTCCGGGAGCGCTACGACGTCGCGATGCTCGACCTCGACGGCGTCGTCTACCGCGGCGAGGACGCGATCGAGCACGTCGCCGAGAACCTCGAGGAGGCCCACAAGGCGGGCCTGCGACTCGCCTACGTGACCAACAACGCTGCGAGGACGCCCGACGCGGTGGTGGCCAAGCTCCGCGGGCTCGGCATGCCGACCGACGACGACGGCGTGGTCACCTCGGCCCAGGCGGCGGGGCGACTTCTCGCGGGCCTTGTACCGGCGGGCTCCCGCGTCCTCGTCGTCGGCGGCGAGGGCCTGAGGCGCGCGGTCGAGGAGCACGGTCTCGTCGTGGTGACGTCTGCTGACGACGAGCCGGCAGCAGTGGTCCAGGGCTTCTCGCCCGACCTCGGATGGCAGCAGCTGGCAGAGGCAGCGTACGCGGTCTCGACCGGCATCCCCTGGGTCGCGAGCAACACGGACGGGTCGATCCCGACCGCGCGCGGTCTCGCTCCCGGCAACGGCACCCTCGTCGCTGCCGTCGCCACCGCCACCGGGCGTCGGCCGGAGGTTGCGGGCAAGCCGTACCCGCCGCTCTTCGACGAGACGGTCCTCCGCGTCGGTGGGTCGCACCCGCTCGTCGTCGGCGACCGGCTCGACACCGACATCGAAGGCGCCAACAACGTCGGAGCCGACAGCCTCCTCGTGCTGACCGGCGTCAGTGATCTCGACGCCGTGGTCGCCGCAGCGCCTTCCGTGCGTCCCACCTACGTCGCGCCGGACCTGCGCGCCCTTTCGCTGCCGCAGACCGCGGTGGAGGTCGTGGACGGCTCCGCACGCTGTGGCCGGCACACGGTCCGTGCCGAGCGAGGCGCCCTCGTCGTGGACGGCGCGCCGGGGGTGGACGAGCCGCTGTCGGCCGTCGAGCTGCTGCGTGCCGTCGTGGCGTTGTCGTGGCACCACCACGACGAGGTGGCGGGGGAGTCGGGGTCGCGGCTCGACCTCTCTGCCGTCCGTGCCGCCCTCGCGGGCTGGGGAGTGCGATGATCGATCCGGTGACACGAAGGAGCGCGAGATGACCGAAGGCGCCTCCGAGCGCGAGACCCCGGGCCTGCGACCGGGTCCCCGTCCAGGACCTCCGAGCCCGCGACCGACCCCGCCCCAGGCGGCGCCCGCCGACGAGGACGGGCCGGACCCCCGTGTCCAGGCGGTCCTCTCCGACCTCGAGAAGCTCGCCGAGCTGCCGGTCGGCGAGCACCTCGCGGTGTACGAGCGGGTGCACGCCAAGCTCCGCGAGGTCCTGCAGACGGCCGGCCAGCAACCACCCGAGACCCCGTGAGCCGACGGATACGGCTCGACGCGGAGCTCGTACGCCGTGGGCTCGCGCGGTCGCGCGAGCAGGCGAGCGACCTCATCACCGCGGGACGGGTGACGGTGGACGGCGCTCGAGCGTCGAAGCCGGCGACCCAGGTCACCACCGATCAGGCGGTGGTCGTCCGCGACGTCGAGAACGACCCGGGGTACGCCTCCCGGGGCGCCTACAAGCTGCTGGGTGCGCTCGAGGCCTTCGAGCCGCTCGGCCTCGCCGTCGACGGACGCCGGTGCCTCGACGCCGGTGCCTCGACGGGTGGCTTCACCGACGTCCTGCTGAGGCGTGGTGTGAAGGAGGTCGTGGCCGTCGACGTCGGCTACGGCCAGCTCGTCTGGGCGCTCCAGAAGGACCCTCGCGTGGTGGTCCACGACCGGACCAACGTGCGCGAGCTCGAGCGGGAGACGATCGGTGGCCCGGTCGACCTGGTCGTGTCGGACCTGTCGTTCATCTCGCTCACGTTGGTGATGCCCGCGTTCGCGCGGGTCTGCGTCGACGACGGCGACCTGGTCCTGATGGTGAAGCCGCAGTTCGAGGTGGGCAAGGACCGTGTCGGCAAGAAGGGCGTCGTCCGTGACCCGGCGCTCCACGTGGACGCGGTCGTGGGGGTGTGCCGCGCGGCGGAGGGCGTCGGATGGGGCACCCGAGCGGTGGCCGCCAGCCCGTTGCCTGGCCCGAGCGGCAACGTCGAGTACTTTGGGTGGTTCCGGCGGGACGCTCCGCCCGTCGTCGAGGACGACGTCCGCGCGGCGGTGGACGCAGGACCGTTGGGATCACCGAGCGGACGGGAGCACCAGTGAGCACTGCACCATCGACCAGCGGTGGGCGGCGCGTGCTGATCCTCGCCCACACCGGCCGCGACGAGGCCAGCAAGGTCGCCGCTGAGTTCGCCCGAGCGATGGTGTCCGAGGGCATCGCCGTCCGCGTCGTGTCCGAGGACGCACCTGCCTTGGAGCGCTGGGGTCTCCCGGACGCGGAGATCGTCCCGGTCGAGCCCGCAGCGGGACGTGGCTGCGAGCTCGCGGTGGTGTTCGGCGGCGACGGGACCCTGCTGCGCGCTGCCGAGCTCGTCCGCGAGTGCGGCACGCCGCTGGTCGGTGTCAACCTCGGCCACGTCGGCTTCCTGGCGGAGGCGGACGTGGACGATCTCGACCACACGGTGCGACGGGTCGTCGAGCGCCGCTACACCGTCGAGGAGCGGATGACCGTGGACGCGCGTGTCTTCGTCGACGACCAGGAGGTCGCCCACAGCTGGGCGCTCAACGAGGCCACCGTGGAGAAGGCGTCCCGGGAGCGGATGCTCGAGGTCGTCGTGGCGATCGACGACCGCCCGGTCTCGCGCTGGGGCTGCGACGGCGTGGTCTGTGCGACGCCCACCGGCTCCACGGCCTACAACTTCAGCGCCGGCGGCCCGGTGGTCTGGCCCGAGGTGCAGGCGCTCCTCATGGTGCCGATCAGTGCGCACGCGCTGTTCGCCCGACCGATGGTCGTCTCACCGACGTCGCTCCTGGCGATCCAGGTGATCCCCGAGGCACCGTCCTCCGGAGTCCTGTGGTGCGACGGACGACGGACGTACGACCTGCCGCCCGGCGCGCGCGTCGAGGTCCGGCAGGGCGACAAGAACATCCGCCTCGCCCGCCTCCACCAGGCACCGTTCACCGACCGCCTCGTGCGCAAGTTCGACCTGCCCGTGAGCGGCTGGCGGGGGTCCGCGGCGAACCGCATCAGCGCGGAGGACCGGCGGAGCCCCTACGGCGGATCGAAGGAGGGCTGAGGCGCTCGTGTGGCAGGAGATCAGGCTGTCGTCGCTGGGCGTGATCGCCGACGCCGAGCTCGAGCTCGGTCCCGGGCTCACGGTCATCACCGGCGAGACGGGTGCGGGCAAGACCATGGTCGTGACCGCACTCGGACTGCTGCGCGGGTCGCGCGCGGACTCCGGGCTGGTCCGGCACGGCGCGGACCGGCTGCGGGTCGAGGCGACCGTCGACGTCGGGGCGCTGCCCGGGGTCCGGGCGCTCCTCGACGAGACGCCTGCGGAGACCGAGGGCGACGAGCTCGTCCTGGCCCGGACGATCGGCAAGGACGGCCGCTCCCGGGCGTACCTCGGCGGCGCGTCGGTGCCCGCCGGGATGCTGGCCCGCCTGAGCGAGCAGCTGGTGGCGGTCCACGGACAGTCGGACCAGCACCGGCTGCTGCGGACGGGTGCCCAGCGTGCGGCGCTCGACCGCTTCGGTGACGTCGAGGCGCTGCTGGAGGACTACCGACCGGCCTACTCCCGGCTGCTCGAAGCACGCCGCACGCTCGACGACCTGACGTCGGCCGGCCAGGAACGCGCCCGCGAGCTCGACGTCCTCGTCTTCGGTCTCGACGAGATCGCGGCCGTCGCCCCTGAGGAGGGGGAGGACGACGCGCTCCGCATCGAGGAGGCGCGACTCGCCCACGCGGAGTCGCTCGCCCTCGCCGCCGCGGAGGCGCACAGTCTGCTGTCCGACACCGACGACGCCTCCGACGTGCTCGACCTGCTGGGCCGTGCGAGCGCCCTGCTCGACGGCGTCCGCGAGCACGACCCGGCTCTCGACGTCCAGGCGCGCCGGCTGGACGAGGTGCGGTTCACCGTCAGCGACGTCGCGGGCGAGCTGGCCTCGTACTCCGACGGCGTGGAGGTCGACCCGGCACGGCTGGCGGGGGTGTCCGAGCGTCGGGCGGCCCTGGCCGGGCTGACCCGCAAGTACGGTCCCACGGTGGCCGACGTCCTTCGTTGGGCCGAGGAGGCGCAGGTCCGCGTGACGACGCTGCAGGGCGACGACGGTCGCATCGCCGAGCTCGCGGACGAGATCGCGGCCCTGGAGAGCGATCTGCTCGCGCAGGCGGCGACGATCACCGCCCGTCGCCGCGAGTCGGCCGTACGCCTGGCGGCCGAGGTCGGTGCGGAGCTCGAGGCGCTCGCGATGCCCCACGCGCGGCTCGACGTGCAGGTGGACGCGCCGGCCTCACCGACGCCGGCCGATCTCGGTCCTGACGGTGTGGACGCGGTCGAGATGCTACTGGCCGCCAACGCTGGTGCGGCCCCTCGGCCTCTCGCCAAGGGAGCCAGCGGCGGAGAGCTCTCCCGCGTGATGCTGGCGCTCGAGGTGGTGCTGGCCGACCGCGCCAGCGTGCCGACGTTCGTCTTCGACGAGGTCGACGCCGGGATCGGGGGACGCGCTGCCATCGAGGTGGGGCGTCGGCTGGCCCGGCTCGCGGCGAACGCCCAGGTCCTCGTCGTGACCCACCTGCCGCAGGTCGCGGCGTTCGGAGACCGGCACTACCACGTGCTCAAGTCCGACGACGGCACGGTCACCACGAGCGGGGTCGGCCTGCTCGACGACGACGCACGCGTGGCGGAGCTGTCACGGATGCTCGCCGGGCTCGAGGGGTCGGCGACGGCCGAGGCCCACGCCCGTGAGCTCGTCGACCTGGCGGCGGAGGATCGCGCCCTCCGCTGACGGTGGAGCGCGCTGACGGTGCGCCCTGAGCGGGCCAATCCGGACACGCCGGACGGCCCAGGGTGCGCCGATCCCCGCAGGGCCGGTGGCAGCATGGCGTCGGTGAGCCTGCTGAACCTCCGCCGTACGCCTCGCGACACCGACCTCGACGTCATGGGACCGGTACGCCTCGTACGCAGCGCACGAGACATCAGACGCGTCCGCTCCGGCGACGTGGCCGTGGCGGACCTGCCGGACCTGGACCGCAGTGCCGCCGAAGAGCTCCGTGAGCGGGGGGTCGTAGCGGTCGTCAACGCCGCCACCTCCAGCACGGGGCGCTATCCGAATCTCGGCCCCCAGGTGCTGGTGGGTGCGGGCGTACCTCTGCTCGACGCCGTCGGCTCCGAGGTCCTCACGTCGCTCAAGGACGGCGAAACGGTCGGACTCGACGGGACGCGGCTCGTCCGTGGCGACGAGCCCGTGGCCGAGGGCACGCTCGTGGACGCGACGGCGGTCGAGGAGATGCTGAGCCGCGGACGCAACGGCATGTCGAGGCAGATGGAGACGCTGGCGGCCAACAGCGGCGAGTACCTGCGCCGCGAGCACGCCATGCTCCTCGAGGGCGTCGGCGTGCCGGAGCTCACCACGAGCCTCGCCGATCGCGAGGTCGTCGTCGTGCTGCCGGGCGCGGACGCCCGCGCCGAGATCCGGTCGATGAAGCGCTATCTGAAGGAGCGCAAGCCGGTCCTGGTCGGTGTCGACTCCGGCGCCGACGCGCTGATGGCCGCGGGCTACGAACCGGCGGTCGTGGTGGGTGACATCGCGCAGATGAGCGATCGCACCCTGCGGGTCGCCGGGGAGGTCGTCGTCACGGGGTCTCGTCGTCACGCGGAGTCGGAGGAGCGCCTGGAGCGACTGCAGCGCACGTCGGTGGGCTTTCCCGGTGCTAGCGGGTCGGAGGAGGCGGCGCTGCTCCTCGCGGATGCGCGGGGCGCCCGGGTCGTCGTGACCGTCGGCGGCTTCGGGACTCTCGAGGAGTTCCTCGACTCCGCCCGCTCGGGAGGCGCCACCCGGTTCCTCACCCGCCTTCGCCTCGGCGCGACGCTCGTGGACGCCAAGGCGATCACAGGGCTTCACCGTCCGCGGTTCACCTGGCTCCAGGTGCTCCTGGTCCTGCTCGTCGCCCTGGTCGCCCTGGGGGCGGCGATCGCGACCACCCCGGTCGGGGGAGAGTGGTTCGACTCCGCCCGCGACTGGCTGTCCACCGCGATCCAGGAAGCCCGTGCCTGATGCCCGTCCGCTCGCTGCTCGTCGTCGCCGCTGCGCTCCTGCTCGCTCTCGCCGGCGGTATCGCTCTCGGGACCGGTGTGCTCGACGGTGCCGAGGCCCCGCCCGCCGCCGCGGACACCTCCAGGTCGGCCGAGGACACTCCTGAGGACGTCGCTGCCCGCGGCCTCGCCGAGGCCTACCGCGACCAGCTCGGTGCGGCACCGCTGGCCGGCCGGCTCACCGGCAGGTCGGTCGTGATGGTCACCCTGCCTGGGGCCGCGGACTCGACCGTCGACTCCGTCGACGCCGCACTGAAGGCGGCCGGAGCCACGGTGGTCGGTTCGGTGGCCGTCACCGACCGCATGCTCGATCCTGCTGACCGCCAGCTCGCTGTAGGCGTCGCCCAGCAGACCTTGAAGGGCGTGACCGACACGCCGACCGATGGGCTCGCCAACTACGAGGTGGTCGGAGCCGCGCTGGGACGTGGGCTCGCGGCGAAGGCGACGACCGCGGTGGACGCCCCCGCGCAGACGATCGTGTCGGCACTCACCGAGGCGAAGCTGGTGGGGACCGCGCAGGCGCCGGCGTCGCGCGCTCAGCTGGCGCTGGTGGTCGCGGGGACGGACGAGACCTTCGAGAGTGGACGCGGTGAGCTGTTGGCCACCATGGTCTCCGGGATGGACTCAGCGGGCCTGGGGAGCCTCGTGGTCGGCCCGGTGGGCTCGGGTGCCCCCGACGGCGCGGTCGAGGCCGTCCGCGCGTCGCCGTCTGCCGAGAGCGTGTCGACGGTCGACGTGGTCGGGGTGCCGTTCGGAGACGTCGCCCTCGTGACCGCCCTGCAGCAGGAGAGCAGCGGGAAGGCCGGACACTTCGGCACCTCGGGCGCGGCCGACGGTGATCTGCCAACGCCCGGATGACCTCGGCCTGGCCGGCCGAGGTGTCGCAGGTCGCACGCGCCACGCCCCGCGGAGGTCCCGGACGTTGCCGGACCTTGATAGGGTGAAATCCCGTGAACATGTGCATTGATCCGCCTGTGTTCCACTGACGTGCCACGCGTCGTCCGGACCAACCGGACGCCGACCCGGCAACACACACGATCACGGGAGTTCCCTTGGCAAACTCGGTGCCCACCAAGCACGTCTTCGTCACCGGCGGCGTGGCTTCCTCGCTCGGCAAGGGCCTCACGGCGTCCAGCCTGGGCCGGCTCCTCAAGTCCCGCGGTCTGCGCGTCACGATGCAGAAGCTCGACCCCTACCTCAACGTCGACCCGGGCACCATGAACCCGTTCCAGCACGGCGAGGTGTTCGTCACCAACGACGGGGCCGAGACCGACCTCGACATCGGCCACTACGAGCGGTTCCTCGACGAGGACCTCGTCGGTCGCGCCAACGTGACGACGGGTCAGGTCTACTCCGAGGTCATCGCCCGTGAGCGTCGTGGCGACTACCTCGGCGACACCGTCCAGGTGATCCCGCACATCACCAACGAGATCAAGGACCGCATGCTCACCATGGGCGGGCCTGCCGTCGACGTGGTGATCCACGAGATCGGTGGCACCGTCGGTGACATCGAGTCGCAGCCGTTCCTCGAGTCCGCGCGCCAGGTCCGCCACGAGATCGGCCGCGACAACTGCTTCTTCCTGCACGTCTCGCTCGTCCCCTACATCGGTCCGTCGGGGGAGCTCAAGACCAAGCCGACACAGCACTCGGTGGCCGCCCTGCGCTCGATCGGCATCCAGCCCGACGCCATCGTGTGCCGCTCCGACCGGGAGGTCCCGGTGAGCGTCAAGCGCAAGATCTCGCTGATGTGCGACGTCGACGCCGAGGCGGTCGTCAACGCGATCGACGCGCCGTCGATCTACGACATCCCGAAGGTCCTGCACACCGAGGGCCTCGACGCCTACGTCGTACGCCGTCTCGACCTCCCGTTCCGTGACGTCGACTGGAAGCAGTGGGACCAGCTCCTGCGCCGCGTCCACGAGCCGGAGGAGGAGGTCACCGTCGCGCTCGTCGGCAAGTACGTCGACCTTCCCGACGCCTACCTCTCGGTGGTCGAGGCACTGCGGGCCGGCGGCTTCGAGCACGACGCCAAGGTCCGCGTGAAGTGGGTGCCGTCCGACGAGTGCGCCACGCCGGCAGGCGCTCAGCAGTGGCTCGGCGACGTCGATGCCGTGTGCGTCCCGGGCGGGTTCGGCATCCGCGGCATCGAGGGCAAGCTCGGTGCGCTGACCTGGACGCGCGAGCACCAGGTGCCCACCCTCGGGCTCTGCCTCGGCCTGCAGTGCATGGTCATCGAGTACGCGCGCTCGTTCGCCGACATCCCCGACGCCAGCTCGACGGAGTTCGACCCCGCCACCGAGCACCCCGTCATCGCGACGATGGCCGAGCAGGAGGCGTACGTCGAGGGCGCCGGCGACCTCGGCGGCACGATGCGTCTCGGTCTCTACGCCGCTCGCCTGACGCCGGGTTCGGTCGTCGCGGAGGCGTACGGCGCCACCGAGGTCGAGGAGCGCCACCGGCACCGCTACGAGGTCAACAACGGCTACCGCGACACGCTCGAGAAGGCCGGGCTGTCGTTCTCCGGCGTCTCGCCCGACAACCACCTGGTCGAGTTCGTCGAGCTGCCGCGCGAGGTCCACCCGTACTACGTGGGCACCCAGGCGCACCCCGAGCTGCGGTCGCGCCCGACCCGTCCGCACCCGCTGTTCGCCGGTCTTGTCGCTGCGGCGCTCGCCCGGCAGCGCGAGATGCGTCTGCCGGTCGACGAGTCGGGTCTGCGTCGACGTCCCGCCGAAGTCACCGCGTGAGCGCGGCGACGCGCGTCGCGCACCCCACCCTGCCCGGTCTCCTGCTCGCTCCGGGCGAGCAGCTCGAGGACCGCGCCGAGTCGTGGCAGGTCCGCAGCAGCGAGACCCCGTACGCGTCGGCGTTCGTCGACGTCGTCCTGGATCAGGTCGAGACGCCCGAGGGCGGCACGATCAACCGGACGACCGTCCGCCACGACGACGCGGTGGGAGTGGTGGCGCTCGACGACCAGGGGCGCGTCCTCCTGCTCGAGCAGTACAGGCATCCCGTCCGAGAGCGGCTCGTCGAGCTCCCGGCCGGGCTCCTGGACATCGAGGGCGAGTCGGCCGCCGACGCCGCGGCGCGCGAGCTGGCCGAGGAGACGGACCTCGTCGCCTCGGAGTGGTCGCACCTCGTCACCCTCCGCTCGTCGCCCGGATTCACCGACGAGCGGGTCGAGGTCTACCTCGCGCAAGGGCTCGAGGCCGTCGCCGATGACGCCCGCACCGAGCGGCTGGACGAGGAGGCCGACATGACGAGCGTGTGGGTCCCGCTGGGCGACGCGGTCGCGGCCGTGCTCGACGGGCGGATCACCAACGCCCTGGCCGTCGCTGGGCTGCTGGCGGGTCAGGTGCGCGCACACGGGGACACGTCCGCCTAGGATCGGCTGTGTCGACGACCGCCCAGCGGCAACGCTGTCATGAGCGGTCCGGGAGGAGTGCACGATGAGGATCGGCGTCCCACGCGAGGTCAAGGTCCACGAGTACCGCGTCGCGATCACCCCGGCGGGAGTGCGTGAGCTTCGGGAGGCGGGCCACGACGTGCTCGTCGAGGCCGGAGCCGGCGAGGGCTCCTCGATCTCCGACGGCGAGTTCGTGCGTGCCGGGGCTGACATCCTCCCCGGTGCCGAGGGGGTCTGGGCGGCCGCTGACCTGCTGCTGAAGGTCAAGGAGCCGATCCCCGAGGAGTACGCCCGGCTGCGACCCGACCAGGTGCTCTTCACCTACCTGCACCTCGCCGCGTCGCGAGAGTGCACCGAGGCGTTGCTGGCGGCCGGGACCACGGCGATCGCGTACGAGACCGTGCAGACCGCCGACCGGGCGCTCCCGCTCCTCGCGCCGATGAGCGAGGTGGCGGGACGCCTCGCGTCCCAGGTGGGTGCCTACCACCTGCTGGCCCCCGAGGGCCGCGGCGTGCTCATGGGCGGCGTGCCCGGAGTGCATCCGGCCGACGTCGTCGTCCTCGGTGGGGGCGTGTCCGGCCGCAACGCTGCCGCGATCGCGCTGGGCATGGGGGCACGTGTCTCCCTGTTCGACATCAACGTCGGCCGGCTGCGCCAGCTCGACGCGGAGTTCGGCGGACGGCTCCAGACCGTCGCCTCGAACCGCTATCAGGTCGAGGGCGCGGTGGCTGAGGCCGATCTCGTCATCGGCGCGGTGCTCGTCCCGGGAGCCAAGGCGCCGCGCCTGGTGACCCACGAGATGGTCGCCACGATGCGACCCGGCAGCGTGCTCGTCGACATCGCGATCGACCAGGGCGGCTGCTTCGAGGACTCGCGTCCGACCACGCACCTCGCGCCGACGTTCGCGGTCGAGCGGTCGGTGTTCTACTGCGTCGCGAACATGCCTGGTGCGGTGCCGCACACGTCGACGTACGCGCTGACCAACGTGACCATGCCGTACGTCCTGGCGCTCGCCGAGCACGGGTGGCGCGAGGGGCTGCGGCTGGACCCTGCCCTCCGCGCCGGTCTCAACGTCCACGACGGCTCGGTGACCAACGAGGGGGTCGCGGAGGCGCACGCCATGACGTACGTCTCGCCCGACGCGGTCGTGGGGGTCTCGTGAGCGAAGCCGGCCGAAGCGACGTTGGTCGGCTCGTCGAGGAGTACCTCAGCCACCTGGGCGTCGAGCGGGGCCTCGCCGCCAACACGCTCTCCTCGTACCGCAGGGACCTGCGCCGCTACTCCGCCTATCTCGGGGAGCGGGGGATCGCGTCCCTGGACGAGATCGCGGAGGCCGACGTGACGGACTTCCTCGCCGCGCTGCGGGAGGGAGACGACGACCATCCGCCGCTCAGCGCGCCCAGCGCGGCCCGCACGCTCGTCGCGGCCCGGGGCCTTCACAAGTTCGCGCTCCGCGAGGGCGTCATCGGACGCGACGCCGCGGCGGAGGTGAAGCCACCGGCACCGCCGCGGCGACTTCCCAAGGCCCTCGCGGTCGAGGAGGTCGAGGCGTTGCTGGACGCCTCCGGATCGGCGGGCACCGCGCTGGCGACACGTGACCGGGCCCTGCTGGAGCTCCTGTACGGCACGGGTGCCCGGATCTCGGAGGCCGTCGGGCTCGACGTCGACGACCTCGATCTCGAGGCCGGTGAGGTGCTGCTGCGCGGCAAGGGCGGCAAGCAGCGCATCGTCCCGGTCGGGCGCTTCGCCCAGGAGGCCGTACGGGCTTATCTCGAAGGAGTGCGGCCGGGACTGGTGAGCGCGCGGACCCCGGGTGGAGCGGTCTTCCTCAACTCCCGAGGCGGTCGGCTGTCGAGGCAGAGCGCCTGGGCGGTTCTCGCGAAGGCTGCACAACGGGCCGGCATCACCGTCGACGTCTCGCCGCACACGCTCCGCCATTCCTACGCCACCCATCTGCTGGACGGGGGCGCCGACGTCCGCGTCGTCCAGGAGCTGCTCGGGCACGCCTCGGTCACCACGACGCAGGTCTACACGCTGGTGACCATCGACAAGCTGCGCGAGGTGTATGCCACGGCACATCCACGCGCCCTCGCGTAGCGCCGCCGACACGCCGCGCGGCGCCAGGGTGGAGACTTGTCGACTTGGTACAGTCCAGTCAGCCACCACCACGGGATCGAGAGCGCATGAACCAGCACCGCGATCTGCTCAGCGAGCTCCCGTCGGCCGGCGCCGAGATCGGCCCGACCGGCCGGCCCATGCCGGAGTTCCCCGCCGCGGGGCCCCCGAGCGGAGGACCCGCCTATGTCATCGCCCTGTGCAACCAGAAGGGCGGCGTCGGCAAGACGACGACGGCCATCAACCTCGGTGCCGCGCTGGCCGAGGCAGGTCGTCGGGTCCTCCTCGTCGACTTCGACCCGCAGGCCTCCCTGACCGTCGGCCTCGGCTTCCCGGCCCACGATCTCGAGGCCACGGTCTACCACCTGCTCATGCACGACGACGTCGACGTGCCGGACGTGCTGCTCAAGACCCGCACCGCCAACCTCCACCTGCTGCCGTCGAGCATCGACCTGTCAGGCGCCGAGATGAGCCTGGTGCACGAGGTGGGCCGCGAGCAGACGCTGGCCCGGATGCTCCGGCCGGTCCTCAACGACTACGACGTCATCCTGATCGACTGCCAGCCGTCGCTCGGCCTGCTCGCCGTCAACGCGCTGACCGCCTCCGACGGCGTCCTGATCCCGCTCGAGTGCGAATACTTCGCGCTGCGCGGTGTGGCGCTGCTCAAGGAGACGATCGAGAAGGTCCGCCAGCGCACCAACTTCGACCTGGACATCATCGGTCTCCTCGGGACGATGTACGACAGCCGGACGCTCCACAGCCGAGAGGTGCTGCAGACCCTGGTCGACGGGTGGGGAGACAAGGTCTTCCACACCGTCATCCGCCGTACGGTGAAGTTCTCCGACGCCACCGTGGCGGGGGAGCCGATCACTGATTTCGCACCCGAGTCCAAGGGTGCCGAGGCCTATCGCCAGCTTGCTCGGGAGGTGCTCGTCCGGTGCCCCGGCGTGTGAAGCTGCCTGGCGCCGACGAGCTGTTCCGACCGACCACCGCCCCGGAGCACCCAGGCTCTGCTGCGTCTGCAGAGGGCGACGGGGCCGCGGACGCCGGACGCCCCGGCGGGCGGGTCAAGCACGACAGCAAGGTCACCGTCTACATGAACTCCGCGGAGCTCCTCGATCTCGAGGCGGCCCGCCTGGAGCTGCGGCGCGACCTCGGACAGACGTTGGACCGCGGACGGCTGATCCGCGAGGCGGTCGCGATGGCGCTGGCTGAGTACGCCGAGAACGGTGCCGACGGCGAGCTCGCCCGGCGACTCGGGGCGACGTGAGCGAACCCGCTGGGTTCGTCGTGCACCTCGACGCGTACGAGGGTCCGTTCGACCTGCTGCTGCAGCTGATCGCCAAGCACAAGCTCGACATCACCGAGATCGCGCTGTCCAAGGTCACCGTCGAGTTCATCGCCCACCTCAAGGCGATGGGCCCGGACGGCGACCTCGAGCAGACGACCGAGTTCCTCCTCGTCGCCTCGACCTTGCTCGACCTCAAGGCCGCACGGCTCCTGCCGCAGGCCGACGTCGAGGACGAGGAGGACCTGGCGCTGCTCGAGGCACGCGACCTGTTGTTCGCCCGGCTGCTCCAGTACCGCGCGTTCAAGCTCGTCGCGGCGCGGATGCAGGCGCGGCTGGCGGACGAGTCGAAGCGGTTCCCTCGGTCGGTGGCGCTGGAGCCCCGCTTCGCCACGCTGCTGCCCGAGGTGCTGATCAGCATCGGTCCGGACGATCTTGCCCTGCTCGCCGCGAGAGCCATGCAGCCGAAGGTGCCGCAGGTTCTCTCGCTGACGCACCTGCACGCACCGCAGGTCAGTGTCAGGGAGCAGGCGGTCCTGGTCGTCGAGCGGCTGCGGCGCGGCACCTCGATGACCTTCCGCGCGCTGGTGGCCGACGCCCCAGACACGTTGACGAAGGTGGCTCGGTTTCTCGCCCTGCTGGAGCTGTTCCGCGAGAGCGTCGTCTCGTTCGACCAGGTCACGCCGCTCGGCGAGCTCACGATCCGGTGGACGGGCACAGAGGACGGCGAGGTCGAGGTGAGCGCGGAGTTCGACGAGTCCGACGCCGTACCCGTGGGCGCACCGGACGACGTACACGACGGGGCACGAGCCGGGAACGAACCCGAGACCGAGGATGCAGATGGACGACAGTGACGCGACCGGGCCGACCGGTCCTGCCGATCAGCCGAACCGGGAGGACCCGCAGGACCCGGAGGAGCCGCCCGAGGCGTACCCGTTGCGCCCCGCGCTCGAGGCCGTCCTCATGGTCGCCGACCAGCCCCTCGACCACGTCACCCTCGCGTCGGCCGTCGGGCACCCTCCGGCCGTGGTGGAGACGGAGCTCGTCGAGCTCGCGCGCTCCTACGACGATGAGGGCCGTGGGTTCGAGCTGCGCAGGATCGCCGGCGGCTGGCGCTTCTTCACCAGGGCCGAGTACGGGGGAGCGGTCGAGCGCTTCGTGCTGGAGGGTCAGCAGGCCCGCCTGACGCAGGCGGCGCTGGAGACGATGGCCGTGGTCGCGTACCGTCAGCCGGTCTCGCGGGCGCGGGTCTCGGCGATCCGCGGCGTCAACGTCGACGGCGTCATGCGCACGCTCGTGACGCGTGGGCTGGTCGCCGAGGCCGGGACCGACAGCGAGACCGGAGCCGTGCTCTATGCGACGACTCCGTACTTCCTCGAGCGGATGGGACTCTCCAGCCTCGACGAGCTGCCCGACCTGGCGCCGTTCCTGCCGAGCATGGAGGACATGGACGATCCCGAGGTCCTCGGCGGCGGCGCCGCACCGGTGACCCCCGAGGCGCCCGAGGGTGAAGGCGCCGAACCTGAAGGAGACGAGCATGTCTGAGCAGCACCCCGACGGTGTCCGTCTGCAGAAGGTCCTCGCGCAGGCCGGGGTGGGCTCGCGTCGCGCCAGCGAGGACCTGATGGCCGCGGGCCGCGTCACGGTCAACGGCGAGGTCGTCACCGTGATGGGCCTGCGCGTGCACCCCGCGACCGACGTCATCCACGTCGACGGCAAACGCATCCCACCGGCGTCGGACAAGGCGTACCTCGTGCTCAACAAGCCGCGCGGCGTCGTGTCGACCATGAGCGACGAGCACGGCCGGAGCGACCTCTCGTCGTACGTCGCCGACCGACCGGAGCGGCTCTTCCACGTCGGCCGGCTCGACACCGACACCAGCGGACTGCTGCTGCTCACCAACGACGGCGAGTTCGCGAACCGGATGGCGCACCCCTCGTTCGAGATCACCAAGACCTACGTCGCCGAGGTCGAGGGCGAGGTCAACCGCGGGCTCGGGCGACGGCTGAAGGACGGGATCGAGCTCGACGACGGACCCGTGCGCGTCAACCGGTTCGCGGTGAAGCAGACGACGGCCGACCGGAGCATCGTCGAGCTCGACATCCACCTCGGCCGCAACCGGATCGTGCGCCGCATGATGGAGGCCGTCGGCCACCCGGTCGTCAAGCTCACCCGGACGGCGTTCGGGGGGATCCACCTCGGCGGGATGAAGCCAGGGGAGCTGCGCGACCTGACGTCGGACGAGCTCGGGGTCCTGTTGGATAGCGTGAAGCTGTGACCTCCGCCCCGCAGTCCCGTGCTCTCCCGGGTCCCGTCCTCGTCGTGGGCTGCGGACTCGTAGGCACCTCGCTGGCGCTGGCGCTCACGCGGTCGGGCGCCGAGGTGCACCTGCGAGACACCAGACCGGAGCACGCGCGCACCGCCGAGATGCTCGGCGCGGGCACGCTGGCCGCTCCCGAGAGGGTGGCGCTCGTCGTCGTCGCCGTTCCACCGGACTACGTCGCCGAGGTCGTCGCCGAGGCGCTGGGGGAGTGGCCGGACGCCGTCGTCACCGACGTCGCCAGCGTGAAGCTGCCGCCGTTGCAGGCGCTCGCGTCGGCCGGGACCGATGGCCTCGAACGCTACGTCGGGAGCCACCCGATGGCGGGCAGCGAGCGGTCCGGCCCGACGGCCGCCTCCGAGAACCTCTTCGAAGGGCGTGCCTGGGCGATCACCCCGCACGCCGCCGTCTCCGACGCCGCCATGGAGCTCGTCCGTGACCTCGGCCGTACGGCCGGGGCGACGCTCGTCGAGATGCCACCGGACGAGCACGACGTCGCCGTCGCGCGTGTCTCGCACCTGCCGCAGGTGATGTCGGTCCTGACGGCCGCGCGCCTGCACGGAGGTCCGACCGACCACCTTGCCCTGGCCGGCCAGGGTCTGCGCGACGTGACCCGCATCGCCGGCAGCGATCCCGGCCTCTGGCGCCAGATTCTCTACGCGAACAGGCTGCCGCTGGTGGAGTTGCTGCGAGGTGTGCGCGACGACCTTGACGAGCTCCTCGACGGCATCGAACGCCGCCAGACGATCGAGGACGTGCTCGGCCGCGGTGTCTCCGGCACCCGTCTGATCCCGGGCAAGCACGGCGAGGAGACGCCCGCCGCGCTGGCCACCGTGTTCATCCAGGTGCCCGACCAACCGGGCGAGCTCGGGCGCCTTTTCCGCGATACGGGACAATCGGGAGTGAACATCGAGGATCTGCGTATCGACCACGACCTCGGCCGACCGGTCGGTGTCGCGGAGATCACCGTCCGCTCCGAGCGCGCCGACGAGCTCGCGGCCGCGCTCACCGAGCGCGGTTGGACTGCCCACCTGTGAGGAAGGACCTCTCTGTGCCCCCTGTTGTCATCGCTCTCGACGGCCCGTCCGGGTCCGGCAAGTCGAGCACGGCCCGAGGCGTCGCGACGCGGCTCGGCCTGGCCTACCTCGACACCGGGGCGATGTACCGCGCCCTGACCTGGGCGGTGCTGCAGCGGGGCGCCGACGTCGAGGATGCCGCCGCGGTCGCCGCCGCGGCCGCGGACGCGACCATCGTCTCCGGCACCGATCCGCAGGCTCCGACGATCACCGTCGACGGTGTCGACGTCTCCGGTCCGATCCGCAGCCAGGAGGTCACCGATGCCGTCAGCCAGGTGAGCCGGGTCCCGGAGGTTCGCGAACGCCTGGTCAGGCTGCAGCGCGAGACGATCGCGGCCTCGGAGGGGATCGTCCTCGAGGGTCGAGACATCGGCACCGTCGTGGCCCCCGACGCGCCGCTCAAGGTCTTCCTCGTGGCCGACACGAACGCCCGCGCCGCTCGGCGGGCGGCCGAGCAGGGGCAGGCAGAGGCCGCCCACGTCGAGGCGACGGCTGCGTCGCTCCAACGCAGGGACGCGATCGACTCGTCTCGTACGACGTCGCCCCTCGCCAAGGCTGGCGACGCGATCCAGCTCGACACCACCCATCTGACGCTCGACGAGGTCATCGACGAGGTCGTCCGCCTCGCTGCGAAGGCCGCCCCTGCTCTCGGAGGAACCACCCCATGACCGATCCCGTCAACGAGTCCGACAGCGGACGGGTCCCCGTACTCGCCGTCGTCGGCCGCCCCAACGTCGGCAAGTCGACGCTGGTCAACCGCATCCTGGGGCGACGCGAGGCCGTCGTCCAGGACGTCCCCGGCGTGACCCGTGACCGGGTCTCGTACGACGCCGAGTGGAGCGGACGCGAGTTCACCGTGGTCGACACCGGCGGCTGGGATCCCGACGCCCGAGGTCTCGCCGAGCGCATCGCGGCGCAGGCGGAGGTGGCGGTCTCCGCGGCCGACGCCGTCATGTTCGTCGTCGATGCGACCGTGGGCATCACCGATGCCGACGAGCAGGTCGTCAAGGTCCTCCGTCGTTCGGGCAAGCCCGTCGTCCTGGTCGCCAACAAGGTCGACGACGAGCGAGGAGAGCTCGAGGCGGCGACCTTGTGGAACCTGGGCCTCGGTGAGCCGTTCCCTGTCTCCGCCCTTCACGGCCGAGGCGCTGGCGACCTCCTCGACATCATCCTGGAGATCCTCCCCGACGCACCGCAGGAGACCGACGACGAGGACGAGGGACCGCACCGGGTCGCCCTGGTCGGCCGGCCCAACGCCGGCAAGTCGAGCCTCCTCAACAGGATCGCCGGCTCGGAGCGGGTGGTCGTGGACAGCGTCGCCGGCACCACCGTCGACCCGGTCGACGAGCTGGTCGAGCTCGGTGACGAGCTCTGGCGCTTCATCGACACCGCCGGCATCCGCCGCCGGGTCAAGGAGGCGTCGGGCCACGAGTACTACGCGAGCCTGCGCACCGCGACGGCCATCGAGCGGGCCGAGGTCGCCGTCGTCGTCATCGACTCGAGCGAGCCGATCTCGGAGCAGGACCTTCGGATCATCCGCCAGGTCGAGGAGGCGGGGCGCGCACTGGTCCTCGCGTTCAACAAGTGGGACCTCGTCGACGACGAGCGACGCTACTACCTCGACCGCGAGATGACCCGCGAGCTGGTTCAGGTCCAGTGGGCGCCCCGGGTCAACATCACGGCGCTGACGGGCTGGCACGTCGACCGCATCGTGCGCGCGCTCAACACCGCGCTCGACGGCTGGTACACCCGCGTCCCGACGGGGCTCCTCAACACCTTCCTGGGCCGTCTGGTCGCCGAGCACCCCCACCCGGTGCGCAGCGGGAAACAGGCCAAGGTGCTTTTCGGGACCCAGGCCAGCGTGGCGCCGCCCACGTTCGTCCTCTTCACGTCGGGCAAGCTCGAGGACCAGTACATCCGGTTCATCGAGCGCCGGCTGCGTGAGGAGTTCGGGTTCGAGGGATCGCCGATCCACCTGACCCAGCGCGTACGGGAGAAGCGCAAGCGCCGCTGACGTCAGGCGCCTCGCGTGGGATCGATCGCCTCGCGAGGCTCAGCCGTCGAGGAACGGCAGCACGGTGTCCAGCCATGCCTGGGGAGCCCGGGCGTGGATCAGGTGGCCGACGTCGATGGTGACGCGGCGCGCATCGGGGACTCGGTGCACCAGCTCGTCGATGGTGTCGTCCGGGACGTGGCTGGTGGGGCCACCAGCGAGGACGAGCGTCGGTGCTGTGACACGCGCGAGGTCCTCGCGCCACGAGGGGTCCGGGTCGTCGATCTGGCGGCGGACGGCAAGGACCACGTCCCAGTCGAAGGGCTGCGGTCCGTCGGGCCGCTGAGGGGTGCTCGGGGTGCGCGGTCGTAGCGCGCCGACGTCTTCGAGGACGAGACGACGCACCCGGCTCGGATACGTCACGGCGAGCTGGCACGCGATGGCTCCGCCGAGCGAGTGGCCGACGAGGTCGACCTGGTCGATGCCCTGCGCATCGAGCAGGTCGATGACGTCGTCACGCATCCGGTCCAACGTGTACGGGGGCTCCCAAGGCGCGTCCCCATGTCCACGGAGGTCGATCGCGTGGACCTCGCGCCCTCGGGAGAGGGCGGGCATGAGGGCGTCCCAGCTCGCACGCGTCTCGCCCAGCGAGGGCAGCAGGACCAGCGGCGGCGCCATGAGGCGACCGTACGGCGGCTGTCAAGCAGGGTCGTCCGTCCCCGCGCTCGGCACCTCGCGCGACCTCGTAGGCAGTGTCGAACGGGTTCGGGACGGCTGCTAATGTTGCTTGTCGGGTCCAGGACGCGTTTCTGGGCCTTCGGGCTGTGGCGCAGCTTGGTAGCGCACTTGACTGGGGGTCAAGGGGTCGCAGGTTCAAATCCTGTCAGCCCGACCGATTTCAGGCTCGGAGATCTGTGATCTCCGAGCCTGAAGCGTCTGAGATTTGATACACCCTCCAGAACCCTCCTTCCCGGAGGCTACTTCTCCCGACTCGGACGACGGGTAGCCGGAGGTAGGGGAGTGTGGTCCATGACGAACCACACCGCCCCTGCTATTGCGGTTCTCACCAAGCCCACCGGCATCCTGGTGGCCGTCCGGCGTTCCAAGACCGACCAGGACGGCCACGGCCAGCTCGTCGGCGTCGCCCGCGGCCAACACCGTCAGACCGACCCCATCGGCGCCCTGGAAGCCTGGCTCAAGGTCCGCCCCCCGCAGGCCACGGCGCTCTTCACCCGGGTCTACGCATCCGGAACCGCCACCACCGAACGCATCGCCCCCCGAGCGGTCAGCAGACTCGTCCAGGACCGCGCCAACGCGGCGGGCTTCGAGGGCCTCCCCGTCACCGGGCACTCCCTTCGCGCCGGGCACGCCACCACGGCGTCGCTCAACGGCGCCCCGATCGAACGGATCGCCGCCCAGACCCGCCACCGCGACCTCAGCACGCTGCTCAACCACTACATCCGCCCCGCCGAAGCGCTCGCGACCAGCACCAGCCGCGACCTCGGAACTCTGAGCCGCCTCGATCGGCGCTGACCCCCGTACAAGCGTCCAGTCATCGGCGGGACCGCGCGGATCGCGGGAGATCCAGACGCGGATGGTCGCGTCCCAAAGGCGGCGTTGTGACCGTTGTTGGCGGGGGTGCTCAACGTCCTGACATGCCGATGAGCGTGCGTCCGTCCTGAGATCTAAGGTGCCGGAGGAAACCGGCACCAGTTCCATGTCCGCAGGGTCCAGCGAGGCACGTGCTCGCTCCGCCAGCAAGTCGGGGCTGTCTCGTAGCAGCGCGATGAGTTCATTCTGGCTGACGTAGCGGATGGGCATGCGGCTCATACTGCGTTGCCTGGCCGCCGTTCAAACCCACAGTCTCTTCAACCGGCCTCCGCACACGAACGCCCTCTCGCCGCGGAATGTCCCTCGCGTCCATCGCGGAGCGGGCTCAACTAACCAGGCATTCAACTGAGCATGTGATTGCCGAACTCGTCCGCACGGGTATGGCGTCTGCTGACGCCTATGCCTCTGACACCAGGCACGACAAACTCATCATGGAGCTTCAAGAGGAGGTGAATAAGCTTCAGAAGATAGTCGAGAACCCAGCCAAGCGGATCTCCAACTCAGACAAGCCCAAGCGGATCAAGAAGCCGGGAAGCCTCCCCGAGAACGGTTATGCCTTGTCGCCATTTGGCCGTACTTGCCTCGGGTATCTCGAGGATCTCGATCCCGAACAAGGTGAAGACATGGTGGAGGGCGAGGACCGCATGGCCCCTGCCGAGCCAGGCGAGCACGACGACCTCGAACTCTGATCTCTCATCTAGCCATGAGTTCGCGCGGTCCTGCCGATGTGCGGACGCGTCGGCCCTCAGCCAGAACGAACCTGGGCGGTCAGCCGCGCCGCGAGTTCCACTGAAGCCTCGATCTCTTCGCGCCGGATCGAGA
Organism: Mumia sp. zg.B53; assembly: GCF_019550935.1. Classification (NCBI taxonomy): domain Bacteria; kingdom Bacillati; phylum Actinomycetota; class Actinomycetes; order Propionibacteriales; family Nocardioidaceae; genus Mumia; species Mumia sp. zg.B53. The sequence goes on along the minus strand of NZ_JAHWCK010000001.1, from coordinate 440,748 downwards.
CGCTTTCCACGTTGAGGCCGAACGGAACCTCGAGTCGGCGGCAGAAGTCGGCGAGTTCAGCGGCTGTCGCTGCAGCTTGCTCCAACGAAGCGCTCAGCGGGTTCGTCGAGTGCCGCAGGTCGTTCTCGATCCAACGCGGGACGTCGACCCCGAGCCATCGAAGGAACTCGAGGGTCTTCATCGAGCCGCAGACCGAGAAGGTGAACACGATCGGCGCTGGAGGCATCTCTCGCGACTGGCACGCATAGCGGTAGTCAGAGACCAGGTTCTTGGCGGCGTTGACGTCGTAGACGACCTGGGTGACGAAGAAGCGACAGCCCGCCTCTTGCTTCGAGATCAGCCGCAGGTGCTCGTTCTCGCGGCGACTGTGCCGCTCAGGGATCGCAACTCCCCCGAGAAGCAACCCCGGGTTGAGCTCGGCGCGCAGCGCCTGCGCCTCGGCAAGGGACACCGGCCCGGAGGCGCTGCTGGAGGCGGCGCCGACCATCACCGTCAACGTGCGGCTGGGATCCTGCTCAGAGAGCCAGATGCGCAGACTTTCGCGCTGATACTTGCCAATCGCCCGGTAGACGATGACCGGCGTCCGCCACGACTGGAAGTGGTCGGACCGGTACTCGGAGGGGTCAACCGTCGGGCTGAAGGGGAACGGGCGCTCCGACGGGTTGCGGGAGCTCTCGTCGTCGATGTCGTACAGGACCAATCCGTCGAGGTTGAGGTGGTCCAATCGCTCGACGGTGGCGCGGGCGATCTCCGGGAACCGATCGGCGGGCGTCGACTGCCGCGGGGGCGTGATGGCAAAGAGGACGAAGTCGCCCTTGCCGGCCTCGATTCGCTTTGCGAGATCCACGTGGCGAGGGTAGCGGCGCCAGACCCGTCCTGATATGCCGCGATCCGAGTGTGCGGGTCGGCTGCTGACCTACCCGGCCGTTGACAAGCGTGACAGATTTCCCGCATGCAGCTCACGCGGACATACGAACGGCAGGGCCGCTCGGTCGCCTGGGACCGTCTCGGATCCGGGCCGGCCGTGGTTATGTGTCATGGCACCCCGTGGTCTTCGGCTTTGTGGCAACCCTTTGCTGAAGCTCTCAGCCGCGAGTTCGCCGTCTACCTATGGGACATGCCCGGCTACGGCCAATCGTCCATGAACCCCGGAGGTGCGGTTTCGTTGAGAGCACTCCTCCTGCACGGCGCATCCTTCGCTTCCTTGGCTCTGGTCGAGGGGATCGCAGGTTTTCCGACTTGATCGGAGTCGTCGCCGAGGTGGCTGATGGCCCGAAGGGGTCGCAGGTTCAAATCCTGTCAGCCCGACCGAACCGCTCAGGCCAGAGATGGCTTGTGAACTGCGGAGACAGGCCCGGGGATCTACGGATCCTCGGGCCTCACGCGTTCCCAGGACTCGGCGCGAGCCCATGAGCCGACGATTCGCCACTCCCACACAGGGTGCGGCGTGGGATCATCGAGCGGTGGGTGGTGTCCAGGAGATGAGGACCAACCGGCTGCGGTTGACCCGACCTGTGGCGAGCGACTCGGCGGGGGTGTTCGCGATCCTGGGAGACCCACGCACCGTTGAGCACAACCCGTCCGACCAGCTGGAGGACCTCGACGAGGCGGCTGAGCTGGTGGCCCGGTGGGTCCACCACTGGGACGAGCACGGCTTCGGCTACTGGTGCGTCCGTACGTCCGGTTCGGACCGCATCATCGGCTACGCCGGCGTCAAGCGGATGCTGATCCACGGACGTCCGGTGTTGAACCTGATCTATCGCTTCGTGCCGGAGGTGTGGGGACAGGGCTTCGCCACGGAGGCCGCCGCGGCCGTCGTGTCGAGGTGCCTGGACGAGATGCCGGGGGAGAGGATCGTGGCACGGGTGCGACCCGACAACCAGTCCAGCCAGAGCGTGGCGCTGAAGGCCGGACTGCAACGCGACGCGTCGATGGACTGCCAGGGCGAGGACGGCCTCGACCTCGCCTTCACGAGTCAGTGCACGGATCCTCCCTAGCGCAGGTGGAAGCGGGTCGCGAGGTCGTCGGCAAGGTCCTCGACGTCCCGCGAGCCGTCGACAGTGAGGACCGAGAGGTCGAGCTCGGCGCCCTGGCGTCGGACTTCGGCGTCCCACAGCGCGTCGCGAGCCAGTCGCACGGCGAGGGCCTCGTCGTGGTCGCTGTCCCCCCAGTTCGCTCGCGCTCTGGCGGCGTCGGCGAAGCGATCCCGCAACGCCTGCTCTCGGAACCTCGGGGCGGGCAGGAGGAACGCCGCCTGCTCGGGCCAGGTGAGCAGCGGAGCGACGTCGCGGGGCAGGGTCCGGAAGTCGTCGACGAGGACGGGACGTCCGGCAGGCAGCGCCAACAAGTCGTCGACGACGAAACCGAAGGTTTCACCGTGCAGGCTCGGCATCGACGCGAACACCTCTCGCGCACTCTTCCCGTTCCACGTCCGGGACGGCGGAGCCTGCAGCAACGCCCAGAAGCTCGGTGTCGCCTCCGGGGTGCAGCGGGCGACGTAGTCCCGTTCCGCGCGGTCCCCGTCGTAGACCAGCACGTCGTACCGCTCGGCCAGCGCTCGAGCAAGGGTGCTCTTGCCCGACCCGGTACCGCCTGCGATCCATCGGACGTGCGCGAGACGACGAGCAAGGTGTGGGCGATGGTGTTTGGTGGCCATGGCGCGAGACTGCCACCTCTCCGAGCCGGGGAGGAGTCCCTGTCTCCTTGGCCTGAGAGGCACGAGGTCGCGATGGGCGGCGGGTGTCCGCCTACGATCGGGCGGCATCGCGGTCTCGTACCAACACGGCGGCGCCGACGAGCGCACCCCAGCAGCCGACCGCGCCGGCGACCACGAGATTCAGCCACATCGGCAGCAGCCACGGGTAGGAGCCGACGAGGAACAGCACGCCAAGCGCGACGCCCGCGGTCACGGTGGCTCGACGTGCCCCGGTCGACCTCACCGGCACCGGCAGAGTGAACGCAACAATCCCGAGGCCAAGCAGTGCCAGATGTACGGCGCCGATGACCACACTTTCGAGAAGGACGATCGTCTCCACCGCGAGCTCGATGTCGGCGACCGGATAGACCAGACGGCCCAGCGCAAGCAGAACGACCACGAACGCGATGAGTGCCACGCCCAGTGCGACGAGCGCGGTCGTGCGGCGCAGCGGCGAGCCACGACCGTGCGCGCCGAACGCACCTGCGGCACCGGTTCCCCACGCGATGGTCGCGAAGAACAGGAATTCTCCCGCCCACGTGAGCTGGAAGCTGGCGTCGTCGACCCACAGGGCGACCGCGTCGGCGGTCGTCGGCAACGCTGGCACGGTCGCCAGAAGAGCCAGCGCCACGCTCGCGAGGAGCGCCCCCGCGATCCACAGCCACGCAAAAGCGACGGCACCACGATCTCTCCCCGCTCTTTCGACGACGGGCAGAGGTATCGCAGATGCTGTCGCGCCGTTCACGGCACCACCGTAGTGTCGGACCGGCTCGCTGAGCCGGGAGTCGTGCAGCGCGGCTGAGGAGGCGTACGACGGGTCGTCGCTAGGATGACGTCACCTGTGTGGAAAGGCTCGGTGTGGAGAACTCGAACGGGCTCACCGCCAGCCTTCTGGTGGCGGGGCACCAGGCGGCTCGCCTCTTGGAGTCTCATCTTTCTGCCACCGATCTGAGTGCGGGTGAGGCGGTCCTGGTGGCCTCTTTGGGCGACGGTCCCTTGACGATGTCGGACGTCATGTCGACGCTGCACATCCATGCATCCACGGCCACCAGCCTGGTCAGCCGGCTCGAAAAGGCCGCCTACGTCTATCGATCGTCCAATCCGGAGGACCGACGATCACGGCTCGTCCATCTCACCTCCTCCGGTCGGCGTCAGCTGGAGGCCATCGGGCCGGCCTTTCGGGCGGTCGACTCGATGTTGGCCGCGCGTGCTGGTGCGAACGCGGTTGCCGGCTGCACGACGGTGCTTGAAGCTCTGGCAGAGGCGGAGTGATCCGAAGTCACCCACGTCCGCTTAATCCGCTGTCCCGTGACCCTGGGCAGGCATATACTACGAACTCGTAGTAATGGCGGTCGAGCAGGGACGGAATGGGGATGGAATGAACGACCTCGAGTTTCTCGACAGATTCACTGCGGGCGACCTGGACGACTTCCCGCACGTCGACCACGTACGAATGGTCTACCTGCAGACGCGACGAGCGGGAAAGGAGGATGCGATTCGCTTGGCCAGGGCCGGGTTGAAGGCCATGGCTGAAGCGACGGGCCACCCTGGCAAGTACCACGAGACGATCACCATGGCCTGGGCACGCCTGGTGGGGGACAAGACTGCTTCCGACCCGGGAGACGACTTCGAGGACTTCATCCGGAGGAACCCTCAGTTCTTGCGTTCCGACCTGCTCGAGGACTACTACTCGCGTGCACGTCTTTTCTCACCTGAGGCCAGAGCGGGATTCGTCCCTCCGGACGTGCAGCCTCTCCCGTAGGGGACCCGTCCGTTAACATGAACACTGGTGTCTGCACCAGCGGGGAAGGGTGGATGGCGTGACTCAGGCCAAGACCAGCGCGTCTGTCGAGGACGAAGCCCCCGATCGCGGCAAGCGCGCCGACGCCGTGCGCAACATCGAAGCGATCGTGGCCGCGGCCACGCGGCTGCTGGCGGTCAATCCGGACGTGAGCGTCAACGAGATCGCCAAGGCCGCCGGGGTGGGGCGGGTGACGCTCTACGGTCACTTCGACTCCCGCGCGGCCTTGATCGGCGAGGTCGTCGACCGGGCTATCGTCCACACTGACAAGGCACTGGCAGGAGTGGACCTCGACGGCGATCCCCGCGAGGCGCTCGGCAGGCTGCTGGAAGAGACCTGGCACCTCACCCACAGATTCGGCGCCGTCGTGGTCGCCGCGTCCCAGGTGCTGTCGCCTGAGCAGATCCGCCGCGCCCACGACGAGCCTGCTGCCCGTGTCCGCGGCCTGCTCGAGCGCGGACGGGAGGCCGGCCAGTTCCGCGACGACGTGCCGATCGAGTGGCAGATCAGCGTGATCCAGGCGATCCTGCACGGCGCCTCGGCTGCGGTTCACCGCGGCGAGATCAGCCCCGAGGACGCCCCCGTACTGGTGCGTGACACCACGCTTGCGGCGCTGTCCTGAGCCTGCCACGAGCCTCCTCCACCTTGTCCGGGTGAGAAGATGGAGACGTGGAAGAGTTCGTGGGTACGACCGAGGAAGACAGCGAACGGCCGTGGGCCAGCCACTACCCGCCCGGGGTGCCTGACCGCATCGAGATCCCCGACGAGCCGGTCACGGCCCCGTTCGAGCGCGCTGTCCAGCGCTGGCCTGACCGGGTCGCGCTGGACTTCCTCGGTGCGTCCCTGACCTATGCGCAGGCCGACGAGCAGATCCGGCGGGCAATGGTGGCCCTGCGCCGCCTCGGGGTCGATCGAGGGGAGCGGGTCGCGCTGGTCCTCCCCAACTGCAGCTCCCACGTCATCGCGTACCACGCGGTGCTGCGACTCGGGGCTGTGGCGGTCGAGCTGAACCCGACGTACACCGCCGACGAGCTGCACCACCTGCTCATCGACTCTGGCGCCCGGTTCGCGATCGTCTGGCACAAGGCGGTCGAGCCGGTGCTGTCGGCGCGCCCTGGGACTCCACTGACCCAGGTGGTCAGCGTGGACATGGTTCGGGACCTGCCCCTCCGATCGCGGCTCTTGCTCCGCCTGCCCGTGACGGCAGCGCGGGAGAAGCGGGCAGCGCTGCGCGGCGTCGTACCCCCTGACGTCGCGGACTGGCACGACCTGCTCCGGCAGGCGGGTGCTGGGGACGAACCTGAGGCGGTTTCGTCAGAATCCGTCGGTGGTGACGACCTGGCGCTGCTGCAGTACACCGGCGGAACGACCGGCACCCCGAAGGCCGCCATGCTCTCGCACCGCAACCTGGTCGCGAATCTCGTGCACGGCGAGACCTGGGTGGGGTTCCGACCGGGGGAGGAGACGGTGTACGGCGTGCTGCCGTTCTTCCATTCCTTCGGCCTCACCTTCTGCCTCAACCTCCCGGGACAGATCGGGGCGACGCTGGTCATGTTCCCGAACTTCGACCCGGCGGAGGTACTGAAGGCGGCGGGCCGACGCCCTGCGACCTTTATCGCGGGTGTGGCGCCGATGTTCGACCGGATCGCCACGGCCGCGCAGTCGATGCCCCACCCGCCGTCCGAAGGATTGCGGCAGATCCGTCTCGCCTTCGCCGGCGCGATGCCGATCCCCGCGGAGACCGTCGAGCGGTGGGAGGCGCTGACCGGCGGGCTGCTGATCGAGGGCTACGGGATGACCGAGTGCGCGCCGGTCGCGCTCGGCAACCCCTGCGCCCCGACGCGGCGTCCGGGCACCCTGGGCGTGCCGTTCCCGAACACCGACATCCGCATCGTCGACATCGACGACCCGTCGGTCGTCGTCGAAGCCGACAGTGACGGCGTACGCCGCGGTGAGCTGCTGGTGCGCGGTCCGCAGGTGTTCCTCGGCTACTGGAACCGACCGGAGGAGACGGCCCATCAGCTGCTGCCCGGCGGATGGCTGCGTACGGGTGATGTCGTCGAGGTGGACGCGACCGGCTGGGTCCGCCTCGTGGACCGGGTCAAGGAGATGATCATCGTCGGCGGGTTCAAGGTCTATCCGTCGCCGGTGGAGGACCACCTCCGTACGCTCGCCGGGGTGGTCGACGTCGCCATCGTGGGCCTCCCAGCTTCGGGTGGCGACGACCTGGTCGTCGCGGTGCTCGTCCTTGAGCTCGACGCCGTGGAGCCGACGGTGGAGGAGGTCCAGGCCCACGCCGAGCAGTACGTCGCCCGCTACGCCCTCCCGCGCGCGGTGTACGTCGTCGACGAGCTCCCGCGGTCCCAGATCGGCAAGGTGATGCGGCGGGTCGTCCGCGAGCGGCTCATCGAGGGGCCTTAGCACTCAGGAGCATCCACCCTCTTGTCGAACAGTCGTGTTCGAGTTACTGTACTCGAACGCGACTGTTTGAGTTATGGGTGAGGGGGTTGTGCGATGGATGCATCCGATGCTGTGGCGACAGAGGGCGCTGCTGTTTCCGATCGGCGACGTTGGCGCACGTTGGGTCTGCTGGGTGTGGCGCAGCTGATGCTGATCGTCGATGTCACGGTGGTCGCGATCGCCCTGCCGGACATGCAGGCCGATCTCGCACTCGACCGTACGGGCGTCGCCTGGGTGGCGAGCAGCTATGCGTTGGTGTTCGGCGGGTTGATGCTGCTCGGTGGCAAGGCCGCCGACGTCCTCGGTCCCCGTCGGGTGGTGCTCAGCGGGCTCGGCGTCTTCGTGGCGGCGTCTCTGCTGGCGGGGCTGTCCGGCAACGGCGAGATGCTGTTGGTCGCGCGGGTGCTGCAGGGTCTGGGTGCCGCGGCGATGTCTCCGGCGGCACTCTCGGTGATCGTACGAACGTTCACCGGCGCCGAGCTGACTCGCGCGATCGGGGTGTGGTCAGCGCTGGGAGGAGCGGGTGCGGCGATCGGGGTGCTCCTCGGCGGTGTGCTGACCGCTGGTCCTGGTTGGCCGTGGGTGTTCCTCATCAACATCCCTGTCGGCGTCGTGCTGCTGGTCGGCCTGGTGAGATCGGTGCGGCCGTTGCCGGGCTCGGGTGGCAGCGTCGACGTCGTGGGCGCCGCGCTGGTCACCGCCGCGACCGGGGCCGTGGTGTACGGGTTGGTGGCCGCCGGGGACAAGGGCTGGCTCAGTCTTCATACCCTGATCGCCGTCGCGGCCGGCGTTGCTGGATACGCGCTCTTCGGGTGGCGGATCCGCAACGCCGCAGCGCCGCTCATCGATCCGGCCATGCTGCGCCGTGCTTCGGTGGTGCGCGGCCTCGCGTTGATCTTCCTGGCGACGGCGCTGATGATCTCGGTGTTCTTCCTGGGCTCGTTCGCCCTGCAGCACCTGCATGGGTTCAGTGCGCTGGAGACCGGCCTGTCGTTCCTGCCGGTCGCTCTCGGCACCATTCTCGGCTCGACCCTTGCCGGGCAGATTATTCCGCGCCGGGGCGTGCGCGCGGTCTCGATCGTGGGTCTGCTCGTCGCAGCCGCAGGACTGGCCACAGCCGCGGCGGTCTTCTCGATGACCGTCCTGATCGTCGCCACCAGTGTGGCCGCGCTGGGTATCGGTGCGACCTTCGTGGCCGCGGCGGGCAGCATGTTCTCCGCCGTCCGACCGGAGGAGGCGGGAGTGGCCTCCGGTGCACTCAGCACCTTCCACGAGTTCGGAGCCGCGGCCGGTGTCTCCGCGATCTCGAGCGTCGCGGCTGCGGCGCTCCTGACTCCAGGCTTCGCCGCCTTCGCCTCGGGCTACTGGTTCGCCGCAGCCGTCGCACTCGCCGCGTGCCTGGCATCCCTTGTCCCGTCTCCCAGGGTGTCGTGAGAGTGGCTCAGGCAGGCGTCGGCGGGTCAGGGCGTCGGGCTGTCAGGCGTCTCGTCGCGGCGCTGAAGCTCGTCAGCGGTCGGGTGACGGTCGACGTACTCCTGCCCGCTCAGCTTCTGGATGGCGGCCATCAACGCATCGGTGGCCTCGCGCCACGCCTCCGGGTCGTCGGCTCGGTGACGCCACGGACTCAGGTCGATCGGATCACCGAGGTGCACCTCGGTGCGGCCCCGGCGCCAGCCGCGGTGTCCCGGCGGGTCGATCTCCCTGGTGCCGCGGAGCCCGACCGGCACGACGGCTGCGTCGGGCACGGACAGCGCCACCCGCATGGCCCCCGTACGCCCGCGGTAGAGGCGACCGTCGGGCGAGCGGGTGCCTTCGGGATAGATGACCCACACGCCGCCCTCGCACAAGGTCCCGCGCGCCCCCTCGAGAGCAGCATCCGCGCTGCCCGCGCCCGAGCGTTCGATCGGGATCTGGCCGGTGACGCGGCACAGCGTGCCGTACAGCCGTCCGCGCAGACTGCCACGCGCAAAGTAGTCACTCTTGGCGACGAAGGTCACCCGACGGGAGAGGGCGGCACACACGACGAGTGAGTCGATCTCGCTCAGATGGTTCGGCGCGAAGACGACGGGCCCCGCGGGCAGCTTTCCGATCAGCCTCGGGCGCGTGACCCAGTGCACGAGAGGACCCAGCAGGACGTACTTGATGAGCCAGTACACGCAACCTCCTCGGGGGAGCCTGATCCTTTCATGCCGGGGAGATCGTCCGGCGGGCGACCGCTGACCCTGAGAGCCCACCACGCGCGTGACGTTGCTCTCGCTCGCTAGGCACCGTCGGTGCCGGTCTGCCGCAGCCACGGACGTCCGCCGCTGCCACCCGGGGTGCGGGCGAGTCGGTCGCGGGTGTCCCTCGGCCCGTCGTAGTCGTCCGGATAGCCGGGACCGACGCAGAACTGCACATCATCCGGTCCGACGGTCTCCCCGCACACCTCGCACACCAGCCGGCCGACAATCGCATGGTCGGGCTCATGATGGTGGAGGGTCACCGGCGCGCCGTCGCCGCCGTCCAGCCATCGGTCGCCCCAGGCCAGCATCGCCACCAGCACGGGGAAGAAGTCACGTCCCATCTCCGTCAGCACGTACTCGTAGCGCGGCGGATTGTCCTGGTAGAACTCCTTCTTCAGGACGCCCGCGTCGACGAGCTTGCCCAAGCGGTCCGACAGCGTGTTTCGGGCGATGCCGAGCGACCGTTGGAACTGGTCGAACTTCGTGAGGCCCTGCATCGCATCTCGCGCAATCAGCAACGTCCACGCATCGCCGAACAGCTCCGCCGAGCGAGCGATCGAGCACGGCCACGTCGAGAACTCACGCTTCATCAGTCAATTCTAGCAACTGAGTCCATTTCCACTTGCGCGAGTAGTGAATCGCAACTAAGTTGCGATGCACTACTCACTGCGAGGAGCGCGCCGCGTTCTTCGCCCACCGTCGGAGGCGACGACATGGCAAGAATCACCGTGGGTCACGAGAACGGCGCCCCCGTGGAGCTCCACTACGAGATGCACGGGCAGGGGGCTCCAGTCGTCCTCATCCATGGGTGGCCCCTGAACGGGCGCTCCTGGGAGATGCAGATCGCCCCGCTCGTCGCCGCGGGGCACCAGGCGATCACGTACGACCGCCGTGGCTTCGGCCTGTCGACGCCGGCCTGGGAGGGGCACGATTTCGACACTGCCGCAGCGGACCTCGACTCACTCATGGCGCAGCTCGACCTGAGCGACGTGACGCTGGTCGGATTCTCGGCCGGTGGAGGTGTGGCGGCCCGCTACCTCGGGACCTACGGCACCGACCGCGTCGCCAAGGCGGTCCTGGCGAGCGCTGTCACGCCGTACTTGTACGCCACCGAAGGCAACCCTGGCGGCGGACTCGACGATGCGACGATCGGACACTTCGAGGCTGGCATCGCCGCCGACCGTGCTGACTTCGTCGACCACTTTCTGACGATGTTCTACTCCAACGCCGACGGCCTGACCGTCAGCGAGGCGCAGCGCGCGTACGGGCGCGACCTGGCGAACGAGGCTTCACCCCGCGCCACCCTGGCCGGAGTCTCCGCGTTCGGGCGGACGGACTTCCGGGCCGATCTGGAGAAGCTTGCCGTCCCGACGCTGATCGTCCATGGAGATGCCGACCAGGTCGTCCCCTTCTCGATCAGTGGACGCCGATCCGCGGAGGCGGTACGCGGCAGCGAGCTCGTCGTCATCGACGGCGGTCCGCACGGCATCAACGTGTCCCACTCCGAGCAGTTCAACGCCGCCCTCTTGACGTTCCTCGCACGCTGAGGTCCGCGAGGTCAGCACCCATCGGCGCGACGCGCCAAGAAAGGAATCCATCATGTCCATCGCCACGCCCAGAAAGTTCAGAGTCGTCGGTCTCCTCGCTGCGGCGGCCGCAGTGGTGGGGCTCGCCCTCCCCGCTGCAACCTCCGCCGCCGCACCCTCGACCCATCCGAAGCCGGTCAAACCGACCGTCGTCCTCGTCCACGGCGCGTGGGCGGATGCCTCGAGCTTCGCTCCCGTCACGGCTGCCCTTCAAGAAGACGGCTACAAGGTCGTGAGCGCTCCGAACCCGCTGCGCTCCCTCGCCACCGACGCGGCGTACGTGGCCGCGTTCGTCAACCAGAACACCACCGGACCAGTCGTCCTGGTGGGTCACTCGTACGGGGGCAGCGTCATCACGAACGCTGCGACAGAGACGCCGCGGGTCAAGGCGCTGGTGTACGTGAACGCGTTCGCCCCGGACGAGGGAGAGAGCGCCTACGAGCTGACGGGTGCCAAGCCCGGATCTCTCCTGAACGTGCCTCCGGCGGACCTCGGCACCGTGTTCGACTTCGTCCAGTTCCCCGGCGCCGGAGTCGACGACTACGACGCGTACGTCAAGCCGGCCCGCTTCCGCGAGATCTTCGCTGCCGGCCTGTCGCGCGACCGGGCAGCCGTTCTCGCCGCCGGTCAGCGGCCGATCACGACCGAGAGTGCCCTGAAGGCGCGCTCGGGGGCGCCGGCGTGGAAGACGATCACGAGCTACTTCTTCGTCGGCACGACCGACAAGGTGATCCCTCCCGCTCAACAGCTGGCCATGGCCGACCGGGCTGGAGGTGTCGTGGTGAAGGCCAAGGCCGACCACCTCTCCATGCTCGAGGTGCCCCACAAGGTCGCCCACCTCATCGAGAGGGCCGCCGTGACTCGCTAGAACGAACGACGACGGGGCCGGTGGTCGCGGAGGCTGCCGGCCCCGGCTCATTAATCCCTGGACGTGGAGCAGGCCCGGTGCTGTACTGGATGTACCAGGTGGTACATCCAGTGAGGAGCACTTCATGCCTACCCTTCGACTCTCGGCCGGTGAGATCGACTACTCCGACTCCGGCGGTGACGGGCCGGTCCTCGTGCTCCTGCACGGGGTCACCATGGACGGCGGCATCTGGGACGACGTCGTCGCGGCGTTGGGACCTGGCTTCCGCTGTATCGCTCCGACGCTCCCGTTGGGGAGCCATCGGCGTCCGATGGAGAGGACAGATCTGGTCACTCACCGGGGCGTGGCGGCGATGGTGGGGGAGCTGCTCGAGGCTCTGGACCTGCACCAGGTGACGCTGGTGCTCAACGACTGGGGGGGTGCCCAGTTCCTCCTGGCCGATGGCCCGAACGAGCGGATCGCCGGAGCCGCGCTCGTCGCCTGCGAGGCGTTCGACAACTTCCCGCCAGGTCGACCGGGCAAGGCGGTCACCACCGCTGCCCGCGTGCCCGGTCTGCTCTGGCTCTCGATGCAGCTCCACCGCACCGGTTGGTTCCGCCGGGCTCCGGGCGCCTGGGGGTGGATGAGCAAGCAGCCGGTGCCGGATGCGGTGATGGACCGCTGGTTCGCGCCCGCACGGCTCGACGCTGGCGTGCGTCGCGATCTGCGGGCGTTCGCGCTGTCCACACCGTCGAGCGCCGAGCTCGTCGGACTGACGCAACGGCTTCGGTCCTTCGACGGGCCAGTGCTGGTGGTCTGGGCCGTGGAGGACAAGCTGATGCCTCGGGAGCACGGCCACCGCTTGGCCGCGTTGTTCGATCACGGGCGCCTGGTGGAGGTCGACGACTCCTACACGCTGGTGCCCGTCGACCAGCCCGATGCGCTGGCCGCCGAGCTTGGTCGCTTCGTCACCGCCGAGGTGACCGTCGGTCGCTGAGTGTCGATCGTCGCGCGCAGTCACCGCCCTGGCCACGTCTCGTCCAACACGGTGCGCACGGCGAGGTCTGCGGCGGCCCGGTCCCCGGTGATCGCCAGCTCCCAGAGGGCTCCACGCACCACCGCGATGCCGGCCCGCGCCAGCTCCTCTGCCCGCTCAGGGGACTCGCCGTAGGCGACCAGGTGAGCGCTGATCTGGCGCACCCAGGCGGCCGTGCCCTCACGGAAGGACTGTGTCCACGCCGCGTCCTTCATCGCGGGTGCGGACAGCTCGAACACGAGGGGCGTGATGGCGCTGCCCGCGGCCATCACCTCCCACATCCGCCAGGCGTTGCCACGTGGGTCGGCGGGGTCCGCACCAGTGAGCGCGTCGAGCACGGCCTGCTGGCTGTGCCAGAGGTGCGAGACGACCGCAGCGAGCAGATCCTCGCGGGACCCGAAGTGGTAGATCAGCATTCGATGGCTGGTGCCCATCTCTGCGGCGAGGGTGCGCAGGCTGGTGCCACCGACCCCGCGGGCCACGAAGACGGCGATCGCCTTCTCGAGGAGCTCCTCGCGCGGACGTGGACTGGCCATGAACCGGATGGTACAGACATGGCGACCCTGCGGAGCGGCTGCTCGACGCCTCGCCAGACCGCCGAGGCGCACTAGTGGTAGAGCGCCGGAGCGAACGCGTACGCCACCGACGCCACGTCCTCGTCACCTCGACCGAGCTCCACCGTCTCGTCGAACAGCGCGGTCAGTGTCGTGAGGAGAGTTTCGTTGAGCTGTCCGGCGACGGCCGATTGTGCGAGTCGTAGGTCTTTGAGGAGGCCGTTCGTGGCGAACTGGGGATCATAGTCGCCGGCGAGGATCTCCCTACCCTTCGACTGGGCGTACGGACTGTCCGAGGTCGAGCCGCCGATCGCCTCGAGGAACAGACGCGGGTGCAGGCCGAGCACGTCGGCGACCTTCATCGCCTGCGCCGTCCCCGCGGTGAGGCACGCGAGCCAGGTGTTGCACGCCAGCTTCAGTCCCGTTCCGGCACCGGCGCGGGTGCCGGCTCGGACGGTCTTGGCGCCGTACGCCTGGAACACGGGGGAGAGAGCGGATACGAGCTCGTCCGGACCAGACGCGAGGATGGTGAGCCGCCCGTCCTCAGCCGGGCCTTTGGTGCCGAGGACGGGTGCGTCGACGAAGCGCAGACCGTGGTCCTCGGCTAGCGCGTGCGCGCGTTCGGTGCCCTCGATGCCGATGGTTCCGCTCTGGATCCAGACAGCGTCCTCAGGCGCGTACGGCAACCAGCCGTCGGCGACCTCCAGGACGGCAGCCGCGTCGACGAGCATGGTGAGGACGACGGCGGCGCGCTCCACGGCGCGGTCGAGGGCCGGCTCTACACCGATCCCGTCGTCCGCGAGTGGACGGGCGTGCTCGATCGTCCGGTTCCAGACAGTCACCTGGAACCCAGCGTGCCGCAGCCGACGGGCGATCGCCGCCCCCATGATGCCCGTGCCCAGAACGGTGACTGTGGTCGTCGACGGGTCGAGGTCAGCGAGATCGGTGTGATGGTGTGTCATCGTGGGCCCCTGATTGGGATCGTACCCACAAGACTTCGGCGTGACGCGTCGTCAGAGCGACGACTGGCGGGGTCCTGGAGCCGACGGAGCGCCCAGCTCAGGAGTGACGATCTTGCCCTCGAGCTGCGGCGCCGCCTTGTGCAGCCTGCCCCTGCGCCACGCGGCGTGGATGGCGGCCGCGGCGACGAGCGCGCCCAGCGTGCCGAGGGTGAGGTCACCGAGCGTGTCCGAGTAGGCGCTGTGGCGCTCCGCAGACTTGCTGATGAACGCGAAGTACTCCGCCAGCTCCCAGACCACCGCGGCAGTCACCCCGAAGGCGAGCGCGCGTTCGAGGGTCATGCCCAGGGTCGCCGTACGAGGGAGAGTCAGCAGGATCACGGCCCCTGCCAGCAGACCGGTGTTCATGAAGTGCATCCAGTCGTCGAACCACACGATCGTGTCGTAGAGGTCCATCCGGTTGCCGAGGATGTCGGTGAAGCACGTGATGGTGACGAGGAGGTCGGCGAGCCACGGGAAGGACGCCCGCTCACGCCAGTAGAGGTGCCAGATCACCGGGATGGTGAACGCCAGCATCGGGTAGGCGATCGCCCGGAGCCCCGCACCCTTGTCCTCGAGGTTGCCGAACTGCGGGAAGGCGAGGGCCAGCGCCAGCATGAGCACCAGCAGGCCCTTGGCTGCGACGTCGAGGAGGCGGACCAGCGCCGGAACGGGGTGCCGGATCGCGGCGACGTCACTCATGCGCTTACGCTAGCGGAGCCGCGTCGCGACGACGACGAGGGGTTTGTTCAACCGCCCGCCTGGTCGTTGTCCTTGAGCGCGCCCCAGCCGTGCCAGCGCTCGATCTCGATCCAGGCGCTGACCCGCCGGCGGTCTCTGGTGGGGTACGCGCGACCCGTGTAGTGCGTCGACAGGCGGTCGATGTCGACGAGCCCTTCGTCGTCGTGCATCTCGACGACCCGGCCCATCACCGTGACGTGGGTGGCCCACCCGTCCTCGGCGAGCATCGTGAGGCTGACTCGCGGCTCGCGGCGCAGATGCTTCAACCGGACTCGGCCCTCGTCCATGTTGACGAGGATGCGGCCGTCGTCCCAGAGGTACCAGGTGGCCGTCGTGACCGGGGACCCGTCCTGGCGGACGGTGGCGATCACGCAGGGGTTCGGACGGCGCAGGAGCGCGATGGCCTCATCGGGCAGCGGTGGCTTCGACACGGACGATCTCCTTCGCGGGCGGCGGACGTCTCCCGTCACGTTACGCGGCAGGCGGTCAGCCGTCACGGCGTCGCGGGCCGCTCTGTCAACCCGTGTACGGCTTGGCAGAGCCGTTCTCGATGCCGGTGCGGATGCGTCGCTCGACGAGCGCCGCGACGGCGTTGCGGACTCGCCCGACCTTGGCGCCCGTGAACCAGTCCGCCTCGAACCAGCCGCGCTCGTCCCAGTACGCCGCGTCGACCGGGCCGTCGCTGCGGCCGGACTCGACCAGCAGGCGGGCGACGCGGAAGCCGATCAGGTCGGAGGTCGTCGGTGCGGGCTCCCCGCCGTCGTGCACGGCCCGTACGGCGGTCGCCGCGAGCTCGTCGAGCGCGCGGTCCACCTTTGCGCGGTACGGCGCCTTGGCGAGGCCCGGACCGTTCACGCCGAGCTGGCCCACCGTGTGGAACCCCCACCGGCGGATGGCGGTCGTCAGGTAGCCGAGAGCGGCATCGTGACCGGCGCCCGCGGCGGTCGAGACGAGGATGGCCGGGGTCCCGAAGTAGCGTGGGCGGTGGATCAGGTAGGCGAAGTGGTCGACGAACCGCTTCATGGTCGCGGAGAGCGTGAAGCTGTGGACCGCGGTCGCGAAGATGACGAGGTCCGCAGCATCCATCAGCTCCCGGGCCGGCGAGGCGTTGTCGGCGTTCGGGCACGCCTGTTCGCCCGCGGTCATGCAGGCGAGGCACGCGGGACAGCTCGGTCCGAGTGCGAGATCGTCGGTGCAGATGACGTCGACCTCGATCTCGACGCGCTCGCGCATCCGCACGATCAGGGCGTCGACCACCATGCCGGTCGTGCCCTTCTCGCCGTGTCCGGTGCCGAGCACCACGCCTACCCTCATGTCTTCTCCTGCCACCGCTCAATCAGAAAATATAGGATAGACGATCACCTGACCGGTTCCACCGTGACTCGAGGCCACGCTGCATCTGATCTATCCGGTGCATGACGGACGCACGTGGGCGGTGGAAGGCATACTTCGTTTCCGTCGGCCCTCCTGGTCCGGCCCGAGGGGAATCCCATGACCGACCAACGACCGCCCGTGGCCACCGACACGCCGATGCCCCGTACGTGTTGACCGTCAGCGAGGTCGTCGGCGCCGCAGGTTCGGACGCCAGCACGGGACTGTGCGTCGTCGAGGCGGAGATCAGGCTGACGTCGGAGGGGCCGAACGAGATCGCCGCCGAGAAGCCCCCGTCGTCGTGTGCGCGTCCCACACCTTCTCGCTGAGGTTTCTCGCCACGAGCGCGGGGGATATCTGATCTACGATCTCACCCGGCTCAGGCGGAGCCAGACCGATCGTCCTCGGCGGCGTCGGCCGCACGGCCGTAGCGCGCGGCGACGCGACGAAGGGCGGGTGCGAGCTCAGCCGGTCCGTCGACGGTGAAGTCGGCGTCGAGGAGCCCGAGCCACAGGGCCAGCTGGTCGCACGAGTCGGAGCCCACGTGAGCGATGCAGGTCGATACGTCGACTTCCTCCACGACCACAGCGGCTGGCACCCGTGCAATGATCCGCGCCGCAGGCGCCTGGACGCGCGCGCGTGCCCTGACCTGCCAGGTCACTGTCCCGAGCGTGCGCTCGACGAATCCGATGAGGTCACCGTCGGGCTCGTCTCGCGGGAGGAAGCGTGGCCCGTTCGGTGTCCGCAGGCGCATGCGGTCCACGCGGAACGTCCGCCACGCCGTACGCGCGACGTCCCACGCCGCGAGGTACCAGCGGCCACGGGTGTGGACGAGCCGGTGGGGCTCAGCCGTACGGAGTGTCGAGACTCCGTCGCTGTCTTCGTAGCCGAAGCGCACGCTCTCGCGGCAGCGCACGGCGTCGGCGATGGCGGTGAGCCGCTCGACCGGTACGGCCGACGACTCCGTCCGCAGCGCGACCGTGGCCGCCACGAGGTCCTCGAGCCGGTGACGAAGCCGAGAGGGGAGCGTCTGCTCGACCTTGACCAGCGCGCTCATGGCCGTGCCCTCGAACCCGGCGAAACCCCCGACCGCGGTGCGGAGACCGATCGCGACCGCCAACGCCTCGTCGTCGTCGAGGAGCAGCGGCGGAAGCGCGGCGCCTCCACCGAGGCGGTATCCGCCGGCCACACCCGGGACGCCCTCCACCGGATAGCCGAGGCTGCGAAGCCGGCCGACGTCGGTCCTCAGGGTCCGCGTGCTCACCTCGAGGCGCGCTGCCAGCGCCGACCCCGTCCAGTCACGTTGCGAATGCAGGAGAGACAGGAGCTGCAGCAGGCGTGCTGAGGTCGAGAGCACTCCTTTATCCTGCCCTGAAAACGCGGAAGGAGATCTTCCGCATGTCGTTCTACCGTCACGAGATGGACGAGAGCGCAGCAATCCGGCCGTACCAGATCGACATTCCTCAGAGCAGCGTCGACGACCTGCACGAGAGGCTTCGCCGTACGCGATGGCCCGACTTCTCGGCGGGTTCCGACTGGGCCAGGGGAGTGCCGCCCGGCTACCTGGCGACGCTGACCGACTACTGGTTGAACGACTTCGACTGGCGGGCCCAGGAGGCCCGTCTGAACGCGATCCCCCAGTTCGTGACCACGGTGGACGGACAGGACATCCACTTCTTCCACGTCCGGTCATCGGAGTCCGACGCGATGCCGCTGATGCTGACGCACGGTTGGCCGAGCTCGTCGGTCGAGTTCCTCCGGGTCCTCGAGCCTCTCGCGGACCCGCAACGGTCGGGTGGGCAGTCCACCGACGCGTTCGACGTGGTGGTGCCGACGCTGCCCGGGTACGGCCTGTCCACGCCCTTCCACGCGGGATGGGGCAACCTCTTCCAGGTCGCGCAGGCGTGGGCGGAGCTCGCGCGTCGCCTCGGCTACGAGAGGTACGGCCTCCAGGCGACAGACGCCGGAGCCGGCGTCGCCGGCATGCTTGCGATGATCGCGCCCGGGCAGGTCGTCGGCATGCACCTGACCGGGACCTCCGCAGGCACGCCGTTCGGGCCGGCCCTCGACCCCGACGACTTCGATGGCGCGGACCGCGACCGCATCGTGCGGTTCAACAAGGACCGCGACGAAGGTTTCGGCTACTTCCACCTTCAGGCGACCCGGCCGCAGACGATCGCGTACGCGCTGACCGACTCGCCCGTCGGTCAGCTGGCCTGGATCGTCGAGAAGTTCCACGAGTGGACCGATCCCGCTGCGGAGCTGCCCGACGAGGCTGTCGACCGCGACCAGCTCCTGACCAACGTCTCGTTGAACTGGTTCCGCCAGGCTGGGGCCACCTCCGCCCACGCCACCTACGAGGGCATCCAGGCGTGGAAGCAGATGGCGGCAGCGCAGACCAACGGTGCGGGCCACGGTTCGGAGGGATCGGAGCTGCCCGAAGGCCCACCGACCGGGTACGCCGTGTTCGCGGCCGACACCACGGTGCGGTCGTTGGCCGACCCGGAGGGAAGCCTGGCGCACTGGTCGAACTTCGACCGCGGGGGTCACTTTCCCGCGATGGAGGTGCCCGACCTGTGGGTCTCTGACGTACGGGAGTTCTTCCGTCCCCTGAGAGGACTCAGGATCCCGAAGGATCGTTAGGGGCAACGCCCGGTGGGGCGTTGCCGGGCGGCTCCGCGTCCTGGTCGTCGTCGGTCGATCGTGTGCTGTCCTCGCGCACGGAGTCGGCGGACGGCGACGAGCGGATCTCGTCGGCCTCCGCGGCGTCGTCGTTGATGGCCTCGTCGTCGCCGACGTCGGCGGGCTCGTTCGATGCGTTGGTCATGATGTGGGGGTACCCGCTGACCGGCCGGGCAATCACACCCGTCCCGTGACGCACCAGGCGGTCGCGTCGACGAAGAACGGCCGCGCCGGCACGCGAGCGCGGCAAGACTTGCGGACCGCCGCGAGCGCGTCCTCGTCGAGTCCGGCGACGTAGGCTCCGGCCGGACCCACCCCGAGCAGGAACGGCTCCCACCACTGCTCGAACGACTCGAAGCGCACCGTCACGGTGAGCGCCGACGCCTCGAGGTCGTGGAGTCCTGCCTCGGCGAAGAGCTCCTCCAGGTGGCCCTCCCGGGTCCCTGCGAGGCCGGACTCGTCCGGGGCGTCCGGATCGACGTCGAGTACGGCGTCCCAGAAGGCGGCAAGGGGTCCGGTCCCGCCCTCGTGGTCCCAGACGCACGCGGTGACCGGACCACCAGGCGCCGTGACCCGCCGCATCTCGCGCAGGCCGGCGACGGGATCGTGCATGAAGTGCACCACGAGCTGGGCGTACGACGCGTCGAACGTGGCATCGGCGAACGGGAGGTCCTCGGCGCGGCCGAGGCGTGCGTCGACGTGGGGGAGACGTCGATGCACGGCCCCGACGAAGGCCGGCGACGGATCGACAGCGCTCACCGCCTCGTCACCGATCCAGGCCGCGAGATCGCCGGTGAGCGCGCCCGGGCCACAGCCGACGTCGAGCACCTTCCAGCCGCGCTGAGGCTCCGTGGCCAGGACCAGCGCGGCCGCGAGGGGCTCCGAGAATCGCCCCATGAACCGCTGGTAGGACTCGGCGGCCACATCGAAGGACATACGTGAAATCTACGGGGCAGCAGGCGCCGCGAAGGTACCGGTTGCCCTCACCACCTCCAGGTAGTGCGGATTGTTCATGATGCCCAGGAGGTTGCCGAAGGGGTCGACGACCGACGCCGTCACGAATCCCGTGCCGCCACCCTGCTCGGTGATCGGCAGGTGCGGGGTCGCGCCGAGGGCGAGGAGACGGTCGTGTGCTGCCTGCAGGTCGTCGACATGCCAGTAGGTGACGGCTCCGGCCGGCCCGGACGGACGGTCCGCGGGCGCGTACCGCGCGTCGATGATGCCGAGCTCGTGCTCGTAGTCGCCGACCCGGAACTCGATGTAGCCGGGCGCCCCCTCGGGAGGGAACGCGTAGTACGGGTCGGCGCCGAGCACCTCGGCGTACCAGTCTCGGGCAGCGGCGAGGTCGTCGGCGTAGAAGCTGATGGTGGCGAGTCCGCGAAGCATGGTGGTGGTCCTCTCTGATGGGGTGGTGATCCCAGCCTGCCCCGTTAAGTGATCACCTTCTGAGCACTTTCTTTGACAAGATCGGGACATGCGCGCGGACCGTCTTGTCGCCACCCTCCTGCTCATGCAGTCGCGGGGACAGGTCACCGCTGCCGAGGTGGCGTCGGAGCTCGAGGTCTCGGTGGCGACCGCGCGGCGTGACCTGACGGCTCTGTCGTCCGCCGGTGTCCCGGTCTATGCGCGACCAGGGCGTCACGGGGGCTGGTCGCTCGTCGGCGGCGCCCGGACGGACCTGACGGGCCTCACCGCGTCGGAGGCCCGGACGCTCTTCCTGCTCGCAGGCCCGGCGGCGTCCGGATCCCCGGAGCTCAAGGCGGCGCTGCGCAAGCTCGTCCGAGCACTCCCACGCACGTTCCGCGAGGACGCCGAGGCGGCGGCCGAGGCGGTCCACGTCGACGCGGCCCCGTGGGGTGGAGCCGACCGGTCGCGGCCCCCGCTCGTCGACCGCCTCCAGGACGCCGTGGTCCGGCGTCGACGCGTCCGCCTCGTGTACGAGGGTCGCGGCGGTGAGACCGAGCGGCTCGTGGACCCCTGGGGGCTCGTCGACAAGGACGACCGCTGGTATCTCCTGGCGGGGACCGAGCGGGGTCGACGAACGTTCCGCGTGGACCGGGTGCGTACGGCGGAGGTCACCGACGAGTCGGCCGAGCGACCCGACGACCTCGCGCTGGAGGAGGCGTGGGCGGACGTGGTGACCACGATGGAGCGCCGACGGTCCCTGGTGTCCGCCGTCGTGCTCGTCGACAGGCGATTCGTCCCCGTCCTGCGTCACCACTTCGGTCAGCACTGCACTCCCGAGCCGCCGGCCGCGGACGGCCGGGCCCGTGTCAGGGTCGCGGCCCACACGGCGGTGTCGGTCGCCGAGCAGCTCGCCGGCTGGGGAGCACGGGTCGAGGTCGTCGAGGGAGACGCGGTGAAGGAGGAGCTCCGCAGGATCGGTGCCGAGCTCCTCTCCCGCTACGGCGAGAGATGACCTCGCCGGGGCATTGGCGTCGGGCACGTTCGGAATGCGCGGCTGCCCGGCACGGTTCGTCCCTGCATGAGAGCTATCGCGTACGAGGAGTTCGGAAGCGCTGACGTCCTGAGCCTCCGCGACCTGCCGGAGCCGCACATCGGCCCCGACACGGTCGTGGTCAAGGTGATCGCCGCAGGCGTCAACCCCGTCGACTACAAGGTTCGAGAGGGTCACCTGCAGGGACTGATCGACGTCGATCTGCCGGCCGTCCCCGGCTGGGACGTCGCGGGTGTCGTCGACAAGGTCGGTCTCGACACCCCGGAGCTGGAGGTCGGCGACGAGGTGTTCGCGTACGCCCGCAAGGACGTGGTCTCCGGCGGCACGCTCGCCGAGTACGTCGCCGTCCCCGTCCGCACCCTGGCCAAGAAGCCGTCGACCATCGGGTTCGAGGAGGCCGCAGGCGTCCCGCTCGCGGGACTGACCGCCCTGCAGACGATCCGGCGGTCGGGTCTCGTCGCGGGTCAGACGGTGCTGGTCCATGCTGCGGCCGGAGGCGTCGGCTCGTTCGCGGTGCAGCTCGCCGTGCACGCGGGTGCCCGGGTCGTCGGTACGGCGTCCGAGCACAACCACGACTACGTGCGCTCGCTCGGTGCCGAGCCGGTCGCGTACGGCGACGGTCTCGTCGAGAGGGCTCGCGCGGTGGCACCCGGCGGGTTCGACGTCATCCTCGACTACGTCGGCGGCGAGGCCGTGGACACCGCGCCGGACCTCCTCGCCGACGGCGGCCGGATCGTCTCGATCACCGACCCGCGCGCCCGTGACGAGCTCGGCGGCGCCTACGTCTGGGTCCGCCCCGACGCCGACGACCTCGCCGAGCTGGCGACGCTGATCGATCAGGGTGTCGTCAAGGTCGAGATCGCTGAGGTCTTCGATCTCGAGCACGCCGCCGATGCACACCGCACGGTCGAGAAGGGCCACACCCGCGGCAAGGTGGTCGTGCGGATCGGCTGAGGTGCCTGATTGGCCGGCCGGCGTCGGGGTACGGGGCGGACGACCCTTACCCCGACGCCGAGGGAGCCGCTGTGCCTGGCGCTGAACCGTACGACTCCGACCTGCTGACCGTCCTCGATCCCGCGGACGGCTCGCTCGTCGGCACTCTGGAGTGCGCCGCGCCGGCCGAGGTCGGGGCGGCGGTCGAGGCCGCCGCCAAGGCTGCGCTGGACTGGGCGCGTACCGCGCCGTCCGAGCGTGCCGCGTGCGTGGCGGAGGCCGCCGCCCGGCTTGCCGCCTCCGCTGACGCACTTGCCGTCCTCACTACCCGCGAGATGGGCAAGCCGCCCGCGGACGCTCGCGGGGGAGTCGACGCCGGTGTCGCGACGTTGCGCCAGTACGCCGAGCTCGGTCCCCTCCACCGCGGCCGGTCGTTGCAGGGAGGCTGGGACGCGACCGATCTGATGGTGCCGCAACCACGGGGCGTCGTCGCCGCGATCACGCCGTGGAACGATCCCGTCGCGGTGCCGTGCGGACTGATCGGCGCTGCGCTGGTGACTGGCAACACGGTCGTCTTCAAGCCCTCCGAGCGCAGCCCGCACACGGGCGTCGAGCTGGCCCGGGCGTTCGCCGAGGTGCTGCCGCCCGGAGTGCTGCAGGTCCTCGTCGGCGACGGCCGTACCGGGGCCGCGCTCGCTGCGGACCCGCTCATCGACGTCGTCGCGCACGTCGGTTCGACCCTGACCGGGCGGGCGATCGCGCAGGCCGCGGCGCGCACCGGTGCCAAGGCCGTGCTGGAGAACGGCGGGAACGACCCGATGATCGTCGACGCCGGGGTCGATCCGGTGTGGGCAGCCGAGCAGGCGGCACTCGGCGCGTTCGCCAACGCCGGGCAGATCTGCACCTCGATCGAGCGGATCTACGTTGCCGAGCCGGTCGCCGCCGACTTCCTCGACGCGCTGGTCCGGCGCGCGAAGGCGCTGGCGGCCGGCTCGGGCGTCGAGCCTGCGACCGAGCTCGGGCCGTTGGTCGACGAGCGCATGCGCCGGAGCGTCCACGACCAGGTGTCCGAGGCGATCGTGGACGGTGCGACGTTGCTCGCCGGCGGTGAGGTACCCGACGGTCCGGGCACGTTCTATCCGGCGACGGTCCTCACCGACTGCACCGATGCGATGACGGTCATGCGTGAGGAGACCTTCGGGCCGGTGGCCCCGGTGCGGGTGGTGCCGGACTTCGACACCGCCCTGACGGCGGCGATGACGGGGCCGTACGGGCTGGCGGCGGTGGTGCTCACCGCCGATATGGAGCACGCCCAGCGCGCGTGGCGGGAGCTGCAGGTCGGCACGGTGAAGGTCAACGCCGCGTTCGGAGGCGCGCCGGGCGGTGCCGCGCAGCCTCGGGGGGCGAGCGGGTCGGGCTTCGGGTACGGACCCGAGCTGCTCGACGAGATGACGACGACGAAGGTGGTCCATCTCGGTACGCCGAGGGTTTGAGTCACGACCCCGGCCGGTGGAGCGGGCGTCGCGTAGGTTGCAGAGATGCGACGTGCGTGCCTCCCGCTCCTCGCGAGCGCGCTGCTGGTCCTCTCCGCGTGTGGGTCGTCGAGCGACGAACGCACGGAGCCCGCGACGGTGTCCGCCACCGCGGCGACCCCGAGCGAGCAGGCCCCGCCGGACGTCGGTGTCCTCCGGCTCCAGGCGACGCAGCAAGCGACTGCCCGCTCGTGCGGACCGCGGGACGTCAGCGTGGCCCTCACCTCCGCGGAGCCGGCACTGGGACACCGTTATGCGAGGGCGGTGCTGCGCAACAACACCGGCTCGGCCTGCGTCGTCGACGGGTTCCCCGGCATCGGGGGACGGGGGGAGAGCGGCGACCCGCTCGAGCTGGCGGCCGAGCACCGGCAGCGTACGGGGGAGCGCACACCGACGGAGGTCGTGTCCGTGCCGCCGGCGGGTGAGGCGTACGCCAACGTCGAGTGGACGGGCAGCCTCGCCGGGGCCGAGACGGAGCGGATCACCGTGCTCGCGCTCCAGCTCGCCGAGGGACAGCCGCCTGTCGTCGTCCGCACGACGGAGTCCCTCGACATCGGCAACGGGACCACGGTCCGGATCGGGCCCTGGCAGGCGGCGCCGACTGCGCAGGCAGCGCCGACCACGCAGTCGGCGCCGGCTCAGCGCGTTGCCCCGGCGTGCAGGGTGGGCCCGGGCAGAACCCCTTCGGGAGTGAAGCGCTTCTGGACGAGCGACACGCGCTGCTACACCTCGCGGTGGTTCGCCGGCGCCCACCGGCGGATGATCCCGTTCGGCTGCACCCGCGCGCCGTGGTACCCGCCTTCGAGGCGCTGCGCCGGCGGCAGGGGGTTCCACCACGGGCTCGACATCGACATGCCACGCGGCACGCCGGTCTACGCCGGGGTGTCCGGGCGCGTCGTGACCCGCGGTCTCGGATCGGCGTACGGCACTCGGGCGGTCGTGATCCGTTCGCGCGGGCGTGACGTCCTCCTCGGCCACCTGCGATCACGCCGGGTGAAGCACGGCGAGCGTGTGAGCAGAGGTGACCTGATCGGGCGCAGCGGGGCCCGAGGAGCGCCGGACGGGCCGCACCTGCACCTCGAGGTCCGGCCGGCGCGCGGGTCGTACCGGACGGCGGTCAGCCCGCGGCGGACCGTGGGCCTGACTGCCGTGAGATAGCGCGGGCTAGCGGCTCTCGGAGTCCTGGGCGTCCTGGGAGTCCTCGCGGTCGTCGCCGCCGCTCGGTCCTACGAGCCGCGCCAGCAGGTGCAGGACGACCCCCACGGCGAGCAGCGCCGCTCCGAAGACCCACACCATGCCCCTCTGCTGGGTGAGGAGGACGACGCACGAGATCACGCCGAGCACCGGGACGAACGACCAGACCCTGAAGTGGTCGTGGTCCACGACGTCACGCCGCAGGACGAGGACCGCGACGTTGGTGCTGATGAACACGAAGAGGAGCAGCAGCACCACGGTCTCCGCGAGGGTGGCGAGATCGCCCACGAGGGTCAGCCCCATCGCCACGGCGGTGGTGGCGAGGATGGCCACCCACGGCGTCCGCCGGCGCGGCAGGACCGCACCGAGGACCGGTGGCAGCAGCCCGCGCTCCGCCATGCCGTACGTCAGGCGGCTCGCCATGATCATCGTCAGCAGCGCACCGTTCGCGACCGCGACCAGCGCGATGGCGCTGAACAGCTCGTCCGGGATGCCGAGGTCGGTCGCGTCGACGACGGTGGTCAAGGGTCCGGTGGACTCCGACAGCTCTGAGGGCGGAAGGGCGATCGCGCTCGCCATCCCGACCGCCACGTAGGCCATCCCGGCGACGACCAGAGCACCGAAGAGCGCCCGGGGATAGATCCGCGATGGATCGCGGACCTCCTCCACGATGTTCGCCGACGTCTCGAACCCCACGAACGAGTAGTAGGCGATGATCGCCGCTCCCAGCGTAGCGGTCAGCGGCGCCGCGCCCTCGGGGAACTCGGTCACCCGCCCAACGTCACCGCGTCCGTCGCCGACCATGATCCCGACGGCGACCACGACGAGGACCAGCCCGCTCACCTCGATGACGGTCATCACGAGGTTGGTCCCCATGGACTCGCGGATACCTCGTGCGTTGAGCGCGGCCACCGCCGCGAGGAAGAGGACGGCGGCCAGGGTCGTCGGGACGTCGACGAACGTGCCGAGGTAGTCGCCGGAGAACGCGAGCGACAGCCCGGCAGCGCTCGTCACCCCGGCGGCCAGCATGGAGAACCCGACGAGGAACGCGAGCAACGGGGAGCCGAAGGCGCGTTCGGCATAGACCGCCGCACCGCCTGCTCGCGGATACTTGGTGACCAGCTCCGCGTAGGAGCCCGCCGTCAGCAGGGCGAGGAGCAGCGCGATCAGCAGCGGGAGCCAGATCACGCCGCCGACGTCTCCTGCGAGGACGCCGACGAGCGCGTAGATCCCGGCGCCGAGCACGTCGCCGAGGATGAAGGCGAAGAGGAGAGGGCCGGTGATCCGCCGGTTGAGCCGCGTGTCGGTCGAGGTGAGGTCGTGCGAGGTCATGGCATCGAGCCTGACAGAGCACAGCGGATCGCACAGACGACGCGCGGCCCGGTGCGGCACGATGGCGGGGTGAATCCGCTCGAGATGCTCAGCCTCGACGACCTGCACGCGCGGACGAGTGTGAAGTGGCGTCTCCACCCGCCTGACGTCCTGCCCGCCTTCGTGGCCGAGATGGACGTCGTCCTCGCCGAGCCGGTGGTGCGTGCGCTGAGCGACGCGCTGCGCCGGGGAGACACGGGCTACCCCAGCGGTACGGGGTACGTCGAAGCCTTGGCGGCCTTCGCGTCGACACGGTGGGGTTGGGACGGGGTCAGCGTCGAGCGGTCGGCGATGGTGGCTGACGTGATGACCGGCGTGTCGGAGGTGCTCCAGCTGGTCACCGAGCCCGGCTCACCGGTGGTCGTGAACCCACCGGTCTATCCGCCGTTCTTCGGCTTCGTCTCCAAGATCGGCCGGCGTCCGGTGGACGCGCCCCTCGGCGCTGACGGGCGCCTGGACCTCAAGGCGCTCGGTGAGGCGTTCGCCCGCGCCGCGACGACCGGACTGCCGGTGGCGTACCTCCTCTGCAACCCGCAGAACCCGACAGGGACCGCTCACCGTCCCGACGAGCTCGCGTCGGTCGCGCGGCTCGCGCACGAGCACGGGGTCCGCGTCGTCGTGGACGAGATCCACGCGCCGATCGTGCTGGACGGCGTCCGGTTCACCCCGTACCTGTCGCTCGAAGGGACCGACGACGCCTTCGCGGTGATGTCGGCTTCCAAGGCGTGGAACCTCGCCGGCGCGAAGGCCGGTGCGGTCCTCGCGGGCTCGGCCGCCGTGGACGACCTGGGACGGATGCCCGAGGTCGTGGCCCACGGCCCCAGTCATCTGGGGGTCATCGGGCACACCGCTGCGCTGCGCGACGGAGGGGAGTGGCTCGACGAGGTGCTCGCCGCCCTGTCCGCGAACCGCTCCCACCTGGCCGACGAGCTCGCGCAACGGCTCCCCGGCGTACGGCTGCGGGAGCCGGAGGCCACCTATCTGGCGTGGTTGGACTGTCGCGCGCTCGGACTCGGGGACGATCCGGCCGAGACCTTCCTCGAGCGCGGACGGGTCGCCCTCGGCTCGGGTCCGACGTTCGGGACCGGGGGAGCGGGTCACGTCCGGGTCACCGCCGCGACGTCGAAGCCGATCCTGTCCGAGATCGTCGAACGGATGGCAGCGAGCGTGGGGTGATCGGAACTGGTCCACAGGTCGCCGACCGCGGGACTGTTCCACAGGTCGTTCGACGACCGGCCGCCGCGCCGTTCCGATGCGCCACGATGAACGTATGTTCGATTCCAGCCGATATGCCGCGCTCAACGAGGCGTTCGATGCGGTCGTGGAGATGCCTCACGAGTTTGCCGACACCATGCAGACCCGGGCCGCGTTGAGGACTCTCCAAGCGATGTCCGACCGCGCCGAGGGGCTTCGCGCGAGGCTGCTGCGCCAGATGGACGAGACGGGGGCTTACGCGGATGACGGCGCCTCGTCCACGTTGTCGTGGGCGCGCCGCGAGCTGCGGCTGAGTGCGGCGTCCACGGCGCGGCTGCGAGTCGCCGGGCGCACGATGCAGGTGCTTCCGGGAGTCGGTGAGGCGATGCTGGCCGGCGAGATACGACTCGATCACGTCGCCCAGTTCACCGGCGGCCTTCGGCGCGTGGACACCGCCGTGCTTGCCGACGCGACGCAGCAGATCTTGCTGCCGCTGGCCAAGCAGGCGGCTCCAAGCGACCTCGCCGTGGCGATCGACCGACTCGACGAGGTGACCCATCCGTCCAAGGTCGACGAGGCCTGGCGGCGGGGGATGGACAGACGGGACGTCCAGGTCACCCGCGCAGGTGACGGCTACCACCTAGCGGGGTTCGTCGACATCGTTCTCGGCGCCAAGCTGGCGTCGTTCCTCGTCGCGGCATCGGCGCCGCGATCGACCGGCCCCGGTGAGGCGGACGGCCCGGCTGGGAGCGCCTCGTGCGCCGACGAGCGTCCCGCGTCGCAGCGTCGGACCGACGCTCTCCACGAGCTGCTGGACACCGCGATCGCGGACGGCATCCCCGGCGACAAGGGCGTGCGACCGCAGTTGCACGTCACCGTGGAGGCCGAGTGGTTGTCGCACCAGCCCGGGTCCGCCCCGCCCACGCTCCAGGGGTACGGCGTGATCGGCCCGGACCTCTACGGCTACCTCGCCTGCGAGGGGGACCACACGACGGTCCTCACGCACGGGACGACCAGCGGGAGGACACCCTATGCCGCGGTGCTCAACGTTGGACGCACACGACGACTCGCGACCCGCGCCCAACGGGTGGCAGTCCGCGTGCAGCAGGACGGGCACTGCGCCGCACCCGGGTGCAGTCACACCAACCTCGAGCTTCATCACGTCTCGTGGTGGGAACGGGACGGCGGCCGGACCGATCTCGTCGATCTGGTGGGACTCTGCCGGGCCTGCCACCTGGCCGTGCATGCCGGCCGTCTCGGAGTCGAGCGCGACGAGGCAGGCGGGTTCGTCTTCCGGCGACTGCACGGGCCGTCACGGCGGGCCATCGAGGATCGAGACCGCATCCACCGCCGTCGGTTCCGCGACTACCTGCACGCTCTCGGGGTGGCTCGCGACGGCGCGTTCGAGCCTGCATCGCGCCAGCAGGTGACCGCACCCTGCGGTTCACCGGAGCGTCATCGCGCCGGGATGGTGGAGGTGTCGATCACGAAGCGGTAGCGCACGTCCGAGGCGACGACCCGGTCGTACGCCTTGTCGACGTCATCGGCGCCGATGGTCTCGATCTCGGCGCCGATGCCGTGCTGCGCGCAGAAGTCCAGCATCTCCTGGGTTTCGCGGATCCCTCCGATGTTGGACCCGGCAAGGCTCCGTCGCCCGCCGATCAACGAGAACGCGCGGAACGACTGCTTGTTCTCCGGTGCTCCGACGAAGACCATCGTCCCGTCGAGCCTCAGCGCGCGGAGGTAGGCGTCGACGGGGAGGTCCGCCGAGACGGTGTTGATGATCAGGTCGAACGAGCCCCGCAGGCGCTTGAGCGTCTCGCGGTCCCCGGTCTCGTAGTGGTCGGCCCCGAAGCGGATCCCGTCGTCCTTCTTGGACAGCGTGTGGCTGATGACCGTCACCTCAGCACCGAGCGCGTGCGCGATCTTGACCGCGAGGTGCCCGAGACCGCCCATGCCGACCACGGCGACCTTCGTCCCCGGGCCAGCTTTCCAGTGCTTGAGAGGGGAGTACGTCGTGATGCCCGCGCACAGCAGCGGCGCAGCGACATCGAGCGAGATGCCTTCGGGGATCCCGAGGACGTACGCCTCATCGACGACGATCTGCGTCGAGTAGCCGCCGTAGGTGGGGGTCCCGTCCGCATCGCGCCCGTTGTACGTCGGCACGTTGCCGCTGAGGCAGTACTGCTCCTCACCGGCACGACAGGTCTCGCACTCGCGACACGAGTCGACGAAGCACCCCACGCCGACGCGGTCGCCGACGGCGTACCGCGTCACGGCGTCGCCGACCTCGGCGACGACCCCGGCGATCTCGTGGCCGGGGACCATCGGGAAGATCGCGGTGCCCCACTCCTCGCGCGCCTGATGGATGTCCGAGTGGCAGATCCCGGCGTACGCGATGTCGATGAGCACGTCGCCGGGGCCAAGAGCGCGGCGGTCGATGGTCGCGCGTTCGAAGGGAGCTCCGGCGGACGCGGTGACCAGGGCGGGGACGGTGAGGCTCATCGGCACTCCTCGAGACAGGCAGCAGATCCTCGGCGAGTGTCGCAGACGCCACCACGGGGTACCCGCTCAGACATGACGCCGCCCCGTTCCGTAGCCGCTTTCCCCGCTCACGTCGGTGGCGGTCTGCTCGCCGGGGCGTCGTTCGGCCTCGCTGCGCTCCGACGGTTCACCGCGAAGCCGCTGCACCCGCGTGGTGCGGTCGTGGAGGCGACGCTGACCCGCAGCAGGGTGCAGGACCGTGCCCGTGCGAGCGGTGTCGCCTGGATCGACGGTGCGGGTGTCGACCGGGTGCTCGCCCGGACCTCGAGAGCGGTGGGGCTACCAGCCAGGGTTCCGGACGTGCATGGGTTGGCCCTGCGGGTGCCGACGGGACCAGGTCGGCACGGGGACCTGCTGCTCGCCTCGACCGGGTGGGGCGGCGTCGGCCGGTTCTTCCTGACGGCGAGCCGCGTCCCGACGGCACGGCCGCTGACCACCTTGCTGCCGTACCGCACCGCTGGCGGCCCGGTGCTGATCGGGGCTGAGCACATGGACGGAGACGGCAGGGTCCGGCTGTCGTGGGCGCGTCTCGCGGGGCCGTGGCACGCGTTCGCTGTCCTGGAGCTCCCCGCTGCGCCGGGTGTCGGCGCCGACGCCTCGGTCGACTTCGACCCGGTGCGCTGCACCCTGCCCGGTCTGGAGACGTACGCCTGGGTGCGCCGTGTGCGAGAGCCTGCCTATGCCACGGCCCGCGCGGCTCGATCGAGCCGAGGCGTCGGCAGGCGCGTCGAGAGCCGCAGCCGTCAGCGCTGACGGACCGCTTGTGCCGAGGCGAACCACATCGGGACATCGGCCTCGCGCGGGGGTTCGTCGATGGGGATCCGAGTGGCCATGCCATCGGGGTGCAGGGTCAGGGGCCACGGGTCGGTCAGGGCGTCGAGGATGGTCTCGCGATCGAGACCGGCGCGGATCATCGCGGCGATCTCGCGCGGATTGACGCCGAGCGGGAGGTCACCGTTGCCGAGGTCGGTGCCGTACAGCGCGCGACCGCCCGCGGCGTGGAAGACCCCGAGGTTCGTGACGGCGGTCTGCTGGCCCGACCCGCTGTCGCGGTGGATGTCGAGCGTCGTGACCCATCGCTGTCCTTGGTCCACCGCGCTCTGCACGAGCGAGGCGTCGAGCGGCTCGGTCCACGGGGTGTGGGCGAGCGCGTGGATGCCCACCTCGACGGCGAGCTCGGTCATCCCCGTCCCCTCCACGTGGGCGGCGACCGGGACTCCGTGCCGCTCCGCCGCAGTGACGACGCC
Source organism: Mumia sp. zg.B53 (assembly GCF_019550935.1). Taxonomy (NCBI): domain Bacteria; kingdom Bacillati; phylum Actinomycetota; class Actinomycetes; order Propionibacteriales; family Nocardioidaceae; genus Mumia; species Mumia sp. zg.B53. Next base: position 409,282 of record NZ_JAHWCK010000001.1, on the reverse strand, counting down.
GGCGAGCGTCGATGGGTCCGGCACCGGTCCGGCGTCGGTATTCAACGTCACCTTGACGACCGTCGCACCGCTCACGACCTGCTCGGCGACCGCCTCCGCGGCATCGGCGGGGGAGCGGATCTCACGCACGGCGCCGTCCGGGCACCAGGGCCGTGCGCTCGGGTAGCCGCCGGGCGCAGCGAGGAACGCACCGGCGTGCCGGACGTACGGCAGCCCCGCCGCGTCGGCAGCGGCGGCGAGGGAGGCCACGGCCGGCGGTGCACCGCCGAGATCGACCACGCCTCCCAGTCCGCCCGCGAGGAGCTGCGGCACGTCGATCAGCTGGAGGTGGACGTGGTGGTCCACGAACGGCGGAAGGAGACCCGCCACGGGTCAGCCGCCGATCTCGGTCCGTACGGCGAACAGCTCGGGGAAGAACGTCAGCTCCAGGGCACGCTGCAGGAAGGGCACCCCGCTCGATCCACCCGTGCCGCGCTTGGTCCCGATGATGCGCGAGACCGTCCTGAGGTGACGGAACCGCCACAGCTGGAAGTTGTCCTCGAGGTCGACGAGCTCCTCGCAGGTCTCGTACGCCGACCAGTGGTCGTCTGCGTCGGAGTAGATCGACGCGAGGACCGGCACCAGGTCGGGGCGGAAGGTCCACGCCTTGGTGACGTCGCGCTCGAGCACGTCGGCGGGGATGGCGTAGCCGGCCCGAGCCAGATAACGGAGGAACTCGTCGTACAGACTCGGTGCCTCGAGGACGTGCCGCAGGATCTCCCGGTGGGCCGGGTCGGCGTCGAAGACGGCCAGCATCGCCTCGTTCTTGTTGCCGAGGACGAACTCGACCGCGCGGTACTGGTACGACTGGAACCCGCTCGCGTTGCCGAGGACGCCGCGGAACTCCGCGTACTCGGTCGGCGTCAGCGTCGCGAGGACCGACCACTGCTCCGCCAGCGTGCGCTGGACGTGCTTCACGCGCGCGATGCGTTTGAGCGCCGGTCCGAGCTCGTCGGCGCGGAGGAGGGCGCACGCACTCTCCAGCTCGTGCAGCACCAGCTTGAGCCAGAGCTCGGTGGTCTGGTGCTGCACGATGAAGAGGAGCTCGTCGTGGTGCTCCGGCCTGCTGATCGGCCGCTGCGCCGACAGCAGGGTGTCGAGATCGAGGTAGCCGCCGTAGCTCATGCGGTCGGAGAAGTCGGTGACGACACCGTCCTCGACCGTACGGGTGTTGGCGTGCACTCCGTGCCTTGTCTCGTCTGAGCTCACCCGAACACGGTAGGTGATGCCACACTTCGGGCATGAACGCCCGCCTGTTCCGCGACGCGTACGGGGTGCCGCACGTGCGTGCGGAGTCCCTCCTCGAGCTGGCGGAGGCGCAGGGACGGGTGACGGCTCGCGACCGCGGTGACCAGATCCAGGTCGAGCACTGGCGAGCGCAGGGCACCCTCGCCGAGCACATCGGGCGCGATGGCGTCGCGTGGGACCGCTTCGCCCGGAGCGCGCGGATCGCGGACACCGCACGGCGGGCGTCAGAGGCCCTCGACCCCGACGACCGGGCGTGGGTCTCGGCCTACGTCGACGGGGTGAACGCCGTCCTCCCCGAGGCTCGCTGGCCCGAGTGGGCGCCGCTGGGGATCCTGCACGTCACGCACCTCCTGTTCTCCGACCTGCCCTCGCTGCTCTGGCGAGAGCACGTCCGGCGAGCTCTCGGCGACGCGTTCGTCGACGCCTTCCACGCCGACACCGCGACCGGGTCCGGGAGCAACGCGTGGGCGCTGCACGGCTCACGGACGAGCACCGGCGCCCCGCTGCTCGCCGGAGACCCGCACCGCACCATCGGGATTCCCGCCGTCTACCAGCAGATCCGCCTGGCATGCCCGGGTGTGGACGTGGTCGGCCTCGCCTTCCCGGGAGTGCCGGGTGTCCCGCACTTCGGTCATGCGGAGAAGGTCGCGTGGGGCATCACGAACGCGGCCGCTCACCACGTCGACGTCTTCCGCGAGCGCCTCCGTCGCACCGAGAGCGGGGAGGTCCAGGCGTACGGCCCGGCCGGGTGGGAGGCCGTGGCGTCGGGGGAGGAGGCGATCGCGGTACGCGATGACGATCCGGTGGCGGCCGGCTGGATCGAGACGCCGAGGGGCCTCGTCGTCGCAGGCCCCGGTCTCGGACCGGGCTTCGGTCCCGAGCGGCCGGGGTACGAGGGCTTCGCCTACTCGGCGCGGTTCCCCGCACGCGCCACCTCCGACCTGGGGACCGCCGCGCTGCGGCCGCTCCTGCAGGCGCGGTCGGCCGAGGAGGTCGCCGCCGCCTTCGGTCGCTGGGTCGACCCGGTGAACCGGGTGCTGACCGCCGACCAGGACGGGAAGGTGCTGAGCCTGACTGCCGGGCGCGTGCCGGAGACCGGTGCCACGGCCCGACGGCAATCTCGCGACGGCTGGGAAGCCGGGGTCGAGAAGGTCGCGTGGAGGCGGCTGCCGCCCTCTCGCCCGATCCACGACTGCGCCGTCGATGCGAACGAGCGCCCCGAGGACCCGGCGTTGCGGCTCGGGCACGCCTACTCTCCGCCGCACCGGGCGAGGCGGATCCGTACGCTCCTGGACGAGCTGCTCGACGGACGAGGAGCGCTCGACGTCGAGGACATGCACGACATCCACCGCGACACGCTCTCCTCGAGCGCAGTCGGCCTCCTCCATCACCTCCCAGCGCCCGGGGATACCGCCGTCTCGGCGCGGGCTCACGAGCTGGCCGCACGCCTGCGGGCGTGGGACGGGCGGATGGACGCCGCGAGCGTGGAGGCTGCCGCCTTCGCCGCCTGGCGCAGCGCACTGGTGGGTCGGCTTGCCGATCTGCCCGCGCTGGCGGCGCTGCACGCCCCCCACGAGATGGGACCGGTGCTCGACCCGTGGTTCGACGTGCGCGCGAGGATCGCCGACGGCCTGGGCGTGCTCCTCGCCGCCGACGGGCCGGCCGGCCCGCTCGGCATCGACCGTGCTGCCGTGGCGCGCGACGCCTTGGAGGACGCGGCGGCCCGAGACGGCGGTGAGGCCTGGGGCGACCGTCATCGGCTCGAGCCCCAGCGCGTGCTCGCCGGCGTGCCCGGTGCCGCGTTCGCCCGACTGCCCAGAACGGGTCTCTCGGGTGACACCGACACCGTGCGGTCGACCGCGACGATCCCGGGAGTCAGCGACGTCTGTTCGCGAGGGTCAGTCGCTCGGTGGATCTGGGACCTGTCCGACCGCTCCCGGAGCAGGTGGGGGGTCCCGTTCGGTGCGGCCGGTGATCCTGCCAGCCCTCATTCGCTCGACCAGCACGAGCACTGGCTGGACGCCCGGACGGTGCCGATCGCGACCGGCTGGGACGCGCTCACCGAGGAGCACCTGCCGTGAGCCCTCTCGACGCTCCGCTCGTCGCGCAGCTGGGCGCCGACTAGGAGGACGCGGATGAACGAGTCGGTGGACATGACGGTGTTCTGGGCAGTGGTCGCCGCGCGCCTGCTGGTCCCGTTGCTGATCTTCACGTTCCCCCTGCCGGGGATCGTCGCCTGCATGCTGCTCGACGGTGTCGACCAGACGATCTTCCAGACCTTCACGTCGCTCGACCTCACGCACTACCAGAGCTATGACAAGGCGCTCGACGTCTTCTACCTCTCGCTCGCCTACGTGGCCACGATGCGCAACTGGACGAGCCGCCCGGCGTTCGAGGTGGCCCGGTTCCTCTTCTTCTACCGCCTGGTGGGGACGACGATCTTCGAGCTGACCGGCGGCACCCACCGGTGGCTGCTGCTGGTCTTCCCCAACACGTTCGAGTACTTCTTCATCTTCTACGAGCTCGTGCGTCTGCGATGGGACCCGAAGCGCTTCTCGATGCGCTGGTGGATCGCCGCGGCAGCGGTGATCTGGGTCGTCATCAAGATCCCGCAGGAGGCGTGGATCCACGTCTTCAAGCTCGACCTGACCGACACCATCCGTGACGTCGACTGGTTCCTACCCGCGATGGTCTTCGCGGCACTCGTCCTCGCGGCGGTCTTCTGGTTCGTCGTACGACCGCGGCTCGCCCCACCCGACCACGCCTGGCAGGTCGTGGCGCCACCGATCCCCGCCGAGATCGACAGGGAGCGGGAACGCGCGGCGTTCCGGGTCGCGCACGGCAAGGTCCTGGATGCCCAGCTGGGCGAGAAGACCGTGATCGTCGCGCTCGTGAGCATCATCATCGCCAACATCGTGCCGAGCGTGCGTACGTCGCCGTTCGACATCGCCGTGAGCTGCACCGTGCTGGTGGTCGTGAACTCCTTCCTCGGACTGTGGACAGCCCGACGCGGTGGTGGACTCGAGTCGGCGGTCACCACGTTCTTCGCGCTGTCGGCGCTCAACATCGGACTGGTGCTGGTGGCGAGCCTGGTCCTCCCGAACAACGAGCAGTTCTTCCTCACGGCTGGCTTCTTCTTCGTGTTCCTCCTGACGCTGATCGTCAGCCTGTACGACCGCTACCGTCCTGTGCTCGACGTCCGGACAGGTGGCGGGCGAACGGGACCGGTAGCCTCGGCGCCGTGACCGACGGCCTGACGACACGCGGACGTGCCGATGTCCGGACGTCGCCGGGACTCGGCGGGCGGCGCGGCGTCCTTGTCATCGTCACCGGCGGCACCGCCACCATGTCGCCGGGATCCGGCGGCGGCCTGGAGGTCAGTGCCGAGGGCGTCGACGTGCTGCGGGCGGTGGTCGACGGATGGGCGGCGGTCCGCCACGTCCCGGCCGAGCTGGTCCTCGACCTCCCGCTGCGAGACAGCGCGGAGATGGGTCCGCAGGACTGGAACCGGTGGCAGCGGCAGATCCGTGCGGCGCTCCCGTCGGTCGCCGGTGTCGTCCTCGTGCACGGCACGGACAGCATGGCCTTCAGCGCCGGTGCTCTCGCGTACGCGCTGGCCGACGCTCCGCGTCCGGTGGTGCTCACCGGAGCCCAGCGTGGCCCGAACGAGCCGGGGAGCGACGTGGCGGACAACCTGAGGCTCGCGCTCGACGCCGCCATCGAGGACCGGCCCGGGGTCTCGGTCGCGTTCGCCGGGCGCGTTCTCGCCGCCGCGACGGCATGGAAGCGCTCCACCACCGACCTCGACGGCTTCGCCGGTGACCCGGGCACCAGCCGGCGCCGGTCGGCACTCCTGCCGGTCGACCGCTTCCAGGCGTACGCCGCGGAGCGGTTCGTCGCCCTCGCCACCGTCACTCTCGACCACTGGCACGACCAGCTCGCCTGGTCACGGGAGCCGGCCGGTGTGGTGGTGCGGGTGTTCGGGGGCGGGACCGCCCCGCGTGACCCGGTGGCCGAGTCACGACTGCTGGACCTGCGCGACGCGGGGATCCCGGTGGTGGCGGTGAGCCAGACACCGGCGGCCGTGGTCGATCTGACCCGGTACGCCGCCGGTCGGGTCCTGGTGGAGGGAGGCGTGGTGAGCTGTGGGGCGATGACCGTGGAGGCGGCGTACACGAAGCTCCACTACCTGCTCGGCTGCGGGCTCACCTACGACGAGCTGACCGCGGCCCTGGCCGAGGATCTCGTCGGCGAAGCTCGCCTGGCCTGACACGACCTGGCTGATTTGTCCGATTGCAATCACGCCTGATCGTGACCCTCGTGCGGGGCAGGCTCGAGATCGGCGGGCCCTCGACCGCCACCACGCCGGCGCTGTCGTGCCGGTGTCTCGGGAACCCCACCTGTGAGGAGAGCACCATGGCCACAACCATCGGGCACGAGACGACCTCCGCCGAGGAGCGCCCGCCCACACCGGCGCCCGAGCCGACCACGCCCACGAGGCCGGTCCACCACGGGGCGTCACAGCGCGGGATCGACATGATCCCGTCGTCGTCGTTCAAGTCCGGCCGCTTCGGACGGATGTTCCGACACCTCCCGGTGTTCGAGCATGCCGCCGACGACATGACCGCTCTGGCACAGCGCATGGTCGAGCCGGCCGGACCACCCGCCGCAGAGAACCCCGACATCCCGTCCGGGTACACCTACTTCGGGCAGTTCGTCGACCACGACATCACGTTCGACCCGGTGTCGAGCCTGCGTCGTCAGAACGACCCGGACGCGCTGCACAACTTCCGTACGCCGCGGTTCGACCTGGACTCGCTGTACGGGCGCGGTCCCGCGGACCAGCCGTACCTGTACGACGACTCCGGCCCGGTGACGAAGATGCGGCTCGGTGAGGACGTCGGCGTCGTCCCGACCGAGACCAGCGGCGCGGGGCCCGACCTCCCGAGGAACGAGCCCCGGCAGCGCACGAGCGGTGAGGAGGTCTTCTTCGGGCGGGCGCTCATCGGGGATCCCCGCAACGACGAGAACCTGCTCGTGTCACAGCTCCACGTCTCGATGCTGCAGTTCCACAACCGCGTCGCCGACGTCGTGGGAGCGACGACCCCGCTCACTGGCGACGACGCATTCAAGGAGACCCAGCGCCTGGTCAGGTGGCACTACCAGTGGGTGGTCGTGCACGACTTCCTCCGGCGGATCGTCGGTCAGGCGGTCGTCGACGACATCCTGCGCACGGAGACCTTCGTCTCCGGCCCCGACGGGGCGACGACGTCCTTGGTACGGCCAACGTTCCAGTTCTACGAGCCGGCCCACGAGGCCTACATCCCGGTGGAGTTCGCCGTGGCGGCCTACCGGTTCGGGCACTCGATGATCCGCGGCCGCTACCACATCAACGACTTCGTCCGGAACGCACGAGGGGCGCAGGGCCCCATCCCGATCTTCGGCACGGAGCTGCCGCCCGACGAGCTGTCGAACCTCAACGGCTTCCGTCGCCTGCCTCCCCAGTGGGCGGTCGAGTGGAAGTTCATGGTCGACATGCCTGGCTCGGATACTCCTGCGCAGGCGTCGCTGCCCATCGATACGCAGCTCGCGCGGCCCTTGGCGGACCTTCCGCTCTCGGTGTCGGCGCACCCGCCGCACGCCCTCGCGGAGCGCAACCTGCAGCGCGGGGTCGCGCTCGGGCTTCCGGCCGGCAACACGGTCGCCCGCGCGATGGGCGTCGACCCGCTCGACGCGGCCACGCTCGGGATCGGCGACCTCAGCGAGGACCTCCGCATGCATCCGCCTCTGTGGTTCTACATCCTCAAGGAGGCCGAGACTCTGGCGGACGGCAAGACGCTCGGACCGGTCGGTGGGCGAATCGTCGCCGAGGTCCTCATCGGTCTCCTCAACGAGGACCCGCTGTCGTACCTCAGCGTGGAGCCCAACTGGAGGCCGCAGGCACCGATGGCCCGCGACGACGGCAGCTTCGACCTGCCGCAGCTCCTGCGGTTCGCCAAGGAGGGATGATCACCGTCCGAACCTGCGCGTGACGAACTCGGGCGGTGGAGACCAGCGCTCGTACGTCGGCATGGCCGATACCGGGCCGTTAGCGTGGAGCCATGGCAGGGTCGCGACGCGTTCGGGTCGGGATCTCGGGCTGGAGCTACGGATCATGGCGCGGCGACTTCTACCCACGCGGGCTCAGACAGGCCGACGAGCTGGCCTACGTCGCGCAGCGCATGGACACCGCTGAGGTCAACGCGAGCTTCTACCGACTGCAGCGGCCGACGACGTACGCGCGCTGGTACGAGGCGACGCCGCAGGGCTTCCGGTTCGCCGTGAAGGGCAGTCGTCTGCTCACGCACCTCCTTCGGCTGCGCGACGTGGAGCAGCCGCTCGCGACCTTCCTCGCCTCCGGCGTGCTCGCGCTGCGCGAGAAGATCGGGCCGCTCCTGTGGCAGCTCCCGGCCCGCGGCGCCCCCACCCCGGAGTCGCTCGACGCGTTCTGCAGCCTGCTGCCGCGCACGTACGGTCAGGCCGTCACGCTGGCACGCCGGCACGGACCGCAGGTCGGTGGCGATCGTGTCTGGCTGCCGGGCGCCGTCGAGGGAGGGCAACGCCCGATCCAGCACGCGGTGGAGGTCCGGACCACAGACGGGCTGGATGAGGTCGTCGAGGTGCTCCGGCGCCACCGCGTCGCACTGGTCGTCTCCGACGGGGCAGGCCGGTGGCCGATCATCGAGAGGCCGACGGCCTCGTTCGCCTATGTGCGGCTGCACGGCCACACCGACCTCTACCACGGCGGCTACTCGGTCCAGCGGCTCCGGACCTGGGCCGACCGCATCAGATCCTGGGACCAGCCGACGTGGGTGTACTTCGACAACGATGCGGACGGACGCGCCCCGTACGACGCCGTCGCCCTCGGTCGGATCCTCGGCTGATCGGGACTCGTCACGACGACGTGGCCGCTGCGCTCGCGACCGGCGGGGCGACCACGGCGAGCCTAGAGTTCCAGGATGGACCGTCTCGACATCATCGCCATCGTGCTCGCCGGGGGCAAGGGAAGTCGCCTCGGCGAGCTCACCGACCGACGCGCCAAGCCCGCTCTTCCGGTCGCCGGGACCTACCGGCTCGTCGACATCGTGCTGTCGAACCTCGTGCACAGCGGGATCAGCGACGTGTGGATGATCGAGCAGTACCTGCCGGGCAGCCTCAACGAGCACCTCGCGCACGGCCGCCCGTGGGACCTCGACCGATCCTGGGGAGGGCTCCAGGTGCTGCCGCCCTTCGAGGGGACGGAGGGGAGCGGGTTCGCGCAAGGCAACGCCGACGCCATCGCCCGCCAGGTGGAGGCACTGCGAGACCGGTCGCCCGACGTCGTCCTGGTCCTGAGCGCCGACCACCTCTACACCCTCGACCTGCGCGACGTCCTCGAGACGCACACGAACGCGGACGCCGACCTCACGGTCGTGACCACCACAGGCGTCCCGGACGCTTCACGCCACGGCGTCCTCGAGACCGACGACGACGGCCGTGTGACCGGCTTCGCGTACAAGCCGGACGAGCCGGCCACCGACCTGGTCGCCGCCGAGATCTTCGTCTACCGGACGACGGCGCTCCTCGACACCATCGACGAGCTCCTGAAGAAGCACGACCAGCTCGACGACTACGGCGACCAGCTCGTACCTCACCTGGTGGACCACGCTCGCGTGGTGGAGCACAGGCTGGAGTCCTACTGGCGGGACCTCGGCACGATCAACGGCTACTGGCAGGCGCACATGGACCTGCTGGACCGGACCGGTGTCAGGCTCGACGACCCGCAGTGGCCCATCCGGACCGCAGCACCCGTCCGCCTGCCGGCCTGGCTCGCGCCGTCCGCCGAGGTCCACGAGGCGCTGCTCGCCCCCGGCAGCCGCGTCGCCGGCTCGGTGCGGCACAGCGTCGTCGGACCGGACTGCCAGATCGCCGAGGGCGCCGAGATCATCGACAGCGTCCTGCTCGAAGGGGTCAGCGTCGGGGCAGGGGTGCGTCTCGTCGGCGTGGTGGCCGACGCCGGCGCGGAGATCACCGGTGGCTCGGCGCGCGGTTCCGACGACGCCGTGACCTTGATCAGCGCCGACGGCAGCGTCTCCGACCGCGAGCCGCGCGAGGGGTGAGGCCGGGGACCTCGAGCCCCCACGACGCGGTCAACTAGGCTGGCGGGCGTGAGCACGGTCGTCCACCAGGCAGCAGGCGCGCCCCTCTGGCGCGCGGCGCGCGCCACGGTGGTCGCCGCGACGGCGCTCTGCGTCGCGTTGCTCGGGCACCTGTCCGGCGGGGGTTCTGTCCCGTCCGGCCGGACGGTTGTGGTGACCGTGGCGGTCGCGGCCGCGCTGGCCTACCGCCTCGCCGCGCGCCGGTGGACAGTGCGGACGTTGAGCGGGTTCGTGCTCGCGGTCCAGGCCGGCGTCCACCTCTGGTGCTCGATCGCGGGAGCCCAGGCCGGGCCCGTCGCTCCATCGACGGCATCGCCGGGTGCCGTTCCCGACGCGGCGATGCTCGCCGGCCACCTCGTGGCGACCGTCGCGACCGTCGCCCTGCTCCGCCACGGCGACGCCGCCCTCGTCAGCGTCCTGTCGCTGGTCGTCGCCCGGCCGGTGCGCCGCCTCGCGTACGCCGCAGGTGCGCTGGTCGTCCCGCTTCTCCCGCGTCCGTCGCGTGACGTGCGGTGGGCGACCGACTCGTCGCCGCCGGCCGTCCTTCTGCTCGGCCCGACGGTCAGCCGTCGCGGCCCCCCTGTGCGGGTCTGACCCTCCGTCACGCACCCCCACCAGCAGAAAGCACCAGCATGAAGACGTTCGTCGTGCGATCCGGCGTGCTCGCCGGATCTGCAGCCCTCGCCCTCGCCACCGTCCCGCCGGCCGCCGCCCACGTCGGCGTCGACGCCCCGGACGCGGCGAAGGGTGGATGGTCCACCCTGTCCTTCCGCGTCCCGACCGAGTCCGACACCGCCAGGACCACCGGTCTCACCGTCACCTTCCCCAAGGGCGTGACGTTCGAGTTCGTCAGCACCCGGACGAAGCCGGGGTGGAAGGTCACCAAGGTCGAGGACCGGTCCGTGACCTGGACCGCCGAGCCCGGCGCCGGTATCGCGCCGGGCGAGTTCGACGTGTTCGACCTGCGGGTCGGACCGCTGCCCACCGACACCGACACTCTCGTGTTCCCCGCGACCCAGACCTACTCCGACGGCTCTTCGGTGGCCTGGGACCAGCCGACCGAGGAGGGAGCCGAGGAGCCCGAGCGCCCCGCGCCGGTGGTCACACTGGCCGACGCCGGGGAGGGCGGCCACGGGTCGCACGGCGCCCAGACCACCGACGACTCCTCGGACGCCGCCGACGACGACTCCGAGGGCGTCGACGGCTGGTTGGTCGGCGGGATCGCGGTCCTGGCCCTCGCGGTCGGCGTGCTGGGCGCCAGCCTTGTCCGCAGGAGGTCACGGTCCTCATGAACCGGGCCGCTCGCAGCGTGCGCGACGCCGCGCTCGTCTGCGTCTCCGTCGTCGGGCTGCTGCTGCTCAGCAGCCCGGCGGCGGTCGGTCACGCCGCCCTGGTGTCCAGCTCGCCCGAGGACGGCTCCACGGTGGCGACGCTGCCCGCCGAGATCGTGCTGACCTTCAACGAGAGGGTCACCACGCCCGCGTTCGTCGTGGTGGAGGCCCCTGACGGCACCGACGTCACGGCCGGCGAGGCACGGACTGACGGGGTGGCGGTGCGCGCCCGGCTCGACGACGCCGAGATCGCGGGGGAGTACCGGGCCTCGTACCGCGTCGTCTCCGCCGACGGCCACCCCATCAGCGGATCGGTGTTCTTCACCGTGACCGAGGGGCGTACCGTCGACAAGACCCGGGCCGACGACCAGGAGGCCCACCAGGAGAGCTTCCTTCACGCGCACCGTGCACACTTTCTGTGGGGTGCCGCCGGAGTGGTCGCCGCGGCAGCGCTCCTCCTGTGGCCGCGGCGGCGAGAGGACAAGGAGTCGTCATGACCGCGCCCGTGCGCTGGACCCTTGCCGGGTTCCTCGTGACGTCCGTGACGCTGTACGTGGCGCTGCAGCTGGGGGGAGCGGCGCCTGAGCCGCCGCCTCCGGGGATCCCCGACCCGGGGCCGTTCACGGGATGGGCGATCCCTGCTGTGAAGGTCGTGTCCGACCTCGCCGGCCTCGTGACCGTCGGCTTCCTGACGACGGCCGCGTTCCTGCTGCCCTCGAGCGCCCGCGAGGTGCAGGGGCTCTCGGCCCGTGCCGTACGCCGGGCGGCTGTCGCTGCCCTCGTCTGGGCCGCCGCCGCTCTCGTCCTCTTCGCGCTGAACGCCGCCGCGACCCTCCTCATCGGCGTCGACGAGCTCTCGTGGAGCGTCCTGACACAGTTCTTCGACGGTTCCTCGCTGGGCTGGGCGCTGGTCGCGCAAGCGGTGATCGCACTGCTGGTGGCCGTCCTCGCCCGCCGCACCTTCAGCGTCAGGGCCACGGCGCTCCTGCTCGGGCTCGCTCTCGGAGGGTTCGTCCCGCAGGCCCTCTCGGGACATGCCGCCGGATCGGGGTCCCACGACCTGGCCGTGGTCAGCATGCTGCTGCACCTCGCCGGCGCCGCGCTCTGGGTCGGCGGCCTCGCCGGGCTGGCGTGGATCGCGCTCCGCGGGAGCCGGCGGCTGCCGGCCGGCGTGTCGCGGTTCTCGACGCTCGCGCTGTGGTGCGTCGTCATCATCGGGATCTCCGGAGTGGTCAACGCGGCAACCCGCCTCCAGGACCTCGGCGACCTCGACTCGCAGTACGCGCTGCTGGTGTGGGCGAAGGTCGCTGCGTTCGTCGTCCTCGCGATGATCGGCCTCCTGCACCGTCGCCGTACGGTCGTCGCGCTCGAGCGCTCCGGCGGTCTCGTCGAGGACGGGCCCGCACAGGGGCGCGCCCGCTACCTGTTCCTCCGCGTCGCCGCGGTCGAGCTCCTCGTGATGGGGATGACGGTCGCGGTCGCAGTCGCCCTGTCCCGTACCCCCACCCCGCGGCCGGCCGACCTCTACCAGTCGCCCGCCGAGGCGATCCTCGGTGGGGCGCTCCCGCCGGCGCCGACGCTGTGGCACCTCGTCTGGGGGTTCACCGCCAACGGCGTCGGGCTCGCCGTCGTCGGGCTCGGGCTCGCCCTGTACGTCGCGGGCCTACGGGTGATGCGCCGTCGCGGCGACACGTGGCCGCTCGGACGCACGATCGCCTGGATGTCGGGCCTGCTCATGGTCGCCTGGGCGACCTTCGGCGGCCTGGGCGTCTACTCGCACGTCCTGTTCAGCGCCCACATGGTGTCGCACATGGTGCTGAGCATGGTCGCGCCGATCCTGCTCGTCCTCGGTGCGCCGGTGACGCTGGCGCTGCGGACGCTCCCTGGTCCGAGGCAGAAGGGCGACGTGTCCCCGCGCGCGATGCTCGTCTCGTTGCTGCACTCACGCTTCGTCAGCGTCGTGACGTTCCCGCTGTTCGCCGCGGCGATCTTCGTCGGCAGCCTGTACGGGCTCTACTTCACCCCCATCTTCGAGAACGCGATGGAGAGCCACATCGGCCACGGGCTGATGGAGCTGCACTTCCTCGCCGCAGGCGCGCTGTTCTACTACGTGATCATTGGGGTCGACCCGTCTCCGCGGCGGCTCGCCCCCCTCTGGCGGTTCGTGATCCTCCTGGTGACGATCCCGTTCCACGCGTTCTTCTCGATCGCGTTGATGGCGATGACGACGGTCGTCGCGGGCGGCTACTACACCTCGCTCGACCGCCCGTACGCCACCGACCTGCTGGAGGACCAGTATCTCGGCGGCGGGATCGCCTGGGCGATGGGCGAGGTGCCGCTGGTGCTCGTGATGGGCGCCCTGTTCGTCCAGTGGTTCCGGTCGGACGCGCGTGAGGCGGTGCGTCACGATCGCAGTGCGAACCAGAACGACGACGCCGACCTGACGGCGTACAACGCCTATCTCGCGCAGCTCGCCGAGCAGCGCCCGAGGCGCGGCCCGGGGGAGAGGACCGAGGAGACGGCAGGAGCCCGGACCGACCCGAAGGCCGACCGGGCTCCCGACCGCTGAGGCGGCTAACGCCTCAGCACGCTGCGCGTGCGGTCACGGCACGTAGAGCGACGTGGTGTTCGTGCGCGCTGCCTCGAACCGGGCCTGGACGTCCGCCCAGTTGACGACGTTCCACCATGCCTTGACGTAGTCCGCCTTGACGTTCTGGTACTGCAGGTAGAACGCGTGCTCCCACATGTCGAGCATGAGGAGCGGGACCAGTCCGACCGGCAGGTTGCCCTGGTGGTCGTACAGCTGGCAGATGATCGGGCGCTGACCCAGCGTCTCCCAGGCCAGGATGGACCAGCCGGAGCCCTGGATACCGAGTGCCGTCGCCTCGAAGTGGGCGCGGAACTTGTCGAACGACCCGAAGAAGCTGTCGATCGCAGCACCCAGCTCGCCATCGGGCTTGTCGCCGCCGTCGGGCGACATGTTGGGCCAGAACACCGAATGGTTCACGTGTCCGGCGAGGTTGAACGCGAGGTTCTTCTCCAGGAGGTTGACAGTCGACAGCCCGTTGGTGTCGCGGGCCTCGGCCATCTGCTCCAGCGCCTGGTTGGCGCCGTTGACGTACGTCTGGTGGTGCTTGTCGTGGTGCAGCTCCATGATCTTGCCGGAGATGTACGGCTCGAGAGCTCCGTAGTCGTACGGCAGATCGGGCAAGGTGTACTCAGCCACGTGTCCTCCATCGATTCTCTTGAGTTGTGCTCACAGTCTCGCAGCCCTCACGGCGGTGCAAGCGCCGGGTTCGTCAGGTGATCCACCGAGCGTGTACGGGCAGCGGTTAGTCTGGGGTCGGCCGTGACTCCCGCGTCAGCGACGCCTCTCGAGTGAAGGAACCCAGTGACCGCCGCCCCGAACGCCTCGAGTGCCGAGCGTGTCCTGACGATCCCCAACGCGCTCAGTGTCGTCCGCCTCCTCGGCGTGCCGGTCTTCTTGTGGCTGGTCCTCGGCCCTGAGGAGGACGTCCTGGCCCTCGTCGTGCTCGTGGTCTCGGGCATCACCGACTACCTCGACGGCTACCTCGCGAGGCGGCTCGGCCAGACCTCCAAGCTCGGCGCGCTGCTCGACCCGATCGCCGACCGGCTCTACATCCTGGCCGTGGTCTTCGGTCTCGCGATGCGCGACATCATCCCGTGGTGGCTGGCCCTCATCCTGCCGCTGCGCGACCTCATGCTGTTCGCGCTCGTGCCGTTCCTGCGGACCCGCGGCTACAGCTCGCTGCCGGTGCACTTCCTCGGCAAGGCCGCGACCGCCGGCCTCCTGTACGCGTTCCCGCTGCTGCTCCTCGGTGACGACACCGGCACGGTCGCCGGCCTGGCCCGCGTCTTCGGCTGGGCGTTCGCGATCTGGGGCGTCGCACTCTACTGCTGGGCCGGTCTGCTCTACGTCTGGCAGGTAAGACGTCTGATGACGACCATGCCGCCGGTGAAGGCCCGCTAGGAGCGCCGTGACGGACCGCAGCACGACGTCGGGGGACGTCACGGGCAACTCCATGACGCTCCTGCAGACCATCACCGACAACCCGCTCGACGACGACTACTACACCCACGCGCCGCACGCTCGCACGTCGCGCGGGCGTCTGGCCGCCATCGCGGTGGTGGCGTTCTTCACCCTGCTCATCACTCTCGCCCTGCTCCAGACCCGAGCGAGCCGCCCGGCCGTCGAGACCGAGCGCGCCGTGCTGACCGGCCAGATCGACCAGCGCAGGACCGAGATCGCCGCCTTGCAGGAGGACGTCGCCGCGCTGAGCGGGTCGGTGGCACGGCTCCGACGTGAGGAGTCGGGGGCCGAGGCGCTGGCGAGGGCTCGCGAGCAGGCCGCCGTCGTCGGCACGGTGGCCGTGACCGGCCCGGCGCTGCGCGTCACCGTCGACGGGGCACCGGACGCCGACGCAGGCAGTGCTGAGCGGGTTCGCGACAAAGACCTCCAGCTCCTGGTCAACGGGCTGTGGCAGGCCGGTGCGGAGGCGATCGCGATCAACGGCAACAGGCTGACCGCGATGTCCCCGATCCGTTCTGCCGGAGAAGGCATCACGGTCAACTACCGCTCGCTCACGAGCCCGTACGTCGTGACCGCGATCGGAAACCCGCGTACGCTTCCCGCCAACTTCGCCGAGACCCCTGCGGCGCAGGCCTGGAGTGGACTGAAGGAGAATTTCGATATGCGGTTCGACGTGAGCGCGCGCACCGAGGCCACCCTCCCCGCGGCGCCCCGTCGCGCCTCGACGATCCGCAACGCAAAGGTGCTGGAGGTGGAGGAGAAGTGATCGCCGTCCTCGGCCTCGTGGTCGGAGCCGCGTTGGGGCTCCTCTTCGAGCCGACCGTGCCCGCCGGCCTCCAGCCGTACCTCCCGATCGCGGTCGTCGCCGCCCTCGACGCGGTGTTCGGTGCGATCCGGGCGTACCTCGACGGACGCTTCGACGACAAGGTCTTCGTGGTCTCGTTCATCTCCAACGTGCTGATCGCGGCGCTCATCGTGTTCGTCGGCGACCAGCTCGGAGTCGGGTCCCAGCTCTCGACGGGCGTCATCGTCGTGCTCGGGATCAGGATCTTCTCCAACGCCGCAGCGATCAGGAGGCACCTCTTCCATGCCTAGGCAGAGTCATGAGTGAGCGCCAGGCACCCGACTCGGCGAAGGCGTGGGCGCGCGTCAGGCACGCCCTCACCGGGCGTCCGACCCGCGGCCAGTGGGTCGTGGCCGCGCTGTTCCTCGTGCTGGGATTCGCTGCGGTCACCCAGGTCCGCTCGGCCAACGACGACGGCTACGCCGGCATGCGCCGCGACGAGCTCGTGAACCTCCTCGAGACCCTCGACAGCACCGAAGACCGGTTGACGCAGCAGCGCGCCGACCTGTCCGCGACGCAACGACGTCTCCAGCAGAGCTCCGAGCGCAACCAGGCCGCGATCGAGGAGACCCGCAAGGCGGCCGACACGCTGGCCATCCTGGCGGGGACGGTACCGACCGTCGGACCAGGCGTCGTGATCACGATCGAGGACCCTGACTCCACGGTCGGGGCGAGCACGCTCCTCAACGCCATCGAGGAGCTTCGCGACGCCGGGGCAGAGTCGATCCAGGTCAACGGCGTGGTCCGGGTCGTCGCCCAGTCCTACGTCACCGACTCGCCCGAGGGCGGGGTCCGCATCGACGGCCGCGAGGTGAAGCGACCCTTCGTGATCGAGGCGATCGGCGACTCCCATACGCTGGACCAGGCCGTGGTGTTCCGAGGCGGGCTCGTCGACCAGGTGGAGGCACTCGGTGGCGACGTCGCCGTCGAGCAGACGAAGTCCCTCGAGATCACCGCACTGGCCGAGGAGCGCGAGGCCGAGTACGCTCGGCCCGCACGTTGACGACGAGGAGTGACCGTGATCCCCGAAGACCTCCAGTACAGCGCCGACCACGAGTGGATCCGGCTCGACGGCGACACCGCGACGATCGGGATCACCGACTACGCGCAGGACCAGCTGGGAGACATCGTCTACCTGCAGCTGCCGGCGGTCGGCGACACGGTCGAGGCGGGCGCGGTGATCGGAGAGCTCGAGTCGACGAAGTCGGTGAGCGACCTCTTTGCGCCGGTCACCGGCGAGATCGTGTCGGTCAACGATACGCTCGAGGCGAGCCCGGAGACGGTCAACGCCGACCCCTACGGCCAGGGCTGGCTGATCACGGTCCGGGTCGCCGATCCGGCGGCGCTCGACGGTCTGATGGACGCCGCCGCGTACGGGGCGGCGACCGAGTCCTGATCGGCCCCGCCGTGGTCCCGTGTGTCGGTTGACCGCCCCACGGCGGGCACGTAGGTTTCATGCAACAGTCGTCAACCTGAAGCACCGGTTGAGAGTAGCGAAGGGGATCCCCGCCAATGTCGCGCACGAACGAGGACGAGCCGAACCAGGACGTCCCCGAGAGCCCGTCTGAGACGACGTCGACCATCTCGTTGCCCCCGACGTCGGACACCGACCTCGGGTCGGGCGGTGGGTTGAGTGCGGACGACGCGGCGGCGCTCGATGCGCTGCCGCCGGGCTCGGCCCTCCTGGTCGTCCAGCGGGGGCCGAGTGCCGGCTCGCGCTTCCTCCTCGACACCGAAGAAGTGTCGGCGGGACGTCACCCCGACAGTGACATCTTCCTCGACGACGTGACCGTGTCGCGGCGTCACGCCGTGTTCCGGCGTACCGAGGAGGGCTTCACCGTGAGCGACGTCGGCAGCCTCAACGGGACCTACGTCAACCGCGACCGGATCGACGACGTCCTGCTCAGCAGCCGCGACGAGGTGCAGATCGGGAAGTTCCGCCTGGTCTACTACCCGAGCGCCGCGGGGAGCACCGCTTCGTGACCCAGGCCGCGCCGAACGCCGCGCGGTTGAGCATCGGGGAGGTGCTCGACGAGCTTCGTACGGACTTTCCGGACATCTCGATCTCCAAGATCCGTTATCTCGAGACCGAGGGCCTGGTGGAGCCGGAGCGGACGCCGTCGGGCTACCGGAAGTTCTCCCGGGCCGACGTCGAGCGCCTGCACCTCGTGCTGCGCGTGCAGCGGGACACGTACTGGCCGCTGAAGGTCATCCGGCAGAAGCTGGACGACCTCGACCGGGGGATCCTCTCCTCCGACGACGAGGGGACCCTTCAGGTGCCACGGGTGATCATGTCCTCGGACGGGCTGCCTGGGCCTGACACGTTCGCGAGCAGCCCGAAGGACATCCGGTTCCGACGCTCCGAGCTGCTGCAGGCGTCCGAGATCGACGAGGATCTGCTGGACGAGGCGGAGCAGTACGGTCTGGTCGCCCCTTCGTCCGGGCACTTCACCGAGGCCGACGTCGTGATCGCCAAGACGCTCGGCGAGCTCGCGGCCTTCGGGCTGGAGCCGCGGCACCTGCGCTCGATCCGCACCGCTGCCGACCGCGAGGTGAGCATGCTCGAGCAGATCGTCGAGCCCCTGCGACGGCGTCGCGATCCGGAGTCTGCGGCAAGGGCCGACGAGACCGCACGCAACATCGCGTCGCTCTCGGTGCTGCTCCACACGATGCTCGTCAAGAACGGACTGCGCCACCGGGGGTAGGCTGAGTCTCGTGCGGGAGCTCGATGTTGTCGGCGTTCGGGTGGAGATGCCCACCAACAATCCTCTGGTGCTGCTCCGTGAGGTCTCGGGGCCGCGCTACCTACCCATCTGGATCGGTGCGGTCGAGGCGACGGCGATCGCCTTCGCCCAGCAGGGTGTGGTGCCGCCCCGGCCGTTGACGCACGACCTCCTCAAGGAGGTCATCGAGGCGCTCGGGGACGAGCTCACCGAGGTGCGCATCACCGAGGTCAAGGACCACGTCTTCTATGCCGTCCTGGTCTTCGCCTCGGGCGCGGAGGTGGAGGCGCGCCCGTCCGACTCCATCGCGCTCGCGCTGCGCACAGGCACGCCGATCTACTGCGACGAGGACGTCTTGACCGAGTCCTCGGTGGGTGTGCCTGACGAGGAGGAGGAAGAGGTCGAGAAGTTCCGAGAGTTCCTCGACGAGATCACGCCCGAGGACTTCGAGCAGGGAGGTTCCTGACCCCGAAAGTCATCCTGGACTCGAGGTTCAGGGTCATCCCGGCGAGTCGCGGCCGATGTCGTTGACCCCCCGGGGGAGCGGCCCTACTTTGAACGGGCAGATGATGGTGCGAGACGGAGGCTCCGGTGAGCGGCAAGCAGAACTCGACGACCCAGCACGACGAGGGTGTCGCCGCGGCGCGTGAGGCGGCCAGCGATCAGGGCCTCCTCTTCGACGACGACGTGGCGAGAGTCCCGGAGGACACGGGCTTCCGTGGGCCGAACGCGTGCAAGGCGGCGGGGATCACCTACCGGCAGCTCGACTACTGGGCGCGCACGCAGCTCGTGGAGCCGTCGATACGGGATGCCAGCGGCTCGGGCACCCAGCGGCTCTACTCGTTCCGCGACGTGCTCCTGCTCAAGATCATCAAGCGCCTCCTGGACGCCGGCATCTCGCTCCAGCAGATCCGCACGGCGATCCAGCACCTCCGTGAGCGCGGCACCGACGACCTGACCAGCGTGACCCTGATGAGCGACGGAGTGTCGGTGTACGAGTGCCGCTCGGCCGACGAGGTCATCGATCTGCTCCAGGGCGGCCAGGGTGTCTTCGGCATCGCGATCGGTGGGGTCTGGCGCGAGATCGAGGGCACGCTCTCCGACCTTCCGAGCGAGCGCATCGTCACCGGGGCCGATCCCGACGACGAGCTGGCTGCGCGCCGCAAGGCGCGTCGCGTCGGCTGACGCACGGCCTCCGCTGTCCGGCCCGGCGGTGCTAGCCTGGCCGGGTACGGCCGAACACGTCACGCGGGAGAGCCCGCGAGCGTCGCGGCGCCGAAGGGGCAATTCCTCCCCGGAACCTCTCAGGCACCAGGACCGCGTGACCCAGGCACTCTGAAGCGTGACGACGCGTGACAGAGGGGGAGGGTTGACCGACCCACCCGAGCCTGCGGGAGATCGCCGATGAGCGACCAGTCCACGTCCCTTTCCGGGCCAGCACGGCCCACGCTGTCCGAACTGGCCGGCGCAGCACCGTTCGCCACCCGCCACATCGGCCCCGACGCCGCCGAGCAGGCGACGATGCTCGAGGCGCTGGGTTATCGCAGCCTCGACGACCTGATGTCTGCAGCCGTACCCAAGGGGATCCGTCTCGGCGAGACCCTGTCGTTGCTGCCGGCGCTGTCGGAGCCGCAGGTGACCGGCGCGCTTCGCCAGCTCGCCGACCAGAACAACCCCGGTGTCGCGATGATCGGTCTGGGCTACCACCCGACCGTCACACCGGCGGTCATCCGTCGCAACGTGCTCGAGGACCCCCGCTGGTACACGGCGTACACGCCGTACCAGCCCGAGATCTCGCAAGGGCGGCTCGAAGCCCTGATCAACTTCCAGACGATGGTCGCCGACCTGGCAGGGCTCCCGACCGCCAACGCCTCGCTCCTGGACGAGGGCACGGCGGCGGCCGAGGCCATGACGCTGACGCGCCGGGCCGTGCGCGCCAACGCCACCAAGCCGTTCGTGGTCGACACCGGTTGCCTTCCCCAGACGCTCGCCGTCGTCCGTACGCGTGCCGAGGCGATGGGCATCCCGCTCGTCGAGGCCGACCTCTCCGGGGGACTTCCCGACGGCGACCTCTGCGGTGCGCTCGTCGCCTACCCTCGCCACGACGGCGCGATCGTCGATCCCAGCGACGTCATCGCCGCCGTGCACGAGCGTGGCGGTCTCGCGGTCGTCACCGTCGACCCGCTCGCGTCGACGCTCCTCGCCTCGCCCGGGTCGCTCGGCGCCGACGTCGTGGTGGGTTCGAGCCAGCGCTTCGGCGTGCCGATGTTCTACGGAGGCCCTCACGCCGGGTTCATCGCCGTCAAGGACGGGCTCGAGCGCCATCTGCCCGGCCGTCTGGTCGGCGTGTCCGTGGACGCCGAGGGCCGCCCGGCGTACCGGCTCGCGCTGCAGACCCGCGAGCAGCACATCCGCCGCGACCGCGCGACGTCCAACATCTGCACGGCGCAGGTGCTCCTCGCCGTGGTGGCGTCGATGTACGCGGTCTTCCACGGGCCCGAGGGCCTGCGGCAGATCGCCTACCGGGTGCACCGGTCCGCGGCCGTGCTCGCCGAAGGGCTGCGCGCGGGTGACGTCGAGGTCGTGCACGAGACGTTCTTCGACACCGTCCTCACCAGGGTCCCCGGCCGGTCCGACGACGTCGTGAGCGCAGCCCGGGCCCACGGTATCCACCTGCGGCGCGTCGACGCCGACCAGGTGGCGATCTCGACCTCGGAGGTCACGACGCCGTCGCACCTCGAGGCGGTGTGGGAGGCCTTCGGGATCGACGGACTCGACCTGCCCGCGATCGACGCCGCCGCCCGCGACTCCCTGCCGCAGGCACTCGAGCGCGAGGGCGGCTTCCTCGAGCACCCGGTCTTCAACACCCACCACTCCGAGACCGAGATGCTGCGCTACGTGACGCGGCTCGCCGACCGCGACTACGCGCTCGACCGGGGCATGATCCCGCTCGGCTCCTGCACGATGAAGCTCAACGCGACCACCGAGATGGAGCCGGTGAGCTGGCCGGAGTTCGCCGACCTCCACCCGTTCGTTCCCGGCGAGGACGCCCAGGGCACGCTGCGGCTGGTCAAGCAGCTGGAGTCCTGGCTCGCGGAGGTGACGGGCTACGCCGCGGTGTCGGTGCAGCCCAACGCCGGGTCGCAGGGCGAGCTGGCAGGGCTGCTGGCGATCCGCGGCTACCACCGCAGCCGCGGAGACGCGCACCGTGACGTCTGCCTGATCCCATCCTCCGCGCACGGGACCAACGCCGCGTCGGCGGTGATGGCCGGCATGCGCGTCGTCGTGGTCAAGGCTGCCGACGACGGCGAGGTCGACCTCGCCGACCTGCGCGCCAAGTGCACCGAGCACGCCGACGACCTCGCCGCGATCATGGTCACCTATCCGTCGACCCACGGCGTCTACGAGCACGGGATCACCGAGCTGTGCGACGTGGTGCACGGTGCGGGCGGCCAGGTGTACGTCGACGGTGCCAACCTCAACGCGCTCCTCGGGCATGCCAAACCGGGTGAGTTCGGCGGCGACGTCTCCCACCTCAACCTCCACAAGACCTTCTGCATCCCGCACGGCGGAGGCGGACCCGGTGTGGGTCCCGTCGCGGTGGCCGAGCACCTCAAGCCGTTCCTGCCGAGCCACCCGATGGCACCGCTCGCCGAGGACCGCGAGGGGATCGGGGCGATCAGCTCCGCCCCGTACGGCTCGGCCGGGATCCTGCAGATCTCCTGGGCCTACGTCGCCCTCATGGGCGCGCAGGGACTCACCGAGGCCACCTCGGTCGCCGTGCTCAACGCGAACTACGTGGCGCACCGCCTCGGTGAGCACTTCCCCGTGCTGTACGCCGGCGACCACGGGCTGGTCGCGCACGAGTGCATCCTCGACGTCCGCCCGCTGACGAAGGCGAGCGGCGTCAGTGTCGACGACGTGGCGAAGCGGCTGATCGACTACGGATTCCACGCTCCCACCATGAGCTTCCCGGTCGCCGGCACGCTGATGGTCGAGCCGACGGAGTCGGAGTCGCTGGCCGAGATCGACCGGTTCTGCGAGGCGATGATCGCGATCCGAGCCGAGGCCGAGACCGTCGCGCGGGGCGAGGTGGCGCTGGGGGAGAGCGCGCTGCGTCGCGCTCCGCACACGCTCAAGGCGCTGGCAGGTGAGTGGGACCGCCCGTACGACCGTGACCTCGGCGCCTTCCCGACCGGGAGCCACGTCGACAAGTACTGGCCGACGGTCGCCCGGATCGACCAGGCCTACGGCGACCGCAACCTTGCGTGCGCATGCCCGCCTCCGGAAGCATTCGCGGAGTGACCGGACAGACCGACCCCGTCCTCCCTCCGACCGCTCTCCACCTCCACGCCGCGGTGGCGTCGGCACAGGCGACCAGCCGCGCGCCGTCCCTCAGCGCGGCCGTCGTCCGCGACGGGTCGGTCGTGTGGCACGGCGCGCGGGGGACGTCGGTGCGCGCCGGAGAGACCGCGCGACCGGCTCCCGCGACCCAGTACCGCATCGGGTCCCTCACCAAGACGCTCACTGCTGCGCTCGTGATGCAGCTGGCTGACGAAGGCGCGCTCGACCTGGCAGACACCGTCGCCATGTACGTCCCCGAGGGTCCCTTCGCCGAGGCCACGATCCGTGGCCTGCTCTCGCACGCGGCCGGTCTGCCGGCGGAGCCCGCCGGCCCGTGGTGGGAGCGCAGCCCCGGTGGCTCCTACGAGGCGCTGGTGGGCGCGAACGCCAACGCCTCGCGTGTCCTCGCGCCGGGGGAGCGGTACCACTACTCGAACCTCTCCTACGCGATCCTCGGCCGCGTGGTGGAGGCGCTTCGCGGCGCGCCGTGGGCGGACGTGCTGACCGAGCGCATCCTGGCTCCGCTCGGCATGTCCCGCACGACGTACGCCGCTGCTGCACCGCACGCGGACGGCTACTCGGTCGAGGCCCTCACGGGCATGCTCGTCGCCGAGCCGCTCCAGGACACCGGCGCCATGGCCCCGGCAGGCCAGCTCTGGAGCACACCGGCCGACCTGTGCCGGTGGCTCGGGGAGCTCGCCCGCCCGACACTGCTCAGCGATCACGCGATCACCGCGATGACCACGCCGCAGTCTGCCGACCCGGACGAGAAGGGCGCGGGCGCGTACGGGCTGGGCCTGCGGCTGTCGGTTGCGGGGGAGCGCGTCCTGGTCGGTCACGGCGGATCGATGCCTGGATTCCTCGCCGGTGCGTACGTGGACCGTGACAGCGGCGTCGGCGCCGTCGTGCTGGCGAACACCGCGTACGGACTGGACGTGGGCGACCTGCCGCGCACGCTGATCGAGACCGTCCTTGCGCACGAGCCGGTCATCGCCCCGGAGTGGACACCGACCCGCGAGCTGCCCGAGGGCGTCCGTGAGCTCCTCGGCACCTGGCACTGGGGTCACCAGCCGTTCACGATGGCCTACGACGGCAACGTCCTCGTGCTGGCCGCCGACGGGGGCAGGGCGTTCACGTTCGCGCCCGACGGAGTCGATCGCTGGATCGGGCTCAGCGGCTACTCGCTGGGGGAGCCTCTCCAGGTCGTGCGACGCGAGGACCGCACGATCAGCCACCTCGACATCGGCACGTTCTGCTACACCCGCGTCCCGTACGACCCGTCGGTCCCGATCCCGGGCGCCTGACGGCAGCCGCCCGGCGTCAGGAGCCGCCGAGGAGGCCCCGCTCGTATGCGGTGGCGACGGCGGCGGCGCGGTCCTTGACGCCGAGCTTCTCGTAGACGTGCCCGAGGTGCGTCTTGACGGTGGCCTCGCTCACGAAGAGCGTCTTCGCGATCTCGCGGTTCGGGCGGCCCTTCGCGACGAGGGCCAGGACCTCCGCCTCGCGCGGACTCAGCTCCTGCGACCGGGAGCGCACGCGTGACACCACGCGGGTCGCCACCGCGGGGGAGAGTACCGACTCACCGCGTGCGGCGGCGCGGATCGCCGCGAAGAGATCGTCGCGGCGGGCGTCCTTGAGGAGATAGCCGGTAGCCCCCGCATCGAGGGCCGCCATGATGTCTCGGTCGGAGTCGTACGTGGTGAGGACGAGGATGCGCCCTGCGAATCCCCGCTGGTGCAGCGCGGAGATCGCGTCCACCCCGCCCCCTCCCGGCATCCGCAGATCCATCAGGACGACGTCGGGCCGGTGCGTCATCGCGAGTCTCACACCTGCCGGTCCGTCGGACGCCTCGCCGACGACCGCGAACTCGCCCGCCCCCTCGAGCATGCCGCGCAGACCGTCGCGGACCACAGGATGGTCGTCGACCAGGACGAGGCGGAGCACGGACTCGATCATGGTGCCTCCGACGGGATGCGGAGCGAGACCGCCGTCCCACCTCCGCGCTCCGACTCGACGACCAGCGCCCCGCCCGCCCGCTCGGCGCGCCGCCGCATGCCGATGATCCCGAACCCTCTGCCGTCACCGCCGACCACCCGGGAGACGTCGAACCCTCGGCCGTCGTCGCGCACGTCGAGGATGGTCTCGTCGTCGGTGTAGGAGAGCGTCACGCCGACCCGCGAGGCTCGCGCGTGCCGTCCGACGTTGGTCAACGACTCCTGGACGACGCGGAGCACGACGGCCTCGGCGGCGGCGTCGACCCGCGTCGGGGTACCCGTCACCACGAGCTCGGTGTCGACCCCGGTCTCCGCCGACCACTCGCCGGTGCGCAGACGGACCGCGTCCACGAGGTCGAGATGGTCGAGCGCGGCAGGGCTGAGGGCCTGGACCGAGCGCCGTGCCTCCTCGAGGGAGGCACGGGCGAGCTCCGCGGCGCGCTTGCGGTGTGCGGCGGCGGCGGCGTCGTCAGGGCTGTCCTCGGCGGCCTGGAGCTGCGTCACGATCCCGGCAAGACCCTGGGCGATGGTGTCGTGGATCTCGGCGGCCAGACGCTCACGCTCCTCATGGATGCCGGCCTCGCGCGCCCTCGCTGTGAGCGACTCCTGCAGGGCGGCGTTCTCGCGCAGCGCCTCCTCGAGCGCGGTGATCGTCGTCGAGCGCTCCTCAGCAAGGTCCGACTCGTTGTGCGAGATCGCCGTGAACAGGAGGACGAGACCGGCGTTGAGCACGAACAGACCGGCGAACGCGGCTGCCTGGCCCGCGCTCTGGGGCGGGAGACCGCCCGACTGCGCTCCCGCCATCGTGGCCGCGGTGACGAGCAGCACCGCCCACGTGGCGCGCTTGCGGAGGAACACCGAGGCGTCGTAGTAGCCGATCGACGCGTAGATGCTGAAGAACGGGTTCAGCCAGGAGAGCACGAACGCGAGGCCCGTACGGGCCACGACGTACGCCTTTCCGAGCCAGTCGTCGAGCGGCTCCTGCCACCGCCGGGAGACGCACCACCAGTGGGCGAGCCCCGCGACGACGGTGAGCGCGGCCAGGAGCGGGAGCCGGTCCGCCGTCCCGACCGCCTGGGCGAGCGGGACGGCGAGGGCGAGCGACAGGACGAGGAGGGGATACGCCCCGTACCGGAGGAGGACGCTCCACCGGCGCTCGATCCGTGCCGAGAGGTCGTTCATGTGTACTCCGTCGCCCGTCGCATCCGGTTCACTCCCAACGGAAGTATCGCGCAGCCAACGACCCGAGCCCCACCGTCCAGACGAGCAGCACCACGACGTGCAGCAGCTCCGGTGTCCGACCCGCCGCCGCCTCGTCGAGCGCGAGCGCCGCCGCGCCGTTCGGCGTCAACGCGACGATGTCGCCCAGCAGGCCCGGCAGGACGGTGACCGGCAGCCAGACGCCCGAGGTGAACATGGACGGGAAGAACACGACCGTCCCGATCGCCGCGGACGCCTTGGTCGACGGTGCCAGTCCTGAGATGAGCCCACCCGTCGACAGGTTCGCGAGGACCACGAGGACGAAGATCCCCAGGTACGTCAGCGGCGCGCCGGGCAGGGCGACGTCGAAGACGAGACGGCCAACGCCGATCGCCAGCACCGATCCCGCGAGGATGCCGGCACCGTGCAGCACCCACTGGGCCATGAGGATCTGCGTCGGCCTGGCCGGAGTCGTCGCGTACCGTCGCAGCACCTGGTTCTCGCGATACCCCGAGATGATCGTGGGCATGGACATCAGCGACGCCATGATCGCCGACAGCAAGATGGCGATCGGCACGTACAGGTCGATGACGCGGATCCCGCCGAGGCTCTCGTCCGGCTCCCGGAAGGACGGGATCGCACCGAGGATGGACAGCAGGATGGTCGGGAAGAGCACGATCCAGAACATCGCGCCCGGCTCGCGCAGCATGAGCCGGGACTCGGTCCGCAGCATCGCGGTGGTGGGGGAGGTCGTGGCGGTGCTCATCGGAC
This sequence comes from Mumia sp. zg.B53, assembly GCF_019550935.1. Taxonomy (NCBI): domain Bacteria; kingdom Bacillati; phylum Actinomycetota; class Actinomycetes; order Propionibacteriales; family Nocardioidaceae; genus Mumia; species Mumia sp. zg.B53. The sequence goes on along the minus strand of NZ_JAHWCK010000001.1, from coordinate 382,560 downwards.
GGTCTCCTTCTCGTCGGCGTCTGTCATGAGGTCGAGGTACGCCTCGTCGAGGGAGGACTCGGTGATCCGCAGGTGCTCGGGCCGGACGCCGGCGTCGCGGAGCCGGTCGAGCACGAGGAGCACCGCGCTGTCGTCGCAGGCGACCTGGACCCGCTCGGCGCGCTCCATCACGTCGGCGACACCGGCGACATCGGTGAGGAGGGCGGGATCGAGGGGAACGGCGGTCCCGAAGGACATCACGAGCGGCGCCGCCGTACGGCTGATCAGCCCGTCGGGGGTGTCGGCGACGAGGATCCGCCCTTGCTGCACGAGCGCGATCCGATCGCACAGGTGCTGCGCCTCCTCCATCAGATGTGTCACGAGGAGGATGGTCGTGCCCTCCTCGCGCACCTCCTCCACCAGCTTCCAGACCTCTCTGCGCGAGGCCGGGTCGAGTCCGGTGCTGAGCTCGTCCAGCAGCGCGACCTTCGGGCGCCCGACCAGTGCGAGGGCGATCGCCAGCCGCTGCTGCTGACCGCCGGACAGCTTGCGCCACGGGTGGTCCATCCGCTCGGTGAGGCCGAGTCGTTCGGCCAGCTCGTCGGGGTCACGGGGGTCGTCGTAGAAGGAGGCGAACAGGTCGAGCGCCTCGCGGACGCGTAGCTTCGGCTGGAGGCCGGCGCTCTGGAGCTGCACCCCGACCGTGCGCTTCAGCGCGTCGCGGTCCTTCTCCGGGTCCAGTCCGAGCACGCGGATCGTGCCCGCGTCGGGCCGGCGGAGCCCGGCGATGCACTCGACCGTCGTGCTCTTGCCCGACCCGTTCGGCCCGAGCACGCCGAAGATCTCCCCCTCGGACACGCTGAGGTCCACGTGGTCGACGGCCACCACCGGGCCGTACGTCTTGCGCAGACCACGAACCTCGATGGCGGGCGCTGATGTCGTCGTCATAGGTCCATCCCACCGTCTGGCGTGACGTCGGCGCATCAGCCGATCGGCTGGACCTCGGTCCGCCGGTCGGTGCCGACGGACGCGATTTGCCCGCCGGCCCGCGCGGGCTCCCCAGGGTCAGAGGGAGGTGGCGGCGGCGCGCTCCCGTGACCACCAGTCCTGCAGCGCGCCCACTGCCGGCGCGGGCGCCTTCGCCCACGCGAGGTGGTCGATCTCCGTCCCGGCGGGAGCGTCGGCTCGGCGGTAGTCCCACCACGTCACCGACTCCTCCCGTACGGCACGCACGAGGGCCCGGGCGGCGCGGGGGACCGAGAGCTCGTCGCCCTCGACCTGGAGGACGAAGGTCGGCAGATCGAGCGCGTCGTGCGGAAGGGGTCCCTCGGGGTAGGGGAACCGGCGGCGACGCACCAGCCGCGCCCACTCCCGCATCAAAGTCTTGGGCTGCGGGCCCCCGAACCCCCAGGCCGGCCAGTAGCCGTAGGCCGCCGTCACCGACGGTACGGCGGCGGCGAGGCCCCAGAGTCCCCAGCCCCGGCCTCCGTACCGCCGGAAGTAGGGCTCGGAGGCTCCTGCGAGGACGAGTCCGTCGGCATCGCCACCCGACAGCAGGTGTCCGAGCGCCACCTGCCCGCCCAGGCTGTGTCCGAGAAGGACGACGGGGATGCCGGGGTGCTGGTCGCGGACGCGGGCGACGTGGTCACCGAGTGCCGAGGCGAGGTCGGCGTACCCCCAGTCGTTCTCACGGGACGGTCGTTCGGTGTCACGGTCGACGCCGCGTGCGGCGAGGATGCAGGAACTCCAGCCGATGACCGCGAGCTCGTCGGCGAGCTCGCGGTAGTAGCGGGAGTGCACGCCCATCGCCGCGGCGATGACGACGTGTGGCTTCGTGGGATCGGTGTGCACGAGGAGGGAGTCTAGGCCTGCCCCGGTGTCTCGTCTCCCTGCGCGTAGACGACGACACGTCCGTCACGAGCAAATCCGGCCAACGTCATCCCGGTCTGGTCGCACAACCGTGCTGCGAGCGTGGTCGGGGCGCCGACGCCGACCACCGCCGCCACTCCGGCGACCGCGGCCTTCTGGACGATCTCGAAGCCGATCCGGCCGCTCGTGCACAGCGCCAGGCCGTCGGAGGTGCCGTCGAGGAGATTGCCCTCGAGAAGCGTGTGACCGACCGCCTTGTCGACGGCGTTGTGACGGCCGACGTCCTCGCGGACCACCACCACCGTGCCGTCGGGATGGAACAGCCCCGCAGCGTGAGCCCCGCCCGTACGGTCGAAGTGGCGCTGGTGGGTCCGCAGCAGGTCGGGGAGCGCCGCGAGCGCGGTCGGCTCCCACCGGTGCGGTCGGCGGTGGTCAGGCAGACGCGTGACGAGGTCCGCGACCTCGTCGAGCGAGTCGGTGCCGCACACCCCGCACGCCGACGTCGCTCGCAGCGAGCGCTCCTGCCAGGTACGTGCCGGCGCCCCGCTGAGTGCCACCGTCACCACGTTGAACCGCTGCTCCTCGGTGAGGCGGGCATCGGTGCAGTACGCGATGCCGGCGATGTCGTCGCGCCCACGGACGACGCCCTCGGCCAGGACCAGACCCGCGGCGAGCGCGAAGTCGTGGCCCGGGGTCCGCATCGTCACCCCGAGGCGGCGATCGGGGAGACCCGGTGTCGCGACGCGGATCTCGAGCGGCTCCTCGGTGATGAGCCGGTCCTCGCGAGCACGCGGGGTTCCGTCGACCCATTCGACGACGCGCCGGCGTGCGGTAGGAGCGGTCATGCGCCCCAGCCTATGTCCGTCCGCGTGGGTCCCGGGACTAGCATCGGGGCCATGAGCAACCGTCGTCCGCCCACGCTCGACCCGTACGACCCGCTCGGCATCGACGATCTTCTCCAGCCGGAGGAGATCGCGATCCGCGACACAGTACGTAGCATGCTGGCCAGCGAGGTCGACCCGTACGTCGCCGAGTGGTTCGAGACCGGTGACCTGCCTGCGCGCGACCTGATGCGCGCTTTCGGCAAGGTCGGGCTCCTCGGGATGCACCTTGACGGCTACGGCTGCGCCGGCACGAGTGCGACGGCGTACGGGATCGCCTGCCTCGAGCTGGAGTCCGCCGACTCGGGCATCCGCTCGATGGTCTCCGTCCAGGGGTCGCTCGCGATGTACGCGATCTGGGCGTTCGGCAGCGAGGACCAGAAGCAGACCTGGCTCCCGCGGATGGCCTCGGGTGAGGCTGTCGGCTGCTTCGGGCTCACGGAGCCCGACGCCGGGTCCGACCCTGCGAGCATGCGCACCGTCGCCCGCCAGGACGCCGGCGGCGACTGGATCCTCAACGGCACCAAGATGTGGATCACGAACGGCTCGATCGCCGACGTGGCCGTCGTCTGGGCCCAGACGGAGGAGGCCGGCAGCGGACGCGGCGTGCGCGGGTTCGTCGTCCCGACCGAGACACCCGGCTTCACCGGCACCACGATCAAGCACAAGATGTCGCTGCGGGCGTCGGTCACCGCTGAGCTCGTCCTCGACGACGTCCGCCTCCCCGCCGACGCGGTCCTGCCCGAGGTCACCGGCATGCGCGGCCCGCTGTCGTGCCTGAGCGAAGCCCGGTACGGGATCGTGTGGGGCGCGATGGGCGCGGCGCGCTCGTCGTACGAGGCCGCGCGTTCCTACGCCGGCACGAGGACCCAGTTCGGGGCGCCGATCGCCGGCTTCCAGCTCACGCAGGCCAAGCTCGCCGACATGTCGCTCGAGCTCAACAAGGGCATCCTTCTCGCCCTGCACCTCGGTCGCCGCAAGGACACTGTCGGTCTGCGGCCGGAGCAGGTCAGCTACGGAAAGCTCAACAACGTCCGCGAGGCACTCGAGATCTGCCGCACGTCGCGCACGATCCTGGGCGCCAACGGCATCTCGCTGGAGTACCCGGTCATCCGCCACATGAACAACCTCGAGTCGGTCCTCACCTACGAGGGCACCTCCGAGATGCACACGCTGATCGTCGGTCAGGCTCTCACCGGGCAGGCCGCCTTCCGCCCGTCCCAGAGCTGACCCGCCCGTGGCTCTCTGGTTCGCCTGGTTCGTCGCGCTCGCAGCCGTCGCCGTCGCCGGATACGCAGCGTTCCTCCTGGTCCGCGACCGCCCGGTGGACAACCCGCTCTTCTACGCCGCCGCTGCCCTCGAGGTCCTGGTCGTCGTCCAGACGGTCGCCGGGTGCGTCGCGCTCGCCAACACAGGGCGTGACGTCGAGGGCGTGACGTTCGTCGGATACCTGCTGACGTGTGTCCTCATCCCGCCGGCGGCCGTGATCTGGGGCGTCGCCGAGAAGACCCGCTGGGGCACTGGCGTGGTCGTCGTCGGGATGCTCACGGTCGCCGTCCTCGTCGCTCGTCTCGTTCAGATCTGGAACGGCCATGCCTGAGCACAGCGAGCCTGTCCCGTCTCCCGCCGACGAACCGACGCGCGCGCGTACGGCCTCGGGCTTCGGGCGTGTCCTGGTCGCCGTGTATGCGGTGTTCGCCATCTCGGCGACGGCGCGATCCGGTGTCCAGCTCGCCCTGCAGTTCGACGAGGCGCCGCTGGCCTACCTTCTGTCGGCCTTCGCGGCGGTCGTGTACGTGGTCGCGACGGTTGCTCTCGCCCGCAGCGGTGAGACGTCGACCAAGGTCGCGGCCGTGGCGATCGGTGTCGAGCTGGTCGGCGTGCTCGTCGTCGGCACGCTGACGGTCCTCGACCCGGAGCTGTTCCCGGACGCGACCGTGTGGTCGGAGTTCGGCGCCGGTTACGGCTACGTACCGCTCGTCCTGCCCGTCGTCGGACTCTGGTGGTTGCTCCGTACGCGCTCCCGCAACCGATGAGCACTGCCCGGAGTCTCTGGACCGCCACGTCGGGCGTCATGACCAGGCGGTAGCCTCGTCGCGTGAACGAGCGCACTGTCATCACCTTCGGCACGTTCGACGTGTTCCACGTCGGGCACGTCCGCATCCTCGAGCGAGCCGCCGAGCTCGGCGACCGACTGGTGGTGGGTGTCTCCGCCGATGCGCTCAACGTCCGCAAAAAGGGTCGAGCGCCCGTCTTCTCCCAAGACGAGCGGCTCGAGATCGTCGCTTCGCTGCGTTGCGTCGACGAGGTGTTCGTCGAGGAGAGCCTCGAGCTCAAGGGCGACTACATCCGCCAGTTCGATGCCGACGTCCTTGCGATGGGCGACGACTGGAAGGGCCGCTTCGACGAGTTCGCCAACCTCTGCGAGGTCGTCTACTTCCCGCGCACACCCTCGGTCTCGACCACCGCACTCATCGAGCACATCACCTCGACGCGCTGACTCGACGCGCTGGCGCGCCGCGGGCTCAGGGCTCCTCGGACAGGCCTGCCCGCTGGCGACGCCGCAGCTGGACGACGCGGACAACCACGAAGACGACGACCACGAGCACTGCCGCGACGAGGACGACCTTCGAGTAGGTCCCGACCACGTCGCTGACGGTCTCCCAGCGTGAGCCCAGCCCGTAGCCGAGCATGATGAAGAGCGTGTTCCAGATCGCGCTGCCGAGCGCGGTCAGCGTCAGGAAGATCCGGAGCGGCATCCGCTCGAGTCCGGCCGGGATGGAGATGAGGCTGCGGAAGATCGGGATGAAGCGGCCGAAGAAGACGGCCTTCGTTCCGTGCTTGGCGAACCACGCCTCTGTCTTCTCGACGTCGGTGACCTTCACCAGAGGGATGCGGGCCACCACCGCGTACAGCCGGTCACGTCCGAACGCCTGGCCGATCCCGTAGAGCGCGAGCGCGCCCACGATCGAGCCGAGAGTGGTGCAGATCAGGGCGGCGGCGAGGTTCATGTCGCCGACGCTGGCGGTGAATCCCGCGAGCGGCAGGATCACCTCGCTCGGGATCGGCGGGAAGATGTTCTCCAGGGCGACGGCAAGGCCGGCCCCAGGTGCACCCAACCACTCCATCAGGTCGGCTGCGAAGCCTGCGATCCCTCCGATGTCACTCACGCGCCCAGCCTAGCGACGCGTGCCGCGGCCTCTTTCACGCACTCCTCCGTGCGCGCCTCCGCTCCCTCCAACGCCGCGTCTCGGTGTCGACGTCGCGGGTCGGGGTGATCACCGGCGGTCCGCCGCGGAGCTGCCGCCGAGCCTCGACGATCCGGCTGTTGAAGGCCTCGACGGCGTCGCGCACGGCCGTCTCGGACCCCAACCGGTCAAGGACGACGTCGAGAGCCCTGTCGTCCTTGCGCAGCTGGAGAGCCTCGGGCAGCGCACCCGAGATGTCCTCGCGGTCGATCAGCCGCTTCACCCACCAGTCCGGATCGTGGGTGTCCCCGAGACCGGGGATCGGCTTGCCGTGGAGGGGCAGGTCGTCGAACGCACCGCGTGCCATCGCAGCCCGGATCTGCTGGTCGACGAAGGACGCCTTCTGGACGGCGAACGCCTCCGGGTCATCGTCGCCGTGGGGGTTGCGCCGCCGAGCGCGGTCACGGTCGGTCACGTGATCACCTCCGACTTTCAGGGTAGTCGGCGTCGTGCCCTGGTCACCGCGATCGCCTGGCTCGCGACGTCCCGGTCAGCACCTCACTCGGACCTCAGGACGGCACGGGCACGTAGGTCAGGACGACGTGCCCGTTGGCGAAGGCCTGCAGACCCGTGCGCTTCAGGGGGACGGGTTTGGCGAGGCCCGCCAGCGCCGGGATCCCTCGACCGAGCGCGACAGGATCGACGATGATCCGGAGCTCGTCGATGACCCCGGTCGGCAGCAGCTCGGCGACGAGGCTGGAGCTGCCGAAGATCGCGATGTCCTTGCCCGGCGCCTCCTTGAGCGCACGCACGTGCTCGGCGACGTCGTCGGCGACGAAGGTCGTCGGCCCCCACGGGTGCTCGGTCATGGTGCGCGAGGCCACGATCTTGGGCAGGTCGTTCATGAATCCGGCCACCACGGGGTCCTGCTCGTACGCCTCGGGCGTGGGCCAGAAGCTTGCCATCATCTCGAAGGTGACGCGTCCCATCAGGATCGCGTCGATGTGCTCGCCCTGGGCGCGTGAGTACTCCTCGAACTCGTCGTCGACGTTGAACCAGTCCGTGCCGCCATCGGCGTCGGCGTGGTATCCGTCGACGGACGTCAGCAGGAACGCGTACAGGTTTCGCATGGAGCCTCCTCGGCATGGTGGTCGGGCAGGGAGGACATGGCGAAGGCGGCAAAGTCATCGGTGCGCGCCTGAGGCTGGCACGGCAGCGAGTTTTCGCTCGGTCCGCCAGTGGGTGTGTGGAAGGATCGCCGTGTGACGGAGCTCCGAGACATCTTCACCGGATCCTGGCGCGGAGTCCTGGTGACGCTCAAGCGCGACGGGCGCCCTCAGCTCTCCAACGTCGGCCACGTGTACGACCCGGAGACCGATGCCGTCGTGATCTCGACGAGGGCCGACCGAGCGAAGGTGCGCAACCTGCGACGTGACCCGCGCGCAAGCTACTACGTGACCACCGAAGGGCTGGCCGCGTACGCCGTCGGTGAAGGGCTGGCCGAGCTGGGCCAGGTCGCGGCGGCGCCCGACGACGCGGCGGTCGAGGGTCTCGTCGATCACTACCGCGCCGTACGGGGTGAACATCCGGACTGGGCCGAGTTCCGTGCGGCGATGGTCGCCGAGAGACGGCTGCTCGTGACCGTGCGGTTCTCGCGCGTGTACGGGTGGGCGGGACCCGTCGCCTCTTCACGCACACCGTCTGCCTAGGGCGTGTCTCCTACGGCGGAGACCGCGTGGCTCACCGTCACGGCGTGACTGGCGGGCAGGTGGTCTCATTTCGCATGGCGTCACGCACGTCGACCTTGGTCACCTCGACGAGCTCGTCGAGGTTTCCACCAACGAGCTGAGCGACACCGTCATCGCCGATCCGCAATTCTTCAGGTTCGTCGAATGAAACGAAAACCAATCGCCGCTCTGGCCCTACCCGCCAGGCAGTAGTGGGGTCGTCGGGGTCGTCGACGCCGCGCAGCGAAACCGTCGTTGGCCCGGTAGCCGGCTTCAGCCAGGTTTCGACCTCGAGCGAGACATCCACATCACCCGACTCACCCCGAGCGACGACATCAGTGACATGGCCGACGAACACCTGTTCAGAGCACGCGACGTACTCTTCCGGCGACAGCCCGCCCTCCTCGTCTCGAAAAGTCTGCCCGCACCCCGCGGCAGCCCCGCCAATCGCCAAGATGAGGCTGAACAGCAGCCAACGGGCTACTGTTCGCACGACGACTCGACCTCAGCTTGGGAGCTGAGACTTGCCGCTCGCTCGTTGCTCGCACGAGCGAGCTCGTCGACCACCTCTGACACGGGCACCCCAATCAGCGATTCTTCGAAAGTCGGTCGAACATCGGCATCGACGAGGTTGCGCCGGTTGCCGAATTGAATCACCGCCCATTTGACCGGTCAATAACGAGATATGCGTGCTTGAACCTCAGCGCCAGAGCTGGACGACGACGCCGGTAGGGGAGCTGATGTCAGCCGGCCTGGCTGTCCACCTAGGCCTCGATTGGCGCGGCTGATCTGGCGACCTGCCCGAGCATCGCGAAGTGGGCTCGGCGGGCTTCCTCGTCGATCGGCTGCTCGTTCTCGGGGCGTAGCCCGGTCCGGCCGTCGACCGCCTCGCGCAAGATGTCGGCATGCCCGGCATGCCGGATGGTCTCGCCAAGGACATGGACCATGATGCCGAACAGGTTCGTGTTCGCAGAAGCCTCCGGCCACCAGGGCACGTGGCCGGGCGTATCGAGGGCAAGCTCGTTGATCGTCGCGTCCGAGTGTTTCCACGCGCGTCGGTAGACCCCGGCGATGTGATCGCGCGTCTCGTTCTCGGCCGCCCAGTGATCGCTGCGGTCGGAGTCCTGCCACCGGCCCAGCGGTTCCGGCGAAGGCCGGTCGAAGATCTCACCGAAATACCTGGCCTCGACCGTGGCGACGTGCTTGACCAGGCCGAGGAGGTTGGTCCCGGTCTCTGTCAAAGGTCGGCGGGCGTCATATTCAGACAAGCCATCGAGTTTCCAGAGCAGCGCCGTGCGGTCCCGCCGCAGCCTCCCGTGCAGGTTGGCCTTGGCGAATTCGTCGATCATGCGGCATGAGACTGCCACGGGTTGCTCGTGTACGCGAGGCCGGCCACACCGGCATCCGCGGGAAGCGCAACTGATGGTTGCGTGATTGCTGTGCACCCGCTAGCGTGTCCTGCAACCAAAGGTTGCAGGAGGATGTCATGGAGTTCGGATCGATCGAACGCGAGATCTACGTCGACGCGCCGCTGGAGACGGTCTTCGAGGTCGTGAGCAGTCCTGAGCACCTGAAGCACTGGTGGCCGGACGAGGCGCAGTACGAGCCGACCCCGGGGTCGGCAGGGGAGATCACCTTCGGCGACCCAGCAGCCGACGGTGTTGTCGTGGCGTTCACCGTCGTCGACGTGCGGCCTCCGCGACAGTTCACGTTCCGTTGGACGCACCCCGCAGGCGCGACGGCGGGGGAGGACAACTCCTTGCTGGTGACCTTCGATCTCACACCGAAGGACGGCGGCACCCTCCTCCGGATGACCGAGACCGGTTTCCGCGAGCGGGGCTGGGAGGCCGCCGTGCTCGAGAACCAGTACCGGGAGCACGTCACCGGCTGGGACTTCTACCTCCCGCGGATCGCGCCGTACGTCGCCAGGCTGACGGCGCGGCGATGAGCGTCGCGGTGGACGACCAGGTCGACGACGACCTCTGGTCCGCGATCGGTGACCCCACCCGGCGGCGGATGCTCGACCTGCTCCTCACGAGCGGCGCTGCGACGGCGACCTCGCTCAGCGAGAGCCTCCCGGTGACGCGGCAGGCCGTCGCCAAGCACCTCGGGGTGCTCGACCGCGTCGGTCTCGTCCGAGGAACCACGGTCGGCCGCGAGCGGCACTTCCGGGTCGACCAGGAGCAGCTCGAGCGGGCAGTGGCGCAGCTCAACGCCGTCGGCACCGCCTGGGACGGCCGTCTGCAACGGATCAAGCGGATCGCTGAGGCGATCGAGCGCACGCAACAGCGCTGAGGCGCGAATCAGACCAGCACGAATCGAGAGCAAGGAGAACGACGATGGTGGACATCCTGCACAGGGTCGGCGTCAAGGACGCCAGCCCCGCAGCCGTGTACGACGCGCTGACGACGCCCGAGGGCCTCGCCGGCTGGTGGACCGAAGACACGCGGGGGAGCGCCGACGTCACCGGGGGCGTCGTGGAGTTCCGGTTCCCGCCGATCGGAGGGTTCGACATGGAGGTGCTCGAGGCGGAACCGCCCGAGCGGGTCAAGTGGCGGGTCTCCGACGGTCCCGACGAGTGGATCGGGACGACGGTCACGTGGGACCTCCGCCAGGACGGCGACTACACGATCGTGCTGTTCGCGCACGAGGGGTGGAAGGAGCCCGTCGAGTTCATGCACCACTGCAGCACGAAGTGGGCGTCGTACCTGTTGAGCCTGAAGTCGCTCGTCGAGACAGGGGAGGGAGCGCCAGCGCCGGGCGACGTACAGATCAGCGACTGGCACTAAGACGTACGGCATCTGGGGGACTACATTCGTCGGATGGCAGATCAACCCCAGCGGTGGACCGAAGCGACCGTCAACGACGACATGTGGGCGGATCCCCACCGCGATCCGCGCGACATCGACCTGCCCAGCCCGGATGGCGAAGCAGCGACGTTGCAGGGCTCCCTCAACGAGCTACGCATGACCCTGCTGATGAAGTGCGAGGGTCTCGACACCGAACAGCTGGCCCGCCGCTCGGTGCCGCCCTCCACGATGTCGCTGCTCGGACTGCTCCGTCACCTCGTCGAGGTCGAGCGCAGCTGGCGCTCGTGGATCACGCCGGAGCAGCCGGTCGCCACGCTGTACGGCGACGATGATGCGGCGTTCGACGACGCAGTCGCCAGCGCGGAGGTCGTCGAGTCCGCCTACGCCGACCTCGCGCGAGAGCAGGTGGCGACCGACGCGCTCCTCGCGCAGTTCCCCGATCACGGCGCGCGGTTCGTCCCTGACGGAACCACCGTGAGGGGTCTGATGGCCCAGCGGATCGAGGAGTACGCGCGGCACTGTGGCCACGCAGACCTGCTGCGCGAGTGCATCGACGGCCGCGTCGGGCAGTAGTGACCGACGGTCCCTCGCACCGCCTCGCCGGCAACATGGGCACGGTGATGCGCCACGGTGACCGTGTGATGCGCGAGTCGGGCGAGTGGACTCCCGCCGTGCACCGCCTGTTGCGCCAGCTGAACGACGCCGGCATCGGGGGAGTGCCTGCTCCTCTCGGCGTCACCGACGACGGCCGCGAGGTCCTCCGCTTCATCGAGGGGGAGGTGCCTGCCTCTCCGATGCCTGCGTGGGTCTGGGGCGACGCGGCGCTCGAGTCGGCTGCTCAGACGTTACGACGGGTTCACGACGCGACCGTCGGACTGAGCGTCGAGGGACCGTGGCGGTCGCCCACCCGCGAGCCGGCCGACGTGATCTGCCACAACGACTTCGCCCCGTACAACCTGGTCTTCCGTGCCGGCGTGGTCGTCGGCGTCATCGACTGGGACATGGCCTCTCCCGGACCGCGTCTCTGGGATCTCGCCTATCTCGCGTACCGCATCCTTCCTCTCACCACCGACGACTGGGGAGACGGCTTCGCTCCTGCGGAACGGCGACAGCGCGCGGAGCGCCTGATGCGCGCCTACGGAGACGAGTGGCCTCTGTCCGAGCTCACCCTCATGGTGCGCCGGCGCCTCCTCGCGCTGGCCGCCTTCAGCGATCAAGCGGCACGGCGGCTCGGCAAGCCTGAGCTGAGCGACCACGCCGTGCTTTACCGGCACGACGCGCAGAACCTGCTCGACTGGTGAGGTTGTCCACCTCTACGGTCGCTGGCATGACGCCCGTCGAGAGTGCGGTCATCGTGACCGTTCTCTATCCGTTCGTGCCACCGCGGGACCTCGACGTCATCCCGCATCTGACTGTGGGGGACTGCGCCGACGAACCTCAGCTGGTCGAGGCGGAGCGCCACATCGTGCCGCGCCTTCCGGTCGAGGCGCCAGTCACCTCGGCATCCCTCTGGTGCGGATCTCCCGTCCCCGGATCGTGGCGCCAGATGGCGGCCTTGCCCCTTGGATGACGGTGGCCGGGGGACTGGTAGACAAGCGGCATGAGGCCCGATGACCTTCCCGCACTGCACCACACCGAGCACGGTCCGGCTGACGGGACACCCGTTCTCGCGATCCACGGCTGGACGCCCGACCATCGCCTCATGACGGGGTGCTGCGAGCCGGTATTCGCCGCCCGCCCGCGGCCTTACCGACGTCTCTACCCGGACCTTCCTGGGATGGGCCGGTCGTCGGGCGTGGGGGTCGCGAGCTCCGACGACGTTCTTAGCTGCGTCGAGGCGTACGTCGATGAGCAGCTCGGTGACAGCCCGTTCCTCCTGGTGGGGGAGTCGTACGGCGGCTATCTCGCCCGCGCGCTGACGGCGCGTCGAGCGGGACAGGTCCGCGGGCTCGCGCTGATCTGCCCGGTCGGGCGGGCGGTCGAGCAGGCAGATCGCACCGTGCCGCGGCACCAGGTCCTGGTGAAGGAGATCGAGGTGGAGCCCGGCTCCGAGTTTGCCGAGATCGCCGTGGTGCAGACCGCTGACACCTTCGAGCGCACGGAGCGCGAGGTCGTGGTCGGTGTGGAGCTGGCCGACGCGGAGGCGTTGGCAAGGATCCGCCGGCGCTGGGTGCTCAATGACGAGCCCGAGGACGGACCGGCGTACGGGGGACCGACGCTCATCGTCACCGGGCGTCAGGACTCGTCCACGGGGTACGTCGATTCGTGGGCTCTGCTGGAGCACTACCCCCGCGCCACCTTCGCGGTGCTGGACACGGCCGGACACAACGCGCAGATCGAGCGACCGGAGCTGTTCGGGAGTCTCATGAACGATTGGCTCGACCGCGTGGATCACGTCGGCGCCTCGTCCAGCGCGTGATCGAGGTGCCGATCACGGTGCCTCGGGCGATGATCGGAGAGCGGATCTCCCGCCCACAGCAAGGGGTATCGACGTGTGCACAGGCATCAGGTTCTCGGACGGCAGCAACAATCTCTATCTCGCACGCAATCTCGACTGGACGAGCGGTTATGGGGAGCGGGTGGTCGTGACGCCCACCGGGTACGCCACCCATTCGCCGTTCGGCGCGGTGCCGAATATCCGGCACGCCGTCATCGGCATGGGGATCGTGGAGGAGGACACCCCGCTCTACTTCGACTGCGGCAACGATGCGGGCCTGGCCGTTGCGGGCCTCAACTTCCCGGGGTATGCGAGCTATGCAGACGAGCCAGCCGAGGGCGCGACGAACGTCGCCGCGTTCGAGTTCCCTCTGTGGGTGGCTTCCCAGTTCGCCAGCGTCGACGAGGTGGAGGCGGCACTCGGTGACGTCGTCATCGTCGACAAGCCGATCAACGAGAAGTATCCAAGCTCGATGCTGCACTGGATCATCGGTGACGCCTCCCGCGCCATCGTGGTGGAGAGCACGAGCGACGGCCTGCACGTCTTCGACGACGACGTCGACGTCCTGACGAACCAGCCCGGCTTCGCCTGGCACCACGAAAACCTGCGCAACTACCTCAACGTCTCGCCCGCCTTTCCCAAGGAGATGCCCCTCAGGCGGGCACATCTTGCCCCGTTCGGCTCGGGGTCGCACATGCGCGGGATCCCCGGTGACTACTACTCGCCGTCCAGGTTCGTGCGCGCGGCCTACGTCAACGCGTACTACCCGGACAAGGGGAGCGAGGAGGAGAACGTCAGCCGCGCGTTCCACACTCTGCAGCAGGTCGCGATGGTCGACGGCTGCGCGGCCATGGAGTCGGGCGAGTTCGAGAAGACGATCTACACCGGCCTCTTCTCGTCAGGGACGACGACCTACTACTGGAACACGTACGAGGACCCGGCGATCCACAGCGTCGCGATGGCCGACCAGCAGCCCGGGGGAGAGAAGCTCGTCGTCGTCTAGGACGCTTTGGCCGCCGCCTCGCGTCGGTCTCAGGTGCTCCAATCCACCGGCCCATGGGTGCCTATCGGTGGGCCGGGCGAGTCCCATGCAGCCGAGCGCGATCCGGCTCACCTGCAGGCTCGAGGAGCCGAGGCTGGTGTAGTCCATCAGCCTTCACACCCCACCTGGGTACGGGGCGGCGGTGCGGGCGGCGCGCAATGCCTGCGCCCACCACGAAAGCTGTGCAAGAAGCGTCTTGGCGAAGACGGCTGACGCGGCGTCGAGCGGGCCCCCATCCTGCCAGGTGGTGAAGTAGTTGGGGAAGGCAAGTCCGTCGCGGATGGTCACCGCGTGCAGCTCGGTGAGCACGTTCTCCAGGTGAAGCACCGCGTGCCGGCCACCAGCCGCACCGCCGTAGCTGACGAAGGCCACCGGTTTGGCGGTCCACTGGGTGAAGTGCCAGTCGATCAGTGCCTTCAACGACGCCGGGTAGCTGTGGTTGTACTCGGGAGTGACGATGATGAAGGCGTCAGCCTCCGACAGCTTTCTGGTGAGGTCCTTCATGCCTTCTGGACGTGGATAGTCGTCTCCGGCGAACTTGGGTGGAGTGGCGGGCAGCGCCAGTGGAATGTCTACCCCCGCGAGATCGACGAGGTCGACGTCGAAACCGCCATGTGCCTGAGTCTGCTCCGCTACCCACGACGCGACGACCGGCCCGAACCGGCCCTCGCGCACGCTGCCGACGATGATCACGAGTCTGCTGTTATCGCTCATACCGTCGACCATGTGACGCTCGCGGCCGAGCAACCAGACCGGGTGCGGGCTGGCCCCCGCAGGGCCACCTTGAACTCCGCCGGCCAGGCGCACCGGACCTTAGGCTGACTGCATGGGCACGCCGCTAGGGGACTTCATCCGGGCCAAGCGCGACAGCATCCAACCAGAGGCCCTCGGCCTTCCATCACACCAACGACGACGTGCTCCCGGGTTACGACGTTCGGAGTTGGCCTCGCGGGCCGGGGTGAGCGTCGAGTACCTCACCAGAATCGAACAGGGCCGCGACCGCAATCCGTCGCCCTCAGTCGTCAACGCCCTCGCCGACGCGCTCGACCTCGACACCGCCGAACGCACTCATCTGGGCTACCTCGCCAAGATCTCCGGTGAGGCGTGCGCCGGGCACGTCAGGGCGACGCCACCCGAGCGCACCGTCCGGCCAGCCGTGCGCCAGGTACTCAGCCTCCTGGAGCCGGGCGTCGCCTTCGTCACGAACAGGCTCGGTGACGTGCTTGCGCACACCGACAGCTTCGCCACGGTGATGCGCGACACCGGCCTCCTGGACGCCGAGGAACCGAACCTCACCAGGTATGTCTTCACCCATCCTCACGCCCGAACCACCTTCGTGGACTGGGACCAGATCGCCGACGAACAGGTCTTCAACTTGTGGCTCGGGCCCTCGAACGACGCGTTCGAATGGTTCACGGCAGACTTCGCTTCCATCGCCGGAGCCGAGTTCACGCGGCGACTGCACCGCCACATTCCTCCTGCCCAAGTCCCGCTGAGGATGACTCACCCCCGCGGGCACCAACTGCGATGGGACCGGGAGCTCCTTGAGCTTCCTGCCTCGGACGCCCAGCAACTGATCCTTTTCCTGCCCGCTGACGACGCGACCGCGACGGTGCTCAACCACCTGCGCGAGCACTCAGACCGAACCGCCCTCCGCGCGCTCTGACATCGGCATCTCTGGGGATCCTTGTGTCATCAGGGGACCGCCACGAGGCTCTGCGGTCGCGGTGCCCTTCTTGTACGAGGCGGCCAGGTCACCAGACGTGTCGAGCGCGGAACGAAACCAACACCTGGCGCTCGTGTGCACATCGGCCTGGGGGAGACATCATGTGGCAGCGATAGAGCCTTGGTCGGAGGTGAGGCAGGGGAGCGCGGGCTGCGTGGTTGATTCAGCCCACGCTAGTCGCGGCATTCGCGGACCGGTTGGCCTCCCGAAAACCATTGGTGCCCGGCTTGCTCCGCTGATGGAATGGCGTCCGCGCGAGTCTGCCGCGTGACGGAGGTTGTGGGTTGTGACGGATTATGACGTGCTTGCCGAGGTGTACGAATGGCTCATCTCGGATGCGAAGTTGCCTCCCGCCGAGTTCGCTGCGTCATTCGATGACGTCCTCAGTCTCCTGCCGTCGAACGCTCACGTCCTCGACTGTTCGTGCGGAACCGGACAGTTGGCGGTTGGCCTCGCCGGTCGTGGCATGCAGGTTGTCGCAACTGACGCCAGCGAAGCGATGGTTCGTCGGACTGCAGAGTTGTCTGAGGAGTTCGGGGCATCCGTACGGGCCATGCGGGCGACCTGGGAAGAGTTGCCCGACCATTTTGAGGACGGCACGTTCGACATGGTGTTCTGCGTTGGCAACTCGCTGCATCATGCCGCGGGAGCGCCAGGCAGGGTTGCTGCTCTGGAGTCGATGTCACGGCTTCTGCGCCCTGGCGGGCGCCTGGTGCTCACCTCCCGCGCTTGGGAGCTCGTGAGGTCCAGGGGTTCCCGGCTGGACATCAGTGACCGACTCGTCCGCCGGAACGGTCGCGATGCCGTCGTGGTCTACCGCTGGGAGATCGCGTCGCATTGGGAGGAGGAGCACCACATCGAGATTGCGATCGCGCAGTTTGATGCGACCGGGCGGGTTCTTGTCCGCTCGGAACTGCTGTCCTGCTGGCCCTACCGGTACGAGGAACTGGAACTCGAGCTGCACCGGGTCGGACTCCGGACGGACGTGAGCACCTTCGAACGTGAGGCCGACAACTACATGGTGGTCGCGAGCAAGATATAGAGACCCCTCATGCAGTACGCAGGGCGGTACTGGAAACCCTGCGTATCAAGTCTGTGCGAAATCGAAGCGCACCTGGACATGCACGAGGCCTCGTTCCCTCCGGTTCAGGGTGCATGCCGAAGCGATACGGTCGCTCAGGTGAGAGTTTCGATCCGGAACGCGACGCGTGTGGATGTGCCGTCTGTGATGGCTCTCTGGGAGGAGGCCGCGGAGAACGATGCACGTCCGGCTGATTCCGCGCGTTCCGTCGAGCATCGTCGGGAGCGTCATCGCTGGTTGGGACGGCTGGCGTGCTCATCTCTACCGACTCGCGGTTCACCCTGACGCACGTCGACGAGGTGTCGGTGGGCAGCTGCTAGTTGCTGCTACCGAACGGCTTACCGACCTGGGCGCCACCCGCCTGGACGCGATGGTGTTGGAAAGCAATGACCTTGGTCAGTCGATATGGCGCTCCGAAGGATTTGCCTCCCAGAAGGAGTGGCGACGCTGGGTCCGGCCGATTCAGGCTGACTCGAGTGTTCGGGACCTCACACCTCAACCGTGAAGCCAAGATCGTGATCGCATGCTGCCTTCCCGCCCCAAGCCCAGTTCTCGATCGGTGACTCTCGCAGCAGAATGCTGACGTTGTGCGGCGGTACACCGAGCGCGCCGAGCCGGTGGGTTACCTCCCGATAGAGGGCACGCTTAGCGTCCAATGAGCGCCCAGAGAAGCAATCGATCGTGACTCGCGTGTAGCTAACGGCCACCCCGGGGTCGGTGCCGTGAACCATCTCATGTGGTCGGTAGGTGAGCACCCGAACGTTCCGGTCCTCGACAGGGATCTTGAATGCAGCCACGAGGGCGTCATGCACTGCGTCCATCAACGCCACCTCCTGAGCATCCGTGTACTCACGTCTGACTTCGATCAACGAGCTCGGCATGCGTTCGATCCAAGCACAGTGGAAGTCGTAGGGATCCCGGCGCGGGCAGCGGAGCGGTTGGCTGCTCGCTGATTCATCTGATGAAGTACGCAGACAGCGGATTGCAGATTGACATAATGTCGCTTATCGGCGCACTGTCGGGAGTGCGTGGTTAGGCGCGAGAGCGGCGTTCGCTGCATCGTAGGGTTGCCCGCATGCTCACCATCGTCCCGTACGCGGAGGCGCACCGCGAGGCGCTTCTCGACCTGGCTATCCGGGCTTGGGAGCCTGTCTTTCCGCTGATGCAGTCGGCCGTCTCTCCGTTCGTCTACGACGCGTTCTATCCGGACGGCTGGCGCGCCCGCCAGTACGCAGACCTCGATGAAGTGCTGGCCCACGAGTCGGAGAGCGTCGACGTCGCGCTCGACGGATCCGATCCAGTCGGGTGGGTCTGCACGAAGATGCACCCCGAGGACAGCATGAGCGAGCTCTACGTCATCGCCGTCGATCCATCTCGTCAGCGTGAAGGCATCGCGCGGGCGCTCATGGATCGGTCGTTTGAGCGGGGACGCGAGGCGGGGATGCTGATGGTGATGGTGGAGACCGGCGATGATCCCGGCCACGCCCCTGCACGGGCCGCCTACGAGACTGCGGGTTTCGAGCGCTGGCCGGTAGCCCGGTACTTCAAAGACCTGTCGAGCTGACCGTCTAAGCGGTGACGATTATGAGTAGTCCGACGTCGTGCTGCTGCTCGGGCGACAGCGCAGCCCACTCACGGTGAGCGCGCTCGAGGCCGATCCACCGCGGGACGACCGCCATGACGCGCACGTCGGTGCGCGCGGAGATGCTGGTGGTGAATCGTCGGATGCCGGCCTTCGCCGCGGCGTACTCGGGTGATCCGTAGCCATCGTCACCGATCCCACCGCTGGAGCCGATCGTGACGACCGCACCGGTGCTCGCCGCGAGCCTTGGCCAAAGCCGTTGCGTCAGCAGCATGGGCGCGAGTGAGGTTCAAGGTGACCGCGGACAGCCACGTCTCCGGGTCCGCGTCGGGATATTGATCGCCCGGAAGCCAGCCGCCCGCGTTGTTCACCAGTCCGCCCAGGTCTGATCGCCCGGTCAGCTCGTCAGCCGCCGCGTGGATGCCGTCCAGCGTGGAAGGTCGGCCACGACCGCCGACACCGTCGCTCGACTCCCCTGCCCGCCGAGCTCATCGACCGCAGCATCCAGGCCGTCGGAGTCCCGATCGAGAAGGATGACCGGACGGCCCGGGTGAGCAGCTCGACCGCGATGTGCCGGCCCAAGCCCGAAGCGGCACCGGTGACCGCGACAGCACGTCCGTCCATGTCGATGATCCTGCCTGCTACTACTGACATCCAGCGCCTAGGCTGCCGTGCGTGGAGACACGCTATCGGGTGCGCCCAGCAGTGAGCGACGACGATCTCTCGAGCGTGCTCGGAGTCCTCGCAGAGAACGAGGCACTGGCTCCGGTGCCGGCGCCTCCATCCGCGGCGCCCGAGGCATCACCTCGCCAGAGCACGACGTGGGCCCGCATTCAGCGCACGTCGGACGTGACGGTCTACCTCGCGGAGTGCCACAGTGGCGCCGTCGGAACCGCGTGCCTGTCTCTGCTGCCCAACCTCACCTATGACTGCCGGCCCACCGCCTTCATCGAGGCGGTGGTCGTGACGTACGCGCACAGGCGTCGAGGAGTGGCGAGTCTCCTTCTGCAGACCCTGTTGCGGGACGCTGGAGCCGCCGGGGCCTACAAGGTGCAGCTGCTCACCCACAAACGGCATGCCTCCGACGGCGCCCACGACCTGTATCGCAGTCTTGGCTTCCAGGCCGAGGCCGAGGGCTTCCGGTTGTATCTCGAGTGACGGCCAGTCGGCCTCAGACAGGGGGACCTGAGTCGAACACCGACCAGCAGATCTGATTGCGGAGCCGCTGATCATCAAGGACGAGGTCACGGATCGCCTCGGGAAGCTGTTCGCGCTGCCACCGGCACTCCATCCGTCCGGCGTCCTGGGCGGCGGCGGGCGCGGCAGCGCGCGCCGCCTTGATCGCGTACGCCGCAGCGCCGAGCTCGTGGGCGGCGACGTGCGCAGTCACCGCCGCCTGACCCGCGGCAAAGGCGGCGTGTCGTGCCGCACCACGCAGGTCTCGTGCCGCCGCCATGGCGTGCCCGCCCGCGGCGCGGGACTCGGACATGCGGATCTCGCCTCTCCCCCACGCTCGTACCTGCTCGATCGCGAAGCGCGGCCGCGGGTCCCCAGGCTGGACCGACTCGAAGAGGTGGAGCACGTGCTCCGCGCACGCAGCGGCCCAGAGCGCCAGGAGCCGGTGATCGGAGTCGGTCAGCGTCCCTCCCCGGCGGGTCGTGATGAACCGGTCGTCACGCACCTTCGGCAAGATCACAGCCTGCGCCCCTCCCGCCCGTGGCCTGAACAGCAGAAGAGAGCACCCACCGGTGCCCTCATGTTCGATCTATAACGGACGTGGAGGCTTGCCGCAAGACCCCGCAGGTCTCAGAATCGTCGGCGTGACCGACCTGTCCCTAGTCTTATGGTTCCGGTCAAATGGCGAGGAAAACATCCAGACCTGCACGATCCCGCGATGACGATCACATCCGTTCGCAGAACCGAGGCGCCTCGCGTTCGCAGAAGTGCATGCCGAGGCCGTTGAAGGTCCGGTGCAAGCGACCCGCGCTGGTGTAGTGGACGTGGTAGCCGAGGGCCTGGACGCTCTCAGCAGCAGGCTTGCGCAGCTCCACGATCAGATTGGGAGACGACCCGTCCGACACGCACTCGTGCGTCAAGGTCCGTGTCACGGATCTGCCCTCGAGCGCTTCGGCGAACGTGGAGCGCTCGTTCTCGATCCCCGAGGTCGTCGCCTCTCCGATCACGACCGAATCCACGAGACCGAAGTCGGTCACTCTGAACCCGTTGAGCGGACGATAGGGAACGACGGACACGAGCTCGACCGAGCCTTCGTCGTCCAAGCAGACCGGTCCGAGATCCATCGTCAATGTCGCCGGGCCGGCCACGGGGCTCGATAGCGCGACGCCTGCGGTGCTCTCGTCGAACCCGTGATCCTCGATCCGCGGCCCGGCGTTGACCCACGTGTGAACGCCGACGCCGATCGCGGCGAACCCCGCCGCCGCTGACAGACCGAGCACTGCGATCTGCCGGGAGAGGTGGCGCCGCCTCGACGGAAGGCGATCAGGTCCGGCGTCACTCTCGGCGGGCATTCGCGGAGGGTAGCAGCGTGCACGGACGCCGCGCCGACGAACGTGTCAGTCCAGGCAGAACTCGTTGCCCTCGGGATCGGTCATCACGATGTGTCCCGCGCCCATCGGCGGTGAGGGCTCGTAGCGACCCACCCTCGTCGCCCCGAGCGACACCAGGCGCTCGCACTCCGCCTCCAACGCCTCCATGCGCTCGACTCCCTGGAGGCCAGGCGCAGCGCGCACGTCGAGGTGGACGCGATTTTTGGCGACCTTGTCCTCCGGCACCTGCTGGAAGAAGATGCGTGGGCCCTTGCCCTCCGGGTCTTCGATGGCCGATCGTGAGTTGAACTGCTCCCGCGGCATGCCCAGCCGCTCGAGGAACTCATCCCAGGCAGCGAGCGGGTCGTCTCCCTCGGAGAGCTCGACCCCCGGCGGGCCTGGGTGCACGTATCCCAGCGCGTCGCGCCAGAACGTCGACAGTGCTCGGGGGTCGCGGGCGTCGAAGGTGACCTGGATCTGGCGGCTCATGGCGTTGGCTCCGTTCGTCTCCGTCTCCTTGCCGACACCCTCCCACCGAACGCCGACAGAATCATCCCCAGACGTCGCCCCGAGCGCTGTCAGCCAGCACGATCGTGGTCACGACGTCCGTCACCGCCGGCGCCGCAGGCGTGGACCCGAAGCCGAACCGCACCGGAGGATCCACCGCCCCCATGGGTCCGAGGTCCTCGCCCGCCCAGGAGGTGCGTACGGCGTCGAGACGGTGCACGTCCGTCGCGCCGTAGTACTCCCGTCTGCCCGACCCCGCGCTCCCCCGCGTCCGTACGCCCTGCAGAAGGAGCCGCGCGACCGGATCCGTAACCCTTGTCGCGCTCACCGAGGTGGCCACCCGAGGCGGGACCAGCCGCAGCAGGCGGCCGAGCGTGGTCCGGCCTCCGATGGTGAGCTCCGCGACGAGCGGGCCGGCAGAGATCCGCCACCGATGTCCACCCGGTGGCGCGTCGGCGACGACCACGGGGACGACCTCGACCCTGTCGAACTGGTAGGTGGAGGCGACCAGCCGCGCGATCTCCTCCGACGGCGCGAGCAGAGACCGCTCCCCGCTGGGACATTCGAGCATCACGTCCGCGAAGGATCCGTACGGCGAGACATCCCATCGCCCGACGACGAACCGCGTCCCCGAAGCCGTGCCCCAACCGGCGATACGACCGGCGAACCGCAGCGTGGTGCCCACTCAGGAAACCCTAGGCCGAGGATGAAGCGCTCTTGCCGAGACTATCGAATAACGATAGGTTAGCATCGTCTTTCGATAGAGGAGAAGCCGATGGGACAGTTCGCCGTTCTCGCGTTGCGGATCGTCATCGTGATCGGGCTGGTCGGCTCGGTCTTCATCCAAGCGGTGATGGTGCCGCTGCTCGCCGCAGATCTCGACGACGCTCCGACCGCGGTGCGCGTCCCGTTCGTCCTCATCGTGCTGCTGGGCGTCACCACTACGCAGGTCACGATGCTCTGTGTGTGGCGCCTGCTGACGATGGTGCGTCGCGGCACCGTCTTCTCGCACTCGGCGTTCCGCTATGTCGACGTCGTGATCGGTGCGATCGCCGTCGCGTCGGCTCTGACCTATGCCCTAGGAGTCGTGCTCGCCCCCGGAGAAGCAGTCGCCCCCGGCGTCGTCCTGCTGATCGGCGGGCTCGGGACGATGATCGCGGGAGTCGCTCTCCTGGTCCTCGTGCTGCGCATGCTTCTGGCGCAGGCGGTCGCGCGCGACACCGAGGCGCAGCATCTCCGTGCCGAGCTGGACGAGGTGATCTGATGCCGATCGTCGTCGACATCGACGTGATGCTGGCCAAGCGCAAGATGTCCGTGGGCGGCCTGGCAGAGAGGGTCGGCATCTCCCCCGCCAACCTGGCCGTCCTCAAGAACGGGCGCGCCAAAGCCGTACGGTTCACGACGCTCGCGGCCCTCTGCGAGGTGCTCGAGTGCCAGCCCGGCGACCTGCTGCGCTGGGAGCCCGACGATCCGTCCGACGGGCGAGCAACCCTCGGTGAGGTCCACCCCCTGGCCCACGACTGACGCTAGCCTCCTCCCATGTCAGAGCTCACCGGAAAGCGCGTCCTCGTCACCGGATCCGCCCGCGGCATCGGTCGCGCCATCGCGGCGCTCGCGATCGAGCGCGGGGCACGGGTCGTCATCAGCGACGCGGACGCCGACGCCGCCGAGCAGACTCGCCGTGAGCTGGACGCCGCGGGTACGGCGAGCTGCGACGTCTCCGACGAGGCCGCCGTCGGTGCCGCGATCGCGGAGACCGTCGGCCTGCTGGGCGGGCTCGACGTGCTCGTCAACAACGCCGGCATCGAGGTGTCGAGTCCGCTCGTGACGCAGTCGACGGAGAGCTTCGACAGGATCTTCGCCGTCAACGTACGCGGGCCGTTCGTGGCCACGAAGGCGGCTGTCCCCCACCTCGTCGAGTCGGGCGGCAACATCGTCAACATCGCCTCTGTCGCCGGCCTCGGAGGCAGCCCGCTCCTGGGTTCGTACTGCGCGACCAAGGCGGCGCTCATCCAGCTCACCCGCGTCGCGGCCATCGAGCTCCGCGCCTCGGGGGTCAGAGTGAACGCCGTGTGCCCCGGCTTCGTCGACACGGAGATGGTCGATCGGCTGCGGCCTGACTTCGAGGACGCCACGCAGGTCCCGTTCGCCGACCTCGTCGGGGCGAAACAGGGACGGCTCGGGACGCCGGCCGACGTCGCCGAGGTCACCTGCTTCCTGGCCTCCGACCGCGCCGAGTGGATCACCGGAAGCCACTACGTCCTCGACGGCGGGCTCACGGCGAGCCTCGTGTAAGGCACGATCCCGCTAGCGTGGTGCGGCATGAGCGACTACCCCCAACTCCAGACCTCGGTCCTCGACTCGACGATCCCCCGTGAGCTCGCGGAGTTCTACCGCAACCTCCTGGGTCTCGACTACCGGGCCGGCGACGAGCCCGGTGCCGACGACGACGGTCAGCCGGACTGGCTGGTCCTGGTCGATGAGAGTGGCCACCGTGTGCTCTCCTTCCAGAAGGTCGAGAAGCTCACGCGGACGACCTGGCCCAAGGACGACGTCCCGATGCAGCTGCACCTGGACTTCACAGTCCCGGACGCCGCCGCGCTGCACCGCCACCGAGAGCGTGCCGAGGCGCTCGGCGCGGAGCTGATCCTCGACCGCAGCGACGATCCCGACGAGGCATTGTTCGTGTTCGCCGACCTCTCGGGGCATCCGTTCTGCATCTTCGTCGCCTGACGCTGCTTTGGCGGTGCAGGACAGGCGTGACGCGTCTAGCGTGACGACATGCGTACACGTCGACTTGTCCTCGCGATCGCGCTCGCCGTGGGCGCAGCGGTCCTCTCCCCCACCACGTCGGTGGCGACCGCCACACCCCGGGCGTTCCCGGCCGAGTTCCCGCTCCCTGACGGGTTCCAGCCCGAGGGCATCGCGATCGGTCCTGGACCGACCGCGTGGTTCGGCTCGCTCGCCGACGGCGACATCTACGAGGTGGATCTGCGGACCGGCAGGGGCGCGGTCATCAGCCAGGGACCGGGTACGGCCGCGGCCGGCCTCAAGTCGGATCGTCGAGGACGGTTGTACGTCGCCGGGGGTCCTTCCGGCACCGGCCGCATCGTGGACACCCGGACCGGTGCCACCCTCGCGTCGTACCCGTTCACGACGGGCGCCGGCTTCATCAACGACGTCGTCCTGACCAGGCGCACCGCTTGGTTCACCGACTCGCTGCAGCCGCAGCTGTACGGCGTGCCCCTCCGTCGCGGCGGGCGCCCGGCAGACCCGGACGACGTCGTGACGCTGCCGCTGTCCGGGGACTGGCAGCAGGGCACCGGCTTCGGCGCCAACGGGCTGACCGAGACCCCCGACGGCCGCGCCCTGCTCGTGGTGCTGTCCGAGCGCGGCGAGCTGCACCGCGTCGACACGAGGACGGGCCGGACGCGGATCGTCGACCTGGGTGGCTACGTCCTCACCAACGGCGACGGCATGCTCCTCCAAGGACGCACCCTGTACGTCGTCCAGAACCGGCTGAACACGATCGCGGTGTTCCGCCTCGACCGACGGGGCACGACCGGCCGCCTGGTCGACCAGATCACGAGCCCTCGCTTCGACGTCCCGACCACCGTGGCGGCGTTCGGACGGTGGCTCTATCTTCCTAACGCCCGGTTCGGGACTCCCCCGACCCCGCAGACCCCGTACTGGGTCACGCGGGTTCCCCGCACGCGCCGTTAGTCCGACCTCGACCGGGCGAGTTTCTTGCACGGTGATCGGAACTCTGTCATTGTGTACCGAACCTAGTGACTTACCTAATCTCGTGGGGACACAATGCGCACTCTTGTACTGCTCTCGCTCGTCGGGCTGGGCGCGCAGCTCGTGGACGGCAGCCTTGGCATGGCGTACGGGGTGACGTCGACGACGCTCCTCCTGGCGATCGGGACCAACCCCGCGGCCGCGTCGGCCACCGTGCACCTGGCCGAGATCGGCACGACGCTGGTCTCCGGTGCGGCGCACTGGAGGTTCGGCAACGTGGACTGGAAGGTCGTCGCCAAGATCGGCATCCCCGGCGCCATCGGCGCGTTCGCCGGTGCGACATTCCTCTCGAGCCTCTCCACCGAGGCAGCCGGGCCGCTGATGTCGGTGATCCTCCTGGCCCTCGGCCTGTACATCCTCGTACGGTTCACCGCGAAAGGGCTGCCCAAGGGCAACCTCGGCAAGCCTCTCCGCAAGCGGTTCCTCACACCCCTCGGACTGTTCGCAGGATTTGTCGACGCCACCGGCGGGGGCGGCTGGGGCCCGGTCGGCACACCGGCGATCCTCGCCAGCGGACGCCTCGAGCCCCGCAAGACCATCGGCTCGATCGACACCAGCGAGTTCCTCGTGGCCATCGCCGCGAGCCTCGGATTCATCGTCGGCATCGGGTCGGCAGGCGTCGACTACACCTGGGCCCTGGCACTGCTCATCGGCGGCGCGATCGCCGCGCCGATCGCGGCGTGGCTGGTCCGCCACATCCCGCCGCGTGTCCTCGGGTCGCTGGTCGGCGGTCTGATCATCCTCACCAACACCCGGACCCTGCTGACGAGCGACTGGATCGATGCCGCGGGGGGCCTGCGGTCGGTGGCGTACATCGTCATCGTCGCGCTGTGGGTCTCGGCGGTCGTGTACTCGTTCAAGCGCCACCGCGCGGAGCGCGACCAGGAGCTGGCAGAGGCTGACGAGCCGAGCGAGAGCGCCTCGGTCGTCTGACCGAGCGCGGCGACTCTCTGCCGTGGTGGGATGTCGGCATGGCTCACCTCTATCAGGCAGAGATCCGCCCGACGAAGCTCGAGCTCCTCCAGCAGTGGGTGCCGACGCAACCGTGGGGTCGGTCGGCGGCAGACGGAGCGCTGGAGCGCGTCGGCGCCTTCCGTTTCGACGATCCCGACGGCGAGGTCGGCATCGAGACGTTCCTCGTCCGCACACCGGGAGGTCCGCTCCTGCAGGTGCCGCTGACCTACCGGGCGTCCGCTCTCGAGGGTGCCGATGCGGCGTTGATCACCACCATGGACCACTCCGTCCTGGGCCGGCGGTGGGTGTACGACGGGTGCGGCGACCCCGTCTACGTGCAGGCGGCACTCGCGGCCATCCGTACGGGCGGTCGCCAGGCGGACGAGTTCGTCGAGACCGATGCCGGCCTCGTTCGGCGCGAGCCCACGACGTTCGTGACAGGCAGCGGCTCGGCCGGCACGCCGATCCCCGAGGTGGTGGCGCCGGTGGCTCGCAGCGACGCCGAGCAGACAGTCGTCGACGCCGACCAGGCGTCGCTGGTGGTCCGCCGCGTGCTTGTCGGCGCAGACCTTCAGCGCGGGACACCGTCGCCGTACGCCCTGCTCGGTCGGTGGCCGGGTCAGGACGACGAGGTGGAGCTCGTCACGGTCAGCCCTCGGCCAGCCGAGGCGGGAAGCCGCCCGTAGCGACCGGCCCCCACCGCTCGATCGAGATGCGGATGATCGACTTGCCCTGCTCGACCATCGCCCGACGGTACTCGTCCCAGTCAGGGTGCTCCCCCGAGATGGCCCGGTAGTACTCCACCAACGGCTCGACGGAGTCCGGGAGATCGATGACCTCGGCTGTGCCGTCCACCTGCACCCAGGCGTCGTTGAAGTCCGTCCCCAGCGACAGGACCGAGGCGGCGGGACGCCGCCGGAGGTTGGCGACCTTGGCGCGTTCGGGGTAGGTCGAGACGACCACCCTCCCGGCACCGTCGACTCCGTAGGTCACGGGACTCATCTGCGGAGACCCGTCTTTGCGGGTCGTGTGCAGCACGGCATGGCTGCGGCCGCGCAGGAACGCGAGCAGCGCCTCGCGGTCGACCGTGTCAGCGGTGGCGATGCGACCTGGCACGACGTCAGCCCGCCTCTGAGATGTTGACCATCCAGCCCACGCCGAACCGATCCGTCAGCATGCCGAACGAGTCGCCCCACGGTGCCTTCTCCAGCGGCACGGTGACCTGGGCACCGTCCGCGAGACCGTCCCAGTAGCCGCGCAGCTCCGACTCGTCGTCTCCACTCAAGGACACCGTGCCGTTCGGTGTCGGGCCGCTCATCTCGGGAGGTGTGTCCGCCCCCATGAGGACCATCCCGTTGGGTGCCTCGAGCTGTCCGTGCATGATCCCGTCGCCCGCGCCCGTGCCCGTGCCCACCGTGGGGTCGAACTCGGAGAAGGTGCTGAGCGTGAGCTCACCCCCGAACACCGACCGGTAGAACTCCATCGCCGCGCGCGCCTGGTCTCCGAACGAGAGGTAGGGGTTGAGTCGGGTCGTCATCGGTTCCTCCTGGGGTCGAGATCGTGACTCCCTGACACTCTGCCCTCTCGCGGCCGTGGCTGTCATCGGAGCGGGCGGAAGAACCTGCGCAGGTCCTCCACGAGCGCGTCGGGTGCTTCCCAGGCAGCGAAGTGACCGCCACGGGCGTGCTCGGCCCAGTAGCGCAGGTCCGGATAGCGGCGCTCGACCCAGCGCCGTGAGGGTCGTGGCACCTCGGCGCCGAAGATCGACGCCCCGGTCGGCACCGTCACCTGCTCTGCGTCAGCGCCGCTGATCCACCGCGACACCAGGTCGATGCTCTCGGCATAGAGCCGCGCCGACGACGCACCGGTCTGCGTGAACCAGTAGAGGCTGACGTCGTCGAGCACCCGGTCGCGCGTCAGCACCGAGTGGAGGTCACCGTTGTGGTCTGTCCAGGACCACATCTTCTCCACGATCCACGCGCAGAGTGCGGCCGGAGAGTCGACGAGCGCGTAGCCGATCGTCTGCGGCTTGGTGCGGTGGACCTCCGAGTAGGCCGACTCCTGCCGGGCCCGGCGCTCGAGGTCACCCAGCGCCGTGCGTTCGGCGGCTGTCGGCGGTGAGGGGTCGTCGGGGTCGGGACCGGCCAGCGGTGGCACCAGGTGGATGCCTGCCACATGATCGGGATCGAGGCGCCCGAGCGCGCTGCTGACGCTCGTCCCCCAGTCGCTGCCTGCGGCGCCGTAACGGCGATATCCCAGGCGCTCCATCAGCCGTGCCCACGCGCCGGCGATGCGGTCGACGCCCCAGCCGGTGGTCGTGGGTCTGCCGCTGAATCCGTACCCCGGCAGGGAGGGCACCACGACATCGAAGGCGTCCTCCTCCGCTCCCCCGTGCGCCGTCGGATCCGTGAGTGGATCGAGGAGGTCGAGGAACTCCAGCACCGAGCCCGGCCAGCCGTGGGTCAGCACCACCGGCAGCGCAGACGGGTGGGGCGAGCGGCGGTGAAGGTAGTGGACGTCGAGCCCGTCGATGCGCGTACGGAACTGAGGGACAGCATTGAGGCGCGCCTCGGTCACCCGCCAGTCGTAGTCCTCTGCCCAGTAGCGGCACAGGTCTTGGAGGTAGCCCCGCGGAATACCCTGCGACCAGTCGGAGACCGGCTCCGCCTCCGGCCATCGAGTCCGGCGCAGACGGTCGCGCAGATCCCCGAGCGCGTCGTCGGGTACGTGGGCACGGAAGGGGGTGATCGCCGCCTCCGCCGCGCGATCCATCAGCCGGCCGTGACCTGGACGTGCTGGCCGAGCCACCGGCGCGTCGTGTCGTCGGCCGGGACGAAGGTCTCGATCGCCAGCTCCGACAGGGTCACGTCGATCGGTGTGCCGAACGTCGAGATGATCGAGAGGAACGTCAGCATGTCGTCGCCGACACGAACGACCAGCGGCACGAACACCTGACCACCATCAGGCGCCCGCGCGTCCGACGTCACGGGGACCTCGTACCCCGCGAGCTCGTCGCGGAGCGCCAGCATCTCGACGTCCCCCTGCGCCTGCGCCATGCGACTCAACCCGGCGAGCACCGCCTCGCGCCACTGCGCGAGATTGACCAGGTGCGGCGCGAGACCGTCCGGGTGGAGTGTCAGGCGAAGCGCGTTGACCGGCCCCTCGAGCAGGGAGGGCGAGGCGAGCGCCGCCAGGGCGCGTACGCCGGCGTTGGCGTCGACGATGTTCCACAACCGGTCGACAGCGAGCGCGGGGTACGGCTCGTGCGCGACGAGGACCTCACGCACCGCAGAGCGCGCCGCTTCGAGGTCGCGGTGCTCGAGTGGGCGCTCGGGGAAGGCGGGCGCGAATCCGCCGGCGAGCAGCATCCTGTTCTGCACTCGCGTCGGCACGTCCAGTGCTGCCGCGAGGCGGAGGATCATGTCGCTGCTCGGCCGTGACCGTCCTGTCTCCACGAAGCTGATGTGGCGCGTCGAGATCCCGGTCTCCGACGACAGCGCGAGCTGGCTGTAGCGGCGCCGCGTCCGCCACGTCCGCAGCAGGTCCCCCAGGGCGCGCTCCCCGGGCTGCCTCGTCACGGTCTCCGTCGTCACGGCTCCCACTCTGGCGCATCCACCGTCCAGCGACCATGACCTGAGAGGTCATCGAAGCTGCGAGATCGTACGCGGTAAGACCGCGGGCGGCGAGGGCTGAGCACGGACCCAGTCCTTCACGGCCGGCGCCGTCACGGCGAGGAACGCGAGGGCACACATCGTCATGGCAGCGAGCACACGGTGCTCCTCCGCCGTGAGAGCAGAGCCTCCGTGCACGACGTAGTAGGTCCATCCCCACAGGGCGAAGAGCGCCCAGAAGGCAGCGCCGAAGGCGAAGACCGTACGCGCCCACCTCACGCCGCAGGCAGCCAGTGCGAGGAGCGCGAGCGGCACCTCGGCCCTGCCCATGCTCGCCAGCTGGCCGGCCGCCAGCGTGCCGCCCGCGGCGATCACGAACATCCGTCGCGTCTCCACCGGCATGGCGCGAGGACTCTTCACAGGTGGGAGAGTATCGGCGCGGTCAGGGCGTGTCACGCGTTCCGTGGGGCGTACATGATGAGCCCGACGCCGACGAGGCACACCAGCGCCCCGGCGACGTCCCAGCGATCGGGTCGGAACCCGTCGGCGACCATCCCCCACGCCAGCGAGCCGGCGACGAACACTCCACCGTAGGCGGCGAGGATGCGGCCGAAGTTGGCGTCGGGCTGGAGCGTCGCGACGAACCCGTACGCTCCGAGCGCCACCACGCCTGCACCGATCCACGCCCATCCCCGGTGCTCGCGCACACCCTGCCAGACCAGCCAGGCACCGCCGATCTCCAAGAGTGCTGCCACGCCGAACAGGACGATCGAGCGCATCACCGACATCGAGAGCTCCTTCGGGAAGGCAGAGAGCTCGATGATCCCAACTCGGGAACGGTCGACACACCGGTGGGCCTCCCCCCTTGGGACAGCGCCGCGCCCTCGTGCCAGCATCGGCATGTGCGAAACGAGAGGCCCCCCACCGTCAGCCCGCGACGTACGGCGGTGCCACCGCTGTGCTCCACCGCGCTCGCGCTCGTCGGACCCGGCAAAGGCCGTACGGCCGTCGTCGTCGGATGTGCCGCCGGCGCCGAGGCGACCGCCCTCCTCGAGCTCGGCTGGACCGTCATCGGCATCGACGAAGACCCAGCCACGTGCGACGCCGTACGTGCGCGAGCCGGCACCGAGGCGCTCGACCGCCTCACCCTGGTCGCCGAGAGCCTGCCGCAGCTGAGCGGTCTCCCCGACGCCGACCTGGTGCACGTGCGTTCCGCACTGCTCAGATCGGGCTCCGAGCAGCTCTGGGCGCACATCCAGGCTGCGCTGCGACCGGACGGCCTCGTCGCTGTGAGGCTCGGCGAGAGCAACGTGTCGAGGTTGCGAGGGTGGGAGACGCTGAGCGAGCGGTGGGTGGCTCCTCACGTCCTCGAGGTCGTCGCACGTCGACGGTGATCGGCGCGCGCGGGGTTAGATAGGGCCATGGACATCACGCGCTTCGGCCACTCCGCCCTCCTCGTCGAGTCTGGACCGCACCGGGTCCTCATCGACCCCGGCACGTTCAGCCGCGACGAGGCCTTCTCCCTCACCGGGCTGGACGCGATCGTCGTCACCCATCAGCACCCAGACCACGTCGATCCGGCCCGCATCGAGCGCCTGCTCGCCGCCAACCCCGACGCCAGGCTGCTCGCGGAGCCGCAGACGGTCGCCGCGTTGGGCGGTCTGGGCGTCTGGCAGCCGCTCGCGGCCAACGTGACCGTCGAGCTGGGACCGTCGCTGACCCTCACGGGCATCGGCTTCGAGCACGCCGTGATTCACCCGGACATGCCCCGGATCGGCAACGTCGGCGTCCTCGTCGAAGCCGAGGACACGCGCCTGTTCCACCCCGGCGACTCCTACGAGTCGGTCCCTCGGGCGGTCGACGTCCTGGCTGTCCCGCTCAGCGCCCCGTGGGCGAAGGTGAGCGAGACGGTCGACTTCGTACGGGCGGTGGCGCCGCGGGTCGTCTTCCCGATCCACGACGGCACCATCTCCGACCTCGGCTATCCCATCTACTGGGGCCGGGTGGCCGAGATGGGCGGCGCAGAGGAGGCCCTGCTGCTCGGGTCGGACGGCACGGCGACGGTGTGAGATGAGCACGGGCGTCGCCGCCTGAGCCGGGACGAGGCCGCCGGTCAGGACTCCAGCATCGCCTCGGCGACGACCGCGTCGATCTCGTCACGGAGCGCGAGCTTCAGCGCGTCCGGCGCGAACGAGACGTCGACCGCGGTGCGGGCGACGTCGGCGAGGTCGGCGAGACTGAGGCCGAAGACGTCGTGGGCGAGCTGGTACTCGTGCTCGAGGGTCGTGTCGAACATGCCCGGGTCGTCGCTGTTGAGCGTGACGACGACACCCGCCTCGTGCAACGCGACGAAAGGGTGCTCCTGGATCCTGGCGACCGCGCCCGTCCGCAGGTTCGAGGTCGGCGCCACCTCCAGAGGGATGCGGCGGTCTGCCAGCTCTGCGACGAGGGCCGGGTCGTCGACCGCCCTGATCCCGTGTCCGATCCGGACGGCTCCGAGCGCATCGAGCGCGTCGCGTACGGTCTCGGCTCCGGTCGTCTCGCCGGCGTGCGGGACGCTCCCGAGACCGATCGCCCGGGCGCGCGCGAAGACCTCGGCGAACTGGGGGCGGGCGACGCCGATCTCGGGGCCGCCCAGGCCGAACCCGACGGTTCCCGAAGGCGCGTACTTCTCGACCCAGTCGATGGTCCGCTCCCCCGACACCACACCGAGCTCGCCGGGGATGTCGAAGATCCACGCCAGCTCGACGCCGCTCTCTCGAGCCCGCTCCCGTCCGCCGACCAGCGCCTGGGCCAGGGCGTCGGGTTCGATCCCCATGAGGAGCTGGCTGTCCGGGGTGACGGTCAGCTCGGCGTACCGGATGTTCTGGGCCGCCATGTCCGCCCCGACTCCCGCGACGAGGTCCTCGACGTCCTCGGGGGTGGTGACGAGCTGGTTGGTCTGGACGTAGACCTCGATGAAGTGGGCGAAGTCGCGGAAGCGGTAGAACTCCCGGAGTGCCTCGATCTCGACAGGGACGCCGACCTGGGGGTGTCTGCGCGCGAGCCCGAGAACGGTCTCGGGAGATGCCGCTCCGAGCAGGTGAACGTGCAGCTCAGCCTTCGGCAGAGCATGCAGGAACGGGTTCACAGGACGGCCGCTGCCAGTCGGCGACACGGCGGTGGGGTTGCTCACCGCGCCATTGAACCACCCCGTACGGTGGGTCGAGGTGCCTTCGCCGTGGCGCGGGCAGCCGTGACCGTACGAGGTATCACACCTCGTGTCCTCGACGATTATCTCATATCTGAGATACGGTGGAGCCCATGACTGACGACTACCTCACTCGGATCGGGAACCTCATCCGAGATGCGCGCAAGCACCGCGGGATGACCCAGGCGGACCTCGCAAATCTCCTGAAGACGAGCCAGAGTGCGGTGAACCGCATCGAGCAGGGCCAGCAGAACCTCTCCCTCGAGATGCTCGCCCGCGTCGGCGCCGCCCTCGACTCGGAGTTCGTGGCCTTGGGCACGTCCGGTCCGAGCCACCTGCGCGTGGCGGGCGAGACGAAGCTCTCCGGCGTGATCGACGTCAAGTCCTCCAAGAACGCCGGCGTCGCGCTTCTGTGCGCCGCTCTGCTCAACGAGGGCCGGACGACGCTGCGCAAGGTCGCACGCATCGAGGAGGTCAACCGGCTCCTCGAGGTGCTGCAGTCGATCGGGTTCAAGACGACGTGGATCGGCGACGAGGGCGACCTCGAGCTGATCCCGCCGGCATCCCTCGACCTGTCGTCGATCGACGCCGAGGCCGCACGCCGTACGCGCAGCATCATCATGTTCCTCGGCCCGCTGATGCACCGCGAGCAGTCGTTCGAGCTGCCGTACGCCGGCGGCTGCGATCTCGGCACCCGCACGGTGGAGCCGCACATGACGGCACTGCGTCCGTTCGGCCTCGAGGTGAAGGCGACCGAAGGCAGCTACCAGGCGACCGTCGACCCGTCGGTGTCGCCGACCCGTCCGATCGTGCTCACCGAGCGCGGCGACACCGTCACGGAGAACGCCCTGCTCGCGGCGGCCCGCCACGACGGCACGACGCTGATCCGCAACGCGAGCCCCAACTACATGGTCCAGGACCTGTGCTTCTTCCTCGAACGGCTCGGGGTCGTCATCGAGGGCATCGGCACGACGACCCTCCGGGTCACCGGGCGTCCGCGGATCGACGTGGACGTGGAGTACGCACCGAGCGAGGACCCGATCGAGGCCATGAGCCTGATCACGGCCGCGATCGTGACCGAGTCGAAGATCACCGTCCGCCGCGTGCCGATCGAGTTCATGGAGATCGAGCTCGCGCTGCTCGAGGAGATGGGCTTCGCCTACGACCGCAGCGAGGAGTACCTCGCGGAGAACGGCCACACCCGGCTGGTCGACATCACCACGTACCCGTCGGTGCTGCACGCCCCCATCGACAAGATCCACCCCATGCCGTTCCCCGGCCTCAACATCGACAACCTGCCGTTCTTCGCAGTCATCGCCGCGACCGCCTCGGGCACGACGCTCCTGCACGACTGGGTCTACGAGAACCGCGCGATCTACCTGACGGAGCTCAACAAGCTCGGCGCCAACGTCAAGCTGCTCGACCCGCACCGCGTGCTCATCGAGGGCCCGACCCGGTGGCGCGCCACCGAGCTCGTGTGCCCGCCGGCGCTGCGGCCGGCGGTCGTCATCCTGATCGCGATGCTCGCGGCCAAGGGCACGTCGGTGCTGCGCAGCGTCTACGTGATCAACCGTGGCTACGAGGACCTCGCGACTCGCCTGAACGCGCTAGGGGCCGAGATCGAGACGTTCCGCGACATCTGAGGAGTGAGGCGAGGGTGGTCGGCGAGGGACGAGCCGGCCACCGGGAGCCATGATGTCGTCGAAGAACCGACAGACGAGCCAGAGGGCTGCATACTAGGGCGGTGACAGCCGCGGTGCCGCCCTTCCTCGCCTCGCCGAAGCCCTTGGCGTACGCCCATCGTGGTGGCGCACACTACGGTCCGAACCTCGGCATCGAGAACTCTCTTGCGGCGTTCGAGAACGCCGTACGACTGGGTTACACCTACCTCGAGACGGACGCGCGGGTGTCGTCGGACGGCGTGGTGTTCGCGTTCCACGACGCGTCGCTCGACCGCACCACCGACCACCGTGGGGAGCTCGCCCGGCTCCCCGCCTCGACGATCGAACGCGCCCAGATCGGCGGACGGGAGCCCGTTCCGCTGCTCCGAGAAGTCCTCGACGCCTTTCCGGACGTGCACGTCAACATCGACGTCAAGGAGATGGCAGCGGTCGCGCCCACCCTGCGGGTGATCGACGACGCGAGGGCCGGCGAGCGCGTGTGCATCGCGTCGTTCTCGCACCGTCGTCTCTCCCGGGTCCGTGCGCTCGCGCCGTACCTCGCCACGTCCGCCTCTCCCCCGGAGATCGCCCGCATGTCGGTCCGTCCGTGGCGGGTGCTTCCGTGGCTGCGCCGGCTGGGGGCGTCGTGCGTGCAGGTGCCGACCCGGCAGGGGTGGCTGTCGATCGTCACACCTCGGTTCGTCGAGACCGCCCACGATCTCGGCCTCGAGGTCCACGTGTGGACGATCGACGACCCCGACGACATGAACCACCTCCTCGACCTCGGGGTCGACGGGCTGATGAGTGACCGCATCGACGTCCTGAAGGACGTCCTGACTGCCCGCGGGCAGTGGACCGGAGGAGACGCACGATGACGACGGCACAGACGAGCGGCCCGACCCCGGCAGCGGCCCGACGCCGGGAGCAGCGTGCGTGGTACTGGTACGACTGGGCCAACTCCGCCTACATCACCAGCGTGGGGACGGTGCTCATCGGCCCCTACCTCACCTCGGTCGCCGAGCGGGACGCGTGCGGTCGGGTCGGCACCGTCGACGACCCGTGCACAAGCCGGGTCGACCTTCTCGGACTCGGTCTGTCGGCCGGCTCGCTGGTGTTCTACGTCGTCACCTTCGCGACGCTGCTCTCCGCGGTGGTCCTGCCGATCGTCGGAGCCGTCGCCGACCGCGTCGAGTCCAAGCGCACCCTGATGGCTCGCCTCGCGTGGGCCGGCGCCCTCGCGACCTGCTGCATGTTCCTTGTCGCCGGCAGCAACTGGCAGCTCGGCGCGGGTCTGCTGATGGTCGCGAACCTCTGCATGGCTGCCTCGTTGACGGTCTACGACGCGATCCTGATCGACGTCGCCGAGCCGGACGAGCGCGATCACGTGTCATCCCGCGGCTGGGCCGTCGGCTATCTGGGTGGAGGGGTGCTGCTCCTGCTCAACCTCGGCCTCGTCCTGGGAGCGGGCGACGTCGTCGGGACCGACACGGCGGTCCGCATCAGCCTGCTCTCGGCCGGTATCTGGTGGGGCGGGTTCACGATCGTCGCGTACCGAGGGCTTCGCGACCATCCGCCGGCCGACCTCGTCGCCGCCGACCCCGAGCATCGACCCGGACTGGTCCAACGCAGCTTCGGGCAGCTGTGGACGACCCTGAAGGACCTCAGGAGATATCCACAGACGCTGCTCTTCCTCGTCGCCTACCTCTTCTACAACGACGGCATCCAGACCGTCATCTACTCCTCTTCCATCTACGGGCAGAAGCAGCTCGGCTTCTCGCAGGAGGTTTTGATCGCCACGATCCTCCTCGTCCAGTTCGTCGCGATCGCGGGCGCTCTCTTCTTCGGGCGCGTGGCACGCAGCGTCGGAGCGACCCGGACGATCATGGGCGGACTCGTCGTGTGGATGGTCATCGTCTGCGTCGGATACGTCCTGCCTGCAGGCCAGGTCGTGCCCTTCCTCGCGATGGCGACGGGGATCGGCATCGTGCTGGGCGGCACGCAGGCGCTGTCGCGCTCCTTGTACTCCCAGATGATCCCCAAGGGACGCGAGGCCGAGTACTTCAGCCTCTACCAGGCCGCCGAGCGAGGGACGAGCTGGCTCGGTACGCTGGTTTTCGGCCTCGTCCACCAGCTGACGGGGTCGTACCGTCCGGCGATCTTCGCGCTGATCGTGTTCTTCCTGGTCGGATTCGTACTCCTGACGCGGCTCGACCCCCGACGTGCGATCCGCGAGGCCGGCAACACCGTCCCCGCCGTGGTCTGACGGCGTGGCCTAGGACACGATTCGCTCTCAGGGGAATCTCACGAGCCCCCGATACGTTGGACAGCGTGTACGGAAACGGACACGTCTCGTACCACCATGTTGTGATTCATTGTCGGGAGGGCATTAATGGCTGAACGCGCACTCCGGGGGGCGCGCCTCGGAACCCAGAGCTTCGAGGACGAGCGTGGCGTCGAGATGGCGCCGCGGCAGGACGTCGAGTACGTCCTCCCTGACGGTAAGACATTCACGATCACGATGGCCGACGACGCGGAGATCCCCGCCGAGTGGGAGGACCCGCGCACCGGAAAGATCGGTCGCCTCGTCGACGGCACCGAGCCCGAGCACAAGGACGTCAAGGCCCCGCGTACGCACTGGGACATGCTGCTCGAGCGGCGTTCGATCCCCGAGCTCGAGGAGATCCTGACCGAGCGCCTGGAGCTTCTGCGCGCCGGCGAGATCGGCCCGGCGCACCTGCACCGCCCGGCGAAGTCCAAGGCCAAGGCCAAGGCTCGCAAGCGTACGGCCTGACCGACAAGCTCCCGACCTGATCCCCCGGATCGCCTGGGTCGCACCGTCTCCCCCCATGGTGCGGCCCAGGCTTTTGTCTGTGCCCGGGCCTGCCGGCGTTTACGGGGTCGGCGGTGGGAAGGTCCGCTGCGGTGTGTTCGGCGCCGGAGCGGGTCGCGCTCGGCTGCCCGGCAGGTCGTCGTCCTCGATGACCTCGCCCTGGACCACCGTGCTCGACGCGTCCGCGGGACCGGTGCGGCCACCTCGGCTCGTTGGGCGGCCGAAGCGGTCCACGACCACCCAGGCGCCCTGGCTCTCGACCCATCGTCGTGTCCGGCTGCGCACGAGCCGACGGACCGGCGGCAGCATCAAGAGGAGCCCGGCGAGAGCAGTGAGGAATCCGGGTACGGCGAGGAGGATGCCGGAGAGCACGGTCAGCGCTCGCCCGTCCCCACCGGTCGGCACCGCACCCTCACGGGCGGCCTGACGCATCGCCTGCCAGCCACGACGCCCGGCCTCGCGCAGGACGAGCACCCCCACGACGGTGAGGGCGAGGAGCACGAGCAGCGTGGGGCCGACGCCGATCAGCCGGCTCACTCCCACCGCGACGGCGATCTCCGCCACGGGCAGCAGCAAGAACGCGGCTGCGATACCTCGACGCATCGACTTCCCCTCTCGCCCCGGGACGCTCAGAACTCTCGGTGCCTTACGACGAGCGTACGCGGCGCAGCCAACGGGTGCGGTCGTGCAGTCCCCAGCCCGTCACGCGCCAGAGCGCCTCACGGACGATCCCGCCGTCCATCTTTGACTCCCCCGCCACGCGCTCGACGAACGTGATCGGGACCTCGCGGACGTCGTACCCGGCACGGACCGAGCGCCGGGCCAGGTCGACCTGGAAGCAGTAGCCCTGCGACGCGATCTCGTCAGCCAGCAGGTCCTTGAGGACCGCGCCTCGGAACGCCCGGTATCCCCCCGTGGCGTCACGCAGCGGCAGACCGAGCGCCACTCGCGCATAGAGATTGCCGCCGCGTGAGAGCACCTCGCGCTGCTTGGGCCAGTTGACCACCGAACCCCCGTCGACCCAACGCGAGCCCAGGACGAGATCGGCACCGGCGTCGATCGCGTCGAGGAGACGATAGAGCTCCTCCGGCTGGTGGGAGCCGTCGGCGTCCATCTCGACGAGGACGTCGTACCCACGCTCGAGGCCCCACGCGAACCCTGCGAGGTAGGCCGCGCCGAGACCGTCCTTGGTGGTGCGGTGCATGACCTGGACCGAGGGGTCCGCGGCGGCCACCTGGTCGGCGAGATCACCGGTCCCGTCAGGCGAGCCGTCATCGACGACGAGCACGTCCGCGTCGGGCTGCGCGCCACGGACACGCCCCACGATCGACTCGACGTTCTCCACCTCGTTGTAGGTGGGGATCACTACCAGGGACTTCACCGTCGACGTACCTTCCTTCGGATTCCGCTCAGCAGCACGAGGGCGACCGTGAGCGACGCGGCCGCCTCTATCCAGATGCCGAGCCGCGTGCCGGTCGTGACCGCCGTGGCGGCCTGGATCTCCTCGGCGAGATAGCCCGGCTCCTCCTGCGGCGCCGTCGCCTGAACCGTACCGTCTGGACGGATGAGACCGGAGATCCCGTTGGTCGACGGCACGGCGACGTACCGCCCCGACTCGATCGCGCGCAGCCGCGAGATCTGCCACTGCTGCTCGGGCTGGGAGGTTCCCGTGAAGGTCGCGTTGTTGGTCTGCACCACGAGCAGCTCCGCCCCGCCGAGCACCGCGCTGCGGGCCAGCCCGTCGAAGACCACGTCGAAGCACATCATCGTGCCGACGACGCTGTCGCCGATCGGGAGGGAGCCGGACTCGTCACCGGGGAGGATGTCGCGTGGGATCTCCTCCGCGAGGAGCGGCACCAGCCACTCGGAGAACCCCCGAAACGGCACGTACTCGCCCCAGGGGACGAGGTGCTGCTTGATGTAGCGGTCGCCGGGCCCGGTCACCGGGTCCCACACGAGGCCGGCGTTGTACGCCGTATCTTCTCGGGGTCCATCGAGGATCGCACCCACCAGGATCGGGGCGCCGACGTCACGCGCCGCACGGGTGATCGCCTCGCCCGCCGCCCGGTCCGTCGTCGGGTCGATGTCGGAGGCGTTCTCCGGCCACAGGACGAGGTCGGGCGGAGGGAGAGCGCCACTGCGCACCTGAGCCGCGTACGCCGACGTCACGCGGACGTGGTTCTCGAGGACCTGGCGCTGCTCGCCGTACCAGGACGCGCCGGTCCCGGGAACGTCACCCTGCACGATCGCCACCTGCATCGAACGACCGTCCCCGGCGATCCCGACGGGAAGCACGGCACCGACCGCGAAGACAGCGCCGACGGACACCGCGCCCAGAGCCAGCCGACGCACGCGTCCCGACTCGGCGCGCCAGCACAAGAACGCCCACACGGCCAGCGCCGCCGTCAGGAACACCGCTCCCGACAGTGCCGAGACCCCCAGCCAGCGCGCGATCGGCGCCAGCGGCGTGTCCACCGCGGCAAACGCCAGCCTCCCCCACGGGAAACCACCGAAGGGAAACAGGCTCCGCAGCATCTCCGCCGCCATCCACGCCAGTGCGCCGAGCACCGGCCAGGCTCGCAGGCGCGCCAGTGCCGCGAAGGCGGCACCGAACGCGCCGTAGAAGAGGCCTTCGAAGGCGGCGAGGGCGACGTACGCCCCGGGGATCTCGAAGACCAGCACCCAGGACAGCAGGACGAGGAGGAACGACGTCCCGAACGCCCAGCCCAACCACGCCCCCACGCCGACGCTCGCGCCACGAAGGGCGACCACCAGCAGGATCAGGCCTGGCCACACGGACCATGGCTGCGAGACCGGCGCGAAGCCGCACGACACGACCAGGCCGGCCGCCACAGCAAGGGCGGTGCGCCGGAACCAGGTCCGGTCGGCGAAGGAGAGAGCACGAGGCACAGGTCAACGCTACCGGGAGGTGCCACCGACGGAGCGGCGAGAGGGAGGTGACCGTGCGAGAAAGTGATCCGCCAGAGGCCCGGCGCCCTTCGGACCAGCAGAAGCTGTTGTCTAGTGGGCGCCAGGTGCCTCTGGCGTGAAGCCTCTCCCCGTGATACCGCCAGCATCCGAGAGGCGATCAGATACGACAGTGCCCTCCCTGACCGCTCGTGTCAACACTCAGGCGACGCTCGAGGCCATCTCGTACGCGGTGCGTCCCGACACCACCGTGCGGACGCACCTCGCCTCGCCGGCGACGGCCGCCTCGGCCGCCTGCGCTCCCGTCGGGACCTCCCAGAACGCGAGATGTGCCGCCGCCCCCGGCTCGAGCCGGCCGGTGCCGTCGATGCGGGCGGCCCGCCATCCGCCGACGGTGTGCGCATGCACCGCCTGTGCGAGCGACAGCGCTTGCCCGCCCGCCTGCGGCCTCGTCGCCGCCGCGATGGCGTGCCACGGCGCGAGCGGAGTCACGGGGGCGTCGGAGCCGAAGGCGAGCGGGACGCCGATCGCGGCCATCGCCGCCAGCGGGTTCATCCCGTGCGAACGGTCCTTGCCGAGACGAGCGGCATACATCCCGTCCGACCCGCCCCACGCGGCGTCGAACGCCGGCTGGACGCTGGCGGTGACCCCGAGCTGGGCGAGCAGCTCGAGGTCGGCCCCCGACGGCATCTCGAGGTGCTCGACACGGTGGCGCGCGGCGCGCAACGTATCGGTCCCGAGGACGTCCCGTGCACGACGCAGACCCTCGACCAGGGTGGCCGACGCTCGATCGCCGATGACGTGGAAGCCCGCCTGGAGGCCGGCGCGCGTGCACCCGACGACGTGCTCGGCAACCTCGTCCGCCTCGAGGTACTGGTGGCCGATGGTCGATGGACGGTCGTCGTACGGCTCGTGCAGCGCAGCGGTGTGCGAGCCCAGGGAGCCGTCGATGTTGAGGTCTCCCGCCAGGCCCGCCACGCCGTACGCGCGCGCGTCCGCATAGGCGTCGCGCGCACCCCAGTAGGTCACCACGTGCGGCAGGACCTCGGACGCGGCCAGCGCACGCACCACGTCCACGTCCTCCAGCGGCGAGATGTGCGGGGCGGCGTTCTCGTGGACCGAGACGATGCCGGCTGCGGCCGCCGCACGCAGGGCCGTACCGATCGTCGCCGCACGGTGGGAGGGATCGGACAGCGTCGCCAGATGCTGGCGTACGAGGTGGTGGGCGTCTCGCTCGACCCGTCCGCCGGCGCTCCAGCCGTCAGCCTCTCGCAGGCCGTGGACCCTGCTGACCAGGGAGGCCGAGACGACGCCCGAGTGCCCGTCGACGCGTCCCAGGTAGACGGGACGCCCACCGGCGGCGCGGTCGAGGTCGGGACCGGTGAGCGTGCCGTCGGGCCAGGACGTGTCGTCCCACCCCTGACCGTGCACGACGACGTCGCCAGAGCGGGACGTGTGGACGCCCAGGCGTTCGAGCGCCTCGACCCGCGAGCGCGCTCCTGCGAGGTCCAGACCTCGCAGCGCGTGACCGGTCATCGCCAGATGGACGTGGGCGTCGACGAATCCGGGCGTCAGCAACGTCCCGTCGAGCGCTCGGACCTCGGTCGCACCGTCGACCCACGACGCGGCGTCGTGGTCGTCACCGATCCAGGCGATCGTCTCGCCCTCGACAGCCAGCGCGGCAGGACGGCGGCGGTCCAGGAGACTGACCCCGCGGTACAGAGTCCGGCCGCCACCCATCAACGCACCTCGGAGGCCCCGGGCCCGGTCGGTGTGTCGCCGTGGAGCGTGAGGTCGTGCTCGTCGGTGCGAAGGTCCAGCCAGAAGTAGACGTTGTCCCACCGCTGGTCGCCGATGGCGACGAAGTCGGGGATCCTGCCGTACTCCTGGAATCCG
Organism: Mumia sp. zg.B53; assembly: GCF_019550935.1. NCBI lineage: Bacteria > Bacillati > Actinomycetota > Actinomycetes > Propionibacteriales > Nocardioidaceae > Mumia > Mumia sp. zg.B53. Next base: position 340,314 of record NZ_JAHWCK010000001.1, on the reverse strand, counting down.
AGGCGCTCGTACAGCGCCATCGCCGCGTGGTTGTTGCCGCGTACGTCCAGGGTGAGGATCTCGATGCCCGACTTGCGGGCGTAGTCGATGAGCTCGCCGACCAGGCGTCGGCCGAGGCCGGCCCCCCGCGCACGGGACGAGACAGCGACGCGGCCGATGTCCGCGTGCGGCTGCTCGGTCTCGCCCATCCGGCGTGACCAGTACGCAAACCCGACGACACCGCCCTCGGCGTCCTCGGCGACAGCGAGGCAGGCGTCGTCGAGGTCGCTCTCCTGCACCAGGTCGCCGAGAAGGTCGCCGACGTCGGACCGGCTCGGTGGCTCCAGCCATCCGAGCGCGGCACCCTCCTCCACCAGCTCGGTGATCAAAGCGTGCAGCGAGTCCAGCAGCTCAGGCTCTGGGTCGGTGACACGTCGTACGGTGAAGGTGGCCAGGTCGGCCATACTAGGGTCAGCCTCCGATCGGGCGGTTCTCGTAGTAGGTGGACAAGACGATGGTGCTCCTGGTCGAGACGTTCGCCGCCGCCCGGATCTCGGCGAGCAGCCCTTCCAGGGCAACGGTGCTCGGCACCCTGACCTTGAGCACATAGCTCTCCTCCCCCGCGACCGAGTAGCAGGCCTCGATGGCGTCGAGGTGCCGCAGCCGCTCTGGGGAGTCGTCAGGCTGGCTCGGGTCGATGGGACGGATGGAGATGAAGGCGCTGAGGCCCAGGCCGACCGCCGCCGGGTCGAGCTGGGCCTGGTAGCCACGCACCACTCCTCGCGCCTCGAGCCGCTTGACACGTTGGTGGACAGCACTGGTGGACAGGCCGGTGGCCCGTCCGAGGTCGGTGAAAGACATCCGGCCGTCAGCAGACAGTAGCCGGACGATTTGCGCGTCGGTATCCTCCACGTGCGACAGGATATCGACCGCGGCCCGGGAGGCGACGATCTGACCGGTGTCAGAGACGTCGTCTCTCACGTCAGTCGAGCACGACGAGGTCGCGGGTGGTGAGGTTGAGACGCTCGAGGCCGTCGTCGGTGGTCACGACGATGTCCTCGATACGGGCACCGTGACGACCCTCGAGATAGATCCCGGGCTCGATCGAGAACGCCATCCCCGGCTCGAGTGCGAGCTTGTTGCCGGAGACGATGTAGGGCTCCTCGTGGGTCTCGAGCCCGATCCCGTGGCCGGTGCGGTGGAGGAAGGCCTCGCCGTAGCCGGACTCCGCGATCACGTCGCGGCCGACCGCATCCACCGACTGCGCCGAGACGCCGGGGCGGGCGTACGCGCACTGCGCGTCCTGAGCTCGGCGGAGAACCTCGTAGTAGGCGAGGAAGTCCGCCGGTGCCGAGCCCCCGGCGACGTAGGTGCGGGTCGAGTCGGAGCAGTAGCCGGACGGCATCACTCCGCCGATGTCGACGACGACGGGGTCGCCGCGCTCGATGACGCGGTCAGAGACCTCGGCGTGCGGCGAGGCCCCGTTGGGTCCGGAACCGACGATCACGAACTCGACGCTCTCGTGGCCCTCGGCCAGGATGGCCTCGGCGATGTCCCGGCCCACCTCCCGCTCCGTGCGGCCGGGTCGAAGCCACTCCCCCATGCGCGTGTGGACCCGGTCGATCGCGGCGCCGGCTTCGCGGAGGGCCTCGATCTCGTCGGGCGTCTTGCGCGTCCGGAGCGGCCGCAGCACGCCGCCGGCGAGGACCTGGTCGGCGTCACCGAAGGCGAGGCCGAACGCAAAGACACGCTCGGCCCACATGTGGTCGTCCACGGCGACACGTCGGGCACCCTTCGCTGCTGCGTGGGCGGCGGCGTACGGGTCGTCGGTCTCCTCCCAGCCGACCAGGGCGATGCCGTGCTCCTCGACACCGGCCTCGACCGCCATCGCCACCTCGAGACGCGGAAGGACCAGGACCGGGTCGCCCTCGGTCGGCAGCACCAGGCAGGTCAGACGCTCGAGCGGCATCGCGGCGAACCCCGTGAGGTAGCGCAGGTCGGCACCGGGCGTGACCAGAAGAGCGTCGATTCCGGAGTCCTTCGCTGCCGCCCGGGCAGCGTCGAGCCGGCGAGAGATGTCGGTGGTCATGCCCTCGAGACTACCGGCGGCGCCCCGCGGGCCCTCAGGGCGCCGTCAGGGCAGCTACGGCCCGCTCGGCCGGACGGCCGAGACCCCAGGCCTCCGCCAGCTCCGCCATCTCGCGGATCTGCTCGGTCGTCACGGGCCGGAGCGTCAGGTCGACATCGAGCGGCAGGTCACGGACCACCTCGACGACTCGAGGCGCGACCGCGAGATAGTCCGCGGCCGCCAGGAGGTTCTTACGAGCCCGCGGGGCCATCTGGACGTGCCGGTCCGCGGCAGCCTCCACGATGCCCGCCAGGTCACCATGGGCGGCGAGGAGGGTCGCGGCCGTCTTCTCGCCGATCCCGGCCACACCGGGCAGGCCGTCGGACGGGTCGCCGCGCAGCACCGCGAAGTCGGCGTACTGGGCCGGCTCGATGCCGTACCGGTGGCGGATCCACGCTGCGTCGACCGACTCCAGCTTGCTCATCCCCTTGGCCGGGTAGAGGACGCGCACGCCACGGGCGTCGTCGACGAGCTGGAACAGGTCGCGGTCACCCGTCACCACGTCGACGGGGCCGTCCCAGGTGGTCGCGAGGGTGCCGATGACATCGTCGGCCTCGTAGCCGTCGGCACCGACGACGGGGATGCCGAGGATCTGGAGGGCTCGGGCGATCACCGGCACCTGGACGTCGAGGAGGTCGGGCGTCTCCTCCACGTCGGGGGCCGACGCCTGGGCCTCCTCGACCCGGTGTCCCTTGTAGGACGGGATGAGCTCGACGCGCCACGCCGGCCGCCAGTCGTTGTCCCAGCACGCGGCCATCGCATCCGGCTCGAGCGAGTCGACCAGCGTCGCGACGAAGTCGAGCATCCCTCGTACGGCGTTGACGGGCGTGCCGTCGGGCGACCTGAGGGTGTCGGGCATCCCGAAGAACGCCCGGAAGTAGAGGGAGGCCGAGTCGAGCAGGAGCAGCTTCTGCTGGGACATACCCGCACCGTAGCGGGCGGCGGCGACGGATCGCCTCACGACGTACGACAGACAGCGCCAGGTGGCGGGCCTTCTCGTACGCTGAGGCGATGATCGCAGCGTTCAGCATCAGCCCGGCGACCGCCGACGACGCCGGCGGGGTGGGGGAAGCCGTTGCACGGGCCGTCGCCGTCGTCCGCGCGAGCGGCCTGCCTCACGAGACCAACGCCATGTTCACCAACATCGAGGGCGAGTGGGACGAGGTGATGGACGTCGTCAAGCGTGCCGTCGAGGCCGTGGCCGACGTCTCGCCACGGGTGTCGCTGGTGCTCAAGGCCGACATCCGTCCGGGACGTACGGGACAGCTCTCCGAGAAGGTCCAGCGGATCGACGAGCTGCTCGGCGAGGAGTGACCCGCGAGCGCCCGAGAGTGACCCGCGAGCGGTCCAGGAGTGACCCGCGAGCCCCCGAGAGTGACCCGCGGGGCTACTCGGAGACGGAGGAGTAGGCGATCACGCCGCGGCGCAGCAGGTCTGCGGCTGCCCGCGCCTTCTTGCGCAGCGCGTCGTCGGTGGCCGCCGCGGCAACCTGCTCGATGACGTCGAGGAGCTGCTTGATCGCGCGGACGAAGTCGCCGGCGGCCACGTCGTTGGACTCCAGGACGACGTCGAGGTCGTAGCCCGACGCCCACTGCCAGGCCGTCCAGGCGAAGCCGAAGTCGGGACGCCGCAGGAACGACAGCCGGTGCGTGCGCTCCACCTGCTCCAGCTCGGCCCAGGTGCGCGCCATCTCGTCGGCGACGATCGCCGCGGTCCCGCGCGGGAACCGTGGCGGGCCGTCCCCCTCGGGGTTGCGTGACTCGTACGTGAGCCCGCTGAGCACCGCGGCGAGCTCGGCAGGATCCAGGTCGTCCCACGTGCCGCGCCGCAAGCACTCCCCTGCGAGCAGGTCGAGCTCGGAGTAGAGACGCTGCAGGCGCCGGCCGTCCGGGGTCACGGTGTCGCCGTCGAGGTAGCCGAGCTCGTCCAGGACCTCGCACACCCGGTCGAACTGCCGAGCGACGGTGTTCGTCCGCTGCTCGATCCGCCGGCGCTGGTTGGCGGTGTCGCGCTCCAGGCGGAACCACCGCTCGGCCCAGCGGGCATGGTCCTCGCGGTCGGGGCACTGGTGGCACGGGTGATGCTTGAGCGTGTCGCGGAGCTCGTCGATCTCGGGATCGTGCACCGGGGCGCCCTTGCTCCGGCGCGCACTCGGCAGATCGAGGTCGCGCGTCTTCTGCCGCAACGTCGACGCGAGATCGCGTCGCTGCTGCGGGTTGCGGGCGTTGAAGGTCCGCGGGACCTGCATCCTACGGACGGGGGTGATGGGCGACGGGAAGTCGACCAGCCCGAGCCGGCGCGCATGCCGGTCGTCGGTGAGCACGAACGGACGGGGAGCGCTGCGGTCCTGGGTGCCGGGGTCGAGGATCACGGCCCAGCCTGCCCACCGCCCGGCGGGCACCGCGATCACGTCGCCGGGGCGGAGCCGTGCCAGCGAGGCGGCGACATCGTCGGCGTGCGCGGAGCGTCGCTTGCGGGACGCGTTCTGCTCGAGGTCCTTGATGCGGCGGCGCAGCGCGGCATACTCCATGAAGTCACCCCTGGAGCAGGTCGCCGCCTCGGCGTACCCCGCGAGTGCCTCCTCCGCCTTGTGGACCTGGCGCGCGAGCCCGACCACCTGTCGGTCGGCCTGGAACTGCGCGAACGACTGCTCGAGCATCTGCCGCGCGGTCGCACGACCGACCTGGTGGACCAGGTTGACGGCCATGTTGTACGACGGGTGGAAGGACGACCGGAGCGGATAGGTGCGCGTCGACGCGAGGCCCGCGACGTGCTTGGGATCCAGACCCGGCTGCCAGAGCACGACCCCGTGTCCCTCGACGTCGATGCCTCGACGTCCGGCGCGACCCGTGAGCTGCGTGTACTCCCCCGGCGTGATCTCGGCGTGCGTCTCGCCGTTCCACTTCGTCATGCGCTCGATGACGACCGAACGGGCGGGCATGTTGATGCCCAGCGCCAGCGTCTCGGTGGCGAAAACGGCCTTGACGAGGCCCTGGCTGAAGAGGTGCTCGACGACCTCCTTGAAGGTCGGCAGCATGCCCGCGTGGTGGGCGGCGATGCCGCGGGCGAGCCCTTCGACGAAGTCGGCGTAGCCCAGGACCTCCAGGTCGGCCGGCGGGAGGTTGTCCGTCGCGGAATCGACGTAGGCGCGGATCTCGCGCTCCTCGGCCGGTGAGGTGAGCCGCAGGTTCGTCGACAGGCACTGTTCGACGGCGGCCTGGCACCCGGCGCGGCTGAAGATGAAGGTGATCGCCGGGAGCAGCCCCGCCGCGTCCAGGCGGTCGAGGACGTCGACCCTGTTCGGCGTGTAGTTGCGGGAGCGGTGCCGGTGGGCCCCGTACGACTGGCCGCGCTTGCCGCGCTTCCCCGGCCCGCCGCCGGCGCGTCCGACCTGACGCATCCGCCACTCGTCGCGGGCGATCCGTTCGAGCTCGGTGTTGACCTGCGCACCCTCGGCGGGGTCACCCTCGAACAGGTCGTACAGGCGCCGCCCGACGAGGACGTGCTGATAGAGCGGGACCGGACGACGCTCGGAGACCACGGTCACGGTGTCGCCGCGCACCTCGCTGAGCCAGTCACCGAACTCCTCGGCGTTGGAGACCGTCGCCGACAACGACGCCACCTGCACGGACTCCGGGAGGTGGATGATGACCTCCTCCCAGACCGCACCGCGGAAGCGGTCGGCGAGGTAGTGCACCTCGTCCATGACCACGTAGCCGAGACCCTCCAGCGTCCGGGAGCCGGCGTAGAGCATGTTGCGCAGCACCTCGGTCGTCATGATGACGATCGGCGCCTCGCCGTTGATCGTGTTGTCGCCGGTCAGCAGCCCAACCCGGTCGGCACCGTAGCGCTCGACCAGGTCGTGGAACTTCTGGTTCGACAGCGCCTTGATGGGCGTCGTGTAGAAGCACTTGCGGCCCGTGGCCAGCGCGAGATGGACCGCGAACTCACCCACGATGGTCTTGCCGGACCCGGTCGGAGCCGCGACGAGGACTCCGTGGCCGTTCTCCAACGCTTCGCAGGCCTCGACCTGGAACGGATCCAGATCGAACGCGTACAGACTGGCGAACTCAGCAAGGAGAGGTTTGGCCTGCGCAGCCCGGAACTGGGCATATCGCTCCGCCGGTGAGGTCATACCTCCAGCCTACGGGGCGCTCCTTGGATCGTCGGGAGCGTCGAGGTCGCTCGGGCGCTCGTCCTCGAGGCGGTGCTCGACGGTGATGTCGGACATCTCGTCGTCGGAGACGGCGAGGCCCTCCGCGACGGCACGCTTGGCCCTCCGGCGGTCGGTGAGGTGCGCGATCCCCTCCGCGATCAGGAAGAGAACCGTCATCGGCAGCGCAAGGACCACCATCGTCAGCGGGTCTGTCGACGGGGTCGCGATCGCGGCGAAGACGAACGTCGCCACGATGATCCAGGAGCGGGCCCCGGCCAGCTGGCGGCCGGACACCGCTCCCATGCCGTTGAGGAGCACGACGAACAGCGGGATCTCGAACGCCACCGAGAACACCAGCAGGATGCGCAGCACGAAGCTGAGGTAGTCCGGGAGCGCATTGAAGTTGGAGGCGAAGTCGGGCGTGAAGCCCATGAGGAGCTCGATGCCCTTGGGCAGCACCAGGTATCCGGTGACGAACCCGATGATGAACAGCGGACCGGCGATCGCACAGAAGAGGATCGTCCAGCGCCGCTCGTTGCGGTGCAGCGCGGGCACGATGAACGCCCAGATCTGGTAGAGCCAGACCGGGCTGGAGACGACGAGCCCTGCGACGAGCGAGATCTTGAGCGCGAAGGTGAACGGGTCCGCGATCCCCGAGAACGTCAGGGCCTCGTTGATGTCGCGGCCGTTCTCCTCCAGCGTCTCGACGGCCTCGAAGTACGGGACGGTCAGGAAGTCGAGCAGCTGGTCGTAGAAGAACGCCGCGACGACCGTGCCTGCGACGATCGCCAGCACGGCCCTGAGGAGACGGTCACGCAGCTCACGCAGGTGCTCTGCCAAAGGCATCGTGCCGTCGGGGGCAGCGGCCGGTTCGGACCGCTTGCCCCTCGAGATGAGCGCCACGGGTCAGATCAGGGCGTCTCGGGACGCTTGTCGTACGTGGTCGCCGGGCGAGTCGGCTGCACCACGTCGGACGGCAGCGCGGCAGTCCTCTCCACGACAGGCTTCTCCACCACGGGCTTCTCGACGACGGGCTTGTCGTCGTCGTCGTCCATCAGGCCCTTGGTCTCGGACTTGAAGATCCGCAGCGCGCGCCCGGATCCCCGAGCAAGCTCCGGGAGCTTCTTGGCGCCGAACAGCAGGACCAGGACGGCCAGGATGAGGACGATCTCCATCGGGCCGATCTGCTTGAACATAAGGACCTCACGATTCCGTGCGTCGGTGCGCAGGGCGCTCCGTTGCGCCTTCACTGGCATCGTACGCCGCCGAGGAAGGACTCGTCTCCCCTCACACGCATCTGGGGCCCACGAAACGCAGCGCTCAGGAGTGGTCGGTCGACCGGTCGTACTCCGCCAGGGAGGCGGTGGTCTCCGCGATGACCTGCTCCGCGAGGCGTCGCGGCTCGACGACCCGCACGTTGCCCGCCGACCGCAGGACGAACCGCTTGAGCCACGCCTCGTCGCCGGTGACCACCTTGATCAGCAGCCACCCGTGGTCGTCCGTCCCGATCTCGGCGTGGTCGACGTAGTCGCGGACCCACAGCGCGTTGGGGTGGAGCGCGACGATCGCCTCCGCGTCCCCTTCGTGAGGCTCGAACAGGTGGGTCGTGTAGTCCCGGCGTTCGACGCCCTCGTGCTCGGCGACAGGGGCGTCGAGGACCTCGATGCCTTCGACCCGGTCGAGTCGGAACAGCCGGACGCCGTCGGCGCGGTGGCACCACCCCTCCAGATAGAGCCTGCCCTCGGCGGTGATCAGACGCAGCGGGTCGACGTCGCGCTCGGTGAGCTCGTCGCGCGACTCCACGCGATAGACGAGGTGGATCCGGCGGCCTCGCGCCAGCGCGTCGGCAACGCGCTCGTGGGCGGCGGACTGCGCGTCGTCGACCAGGACCTCCGCGGCGTCCACGCCGTGCTCGGAGTCGCCGGTGGCAGCGAGCAGCTTGGCCAGTGCGGACTCGATCGCGGGCTGGTCCTGACCACCGGCGGTCTCGCGCAGGGCGCGCAGAGCGGTGATGAGCGACGCCGCCTCGTACCCGTTGAGCCGCAGCGGACGCCCGAGGAAGTCGGCGTTGTCGAGATAGACGACGCCGTCGACCTCGAGGGCGTCCATGTCGATGTCGATCATCTCGCCGGTCACCGCCTCGGGGAGGCCGCAGAACCACAAGACGTTGAGGTCCTTGACGATCTGCGCCCGAGGCACTCCGAAGACCTCGGCCACCTCCGCCACCGGCACGCCGTCGTTGGTGCGCAGGTACGGGACGAGCGCGAGCATGCGCTCGATCTGCTTCGCCGACGGGCTCACAGGTGTGCCACCTCCAGGACGCGGGCGAGTCGGGTCCGCACCTCGGCGCGCAGCTCAGGCGGCGAGACGGCCACCGCGTCAGCGCCGTACGAGGCGATCTCGGTCGCCAGCTCACCCACCGAGCCGTACGGCAGCTCGATCTGGTCCCATCCGTCCTCGGTGGGCTCCTGGGCCGTGGCCCGGCGACGCAGGCCGAGACCGCGACCCTTGCGGACCCGGACCACCGCGTCGGCGGTCGGTGGCGCGGGGAACAGCGATGCGGCGATCTCCCGGACGTCGGCGTCGTCGGGGACGTCGAACTCACGGGGAGAGCCCGCGGCTCGGACGTCGCCCACCACCCGGCTGAGCCGGAAGAGACGCTGGTCGGCGCGCTCGCGGTCGTAGCCGACGAGGTACCAGCGGCCGTGCCAGGAGACGAGCCGCCACGGCTCGACGACCCGCTGAGCCTGCGCACCGTCGGCCCGCTCGTAGAGGAACGTCACGGGCGTACGGCTGACGACTGCCTCCCAGATCGGCTCGAAGGCCGGCTCGCTCGCCGCGAGCCGGGGCTCGACGCCCGAGAGAGCCTCAGGATCGACGGGCACACCGGCGGCAAGGAGCTTGCGCAGCGCCACCGCCGTCGCCTCGCCGAGGCGTGCACTCTGCCAGACCCGGGCCGCGACGCCGAGCACCGCGGCCTCCGACGGCTCGAGGTCGATCGGCGGGAGCTCGAACTCCTCACGCCGGATCCGGTAGCCGGGCTCGACCCCGTGGTACGACTCGGTCTCGCCGACCTCGATCGTGATCCCGATCGTCCGCAGGGAATCCTTGTCGCGCTCGAACATGCGGTCGAACGCGGTGTCGGACTGCCCCCGGTAGGGCTCGATGACCTCGCGGATGCGGGACTTCGGGAGATAGGTCGGTGTCACCAGGAGGGCGATGAGGAGATTCATCAGCCGCTCGGTCGTGCGTGGTGCCACCAGGTGCTCCTCGTCGGGTCGGACCAGCAGGTCAGCCAACAAACTACATCGTCCGACCCGACGCGGTGGAGCGCCGCGGCGAGGTTACGGCGCCGGGGCCGGGGCCGGGGTCGCAGGCGCCGGCTTGCCCTTCTTGACGAGGTCGACCACGAAGATGAGCGAGTCACCACCGCTGATCCCGCCCTGAGGGTTGCCCGTAGAGCCGTAGCCGTCGGTGTACGGCATGGTGACCAGCACGCGGCTGCCGTACTTCTGGCCGACGAGGCCGGTGATGAAGCCCGGGATCATCTGCCCCGGTGCCAGCTGGAAGTCGACCGTGTCTCCGCGCTTGTACGAGCTGTCGAAGGTCTTGCCGTCGCGCCCGTTGACGCCGAGGTAGCGGACGGTGACGGTGTCGTTCTCCTTGACGGTCGCGGCCTTCTTGCTCTTGGCCGGGATGACGACCTTGGACTCGGTCTTGGCCACGACGAGCGGCTTCTTCGCGAGGGTCACGGTGGGCTGCTTGCCCCAGGCGCCCGTGACCTTCACGTCGGCGATGGACCCGTTGGGCTTGGGCGCCTCCCACTTGGAGAGGACGTCGGCGACGACCAGGAGCGTCTCGTCCCCCTGCTCGGTGCCCTTCTCGGCGCCGAGGTCTTCGCCGGTCACACCGACCAGGACGCGCGTGCCGAACGGCTTGCCGATCACGGCGGGAGAGATGATCTTGTCCTGCTCCTTGCTCATCGGGGTCGCCCCTGTGGCGTCGCCCTTGAACGTGTTGCTGGCCTCCTTGCCGTCCTTGGCCTGCAAGAGCACGTACTTCATGACGACCTCGTCGCCGTCGGCGACCTTCGCCCCGTCTCCCTCGGTGATGACCCGGGTGGTGACCTTGTCGACCTTCACGCCCTTGGCGTTCTCGATCTTCGGGGCCTCACCGACCTTGCCGGTGACCTTGACCGCGTCGAGAGAACCGGCGTCCGCGTCGTCGTCACCTCCCCCGCCACAGGCGGCTGTGAGGACGAGTACGGGAGCGATGAGAACGGCTGCTAGGCGGCGCACGCGGCGGCGACCTTTCACTGGGGAGCGGGACAACGTCGACAACGGTAGCCGACGAACCTCAAAATTAGATGAGGGAGCCTGAGAACGCTGGTCACATCCCGTCGATGAGCTTCTGGACGCGCTCGTCGTGGGATCGGAACGGATCCTTGCAGAGCACGGTCCGCTGGGCCTGGTCATTGAGCTTGAGGTGCACCCAGTCCACCGTGAAGTCACGCCGGCGTTCCTGCGCGCGCTTGATGAACTCCCCGCGCAGCCGGGCGCGCGTCGACTGCGGCGGCTTGGACTTCGCCTCGAAGATCGACAGGTCGTCGGTGACCCGGGCGACCGCGCCCTGGCGTTCGAGCAGGTAGTAGAGACCCCGGTCGCGCAGGATGTCGTGGTAGGCCAGGTCCATCTGAGCGATGCGCGGGTGGCTCCAGGTCAGGTCGTTCTTCTCGCGGTAGCGGTCGAGCAGGCGGTACTTGATGACCCAGTCGATCTCGCGCTCGACGAGCGAGAGGTCCTCGGACTCCACCGCCTTGAGGGTCCGCTCCCAGAGCTCGAGCGCCCGCGCGGCCACCGGGTCGTCCGGGTCGTGCCGGTCGACGAACGCGCGAGCCTTGCCGAGGTATTCCGCCTGGATCTCCAACGCCGACAGCTCGCGCCCGTTGGCCAGCGAGACCTTGCGTCGACCGGTCATGTCGTGGGAGATCTCGCGGATCGCGCGGATGGGGTTGTCGAGCGTCAGGTCCCGCATCGGGATGCCCGCCTCGATCATGCGCAGCACGAGGTGGGTCGTCGCCACCTTGAGCAGCATGGTGGTCTCGCTCATGTTGGAGTCGCCGACGATCACGTGGAGCCGGCGATAGCGCTCGGCGTCGGCGTGCGGCTCGTCGCGGGTGTTGATGATCGGTCGCGACCGCGTGGTCGCCGACGACACGCCCTCCCAGATGTGCTCGGCCCGCTGCGACACCGAGAACATCGCCCCTCGTGGCGTCTGCTGGACCTTGCCGGCCCCGCAGATGATCTGTCGCGAGACGAGGAACGGGATCAGGATGTCCGCGATCCGGCTGAACTCGCCGTCGCGCGAGACGAGGTAGTTCTCATGACACCCGTAGGAGTTGCCGGCCGAGTCGGTGTTGTTCTTGAAGAGATAGATGTCGCCGAGGATCCCGTCCTCGCGCAACCGCGTCTGGGCGTCGAGGAGGAGGCCCTCGAGCACCCGCTCCCCCGCCTTGTCGTGGGTGACGAGCTCGACGATGTCGTCGCACTCCGGCGTCGCGTACTCCGGGTGGCTGCCGACGTCGAGGTAGAGGCGCGCTCCGTTGCGCAGGAACACGTTGCTGCTGCGGCCCCAGGAGACGACCCGGCGGAAGAGATAGCGGGCCACCTCGTCGGGCGACAGGCGTCGTTGTCCGCGGAACGTGCACGTGACGCCGTACTCGTTCTCGATGCCGAAGATCCGTCGCTCCACGCCTCCACCCTATGCCGGAAACGGTCGGCGCACTCTGTGCTTCGCGGCGGCCTCGCCGGGCAAATTCCGGTCGAGTTCCGTCGGCGGCGTGTGGGACGCTGGATCGGTGTTCCTAAGAGGAACACGTTGGCGTGCGCAACGACACGAGGTGGGAGACATGGCCAGCGGAATCGCGATCGAGACGCATGAGCTCGTGAAGACGTACGGGGACAAACCGGCGGTGGACGGCATCAACCTCCGTGTGCCCGAGGGCGGCGTCTACGGCTTCCTGGGACCCAACGGAGCCGGCAAGACCACGACGATCCAGATTCTCGCGACTCTCCTGCGTCCTGACGGCGGGTCGGCACGCGTGCTGGGCCACGACGTGGTCTCAGAAGCCGACGCCGTACGCAGCGTGGTGAGCCTGACCGGCCAGTACTCGTCGGTCGACGAGGACCTCACCGGCCGCGAGAACCTTCAGCTCCTCGGCCGCATCCTCGGGTTCTCCCGGGCGCAGGCACGGAGCCGGTGCGACGACCTCCTGGAGGCCTTCGGGCTGACCGACGCCGCCAACCGCCAGGTCAAGCGCTACTCCGGCGGCATGCGACGCCGGCTCGACATCGCCGCGAGCATCGTGGTCACCCCGCAGATCCTCTTCCTCGACGAGCCGACGACCGGGCTCGACCCCCGCAGCCGGATCCAGGTGTGGGACATTGTCCGGTCGCTGACGGCACGCGGTACGACCGTGCTGCTGACCACGCAATACCTCGACGAGGCCGACCAGCTCGCCGGGCGTATCGCCGTGATCGACACCGGCAAGGTCATCGCGGAGGGCACCAGCAGCCAGCTCAAGTCCGAGGTCGGCTCCGGGGCGCTCCACGTCCACCTCCACGATCCCGCCGACCGGCCGCGGGCGATCGACGTGCTCACGCGCGCCCTCGGCGACGAGGTCGTCCCAGGAGCCGACGCCGCCGATGTCACCGGCCGGGTGGACGACCGCACCAAGGTCCCCGCCGCGCTCGCCACCCTCGCCGCCGACGGCGTCGAGCTTGCCGGCTTCAGCTACGGGCAGCCGACCCTCGACGAGGTGTTCCTCGCCCTCACCGGCCATCCGGCCGAGGAGACGGCGCCCTCGGACGCAGACACCGAAGGAGCGATGGCATGACGACCACGACGGCGGGCACCACCGACTCCCAGATCGTGCCCGCCAAGCTCGACGCCGTTCTCGCCTCCGGCCCCCGCCCTCCGCGGGCCGGCGCGGTGACGACGTCGCTGGCGTTCGGCTGGCGGGCGATCCTGCGCATCAAGCACGTGCCGGAGCAGCTGTTCGACGTGACGCTGTTCCCGATCATCTCCGTCCTGATGTTCACCTATCTGTTCGGCGGGGCGATCGCGGGCTCGACCAGCACCTATCTCCAGTTCCTGCTGCCGGGCATCCTGGTCCAGACGGTCGTGATGATCACGATGTACACCGGCGTCGCGATCAACACCGACATCGAGAAGGGCGTCTTCGACCGGATCCGGACGCTGCCGATCTGGCGCCCCTCAGCCCTGGTCGGAGCACTCCTCGGCGACGCCGTCCGCTACACGCTCGCGTCGTTGTTCGTCGTCGCGCTCGGGCTGATCCTGGGCTACCGCCCCGGCGGCGGAGCGGTCGGCGTCGTCGCCGGCATCGCGGTGCTGATGGTGTTCTGCTTCGCGTTCAGCTGGATCTGGACGTGGGTCGGGCTCCTGGCCCGCAGCCCGCAGTCGGTGATGGGGATCAGCATGATGGTGCTGTTCCCGCTGGCGTTCCTGAGTCCCGTGTTCGTCGATCCGTCGACGATGCCCAACTGGCTGCAGGCGTTCGTCGAGGTCAATCCGATCTCGCACGCCGTCTACGCCGTGCGCGGACTGATGTCGGGCGACGCGGTCGGCGACGAGGTGATGTGGACCTTCGCCGCGGCTGCCCTGATCGTCCTGATCTTCGCGCCGCTCACGATGCGGGCGTCGGCCCGCGGCCGCGGCCCTCGCCCGTGGCGGCGGCCGGTCGGACCCGACCGGCCGACGACAGCTCAGGCGGAGGCGAGCGCCGCGTCGACCTGAGCGTCCGTCAGGCGCTTGAACTTGCGCGGCCGGGTGCGGGTGCGGTCGAGCACCGCGACCTCGAGCTGGTCGGCGGTGAGCACGCGCGGCGTGGTGTCGTCGTGGCCCAGAGCCTTGGCGGCGAGGGTGATCGCAGCCTCGAGCGCGAGTCCCTCCGTGTAGTGGTCCTTGAGGTAGCCCTCGGCAGCCTCGGCCTGTCCGCCCATCACCGCATGGCCCTGGATGTCGGCGACCGACCCGTCATAGGTGAGTCGATAGATCTGGTCCTGTGCCGGTGCGGCGCCCACCTCGGCGACGAACAGCTCCACCTCGTACGGCTTCTCTCCCCCGGAGGAGAAGATCGTGCCGAGCGTCTGTGCGTAGGCGTTGGCGAGCCCGCGCCCGGTGACATCGCTGCGGTCGTACGAGTAGCCGCGCAGGTCCGCGAGACGGACGCCGGCGATGCGGAGGTTCTCGAACTCGTTGTAGCGCCCGACGGCCGCGAAGCCGATGCGGTCGTAGACCTCGCTGATCTTGTGCAAGGCGTTGGACTGGTTCTCGGCGACGAAGAGCACGCCGTCGGCGTACTGGACCACCACGACGCTGCGGCCGCGCGCGATCCCCTTCCGCGCGAAGTCCGCACGGTCCTTCATCAGCTGCTCGGGCGAGACGTAGAACCCTGCGCTCACGTGAGTCCTCTCTGGTCAGCGGTACGGCGATGAACGGATGCGTCACTCCAGCGGGGCTGATGGCCCGTCCGGGCGGACCATGCGGCCCCCGATCACACGGTCGGCGATCGCCGCTGTCACGTCGTCGTCGTAGGCCCGGTAGCCGTCGGCGGTGATCACGGCGACCATCGGGAAGATCCGACGCGTCAGGTCGGGCCCGCCGGTCGCCGAGTCGTCGTCGGCCGCGTCGTACAGCGCCTGGATGCAGGCCGTCACGGCCTCGGTCTCCTCGAGGTCGGGACGGTAGAGCTTTTTGAGGGCACCACGGGCGAAGGTCGACCCGGATCCGACCGAGTGGAACGAGCGCTCTTCGTTGCGGTTGCCGGTCACGTCGAAGACGAAGATCCGGCCGACCGCGGCGTCGTGGTCGTAGGCGGCGAAGAGCGGCACGACGGCGAGTCCCTGCATGGCCATCGCAAGGTTGTTGCGGATGAGCGTCGCGAGACGGTTGGCCTTGCCGTCGGTCGAGAGGGGGATGCCCTCGATCTTTTCGTAGTGCTCGAGCTCGAGCTGGAACAGGCGCGTCATCTCGACGGCGATCCCTGCCGTGCCGGCGATGCCGACGGCAGAGTACTCGTCGGCCGGGAAGACCTTCTGGATGTCGCGCTGGGCGATGACGTTGCCCATCGTGGCCCGCCTGTCGCCGGCCATGACGACGCCGCCCGGGAAGGTGGCCGCGACGATGGTCGTCGCGTGCGTCAGCGGCTGGGCGACCGACGCGTCGGCGAGCCGGGCGGCCGGGAGCAGCTCGGGCTGGTGTCGTGCGAGGAACTCGGTGAAGGACGACGAACCGGCCGCGAGGAAGGCCTCAGGCAGCATCACTGCCCGCCCTTCTGGACGAAGCTGCGGACGAACTCCTCGGCGTTCTCCTCGAGGACGTCGTCGATCTCGTCGAGGATGGAGTCGATGTCGTCGTCGAGCTTTTCTTTGCGCTCGGCGACGTCCTCCGAGGTGTCGACCTGGACGTCGTCCTCACCCTCGGTGCTCTTGCGTGTGGTCTTGTGCTGCTGCCCACCGTCGCGTGCCATCGCAACCTCCTCGAGTCGGCTCTTCGTGCCGTCGACTCGACCCTATACCGGCCTGGTGACCGAACGCGCTGAAAGACTGTGCCGATGGATCGGAGCCGCGGGGACACCTGGGAGAACACCACCCACGACTGGCACGCGACCGTCGACCTCGACCACCTCGCCGCCATCGCGGAGGCGGTCGAGACGTATGCACCGGGAGGCACCCTGCACCTCGTGCTCGAGGTGCTCGCCTACGCTGCCGACGAGGCTGAGTCCCGTGGTGGTGGGCAGGCAGTCATCACCCTTCACGCGGACGGATCGGTCTCGGTCGCCGACGACGGCCGTGGGACGGACACCCGCACCGACGCCCACGGCGTGCTCGTCAAGAAGCCCGTGATGGCCACCCGCGACCTCCGGTTCTTCGACGCCGCCGCTCCCCCGCTCCTCGCCGACGGCCAGCCCCGCCGCGGATTGTCGGTCGTCGCGGCGTTGAGCGCACGGCTCGTCCACGAGAACCGTCGTTCGAGCGGCTCGTGGCGGCAGTGCTACGAGCACGGCGTGCCGGTGACCGTCCTGGAGCCGTTCACCGCCGACGGGAGCACCGGGACGACGGTGCGCTTCTGGCCGGCGCCCGCGCTTGCGGCGCTCTCCGCTGACGCTCTCGAGACACTGGCCCGGGCTGGTGGACCGGACCTGAGGGTCGAGCTCGTCATCGACGGCCTGCCCCGCGAACCGCGTGAGGCTCCCTGACGCCGGTCAGCGCCGGGTGATCGCGTCGAACAGCCCCTGGGCGGTGCTGTGCGCCTCGAAGAGCCCGCCGACGTGCTCGCGGGTCCCGCGCAACGGCTCCATGGTCGGGACGCGCTGGAGGGTGTCCCGGCCTGGGAGGTCGAAGATCACGGAGTCCCACGAGGCCGCCGCGACCGACTCCGGATAGCGGGTGAGGCACTGTCCTCGGAAGTAGGCGCGGGTGTCCTCGGGCGGCTGCGTGACCGCCCTCTCGATCTCGGTGTCGGAGAGCAGGCGCTTCATCCGGCCGGTGCGGACGAGCTGGTGGTACAGGCCCTTCGTGGGTCGGAGATCGGCGTACTGGAGGTCGACGAGGTGGAGCTTTGCGTGGTCCCAGTCGAGCGAGTCGCGCTCGCGGTAGGACTCCAGGAGTGCCAGCTTGGCCACCCAGTCGAGCTCGTCCCGGAGCTGGAACGGGTCCTCGGCGAGCCGGGTCAGCACCGACTCCCAGCGGTCCAGGACGTCCTTGGTCTGTCCTGCAGCCGGGTCGTCTCCGTCATGGCCCCGCGCGACGAAGGCCTGGGCCTTCTCGAGATAGCTCCACTGGAGGTCGAGCGCCGTGATGGTCCGACCGTCCGCGAGCTCCACCGCGGTGCGCAGAGACGCGTCGTGGGAGATGGCGTGCAGCGCGTTGACCGGCTGCGCCAGCTCGAGACCGCTCGAGAGCTCGCCGGACTCGATCATCGCCAGCACCAGCGAGGTGGCGCCCATCTTGAGGTAGCCGGCGATCTCCGACATGTTGGCGTCGCCGATGATGACGTGGAGGCGGCGATATTTAGAGGGGTCGGCGTGCGGCTCGTCGCGGGTGTTGATGATCGGCCGCTTGAGCGTCGTCTCGAGGCCCACGCCGACCTCGAAGTAGTCGGCGCGCTGGCTGATCTGGAAGCCGCTCTCGGACCCGTCTTGCTGGCGCCCGACGCGGCCTGCTCCGCAGATGACCTGCCGGGAGACGAAGAACGGCGTCAGATGCTCCACGATCGCGCCGAACGGCACGTCTCGCCGCATGAGGTAGTTCTCGTGGGAGCCGTACGAGGCGCCCTTGTTGTCGACGTTGTTCTTGTAGAGGAGCAGGCCCGGGGATCCCGGGAGCTGCGAGGCCAGGTCGGCGCCGCGCTGCATGACGAGCTCGCCGGCCTTCTCCCACAGCACGACGTCGCGGGGGTTGGTGCACTCGGGAGTGGAGTATTCGGGGTGGGCGTGGTCGACGTAGAGGCGGGCACCGTTGGTCAGGATCACGTTGGCGAGGCCCAGATCCTCGTCGGTCAGCTGCGTCGAGTCGGCACGATCGCGGCTGAGGTCGAAGCCGCGCGCGTCGCGCAGGGGGTTTTCTTCTTCGAAGTCCCAGCGGGCGCGGCGCGTCAGCCCGTGGGCGCTCGCGTAGGCGTTGACGACCTGGGTCGAGGCCACCATCTGGTTGGCCGTGGGCTGACCCTTGACCGAGATGCCGTACTCGACCTCGGAACCCATCACCCGTCGCACCGTCATGTCGCCAGCCTAGCCAGTGTGACCGACGCCGCCCCGGAACCGCGCTGTCATGATGGCGGCGTGGACGAGATCGTGGCGCTGTACAGCAGGGACGGACGACCGGCCGGGTCGGCTCCGCGGTCGCGTGTCCGGGCCGAGAACCTTCACCACGCGGCCACCGCCGTGGTCGTCCTCGATCCCGCGGGACAGGTCTACGTGCACCGGCGCACCACGTCCAAGGACGTCTTCCCTGGCATGTACGACGTGTGCGCGGGCGGCGTCCTTCTCGCGGACGAGGCCCCCTGTGACGGCGCCGTCCGCGAGCTCGCCGAGGAGCTCGGGATCACCGCGGCCCCGCTCCAGCCGATCTTCACCGGCCGGTACGAGGACGAGCACACCTCGTACGAGGCGTTCGGCTACCTCGTCGAGGGATGGGACGGCCCGGTCCGCTGGCAGCCGGAGGAGGTCGCCTGGGGCGGATGGATGCCGCTGACCGAGGTCGTGCGCCGCCTCGGCGACCCGGCGTGGCCACTCGTGCCGGACTCCCGCGCACTGGTCGGACCCTGGCTTCGCGCCCGTCAGTCCTCGTCGGTGCGGTAGCCGAGGTTGGGCGAGAGCCACTTCTCTGCCTCGGCGACCGTCCAGCCCTTGCGCGCGGCATAGTCCTCGACCTGGTCGCGACCGATGCGACCCAGCACGAAGTACTGCGACTCCGGGTGCGAGAAGTAGAGACCGCTGACGGCCGCACCCGGCCACATCGCCATGCTGTCGGTCAGCTCGATCCCGGCGTTCTTCTCGACGTCGAGGAGCTCCCAGATCGTCTGCTTCTCGGTGTGCTCCGGACAGGCAGGGTATCCAGGGGCAGGCCGGATGCCGACGTAACCCTCCTTGATCAGCGCCTCGTTCGTCAGCGCCTCGTCCGGCGCATAGCCCCAGAACTCCTTGCGGACCCGCTCGTGCAGGCGCTCGGCGAAGGCCTCCGCGAGCCGGTCGGCCAGCGACTCCAGGAGGATCGCGCTGTAGTCGTCGAGGTTCTTCTTGAACTCGGTGGCCTTCTCGGACACGCCGAGCCCCGCGGTCACCGCGAAGGCACCGACGTAGTCACGCAGCCCGGTCGCCTTCGGAGCGACGAAGTCGGCGAGCGACTTGCGCGGGGACCCCTCTCGCCCTTCGCCCTGCTGGCGGAGCGTGTGCAAGGTCGTCAGCACCTCGCTCCGCGACTCGTCGGTATAGACCTCGATGTCGTCGCCAGGCACCTGGCTGGCCGGGAAGAGACCGAACACCCCGTTGGCGCGGACCCACTTCTCGGCGATGATCTGGTCGAGCATCACCTGGGCGTCGTCGTAGAGCTTGCGGGCGGCCTCGCCGGTCGACGGGTTGTTGAGGATGTCGGGGAACTTGCCGCGCATCTCCCACGCGTTGAAGAACGGCTGCCAGTCGATGTAGCCGCGCAGCTCCTCGAGCGAGTAGTCGGTGAGCGTGCGGACGAGCTGGACGTGCCCGTCGTGGCGGTGGTCGCACCCGGCACCCGAGCACACGTCGCGCGCCTGCTGGAGCAGCATGTGCGGACGTGGAGGCCGGTAGTCGCTCCAGTCGATCGGTGTCGCCTGCGCGCGGGCCTTCTCGAGCGGGAGCAGCGACCGGCTGCTCTGCCGCGCCGCGTGGCGCTCTCGCAGCGCCTCGTAGTCGGCCTCGGTCTCGGCGAGGAGCCGCGGCCGCTGGTCGTCGGACAGCAGGGCCGCGACGACAGGGACCGAGCGCGAGGCGTCCTTCACCCAGATGACCGGACCGTGGTACTTCTTGTCGACCTTGACCGCCGTGTGGGCGCGCGACGTCGTCGCACCGCCGATGAGCAGCGGGATGTCGAAGCCCTGCCGCTCCATCTCGCCGGCGAGGTTGACCATCTCGTCGAGCGACGGCGTGATCAGGCCCGAGAGCCCGATCACGTCGGCACCTTCGGCCTTCGCGGCGTCGAGGATCTTCTGAGCCGGCACCATCACGCCAAGATCGACGACGTCGTAGTTGTTGCACTGGAGGACGACGCCGACGATGTTCTTGCCGATGTCGTGGACGTCGCCCTTGACCGTCGCCATGACCACCTTGCCGTTGGTCCTCTCGACATCACCCGGTTGACGCTCGGCCTCGATGAACGGGATCAGGTGCGCCACCGCCTTCTTCATGACGCGCGCCGACTTCACCACCTGCGGCAGGAACATCTTGCCCTCGCCGAACAGGTCGCCCACGACGTTCATCCCGGCCATCAGCGGGCCTTCGATGACCTCGATCGGCCGGCCCCCGCGCGCGGCGATGACCTGGCGCAGCTCCTCCGTGTCGGACTCGGCGTACGTGTCGATGCCCTTCACGAGCGCGTGGGTGATCCGCTCCCCCACCGGCAGGGACCGCCACTCCTCGTTGGCGACCTCTCTGACCGCGCCGTCCCCGGCGAAGTCGGCCGCGATGTCGAGCAGCCTCTCGGTGGCGTCCGGCCTGCGGTTGAGGACGACGTCCTCGATGCGGTCGCGCAGCACCTCGGGCACCTCGGCGTAGACCTCGAGCGCACCGGCGTTCACGATACCCATGTCCATCCCGGCACTGATCGCGTGATACAGGAACACGGCGTGGATGGCCTCGCGCACGGCGTTGTTGCCCCGGAACGAGAACGACACGTTGGACACCCCGCCCGACACCAGCGCATGCGGAAGGTTCTGCTTGATCCAGCGGGTCGCCTCGATGAAGTCGACGCCGTACGCCGCGTGCTCCTCGATGCCGGTGGCGACGGCGAAGACGTTCGGGTCGAAGATGATGTCCTCGGCGGGGAAGCCCACGTCGTCGACGAGCAGGCGGTACGCACGCTCGCAGATCTCCTTGCGGCGCTCGAGGTTGTCGGCCTGGCCGTCCTCGTCGAAGGCCATGACGACGATCGCCGCACCGTAGCGGCGGCACAGCCGGGCGTGCTCGACGAAGGCCTCCTCCCCCTCCTTCATCGAGACGGAGTTGACGATCGGCTTGCCCTGGACGCACTTGAGACCAGCCTCGATCACCTCCCACTTGGAGGAGTCGACCATGATCGGGACACGGCTGATGTCGGGCTCGGACGCGATGAGGTTGAGGAACCTCACCATCGCCTCCACCCCGTCGATCATGCCCTCGTCCATGTTGACGTCGATCACCTGCGCGCCGCTCTCGACCTGCTGGCGGGCCACGTCGAGCGCCGCCGAGTAGTCACCTGCCTTGATCAGGTTGCGGAAGCGGGCGGACCCGGTGATGTTGGTGCGCTCTCCGACGTTGACGAAGAGCGTGTCGTCGACGACGGTGACGGGCTCCAGACCGGCCAGCCGCAGCGCCGGCACGGCCGTCGGTGGGACCCGCGGCGTCTTGTCCGCCACCTCGCGCGCGATCGCCGCGATGTGCGCAGGCGTCGTCCCGCAGCAACCACCGACGAGGTTCACGAACCCTGCCTCGGCGAACTCGGCGAGGATCGCCGCCGTCTCGTCGGGTGCCTCGTCGTACTCACCGAAGGCGTTCGGGAGACCGGCGTTGGGGTAGCAGCTGACGAACGTGTCGGCGATCCGCGCGATCTCGGCGATGTAGGGCCGCATCTCCTTGGCCCCGAGCGCGCAGTTGAGGCCGACGAGCAGCGGCCGGGCGTGCCGGACCGAGTGCCAGAAGGCCTCGGTGACCTGCCCCGACAACGTACGGCCGGACGCGTCGGTGATCGTGCCGGAGATGATGATCGGCCACCGACGGCCGTGATCGGCGAACACGGTCTCGACGGCGAAGATGGCCGCCTTCGCGTTGAGCGTGTCGAAGATCGTCTCGATGGCGATGACGTCGGCACCGCCGTCGAGGAGGCCCCGGGTCGCGGTGGCGTACGCGTCGACCAGCTGGTCGTAGGTGACGTTGCGCGCGCCGGGGTCGTTCACGTCGGGTGAGATCGAGGCCGTGCGTGTGGTCGGCCCGAGCGCCCCGACGACGTATCGCGGACGTGCCGTCGCCTGCGCGACCTCGTCGGCGACCTCGCGCGCGAGCCGGGCCGACTCGTAGTTGAGCTCGTACGCGAGGTCTCCCATGCCGTAGTCGCTCAGCGAGATCGCGGTGGCGTTGAAGGTGTTGGTCTCGATGAGGTCGGCGCCGGCGTCGAGGTACTCGCGGTGGATGGCGGCGATGAGCTGGGGCTGCGTGAGAGTCAGCAGGTCGTTGTTGCCCTGCACGTCGGAGGGCCAACCCTTGAAGCGCTCGCCGCGGTAGCCGGCCTCGTCGGGCCGGTCGCGCTGGATCGCGGTGCCCATCGCCCCGTCGAGCACCAGGATGCGCGACCGGAGTGCCTCAGTCAGCTCGTCGGTCGCGTCCGGACGGAGGTTGCTGCTCACGACGCATGCCCTTCCGAAATGGGGTGATTGGCGCAGGAGCGCCGGTTTCGAGACTAGTCGACGGACGGTCGCCCACGTCGCCCCCGCGGCGTGCGTCCGCCATGTGGACCCGCCGTCACAGCGGCGCCGCGGCGGCGTCAGGCGAGAGTCTTGCCGAGATAGAGCGAGAGGGGATCGTCGGCGTAGTAACCGAACGGCTCGACGTCGGTGTAGCCCGACGAACGGTAGAGCGCGATCGCCTCCGGCTGCGGCCGCCCGGTCTCCAGGATGATCGCCCTCGCACCCGCTGCCGCCGCGGTCTCCTCCAGCCAGGCGAGCATCGCGCGGGCGTAGCCACGACCGCGCGCCCACTCACGGACGTACATCCGCTTGATCTCGGCGCGGTCGTCGCCCAAGCGCCTCCACCCGCCCGTCGCGACAGGAGTCCCGTCGGCGTACGCCACGGCGAACACTCCCCCGGGCCCGCGGAACTCGTCGGCGTCGGCGGGTCCCTGGTCAGGCGTGCCGTACCGCCGCGCGTACTCCGCCTGGACCTCGGAGACGAGCAGGACGGCGTCGGGGTGGTCGTAGCCCACGACACGGATGTCGAGAGCGGACAGGATCGGAGGCACGCACTCCATTGTGCGGTGCCTCGGTCCAGCGGTCAGAGGTACTGCCCGGTGTTGGCGACGGTGTCGATGGACCGACCCGGCTCGCTGCCCTGCTTGCCGGAGATGAGCGTACGGATGAAGACGATCCGCTCGCCCTTCTTGCCCGAGATCCGCGCCCAGTCGTCGGGGTTGGTCGTGTTGGGCAGGTCTTCGTTCTCCTTGAACTCGTCGAGGCACGCCTGGAGCAGGTGCTGGACGCGCAGACCCTTCTGGCGCAGCTCGAGGAAGTCCTTGATCGCCATCTTCTTTGCCCGGTCGACGATGTTCTGGATCATCGCGCCGGAGTTGAAGTCCTTGAAGTAGAGGACTTCCTTGTCACCATTGGCGTAGGTGACCTCCAAGAATCGGTTCTCCTCGGACTCGGTGTACATCCGCTCGACGGTGCGCTGGATCATGCCGTTGACGCACGCCACCCGGTCACCACCGAACTCCCCGAGGTCGTCCTCGTGCAGCGGGAGGCTGGGCGTCAGGTACTTGGAGAAGATGTCGCGGGCGGACTCGGCGTCGGGCCGCTCGATCTTGATCTTCACGTCGAGACGACCTGGTCGCAAGATGGCGGGGTCGATCATGTCCTCGCGGTTGGAGGCACCGATGACGAGGACGTTTTCGAGGCCCTCCACGCCGTCGATCTCGCTCAGCAGCTGCGGCACGATCGTGTTCTCGACGTCGGAGGAGACGCCCGAGCCGCGGGTGCGGAACAGGGAGTCCATCTCGTCGAAGAAGACGATGACCGGCGTGCCCTCGCTCGCCTTCTCGCGTGCTCGCTGGAACACGAGCCGGATGTGGCGCTCGGTCTCGCCGACGTACTTGTTGAGCAGCTCGGGGCCCTTGATGTTGAGGAAGTAGGACCGGCCCTCCTCCCCCGTCTTGGCCGACACCTTCTTGGCGAGCGAGCTCGCGACCGCCTTCGCGATCAGCGTCTTGCCGCACCCGGGCGGGCCGTACAGAAGGACGCCCTTGGGCGGCTTGAGCTCGTGCTCGATGAAGATCTCCGGATAGAGGTAGGGCAGCTCGACCGCGTCGCGGATCGACTCGATCTGGCCCTGGAGGCCTCCGATGCTCGAGTAGTCGATGTCGGGGACCTCCTCCAGCACGAGCTCCTCCACCTCCGACTTCGGGACACGCTCGTAGACGTATCCGGCGCGGGAGTCGAGCAGGAGGGAGTCGCCGGCGCGCAGGCGCGTGTCCATGAGCGAGTCGGCGATGCGCGCGATCCGCTCCTCGTCGGCGTTGCCGATGACGAGCGCGCGCTCCCCGTCGGCGAGCAGCTCCTTGAGCATGACGACCTCGCCCACGGTCTCGTAGTCGAGCGCGGCGACGACGTTGAGGGCCTCGTTGAGGATGACCTCCTGACCGCGACGGAGATCCTCCGCCTCGACCGACGGGCTCACGTTGACGCGCAGCTTGCGGCCGCCGGTGAACACGTCGACGGTGTCGTCCTCGTTCTGCCGGATGAACGTGCCGAACCCCGTCGGCGGCTGCGCGAGCCTGTCGACCTCCTCCTTGAGCGAGAGGATCTGGTCGCGCGCCTCGCGGAGGGTGTCGCCGAGCCGGGCGTTCTGAGCGGTGACCGCGGCGAGGCGCGCCTCGGTCTCGGCGAGGCGGGCGTCGACGGTGCTGTCCGGGCGGCCGGTCGCGAGACGCCGACGGAGGTGCTCGACCTCGGCGCGCAGGTAGTCGATCTCGGCCTGCTGCTGGTGGGCGGTCTGCTCGTTCGCAGGCGGGCGCCGATCGGTGTGGTCGAACTCGCTCATGTCGTACCTCCCGCGAAGGCCGTGACACCGTCTGACCCGAACACCGCCGGGGTCGACCCGTGTGCGCGGCGTGTTGGCTCCTCGTACGACGACACTACCCGCCTGTGGTCGTCATCCGCTCGTACGAATCGGCGTTCTCACGATCAGATACCGGGATGTGATTCAGGTCACTCCGCGAGGTCGGCGGGACGCGGCCCCGAGTAGTCCGGGCCGTACGCGCCGGGGGCCGGGCGCCGCTTCTTGGTGAGCGCCCGCTGCCCATGGGCCATCCGCCGAGACGTGACCAGGAAGGCGGTGTGTCCGTTCATGGAGTGCTCCGGCCGCACGGCCAGGCCCTCGAGGTGCCATCCGCGCTGCATCGTCTCCCAGGACGACGGCTCGGCGAACTCGCCGTGCGCGCGCAGTGTCTCGACCACCCGCGACATCTGCGTGGTCGTGGCGACGTAGCAGCACAGGATGCCGCCCGGCACCAGGACGTCGGCCGCGAGCGCGACGTACTCCCACGGGTCGACCATGTCGAGGATCATCCGGTCGACCTCGGTGTCGACGAGGCTCTCGCCGAGCCCGCCCACCGTGAGCCTCCAGGCGGGGTGCGGGCCGCCGAAGAACTGCTCGACGTTGCGGGTCGCGATCTCGGCGAAGTCCTCACGCTGCTCGTAGGACGAGACGAGGCCTCCCTCGCCGACGGCTCGCAGGAGGAAGGTCGTGAGAGCACCCGAGCCGGCGCCCGCCTCGAGCACGCGCGCCCCGGGGAAGATGTCGGCGAAGGTGACGATCTGGCTGGCGTCCTTGGGGTAGATCACGGCTGCCCCGCGAGGCATCGATGTCGTGTACTCGTGCATCAGCGGGCGGAAGACGAGGTACTGGCCGCCCAGCGACGACTCGACCACGATGCCCTCCGGCTGGCCGATCAGCCCGTCGTGCGCGATCTCGCCGAGCTTGGTGAAGAACTTCTTGCCCTCCTCCAGCTGGATGTTGTGCCGCCGACCCTTGGCGTCGGTGAGTCGAACCCACTCGCCCACCGCCATCGGTCCGCGGTGGACTCCCGAGAGTCGCTCATCCATGCGTCTGCCTTCCTGCGTCGCCCTGCCTGCCACCAGCGCGGACCCGCTCGGAGAACGCGCTGTCGACGTCCGCCGTGACGAGGACGCCGTACAGGTGCTCGCCGTCGACGACGAGGTACTCACTTGACGGTGTCCTCTGCAACGCCCGGACCAGCGCCTCTCCGGCGAGATCGACGGGCAGTGCGAGGCCCGGGGAGAGCGTACGCGCCAGGGCTCCGACGTCGACCCACGGGCGTCGGGCCTCCGGTGTGGCGAGCACTGCTCGCTCGTCCACGATGCCGTCGATCGTGCCGGTCGGACCGTGGACGACGATGGCTCCGGCGCCGGCCTCGCGGGCCTGCTCGATGGCCTGCCCGACCGTCGTCGAGCGCGGCACGTCGATCGCCCGGCGAGCGAGCCCGCGCGCCGTCAGCCCCGGAAGACCGCGGCGGATCCGCGCCGCCACTAGTGCCTGCGTCGCCCCGGTCCACAGGAACAGAGCGACCACGAAGGCGATCATGTAGTCGAGGAGCGTGATGTCGAAGCCGAGCAGCTCGCCGCCGACGAACGGGTACGCGAGCGCGAGCACCGCCACGGCGCGTCCGCCGTAGCCGGCTGCGACCGAACCGGCGTACGGACTGCCGGTCGCCTTCCAGACGGCGGCACGGAAGACCCGGCCGCCGTCGAGCGGCAGGCCGGGGAGCAGATTGAGGACACCGACCACGATGTTGGCCAGCGCCAGGGCGCGGAAGGCGAAGAGCAGCAGGCCCGTGTCGGGCATCAGCAACGACAGGCCCCACGACGCTGCGCCGACCGCGAGAGAGGTCAGGGGGCCGACCACCGCGATCCAGAACTCGCGGCCCGGCGTGTCGGGTTCTCCCTCGATCTCCGTCACGCCGCCGAGGAAGTTCAGGGTCACCGACCGGACCTCGTAGCCGAAGGCCTTCGCGACGAGGGCGTGCGAGATCTCGTGGAGCAGGACCGAGAGGTACAGCAGGACCGCGAACGCGAGCCCGGCCACGAACGTGAGGGCGCCCAGCCCTGGTGCGATCACCTCGATCGTCGGCTGGAGGACGAAGGCGATGAGGACCGCGACGACGAGCCACGAGGAACGCACGAGGACGTCGATCCCCCCGATCTCACCGATGCGCAACGTCCCCGGTGGACGGGTACGGGTGGGGGGTGTGGACGACGCGTTCACACCCTCCACCGTATCGGGTCGTGACACGCCGGGACTGTCGGTCCGCTGGCCTAGGCTGGTTGGCATGAGGACACAGACGATCGAGCGCACAGAGGTGGACGGCGTCGACGTCGTCGGATCCCTCTCGCCCAGCCGTGCGGCCGACTTCATGACGTGTCCGCTCCTCTACCGCTTCCGCGTCGTCGACCGCCTGCCCGAGGAGCCGTCGGCCGACGCGGTGCGCGGGACGCTCGTGCACGCCGTCCTCGAAGAGCTCTTCGACGCACCTCCCGGCGAGCGGACGCTCGAGCGGGCGCGTGCGCTGGTCGGCCCCGCGTGGGCGCGCCTCCAGGAGGCGGAGCCCGAGGTGGCCGCGCTGTTCGACGACGGCGACGCTCTCGCCGAGTGGCTGAGCACCGCCGGTGACCTCCTCATGTCCTACTTCGTTCTCGAGGACCCTCGGCGTCTCGAGCCCGCCGAGCGCGAGAAGTACGTCGAGACCGTGATCGACGGTGGGCTCCTCCTGCGTGGCTACGTCGACCGGGTCGACGTCGCGCCCACAGGCGAGGTGCGGGTCGTCGACTACAAGACCGGGCGCGCGCCGCGGGAGGTGTTCGAGGCCAAGGCGATGTTCCAGATGAAGTTCTACGCCCTGGTGATGTGGAGGACCACCGGGACGGTCCCGACACTGCTCCAGCTGATGTACCTCGGCAACGAGGAGATCCTCCGATACTCCCCGGACGAGGCCGATCTACTCGCGACCGAGCGCAAGCTGCGCGCCCTGTGGGCCGCGATCGAGCGGGCGTCGACCACCGGCGAGTGGCGTCCGCACAAGAGCCCGCTGTGCGGGTGGTGCGACCACAAGGCCCGCTGCCCCGAGTGGGGAGGCACCCCGCCACCGCTCCCCGAGCGCGACACGCTGCCGATCGAGCCTGCCGTCCACTCGCCTGCCGAGAGCACTGTCGACGCGGACTGACGCTCGCGAACAATTGCAAAGGTTCTTTGCAAAGAGTCTTTGCAAAGAACCTTTGCAGTTTTACGGTAGCCAGATGGCCGCCGAACCGACTCACGTCGTCCTCGACTCCTCCGCACTCAAGGCTCTCGCCCACCCGCTGCGCGTCTCCCTCCTGGGGGCACTGCGCCGCTACGGTCCCGCCACCGCGACGCAACTCGGTCAGCGGCTCAGCATCAGCTCCGGTTCGGCGTCGTACCATCTCCGCCAGCTCGAGCGGGCCGGCCTCGTCGCGGACGACACCACGCGCGGCAACGCACGGGACCGGTGGTGGCGGGCGGCGCACCGGTCCACGACGCTTCGCATCCACGACCTCGACCCGACCGACGATGACGCCGTGGACACCTACCTGCGCTCGGTCGCGGCCAACTACACCCTTCTCCTGCAACAGGCGGTGAACGAACGCGCGACGCTCCCGAGCGCCTGGCGCGGGACCCTGGAGATGAGCGACTACCTGCTGCGACTCACGCCGGACGAGGCCAAGACCCTTGCCGTACGCCTCCACACCGTCGTCCGCGAGTTCCGCTACGACGTGCCGGAGAACCGTGCGCCCGAGGACGCCGACCGCGTCAGCGTCATCCTCCAGGTGCTTCCCCAGCCGGAGACCGCGTCGGAAGACGGCCGAGACGGGGACGGCCTGGGATGAGCCGTCGACCGACCGGCGCGAGAGGGCCCGTGCGCCCACTGCTCGGCCTGCTCCTCGCCATGGCGGTGTCGAACGCGGGCACCCGGGTGTCTGCCGTCGCCTTCCCGTGGTTCGTCCTCGCGACGACGGGCAGCGCGACCAAGACCGGCCTCGTGGCGTTGTTCGAGCTCGCTCCGTACGTCCTCGTCAAAGCGCTGAGCGGTCCCTGGATCGACCGCGTCGGTGGTCGGTCGATCTCGTGGAGCGCCGATCTCGTGAGCGCCGCCGCAGCGGCGACCATCCCCGTCCTGTACGCCGTCGACCGACTGACGCTCCCGGTCTTCTTGATCCTGGTCGCGGTCGTCGGCGCCGCGCGAGGCCCCGGCGACCTGGCGAAGGAGATCATGGTCCCCGACGCGGCCGAGCGTGCGCATGTGCCCCTGGTCCGGGCGACCGGCCTGTCGTCGACGGTCGAGCGGCTCGCCTCCACCGCCGGTCCGGCGTTGGGCGGGGTGCTCATCGCGGTCGCGGGCCCCGTCGCCGGCGTGGCCGTCAACGCTGCCTGCTTCGTGCTGGGATCGGTCGTCGTCGCCTTCGCCCTCCCCCGCGGCATGGGCCGACCTCACACACGCACCGACGCCGAAGTCGCAGATGAGCCCGGTGACGGCTACCTGCACCAGCTCGCGGAGGGTGCCTCCTTCCTCCGCCGGGATCCCCTTCTCGTCGCCATCGTGGTGATGGTGGGGATCACGAACCTCCTGGACGTCGCGTACATCGGTGTTCTCCTCCCGGTGTGGGCCCGCGACTCCGGTGGCGGTGCCGCGACGGTCGGGCTCCTCCTCACCGTGTCGAGCGCAGGAGCGGTCGTCGGGAGTCTCCTCGCCTCGGCACTGGCACATCGGATGCCGCGCCGGCTCGTCTTCTTCGGGGGCTTCCTCGTCGCCGGGGCGCCACGCTTCCTCGTCCTGCTGCTCGACGTACCAGGTCCGGTCGTCGTCGCCGTGCTCGCCGTCGGAGGAGTCGGGGCCGGCTTCCTCAACCCGATCCTCGGCGCCATCCTCTTCGAGCGCGTCCCACGTCGCCTCTACGGACGGGTCGGCGCCCTGAGCGACTCCGTCGCCTGGGCGGGGATGCCGCTCGGCGGACTGCTCGCCGGTGTGGCGGTCACCGCTGTCGGGCTCTCCCCCGTGCTGCTCGTCTTCGGCCTGACGTACTTCCTGACCACGAGCCTGACCGGGCTCCGGCCCGAGTGGCGCGAGATGGACGCGCGGTCAGGCGACGCGCAACGCGTCGGCGTAGGCGACGAGAGCGAGGACGCAGAGGAGGGCGCGGACATCGTTGCCGAGCCGCCAGGGCCGCGAGTACGCCCTCCAGGCGACCAATGAGGCCTCGGCGTCGGCGGCGTCCACCGCGTCGATCCCGTTGTTGCGCGGGACGTGGAACACCCCCGTCACCACCACCGTCAGGAGATAGGTGACCGACCCGACCAGCAACCGGCCGCGGTCGGTGTCGTCGACCACGAACGCGATCACCGTCAGCGCGACCGCCACCGCCGCCGTCCCGGAGAACGCCAGCTGGAACGGCGGCCGGAGGGCGTACCGGTTGGTGGCCTGCATGAACCCGACCGCCTCGCCGGGAGGTCTGCGGTCGAGAGCAGGCATCACCATGACGGAGAAGGCGACGTAGACACCGGTCATCACGCCGGTGCCGACGATGCCGACGAGGGTGAGGACCGTCGCGAGCGTCATCGCGAGACGTCGAGCAGGGCGCCGAGGTCGTAGGGCCTGGTGCCTTCGAGCGAGTCGACGAGCGTACGGCGCTCGCCCTCCTCGACAGCGACCAGGTTCGGGACCACGAGCACGTGGCAACCGGCGGCCGCAGCCGAGCGGGTGCCGGTGGTCGAGTCCTCGATGGCCACGCACCGGTGCGGATCGACGCCGAGCGCAGCTGCCGCCGCGAGGTAGGGCTCGGGGTGCGGCTTGCCCTGGCTCACCACGTCGCCGGTCACCACCGCGCCGAACGGCTCCCCCGGCACACGGGCCAGCATGGGCGTCGCGATCGCCTTGTAGGACATGGTGACGAGCGCCTGCGGCACGCCCGCTGCCTCCAGCGCTCCGATCAGCTCCAGCGCGCCTGGTCGCCACGCGATCTCACCGGTCGACATGTAGGCGGCCACCTCCGCGACGAGCGTGTCGACGATCTCCTCCGGCGACAGCGGCAGGGCCATCCGTCGCTTCATCTCCCTCGAGGCGGCGAGCAGGTCGCTGCCGACCAGCTCGAGCCCGTCCTGCTCCGACCACGAGGCCCCGTAGCGCGAGGCGAGGGACAGCTCGGCCGCGAGCCACACCGGCTCGGTGTCCACGATCGTCCCGTCGAGGTCCCACAGGACCGCGTCAGGCAAGGTCTTCGTCGGGCGGGTGTCGCTGAGGCTCATCGGCTCACTTCGGGGGAAGGATGGACATGGACGGCCGCACCAGTCTCGCGCGGCCCTCGCGGGAGGGGCAAACCAGTATGGGACCGACAGCTCAGGTGTCGGTGTCGCGCGACCGGCGCTTGAGGTAGCGCTCGAACTCGCGCGCGATGGCGTCACCCGACGCCTCCGGAAGCTCGGAGGTGTCCCGGGCCTCCTCGAGGGACTCGACGTAGGCGGCGATCTCGGGGTCCGAGCTCGCCAGCTCCTCGACGCCTCGCTCCCAGGCGCGAGCAAGGTCGCGAAGATCGCCCAGCGGCAGGCTGATCTCGAGCACGTCGTCGAGGTAGCCGAGCAGTGCGAGGGTCGCCTTCGGGCTCGGGGGCTGCGCCACGTAGTGAGGGACAGCCGCCCAGAGCGAGACGGTGGGGATCCCCGCCTCGCTGCTCGCCATGGCGAAGACGCCGTTGATCCCGGTCGGGCCCTCGTACTGAGACTCCTCGACGTGCAGGCGCGCGGCGAGCCGGTCGTCGCTGGTGGACCCGGTGACGGGTACGGGGCGGGTGTGCGGGGTGTCGGCGAGGAGCGCACCGAGCGTCACGATGCCACGCACGGCGAATCGGTCGGCCAGTGACAGGAGCTCGTCGCAGAAGGGCATCCACCGCATGTTGGGCTCGATCCCCCGCACCAGCAGCACGTCACGGTCCGAGCCGACCGGGCGGGCGACGAAGACCCGCGTCGTCGGCCACGAGATCGACCGCTCGCCCTCGTCGTCGCGACCGATGTAGGGCCGGTTGACCTGGTAGTCGTAGTAGTCGTCCGGGTCGAGCTCGGCGATGAGCTCCGCGTCCCACCACTCGATGAGATGGTCGATGGCGTCGGTCGCCGCCTCGGCGGCGTCGTTCCACCCCTCGAAGGCGACGACCATCCACGGGTCGACGACCCCAGGGAAATCGCTGCTGTGCTCGCTCACGCCTTCACTCTATGCCGCTCAGACGACACCGAGGAGCGCATCGACGGCGGCGCCCACCACACGGCCGGAGGCAGGGTCGTGGTCGTCCGACTCGCGGCCGGCCAGGGCCGAGTCCACCCAGGCGTCCACGACCGCGAGGGCCTGGGGGGTGTCGAGGTCACGGGCGAGGGCCTGGCGCAGCCCCGCCACGACCGGCGCCGCCGCCGGCCCGCCCGCAGCGAACGCCTCACGCCACCTCGCGAGGCGCTTGTGCGCGTCGACGATGTCACCGTCGGCCCACTCCCAGCCGGTCCGGTAGTGGTGCGCCAGCAGTGCCAGACGGATCGCGACGGGGTCGCGCCCGTCGGCGCGGAGCCGTGACACGAGCACGAGGTTGCCGAGCGACTTCGACATCTTCTCCCCGCCGTAGGCGACCATGGCCTGGTGCACGTAGGCCCGCGCGAACCGGTGTTGTGTCGCGGCGTGCGCCTCGGAGGCGGACATCTCGTGGTGCGGGAAGATCAGGTCGGTCCCGCCGCCCTGGACGTCGAAGTCCTCGCCGAGCGTCTCGAGCGCGATCGACGCGCACTCGACGTGCCACCCCGGGCGCCCGCGACCGAACGGGCTGTCCCACGACGGCTCGCCCGGGCGCTCGGCCTGCCAGAGCAGACAGTCCAGAGGATCACGCTTGCCGGGGCGGTCGGGGTCTCCACCGCGCTCCGCGAACAGGCTCAGCATCGTCGCGCGGTCGTACCCGGAGACGCTGCCGAAGTCGGCGTCCTCGTGCACGGCGAAGTAGACGTCTCCGTCGACCTCGTAGGTCACCCCGCGGTCACGGAGGCGCTCCACGAGCGCGACGGCGAGGTCGATCGACTCCACCGCGCCGATGTAGTGGTCGGGGGCCAGGATGCGGAGCGCGGCCATGTCCTCGCGGAACAGCTGGATCTCGCGGTTGGCCAGCTCGCTCCACTCCACCCCCGTGGCGGTCGCCCGCTCGAGCAACGGGTCGTCGACGTCGGTGATGTTCTGGGTGTAGAGGACCTCGAGACCACGGTCGCGCCACGCCCGTTGAAGCAGGTCGAAGGTCAGGTACGTCGCTGCGTGGCCGAGGTGCGTGGCGTCGTACGGGGTGATGCCGCAGACGTAGAGGCGGGCCCGGTCGGGCGGGTCGGCCACCGTCAGCGCACCCGTCGAGGTGTCGAAGACCTCGACAGCAGAACCGCGCCCGAGGCCCAGCTCGGAGAGGTCGGGGACTTCGGGGGACGTCCAGGCGCGCATGCCCTGAGGGTATAAGGCGGTCCCTACAGCGGTGGCCACGGGATCGTGGGCCACCGGTCCCCCGGGTCGGGCATCCTCCCGGACGTGAGCAGCTGGTCGATACGGCGAGTCAGTGCCCTGCGTTCGTCGACGGCCAGCAGGTCCGCCAGCGCGTCGCACAGCGGACCGGAGGTGACGTCTGCGCGCAAGGTCTCCAGCCGCGACCGCTCCCCCGGCTCGAGGACGTCGCCGGACCATCCCCACAAAACGGTGCGGAGCTTGGGCTCCTCGTGGAAGGTCAGGCCGTGGTCGCAGCCGCGCACCCGGCCGTCCGACGGGAGAAGGTGCCCACCCTTGCGGTCGGCGTTGTTCACGACGGCGTCGAACAGCGCCATCGTCCGCAGGTCGGGCGTGTCGCGGTGCAGCAGCGTGACGGGCCGGTCGTCGAGGTCGACGGCGTCCACCACGGCGAACCACCCGTCGGGCGTCTCGTCGGCCGGTACGACGGCGACCTGTGGCGCGTCCACGTCGACGTCCACCCACTCCTGGACCATGCCGACGCCGAACGGGCCGTCACGGAGCACCGTCGGAGGGACGACGTGCCAGCCGGCGGCCTCGGAGACGAGGTACGCCGCGTACTCCCTGGCCGCCAGCGTGCCGTCGGGGAAGTCCCACAGCGGTCGCTCGCCCCGGACCGGCTTGTAGACGCACTCCGTGGCGAGGGAGCCCTGGACGACGTGTCCGACGAACGTGCCGTTCGAGGCCGCCACGAGTCGCCCCGTGACCTCCAGCTCTCCCTCCGAGAGGGCACGCAGGTCACTCACGCGCGACTCGGCGGAACCCGTTGGCGCGGGGGCAGAGGTGTCCCTCGGCCTCGACGACACCGCCGCAGAACGGACAGGTCGGCCGACCGGCGGCGACGACGCTCTTGGCGCGCTCGGCGAACTCCAGAGCCACCTCGGGTCGCAGCGTCACGACCAGCATGTCGCTGGCCTCCGTGTCCTCGTCCTCCGTCGCCGCGAACGCCTCGACGACGATCTCCCCCGCCTCGGGCTCCCACGCGAGCGTCATCGTGCCGACCCGGAACTCCTCCTCGATCGGCTGGTCGAGCGGGTCGAGATCGACCGTGCGCTCGGGGGCCGTGCCCGATCCTGCGTCGCCTCCGACCTCGACGAGGAGCGCCTCGAGGCGCTCGGCGAGCACCAGGACCTGCTCCTTCTCGAGGGCGACCGACGTCACGCGACCACCGTCGCTGGCCTGGAGGAAGAAGGTCCGCTCACCGGGGGCACCGACCGTGCCCGCGACGAAACGCCGTGGGCGTTCGAACCGGTGGATCAGCATGGGACCGAGCCTAGACAGGGGCCTGGGTGGCGGCGACTCCTGCCCCGCGGGATGCGCACGGTCAGGCACCTCCCCCGACCGGCGCGTCGCCGGTCGGGCGGTCTCCCCCCGCGGCCGGGGCGAGCCCGCTGAGGTCGGATCCGAGGTCGTTGACGTGGCGCACGCTCGGGCGGTGAGAGCCATAGGTGATGACGCTGACCGATCCTGGGGCCACCGCGATCCGCTGGAACTGGTCGAGGTGGAGACCGAGGGCGTCCGCCAGCACGGCCTTGATCACGTCGCCGTGGCTCGCAGCAGCCCACACGGCCCCGGGACCGTGACGCCGCTCGACGCGTCGATCGATCCGCCGGACCGCCTCCACCGCCCGGGCCGAGACGTCGGCGAGACGCTCTCCGCCGGGGAACTCGACCGCGCTCGGCTGCTGCTGAACCGTCGCCCACAACGGCTCGCGCGCGAGATCGACGATCTTCTTGCCGGTCCACCGTCCGTAGCCGCACTCGACCAGCCCGGCCTCCCGCCGGACCTGGACGTTCTCCTTCTGCGCGTCGGCGATCCGGCGCGCCGTCTGCATCGTCCGCAGGAGCGGGCTGCTGACGAGGCGGGCGAGAGGAATGACGGACAGCCGGTCGGCGACCGCACGGGCCTGCTCGAGACCGACGTCGTCGAGTCCGACACCTCGGCTGCGTCCGGCGAGCACGCCGCCGGCGTTGGCGGCGGTACGTCCGTGACGGACGAGGATCAGGGTCGGCACGCCCCGAGCGTAGTCGGCCCGCGACGCCGCCGCGGGGCACAATGACGGTGTGATCCTGGACTGCGCCGCCTATCGCGACCTCACGCCCGTCCAGGTCAGCACGACGCTCGACGGGCTCAGCGAGCTCGCCGCGACCCTGACAGGTCCGGCAGACTTCGTGTGGGTCCTCCTCGAGGACCCGACGTACGGAGAGTTCACGGACCTCCAACGGATCTTCTCGCTCCACCCCCTCGCTGTCGAGGACGCCGTCGCCGCGCACCAGCGCCCCAAGATCGACATCTACGAGGGCTCGGCATTCCTGGCACTGCGATCGCTGGAGTACGACACCGAGACGAGCGAGGTCTTGCTCAGCGAGATCTCGATGTTCATCGGAGCGCACTACGCCATCACCGTCCGGCACGGGACGTGGCCACGCCTCGACAGCATCCGAGACCGGGCAGCGAAGCAGCCGGAGCTGTTCAAGTTCGGTGCCGTCGCCGCCGCGTACCACGTGGTCGACGCGGTGGTCGACGAGTACGAGCTCATCGCCGAGCAGCTGACCTCGGACGTCGAGGAGATCGAGGAAGCCGTGTTCTCCGAGGCAGCCCCAGGCACGACCGGGCGGGTCTACCCGCTGAAGCGGGAGCTGCTCGAGTTCCGGAAGGCCGTCGCGCCGATCCACGCTCCGCTCGAGGCGCTTCTCGAGGGCCACGCCAAATGGACGATCCCGGAGGGGATGGGGGTCTACTTCCGCGACATCGCCGACCACCTCGTCCATGCGCGGGGCACGATGGACACTCTCGACAGCCTGCTCGACAACGCGATGCAGGCCCGTGCCACCCAGATCTCGATCCAGCAGAACGACGACATGCGCAAGCTCGCCGCGTATGCCGCGATGGCGGCCGTGCCGACCCTCGTCGCCGGCATCTACGGGATGAACTTCCGGGACATGCCCGAGCTGGGCTGGTCGCTCGGCTACCCCCTCACGCTCGTGGTGATGGCCGGGCTCGTCCTCGTCCTCTGGCGAGCGTTCAAGCGCTCGGGCTGGCTCTGACGCCACACATCGACGCGAGTCGCCTCGATCGCGCTGAGCCTGACCTCACCAGGGCAGGAAGCCGTCACGGCCGAAGAACACCCCGGTCGGGCCCTCCGGATCGACCGTCGCCGCCCGCACGCTGGCGAGCGCGCCCTCCTCGACCGTCTGCGTGCCGGAGTGTCCGTTCAGGTGTGTGGCCGTGTAGCCGGGGTCGGCCGAGTTCACCGCGATCCCGGGCAGGCCCCTGGCGTACATGGTCGTGACCATGTTGAGCGCAGCCTTCGACGAGGGGTACACGAGACCGTAGAAGCCGTACTCGGGCCTCGCCGGGTCGCCGGTGATCCCGAACGACCCCATGCCGCTCGAGACGTTGACGATCCGCGGGTGCGGCGAGCCGCGCAGAAGCGGGAGGAGAGCGTGGGTGACGCGCACCGGCCCCAGGAGGTTGACACCGTAGACGGCGAGGAAATCGGTCGCCACCGTGTCAGCCGGGGCGTGCAAGGAGCCGGCGATCCCCGCGTTGTTCACCAGGACGTCGAGGCCTGTCCCACTGTTCTCGACCGTCGTCGCTGCCGCAGCCACCGACGCGTCGTCGGTGACGTCGAGCGTCACGGGTCGTACGTCGAGGCCGTCGCCTCGGAGGGCGTCGGCGGCCTTGCTGCCGAGCTCGGTGTCACGGGCACCGAGCCAGACCGTCCAACCCAGTCCGGCGAGCTGGCGCACGGTCTCGTAGCCGATTCCTTTGTTCGCCCCGGTGACCAGGGCCGTCGTGGTTGTTCTCGTTGTCGTCATGGAGCGAGCCTGGCGGTCGGTGCGACGGGCGTGCCAGGACCACGTCGTCCTGGTACTCCCCGTACCACGCTGTGCCGTGGTGGCGGCCACCTCCGCGTGCCAGGCTGAGGAGGTGGATCGCCAAGAGCTCGGCCGCCTCCTCGTACGCGCGCGCAGCAGGATCGCCCCCGAGGATGTCGGTCTGCCC
The DNA here is from genome assembly GCF_019550935.1 of Mumia sp. zg.B53. NCBI lineage: Bacteria > Bacillati > Actinomycetota > Actinomycetes > Propionibacteriales > Nocardioidaceae > Mumia > Mumia sp. zg.B53. The sequence continues at coordinate 302,930 of NZ_JAHWCK010000001.1, read as the reverse complement.
GAAGGATCCCGCCGACGGGTCGCAGGTCTTCGGCGAGAGGAGGTCGCCGTGCTCGCCGGGGTGAGCGTCGACTACGTGACGCGGATCGAGCAGGGTCGCGGCGCACACCCCTCGCCGTCCGTGCTGGCATCGCTCGCCCAGGCGCTGCGCATGAGCGACGACGAGCGGCGAGAGATGTTCGACCTCGCAGACGCCGCGGCGCCGCGTGAGGGCCACGTGCCGATGCTCGTGCGCGCCAGCATCCTGCGCCTGCTCGAACGCCTCGACGACCAGCCGGCCGTCGTGGTGAGCGCGAAGTCCGACGTGCTGGCGTGGAACCCGCTGGCCGCAGCCCTGCTCGGAGACTTCTCGGCCCTCCCGGCAGCAGAGCGCAACATCGTCCGTCAGCGCTTCCTTGGGGAGCCGAGCCGTGTGTCGGTCTCCGCCGAGGAGGCGGCGCGCACCGACGCACGCTCCGTGGCCTCCCTGCGCGCGGCCGCCGCGAAGTATCCCGACGATCCCGATCTGCGCCGCCTCGTGGCCGAGCTGCGCGCCCACAGCGACGAGTTCGTTCGCCTGTGGGACGAGGCTCCGTCGCAGGTGTGGCGCAGTCACCGCAAGACCATCACTCATCCGAGCGTCGGCGCAGTCACGCTCGACTGCGACGCGTTGGAGATCGCGGAGACCGACCAGACCGTGATCGTCTACTCCGCCGCGCCAGGCTCGCGCGACGCCGAGCTGCTGCAGCTGGTCAAGGTCGTCGGCACGCAACGTCTGCATGCCGACGCCCCGTGACGACTAGCCGACCGCCGTCCCGGCCGTGATCACCCCGGTGGCCAGCAGCGCCAGCACCAGGCCTCCGAGTCCGATCCGATAGATCACGAACGGCGTGTAGGAGTGCTTGCTGACGTACTGCAGGAGCCAGTGGATCACCGAGATGCCGACCACGAACGAGACCACGGTCGCCAGGATCGTCGGACCCACGCCGTACGCGTTCTCGCCGCCGGGGATCTCGGGCAGCTGGAACAGCCCCGCGCCGACGACCGCCGGGATCGCGAGCAGGAATGCGTAGCGCGTCGCCGCGGCACGGTCGTAGCCGAGCGCACGCCCCATGCTGATGGTGGCACCCGAGCGAGAGACGCCGGGGATCAGCGCCATCGCCTGGGCGAGACCGAAGAGCACGGCGTGCTTGGCGTTGAGGTCGGCGATCTCGCGCTCCTGGCGTCCGAAGCGGTCGCAGATCCCGAGGACGATGCCCATCACGATGAGCATCGTCGCGATCACCCAGAGGTTGCGGAACTCGTGCTCGATGACGTCCTTGAGCGCGATGCCGAGGATGACGATCGGGAGAGATCCGACGATCACGAACCAGCCCATGCGCCACTCGAGGGTCGTGCGCGCCTCGCGCTTGACGAGACCCCGCAGCCAGCCGCCGGCGATGGTCGTGATGTCGCGCCAGAAGTAGAGGACGACCGCGAGCTCGGTGCCGATCTGGACGACGGCGGTGAAGGCGGCGCCCGGGTCCTCCCACCCGAAGAACTTCGGGAAGATCGCGAGGTGGCCGGACGATGAGATGGGGAGGAACTCGGTGAGGCCCTGGATCAGCCCGAGGACGAGTGCCTGCAGCAGGTCCATCAAGAGCCGAGCCCCGATGCGTCGAGAGCGTCGGAGACGGTACGGAGGACGTCGGCCCGCTCGTCGTGCGTGCTGCCGAAGGTCGCGATCGCGAGCGTCGTGACGCCGGCGTCGGCGTACGCGTGGAGACGCTCGGCGATGCGCTCCTTGGGTCCGATGAGGGAGGTCTGGTCGACGAGCTCGAACGGCACCGCGGCCGCGGCCTCGGCCTGCTTCTTGTCGAGGTAGAGGTCCTGGATCTTCTGGGCGGCGTCCTCGAACCCCATCCGTCGTGCCAGGGCGTTGTAGAAGTTCTGCTTGCGGCTGCCCATGCCGCCGACGTACAGCGCGGTGTAGGCCCGCACCATGTCGGCGCACTTCTCCAGGTCGTCCCCGATGACGACGGGGACGGTCGGGACGATGTCGAAGCCGTCCAGGGTCTTCCCGGCCTTCTCCCGCCCGGCGCGGAGGTGGTCGGTGGAGACCGCCGCCTGCTCGGGGTTGAAGAAGATCGCCAGCCAGCCGTCGGCGATCTCGCCGGCGAGCTCGAGGTTCTTGGGGCCGACGGCCGCGAGATAGATCGGGATGTCCGAGCGATACGGGTGGAGCATGATCTTGAGCGGCTTGCCGGGGCCGTCGGGCAGCGGGAGCGTGAAGTGCTCACCGGCATAGTTGAGCGGCTCCTCGCGGGCGAGGATCGTACGGACGATCTCGACGTACTCCCGGGTCCGGCCGAGCGGCTTGTCGAACTTGACCCCGTGCCACCCCTCCGACACCTGAGGTCCGGAGACACCGAGGCCCAGGCGCACCCGGCCCTCGGACAGGCGGTCGAGCGTGGCCGCGGTCATCGCCGTCATCGCGGGCGTGCGAGCGGGGATCTGGAGGATCGCGGAGCCGAGCTCGAGGGTCGTCGTGCGCGCCCCGATCCACGACAGGAGCGTGGGCACGTCGGAGCCGTAGGCCTCCGCGGCCCAGGCCGAGGAGTAGCCGAGCGACTCGGCGTACACGGCCGTCTCCACCCGCTCCGCGACGTCGGGCCCGGCGACGTAGCCGACATTGACTCCCAGCCTCATGCTCTGCTCCCCTTCATCGACGTGCTCGGCGCAGGGCGAGCCTAGCGGCACGCGACCCGCGGCCTCGACTAGCCTTCCGACATGGGTCCGGCGCGGGCCTTCACCCGAGGAGAGACATGCAAGAACGCTTCGTGGGAGGCAGCGGACTCGCCGTCTCGAGGCTCGGTCTCGGCACGGCCTCGTGGGGGCGTGACACCGACGAGCACGAGGCCGCTGACATCCTTCGCCTGTTCCTCGAGGCCGGTGGGACGCTCATCGACACGGCGGCCTCGTACGGCGCCGGGGCGAGCGAGACCCTCCTGGGTGAGCTGCTCGGTGAGGTCCGCCGAGACGACGTGGTGCTGGTCTCCAAAGCCGGCTCCAGCATCGCTCCCGGACGCTGCGGGACGTCGCGCGGCGCGATGCTCTCGGCCCTCGACCACTCCCTCGCTCGCCTCCACGTCGACCACCTCGACCTGTGGCTCGTCCAGGGCTGGGACCCCCGAGTCCCGCCCGAGGAGACCTTGTCGGCCCTCGACCACGCCGTCGCCACCGGGCGCACCCGATACGTCGGCGTCGCGAACTACACCGGCTGGCAGACGGCGTACGCGCACACGCGTCAGGCGCTGCGTGAGGCCAGCGCGCCGATCGTGGCGACGGAGGTGGAGTACTCGCTCCTCGCGCGTCAGGCCGAGCGTGAGGTCGTCCCGGCGTCGGTGGCGCTCGGCGTCGGTCTGCTCGCGTGGTCACCGCTCGGGCGCGGGGTGCTGACCGGCAAGTACCGCTTCGGCATCCCGGCGGACTCGCGCGCGGCCTCCGACCACCTGTCGGGATTCGTCGAGCCCTATCTCGATGCGGGCTGCCGCCAGGTCGTGGAGGCGGTCTGCCGAGCCGCCGAGGGCCTGCAGCTCGCTCCGCTCGAGGTGGCGCTGGCGTGGGTCCGCGACCGCCCCGCCGTCGCCAGCGCCCTCATCGGTCCCAGGACGGCGGCACAATTGAAGGCAGCGCTCTCGGTCGAGGAGGTCTCGCTCCCGGACGAGATCGTCGAGGCGCTCGAGGACGTGTCGATCGAGACGGTGTGATGGAGGCGGTGTGACGGAGTACGAGTTCCAGCGGTTCTGGTTGCCGCGCACGGAGTCCCGTCAGGCCGTGCGCCGTCTGCTGGTCGACGCCGCCGAGCACCAGGGCTGGGAGCTCGCCCGGCTGCGCCTCTTCCCCGACGGGCGGCGGCGCGTGACGCTACGACGACGCATCATCCGCGTCCGCAGCACCCTCTGACCAGCCAGCCCGCCGCTAGGCCAGGTCGAGCAGCCGGTCGAACACCCGCGCCCCGAACTCCAGCGCGTCGGTCGGCACCCGCTCGTCGACTCCGTGGAAGAGGGCGGTGAAGTCGAGGTCAGCCGGCAGGCGCAGCGGCGTGAACCCGTACGAGCGGATCCCGAGCCGGTGCCACGCCTTCGCGTCGGTGCCCCCCGACATGAGGTACGGGGCGACGTGCGCCTCGGGGTCCTCGGCATGGAGCGCCACGGTCATCGCGTCGACGAGGTCGCCGCTGAACGGGTACTCCAGACCGGGTTGCACCGTGACGGGATCGATCCTGACCGCGTCGCCGGCCAGCGCCTGCACCTGGGCGAGGAACGCCTCCTCCTGGCCTGGGAGGAACCGCCCGTCCACGTGGGCCGCCGCCTCACCGGGGATGACGTTGACCTTGTACCCGGCCTCGAGCATCGTCGGGTTGCTGATGTTGCACATGCCGGCGCGGACCATGCGGGCGGCGGGTCCGAACTCCGCGAGCAGCTCCTCCATCGAGGCATCGGTCGCCGAGGTCAGGTCGCGGACCTTCGCCATCAGCGCCTGCATCGAGGGGCCCGGCTCGTACGGCCAGTCGTGGTCGCCGATCGCGGCGACGGCACGAGCGACGGCCGTCACGGCGTTGTCGTCGTGCACCATCGACCCGTGCCCCGCGGTGCCCTGAGCGGAGAGGCGCATCCAGGCGAGCCCCTTCTCCCCCGCCTCCAGCAGATAGAGGCGCTTGCCGCCGATGTGCGTCGAGAACCCGCCGACCTCTCCGATCGCCTCGGTGCAGTCGGCGACGAGATCGGCGTGGTGGTCGACGATCTTGTGGGCTCCGTGGACGGAGCCCGCTTCCTCGTCGGCCGTGAACGCGAGCACGATCGTCCGTCGTGGCGGCGTGCCCGCGCGGCGACGTGCCCGGACGACCGACAGCACCATCGCGTCGAAGTCCTTCATGTCGACCGCGCCGCGGCCGTACAGGTAGCCGTCGACGATCTCACCGGCGAACGGGTCGTACGACCAGTCGGACGCCTGAGCCGGGACCACGTCGAGGTGCCCGTGGACGAGCAGCGGCGGCAGGGTGGAGTCGCTGCCCTCCCACCGTGCCAGCACGTTCGTCCGGCCCGGCGACAGCTCGACGATCTCGGACTCCAGCCCCACCTCGGCCAGCAGCTCGGCGACGTACTCTGCGGCCTTCCGCTCCCCCGGACCGGTGTTGTCGCCGGTGTTCGTCGTGTCGATCCGGATCAGGTTCCGGCAGATCTCGACGACCTCCGCAGCAGGATCGAGGACGGGGGTCTCACGCTGGTCACCGGCGGTCATTCCCCCATCCTGCCTGGCCAGGGCGGGCGGCGGCCAACGGGCGCCCCCCGGTTTGGGGTTGAGCGGCGGGTGTTTGCTAGAGTTCTGACGCACGGTGAACGACGCACGACGCCGGTCACCAACCCTGTCCGGGTGGCGGAATAGGTAGACGCGCTAGCTTGAGGTGCTAGTGCCCGTATTAGGGCATGGGGGTTCAAGTCCCCCCTCGGACACTCACACAGCGAGATCGAAACCCCTGGGATACCAGGGGTTTTCGCTTTTCCTGGGACGGGGACGGGCTCGGCCCGCTCCGCGACTCCGCAGCACGATGTACTTCTCGTCATGACCGAGATCTCGATCCGCGCGCTCACTGTCCATGACAGCCCGCATCTCGCCGATCTGTACCGAGGTGATCGCGACTTCCTCACGCACTGGGACCCGCAGCGTCCCGATGTCTTCTACACCGACGACGGCCAGGCCGACGCTGCGCGAGCGACCGTGCGCGAGTGTGCGGAGGGACGCATGTGGTCAGGAGTGGTTCTCGAGGGAGGACGTCTGGTCGGGCGAGTGAGTCTGAACGGCATCGTCCGCGGACCGTTTCGCAGCTGTTCGCTGGGCTACTGGGTCGCCCGACCCTACAGCGGCCGCGGCATCGCCACTCAGGCGACCGCGCGCGCCGTGGAGATCGCCTTCGGCCCTCTGGGCCTGCACCGTGTCGACGCGTTTGCGCGTGAAGAGAACGCCGCATCGTGCCGGGTGCTGGAGAAGAACGGGTTCACGAGGGTGGGCGTGTCGCGAGGACACATCCACATCGATGGGCGATGGCGCGACGACATCATGTTCCAGAAGCGCGCTCCGTGGGACGACGGTGTTCGTCTCGATCCACCTCACGCCGCGTCGCGGGCACGCCCGTAGCGTTCGTAGATCACCCGAGATCCGAACGTCCGGGTCTCCAGGAGGTCCAGCTCAATGTCATGGGTGACCGGCGGCAGGAACGGCGTGCCTCCGCCGACGATCACGGGGTAGCGGAACATGCGCACCTCGTCCACGAGGTCGAGCTCGAGAGCTGCCCCGGCGAGGTCGGCTCCGCCGATCGACACGTCCTTGTCGGTGGCGGCGAGGGCGGCCTTGATCTCGTCGGCCACCGACGCCTCGGCGAGTCGGGCGTTGCCCTGAACGTGGTCGAGCGTGCGGCTGAACACCACCTTCGGAAGAGCGCACCAGACGTCGGCGAACTCGGCCCCGGCCTCGGTGCTGCGCATCGACGGGTCGTTCTCCCAGACGAGCATGTTCTCGTAGAGCCTGCGCCCCAGCAGGTAGCCGCCGAGCTTCCCCACCTCCTCGAGATGGAATCGAAACAGCTCGTCGATCGGAGCCGTCCACGCGAACCCGCCCTCGCGGTCGGCGATGAATCCGTCCACCGAGACACCCATCGAGACGATCGAGCTGGCATGCGACATCGAATCCCCACCTTTGTGTCGTGTGCTGTGCCAAGCCAGGGACCGACGGCACGGCGACAACTCATCGTCCCGCCTTCGGAGGTCAGACGAGCAGCGCGAGACCTGCGGTGCCCGCCAACCCCGCGAGCAGGGCAGGGCCGATCCAACGCAGCATCGGACGGTACTGGTGGCGGTACGCCCCGAGACTCACGGCGAGCACCACGGCAACGGCGCCGAACAGCACGGCGCTCGACCTGTATCCGAGCACGATCCAGTAGGTCACCACGGCTTCGCTCAAGAACGCAGCCGGCAGGGCCGCGGCTCCGGGGCCTGCCGGAGAGGCGTGACGCCACGCGTGTCCGACCCCTCCGAACACAGGGCCGCCGACGACGGCGCAGAGCGACCAGAACACCAGGTAGTACACGGAGGCGTCGTAACCCCGCAGCTCTGCCACGGCGTAGTAGGCGACGACCTGCACGAGGGTCGCGAGGAGTCCGGTCCACACCGCCGTTCGCAACCGCGACTGCAGGGCTCCCGCCACGAACGCCGTCGTCAGCCACGGACTGACCGCATTGACGAGCGCCAGCCAAGGGAAGTCGAGGCCCGTCTGGAGCACTGACGTCAGTGCCCCGACGACCGCGCCCAGCAACAACGCGAGGAACGGCATCAACAGGTCCGCGCGCTCTCTCACGCTAGCGAGGATATCGTCCGCGCGAACACGTCGCGAAACCGGCATATTCTCGCGTGCAGCGCGAGGATTCGTGACTTTCAGTCATGCGAGGGCGGCAAAATGTCGCAGACGGGGCGTACGGTGTTGTACACCGATGTCACGAGAGGACCGGCGATGAACGACGGCTTCCCCACTGTCGTGTACAGCGATGTACACCACAAGGACCGCATCTCCCGCGCACGCGCCGCCGGACGGCTGGTCAAGGTCGGATCCGGCGTGTACGTCAGCGACCTGAGCAAGCCAGCCGAGGACGTCGTGCGCGAGCGGCTGTGGGAGATCGTCGCCCACAAGCTGCCCGGCGCCGTCATCACCGACCGCTCGGCACGTCACGGAGGCGTGGCGGTGGACGGGTTCCTCTTCGTGACGCATCGCCGGACGCGGCCTCTGAAGCTTGCCGGCGTGGTGGTCGAGCCGCGCCACGGAAGCGGGCCGATGCCCGGTGACATCGCGCTGCCCGACGGCCTGTGGCTCGCCGGCCCGGCCCGAAGCCTCCTCGAGAACCTGGCACCGACCCGGCCGGCGTCAGGCAGGCCACCGCGGACACTCACGCGCGCGCAGGTCGAGCTGTGGATCGATGACCTCTGCCGAGACCGGGGCGAGGACGGCCTGAACGAGATCCGCGAGCAGGCCCGCGAGCTGGCGCCATTCCTCGGTCGACTGGCGGAGTGCGACCTGTTGAACCGTCTGGTCGGGGCGTCCATGAACACTCACCCGACGGCGATCCTGCAGACGCCGGAGCTCATCGGGCGCGCCGCCGGCCAGGCGTTCGACCGTCGTCGCGTGGACATCTTCGGCCGTCTCGTCGACTACCTCGACGGCCAACCGCCCGACCTCGTCACCGCCATGCCCGCCGACCGCGGCCGGCGGACGCTGCTGCCCTTCTACGAGGCCTACTTCTCGAACTACATCGAGGGCACGGAGTTCACCCTCGACGAGGCAGCCGACATCATCTTCGACGACGTGGTCCCTGAGCAGCGCCCCGAGGACGCCCACGACATCCTGGGCACCTATCGTCTGACGTCGTCCGATGCCGAGATGCGTCGCAGGCCCGCCACCGACCAGGAGCTCCTCACCCTCCTCCGGGAACGCCACGCCGTGCTGATGGGCGGCCGTCCGCTGGTGGGGCCGGGGAAGTTCAAGACGCAGGCGAACCGTGCCGGGGAGACGCACTTCGTCGCACCGGAGCTGGTCGAGGGCACGCTGCGGCGGGGGTACGAGGTCGGATCACGCCTGGTGTCGCCGTGGGCGCGCGCTGTCTACGTGATGTTCATGGTCAGCGAGGTCCATCCCTTCGCCGACGGCAACGGCCGCATCGCGCGGGTGATGATGAACGCCGAGCTCCACGGCTCAGGAGAGGTCCGGATCGTCATCCCGACCGTCTATCGGCTGAACTACCTCTCCGCACTCAAGGGCGCCACGCACAACGAGAACTTCGCCGGCCTGTACGCCGCGCTGAGCTTCGCGCGGAAGTGGACCGCCCGCGTCGACTTCACCAGCAGATGGACGGCCGAGGGCGACCTCGAACGGACGCACGCCCTCCGCGATGCGATGACCGCCGAGGACGCCGGGATCCGCCTCACCCTGCCGTAGGACGTCCCCTCACCCCGCGTCGAGCGGCGGCGCCCATCTTGGTCGGCGGATGAGACAGAACGGGTGACCAGCCGGGTCGGCGTAGACGTCGTCCTCCAGGTGGTGCGCCCCCAGGGCGACGACACGCGCGCCCGCGGCAGCGACGTCCTCCACCATGACGTCCACGTGCATCTGCTGCGGGACGGCAGGGTCCGGCCAGGTCGGGTCCGGCAGGTCCGCCGCGCGCTGGAACGCCATGCCCGATGTCTCCTCGTCCGCGGACACGACGACGAAGTCACCGTCGTCGTAGGTCACGGGGTCGCCGAGCACGGCAGACCAGAACGCCGCCGCGACCTGCGGGTCGGTGGCGTCGATCACCAGATGGTGCCGTCGGCCGATCACACCAGCAGCCTAAGCCCGCCGCGGCGTCGTGCGGAGGACGTGGGAAGCAGCCGCATTCGGGTACCACCGCAGGAACGGACGATCCCGAGCCGACCTGGGAGGTTGCCATGCACACCCTCGACATCGTGCCAGGCGTGCACCGCCTGGCGCGCGGCTCCACGGCCTGCTACCTCGTGGAGACCGACGACCAGATCCTGCTGGTCGACGCCGGGCTGCCAGCCTTCTGGTCCGATCTTGCCGAGGCGCTGAAGGCCCTGGGCCGGACCCCCGACGACGTGCGGCACGTCCTCCTGACGCACGGCCACTTCGACCACGTGGGCATCGCCCGCAGGCTCGAGAAGTCCGGCGCGCAGGTCTGGGTGCACCGCGGAGACCAGCGGATCGCCGAGCACCCCTACCGGTACGAGCCGGGACGGCCACGCCTCACCTACCCGATCCGTCACCCCCGCTCGCTCCCCCACCTGGCGTCGCTGGTGGGCGCAGGGGCGCTGTGGGTGCAGGGCGTGGACGCACCGGGGGTCTACGACGACCCCATGCCGTTCGGGGACGTCCTCACGATCGTGCCGACGCCGGGGCACACCGACGGGCACGTCGCGATCGTCCTCCCCGACCACGACGCGGTGATCACCGGCGACGCGCTCGTGACGCTCGACCCGTACACCGGCAGGACCGGTCCGTGCATCGTCGCCCAGGCCGGAACTCACGACGCCGAGCAGGCGCTGCAGTCGCTCGACGCGATCGGCGCGAGCGGGATGCGTACGGTGCTGCCGGGACACGGGGAGGTCTGGCGTGACGGCGCAGAGGCGGCAGCCTGGAAGGCACGTCTGCGACCGGTTCCCTGAACCACGCCACGCCACGCCACCGCGATCGCCAGGTCGTGCGACGCACTCGCGCCGCACGACCTGCGTGTCAGGGGGTGGGCGGCGTGACGAGGTTCAGGTCAGGGATGTCAGGCACGTCCGGCATCTCCGGCCTGCTTCCCGCGTCCATGGCGATGTCGTCGACCTTCCAGGTCGAGCCGTCCTTGACGAGCTGGAGCGTCTGGTCGACGGGCGTGCCGGCCAGCGTGAGCGCGACCGCCACCGTGGCCTTGTCGCCGTCGATCGTGGTGTCCTTGACGTCGAACGTCGCTGCCTGGAGCGCGTCGAGCATGCCGCCCTCGCCGTCGCCCTCCTTCTCGAGCGCCTTCTTGCACTTGTCGGCGCCCTCCCCGTCGCGGAAGTTGTCGGTCGTCACGGCGACGATGGCGTCGCAGTCACGGTCCTTGATGGCGTCGATGAAGCTCTGCGTGGCATCCTCCGGCGTCGACGCGCTGGCGCCTCCACCACCGTCTCGCATCAGGAAGAACGCGACGCCGATGATTGCGGCGACAGCGACCACGCCGCCGATGATGGCGATGAGCCTGCCGGTGCCCTTCTTGCCGCCCTGCGGCGCGTTGGGCGGGAGGTACTGCGGCTGCTGACCGTAGGGCGGCTGGCCCTGGCCGTACGGCGCCTGCCCCTGGTAGGACTGCTGGCCCTGGCCGTACTGCTGCTGGCCGTAGGTCGGTTGCTGGTACGGCGGCTGCTGACCGTAGGTGGGCTGCTGGCCGTACGGCTGCTGGGGTTGACCGTACGGGGGCTGCTGACCGTACGGGGGCTGTCCCTGCGGCGGCTGCTGGGGGTACGGGGGCTGCGGGCCGTCGTTGGACGGCGGGCCGGACCACTGATCGCTCACGGCGATACCGTACGCGATCGGAAGGCCAGGCGGACCCGCTTCTCGGCGGCGCTCTCAGGCTCGGCGCACCATCGACGGAAGGCCTCCCACGGCGGCGACGCCGAGGGCCGAACGCGGCTCGTACCCGACCCTCCACAGGCCACCGTGCGCTGCTCCGTCGGTGAACAGCTGCTCGGGATGCTCCCGCGCTTCGGTCGCCGCGTGGAGGTCGTGGACGAGGAGTGCCGCCATCAGCACGCGGGTGGTCGCCGGCTCGAAGATCTCCACGCCGAAGTGCCGTGCGCCGCCGTAGGCGGCTGCGAGCAACCGGTTCTTGGTCACCGACCGTGTCCACGTCGCCGGGGCGACGTTGAAGGACACCCGCTGGCCGCAGTCCTCGGCGACGACGCCGCGCCAGCGCTGGATCCGCTTCGCCATCGCGTAGTTGGGGCCCTGTTGCGGGACGAGGATGTCGGCCACGCCGGTGCCGTCGGGAAGGACGGTGGAGTAGTTGGGCACGAAGAGCCTTCCTCGGCTCACGACGCGCAACGGGGCCTGCAACCAGCGGACGGGCCCGCGGTCCTGGTACGCGCGAGCGCTCGCCTGGACGACGTCCCGGGGGACGACGAACGCGTCCGTCGGCGTCGCCAGATAGGCGAGGGCGGTGTCCGGGTCGTCGTCGGTGAGCCGCGTCGCGACGACGTCGGCCGCCGCGGTGACGGCGACGTGGGCACCCCCGTCGGCGTAGGCGTACATGCCGACGACCAGCGCACTGCCCGCCGCCCGGGTCCGGAGCCAGGCCAGCACGTCTCCGGTCTGCGTGACCAGGTCCGCGCCCGGCGCACCGTCCGGCCCCACCGGGTGCGCGACCGTCCCGGCCCCGCTCTCGGCCAGGGAGCGGACCCGGTCCCAGATGGACGGTGACGACCTGTCGACGGCGAGGACGTCGGCGCCCCATGCCACCAACGGCTCCAAGGGGCCCATCTCCGCGCCGGCGCCGAGCAGGGCCACCCGGCGTCCTGGGAGCGACAACCACTCCGGATGGGCGATCACCTGCTCGATCGCGGTCACGAAGGACTCCTCGACCACGCCCGCGTCACGCCATCGCCGGAGCTGCTCTCGCAGCCGGTCCCCGTGCAGGCTCGACCCGCCGTACGGGACGGCGAGCTCGCGCACCGGCGAGGAGGTGCCGCGCACGACCTCGGTCGCCAACGGCGTCGCGCGCGGCTCTGGGCCCCACTCCTCCAGCGGGACGTCACCGGAGGGGGCGGCGGCCACCATCCGGCCGCGCATCGAGGCCACTCCCCCGTGCGCCAGGGCGAGCGCTGCCTTCGACGACTCGGCCGAGGCCGCCGTCACGCGTCCGACGAGCGGCACGTAGTCGGAGCGCCACGAGTGCGCCGATTCGATGTCCGCGGCGAGCTCAGGGTCGATCTCGCGCGCAGCGTCGGCGAGGATCGCCCGGACCGTCGGGGTGGTCGGGCGGCGGCCGTCCACGGAGGGGAACGTGATCTCGGTCTGAGGATGGGAGTGCACACCCCCAGTATCCGAGGATCCCCTCATGTTTTGTCCAGTGCCCCCCGGACAACATCGGCGAGGACCCCGATCCCGTCGCTGATGACACCCGGCGCAGGGGCCGCGTACCCGAGCAGTCAGCGCCTTCTGGGCGCACGCAGCGGCGGGATGGGCGAGGCGACTTCCTCGGACTCCGGCACGGGCAGGACCCCGAGGATGCGGCGAAGGCTCACCACGACGGCGGCTCCCGGGAAGGAGGTCTCGCCGTGGTCCGCCGTGTCGCGCACGAGCACCGAGAGTCTCTCGACGCCCACCGCCAACGGCTGGACGTCGCTGCCCTGGATCGGTTCGTCTCCGACCAGCCTGCGGACGACCGACGCCAGCTCGTCGAGAGTGTCCGCCACGCTCTGCGCCGCCTCTCCGCCGAGGCGCAGCCACGGGCGCGGCGACGCTTGGACCTCGCCGAGCATGTACGTCAGGTTCTCCACCAGCGCCGCGACCCGCTCGACGACCTCGGCGTCGGCCCGTCGACGCCCGACATGGTCGCGCCACCGGCGGGCACGAAGGTTGCCCCGAAGAGAGTCGTCGAGCGCGAGAAAGCTCTCGCGCAGCCGGAGCGCGTCCGGGAACACCTCACGGGCCACCTCCAGCCAGGCCTGCTCAGGGTCGGCGGTCTGCCCCCGCAGGACCTTCGCCATCCCCTCGAGCTGCTCCGAGACGTCGGCGGCGACAGAGTCGAGGTGACGCCGCGCGATCCGCGCGGGGATAGGTGGCAGCGCGAGGGTGAGGGCCAGTCCGACCGCTGCCCCCAGGGACACCTGACCAACGAGTCCCGAGACGAAGTCGGACGTGTCGATGTTGCCCAGGATGTAGGTGAACAGTGCTGCCGTGATGACCCAGCTGCGTCCGTCGCCCAGGCGGTCCCAGCCGGCGAGGATCACGGCGACCAGGACGAGCAGGCCGATGGCCGCCCAGCCCGGCACCGGGAGCACGTGGAACACGGCGCCGACGCCTGCGCCCATGACCAGAGCGACGAAGATCTGCACCGACTCCCGCACCGAGCCGGCCACGCTCGGGTGGACGGCGAGCACCGCACCCATGGGGGCGTAGTAGGCGTAGTCGCCGATCGGGCTCGGCAGGAGGTTGCCGAGCTGCCACGCCACCGCCGCCGCGATCGCGGCCTTGACGGCGATGTGCAGACGGGACCCGAGAAGTGGGTCGGTGCTCGCCGTCGAACGCGTGAAACCCATTCGGACGAGGCTAGCCGGGGGGTGGTGAGATCAACGGGTCGGCGACGCGTCGTCTCCGCGGTCTCCGCGCGCCCGGTGCTCGGCGGCACCGGCCATCGTCGCGGCCTCGCGGTCGACCAGTGCCCGGTAGTGGGCCCCTCCCATCGCCGCCACCAGCCGCGACAGCGGCCCGGACTGCTCCATCGCGAGCTCGAGCCGCGAGGTCCCCTGGCCTCTCGGCACCACCCGGTGGATGCCGTCGGTCCTGATGCCGAGGACCGACGACCGCCAGGTGAAGGCCGTGCCGTCCTCGACCTCGGTCACGGTCCAGCTCATCGAGCGGATGCCTGGCTGCCGTACGACGTAGCGCTGACCGACGACCAGCTCGCCGTCTCCCACCGGGGCCACCTTGATGAAGCTGTCCGAGATCAGCGGCCACTGCGACGGATCGGCGACGACCGACCACAGGACCTCGGCGGGCGCCTCGACGTCCACCTGCACGTCGTACCTCACGCGAACGACCACCACGCCACGCCGACGCAGATCACGAGCATCCCCACGGCGTTGAGGAAGAGGTTGCGACCGAGGTCGTGGGCGCGGATGTGCGCCGTGATCGCGGCGAGGAAGTAGCCCACGAGCGCCAGCGTCGTCACCAGCCCGAGGTAGGGGATCCAGATCCCGGCGATGAGACCGGCGGCCGCGGCGAGCTTGAGCGGCGTCAGCACCGGCCACCAGCGGCGCGGGAAACGGACGTCGGCGAGGCAATCGCGCACGAAGGCCAACGGCTTCACGCAGAAGACGGCGTCCGCGAGCTGGATAACAGCGAGCACGACCACGGGCCATACGGGGTCAGGAAGGGCACTCATGCCCGCTCCTCTCTCTGACGTCTGCGGTAGGCGGCCACGCGGGCACGACCTGAGCAATAGTCCGAACAGTATCGCCGCGGGCGACCACGGGGACCGTCGATCCACACGTCGACACACTCATCGTCAGCACAGGTGCCGATCGCGTCGGCACCACGGTCGGCGAGCACGTCGCGGATGGTGCGGAGAGCGGCCACCAGCAGGCGGTCGGCGGGGCGGGCGGCGACCCAGCGGTCCTCGACGCGCCCGTCGCTGAGGCCGAGGCGGACCGATGCGCCGGCGTCGGTGAGCAGACGGTCGAGCCGACGCACCCGCTCGTCGGGTGTGCCGGCAGCGAAGACGGGCTGGAGGAGGTCGGCCGTACGGACGAGGTCGGCGTGGCCGGCCCCCGACCATCCGAGCTCGGATGCGTCGGGGAACGGCTGCTCGGACTCGCCCGCCTCGGCGCGGGCCGCCGTGCCCCACTCGTTGACGAGCATGGCGACGGACTCGGGTGCGAGGGTGAGCACCCGAAAACCGTAACAGAAATGTCGCCCATTAGCGTTACGGTAAGGAGATGTTAGATCCCGCCGTGCTGCCCGCGTTCGTCGTCGCGGTGCTCGTCGTGACCATCGCGCCGGGCCCCGACAACACCTACATCGCCGCCGTGGCCCTCCGCCACGGACCCCGCGCCGGCGTGGTGTCCGCTCTCGGGATGGCCTGCGGCATGGTCGTCCACGTCGTGGCGGCCGCACTGGGCCTCGCCGCGCTCCTTCGCCTCAACCCCGAGATCATCACCGTCATCCAGCTCGTCGGCGCCGCCTACCTCATCTGGCTCGCGGTCGACACTGTTCGAGGACTGCGCAGCACGTCCGAGGCAGAGGTCGTCCCCCAGACGGGGACCGTGCTCGTCCGGGCGACCGTCACCAACCTCACCAACCCGAAGGTCATCCTCTTCTTCGCGGCGTTCCTCCCTGGCTTCGTGGTCCCCGGGCACGGCTCCACCGTGGCGCAGATGCTCACCCTGGGGACGGTGTTCCTGGTCGTGGGCCTGATCTGCGACACCGTCATCGGCCTCACCGCCGGGCGTCTCGGTCGCGCGCTCGACTCTCGCGGGCGGGCCGGCACCGCGCTCGGCGTGCTGGCCGCGTGCGTGTACGCCGTGCTCGCCCTGATCCTCCTCGTCGAGGCGTTCCGTACGCTCGCGTCGTGACCGTTCACCCGCTCTGGAGCCCGTACGAGCAACCCACTCAGCACGAGACAGACCAGGCCTTCGTCTCCGGGAGCGAGCCCCGCACGGCTGGTCCGATCGAGGTCGTGCCCTACGACCCAGAGTGGCCCGCGACGTTCGAGCGGGTCGCTGCGTCGATCCGCGAGGCGCTCCAGGGCCGGGAGCTCGACCTCCAGCACGTCGGCTCCACCTCGGTCCCCGGTCTCCCGGCGAAACCCGTCATCGACGTCGACCTGGTCCTCGCCGACCCGGCGGCCGAGGACACCTACGTGCCGGCCCTCGAACGCCGCGGCTACGTGCTGCGGGTGCGAGAGCCGTGGTGGCAGGGGCACCGCATGCTCCGTCACGAACGCCCGGCGGTGAACCTGCACGTCTTCGGGCCCGACGCCGTCGAGCCGCGACGCCACCGGTTGTTCCGTGACTGGTTGCGCAGGGCCGGCGACGACCGGGCGGCGTACGCAGCGCTCAAGACCGACCTGTCGGGCCGCTCGCTGCAGCGGATGTCGGAGTACAACGCGGCGAAGTCGGCGCTGGTCTACGAGATCTACGAGCACGCGTTCCTCGCCGACGTCGACCATCCCCACGATCCGCAGCCGATCGACTAGGCCGTCCCCTCACTGCGCAGCTCGCCGATGGTCCGGCGCGTCCGCTCCGTGGACGGGTCCGGCTCGCCGAGACCGATCGCCGTCATCGTGAGCACGCGCCACCCCGGTGCCACCTCGAGCGAGGCTTCGAGCGCCTCCAGGCCGAAGGCCCGGAACTGGCGGCACGCCAAGCCCATCGCGTGCGCCTGGATCGTCATGTGCGCGACCGCCTGACCCAGGTCGTACTCGGCGAACTCGGAGTACTGCAGGCCGCTGTCGCCCACCTCGTGACGGGCGAGGTTGACGACGAGC
Source organism: Mumia sp. zg.B53 (assembly GCF_019550935.1). Taxonomy (NCBI): domain Bacteria; kingdom Bacillati; phylum Actinomycetota; class Actinomycetes; order Propionibacteriales; family Nocardioidaceae; genus Mumia; species Mumia sp. zg.B53. The sequence continues at coordinate 286,142 of NZ_JAHWCK010000001.1, read as the reverse complement.
GCACTGGCGTCCGGCGCCCAGCGTCGCGAGCTCGCGGCCAGGTGCTCGACGAGCAGGTCGTGCCCGGCCTCGTAGCGGCGGCGGAGGTGGAACGCCCAGGGCTGGGAGTTTCCGGCCGACGGCGCCCACCGCGCCGCTTCGAGCAGCGCCTCCACGTCGAGGTCGGAGAGGGTGTGGCTCCGGTCGAACGCCATCGGGCTGAACCGTTCACGCAGCGCAGGGAGGATCTCCGGCGGTCGCACCTCTGTCTCCTCTCTGCCGCGTGGCACCTCGGGTCGTAGGGCTAGACCGGCAGCAGCCGGCCGACGAGCCGCGAGAGCTGATCGACGGTGCGGCACTCGTGCATGTCGACGATCTGCGCGTACGCCGGCGCGACCGAGTCGCCCAGCCCCCACCGGCTCTCGTGCTCGGGATTGAGCCAGAACGTGCGGCGGGCACGAGCCACCACGTCACGCAGCGCGTCTAGGTCCGGATCCAGGTTGTTGGTGCGGGCGTCCCCCAGGATCAGCACGCTCGTACGGGGACCGACGACGTTGCCGTACCGGCTGACGAACGAACGCAGCGCCCGCCCGTAATCGCTCGAGGGGTGCCAGGGCGCGACGTTCGCGCTCGACGAGATGCGCTCAGCCAAAGCCGCCGGGTCCGACTCCCCGGAGGTGACGAGCTCGGTGACCTCGTCGGTGTGGTTGACGAACGCGAACACGCGCACCTTGCTGAACTGGTCGCGCAACGCCTGCACCAGAAGCATCGTGAACCCAGCGAACCCCGCCACCGACCCCGACACGTCGCAGAGCAGCACCAGCTCGGGCCGGGCCTTGCGCCGGTGCTCGAAGACCGGTTGCAGCGGCACCCCGCCGTACGACATCGACCGCCGCAGCGTCCGCCGGATGTCGACCTGACCGCGGTTGCGGCGTCGTCGTCGCGCCGACAGACGCGTGGCCAGGCGCCGTGCGAGCGGCTGGACGGCGCGGCGCAGCTCCAGCACCTGCGCCCGGTTGGCGGCGAGGAACTCGACCTGGCTGGCGTCGGGCCGGACGGCATAGCGCGCGACCCGCTCGCGCCCTCGGACCTCGGCCGTACGACGGCTGGCCTCGGACTGGACGAGCTCACGGAAACGCTCGACGTCGCGGCGCACCTCGTCACGGTCGAGCCGCTCGGCGAAGCCCTCGGTGCTCCCCCGTCGTGCCAGCGCCCTCACGATCGCGGTCTGCGGGCGCAGCTGCTCGAGGGTCTGGCGCGCCGACCAGCCGGATCCTGCCATGCCGGGACCGTCCGCACCCTGGACGGCCCCGAGCGCGTCGACCGCGGCCGCGGCGACCTCGTTCAGCGCCCCGCCACTCCCCCGCGCCAGGGCGTCGACGAGATCCTCACGAAGCTCCGCAACCGTCGGCGGCTCGGACGAGCGGTCCTCGCCGGCACCGGTCGCGCGGGTCTGCGTCTCCTCACGCACCGACTCGCGCCCACCGACGCCGACCGGGAAGTAGACGTCGAAGACGGCGTCGAACACCCGACGCTGCCCCGACCGCCGCAGCAACGCCGCGGCGAGCCCTTCGCGCAGGAGGGCACGGTCGGCGAGCGACAGCACCTCCATCACCCGGGCGGCGTCGACGGTCTCGCTGGTGCCCACGACCATGCCGTGGCCGCGCAGCGACTCCACCATCGCGACGAGCCGCCCAGGGAGTGAGCCGGTCTCTCCCGACCCGACGCTCATCTGCGCCCGTCCGCCTCGTCGAGCTGCAGGTGCGCCCTTGCACGGGCGACGTCGTCGGTGTGCTTCAGCAGGACGCCCAGCGTCTCGTCCACGACCGCCTCGTCGAGCGAGTTCGCGCCGAGTGCGAGGAGCGTCCGGGCCCAGTCGATGGTCTCCGACACCGACGGCGCCTTGCGCAGGTCGATCCGCCGGAGGGCGTTGACCACCCTCACCAGTGACACCGCGAGCGCCTCGTCGACGGCGGGGACGCGCGTACGGACGATCCGCTCCTCGAGCTCAGGCTCGGGGAAGTCGATGTGCAGGAAGAGGCAGCGCCGCCGGAGCGCCTCACTGAGCTCCCGCGTCGCGTTGGAGGTAAGTACCGTGAACGGCGCGTGACGGGCGGTGAGAGTCCCCAGCTCAGGCACCGTGATCGCGTAGTCGCTGAGCACCTCCAGGAGGAGGCCCTCGATCTCGAGGTCGGCCTTGTCGACCTCGTCGATCAGCAGAGTGCTCGGCTCGTCGGAACGGATGGCCTGGAGCAGGGGTCGAGCGAGCAGGAACTCGTCGGTGAAGATGTCGTCGCGGGTCGCGTCCCAGGTCTCGCCGCGACCGGCGGTGATGCGCAGCAGCTGCTTGGCGTGGTTCCACTCGTAGAGGGCCCGGGCCTCGTCGACGCCCTCGTAGCACTGCAGCCGCACCAGCCCGGCTCCCGTCGCCCCGGCCACGGCGCGGGCCAGCTCGGTCTTGCCGACGCCCGCGGGCCCCTCGACGAGCAGCGGCTTGTCGAGCCGGTCGGCGAGGAAGACGGTGGTCGCGACGGACGTGGACGCGAGATAGCCGAGGGCAGCGAGCCGCTCGGTCACGTCGTCGACGGAGGAGAAGCGTTCGCTCACCCGCTCACCCTACGTGGGTCGCCGGTCAGAGCAGCTGCGAGACCGCGTGGATGGTGACGCCCGCCAGAGCGCCGACCACGGTGCCGTTGATCCGGATGAACTGCAGGTCGCGGCCGACGTGCAGCTCGATCTTGCGGGACGCTTCCTTGCCGTCCCAGCGGTTCACCGTCTCCGAGATCACCGTGGCGATCTCGCTGCCGTAGTTGGTGACGACGAACGCCGCGGTGTCGCTCATCATGCGGTCCAGGCGAGCCTGGAGCTCGGGCTCGGCGGCGACGCGCTCGCCCGTCTCGCACAGGAGCGCGACCATGCGGGTGCGCAGCATGCCCGCGGACTCGTCGAGCGAGTCGAGGAGGGCGTGCCGCAGCCCGCTCCACAGCGCCACCGCCACGTCGACGACCTGCGGCTGGGACAGGATCCGCTCCTTGAGAGCCTCGGCCCGGGCCTGGGTGTCCGGATCCTGCTCCAGGTCGCCGGCGAGCGAGACAAGGAAGGCGTCGAGCGACTGCCGGACGCTGTGGTCGGGGTCGGTACGGACGTCGTCGACCCACGACAGAGCCTCGCGATACATCCGGGTGGAGATCCTTCCGTCCACCCAGTGCGGGGTCCACCAGGGGGCCCGCTCGGCGACCATGCTCTCGACGGCCTCCTGGTTGTCGACGAGCCAGCGGTGCATCTCCTCCGCCGCGATGTCGACCAGCCCGTGATGGGCGCCGTCGCGGACGATCTCGCCGAGAGCCTGGCCGACGGCGGGGCTGAGCTGCTCAGCCTTGAGGCGGGGCACGATGACCTCGCGGACGATGGCCGCCACGTCGTCGTCGCTGATGCGCGACAGCCCGTCACGCAAGACCCGCGACCCGATGTCGACGATGCGCCGAGCGTGGACCGGATCGGCGAGCCAGCTGCCGACGCGCAGGCTGATCCGTGCTGCCTCGACGCGCTCGCGGACCACCGGCTCGTTGAGGAAGTTGTCAGAGACGAACTCCTGGAGGCTCTCGCCGAGCGCGTCCTTGCGGCGCGGGATCAGTGCCGTGTGCGGGATCGGGAGGCCCATGGGGTGCTTGAAGATCGCCGTCACCGCGAACCAGTCCGCGATCGCACCCACCATCGCCGCCTCGGCGCCGGCGTTGACGTAGCCCAGCGCGCCCGACTCGCCGTGCGTCAGCGCATAGATCACCGCCGCCACGACCAGCAGCCCGGTGGCGAGCGTGCGCATACGACGCAACCCGCGTCGACGCACCTCGTCCGAACCCCCGAGAGATGACGGCACGGTGAAGCCGACGGTGCTCAACTCGCTCACCGCTGCACTGTAGCCGGGCCAGTCCTGCCCAGTCCGATGGCGGGGAAGCCCTCCCCCGGCGACCGGATCGTGCGGCCGCCCGGCCCTACACTCCGACCATGACGTTCAACGAAGGCGCCAGTCTCGACACGAGCCAGGTGCGCAGCGGCGGTTCCAACCGGGGTGGCGCGCTCATCGGCGGTGGTGCGGGTTCGATCATCCTGTTCCTCATCGCGACCTTCCTCGGGGTCAACCCGTTCGACCAGGGCGGTTCGGCGGGCGCCTTCGACACGTCTCAGGTCGAGCAGTCCGGCACGCAGGCCGACTTCTCCGAGTGCAAGACCGGGGCCGATGCGAACCGCGACGACACGTGCCGCGTGATCGGCACCGTGAACAGCGTCCAGGACTACTGGCGTGACGCGCTCCCGGCCGACGCGAACCGCCAGTACCGCGACGCGTACACCGTCCTCTACTCCGGTCAGACCCAGTCGGGCTGCGGCGCGGCGAGCAGTGACGTCGGGCCGTTCTACTGCCCGTCCGACGAGCAGGTCTACATCGACACGTCGTTCTTCGACGACCTCACGACGCGGTTCGGCGCCGACGACGGTGCGCTGGCCCAGATGTACGTCGTGGCCCACGAGTACGGTCACCACGTCCAGAACCTGCTCGGCGTCCTCAAGTACTCCCAGGAGGACCCGCAGGGCGCGAAGTCGGGCGCGGTCCGGGTCGAGCTGATGGCCGACTGCCTCGCCGGCGTCTGGGCCAACCATGCAGCGACGACTCAGGACGAGCAGGGCACCACCCTCATCAAGCCGCTCACGAAGGCCGACATCGCGTCTGCGCTGTCGGCCGCCGCAGCGGTGGGTGACGATCGCATCCAGAAGTCGGCCACCGGCCGCGTCGACCCGGAGAGCTGGACCCACGGCTCGGCCGAGCAGCGTCAGCGCTGGTTCATGACCGGATACGAGAAGGGCGACGTCAACTCCTGCGACACGCTGTCCGCGCGCAGGCTGTGACGCCGTGATGCCGTGACGCTCACGTTCCCCGGACCCCTGGTCCCGGCTCCCGACCCCGTAGCGGCGCCGCAGAAGCGGCTGCTGAGCACCGAGGTCTGGATCGTCCTGCTGCTGTCGCTGCTGCAGTCGGCGGTCTACGCCACGGTCTCCCTGGTGGCGAAGCTGACGCGTGGACCGCTGGCCGACCAGTCGGCGACACTCAACTCGTCTCGGAGCGACCGGCCCTGGCTCGACCTGACCTACCAGCTCCTCGGCATCGGCTTCGCCCTGGTGCCGGTCGCACTGGTCCTCTATCTCCTCGTGCGCTCGAGCGACGCTCCCCGTCGCGTCCTCGGCATCGGACGAGGCACAGCCGCGGGTGACGCCGGCTGGGGCGTCGGGCTCGCCGCGCTCATCGGGATCCCCGGGCTCGGCCTCTACTTCGTGGGCCGGGAGCTCGGGATCACCGCGACCATCGTGCCCAGCGGTCTCGACGAGCACTGGTGGCGCGTGCCGGTGCTGATCCTCTCCGCCCTCATGAACTCGGTGCTGGAGGAGGTCATCGTCGTCGGATACCTCATGTGGCGGCTGACCCAGCTGGGGTGGAACCGGTGGTCGGTGCTCGCGGCCAGCGCTGCCCTCCGAGCCTCGTACCACCTCTATCAGGGGATCGGGCCGGCGATCGGCAACGCGGTGATGGGTATCGTGTTCGGGTACTGGTACCAGCGGACAGGGCGCATCGTGCCGCTGGTGATCGCCCACGCGGTGATCGACATCGTCGCGTTCGTCGGGTACGCCCTGCTCAAGGACGCACTCGACCTTCCCTAGGGGTTCTCGGATGACCGTCGGCGAGCTGCGCACGCGGCTGCGCGAGGTGACGCTGCGCGACGAGCGACGGCTCCGGCGACGGCTCGACCGCGCAGCGTCCCAGCGCGACGCCGCTCGACGCACCGAGCAGCTCGCCGACGTCGAGAAGGACGTGGCCGCGGCGGAGGCACGGGCGGCCGCTCGCCGGGCGTCGGTCCCCGACCTCGACTTCCCGCCCGAGCTGCCGGTCACCGAGCGTCGTGACGACATCGCGGCCGCCATCGCCGACCACCAGGTCGTCGTCGTCGCCGGCGCCACCGGCTCCGGCAAGACGACCCAGCTGCCCAAGATCCTGCTCGGCCTCGGTCGCGGTGTCCGCGGGACCATCGCACACACCCAGCCCCGCCGCATCGCCGCCCGCAGCGTCGCCGCCCGGATCGCGGAGGAGACCCGGACGACGCTCGGCGAGACCGTCGGGTACGCCGTCCGGTTCGACGACCGCTCCGGTCCCAGCACGCTCGTCCGGGTGATGACCGACGGTGTCCTCCTGGCCGAGATCCACGACGACCCGATGCTGCTCCGCTACGACACGATCGTGGTCGACGAGGCGCACGAGCGGTCCTTGACCATCGACTTCCTGCTCGGCTACCTCCGTCGACTCCTCCCCCGTCGTCCCGACCTCAAGGTCGTCATCACCTCCGCGACCATCGACCCCGAGCGCTTCGCGGCCCACTTCGCGGCGCCCGACGGCAGCCCCGCACCGATCATCGAGGTGAGCGGACGGACGTACCCGGTCGAGGTCCGCTACCGTCCGCCCTCGGAGCGCGCCGACGCCGGGTCCGGCGACGTCCTCGCCGCGATCGGCGACGCCGTCGACGAGCTGGGCCGGGAGTCCGACGGCGACGTCCTCGTCTTCCTCTCCGGGGAGCGCGAGATCCGCGACACCGCCGACATGCTCCGCGAGCGCAAGCTCCGCCGCACCGAGATCCTCCCGTTGTACGGCCGGCTGTCCGCGGCCGAGCAGCACAAGGTCTTCGAGCCCCACACCGGGCGCCGGATCGTACTCGCCACCAACGTGGCCGAGACGTCGCTGACGGTCCCCGGCATCCGCTACGTCGTCGACCCCGGGACTGCCCGCATCTCCCGCTACAGCCAGCGTCTCAAGGTGCAGCGGCTGCCGATCGAGCCGATCTCCCAGGCCAGCGCGAGCCAGCGGGCCGGCCGTTCCGGGCGCACGTCGGACGGCATCTGCATCCGGCTCTACTCGGAGGAGGACTTCGCGTCGCGTCCGGAGTTCACCGACCCGGAGATCCTGCGGACCAACCTCGCGTCGGTGCTGCTGCAGATGGCCTCGCTCGACCTGGGGCCGGTCGAGGACTTCCCGTTCCTCGACCCGCCCGACCGCCGCGCGGTGCGCGATGGCGTCGGCCTCCTCGAGGAGCTCGGGGCGCTGAGCGACGGCGCACGGGGCATGCGGAGCTCGCTCACCACCGTCGGGCGACAGGTCGCCGCGTTCCCGCTCGATCCCCGGCTGGCGCGGATGCTGGTCGCCGCCTCGTCGTACGGGGTGCTGCGCGAGATGCTCGTCATCGTCTCGGCGCTGTCCATCCAGGACCCGCGCGAACGCCCGCTCGAGGCGCAGCAGCAGGCCGACACCAAGCATGCGCGGTTCGCCGACCCGACCTCGGACTTCCTCGCCTATCTGAACCTGTGGAACTACCTCCGCGAGCAGCGCCGTGAGCTGTCCGGCAACGCCTTCCGCCGGACGGTGCGCGAGGAGTACCTGCACTACGTCCGCATCCGCGAGTGGCAGGACGTGCACGCGATGCTGCGCGACCAGTGCCGTGGTCTCGGACTCGACCTGGGCCAGTCCGACGGACCTCCTGCCGACCCCGACCGCATCCACGCGGCGGCGCTCGCCGGGCTGCTGTCGCACATCGGCCTGCGCGAGGGCGAGACCCGTGACTACCTCGGCGCCCGCAACGGCAGGTTCGCGATCTTCCCCGGATCAGGGCTCGCCAAGAAGCCGCCCCAGTGGGTCGTCGCTGCCGAGCTCGTCGAGACGTCGCGGCTGTGGGCCCGCACCGTCGCCAAGGTCGAGCCCGCGTGGATCGAGCGGGAGGGCGCCCACCTTCTCAAGCGCACCTACTCCGAGCCGCACTGGTCGCGGCGCCGAGGGGCGGTCATGGCGCACGAGCGGGTCACCCTGTACGGCGTGCCGGTCGTCGCCGACCGGCTGGTCTCGTACGGGCCGATCGACCGGGAGGTGGCGCGCGAGCTCTTCATCCGGCACGCGCTTGTGCAGGGCGAGTGGAGCACGCACCACGCCTTCTGGACCCACAACGCCGAGGTCATCGCCGAGATCGAGGGCCTGGAGGACCGGGTCCGCCGACGCGACATCCGCGTCGACGACGAGACCCTGTTCGCGTTCTACGACAACCGGGTCGGGGCCGACGTCGTCTCGGTGCGCCACTTCGACACGTGGTGGAAGAAGGCGCGACGACGCACGCCCGACCTCCTCGACCTCACTCCCGACGACCTCGTGCGCGACGACGCCGGTGACGTGGCGCTCGAGGCGTACCCCACGACGTGGGAGTCCGCGGGCATCGACCTGCCGCTATCGTACGCCTTCGAGCCCGAGAGTGACGTCGACGGTGTCACGGTCGACGTCCCGCTCGAGCGGCTCGCCGATCTCGACGAGACGGCCTTCCTGTGGGGTGTCCCCGGCTACCGCCAGGAGCTCGTGACGGCACTGCTGCGCGGGCTCCCAAAGGACGTACGACGGCGGCTCGTGCCCGCACCGGATGTGGCCCGCCGGCTGCTGGCGCTCCCCCTGGACACGACGCTCCCGGTGGCGGAGGCGATGTCGGCAGGCATCCGGACCCTCAACGGCGATGTCGTCGCGCCCGGCACGTTCGATCTCGCCTCGCTCCCCCGGCACCTGAGAGTCACGTTCCGGGTGCGGGACGGCGAGGCGGAGATCGCCCGCGGCAAGGATCTGGACGCGCTGCGAGCCGAGTTGCGCCCCCGCCTCGGCCGTACGATCTCCGCGGCCTCGAGCAACCTCGAGCGCACCGGCATCATGGCGTGGGACCTCGGCACGATCCCGACCGAGGTGACGTCGGTGAGCCGCGGGCACGAGGTCACGGCCTACCCGGCGCTGGTCGACCGCGGCACCCACGTCGACCTCCGGGTCTTCGCCTCCGCCCGGCACGCCGAGATCGCGACGCGGCAGGGCGTACGCCGTCTGCTGGCGTTGAACGTCCCGTCGCCGGCCGCGCAGGTGTCGAAGGACCTCGGGACCCGCACCCTGCTGGTGCTGGCCGGTTCGCCGTACCGCAGCACGTCCCTGCTGATGGCCGACTGCGTCCTGGCAGGGATCGACGCGGTCACCGGCCGTGCTGTCGTCCGCGACGCCGAGACGTTCGGGCTGCTGCGTGAGCAGGTGCGTTCCGAGCTGTACGCCCAGACCTCGGCCGTGGCGCGTGAGGTGGAGCGGGTGATCTCCGACCTGGGATCCCTGCGGTCCGAGCTCGACGAGGCCCGCCGGACCAAGCCGGAGATCGTGCGCGACGTCGAGGTGCAGCTGTCGTGGCTGGTCTTCGACGGGTTCGTGTCCGAGACCGGGCTCGAGCAGCTGCGTCACGTGCCTCGCTATCTCCGTGCCGCCGCGTTCCGGGTCCAGCACGCGACGGACCGCGGCGAGGAGGAGAACCGCCACATCGTCCAGGACCTCGAGGCACGGTTCTATGAGGCGGTCGAAGCGCTTCCTGACATCGAGCGGCAGTCCGACGCGGTGGCGGCGGCTCGCTGGGCACTCGAAGAGCTGCGGGTCAGCCTCTTCGCGCAGCGTCTGCGTACCGCGGCCTCGGTCTCACCGAAGCGGGTCACGAAGCTCATCTCCGCCCTGAGGTGAGGCACCTCAGCCGATCGCGACCGACTCCTCCGAGTACGGCGAGGCGACCGGCGCCAGGGTGCCCAACGGCTCGGTGAGGGGAACGGAGGTGGTGGCGGCCTTCACGGTGCCCGGCTCGCAGTCGTCCTGGCGCCCGATCACGATCGTCACCTGGAGCTGAGTCTTGGTGCGGCGCTGCGCGAATCCGGCCAGCTTCTCGCACGTCGCGTCGCTCGCCTCGTACGTGACGTCGACGGCCCGGGCGTCGGGCCGGCCGGTGACGGAGGTGACCTTCGCGGTGCGGTAGGACTCCCACGAGGTGTCGATCATCGTCAGGCCGCGCAGCTCTCCGAGACTCCCGAGGGTCGGGGCCGCGGGGGTGGCGGGCCCTGGCGCCGGCACGGGCTCCTCGGTCTCCGAGCACCCCGCGAGGGCGATCACCGACACCGTCGCAGCGGACAGTGCGAGGGCGGCACGACGCCGCGAACGTCCCGAGAAGGTGTTCATCGCTCCTACCGTACCGGGGCCTTCAGTTCGACCCGCGCCGCCTCGGCCACGCTGCGACCAGCGTCACGCATCGGGTGAGGCCTGGTCGGGCGCCGCGACGGCGCCCGACCAGGGAAGACGTCTGCTCAGCCGACGCCGAGCAGGTCGATCACGAAGATCAGCGGCTCGCCCGACAGCGGGTGACCGCCGCCTGCGGCGCCGTACGCCTTGTGCGGCGGGATGGTGAGCTGACGGCGCCCACCGACCTTCATCCCGGGGATGCCCTCCTGCCATCCCTGGATCAGACCCTGCAGCGGGAACCGGATCGACTCGCCGCGGTTCCACGACGCGTCGAACTCCGCGCCGTCACGGAACTTCACGCCGACGTAGTGCACGGTCACGTAGTCGCCGGGCTTGGCCTCGGCGCCGGTGCCCTCCACGATGTCGAGGATGTCGAGGTCCTCCGGCTCGTCGCCCTCGGGGAACTCGATGACTGGCTTCTCGAGATTGCTCATTCCCCTACCCTCCCAGATCCTCGGCACTCTGGCGCCCGGCGGTGCGGCCCCACCCCGCGACGCCCCACCCCGCGACGCCCTACCCGCGACGCCCCCGCGATTCGGTGAGGAGATCGGGCTCGTACGGCACGAACGTCCCGATCTCCTCACCGAATCGCCGTCGGGGCCGGCGCGAGGAGGGCGGGGCGAGCGTACGGCGGGCGGCTACTCCGTGGGAGCTTCGAGCCCGGTGTTGAGGCGGCCCAGCAACGACGCGAGGGTGTCGAGGTCGTCCTCGGTCCAGTCGGCGATCGCCCGGGCGAGTCGCGCCCGTCGAGTCGCGCGCACCTCCGCCAGCCGCTCTCGCGCCACCTCGGTGAGAGAGATGAGCCTGGCCCGACCGTCCGTCGGGTCCGGCACGCGCTCCACGAGTCCGAGCTGCTCCAGCTGGGCAATCCCCCGGCTGACCGTCGACTTGTGCACGCTCACCGCATCGGCGAGGTCGGAACCGCGGACGCCGTGCCCACCACCTGGCCGCGCATCGACGATGGCCACGAGCAGCATGTAGGACGCGAAGTCCAGGTCAGGGTGGATCCGGTTGATGGTGCCCAGCCCGCGCAGGCGAGAGCGGCGTAGCAGACGGGTGACCTCGTACTCGACGTCGTGCTCGACGCCGGCAAACGCCTGATCGGGGATCGTCGTCATAGCGCAAGCTCCGGTTCGGTGCAGGGAGGCGACCACGTCCGCCGGGCAGGTTGCCCGCACGGTCAGGGCCCAGCGTATCCGCCCGGACCGGTCACGCGGACCCAGATGACCGCGTGACCGGTCCGGGCACGATCACCTCAGCGCAGCTCCGTCGACGTCAGGCCCAGCACGCGACGCGCGATGATGAGCTGCTGGATCTGCTGCGTGCCCTCGAAGATGTCGAGGATCTTGGAGTCGCGCGCCCACTTCTCGAGGAGCTCGTCCTCCGAGTAGCCCAACGTGCCCACCAGCTCCACACAGCGCAGCGTGACCTGGTTGCAGACGCGCCCGGCCTTCGCCTTGGCCATCGACGCCTCGAGGGAGTTGGGCAGGCGGTTGTCGGCCATCCACGCCGCGGTGAGCATGAGGAGATGCGCAGCCTCCCAGTCGGCCTCCATCTGGAGGTACGCCGCCGCCGCGGCCGACTGGGCGAGCACCGGCCGGTCGTAGTCGATGTCGACCCCCGCGTCCTCGAGGATCTCGCGGGTGCGTTCGAGCGCCGCACGCGCGCACCCCACGGCCATCGCCGCCACCAGCGGCCGGGTGTTGTCGAAGGTCTGCATGACCCCGGCGAACCCCTTGTCGGTGTGCACCTCGGGGTCGCCGAGCAGGTTCTCGGCGGGCACACGGCAGTTGTCGAGCATGATGGTGGCGGTGTCCGACGCCTTGATGCCGAGCTTGTGCTCCAGCCGCTCGACCCGGATGCCCGGCAACGACTTCGGCACCACGAACGACTTGATCGCCGCCCGCCCCAGCGCCTTGTCGAGCGTCGCCCACACGACCACCGCGTCGCTGCGCTCGCCGGAGGTGACGTAGATCTTCTCCCCGTTGAGGACGTAGACGTCCCCGTCCTTGGTCGCGGTCGTCGTGATCGCGGCCGAGTCCGAGCCGCAGCCGGGCTCGGTGATCGCCATCGACGCCCACATGCCCTTGAAGCGCTCGAGCTGCTCGTCGGTGGCGACCGAGGCGATCGCGGAGTTGCCGAGCCCTTGGCGCGGCAGCGACAGGGTGAGCCCGACGTCACCCCAGCAGGTCTCGGCGACCGACAGGACGGAGGCCATGTTGGAGCCGTTGCGGACCGCCGTGCCGGTCTCCGCGGCGCGGCGCACCCCGGCGGCCCCGGCGCCCTGGCCCTCGCCGGAGTCGCCCATGCCGTCGACGACGGCGGCGAGCATGTCGAGCTCCTTGGGATACTCGTGCTCGGCAAGGTCGTACTTGCGGGAGTTGGCCCGCATGAACTCGGCAGCGACCCGATGGGCCTGCGCGACGAACCCGCGGAACTTGCTGGGCGTCTCGAGATTGATCATCTGCTCTTGTCTCCTCCTGGCAGCCCCTCAGACGAGGAGGCCGCCCTCCATGACGCCGACCGCACGCAGGTCGCGGTACCACCGCTCGACCGGGTGCTCCTTGGTGAAGCCGTGACCGCCGAGGAGCTGCACCCCGTCGGTGCCGATCTTCATGCCGTACTCCGTGCACAGACGGCGCGACAGCGCCGCCTCGCGGGCGAACGACCGGCCGAGGTCGGCGCGGGAGGCCGCACGCAACGTCGCCAGGCGTGCGCCTTCGAGCTCGGTCGCCATGTCCGCCACCATGAACGCCACGCTCTGACGGTGGGCGACGGGCTCGCCGAACGCCTTGCGCTCCTTGACGTACGGGATCACGTAGTCGAGCACGGCGCGCATGGCGCCGATGGCCAGGCTGCTCCACGCGATCCGGGCAAGGCGGACGCTGTCGGCGTACGAGGTGATGCTCTCGGGCAGCAGGGCCTCGGCCGGCACGGTCACGCCGTCGAGGACGAGTCGCGACAGTGCAGCCGCTCGCAGGCCCATCGACGGGTCGGTCTCGATGGTGATGCCCGGGGTGCTCGACTCGAGCACGAACAGCGCCGGCCGCCCGTCGTCGGTCGTCGCGGCCACCACGAAGAGCTCGGCAGACGCTCCCCGGATCACCCCCGACTTCACGCCGTCCAGCACGAAGCCGCCGCCAGGCACCGAGCGTGCGGTCGTCCGCGGTCCGAACGGGTCGAACAGCGCCCGCGGCTCGGCCACGGCGAGCGCGGCAGCCGGGACGTCGGAGCCGGTGAACGCCGGCAGGTACGTCGCCTGCTGGGTGCTGTCGCCCCACAACCCGATCGCCGTCGCCACCGATCCCGGCGCGAGGAGACTGGCAGCGATCCCCATGTCGCCACGGCCGAGCGCCTCGGCCACCAGAGCGCCCGTCGTGGCAGAGCGCTCCGCGGCGAGTCCTCCGAGGTCCTCCGGGAGACCGGTCAGCGTGAGCCCGAGCTCGTACGCCTGGGTGAAGAGGTCGGCGGGCGTGTCGAGGGCCGTCTCGGCCTTCTCGACCGCGGGGATGACGACCTCCCTGGCGAACTCGGCGACGACGTCGACCATCATCTGCTGGTCCTCGGTCGGCGTGAGATCGAAGACGCCGGTGGTGGGCGCCGCCGTGGGGCGCACCGGTGCGCCGCGTCCGGGCACTCGTCGGAAGCCCCGGCTCACGGCGCCTGCCGTGCGGAAGCCGACGCGCGCCCCGTGGTAGGCCACCTGCTCGGAGGGGTGGCGGAGGTTGAGTCGGTCGAGCACCGGCATCGAGGCGATCCGGTTGAGGACGGCGAGACCCTTGCTCATGGGGTCTCGGCGCGTCGAGTGCGCTGTCACAGCGTCTCCTCGTGGTCGGAAAGGCAGAACCTGTGACGCCCACTGTAACTGTGAGTTGCAACCTCGCGCATCCATCCTGAAGAACAAGGTCGGATACCCTGCCCTGGTCAGCCCGTCGGCCGAAGTTCCGTGCGAAGGAGCCCCTGTTGCCCGTCTCCCTGCCCTCCGGAGGAACGGTACGTCCGATCACCCGTTGGGGTGAGCCCGTGATGCACCGCAAGCTCGCACCGGTGACCTCGTACGACGCCGACCTCGAGCAGCTGGTCGCCGACATGTTCGCGACGATGTACGCGGCCGAGGGTGCAGGGCTCGCGGCGAACCAGATCGGCGTGGACCTCCAGGTGTTCGTCTTCGACTGCACCGACGGTGACAACAAGCGGGTGGCCGGCGTCGTCTGCAACCCGGTCCTGACCCTCCCCGAGCCCGGCGACCGCAACCTCGACGACAGCGAGGAGGGCTGCCTCTCCCTTCCCGGCGCCTACTCGTACTGCGCCCGGCCCGACTGGTCGCGCGTCGAGGGCACCGACCACACCGGCGCGCCGGTCACCTACGTCGGCGAGGGCGGCACGCTCGCGCGCTGCCTCCAGCACGAGACCGATCACCTGATGGGCACGGTCTTCGGCGACCGTGTCCCGGCGCGGGCCCGCAAGAAGCTCTTCAAGCAGGCCGAGGCGATCGCGGAGGACTACCCCGCCGACTGGCCCGCCGTCGCGCGCGTCACCTCGGCGCACGACCTCTGACCTAGCCGACCGCGGGTCCGGCCAACGCCCAGCAGGCGACCGCCGTCGCGGCTGCGACGTTGAGCGAGTCGATGTCGGCGGCCATCGGGATCGTCACGCGTACGTCGGCGCTGCGGCTCCAGTGCGATGACAGGCCGTCGCCCTCGGCGCCGACGAGGAGCGCGATCTTCTCCCGCGGGTCGGCCGGCGCCACGTCGCGCAGGTCTCGAGCGTCCTCGGCGAGCGTCATCGCGACACTGGTCCAGCCGAGCGACCGAAGCAGCTCCGGGAACCCGTACCAGTCGTCGACCCGGGCGTACGGCAGCCAGAACACCGACCCCATCGAGACCTTGACGGCTCGACGGTAGAGCGGGTCGGCGCACCGTGGGGACAGGATCACCGCGTCGAAGCCGAGGGCCGCGACGCTGCGGAACACCGCGCCGACGTTGGTGTGGTCCATGAGGTCCTCGGCGACGACCACACGGCGGGCGTTCGCCAGGACCTCCTCGACCGGGGGCACCGGCTTCCGGTCCAGGCTCGCGAGCGCACCCCGGTGGACGTGGAAGCCGGTCACCCGCTCGATCTCCGCCTCCGGCATGACGAAGACCGGCGCGTCGGTGGTGTCGAGCACGTCGGAGAGCGTCTCCAGCCACCGCGGCGCCATCAGAAACGAGCGTGCTTGGTGGCCAGACTCCACCGCTCGCCGGACCACCTTCTCCCCCTCGGCGATGAAGACTCCGCGCTCGGACTCGAGCAGCTTGCGCAGCTGCACGTCGCGGAGGTCGACGTAGTCCCTCAGCCGAGCGTCTGCCGGGTCGTCGACGGCGACGACCTCAGCCATCGGCGCCGTCTCGCAGGGAGTCGAGCAGCCGGTCGCGCGTCCGCGCCGACCGAGCCGGGTCACGGTTGGAGAGGACCGCGACCGTCGTCTGGTGCACGTGCCCGACCGCGGGAGTCCACGCGGTGCCGAGGGGGGCGTCGTCCGCGCGCACGCAGAAGATCCGCGCCTCGGTCGCCTCGTCGACGACGGCGGCATTCACCGCCGGCCGGTCCGTCGAGGCCATCGCGTACCACGCGCCGGCCAGATCCCCCGGCTCGTACTCCCGCTCCACGAGGGCGATCTCGCCCCGTGACGCCGCCTCGCGGACGACCGGGTCGACCTTGGGCGACACGACCGTCACGGCGGCCCCCGCGTCGAGGAACGCGGGCAGACGGCGCGCGGCGACGTGGCCACCCCCGACCACGACCACCCGCCGACCGGCGAGGATCAGCCCTGAGGGGTATGGCGGGTGCGGCAGTCCGGGTCCGTGGCTCACAGCTCGATGCTAACCAGGTCCCTTCGCGATACCGTCCGGTGGAGATCCCCTACTCGAAGGAGTGCCGATGATCCTCGACCGACCGGTGGCGCCGAACCCGTACGACTACCTTCCGCCCGTCCCGTCCTTCACCGTCACGAGCACCGAGATCTCCGACGGAGACGCACTCGACGAGGCGCAGGTCTACGACGCGGGCAACCGTTCGCCGCAGCTGTCGTGGGAGGGATTCCCGGACACCACCAAGGGCTTCGTGGTCACCTGCTTCGATCCCGACGCACCGACGCCGTCAGGGTTCTGGCACTGGGTGCTCGTCGACGTCCCGGGCGACGTACGGTCGCTGGAGACCGGAGCCGGCTCCGGCGGGATCCTCCCCGCCGGAGCGTTCCACGTCCGCAACGACTTCGGGACGTCCGACTACGCGGGAGCGGCGCCCCCGCAGGGCGACATGCCGCACCGCTACTACTTCGTCGTCCACGCGATCAGCGAGGAGCGCCTCGGCGTGGACGAGAACGCCACGCCGGCCGTCGTCTCGTTCAACCTCGCGTTCAAGACACTGGCGCGGGCGACACTTCTCGGGACGTTCCAGCACTGATCAGCTGCTCGCAGTCGTCGATGGCGTCGGAGAGCATCCGTCGGAGGACAGTGTCGGAGTCGGTGCTGACCGACCGTACGACGCCGTCGACGCTGTTGAGCACGATCCGCGGCGCGGCACGCCTCGAGAAATGCTTCGGGTGCGTGGTGAGCCCGCGACGGAACCCGCGCGCCCACTGCTCGGCTGCCGGCGCCTGCGCGAACGCCTCGGCCGTCAGCCCGTCGAGCTCCTCGGGAAGCACCATGTCGATGTCCTCGAGATAGCGCTCCACCGCGAGCAGGCCCACTGCGAGCGCCCGCTGATGCGCCCGTGGTGACAGCGGCAGCGCGATCGCCGCGGCCCGGACGCAGATCGCCGCGTGGATCCTCGGATCTGGACTGTTCAGCCCGACCACCTTGGGCACCAGCTCGACCATCGACGTACGAGTGTCGTCGGTGACGTTGTCGTTGACGAGCCGGGCGAGCCCGGCCAGGAGCGGGTGGGTGCAGGCCGGTTGGTCGCTCCACTTCTCACCGGCCAGGTACGACGCGAACTCCATGAAGCACGCCCCTTTTCGGGGGTTCCGGTGCTTCCCCGGTGACAGGACCGGGACGAGCTCGGGGACGCTGCTGGACCTCATGGCGGCCTCCTGGGGAGGAGCTGAACGGGACTTTGTCCCAGTGTGCGCCTGATCACCCGGTGGCGCTACTGCTGAGCCGCGCTCACTGTCGTCCCGTGGACCCGTCTTCCCAGATCTTGGTGGTGTCGTCCTCCCAGCCGGCAGCGCTCTCACCCTGCACGGCGTCCGGAGTCGGCGCGTCCTGGGCCGGCGCCTCGGGAGCCGGCACGTCCTGGGCCGGCGCCTCGGGTCCGTCGGAGAGCACCCGTGGCGGGACATCCGGAGCGGAGGCTTCCTTGGCGGCCTCGAGCGCCTCGCTGACGGCGCGGTGGGCCTCCGAGAGGTTGGGCCGAGCACTGGCGTCGGTGACCGGCTCGTCGTAGGACACGCGGGTCTTGGGTCCGTCGACGGCCGTCGGGATCTGACCGACTGCTGCTCCGAGCCCCTTGAGGGCGTCACCGACCTCGCTGGGGATGATCCACAGCTTGTTGGCGTCGCCCTGAGCGATCGCGGGCAGCATCTGGAGGTACTGGTAGGCGAGCAGCGACTGGTCGGGCTGGCCGTCGTGGATCGCCTGGAAGACGGTGGCGATCGCCTGGGCCTCGCCCTGCGCGGTCAAGATCTGCGACTCCCGCTTGGCCTGGGCGCTGAGGATCTGACCCTCGCGGTCGCCCTCGGCGCGCAGGATCTGCGACTGCTTCTCGCCCTCGGCCGTGAGGATCGCGGCCTGCCGGCTGCCCTCGGCCTGGAGGATCGCGGCGCGCTTGTCGCGGTCGGCCCGCATCTGCTTCTCCATCGAGTCCTTGATGGACGGCGGCGGATCGACTCCCTTGAGCTCGACACGGTTGACCCGGATGCCCCACTTGCCGGTCGCTTCGTCGAGGACGCCACGGAGCTTGGTGTTGATCTCGTCGCGGCTGGTGAGGGTCTGCTCGAGCGTCATGCCGCCGATGATGTTGCGCAGCGTGGTCATGGTCAGCTGCTCGATCGCCTGGATGTAGTTGGCGATCTCGTACGTCGCGGCGATGGGGTTGGTGACCTGGAAGTAGATGACCGTGTCGATCGAGACGACCAGGTTGTCCTCGGTGATCACCGGCTGCGGCGGGAACGACACGACCTGCTCGCGAAGGTCGATCTTGAACGACACCTTGTCGACGAACGGCGTGATGACGTTGAGCCCCGCATTGAGCGTCGTCTTGTACTTGCCGAACCGCTCCACGATCCCTGCCCGGGCCTGCGGCACGATCTGGATGGACTTCGCGAGCGCCACGACGACGGCGATCACGAGCAGTGCCAGGACGATCAGGGCTGCCATGCTGTTTCGTTCCTTGCTCTTCGAGGACCCGTGACCCGGAGACTAGCGCAGACCCGAACACAACCGAAGCCGGCTCCTGGCTACGCCTCGGGGTAGACGACGGCGGTCGCGCCGTCGATCTCGAAGACGGCGACGCGTGCGCCCTCCTCGATGACGACCGCAGGGTCGTAGGACCGCGCAGACCACGTCTCTCCCCCGATCTTGACCTGCCCGGTGGCGGCGTCGACAGGCGTCAGCGCGACCGCGCTGGTGCCGATGAGGGCCTTGGTGCCGGTGGCGAGCTCCGGGCCGCGGTGGAGGTGCCTGACGATCGAAGGCCGCGCCAGCAGCAGCATCGCGAGCGAGACGGCCGTGGCCACCAGGGCGGAGACCGCGAACGGCGCCCCGACGGCAGCGGCGAAAGCACCGGAGAACGCGCCCACCGCGAGCATCAGCAGCACGAGGTCGAGGCTCAGCAGCTCGGCCGTCGCCAGCAGAAGACCGGCGCCCAGCCAGCCGGCCCATCCGTTGTCGGCCAGCCAGTTCCAGAACGCGTCCATAACAGGACTCTATCGGGCGCGCGGGTGATTCCGGCGGTTCCCGCGACCTGAGGGCAAGACGACGGTCAGCGAGGCGCGCGACGAGCGGCGTACCGACCGTCGCGGACCTCGAGGATCAGCGGCATCTGGAAGGTGATCGTCAAGTTCTGCGCGGTCAGCGTCTCCTCGATCGGCCCCTTCGCGGTGACCTTGCCGTCGCGCAGCATGAGGACGTGCGTGAAGCCCGGCGGGATCTCCTCGACGTGGTGCGACACGAGGACGAGCACCGGCGCCTCGGGGTCGCGCGCGAGCTTGCCGAGGTTGGAGACCAGATCCTCGCGTCCGCCGAGGTCGAGACCGGCAGCAGGCTCGTCGAGCAGGAGCAGCTCGGGATCGGTCATCAGCGCGCGGGCGATCAGGACACGCTTGCGCTCGCCCTCGCTCAGCGTGCCGAAGGTGCGTCCCGCCAGTCCGTCCACACCCATCAGCCGCAGCAGCAGCATGGCCTGGGCCTCGTCGAACTCCTCGTACTCCTCCCGCCAACGACCGGTCATGCCGTACGAAGCGGTCAGCACGGCGTCGAGGACGCGCTCACCACGGGGGATGCGTTCGGCGACCGCCGCGCTCGTGTAGCCGATGCGGTGACGCAGCTCGAAGACGTCGACCGCGCCGAGGACCTCCTCCAGCACCGTCGCCACGCCGGACGACGGATGGATCTGCGTCGAGGCGATCTGAAGCATGGTCGTCTTGCCGGCGCCGTTGGGTCCGATGACCACCCAGCGTTCGCCCTCACGGACGGTCCAGCTGACGTCGTCGAGCAACGTGGCGGTGCCGCGTCGTACGGAGACGTCGGCGAGCTCGAGCACGGGCGCCATGCACTACTCCTGGCCGTTCTGGGGTGGGCGTCCCAAACCTACGGCACCCGTCGTCGCAGTGCCTGACGCGGGTTACCACCTGACGTCCTAGGCTCGTCGTCGTGCCTCCTCTGACCCGCTCCGCGCGCTGGGTGTGCTGGTTCAACTCCTGGCTCGCCGGCGCCGCGCCGCTCGAGACCGCGGTCGACTCCGTGCGCGCCGAGGACGCCGCCCACCACGTGCTCGCGGACACCGACGGACCCGTCTCCCCCGGGGGCGACGCCACCCCGGTGGCGGAGACCTTGCTGCTCGCGTGGGGCGCCTTGCGCCGTGCCGGGGCCACGGGCGCCAGCCTCGCGCTCCCCGCGCCGGGAGACCCGTACGGACTGGCCGGGCCGGCGGCGTTCACCGCAGCCGCCACCGATGCCGGCGAGGCCGTGGTCGTGGAGGGCGCCGGTGTCGGCCTCGTGCCGGAGGTCGTCGGGAGCGGCGTCTTCTGGCACTTGTACGAGGCCCGTCCCGTCTCCCCCACTGCGGGGGTCGCCGAGGCCTCGCGCGAGCTGCGGACCGAGCTCGCGACGGCCGCCGACGAGCTGCTGTCACTCGACGTCGCCCGATGGCGCCCCGAGGTGCGTGAGGCCCTCTCCGACATCAGGGACGTGGCCGCGCCCTCCCTGGCGCCGGGGTACGACCCGCGAGCAGCGCAGCTGACCGCGACCGCCCTGCGGTGCCTGGCGATCGCCGAGCTCGCCGAGGACACCGACTCCGCGGCGGTCACCGCCTGGGAGTCCGACACCCGCGCGGTCCACCTGCGGGCGCTCGCGCGGGCCGCGCGGCACGCGCTGGTGGTGGCGTGCAGCGCGGGTCGACCCCGCTGACCGCACGCACGATGGCCTAATCTCGTGCCGTGAACGCGCCTGTCCCCACGCCGACCGCGCCGCTCGACGCTCCCACGGTCTCCGTGACGCTGCTGGGCCGTGACCACGCCGGCGTCACCGCTCGTCTCTTCGAGGTCGTCGCGCCGTACGAGGTCGAGGTCATCGACGTGGAGCAGATCGTGCTGCGGGGCCGGCTCGTGCTCGCGGTGCTGCTCACCGAGCCCGCGGACCGCGAGGCGTTCGAGCGGTCGGTGGCCGACGTCGCGTCCGAGCTCGACATGGACCACGACGTGTCGTACGGGCAGGGTGACAACCGCGGGCGCCGCCGCGGCCGTAGCCACGTCACCGTCCTCGGCGCCCCTCTGCTTCCCAACCAGTTCTCCGCGGTGACGGCTCAGATCGCCGCCGCGGGCGGCAACATCGACCGGATCGTCCGGATGGCGCGCTACCCGGTGACCGCGATCGACCTCGACGTCTCCGGCGCCGCACCCGAGGCCCTGCGCCGTGCCCTCGCCCTGGAGGCGGCGCGTCAGGGGGTCGACGTGGCGGTGCAGCCGCTCGGCATCCACCAGCACGCCCAACGGCTCGTCGTCATGGACGTCGACTCCACCCTCATCCAGGGCGAGGTGATCGAGATGATCGCCGCCTATGCGGGGTGCGAGAAGGAGGTCGCCGAGGTGACGGCGGCGGCGATGCGCGGCGAGCTCGACTTCGCCGACTCCCTGCGCGAGCGCGTTGCCCTCCTCGAAGGCGTGGACGTCTCCGTGCTCGGAGCCGTCTACGAGTCGATCCAGCTGGCGCCCGGCGCTCGGACGATGATCCGGACGCTCAAGCGGCTCGGCTACCGCTTCGCCCTGGTCTCCGGCGGCTTCACGCAGATCATCGACACCCTCGCCGCCGACCTGGGGATCGACTACTGGGCCGCCAACACGCTCGAGGTCCGCGACGGCCGTCTGACGGGCCGCGTCGCCGGCCCGGTGATCGATCGGGCCGGCAAGGCTGCGGCGTTGCGGCGGTTCGCGGAGCAGGCGGGCATCACGGTCGCGAACACCGTCGCGATCGGCGACGGCGCCAACGATCTGGACATGCTCGCCGAGGCCGGGCTCGGCATCGCGTTCAACGCCAAGCCCGCCGTGCGGGACGCGGCTGACGCGTCGCTGTCGGTCCCCTACCTCGATGCGATCGTCTTCCTCCTCGGCATCACCCGCGAGGAGATCGAGGCCGCCGACGCCGAGGTCGCCGAGACCGACCCTCAGCCCGGAGACGGCGCCAGGTAGTCCTCGAGCCGCATGGTCCGCGGGTCGATGTCGGCCCACTCGCCGTCGTACGTCATCACTGCCGCCGCCGCGGTCGGGAAGCCCCGATCCCCATAGGCCGTCCACGCGGCGTTGCGGGTCCCGTCGTGCAGCATCCACACGAGATCGCCCATCGCCGGGTTGTGCCCGACGACGATCACCGTGACCGGCGCGTCGTCGAGGATCCGGACCTCCTGGAGGACCCCGTGCGCGCTCGCCTCGTAGAGCGCACCCGGGTACGTCACGTGGTCCTCACCCAGGCCGAGGGAGCGGTTGAGCTCCTCGAACGTCTCCCGCGTCCGCACCGCCGGCGAGACCAGAGCCCTCGTCGTCCCGGTGACGAAGTCGGCGAGCTGCTCGCCGCGTCGGCGCGCGTCCGCGCGCCCGCGCGTTGTCAGCGCCCGAGCGGCGTCTGACGGCGCGGATCCCTCGGCCTTCGCGTGCCGGACCACGACGAGCTGCTTCACCGCCTACTCGTCGTCCTCGAGGCGGAACCCGATCTTGAGAGTCACCTGGTAGTGCTCGACCTGGTCTCCCTCGATATGGCCGCGGATCCCTTCGACCTCGAACCAGTCCAGGTGGCGCAAGGTTCGGGAAGCGCGCGAGATGCCGTTGGTGATGGCCTCGGTCACGCTCTCGGACGAGGTGCCGACGATCTCGGTGATGCGGTAGGTGCGGTTCGTCATGCTGCCCATCATGCCGCTGATCGGCTGGCGTACCGTGGGGGGATGGAGGATCGTCACGACGACCCGGTCGCCATCACGACCGCCCAGGTCGGACGCAGCGAGGAGCTTCGCCACCGGCAGAACCGCTATCTGGTGTCGATGCTGATCCGTACGGTCTGCTTCATCATGGCCGTCGTGGTCACCGGTTGGGCTCGGTGGGTCTTCATCGCCGGAGCCCTGATCCTGCCCTACGTCGCCGTCGTCTTCGCCAACACCGCGCGCCGCAGACCGACCGACCAGGCCGACGTCGTCCGCCCGGAGCCGATCGGCGAGCTCGGGACCGGCCCCGTGACGAAGCCCGCCGCCGACGACTCCTCCCCCGAGACAGGACGCGATGACCGAGACTGACCCCGCCGCCGACGCGCCCCTCATCTGCTCGGCGAAGGGTTGCGAGAGTCCCGCGCAGCATGCACTGCTGTGGAACAACCCCAAGATCCACACGCCCGACCGGCGCAAGACCTGGCTGGCGTGCGACGAGCACGAGGCGTCCCTGCGTCAGTTCTTGTCCGCCCGTGGGTTCTGGAAAGAGACCCAGCCGCTCTCGGACGGCCTCTAGCCGCCGATCGCCGACATCGGGCGGCTGGGCTGCAGGAAGTCGACGTCGTCGATCCCGTGGCCGGGCAGCTTGGTCCACAGCGCGGCACGCCAACGGTCGGCGATCTCCGTGTCCGACGCCCCTCCCCGCAACGCCGCTCGAAGGTCTGACTCCTCGCGGGCGAACAGGCAGTTGCGGACCTGACCGTCGGCGGTCAGGCGTACGCGGTCGCAGTCTCCGCAGAACGGTCGCGTGACCGACGCGATGATGCCGACCGTGGCCGGTCCGCCGTCGACGAGGAACTCCTCGGCGGGAGCGGAGCCGCGCTCGCGGTCGGCCGGCGACAGCTCGAAGTGCGGCGCGAGGCGCTCGAAGATCTCGTCGGCGGTGACCATCGAGCCGCGGTCCCACCCGTGCTGGGCGTCGAGCGGCATCTGCTCGATGAAGCGCAGCCGGTATCCGCGCTCGAGGCACCACGCGAGCAGCTCCGGTGCCTGGTCGTCGTTGATGTCGCGCAGCAGCACGGCGTTGACCTTGACCGGAGCCATCCCGGCCGCCTGGGCTGCCGCCAGCCCAGCAAGGACGTCCGCGTGCCGCTTGCGCCGGGTGATCCGCTCGAACGTCTCCGGCCGGATCGTGTCGAGGCTGATGTTGACGCGGTCGAGCCCGGCGGCCGCCAGCGCCTGCGCCGTGTGCTTGAGCCCGAGACCGTTCGACGTCAGCGAGACCGTCGGCGACGGGGAGAGCGCCTTGGTCGCCGAGACGATGTCTACCAACCCGCGGCGGAGCAGGGGCTCACCTCCCGTGAACCTGACGTCGGTGATGCCGAGCTGCTCCACGCCGATCGTGACCAGGCGGACGACCTCGTCGTCGGTCAGCGTCTCCGCCGTCGGCATCCAGTCGAGGCCCTCGGCCGGCATGCAGTACTGGCACCGCAGGTTGCAGCGATCGGTCAGCGACACCCGGAGGTCGGTCGCGATGCGTCCATGCCGGTCGGCGAGCCCTCCTCGGGTGTCGTCCGGGGCGTGCTGCACGACGGAGTCGGCGGTCATGCCGTCAGTCTAGGCAGGACAACGGCCCTCCCGCCCGGGGCGCGTGGACCAGTTCGCTACCGTCGTGTTGTGTACAGGTTCCTGCTGACGCGACGTTGGATCGCCTTCGCGCTCTTCGTCGCGCTCCTCTCCGGGGTCTGCATCTGGCTGGGATTCTGGCAGTTCGGCAGGGGGGACCTGCGTGAGGCCCGCAACGAGCTGACCCGGCACAACATGGTCTCGACCCCCGTCGCGCCCGACGAGCTGGCGACCAGCGACCCCGACGCGTCGCAGCAGCACGAGTGGCGGCGGGTCGAGGTGACCGGGACGTACGACACCGACGCGCAGGTCGTGGTCAAGTACCGCACCCGCGAGCAGCGCGGGCCCGGCGTCGACGTCGTCACCCCGCTGCGGACCGATGACGGTCGCGCACTGCTCGTCGAGCGCGGGTGGGTGCCGTCGGCCAACACGACGGGCGCCGAGGTCGACATCCCGGAGCCTCCTGCCGGCGAGGTGACCGTCCTGGGCTGGTGGCGGGCCGACGACCACGTGCCCCTGTCGGCGACCCAGCCCGACGAGGGCCAGGTCCGCGCCATCTCGACTCTCGGGATGGGGCAGGCGCTCGACTATCCGTTGTACGAGGGCGGCTATCTGGCGCTCGAGGAGCAGAAGCCGGCCACCGACGGGTTCGTCGCCCCCGAGGGGCCCGAGCTCGGCAGCGGGCCGCACTTCTTCTACGGCGTGCAGTGGTGGTTCTTCGCGGCCCTGGCCCTCGGCGGGTACGGGTGGTTCGCCTGGGCCGAGGCCCACCCGCGCGGCCCGCGCAGGGCCGGTCACGCCAGACCGGGCCAGCGTTCGGTGCCCGCGGCGCGTGCCGCCGCCGAGCGCGCGGCTGCGGCACGCGCCGGCGGCAGCCGTCCGACGGCACCGCCGGCCTCAGAGCGCGCGGATGGCGCCCCCGTCGACCGGCAGCATCACGCCGGTGACGTACGAAGCGGCGGGTGACAGCAGGAACGCCGCCGCGGCCCCGAACTCCTCCGGGCGCCCGTATCGCCGCAAGGGGATCGACTCCTCGTGCGCGGCACGTGCAGCCGCCGGGTCCTGCGCCCGACCGTCGAGATAGCGCACCCGCTCGGTGTCGATCCGCGCCGGGAGCAGAGCGTTGACGCGTACGCCGTGAGGTCCGAGCTCGTCGGCCAGCTCCTTGACCAGCATCGCGAGACCCGGGCGCAGCCCGTTGCTGATCGCCAGGCCCGCGATCGGCGCCCGGACCGACGACGAGAGCACGAGCGCGATCGCGCCGCCGTCACCCAGCTCGGGGGCGACCTCCCGCACGGTCCGGACGGCTCCGAGGAAGACCGACTCGAACGCCCCGCGCCACTGGTCGTCCGTCACGGCCATCACCGTGCCGCCCGGTGGACCGCCGACGCTCAGGACCAGGCCGTCGAGCCTGCCGAACCGGTCGCGGGCTGCCGCGACGAGCGTCCCGGGCGTCGCCGGATCGGCGTTGTCGGCCGCCACCCCGACGGCATGCTCCGCACCGAGACGGTCCACGGCAGCCTCCACCGCGTCCGCGTCGCGCCCGGAGACGACGACGTCGGCTCCCAGGCCGACCAGCGCCTCCGCGGTCGCGAGCCCGAGCCCGCGGCTGGCACCGGTGAGGATGAAGACACGACCCGTGAGGTCGTACGGGGTGCTCATCGTGCGGTCACCAGCTCGATGAACCGCTCGCGCTGCGCACGCCGCTCCGCTGCGGTCTGCGCGGCCAGGTCGTGATCACCCGCGCTCTGGAGCAAGCCCTTGGTGGCGCTGACGGCGTGGTGCGGCGCCGCCGTCAGCGCGGCGGCCAGCTCGGCCACGCGGGCGTCCAGCCCCTCGACCGGGACGATCTCCTGCCCGATCCCGAGCGCGTACGCCTCCTGGGCGGAGACCCACCGTGCGGTTGCGCAGATCTCGAGCGCACGGGCGTAGCCGACGGCGTCCACCAGCGGCTTGGTGCCGGTGAGGTCGGGCACCAGGCCGAGCGCGGGCTCCTTCATGCACAGCTGCGCGTCGTCGGCCAGCACCCTCAGGTCGCAGGCGAGCGCCAGCTGGAAGCCGGCACCGACGGCATGTCCCTGCACCGCGGCGATGGAGATGAAGCGCGGGTCCCGGAGCCAGGTGAAGCCCTCCTGGTAGGTCGCGATCGTCGCGTCGAACTCCTCCGCGGTTGCGGCGGCGAGCTGAGGGAAGGACGCCTCGCCCTCGATGCCGCTCGGCGACAGCATGGCCCGGTCGAGGCCGGCCGAGAACGAGGCGCCCGCGCCGCGCAGCACCACGACACGGACGTCGGGCTCCACGGCGGCACCGACTGCCGCCAGCCCGCGCCACATGGCCGGAGTCTGCGCGTTGCGGACGTCAGGACGGTTCAAGGTGACCGTGAGGACGGCGCCGTCGACGGCGAGCTCGAGGCCCGCCTCGGCCAGGGTCTCAGGAGAGGGATACGTCATGGGGCGAGGCTATCCCCCGCCCTGGTCGCCGCTCAGGCGAGGCTGATGAGCTCCTGGTAGTCGGCGGTCCAGAGATCCTCGACACCGTCGGGGAGGATGAGCACCCGGTCGGGCTGGAGCGCCTCGACCGCGCCCTCGTCGTGGGTGACGAGCACGATGGCGCCCTCGTACGAGCGGATCGCCCCGAGCACCTCTTCGCGTGACGCGGGGTCCAGGTTGTTGGTGGGCTCGTCGAGCAGGAGCACGTTGGCCTGGGAGACGATCAGGGTCGCGAGTGCGAGCCGGGTCTTCTCGCCGCCCGAGAGGACCTTCGACGGCTTGTGCGCGTCGTCGCCGCTGAAGAGGAACGCTCCGAGCACGCTGCGTGCCTGGGTGTCGGTCAGGTTCGGGGCCGACGACTGCATGTTCTCCAGGACGCTCCGATCGAGGTCCAGGGTCTCGTGCTCCTGGGCGTAGTAGCCCATCTTCAGTCCGTGTCCCGGACGGATCTCGCCGGTGTCCGGAGTGTCGAGGCCACCGAGGATCCGTAGCAGCGTCGTCTTGCCGGCACCGTTGAGCCCGAGGATGACCACGCGGCTCCCCCGGTCGATCGCGAGGTCGACGTCGGTGAAGATCTCCAGCGAGCCGTACGACTTCGACAGGCCCTCGGCCATCAGCGGCGTCTTGCCGACGGGCGCCGGGGTCGGGAAGTCGATCTTGGCGACCCGGTCGGACGCGCGCTCGCCCTCGAGGCCGGCGAGCATCTTCTCGGCGCGGCGCGCCATGTTCTGCGCGGCGGTCGCCTTCGTCGCCTTCGCCCGCATCTTGTCGGCCTGTGCCATCAGGGTCGTGGCCTTGCGTTCTGCGTTGGAGCGCTCGCGCTTGCGACGCCGCTCGTCGGTCTCGCGCTGCTCGAGATACTTGCGCCAGCCCATGTTGTAGACGTCGATCTCGGCACGGTTGGCGTCGAGGTGCAGCACCTTGTTGACGACGTCCTGCAAGAGCACCACGTCGTGGCTGATGACGACCACACCGCCCTTGTACGACATCAGGAACGAGCGCAGCCACCCGATCGAGTCGGCGTCGAGGTGGTTGGTCGGCTCATCGAGAAGGAGCGTGTCGGCACCCAGGAAGAGGATGCGCGCGAGCTCGATACGGCGACGCTGGCCGCCCGACAGAGTCTTCAGCGGCTGGTCGAGGACCCGGTCGGGGAGCCCGAGGCTCGCGGCGATGGTGGCCGCCTCCGACGCCGCGGCGTAGCCACCGCCGGCGTGCAGCTCGGCATCGGCACGCGAGTAGCGGTTCATCGCGCGGTCGCGCACCGCATCGTCCTCGGAGCCCATGTCGATCTCCGACCGGCGCAACGTTCGATAGACCTCGTCGAGACCGCGAGCCGACAGGATCCGGTCGCGTGCACTCTGCTCGGGGTCTCCCGTGCGGGGGTCCTGCGGGAGGTAGCCGATCGTGCCTCGTCGGGTGATCGTCCCCGCGGTCGGGTCGCCGCCCTCACCGGCGAGGACCTTGGTCAGCGTCGTCTTGCCGGCACCGTTGCGTCCGACCAGACCGACCTTGTCTCCATCGGTCACCTGGAACGTCGCACCCGCCATGAGGACCCGGGCACCCACGCGCAGCTCGAGGTCGTGGACGCTGATCATGGCGGAGCTGCTCCTGGGAGTGGAAGAAGGTGAGGGGGAGGGCACCGACGCCCTCGGAGCCGGGAACCCGGCCACCGACCAGTGTACGGAGTGGTGTCAGTCCGCCACGACGACGGACTCGACCACGACCGGCTCGACGGGCAGGTCCGACTCGGTCGGAACCGCGGAGATCTCGTCGACGACCGCCTTGCTCGCGTCGTCGGCGACCTCGCCGAAGATCGTGTGCCTGCCATCGAGGTGGGGCGTCGGCACCGTGGTGATGAAGAACTGCGAACCGTTGGTGCCGGGGCCTGCGTTGGCCATCGCCAGCAGGTACGGGCGGTCGAAGGTGAGGTCGTCGACGATCTCGTCCTTGAACTCGTATCCGGGCCCGCCCGTGCCCGTACCGAGCGGGTCGCCTCCCTGGATCATGAATCCCGGGATCACCCGGTGGAAGATGGTGCCGTCGTACAACGGCTCGCCCGCCTTCTCGTCCCCCGACTCCGGGTCGGTCCACGCCTTCTCACCGGTCGCGAGCCCGACGAAGTTCGAGACGGTCGTGGGCGTCTTGTCGGCGAACAGCGTCACGGTGATGTCGCCGCGGTTGGTCTTGATCGTCGCCTGATCCGCCGAGAAGGAGACGTCGGCGTCATCGGCCTTCTCATCGGTTCCGCAGCCGGCGAGGAGGACCACGGTGAGGGCAGCGACGATCCACGGACGAAGACGCACGACGAAGACTCCTGGTGTGACGAACGACGAGACGGGAGACGAGACGGACGTCAGGCTACGCCACGGCGATAACCCGGCAGAATCTCGTCGACGAGCGCCTCCGTTCGTGACGTCACGCCGAGAGGTGAGCCGTGGGCGGCGACCGCCGCGTACATCTGGTCGGCCACGACCATTGCGTCGTGGCGACCGCTGAACCGCAGGGCGAGCCGCATCGCTGCGCACCACAACGCCTCGCTGGCCGGGAGTGCGGCGAGCCCTGCGAGGAGCGCGTCCCGCGCACCGTCGGGATCGTCGGCGTTGCTGCACTCGGTGGCCAGCGCTGCGGACGTCATCTCGACGGCGAGGGCGACGTCGTCCTCGATGCTCAGGTGGGCCAGCCAGGCGTAGCGGCCTTGGGGGGCGTCCTCGAAGGCGGGCCCGCGGACCAGCGACATGGCGGTGCGCAGTGCCGGGACGCGCGACCGGCTGGCGACGGCGCGGTTGAGCGCCGCCCGGAACCGGTCCCAGTCGCAGGCGAGCGACGATCGACGGATCGACCACACGCCGGCGTCGTCGGCGAGCACCGGCTCGCCGGCCGCGGTCGACCCGAGCCACTCCGCGACGCACGCGAGTGTCGCGTCACGGGTCGTCGGGTCGACGCCGCGGGGCCAGAGCGCACCGGTGAGGACGTTGACGTGGACGCCCTCGGGGTGCAGGGCCAGGTAGGTGACGATCTCCGAGAACAGCTCACGCCGCTCTTCCTCGAGCGGCCCCGTGGCGCGGACGTGGACCGGCCCGAGCACGTCGACGGAGACGACGACGGGATCGTCGTCGCCGGTGGCGAGCACGGCCTCCTCCACCACGAGCGCCTCGGCGAGCTCCTCGATCCGCACCGCCGCGGGCTCCGCCGGGAGCTCGAACAACGTGGCGAGACCGCGGTAGGCCTCCGGCGCGAGCTCCTGTGCAGCGACGTCGACGGCCAGCGGGCCGCTGACGAGCCGGCCCTCCTCGGTCGCGGTCAGCCGTGCGGCACCGTCGGGGCAGTCGCCGACGACGACGGCCGCGAGCGCGACCATCGGGTCGGCCGCCCACGCACGCAGGCGCGCGAGGGACGCGGCGTCAGGGACGCCGGAGCAGACCACGAGCTGGAGTCGGACCTCCTCGGGGCGCTCGGCGACACGCCGCGCCTCCTGCACCGACTCCACGCCGTACGCACGGCAGGTCGCGCGCTGGTCGTGGGCGACATTGTCGAGTGCGTCGAGCGCTCGACCGATGTCGCCGACGGCGCGCACGTTGCCGATCCCCGCGACGTCGTCGGCGAACCCGACCAGCGTCACCACCGGGGCGTCGGCCCACGGGTGGGTGGCCGTCTCCACCGCGAGACTCATCGCCACACCGCGGGCGACATCCGGGTCGCCGCCGAGGGACACGACGCCGTCGTACGACTCGAGGTCGAGGAGCAGCACCGCGCCGTCGTCGCGGACACCGGCACACACGAGGCCGGGCAGGGCCGAGGGAGAGGTGGACGACACGTCCGCGTCGCGAGGGAGCATCCAGGTGCGCGCGTCGCCGGTGGTGGTCCATCCGGCGGGGAGCGCACGCTCCGGCTCGGTTCGGAAGGCGATGACGAGCCCGTCCGACGACAGCGCGGCCTTCGCCACGGGGGGCAGCGCCGTCGCGTGCAGTCCGCGGACCGCGCCGGCCAGCCACTGGCCGTCCTTCGGGGCGGCCTCCTGCCTCAGACCGGCCTCCACACGCGACGCGATGTCCACCTGAGGGTTCGCCGCGGCGGGTTTCGACCCGCGTGGCCGATCGCCTCCACCTCCTGGGGTCGAGGCGCGGCGGCGCCGCAGGGCCAGCAGCGCACCCGCCAGGGCGAGACCGCCAGCGACCCCGAATAGCGGGGCCCACTCCCCCACGCCCGACCGCGGCGCGGCGTCGTCGACCACGCCGCCGGCGCCACCCCCCGCACCCTCCGCGCCGCCCGCCTGGGCCGCGTCGGAGTCCGCACCCGAACCTTCGGCCTGCGAGGTGCCGTCGGGCGCCGACACCGGCGGCATCACGTCGTCCCGGGTGGCCTCGACGACCTTCAGACCCGGTCCGCGGGCGTCGTTGGGCATCTTCATGACCCATCCGGGGTGGATGAGGTCTGGATTGGTGAGCGTACGACCGTCGGGCTGGACGGCGTCGCGGTTCATCGCGTAGATCTCCTTGTAGCGGAACCCGTCTCCCAGATAGCGCTCCGCGATGTCCCACAAGGTGTCGTAATTGCGGTTGTTGGGCGGCTTGACGTCGTAGTACGTCGTCACCTCGCCGCCGCGCTGCTCCGCCTTGGTCGCTCGCGCGAGGTCGGAGGCGGCAGGACGATCCGCGTCGGCGGTGCGCTCGACCGTCTGGGCCTGCGACGCGACGCGCTCGACGCCGGCCGGGCGGTGCTCGGGGCCGGCCTGGGTGGCGTTGGCGCCCGGTGCAGCGAGGGTGGCGGTGCCGACCAGGAGCACGAGGGTCGTCACGAGCTTGCGCGCCAAGGCCTGCGTCCCGATCCCTCCGCCGGGGACGCGTGGCGCGAGGCCTCGGTGCCGGAGCTCGGCGGCGGTCTCGACGACGAGGCAGACGAGGAAGTGCAGCCACGCGAGCCAGACGATGGCAGCGAGGACGCTCATCAGGACGTCGGTCGTCAACGGCTGCTTGATCCAAGCCATGTCGGGGACGGCGTCGGGCCAGGGTGCTCCGAACGCGCTCCAGAGGGCCCAGGGCACGCCCACGACGAGGGCGAGGATCGCGATCAGCGCGACCAGCCCGCGAACGACCTCGCCGCCGCGCCCACCCGGCTGGGGAGCCACGGGGAGACGGTTGGTGCTCCGCTGGGTCAGGGTCATCGCCTTCAGTCCTTCAGTTGCGGGGAGTCAGTACAGGACGATCGGAGGCTCGTTGGGCGCCTGGACCTCCTGGACGGGCAGAGCCTGCGTCGCCGTCATCTCGAATCCGTCGCCCAGCTCCTCTGTCGGGCTCCCGATCCCGAAGGTGATCCTCCACCGCACCGTCACGGTGACGGGGTAGGCGGAGACATAGACCTGCGGGAGCTCGGGGGCGTCAGCGTCCGCGTAAGTCCTGGCGGTGGCCGACGAGCGGGTAAAGGTGATCTGGCAGTCGGACGGCTGGTCGGCGACCGAGGCGCCCTCTTCGTAGACGAGCTCGTCGGGCGTGCAGGTGATCGGCTTCATGTCGGTCTGGTGGGGGTCGATCACGATCTCGGTGGCCTCGGCGACCATGTGCAGGTCTCCGTCAGGCCGGGAGAGACGCACCTCGCGGTAGGGCGCACCGAGCGGCGCGCCCGCGAAGTCGCCCTCAGCGACCGGGTCGCCGGTCTCCGGGTCGACCCACGCGAAGGTGAAGAAGGTCGGGTATCCGACGACGGGCACGGTCGACGGCTCGGGCCGCATCATGGGCACGGGAAGTGCGGTGTCGTCGCCCGTCACGCGCCGCCACAGGAAGGTCATGAGCGGGTTCTCGGGAGGCGTGATGTCGGCGCCGTTCGGAACCCACTCCAGCGAGATCGTCAGGTGCATGCCCCGGCCGCCCGCGTAGGTGTCCCAGTTGATGTCCTCGATGCAGCGCTTGAGCAGGTAGCGCCCCTCCCCCGGGTTCGGGTTGGCGGGAACCTCGATCCACGCGGGCGGTGTGGAGTAGCGGCAGGGGACGAACTTGTCACCCCCGAACCTCTGACGCAGCGTCTCGTCGTTGCTGCCACCGTCAGAGCAGTACGAGCCCATCCCTGTGCCGCTCGCGTACACGGTGCAGTCACGGATCGTGTCCTGCGTAGTAGGAGACGAATGAATCGGCGTCCCCCCGCCACCGCCACCCCCCGCCGCGGGCGGCTTGTTCCACATGTCATCAGCCTGCGCAGTCGGGGCAAACCCGAGCATCGCGACGATCACGCCAAGCACGACGACGCGGACACGGCTCGTCATCGCGGCACCTTCAGCGTGCACTGTCCGGCCGGTTGCACCTCGGTGAGAACCCAACGACCGTTCGACGAGCGCATCGAGATCGCCAGGGCATTCCATTGGTTCTCGCGTCGCTCGACGAGCTTTCCTGTCTTGGAGTCGGTCCACGAGACTGACGGGCTCCATCGACACAGTCGAGCCCGCGAGAACCTGCCCTTGCCCTTGATCGCCGCGACATGCGCAACCGGTCTGGCCGGGACGACCCATCCCTCCTTCTTCGCATCGTTCACGCCGCCTGCGACGAAGCGACTCAGATCGCGGGAGAGCACCGCACGCAGCTGCGGCGCGACCACATGTTCACGCTGGGAGTACGCGCTCCCGGCGACGAACGTCTTCAGCACCTCCGCGCGCGCGTCGCCCGCGCGGCCACCGGTGAAGGTCATCTCGATCCCCGGGAACGGGTTCGGCGGGGCGGTCGTCGCGGCTGCTGCCGGCGTCGGAGACGGCGTCGAAGACGTGGCGGTCTCGCTCGGTGTCGGCGTCGGGTCGGCCGTGGCCGAGCCGTCCTCGGAGCTGCACGCGGACAGTAGGAGCACCGCCGCCGCGGCGGTCATGATCCATCGCAGATGCACGCCCGAGACCCTTCCGCGTCTGTTCTGGAGATCCGACACCAAGACCGCACAGTATCGGGTTGGAGGCTCACCCGTGAACCCTTCGCCCCCAGGCGTCAGCCCTCGGCCGGCGGACAGGTGGGGATCGTCGAGGTCGGCGTCGTGCGGGTCGGTGTCGGCGTCTCCGTGGGGTCGGTGCCGTCGGGCGGATCCTCCGGCGTCGAGGTCGGCGGCGACTCCGAGGCCTCCTCGTCCTCGTCCTCGTCCTCGTCCGGGTCCGGGGTGCGGCACTCGTCGATCGGCGACGGCGACGGCGGAGACCACGACGAGATCGGCAGCCTGTCGTCGTCCTCGTCGTCGTCACCGCCGGGCGGCGCCACGCTCGGCGGTTCGAGCGTGCTGACCTTCGCATCGTCGGGCGCGTCGATCCCGGAGACCGGACGCGCCTGAGCGACACCGCTGGCGGTGAGCGTCTCGCGCCCGATCATCCCGATGATGATCGCCGCGCGTGACACCTCCGTCTCGACCTCTACCGCACTCGTCCGGCTGCCGTTGACGGTGACGTCGCGGATCGCGGCACTGCACCGGACGAGTGTCGAGTCCCCGGCCTGTGCCTGCTCGCAGTAGTTGCGCGCGGCCGAGAGAGCGGCCGAGCTGATCAGGTTGAGCGACGGGTCGGCCACGTTGACGGCCTGGGCACCGGCGCGGGCGGCCTCCTGGGCGTACGCGATCGCGATGCCCTTGGCGTTGAGCTGGCGCCCGCCGTCGATGACCATCCCGGCCAGGAGCAGCAGCCCCACGCTCACGATGACGACGAACGGGGCCACCGACCCCGCCTCGTCGCGCCGCGCAGCCACCCGGCGTACCCAGGTCTTGACGCCCGTCATCGGTATCCCCGGTATCGGTCGAGCGGGCTGGTGAACGAGCGCTGAACCTCGATCTCCCAGAACGGGAAGAAGCTGAGATCGGCCGTGCTCAACGTGCACGTGACCGTCACGGTCACCGACGCGACCTCGTCGGCGGCGTCGGGGTCGGGGACGGTGAACGCCTTGCCGTTGAGCACCGGCGCGCCCGCACTCGCGCTGTCGCGGCAGCTCTGCGGCGCGTCGTCCATCGTCGAGGTGACCGTCGTGGCGGCGATGCTCGCGACCGCCCCGCGATCGTTCTGAGCCGTGGCCGCGCGGGCCGCGTCCCGAGCCGCCTGGTCGACGAGGTTCTCGGCCTGCGCATAGCGCGCGAACGCGACGATGAGCATCAGCAGCATCATCATGAACGGCGCGAGGATCACGAGCTCGAGGCTCGAGGCGCCCCCATCGTCACGACTGCGACGCAGGCGGCCACGACCACCGCTCCCCCGTCGGATCGTCACGGCGCCACGCTCCGCGGATCGACACGGAACTGCTCGAGGGTGGCGTCGGCCGACTGCACCACGGTGACCCGGCCCCCCAGCGGCAGGACCGCCTCCCCCTGGACGACCATCGTCACCCGGCCGGTCGTCTCGTCGATCGAGCCGTCGGCCTGCACCGCGTCGAGCCGCCCGAGCTTGCCCGCGTAGCCGACGCTCAGCTCCTCGGCACCCGTGAGGTACGAGGCGGCATTGGGGTTGTCACCGGCGAGACGAAGGTACGAGACTCCCTCGCGCGCCGCGGTCTGGGCGACGTTGCGGGCGTACATGTAGAGGCCCATCTGGATGGTGGCGAAGACGAGGAGCAGCAGCACCGGCGCCACGATCGCGAACTCGACCGCGCTCGCGCCCCGCTCCCCACGGCCACCACGCCTCAGGCGCCCGTGCCCGACGGGACGGCTCAGCCGCCCTCGTTGATCTTGTCGATGTTGCTGTCGACCACGTTGTTGATCGCCACGCCGATCAGCAGCGCAGCGGCGACGACGATCGCCGAGATGATCGCCCACTCGATCGCGGAGGCTCCGATCTCCGACCGACCCTCGCGCCGCATCTGCGCGGCACGCGCACGGACTCGCGAGATCATCACCTGAGCGGCCAGCACCTGTGAGTACATGTGTTTCCTTTCCTTGCTGCACGACGTCACCCGAGCTTCGACACCGCGGGATAAGCCAGGAAGACCAAGAAGGCGACGCACATCAGGAGCTGCGCCACCAGCATGGACTGCGAGCTCTCGCCGGCAGCGCCTTCGATGTCGGCCAGCTCGCGGCGCCGCATGCTGTTCGCCCGCGCGAGAAGACTCTCACGGATCCTGGCACCCTCGTCACCGGCCAACCCCAACGTGGACGCGAGGTCGCGGAGCTCCTCGACGCCGAGCTCCTGACCGAGGTGGGCGATGCCCTCCCAGGGGGTGCGCCCGGACAGGCGTGCGGTGGTGATCGCCTCGCGGATCCTGACCATCGCCCAGTGGTCACCGACCGTCGAGGCCGCCAGGAGCGCCTCGGGGAGACCGCGGCCGCCGGCCAGGTTCATGGCGACGAGGTCGAGGAACGAGCCGGTGACGTGACGGAAGTCGCGGCGTCGCTTCTCGGCGTCCCTCCGCAGCTCCAGGTCGGGCAGGAAGAACGCTCCCGCCGCCAGGGCGAGCGACACGACGGCGGGAACCCCGAGCGGGTCGTAGCCCAGCAGCGTGAAGATCATCGGGAACCACACCAGCGCCGCCAGCGCGAGCAGGACCTTGGTGCCGAGGTGCTGCGCGAACGGCCGGTCGACGACGGCGAGATCGGCTCGCGTCCGCGTGAACGACCAGCCGCGGGCCGAGGCCTCGTCCTCGAACCTCTCCCCCACCGATACGCGCCAGCGGTCGATCAGGTCGGGCTTCTTGCCGTCCTCGACCGTGCGGCGCGGACGACTCCGGCGTCTGGCGCCGTCGACCCGCGCCAGCGTCGCCGCGACACCCGGCACCGGGCGTACGGCCATGCGGACGAAGATCAGGATGCCGGCGCCGACCGCGGCCCCGGCGAGCATCGCGAGCATCATCGCGCGACCACCTTCCCGTCGCGTCTGCGGGCCGGTTCGGCCGCGATGAGGAAGCGCTCGGGCTGATCGACCCCGGACAAGCGCCGCATCCAGAGCACGGCCGCACCGAACATCGCCAGCACGACGGCGAGGACGATCTGGCCCACGAAGGTGCCGTACGGCTCGACGTAGGCGCCGTTGAAGATCACCAGCGAACCGGCGACGACCACGATCACGCCGACCACGATCTGGACGCTCCGGCGCGTGCTGCGACGGCTGGACTCGACCCGGCGGCGTACGTCGAGCTCGGCGCGGGCCGACTCGGCCAGCGCCGACAGGACCTCACGCAGACCCGGTCCGCGCAA
Organism: Mumia sp. zg.B53; assembly: GCF_019550935.1. NCBI lineage: Bacteria > Bacillati > Actinomycetota > Actinomycetes > Propionibacteriales > Nocardioidaceae > Mumia > Mumia sp. zg.B53. The sequence goes on along the minus strand of NZ_JAHWCK010000001.1, from coordinate 249,167 downwards.
CCGTGCGTTGAGGACGAGCGCAGCCACGGCGACGTCGGCCGAGGGGTCGTCGAGGTCGTCGGCGAAGCGCATCAACGCGTCCGGGAGCGGCTCGCGGACGCGCAGCCGGTCGACCAGGAGGTTCAGCGCGGGACGGATGGAGGGCGCGGCGTTCTTGGCGGTCGCGGGGATCGCCTGCTCCAGACCGATGGCGCCCGCGATCGTGTCGCGCAGCGCCTCGATCCACGCGGCGAGCCCTTCGGCTCGCACGATCGCCTGACGCTCGGCGCGCCCGCCACCCAGCAGCCTGTCCCACAGCGCGACCACGCCGCCGATCACGACCGCCAGCACCACCCAGCGGGTCACGAGCAGGGTGAGGGCGAACGCGATGATCCCGCCCACGGCGAGGCGCACCTGGCGCTCGGAACGGTGCGCGGAGGACTTGCGCCGGATCATCGCGGGGCGCGGGGCACGACGGCGCAGCGCGTACGCCAGCATCAACCCGCCGACGCCCACCAGAGCACCGGCCGTCAATGCCAGAGGGACGCGCAGCTCCTCCATCACCAGCTCCCGTGCACCAACGGCTGGTATCCGTACGAGGCGAGCTCCTCGGCGCACGAGATCGGCGCGTGCGGGACACCACGTCCGTCGGTGTCGGGAGCGAAGACCTCCGAGGACAGCACCTGGTTGTCGAAGCCCACGACCTCGCGGATGCTCTCGACCACGCGCGCCTGTCCCCCGCCGAGGTGGGCGTCGTTGTGCTTGCGCATGAAGACGACGAAGTCGAGCGCACCCGCGACCAGCAGGTGGGTCGCCTCGATCGGGAGACGTTCACGGGCCTGGAGCGCGTAGGTGGCGATGCGGTTGAACACCTCGACCGACGAGTTGGCGTGGATCGTCGAGAGGGAGCCGTCGTTGCCCTGGCTCATGGCGTTGAGCATCGTGACGATCTCGTCGCCGAGCACCTCTCCGACGATGACGCGTGAGGGGTTCATGCGCAGCGAGCGTCGGACGAGCTCCGCCATCGAGACGCTGCCGAGGCCTTCCGAGTTGGGCAGACGCTCCTCGAACGCGACCACGTTGGGATGCAGGTCGGGCGTCTCACCCAGTCCCACCTCCAGCGCCCTCTCGACCGTGATGATGCGCTCGTGCGGCGGGATCTCGTTGGCCAGCGCCCGCAGCATGGTCGTCTTCCCGGCATTCGTAGCGCCGGCGATCATGATGTTCTTGCGGGCGGCGACCGCCGCCTTGAGGAAGTCGGCGATGTCGGCGGACATCGTCCCGTTGGCGACGAGGTCGTCGAGGAAGACCTTCGACATGCGGGCCTTGCGGATCGACACCGCCGGCCGCGAGCAGACGTTCATCACCGCCGACAGTCGGGAACCGTCGGGCAGCCGGAGGTCCAGCTGCGGGTTCGCGGAGTCGAACGGCCGGCTGGACAGGCCGGAGTGGGCGCCGAGCACCTGAATGAGCTCGACGAGCTCCTCGTCGGTCTCGGCCACCGACGGATAACGCTCCTCGCGCCCGTCGCCGTACTGGACGAAGACGGTGTCGCACCCGTTGATGTCGATGTTCTCGACCTGGGGGTCGTCGAGGAGCGGCTGCAGGCGGCCCACGCCGAACAGCGCCGAGTGGATGGCTCCCGCGACCTCGGCCTCGACGTCGGGCGGGATCGGCGTGCGCCCCTCGGCGATCTCGTACCGGGCGTGGTCCTCCAGCACCTGGACGATCAGGGAGCGTGCGTACTCGCGCTCGTCGTCGGGCGACATCGTGGCGAGCCCGGCGGCCTGGTCGCGTCGGCGTTGCTCGTTGAGGCGGTCGGCGACCTGACCTCGCAACGTGCGGACGAGTGTGTGGTCGATCACCGGTGTGCTCCCGTCCGCTGTCCGTGCTCGTGCTCGTGCGAGTCCGGGGACGCGGGCTCCTGGTCGTCGACGGGTCCGGCCGCCACCGGTGAGCCGTGAGCCACGGCCGCGGCCAGCTCGGCGACGAGCGGTCCGGCCGACCGGACGAGCGCGAGCTTGTCGGGCCGGGAGGTCGTCTGCCCCTGGAAGAGGTGGGCGCCCCGCTCGTCGTACGCGAGGTGGTGCACGCCGGCGAGCTCCACGCCGGTCGCGGTCAGCGCGTCACGGATCTCGCGGACGGTCTGCGTCCGCTTCGGCGGTGCGACGACGGCGACGTGGACCGGGACACCGTACGCACCGCCAACCGTGTCGGAGACCGGACGCAGCCGGTGGCGCAGGTGCACGACGCTGCTCGGCGACGTGTCGACGACGAGGACCGCGGCATCGGCACTGGCCAGGAGAGCGTTCTGAGGGGTCAGCACCCCGATGCGGCCGAGGTCGGCCACGACGTCGTGGCGCGGAAGGCGCGCCAGGAGGGGGCCGAGCTGGGGCCAGGTCGCCTGGAGGCCGCCAGCCTGCTCGGGGAACGGTGGGCCGAGCAGCACCTCGAGCCCGCCGATCAGCTGCTGGGTGTGCTCGTCGACGAGCTCGGGGTAGAGCGAGCGGCGACCCGCGGCGGCGAGGCTGGTCAGCCCGGTCTGGGGGTCCAGTGCGCTGCCGTCGGCGGCGGGCATCCGGGTGGCGACGTCGCCACCCGCCGGGTCGCACTCAGCCACGACCACGGGCCGTGGCCACAGCGCTCCCAGCAGCAACGACGTCGTGGTCACACCGGGCGCACCCTTGGCGGAGGCGAGGGCGATCAGCGCCACGTCAGCCTCCGCACGTGTCGTCGAGGTCGGCGCCCTCGCCGACCGTCGCGAGATAGACGGAGTCGTCGGCCAGTGCGCCGGCCAGGCGCGGGCCACAGCTCGCGTCCACGCTGACCAGCACGGTGATGTCCTGGCTCGACGACAGGGCACCGTCGTCGACCTCACCGACCTGGACGACCTCGGCGGCGATCCCGCGCGGGTCTCCGTCGGCACCGGAGAGGTACAGGCCGATCGGTGCGCCTCCGCGGAGCTCGGTGAGCGAGCGGGTGGCCGGCGTCTGGATGGGGAACTGTGCCTTGCCCTTGCCGACGCCGGTCGACTCCGCGACCATCGCCGGCGACAGCACCGTGCCGTCGAGGAGCCGGGCGGTCGCGTACTGTCCGACGACCGAGTCGCGTTCTCCGGCACGCACGCCGCCGTCGAAACCCTCGGGCAGCGAGACGGTGCCGAGGTCGTCGAGGGTCAGCCGCTGGCCCTGGGCCACCTCGCCCTGGACCTTGAGGAAGTCGGCACGGTCACCGGAGCTCATGGCGATCCAGCCCGAGAGGAGGGCTCCGCCGACGATCAGGATGACCGCAAGCGCAGCGAGCGCCGGACGGCGCTCCCGCGTGGAAGGGAGGCGCGCAGCGGTGCGCGTCTCACCCGCGGTCGGCAACTTGGACATGGAGGGCCTCCAGCTGGATGTCCGAGCGTCAACGTCAAGGCATGAACCTACACGCGGTGAGGTTCGTCATCCCTCGCCGTCCACAGTGGCGGGGATCTCGGGGGTCTTCGGGGTCTCTGACGACCGTCTGGGCCGCTCTCTGCCGGTCGGTGACGGCGTCGGCACCGCCGCGGACGGCGTCTCGGCACTGCTGCGCTGACGCTCCTGACGTTCCTGGATGTCCTGCTGGCGCTGGTAGGCGCTGGTGACCGCCATCCCGGCGACGATGACCGCGACCACGATCACCCCGGCGAGCACGGCCGGCCACGTGGAGCGGTGCTCGCGCCACGTCCGCCGTGTGCCGTGCAGCAGCGCGGACCGCAGCTGCCTGCGGCGCAGCGCGTCGGCCTCGAGGACGTACTTCTCTGCGTTCGGAGTCCGGGCGAGCGTGGCCCCCCGTGGCGGCGGGACCGGGCGCGTCGGCGGCGTAGCGCCCTGGTCGGCGCCGCTCATCGTCCCTCTGCGAGCCGCGCGGCCACCTGCAGCAAGGCGAACCGGGTCTGGGAATTGACCTGGTCGGCCCGGAAGGGTCGGCCGTGACGGAGCGCGTCGTCGCGCCCGAGGACGACCACCTGCCCGTCGACGGCACCGACGACCGCGGCCGCACGCCGAGCCTCGTCGACGGGGTCTCCGTCCTCGCGGCAGACGACGACCACGACCGCCGACCGCGCCGCCGCCGGGTTGACCCGGTCGAGGCGGGAGAGTGCGACCTCGAGGGCCCGCAGCCCGATCTCTCCCGGCCCGGTGACGACGACGGCACGGTCGCAGCGGGCGACCGCGGCGTACGCCCCGTCGGTGGGGTCGTCCCCGGCGTCGACGAGCAGGAAGGCGTGCTGCGCGACGAGGCGGTCGACGAGGCCGCCGAGCTCGCCGCGTTCGAGCGGCTGGTCCCACGAGGGGCCGTCGACGACGGCGAGGCCGCCGGGGGCGGTCGGCGGTGTGGCGGCGTCGGAGGCAGCAAGGATGCGCCGGACGGTGTGCGGGTCGTGAACGCCCTGGAGGGTGCTCAGCGGCGGAGTGCCCGCCTGGACGTCGACGAGCACCGTACGGTCGTCCCTGAGCGCGGCGAGCACGGCGCCGACACCGCTCGCGACCGTCGTCGTCCCCACGCCGCCCTGCGCGGACAGGAACGCCACCAGACGTCGGCCCGACTGCCGGCGCCGGACCCCCGCGACCAAGGCGCGCTCGGCATCGGCGGCCGCGGCTCCGTCCAACGTGACGATGCCGCGTGCGGCGGCGCGCACCCACGACGGGCCTCCGACCCGCTCCGGGGCCGGTGAGACGGTGCGCGAGACGACCTCGTGGGCCACGGTCGGGGGGTGCTCGACCGAGCCAGGCACGGTCGCCGAAGGGGGCACGGCAGGCGGTGCGGGCTGGGCGTGCCCGCGCGCCTGCGTCGCCCACTCGGGGCGCAGTGCCACCACGTTGGCGTCGTCCACCGGACGCGGGGGCACGGCATGGTCCGACTCCTGGGTCCAGCGACGCTCGGGCGTCTGCGACTGCGGGGTGTCGAGCCCGAGGCTCCGCGGGTCGATGCCCATGCGAGCCAGGTCGGCGGCAGCACCCTGCGCCTCCGAACGACGCCCGCGATCGGTACGGGGCTCGGCGCCCTCGGGCGGCTGACGGTCGTCGGTCATCGCTCGTCCTTCCTCAGACCATGCTCGAGAGACGGTCGAACAGCCCGGTCGCCCCGCAGGCCAGCACGATCGCCTGGATCACCAGGAGCAGCTCGACCAGGTTGAGCAGCCGCTTGACACGGGCGCGGCTGATGCCCGAGATCTGCACGGACGCCACCGCCACCGCCACCACTCCCAGGGCGAGCACGATGACGACGAGCCAGCGGGTCGCGTCGACCTCGGCGACCTCGCGGACCAGCTGGGCTCCGAGCACGACGAGACCGGCGATCCGCAGGGGCAGCATGTGAGCGACGCGCGAGAAGATCCGCGAGCGCGACAGGGCGAGCAGCCCGACGGCGAGGGCGAGCCAGCGCTCCCACCGTCCGTCGGAGAAGGTGAGGACCGCACCACCGACACCGGCCACCAGCGCGATCGCCGCGAGCGACCCGACGAGCAGCCCGTTGCTCTCTCGGTATCGCGCCTGGATGGCCTCCCGCGACATCGTGCCGACGTTCCGAACCCGGTAGTCGGCGCTGGCCAGGCCACCGACCGACAGCGAGACCCTCGGCGCGACACCGACGGCCAGGAGCACCACGACGACCACCACGCGGAGCGTCTGGAGCGGCTCCACCGCGAAGGCGTCTGTCAGCGCGAACGCACCGGCGACGACGAGGAGGACTCCGGCGAAGGCGAGGTACGGCGTCGCGAGCGGGGTCATCGCGCGCCCGAGACCCGCGACCGCGGCGGCCATCGCGAAGGCCACGACCACCGTCAGCGACCCGCTCCAGTCCGCCCACGAGCCGAGGGCGGTGCTCCCGACGTACGCCCACACGAGCGCGGCGACCAGGACGGGCCGTACCGACCACGGTGCGGCCGCACGTGCGGCCCACCCGGAGAGAGCGGCCAGGGCGACCGCGCTGGCGATGCCTCCCGCGGCGACCGCACCGGCGGGGGGCACCTGCCAGCCGGGCACCAGCCGCTCCAGCAGGCCGAGGGCCCACAGGGCGAGGACGCCGAGAGCGACGGCGGTGGTGACGACGGTGAAGGTCAGCGTCGTCGTCGGCGTCCAGGCGCCGCCCGCCGACTCGGTGGCATCCTCCACGGCATCGCGGACGTCCTCGACCGACGCGGGCTCGACGCCGCTCGAACGGGGACGCAGCTCGAGCACGTCCCCGTCGAGGACTCCGGCCTCCTCGAGGGTCTGTCCCAGCCCGAGCGGAGAGCCTCCGACGCGCGCGAGGGCGAGGCCGGCCTGCGGCGCCTCACCGCCGCCGCAGTAGCGGATCACCTGCGCGACGACGTCGGCGAGCGGCAGGGCGCTCGGCAGTGCGAGGTCGACCCGTCTCTCCTCGGTGACGACCGTGACCCTGCTGTAAGCGGTGAGCACCGGCGCACTCCTCTCCCCTGTGCGAGTGGCTCGGTCCGCGGCGGTCGCGGCGTGCGCGGCCACCGCTTGGCGTGGACGCCGTGGAGCATATCGTTTGCGAGGACAACGCCTCTGCTCCGACCACGAGGACGGCGATGAGTACGACGCTGGTCAGACGGCCCCCACGCACGGCCCCTCCGCGCGTCGACGACGCCCCCCTCAGCATCCACGAGCCGCCGCACCGCACCCAGGCGCCGACACCGGCCGCCGGGATGACGATGCTCATGATGCCGATCATGAGCGGCACCGGGTCGTTGACGATGGCGCTCACCCAGAAGGACCGGCCGATCCTGGTCGTGGCTGGCTTCCTCGTCCTCATCGGCTCGATCGCCATCGGCGTCGTGATGATCGTCAGTCAGCGCGGCGGCGCACGGCGGCAGATGCGGGAGTCCCGGGAGCGCTACCTCGACTATCTCGAGGAGATGCGGCTGGCCGTCCGCGAGCGGGTCGCGACCCAGCGCACGGAGCAGGCCTGGCGGTTCCCGCGACCCGACGAGCTGATCGGCCTCGCGGGTGACGGTGCACGCCGGTGGGAGCGACGCCCGTCGCACGGTGACTTCCTCTCGGTCCGCCTGGGGACGGGCGAGGTCCCCCTGTCGAGCGGGCTCGCTCTCGATGTCGACACCGGCCCGCTGAACGAGTTCGACCCGCTGTGCCTGAACGCCGCCGAAGAGCTCCAGAAGCGCTACGCCACCTTGTCGGAGCAGCCGATCACCCTCCCGCTGCGCCAGTACGGTCAGATCGCGATGATCGGTCACCCGGCGGCCGCCCGGGCGGTCGCACGGACGATGCTCGCCCAGCTGGTCACGCTGCACGCCCCCGGTGACCTCGACGTGGCGGTGGTCCGTCCCGAGGACGCCGCTGCCGCGTGGGACTGGGTGAAGTGGCTCCCGCACGCGCAGAGCAGCCGGACGTTCGACGGAGAGGTGCCGGCGCGCCGCGTGGCGACGTCGGTCGCGGCCCTCACCGAGCTGCTCGGCGCGGAGCTCGAGGAGCGGCTCGACCGCTACCAGCGCAGCCGGGGCGCCGGTGTCGTCGGGTCGCACCTCGTCGTGATCGTCGACCACGACGGTGGCAGCGGAGGTCACCTGGAGTCTCCCGACCCGGCGATCCCGCTCCAGGCCCTCGGCATCCACGTCGTCTCGCTTCTGCCGTCGCCTCGCCACGAGCCGCGACCGCTCGACGTCCGTGTCGAGATCGGGCCTGACGGCTCGCTGGTCACCGCGGTCCACCCGTCACCGTTCCGCGCCGACCTTCTCGACGAGGGCACCGAGAGCACCGTCGCTCGCACGCTCTCCGGCCTGCGGCTCAGCGCCGACGAGGCCGGGGAGAACGGGCTCGAGGGCTCGGTCGGCCTGGCCGAGATCCTGGGCGTCCGCGACCCCGCACACCTCGACACCCGTCGCACCTGGCGTCCTCGCGCGCTGCGTGACCTGCTCCGGGTGCCGATCGGCATCTCCGAGCAGGGCTCGCCCGTGCTGCTCGACCTCAAGGAGTCCGCGCACGGCGGCATGGGACCTCACGGCCTGGTCGTGGGCGCCACCGGCTCCGGCAAGTCCGAGATGCTCCGTACGCTCGTCAGCTCCCTGCTGGTCGGTCACGGCCCCGACCGGCTCGCGCTGATGCTGGTCGACTTCAAGGGTGGCGCGACGTTCGCGGCGATGGAGCACATCCCGCACCTCGCCGGCATGATCACCAACCTCCAGGACGACCTGACGCTGGTCGACCGCATGCGTGACGCGCTGTACGGCGAGATGCAGCGCCGTCAGGAGGTCCTGAAGTCCGCCGGCAACCTCCCCAACGTCACGGCGTACCAGGAGAAGATCGACGCCGGTGAGCCGCTCGAGCCGCTCCCCCACCTGCTCGTGATCGTCGACGAGTTCTCCGAGCTGCTGACGGCCAAGCCCGACTTCGCCGAGCTGTTCGTCGCGATCGGGCGCATCGGGCGATCCATCGGCGTCCACCTGCTGCTCGCGACGCAGAAGCTGGAGATGGGCAAGATCCGCGGTCTGGAGTCGCACCTCTCCTACCGGATCAGCCTCCGCACGTTCTCGGAGTCGGAGAGCCGCGACGCCATCGGCGTCCCCGACGCCTACCACCTGCCGCCGGAGCCCGGCTCGGGTTACCTCAAGGTCGACACGACGGTGTTCGAGCGCTTCAAGGCGGCGCTGGTCTCGAGCCCGTACGTCCCGCCGGCCGAGGGCCCGAAAACGTCGGTCCCCGTCGTGCCGTACGTCGCGGTGAACGGCATCGGCGCCTGGATCGCCGACCGGGCCGCCGCCGAGCGCGAGGCCTCGCTCGGCGAGGCCGCCGCGGAGGCAGCCGCACGCAAGGGCGGCCCCACCGTCCTCGACGTGCTCTGCGAGCAGATGACCGCCGCCGGCGCGCCGCGGGTGCGCCCGGTGTGGCTCGACCCGCTGCCACCGGTCCTCACCCTCGACCGTGTGCAGACCGTCGACGAGCCGGGCGCTCCTGCGACGGTGCGCGCGACGCTCGGTCTGGTCGACGAGCCGGCCAAGCAGGCGCAGTACGCGCTCGAGTGGGACTTCACCGGTGCCGGGAGCAACCTCGTGCTTGCGGGTGCCCCGCAGACCGGCAAGAGCACGCTGCTCCGCACGATGGTGGCCTCGCTCGCGCTCCGCTACGCGCCGGGCACGGTCGCGTTCTACTGCATCGACTACGGCGGCGGCACGCTGCAGGCCCTTCGCAGCCTCCCCCACGTCGCCGCCGTCGCGACCCGCAACGACCCCGAGCGCATCAACCGCACCGTCCAGGAGGTCATGGCGGTGCTCGACGAGCGCGAGGAGCTCTTCCGCCGCTACGACCTGGAGAGCATGCAGGACTACCGGCGGGCCCGCGAGGAGGGACGCATCCCGCGCGACACGCCGGGCGACGTCTTCCTCGTGATCGACGGGTGGGCGACGTTCCGCGAGGAGTACGACGCGCTCGACTACGCGGTGGACGAGATCGCGGCGAGAGGTGGTGCGTACGGGGTGCACGTCGTCCTGACCGTCACCCAGAGCATGCAGATCCGGATGCGGATGCAGCCGTCGTTCGGCGGGCGGCTGGAGCTGCGCCTGAACGACGTGTACGACTCGCAGTTCGGCCGCAAGGTGATGGAGCAGATCCCGAAGGAGATCTCGGGACGCGGCGCGATGGAGGGCGAGCGGATCTTCCAGGCAGCAGTCCCCCGCATCGACGGCGTCCGCGAGACCGAGGACGTCTTCGAGGCGCAGAAGGAGCTGTTCACGGCGATCACGAAGCGCTGGGAGGGCATCGCGGTGGAGCGGGTTCAGACCCTTGCGCCGGTGGTCCACCTCGAGGAGCTGCCTCCGGTCGACCCGGCGTACCCGGGGGTCCCCGTCGGCGTGCTGGACCGCAACCTACGCGCGGTCTCGGTCAACCTGATCGGCTCGAACCCGCACCTGCTCGTCTACGGCGACCCGGAGACGGGCAAGACGAACTTCCTCAAGATGCTGCTGAAGGGCTACACCCAGCTGATGCCGCCCGAGCAGCTCGGCATCGTCCTCGTCGACTTCCGTCGCTCGCTGCTCGACGTCGTGCCCGAGGAGTACCTCGTCGCCTACTGCACCAACCGCGAGCAGACCGGGCAGGTCGCCACAGAGCTCGCGGGGTCGTTGCACCAGCGGCTCCCAGGGCCCGACGTGACCTCCGACCAGCTGCGCGAGCGCTCTTGGTGGAAGGGCCTGGAGCTGCTGGTGGTCGTCGACGACTACGACCTGGTCGCCACGTCGTCGGGCAACCCGCTCGACCCGCTGGTGGAGTACATCCCGCAGGGCAACGACCTGGGCTTCCACCTCGTCGCGTCACGACGGGTCAACGGGCTCGCACGCGCACAGTTCGAGCCGATGCTCCAGCGCCTCACCGACGTGTCGACCGCAGGCCTCATGTTCTCCGGCGACCGGCTCGAGGGGCGACTCGTCGGGGGCGTCGCGCCGACGCGCCTGCCGACGGGCCGTGCGCTCTACGTCAACCGCAACGGCCTCATCGGTCAGGTCCAGACCGGTCTCGTGCCGGAGCAGCACGCCTGACGGGTTCGTGAGACGACGAGGCCCCCTCCGTCACGGCGGAGAGGGCCTCGTCGTCTGGTGCGGCTCGTGCTAGCCGGCTGTGACCGGTTGTCGGGATCCCGAGTTGACGTCACGGTTCAGAGCCGACTGCTGATTGTGGAGGGCGGTGGTCTCGTTGCTCGTCTGGGCGACCGTCTTGGCACCGTTCGACGTGTTGTTGCCGAGGTTGCTGACGCCGTTGGCAACCGCGTTGGCGGTCTCCACGGCCCAGGTCTGGAACGCATCGACGCCGACGGTCACATCGCCGACGCCGTGCCGGGATCCGGGCGTGACGGCCTCGAGTGCCGTCACCAGCGTGCTCTTGGCCTGATGGACGTCGCCGGACAGGCCCGCGAGACGCTGACCTGCAGCGTGGGTCGCGGTCGTGTCGCCGACCTCGTAGAACGGGGCCATCGGGTCTCCTGGGCTGCGTCAGGCGCGGTTGCCGAAGAAGGACTGCATCCGCGGGATCGCGGAGTCGTTGATGTCCTGGGTCTTCTGGTCGGTCTGGTTGGACTTGAGCGAGGCCTGGTGCAGCTCGTCGGCGCGCTCGTAGGCCGTGCGGTGAACCGCGTGGGCCTCCTCGCTGCCGGCACCCGACAGGTTGGCCGCGATCTGGCGAGCGGCGGTCTCGACCGAGTCCTGGTCGGTCTGCGCGCCGCCGGCGAACTCCTTGCCGGAGGCGTTGATGTCCTCGCTGGCGGACTTGTCGTAACGAATCTTCACGTCGTGCTCCCTCTTCCTACGAGCTCTCGGACCGTCAGGCCTGGATGTCTCGGCGCAGCGACGTCGCCGTCGACTCGCCGTCGGTGGCGGACACCTTCTGCAGGGAGCTCGACTCCTCGGTCGTCTGCGCCTGCGACTGCTCGCCACGGTTGATGTTGGTGCCGACCGTGGCCACGTTGTTGGCGTTGGCCTGCTTCGCCGACGCGAGGGCGGTGTGGGCGGAACGCTGTGCGTTGCCGGCCGGGCCGACGTTGAGGCCCTCGGTGGCCTGCGTACGGCCAAGGTGGCGCGTCGCGGACGACGACGCGTCCTCGCTCGCGGTGCCGTGACCGCTCTTGGCGGCCTTGGACAACGAGCCGAGCTCTTCGTTACCCCAGTAGTTAGCACCCATGGTGGGCAAACCTCTCCTCAGACGACGAGTCAGTACAGACCATACGACGTACGGGGGCCACCGGGGCAAGGGAGAAACGGCCGCTGTCCCGGAATGTGGCGCCGCGTATCTCGCCGCCGCCGGGGCACCTCATTTTTTTCCGTGACCTGTGATTTGGCTAGAGTCCGTGACCTCTCAGGAAGACGGCTCGGCATGCGCGGTCAGGAGGGCGGCGGCAGCTCATCGCCGCTGATCGAGGGCTTCACCGACGTCGGCGATGCGCTGAGTTTCAGGATTGGTATCGATGTTCTCCTTGGTGATCGGTGCAGTGGGCCTGACGTTGGTCGTCCTCTCCGGATGGTCCTGGCGCGGTCGGACCCGGGCAGCACGGTGGTGGACCCGACGCACGGGCGGCGAACTCCTCGTGCTGGCGTTCCTCCCCTCGCTCGGGCTCGTCCTCCTCGGTGCCGGGCTGGCCGAGATCGGCTCGCTCTCCGGTCTCTCTTCCGTTCTTGCGATCCTCGGGGCGCTGTCGCTCGTCCTCGGGCTCCTGGTCACCGGCGTCGGCCTCCTCTGGTGGCCAGCGCAGCGCCTGTGGGGCCCGCGCTGGTACACCAGCCAGTCCGCGAAGGGCCGGTGGGACGCTCTTTCCGACCCGTTCTCCTCGCTCGCCGGCCGTCTCGGCTCAGGATCGACGGCCGCCGCTCCTGAGCCGCGATGGTTCGGCCGGGCGATCGCATCCTGGCGCGGGGGCCGTGTCCTGGATCCGGACACTCGGGAGCGGCCGGATGCGGCGTCGCGTCGGGGCACGGTGGCGGGCATCGTACGCCTTGGCGAAGGCGGGCTCTGGTTCCAGGCGACCGGTGCGCCGACAACCTGGTCCGGCCGCGCCTCGACCGGCGTGCGGTGGTCGCACATCACGGATGTGAGGGTTGTTCCCGCTCGCGCAGGCGCCGACGGGAGGGTGCGCACAGGCGTTCTCTACCGTCCGTGGTGCCGGAGGCTCGTCGTCGCAACAGCCGACGAGAGCCACCTCTACGAGATCTCGTGGGGCCGCGCGCACGCTGTCGCCGATGCCATCACCCAGGAGCGAGCTGCCCGCCCTGCGCGTTGACCATCCGATCGCGCCGTGAGATCGCTGGGCGCGCTGGTCCCGGCTGACGCCTCCGGGTTGCGTCGCGAACGTCGTCGTCGCGGTCGGCGCGGCGGTAACCCTTTCGCCGCGAGGCGGGCCTCGCTACAGTCCGGACGGTTCGTGGGCTCTCCGGAAGGACGACTCGGGATGCACTTCGGTCATGTTGGCCTCGGCCTCGCCACCCTGGTCTCCTGCGCCCTCTCGGGGTGTGACGACCCCGCGCCCGCCACCGACGCGAAGTCCGTCGATGGCAAGATCTGCGGATACCTCAGCCCCGCCTTGATCGAGTCGATCGTCGGTCACGACGATGCGGCGGCGGCAGGTGACGAGATCGTGCCGGCCGACGAGCGGGCCGACCGCGAGCAGGAGTGCGCCGTCGTCGACGGCAACCGCACCGTTGTCTTGGCCCAGGTTCACGATGCCCCCTCGACACGACCCGGTCACGACGCTGCACCCCTCGACAACTGCGTGCGACTCGACGACCTGGCCGACTGGACCGGCAGCGTCTGTTGGAGCGACTCGAGCATGCGCGCGACCGTGTGGCCCGACAACGGGGCCCGGCTCCTCGAGGTCTCGTACTTTCCCGAGGGAGGGGGCGCCGACAAGGTCGACACCCGCGACGAGCTCGTCCATGTCACGGTCTCGCTGGCCCGTGACGTCGAGGCAAACATCAAGTCGTACGACGAGAGGCACCAGTGAGCGCTCACGCCCCCCCAGGACGTCCAGAACAACCTCCGGTGACCGTTCGACCGACGACCTTCACGAGCTCCTCGAAGGTGTCACGGAGGAGGTCCGCATCGGCGACCCGCCACAGATCCGGGACGCGGATCAGTGCACGGGCCCTCGCCGGCGTGGCAGCGGCTGCGTTGGTCGCCTCACTCGCCGGATGCGACGACGAGCCGGAGGCCGACGCGACGTCGCGCCTGTGCGGGATGCTCGACCCCGAGGCCGCAGAGCGGATTACCGGGGACGTCGAGCTGACCGGCTTCGGTGGCGGGAACCTCGACGCGACACGACGTCAGGGGAACGCTCTCACCTGCATCGTCGACGGTCCTGGTGGCGAGGACCTCCTTCAGATCACCACGATGGATCTGTCGGACCAGGCCGAGTGGGCGGCGATGCAGAAGCAGCTCACTGACGAGATCACCGGAAGCGACACCTGCGCGATGCGCACGGACGAGCCGCTCGGGTACGTCTGTCGGAGCACAGACGCCACCGAGATCGCTGTGCTCTTTCCTCGTCGCTGGGTACGCGTGGACGCCACGGCCCGCGCCAACGCGGAGCCTCCCGAACCCAAGGCCGTGCTCACGGTCGCGGCCAACGTCCACGCCAACCTCGAGGCGTACGACGAGAAGCAGTGATGCGTCCGGGACCTGATGAGGAACGTGGATGAGTCCTCGTTCGTACCGGACTGCGGGCACTGCTTCACCTCCCCTACCCTCGACGCTCTGGGGCCGGGCTACGTGCGCCGCACCGACGGACGCACGCAGACCAGGGTCGTCCTCCCCGACCGCTTCGTCTTCTTGACGCTCTTCGGGAAGGACGGGACCGACGATGCTGTGGTAGCCACTGCCGTGGACCTCATCGAGAACGCGCGAGGAAACCTGACGGCGAGGGAAACCCCGACGCCCGGGTGGCCCCCCTCCTCGCACATGAACTGGATGTACATCAGCGAAGCGCGCGACGCGCCTCAATCTCGAGATCCCTGTTCGGCCGTCGACCATCGGCGGCTCCGGCTCGCTCAGGTTGCACGGGCCCGGACCCCGTTTACCGCGGCCTGTGACTTCGCTACAGTCCGTACGGTCCGTGACCTCTGAGGAAGGACGACTCGGGATGCGTGTTGAGGACGGCGGCGGCGCCTCATCTCTGCTCATCGCGGGTTTCGAGCGGCATGACGTCTCCCCAGGCACGATCACCGCGCAGGCCGATGCCGTCGCTGGACCAGCCGGTGACGTCGAGAACTTCAACGCCGACCTCAGCACGAAGCACAACACCGCCCGCGAAGGCGTGGCCGGTGTGATCGCCACCGCGATGGAGGGTGCCGACACGCCGACGAAGAACATAGGCCGGAACCTGATCCAGGGCATCACCATCGGCGCCGGCGCGATCCGCCTCTTCGGCACTGCCGTCGAGACGTTCAACAACACGATCGACGGCCTCAACAGCCAGATCCGGTCCGAGGCGACCCGCGAGGAGCAGATCGAGAGGAAGTCGACGCTCTCCGGCCAGCACGCCGGGGCGGTCCAGACGCTCCAGTCGGCAGCACGCACCGCCAAGGGCCAGCTGAGCGACCCGCTGAAACCCGCGCACGTCGAGGCGCTCTACGCCGCCGGCGCGCTCCCGTCCTTCGCACCGGAGATGTTCAGAAACGTCGCCGATCTGAAGGCGGTGAAGCTGACCGCCCTTCCGTTCGACGTGGCGAACATGTCCGCCGAGGACCAGGCGAAGTACGTCATCGACCACGCAAAGGATCTCGACGCGCAGTTCATCGCCCTCCTCAGCCCGGCGGTGAGGGGTCTTGTCGCCGAGGCCGTTGCGAAGGACATCCGCACCAAGGCGATCGACGAGGACACCGCGGCGACCCTCGCGCTGATGAAGGACGACGCTGCATTCGCGCACCGTCTCTACTCGACCGTGACCCCCGACCAGATGGCCGATGCCATCTTCGACCTCAGCAACGAGGTGTTCCCGCCGGGCACGTTCGGCCCGCCTGACCAGGTCGAGAGAGCCAAGGTCTACGCCGAGTTCCTCGCTGGCGCCGGCCATGCGTTCGCGACCTACACCAAGGCCACTGGTGCCCACGCGCCGCCGCAGGACCTCAGCGACCAGTGGTTCAGGGCCATCACCGACGAGACGAATCCTGAGAACGCCGCCGCCCTGACCATGCTCATCAAGCATGGCGGCAAGACGGCGTCGTACGACCCGACGTTCCTTGCCGACCTGACCGACCAGGTGTACGACTGGGAGCGCAGCCACGACGGGATGCCGGTGTGGGGCCCGATCAACGACAGCTTCGGAACGGGCTACGGCGTCAAGGAGCCCTACTACGACCTGGGCAAGCCCGGCGACCCGTACGACGACACGGCTCACTACCAGGTTCCGTACGACGGCCTCGCCAATCTGCTGTCCGGGATGGCAAAGACCCCCGAGGCCGCCGAGCAGTTCTTCGACGACCCGGACACCACGCGCTACCACGATCGCGACGTCAACGAGAAGCTCCACTACCTGTTCACCGAGCGGAAGTGGCCCACCGACGACGGCGACGGCTTCGGCGTGGCGCTCGAGGGCGCCACGACGCACTCGCGCGACGTCGTCTCGAAGGACGACCTCGGCGGCGAGACGGCCCAGTCCCGTGCCGCGACGCTCGCCAGCCAGACGGTGTTCATCATCGGTCAGGAGTCGGGCACCGGCGACGGCCCGTGGCCGGGCGACGACGGCTGGCACGTCCCGGAGGGCATGACCGACTCCGTGGGGAAGATGCTCGCCTCGTACATCCCTGACGTGCACCGTGCGGCACAGGAGGGCAATGGCGACTCCCTCGACGGAGGTTGGACGTACGACGCCTCCGACGGAAAGGGCGGTGTCGCCCTCGGCATGCGAGCGAACGTCGACGACCTCACGAAGGTGCTCCAAGATGTCGGCCGTTACGACGACAAGACCGGCTTGCAGTACGTCACCACGGCAGCACTCACCCATCACAACGCGACGGTCGCGAACGCCCTGGACACCGCGGTGCTTCCTGACGGCTCCCACCCGACGACGCTCAAGGAGCTGAGTGCGTCCAACTTCGAGGAACTGCTCGGCGACGCATCCTCCAAGTCGGGCCGCACCCTGGCCCTGGTCATGAACGAGGGCTTCCTCGGCGGCAAGGACGGCGAGGCCGCGACTCAGGAGCAGCGCGAGGCACTCGCCAAGGCCTTCGGCGTGGCGACCGAGTTCCTGCCGCCGGTCGCGAACCCCGTCGGCAGCGTGCTCACAGGCCAGGCGCTCGGGCTGGTCGGCGATCAACTGGCCGCCCAACCCGACAGCGCTGCGCAGTCCTGGGCGCAGGACGCCGACAAGGGCGTCAAGGACTCCCTCAGGCACCAGATGTACAACACGCTTCTCAACGCCGGATATCTGCCGGTGGGCGAGGGCGGTATCCCTCCCGGGGTGGTTCAGACCGACACTCAGGGCAACCGCATCATCAACCCCGATCTCTACGACCCGAAGGCAGACGTCGATCCCGACCTCAAGGACGACTTCAACCGCTGGCTCGCGACTGCGCCTTCAGGTCTGGCGCAGGAGGCCATCAACTCGTACGCCTCGAACCTCCCCAGCTTCCGATGAACCGCAGGCTCAGGCTCGCTGTAGCGACGGGACTCCTCTCCGCGATGGCGCTCACAGGTTGCACGGACGATCCGCCGCAGGAAGAGGTGTTCAGCCTCGACGCATGCCGTCTCCTCGAGGAGGTCACGGTCGAGGAGCTCGTCGGCGCTCTGCGCGACACGGAGGAGACGTCGGTCGACAACGGAGGACTCGAGAGCAACTGGGCTCAGTGCCGCTACCTTCCGGACGACACGTCCCGTCCGGCCCTGGCTCTCCTGGTCAAGCACGGCGAGACCGACGACGCGGCCCTTGTCGGCGCGGCAGCGAGACAGTGCGAGGAGCGCGAGCCGTTGGCGGTCGAAGGCGCGACCGGCTATCTGTGCGGCGACCCTGACGTCGACGGCACGACGGCCCCTTATGCCCGCGCCGTCTGGGGCACCGACCCCGTGTACTACGCCTCTCTCGGTCTGACGCCGCATGGCAAGTCGCCGTCGGTCGCTGAGGCAGCCGACGACCTGCGCACCGCCCTTCGGGAGCTCATGGGGAACGTCAACGCGTCCTCGTTCGCGCCGCGATGACCCCGACCGCTGAGATGCCCGAGTCGTCCCAGCACCCGCGTGCGACGCGGATCGGTGTACGGGTCTTCGCCGGCGGCGTGGCGGTCGCGCTCGCCGACACCCTGGCCGGATGTGAGGACGAACGGGAGGCCGACGCGACGTCCCGCCTGTGCGAGTCGGTTGACCCCACGGCCGCAGAGGCGATCACCGGGGACGCCGACCTGACCGGTTTCGGCGGCGGGAACCTCGACGCGACGCGACGTCGGGGAAACGCTCTCGCCCGACGCGGACCAGTGAACCGTTCGACGAGGCCGGCCGACGCCGGGATGAACAAGGACGGATGATGCCTATGCTTCGCATCGGCGGTGCGCTCGGGCGCCTGGTCGGCGGCCTCGCGCTGGTCCTCGCCGGCACCATGGCCGTCGCGGCCTGCAGCACCGACGATGATCCCGACGCGCAGGCGGCCCGCGACCTCGTCGACGGCACGGCCTGCGGGTTCTTCACTCGTGACGTGATCGAGCCCGTCGTCGGGCACGGTGACCTCGACACCCTCGGCGACGGGATCGGTCCGGCCGACGAGCGGGCGCTGCGCGCTCAGGAGTGTGCCGTCCTCGATGAACGCCGGGACGAAACCCCCGTACGCCTCGAGGTGATCCGGTCCTGAGTCCAACAGACAGCACCGCGCCAGCCTGCGAGGGCATCTGGTCTCTCGCAGTTGGGGGACGGTCCCTCCGACGGCTGCGTCGTCGGATCATCGGTCACCTCGGCCGTTCGGCGGGGTCAAGCCGCAAGAGCGGACCACGCAGATCGAGGAAGCGATCGCGTTGGCCCGTGACGTCGAGGCAAACGTCCAGGCGTACGACGAGAGGCGCCAGTGAGCGCTCACGCCTGCGCGGACGCCCAGCACCATGTCGGGTGACTCGCCGTCGGACGACTCCGTGAACGCGCGCGTGGCGGCCTGCGCGCTCGCCCTTCTCGCGATGGTGGCCGCGTGTGACGACAGCTCCGCCCCCGAGGCCGAGGGGCCGTCCCGCTACTGCGACATCCTCGACCCAGAGGTGGCCGAGCCTGTCGTCGGTGACCTCGACGTCAAGACGTTCGGTAGCGAGGACCTCGACCCGACGCGACGCCAAGGCCATGGGCTCGACTGCCAGGTGAGCACCGCGACCGGCAGCGACACTCTGCTGACGATCACGCTGCGTGACACCACCGGCCCGGCCGACTGGGACGCGATGAAGGCCCAGCTGGCCGAGGAGACAGAAGGCGCTCCGGAGTGCACCGCCCTCACCGGCGATCCTGCGGGCTACGTCTGCCGGGGCATCGACGGCACGGACGAGACGAACCTCGCCGCACTCTTCCCGGACCGCTGGATTCGCATCATCGCGCGCACACGCAACGGCGATGCGCCGCCGCCCGATACCCAGGACGTGCTCGCGATTGCCGAGAACATCGACGCGAACCTCGAGGCGTACGACGCCGACCAGTGACGACCCGGCTGAGGGGCGAGGACGACTTCGACCACCGCGTCCGGTTTCTGCCTCGCCGATCGCCGATCGCCGACCGGCCGAGCAGGCGCGCCTCGGAGACGTTTACCGCGACCTGTGACTTCGCTACAGTCCGTACGGTCCGTGACCTCTTAGGAAGGACGACTCGGGATGCGCGTTGAGGACGGCGGCGGCAGCTCATCTCTGCTCATCGCGGGTTTCGAACGGCACGACGTCTCCCCAGGCACGATCACCTCGCAGGCCGATGCCGTCGCGACACCGGCCGGTGACGTCGAGAACTTCAACGCCGACCTCACCAAGAAGCACAACACCGCCCGCGAAGGCGTGGCCGGTGTGATCGCCACGGCGATGGAGGGTGCGGACGCGCCGACCAAGAACCAGGCACGCACTCTGATCCAAGGCATCACCATCGGGGCCGGCGCGATCCGGCACTTCGGCACCGCCGTCGAGACCTTCAACGGTGCGGTCGACGGACTCAACAACCAGATCCGCTCCGAGAAGACGCGCGAGGATCAGCTGAAGAAGAAGGCGGCGCTCTCCGGTCAGCACGCCGGCGCGGTCGAGACGCTCCAGTCCGCCGCCCGCACCGCCAAGGGCCAGCTGACCGACCCGCTCGATCCCAAGCACGTCAGTGCTCTGTATGCCGCCGGCGCCCTCCCCTCCTTCGCGCCCGCGATGTTCAGCAACGTCGCCGACTTGACCAAGGTCAAGCTCACGGCGCTTCCGGTCGACCTCGCCAACACGACCGATCGCGAGCAGGCCGACTACATCAAGCAGAACGCCGCGACTCTCGATCCCGCGCTGATCGCGCTGTTCGGTCCCGCGGCCAAGCAGATGGTGGCCCAGGACGTCGGCGCCGCGATCAAGAACAAGGCGATCGACCGCGCCACCGTCGATGTCCTCAGCTCTCTCAAGAACGACCCGGCGTTCGCCAAGGCGCTCTACAGCACGGTTACCCCCGACGAGTTCTCCAAGGCGATCGCCCACATCAACCTGGACCTCTTCGGCGTGGGCCCCGACCGCAACGGCGCGACCTTCCCTGGCACGGCCAAGGACAAGCTCGCGCTGTACGACGACTTCATCGACGCCGCCGGCGTGACCCTCGCGACGTACAGTCGCACGGTCGACGCCGACAAGCTCACCGACACGTGGTTCGACGCGATCACCGACCGGGACAACCCGACCAACGCCGCCGCGCTGACGCTGCTGCTGCGTGAGGGCGGCGAAGCCGGCGGCGAGTACGACGCGGCCTTCATCTCGGACCTCAGCAGCAGGGTCCTGGACTGGGAGCGCGACCAAGACGATGCTGTCTGGGGTCCTCTGGCCGAGGCGAGCGGGCAGTGGATCCGCGATCCCGACCGTGTCACGCTCAACGAGTACACCTTCAACAACGGCTACGAAGACGAGACCAACTACACCTTCGAGGGTGGCCACGCGACGGACGGTCTCGCCAACCTGCTCGGGGCGATGGGCAGCTCCCCCGAGGGCGCCCAGCGATTCTTCAGCGACGGAGACGGCGTCGACGACGATCGCCTCGAGTACCTCATGTTCAAACGCACCTTCTCCTCCGAGGGAGTGACGCGGAGCGACGAGGGAGACGGCCTGGGTGAGGCGCTGGAGGCGGCCACCACGGGGCACCTGCGCTCAGGCGAGAACAGCGGTCCCCCTTCGCTGGGCGACTACACCGACGAGCGTGCTGCCGCACTGGCGTCGAAGGTGTTCACCCTGATCGGAGAGAACAGCGGGACGGGCAACACCGACCACCTCCTCGATCCCAAGAAGCAGGGCACCGGGGGCGGTGGCATCGGCGACGAGTGGCACATGTGGAGCGAGATGCGCGACAGCATCGGCAACATCGGCGCCGGTTACGCCGAGGACGTCTATCGCACCCTCGCGAACGGCCAGGGCGTCGATGGTGACGGAAAGCTCACCGTCAGCTACGACAACCTCAACGCGGTCCTCGGCGAGATCGGTCGGGGCGACGACAAGTCGGGCATCGAGGTGCTTGCCACGGCGCTCGTCATCGAGGGCAACGACCGCATGGGTGAGGAGATCGCCGAGTACGAGCGCGAGGCGATCGCCGAGTGGCGGGCAGCCCACCCGAACCATCCCGCGGGCGAGCCGCTCCCTGCCGAGGTGATGAAGAACATCAAGAACGCGTCCGTGCTCGCCGAGGACAGCGCGGACCGCGAGCTCACCGACGTGGTGGAGGACAACGGACGTGTGCTCGGTCGGCTGCTCGGCCAGTCCGTCACCGTCGACATGGATGACGAAGAGGCAGCGGCGGCCCGGGCGGCGCTGGCGGCGAAGGCGTTCGATGTCGCGACCGGTTTCCTGCCCGGCAACGAAGTACTCGGACAGGGAGCGTCCGAGCTCGCCAAGACGGCCTTCGACACCGCGAAGTCACAGGGTCTCGACGCGATCAAGAGTGGTGTCACGAGCGCTCCGGCACCGACCTCGGACGCCTACCGCGCCACCACGGACAACGCGTGGCGCGAGAACCTGCAGGGCGGGTTGGCCAACGTGCTCGTCCAGTACGGCTACACCGCAGGCAACGACGGGCAGGACCTTCCCCGAGATGCCCTCGACAGCAACGGCCACGTCAAGCGTGAGTTCGTGGCGGAAGGTGGGACGGCGCCGACCTCGTGGCACGACTGGTGGGACAGCGACGCCGGCAACAACTACGGCACCTTGAGAGAGTCGATGGACCAGGCGTTCAACAATGCCGAGGAGGAAGCTGTTGAGGACGCCAAGAATCGCGAAGATGACGGCAACCAAGAGTCGCGCGGTGGGTGAGATGCGCCGCAGGTTCCGTGCCGTGGTTGCCCTCGCGGTGCTGTCCCTGGCGCTCGCCGGGTGCGACAGCGGCTCCGATCGCGCCGACGGCGACGAGGCGGTGCAGATGGTCGACGGCTTGGTCTGCGGCGTGTTCGACGTCGACATCGTGGAGGCTGTCGTCGAGTCGGACGACTACACCGCCTCCGGCACCGGCGTTCCCGAGATCGGTTCGGCGCCCGACTCCGGCCGCATCGAGTGCTCCATCGGTGTGGGTGAGGACGACTTCGACCACCGCGTCCGGTTCTCTGCGTCGCCGATCGCCGACAAGGCCGAGCAGACGCGGGTGGAGGCACGCGAGGCTGCCGCCTTGGCCAGCAGCCGGCAGAAGATCGGCGAACAGGGCGGGCACTGCTTCACCTCCCCGACCCTCGACGCTCTCGGGTCGGGTTACGTGTGCCGCACCGACGGACGCACGCAGACCAGGGTCGTCCTCCCCGACCGCTTCGTCTATCTGACGCTCTTCGGGGAGAACGGGACCGACGATGCCGTGGTAGCGGCTGCCGTGGACCTCATCGAGAACGCGCGAGGAAACCTGGCGGCGAGGGAAACCTCGACGCCCCGGTGACCCCCTCCGCGAAGCGCGCGACGCGCCTCAATCGCTCGACGATCCCAGTTCGGCCGTCGACCATCGGCGGCTCCGGCTCGCTCAGGTGCACGGGCCCGGACCCCGTCTACCGCGGCCTGTGACTTCGCTACAGTCCGTACGGTCCGTGACCTCTCAGGAAGGACGACTCGGGATGCGTGTTGAGGACGGCGGCGGCGCCTCATCTCTGCTCATCGCGGGTTTCGAGCGGCATGACGTCTCCCCAGGCACGATCACCGCGCAGGCCGATGCCGTCGCGGCACCGGCCGGTGACGTCGAGAACTTCAACGCCGACCTCACCAAGAAGCACAACACCGCCCGCGAAGGCGGGCCGGTGTGATCGCCACGGCGATGGAGGGCGCGGACACGCCGACGAAGAACATGGGCCGGAACCTGATCCAGGGCATCACCATCGGGGCCGGCGCGATCCGCCTCTTCGGCACTGCCGTCGAGACGTTCAACAACACGATCGACGGACTCAACAGCCAGATCCGCTCCGAGAAGACGCGCGAGGAGCAACTGAAGAAGAAGGCGGCGCTCTCGGGTCAGCACGCTGGCGCCGTCGAGACGCTCCAGTCCGCCGCCCGCACCGCCAAGGGCCAGCTGACCGACCCGCTCGACCCCAAGCACGTCCGCGCGCTCCACGCGGCGGGCGCACTCCCCTCGTTCGCGTCTGCGATGTTCTCCAACGTCGTCGACCTGTCCAAGGTCAAGCTCAAGACCCTCCCCTACGACGTGGCGAACCTGTCGGCCGAGGACCAGGCGAAGTACGTCATCGACCACGCAAAGGATCTCGACGCGCAGTTCATCGCCCTCCTCAGTCCTGCGGTGAGGGGTCTTGTCGCCGAGGCCGTTGCGAAGGCCATCCGCGCAAGGGAGATCGACGAGGACACCGTCGCGACCCTCTCGCTGATGAAGGACGACGCTGCATTCGCGCACCGTCTCTACTCCACCGTCACACCCAACCAGATGGCTGACGCCATCCTCGACCTCAGCAACGACGTATTCTCACCAAGCTCGTCGGTTCCTCCGCTCGACCACGCCGAGAAGGCGAAGGCCTACGCCGAGTTCCTCGCTCGCGCCGGCCACGCGTTCGCGACGTACACGAAGGGCGTGGGCACTCATGCGCCGCCGCAGGACCTCAGCGACCAGTGGTTCCGCGCGATCACCGACGAGACGAATCCTGAGAACGCCGCCGCCCTGACCATGCTCATCAAGCACGGTGGCAAGACCGCGTCGTACGACCCGACGTTCCTCGCCGACCTGACCAACCAGGTCTACGACTGGGAGCGCAGCCACGACGGCAGACCGGTGTGGGGTCCGCTCAACGAGCGGCTCGGACAGGGCTACGGAGTCAAGGAGCCCTACTACGACCTGGGCAAGCCCGGCGACCCGTACGACGACAGGGCTCACTACCAGACCCCGTACGACGGCCTTGCCAACCTCCTGGCCGGGATGGCGAAGACGCCGGAGGCCGCTCAGGACTTCTTCGCGGCCGAGGCCGGGGACGTCGACAAGGACAAGCTCGACTACCTCATCGGCAAGAAGGACGGCGACGAGGTCGATGCTCGCACGTTCTCGGCCAGGTACGGCAGCGACGAAGGCGACGGCCTCGGTCTGGCGCTCGAGGCTGCCACGATCGGAGCCGGAGGCGATGCGGTGTTCGGCGCCGAGCTTGCCACCGACGTCTTCAAGAGGATCGCCGACCTGTCTGGTCACGGCGGCCCGGACTCGTGGTACGAGAATGCCTGGCACGTGTGGCCCGACATGACCGACAGCTTGGGCACGATCGCCTCCGGTCACACCGACGACGTCTACCGGCTGCTCGCCGGCGGCACCGTCGCCGACGCGGACGGGCGGCTAGTGCTCACCGGTCCCGAGCTCGAGACTGTTCTCGGAGAGATCGGCCGCGGCGACGACAAGACAGGTCTGCAGACCCTTACCACCGCGATGCTGCTGGAGACGCGCCTCCAGAACGGTGCGTTCCTCAACGAGTTCCCCGCAGGCAGCAGGACGCTCGACGGCCTCGCCAACTCCGGCTACCACGGACTCCAGCAGCAGCACGGCGAGGTCATGGGCAACCTGTTCAACCAGGGCCTCGAGATGAGTGCCGAGAGGGACGACGTCGAGACTGCCCGTCGCGAGCTGATGTCGAAGGCGCTCGATATCGCGACCGGCTTCCTCCCCGGAGCGGGCTCCGTACTTGGCGAGACGGCGAGCGAGCTTGCCAAGAACTCCTATTCTGCGATCCAAGGCGAGGCGCTCTCCCAGCTGAAGGATGCCGTCAAGTACTCGCCAGACACCGACGGGTACCTCGACCGCGAGACTGCCTCGATCCCCGACAAGCTGGAGAACGCCGCACTCGCCGACCTCTACAAGTACGGCTTCCTCCATGACCAGGACATCACCGTCGGCGTCGAGGGTTCTGCACACAAAGTCCACTTCGACGGCATCTCACCCGATCTCTTCACCGGTGGAGACAATCCGCAGCTGCATCCCGAGCTCTACGATCGTGCGGATGGGGCCGTGCTGCCCGAGGACATGCCGAACCGTGCGGCCGTCGAGCAGGCGTGGCACGACTGGTCCGACCCGCAGAACCAGCCTCGGCACCGGATCAAGGAGTTCATCTACCAGTCCACCTTCCTGGAGAGCTTTGTCGATCCCACCCTGCGAGGAGGCAAATGATGGCTGGGAGGCGCCACAGCGGCGTTGCTTTCGTCGGCGGAGCGCTCCTCGCCGCGACCACTGTGCTGAGCGGTTGCTCCGATGACGAGCCAGCCACCGCGGACGACCTTGTCTGCGGCATCTTGGACCGCTCGGCGATGGAGACCATCACCGGTGATCTCGTGGTCGCCGCGGATGGCGAGATGGTACCGGCGACTCAGCGGAAGAAGGGCAGCGAATGCGAGGTCGGACGCAACGGACGACTCTTGCTGGACATCTCCCTGCGCGACTTCGAAGACGAGGCCGACCGCACCGCGGCGATCGCGAAGGCCACCGAGAGCAGAGATTCGCTCGGGTGCACCGACCTCACGGACGCCGTGGGATACAGCTGCCGATTCACGGACCAGCAACTCGGTGACAAGACTGGCGTGATCGTCGTGTTCGACGACCGACAGGTCGCGGTCCACGCCCGCACACCCGATAGGACGATAACCCCCAAGACGGAGGATGTGCTCGCGATCGCCCGCAACGTCGACGCCAACATCACCGCCTACGACGCCGCGCGCTGATCTCGGTGCGGCGTCACCGCGGTCGAGCTCCCACAGTGCGCCTTGGCGCCCGACACCGGCCGTCGATACAGTGCTGATCCTCGATGAGTCCTCCCAGGAAGGCCCGCTCGGATGCGTCCAGACCACGGTGCGACGCTCCTGATCGAAGGCTTCGAGAGGCACGACGTGTCACCTGCCACCCTCACCTCCCAGGCAGAGGCCGTGGCCAAGCCGGCCGGTGACGTCGAGAACTTCAACGCTGATCTCAAGCGTGAGCACAATACGGCCAAGGACGGGGTCGCCGGAGTCGTGGCCGATGCCATGACAGGCGCCGACACCGCCACCAAGACCAAGGCTCGGTCGCTCATCCAGGGAATCCTGGTGGCTGCGGGCGCGATCCGGCACTTCGCGGAGGCGGTCGAGACCTTCAACCAGGCGATCGACCGGCTCAACAGCCAGATCCGAGCGGAGCCGACCAAGGAGAAGCAGCAGGCCAAGAAGGCAGAGCTCGGCTTCCAGTACCCCTACATCCTCCAGGCGCTGGAGCACGCAGCCCGTACCGCGAAGCAACAGCTGTCGGACCCGTTGGACCCGGACCACGTGAGGGCGCTCTACGCCGCCGGCGCGCTGCCGTCGTTCGCCGCGGCGATCTACTCCAACCTCGTGGATCTCACCAGAGTCTCGCTGCGGACGATGCCGTTCGACCTCGCCGCGATGACGGCGGCCAAGCGCGCGACGTTCCTCGAGAACCACCCCGTCGTCGCGGTCGCCGTCATGGAGCTCACCCTCCGCAACGAAGGCCTCCTGACCGGTCCCGCCCCCGACGGCTACTACCGCGAGTGGCTCACCAACGCCGCACGCCGAGGGATCAGCGTGGACACGATCGTCGACATCGCGCGCACCCACGACGTCCGCCCGGACGACTTCGAGGTGTTCGACGGCATGGAGCGCGTGACCGACCCCGACGGCAAGTCGTTCTTCCTCCTCCCGCCGGGGATCGGCGGCGACGACGCACGCCATGCCGTCCTGATGACCTACATCCTCAACGCGGGCACGGACTACGGGGCGGCGAGTCCCGACAACGACTTCCCCGAGACGCCCTACTCCGCCGCCGAGATCCAGCGGATCATCGACCGGCAGTCCGCCAACGGCTGGAGCTATGACCAAGACGTCGGCTTCGTCCACGGCAACGGCGGACGCATGGTCACCACGCCCAACGGGATGCTCATGGGACTCGGGGGCAACTGGCTGCAGGGCATGTTCAGTCTCAAGGGCGGAACGGCATGGGGGGACATCTTCATGCTCAACATCGATGACGTGGACGACCCGGATCAGGTCGTCAAGGACGTCGCGCAGTCGGGGCGCGCGTCGTACGTCGACGACGACGGAACCGTCTACCAGGGTCAGCTCGACCTGGACCGGCTGCTGCACCACGAGGAACGCCACTCCCAGCAGTGGGCGCGGGAGGGATACGGCGGCTTCATCCGGTCGTACGCGCGGGAGCAGCTCACAGGCGGCAACGAGACCGAGCAGGACGCCGGGCTGCGCGACGGCGGATACCACTGATGCACCTCGGTTCGACCGGCCGGCGGGTCGCCGCGGCCACCACCGCCGTGCTCGGTGCCACCGTCCTGACCGCCTGCGACGGGGATGCTCCGTTCGAACCGTCACTGCCGAGTGCGGCCGGCTACCGCGCCGACGGAGACGCGCTCAGGATCTGGACCGGCACACCGTGCGTGGGCGTGACTCGCTTCGCCTTGACGTTCACGACGGCCGACGGTGAGCGTCAACGGCTCGTGCTCACGGCTCCCCCACCTGGTGTGACCGTGGAGCAGCTCGACATCGCGCAGCCTGATCCCGCGTTCACGGTTGACGAGCAGCCGACATCTGACTTCGACTGGCGCGACGCCGAGAAGGCCTCGCTCGTCATCGACGCCGCCGAGCCCGCCTGGGGATCCGTGGTCGACCTGTCCGACGTCGTCGACGGCTCACCGGAGCATCCAGCCGACGCCTACCTCTTCGACGACGTGGGCTGGAAGGACGCCGCTGACGTGGCCGACCAGAACGGCCAGGACTTTTTGACGGTCTGCACGCCCGCTGCCGACAGGGGTTGACCGCGCCGTCACGGCGTCCCGGCAACTCGCAGTGCTATCGGTCCGCCGCCCGAAGGCCACGCGCCGCCTCGGCGTCCGCCTGCGCAGCGTCGACGGCCGCCGTCGAGAGGCGTGACCCAGCAGCGGTGACCGCGCTCGGGAGCATCCCCGTCGGACCGGCGACCACAGACTGATAACGCTCCAGCGCCGCCCGGAGTACGGGGTGATGGGCAGCCGGGGGCGCCGCAGCCATGGCGGTCACGAGCGCCGACGCGGCCGCTGCCGCATCGACGTCGGTCGCCGCGACACGAGCGCCTGCGCCGTGAAGGTCGTCGGGCCGCATCCCCCATGCAGCCGTCGTCATCGCGGACCGCCCGCCCCGAGAACCGCCCGCATCCGGGCCCCCGCGGACACGAACGTGTCACCGGCCTCGCCCACCCCTGTGCGCTGCTCGCGTACCGAGGCAACGTGCTCCTCCACGAGCCGGTCGACGACGCGCATCGCCGCCTCGTGCTCCTCGCTCCCGACGCCGCCTCCGAAGACGCCCAGAGCACGCGCCGCCTCTGCGCGAAGCGAGTCTCGATAGTCCTCGATCGTCCCGGCGTAGCTCCCGAGGTCAGCGCCCGCCTGCTCGATGGCCGCGTGATCGACGCGCAGCTGATAGGTCATCGCGGCGCTCACACGTTGACCGGTCGGGCGAAGGCCGACGCCAACGCTTCCGTCGAGGACCGGGTCACCGACTGTCGAGCCGATGCCTGCTCGTCCCCCGCGACCGCGTGGCGCTCGGCGGTCACTGCGCGTCGCGCCTGCTCGGCGATCTGACGCGCCAGCAGCGTGTGGTTGCCCACAGAGACCTGCGCGACATCCTGGAAGGCCGATCCAGCCGCGCCCTTGAAGCCGGCCTGGGCGCCCTCCATCCGAGAGAGGTGCTGCCGCGCGGTGCCGACGTTGTCCTCGGCTGTCGCCTGATAGCCCCGCCCCGACCGGGACAGCAGCCCGACCTCCTCGAGGTTCACGATCTGGTTGCTCATGCTCGCTCCGTCCTGGCCGTGCGGCCGTGCTCGTTCGACGGGAGCCACGCTAGCCAGATCCGTTCCCGGCCCGCGGACGTCGTCCACAGGCCTTCAGGCGAGCGCGTTGAGCCGCACCTCGTACGCCCGCGCGTCGACGACGGCCTTCTGGAGCGTGACGAACTTGGGGTCACCGACCTCGAGCCAACGCTGCGCGGGCACCAGCGGCGTACGGCCGTCGCACTGCTCGAGCACCGCCGCGAACAGCGGCCGGTCTCCCCCACCGAAGACGAGGCTGCCCTCCGGGACGATCCGGCGTACGACCTCGGCGCACGCCTCCACCAGCGCGTCGGCCTGGTTGGCGCGCCGCCGCGCGTAGCGCTGCTGGCTCCAGCCACCCGCCTTGGTCTGACCCTGGACGTAGCGCGTCCCGGTCTTGTGAGCCGCGAGCGCCCCGCCCTCGACAGAGCCGACGGCATAGCCGCCGCGCCGCACGAGCACGATCCCGAAGTCGCCGGGAGGCTCCGCCCCGTCGTACGCGGCCTCCGCGCCGTCGGGCGACTGCAGCGTGACGCCCGTGCCGTCACGCACGACGACCGGCTCGCCGTGCCGGGCGGAGAAACGCTCCACCCAGCCAGCGAGCCGGTCGTGCGGGACGAGGACGGTCCTGGTCACCCTCAGACGTTGAAGCCGAGGGCGCGAAGCATCTCGCGGCCGTCGTCGGTGATCTTGTCCGGGCCCCACGGCGGCATCCACACCCAGTTGATGCGGAAGTCGTTGACGATGCCCTCCAGCGCCTGCCGGGTCTGGTCCTCGATGACGTCGGTCAGCGGGCACGCCGCCGAGGTCAGCGTCATGTCGATCACGGCATTGTTGGCCGGGTCGACCTCGACGTCGTAGACGAGGCCGAGATCGACGACGTTGATGCCGAGCTCGGGGTCGACCACGTCCTTCATCGCCTCGTTGACGTCCTCGGGCGTGGTCACGCTCTTGCCCACCGGGGTGAGATCGACCTCGGGAAGGTCGTCGGTGGTCTGGCTCGGTGCGGTGTCGCTCATCGGGTCTCCTGGCTCTCCTGCGCGGCGGCCTGGGCCGTCGCGTCCTTCCATGCCATCCACGACAGCAGCGCACACTTCACCCGGGCGGGGAACTGCGCCACCCCCGCGAAGGCGATGCCGTCCTCGAGCACGTCCTCGTTTGGCTCGACCTGTCCGCGGCCCTGCATCAGGGTCTGGAACTCGTCGAGCACCGCCAGCCCTTCAGCAACCGTCTTGCCGACGACGAGGTCGTTGAGCACCGACGCCGATGCCTGGCTGATCGAGCAGCCCTCGGCGTCGTACGAGACGTCGGCGACCCGGTCACCGTCGAGGTGCACGCGCAGCGTGATCTCGTCGCCGCAGGTCGGGTTGACGTGATGGACCTCAGCCTCGTACGGGTCGCGCAGTCCGCTGCCGTGCGGCTTCTTGTAGTGGTCGAGAATGATCTCCTGGTACAGGGCGTCCACGTTCATCGTCGTCACACCACCTTGAAGTACTTCTGGGTGCGTTCGATTCCCTCGACCAGGGCATCGATCTCGGCCTGGGTCGTGTAGAGGTAGAACGACGCGCGGGTCGTCGACTGCACACCGAAGCGCCGGTGGGCCGGCTTGGCGCAGTGGTGACCCGCGCGTACGGCGATGCCGTACGAGTCGAGCAGCTGCGACACGTCGTGCGGGTGCACCCCGTCGACCACGAAGCTCACCGCTCCCCCGCGCTCCACGGCCTCGGTCGGCCCCACGATGGTGAGGCCGTCGATCTCGCCGAGCCGCTTCAACGCATACGCGGTGATCTCGCGCTCGTGCGCGGCGACGTTCTCCATGCCGAGCGACGCGAGGTAGTCGGCCGCGGCGCCGAGCCCGACCGCCTGGACGATCGGCGGCGTGCCGGCCTCGAACTTGGCCGGCGGCCGCGCGTACGTCGAACGCTCCATCGTCACGGTCTCGATCATCTCGCCACCACCGAGGAACGGCGGGAGCTCCTCGAGAAGCGGCATGCGGCCCCAGAGCACGCCGATGCCGGTCGGACCGACCATCTTGTGGCCGGTGAAGGCGACGAAGTCGGCACCGAGCGCGGTCAGGTCGACGGGCATCTGCGGGACGGCCTGCGACGCGTCGACCACGACGACGGCACCGACGGCGTGCGCCCGGGCGATGATGACGTCGAGCGGGCTGACGGTGCCCAGCATGTTGGACACCCACGACACGGACACGATCCGCGTCCGCTCGTTGATCAGCTCGTCGAGCGTCGACAGGTCGAGGCGCCCCTCGTCGGTCAGCCCGAACCACCGCAGCGTCGCGCCCGTCCGCTGCGCCAGCAGCTGCCACGGGACGATGTTGGAGTGGTGCTCGAGCTCGGTGATCACGATCTCGTCACCGGGCCGCAGCGCGAGGTCACCCTCGGCGTTGCGGTACGCGTTGGCCACGAGGTTCAGCGCCTCGGACGCGTTCTTGGTGAAGACGACCTCCTCGCGAGAGGGGGCGTTGACGAAGCTCGCGATCGTCGTCCGCGCGTCCTCGAACGCCTCGCTCGCCTCCGCGCCCAGCTGGTGCATCGCACGCGCGACGTTGGCGTTGTGGCGGAGGTAGTGCTCCGTGATCGCGTCGACGACCTGCGTCGGCTTCTGCGACGTGTTCGCGCTGTCGAGGTAGACGAGCGGGCGGTCCCCGGCCATGGTCCGACCGAGGATCGGGAAGTCTTCCCGAACCTTCTCGACGTCGTATCCGCCGGGGACGCTCATCAGACGGCGGCCTTGGTGTACTTGTCGTAGCCGTTGGCCTCGAGCTCCTCGGCGAGGTCGGCGCCGCCGACCTCGGCAACCTTGCCGTTGACGAACACGTGCACGTAGTCCGGCTTGATGTAGCGCAGGATGCGTGTGTAGTGCGTGATCAGCAGGACGCCGCGGTCACCCTGCTCCGAGAAGCGGTTGACGCCGTCGGAGACGATGCGCAGAGCGTCGATGTCGAGGCCGGAGTCGGTCTCGTCGAGGATCGCGAACTTCGGGTTGAGCAGCTCGAGCTGGGCGATCTCGTGGCGCTTCTTCTCGCCGCCGGAGAAGCCCTCGTTGACCGAGCGCTGGGAGAAGGTCTTGTCGAGCGTCATCCGCTCGAGAGCGCCGTTGACGTCCTTGATCCACGTGCGCAGCGGCGGAGCCTCACCGTCGATGGCGGTCTTGGCGGCGCGGAGGAAGTTCGCGACCGAGACGCCCGGGATCTCCACGGGGTACTGCATCGCGAGGAAGAGGCCCGCACGCGCGCGCTCGTCGACGGTCATGTCGAGGACGTCGACGCCGTCGAGGGTCACCGAGCCGGAGGTGATGTCGTACTTGGGGTGGCCGGCGATCGAGTACGCGAGGGTCGACTTGCCCGAGCCGTTGGGGCCCATGATGGCGTGCGTCTCGCCCGACTTCACGGTCAGGTTGACGCCCTTGAGGATCTCCTTGGCGCCGTCCTCGGTGGCCACCGAGACGTGGAGGTCGCGGATCTCGAGAGTGGACATGTGTGGTGACTCCGTCGTTTCTTGTGAGGATCAGATGCTGGGGCTGGTCACGTCGACGAGGACGGTCGCGTCCTCGGTGACCTTGCAGGGATAGACCGGCACAGGCTCGGTCGCGGGCAGGTTGAGCACCTCGCCGGTCCGTGCGTCGAAGCGCGAGCCGTGGAGCCAGCACTCGAGCGTGCAGTCCTCCACCTCCCCCTCCGACAGCGGAACCGCGGCGTGCGAGCACTCGTCACGGACGGCGAACACCTCGTCACCGCAACGGACGAGTGCGAGGTCGAGGCCCTCGACCTCGACCGCCAGCACTCCCCCGTCAGGGACGTCGGCGAGCTCAGCCGCGTGCGTGAAGCCGCTCATCGGCTCACGCCCCGGCGACCACGTCGGCGACACCGACGTGCTTGGCGAGCTCGGTCTCGACCGTCTGCAGGAGGCGCTCCTGGATCTCGGGCACCCCCGTACGGCGGATCACGTCGTTGAAGAAGCCGTGCACGACCAGCCGGCGCGCCTCGACCTCGGGGATGCCACGGCTCTGCAGGTAGAACAGGTGCAGGTCGTCGAAGCGGCCGGTCGTCGACGCGTGGCCCGCGCCCTCGATCTCGCCGGTCTCGATCTCGAGGTTGGGCACCGAGTCGGCACGCGCCCCGTCGGTCAGGACGAGGTTGTCGTTGCTCTCGTACGTGTTGATGCCGACACCCTCCTTGCGGATCAGCACGTCGCCGATCCACACGGTGTGGGCGTCCTTGCCCTGCAGTGCGCCCTTGTACTCGACCTTGCTGCGGCCCTTGGGCTGGTTGTGGTCGACGAAGAGACGGTGCTCGAGGTGCTGGCCGGCGTCGGCGAAGTAGAGGCCGAGCATGTCGACGTTGCCGCCGGTGCCGGCGTACTCGACCGACGCGTTGATCCGGACGAGGTCGCCGCCGAAGCTGACGAGCACGTGCTTGAGGTTGGCGTCGCGCCCGATGTGGGCGTGGTGGTGCGACACGTGGACGGCGTCGTCGTCCCAGTCCTGGACCGCGACGACCGTCAGCTGCGCACCGTCGCCGAGGACGATCTCGACGTTCTCGGCCCAGGTGGCCGACCCGACGTAGTCGATCACCACGGTGGCCCGGGAGAACGGCTCGGCCGTGATGACGACGTGGCCGGCGCCGGCCTTCTCCGACCCCGTGCCACGGAACGTCACCCAGGTGGGCTTCGAGGCCACGGTCTCCGCGGGGACCGTCACCGTGAAGACACGGTCAGACGCCTCCCAAGCTCGGGCGGAGATCCGGTCGACGGGGACGTACGTCGAGGTGCCGCGCACGGTCGAGTCCTCGACGAGGACCGACTCGGCACGGACCTCGGGCGCGGCGTCGATCTCGACCTCGTAGTCGTGACCGTCGAGAGGGGCGTCCTTGTGCAGGTCGCGCAGGCGCTTCAGCGGGGTGAAGCGCCAGATCTCCTCCAGCCCCTTGGGCACCTCGTGGTCGGCGGGGTCGAACGACCCCTCCGGGTGCAGGTGGCTGATGACCTGGGTCTCGACCGGGCCGGCCAGCGGCCCTGCGGGACGGGTTGTCGTAGTTGTGGGGGCGGTCACCCGACGGCACCTTCCATTTGCAGTTCGATCAGACGGTTGAGCTCGAGCGCGTACTCCATGGGGAGCTCGCGCGCGATGGGCTCGACGAAGCCACGCACGATCATCGCCATCGCCTCGTCCTCCTCCATCCCGCGGCTCATCAGGTAGAAGAGCTGGTCGTCGCTGACCTTCGAGACGGTGGCCTCGTGGCCCAGCGACACGTCGTCCTCGCGGACGTCGACGTACGGGTAGGTGTCGGAGCGGCTGATGTCGTCGACGAGCAGCGCATCGCACTTGACCGTGGACGCGGAGTGCTCGGCGCCCTCCTGGACCTGGAGCAGACCGCGGTACGACGCACGGCCGCCGCCGCGCGCCACCGACTTCGAGATGATCGAGCTCGAGGTGTGCGGCGCGGCGTGGACCATCTTGGCGCCGGAGTCCTGGTGCTGGCCCTCGCCGGCGAACGCCAGCGACAGCGTCTCGCCACGGGCGTGCTCGCCCATCAGATAGATGGCCGGGTACTTCATGGTCACCTTGGAGCCGATGTTGCCGTCGACCCACTCCATGGTCGCGCCCTCTTCGCAGATGGCGCGCTTGGTGACCAGGTTGTAGACGTTGTTGGACCAGTTCTGGATCGTCGTGTAGCGGCAGCTGCCGCCCTTCTTGACGATGATCTCGACGACCGCGGAGTGCAGCGAGTCGGTCTTGTAGATCGGCGCCGTGCAGCCCTCGACATAGTGGACGTGCGCGCCCTCGTCGACGATGATCAGCGTCCGCTCGAACTGACCCATGTTCTCGGTGTTGATCCGGAAGTAGGCCTGCAGCGGGATGTCGACGTGGACGCCCTTGGGCACGTAGATGAACGACCCGCCGGACCAGACGGCCGAGTTGAGCGCGGAGAACTTGTTGTCGCCGACCGGGATCACGGTGGCGAAGTACTCCTGGAACAGCTCCGGGTGCTCCTTGAGCGCCGTGTCGGTGTCGAGGAAGATGACGCCCTGCTCCTCCAGGTCCTCACGGATCTGGTGGTAGACGACCTCGGACTCGTACTGCGCTGCGACGCCGGCGACGAGACGCTGCTTCTCGGCCTCGGGGATGCCGAGACGGTCGTACGTGTTCTTGATGTCCTCGGGGAGCTCCTCCCACGAGGTCGCCTGCTTCTCGGTGGAGCGGACGAAGTATTTGATGTTGTCGAAGTCGATGTCCGACAGGTCCGCCCCCCACGTGGGCATGGGCTTGCGGCCGAAGAGCTTGAGGCCCTTCATCCGCAGGTCCAGCATCCACTGGGGCTCGTCCTTGCGGGACGAGATGTCGCGGACGACGTCCTCGTTGAGCCCACGCTTGGCGGTGGCACCCGCGATGTCCGGGTCGGCCCAGCCGAAGTCGTAGCGACCCAGGCCCTCGAGCTCGGGGTTGGCCTGCTCGATGGCGTTGGGCGCAGAGCCGCTGACGCCGGTGTCCGGTGTGGTGGTCATCGGGTGGTCCTCTCGTCGGTCGTGAGGGCTGTTGTCGTCGTGACGTCGGCCGGGGTGTCGGGGATGTAGGTCGTGCACACGCCGTCGCCGTGGGCGATGGTGGCGAGGCGTTGCACGTGGTGTCCCAACATCCGGGCGAACGCTTCTGTTTCCGCTTCGCAGAGCTCGGGAAACTCGGCCGCGACGTGAGCGACCGGACAGTGGTGCTGGCAGACCTGGGTGCCTCCGGGGGCTCGCCGCACGCTGGCGGCGAACCCGTCCTCGGCAAGGGCGTCGGCAAGCACCTCGGGGCGCTGCGCCGGCGCAGTGTCTTCGATGAGTGGCAGGAGGCGACGCTCGAGCTCCTCGCCGCGACGTCGCGCGAACGCCACTACGGCGTCCTCGCCGACGGTCTCGGCAAGGAAGCGCAGCGCGCTCAGTGCCAGGTCGTCGTAGTCCTGCTCGAACGCCTCGCGACCCTCGTCGGTGAGGGCGAACGCCTTCGCCGGACGGCCGCGTCCACGACGCTGCCCGCGGTCACGGACTGCGGCGATCTCGACGAGCCCCTCCTCGTGAAGGGCGTCGAGGTGGCGGCGTACCGCGGCCGGGGTCAGGTCGAGCCGCTCGGCGAGCTGGGCGGCTGTGGACGAGCCCTCGTGCATGATGGTGCGCACCACACGCTGACGAGTCGAGGACTCGTCAGAAGTGACCCGCACGTTTTTCACAACACCAGTGTGCCCTTATTACCGAAGCGCGTTCAACGAAGGATGTCCTTAGTGACGTCGGTCACCCCTCCTCACTCGAAGAACGTCGCTCCTCCGGGCGGACCGGGCGAGGGTGAGGAGTCGTCGTCGGTGAACGGCTCCCCGCCGCCGAGGGCGCTGCTCAGGTCTGCACCGCCCAGGATCCGGTACGGGAACGGCGAGGAGGCCGCGCGGCGTCGCAGCTCGCCGAGGGGCAGGGCATCGCGGCCGGCGACGAGCAGCAGGTTGCCGTGCCGCCGTCCCCGCAGCGTGGCGGGCTCGGCGCTGACGACCACCTCCGGGAAGGTGCTGCGCGCCGCGGCCACCACTCGCCGCAGGTAGGCGAACGGCGCCTGATCGGCGAGGTTGGCGAGCAGCACTCCCCCGGGTCGCAGCGTCCGTGAGATCTCGGAGAACGCCTCCACCGTCGTGAGCTCGGCGGGGACCACCGGCCCGGCGAAGGCGTCGAGGACCACCACGTCTGCGTACGCGTCCCGCAGCGCCGCGAGCCCGCTCCGTCCGTCGACCGGACGGACCTTGATCCCGCTGCGAGGCGGCAGTGGCAGACGCTCACGGACGTACGCGGTCAGGGCGGTGTCCGGCTCCAGCACGACCTGCGCCGACTGCGGACGGGTCGCGGCGACGTACCGGGGAAGCGTCAACCCGGCGCCGCCGACGTGGATGATCGTGAGGCGTTCTGGCGGAGGGCGCAGGTGGTCCAACGTGTCGGCGATGCGCTGGACGTACTCGAAGACCAGCCGTGTCGGGTCGCCAAGATCGACGTGCGACTGGGCCGCTCCCCCGACGCGGAGGGTGAAGGAGCCGTGGTGCCCGGGCTCGGGCACGAGCGTGATCGCGCCCCGGTCACCGTCGTCGTCGCTCACCGACCCAGTATCGGCCGTGCCGCCTGGTCGGTCTCGTCAGGAGAGTCGAATCGTCGGAGGGTCAGCTCGCCGTTGACTTTGGTCGCTGTCCCGGGACCGATGAGTTGCTGGACGTCACGCAGTCGTGACCTCGGCGGACTGTCTCCGAGACCCCCTAGGTTGAACCTCATGGCAAGCGATGCAGCCGAGATCGAGGCCGACGGACGCGCGGTCCGCGTGACCAGCCCTGACCGCGTCATCTACGAGGCGACGCCGTGGTCGGCCGAGGTGACCAAGCTCGACGTCGTCGCCTACTACGTGTCGGTCGGTGACGGCATCATGCGGGCGCTGCGCAACCGCCCCACGACTCTTGAGCGCTGGCCCAAGGGAGTGCGCGAGGGCATGACGCTGTCGACGCGTGCCGACAACCGCGGTGACGCGTTCTACCAGAAGCGCATCCCCAAGGGCGCTCCCCCGTACGTCGAGACCGCACGCATCCAGTTCCCGTCCGGCCGCGAGGCCGACGAGGTCTGCCCGACCGAGCTGGCGACGGTCGCGTGGGCCGCCCAGATGGGCACGCTGACCTTCCACCCGTGGCCGGTGCGTCGCGACGACGCCGAGCACCCCGACGAGCTGCGCATCGACCTCGACCCGCAGCCGGGCACCGACTTCGCCGACGCCGTACGCGTGGCTGGTGATGCGCGTGCGCTGCTGGACGACCTGGGCATGGTCGGCTTCCCCAAGACCAGCGGCAACCGCGGCGTGCACGTCTACGTCCGCATCGAGCCGTGCTGGTCGTTCACCGACGTCCGCCACGCGGCCATCGCGTTCGGGCGTGAGCTCGAGCGGCGCCACGAGGGTGTGACGACCAAGTGGTGGAAGGAGGAGCGAGGCGAGCGCATCTTCGTCGACTACAACCAGAACGCCCGCGACCGGACGATCGCCAGCGCCTACAGCCTCCGTCCGAAGCCAGGTGCCCCGGTCTCCACGCCGGTGACCTGGGACGAGCTGGCGACCGTCGACGACCCGCGCGCCTTCAACCTCCACACCGTGCCGCAGCGCTTCGCCGAGCTCGGCGACCTCCACGCGCCGATCGACGACACCGCGTGCTCGCTCGAGCCGCTCCTCGACCTCTACGCCCGAGACGAGGAGCAGGGCCTCGGCGACATGCCGTACCCACCCGACTACCCCAAGATGCCGGGCGAGCCGCCTCGCGTGCAGCCGAGCCGCAAGAACGCCGCCAACTGGACCGACGCCGACGAGGACGCGGCCGGAGGCTGACCGATGTGGGTGCTGCACGTCGATCTCGACCAGTTCATCGCTGCGGTCGAGGTGCTGCGCCGACCCGAGCTCGCCGGCAAGCCTGTCGTCGTCGGGGGACGAGGCGACCCCAGCGAGCGCGGCGTGGTGTCGACGGCGTCGTACGAGGCGCGCGAGTACGGCGTCCGCTCCGGCATGCCGCTGCGGACTGCCGCCAAGAAGTGCCCCGACGCCGTGTTCCTCCCCGTCGACAAGCCCGCGTACGACGCGGCGTCGGCGGAGGTGATGGACGCACTCCGCAGCGTCGGGACGGCCGTCGAGATCTTGGGCTGGGACGAGGCGTTCGTTGCGGTGCCGGACGCCGTCCAGGACGCGGACGGTGCGGTCGCGTTCGCCCGCCAGGTCCAGTCGCGAGTCCTTGAGCGGACCCGCCTCCACTGCTCGGTCGGCATCGGCGACAACAAGATCCGCGCCAAGAACGCGACCGACTTCGGCAAGCCCCGCGGCACCTTTGTGCTCACTCGTGACACCTGGTGGGCGGTGATGGGTGAGCGTCCGGCCGACGGCGTCTGGGGCATCGGCGGCAAGACGGCGGCCAAGCTCGCCGCACTCGGTCTGAGCACGGTCCGCGAGGTCGGGGACGCCGACGAGGATGTCCTCGCTGCCGCGTTGGGTCCGACGATGGGACCGTGGTACCGCCGCCTCGCCCGTGGCGTCGACACCTCGCCCGTCGACCCGACGCCGTGGGTGCCGCGGTCGCACGGTCACGAGGTCACGTTCCAGACCGATCTGCGTGATCCGGACGAGGTCGAGGCGGAGGTCCGCAGGCTCGCTGCCCTCGCAGCGCGCGACGTGGTCGAGGACGGGCGACCGGCGGTCCGGGTCCGCCTCAAGATTCGCTACGTCCCGTTCGAGACCCGGACGCGCAGCACCACGCTCGCCGGGCCGACGTCCGATGCCGCAGTGATCGCGGACGCGGCCGCCTCGCTGCTCGAACGCACCGACCGGACCCGAGCCGTACGCCTCGTCGGCGTCGCCGCGGAGATGGCCCCGCCCGGCGACCACGACTGAGCACCAGGCCTTGCCTTCCTGTGAGGTTGTGTGGTTCATTAGTCCAGTAATGAACCACGGGAGGTGGAGCGGAGCGTGTTCGACGGACCGGAGCCGATCTACATCCAGATCGCCGACCAGATCCGCGCACAGATCGTGAGCGGCGACCTGCCTGAGGAGTCACAGGTGATGTCCACGACCCAGTACGCGACGACCTTCCGCATCAACCCGGCGACGGCGGCCAAGGCGTTCGCGATCCTCGTCGACGAGGGCCTGATCGAGAAGCGTCGCGGTCTCGGGATGTTCGTGGCGGTCGGCGCGCACGACCGGCTCGTCAAGGAGCGCCGCGACACCTACCTCGAGCGGGTGTTCCGACCCGCCGTCGAGCAGGCCGACCTGCTCGGCATCCCGCGCTCGGAGCTCATCGCCTATCTCGACGAACACCCGGAGACCCTCCCCGCCCCTCGCGTCGCAGAAGGTGAGACACGATGACCACCCCGTACGGAGCCGAGCTGACCGACGTCACCGTCAGGTACGGCCGCCGCACCGACGAGGCCGCCCTCGACCACGTCAGCTTCACCGTCCGGCCCGGCACGATCACCGGGCTCCTCGGGCGCAACGGCGCCGGCAAGTCGACGGCGCTGTCACTCCTGGCGTCGCTGCGGCGACCGACCTCCGGGACGGTGCTGGTCAACGGCGTTGATCCGTTCGAGGACGCCGTCGTCATGGCCGGCGTCCAGCTCGTCCGCGAGTCCGGCGACGTCCTCGGGGACACCTCGATCAACGAGACGCTCGGCTACTACGACGAGCTCCGCCCGCACTGGGACGGTGACTACGCCCGCGCACTGCTCGACCAGTTCGACGTCGACCCCCGTACGACACCCGCCAAGCTGTCGCGCGGTAAGAAGTCGGCCCTCGGCTGCATCGTCGGGCTCGCCAGCCGGGCGCCGCTCACGATCTTCGACGAGTCCTACCTCGGCATGGACGCGCCAAGCAGGTACGCGTTCTACGACGCGCTGCTCGACGACTACACCGACCACCCCCGCACGATCGTCGTGTCGAGCCACCTGATCGAGGAGGTGGAGCGGCTGTTCGAGGACGTGGTCATGCTCCACCGTGGCCGCACCCTGGTCTCGGAGACGGCCGACGCCCTCCGGAGCCGTGCGGTGAGTCTCGTGGGTCCGAGCACTGCCGTGAGCAAGCTCGCCGACGAGCACCGCGTCCTGGCGACGCGCAACCTCGGCGGCACCACGCAGCTCACGCTCGAAGGCAGCCTCGAGCCCGCCGAGATCGCGCTGGCCCGGGATGCCGGGATCGAGATCGCCCGGGTGTCCATCCAGGACCTCTTCATCCACCTCAGCCAGGAACCCGATCCCATGAAGGAGGACGCGCGATGAGCGCCACCGTCTCCCCCGTCACCGCCCAGGCGCAGGAGCAACGCGGCACCGTCACGAGCGCGTACACGCTCTTCTTGGGCACGTGGCAGATCGGTGCCTACTTCTGGATCGCCGTCGCGACGATCACCGTGGCCGTCGCCTACGTCATCGACCGGTGGGGCGACCTCGAGTCCAGCACGGGCGACGGGTTCCTCGGCTCCGCGCCCGCCTTCCTCGGGGTGATGGGCCTCATCATGCCCCCCTCGATCCTCACGCTCCACGTCGTGGGAGGCGCGACACGTCGGTCGCTCTTCCGAGGCACGATCGTGGCCGCCGTCGGCCTGGGCATCACCTTCGCCCTCCTTGGCGCGATCGGGATGCTGGTGGAGTCACTGGTCCTGGATGCTCTCGACCTGCCGACCGTGACTCTCGACGCCCACCTCTACGACTCCTCGGGCGACTTCTTCGGGATCTGGCTGTCGTGGTCGCTGAGCGGGCTCAGCTACTTCCTCGGCGGCGCCGCGATCGCCTTCGGCTACTACCGGTGGGGGGCTCTGCTGGGCACGGTCCAGACGATCGGCGTCGTGCTGCTCGTCCTCGGCGCCGACATGCTGATGGGCGGCGGACCCTCTCCCCAGGTGCTGGGGGGCGTCGAGTCGCTGTCGGCCGTGTTGCTGGTGTCCCTCTCGCTGCTGGCGAGCGCCGTGGTGGCGCTCATCCTCTACCTGACCCTGCGCGACATCCCGCTCAAGGGCAACCCCGCCAGCAGCTGATCGGTCGGCTCAGCCCAGCACGTCACCGAGGTCGTACGAGACGACCTCCTCGAGCTGCTCGTACGTGCACGACTCGGGGTCGCGGTCCGGCCGCCACCGCTTGAAGCGGGCGGTGTGCCGGAACCGCGTCCCTTCCATGTGCTCGTACGCCACCTCGGCGACCAGGACGGGCTTGATGGGCACGAAGGACAGGTCCTTGCCGGCGCTCCACCGGCTCTGCGCTCCCGGCAGCCGGTCTCCGGCCTCGTGGGCCTCGGCCTCGGCCCACCGCCCCCACGGGTGCTCCGAGAAGGGCACCGCGAGGCGGTCGAGCTCGGCCGCCAGCTCCGCCCGCCGTGATGCGGTGAAGGCCGCACACACGCCGACGTGCTGGAGGACGCCCTCGTCGTTGTAGAGCCCGAGCAGCATCGAGCCGAGCAAGGGCTTCTCCGGCGTCGAGGTCTTGTGGAGCCGGTAGCCGGCGATGACGGCGTCCGCCGTGCGCTCGTGCTTGACCTTGAGCATGGTGCGGGCGTTCTGCTCGTACGGCGCCCGCAACGGCTTGGCCACCACACCGTCGAGCCCCGCCCCCTCGAACTGCCCGAACCACTCCTCGGCGACGGCGGGGTCCAGCGTGGTCCGCGTCGTGTGCACCGGATCGCTCGCATCCTGCAGCGCCTCGACGAGACGGGCGCGGCGCAGCTCGAACGGCTCCCCCGTCAGGTCGTCGTCACCGAGGGCGAGCAGGTCGAAGGCGACGTACGACGCGGGCGTCTGCTCGGCGAGCAGAGCGATCCGTGAGGCCGCCGGGTGGATGCGCTCCTGGAGGACCTCGAACTCCAGCCGACCGTCGACGGCCACGATGATCTCGCCGTCCAGGACGCATCGTTCGGGCAGGTTCTCCCGGAACGCGGTGACGAGCTCGGGGAAGTAGCGCGTCAGATCGCGCGTGTTGCGGCTCGTCATCTCCACCGTGTCGCCGTCGCGGAAGACGATGCAGCGGAACCCGTCCCACTTCGGCTCGTACGACAGCCCGCCCTGGACCTTGCTGGGATCGGGCACTCCCTTGACCGACTTCGCCAGCATCGGGCGCACGGGCGGCATCACGGGCAGCGGCATCGCGTCACCTCTCTCGGGTCAGGCGGTCGGAGCCGACGTCGACCGACTCATCGGCGTCACCGGCGCGCGCCTCGTCGCCGTGGCCGGGCCACCAGGCGGTGTGGCCCAGCAGCGCCGTCAGCGACGGGGTGAAGAACATCGACATCACGAACGCAGCGACAAGGATCCCGAACGAGATCGCGAAGCCCATCGACACCAGCAACGGGTTGCCTCCGAGCATGAGCGCGGCGAAGGATCCCGCCAGGATGAGGCCCGCCGCGGCGATCGTCGGACCCGCGTGGCGTACGGCCCAGGCCGCGGCCGCGTGCGGGTCCCGGCCTTGGCGGGACTCCTCTCGCAGGCGGGCGATCATCAGGATGTTGTAGTCGGTGCCCAGCGCCACCACGAAGAGATAGATGTAGATCGGCAGCATGAAGATGAGGCCGTCCTCGCCTCGGGCCACCTGGAACACGAGCACGGTCGCACCGAGCGTCGCCCCGAAGCCCAACCCGACCGACGCCATCAGATAGAGCGGCGCGACGAGGCTCCGCAGCAGGAGCCCGAGGATCACCATGATGAGCAGCGCGGCGACCGGGAAGACGACGGAGTAGTCACGGCTCATCGCGTCCTGCAGGTCGACGAAGATCGACGTCGTCCCGCCGACGAGGGCCTCCGAGCCGTCTGGCGCGGCGTCGTGAGCGGCCGTACGGATCGGCCCCTCGACGTGCGCCATCGCGGCGTCCGACATCGGGTCGTCCTCGAGCGTCACGACGAACAGCGCGGCCGAGCCGTCGGCGTTCGGGACCGGGTCCGCCACCTGAGCGACCCCGTCGGCCCCTGCCAGCACCGCTCCGAACGGGGCCAGGTCAGCCTGCACGATCGGATCGCCGTCCGTACTGCGCAGGATGACCGTCTGCGGGGCCGTGGCGCCCGCCGGGTAGCCCTCCAGCATGCGTTCGCTCGCCACCATCGACTCCGCGTCGTCGGGCAGGCTCAGCTGGGAGAAGTCGAACGACGGCTTGAAGCCGAACGCGAACACCGCGAGTGACGCCAGCAGCAGACCCGAGGCGAGCGCGAACCTCCCCGGGTGTCGACCAAGGGAGTCGCCGATCGCCGCAAACCGGGCATTCTTCGGCTCGGTCTTCCAGGCCTTCGAGGGCCAGAACACCTTCGTCCCCAGGAGCGAGACGACGGCCGGGATGAGGGTGAGCGCGGCCATGACCGTGACCGCGACGGCGATCGCGAGCGCCGGGCCGATCGAGCGGAAGATGCTGAGGGAGGAGAGCACCAACGCGAGAAACGCCACGATGACCGCTCCACCGGCCGATGCGATCGCCTCGCCCGCGCGCTCGATCGCATGCACCATCGCCGCCTTCGGCTCCTCCCCGTCTCGCAGCCGCTCCCGATAGCGGAACATCAGGAAGAGGATGTAGTCGGTGCCGATGCCGAACAGGACGACGATCAGGATCACCGTGATCGACGAGTCGGCCTGGAGCCCGAAGGCCTCGTTGGCGATCGAGATCAGGCCCGTCGCCACCTGGGAGATGATCGTGATCACGAGGATCGGGAGCAGCGCGATGATCGGGCTGCGGAAGATCACCAGGAGCAGGACGACGATGAGACCGATCGTCGCGATGCCGACCGCGGCCTCGGCGTTGCCGGCCGACTCCTCGGCGTCGAGGTTCTGGGCGATCGAGCCGGTGATCCCGACACGCAGGTCGGTGTCCTCGACGGCCCCATCGACCTGCTCGCGCAGGTCCCGGGCGCTGTCGGTCAGCGTGGTGTCGAACGGGTCGGTGCCCTCGGTGAGTCCCGCGGTGATCGTCTGGACGAGG
The DNA here is from genome assembly GCF_019550935.1 of Mumia sp. zg.B53. Classification (NCBI taxonomy): domain Bacteria; kingdom Bacillati; phylum Actinomycetota; class Actinomycetes; order Propionibacteriales; family Nocardioidaceae; genus Mumia; species Mumia sp. zg.B53. The sequence continues at coordinate 204,807 of NZ_JAHWCK010000001.1, read as the reverse complement.
CCGTTCTCCGACGGCGGGTTCGCCCGGATGTCTGCGAGGTGCTCGATGTCCGCGGCGCTCAGGTCGTCGGCGAGGGCCCCGACCGCCGCCGAGTCCTCGGCCGTGAGGGGCTTGCCGTCGGCGCGGTCCACGACCACGATCGCCGCGGGCTCGGTGTCGGCCAGCTCGGGGAACGCGTCGGCCTGCGCCTCCAGCGCCTTGATCGACTCGTACTCGCGAGGCAGGAAGTCCGCCTCCTCCGAGGTCGACTGCAACGGCGGCGCAAGCGCCACCACCGTGACCGCAAGCACGATCCACGCGAGGATCACCTGCCACGGGTGCCGGACGACGTACCGTCCCATCCTGCTGAACACAGGGCCCTTTCTCCGGGGACGCCCCGGCGGCAGCCCCAGCAGCCCCTATCGAACACGAGAACTTTAGACTGGGCCAGTGAATTCCCTCGCCGTGGAGGTGGCCGGCCTCGTCATGCGCTACGGCGACACGACGGCTGTCGACGGCCTGAGCCTCACCGTCGAGACCGGCACGGTCACGGCCGTCCTCGGTCCCAACGGAGCCGGCAAGACCACGACGGTCGAGACCTGCGAAGGCTATCGGCGCCCCCAGGCCGGTACGGTCCGCGTCCTCGGCCTCGACCCGGTCCGTGACGCCGCACGTCTGCGTCCGAGGGTCGGCGTGATGCTCCAGAGCGGGGGCGCCTGGTCGGCGGCGTACCCCCACGAGATGCTCCGCTACGTCTCCCGCCTGTACGCCGACCCGCTCGACGTCGACTCTCTGATCGAGCGCCTGGGCCTGGGGGGCGTCGGCCGCACCCCGTACCGACGCCTGTCCGGAGGCCAGCAGCAGCGCCTTGCCCTGGCGACCGCGCTGGTGGGACGCCCCGAGCTGGTGTTCCTCGACGAGCCCACCGCCGGCCTGGATCCTCAGGCCCGGCGCTCGACGTGGGAGCTGGTCGACGAGCTCCGCGCCAGCGGCGTGACCGTGGTGCTCACCACCCACTTCATGGACGAGGCAGAGCGACTCGCCGACTGGGTCCACGTGATCGACCACGGCCGTCTCATCGCCTCCGGCTCCCCGAAGCACCTCACCAGCGAGGGTGCCGAGAACACGATCCGCCTGAGCGCGCCGGCGGGGATCGACACCGCCGGGCTCGTGACGGCGCTCCCCGCCGGGTCGCAGGTCGTCGAGCAGAGCCCAGGCGTCTACCTCGTCTCGGGCACGGTCGACCCTGCGCTGCTGCAGGGGGTGACGGCATGGTTCGCGACCCAGGACGTCCTGCTCGACGAGATCGCCGTACGCCGCCGTACGCTCGAGGACGTCTTCCTCGACCTGACCGGACGGGAGCTCCGCTCGTGAGCCTCGACTTCGCGCCTCGGCCCGGTGCCGCCCCCGTCCCCCGCATGGTCCTCGCGCAGACCGTCATGGAGACGCGCCTGCTGATGCGCAACGGTGAGCAGCTCCTGCTCGCGCTCGTCATCCCCCTGCTGCTGCTGGTGGCAGGAACGGAGGCGACCCGCATCGTCGACCTCGGCCCCGGGCGCCCGATCGACATCGTCACTCCGGGCGTGCTCGCCCTCGCGATCCTGTCGTCGTCGTTCACGTCGTTGGCCATCGCGACCGGCTTCGAGCGACGCTACGGCGTCATCAAGCGCCTCGGCAGCACCCCGCTCCCCCGCTGGGGCCTCCTCGTCGGCAAGATCGGGTCGGTCCTGCTCGTACAGGCTGCACAGCTCGTGATCCTGGTGCTCGTCGCCCTCTGGCTCGGCTGGGAGCCCGACGGGGGCGCTGCGGCGTACGCTTGGATGGTGGTGCTGGCGCTGCTCGGCACTGCGGCTTTCGCGGCCCTGGCGCTCCTGCTCGCGGGGACCCTGCGGGCGGAGGCGACGTTGGCCGTCGCGAACCTGGTCTACGTGCTGCTCCTGGTGGGCGGTGCGGTGCTGGTCCCCCTGAGCCGCTACCCAGATGCGGCCCAGACCTTCTTGTCGGTGCTGCCGACCGGCGCGCTCTCGGAGGGCATGCGGACCGTCTTCGACGGGAGCGCGCCGCCCGTCTCCAGCATCGTGGTGCTCGTGGTCTGGGCGGGAGTCGCCGCAGCAGCGACCGCTCGGACGTTCAAGTGGGAGTGATGACGTTGATCGAGAAGTTCCGCAACCCCACCGACGGATTCGTCCGTGGCTGGGCCTGGGCCTCGCTGGTCGCCAACATCGGCATCATCGTCACCGGCGCGGCCGTCCGCCTCACCGCCTCCGGGCTCGGATGCCCGACCTGGCCGCGCTGCACCGACGCTTCTTTCGTTCCTCACGACGAGCTGGGCGCCCACGGCCTCATCGAGTTCGGCAACCGGCTGCTCACCTTCGTGCTGGTCGCGGTTGCGATCGCCACGTGGTTCGCGGTCCGTGCCTGGCGACCCCGGCGCCCGCACGCCGTGCTGGTTGCGACCCTGATGGCCCTCGGGATCTCCCTGCAGGCCGGCATCGGGGGCATCACGGTGCTCGTCGACCTCAACGCGTGGGTGGTCGCCATCCACCTCGCCGTCTCGATCGGCCTCGTCAGCCTGTCCACCGTCCTGCTGCGCGAGACGTCGTTGCCGCCCGGTCCGTCGGCCGACCTCGTCCCCTCGCCGGTCCGCGTGCTCGGCTGGCTCACGTACGCCGTGATGTGGGCAACCGTGATGATCGGCACGGTGGTCACCGGAGCCGGTCCCCACGCAGGCGACCCGGACACGGCCCGCAACGGCTTCGACCCGGTGTCGGTGACGCAGCTGCACGCCGATGCGGTGTTCCTCCTGCTCGGCCTCTCGGTCGGGCTCCTGCTCGCGTACAAGGCCGTCGGTGCGCCCGCGACCGCGGTCCGCGCGGCTGTCGTGCTGCTCGCGGTGGAGCTCGGGCAGGGCCTGATCGGGTTCGTGCAGTACTTCACCGATCTCCCCATCGTGCTGGTGGGCCTGCACCTGCTGGGAGCGGGCATCCTGGCCGCGGCGGCGACCTGGGCCACGCTCGAGTCGCGTGGCCGCGCCCCTGTCCCCACCACGCGTACGCCCTCCCCCACGGGCGCTTAGGCGTTGCGTATCGACATCGCGCCCAGGAGGTGGTCGCAATGTCGATACGTACGGCATCAGGTCTCGTCCCACCCGGCGCTCTGCAGTAGCCGTCTCAACTGGTCTCCGACCGCGGCGGGCGTACGGCGGATGGCGTAGGACGTGAAGACCGCCGTACGCCGCCCCGAGATCAGCAGCTCGTTGCCGCGACCGGCGTCGGCGTCCCACCTCCTCACGTCGAGGTGCGGGATGCCGTGGATCTCGCAGCCGACCCCGTACTCCTCCCAGTCGACGTCGAGGTAGTAGCGCCTGTCGTTGCGCACCACCGCACGCTGCCGAGCCGGCGGCGGCAGACGGTAACGCGCACGGATCGCGTCGAAGTCACGCTCGGGCAGCGACTGGATCCCGCCCGCGGCGTCGAGGTACGACTCCACGACGAGGGCACGGTGCCGACACGCTCCCCGTCGCGTCATCGCGTCGCGGAGGTCGCTCGTCCGGACCACACGCTGCTGCGCCGCGGCGAGCACGATCGCCCTCGCGTAGCGCTCGTTGTCGGTCCAGCTCGCGAAGTCGAGCACGCTCCGGGCCGGCCGGGTCCGCGGAGGGAACCGGGCCGGGTTGACGTCGCGGTGGTCGAGGTAGGCGCTCCAGTGGACGACGATCCCGCCGATCGAGGGCCGGCGGGCGCCGATCGGGACCGAGACGTACGTGGCCTCGGTCTCGAACCCCTTCAGCCCGTCGTACGCCAGAGCGCTCGGTCCTGCGAGGACCGCACCGGGCGAGCACGAGAGGAGACGGACCATCGTGGTCTGCTCCGCGGTGAGGGGCCCGTTGTGGAGCACGACGACGCCGCGGTGCGGTCGCTGCCAGACGTCGGCATAGACGCGCGAGCGCACATGGGCTGCGCCGAAGAGCGCTGCGGCCTGTGCGGAGGTGAGGACGCCATGCTGCGCGTCGACGACGGCAGAGGTGTTGTCGGTCATGGACCACAGGTGGGTCCTCAGGGCGCGTACGGGCCCCGCCGGTCCGGCCGCTGGGGAGACTGAGGCGTTGTGTATCGACGTTGCGCCCGTGAGGTGGTCGCGATGTCGATCCGCAACGCCTCAACGCACGTCAGGGCGTCAGCGCAGGAAGGGGTCGACCGCAGCGCCGACGAACAGCAGCGCGAGATAGGCGTTGGACCAGTGGAACAGCCGCATCGGCTTGAGCACCGACAGCTCCGAGCTCTGCCGTGCCCGAGCGAGGAAGAGGTGTGCCTCGAGCAGGAACGCCGCGCCGAGGACCACCGCGACCACGGGATAGAACCAGCCGGTCGGCGCGATCGGCCACAGCAGCAGCGAGGTCGCCACCATCGCGTACGAGTACGCGAGCATCTTGCGCCCGACCACGGTCGCCGGCGCGATCACCGGGAGCATGGGGACGTCGGCCCGCGCGTAGTCCTCGCGGTATCGGGTCGCGAGCGCCCAGGTGTGCGGGGGCGTCCAGAAGAAGACGACCGCATACATCACGACCGGCGCCCAGGCCAGCTCGTTGGTGACCGCCGTCCAGCCGATCAGGGTCGGGAAGCATCCGGCGAGGCCGCCCCACACGACGTTCTGGGCCGTACGACGCTTGAGCAGCATCGTGTAGCCGACGACGTAGAAGACGTTGGCCGCGAGAGCGAGACCCGCGGAGAGCCAGTTGACGAAGAAGCCCAGCCACAACGTCGAGATCACGCCGAGAGCGAGACCGAAGACGAGTGCGGCCTGCGTGGTCACCGCGTGGCGCGGCAGCGGACGGCGACGCGTGCGACGCATCTGCTGGTCGATGTCGGCGTCGAAGACGCAGTTCAGGGCGTTGGCCGACCCCGCCGACAGCGTGCCACCCACCAGGGTGGCCACCACGACCCAGAGGCCGGGGACACCCTGGGCGGCGAGGAACATCATCGGCACGGTCGTCAGGAGAAGCAGCTCGATGATGCGCGGCTTCATCAGGCCGACGTAGGCGGTGACGACGTCAGCGAGACGGGGACGACCGTTCGACGGGTGCGAGGAACGCTGGTGCACAGCGCTCAGCTCGGGGTCGATTGCGGTCACGCCGCGAGTCTAGTCACGTCGCGAAGCGACGCACGCGCGGGTGCATGGTGCCCGCGCGTGACGTGACGGCGACCACGGTCCCAGCCCGCAATCTCATGACCGGGAGCCGATCCGCGAGAACGATGGGGCACGAGTAGGCTCACACCCGAGACCTGTCCGTGATCCGGCGACTGCGCCGTGCGACATGGCAACGCCGCGCCGGGGACCCCGCACCACCGTACGAGGAGCACGCCGACGTGAGCACCAAGCTGGAGTGGACCGAGCTCGACCGCAAGGCGGTCGACACCGTCCGCGTCCTTGCGATGGACGCCGTCCAGAAGGTCGGGAACGGCCACCCGGGGACCGCCATGAGCCTCGCGCCGGCGGCGTACCTGCTCTACAACAAGCTGATGCGGCACAACCCCGCCGACCCCGACTGGGCGGCGCGCGACCGCTTCGTGCTCTCGTGCGGTCACTCCAGCCTCACTCAGTACATCCAGCTCTATCTCGCCGGCTTCGGGCTGGAGCTGGCCGACCTCGAGTCGCTGCGCACATGGGGCAGCCGGACGCCGGGGCACCCCGAGTTCCGTCACACGCCGGGCGTCGAGGTCACGACCGGTCCGCTCGGGCAAGGCGTCGGCAACGCCGTGGGCATGGCGATGGCCGCGCGGCGCCGTCACGGCCTGCTCGAGCCCGACGCCCCGATGGGCGAGGGCGTGTTCGACCATCACGTGTATGCGATCGCCTCCGACGGCGACATGCAGGAGGGCGTCGCCTCCGAGGTCAGCTCCCTCGCGGGCACCCAGCAGCTCGGGAACCTCACGGTGATCTGGGACGACAACCGGATCTCGATCGAGGACGACACCGCGGTCGCGTTCAACGAGGACGTGCTCAAGCGCTACGAGGCCTACGGCTGGCACGTCCAGATGGTCGACTGGACCCACGACGGCACCGGCTACACCGAGGACGTCGAAGCCCTCTGGGAGGCCCTCCAGACGGCACGGTCGGTCACCGACCGGCCGAGCTTCATCGCGCTGAAGACGATCATCGCGTGGCCCGCACCCGACAAGCAGGGCACCGGGGCCTCGCACGGCTCCGCCCTCGGGGCGGAAGAGGTCGCGAAGACCAAGGAGATCCTCGGCTTCGACCCCGACAAGACGTTCGAGGTCCCGCCGGAGGTGATCGAGCACACCCGCAAGACCCGTGCTCGCGGTGAGCAGCTGCAGGCCGAGTGGGACGAGCTGTACGCCGCGTGGCGTGAGGCCAACCCGGAGTCGGCCGCCCTGTTCGACCGCCTGAACGCTCGCGAGCTCCCCGACGGCTGGGACGCCGACCTCCCGACGTACGAGGCCGACCCCAAGGGTGTCGCCACGCGCGTCGCCTCCGGCGCCTTCCTGACGGCGGCGGCACCGGTGCTGCCCGAGCTGTGGGGCGGCTCGGCCGACCTGGCCGGGTCGAACAACACGACACCCAAGGGCCAGCCGTCGTTCCTCCCGCCCGAGCACGCGACCAAGATGTTCTCCGGCGACTGGTACGGCCGCGTGCTGCACTTCGGCATCCGCGAGCACGGCATGGGCGCGATCCTCAACGGCATCGCGCTGCACAGCCCGACCCGCCCGTACGGCGGCACGTTCCTCGTGTTCTCCGACTACATGCGGCCTTCGGTGCGCCTCGCGTCGCTGATGCAGCTCCCCGTGACCTACGTCTGGACCCACGACTCGATCGGGCTCGGTGAGGACGGCCCGACCCACCAGCCGATCGAGCAGCTCGCCTCCCTGCGGGCGATCCCGGGACTCGACGTGGTCCGTCCTGCCGACGCCAACGAGACCATCGTCGTCTGGAAGAAGATCCTCGAGTCCCCGACGCACCCCGCCGGCCTCGCCCTGAGCCGCCAGAACCTCCCGGTGTTCCCGCGGGGTAAGGACGGCTTCGCCCCCGCCGAGGAGGCGGTGAAGGGCGCCTACGTCCTGCTCGACACCGAGGGCGATCCCGACGTGGTGCTGGTCGCGACCGGCTCGGAGGTGCAGCTGGCGGTCGCCGCACGTGAGACGTTGGCGGCGGAGGGCATCGCGGCACGCGTCGTGTCGATGCCGTGCCGCGAGTGGTTCGACGGACAGACCGAGGCCTACCGCGACTCGGTCATCCCGCCGCACGTCCGCGCACGCGTCAGCGTCGAGGCGGGCATCTCCCAGGGCTGGCGCGAGGTGGTCGGCGACGCCGGCCGCACGGTCAGCCTGGAACACTACGGCGCCTCCGCGGCGTTCCAGACGTTGTACGACGAGTTCGACATCACCGCCGAAGCGGTCGTGAGCGCGGCCAAGGAGAGCATCGCCGCCTCGGGTCACACCGGTGGCGTCGGCGTGTTCGCCAAGCCGATGCAGACGATCCTTCCGCAGACCAATCACTGAGCGGTTCCGCACCGGGCGCGCGGCGCCCACCGAAGACGGAGGAGAGCGCGATGACAGACCGACTGAAGGCACTCAGCGACGCAGGAGTGTCGATCTGGCTCGACGACCTGTCCCGCGAGCTGACCGAGACAGGTGAGCTGAAGCGACTCGTCGACGAGGACCACGTCGTGGGTGTGACGAGCAACCCGACGATCTTCGCCTCGGCGATGAAGGCGGGTGAGCGCTACGAGCCGCAGCTCGACGAGGGGCTCGCCGCCGACCCGGACACGACGGTGGCCGGCGCGGTGTTCGAGCTGACGACCACCGACGTCCGCCAGGCGGCGTCGATCCTGCGCCCCGTCTACGACGCGACCGACGGCGTCGACGGCCGTGTGTCCATCGAGGTGGAGCCGTCGCTCGCCTACGACACCGACCAGACCATCGCCACGGCCCGCAAGCTGTGGGACAAGGTCGGTGAGCCCAACGTCTTCATCAAGATCCCGGCGACCCGTGAGGGCATCCCGGCGATCGCCGCCACGATCGCCGCCGGGATCAGCGTCAACGTCACTCTGCTGTTCGCGCTCGAGCGCTACCGCGAGGTCCTCGACGCCTACGCCTCCGGGCTCGAGCATGCCCTCGCGGACGGGGTCGACATCTCCGACGTGCAGTCGGTGGCGTCGATCTTCGTCAGCCGCATCGACAGCGAGGTCGACAAGCGGCTGGACGACATCGGCACGTCGGAGGCGATGGCGCTCAAGGGCAAGGCCGGCGTCGCCAACTCGCGACTCGCGTACGCGGTGTACGAGGAGTTCTCGGCGTCCGACCGCTGGAAGGCGCTCGAGGCGCAGGGGGCGAACCGGCAGCGGCCGCTGTGGGCCTCGACGGGCGTGAAGAACCCCGACTACCCGGACACGATGTACGTCACCGAGCTGGTCGGTCCGAACGTCGTCAACACGATGCCCGGCGCGACGCTGCGTGCCTTCGCCGATCACGGCGAGGTGACCGGTGACACCCTCACCGGCACGAAGGCCGACGCTGAGCAGGTCGCCCGGTCGTTGACCGAGGTCGGGATCGACCTCGACGACGTCATGGACACCCTGGAGTCGGAGGGCATCGACAAGTTCGAGTCCTCGTGGACCGACCTCGTCCGGACCGTCCAGGACCAGCTGACCGCCGCCCGCGCACGCCGCGGCTGACCACCTCAGGAGCGAATCGGTGCAGAGCGACGACGCAGCATCCCCGGCCGGCTTCGAGCTCGGCCTCGCCTATCCCGACGAGAAGGCCCTCGACGCGGCCATCGACGACCTGGTGTCCAACCGGGTCGCGAGCCGCGTCGCCGGACACGACGCCACCCTGTGGGGTCCGGACGCCGAGGAGGAGGCACGCAAGCGGCTCGCGTGGACCGACCTTCACGTCACCTCGGTCCCCCTCGTCGCGCAGGTCACGTCCCTGAGGGACGAGTTGCGCAGCGCCGGACTCGACCGCGTCGTGCTGTGCGGGATGGGCGGCTCCTCGCTGGCGCCCGAGGTCATCTGCGCCACGGCGGGCGTGCCCCTGACGGTCCTGGACTCGTCCGACCCCGACATGGTGCGCGAGGCGATCGACGACGACCTCGAGCGCACGGTCGTGGTCGTCTCCAGCAAGTCGGGCGGCACGGTCGAGACCGACAGCCAGCGACGGGCGTACGAGCACGCGTTCGAGGTGGCGGGCATCGACCCCGCCACCCGCATCGTGGTCGTCACCGACCCCGGCTCGCCGCTCGACGTCGAGGCGACCGAGAAGGGTTATCGCGTCTTCCACGCCGACCCCGACGTCGGCGGCCGCTACTCGGCGCTGACGGCGTTCGGCCTCGTTCCGAGCGGGCTGGCCGGCGCCGACGTCGGTGCGCTCCTGGAGCAGGCTGACGAGATCGCCGAGGACGTCGCCGCCGACGACGCTACCAACCCGGCGCTGGTCCTCGGAGCTCTCCTCGGTGTCGCCAACGCCGACGGCGCCGACAAGCTGGTGCTGGCCGACGCGGGCTCGACCAACGTGGGCTTCGGTGACTGGGTCGAGCAGCTCGTCGCGGAGTCGACCGGCAAGCAGGGCAAGGGCATCCTTCCGGTCGTCGTGGGGCCGCCGGACGCACCCAACGCCGATGCCAGCACCCGTGACGAGGTCGTCGGGATGATCGGCCCGATGAGCGACGACCACCCCCAGGCCGCATCGGGATACGGCTTCGCGGTCGACGCTCCCCTGGGTGCGCTCTTCCTCCTGTGGGAGTACGCGACTGCGATCGCCGGCCACCTGATCGGCATCAACCCGTTCGACCAGCCCGACGTCGAGAGCGCCAAGCAGGCGGCGCGCGAGATGCTCGAGGGCTCCTCCGAGGGCCCGGTGGCCGTCTTCTCCGACGGCGGGGTCACGGTGTACGACTACTCCGGCTGGCTTCCCGACGACACGACGACCGTGCGGGAGGCGGTGGCCTCGCTGCTGGACGAGCTCGATCCGGAGCGTGGCTACGTCGCCGTCCAGGCCTACCTCGACCGCACGCGCGAGACCGGCCTCGCCGACGCCCGCGACGTGCTGGCGAGCCGGACCGGCCGGCCGACGACGTTCGGCTGGGGGCCGCGGTTCCTCCACTCGACGGGCCAGTACCACAAGGGGGGGCCCACGACCGGTGTCTACCTGCAGGTGACCGGAGATCCCGACCAGGACCTTGACGTCCCGGGACGGCCGTTCACGTTCGGCGAGTTCCTGATCGCCCAGGCCGTCGGCGACGCCGGAGTCCTCGCCGGTCACGGACGGCCCGTGCTGAGGCTGCACCTCGACCGCTCGGAGGCTTCACGCGGCACGCTGCGGGAGGCGCTGGAGTGACCCGCGAGCGGCGGAACGGCCCTGCGCCGTACGTCAACCCGTTGCGGCAGCCGGAGGATCGCCGGCTGCCGCGTATCGCGGGTCCGAGCTGCCTGGTGATCTTCGGTGTCACGGGTGACCTCTCGCGCAAGAAGCTGATGCCTGCGGTGTACGACCTCGCCAACCGCGGTCTGCTCCCGCCCGGCTTCTCGTTGGTCGGGTTCGCCCGGCGGGAGTGGGAGGACCAGGACTTCTCGCAGGTCGTCTACGAGTCGGTGAAGAAGTACGCGCGTACGGAGTTCCGTGAGGAGGTCTGGGCGCAGCTGTCCGAGGGCTTCCACTTCGTCCCCGGCTCGTTCGACGACGACAAGGCCTTCGAGCACCTCGTCTCGACCGTCCAGATGGTCGACCGTGAGCGCGGCACCGGTGGCAACTACGCCTTCTACCTGTCGATCCCTCCCGGCTTCTTCGCCACGGTCATCGGACAGCTCAAGAAGCACGGGCTGGCGCAGCCCGCCGGCGACTCGTGGCGCCGAGTCGTCATCGAGAAGCCGTTCGGCCACGACCTCGAGAGCGCCATCGAGCTCGACGACGTCGTCTCGGACGTCTTCCCGCCTGAGGCGGTCTTCCGGATCGACCACTATCTCGGCAAGGAGACCGTCCAGAACATCCTGGCGTTCCGCTTCGCCAACGAGCTGTTCGAGCCGGTCTGGAACGCCCACTACGTCGACCACGTGCAGATCACGATGGCGGAGGACGTCGGCATCGGGGGGCGGGCCGGCTACTACGACCGCATCGGGGCCGCCCGCGACGTCATCCAGAACCACCTTCTCCAGCTGATGGCGCTGGTCGCGATGGAGCCTCCCGTCTCGTTCAGTGCGCGCAGCCTGCGCCTGGAGAAGCAGAAGGTCCTCGCCCAGGCACGCCCGCCGCAGCGCATCGACCTCCACACCGCTCGCGGGCAGTACACCGCCGGCTGGGCCGGAGGCCTGAAGGTCAAGGGCTACCTCGACGAGCAGGACATCCCGGCAACATCGGCCACGGAGACGTACGCCGCGATCCGCCTCGACATCGAGACGCGACGGTGGGCGGGCGTGCCGTTCTACCTGCGCACCGGCAAGCGGCTGGCGCGCCGGGTCACCGAGATCGCCGTCGTGTTCAAGCGTGCGCCGCACCAGCCGTTCGCCAAGTACGACACCTCCGAGCTCACCCAGAACGCCGTGGTCATGAGGATCCAGCCGGACGAGGGCGTGACCGTGCGGTTCGGGTCCAAGGTCCCGGGGACCGCGATGGAGCTGCGCGACGTCAACATGGACTTCGCGTACGGCGGCACGTTCGTCGAGTCGAGCCCGGAGGCCTACGAGCGGCTCATCCTGGACGTGCTCCTCGGTGATCCCCCGCTCTTCCCCCAGCAGGAGGAGGTCGAGCTCTCGTGGAAGATCCTCGACCCGATCATCGACTACTGGGCGGAGCAGGCCGAGGAGGGCATCAGCATGCCGGAGCCGTACCTCTCCGGCGGCTGGGGACCGGCGTCGGCCGACGCCATGCTCGAACGGGACGGGCGGTCCTGGCGGCGGCCATGACGACGTTGCGCCAGCCCCAGCCGTGACACGCGACGAAGAGCGAGGACAGCGATGAAGGTCGATCTGAACGACACCAGCGCGAGCGCCGTCGCCTCGGCGCTGGTGAAGGCGCGCATCGCCGCCGGGAGTCCTGCCATGGGGATGGTGCTCACGCTCATCGTCGTCACGGACGAGGCACGGTACTACGACGCGATGCGGGCCGCCCGGGTGATCTCGCGCGAGCACCCCGCGCGCGTCCTCGGCGTCATCCTGCGGTCCAAGCGCGGCCCCGCGAGCCTCGACGCGCAGGTCCGGATCGGCAACGACAGCGCCGGCGAGTCGATCATCCTCCGGATGAGCGGTGAGCTCACCCAGCACGCCGAGTCGGTCGTCCTGCCGCTCCTGCTTCCGGACTCCCCCGTCGTCGCCTGGTGGCCCGGTGCGGCGCCCAAGGCTCCCGCGCAGGATCCGCTCGGCTCGCTCGCGACGCGGCGGATCACCGATGCCGCCGCCGCACGCACCCGCCACGCCGCTCTCGTGCGGGTCGCCCGCGCCTACCAGGCCGGTGACACCGACCTCGCGTGGACGCGGCTGACCCCGTGGCGCGCGCTCCTGGCGGCTGCCCTGGACCAGGTCGAGCTGGTGGTCACCGGCGGGTCGGTCGTCGCCGAACGCGGCAACCCCAGCGCTGACCTGCTGGTCGCCTGGCTCGAGGCCCGGCTCAAGGTGCCGGTCCAGCACTCCGTCTCTCGGGGCCCCGGGATCACGGAGGTCCGTCTGCACTCGATCATCGGCGACATCGCGGTGCTCCGGCACGACGGCCGCCACGGTGTGTTCATGGTGCCGGGTGAGGCTGACCGGGCCGTCGCGCTCAAGCGTCGGACGACAGCCGAGCTCCTGGCCGAGGACCTTCGTCGCCTCGACGAGGACGACGTCTATGCCGAGACGGTCCAGCGCCTGCTGCGCCGTGAGGACGGTGCCGTCGGCCGGTCCTCGAAGACGTCGGGGCGCTCGAAGCCGTCCGTCGACGCGCCCAGCGACCCGGCGGCCTCGGGGGCGAAGACCAAGAAGTCGGCGGCCACGAAGGCGTCAGGCAAGAAGTCGGCGGCCAAGAAGGCGCCCGCCAAGACCACCCCCCAGCGGACGGACACGACACGGTGAACGACGACCCCGAGATCCTCATCGACAATGATGCCGACCAGCTCGCCCGCAGCATCGCCGACCAGCTCGTCTCGACTCTCGCTGCGCTCCAGTCGCAGGGCCGGGTGCCGGCGATCGTCCTCACCGGCGGAACGATCGCCGACAAGCTGCACCGTGCGGTCGCTGCGCGAGCCCAGGACGGTCGCGTCGACTGGTCACGCGTCGAGATCTTCTGGGGCGACGAGCGGTTCGTCGCGGCCGACAGCGACGACCGCAACGAGCGACAGGCCCGCGAGGCGCTCCTCGACCACGTCGCTGTCGACGAAGCACGGGTCCACCCGATGGCGCCGGACGACGGCACGGTGTCCCTGGATGAGGCTGCTCAGCAGTACGCCGAGGTGGTGCGCGACCGAGTGTTCGACGTCGTCATGCTCGGCGTCGGCCCGGACGGCCATATCGCCTCGTTGTTCCCCGGCAAGCCCACGCTCGCCATCGACGATCGGGACACCGCGAGCGAGAGCGACTCCCCCAAGCCGCCGCCGGCGCGGGTCACGCTCACCTATCCGGCACTCAACCGGGGCCGGGAGGTGTGGTTCCTCGTCTCGGGTGACGGCAAGGCGTCCGCGGTCGCACGAGCACTCACCGGCGACGACGTCCGCCAGACTCCAGCGGCTGGGGTGACCGGCACCGAGCAGACGCTGTGGATGCTCGACGAGGGAGCTGCGTCTGAGCTCCCCGACCACCTGCGCTGAACAAGGGGGCCGTGGGGGGGGGGGGGGGGGGGGGCGGGGGGCCCCCCCCCCCCCCCCCCGCCCCCGCGCGAGAAGACCACCCCCGTGTCGACTCGCGCTAGCGCGAGTCGACACGGCCCCCTCAAGCCACGCTCAGTAGATGACCTCGCCGCGCGCACGACGGGCGCGCAGAGTCTCCACAGCCTCGGTCAGGATCTGCTCTGCCTCGTCGTCGCTCCGACGCTCCTTCACGTAGGCGAGGTGCGTCTTGTACGGCTCGATCTTGGGAGCCGTCGGAGGGTTCTCGTGGTCCTGGCTGGCCGGGAGGCCGCATCGCGGGCAGTCCCACGACTCGGGAACCGCGGCCTCCATCGCAAAGCTCAGAACCGTCGTATGGGTGTTGGAACAGAAGTAGGAGATCGCCCGGCGTGGCGCGGTGTCCCCGCGCTCGGCCTCCCCCATCGGGCCTGAACCGACCCGACTACCTCGAATGGCACCGCCTGACACCTGTGGACTCCTCGCCCCTCGTCGCAGTCATCGCCACCGGCGCACGCCGGGTCGATCAGAAGTGTAAACGGCTCAGCACCCCGGGTCGAGATGCCGCGATCAGAAAAGTGGCGCGATCAGCTGTAGGTGAAGAGCAGACCGAGTGCCACGCAGCAGATGCCCCAGATCACCGCGGTGCCGACCGTGATGCGGTCGAGGTTGCGCTCGGCCACCGACGAACCGCCGAGGCTGCTCGAGACTCCGCCACCGAACATGTCGGAGAGGCCGCCGCCACGTCCCTTGTGCATGAGCACGAGGACGATGAGCAGCACGCTCGACAGGATGAGCAGGATCGAGAAGGTGAGGATCACGAGGATCGTCCTTTGGTCGCGGCGTACGGTCGGTCGTGGATCAGGCCACGCCCGACAGGTCGGGGAGGTCGTAGAACCGGCAGATGCCGGCGAACTCCTCCGCTTGGAGGCTGGCTCCCCCGACCAGAGCGCCGTCCACGTCGGACTGCGCCATGATCGCAGGCGCGTTCGCGGCCTTCACCGATCCTCCGTACAGGATACGCACCCGCTCGGCAGCCTGCGAAGACCACGTCTTGGCTACCTGCTCGCGGATCGCGGCGCAGACCTCCTGGGCGTCCTCGGGGGTCGCCACCTCGCCGGTGCCGATGGCCCAGACCGGCTCGTAGGCGATGACGGACTCGGCGACCTGGTCGGGCGACAGTCCGGCGAGGGAGCCCTCGACCTGCGAGGTGCTGTGGGCGACGTGGGTGCCCTCCTTGCGGACGTCGAGACCCTCACCCACGCAGACGATGGGCGTCATGCCGGCGTCGAGGGTCTTGAGCGCCTTCGCGGCGACCGTGGCGTCGTCCTCGCCGTGGTGCTGGCGCCGCTCGGAGTGTCCGACGACGACGTAGGAGCAGCCGAGCTTGGCCAGCATCCCGGCCGAGATCTCACCCGTGTAGGCGCCGGCGTCGTGAACCGACACGTCCTGCGCGCCGTAGCGGATCTTCATGCGGTCGCCGTCGACGATCGTCTGAACGCTCCGCAGATCGGTGAACGGCGGGACGACGGCCACCTCCGCCTTGTCGTAGTCGTGCTTCTTGTCCTGGAGCACCCAGGCGAGCTTCTGCACCAGGACGACAGCCTCCTGGTGGTTGAGGTTCATCTTCCAGTTCCCCGCGATCAGCGGGGTGCGCTTGTGCGCCATCGTCGTCAGCCCTCCAGGACCTGCAGGCCGGGGAGGTCGCGGCCCTCGAGGAACTCGAGGGACGCGCCGCCACCGGTCGAGATGTGACCGAACTGCTCGTCGCGGAAGCCCAGGCGCCGCACGGCGGCGGCCGAGTCGCCACCACCGACGACGGAGAGCCCGTCGACCTCGGTGAGGGCTCCGGCGATCGCCTGGGTGCCCGCAGCGAACGCGGGGAACTCGAACACGCCCATCGGACCGTTCCAGAAGACGGTGCGAGATCCGCGGATCTGCCGCGCGAACGCCTCGCTCGACTCAGGCCCGATGTCGAGCCCCATCTGGTCGGACGGCATCGCGTCGGCGGCGACCGTCGTCGGAGGCGCGTCGGCCGAGAACTCGGGCGCCACCACGATGTCCGTCGGGAGCACGATCTCGACCCCCTTCTCTGCGGCGCGGGCGAGGTAGTCCTTGACCGTGTCGATCTGGTCGGCCTCGAGCAGCGAGGCACCCACGCCGTAGCCCTTGGCCGCCAGGAAGGTGAAGACCATCCCGCCGCCGATGAGGAGCGCGTCGGCCTTGTCGATCAGGTTGTCGATCACGCCGAGCTTGTCCGAGACCTTGGACCCTCCCAGGACGACCGCGTAGGGGCGCGCGGGGTCCTCGGTGAGCCGGCTGAGCACGTCGACCTCGGCGAGCACGAGGCCGCCCGCCGCCGACGGGAGCCGCTGCGCGATGTCGTAGACGCTGGCCTGCTTGCGGTGCACCACGCCGAAGCCGTCGGAGACGAACGCGTCGCCGAGCTGGGCGAGCTCGTCGGCGAACGCACCCCGCTCGGCGTCGTCCTTGCTGGTCTCGCCGGGGTTGAAGCGGACGTTCTCGAGGACCGCCACCTGACCGTCACCGAGACCGGCGACCACCTCGTGCGCCGAGGCGCCGACGGTGTCGCCGGCGAACGTCACGTCCTGGCCGAGGAGCTCGGCGAGCCGCAGCGCGACCGGCTCCAAGGAGTAGGCCGGGTCGGCCTTGCCCTTGGGACGGCCGAGGTGCGCCATGACGACGACCTTCGCACCGGCGTCGGCGAGACGCCGGATCGTCGGCACGCTCGCGCGGACACGCCCGTCGTCGGTGATCGTGGTGCCGTCGAGCGGCACGTTGAGATCGCTGCGGACCAGCACGCGCTTGCCGCGCAGGTCGCCAAGGTCGTCGATGGTCTTCACTGTGCTCCCCGGGGAGACGTTGCTCGGATCGGTTCTGGTCGGCGAGACGCTCAGAGCGACTGACCGACGTACGAGGTGAGGTCGACGAGGCGGTTGGAGTAGCCCCACTCGTTGTCGTACCAGCCGACAACCTTGACCTGGTCGCCGATCACCTTGGTCAGGCCCGAGTCGAAGATGCACGAGGCCGGATCGGTGACGATGTCGGTCGACACGATCGGGTCCTCGGTGTAGACGAGGTAGCCCTTCAGCGGACCCTCGGCGGCCGCCTTGACGACGGCGTTGACCTCCTCGACCGAGGTCTCGCGGGGCGCGGTGAACGTCAGATCGGTCGCCGACCCGGTCGGGACGGGGACGCGGAGCGCGTAGCCGTCGAGCTTGCCCTTGAGCTCGGGGAGCACGAGGCTGACGGCCTTCGCGGCACCCGTGGAGGTCGGGACGATGTTGATGGCTGCCGCACGAGCACGACGGAGGTCCTTGTGGGGGCCGTCCTGGAGGTTCTGGTCCTGCGTGTAGGCGTGGATCGTCGTCATGAGGCCACGCACGATGCCCAGGCCGTCGTTGAGCGCCTTGGCCATCGGCGCGAGGCAGTTGGTCGTGCACGAGGCGTTGGAGATGATGTGGTGCGACGCGGGGTCGTACAGGTTCTCGTTGACGCCCATCACGACCGTCAGGTCCTCGTTCTTGGCGGGTGCCGAGATCAGGACCTTCTTGGCGCCGGCGTCGATGTGGGCCTTGGCCTTGGTGGCGTCCGTGAAGAAGCCGGTCGACTCGATCACGATGTCGACACCGAGGTCGCCCCACGGCAGCGCCGACGGGTCGCGCTCCTCGAACGCCTTGATGGTGCGGCCGCCGACGGTGATGGAGCTCTCGTCGTACGAGACGTCCTCCGGGAGCCGACCGAGGATCGAGTCGTACTTGAGGAGGGTTGCGAGGCTCTTGTTGTCGGTCAGGTCGTTGACGGCGACGACCTCGAAGTCAGCCCCCGAGGCCAAGGCGGCCCGGTAGAAGTTGCGGCCGATCCGGCCGAATCCGTTGATACCTACGCGCACGGTCACGACGCTTCTCCTTCGAGGATCACTCATCAGGCACTGGATCTGACGATCACCACGACCCTATCGCGGGGTCCGGACGGCCGCGCACACGGCTTCGGGGCCGTGGATCAGGCGCCGTCGGCCAGCATGTCGTCGGTCAGACAGGCCTCGGTGTCGGGAATGCCGAGGTCCGCCGCCCGCTTGTCTGCCATAGCCAGCAACCGCCGGATCCGGCCCGCGATCGCGTCCTTCGTCAGTGCCGGGTCGTGAAGCTGGCCCAGCTCCTCCAGGCTCGCCTGCTTGTGCTCGACGCGCAACTGGCCGGCGGTGCCGAGGTGGTCGGGCACGTCGTCCCCGAGGATCTCCAGCGCCCGCTCCACGCGTGCGCCGGCGGCGACCGCGGCGCGCGCCGAGCGGCGCAGGTTGGCGTCGTCGAAGTTGGCGAGGCGGTTGGCCGTCGCCCGCACCTCGCGGCGCATCCGGCGCTCCTCCCAGGCGAGCAGGGACTCGTGGGCACCCAGCCGGGTCAGCAAGGCGCCGATGGCCTCGCCGTCGCGGATGACGACACGATCGACTCCCCGGACCTCGCGTGCCTTGCCCTGGATGCCCAGCCGGCGGGCCGCACCCACCAGCGCGAGAGCAGCCTCGGGGCCTGGGCACGTCACCTCGAGCGCCGAGGACCGGCCAGGTTCCGTCAAGGACCCACGAGCGAGGAACGCGCCACGCCAGGCAGCGACCGCGTCACAGGTCGCGCCCGAGACCACCTGCGGAGGCAGGCCGCGGACCGGGCGGTTGGCGGCATCGAGCAGTCCGGTCTGACGTGCCAGGGCGGCACCGTCGCGCGCGACGCGGACGACCCACCGGGTGCCCTTGCGGATGCCAGCACCCTGGAGCACCTGCACCTCGCTGGCGTGCCCGTAGACGTCGGCGATGTCGTTGCGCAGCCGCCGCGCGGCAGCGCCGGTATCGATCTCGGCCTCGACCACGATCGCGCCCGCGACCAGGTGCAACCCACCACCGAACCGCAGCAGCGAGGACACCTCGGCCTTGCGGCAGCACGCCTTGGTGACCGTTGTGCTCGACAGCTCAGACTTCACCTGCGTGGTCATCGCCATGCGCGTACTCCTCTTGATTGTCCTCGCCGGCCCAGACGTGGATCCTCCTGCGCCACTGTACGCGCGCCGCTGGGCGTTCGTGCCCACCTGGAGGGGGGTTCGGGCGCTCGTCGCGGAGCCTCCCGGCCGATGGTCCACGCCCCGCGCGACGTGCTGCTGAGAACTGTCACTAAGTGACCCGCATGATGCGGTCGTACGCCGCCGCGAGACGCAGCGGGTCGTGGCGCGCCGACCCGTCGTCACGCGCCAGCCGGTCGAGGACCAGCTCAGCACCGAGGTCGTCGGCCGCGGCACGGAGGCTGGGCTCGTCCGCCACCGCGTCGCGGTCGGCGAGCACGACGTCGACTCCCAGACGAGGCGCGTGCTCGGCGATCACCTCGAGGTGGCGCTCGGGCGAGAAACCCTCGGTCTCCCCCGGCTGCGCCTCGAGGTTGAGCACGAGCATCCGCTGTGCGGACGTCTCGTGGAGGGCGCGAGACAGCTCGGGCACCAGCAGGTTGGGGATCACGCTCGTGAACCACGATCCGGGACCGACGACGACCCAGTCGGCCTCACGGACGGCGACAGGTGCCGGCGGCGACGCCGGTGGGTCCACCGGCTCCAGCCGGACGCTCACCACGTCACCGGGCGCCGTCGCGACCTCCGCCTGCCCTCGGACGACCGTGAGCCCGCCGTCGCCCTGCCGGACGGTCGCCTCGATGTCCAGAGGGATCGAGCTCATCGGCAGGACGCGGCCGCGCGACCCGAGGAGCCGTCCGATCCAGTCGAGCCCGGCGACGTGGTCGCCGAGCAGGTCCCACAGGCTCACGATGAGGAGGTTGCCCAACGCGTGGCCGCTGAGCTCTCCGCCGGAGTCGAAGCGGTACTGGAGGACCTGGGCCCACGTCTGACCCCACTCGTCCTCACCGCACAGCGCCGCCAGCGCCTTGCGGAGGTCACCGGGCGGCAGGACGCCCAGCTCGGTGCGCAACCGGCCCGAGCTGCCACCGTTGTCGGCGACCGTGACGACCGCCGTGATCTCGCCCGGGAGGTAGCGCAGCGCCGACAGGCTGGCGGCGAGCCCGTGCCCGCCGCCCATCGCGACCACTTTGCGCTGCGTCAGGGGCGAGACGCCCAGACCCCCGCGATGCGGCGCGCTCACTCGCGCCCCAGGTCACGGTGGACGACGAGGGTACGGACGTCGTGCGCGCGCAACCGCTCGCCGAGCGCCTCCGACATCGCGACGCTGCGGTGGCGCCCACCCGTGCACCCGATCGCGATCGAGAGGAACCGCTTGTTCTCGCGGACGAAGCCGTTGGTGAGGGTGGCGAGGAGAGCCTCGTACTGGTCGAGGAACGGGAGGGCGTCGGGCTGTCCGAGGACGTACTCGCTGACCTCGGGATCGAGCCCACTCATCGGCCGCAGGGAGTCGACCCAGTAAGGGTTGGGGAGGAAGCGCATGTCGGCGACCATGTCGGCGTCGACGGGGATGCCGTACTTGAAGCCGAACGAGACGACGGTCGCCCGCAGCGGGTGCAGGTCGGGGTCTTCGAAGGCCGCGGAGACACGGGCAGACAGCTGGTGGACGTTGAGACGCGACGTGTCCACCACGAGGTCGGCCTTGGAGCGCAGGTCGCGCAGCAGCTCGCGCTCGACGCGGAAGCCGTCCAGGAGCCGCCCCTCGGTCCGGAGCGGGTGCGGACGCCGCGCAGCCTCCTGACGACGGACCAGCACCTCGTCCGCGGCCTCCACGAAGATCACGGTCGAGCGCAGCCCTTCTTTGCGGACGCTCTCGAGCGCTCCCTCGAGAGCGGAGAAGAACTGCCGCGACCGGGCGTCGACGACCACGCCGAGACGGGTCGCGGCGTGGTTCTGACCGAACAGGGCGACGGCGTCGCCGAGCAGCTGGGGCGGCAGGTTGTCGACCACGAAGTAGCCGAGGTCCTCCAGCACCTTGGCCACCGTGCTCCGGCCGGCCCCGGTCATGCCCGTCACGAGGACGAGCTCCTCCACCCCGGACGTACTAGTTGCGTCGACGCTCACGACCCCTCCTCGATGATCTCGCCGGTGGTCATGTTGATCGCGGGGGCCGTCGGCGTGGTCCGGTCCCCGGCGAGTGCTTCGACGACAGCGGTCGCCGTACGCGGCCCGAAGCCGGGCACCGCCGCGACCTCCTCGACCGTGGCAGCGCGCAGCTTCTTGAGTGAGCCGAACCGACGAAGCAGAGCCTTGCGGCGGACCTCGCCGAGTCCTGGCACGTCGTCGAGAGCACTCTCCACCATGGTGCGGGACCGCCGCCCGCGGTGGTGGGTGATGGCGAACCGGTGCGCCTCGTCGCGAACGCGCTGGAGGAGATAGAGGCCCTCGCTGGTGCGAGGCAGGATGACGGGGTCGTCCTGCTCGGGGAGCCACACCTCCTCGAGCCGCTTGGCCAGTCCGCACAGCGGGATGTCGTCGACCCCCAGCTGCCGCATCGCGTCGTAGGCCGCTGCGACCTGCGGAGGGCCGCCGTCGACGACGACGAGTCCGGGCGCGTAGGCGAACTTGCGCGGCTTGCCGGTGTCGGGGTCGACCAGCGCCGGCCCCTCGGCCTCGTCGTCGCCCCCGAGCTCCGGTGCGGCGAGGGCAGCACGCTCGTCGAGGTATCGCCGGAACCGCCGGGTGATCGTCTCGTGCATCGACGCCACGTCGTTCTGCCCCTCCACGCCGCGGATGACGAAGCGCCGGTATTCGCTCTTGCGAGGCAGACCGTCCTCGAACACGACCATCGACGCGACGACCTCGGTGCCTTGGAGGTTGGAGATGTCGTAGCACTCGATCCGCAGCGGTGCCTCTGGCAGCGCGAGGGCGACCTGCAGCTCCTCGAGGGCGCGCGTACGGGTCGTCAGGTCGCTCGCCCGCTTGGTCTTGTGGAGGATGAGCGCCTGTCTGGCGTTGCGCTCGACGGTCTCCATCAGGGCGCGCTTGTCACCGCGCTGGGGGACGCGGATCGCGACCCTGCTCCCCCGCTGCTGCGTCAGCCAGTCCGCGACCGCGGCGGCGTCCTCGGGCAGTGTCGGCACGAGGACCTCGCGCGGGATCGCCTCGGCCTGCTCGCCGTCGTACAGCTTCATCATCGCCCGCTCGACCATCTCTCCCGTGCCCGCGTCGTCGGTCTTGTCCGCCACCCAGCCACGCTGACCGCGGACCCGTCCACCACGGACGGAGAAGATCTGCACCCCGACCTCGAGCGGGTCGTCGGCGAGGGCGATCACGTCGGCGTCGGTCCCGTCACCGAGCACGACGGCGTTCTTGTCGAGGGCCTTGCGCAGCGCGTTGATGTCGTCACGGAGTCGAGCCGCCC
Source organism: Mumia sp. zg.B53 (assembly GCF_019550935.1). Taxonomy (NCBI): domain Bacteria; kingdom Bacillati; phylum Actinomycetota; class Actinomycetes; order Propionibacteriales; family Nocardioidaceae; genus Mumia; species Mumia sp. zg.B53. Next base: position 182,696 of record NZ_JAHWCK010000001.1, on the reverse strand, counting down.
GCTCGTACTCCTGCTCACCGGCGGCTGCCCGCATGTCTCGCTCGAGCCGCTTGATGTAGGTCGTCGTGTTGCCGGCCAGGAACGAGCAGAAGTCGTCGACGATCTCGCGGTGCTCCTCGGGGCTGACCCGACCGACGCACGGCGCCGAGCACTTGCCGATGTAGCCCAGGAGGCAGGGCCGTCCGATCTGCTCGGACCGCTTGAAGACGCCGTTGGTGCACGAGCGCATCGGGAAGACCCGCAGGAGCAGGTCGACGGTCTCGCGGATCGCCCACGCGTGGCTGTAGGGGCCGAAGTAGCGCACGCCCTTGCGCTTGGCACCCCGCCCGACCATCACCCGGGGGAACTCCTCGTCGAGCGTCACGGCCAACCACGGATAGGACTTGTCGTCGCGGTATTTGACGTTGAACCGCGGGTCGTACTCCTTGATCCACGTGTATTCGAGCTGGAGTGCCTCCACCTCGTTGGAGACGACCGTCCACTCGACGCTCGACGCGGTCGTCACCATCTGCTGGGTGCGCGGGTGGAGGTGAGCGATGTCCTGGAAGTAGGAGGAGAGCCTCGACCGCAGCGACTTGGCCTTGCCGACGTAGACGACCTGCCGGTTGTCGTCGCGGAACCGGTAGACGCCCGGCGCATCGGGGATGGATCCCGGTGCGGGACGGTACGTCGCTGGATCGGCCACAGACAAAGCGTACGAGGCGGCGCCGACACCGGCCGCGGGGCCGGAGGTCAGGCGAGGAAGAGCGTGTCGCCCTCGACGCGGACCTCGCGGGCCTCGAGCGGCTTCTTGGCGGGGCCCCGCTCCACCGACCCGTCCTCGATCGAGAACTCGCTCCCGTGGCACGGGCACACCATCAGGTCGTCGTCGATCTTGCTCACCGCGCAGCCCTGGTGGGTGCAGACGGAGGAGAAGGCCTTGAACTCGCCCTCGCTCGGCTGCGTGACAAGGACGTTCTCGCCTTCGAAGAAGCGTGCGCTGCCCACCGGGACCTCGCTGGTCGCGCCGAGCTCGGTGCCACCCGCAGAGCCTCCACCGGTCGTCGCGCCACCGGCGGGCGGAGCGCTGGTCGTGCTGGAGCCGGACGGCGCGTCCTCGCCCCCGCACGCGGCCAGAAGACCACCAGTCACGGCGACACCTCCCAGGACGCCCACTCCCTGGATCACGGTGCGTCGCTTCATCGTGCCCTCGCTCATCGGTCGGTCCCTTCGTCGGACGTCGTCGTGTCGGTAGAACGTTCAACGGTCTGCCCCCCTCGATGGTGCCCGCTGCTGCACGGGCGTACGGCGAACCGTCAGGAGGTCTTCTTGGCCGCCGTCTTCTTGGCTGCGGCCTTCTTGGCGACCGTCTTCTTCGCCGCGGACTTCTTCGCCGCGGGCTTCTTCACTGTCGACTTCTTGGCCGCTGACTTCGTGGTCGGGGCCCCCTCGGCGGCGGTCTCCAGCGCGGCGGCGCGCGCCGCCGCACGCTTCTCGGCGGCCGACGCCTTCGCGGACGCGGTCCGGCCCGATCCCATACGGATCCGGCCGGGCGTCACGTCGAGCGCCGGCTGGAGGGACGGCTGCTTCGCCTCACGGCCCTCGAGGAGCGGCTTGAGGAAGTGGCCGGTGTAGCTGTCCGGGTGCGCGGCGATGTCCTCCGGCGTGCCCTCCGCGACCAGCGTCCCTCCTCGGTTGCCACCGTCGGGACCCATGTCGATCAACCAGTCGGCCGTCTTGATGACGTCGAGGTTGTGCTCGATGACGATCACGGAGTTGCCCTGGTCGACGAGCCGGCCCAGGACGCCGAGCAGCTTGCGAATGTCCTCGAAGTGCAGACCGGTGGTCGGCTCGTCCAAGACGTACAGCGTGCGGCCGGTCTGGCGCTTCTGGAGCTCGGCGGCGAGCTTGACGCGCTGCGCCTCGCCACCGGACAGCGTCGGCGCGGGCTGACCGAGGCGGACGTAGCCGAGGCCCACGTCCACCAGCGTGTTGAGGTGGCGTGCGATCGCCGGGATCGCCTGGAAGAACTCCTTGGCCTCCTCGATCGGCATGTCGAGGACCTCGGCGACGGTCTTGCCCTTGTAGTGGACCTCGAGCGTCTCGCGGTTGTAGCGCGCTCCGTGGCACACCTCGCACGGGACGTAGACGTCAGGCAGGAAGTTCATCTCGATCTTGATCGTGCCGTCGCCCGAACACGCCTCGCACCGGCCGCCCTTGACGTTGAACGAGAAGCGTCCCTGCTGGTAACCCCTCACCTTCGCCTCGGGCGTCGCGGCGAAGAGCTTGCGCACGTGGTCCCAGACGCCCGTGTAGGTCGCCGGGTTGGATCGCGGCGTCCGGCCGATCGGCGACTGGTCGACGTGGATGATCTTGTCGACCTGCTCGACGCCGGTGATGTCCTTGTGGCGTCCTGGAAGGGTGCGCGCGTTGTGGATCGTCCGGGCGAGAGATGTGTAGAGGATGTCGTTGACCAGCGTCGACTTGCCCGAGCCGGACACGCCCGTCACGGCGACGAGCTGCCCGAGCGGGAACGTGACGTCGATGCCCTTGAGGTTGTGCTCACGCGCGCCTCGCACCACGAGCTCGTGACCCTCGCGTCGCGGGCGGCGCTCGGCCGGTACGGAGATCTCACGACGACCGGAGAGGTAGGCACCGGTGATCGACTCCTCCGACGCGTACAGCTCCTCGACAGGGCCGGAGACGATCACCTGCCCACCGTGCTCCCCCGCACCGGGACCGATGTCGACGGCCCAGTCGGACGCCCGGATCGTGTCCTCGTCATGCTCGACCACGATCAGCGTGTTGCCGAGGTCTCGCAGGCGCACCAGCGTCTCGATGAGGCGGTGGTTGTCACGCTGGTGAAGGCCGATCGACGGCTCGTCCAGGACGTACAGGACGCCGACCAGACCGGCACCGATCTGGGTCGCCAGACGGATGCGCTGCGCCTCGCCGCCCGACAGCGACCCCGCCGCGCGGTCCAGGCTCAGGTAGTCGAGGCCGACGTCGAGCAGGAACCGCAGGCGCTCGTGGATCTCCTTGAGGACGTGCTGGCCGATCTGGCTCTCACGCTCGGACATCTCGAGGTCGCTGAGATATCGGGCGGCCTCCTCGATCGACAGCGCGGACACCTCGGCGATGTTCTTCTCGCCCTGTGTGGCCGAGGCGACGGTGACCCCCAGGATCACAGGCTTGAGCCGCGTGCCACCGCAGGTCGGGCAGGGCACCTCGCGCATGTAGTCCTCGAAGCGCTCCCGCGTGGTGTCGGACTCGGCCTCGGCGTGCCGACGCACGACGTACGGGATGACACCCTCGAAGGAGCTCCAGTACGAGCGCTCGCGCCCGTACCGGTTGCGGTAGTGGACGTGGACCTGCGTCGGGTGTCCCTCGAGCAGCGCCTTGCGGGCTTCTGCCGGCAGCTCCTCGAAGGGAGTGGAGGTCGTGAAGTCGAGCTCCTCGGCCAACGCGTCGATCAGACGGCCGAAGTAGTCGGCGACGTGCGCGGCCGACCACGGAGCGATGGCCCCGTCGTCGAGCGACAGCGAGGGGTCCGGGACCACCAGCTCAGGATCGACCTCCATCCGGGTGCCGAGGCCGGAGCACTCGGGGCACGCGCCGAACGGGGCGTTGAAGGAGAAAGAGCGCGGCTCGAGCTCATCGACGGCGAGGGGGTGCTCGTTGGGGCAGGCCAGCTTTTCGGAGAAGCGGCGCACGCGGCCGGGATCGTCGTCGGGCAGGTCGACGAAGTCGAGCAGGAGGAGCCCGTCGGCGAGGTTGAGCGCGGTCTCGACGGAGTCGGTGATGCGCTGCTGCGAGGTCGGCTTGACGACGAGGCGGTCGACGACGACCTCGATGTGGTGCTTCTTCTGCTTGGCCAGGGCCGGCGGGTCGTCGGCGAGGCTACGGACCTCGCCGTCGACGCGCACCCGGCTGTAGCCCTGCGACTGAAGCTGGCGGAACAGGTCGAGGTATTCGCCCTTGCGGCCCCTGATGACCGGAGCCAGCACCTGGAAGCGGGTGCCCTCCTCGAGCGCCATGATGCGGTCGACGATCTGCTGCGGGGTCTGCTTGGTGATCGCCTCGCCGCACACGGGGCAGTGCGGGTGCCCGATCCGCGCGTACAGCAGACGGAGGTAGTCGTACACCTCGGTGATCGTGCCGACGGTGGACCGCGGGTTGCGCGAGGTGGACTTCTGGTCGATGGAGACCGCCGGCGACAGGCCCTCGATGAAGTCCACGTCGGGCTTGTCCATCTGGCCGAGGAACTGACGCGCGTACGCGGAGAGGCTCTCGACGTAGCGGCGCTGGCCCTCGGCGAAGATCGTGTCGAACGCCAGCGATGACTTGCCGGAGCCGGACAGGCCGGTGAAGACGATCATCGCGTCCCGCGGGAGGTCGAGGGAGACATCCTTGAGGTTGTGCTCGCGGGCACCGCGAATGAGCAGTCGATCTGCCACCTGATCAGCCTTCCTGGAGGTCGCGCGAGTCGAGGAGAAGGGCGCGGACCAGCGCCCGGGCAGCACTCGACCCACGCTTGTAATCGTACCGGCGGGTCCTGACAGGAATGCGTGACGGAATCGGCTGACCAGTCACCGGCCAGGCCTGGCATGGTGATCCCATGGCGACCCCCCACGACGTGATGGACCTGGTGGACTCCCGCACGCGAGACCTCCTGCTCGCGCTCGGCGCACTCGAGGACGCCGACATGCGGGCGCCCAGCCTCCTCCCCGGATGGACCCGCGGCCACGTCGTCACCCACCTGGCCCGCAACGCCGACGCGCTCGTCAACCTGCTCACGTGGGCACGGACCGGGGAGGAGACGCCCATGTACGGCTCCCCCGCCGCTCGTGACGCCGACATCGAGGCCGGCGCCCACCGCGACGCCGACGCGCTCCTGGACGACCTCACGGAGGCGTCGGTGAGATGGATCACCACGGCGCGGCAGCTCCCGGAGGAGGCGTGGGGCCGCACGGTCGTCGCGCGGGGCGGCAAGGAGGTCCCCGGCTCGTGGGTGCCCATGCTCCGGGCGGGCGAGGTGATCGTCCACCACTACGACCTCGACCTCGGCTACACGCCCGAGAAGTGGCCGCAAGGGTGGGTCTCCCTCGCGCTGCACGACGCCACCCGCGGTCTGAGCGACCGCGCTGGGGAGCTGCTCGCCCTGCGGTCGACCGACTCCGGCTTCGGGGTCGGCGACGGCGGTGGGCGTACGGTGTCGGGCACGCAGTCCGACCTCCTCGCGTGGGTGACCCGTGGGATCGTCGGTCCGTCCCTGACCACCGCCGGCGACCTGCCCGAGCTCGGACCGTGGCGTTGAGCCGGCGCCGTACCCGCACCGTGGAGGAACGATGACGTACACCGGCAAGGTCACCGTCGGCGGGACGCCGCACGTCCGCGAGCTCGCCGACCTCATCATCACCAAGGTCGCCGTCGGCCCGATGAGCAACAACGCGTACGTCCTGCGCTGCCGTCACACCGACGAGCAGCTGCTCGTGGATGCGGCGAACGACGCCGACACGCTGCTCGAGGTCGTGGGCGAGGCCGGGCTGTCCACGGTCGTGACCACGCACCGGCACGGCGACCACTGGCAGGCACTGGCCGCGGTCGTGGCGGCGACCGGTGCCAGGACCGTCGCCGGTGCCGACGACGCCGAGGAGATCGGCGTCCCCATCGACGTCGTCGTCACCGACGGGGAGGAGGTCCCCGTCGGACGGTCACGACTCCAGGTCATCCACCTCGTGGGGCACACGCCGGGCTCGATCGCCCTGCTGTTCGACGATCCCGACGGGATGCCGCACCTGTTCACCGGCGACTCGCTCTTCCCGGGCGGGGTCGGCAAGACCGGCTCGCACGACGACTTCGTGACGCTCCTCGGCGACGTCGAGCACAAGGTGTTCGACCAGCTGCCGGACGAGACGTGGTTCTACCCCGGGCACGGCGACGACTCGACGCTCGGCGCCGAGCGGCCCCACCTGGCCCAGTGGCGCGAACGCGGCTGGTAGACGGCCCGGACCCGTCCTGGGACGTCATGGGGGCCTGGTCTCGCAGCCCGTCACAACGACGGGGGGCGTCTCAATTGCTTTCGCATGTGCACGTCATCTCGGCCCAATGTCGGGACCCATTCCCAGCGAAAGATTTCCTCGTACCCCAGGCCCTTGTAGAACGCAGGTGCTTGGAACGTGAAGGAGGTGACGAACACGTGCGTGCAGCCCTTATCCGCAGCCTGACTCTCGAACGCTTCCATCAGCGTGGCGCCGAGACCGGTTCCACGCCGGTCCTCGCGAACCCAGGTCATCCCGATGCCAGCCGCCTGTCCCCAAGTCCAACCCGAGACTCCGGCGATCAACTCACCTTCGTGCTCCGCTTTGACAGTGAGTTCCTCAGGCGGAGTAACGCCAGGGGTCGCGGCAACGTTGAACCGGGTCAGTTCGTCGTTGAGCCGCTGGTCAAGTGCCGCGTCGGCGTTGCCGATCACTATCCGTTCGTCGCGCATGGCGCGACCGTATCGGCACACCTGGACACATCCAGGCATCGGCAGATGAGGGCGTTCGACCTCACCAGTTCTCGGACGGGTCGCCCATGTCGGGGGCGGGGTTCTTGATGCCTGCCGACTGGTTGCGATGCAGGTGGGCGGGGGCCAGGTTGCCGGGGTCTTCCGCGTACTGCGGGTACTGGGACAGCGGGTGCGGGTAGTGGTCCACGGAGAAGGAGTCGGTGTCGTCGTCGCATCTCTGGCTGCACTGGCGCGGCCGCGGCTGGTGAGCGGTCAGGCGGCGACGGGCATGCGCCGCGAGGTGAGGACCGTCAGCTCGTCGACGCTCATCTGCAGCGTCGGGTCGCGCTCGTCCCAGACCTCGTCGAGGACGTGCTGCTCGTACGCGGGTGCGGCGGTGACGACCGGAGCCGCGACAGGGCTGACCTCCGCGGTGGCGGCAGGCTGCAGCGTCGCCTGCTTCTTCGTGAAGATCACCCACAGGGCCTGACCGCCGATCACGACCCAGATGAGGTTCGCCGCGGCGGAGGGCCAGATCCCGTTGAACGCCGCGACCGCCCCCATCAGGCCGGCGCCGAGGAGGTTGGCGGACTGGTAGCGCGCCGAGGCGGCGCTCCAGCGACCGCGGCTGACGAGAAGGTACGCGGCAGCGCCCGCGACTGCGCCGAACCACCCGAGGGCGGTGACAAAGTCGGCGAGGGAGAACATGTGCGGCTCCGAGAGATCGTGCGTGGATGAGGGGATGTCGGCGACCGGATGTCTCACTGCGGCGACCCCCTCAGTGTGCGTCGCGCAAGGGTTAAGCACAATCGACCTATCCTTGATGAGCCGTTTAGTATTGCTAAATGGCCTCCATCGATCCCCGCCGTCTCGCGGTTCTCCTCGCCGTCCACCGCTCCGGCGGCATCCTGGCGGCCGCCGACGAGTTGAACGTCACACCGTCGGCGGTGTCGCAGCAGATCGCACGGCTCGAGTCCGAGGAGGGTCTGGACGTCCTGGACCGCGGTCCACGCGGCGTCACGCTGACCCCCGCCGGCCGCGTCCTCGCCGAGACCGCGGAACGCATCGAGGCGGAGCTGGTCGAAGCCCGCAAGTCGCTCGCGACCCTGAGCGGCGACGTCTCCGGGCGCGTCGCGCTCGGGGCGTTCCAGACGTCCATCCAGGCGATCGTCGGCCCGTCCCTCGGGCAGGTCCGCGAGACCTATCCCGGCATCGAGGTCACCGTCGAGGAGCACGAGCCGGACGACGCCCTCCGCCTGCTCCGGGCCGGCGAGCTCGACCTCGTGCTGGTCGAGCAGGACGAGGAGGCCGTCTCACCGGCGCCGCGCGGGACTCACGACGTGATCCTCCTCGACGAGCCGTGGCGCGCCGTCATCCCCTCCTCGTTCGCCACGCCGACCCAGGCCGCCGACCTCGCGGACGCCCGATGGCTCGGAGCCGAGCCTCAGACGGCCGCGGCACGAGCACTGCAGCGCCTGGCGCGCACGCTGGGAGGGCAGCTGACGATGGTCCACCAGTTCACGAGCTTCGAGACGGCGTACGCCCTGGTGGCCGCCGGGGAGGGCGTGGCCATGGTGGCGGCGCTCGCGCTCCACCAGGACCTTCCCGCCGGCGTCGAGGTGGTCGCGCTCCCGGGACTGGGCTCGCGTCGCGTGATCGCCCGGCACCGGCAGAACCGGCGCGAGCCCGGCCTGGCCGTCTCCGCCGTGGTGGACGCACTGGTGGCTGCGGCGGGGCGGGTGGAGCTCGGCTGAGCCCTACCGGTCACCCGGCGGACGGTCGAGGACCGGCGGGGCGCAGGCGGCTGGCGGACACCCACTGCTCCACCAACGTCCCCTCCCCCTCCTTGCCCGGGACGAACGCGACTCGGGCAACCCAGCCCTGCGACTCGCGACGCCACTCGATCACCAGACCGGGGTAGGCGTCGGACTCGTACCGGCTCAGCGAGACCCAGACGTGCCTCACTCCGCCCCCCTCACGAGGCGGGGCGACGGCACGCTCCTCCTGGCCGTATCGCCTGTTCGCGCCCACGTCGGACAGGATACGCCTTGTTCGAACACGTGTTCGAACCACTCTCTGTGCGTGGGGGGTTGCGGCCGACGCCACGGCGCACGACAGTAAACCCACGCGCTGCCGGCGTACGAGGAGGAGTGTCATGAGCGACACCGGGCCCGGGTCCACGTCGTCCGATCAAGAGGAGGGCCGGCCGACGGAGCTCAGGCGCTTCCTCACCCCCAGGCTCCTCTTGCTGTTCATCGTCGGTGACATCCTCGGCACCGGCGTCTATGCGCTCACCGGGCAGGTGGCGGCCGAGGTCGGCGGCGCGGCGTGGCTGCCCTTCCTCATCGCCTTCGCCATCGCGACCCTGACCGCGTTCTCGTACCTCGAGCTCGTGACGAAGTATCCCCAGGCCGCCGGTGCGGCGCTCTACACCCACAAGGCGTTCGGGATCCACTTCCTCACGTTCCTCGTGGCGTTCGCGGTGCTCTCGTCCGGGATCACGTCGGCCTCGACCGCGTCGCGTGTCTTCGCGCGCAGCCTCGACCAGGGCTTCGGGCTCGACCTGGACAGCAGCGGCATCCTGATCGTGGCCCTGCTGTTCATGGTCGCGCTCGCACTGGTCAACCTCCGTGGGGTCGCCCACGGGATCATCACCAACGTCGTCCTCACCGTGGTCGAGCTCTCCGGGCTCCTGCTGGTCCTCCTCGTCGGCATCTGGGCGGTCGTCGAGGGAAACGCCGACTTCTCCCGCGTCGTCGCGTTCGACACGCCCGAGGACAAGAACGTCTTCCTCGCTGTCACCACGGCGACGTCGCTGGCGTTCTTCGCGATGGTGGGCTTCGAGGACTCGGTCAACATGGCGGAGGAGACGAAAGACCCCGTCTCGACCTTCCCGCGGATCATGCTGACCGGGTTGTCGATCACGGGACTCATCTACGTTCTCGTCTCGATCACCGCCGTTGCGCTCGTCCCGATCGGCCGGCTCGCCGCGACGGAGACGCCCCTGCTCACCGTCGTCGAGCTCGGCGCCCCCAACCTCCCGATCGACGAGATCTATCCGTTCATCACGATGTTCGCCGTCGCCAACACGGCGCTCATCAACATGCTCATGGCCAGCCGGCTCCTCTACGGCATGGCCAGGCAGCACGTGCTGCCACCGGCGCTGGCCCACGTCGGTCGCCGGCGGCAGACGCCATGGGTCGCGATCCTCTTCACGACCCTCCTCGCCCTGGGGCTCATCACCTACGTGTTCAACGCGAGCGAGGACGCCGTCGCCACCCTCGGCGGCACCACCGCACTCCTCCTGCTCGCGGTCTTCACGATCGTCAACGTCGCGGTGCTGGTGCTGCGCCGCGACCGCGTCGACACCCGCCACTTCGTCGCGCCGACCGTCATCCCGGTGGTCGCCGCCGTCGTCTCGCTCTATCTCGTGACGCCACTGTCGGGTCGTGACACCGAGCAGTACGAAGTTGCGGGACTGCTGCTGGGCCTGGGAGTGGTGCTGTGGGTGATCACCTGGATCATCAACCGCGCGTTCTACGCCGAGCGCACCTACGTGAAGGACCCCGCCGAGCTCGACTGAGCCCGACGGGGTCCGCGGTGAGGCGGGTGGCTCACCAGAACTTCTTGCGCCACCAGCGCGGGAAGTATCCGATGGCGCCCTTCTTGGCGACACGGTCGCTCTTGGCGAAACCCTGCCACTTCTCACGCTTGTGCTTGGTCGTCAGGCCGAGCTTGCGGGTGCAGCCTGGCCATGCGCCCCACCCTTGCCGCCTGAGGACCTTCTCCGCGACCGCGATCTGCTCGCGGCGCTTGGCCTTGTAGGCGGTCGACGCATACTTCTTGCCGCCGTACGACCGCCAGGTTCCTGGGTTGAACTGCAGACCACCGTGGTAGCCGTTTCCGGTGTTGATGTGCCACCGACCTCCCGCCTCGCACTTGGCGAGGCGCTCCCAGGTCCGGTCCTTGGCCGCACTGGCGGGCGTGCTGGTGAAGACCAGCAGACCGGCGACCAGACCCATGAGGGCGAGCGTGGTGGCGACGCCGCGCTTGGCGACGTGAAGGGCGTTGTTCATGTGTTCCTTCACAACGCCTGTGGGGTTAGCTGTCGGGTTCGGGCCGAAGGTGCCCTGCCGATCACGGACGAGTCCGCGACCGGGCTTCACCCCAAGGAGCCGTGGCTCCGGAATTGGGTTCCCCACTCCTGTCCGTCATGTTCGTGGTTCGCCGGCCCCCGTTGACCGACCCTCCGGGGTAGGTCTCGCCCGCGGACAGGATTCGGCGTCGAGCAAGACCTCAGTCAGACTAACCCACATAATCCGGACAACAAGCCCAGGCGGTCCGCAAGCCACCTATAGCGGACTGGCGGACCCCGGGCGGACGACGATCAGCGCGGCGGGACGTCCTCGCGCTCGTCGGGCCGCTTGGGCTGCGGCTGGTGGCGGGTCTTCCACAGGCTGGCGGCCGCGGTCAGGGCCAGGACCACGATGATCACCGCGAGGCTCATCAGCGTCGGGATCTCCGGCACGTCGAGGTGCTCGCCGTTGTTGATGAACGGGAGCTCGTTGGTGTGCAACGCGTGGAGGACGAGCTTGACGCCGATGAAGGCGAGGATCACGGACAGGCCGAGCGACAGGTACACCAGACGCTGGAGCAGCCCGCCCAGCAGGAAGTAGAGCTGGCGCAGACCCATGAGCGCGAAGATGTTCGCCGTCAGGACGAGGTACGGCTCCTTGGTGATGCCGTAGATCGCCGGGATCGAGTCCAGAGCGAACAGCAGGTCGGTGGTGCCCAGGGCCAGGATCACGAGGAACATCGGCGTCAGGAACCGCTTGCCGTCGATGTGCACGGTCATCTTCATGCCGTGGAACTCGTCGGCGACGCTGAAGTGCCGCTCGGCGAACCGCACGACGGCGTTGTCACCGGCCTCCTCGTCGTCGTGGTTGCGATAGCTCTTGACCAGTCCGTACGCCGTGTAGACGAGGAAGAGACCGAAGATGTAGAAGACCCAGCTGAAGTTGTTGATCGCCGCGGCACCGAGACCGATGAAGATCCCACGGAAGATCAGGGCGAGGATGATCCCGATCATCAGCGCCTCTTGCTGATAGACCCTGGGCACCTTGAAGCTCGCCATGATGATGATGAAGATGAACAGGTTGTCCACCGAGAGGCTGTACTCGGTGAGCCATCCGGTGAAGAACTCCAGGCCGTACTGACCGCCGTGGAAGCCCGTCACCCAGATGCCGAACGCGACCGCGAGTCCGACATAGATGGTGAGCGCGACCCCGGCTTCCTTCATCGACGGCTCGTGGGGCCTGCGCGCGATCACGACGACGTCGAACAGGAGCACGGCGACGGTGACGCCGATCGTGATCCACCACTCGAGGGGTGTGACGTTCATACGGTTCGGTTCCTCCGGTCGGATGGGTTGTCTGGCCGGAGGTCTCTTCCGCCGGGCCGGCGCGAGGAGCACCTGACACGGCTCGACCCGCCGGGCCAGCGCGCTGGCCGTGATGACGACGGGTCGACGAAAGGAATACTCCCCTCCCTGCGCCATTGTGCCAGAGGCCGCCCCGGGTGCTCGTGTCGCAGACCTCGCTAGGCTCGCGCCGTGGCAGTGAGACACGTAGGCCTGGTGGGCACGCTGACGAGCCCCGGCGCGAGGCGGGCTCTGCTGCGCCGAGGCACGAGGTCGACCATCCCCGAGGTGCTCGACACCGCCCCTCTCCAGGCTCGCGAGGTCGAGGTGCCGGGACAGGCCGCGGCGTACGGATTCACCTGGGAGCGCCCCGATGCCGACACCGAGGACTGGTACCCCCAAGGCGTCACCACCTCCGCGGACGCGACCGCCGGGGACGCACCCGGCGGCACCGGAGGGCGCGACGTCGTCGCCGTCAGCTGGTACGCCCACCACCACGCACGACGCAACGGCGCCCGGCTGACCTTCGTCGACCTCGCGACGCTGCGCTACCAGCACGTGCTCCTGGTCAGGGCGCGACGAACCCCCTGGGGCGTCCGTGCGCGGCCCGTCCCGACCCATGCCGGCGGCATCGCCTGGTACGGCCCGTACCTGTACGTGGCCGCGACCCGCGCGGGCATCTACGTCGTGCGGATCGACGACCTGCTCCGCCTGCCCGACGGCGCTCGCGGCGGGCCCTCGAGGCGGCTGGGTTACGAGCTGGTCCTGCCGGTGTTCGCGAAGCTGTCGGCGTGGAGCCGCGACGACGGCAGCCGGCTGCGCTACTCCTTCTTGTCGATCCAGCACGGCAGCCCGGAGGACGGCAGCCCAGCGTCCCTCGTCGTCGGTGAGTACGGCGGGGTCGGAAAGACCCAGCGGCTCTGGCGGTTCCGGCTGGACCCGCGCACGCACCTGCCCGTTCGAGATCCTGACACCGGACGACTGACACCCGACGAGCTCCATCCGGAGCAGGCCGCCAGGATGCAGGGAGCGACCGCCATCGACGGCACGTGGTACGTGACCACGAGCCAGGGCCGGGGCAACAACGGCGACCTGCTCGTCGGCAGACCGGGCGCGTTCCGACGGCACAAGAAGGTGCTCCCGACGGGGTGCGAGGACATCGCCGCGTGGCCGCAGCAGCGGAGGCTGTGGTCGGTGACCGAGTGGCCCGGGATGCGGTGGGTGTACGCCGTCGATGCGGATGCGTGGGAGGGACCGTAGGCCCGCGGGGTGGCGCGGGCCGTCCGGCCTCTCCGATCAGCCGGCGCCGGCGGCCTGCATCTGGCGGAGCTCCTTTTTGAGCTCGCCGATCTCGTCACGCAGTCGTGCCGCCACCTCGAACTGAAGGTCCTCCGCGGCTGCGTGCATCTGGGAGTTGAGTCCTTGGATCAGCTCGGCCAGCTCGGAGGCCGCCATCGACGACGTGTCGACGCGCGTGCCGTCACCGGACGCTCCGACGAGCGGGACCGGTGACTTGCCGCGCGACTGTGCCCGACCCGACCCGACGAGCTGCTCGATGTCCGCGTCCTCGCGAGCGAGCATGTCGGTGATGTCACCGATCTTCTTGCGCAACGGGGTCGGGTTGATGCCGTGCTCGGTGTTGTAGGCGACCTGGATCGCACGTCGGCGGTTGGTCTCGTCGATCGCCTGCTCCATCGAGGGCGTCACTGAGTCGGCGTACATCACGACCTGCCCCGAGACGTTGCGGGCAGCACGCCCGATCGTCTGGATCAGCGACCGGCCGGAGCGCAGGAAGCCCTCCTTGTCGGCGTCGAGGATCGCCACCAGGCTCACCTCGGGCAGGTCGAGGCCCTCACGCAGGAGGTTGATGCCGACGAGCACGTCGTACTCGCCCATCCGCAGCTCGCTCAGCAGCTCCACCCGCCGCAGCGTGTCGACCTCGCTGTGGAGGTAGCGGGTGCGGATGCCGGCCTCGAGCAGGTAGTCGGTCAGGTCCTCGGCCATCTTCTTGGTCAGGGTCGTGACGAGCACCCGCTCGTTGCGCTCGACCCTGCCGCGGATGAGCTCGATGAGGTCGTCGATCTGCCCCTTGGTCGGCTTGACGATGACCTCCGGGTCCACCAGACCGGTCGGACGGATGATCTGCTCCACGATCTCGTCCGGGTCCTTGACCTTGGACATCTCGTAGGGGCCCGGCGTCGCCGAGAGGTAGACGGTCTGGCCGATCCGCTGGAGGAACTCCTCCCACTTGAGCGGCCGGTTGTCCATCGCGCTCGGAAGTCGGAACCCGTGCTCGACCAGCGTCCGCTTGCGAGACATGTCGCCCTCGTACATCCCGCCGATCTGCGGGATCGTGACGTGCGACTCGTCGACGACGAGCACGAAGTCCTCGGGGAAGTAGTCGAGGAGGCAGTTGGGTGCCGTGCCTGGCAGGCGCCCGTCCATGTGGAGGGAGTAGTTCTCGATGCCCGAGCAGCTGCCGACCTGACGGATCATCTCCATGTCGTAGGTGGTGCGCATCCGGAGCCGCTGCGCCTCGAGGAGCTTGCCCTGGCTCTCGAGCTCGTCAAGCCGGTGCTCGAGCTCGTTCTCGATGCCTCGCACGGCGGTCTCGAGCCGCTCCGGCCCGACCGTGTAGTGCGTCGCGGCACCGACGTAGAGCTCGCGCTCCTCGCTGAGCACCTCGCCGGTCAACGGGTGCAACGTCATCAGCCGCTCGATCTCGTCACCGAAGAACTCCACCCGCACGGCGAGCTCCTGGTAGACCGGGAAGATCTCGAGGGTGTCGCCGCGCACGCGGAAGGTGCCGCGCGTCGCCGCCAGGTCGTTGCGGGCGTACTGAGCCACGACGAGGGTGCGAAGGAGCTTGTCGCGGTCCATCTCAGAGCCGACCTGGAGGTGGATCATGCGGTTCATGTATTCCTCGGCGGACCCGAGGCCGTAGATGCACGACACCGTCGCGACCACGATCACGTCGCGGCGGGTGAGGAGGTTCCAGGTGGCGGAGTGCCGGAGCCGCTCGACCTCCTCGTTGATCGAGGAGTCCTTCTCGATGTAGGTGTCGGTCTGCGGGACGTACGCCTCTGGCTGGTAGTAGTCGTAGTACGAGACGAAGTATTCGATGGCGTTGTCGGGGAAGAAGTGCCGGAGCTCGTTGGCGAACTGGGCGGCGAGGGTCTTGTTGGGCTGCATCACGAGCATCGGGCGCTGCAGCTTCTCGGCCAACCAGGCGACCGTCGCCGTCTTGCCCGTGCCCGTGGCGCCGAGCAGCACGGTGTCGGTCTCCCCGCGCTCGACGCGCTCGGCGAGCTTCTTGATCGCC
The DNA here is from genome assembly GCF_019550935.1 of Mumia sp. zg.B53. NCBI lineage: Bacteria > Bacillati > Actinomycetota > Actinomycetes > Propionibacteriales > Nocardioidaceae > Mumia > Mumia sp. zg.B53. The sequence goes on along the minus strand of NZ_JAHWCK010000001.1, from coordinate 167,483 downwards.
TCCGGCTGGTCGCCGCTGGGCTCGAAGTCGGCGACCACGCGCAGGGGCGCGACCTGGCGCTGGAGGTCCTTCACGGAACGCATGCTTCGAGCCTACGTCGTGGGACCGACAGTCTCCCTGCGTGCACGACGGCGCACGACGAACGGTCCTCCGACGACCACCAGGACGACGGCCGCGACGACGATCCCGATGAGCACCGGGGGCGGCGAGTCGGCCTCCGAGGTGTCCTCCGGGGTCGCGCTCGCTCCCCCACCGGCTCCGTCTGCGGTCCCACCGTCCTCCACCGCCGACGGTCCGGCCTCGGACGGGCTCGGGGCGACCGGTGCGGGGCGGTACGCCGACCGGTCCGACGTCGCTGCCTCCAGGTCGTCGAGGACGGCGTCGGCGACCGGGCGGGTCCCGCCGCAGACCCTCGACACGAGGGCACCGGACTCTGCCTCGACGAAGAAGACGTACTGCCGGTCGTCCTCGAACGACGGCGGCGGGCCGACCTCGGGAACGACGACGGGCGTCGTCCGCGGGACCTCGCCCTTGTAGACGTCACTCACTGCCACGACGACGGTATCGTCGCCGGCGCCGCTCGGAGTGACCGTGCCCACGAACACCGCATCGGCACGATCGAGCTGCTCGGCCACCGGGGTCGGCGCACAGCTGCTCGCACCCGCCGGCCCGGACACCAGGAACGACCCGAGCACGAGACCCGCGCCCACGACCACTGCCGCACCTCGCCGCATCCTGCTCCCTCACGCTGTCGTCGTACGTCGGATGACGGATCCGTGCCGTGCGGACCACGCTACCGCGTGATCGGAGCCTCGCCGGAGCCGTTCGCACCAGAAGGCACGGCCGCCCTCTAGACTCCGGGTGTGGGAGATGAGAACGCCGGGGCACCTGGGCCGAGAACGCCGCGCGGCGCGCGAGCGACGGCCGCACGGAGACGCGCTCGCGAGGACGACATCATCCGGGCGACGCGCCACCTGTTCGACACGGTCGGGCTGCGCGACGCGCAGATCGAGGACATCGCCCAGTCCGTCGGGATCAACCGCGCCATCATCTATCGACACTTCTCCGGCAAGGAGGAGCTCTTCGCGCTGACCCTGGTCGGCTATCTCGACGAGCTCGCCGAGGTGATGCGCGATGCCGACGACGAGAGCCGCATCCCCGCCGAACGCCTCGAGCGGGTCGCCAGCGCCTTCCTCGACCGTGGTCACGAGCATCCCGCCTTCGTCGACTGCGCCCTGGACCTCCTGAGCAAGTCCGGCGAGGAGCTCTTCGAGAGCGTCTCGGAGGGAGCGATGATCCGGCTGGGCCGCGGCATGCTCGGCCCCCTCGGCGTGCTCGCCGAGGTGCTCGAGGCCGGCAACAAGTCCGGCGACTTCCATGTCGACGACCCCTACATGCTCGCCAACATGCTCTACACGCAGTCGCTGGGCGCGCTGCAGTTCGCCCGCAACCAGCTTCTGGTGAGCGAGGGAGCGCCCGGCGTCCCGACCGTGCGCCGTGTGAGCTGGGAGGCCGTCAAGCGCCACACCATCCGTGCGGCGCACGCGATGGCGATCGCGGACGAGCCCGTCGGCTGAGAGCGCCGACGGGCCTCGACCGCGGCCCGGTCAGCGCTCCAGGATCGCCGTCACGCCCTGCCCGCCTGCGGCGCAGATGGAGATCACTCCCCGCCCGGAGCCCTTCTCGGCGAGCAGCTTGGCCAGCGTCGCGACGATGCGGCCACCGGTGGCCGCGAACGGGTGTCCCGCGGCGAGCGACGACCCCACGACGTTGAGCTTGCTCCGGTCGATCGAGCCGAGCGGAGCGTCGAGCCCGAGGCGCTCCTTGCAGAAGATCGGGTCCTCCCACGCCTTGAGCGTGGTGAGCACCTGCGACGCGAACGCCTCGTGGATCTCGTAGTAGTCGAAGTCCTGCAGCGACAGCCCGGCACGCGCCAGCATCCGAGGCATCGCGTACGCCGGCGCCATCAGCAGCCCCTCGCTGCCGTCGACGTAGTCGACGGCAGCGGTCTCGTACTCGGTGAGGTAGGCCAACGGCTCCCACCCCTTCGTCGCTGCGTACTCCTCCGACGCGAGCAGCACCGTCGAGGCGCCGTCGGTCAGCGGGGTCGAGTTGGCGGCGGTCATGGTGGCGGACTCACCCTTGCCGAACACCGGCCTGAGCTTGGCGAGCCGCTCCAGGGACGAGTCCGGGCGGAGGTTCTGGTCGCGCTCGAGGCCGAGGTAGGGCGTCATCAGGTCGTCGAGGAAGCCACGGTCGTACGCCGCAGCGAGCTTGTGGTGCGACTCCACGGCGAGCGCGTCCTGCTCCTCGCGGCTGATCCCCCACTCGAGCGTCGTCAACGCCTGGCTCTCGCCCATCGAGAGGCCGGTGCGGGGCTCGGAGTTCTGAGGGATGGCAGGCACGATGTCGGACGGCCTGATCTTGGCCAGGGCGGCGAGGCGTCCCTTGAGGTCCTTGGCGCGGTTGGCCTCGAGCAGCGCCTTGCGAAGGCCCTCACCCACCGCGATCGGCGCGTCGGAGGTCGTGTCGGAGCCGCCGGCGATGCCGACGTCGATCTTGCCGAGGGCGATCTTGTTGGCCACCTGGATCGCTGCCTGGATGCCGGTGTCGCAGGCCTGCTGCACGTCGTAGGCCGGCGTCGTGGGGTCGAGCCGTGAGCCGAGGACCGTCTCGCGAGCGAGGTTGAAGTCACGGCTGTGCTTGAGCACGGCACCCGCGGCGAACTCGCCCACCCGCTCCCCCGCCAGGTCGTAGCGCTCCACCAGCCCGTCGAGGGCGGCGGTGAGCATGTCCTGGTTGGACGCGTGCGCGTAGACGGAGTTGGACCGGGCGAACGGGATCCGGTTGCCGCCGACGACGGCGACCCGCCGCGGACCGCTGGCGGAGCGCTGAGTGGTGGGTGCCATGGGATCTCCTTGGGAGGACGTCGTTGCGTTGGCCACAGTCGTACGACCGAACCTGGACGAGCCTGGTCGGGACTGTAACTCTAGGTTACAGTAGAGCACCAGATCCAGATACCAAGAGTATTCGAGAGGTAGGACACACGACATGAGTGACCGCTACCAAGACCTCGTCCACACCCCGGTCGGGAAGTTCTTGGTGAAGAACCTGGGGCTGCCCGACCCGCCCCGGCTCGAGCGCTACCGCGCCGGCGATCCGCTCGTGTCGGGCACCGTCCTCGTCGGCTCTGCTCCCGGCAGCACCCTGGGCACCGCGCTCGACGACGCGCTGGGCACCCTCGCAGTCACGGTCACCCGCAGCGTGGCCGACGGCGAGCGGCTGAAGGGCATCGTGTTCGACGCCACGGGTCTCGAGTCCGCGGCCGACCTCGACCTCCTGCAGGAGTTCCTCACGCCGGTGCTGCGCAACCTCGGCGCCAGCGGCCGCGTCGTCCTGATCGGCACGCCTCCTGAGCACGCCGACTCCGCCGGACGCGCGATCGCCCAGCGCGCGCTCGAGGGTGTGTCGCGGTCGCTCGGCAAGGAGCTGGGCAAGGGGTCGACCGCCCAGACCGTGTACGTCGCACGCGGCGCGGAGGGGGCGATCGCCTCCACGCTCGGCTTCCTCCTCTCCCCCAAGTCCGCCTACGTGAGCGGTCAGGTCGTCCGCATCGGCACCGCGGGCGTCACCGACGCGCCGTCGTTCGATCCCCTCGCGCCGCTGACGGGCAAGGTCGCCCTGGTGACCGGCGCGTCCCGCGGGCTCGGCCTCGCGATGGCCCAGACCCTGCACCGCGACGGAGCCACCGTGATCGGGCTCGACGTCGCGCCGCTGGCCGACGACCTCCAGCGTGAGATGGCGGCGCTGGGAGGTGAGTCGATCGTCCTCGACATCACCGCCCCGGACGCGCCCCAGCGGATCGCCGCCTACGTCATGCAGCACCACGGTGGCGTCGACGTCGTCGTCCACAACGCCGGCATCACTCGCGACAAGCGGCTGCGCAACATGAAGACGGAGAACTGGCACAAGGTGGTCGAGATCAACGTCGACGCCCCCCAGCGCATCACCGCCGAGCTGCTCGACCAGAAGCTCATCCGCTCGGGCGGCACCGTCCTCGGTGTCTCGTCCATCGCCGGGATCGCCGGCAACAACGGTCAGACCAACTACGCCGCGTCGAAGGCGGGCGTGATCGGGTGGGTGAACGAGCTCGCCCCCCGGGTCGCCGAGGACGGCATCTCGGTCAACGCGGTCGCGCCGGGCTTCATCGAGACCGACATGGTCAAGACGATCCCGCTCACGATCCGCGAGGCCGGCCGCCGGATGAACTCGATGTCGCAGGGCGGCCAGCCGGTCGACGTGGCGGAGACCATCGCGTGGTTCGCCAACCCGGGCTCCGCCGCCGTCTCCGGCAACGTCGTCCGCGTCTGCGGCCAGAGCCTGCTGGGCGCCTGAGGTGACCGTCCGGCACTTCGAGGCGGCCCCGGCGATCCTCCCGCTGTACGCCCGCGCCGCGCTGCCGGCGATCCCGTTCGTCGGCGGGCTCCCCGGAGTACGCCACACGGCGGGCTCGGTCCCTGAGGTGACGCTCGAACGCTCCGGTGTCACCACAGACCTCGACCACCTGGCCGCGTACGCCGACGTCTGCGGGTTCGCGCTCCGGGACCGGTTGCCGGTGACCTACCCCCACCTCGCAGCGTTCGGGCTGCAGATGGCCCTCATGGTCGACACCGCCTTCCCGTTCGCCCCGATGGGCCTCGTGCACCTCCGCAGCAGCATCACGCAGCACCGTCCCATCACGGTCACGGAGCGGTACGACGTGAGCGTGCGGGCGACGGGCCTGCGCGACCACCCCAAGGGACGGCTGATCGACGTCGTCAGCACCGCCCGGGTCGGGGACGAGGTCGTGTGGGAGGAGACGATGACGCTCCTGCGCCGTGGAGGTGGCGGGGCTGCGGAGGCAGAGATCCCGCCGCTCGAGGGTGTGGAGGCTCCCCGCGGCTCAGCCACCTGGAGGCTCGACGCCGGACTCGGACGGCGGTACGCCGCGGTGTCGGGCGACCGCAACCCGATCCACCTGTCGCGGCTGAGCGCACGGGCGTTCGGCTTCCCCCGGCAGATCGCGCACGGCATGTGGAGCCAGGCACGCGCCCTCGCAGCGGTCGACAACCGGCTGCCCGACGCCTGCACGGTGGTCGCGGAGCTGCGACGCCCGATCCTGCTCCCGGCCACGGTTCAGTTCGGCTCGGCCTCCGACGGCGACCGCCTGCTGCTCGGCATCACCGGGCACGCGCGGGAGGACAAGCCCGCTCCCACACATCTCGTCGCCCGGATCGATCCGCGCTGACCGTGTCCCAGGGACGGTGACGGCGGAGTCACCGTCCCGGGGCGGTCAGGCCTGCGGACGCGGCTCGATCGGACGGATCAAGCCCTCCTGGGCCACCGACGCCACGAGCGCGCCGTCCTCGGCGAAGATGTTGGCGGTCGCGAACCCTCGTGCGCCGATCGCCGACGGCGACACCTGGTCGTACAGCATCCACTGGTCGGCACGGACCGGGCGGTGGAACCACACGGCGTGGTCGAGCGAGGCGGGCTGGATCCGCGGCGACCCGACCGTCAGCCCGTGGACCACCAACGAGCTGCCCAGGAGCGTGAGGTCGCTGATGTAAGTCAGCACGCACGCGTTGAGGACCGGGTCGTCCGGAAGGTCTCCGGCGGCACGCAGCCACAGCCGTTGGATCGAGGGCGCGAGCCCACGAGCCGGGTCGTCGGCCGCACGGTTGTCGCCGACGTAGCGGACCTCGAGCGCCGACCACTCGGCGCGCCAGTGCTCGGCTGCCCGCGGGTCGACGAACTCGAGCACCTCCGAGAGCACCGGCGTCGACTCGACGGGTGGGACCTCCGGGATCGCGTTCTGGTGCTCGTAGCCGTCCTCGCGCCGGTGGAACGACGCGGTCATGTAGAAGATGACCTTGCCGTGCTGGCGCGCGGAGACCCGCCGGGTGGAGAACGATCCCCCGTCACGGATGCGCTCGACGTCGTAGATGATCGGCACGCTCGGGTCGCCGCCGAGGAGGAAGTAGACGTGGAGGGAGTGGACCGGGCGGTCCTCGGGGACGCTGTGCGACGCGGCCATCAGCGCCTGCGCAGCGACCTGTCCGCCAAACACCCGGGTCAGCGTGCTGTCTGCGGGGTGGGTGCCGCGGTACAGGTCTTCCTCGAGCCTCTCGAGGTCGAGGAGGTCCACGAGCTGTTCGATGGTTGCTGGCACGGACGTCATCGTCTCACGGCGCACCGGCCGTCGGAGGCCGGTGTAGGCGGGGACGCCTCGGGTGTGACCGACTACTCTCCGGAGCTCGACTCGGGCCGGTCGAGCTGCGCGAGGAACTCCTCGAACTGCTCACCGATCTCGTCGCCCGTCGGCAGCTCGGACTCGTCGGCCACGAGCGGCTCCACCGCGGATCGGTTCATCTGGTCGTACTGGCGCTCCAGCCCGGCAAGCACGTCGCCGCCGTCCTGCTCCTCCACCTGCTTGTGGATGTCGGCGACGGCCTCGGCCTGCTGCAGCCTGAGCTCCTCGAGGTCGAACGTCAGACCCGTGCCGCTGATGACGGCCTCCAGCAGCGCGACCGACGCGCTCGGGTATTCCACCTGGGCGACGTACTGCGGGACGTGGGCGACGTAGCCGATCGCATCGTGGCCCCACTCGCCGAGCCGCAGCTCGAGCACCGACTGGATGCTCGCCGGGACGACGACCTGCGCTCGGAACAGGTTAGGCCTGTCGAGCAGCTCACGCCGGCTGGCGTGGTTGGTGATGACCGACGGACGGGTGTGCGGAACGCCCATCGGGATCGCCCCGAGACCGACGACGAGCTCGACGCCGTACTCCTCGATGAGCTCGTGGACCTCCTCGGCGAACTGCTCCCACCGGAAATCAGGCTCGGGACCGGTCAGGACGAGGAACGGCGCGCCGTGGTCGTCGTGGTGGAGCCTCAGCTCCAGGGACGGACGGTCGTAGTCGGTGTAGCGGTCGCGGTCGAAGACCATCGGAGGTCGCCGCGCGCGGTAGTCGAAGTAGTCGTCGAGGTCGAACTCGTGGAGCACCTCACCCTCGTCGCGGGACTCCAGGTGCTCGACGGCGATCCTCGGGGCCGAGCCGGCGTTGAGGAAGCCGTCGAACGCGTAGAGCATCGCGGGACGGACGCCCTCAGGCAGCCCGTCGAGCGCTTCCGAGCCGGGACGAGTCCTCCGCAGCCTGCTGAAAAGCCTTCGCATCACGACACCTCCCAACGTCGACCGGGCATGCCGCATTCCCCGGGGGCGGGCGGTCCGACGCGTCGCGGCGGGCCGGGGGCACACCATCAAGCCTACGTGGAGCGGCTCTCGACCCCTTCGGCGGCCGCCTCCGTCGCTGCCCGGCCGACCCGGCTGTGCCTGCGCCCGTAGGCGAAGTAGACGACGAACCCGAGCGCCATCCAGATGAGGAAGCGCACCCAGGTCTCGCCGACCAGGTTCAGCATCAGGTACACGCAGGCGATGACCGCGACCACGGCGACCGCGGTGGCTCCCGGCACGCGGAACCCTCGATCGAGGTCCGGACGGGTACGGCGCAGGATGACCACGCCGACGCTGACCAGGACGAACGCGAAGAGCGTGCCGATGTTGACGAGGTCGGCGAGCGTGGAGAGGTCGACGAACCCGGAGATCGCCGCCACCGCGATCCCGGTGACGAAGGTGATCCGGTGGGGCGTGTGGTGCTTGCCGTGGGTCTGGGCGAGCCACCGCGGGAGAAGCCCGTCACGCGCCATCGCGAAGGCCACGCGGGTCTGCCCGAGCATGAGGATCATCACCACGACGACGAGCCCGATGCAGGCGCCGACCGAGATCACGTCGCCCATCCAGCCCACCCCGACGGCGTCGAACGCGGTCGCGAGCGGAGCGCCGTCCTCCGGGTCGATGTCGTGGAAGTTCTGCATGCCCGTGATCACCAGGCTGACCGCCATGTAGAGCACGGTGACGATCGCGAGCGACCCGAAGATCCCGATCGGGACGTTGCGCTGCGGGTTGTGCGTCTCCTCCGCGGTGGTGGCGACCACGTCGAAGCCGATGAAGGCGAAGAAGACGATCGCTGCGCCGGTGAAGATCCCGGCGACGCCGTACACCGCGGGATCGAGCCCGAGGAGGGACTGGACGAGCGGGGTCTTGAGCCAGCCCCCCTCCCCAGGCGCCGGTGGCTCCGACGGCGGGACGAACGGCGACCAGTTCTGCGCGTCGATGTAGCGGATGCCCGCGATGATGACGAGCAGCACGACGGCGACCTTGATGGCCACGACGACTTGGTTGATCCGGCTGGAGAACTTGATGCCGACGATCAGCACCCACATCACGAGCAGCGAGATCACGATGGCAGGGATGTCGACGACACCCGTGCCCGCCGCGGTGCTGAGCTGCGCGGGGAGCTCGAGGAACGTGCCTTCGACGAGGTTGTTCCAGTACGAGGAGAAGCCGGACGCAAGGGCCGCCGAGCCGACGGTGAACTCGAGCACCAGGTCCCAGCCGATCGTCCAGGCGATCAGCTCGCCGAAGGTGGCGTAGGAGAAGGTGTAGGCGCTGCCCGCGACCGGCACGGTGGACGCGAACTCGGCGTAGCAGAGGGCGGCGAGGCCGCAGGCGAGAGCCGCGACGAGGAACGAGATGGCGATCGCGGGCCCGGCCGTCGTCGCGGCCGCCTGACCGGTGAGGACGAAGATGCCGGCGCCGACGATCACGCCGACGCCGAACACGATCAGGTCGAGGGCCCCGAGGTTGCGGTTGAGTCGTGTCTCGGGATCGTCGGTGTCCTTCATGGACTGCTCGACCGACTTCGTACGGAACAGCGCGCTCCTGGCCATGGGGGTCCCCTCTCCCTCGGGGACACTATGCCGCGTGCGCGCGGCTCCGGCAGGTCAGAGACGTGCCAGCGTGTCGGCCGCGATGGCCTCTCCGGTCAGGCCCATCCGCTCGAGGAGGACGGCACGCTTGGCGTGGTCGAAGAACTCCTGCGTGACGCCGTGGACGCGCACCGGGGTTCGGACGTCGGCGTCGGCGAGCATCTGGGTGAGGACCGACCCCATCCCGCCCACACGGCCGCTGTCCTCGATCGTGACGAGAAGACGGTGTCGCGCGGCAAGCTCGACGAGAGCAGGGTCGAGGGGCTTGACCCACCGGGGGTCGACGACCGTGACACCGACACCCTCCGCCCGCAGCAGCGCTGCGGCGTCGAGCGCCTGGTGGACCATCGGGCCGGCGGCGACCACGAGCACGTCCTCCGCGCCTTCGCGCAGCAGCACGTCGCTGCGGCCCACGACGTCGACGGCCTCGACGTCGTCGGACACGCCTCCCTTGGGGAAGCGCACCACGGTGGGCGCATCGTCGACCGCCACCGCCTCGCGGAGCAGCTCACGGAGACGAGTGCCGTCGCGCGGCGCCGCCAGCTGCAGCGTGGGGACCACCTGAAGGATCGACATGTCCCACATGCCGTTGTGGCTGGGACCGTCGTCACCGGTGACGCCGGCGCGGTCGAGCACGAACGTCACGCCGCACCGGTGCAGGGCGACGTCGAGCAGGACCTGGTCGAACGCCCGGTTGAGGAACGTCGCGTAGACCGCGACGACCGGGTGGAGCCCGCCCATCGCCAGGCCCGCCGCGCTGGTCACCGCGTGCTGCTCGGCGATGCCCACGTCGTAGGTGCGCTCGGGGAACTTGTCGGCGAACGCGTCGAGGCCGGTCGGCGACAGCATGGCCGCCGTGATCGCGACGACGTCGCGGCGCTCGTCACCGATCCGGACCAGCTCGTCGCGGAAGACCGACGTCCACGAGGTCGGCTCCACGGCCAGCGCCTCACCGGTCAGGCGGTCGAACGCCTTGGCCTGGTGCATCTGGTCCTCTTCGTTGGCCACCGCGATCTCGTAGCCCTGACCCTTCGTCGTGATGACGTGGACGATCGCCGGCCCTCCGTAGGTCCGCGCCCGTGCCAGCGCCTCCTCCACCATCGGCCGGTCGTGGCCGTCGATAGGTCCGATGTATTTGAGACCGAGGTCCTCGAACATGCCCTGCGGGTAGAGCGCGTCCTTGAGACCCTTCTTGATCGCGTGGAGCGCCTCGTAGGTCACCTGTCCCACCGCGTTGGTCTGAGTGAGGCGCTCGCGCACCGCCTTGAGCGTCGGCTCGTAGCGCGGGTTGGTGCGCAGCCGCGCCAGGTGGTTGGCGAGACCGCCGACGGTCGGACGGTAGGACCGGCCGTTGTCGTTGACGACGACCACCAGGCGCCGGTCGACGTTGGCGGCGATGTTGTTGAGCGCCTCCCAGGCCATGCCGCCGGTCAGGGCGCCGTCGCCGATCACCGCGATCACGTGGTCGGGCCGGCCGGTGACCATGTTCGCCTTCGCCAGCCCGTCGGCATAGGAGAGGCTGGTCGACGCGTGGGAGTTCTCCACGACGTCGTGGGCCGACTCGGCCTGGCTCGGGTAGCCGGAGAGGCCGCCCTCGGTACGGAGGTTCTCGAACTCAGCAGCCCGGCCGGTCAGCATCTTGTGCACGTACGCCTGGTGACCGGTGTCGAAGATCACCCGGTCGCGCGGAGAGTCGAACACCCGATGGATCGCCATCGTCAGCTCGACGACCCCGAGGTTCGGGCCGAGGTGCCCCCCGTGCGTGGCGACGGCGACGATCAGCCGCTCGCGGATCTCCTCGGCGAGCGCGTCGAGCTCGGGGTCGGTGAGATCCCGCAGATCGCTCGGCTGGCTGATGCGATCGAGCGTGCTCATGGTCCTCCGCGGGTCTGGGTGGGCGTCATTCGATCTTAGGCCATCGCCTCCAACTACCCACGGAACCGTCGCCCGCGCCAGGTCACTCCACGACCGTGCGGAGCTCGGCGACCTCGGTGTCGAGCACCGACTCGACGGCGGTCAGCGCGTCGGCGACGGCCGCCTCGTCGGGCGGGCGCTCGCCCGGGAGCGGGAGCACCTCGACGTCGATCCGGGCACCCCTCGGGACGATCCTCCATCGAGCGACGATGCGAGTCCCGTCGAGCACGATCGGGCTGCACATGCCGTTGACCTTGTTGAAGATCGTGGGCAGGTTGTCGATCGCGGTGAAGCGTCCGCGCTCCGGCCCCGTCCCCTCGAACCCGAGCAGGACGCCGTCGAACTCGGGCAGCATCCTGACCCCACCCTCGTACGTGCTGCCGTCGGGTGCGTCGACAAGGTCGAGGTAGGTCGCGCCACCGGGACCCTCCCGTCGCACCACCTCATCCCCCAGGGCCTCGACGGCCGCGTCGACGGGGCGGAGCCGCTCGCCCAGCCACCACGCGACGTCACGGCGGGTCGCAGGCCCGTACGACGCGAGGTGGGTCCGCACCAACCCACGGCGGGCGACCTCGGGGTCGTGGGCGTCGTCGTCGACGTCGGTCACGGCGCCCGAGGTCCGGTAGAGGGTGTCGGTGCGGGTGTGCCAGCGGCGGTCGGGCGGACGACGGACGAGCCCGGGCGCCGAGCGCAGCTGGTTGCGGGTGTAGGTGTCGGCCGCGACACCGCGGCCGTCCGGCTCGTGCTCGGCCAGCCACTGGAGCACGTGGTCGACGAGGTCGTCGCGCTCGCGCCAGCGGTCGGCGTACGCGGCGGTCTCGGCGCGCACGTCGTCGGAGGACACGGTCTGCAGCGACAACGCCTTGGTCAGCGACCTGTCGAGCCAGCCCCGCGTGACCGCGGCCGACCAGGCGTGGTGCAGCGGCGTCGAGGTGTGGACCGTCCCGCGCAGCGTCGTGCCCTTGACCAGCGCGTAGGACTCGAACGCCTCGACGACCGTCTCGTGGGTGATGCCGGGCAGTCGCGACGATGCGAAGACGAACGCCGCGCGCGGCACCTGGGTCTGGACCGGTCCGAGCGCGGAGTACAACGAGACCAGGTCGTCGACCGCCGTGCCCGTGGACCTGGGGAACTGGCGGGCGAGGGTCCTCAGTGCGAGGTCGTCCTGTGACAGCGCTGTGCCCATGGTTCGATGCCTCCATGTCTGAGTCGTACGACGCGTCGTGCACGTTCTGTCGCGTGGTCGCCGGGGAGCTGGCAGCCCCCATCGTGCACGAGGACGCCGACACGATCGGCTTCTTGGACCATCGTCCCGTCTTCAAGGGCCACGTCCTCGTCGTCCCTCGCGAGCACGTGGTGACGTTGCCTGACCTGCCCGTGGAGCGGCTCGGCCCCTACTTCGCCGTCGTGCAGCAGATCGCGAGAGCGCTGCCGGAGGCCCTCGGCGCCCAGGGGACGTGGGTCGCTGCCAACAACGTCGTCTCCCAGTCCGTGCCACACCTGCACGTCCATGTGGTCCCCCGCACCAAGGGGGACGGTCTGCGCGGCTTCTTCTGGCCGCGGACCAGGTACGGCGACGGCGAGGCCGACGAGTACGCGGCACGGATCCGGGCGCGTCTGGGCGCGCTCGCGAGCGAAGGAAACGGCGAGAACCTTCGGTAACGTGCGGTCATGGACAAGGTTCCGTGGCCGGCGGTGCGGTGGGAGGAGCGGCCCTGGCCCGACCGGCCCGCCGGGCTCGCCCGTCACCGGCGCCGCCGGCACCCTGAGCCGTACGAGGCGGCCGTCGTCCCGGCCATCACCGCGGCGCAGGTCGACCTCGACACGGCGCTGATCGCCGAGGCGGAGGAGGCGGCGGTCGAGGTCGCCCGGTTCGACACCTGGGTCTCGCGAGCCTTCAGCGACCACCCGGAGCCGGAGGCGACGGAGCTGACCGAGCTCGGACCGATGAGCACGATCCTCCTGCGCAGCGAGTCCGCCTCGTCGTCTCAGATCGAGAACCTCACCGCGGGGGCGCACCAGCTGGCCCTGGCCGAGATCGGAGCGGCCACCGGGCCCGAGGCCCGACTGGTCGCACGCAACGTCGCGACCATGCGCGCGGCGCTCGCGCTCGCCGACCGTCTCGACCTCGCCTCCGTGCTGGCCCTGCACCGCACGCTGCTCGCCGACAGCGACCCGAGCCGCGCCGGGCGGTGGAGGGACGAGCAGGTGTGGGTCGGAGGCACCCCGTACAGCCCGCACGCGGCCGAATTCGTGCCCCCGCACCACAGCCGCGTCCCGGAGGCGATGGCCGACCTCATCGCCTTCGTGCGCCGCGACGACCTGCCCGTGCTCGTTCAGGCGGCGCTCGCACACGCGCAGCTTGAGACGATCCACCCGTTCACCGACGGGAACGGCCGCACCGGCCGGGCGCTGGTCCACGCCGTCCTGCGCAGCAAGGGCATCTCCCAACGGGTCACCGTGCCGATCTCGGCCGGCCTGCTCACCGACACGTCCCGCTACTTCACGGCGCTCGGCGCCTACCGTGACGGCGATCCCGCCCCGATCGTCGCCGAGATGGCGGGCGCGACGATGCGCGCCATCGCCAACGGCAACCTCCTCGTGGCCGACCTGATCGAGCTGCGCGACCAGTGGTCTCGCCGTGTCGTGGCCCGCCGCGACGCCGCGGTCCACCGGATGCCGCCGCTGCTCGTGCGGCACCCCGCCGTCGACAACCCGTTGGTCGCGCGCGAGCTGGGCATCAGCGACGTCGCCGCCCAGTCGGCCATCGACCGGCTCGTGGACGCCGGCATCCTCGTCCAGGTCGGCTCGGGGGTCCGTCACCGGGTCTGGCACTGCCCCGAGGTCGTCGCGGCGCTCGACGCCTTCGCTACGCGTGCTGGTCGGGCCTCACGCGGGTGAACGCACGCAGGTCGGGGTGCGTCGCCGCCACGACGAGGACCCCGGCGGCGCCGAGGATCCCGCCGGAGACCAGAGCGGCCTCCGGTGACGTCAGACCGGCCACCGCTCCCCCGCGCACGTTGCCGAGGTCGGGGCCCGCGACCCCCACGACGTGCTCGACCGAGGACACCCTGCCGCGATAGCGGTCGGTGGTCGCCAGCTGCGTCACCACACCCCTGGCGATCACCGCGAGCGTGTCGGCGGCGCCGGCGACCGCGAGCGCCGCGAGCGCCGGCAGCAGCCACGGCGAGGCTCCGAACGCTGCGACGGCCACGCACCAGAGCGTCGCGGCGCCGATCGCCACCCGCGCGGGACGGGCTGACCTGGTCGCCACCCCCGACGCGAGACCTCCGAGGATGCCACCGGCACCGACGGCGGAGAGAAGCAGGCCCGTCACCGCGGGATCACCCCCGAACCGCGCGTCGACGACGACCGGGAAGAGCGACACCGGCATGACCAGCACCGTGGCCAGCACGTCGGTGAGCATCGCGCCGCGCAGGACCGACGACCTCACGACGTACCGCAGACCGCGGCGTACGGCCCGCCGCTCCGCTCCCCCGGTCTCGCCAGCTCCCAGCGGCACCGGAGGCAGCGCGCGGGTGACGCCCCACGCCACCAGGAGCACAGCCGCCTGGACGAGGAAGCACCCCGCCGGTCCACCGAGCGCGACCAGCAGCCCTCCGAGGGCGGGGCCCACCAGCATCGAGACCTGGAAGCCGACGTGGGTGAGGGCGACACCGGCCCCCACCTCGTCGAGCGGGAGCAGCCTGGCCACCATCGCCCGGCGGGCGGGGGCACCCAGGGCGCTGAACCCCGCCTGCAGCACGACCAGACCGAGGACGAGGGCCAGGGACCGGTCGTACGACGCCGCCTGGACGGCCAGCAGCACCGCGACCACCGCACTGCCACCGGTCGTCGTCAGCACCACGCGTCGCCGGTCGGTCGCGTCGGCGAGCGCACCGCCGTACAGGCCCAGGACGATCATCGGCACGGCGTGGGCCAGGCCGAGAGTGCCCATCAGCACTGCGCTGCCCGTGAGGTCCCAGACCTGCTGGAGGAGCGCGACCAGGCTCATCTGTCCCCCGAGCGCGGCGAGCATGCTCCCGGACCAGAGGCGCACGAACGGCCGGCTCGTCCGCAGCGGCCGGACGTCGAGCAGCCGGGACCCCGCCGTCACGCCGGGACCGTCACCGACAGGTGCTCCTCCACCCGCTCCCGGAACGGGCGTCGCTCCAACGCTGCGGCCAGGTCGGCCACCACAGCAAGGAACGGGTACCGGATCTCGCTGTCGAGGTCGAGCAGCGCCTGCTCGGTCGCCCGCCACTCCGCTTCGAGGAGAGGGACGAGCGCCCGACCGTGCGCGGTCAGCGTGACGACTCTCGTCCGCGCATCGCGGCCGGGCGTCGTCTCGACGAGACCGTCGCCGCGAAGGACGCCGACCGTCTGGCTGGCGGCCGAGTGCGTCACCTCGAGCGCGTTCGCGAGCTCGCGGATCGTCATCGGGCCGGTGCGGGCGAGCGTGATCACCGGCTTGGTCAGACGCGGACGGACCGTCAGGCCACGGTCGCGGTAGAGCGCGGCGAGCTCGGCCTCCATCGCGTCGCGGAGCGTTCGCAGCGGCCGCCAGAAGTCGACGTCGGTGGGATCGTCCGGGGAGCCGCTCGTGGTCATCCCGGAAGTCTAACAGCGCTTATACAAGCACTGTCAGGTCACCCGCCGAGGTCCACGTACCGCCCCCGGAGATGGGCGAGCGCCGGTGCGTCGTCGGCGATCTCGACCGTCTCCACCACTCCCTCGACCAGCAGCGGCCAGCCCACCTGACGCGGCTCGCGCGCCACTCTCGCGCCGAGCCACGCGGTCGCCGACGCCAGCACGGGACCGTACGGCGTCTCCGTCCACGTTCCCAGCCTGAAGGGGCCGCCCGGGGCCGGCGCCGTACCGGCGAAGGGGTCGGCGAGCGCCCGGTCGCGCGCCCCCACGACGTTGACCACGAACGGCGCACCCACCACGAGCGCATCGGCGAGGTCGCTGTCCTCGTCGACCAGGAGGAGGACGTGAGCCGGGTCCCCCTCGGCGACGACGAGGGACGAGACGGTCAACCCGGCACGCGACCGGCCGGCGCCCGCGGTGCACACCGTGACCGCCTGCGGAAGCCGGCCGCGGAACCGCCGGACGGGATCCCGCTCGCCCTCGGGCGGCAGGAACGGGTGCTCGGAGTGGATGGTCACGCCGTCAGCGTACGAGCGCCGCGGCGCGAGCCCGAACCGAAACGTCCGAGCGGCACGCCAGGATGGTCCGGTGCGCATCACCGACGAGCAACGACGTCACCGCCTCATGGTCGGCCACCGGGTGGGTGTGAGCCCGTCGAGATCCACACCGACGGTCGAGGAGATCGTGCGCGGCGTGCTCGTGCTCCACGCGACCGACCCCGCGACGGTCTACCTCTCCGTGCTCGCGCGCGCAGGGTCCCTGACCATCGCCGACGTGCGAGAGGCGATGTACGAGCGACGGACGCTGGTGCGCGTCCTCGCGATGCGCCGCACCCTCTTCGTCGCCGACCGCGAGGACCTGCCGGTCATCCACGCGGGAGCCAGCCTCGGCGTCGCCCGGATGCTGCGGACCCGACTGCTCAAGCAGCTCGCGACCCTGCCGACCGACCCGCCCGTCCCCGACCCGGCCGCATGGCTCGCGCACGTCGAGGAGGCCGTCGGCGCCGCCCTGCGAGAGGCAGGGACGGCGACCGGCGCACAGCTCAGCGAAGCCGTCCCCGAGCTTCGCACCGCGATCCTGCCCACCACCGACAAGGCGTGGGACGTCCGCCGGACGGTGACCTCGCCGACGCTCGCGCTGCTCTCCGCGGAGGGTCGCATGGTGCGCACGGAGCCCCGCGGGTCCTGGACGTCGCGTCACCACACCTGGGCGCCGATGGAGGCGTGGTTCCCCAGCGGTCTCCCCGACCTCCCAGAGGCCGACGCCCGCGTCCGGCTCGCCGAGCGCTGGCTGGAGGCCTTCGGTCCGGCGACCGGCGACGACCTCCAGTGGTGGACCGGCTGGAACAAGACCCAGACCCGCGCCGCACTCGCCGGGCTTGACCTCGTCGACGTCGAGCTGTCCGAGGGGCATGGGGTCGCCCTGTCCGGCACCGAGATGCCCGACGCCCCCGAGCCCGGCGCGACCCTGCTCCCCGCGCTCGACCCGACGCCGATGGGTTGGAAGCATCGCGGGTGGTATCTCGGCGAGCACCGCGAGCGTCTGTTCGACCGGATGGGCAACATCGGGCCCACGGTGTGGTGGGACGGCAGGATCGTCGGAGGCTGGGCGGTCCGGCCCGACGGCGAGGTCGTTTACCGGCTCCTCGAGGACGTCGGTGCCGACGCCACCGCGGCCGTCGACCAGGCTGCCGCGCAGATCCACGCGCGACTCGACGGCGCGACCGTCACGGCCTCCTTCCCGACGCCGCTCGAGCGCGAGCTCCGGGCGTGAGGCACCTCGCGGGCTAGACCGAGATCGTCGACCGCACGCGCCCGACCACCGACTCCGCCTCGGCGGAGACCAGCAGCGGATCGGCCATCATCGCTCCGAAGGCCAGCTCGCCGGCCCCCACCAGCACCGAGTCGCGCCCCAGGCCGGGCAGCAGGATCTCCGTACGCCGGTCGGTGGCATCCAGCGTGCCATGACGGAGCTCGGCGTCGACATCCGCGCGGACCGCGGGATACAGCGCGCTCAGCAGGCCGCCGAGGATGACGGCCTGCGGGTCGAAGACGTTGACGAGGTTGGTGATCCCTACCCCGAGCTTGTAGCCGACCTCGCGCAGCGGCAGCGACGGCGTACGCACCTCCTCGAGCAGCGAGACGAGGTGCGCGATGTCGTGCGAGGGCGTCCCGAGCGCGTCGGCGACCGCCACCGCCCCGATCTCGGTCTCCCAGCACCCACGGTTGCCGCACCGGCAGCGTCGGCCGTCCGAGGAGATCCGCATGTGACCCACCTCGCCGGCGTACCCCACCGTGCCGAAGAGCCCTCGGCCCCGCGTGATCAGGCCGGCACCGACGCCGACGTCTCCAGCGAGGTAGACCACGTCCGACATGCCTCGCGCCACGCCGCGGGTGTGCTCGGCGAGCACACCGAGGTTGGCGTCGTTGCCGATCACCACCGGGACCCGGCCGCCGATCCGCTGCTGGAGCAGGTCTCCGAAGGGCACATCTCTCCACTGCAGGTTGGGCGCATAGTGGATGCGTCCGTCCTCGGTCGAGACGATGCCGGGGATCCCGACGCCCACACCGACCAGGAGGGCGTCGTCCGGGACGTCCACGAGCAGCTCGGCCGTCGTGCGCGCGACCTGCTCGGCCACCGCCTCCGGCGTCACCTGCGGCGCGAGGGGTGACGACGCGCGATCGAGTACGGCCCCGCCGAGGCCGACCCGGGCGAGCTCGATGCTCTCCACCCGCAGCTCGACGGCGACCACGCAGACCTGCCGCTCCCCCGGGCGTACGTGCAGCGACGGCCGCCCCGCGCCCTGGCGGTCGCCCCCAGGCGTCGCCTGGGCGACGACGCCGAGGCGCTCCAGCTCGCCGACAAGTGCGGCGATCGTCGACCTGTTGAGCCCCATCCGGGTGGTGAGATCGGCCCGGGACACATCCCCGTCACGGTGGACGTGGCCGAGCAGGGTGCCCAGGTTGTGGCGGCGTACCGCCTCCTGGTTGGCACCCTTGCCGGTCGGTCGCTGCTGCTGCAGTGGCACCGCGTCGTACCTCTCCCTGTGGTGTCCGAGCGAGGCGAAACTAGCACGCCCGGGTCCAATTTTGTCGTCGCTGCAACAAAATCGGCCCGGGCGTGGCTAGCGCAGGATCGGAGCACTCAGGCGAGGAGCGACCGGAGCACGTACGGCATGATGCCGCCGTTGCGGTAGTAGTTCGCCTCACCCGGCGTGTCGATGCGGACGATCGCGTCGAACTCGACGCTCTCACCGTCGGCGCGGGCCGCGGTGACCTTGACCGTCTTGGGCGTACGACCCTCGTTGAGCCCGGTGACGCCGGTGAACGAGAACGTCTCCTCACCGGTGAGGCCGAGCGACTCCGCGTTCTGACCCGCGGGGAACTGCAGCGGCAGGACGCCCATGCCGATCAGGTTGGAGCGGTGGATCCGCTCGTACGACTCGGCGATGACGGCCTTGACGCCCAGCAGGGCCGTGCCCTTGGCTGCCCAGTCGCGGGAGCTGCCGGACCCGTACTCCTTGCCGGCCAGCACCACGAGCGGGATGCCCGCCGCCTGGTACTTCTCCGACGCCTCGAAGACGGTCGTGACCTCACCGTTCTCGTTCAGCTGACGGGTGAAGCCGCCCTCGGTCCCCGGCGCCATCTGGTTGCGGAGCCGGATGTTGGCGAACGTTCCGCGGATCATGACCTCGTGGTTGCCGCGACGCGAGCCGTACGAGTTGAAGTTGCGCGGCTCCACACCGTGCTCGGCGAGGTACTTGCCGGCCGGGCTGTCCTTCTTGATCGCACCCGCAGGCGAGATGTGGTCCGTCGTGACGGAGTCGCCGAGCTTGAGGAGCACGCGGGCGCCCTCGATGTCGGTGACCGGCGAGGGCTCGTGCTCCATCCCGTCGAAGTACGGCGCCTTGCGGACGTACGTCGAGTCGGCGTCCCACTCGAAGACGTCGCCCTCCGGTGTCGGCAGCGACTGCCAGCGCTCGTCACCGGCGAACACGTCGGCGTACTCGCTCTTGAAGGTGTCGGCCGACATGGCACCGGCGACGACCTCCTCGACCTCCGAGGGCGCCGGCCAGATGTCGCGCAGGAAGACGTCGTTGCCTTCCTGGTCCTGGCCGAGCGGCTCGTTGAACAGGTCGGTGTCCATCGTGCCGGCCAGCGCGTACGCGACGACCAGCGGCGGGGACGCCAGGTAGTTCATCTTGACGTCGGGGTTGATGCGACCCTCGAAGTTGCGGTTGCCCGACAGCACGGACGTGACGGCGAGATCACCGTCGTTGACCGCCTGCGACACCTCGGGGATCAGCGGGCCGGAGTTGCCGATGCACGTGGTGCAGCCGTAGCCGACGAGGTTGAAGCCGAGCTTGTCGAGGTACGGGGTGAGGCCTGCGCGCGCGTAGTAGTCGGAGACGACCTTCGACCCGGGGGCCAGGGTGGTCTTGACCCACGGCTTGCGCTCCAGGCCCTTCTCGACGGCGTTCTTGGCCAGCAGCGCCGCGCCGATCATGACCGACGGGTTGGACGTGTTGGTGCAGGACGTGATGGCGGCGATCGTGACCGCGCCGTGGTCCAGCTCGTACGTCGTGCCGTCCGCGGTGGTCACGCGCTGCGGGTTGCTCGGGCGACCCCCGTCCTTGGGAGCCGCGGAGTGCCAGTCGGCCGGCGCGGCGGCGTCGTCGTGACCGTTGCCGTTCCCGTTCGTCGCCGGCGCATCGCTCGCGGGGAACGACTCGGCCGACGCCTCGTCGGCGCCGACGGTGACGCCGTACGGCTTCTCCTGCTGCGGGACACCGGGCTTGCGGTCGTCGCCGCCGGTCTGGTCGTCCTCGACGTAGTTAACGAGGACGGTGCGGAACGCCTCCTTGGCGTCGGAGACGACGATACGGTCCTGAGGACGCTTCGGGCCGGCGATGGACGGGACGATCGTCGAGAGGTCGAGCTCGAGGTACTCGGAGTAGCGCGGCTCCCGGTCGGCGTCGTGCCACAGGCCCTGGGCCTTGGCGTAAGCCTCGACGAGGGCGATCTGCTCCTCGGACCGCCCGGTCAGGCGGAGGTACTTCGTCGTCTCGTCGTCGATCGGGAAGACCGCGATGGTCGAGCCGTACTCCGGGCTCATGTTGCCGATGGTGGCGCGGTTGGCCAGCGGCACGGCACCGACACCGGAGCCGTAGAACTCGACGAACTTGCCGACGACGCCGTGCTCACGCAGCATCTCCGTGATCGTGAGCACGAGGTCGGTGGCGGTGGAGCCCTCCGGGAGCTCGCCCGAGAGCTTGAAGCCGACGACGCGCGGGATGAGCATCGAGACCGGCTGGCCGAGCATCGCAGCCTCGGCCTCGATGCCACCGACGCCCCAGCCGACGACGCCGAGGCCGTTGACCATGGTCGTGTGCGAGTCGGTGCCGACGCAGGTGTCGGGGTAGGCCTGGAGGACGCCGTCGACGGTGCGGGTGAAGACCGTACGGGCGAGGTGCTCGATGTTGACCTGGTGCACGATGCCGGTGCCGGGCGGGACGACCTTGAAGTCGTCGAACGCGGTCTGGCCCCAGCGGAGAAACTGGTAGCGCTCGCGGTTGCGCTCGTACTCGATCTCGACGTTGCGCTCGAACGCGTCCGGCGTGCCGAAGACGTCGGCGATCACCGAGTGGTCGATGACCATCTCGGCGGGCGCGAGCGGGTTGATCTTGCTGGGGTCGCCGCCGAGATCAGCCATCGCCTCACGCATGGTGGCAAGGTCGACGACGCACGGGACGCCCGTGAAGTCCTGCATGATCACGCGCGCAGGCGTGAACTGGATCTCTTTGCTCGGGTCCGCGTCGGCGTCCCATCCGGCGAGTGCCTTGATGTCGTCCGCCGTGATGTCGGCGCCGTCCTCGGTGCGGAGGAGGTTCTCCAGGAGCACCTTCAGGCTGAACGGCAGCGAGTCGACGTCCAGGCCCTCGCCCGTCACCGCTCCCAGCCGATAGATCTCGTACGCGGTCTCCCCGACGTTCAGGGTTTCCTTCGCGTTGAAGCTGTTGACGCTGGCCATCGCCTCTCCTCTTCCGTCCTGCCGGAACCCGCGGTCGCGAAGCGGGCCCTCGAGCGGCGTCGCCGTCCATCGTCGCGCGCGCAGCAACGCGGCGCGCAATGAGGACAGCCTGGTCGCCGCTCGTCATTTATCTCGATGTCAAGATACACGGTATCAAACGTCGGCCACGCAGGGCGAACGAGACGAGCGTGCCCTCAGCGCCCGGGCCGGCGCGTCAGTCTCGACAGACGAGAACGACGTAGGTGTGCCCGTCGTCAGGAGACTCGAACTTGTCGATCGGCACGAACCCGAGAGCGTCGACCACCTTGAGCGCTCGGACGTTGAACTCGGTCACCGTCACCCGGAAGGCGGCGGGCGCGAAGCGCTCTCGGGCGAACTCCAGGCCGACCGCCATCGCCGCCTGTCCGAGCCCCTGGCCCGTCAGCTCGGGGCGCAGCCCACCGGCGGTGTCGAGGGCGTCGTCGTCGTAGTCGTAACCCGGGACCCGCGCCTGGGCGCCGTAGCACCGGTAGCCGATGAACCGTCCCTCGTGCAGGAGGGCCCAGAACCCCTGCGAGAGATCGGCGAAGCGTCGAGGGTGCATGCCGGTCAGGTCGTAGCAACCCTGTGGCTCGAGGTAGCTCCAGGTCGCGACGTCGTCGGCGTGCTCACGTGTCAGCTCGACGATCTGCATCCGTCCGCCCCCCGCTCGTCGCCGGGTCACCCGACGCCGCCAGCCTGCTCCGTGCTCGGTGCAGGTGCCCGTATCCAAGCATGTGACGACGCTCACGGGCAATGCCTCCCGTCACCGAAGTCGCTGGACGTATGCCACCACGGCCCGCGCGTCGCGGACCCGGGCCTCCCACGTCGCCCCGGCGAGGACCAGGCCGACTCCCACCACACCGGGCGGAAGCCACCGCGGGAGGTCACCGACGAACGGCCCGGCCCAACGGACCACAAGCACCGTCGTCAGCGCGCCGCCGATCACGAACGGTGCACGCCACCGCAGCGACGCTCCGGCGGCGAGGACCCCCACCGCGGCCAGGGCCAGAAGCAGCCCTCGCAGCGAGGCGGGATCGCCCAGTGCCTGGGGAAGGCTCGGCAGCAGGGCGAGCGTCAGCCCCGGCCAGAGGACGTCGCTCGAGCGCGCGGCGTCGCGTACGACGAGAACGGCACCGACCGCGAGCAGGACGATCCCGAACGGCAGCGTGTAGGCCTCGACGACCCCGATGTCGGAGGCGACCAGCCGAAGGACGTAGGCCAGGCCGAGCAGAGCGGCACCCGTCGGTGCGTAGACCCGCCGGTCCGCACGCAGCAGGCCGACCGTCGTCATGGCCACCCCCACGATGGTGAGGACGAGGCTGGACCACGCCGTCCCGACCCACGCGGCGAAACCCACGGAGACCAGCCCGGCCATCGGCGCCACCACCTCGACCGCCAGGCGTACCGGCGCAGGGAGGCGGGGTACGGCGCTGCCGAGGAGAAGCACCGCCGCGAGGCCCGCGGCGACCAGCGCCAGCACCCTCGCATCGGCGCCGGCGACGTCCGCCCAGCCGACGGCGGCCGCGACACCGAGCACTCCGGCGACACCAACGGCCGCCGCCACACCTGCGTCCCGTTGAGCACTGCGCGGTCGCAGAGCCAACGCCGTCGCGGCGACGACGATCGCGGCCGCGGCACCGACCGTCCACGTGAGCGTCGCGGCCGGAGCCGATCCGATCGGCGCCAGCGCGGCCGCGGCAGTCCAGAGCAGGCCCGTCGCGGCAGCCACGACCGATGCGCCCGAGTCCTCCCGGAGGAGCATCCACAAGACCGCCGCTCCCCCGGCGACGACGAGCTGCCCGAGAGCCAGAACGACGACCGGCGCGTCCAGCAGGACGACCAGCACCGCGGCTCCTGCCACCGCCAGCAGTGCGGCGGTCGCCCGCAGCGCGACGCGCTGGGGCCGCGTCGACGACGGCTGCGGCCACCACGCCACGACACAGGCGACGCCCGCGGCTCCGAGCCACAGCGCGAACGCCCGCCCGGGCGACAGCCCGGAGTCGGCCGTCAGGCGAAGACCAACGTCGGTGGACCACCCCGGCAACCACGAGTCGCTCACCGCGGACAGCGCACCCACTCCTGCGACGACGACCCCGATGAGCAGGGGAAGCACGCCGACCGCCAGTGCGGCGCGGACGCCGGTCTCCCATCCTCGCGACCAGCGCGCGTGCAGGAGGCCCGCGCCGGCCAGCACCAGGGGCACCGCGATCCAGGTCGTGGACGCCACCTCGGGCGGCACCTGCTCGCCGACGAGGAGGAAGACAGCGGCGACGCACACCGCGAGGTCGAACCCTGCGACGCCGCGGACCAAGGAGACGGCCAGCCGAGCGACGTGCCCGGAGAACGCGTGCGAGACCACGACCGAGAGGGCCACCACGAGGACGCCGTGCAGCAGCGCGGCAGGAGCATCTCCCTCGGACCAGCGGGTGGAGAAGGTCGGGGAGAGGGCGACGCCTGTCACGATCCACAGCGCGGCGAGCCCCAGCATCGACGCTCCCCCGAGCGCGGTCACCCAGGCCGCCACCAGGAGTGCGCCGCGCCAGCACACCACCGCGAGCAGGATCACGAGGGCGGCCACCGGGGTCAGCGTCCAGCGCAGGTCC
Organism: Mumia sp. zg.B53; assembly: GCF_019550935.1. Taxonomy (NCBI): domain Bacteria; kingdom Bacillati; phylum Actinomycetota; class Actinomycetes; order Propionibacteriales; family Nocardioidaceae; genus Mumia; species Mumia sp. zg.B53. The sequence goes on along the minus strand of NZ_JAHWCK010000001.1, from coordinate 143,395 downwards.
ACCTCCATCAGCAGCACCAGCGCGACTGCCGCCGAGACGGCACCGATCGCCACACCCAGCTGGGCCGAGACGAGGGTCGGCATCCATCGGCGCGACCAGACGGCCACCACGGCACCGACACCGGCCAGGACGGCCCCGAACCCGACGACCACCGCGGCGCCGTCCAGCTCGTCGAGACCGAGCAGGCCGGCCGACATCGCTGCACCGGCGTCGACGGCCGCGAGGACTCCCGTGACCGTCCACATCGTCTCGGCCGAGGCGCGGAGCCGGCGAGTCGTCAGCCACACCGCCGACCCGCAGGCGGCCGCGGTGAACGCCAGCAGGATCAGGGTGCGACCGGTGAGGCCGACCCGTCCCCACGTCACGGCGATGAACACGAACGCCGCCACGACAAGGCACAGCGCGCCCAGGGCGAGAAGGGTGCCGCCCACCGTCCAGCGTCGGGACGCGCCCGCTGGCGGACGGCCGGGCGTCGCTACCGGCGGTCCCCCGGCGGGGGCAGGCCTCGGTGGCTCCACCGGCGGTCGGGCGGCAGCCTGCTGAGCTCGCCAGACGGCCGCCTCGTCCTGCAGCTCTCGGAGCACCGTGTCGGCCTCGCTCAGCAGGCGGAGGAGGGCGAGCGGGCGCTCGCCGCGGAGCTGGAGAGAGCAACGGGGGCATCGCGGCGAGCCGCTCGCAACGGTGCCGCAGCTCGGGCAACGACTGGGGTCGGCGTAGGTCACCCGCGAAGTCTCTCGTGCGCGGGGGGCACCCTCCTCAGGACACTCCTCACGACGCGCGGTCGAGGACCGCGACACACTCCACATGGTGAGTCATCGGGAACAACGCGTACGCCTCGAGCGACCCGAGCACGTAGCCCTCCTCGCCGAACGTCTTGACGTCACGGGCCAACGCCGCCGGGTCGCAGGCGACGTAGACGACCCGCCTCGGGCCGAGTGCCGCGATCCGACGGACGACGCGGGCACGGGCACCGGTCCGCGGCGGGTCGAGCACCACCACGTCCGCCCGCGCCCCCACCTCGCCACGCCGAAGCGCCTGCTCGACGTCGCCGTTGACGACCCTGGCCTGCGGTAGCCCGTGCAGGTTGCGGCGTGCGTCGCGTGACGCCCGCGGGTCTCCCTCGACGCTGATCACAGTGCCCGACGACCCCACCTCCTCGGCGAGGAACGCGGTGAAGAGGCCGACGCCCGCGTACAGATCGGCCATCGTCTCCCCCGGCCTGGCCTCCACCGCTCGCCGGACGGCGTCGACCAGTGTGGCGGCCGCCTGCGGGTGCACCTGCCAGAAACCGGCACCGCCGACCCGGAACTCGTGGCCGTCGACCTCCTCGCGGACCCATCCCCGTCCACGGACCCGGTGGCCGTCGGCCATCAGGCCGACGGCGTCGACGTCAGGCAGCTCCCCCGTGACGTCGTACGCCGCCACGAACCTGTCGCCAGTGGACCCGGCCACCGCTGTCACCCGCGACGCCGGCCACGGGGTGTCGAGCACCCGCGGCAGGGCAGGAGACGCGATCGGGCAGTCATCGAGCGGGATCACCTCGTGCGAGCGGTGCTTGCGCAGTCCGAGGTGCCCGTGAGGATCGGCGGCGAACGTCACGCGAGTCCGCCACCCGAGTCCGTCGGCGGCGGTGTCGGACAACGGCGGACGGACCACGACCTCCCGCTGGATGCCGGCCAGCCGGCTCAGCTGCTCGCTCACGACGGCGCCCAGCAAATCGCGCTGGACACCGAGGTCCACGTGCTGGAAGTCGCACCCACCGCACAGGCCCGGCCCGGACACCGGGCACCTGGGCTCGACCCGCCCCGGCGCCGCCTCGAGGACCTCCACCGCGTCCGCGCGGAGGAATCTCGCGCCCGCGGCGCCCTCGGTGATCTCTGCGACCACCCTCTCGCCGGGCAGGGTGTGCCGGACGAACACCACGCGGCCGTCCCACCGGGCGACGCAGTGCCCGCCGTGAGCGATCGCCCCGATGTCGAGCTCCACCCGGGTCCCGGTCAGGTCGTCGGTCGCGTCTGCCTGGGTGCTCATGCCTCCAGGGTGACGCATGCCGCCCAGGTCACGGCTTCCGGCGCTCGTTGAAGGTCCGTCCCTGGCGCACCTCGCCCGGCACGGGGCGTACGCGCTCCGGACCGCGCTGCTTGGCCGACTGCAGGAGGTAGGGCACGCTCGTCACGACCACGCCGGGGGTGAACAGCAGGCGGCTCTTGAGCCGGAGCGCGGTCTGGTTGTGGAGGATCTGCTCGTACCACCGGCCGACCACGTACTCGGGGACGTAGACCATGACGATGTCGCGCGGGCTCGCCCGGCGCAGCTCCTTGACGTACTTGATCACCGGCCGGACCAGCTCGCGGTACGGCGACCCGATGACGACCAGCGGCACGGGGATGTCAAGGGCGTCCCACTGCTCGGTGAGCCGCGTGGTCGCAGCAGGGTCCAGGTCGACGGTGATCGCCTCCAGCGCGTCGGGCCGTGAGACCCGCGCGTAGGCGAGCGCACGCATGACCGGCTTGTGGAGGCGACCCACGAGCACGATCGCGTGCACGCGCGACGGCAGGGTCACGTCGGACTCCTCGATCGCGAGCTCGTCGGCCACCTCGTCGTAGTGGCGCCGGATGCCGCGCATGAGGACGTAGAGCACCACCATCGCCGAGATCGCGATCCACGCTCCAGCGAAGAACTTGGTGACGAGGACGATCACGAGCACGGTGGCCGTCATCGCCAGCCCGAACATGTTGACCGAGCGCGACCGCTTCATCCGGCGCCGCTCGGCGGGATCGGTCTCGGTCCGGAGATGCCGGCCCCAGTGCCGGAGCATGCCCAGCTGGCTGAGGGTGAACGAGACGAAGACGCCGACGATGTAGAGCTGGATCAGGCGGGTCACCTGGGCGTCGAAGGCCAGGATCAGGACGATCGCGGCGAGCCCCAGGAGCACGATGCCGTTGCTGAACGAGAGCCGGTCGCCACGGGTGTCGAGCTGCCGCGGGAGGTGTCCGTCGCGCGCGAGCACCGAGCCGAGCACGGGGAACCCGTTGAACGCCGTGTTCGCGGCGAGGACCAGGATGATGCCGGTCGTGGCGACCGTGAGGTAGAAGAGCGGCTGCGCGTTGTCGTACACCGCCGCCGCCAGCTGACCGATCACCGTGTCCTGGACGTAGGAGTCGCCGACCGGCACGCCGTCGCGGGTCAGCTGCGTCGCGGGGTCCTCGGCGAATCGCAGATGGGTCAGGTCGGCGAGCACGACGATGCTCATCAGCATCGTGACCGAGATGACGCCGAGCAGCGCGAGGGTGGTGGCGGCGTTCTTGCTCTTCGGTCGGCGGAACGCGGGGACGCCGTTGCTGATCGCCTCGACACCGGTCAGCGCCGCGCAGCCCGACGAGAACGCACGGGCGACCAGGAACGTCATCGCGACCGCCGAGACCGCCCCGAGGTACGGCTCCTCCGCGGCGAGCTCGAGGTCTGCGCTCGCGACCTTGGGGAGGTCACCGAGGGCGTAGCGGGCGAAGCCCCACAGCGCCATGCCGATGATCGAGGCCATGAAGAGGTAGGACGGGATCGCGAAGGCGGCCCCCGACTCGCGCAGTCCGCGCAGGTTGACCGCGATGAGGAGGAGCACCAGCACCGACGCCGCCAGCGCCTCGTGCCCGTTGAGCCAGGGCAGCGCCGCGGTGGCGTTCTGGACGCCCGAGGAGATCGAGACCGCCACGGTGAGGACGTAGTCCACCATCAGCGCCGAGGCCACCGTCACGCCCGCGCGCGGCCCCAGGTTGACCGTCGCCACCTCGTAGTCGCCGCCCCCGCTGGGGTAGGCACGGACGTTCTGCCGATAGGACGCGACCACCGTCAGCATCACCACCGCGACGGCGAGGCCGATCTTCCAGTTGAACGCGTACGCAGACAGCCCGCCCATCGACAGGACGAGGAAGATCTCGTCCGGCGCGTACGCCACCGAGGACAGCGCGTCGCTCGCGAAGACGGGCAGCGCGATGCGCTTTGGAAGCAACGTCTCGTCGAGCTGCGTACTGCGCAGCTTGCGCCCGAGGAACATGCGCTTGCCCAGCTCGGCCATCCCCACTCTGAGGATCGTAGACCTGTCCCTCCCGGCCTGCGCTCGGCCCCGCCCGCGCGGTGTAGCGTCGTCGCGTGCACATCGTCATCATGGGGTGCGGCCGCGTCGGCTCGACCCTCGCGCAGCGCCTCGAAGAGCGCGGTCACTCGCTGGCCGTCATCGACAGCGACGCCGACGCGTTCCGCCGCCTCGGGCCCTCGTTCTCGGGTCTGACCGTGACGGGCCTCGGCTTCGACCGCGACGTCCTGCAACGAGCCGGGATCGAGCGGGCGCACGCCTTCGCCGCCGTGTCGTCCGGCGACAACTCCAACATCATCTCGGCACGCGTCGCCCGCGAGCAGTTCGGCGTCGACACCATCGTCGCCCGCATCTACGACCCCGGACGCGCCGAGGTCTACGAGCGCCTCGGCGTCCCCACGGTCGCAACCGTCACCTGGGCCGCCGACCAGGTGCTCCGTCGCCTGCTGCCTGCGGGCCACGACCCCGTCTACCGCGACCCCAGCGGCGAGGTGCGCGCCGACCAGGTCCCCGTGCAGGCGAAGTGGGTCGGCCGGACCGTCGACGCCCTCGAGAAGGCCACCGGAGGGCGGGTCGCGAGTCTCGCGCGCTTCGGCAAAGGGCTGATCCCGACCGGCGCCACGGTCCTCCAGGACGGTGACGTCGTCCAGCTGTTCTCTGCCATCCCCGACTCTGCGGACGTCTTCAGCGCCCTCGAGCTGGGCCCCCGAGAGGACGAGTCATGAAGGTCGCCATCGCCGGTGCCGGTGCCGTCGGACGCTCGGTCGCCACCGAGCTCCTGGAGAACGGGCACGAGATCCTCCTCATCGACCGCAACCCGCGAGCGATCCGCTCGCACGCGGTCCCCGAGGCCGAGTGGATCCTCGCCGACGCGTGCGAGCTCTCGGCGCTGGAGACCGCGCAGCTCGAGCAGTTCGACGTGGTCATCGCCGCGACGGGCGACGACAAGGCCAACCTCGTCGTGTCCCTGCTCGCCAAGACGGAGTTCGGCGTGGACCGCACGGTCGCCCGCGTGAACCACCCCGACAACGAGTGGCTCTTCAGCGGGTCGTGGGGAGTCGACATCGCGGTCTCGACGCCGCGGATGATGTCCGCCCTGGTCGAAGAGGCGGTGACCGTCGGCGACCTCGTGCGTCTGTTCTCCCTGCGCGGGTCCAACGCCAGCCTCGTCGAGCTGACCATGCCCGAGGACTCCCCGTACGTCGGGGTCCGGGTCGGCGACGTCCCGTGGCCGCGCGACGCGGTGCTGGTGGCGATCCTTCGGAGCAAGAGCGTGCAGGTGCCCGAGCCCGACCGCAGCCTCGAGACCGGCGACGAGCTGCTGTTCGTCGCGGCGATCGACTCCGAGCGCGCGCTCGAGCACCTGCTCGCGCCCAGCGAGCACCAGGGCGACCCGGGCGAGGGGTGACGGTCAGTCGCGCGGCTGGAGCTTCGGCTGGATCTCGAGCGCCTCGCGCGACAAGAGCTTGCCGGCCGCCTCGGGATCGGCGGTGGGCGTGTGGTTGCGGCCGAGCAGGTACGCCATCGCGCCGAGCGCAGCGAGCTGGAGCGGCCACCCCATCACGATCTTGGCGGTGCCGAGCAGCGCCACGTGGTCGCCGACCCACAGCGGGTACTGCACCGCGACGCGCAAGAGGCACGGGATCGCGAGGATCAGCGTGAGACGCGAGCAGAGCCGCGTCAGCGCACGGTCGCGGTGCCAGGCGGTGGGATCGCCCGTGACGCTGCCGACGAGGAAGCCGACCAGCGGCCACCCGACGACGACGGTGAGCAGGAGCACCGCGCCGTACGCGCCGTTGTAGATGACGCCCGGCAGGAAGGCGTCTCGCGCCTCGCCGGAGCGGAGCGCGAAGATCGCGGCGATGCCGATCCCGAACAGCGAGTTGAGGACGAACTGCGTGGTGCTGCGCTGGACCACGCGGGCGACCAGCAGCACGACCGCGAGGCCGACACTGATCCCGAGCGCCAGCTTGAGGTCGCGGGTGATGAGCCAGCTCGCCGTGAAGCCGATGGTCGGCACCGCGGCCTCGAGCATGCCTCGGACGCCACCGAGCGCCTTGGCGAGCTGCGCCCGCACGACCTGCTCGACGGTGACGTGGGCATCGGGACGCTCGGCGGGTCCCGCGGTCTGACCGGTCATCGACTCAGCTCGTATCGGGGGTTGTAGATGACACGGCCACCCTCGCGCAGACCTAACCGTCCGGTCGCCGTCAGCACGCGCCCGACCTCGATGCCGGGCACCCGCTTGCGGCCGAGCCAGACGAGGGTCAGGGAGCCGGAGCCGTCGTAGAGCACCGCCTCGAGCGCCCGGGACTCCGACTGGGGACGGAAGGTGACCGTACGCAGCTCGCCGTGGGCGGTGACGACATCGCCCGCGCGCTGGTCGCACAGGGGCAGGCACCCCGCCTCGACGGCCTCCACGCGCAGCTCGGCGTCGTCCGCGCGCTCGGCGAAGCCGCTCATGCGCTCACGCGCGCGGCTCCACAGTGTGCCGGTGGTGCTCGTCATGGTCCCAGCGTAGGCCGCGCGCGGTCGCGCCGCCTCGCCTCAGGCCTCGCGGGTCGGCGACTCGGCACGGACGGCACCCGCGGGGACGACCACGGGGATCTGCTCACGAGGGGGCATCGGGACGTCACCCCGGACGATGATCAGGTCACGGACGGTCTGCTCGAGGAGGCTGTCCGGATCGGACGTCTCGCCCAACGTGCCCATGAAGGTGGCGCGCAGCAGCCATCGCGGACCGTCCACACCGATGATGCGGCTGGCCTGGACGCCTTGGCGGCCGTCGGGCGCCTGCACCGGCACCTCGACCCGCAGCTCGCGACCGAACGACGAGTCGACCTCCTCGACCTTGCCGCCGACACGCTCGACCTCGGCGACGATCTCGGGGCGGATCTCGTCCCAGAGTCCCGCGTGGCGGGGCGCGGCGAAGGCCCGCAGCTCGACCGCGCTGCCCTCCCCCATCGCCACGACGGACGTGGCGACACCGGACTCGGGGTCGGTCGGAATCTGGATGTCGAGCCCCACGCGGCCGTGCACGATCATCGCGCCGACATCGACGTAGGTGGGGTCGTCCTCGAGGACCTCCCGCTCGGAGGCGTCCCATGGTCCGGACGACCGGTCGTAGGCCGGAACGGCCGTCTCCGGTTCCTCCGGCGTCTCGGACGTGGGCTCCTGCGGCTGCGCGGTCGCCTCGGAAACCTCGGCGGACTCCGCGGCGGCGTCGCTGTGCGCCTTCTTGCGACGACCGAACATCACCGCGCTCCTCTCGTCTGTCTTCTTGGTCGGGTCCTCACGTGCCCGGTCGTCGTCACGACCCCGAGGCCACGGCGAACCCGCCCGTCGAACCGTACCCCCCGTCACCCCGTGCCGACTCGGGGAGGGCGTCGACGACACGGAACTCCGCCTGCTCGACCTTCTGGAGCACCAGCTGGGCGATCCGGTCGCCCCGCGCGAGCACGATGGCCTCGCTCTGGTCGAGGTTGACCAGGCACACCTTGATCTCGCCACGGTACCCCGCGTCGACGGTCCCCGGAGCGTTCACGATGGACAGTCCTGCCCGGGCGGCGAGTCCCGAGCGAGGATGCACGAGCGCCACGTACCCGACCGGGACAGCGACCGCGATCCCCGTCGGGACGAGCGCGCGTTCTCCCGGCTGGAGCGTCAGGTCGACGGTCGTGCAGAGGTCTGCCCCCGCGTCCCCGGGATGGGCGTAGGACGGCAGCGGGATCGACGGGTCCAGACGGGTCAGCATCACCTCGAGCATGAACGAGGACCCTACCGGGCGGACCGTGCGTGCGGGCATGGCAACCTGGGGGCATGACCCGTGAGGCCGACGCGCCGTCGTACCGCGAGCATCTCAGCGTCCCGGTCTCGTGGTGGCTGGCCGGTGCCGGCCTCACCGTGATCGTCTGGTGGATCTTCGTGCTCGCCACGCCGATGTGGGTGGCGCTCGGCGCGGGCGCGGTCGCCGGGGCCGCCGTCGCGGCGGGTCTCGTCCAGTACGGCCGGGCCGTCGTCGAGGTCTCCAACGTCCACCTGCGCGCCGGGGCGGCTCGCCTGCCGCTGGTCTACTGCGGCGAGGTCACCGCCCTCGACGCCGCCCAGACCCGCGCGCTGCACGGCCCTCAGGCCGACGCCCGCGCGTTCTTCCTCCTCCGGCCCTACATCGCCACCGCAGTCCAGGTCCAGGTGACCGACTCGCGCGACCCCACTCCGTACTGGTTGATCGGCACCCGCCACCCTCACGAGCTCGCCGACGCGCTCAGCGCACGTCGCGCCCGCGGCTGACGCGCGGACCCGCCACGCCCGGACCTGCGACCCGTGACGAACGGATAACGTGTGGGCCAGACGGCTCCGTACGACCGTGACGAAGGGAAGGAAGACCGTGGCGCGCAGCACGAAGAAGGCCCCGACCGCCAAGGGCAAGAAGTCCAAGAAGGGGTCGGGCAAGGCGGCCTGGAAGCTGCTGGACCGCACGGCGACCGTGGCCGCCGGTGTCATCGCCACCCAGGCGGCCGCCCTCGTCTGGCGTGCCGCGACCGGTCGCAAGCCTCCCACCGACGACATGTCGCGTGATCCGGCGATGGCGACCCGCGAGGCCGTGGCCTGGGCGGTCCTGGCAGGGGCGAGTGCCGGCCTCATCAAGGTGGTCCTCAACCGCCAGGCGGTCAACTACTGGGTGCGCTCGACCGGAGATCTCCCGCCCGGTGTGAAGCGCCCCAAGGCCTGAGGTCCTGAGGCAGCACAGTCCCCTGGGCACGGCGACGCCCCCGACCGCTGGTGCGGTGCGGGGGCGTTGTCGTTCGCATGCATCGACGCTGCCGGCAGCCTGTCGTGATGCCGGCGAGCGACTGCCTCAGGCGCAGTCGACGCAGATCAGCTGCTTGCCCTTCTCGCGGGCGAGCTGGCTGCGGTGGTGCACCAGGAAGCACGAGCTGCAGGTGAACTCGTCCGACTGCTTCGGAAGAACCTGGACCGAGAGCTCCTCGTGGGACAGATCTGCACCGGGGAGCTCGAACGACTCCGCGGCCTCGACCTCGTCCTCGTCCACCTTGCCCGAGTTCTTCTCGTGGCGGCGGGCCTTGAGCTCTTCGATGCTGTCTTCCGACTGCTCTTCTTCGGTCTTCCGAGGAGCGTCGTAATCAGTCGCCATGAACCCTCCTCTTCGACTCTCACATCCGGGCCTCCGAGCGGCCGGATTCATCCCATTTCGATAACGTGCAGGCCGCGCAGATTGTGCCACACGGATCAGCGCGACCCAACTCAAAAGCCACAAGCGCGGACGAGCCGCATAAATTCCTCAGCGAAGGCTTCCGGTGCGGCCACGACGAGCCGCGCGTCCGGCGGCCCGTCGAGCCCGGAGACGACAACCCCGGATTCCCGGGCGATCAGGCCACCCGCGGCGATGTCCCAGGGAGCCAGACCCTGCTCGACGTAGGCGTCGAACCGTCCGGCAGCGAGCGCGCACAGGTCGAGCGCGGCCGATCCCATGCGACGGATGTCACGGATCTCCAGCAGCATCCGCGCCACCGCGCTCGCCTGACGGGCCCGGACCTCCGGGACGTAGTTGAACCCGGTCGCCACGAGCGCCTGGGACGCCGAAGGAGGGGCCACCGACCTCAGTCGGACCGAAGGCCGCGCCGGGCTCTCCCGGAGGTAGGCACCCTCGCCCCGCACGGCGGTGTACTCGTGCCCGGTGGTGATGTCGATCACGCAGGCCGCCTCGACGACCCCGTCGATCTCCGCTGCGACCGCGACGGCGGACTGGGGCAGGCCGTAGACGAAGTTGACCGTGCCGTCGATCGGGTCGACGATCCACCGCACTCCGGTGTCTCCTGCCGGGCCCGTCTCGCCAGCGAGGGCCTCCCCGCCCTCCTCGCCCAGGATGGTGTCGCCAGGCCGGTCGGCCGCGATGTGGTCACGGATGAGTCGCTCGGTCGCGCGATCGATCTCCGTGACGGGATCGGTCGGGCTCGACTTGGTCGCGGCGACCTCGACCCGTCCCGCCGGACGGGCGGTGCGGGCGTACGCCGCCGCGGCGCGCGAGGCGGTCAGGGCCAGCGTGGCAAGGACCTCTCCGGACGGGCGCGTCACGAGTCCGTGCCGAGCAGGGCCGGACGCTGCGGGTCGCGGAGGTTCGCACAGCAGCCGGCGGGGCAGACCGTCCAGCTCGGCGGCAGCTCACCCACCACGCTCTGCTCGGGCTCCTCGTCGCGCGCCAGGGCCGCCCGCTCGACGATCAGCTCGCGGATCGCGGTGACGAACCGGGCGTCGACGCCCGGCGTCGGAACCCGCGCGAAGCCCAGACCGAGCTCCTCGGCGGTCTCCCTGGCCTCGGTGTCGAGGTCGTAGACGACCTCCATGTGGTCGGAGACGAAGCCGATGGGCACCAGGACGACCGACGCCACCCCGTCGGCCGCCAGAGCCCGGAGGTGGTCGTTGACGTCCGGCTCCAGCCACGGCACCTCGGGGGAGCCCGACCGCGAGCAGTAGACGAGGTCGTACGCCCGCTCGACGCCAGTGCTCTCCGCCACGCCGGCTGCCACCTGGGCGGCGACGTCCCGGTGCTCGCGCACGTACGCCTCTCCCCCACGTGTCTCCCCGTCGCAGACGAAGCGACCGCTCGCCGCGTTCATGGCGTCCGGGATCGAGTGAGTGACGAAGACCAGCCGGGTCGCCGCGGTGTCGAACCCCTCACGACCGAGCTGATCGATCGCGCCCACCGCGCCGCCGACGAACGGAGCCACGAAGCCCGGGTGGTTGAAGTAGTGCCGGACCCGGTCGAGCCGGGGGGCGCCGTCACCGACCGCGACGGTCGCGTCGTACAGGTTCTCGCGGTACTGACGGCAGCCGGAGTACGAGGTGTAGGCGCTGGTGAACAGGCACACCGCGCGTTCGACACCGTCGTCACGCATCTGGGTGAGCGTGTCGGTGAGGTACGGGTCCCAGTTGCGGTTGCCCCAGTAGACGGGGAGCTCGATGCCGTGCGAGCGCAGCTCGAGCTGCAGAACCGCGACCAGGTCTCGATTCTGGTCGTTGATCGGCGATCGGCCACCGAACGAGAAGTAGTGCTCACCGACCTCGACCAGCCGCTCGCGCGGGATCCCCCGCCCGCGAGTGACGTTCTCGAGGAACGGGACGACGTCGTCGGGCTTCTCGGGCCCTCCGAACGAGACGAGCAGGAACGCATCGTACGGGCGGGTGTCGGGCGCGGGTCCATCCATGCCGCCATCCTTCCAAGTCGACGGTTAGGCTGCAGGTGCGACCCCGGTCGGGGCGCCCGAGGGCATCTCCTCCGCCACACCGTCACCTCGACGACGTCTCCCAAGGAAGACCGTGCTCGACTCGTACCGCCGGATCCTCGCGGTCCCTGGCGCCCCGGCCTTCAGCACAGCCGCCCTCCTCGCACGCCTGCCGATCTCCATGCTCGGGCTCGGACTCGTCCTCCTCGTGCAGGAGCAGACCGGGTCGTACGCGAAGGCGGGCGCCATCTCGGCCGCCTCCGTCATCGCCAACGCGATCGGCGCCCCGGTGCAAGGACGGCTCACCGATCGGTTCGGCCAGCACCGTGTGCTCCCGGCGACCAGCGCGCTCTTCGGTCTCGGGCTCGCCCTCGGGCTCCTCGCCGTCCACGCCCAGGCGCCCACGCCGCTCCCCCACCTGTGCGCCGCCCTCGCCGGCTTCGCCCTCCCCCAGGCCGGCTCGATGGTCCGGGCGCGGTGGACCCACAACGCCGAGCCGTCGATGATCCCGACCGCGTTCGCCCTGGAGGCGGTGCTCGACGAGGTGGTCTTCATCGTCGGTCCGGTCGTCGTCACGTTCCTCGCCACCCTCATCAACCCCTACGTCGGGTTGGCGGTCGCCGGCGTGGCAGGAGTGGCAGGGTCACTGCTCCTCGCGGTGCAGCGCCGTACCGAGCCTCCGTCCCGACGGCGTCGGGACGATCCTTCGGGCGGGCGCGAACGTCTGCCGTTCGGGCTGCTCGCACCCCTGATGCTCGCCGGCGTCGGGTTCGGCGTGCTCTTCGGAGGCGCCGAGCTGGTGACCGTCGCGGTGGCCGAGGACCAGGGCCACAAGGAGCTGTCCGGCGTCCTGCTCGCGATCTGGGCCGCGGGAAGCCTGATCGCGGGTCTGCTGGTCGGTGCGCGTCCCCCGCGGATGTCCTCCCTGGCGCAGCTGCGCATCGCCACGGTGGTCCTGACCGTGAGCTTCGTCCCGCTGCTGCTGACCTCGGCGCTCCCGCTGGTCGCCGTCGCCCTGTTCGTCTCGGGGTTCGCGATCGCGCCCAGCATGGTCGCCTGCACCCGTCTCGTCGAGCAGGGCGTCCCTCGCGAGCGGCTCACCGAGGGGATCGCATGGTTCACCACCGGTCTCGCGACCGGTGTCGCGCCGGGCGCGGCGCTGTCCGGCTGGGTGGTGGACAGCACGGCGCCCTCATGGGGCTACCTGGTGTGCCTGCTCGCCGGCTTCCTCGCCGTGGGCGGGGCCTGGAGCGTACGCGTCCGCCCCCCTGCCCCTGCTGCAGGCGCTCCCGCGGATGCCGCAGGAACGGCGCGCTGACGCCACCGCACCGTTCTGCTCGGCTCAGTAGCCGTCCATCCCGGACGGGAGCGGCGCCTGCCACCCGCGACGCAGGGCGATCATCCGGTAGCCGAAGGCGAAGAGCGCGCCCGGGAGGACGACCCAGGCGTACGGCAGGTCGAGCTGGACCGCGGTGACCGCGATCGCCGCGCCCAGCAAGGCCGGGAACGCGTACAGCTCCTCGCGGAGGACGACGGGGACGCGTCCCGCGAGCAGGTCACGGATCACACCGCCCCCGATCGCGGTGACCATGCCCATCAGGCACGCCGCCACCGGCTCGAGACCGTAGTCGAGCGACTTCACCGCACCGGTGACGCAGAACAGCCCCATGCCGGCGGCGTCGAAGACGGCGATCTTGCTCTCGAGCCGACCGAGCACGGGATGGAACCGGAACGCAATGAGTCCCGCCACGACCGGGACCATGAGGTAGCGCCAGTCCATGAGGGAGGCCGGTGGGGTGGCCCCGATGAGGACGTCACGGAGGAAGCCGCCGCCGAGTCCCGTCGCCCCCGCCAGGACGAGGACCCCGAAGATGTCCAGCGGCTTGCGGACCGCCACCAGCGCTCCCGAGAGGGCGAATGCGGCGATCCCGACGAGATCGACGACGACGTAGTTGGTGGCCACGAGACGACGTTAGCGGGGTGCGGTCGACCGCGCGCTCGGCGCGCTTGCTTGGATTGACCGGGCAAGCAGTCGACACTGGGGCTGGTACGAGGCGCGAAGGGCGGAGGCAACGACATGCGAGACCTCACCGTGGTGGGGCTGAGCGAGGACCAGAGGTACGTGGTTCTTCGCGGCCCGGTCGGTGAGCTGTTCCGCATCCCTGCCGACGACCGGTTGCGCGCCACCCTCAGGAACGACCGGGCACGACTCGGCCAGTTGGAGATAGCGATGGACAGTGCACTGCGTCCGCGAGACATCCAGGCCCGGATCCGCCGGGGCGAGTCGCCGGAGGAGGTGGCAGCAGCAGCAGAGCTCCCCGTCGACCGGATCATGGGTTATGCCCACCCCGTGCTCGCGGAGCGAGAGCACATGGCCGAGCGCGCCCGCAAGGCGACGGTCCGTCGAAAGCACGCCCAGTCGAACGCACTGACCCTCGGCGAGTCGGTGGACACGACGCTGCGCGGACGCGGGCTCGACCCCGAGTCGGCGGCGTGGGACTCCTACCGGCGCGACGACGCCCGCTGGACGGTCACCGTACGAGCGGGCGGGATCACCGCCGACTACGTCTTCGACCCCGCGGGGCGCTACACGTTCGCGGAGGATGCGGGCGGGCGCGAGCTGGTCGGGGACGTCCCCGACGCCAGCGACACCGCGATCGCCGACGCCGTCACGCGTCAGGTCGACGTGGTGGAGCTCGAGTCGGACCCGCGCGTCACGTCGTTGCGGCAGGCTCGCGCACGGCGCGCCGCAGCGGCGAGCGAGCGGGCCGACGAGCAGCTGAGTCTCAGCGACATCCCGGGCGTCGACGACGGAGAGCCCACGCTCGAGCTCGACGCCGCCGAGGAGCGCGACGCCGCCGCGGTGGCCGCGCGCCAGGACGCGACCCGAGAGCGCGACGCCCCCGACGCGGCGCCGAGGGAGAGCGAGCCCGAGGTCGAGCGCGCGGCCGGGCAGACGGCCGTACCCGACGGAGAGGTCCCCGAGGCCGGCGCGCCGGACGACGACCCGGCAGGTGAGCAGCCGCGCAAGCGCGCACCCCGGCGACGCGAACGACGTCGCGTCCCGTCGTGGGACGAGATCATGTTCGGCGACAAGGCCTGACGTCGCCCGAGACCACACGCACGTGCGCCCCGCCCTCTCACGAGGTCGGGGCGCACGTCGCTGTCAGCGGTGCGGCACGGGTCAGGCGGTGATGTCCACCGTGACCGAGCCGCGACAGATCTGCACGACGGCGAGCTGCTTGCCGGCGGCCGTGAACGTGGTGCCGACGGTCACCGGAACCGACCGCACACCAGCCGGCTCCTGGCTCTCCGACACCGTAAGGATCGCCGTCGCCTCGTCCGGGTCGACGTCGATCGAGCCCACGCCCGCACTCACGCCGTCGACCAAGGGCGTGTTGGTCCCCTGCACGACGACCGTGCCGCCGTTGGCGGAACCGAGGCACCCGCTCGGGTCACCGTCGTCCTCGCCGCCGCACGCGACGAGGACGGCACCGAGGACGAGCGCGCCGAATGCGCCCGTCGCCCGACGCCCGATGGATCGGCCTCTCACCCTCACTCCTTGAGCGGGCGCCCGGAGGCGTCCGTCGTCCAGCCGTTGGCACCGACGAGGTACAAGATGCCTTCGACGAAGCCCCAGATCGCGCCGAGGCCACACGTGATGATGGTGACCACGATCTGGACCACGCCGATGGTCGTGAAGCCGAGATAGAAGCGGTGGATACCGAAGCCACCGAGCAGGATGCCGAGCAGACCGGCCACCAGCTTGCTCTTGGCCTCCGGCGCGTAGCCGTACGGAGCGCCGTAGGGCGGTTGCTGCTGCGGCGCTCCCTGCGGCGGTCCGTACGGCGGTCCGTAGCCGGGCGGCGGTCCGTACGGCGGCTGACCGGGGCCGGCCGGCGGGGCGTACGGCGCCTCCCCCGGGCCGGGAGCCGGCGGATCGTACGGCGGCGGCGGAGGCTCGTCACCCTGCGCGGGCACCGACGGCTGCTCGGCCGTCGGGCTGTCGCCGGGAGCCGGCGGATCGTACGGCGGCGGCGGAGGCTCGTCACCCTGCGCGGGCACCGACGGCTGCTCGGCCGTCGGGCTGTCGCCGGGAGCCGGCGGGTCGTACGGCGGCGGAGGCTCGTCACCCTGCGCGGGCACCGACGGCTGCTCGGCCGTCGGGGTGTCGTGCTCGTCCTCAGGGCTCTGCTGCGGCGTCGCCTCCGGGATCTCGTGGTCCGGCGTCGTGTGCTCCGGCGTCGGGTCGTCCGGATTCCCGGAGGTGGGTCCCTCGGTCACGTCTGGTGCGCTCCTTCGTCCTTGGCTGCCCACACCTTAGCGGTCGCCGGCCGAGGTCCCGGCGGACTACCGTGGGCACGACGACACGGGAGGCTCCATGACGACCGACCAGGACATCCTCAGCTCGATCTCTTCGCTGGTGGCTGAGGAGAAGGACTTGCGCGAGCGCCGCGAGCGCGGCGACACCGACCCCGAGACCGAGCTCGCCCGGCTGCGCGAGCTCGAGACACAGCTCGACCAGTGCTGGGACCTCCTGAGGCAGCGACGGGCCAAGAAGGAGTTCGGCGACGACCCCTCGACGGCCAAGGTCCGTCCGCCCGACGAGGTCGAGGGCTACCTCAGCTGATCTCGGGTGAGCCCGGCGCGCGTCGAGGTCGGCGGGCTCGCCCACGGTCGGGCTAGCCTGGCCAGATGAGTCGGCTCGCGCGATCAGACCGGCACGCCATCCTCGTCGACGCCGGATACCTCCTCGCTTCGTCGGCGCAGGTACTCGTGGGCACCTCGCTGCGCCGGGCGGTGGCGGTGAGCTGGGAACGGCTGGTGACGGGCATCAAGACGTCGGTCGCCGAGAACACCGACACCCGGCTGCTCCGGGTGTTCTGGTACGACGCCGCCAACGCGCAGGCGGCACGGGCTCTGTCGGAGGAGCACAACCTCATCTCGCTGCTGCCCGACGTCAAGTTGCGGCTCGGGCGGGTCAACAACGAAGGCGCCCAGAAGGGCGTCGACACGAGGATCGCGCTCGATCTCGTCAACCTCGCGCTCCAGGGAGCGGTCTCGGAGATCTTCCTCGTCTCCGGCGACGACGACCTGACCGAGGCGGTCGACATGGCGCAGGACTACGGCGTGCGCGTGACGCTCTTCAACGTGCCCAACGACGACTCACGCATCGGCATCCACGCGACCGCGATGAACCTCGCCAGGGTGGTCGACGGACGACAGCGCATCCCCGTCGAGCTGCTGCGCACCGCGATCACGCCGTCACCGCGACCGCGCGAGGTCCCCGCTGACGAGCCGGCCCCCGCCGCCGCGGTGGGTGAAGCGGCCGCGACCGTGACGCCGCGGTTGAGGATCCCGACGCCCTCGGACGTCGCACGGCTGCACCCGGCCCCACCGTTGGGCCAGCCCGAGCGCCTGGAGCCCGCGGTGTCGTTGGCCTACAGCAGCACCACAGGACAAGGTGGCGCCAATCGTGGCGACCCTGACGCGGACCTGCGCGCGGTGATCCCCGAGGTCGTCCGCACCGTCGTCCGCAACTGGCTGGACTCGGCGAACCAGGCCGACCTCCGCGACCTCGTCGCCACCCGCCCGACGATCCCCGGAGACGTCGACTCGACCCTCCTGAACGACCTCGTCGCGCACAGCGACGACCGCTACCGCGTGCTCCAGACCGAGACCCGCTGGCAGCTGCGAGAGGCGTTCTGGTCCGAGATCGACAAGCACCTCTGAGCACGTCGACTCGTCAGGGGCTGAGATAGCGGTCCAGCATCAGCAGGAGCTCTTCGTCCAACGGGTCGAGACGGTCGTCTCCGACGAAGACCGGCCCGGTGATGACGAACGACCAGGCGTCGAGCAGGACCGCCGCCGCCATGATCGAGGCGTCTCCGGCTCGGATCGACCCGTCGCTCTGCCCGTCGCGGATCAGGTCCTCGAGGAGCTGGGTCTGCTCGTTGGTGCTGCTCCCCCGTCGGTGGAGGAGGTAGGTCGCGATGAACTCCGGGTCGAGCTCGATCACGCGCCGCAAGAACGGCAGTCGCCGGGTGTGCTGCACGATCGCGACCGAACCGCGGACGAGCACCGACCGGGCGTCGTGTGCCGAGACCTGCCCCATCGCGAGCTGCATGACGTTGCGGAACTCGCGGGTGAAGAGGTCGGCCACGACACCGGCGCCGTTGGGCCAGGTGCGGTAGAGCGTCGCCCGTGACACGTCGGCCCGGCGGGCGAGGTCCGCCATGGTGAAGCCGCGCAGGCCCACCTCCTCGACGATGTCGCGCGCCGCGTCGAGCACGCGATCACGCGGGATCGCGTTGTGCGCCCTCAGCGGCACTGTCGAACGGTCACGGTCGGGGCCTTGCTGAGGAGCCATGGCGGTGACCGTACCAGCGTTGTACCAACCTCCGAACCACGCGTGCGGTGGCGCAGACCTCGAGGTCGCCTAAGGTCGGACCGTGACCCTCCGTCGTCTGCTGGCCATCGTCGTCGCCGTCCTCGGCGGGTGCCTGGTGACCTCCGGGCTGACCTCGCCTGCCCATGCCGCCTCGGGACGGGTCACGAGCACCAGCGCCACCCTCTACCGGAACTGCTTCGGACACCCCTTCTCGTACGCCCTGAGCGGTGTCGCCCCGGGTTGGACTCTGACCGTCGACCTCGTCGCCGGGAGCGGCCGGGTGGTCGACCGGACGACCGTCCCCAGCACCGCCGGAGCGGCCGGCCGAGGTGCCTTCCGGATCTGCGCGGGCGCGGTGAGGCCGGGCACGTTCACGGTCCGGTCTCGCGTCACCTGGTCGTCGGCGACCGGCCGAGCACCCCTCGTGCTCGCCTCGACGCGGCTGACCCTGCGGCGGCCGCGGACAGCGACGTCGGTGTCGGTGCGCCCTCGCAGGCCACGCGTCGGCTCCGTGCTGCGGGTGGGGACGAGCGTGCGGGTCGCCCGGCCGTACGGGTTCTTCCCCGAGGCTGGGGTCCGGGTGAAGGCCTACGTCCGGCACCGGGGAGCGTGGCGACGCGTCGGGCCGGTGCGGACCACCCGTGCGGACGGCACCGCGACGTTCCGTGTGCGCTGGCGGTGGACGGCGCCCCGCAAGGTCCGTGTGAAGGCGGTCCGCAACGCGTACCACGACCGGTCACGCTCGCGAGCTGTCACGGTTCGCAGCCGTCCGGCCAAGCGCCGTTGAGCGGTCAGCGGCCGTCTGCGGGGCGACGAAGGCGCGGAACGAGACGAGCCTCACGGCCCTCGGAGCGCCGCCACGCGCCGGGCCCCGCGCACCCTCGAGACTGCCCCCGGACCTGCTAGGCTTCCAGCAGTAGTTGTTCGGTTCAGCGCAGGTGGGTACGTCGGCGCCAACGGTTTCAACGTTGGTGCCTTTGTCTTATCTGGGCCGAAGCGCCCCCGCGACCATCGTGTGGGTGGAGCAACGCTGCACGGGGGTCGACAACGGTCGGCTCCACAGTTCGACGAAAGAGCAAGAAATGTCGCAAGGCACCGTGAAGTGGTTCAACGACGAGAAGGGCTTCGGCTTCATCGCGCAGGATGGTGGCGGTGACGACGTGTTCGTCCACTACACCGCGATCACCGGGAACGGCTTCCGCACCCTGGCCGAGAACCAGCGCGTCGAGTTCGACGTCACCCAGGGCCAGAAGGGCCCCCAGGCGGAGAACGTTCGCGCTATCTGAGAAGGCGTCTCGTCCCCGAGACTTCTGACGAAGGCCCCGACACCGGAACCGGTGTCGGGGCCTTCGTACGTCTGGCGGACGATGTCTTGTCCGTCCGTCCAGGTCGAGCGCGCTCCGTACCCCCGCAGCGGAGCCCGCTCGACCTGAACGCATCCCCATCCCAGCCCTGCCGGGTCAGCGGGCGCAAGGGTTGCACGGGGTTGCAACGCTCGCCCGGGCACGATCGTCGGCCGTGAGAGCGCACACGTGAGCGCGCACAAGGGACGAGAAAGCCGCGAGAAAACCTGGGCTGACCGGTTCGCCGGGTCTACGGTGGGGCGCAGGAAACGACATCCCGCCGCGGGCGACGGGGACCGGAAGGCCGGGGGGCATGGCGGGATCAGGGGCGACAAGGCGTCCGTCGACGACGTCGGTGGACCTGCGCAGCCTGTACCGCGTGCGCTCCGACGTCCTCGCCGGGCGGTCCTCCGCGGTCCAGCCCCGGGCCGTCGTCCGTGCCTCGTGGGACCGCTCCCGGACTCACGGGCTGAGCCCTGACGGGGTTCCCCCCACACCGCCGGCTGCACCGGGAGAGGTCGAGGCCGGGCGCTCCGCAAGCGCGATGCGCCCGCTGGTCGACCAGCTCGCTGAGCTGCTGCGCGACGCGCTCGACTCGGCGGGCATGCTCCTCGCGATCACCTCGCCCGACGCGACGATCCTGTGGCGAGCCGGCAACGCCCCCCTGCGCCACCACGCCGACGAGCTCGGCATGGTCCCGGGAGCGACGTGGGCCGAGGGCAACGTCGGCACCAACGCGATCGGCACGGCGCTCGTCGAGGGTGCGCCGGTCGGCATCCACGCCGCCGAGCACTTCGCCGAGGAACACCTCCCCTGGTCGTGCGCCGCATCCCCGGTCCGTGACCCGCTGACCGGAGAGCAGGTGGGCGTCGTCGACCTGAGCTATCGCCAGCGCGCGGTCAACCCGCTCGCGCTCCCGCACGTGGTGATGGCGTCGCAGCTGGCCCAGGCTCAGCTGCGGCAGGTCTACCACGACAACGCCGACCGCCTCCGGACGCACGCAGGGCCGATGCTCGCACGCCTCGGCGGCCCCGCCATCGCAGTCACGCGGGACGGCATCTCCGCCGCCACAGTCGGCACCGAGCCTCCCGCGCGGGTGCTGCTGCCGTCCGACATGACACCTGGCGCGCTGTGGCTCCCTCAGCTCGGGAACGTCGTCGCCGAACCGGTGCCGGACGGCTGGCTGCTCCGCCTCTCCGAG
Source organism: Mumia sp. zg.B53 (assembly GCF_019550935.1). Taxonomy (NCBI): domain Bacteria; kingdom Bacillati; phylum Actinomycetota; class Actinomycetes; order Propionibacteriales; family Nocardioidaceae; genus Mumia; species Mumia sp. zg.B53. The sequence continues at coordinate 123,126 of NZ_JAHWCK010000001.1, read as the reverse complement.
GACGGTTCCGACCGAGACCCCATGACGCTCGTGCGTCTCGACCTCACCTCCACGCCGACCGTCGTCGAGGTGACCAGCTCGAGCGGCTCGTGGACCCATGCGCTGTCGCCCCGCCACTCCGAGATCCTGCTATCGCTCGTGCGTCACCCCGAGGGCCGTTCGGCCTCCGAGCTGTCGGACGACCTCTTCGCGGACCCGTCACGAACGGTGACCGTCCGGGCCGAGATGTCCCGTCTGCGCCGGACCCTCGGAGGGGTGCTCGGCGCGATGCCGTACCGGATCAGCGAGGCGGTGAAGACCGATGTCGTGCTGCCGGACGACGCCGCGCGGCTGCTGCCGGGATCGGCGGCGCCGGTGGTCGTCCGGACTCGCGAGGACCTGGCAGCCGAGATCCGCAGCGGCGGCGGTGGCACGCCCGCCGGCCGGCACCGCGCCTACTGAGGGTCAGCGATCGGACGCGCGCTGGTCGGTGCGGGTCAGTCGGTCGAGGAACGCGACGAGGAGCGCCTCCCGGAGCGCCGGCGGGGCGACGTCGAGCAGCGCGTTGACCGGTGCCATCTGCGCAGGCGGCGCCACTCCCCCGCCGTCCTCCGCGCTCGCCAGACCCGCCAGCGCCAGGAGCCCGTCGAACGCCGCGTCGTCCAAGGTGTCAGGGTCGATCGCGCTCGCTGCCGCCCGGAGCTGAGGGTCGACGGCAATCGGACCTGCGGCGACCGCCTCGCCGACGGAGTCCCTGAGATCGTCGAGGAGCTCGTCCACGAGAGGGGCTGTCGCCGCCGACACGGTGAGGTGGAGCGTCGCGGGAAGGTCGCCATACGCCATCTGCGGCTGGACGAACCACCCGCGCGCGAGCATGGCGTCGCTGATCGTGAAGACGTCGCACGCGTCGTCGGTCGTCACGGCGACCAGCGTGGTGTCGGGCTCGGCGGCGAGCGAGAGGTGCTCGGTCGCCTCGACGCCCGCCGCGAGAGCCGTCGTGGCGGTGGACGCTGCGCGCGTCAGTGCGTGGTAGCCGTCGTCGCCGAAGTATGAGACCACCGCCCATGCGGCAGCCAGCGGGCCCCCTGACTTCGTGGACTGGAGGGTGGCATTGAGCATCGTGTAGCCGGGCCAGTCAGCGCTGGCGAAGAACTGGGGACGGCGAAGCTCGGGCGTGCGGTGGAGCAGCAGCGAGACGCCCTTCGGGGCGTACGCGTATTTGTGAAGATCGGCCGAGATGCTCGTAACGCCCTCGACGGCGAAGTCCCAGGCATGGCGGACCCGTCCATCGCGCTCGAGCCACGGCAGCACCCACCCACCGATGCAGGCGTCGACGTGCAGACGGGTGCCGTGGCGCAGCGCGAGCCCTGCGAGCTCGGGCACGGGGTCGAGCACGCCGTGCGCGTACGAGGGAGTGCTCGCTACGACCAGCACGACGCGGTCGCCGTACTCGTCCAGCGCGGCCGCCGTCGCCGGCACGTCGGCCCGCATCGTCGACGGGTCGACGGGCACGGTCACCCGCTCGACGCCGAAGTAGTGGGCCGCCTTGTGGAAGGCGGCGTGCGCCGTGCTGGGCACCACCATCACCGGTCGAGCCACGTCAGGCCGTGCGTCCCGGGCGGTCTGGACGGCGAGCAGCACAGACTCCGTACCTCCCGACGTCACCGTCCCGACGGCTTCGCGGGGTGCGTGGAACAGCGGCTTGGCGAACGCGACGAGGTCGCGCTCCATCGTGAGGAGGCTGGGGAAGGCTGTCGGGTCGAGCCCGTTGGTCGAGCCGTAGGCGGCGAGCGCCTCCCGGCCGAGGTCGTCGGCCTCCGCGATCCCCGAGTCGTAGACGTATGCCAGGGTCCTCCCCCCGTGCGTCGGGAGGTCGCCGTCGCGCAGGGTCAGGAGGCTCGCTCTGATCTCGTCGGCATCGCGGTGCGGGACAGTCATGGGGTGGGCTCCTGCGGCGTCGCGGTGGGGTCGGCGTCCGCGTCGTGGGCGCCGTTGCGGTGGAGTCGCTCGTCGAGCCGGTATCGGCGCAGCGACAGGAGGCTGACGATGATGAGTAGCGCCGGGACGACAGAGACGCCGACCACGATCGCGTCGAGGGCCGAGTCAGGCTGCGTGACGTCCTCGCCCTCGCGGGACGAGACATAGCCGCCGAGCGACAGCACGGCCGCGAAGAGACCCGGACCGAGCGCCAGACCCAACGTCTCGCCGGCCGTCCAGACGCCGGTGAAGACGCCGATGCGGTTCGCGCCCGTACGCGCCGCGTGGTCCGCGGCCACGTCGGGGATCATCGCCATCGGGAAGACCTGCGCGCCGGCGTAGCCGATGCCTACGACCGCCGCCGCTGCGTACGCGGCCAGGGCCTGGCCGGTCGACGCCACCAGCAGCCCCAGCGCCCCGAGGACGAGGATGCCGGTCGCGGCGGTGTAGCCGTAGCGTTTGCCCCGGCGCGCGGCGACCCGCTCCCACAGCGGCGTGACGAGCAGCGCCGGCCCGACGAACGCGACGAAGAGGAGCGTCGTCGCGCTGCCGCTGTCGAGAAGGTGGTCGGCGACGTACGCCACCCCTGCGAGCATCGCGCCGATGCCCAGCGCCTGGAGAACGAAGGTGGTCAGGAGGTGGCGGAAGTCCGGCGACTGCGCGACGAGCCGCAGCTGGTCACGCATCGAGCCGCCGGCCGTCGCGACACCGTGGTCCGGCGCATCACGTGTGCCCCGGTAGGCGCCCAGCGCACCGAGGAGCAGGATCACCCCGATGTAGGCGCCCATCACCCGGTAGCCCGTCGTCTCCGAGGACGCGTCGCCCACGACATCGACCACCAACGGCGCTGTCGCCCCTGAGAGGAGGATGGCCAGCGCGAGCACGACGACGCGCCACGTCATCAACCGCGTGCGTTCGTCGTAGTCGAGAGTCATCTCGGCAGGCATCGCGACGTAGGGGACCTGGAAGAACGCGTACGCGCTCGCGCACGCGAGGAACAGCACCACGACCCAGGTGCCGGCGAGCCAGGTCGGCTCGGCCGGGCCGGCGAAGATGAGCGCGAACGTCACGGCGAGGAGGACGCCGGCGCGCAGGAGGAAGGGACGGCGACGTCCCCGGGAGCTCGTCGAGCGGTCGCTGATGCGGCCCGCGATCGGGTTGAGAACGACGTCCCAGGCCTTGGGGAGGAGCACCATCAGCCCGGCGATGCCCGCGGCGACACCGAGCGTGTCGGTGAGGTACGGCAGGAGGAGCAGACCGGGGACGGTGGCGAAGGTGCCCGTCGCCACCGACCCCAGGGCGTACCCGCGTCCCGTGGCGGATGAGAGGGGAGTCGACGAGGGCGCAGAGTCCATGCGCCGTTTCTATCTCACCGACACGGTCACGTGTCCAGGGTCGTCGCGTCTCGCTCGGGGAGCTCGACGCCCCACTCCGCGAGCTCGTCGACCCGCGCGAGAGCCCAACCGTTGCGGTCCAGACGCAGGTCGGCGGGTCGCTCGAGACCCAGCCACGTGACAGGCTCCGACCGGAAGCCCAGGACGAGACCCGACTCGACCGAGCTGGCCACGAGGTAGTCGGACCGTGCCACGTCGTCGGCCGACTCCCCCGCCCACGCCGCGACCGTGTCGACCACCTCGTCCTGAGAGCTGACCGTGGCCCGGAGGACGTCACGGGCCTCCACCAACCACGTCAGGCGTCCGCCACTCGACCACGACTCGAGGAGGAGCACCCGGACGCCGTCGTCGAGCGCGGCCCACGGGAAGTGACGGTGCCGCCACAGGCTCCAATAGGCGCGGCCGCGGACACCGGGATCGGAGTCGGGGCCGTCGGGCACGTCGGTGCGGCGGGCACGGCGGCGGTGCTGGACGAGTACGGTCTCCATGGAGGTCTCCCGGTGTCGGTCGGAACCACGAACCTAGGGTGGCGAGCAGCGCCGGAGTCCGGTCGTCCACAGCCGCGCCCTCGCGTGACGGTCGTCCCCAGGTAGGAGGCTCGACGTGACCAGCTGCGCCCGTCCGCTCGGTCCGTTGCCGACCGGTGCTCGCGTCGCCCTGGTCGCTCCGGCCGGCCCTGTCGTGCCGGAACTTGTCGACCGTGCCTCGACGCTGCTCCGCTCGTGGGGTCTCGAACCCGTCGAAGGCAGGCATCTGCGCGGCGTGCATCCGCGAGCGTCCTATCTGGCCGGGACAGACGAGGGCCGTGCCGCCGATCTGGTCGAGGCGTGGTGCGATCCCTCGATCGAGGGCATCTTCTGCGTCCGCGGCGGCTACGGCTCCGTCCGTCTCCTCGACCACCTCGACGCCACCGCGCTGCGGTCGGCGCGGCCGAAGCCGCTCTACGGCAGCTCCGACGTCACCGCGCTCCACGAGTACTGGCGCGAGGTCGTCGGTGTTCCCACCTGGTTCACCCCCATGGTCGGCACGCTGTCGTTGCTCGACGACCCGGCGGCCACGGCGAGCCTGCGACGCGCGGTGGTCGAGCCCTTCCGCGCCCGCGTCTACTCCTCCGAGGGCGCGGAGACGCTGATCCCCGGCACCGCCTCCGGCACGCTGATCGGAGGCACCCTCACGATGTTGGCGATGACGGCGGGAACGCGGTCCGCACCGCCCCGCGCGCCGGGGCCGTTCGTCGCCCTTCTCGAGGACGTGGACGAGAAGCCGTACCGCATCGACGGGCTCCTCGTGTCACTTCTCCGTTCCGGCTGGTTCGACGGCGTGACGGGCGTCGTCCTCGGCAGCTGGCTCGACTGCGGCCAGCCCGAGGAGGTCCGTGCCGTCTGTGCAGAGCTGCTCGCACCGCTCGGGATCCCTGTCGCCTGGGAGCTCGGCTTCGGCCACGCCGCCGCGGCGGAGAGCGTCCCGCTCGGGGTGAGTGCGGTCCTGGATGCGTCTATTCCATCGCTCACGATCGTCGACACGGCTACGATCCACTGACCTCTCACGTCAGGAGTACGGATGAGCGACGGCACGCCTGCCCGTCCGCAGCGACGATCCGCCGCGCTGCTCAAACGCCGGCTCGTGGACGAGCAGCGGACGCAGCTCGACGCGATGCTCGACTGGATCCTCACCGACCCGACGCTCGAAGAGATGGCCGCGCAGATCGTCGGCGCCCGACGACGATTCGTCATCGGCGCCACCCAGTCGTTCTCGTACGCGTCGCTGCTGGCGCTCGACCTGAGCGCCAGCCTCGCCAACGTCCACCTGGTCGACGGCACCATCATCCGGCCGATCGACGTGCTGAGCGACGTGCGGAGCTCGGACGCGATGGTGGCGTTCTCGGTGCAGCGCTATCGCAAGTACACGATCGACATCGCGGCGGCGTTCCGCGACGCCGGCGGCCGCCTGCTGGTGATCACCGACTCGCCCGACGCACCTCTGGCCCAGCTCGGCGCCGACGTCGTCCTCGTCCCACCGCCCGGCGTCTCCTTCGGCCAGTCACCCTCCAGCCTCAGCCTCGTGATCAGCGTCATCGCGTCGCTGACGGCGGCGAGCGCCAAGGGCGCCGGCCGCCGAAGTGCGCAGCGCGACCACCTCGGAGAGGTTCTCGACCTGTACATCGAGTGACCGCCGAGCAGTCGGTGACGCTCCTCTTGGACACGTGACCGAAACCACGCTCCGTCGTGCGATATCTCGGCCACCCTCGTGCGTTATTCAGAGTGACAGGGTCGGGATGTCGACCCCCTGCCCGATCCGGTGGATCGCCACGAAGGGCGCCGCTCATGTCTCCCCCGGCGAGAGCGGCCCCTCTCGTGGCTACGGCCTCGCCACGCGAACCCTCGGCGGCGCGTCCCGCGCGAGAGCGCGCACGCGCGCGATCGCGCCTACGCTGACCGTGCCGTGACGTTCACGAGCAGTGGAGCAAGGAGGACCCGTGGCGAAGAACAGCAAGCCCAGCAAGGCAGAGAACGAGCTGCGCAAGCGCGTTGCCGACCTCGAGCGAGCGCTCGACGACGCGACGAACCGACTCAAGCGAGCGCGCAAGGACACCGACAGGTCGCGCGCCGACGCGGAGAAGGCGATCCGCAAGGCGTCGAAGTCGGCGCAGCGCAAGATCGCCGAGACCGTCGACTCCGCACGCGACGAGCTCGCCCGGCTCGGCAAGACCGTCGTCCCCGGACCGTTCGGCGGCTCACCCGAAGAGGCATCGACGAACGTCTCAGCGGCGCCGTCTGAGATCTCGAGCCCGCCGAAGGCACCCGACACCTCGCAGCGCCGGGTCGCACCGCGTGACGACACGAACACGTCGGCGTCACGCACCGGTGCCACGAGGACGACGGGCAAGACCGCTGCGAAGAAGAGCAGCGCGAGCACGACCACCGCGAAGAAGACCGCCGCCAGGAAGACCACGGCAAAGAAGACCACCGCGAAGAAGACCACGTCCGGCGGCTCGAGCGCCCGCGGGCCGTACGCCTCCATGACCGTCGCCGAGCTCCGCAAGGCTGCTCGGGAGAAGGGCGTGAAGGGCTACTCGGGCATGTCGAAGTCGGAGCTGGTCTCGCGGCTCGGGAGCTGAGCGCTCAGGGGGCTCGTTCGCGCGCGCTAGGCTCGTCGACGGCGTTCGCGCCAGCTCTCTCGGGAAACGAAAGGCCCCCACGTGTTCTCAGGCCCCGCGCGGCGCCGCCGCATCATCATCTTCGTCGCTGCTGCGATCGCCGGTTTCGGCGTCGCGTCGCTCGCCGTCCGCTCGCTCCGAGGCGGCGGGGCGGACACGGCCTGAGCCGGGTCCGCCCCGCTGCAGCGGGAGACGCGTCGGTCGACCAGGTCAGCCGGTCACGATCGGCGCTCTGGCCTGGTCTGAGGCGTGCCCATGTGGCGCCTCTCAGTGCTTTCGTCCCTTGGACGGATAGACCGCGTCCACCTCGACCTCGACGAGCCAGCCGGCGACCGGGAGGTTCTCGATCTCCAGCGCGAACCGCGACGGCCGTGCCGGGTTGACGACGAACGGCTGCGCGGGCGCCGCCGTCCCGAGGGGCACGTCGATCGGCTTCCCCGTCGACAGACTGGTGTTGGCGAAGTACTGCCGGTACGCCCGGTTCCACCCGGCGAAGTCGGCCGTGGCGGCCCCCGCCGGGTTCTGGAGGAACACCCGCATCGTGATGACGTCGTCGTACGAGAGCCCCTGCCGAGCGAGGTTCTCGCCGATGCGGCGCAGCACGTTGATGCCCTGCGCCTCCGTGATCGTCACCCCCGGCGGGAGCACGCCGTCGGGGAAGACTGCCGTGTCGACATAGCGCTGCTCGGATCCCGCGGGTGCCGCGGCGTTCAACGCCGACGGGCCGAGCCCGCTGGACTTGTAGACCGGCGTGCTCGCGCCGATCGCGACACCCTCGGCGATCATCGGGTTGTCCTGGCCGACAGGAAGCGCGGGCACCGCGGTGCCGGGCTTCGGCGGCTTGGCGAAGGTGCCGTGCGCGATCGCGCTGGCCGGGAGGCACACGAGCGCGGTCGCGGCGACGGCGACCGCCGTATGGCGACGGGCGCTCATGCCGACACCACCCGGGTGTGCAGGGACTCCACGGCCGCACGCGCGGACACCATCGCGCCGTGCTGCCAGGCGATCGTGTACGAGAGGTGGTCGCCGGCGAAGTAGACGTTGCCGGAGGGCTCGAGCAGCCTGTCGTAGTTCCCGTCGGTCCGTGACGGCCAGCCCACCCACGCGCCCTCGCTGTACTTCGTCGACGCCCAGTCGACGGAGAACGACGACCGCAGGTCCTGCTTGTAGACGTCGCCGTGGATGGCCGCGCCCTGGTCCAGCGCCTTGGCGAGCCTCCCCCGCGGCGTGAGCGTTCCGTAGGTCGTGGCGTTGCTACCGGTGTTGTAGTAGCCGATCATGGTGCCTCGCTCTCCGTGGAAGCCCGAGGACGGGTACCACACGTTGCCCAGCTCGTTGTCGGCGTTCGTGATCCCGCCGTAGATCTTGTGGTCGAGCTCCCACCAGCGTCGGTCGTACTCCAGCCCGATCTTTCCGGCGTTGCTGGGCCGGGCGTACGCCAGAGCCGAGACGACCTCGGGCGGCAGGTTGCTCGGGATCGTCGCCGCGAGGTGCGGCGGGATCGTGCAGACGAGGAAGTCGGCGGTGGCCTTCTTGGTGCGGCGGCCGCCCGTCGAGTACTCGACCTCGACACCGGTGCTCGTGTTGCCGAAGGCCGACACCTCCGCCCCGTACTCGATCTTGTCGCGCCCGATCGCCCGCTCGAACGCGTACGCGATCCGGTCCATGCCGCCGACGGGCTGGAGCATCTGCATCGCCTGGTCGAACCCGAGCTCGAACGAGAAGTAGTTGCCGATCCCCGACGCGAGCACGTCCGACAAGGCGTACGGCGCGATCGGCTCCCCGGCGGTGACTCCCGGCTCGATCGCGTAGCCTCGCCGTCCGCTGCCGGTGTAGCGGTAGCTCGCGGACGGGTCACCGGCGACCTTCGCCCCGAGCGAGCCGAAGTTGCGGAGGAGCGCGATCAGGGCGTCCTTGTCGGCCTGGGTGAGGTAGGTGTCGAGGGCACCCTGGTCGGTCGCCTTCGCGAGCAGCTCGGAGACGTAGCCGTAGACGTCGGCCTTCGCCGCGCGGTGGCGGATCGGCTGCCCTGCCAGGTTGTGCGCGCCGGTCCGATAGAGGTAGGCGTCGGCGTTCTGGTTGACGAACGTCTCGAGCTCCACCCCGAGCTCGCGGCAGTAGTCGACGGTCACATGGTGCTGCGGGAGCCGGGCCGGGCCTGCGTTCATGTACTGCCCTCGGGAGAAACGCGCCCTCTGCGTCTGTCCCTTGAGATCGGTCTCCGTCGTCCCGCCCCGGACGCTCCAGCTGCGGCCGCCGGGGCGGTCACGGGCCTCCAGGATGGTGCACCGGTAGCCGGCCTTGCCCAGCTCGTACGCGGTGGTCAGGCCGGCGATGCCGCCACCGAGGATGAGGACACGTTTGCGGCCGTGCCGAGCGAGCTCGGAGGCCTTGGGAGGAGTGAACGGTGGCGTCTCCGCGGCGGCGGCCGGGCTCAGCCCGAGCGCCCCCATCGAGTGAAGCATGACTCCTGCGCCGCCGGCGATGCCGACCTGCTTGAGGAAGTCGCGTCGAGTCTGGGGCATGGCGCGCTCCTTGCTGAAGGTGTTGCGCCGACCGTAGGAACGTCATGTTTCCGCCACCTCCGGTCACGTGTTTCGTTTCGGTCACCGAGCGCGGAAGACTGCCTGCATGAGCAGCTTCTCCGAGGACGACCTCCGCCACCTCCGCCGTTGCGTCGCGCTCGCGGCCATCGGGCTCGACGAGGGCAACGAGCCCTTCGGGTCCGTGCTGGTGAGCGCAGACGGCACCGTCCTGTTCGAGGACCACAACCGCGAGAAGGACGGTGACCACACCCGTCATCCCGAGCTCGCGATCGTCCGGTGGGCGGTCGCGAACCTCGAGCCCGAGGACCGCGCGTCCGCAACCGTCTACACCTCCGGCGAGCACTGCGCGATGTGCTCGGCCGCCCATGCCTGGGTGGGCCTCGGCCGCATCGTCTACGTCGTCGCGTCGACGCGGCTCGCCGCGCTGCTCGAGGAGTGGGGCGTCGGTCCCTCCCCCGTCGCGCCGCTGCCGATCACGACGGTCGCCCCGGGCCTCGCGGTCGAAGGACCGGTCGAGGCGCTCGCCGCCGAGATGGAGGCACTGTACGAGCGGTGCTTCCGGCCGGTGTGACGATTGTTGACGACGCTAAGCCCGCGTGACGACGTGCGACCGGAGAACGACGCTCCTCACGTGTCGTAGCGGGTCGACACCTCGAGGAGGTCGCTCATGTCCGCGCCCGGGGGCAGCTCGACCGGCTCGGCACCTCGTCGCAGCAGCCGGGATCCGGAGACCCCGCCCAGACGTGCCGTCGTCTCGGTCACCTCGAGCCAGGCACCCTCACGCATGCCCAGCACCGGGACGTCGTTGTCCTCGAGGAACTGCTCGAGGCGTTCCTCCCGCGTCTCACCCATGTGGGTGCTTGCCGGGTCCGCGTCGACGTAGTGGGCGTTGATCTGGAACGGCACGAGCCCGAGGGCCGTGAGTCCCGCCGGCTCGGTGATCGGCATGTCGTTGGTCGTACGGATCGTCGGGCAGGCGACGTTCGTGCCGGCGCTCGATCCGACGTACGGCACGCCGTCGCGCACGCGGTCGCCGATGGTGGCGAGCAGGCCGGTCCGCTGCAGCGCGCGCAGAAGACGGAACGTGTTGCCTCCCCCGACGAAGATCGCGTCGGCGGCGTCCACCACGGCCCGCGGGTCGGACGCACGATGGACCCCCTGGACGGTGATGCCCACCGACGCGAGCGCTGTGGCAGCTCTCGCCGTGTAGGCGTCGCGGTCGGCCAGCGCGTACGGGACGAAGGCGACCCTCCCACCGCTCGGGACGTGGCCCGCGATCGTCGGCAGCGCGTACGCCAGGTAGTCCTCGCCGTGCAGGGTCGAGGTGGACAGTAGGAGCAGTCGCACAGGGCCTCCTCGTGAAGCGGCTCGGGCGATTGTCCCGCTCCACGCTCGAGGCCGCGAGTCACCGCCTGGTGAATTCATGCGGCGCGGCGATCTCGGGTCTACGGACCGACCCGAGACCAGTATGACCGTTTTCACACCGTCGACCCCCGTCCTGTGGGATCGCTCCAGACGTTGTAGAAGTGAAGGAGCAGCGCTCGCTCGGACGGCTGCTCCCGGATCTTGAGCGAAGGAGCACGACGTGTACGGCATCGACCTGAGCGTCGCCGGCTCAGCAGTACGGCGGAGCCTCGACGGACGACGACCCGGCCCCAACCACGTCTTCGTGGTGGCGGAGGTCGAGGTGAGCAACCGCGGCGACGGTGCGGTCGCCGTCTCGACGGTCCCGGCCGTCTTCCTCGCGGCCGACGGCACCCAGCACGACCCGGCCGTGCCTGCACTCTGGCCGGCCGACGAGGTCGTGGTCGCGCCGTACTCCAAGGAGAGGGTCAAGGTCGTCTTCGACGTCCCGCGGACGAAGGCCGCCGGCGGCGCCGTACGGATCGTCCGCGGTGACGGCCCGACAGGACGTCGCCTCCACCTCGCCTCCTGAGCGCAGCAAGAACGGACGCTGGGTACGGCTCGCCGAGGCGAAGCGTGACCGCGACATGTGACGCGTCACGCCGGTCAGCCTCGACGAAGGCGCGTGACCGCAGGCGCGTCGTCGAACGCGTCGCCTCTCATCGTGCGGGCGGCGACGTACAGCCGGCGGGTCCGATGACCCGGGAGGCAGGTGCGTGGCACGGAGACCGTGATCGTGCCCGTCGACCGCTTCCAGGTGCCTCGCAGACCCATGCATGCGCGGGGCCTGTTCTGGAAGTGGTCGAAGAAGAACAACCGGGCCTTGGCGCGCTGCCCGGGCATCTTGCGGACCACGGCGACGTAGCCCGCCTCGAAGATGCCGTACCGGCTGATCGCGAGACTCGCCCGGCCCTGCTTCCCGAGGTGCGGGACGCGGATCGTCGTGGACACGCGGCTGCCGGTGTGACGATAGGTGGCCCGGGAGATGTCGATCGACGCCGGTGCGTCACGGCGTGCGTCGGTCCGGGCGCGCGTGTCGGCGCCGGCCGGTGACGCGGTCAGGGCGAGCGCTGCGGTGCAGGCCATCCCGACGGTGATGGTCATGATCTGAGTCCTCATGACGGTGCTCCTTCCCCGAGGGCTCCTCCACTGTCGCCCGCGATAGGGCCAGCGGACGGCACCGTTGCAGGAAGCCGTCACGGCGACGCTCCACCGCCCCGGGATCAGGGGTTGACCAGCACGCGGGCGAGCTCGGGGAGAGCCTCCCGCTCGCGGTCCAGGATCTGTCGCGCGTGAGTGACGGAGTCGACCAGCGGATGCAGCGCGAGCGCCTTCAGCGCCGCCGACCGCGAACCCGACGTGGCGGCCTCGATCGTCATCCGCTCCACGTCCTTCACGGTGCTCACGAGGCCTCGCTCGTGCGGACGGAGCTGCGAGACCGCCACGGGTCGCGGACCGTCAGCACCGACGGTGCACGGCACCTCGACGATGGCGTCATCGTCGACCGCGTCGAGCGTGCCGTCGTTGGGCACGTTGAGGACCAGCTCGGCCCCTTCGTCGGCCGAGATGGCTCCCATCAGCGCCAGCGCGACGCGGTCGTAGCCACCGCCGTCCAGGTCCTCGTCGTCGCGCTCACCGGCGTCGGTGCTCGCGCGTCCCTCGGCCATGTAGGTCTCCTCCCGGTCGAGCCGGGTGCGCTCCCAGCCACCGAGGGCGTCACCGTCGCCGCGGTAGAAGCGCTCCTGCTGATCGAGTAGGTACTCCCCGCGCGTCGTGCCCGCCTCCGTGATCGCCGCGACGGCGTCGGAGGTGTAGTACCAGTACCAGAGGTACTCGTTGGGCACGGTCCCCAGCGAGGCCAGCCACTCCGGGCCGAACAGCCGGCCCTCCTCGATCTGCATCAGCTGGTCCGGCCGAGACAGGACATCGGGGAGCACGTCCTGGCCGTCGACCACGGCGCGGTGGAGCCAACCGAGGTGGTTCAGGCCGGCGTAGTCGAAGGTGATGGTCTCCCGCGGCAACCCGAGAACGCGCGCCACACGCTTGAACAGCCCGACCGGCGAGTCGCAGATCCCGATCACGCGGCGCCCGAGCACCGCCGACATCGCCTCGGTCACCATGCCCGCGGGGTTCGTGAAGTTGATGACGTACGCCTCGGGCGCGGCGCGCCGTACGACCTCAGCGAGCCGGAGCGCCACGGGGATCGTGCGCAGGCCGTAGCAGACCCCGCCCGCCCCGGTCGTCTCCTGCCCCAGGAGCCCGACGCCGAGCGCCGACCGTTCGTCGCACACGCGACCGGCAAGGCCTCCGACGCGCATCGCCGAGAAGACGAAGTCTGCGCCCGTGACGGCCTCGGTGAGATCGGTCGTCACCCTGATCCGCGGCGCGTGCGGCAGTCCGGGTGCGAGGTCGGCGAGGACGGCGGCGATGCGACGCAGCCGGGCGTCGCTCGTGTCGTGGAGGACGAGCTCGTCGACCCGGGACGCCCCTGCGTCCGAGGCGAGGGCGCGATAGACGAGCGGGACCCGGAAGCCTCCGCCGCCGACGATCGTGAGTCTCACAGGGCCTCCTGGACGATGGCGCGGTCCTCGGACGACGAGCCGGCTGCGGCGAGCGCGCGAGCGACGTGCAGCTCGACACCCGCCTCGGCGAAGACGCGGGCTGCGTCGGGGTCGACGTCGCGGTCGGTGACCAGCGCGTCGTACTGGTCGGGCCCGCACACGCGGACGTATCCGCCGCCGGGGAGCTTGGTGTGGTCGGCCAGCAGCACGACCCGGTCGGCAGCCCGCAGCATCGCCTTCTTGACGGGGACCTCGACGGCGGTCGTGTCGAACACCGACCCGTCCTCGCGGACCCCGCTCGTGCCGAGGAAGAGGACGTCGGCCTGCACCTGGGCGATCGCCTGCTCGGTCATGAAGCCGACCATGGAGTGGTAGTTGGTGCGGACGAGACCGCCGAGCAGCATGAGGTCGACGACCGGGTCGTCGCGCAGCTCGTCGTAGACAGCGAGGCTTGACGTGATGACCGTGACCGTCCGCCCGCGCAGCAGCCGCGCGACCAGGCTCGTCGTCGTCCCGATGTCGAGCAGGACCACCGCGCCGTCGGGCACGAGCGTCGCCGCGTGCTCGGCGATCGCCCGCTTCTCCATCGGGTTCTGGGTGGCGACGCGCTCGAACGGCGCCTCGCGCTCCAGGGCGGGAGCGGCTCCGCCCCGGAGCCGTCTCAGACGGCCGGTGCGCTCCAGCGCCGAGAGGTCCCTGCGGATGGTCGCGTCGCTCACGTCGAGGACACGCGCCAGGGTGGCGACGTCGACCGGCCCGCTCGTCTCGAGCAGGTCGAGCAGCCGTTCATGGCGGAGATTTGCGCGCACTCGGTGACCATAACAGTCACTTTTACGCATGCGCACTCATGACCGATCACTACTTGCGCGGATATGCGCGGTTGAGCGAGACTCACGGGATGGCTCAGGCGGCGGCAGATGCGGAGTTCGACCTCTTCGTCACAGGTCCGGTCTTTCTCGACATCATCTTCACCGGCCTGCAGGAGGCGCCCGTCGGAGGGCGGGAGGTTCTCACGTCCGGCATGGGATCGAGCCCCGGCGGCGTGGCCACCCTCGCGGTCGCGGCGTCGCGCCTCGACCTGCGGACCTCGCTCGGCGCGGCGTTCGGCGACGACATGTACGGCGACTACCTCTGGTCGACCCTCGCCGACGACGAGGCGATCGACCTCACGACCTCCCGCCGCTGGGCCGGCTGGCACTCCCCCGTGACGGTGTCGCTCGCCTACGACCAGGACCGGGCGATGATCACCCATGCCCACAACCCTCCGCGCACCGACGACCGCACGCCGCCGCGCCCGCGGGCCCGGGCGGCGTTCGCCGACCTCGCCGCCGAGCGTCCCGACTGGGTCGACGACGCGATCGCGGACGGCACCCTGGTCTTCGCCGACGTCGGCTGGGACCCGACCGACACGTGGGACGCCGCCGCGCTGCGTTCTCGGCTCGAGGGCTGCCACGCCTTCGTGCCCAACGCCATCGAGGCGATGACCTACACCCGCACCGACTCTCCCGGCGCAGCGCTCGAGAGGATCCGCGACTGGGTTCCGCTCGCCGTCGTCACGGCCGGGAGCTCGGGGTCGTACGCCGCGGACGCCGAGAGCGGCGAGACCGCCTGGGCCCCCGCGCTGACCGTGCCCGCGCTCGACCCGACCGGCGCTGGTGACGTCTTCCTCGCCGCTCTCGTCGCCGGCACGCTGCGGGAGTGGCCGCTGCTCCAGCGTCTGCGCTTCGCCAACCTCTGTGCCGCGCTGTCGGTGCGCGACTTCGGCGGAGCTCTCGCGGCCCCGGGCTGGGCGGCCGTCTGCGACTGGTGGGAGGCCGTCGAGCCGGGCTCCTGGCTCGCCCGCGACTACGCGTTCTTGGACGACGTTCTGACCACCGTCGAGCACAGGACGTACGGTCGTGCCGTCGCGACGATCGGTTTCGTCGGGACCCAGCACGACCACCCCCGGCACGACGCGTCCCAGCCTCGTCGTCGGGACTTCCGTATCGCCGACACCGGCGAATGACCACAGGAGCCGCCATGTCCCACCGCCCCGCATGGAAGTCGGTGCTCGCCGTCACCGCGGTGAGCGCCGTCCTCGCACTGTCTGCCTGCACGCCGGGCGGCGACGGAGGTGACCAGGAGAGCAAGGACGCCAAGGCGAGCGACATCGAGACCGACGTCGCCGCCATGGGCGACCTGACGCTGGACGTCTGGGACCAGGAGGTTCGCGGCGGTCAGGCCAAGCAGATCGAGGCGCTCAACGCGGCGTTCCAGAAGAAGTATCCCAACGTCACGATCAAGCGGACGTCGAAGTCGTTCGACGACCTCCAGAAGACCGTCCGCCTCGCCATCACCAATGACGACGCGCCCGACGTGGTCCAGGTCAACAACGGCCGAGCCGACATGGGTCAGTTCGTCGCCGCGGGGCTCATCCAGTCGCTCGACGGGTACGCCGAGGTGTACGGCTGGGACGAGCGCTACCCGGAGTCCGTGCGCAGCACCGCCTCGTACAGCAAGGACGGCAAGACGTTCGGCGAGGGCAGCCTCTTCGGGATGCCGCAGGTCGGAGAGATGGTCGGCCTCTGGTACAACAAGGCCAAGCTGGCCAAGCTCGGTCTCAAGCCGCCGGCGACGCTGGACGAGTTCGACAACGCGATGAAGGCGGCGAAAGCGGCCGGCGAGCTGCCCGTCCAGCTCGGCAACGCCGAGGCCTGGCCCGCGATCCACGACTACGCCGTCGCGATGAACCAGTACGTCCCGCGGGACGATACGCGTGCGCTCGGCTACGGGCGCGAGGGTGCCTCGTGGACGTCGGAGGAGAACGTCGAGGGTGCAGACCTCTTCGTCTCGTGGGTGAAGGACGGCTACCTCACGCCCGAGTTCAACGCCGTCCCGAACGACACCGCATGGCGCAACTTCGCCAAGGGCCAGGGCGTCTTCATGATCGGCGGCACCTGGTACCAGGCCGACCTCGAGGCGGCGATGGGTGACAACCTCGGCTTCGCCCTCCCACCGGTGGGTCCGGTCGGCGAGCCTGCCGTCACCGGCGGCACGGGACTGCCGCTGGCGATCACCGATGCGAGCGACCACGCCGACGCCGCCGCGGCGTACATCGACTTCCTCACCGATGCCGAGGCCATGAAGGTGATCCAGGCGAACGGCGGACTCCCCGTCGTGGACGGCGACGAGGCGATCGCCAAGGGCGCGGCCAAGGAGGTCATCGCTGCCTGGGGCACGGTGACCGAGCAGGACTCGCTCGTGCCGTACCTCGACTGGGCGACGCCCGACATGAGCGACCTGATGGGCCAGCAGCTCCAGAAGCTCAGCGACGGATCGGTCGACACGTCGGCGTTCCTCGACGCGATCGAGAAGAACTACTCGGAATTCACGGACACGAACGAGTGACGACGGACGAGACGGTGACCGTCCCGGCCGGGCCCACACGCAGCGTGCGGGCCCGGCCGGGCGGTCGGCGGCGCCACGGTCCCCCCGGAGAGCCGCGAGCGGTCGCGTACCTCTACATCCTCCCCGGGTTCGTCGTCCTCACGCTCTTCCTGCTTGCCCCGCTGGCATACGCCGTGTGGCTGTCGTTCTTCGCGTGGGACGGGCTCTCCCCCGGCACCTGGGTCGGCCTTCAGAACTACGCCGACGTGCTGACCGACCCGACGTTGCGCGCCCCGTTCGGGCACGCCCTCGTCCTCGTCGTGTTCTTCTCGCTCGTCCCCGTCCTCCTCGGACTGCTCGCCGCGTCGCTTCTGATGCGGTCGACCGTCCGCGGCCGAGGCGTCTTCCAGGCGGTCGTGTTCGTGCCGCAGGTGATCGCCCTGACGGTCGTCGCGGTGGCGTGGAAGCGGATCCTCGCCCCCGACGGGCCGCTCAACGAGGCCCTCCGCGCGATCGGTCTCGACGGCCTCACCCGCGGCTGGCTGGGCGACCCCGACACCGCCCTCGTCGCCATCGGCGTCGTCGGGACGTGGCTCGGGACGGGACTGTGCACCGTGCTCTTCCTCGCGGGCCTCTCGCGGGTGCCGCGCTCGATCTACGACGCCGCCCGTCTCGACGGCGCCGGGTTCTTCCGCGAGACATTCGCGATCAGCCTGCCCTCGCTGCGCAACGAGCTCGCCGTCGCCCTGACGCTGACGATGGTCGCCGCGCTGCGGACGTTCGACCTCGTCTATCTCATGACCTCCGGCGGCCCGGGCGGCGCGAGCGCGGTCCCGGCGTACGAGGTCTACATGAAGTCGATGCGCCAGGGCGAGGTCGGCACCGGCGTCACGATCGCGCTGATCCTGGCGGCGTTCATCATGCTCCTCACCGTGCTGGTCAACCGGATCCCCGAGCGGGAGGAGCGATGAGCGAGCCTCGCCTCGAACGCAGCGTCACGATCGTCGTGCTCGCCCTCGGCACCGTGGTCGCGCTCTTCCCGATCGCGATGATCGTCGCGTCGGCGTTCGTCTCCGACAACCCCAACGAGACCGGGATCGTCTGGAGCAACCTCGCCACGGCGTGGGACGAGGGCCACTTCTCGACCTACATGCGTTCCAGCGTGATCGTCACCGTCTGCGTGGTGGTGCTGGCGACGGCGCTCTCGTGCCTGCTCGGCTACGCGTTCGGGACGATGCGGTTCCGCGGGTCCTCGGTGCTGTTCTACGTGCTGCTGCTCGGCCTGATGGTCCCCAACGAGGCCATCGTCGTCCCGCTCTACTACCAGCTCCGCGACCTCGGCCAGACCAACACCTACCAGGCGCTGATCTTCCCGCAGGTCGCTCAGTCGCTGGCCTTCGGCACGTTCTGGATGAGGGCCTACTTCCGCGGCACCTCGCGCGAGCTCGTCGAGTCGGCCCGGCTCGACGGCGCCGGCCACTTCCGGGTCTTCTGGTCGATCCTGCTGCCGATGGGCCGTCCGGCGATCATCACGATGGTCGTGCTGTTCTCGATGTGGACGTGGAACGAGTTCCTCCTGCCGCTGGTGATGATCCCCAGCAACGAGGACCTCCGGACGGCGCCGCTCGGGCTGACGTTCTTCAGCGGGCAGTACACCGGCTCGCCGTCGCTGCTCGCCGCGGCCGCGCTCATCGTGGCGCTGCCGATGCTCGTGCTCTTCCTGGTCGCGCAGCGGCACTTCATCCGCGGCATGACCGAGGGGGCGGTCAAGGGCTGACCCGCTCAGCCGCACGTCGACGATCGACCGAGAACCAGAGGGGGACTCATGATCCAGCGCACCACGAACACCATCGACTCCGGCGGTGCCGCACCACCACGATGGCGCAGGCTCGCCACGACGTCGGCAGCCGCGGCCTTGCTCGGCGCAGGGCTCGTCGCCGGCCCGGCCGCCGCGGCACCGGCGTCGTCCGGTCACGCCGACCGGCCCAGCACGGGGAGGCACTCGACGGCGACCGATCTCGACGTGCTCTTCGTGGGCGCCCACCCCGACGACGAGTCGGGACGGCTCTCGACCTTCGGCCAGTGGGGCGAGCAGTTCGGAAGTCGCGTCGGCGTCGTCACCATCACCCGCGGCGAGGGCGGTGGCAACGCGGTGGGTCCCGAGGAGGGCCCCGCGCTCGGCCTCATCCGCGAGCGTGAGGAGCGCGCTGCGGTGGGCACCGCCGGCGTCGAGGACGTGTTCAACCTCGACAAGGTCGACTTCTACTACTCCGTCAGCGCGCCGCTGCACCAGCAGGCGTGGGACGAGGAGGACACGCTCGAGCGACTGGTCCGGATCGTCCGTGAGACCCGTCCCGACGTCGTGGTGACGATGACCCCCGCCCCCACCCCGGGCAACCACGGCGGCCACCAGCAGGCCGCGCGGCTGGCCGCGGAGGCGTACGCCGTCGCCGGCGACCCGCGGCGCTTCCGCTCGCAGATCACGAAGGAGGGCCTGCGCGCGTACGCGCCGGACAAGCTCTTCCTGAACTCCGCCCGCGGCTCCGGCCCCGCCGGGTCGACGTGCCCTCGCGCGTTCACCCCGACCGACCCGACCGACGACGTGTACGGCGTGTGGGCCGGCGAGCGGTCGGCCAGCGGCAAGACCTGGGCGCTCGTCGAGCGCGAGGCGCAGCGCAAGTACGCCTCGCAGGGCTGGGCCGGGTTCCCCGACCCCAGCACCGACCCCCAGGCGATCGGGTGCGACTACTTCACCCAGGTCGCCTCGCGCGTGCCGTTCGCCCGAGGCGACCAGTCGGCCGCCGCGGCGTCCCCGGCAGCGATGCTCCACGGTGCGGTGCTCCAGGCTCCGCGCGGGCTTCCGCTCGGCACCGGACTCGAGCTCACTGGCGAGACGGTCGACCTCGTACCCGGGCAGAGCGTGACGCTCACCGCGCGCCTCACCGCTCCCCCGCGCGCCCGCCTGGTCCAGGCGACCGGCACCGTGGTCCTCCCCGAGGGGTGGCGCGGGACGCGGTCCGTCAGGTTCGGGACCGTGCCGCGCGGACGGACGGTCACCCGCCAGGTCACCGTGACGGCGCCGGCCGACGCCGCGCCCAACACCCGGGCGCTCATCGGGCTCGACGTCCGCTCCGGCTCACGGACGGGCTACACCAACCAGAAGCTGTCGGTGACCCCGGACGTGTCCGGGACCCAGCAGCTCCTCCCCCAGGTCGCAGAGTTCGAGGCCTGGGCGCCGACGGTGGGCCTCCCGCAGCTCCGTGGGCTGGTCGCGCCGGTCCTGACCCTGCCCAGCGGCGGAAGCCGTACGGTCGGGATCGACGTCACCAACCGCAGCGACACCCCGCAGTCCGGCACGGTGACCGTGGACCTGCCCGACGGCTTCGCGACGGCCGACGACACCGTCGCGTACGAGGACCTTGCGCCCGGGGCGACGCAGCGCGTCGAGATCGAGGTCACCAACACCGACGACACGCTCCCGACGTCCAACGAGGGCGGGGCCGGCGGTGACTACGCCTACACGATCACCACGACCAGCACCTCTGGCTCCTCCACCGCCACGGCGGCGCTCGAGCTGGTGCCGACGGCACAGGTCGGCGAGACGGCGGCGCCGACGCTCGACGGTACGGTCGCCCCCGGGGAGTACGCCTCGACGCTCGATCTGTCGCGGCGGTGGGAGGGCGACGCCTGCACCTCGCCTGCCGACTGCAGTGCGACCGGCTACGTCACCCGTGCGGGCGACGACCTCTACGTCGCCGCCGAGGTGACCGACGACGTCAAGAGCGCCGTGCTCGCGGCGTCGGACTGCAAGCGTCACTGGCGCGTCGACTCCCTCGAGGTCGCCATCGATCCGACGGGGACGTCGGAGAACACCTCCACCACCTTCAAGATCGGGGCTCTCCCGTTCACCGCCGAGGGTCAGTCGTGCGCCGCCCGCGACGCCGACAACCGCCAGGGCCCGATCGGAGCGTTCCCGATGGCCGGGGAGGGCGGCTCGGACGAGACGACGCTCGACCCGGGCAACGTGGCGCCAGGGTTCGAGATGGCGTCAGCCGTGACCGCGCCCTACACGGGCTACGTCATCGAGATGAAGATCCCGCTGTCGGCGCTGCCGGCGACGGTCGACCCCGACCGCATGGGCTTCAACATGTTCGTCTACGACTCCGACACCCAGGACAAGGCGGGCCAGACGCGGCTCGGGTGGTCCACGTGGGGTGGCGTCCAGGGCGATCCCTACCGGTGGGGTCGCGTCGAGCTCGGCGGGGGTGCGACGCCGCAGGTCGAGACGACGCCGCCTACGCTGGACTTCCCGGCGCTCGACAGCCTCGACTCGCCGCAGTCGGTCGAGCAGGCCGTACGCTCCGGCGTCGGGCTCTCCGGCCTGCCGACCCTCGACCCGAGGCGGACCGCCCGCGTGGTCCGGGCGACGGTCCGGGGAGGTACGGCCATCGTGACCGTGGACGTGCGGCAGCGAGGCACCGCGCACCTCTTCGCGGTCGCGGGCGCCGATGCTCGCGAGGTCGGCTCGACCGAGGTCGCGCTGCGGCCCGGACGACACCAGGTCCGCATCCCGGTGACGGCGCGGCCCACGTCGGTGCTCCTCGGGTTCGGTCCTGACCGCTCCGAAGGCACTGCGAGCTCGTCGGTGAGGGTGCGGTGACGCAACCTCTCGGAGCCACCGCCCGCCACCTGGTCCGCGACGACGCGGACCAGGTGGCGGCGACGGCCGCCGACCTGATCCTCGAGGCGTGCGACGACGAGTGCTCGGTCGGGCTGGCGACCGGATCGTCTCCGCTCGGCGCGTACGACGAGATCGTCCGACGCGTCAGGGCGGGGACGGCGCCGCGCCGGGTGGCGCGACGCGGCTATCTCCTCGACGAGTACCTCGGCCTCCCCGTAGGCGACCGGAACTCGTACGCGTCGGTCATCCGGCGCGAGGTCGCCGACGCCCTCGGCCTCGAGGTCCGGGGCCCGGACGGGCAGGCCGCCGACCCCGACGCCGAGGCCGAGCGCTACGGGCGCGAGGTGGCGGAGGCGAGGGTCGCCGTGCAGGTCCTCGGGATCGGGCGCAACGGGCACCTCGGGTTCAACGAGCCCGGATCGGCGCTCGACTCCCGCACCCGGGTCGTCCGGCTCACCGAGACCACCCGGCGCGACAACGCTCGCTTCTTCGACTCCCTCGCCGAGGTCCCCACCCACGCCATCACGCAAGGCCTCGGCACCATCATGCAGGCACGGCGCCTCGTCCTGATCGCCCTCGGTGAGCGCAAGGCCGACGCCGTACGCGCCGCTCTGCACGGACCGGTCGACCCCGCCTGCCCAGCCTCGGTGCTGCAGCGGCATCCCGACTCCTACCTCGTCACCGACCGGGCGGCCGCGGGTGAGCCAGGAGCGGACCGATGACCATGCGTCACGCCGTGATCGGAGGCGGGATCCTCGGCGTCGCTGTCGCTCAGGAGCTGCTCCGCCGCGACCCGGCCGCGCACGTCACCCTGCTGGAGAAGGAGCCGGAGCTCGCCGCACACCAGACCGGGCGCAACAGCGGCGTGGTCCATGCCGGGCTGTACTACGAGCCCGGGTCGGCGAAGGCCCTGATGTGCCGGCGAGGGGTGGCGCTGCTCGAGGCGTACTGCGAGGAGAAGGACATCCGGCGCGTCACGTGCGGGAAGGTGCTGGTCGCGCTCGACGACGACGAGCGCGCACGCCTGGCCGGGATCGAGCGTCGGGCCCTCGCCAACGGCGTCCCCGGGGTGCGGATCCTCAGCGCGGCCGAGCTCCGGGAGATCGAGCCCCACGTGGCCGGGATCGCCGCGCTGCACTCGCCGTCTACCTCGATCGTCGACTTCGCGGAGGTGACACGGGCTCTCGCTGCCGACGCGGTGGCGGCAGGAGCCAGCCTGCGGCTCGGCCACGAGGTCACCGCCATCGGTCGGCGGGGGGCGGAGGTCGTCCTGGCGGTCGCGACGGGTGGAAGCACCACCGACATCGCCTTCGACCACGTCGTGGCGTGCGGAGGTCTCCAGAGCGACCGGCTCGCCGCCATGGCGGGCGACGACCCCGATCCGGTGATCATCCCGTTCCGTGGCGAGTACTACGCCCTCCGCCCCGAGCGGCGCAGACTGGTCAACGGGCTCGTCTATCCCGTTCCCGATCCTCGCTACCCGTTCCTCGGCGTGCACCTCACGCCCCGCGTCGACGGCGAGGTCCTGGTCGGCCCCAACGCCGTGCTCGCCCTCGCCAGGGAGGGGTACGACTGGCGCACCGTGTCCGCGCACGACCTGGCCCAGGTGGCTCGCAGCCCGGCGTTCTGGAGGTTCGCGCGTCACCACTGGCGGACCGGCGTGAGAGAGACGGCCGGATCGCTGAGCCGGCGTCGCTTCGTCGCCGCCGCCCGCGCATACCTGCCCGAGCTCGCCGACGACGACGTGGTCCCCGGGCGGGCAGGCGTCCGAGCCCAGGCGCTCGACCGCGACGGCGGGCTCGTCGACGACTTCCGCATCACCGCACGCGAGCGCCTCGTGATCCTCCGAAACGCGCCCTCGCCCGCTGCCACGTCCGCCCTCGCCATCGCCGAGCACGTCGGCACCCTCGTCGCCGCATCCACCCGTACGGAGGACCTATGAACGTCACTCTCGAACCAGGGCTGTGGGGCGTGCTCGCCACGCCCTTCGATACGGCTCTCGCCCTCGACCTTCCCTCGCTGCAGCGCGAGGTCGGGTCGTTCGTCGCCGACGGCTGCGACGGCCTGGTCGCGCTCGGGGTCTTCGGGGAGGCGGCGGCGCTGTCCGACGACGAGGCGGTCGCCGTCGCACGCACCGTGGCGGCGAGCACCGACCGCCCGTACGTGCTGGGGTTGTCGGAGCGCGACCCCGAGCAGGTCGTACGACAGGCCGACCGCCTGCTCGCCGCGGTGCCCCGACCGCCGGTCGCCGTGATGGCTCAGATCAACGACCCCGATCCCGGGTCGGTGGCGGCGTCGCTGCGCCGGCTGCACGAGGAGACAGGATCAGCGGTGCTGCTCCAGGACTACCCCGTGGTCTCCGGCATCACCGTCCCCGACGAGACGGTCGTCGCGATCGCCCGGGCGTGTCCGTTCGTCGTCGGCGTCAAGTCCGAGACTCCCCCGACGTCGCTCGCGGTCGCCCGCCTGACGGCTGCCCTGGACGTGCCGGTCTTCGGCGGGCTGGGAGGAGTCGGGCTCCTCGACGAGCTGATGGCGGGCTCGGCCGGCGCGATGACCGGATTCAGCCATCCGGCCGCGCTCGCCGCCGTCCTGAGGTCGTACCGGGACACCGGCTTCGAGGACGCCCGGGCGCAGTGGGCGCCGTGGCTTCCGCTCGCCACCTTCGAAGGCCAGGTCGGCATCGGCCTGTCGATCCGCAAGGAGCTCCTGCACCGGCGCGGGATCCTCGGCACCAGTCGCGTCCGTCCGCCCGCGCGTGCCCTCCCGCCCGAGCTCGTCCCGCTCCTCGAACGCCACCTGGCCACCGTCCCGGCGTCCGGGCCCCTCTCGTCCGCCCTCTGAAGGAGGACCGCCCGTGCGACTCTCGACCATCCAGCTCAACGGCCGACCGACCGCGTGCGTGACCGTCGCCGAGGGACTCGCCCGGATCGACCAGGTGCTCCCCGGGGCGCCGGACGACGTGATGGCTCTCCTCGAAGGCGACCGTCTCGGCGAGCTCGCCCGCGCGATCGCTGCCGGCGTCGACACCTCTGCCCTGGTCGATCCCGGAGCAGCGGTGCTCACGCCCTGGACGCGGCCGCGCAAGATCCTCGGCATCGGGCTCAACTACCGGGCGCACGCGGGTGACCTCGGCGAGGAGGCACCCCGTACGTCGCCGGCCTCGTTCCTCAAGGCCGACCACACCATCGTCGGGCCCGGCGAGCCGATCGTCGTCCCCGGCGACCTCGGCACGGTGACCTCGGAGGCCGAGCTCGGTCTGGTCGTCGGCCGGCCCTGCTACCGCGTCAGCGTCGACGACGCGATGTCGTACGTCGCGGGGGTCGTCGCGGTGCTCGACCAGACGGCCGAGGAGGTCCTCCTCGAGAACCCCCGCTATCTGACCCGGGTCAAGAACTACCCCACCTTCTTCGCCTTCGGGCCCGAGCTGATCACCCTCGACGAGGTGCTGGCGGAGGGGCCGCTGGAGGACCTACGCGTCGCAACGATCCACAACGGCGCGGTCCACCGCGAGGACGTGGTGGGCGGCATGACCTTCTCCCCCGCAGAGCTGCTGAGCTTCCACAGCCACGTCATGCCGTTCTTCCCCGGCGACATCCTGTCGACCGGGACACCGGGCGCCGTGGCGATCCAGGCGGGCGACACCGTGCGGTGCGAGCTCGGCGACGGGCTCTCCTTCCTGGAGAACCCGGTCAGGACGGTCGGGTGAGCGCTCCCCCGGCCGTACGCTGAGCGCATGACCGGCGATGTGACCCTCGTGATCGTGGTCTGAGCAAGGGCGACGATGTCCTCCCCGGCGGCCGACACGTGCAGACGTGAGCGATCGACCATCCTCGCCACGCGGCGTCTGCTCGGGGTCGACGCGGCGCGCGCCGTCGCGCTGATCGGCATGATGGCGACCCACCTGGAGTCCCGGCTCGGGCCGGACGGCTCGACGTCCACGGCCCATCTCCTCGCGGCAGGGCGTGCCTCCGCCCTGTTCGCGCTGCTCGCCGGCGTCGGCATCGCGCTCGCCAGCGGCGGCACCCGGCCCCCGCGCGGGCGCTCCTGGCTCCAGGCTGCGGCCGCAACGTCGGCCCGGGCCGGCGTGATCTTCGCGGTCGGCCTCGTCCTCGGCTCGTTCGAGTCGGGACTGGCGATCATCCTCTGCTACTACGGCGTGCTCTTCCTGGTCGCGCTGCCGTTCCTCCGCCTGAGCGCGGGCTGGCTGATCGGGCTCGGCCTCGTCGCCGCGGTCGTCATGCCGGTGATCAGCCAGGCACTGCGCCACACGGTGACCGTGTCGCTGGATTCGGCGGTGCCCGACATCGTCACGGTCGTCACCGATCCCGCCGACACCGTGGTCAACCTTCTTCTCACCGGCTACTACCCGGCGGTGACCTGGACGGCCTACCTCCTCGTGGGCATGGGCGTCGGCAGGCTCCCGCTCGGTCGGATCGGTGTCGCCGCCGGCATCGCGGTGACCGGCGCCTTCCTGGCGGTCGCAGCCTGGGTGAGCTCGTCGAGCTGGCTCGCTGGAGGCGGACTCGAGGCGCTGAAGGCGGCCGGCACGGGCGACACCCTCGGGTGGGTGCCCGTCGATGAGAACCTCCTGCACGTCGGCTTCGCGGGAACGACGCCGACCTCGTCGTGGGCGTGGCTGGGGATCGCCTCCCCACACTCCGGCGCGCCGCCGGACCTCCTCCACACCCTCGGGACCTCGCTGGCCGTGCTGGGTCTGATGCTGCTCCTGGAGCACGCGATCGGGCGGTTCATCTGGCCGGCGGCCGCGATCGGGAGCATGACGTTCACGCTCTACGCGCTGCACGTCGTCCTCATCTCGACGCTGCTCCCCCGCACGATCGACCACGCGCTCCTCGTCCACGTCACCGTGGCGGCGCTGATCGCGGTCCCGTGGCGCCGCTACGTCGGTCGCGGGCCGCTCGAAGCGGCCGCCGCAGCCGCCGCCCGGGGTGCGGCACAGGCCGTCGGAGGAGGCGGCCGTACGATCGATCCGTGACTGCCACGACCTTCCGGATCGGCGACGGACAGCCGGTCGCGTACGAGACCGCACTGCACTTCTGGGTCAAGAGCGCCCGCGAGGTGCTCGTCGAGAAGGCGCGCGAGTACGGCGGTGACGTCACCGATCAGGACCTCGCGGCCGAGGTGCAACGGCGTACGGGCGTGAAGGCGCAGGGTCAGTCGGCGACCTGGATCGGCGACGTCCTCGCCGAGGTCGCCGCCGACGCCCACGAGCGCGGCGAGCCCGCGATCACGTCGCTGTGCGTGCGGGCCGACGGGACGGTCGCCGACGGCTACCGCGAGGCCGTGGCGCGGGTGACCGGCTCGCCGGTCGCCGATCCGGATCGCCACGCGGCTGCGCAGCGGTTCGCGTGCTACCAGCGCTACGGTGCGCCGCTCCCCTCCGACGGCGGCCGGACCCGACCGTCCTCCCGGGTCGCCGCGCACGCCCCACGGACGTCGCGCCGGGAGCCCACGCTCCGCAAGGTCGAGCGTCCCGGCGTCGTCTGCCCGCGGTGCTTCCTCGAGATGCCGGCGACCGGCGTGTGCGACTCCTGCGGCTGAGGTTCGCCCCGAACCTCCCTTGACCCCGCTACGGTCGGGAGAGCACGAGAGGGGGGCGGATGTCGACTCGGGTCCTGACCGCGCCCTACGGGCGAGCCGCACTCGACGCGCTGACCGCGGTGGTCGCCGAGGCCAAGGGCACCGACCCCATGGCGCCCGTCACCGTGCTCGTGCCGACCAACGTCGCCGGGATCGTCGCGCGGCGTCACCTCGCTCTGGGCCTGCGCGACGGCGCGCCCGGTGTCGCCGCGCTGACCGTGACCACCCTGCCCCGGCTCGCCGAGCAGGTCGCCGCGGCCCGGATGGACCCTCGACGGCCGGCGACGCAGCCGGTCCTCGCCGCCGCGTGGCGCCAGGCGCTCGACCAGGACCCCGGCGTCTTCGCTCCGGTGACCGACCATCCCGCGACGATCCGTGCCCTGGTCGCCGCTCATCGAGAGCTCCGCGACCTCTCCCCGGGCGGCCGCGCCCGTGCGCGCGACTCCACGGGCCTCTCGGCCGACCTCATCCGCCTGCACGAGCAGGTGGTGGCCCTCACCGACCCCGTGTCGTACGACGCGACCGACCTGCTGCGCGAGGCAACCCGTCTCGTGGAGCAGGGCGCCCCGGGCGCCGCCCCGCTCGGTGCGGTCGTCCTCTTCCTTCCCCAACGCCTCACCCGGGCCGAGTCGGGACTCGCGCGTGCGCTGGCCGGGACGTCCGACTGCGTCGTCGTCGCGGGCATGACGGGGGTTCGGCGCGCGGACTCCGCCGTCCGTCACAGCCTCGATCTCATGGGGCTCGCTGTCCCGGAGGAGACGGCCGTCCCTCGCCCTGTCGCCTCTCGGGTCCTGCACGCCTCCGATGCCGACGACGAGGTCCGCTGCGTCGTGCGCGAGGTCGTCGCAACCCTGGACCGAACGCCCGCGCACCGGGTCGCCATCCTCTATGGCGCCCGCGTCCCCTACGCGCGCCAGCTCCACGAGCACCTCGAGGCGAGCGGGCTCACCGTCAACGGCCCGGCGACCCGCGCCGTGCAGGAGCGCGCGATCGCACGCGGTCTCCTTGGCATCCTCGACGCCGGCCGGACCGGTCTCGGCCGGGCGGACACGTTCACCGCACTCGCCGAGGCACCGGTGCTCGCCTTCTCCGACCGGCGCGTCCCGGTCTCGCGGTGGGAGCGGATCTCACGGCGCGCGGGCATCGTCGGACGAGGCGACTGGCGCACGCGTACGACCACCTTCATCGCCGACCAGCTGCGGCTCAAGGACCAGGAGCTCGCGCAGGAGAGCCCGCGCGAGGGACTTGTCGCGGCCGCCGATCGGGAGATCGGCGCCGCCGGCGCGATGCTGGAGTTCGTCGACCTCCTCGAGCAACGGTTCGAGGAGGCCGCGCGGATCAGCCGCTGGCAGGACCTGCGCACGTGGGCGCTCGACCTCCTTCACGACCTGTACGGGACGTCCGAGGCGTGGGCCGCGTTCCCTGCCGAGGAGCAGTACGCCGCGGTCGCGGTCGAGTCGGCGATCCACGGTCTGGCGGCGCTGGACGCGTTCGAGCTCCCGGTCGACGTCGAGACGCTCGCGGAGATCCTTGCCGTCGAGCTGGAGTCTTCACTCCCCCGCGTCGGTCGCTACGGCGAGGGAGTCTTCGTCGGTCCGGTGTCGGCAGCGGTCGGCATGGACCTCGACGAGGTGTTCGTGCTCGGTCTGAGCGAGGACTCGCTCCCGGGCCGCCTGCACGAGGACGCGCTGCTCAGCGACACGCTCCGCACGGCCACCGGCGAGCTGGATCCTCTCCGCTCGACCCTCGACGACAAGCAGCGCCACCTCCTCGCTGCGCTGGCCGCGGCGCCGAGGTCGACCGCGTCCTTCCCGCGGGGCGACCTGCGGCGCAGCACCACGCGGATCCCGAGCCAGTTCCTGCTTCCCAGCCTGCGCGAGCTCACCGGCAACAAGGAGCTCGCGGCGACCGAGTGGGACCACCCGGACAAGCACCGCGCGTCCACCGACGGACTCCTCGTCGGCAGCCGCTCCTTCGCCGACGGCATCCTCACGACCGACCTCCCGGCGTCCGAGCAGGAGTGGCAGATCCGCGCCGCAGCCAGCGGGACCCTGCTCGCGCCGGAGCCCGCTGCGCTGCTCTCCGCGGCACGTGCCCTGATCGACGCACGCGCGAGCACCCGGTTCACCCGTTACGACGGCAACCTCGCCGGTGCGGCCGGCCTTCCCGACTACGCGCACAGCGATCAGGTGGTCTCACCCACCGCCCTCGAGTCGTACGCGCGGTGTCCCTTCGCCTACTTCGTCCAGCGACTGCTCCGCGTGGAGCCCTTGGAGCAGCCCGAGGAGATCGTCCAGATCTCGGCGGCGGAGATCGGCACCCTGGTGCACGGCGCGCTGGATGCCCTCATCACCGAGAGCGCCGGCGCTGGCACTCTCCCGTCGTACGCCGAACCCTGGACCGCGTCGCAGCACCAGCGGCTGCAGGAGCTCGTCACCGAGCGTGCGATCGATCTCGTCGAGCGCGGGCTCACCGGCCACCGGCGGCTGTGGGAGGCCGAGCTGGACGCCCTGCGGCAGGTGGTCGCACGCATGCTCGTGGACGACGACGTCTATCGGGCGCGGCGTGACGCCGAGGTCGTCCGAAGCGAGCTCGAGTTCGGCATCGGGAGCGATCGAGACCCCGTCGCTGTCGCACTGCCGGACGGTCGGCTGCTGATGCGCGGCAGTGCGGACAAGGTCGACCGGACACGTGACGGCGTCCTTCTGGTCACCGACGTGAAGACCGGCCGGGCGGACCCGTTCCGTGAGCTGGGGCAGGACCCGGTCGCCGCCGGGACAAAGCTCCAGCTCCCCGTGTACGCGCTGGCGGCGCGTGAGCGCGTCGCCGACAAGCCGGTCACCGGAGTCGAGGCGATGTACTGGTTCGTCCGCCGCAACGCCGGTGAGCGGATCCCGGTCACGCTCGACGACGATCTCGAGGCGCGCTACGCCCAGACGCTCCAGACGCTCGTCGACGGCATCGCCGCGGGCGTCTTCATCGGACGCCCGAGCGCGCAACCGGCGTACGGCTTCGTCGAGTGCGAGTTCTGCACACCGGGCGGCCTCGGCCACAAGGAGGCGCGACAGCGCTACGAGGACAAGCGGAGCGACGCCGCGCTCGTGCACCTGATCGAGCTCGTCGACCCTGAGGCGCTGGCATGACGTCGGTCACGACCCTGAACGACGAGCCCGCCCGCGACCGGATCACGACAGAGACCGACCGCAACCTGTTCGTCGACGCCGGGGCCGGCTCCGGCAAGACCCGAGCACTGGTCGACCGGGTGACGTTCCTGGTGCTCGACGCCGAGGCGCCCGTGCCGCTTCGCCACATCGTCGCGGTCACCTTCACCGAGAAGGCCGGGGCCGAGCTGCGGGACCGGCTGCGCGTCGCCTTCGAGGGCGCGCGACGCTCGTCGGTGATGCCGGAGCGCCAGGCGCGCGCCTCCGAAGCTCTCGAGGACCTCGACTCCGCCGCCATCGGCACGCTGCACGCCTTCGCGCAGCGCATCCTGACCCGACACCCGATCGAGGCGGCTCTCCCTCCGCTGATCGAGGTCCTCGACGAGGTCGCGTCCTCGGTGGCGTTCGAGGAGCGCTGGACGGTCATGCAGCGCGAGCTCCTCGACGACGACGCGATGGGCACGGCCTTGCTCCTCGCCCTCGCCGCCGACGTGCGACTTGCCCACCTCCGCTCGTTGACCCGCGCCTTCAACGCCGACTGGGACCTCATCGCCGACCGTGTCCCGCAGCGCGCCCCGGCCATCGTGCTGCCCGACCTGTCCGCGCTCTGGGAGGCAGCGTCCAGACTCGCGGCGCGGGCTGACGAGTGCACCGACGAGAGCGACAAGTTCCTCCCTCGTATGGCCGCCTTCGGTGCCTGGGGCGACGAGCTCCGGACCGCGGTCGACGATCGCGCTCGATACACGACGCTCCTCCGCGCCGACACGCTCAAGACGTCGTACGGGCGCGGCGCGAACTGGCCCGATCTCGCGGGTCTGAAGGCAGCGTGCAAGGAGCTCCAGGCTCGCGCCGCCTCCGTCGCCCACGAGGTGACCGAGGCGACGCTGCGGCCGCTCGCATCCTGGATCGCTCACCGGGTGCGCGCCGACGCCGAGCGCCGGGCCGCGGAGGGCCGCGTCGAGTTCCACGACCTGCTCGTCCTGGCGCGCGACGTGCTGCGCCGCGACGCGGACGTGCGTGCCGCTCTGCAGACACAGTTCCGGCGCATCCTCCTCGACGAGTTCCAGGACACCGACCCGATCCAGATCGAGCTTGCCGTCCGCATCGCCGGTGGCCGCGACGCCGACGCCGGGGACTGGCACGACGTCGTCGTCCCGCCGGGCTCGCTCTTCGTCGTCGGCGATCCGAAGCAGTCGATCTACCGGTTCCGCCGCGCGAGCATCGCGCTCTACCTGGACGCCCGAGACTGGTTCGGAGCCGACGACCGCGTGACGCTGACCACCAACTTCCGCACCGTCGCTCCCGTTCTGGGGTGGGTCAACGACGTTTTCGCGACCGTGATCGAGGCGTCACCCCGCTCCCAACCGGAGTACGCCCCGCTCGGCCCCGCGCGGAGCGAGCACCCGTCCGTCGGACCGGCGGTCACGGTGCTCGGTCGCGTGGAGCACACCGAGTCGATCAGAGCAGATGCGCTGCGTGCCCTCGAGGCTGCCGACGTGGCCGCCACCATCCGGCGGGCGCTCGACGAGGGCTGGACAGTGCGGGACGAGCGGACCGGGGGGTGGCGACCGGTCGTGCTCGCGGACGTGGCGATCCTCATCCCGTCCCGCCTCTCGCTCGAGGCGCTGGAGACCGCGCTCGACCGCGAGGGCCTCCCCTACCGGGCCGAGTCCAGCTCGCTGGTCTACCAGGCGGCCGAGGTCCGAGACCTCCTGACGGCTGCACAGACGATCGCGGATCCCAGCGACCAGTTTGCGAGCGTGCAGTCCTTGCGCTCGCCGCTCTTCGGGTGCGGCGACGACGACCTCTGGTCCTGGAAGCACGCCGGCGGGTCGTTCCACGTGCTCGCTCCCACCACGAAGACGCTCGAACGCCTCGAACGGCCCAGTCATCCGGTGGCTGCCGGGTTGGACGCGTTGCGCGACCTCGTCCGCCGGGCTCGCTGGATGACGCCGAGCGAGGTCCTCACGACGATCGTGGCCGAGCGGGTAATGCTGGAAACCGCCGCGGTCGGCCCCCGCGCCCGCGACGGGTGGCGACGCCTGCGCTTCGTCGTGGACCAGGCCCGCGCGTGGTCGGAGGTGGAGCACGGAGGGCTCCGTGCCTACCTCGAGTGGGCCAGGCGTCAGGCCGACGACGCGGCGCGCGTCGCCGAGGCGGTGCTGCCCGAGACCGACGTGGACGCCATCCGGATCATGACCATCCACGGGGCCAAGGGTCTGGAGTTCCCCGTGGTGGTGCTCTCCGGCATGAGCACCCGCTCACAACGGCGCAAGGGCGTCCAGCTGCTCTGGACCGACGACGGCTACGAGGTGCGGCTCGTCGGGCAGGTCCAGACCAACGACTTCGAGGAAGCGGCCCCGGTCGACGAGCAGATGGACGCCCTGGAGCGTCGGCGCCTGCTGTACGTCGGTGCGACCCGAGCGCGCGACCATCTCGTGGTGTCGTTGCACCGGGTGGCCGACAAGACCGACACCAACGCGTGCATCCTCGCCGACGCCGGTGCAGGAGAGAATCCCTGGGCGACCGACGCTTCCGGCCTCGACGGCGACTCCGCTCCTGCCGAAGGCGCTCGTGGACGTCGGCGTGACCTTTCTCCCATGCCGCCGCCCGATCTCGCCGCCTGGCAGGCCCTGCTGGACGACGCACGTGCCGCAACCCGACTCACCGCGGTCCAGAGCGCCTCGGGCCTCGAAGGGACCGATCCGGAGATCGTTCTCCTCGACACCCCGCCGGCAGACGCCGGCCGCGCCAAGGGTGGGCGCGACGTCGAGCTCCCCCCGTGGCGCAAAGGTCGTTACGGGTCGGCGGTCGGACGTGCGGTCCACGGGGTGCTGCAGGCGGTCGACCTGGCCACCGGTGCGGGGCTCGACGACGCGGTCGCTGCGCAGTGCCGCGCCGAGGCCGTGACGGACTTCTCCGCCGAGGTTCGCGCTCTCGCAGCCTCCGCGCTCAAGGCGCCGGTGGTGAGACGTGCCGCTGAGCGGGAGCACTGGCGGGAGTCCTACGTCGGCACCGTCAGCGAGGACGGCACGATGATCGAAGGCTTCGTCGACCTGATCTACCGCGACGACGACGGCACGCTGCACGTCGTCGACTACAAGACCGACGACGTCCCGCAGGCTGCGCTCGGCGCACGGACGGCCTTCTACCGCCCGCAGGTGGCGGCGTACGAGGAGTGCCTCCGCGCGGCGACCGGTGCCTCTGTCACGACGTCGCTGCTCTTCCTCGGCGTCGGCCGTGAGGCGTGGGAGGTCCCCGTCGGTCGGTGAGCCCGACGTCGCAACGTCGGCTTCGCGTCAGACCAGCGCCTTGCGGGCACGCTGCTCGTAGAGCGCCAGGAAGGCCTCGAGCAGCTGGAGCGCGGCCAGGGCGGGCAGGAGGGCGTTGGTCGGAGCGCCGAGCGCGGCCCACGGGCGTCCGTGGGCGAAGGCAGAGCCCAGCGTCCACGGAAGGAGCACCCCGAGGCTCGGCCGCGGGAGCTGCGCGTCGGCGTACGCGACGGCTGTCTCGACGCGATAGCCGCGCCGGACCTCGTCGACGTCGAGCCGACGGCGACGCGCGACCATCTCGAGGGAGATCAGCCGCGCCTCGGCGGGGGGAAGGCTCGGCAGGCGGAGGTGCCGGGTCGCCGCCTCGGAGTCGGCGATGTCCTGGGCGTGCCATCGCAAGGTGCGTTCGATGCGGTCGTCGCGGCTGGCGGGTCCGAGGATCCAGTAGGCGGTGGCGAGGTTCTCCAACGCGCCGTGCGCGAGCGACCAGGTGGCCGCCGAGTGCGGGGCGTGCGCGTCGACCACGAGTGTCTTCACGGCATGCAGGTGATCGATCCCCGCGGTCAGGCACCGCCGAAGGGTC
This sequence comes from Mumia sp. zg.B53, assembly GCF_019550935.1. Lineage (NCBI taxonomy): Bacteria > Bacillati > Actinomycetota > Actinomycetes > Propionibacteriales > Nocardioidaceae > Mumia > Mumia sp. zg.B53. The sequence goes on along the minus strand of NZ_JAHWCK010000001.1, from coordinate 89,441 downwards.
TGGCTGGTGGCGTACGGGCCGCTGGTGATGTCGTCGGCCGACAACGACGACCCGGACGCCACGGGGAACTCCTCGCGCGCGCTGCAGCGCTGCATCACACGCTCGATCAGGACGCCGTTGCTGGCCCATCTCTCCAAGGCCTGCTCATCGAGGTCGACCAGGGCGAGCTCAGGGACGGAGCGCCCTGTCGCGGTCGTGGTGGCGTGGTCGTCGAGCATGCGGGAGTCCTTGGCGGAGGGCAGTCACGGGAGTCGAGCGTTCCCGTGGCGGGCGGGGGTGCGCGTCACCGTATCGGAGCACGGACACCACGTTCCACTCCCGCGGTCGACCCGCGACGTCCGCCGTGTGTACATCGCTGTACGTTGTTGTACATGTCCACCGTCACGATGAGTCAGGCGCGGGCCCAGCTGGCGGCGCTGCTGGACCGCGTCGAGGCCGGCGAGGAGATCACGATCACCCGCCACGGCCGCGCGGTGGCCCGCCTCTCCCCTCCCCGCACGGCACGAGCGGCACGCGCGGACCATCTCTTCGCGGCGGCCGACGCCATCGCCGACGAGGTCGACAGCTATCGAGGGCTCCCGCTTCCCCGCGCGCCCCGAGAGGCGGATGCGGACGCCGCGGTCCGGTCGCTCCGCGCGGACCGAGACTCTTGGTGACGGTCGCCTTCGACGCTGGCGTCGTCATCTGTGCTGCGGTCGCCGACCAGCGGGGCGCGATCCTGCTCGACGCGATCGACGCCTCGTCTCCCGACGTGCCGGTCGGGATCGGATCGACGCTGCTCTTCACCGAGGCGCTCACGGTCGCCGACGACCGTCGTGACGAGCGCCTCCGCATGATCGCGATCCTTGGCCGGCTCGCGCTCCTCCCCGTCACTCAGGACGTCGCCGTGGTGGCTGCCGCCCTCAAGCTCCGGCACCGGCTCAAGACTCCCGACGCGCTGCACCTCGCCACCGCGATCACCGCGGGAGCCGACCAGTTCGTGACGATCAACCGACGCGACTTCGGCTCGCGGATCACCGAGATCGACATCATCCACCCGTGAGCGCTGTCCCGCCTGGCGGGCATCTGTGACGCCCGCCAGACGGGCGGATCAGATGCCGCAGGTGGGTGCGGACCAGAAGCGCGACGCGGGTGCTGCCACGTGGACGTGGTCGTCATGGCCTGGGTAGCCCGGCCCCAGGATCATCGCGAACCCGTGGTTGCGTGCCTGCTTCGCGATCGTGCAGAACCCCTGGGAGCCGGCACCGAGATCGGCGGCGTCGCCGTAGAGGTGCCGACTGTTGGACGCTCCTCCGACCGCGCTGTTGCACGACGTGCTGCGGAAGCCGCTGTTGACCGTCAGCGGTCGATCACCCAAGGCGTGGCGGAGTGCCTGGAGCTTCCACATCGTGACGAGGGCGTTCGCCCGTGCCGTCGCAGCGGACACCGCCCCGCCCGACCAGGTGCTGTTGCACCGGTTCAGCTCGGCATAGCTGAAGTTGGCCGGCGTGCAGTCGTCGTCCTGCAGCGCGTAGATCTTGGAGTACGTCTGGGCGTTCGCGACTCCGTCGGCAGTGAGACCGTACGCCTGCTGGAAGCGCGTGACGGCCGCCTTGGTGGCGGGGCCGTAGCTGCTGTCGAGGGCGAGGACACCCCCGGAGCCGGGATAGCCCGACACCCGGATCTGGAGCTGACGGACGTCGTCACCCGTCGATCCTTGGGACAGCGTGCGGGACCACGTGTAGCAGGCGTCGGCAGAGGCCGGACCGGCCGTGGCGACCACGCCGAGCGTGGTGGTGGCGATCACGAGGGCAAGTGCTGCGACGAGATGACGGATGGATCGGACCACGGTCTGCCTCCAGGGGTGAGGATCGTTGTGCCAAGGTTCGTCGCACTCGTCGATCTTGGCAACCCCCAACCGCGGGCGCACCGCCTGAGGGAGGCTGTGGACAACGCTGACGCGTGACGGTCGGTTCGCGGGACAGTTCGGCGCATGCCGCTGTTCGACCCGTACCCCGCGTCACCCGAGCAGATCCTTGCCTCGGCCGGCAAGATCGAGGGCCGCGCCACTGCCGTGGGCTCCGTCGTGGACGAGACGGTCCGCCGGGTCGTGGCGGCCTCGTCCCACGTCGACGGGTCGCTCCTCACAGCCATCCCGCTGGGGGCGGGGCCGGTCATGGCGCTGGGTGGCCAGGTCGACGAGCGCTCCCGATACGCGGCGACCGTCGTCCGGGCCTGGGCTGTCAGCGTGACGATCTACGACGCAGGTGTGGAGGCGCTCAACGCGAAGTACGACGCGGCCGCCGCCGATACTCGCGCGGCGACGACCGCCGACCTTCATCACCGGCACGCCGTGCTGGAGGGCTCGCTCGACGACGCCGCGCGGCAGCTCGCCAGGCTCCTCGACGCCGGCCCGTCGGACGACGGCTGGCGACGGCTCGGCGGGCTCGGCCCCGTGCCTTCCTCGTACGCGCCGCCCGTGGCACGGCCCCGGCGCGGCGGCGACCCCGCCGCGATCACGGCGCTGACGGTCCTGCTGGGCGATCCACGCGCCTGTCTTCCCGAGACCGGCAACGTCGCGGACTGCCTGGTCGAGGCCGCCTCGGTCCTGCCGGTCGGCAAGCTGCTCAAGCTCCGCAAGCTGCTCAGAGCCTTCGAGAAGGCCGACGACGTCAAGGACACCAGCAACTACGTCGACGACGTCGCCGACGTCCTCGATGAGCTCCCACACGGCATCCAGAAGAAGGTCCGCGTCGTCAGGGACGATGCCGAGCTGCACGCGCTCTACGCTCGAATCGCGAGGGGAGCCACACCGGCCGACGTCGCAGGATACGACGGGATCATGATGAGGCGACCCGACGGCGTCCTCGTGGGAATCCGTGGCGGGTCCAAGAGCGGCGGACCCACCATCGACGTCCGATATCCCAGTGGCGCAAAAGGAAAGGTGCACGTCGAGTGAGAACTGATCAGGGACTGACGCTCGAACAGGATCTTCTGATGAGTGCGTCCGACGACTGGGTCTACGCGAGCGACGTGATCGGAACCGCCCGGGTGATGGCAGCGTCCCTCCCGCTCGACCTCGCCGATCTGCGCGACCTGTGCGTCGGCGTGATCGCACGGCTCGTGGCGGGTGGACTGATCGAGCTGGGAGATGTGAGAAGCGGACAGGGTTTCGTCCGGTGGGACGCAACCGACGGGGAGGCGATCGTACGCGTGGCTCGCGACTGGGGCTCGAGGCGAGACGTCGATGTGATGCCAGGGGACCTCTTCTGGCTCAACACGACACCTCGCGGTGACGAGATCGGCAACGCGATCACCGACTGGGTCAACGCCGACCCCGAGACGCGAGGTCCTGCTCCCTCGGTCGACCCGGCACGGTGAGCGGGTGTCAGTTCGAGCTGGTGTCCCGCGGCAGCTTCGGGATCAGCCAGCCGAGGAACGCATCCTGGCTCCGCGTCTGCAGATAGACCCGTCCGGGGCCGGTCAGGTCGACGACGAAACCCTCCCCGCTGAGCAGCGTCGACTTCCAGCCGCCAACCTTGCGCACCTTGAAGTCGACCCCCTCGCTCCAGCCGACGAGGTGACCGGTGTCCACGACGTGCCGCTCCCCCGGCGCGAGGTCCATCGTCTCGATCGCGCCGTAGCTCGCGACGAGCAACGGCCCAGTGCCCGTGCAGCGGAGCATGAACAGACCCTCGCCACCGAAGAATGTCTTCGCGCCGCCCCACTTGCTGTCGACCTCGATCTCGGGTCCGGCGGCGAGGTAGGCCCCCGACTGGAGAAACACGGTCTCTCCGCTCAACGTCCACGTCACGATGTCGCCGGGCAGCACGGGCGCGAAGGTGATCGTGCCCGGCCCACCCTGCGCAGTGAAGGTGTTGACGAAGAACGACTCGCCACCGAGCACCGCTCGACGCAGACCCTTGAGCATGCCGCCGCCGGTCGAGGTCTGGATCTCGACGTTGGACGACATCGCCATCATCGCTCCACCCTCGGCCTTGACCGACTCGCCGGGCGAGAGGGTGCAGACGGCAGCGGCGTAGCCAGGGCGGCTGGTGATATCGATGTCCATGTGGGCAGTGTGCCAACTCCTACCGCCTCACGCTGCGGAACCACGCGTCGCGGTCACGGGGGTCTGCCCCGGTCCGTCGTCGGCTCGGCGGCGTGCCGCCCTGGGGTACCGGTGCATGGTGGTCCATCGACGCGGTCAGCACGGCCTCCCCACCGCTCAGGTCGTCGCGACGTCCGCCACCGCTCGGGCCGTACGGGCGGGGGCAAGGTGGCGACGCTTCGGACGACCTCGAAGGGTTTGCCGCCACAACGCGGCCGCGGACCCCAGGGCCTGCGCCGTTTCCTCGGTGGGCCACAGCGAGCGCATCCGGCGCCGGCCAGTGCGCCCGGAGCGGCATGCCGTCGCGAGGACGCGGCCCCACGAGACAACGCGACGCTCCTGCTCCGCAGGGTCGAGCAACACGAACGCGGGGTGGGAGACGCCGACGATCGCGGTCAGGGTCGAACCGTGCGGGTCGTGGACCATGACGGCGTCGGTTTCGGGGTCGACCCATTGCCGCAGCCGAGCCGCATCGCCCGGCAGCGCCAGTGCGCCGGCGGGGCGCGGCTTCACGATCCGGCGGCGGTACAGCAGTTGTCCGCCGGTGGATCGCCAGAGCCACCGCGCGCCGATCGGCGCCCACTCGATGAGCTTGCGCCCTCCGACGCCGACGAATGCCAGTGCGACGAAAGGCAGGATGAGCGGGAAGGTCATCACCACGGCGCCGACGTAGAGACCGATGATCAAGGTGCCGGAGGCGAGACTGGCCATCACGAGTTGAGGTCCGGACAATCCGAGCAGTACGCCGCGCTTGGTCAGGCGCGAGAACTTGATCGGGGTCAGCTTCGGCTCACCGGTCGTCGTGGCCACAGCCGATCACTTCTTTCCAGCGGTGTCGGCCAGTGTCGAATCTGCGACCGGGGGCGGGACGGTCGATGGTGCGGCCGACTCGTGCGCCTCTGCGTGTCCGGTCGCCTGGGCAGCGACGAAGTTGCCGAGCCGAGGACCGGCTGCTGCCGCCTCCTTCGCGACCACCGCCCCGGCAGCAACCGCTCCGCCTGCTGCCGCTGCGCCTCCCGAGGCGCTCCCGGTCCCTGCGCCAACGCCACCTGCACCACTCGAGGGGCCGCCAGCGGACGGTCCCGCGGTCACGGGCGAGCTGCCAGTCCCCGTACCGCCAGTGCCACCGCCTCCTGCGCCGCTGTCGCCCAGGACCTTGGCCGGCTCACTGCCAGTGCGCCGGGAGAGCGGGATCGGCATCGGCCGGTTGAGGGACGCCTTGGCCTCCTGCTCGGCCGACATCGCGTGGTACGTGTCGAAGCCCATGAAGGCGATGGCCTTGTAGGTCAGGTACGGCGCGAACCCGGCCATCAGCATCAACACGACGCCGGCCATCGGTTGGCTCACCGACTCCAGGTCCGCGTCGATCGGCGCGGACACCTGTGCGGTCGCGAGCAGGAAGATCACGACGAGGACGACCTTGGAGAGGATCATCGCGATCACGAAGCTCGCCCACCGGGCCAGCCACGAGCGTGTGTGGTCCCAGGTCGATCCGGCGAGAGCGATCGGCGCGAAAACGATCGCGATCAGCAGCAGCGCCTTGCGGATGAGGAGGCTGATCCACACCACCATTGCGCCCATGATGGCGAGGCTGGCGAGGAAGATCGTCAGGATCGCGCCGGCCCCGGGCGCGGCGAGATTGACTGTGCCAAGTCCGGCGGCGAGTACGGCGACCTTGTCGCCCATCTCGTTCATATTGGTGCCGGCGGCGTTGACGATGCCGATGCAGAGCCGATCGGTGATCTCGAGCGCGGTCGCGAGCAGGGCGAGCGCGACGAAGGAGCCGAGGATCGATTTCGCGAGCCCGAGTGCGGCTCTGGACAGCGCGGCCGGCTCGCGGCGGATCATGCCGCCGATGACCTGGAGCATGAAGAACCCCAGCATCACAAAGACCCCGACACCGAACATGATGTTGTAGACCTTCGTGTACGCGCCGCTGGTCACGTCGACGTACGTCGTGGTGTCGATGACCTTCCAGACGGACGTGAACATCCATTCGGCCGCGCCGCCCATGCCCTGCGCGAGCCAGTCGAACGGCGCGGTCACTACCGCACCGGCCGCGTCCCCGGCGGCGTTGCAGACCTCGTGAATCACCGGCACATCGCAGACACCCATGACGTTCTCCCTCAGACCTGCTGGCCGACGTTCCAGAAGAAGTTCACGAGCGTCACCGAGGCGCCACAGACGATCGCGGCTCCGAGGGCGACGAGTACGCCGAGCTTGCCGCGGCCCGCGAGGTGCGGGTTGCCCGAGTTCGCGCCGAGCGCCCACACGATCGCGGAGATGATGAGAGCGAGTACGGCCAGGATCAGCCCGACTGTCATCGAGGCGCCGACGAGCTGCTTGAGCTCGCCGATGCCGGGGAGCCCGTTGGAGTTCGGGTCGATCTCGATGTCGAGAGGAAGCAGGAGGGCTGCTGCAGGAAGGTTCATCGGAAAGACTCCTGACGTCATGTGCGGACGTATTAGAGGTGCGGTCCGATATCCAGCAGCCAGTTGGCCCAGGTGAGTGCAGCGCCGGTGAGGGTGGCGCCACCGATCGCGACGAAGCAGCCGAGCTTGGCCTTCTGCGCCGTGTGCCAGCTGCCCGAGCTCGATGAGATGGCCCATGTCATCGCGGAGACGATCAGCATCAGCATCAGCACGGCGATGATCAGGCCGTACGTCAACAATGCGCCGACGACAGCTCGGAGGTCACCGGCGCCTCCATCGCGCCGAAGTCGGGCCCGACATTGCTGCGAATCGCGGATCGGAATGGCATGTCCCTGAGGTGAGCATCGAATCCCGATCGATTTCTGATGCTTCTGTTGGTGTCAGGCGGCCGATGTTCGGCCCGGGAGCCCGTATGAGGGGGACGTCAGCGACTCAGCGGATGTGTGCGGATCACGGCTGTCCGAGCGGATCAACTGACTCTCGCCGCGCCGTAGATGGCCTGCGAGCGACCTGTGAGGAGGGCCCAGTATCGGTCGCCGTAGGACCAGTGCCACCACTCGGTCGGGTAGTTCACGAATCCGGCCGCGTGCATGGCCGATGCCAGGACGTGGCGGTTCTGGCGTGCCTCCTGCGAGATGTTCTTCGCAGCGAAGTAGCAGGCTTGGTCGCAGTCTTCGGGTCGCGCATCGATTGCCGTGCCCATGTCCAAGCGCATGCGTTGCGCGTCAATCAGCGTCAGGTCCACGGCCGCTCCAGACACGTGGGGGGCGATGTCCGGTGGCGATACGAACTCGCTTGCTGCCATATGTGCCCCTGACTCAGACAGCTCCGGTTCGGCGTCCATCAAGCGCTGCTTACGGCGGTTGAAGTAGAACGCCTGCTGCTCGTAGGGCCGGTAACCCTCCACAAGGAGTAGCCGTATCCCGGTGGGCAGTTGCTCTTCGGCCTTGAGCAAGCGCTCGGCGACTGAGGCGCGGAGAAGAAAGTACAGCGGGTTCTGAGGGTTCTCATCGGGGTCTGTGGCCAAGGACAACTCACGCGAGTCGACAAGTTTCTCCCCACAATCTTCGGCTGGTACTTCCGCGACGCGTGGATCGCCCATCAGGATCAGCGAGGCCATGGCCGCCACGTTGCCATGCCGATGATCGGATCTCGGCACGACCGCGCCGAACACGGGCCTGATCCGGTGCAAGTTGCGCGCAGGCGAAGGCTCAGGCGCGGTGTCGCGAATCTGTTCGAGATGCTGCCGCAGTCTGGGTTAGGTGAGCCGGCGAACGGTGATGACCTCGCCCGAGAACTCGCCGATCGTCCCGTAGCGCACGACGTCACCGGTCCGAGGTGCATGGAGGATCCGGTCACCGCCGACGTAGATCGCGACGTGGTGCGGGCCACCGGCGCCTGGGTAGCTCCGGTTGTCCCGAGTGTGCCGCCAAGAAGGTGGGTCGAAGCCGTTCTACTGCACCGGCCGGCGGATCACTGGCAGACCTCCATCCGAAGATCGCGGTCGAGTTCGTCTCCTGTAGCCGGCCCGACCGCTCACCTGCTGATCTCCGGCCCTCGAGCAACTTCATCTGTGTCTGGCGCTGCCCAGATTGCGGCCACGAGTACAAGGCCGCGCCGGCGGCGCGTGTCCGTGGTCGGGGCTGCCCGCGGTGCGCCCCGGCAAAGAGAGGTGACTGTCGCAGCCGCGGAGACGCCGCTCGTGGCACGAGCCTCGCCGACCACGCGTCGCGACTGTCCGATGAGTTCGTGGAAATCATCGGCCGGCCGCACCGCTCCCCTGCCGACATTTCGGTCGGCTCCAACTTGAAAGCCAAGTGGCGATGTGCAGAGTGCAGACACGAATGGACGACCACGGTCGCCTCTCGTGCGCTCGCCGGGACGGGGTGTCCGGCGTGCGGTCGCCGCCGTACGGGGCACGCCCGGTCAGTACCTGCACCGGGCCGTTCCCTGCTCGATCTGTTTCCCGATGTCGCAAAGCAGTTCCTCGAAAACCTCACACACCCTGACCGCGAGCCAGACCGGCTTAAGGCCGCCAGCCACGACAGATGCCGCTGGCGATGCGCGTGGGGACACGAGTGGGAAACAACCGTGAGCAATCGCACTCGCGGCGGAACCGGATGCCCGGAGTGCCCACGCAGCTTGCGAGTGGACCACCTCGCCGCGTGCCGCACGCCATCCACGCGACCTGCCTACTCACGGGTCGACGAGTCGCACCATTGAACTCACTTGCTGCACCGCGGCCTACAGGACGGGCCTCGTCAGGACTTGTCCTCGTCGATCCAGGAGTCGAGGGTGGCGCGGGTGATGTCGAGCTCGCGGGCCACTCTCGACTTCATCACCCCGTTGTGAAGCATCGTGCGTGCGTGTGCTCGCTGGCGCCCACGAACCTCCTCGAGCGCCGCGCGTGCGCGACGTGCTTCGTCGGCGAGGCTGTTCGCCTCGCCGATCAGGTCCCTGGTTTCCATTCGAGCCCCTTCCGGTCGACGTCCACCACTATACGGGGTTATATAGGACTATACAAAGATGTATAGTCCTATACATGACGAAGACGACACGGACTCCGCACCCCGATATTCAACCCGCGCTCAAGCCGGACCGGCTCTATTGCGCCTATGACCCCTTCGTGTGTGTCGAGTGCGCCGGTGCGACGGCCCTCGCTACCGGCATGACGATCGGCGGGGCGCCAGTCACCCCGCTCACTGTCGGCGAAGTTGTCGAATGGGCCGCTTCTGCTCTCGGCCCGCTCCAGTGCCAGGGCCAGCACCTCGAGGCGACCGTCGGCACCGACGGCAGCCTCGAGATCCGACGGCCGTAAGGCGCGACTCCCGAACTACCCCGCTCCCCACTCCAAACGAGGTCTGGGGAGCGGGGTCTTCCATGTCCGGGCGCCGAGCTGCACAAGCGCTCCTCAAAGAGGCGGCAGGTGCCCTACGTCGTGCCCATGACGACTACGCCTGAGGACCCCGACGACGACAATCCGGCCGAAGACCCGGTGTCGCCGACCCGGGCGGCATGGCACAGCCTCAGCGAAGCCCTCGAGGAGCGACTCCGCCAGGACTACCCCGAGGCATTCGTGAATCCGCGTCCAGATCCGCGCGCTGACCTGCTCGCGTCGCTCAATCGACTCGGGCGAGCCCGCGAGAAGCGTGATGCGCTCGACGCGATCGCGTCCGATGAGATGACGTTCGGTGAGGCGACGTCCGCGTCGGCGGACGTGGACGCGGACGCGCCGCCATATGTAGTGCAGTCGCCGTCGGGCGATGAGTTCGAGGCACTCCAGTCGAACGCCGCTCGTGATTTCGACTCTGCCCGCGACGAGGTCACCGGTAAGGCAGCGGTCCTCGCCGTCGATGCCGATGCTGCCGCCAAGGAGTCTGCCCGACAGGCGAAGATCTCGAACCGACACGCGAAGATCTCGAACTTGATCGCCGGAGTAGCCGTCGCGGTGACATTCGTGGCCACTGTTGTCCCCGGTGTCGTCGACCTCCTCGACGGCAATGAGCCCACTAGGGTCATCGTCGAGGACGAGCGACCCTGAGAATCACTTCCGGTCCACGCTAGCCGGCTTTGCCGATCGTTGGGCACAAGGCCGTCACGGTGCTGACCTGCGCCAAGGGGATTTCGCGGAGTCCTCACCAGCCAGCCGCGAGAAGCGCCCTCAGCCACCAGCCGAGGGCGCTTCTGTGTGTCGGCCCCGCTCACTCGGTCGGATGAACCGTTCGTGGACCGGCGCAGGGCTGCTCAGCGCAGGTATGCGGCAGGGTTGACCGGACGGCCGTTGACCCGGATCTCGAGGTGCAGGTGCGGGCCTTGGGAGTTGCCGGTGGAGCCGACGGTCCCGATCTTCTGGCCGGTTTCGACGTGCTGTCCGACGGTGACGCTCTGACGGCTCTGATGGGCGTACCAGCTGGAGAACCCTCGCTGGTGACGGATCTGGGTGAGGTTGCCGTAGGCGCCTCCCCATCCGACCTCGGTGACGGTGCCGGCGCTGATGGCGCGCACCGGTGTGCCGGTAGGTGCGGCGAGGTCGAGGCCGGTGTGTTGGCCGGAGGCGTAGTAGCTCTTGCGCATTCCGAAGGTGTTGGTGATCCGGTAGCGCTTCACCGGCGACACGATGTGCGCCGCCTTCGGTCGCTGGGCTCGTGCGCTGCGCTTGCTCGATCGCGTGCTGGATCGCTGGGATGCGACTCGGGCGCGAACGGCACCAAGCGGTACCGCGAGGGTCCATCCGGGCTGAATGCGGTCGGCGTCGACGAGGTGTGAACCGTCGGGCTGCTTGGACCGACTCGCGGTGACGATCTCGCGGTAGCGGGTCGGGTCGTTGAGGGTGTAGCCGGCGATCGCCCACAACGTGTCGCCGGAGCGTACGACCACACGCTCGGGATCGGTGCTCGCCGCGGCCGCGGCCGCCTGCGCTGGGAGCGGTGCCCCTGTCACGCCGGCGCGACAGGTGACAGAAGACCCCGCCTCGGCGAGGCCCAGCGTCCCCGGCGCCGGCCAGGATCTCCCCCGCCCATTCACGGACCGCTAGCCACGCAGGAGACCTGATGAAGAGCCGTTCGCGCCTCGAGTTGCGCCTCACCCGACTCGTCGCTGTCACTCCCCCGCTCCCCACGACGCCCCCGGCCGGGTTGAAAGTGGACGTCGTCTACCCCTCAGGCCAGACCGGGACCTCCTCCACTTCGAGGCGGTGACGTGATGGCCCGACCGAGCCCGCACTACACCGGCTGCGAACCATGGACGACCGAGAAGCCTCAAACATGCCGGAGACCAGCGTCGACGGGCGCTCGCGATTGTCTCCACGTGTAGCAGAATGGGATCACGAGTCTCTGGTGGGACACGCCGAGACGCCACAGGTGCGAGGAGTGGTCGGACGTCAGATTCACCGAGCGACGGCGATGCCGAGCAGGTGGCCCGGCTCCTCGCGGGCGGACTCCAAGCGCTTCGCGGGTCGGGTGAGTTGCAGCGCGCGCGCGAGCAGTTCGAGCAGGCCGGCCGCCTGGCATCTGCGCGGGAAATGATGCCCGAGCTTGGGCTCGCCGCGATCGGCATCGGCGGGTTCTGGATCCATGAACAACGCGACCCGGTCATGCAGGCGCTGGTTGCGTCCTGGCGCCGCATCGCCCTTGACGGCCTCAACGAGTCCTCGCTTCTTGCCTTTCGTCTCCGAGCACGGGGGGCCGCCGAGGACGACTACGAGACCGGCGAGCGCACCGCGGTCATGCAGGCGCTGGAGGACGCGCGCGCCTGCGGCGACCGTACGATCCTCGCCGAGACCCTCCACCTCGCCCAGCATTGCCTGCTGGGACCCGCACACATCGGGTTACGCCTGGAGCTGGGCCAGGAACTGCTCGCTGTCGCCGGCGCAGAGCAGGACGCCTTCGAGGAGTGCCGCGGCTTGCTGTGGCGTGCCACGAACCTCTACCTGGCAGGCCACCCGCACGCGGAACGGGCGCTGACGATGCTTCGTGCGGCCTTGGAGGCGCGGCCCCACGTGGCGATGAGCTACGTCCTCTCAGCTATGGAAGTCATGGGTTCGATCCGCGAAGGCTCGTTGGAACGCGCGGAGATGCTCGCCGAGGAGTGCGCAGACCTGGGACGTCGAGCGGGTGACCCCGATGTGTTCGGCTGGCACGGAGCCCACCTGACGACCATCCGGTACTACCAGGGACGCGCAGCCGAACTCGTTCCCTTCCTGCGCGACATGGTCGCCTCCCCGGTGCTCTCTGAGCCGAACGACGCGTTCCTCGGGGCGCTGGCAACCGTGGCGGCCATGTCAGGTGAGACGTGGTCGGCGGCGACGGCGCTGCGGCGCCTACGACGCCCGACGTTGGGCACCCTGCGGCACAACAGCCTGTGGCTGTCCACGATGTACGGCGCCGTAATCGCGGCACGCCTCCTGCACGACGCGGAGGCGGCGCAGGAGGCATACGCCCTGCTGCTGCCGTATGCGCATCTGCCGATCATGGCGAGTTTGGCCGTCACCTGCTTCGGTTCGACCCACTACCCGCTCGGAGCCGCTGCCATGGCGCTCGGCAGGACCGACGATGCGGCCGTGCACTACCGGGCCGCCCTAGCTGCCAATGAGGACTTCGGACACCGGCCGGCCCACGTTCTGGCCGAAGCTGGCCTCGCAGAGTCGCTGTCCATCCTCGGCGACCGTCACGATGCGCAACGGCACTGGACCCAAGCCCGCACTGAGGCGGCCGCGCTCGGAATGGACGGCTGGGTCGCCCGGTGGGACACAGCCGAACAATCGTCCAAGCACCATCACAGCGAGGGCGGTAGGAACACTGACGAACGTGCGGGCTTCGCGACGGCAACATGCGTCCGGTCCGGCGCCGGCTGGCGGATCCGTGCCAAAGGCAAACAGGTCCAGGTGCCTGACAGTCTCGGCGTGACCTACCTAGCGACACTCGTCGCGAACCCCGGCGTCGAGATTCCTGTCCTCACCCTGGTCCAAGGGCAGCTGCGCCAGACGGCACCAGCCCAGGAGCTCATCGACGACGAGGCGCGAAATGCTTACCGCCAGCGGATCAGTGAACTCGAGCAGCAGATCGAGGACGCCGAGCTGGACGGCGATGCCGAGCAGGCCAGGTCCGAGCTCGACTGGCTGCTGCGCGAGCTCAGTCACGCCACCGGCCTGGGCGGTCGCACACGAGGGTTCACAGAGGACGCCGAGCGAGCCCGCTCCTCGGTGCAGAAGGCGATCCGTCGGGCCCTGGCCCGCATCGGGCAGGCCGACCCGGTCGTCGGCGACCACTTCAAGGTCGCCGTCAGCACCGGCGCGTGTTGCTCTTACCGGCCCACCTAAGACCCCAAGACTCTCGAGCAGCTCGCGGAGAATTCGCCCCGTCTCGAGGTGTCGAACCGGGTGGTGGGCGGCACACGGTGTCCAACCCCGTCACGTCGGTCACAACAGGGCACAGCGAGTCACGCCTTAGGGATAGAAGCTCGGCAACCACACGGATGCCGAACCCATCCCAGACCGGGACAACAGGCATTGCCTCCGATCCCGGTCCTCACACAGGAGAACATCATGACCACCGACACGACCACCCAGGCGGCGACGAACGCTGTCTCCGGACACCCGAACCCGTCCTTCACTGCACAGGCCGTCCCGGCGACCACTGTGAAAGCCGCCAGCCACCTCAAGCAGTGGATGTTCGATCCGAACCATCAGCACCACGCACTGCTCCCGAAGAGGAGTTTCGAGGGGCCGGCATCGCGCAACACCAACCTGAAGAACAGCAACACCAAGAAGTTCCTGCAGTGGGAGCACATGTTCTTCGGGATCAACCTCGGCTTTACCTCCGACGCCTCCGCGACGACCGCGGAGCGAGTGAGGCGCTGGTTCTTCACCCGCCCGCACAACGACGAGTCGCCGCTGAGGTACGGCGACGTGTTCGCTCTGGGCTACGGCGCCGATCCCTCCTACATCCGCAACGCACAGCGGTCAGTGGGCGTCGACCTGAAGTGGTCGACGAAGCCCAAGTTCGAGTGGGAGATCCTCGGTGGACCTCGGGGAACCCCGGTTCGGTCCGGTGACTGGGTCGCCATCTACAACCGGGTCGCCAAGGAACCCCTCATCCACTTCCCCCGGGAGCTCGGTGGGGAGATCGGCTGGCCCAGTAGCACCACCCTCGTGGACCAGCTCACTGACGTGGTCCTGAAGTTCATCAGGGATCACTGGAAGGAAGGCATGACCTACCTCCTCGCCATGTGATCGGCTGCGCCCGCGTTGATGGCCATGGATCCGGCTGCGACGACTCGCACCTCGTGCGGGCGTCGCAGCCGAACAAAGGTCTGGTCCTTGGATCCACCCGCGGTTCAGACCCTCGCCTGAGAGCATGCCCGTCGCATCACCGAGGGCGGTGGACCGCCCATGACACCCGCCTGGACGGCTGGTTCTTGTGGATAACGCAGCGGTGTCCACAGGCATCTGAGCGGCCGGGCGACGATGCCGGCGCGCCGGTCCAGACTGTGGCACGAACCAGCTCCAACGGTGCTGCAGAAGGAGGGCGAGATGCGAACCTCGACGACGCTGATCAGGCTCTGCGCGGTCGTCCCAGCTGGCCTCGCGAGCGGCTTCATCGGTGTCCTCGGACTGGGGATGCCGCCAGGTGCAGGCCTGGTACTCGCGTTCCTCGGCACCCTGCTGGCCTCTGTCATCCTGGCGTGCGGCAGGTGGGAGCCGGCGGCGGCTCGGGTGTTCGGGTTCGCCCGTGGCCTGCGCCCGGGCGAACGGGCGCTCCTCGGCCCGGCCCTGCTCCGTGTCGGGAAGCTCGACCTCGCCCCGCTGCGGGTGTTGGTGCGCGTGACCGTCACCGACGGGAGACCTGCCACCCCGATCGGACGAAACACCGTCATCGTCGAGCCATGGCTGCTGACAAGCCTGTACGAGCACCGACCACAACGGTGGATGCGGCCACCGCGATCGGGCATGCCGTTGCCAGCCAGCACGTCGGTCCCGCCCGGTTCGATCTCGCCGCACGCCTGTGGGCGTTCCCGTTGACGCTCGTGGTTCTGGCAGTCCGTCAGGTGGCGCGTGTGTTCGCGTGGGTGCCCGGCGGCGGTCTGGCCTGGCACCTGCGGATCGTGCTCGGCATCGTTGCGCTGGTGCAGGGCTTCCAGCGCGGCGGCGACGTGGCATTAGGGATTACGACTGCATCAATGGTCGCGGCCAGCTACATCGCACCAGCTGCCGATCGGGCCAGGCGCACGGTGGTGGAGCGTGAAGCAGATCAGACGGTCGCCCGGCGGGCCTTGCTGAACCGTTGGTGAAGTTCGTGCGTTGGCGGCACGGTGCGGCCTCCCTCGAGCGGGTCCACCGCATCCGCATGGGCGCCGCAGCCTGACAACTGGCTGCCGACGACCAGGGGTTCGTCACTGAGGTCAGGGTCATGTCGTCGACGGCAGGAAGTCCGGCGGCAGCCCTTTAGCGCTCTCCAGCCCGGTGACACTCTTCAAACCGGTCACGCTGCCCAAACCGGTGACACCGGTGAGGTTGGCGTTGGTGAGGTTGGCGTTGGTGAGATCGGCGCCGGTGAGGTCAGCGCCGGTGAGGTCAGCGCCGGTGAGGTTGGCGGCGGTGAGGTTGGCATCGCTGAGGTTGGAGTCGGGGAGCTTGGCGTCGACGAGCAAGGCCGGCTGCAGGTCGGCGCCGTACAGGTTGGCGGCGGTGAGGTCGGTGCCCCAGAGGTTGGCGCCCAGAGCCTGGTGAAGACGAGGTCAGCGCCGACGAGGCGAGCCCCTTGGAGGTTGAGGCCGGCCCGCACCCTGTCTGCCGTGACCCAGCTCGCTTTGCGGGTGAGCAGGGCGAGCGCGGCTGCGACGTCAGTATCGGGCGGGTTGGCAGGAGCTGTCTTGGTCTGGTCGCGAATGCCCAGCTGAAGCGCGGCTTGTCGACGTCGACACCGATCGGCGCCGCCTTCTTCTCGACCTGGAGGTCGACGATCGTCACGCTCTTCGACGACGCGCTCGCATCAGCGGCTCTGGCAGCGGGGGCGGCGTTGAGTGCGGGGAACAGCAGTGCGAGCACCACGACGAGAGCAGCGGTGATGCGGCCCCGATCGAGAGAGCGACGGCGATCCGGCGCGGGTCTGGGCACGATTCCTCAGAGAGAAACGATTCAACGAGGGAACGTAACCACCCGATGTGACGTGGACAACGAAGTGACCGGTTGCGGCCAGATCGGCAGTGACGAGACGAAACCGCCCGCGGTCTCGACGGATGCCGAGGCCGCGGGCGGCTCTCTCGTACGACGGTGTCGTACGGCGTGCCTACTGCTCCGGACGCTCGGCGAGCTGGAACTGAACGGCGCCCTCGCTGGTCACCTGGGCGTCGAGGATCTTGTCGTCGAGCACCTGCGAGGCGGCGCCGTCGAGGTACACCTTGGCGTCTCCCGACTCGACGAGCGTGTCGCCCGGCTCTCCGACGAAGACCGCCGAGATGGCGAACCCCTCGTCCGTCGGTCCGCTGATGCGGAGCCCTCCGTCCTCGGACGGGACCTGCTTGTTGATGAGCGTCGTGACGATGTCGCTGGCGTTCTCGGTGAGGGTGAGCATGAGCTCTCCTTCCGTGGCGGTCAGATCACCCCACCGTTCGTCGGGATGCCGGCCCGTTCAAGTCGGGCGTCCACTGGGTGGACACTCGACTCGCCTAGCGGCGGTGCGCGGTGACCCCGTCGAGCGTGATCGTGCCGTCGTCCAGGCGGACGCTCGTCGCGTACCGGTACCTCGCCCGTACGGCCGGGTCCGCGAGGTCGATCGCTCCCCCGACGTCGACGGAGAAGAGGAACTCCCACCCGCTCCCCTGGTCGGCGTACGCGGTCGCGGTGGTGCCGCGCAGCACGAAGGCGTACCGAGCACCTGCTCCCGCGAGGTCGACCGTCCCATCGAGGTTCCCCAGCGGCTCGGCGCCGGCGGTGATGAGCGTGCCGTCCACCCGAAGGTCCCAGCCGACCCGGTTCAGCCCGTTGTGGTAGCGGAAGAGCAGGTAGTTGTCGGCATCCTCAGCCAATCCGACGAACACCGTGTCCTGGTTGCCCGCCTCCGCGAACGTCCCGGGGTCCAGGACGAGCGCGACCTCGTCGGAGTTCGGTGACACGTCGGAGAGGAAGACGAGGTGCGTCAGCCGCGAGGCGGAGACGGCGAGCTGCCCGTCCCGTACGCCCACCTCCCCCAGCCGCGCGCCGACCGGCAGGGTCGTCCAGCGCGACAGGTCGCCGTCGAAGGTCTCGACGAGCTCGCGTCGTGGGTAGGCGCGCCTCGACGGCGCTGGCGGAAGCAGGTCCACATCGGCCATGTGCGCGCGGAGCATCGCCCGCAGGATCCGCTCGGTCACGACCTCGTCGGCGGAGATGTCGGTCGTCTCGCCGGGGTCGCGCGCGAGGTCGTACAGCTCCGTCCGTCCGTCACGCAGGTACTGGACGAGCTTGTGCCGACCGTGCCGCACCGCAGCGTGCGGATGGGTCCGTCCGATGAAGTGGGGATAGACCCAGAACAACGTGTCGCGCCGGAGCCGGCCTCGACCCGTGAGCAGCGGCGCGATGCTCCTCCCGTCGAACTCGCGTCCGGGCCGGCCACCCGCGAGGTCGAGCGCGGTCGGGAGGATGTCGATCGTGCTGGTGGGCGTCGTGTCCTGGCGTCCGGGGCGAATCGTCCCGGGCCACGAGGCGATCAGCGGCACACGGATGCCGCCCTCGTACAGCTCGCCCTTGCCGCCACGCAGCGGCACGTTGGCGTCGCGGTACGGGCCACCGTTGTCGGCGGTGACCAGGAGGAGAGTGTCCTCGGCGATCCCCAGATCGGTGAGCGTCGCGGCGATGCGCCCGACCTGGTCGTCGATGCTCTCGAGCATCGCCGCCAGCACCGGCCTGTTGGGCGACTCCCCGGCGCCGGGCTTCGCGCGGTACTTCGCCACGAGCTCGGGCTTCGCGTCGAGACTCGTGTGGACCGCGTAGTTCGACAGGTGGAGGAAGAACGGCTCGTCGCGGTGGCGGGTGACGAAGTCGACGGCCTCCTGCGCCAGCCGGTCGGTGAGGTACTCGCCCGGCTCACGCGCCGGGAGGCTCGGCATGAAGGAGTACGGGTGGAAGTAGTCGCCGTCGCCGATGTACAGCTCCTCGGAGGCGATCGCCTCGTCGAAGCCGTGCGCGAAGGGGTTGCCGGGACGGCTCCGGTAGTCGCCGGAGTAGCGCTCGGTCAGGTGCCACTTGCCGATCAGGCCGGTCGTGTATCCGTACGGTCCGAGAACGTCGGGCACCGTGCGGAAGTCGGTCGAGAGGTGCTTGTCGCTCGGCGCCGGCTCCCCGCGCAGGAAGTCGGTGATGCCCGTCCGCGCGGGATAGAGGCCGGTGACGAGCGCCGCGCGGGTCGGCGAGCACAACGACGCCGCCGCGTACGCCGACTCGAACCTCAGGCCTTCGCGTGCCAGACGATCGATGTGCGGGGTCTCGTTGAAGCTCGTCCCGCAGCAGCCGATCTCGTCCCAGCCGAGATCGTCGATCGAGATGACCAGGACGTTCGGTCGCCGCCGGCGTCGCCACGTCACGGCGTCCGCGCGGGTGACCGCGCTCGGCGCCACCGTCAGCGTGAGAGCACCCGCAGCGATGCCGCGGAGCACGGTGCGCCGGGTGGGTTCGGGGACGTGCTCGGAGGCCTCGGGAATCGACATGGGCGTGGTCACCTTTCACTTCTGGCACGAGGTGAGTCGTGCAGCCGTTCGAGGCTAGTGACGCGTCGGGTCAGGGGTCGAGGTTCTCGGTCGGGATGAGCGAAAGGCTGCGGCGATCTCCTCGCGTATGAGACCCGCCACGGCGTCCGCCCCGGGCGCGGACAGGACCAGGGTGTAGTGGTTCAGACCGTCGACGCGGCAGTGCCGGACGCTCGGGGTGCCCGCGAGCAGGGCGGGGATGCGGTCGTCGGAATAGAGCCCGGGTTCGTCGTCGAGAAGGCCTCGCGGCACCGTGACGAACAGGGTCCGGTGGCGAAGACGTGCCAGTGCCTGCACCGGAGCGGCGCCGCCGTTGAGGTCCACCGTGTCCTCGGCCATCGTCGCGTAGCTCGTCGCCGCCCGTAGGCGCGGCGGCTCCCCGACCAGGTCGTACGCCAGGTAGTCCTCGAGCTCGCGGGACCAGGCCTCGGTGAACGCCGGGTGCCGCCGCCAGAACCCGAGGTAGGCGTCGGTGTCGGCGAACTCCATGGCGAGGCGCTCCGCGGTCGGCCCGAGCACCATCGCGATCACCTGGTCCGCATCGAGCCCTGCGGGGACGTCCAGCGGCAGCCCTCCGTCCAGCAGGACCAGGCTGCGCACACGCTCCGCGTGCTGGTCAGCGAGGACGCAGGCGACGAAGCCGCCCATCGAGTGCCCGACCACGGTCACCGCCTGGGCACCGACGGCATCGAGTACGCAGGCCAGGTCGTCCGCGTGCGCCGTCATGCCCGCAGGTCCCGTGACGGCGTTGCTGCGGCCCCGCCCTCGAAGGTCGGGAGCGACGAGCCGGACACCGGGAAGGCGCGCAGCGAGAAGGTCCCACGACCGGTGCGACGCCGTGACGCCGTGGACGAGCAGGAGCGTGGGCGCCGCGATGTCGGTCGCATCCCAGATCCCGACGCGCAGGTCACCCCCTCGTACCGGGACGTCGACGGTGCGGTAGCGCTGCGTCATCGCGCGGTCCACCCGCCGTCCATCGTGTACGAGGCACCGGACACCATCGCTGCGTCCTCGGAGCACAGCCACGCGACGAGCGACGCCACCTGCTCCGGCTCGATCAACCGCTTGACCGCGGTCTCGGTGAGCATCACCTTCTCGACGACCTCCTCCTCGGGGATGCCGTGCGCCCGCGCCTGGTCCCCGATCTGCTTCTCGACGAGCGGTGTCCGGACGTACGCGGGGTTCACGCAGTTGCTCGTCACCCCGTACGGACCACCCTCGAGCGCCGTGACCTTCGAGAGCCCTTCGAGCCCGTGCTTGGCCGCGACGTAGGCCACCTTGTACGCGCTGGCGCGCAGGCCGTGCACGCTCGAGAGGTTCACGATGCGTCCCCATCCCCGCTCGTACATGCAGGGAAGGGCGGCGCGGACGAGCAGGAACGGCGCCTCGACCATCAGGCGCTGGATCAGGCGGAAGTCGTCGGGAGCGAGCTCCGTGATCGCAGCCACCCGCTGGATCCCCGCGTTGTTCACCAGGATGTCCGTGTCGAGGACCACGCTCTCGAGGGCCTCCGTGTCAGCCAGGTCGACCACCCAGGTGTGGCCGTCGATCGCATCGGCAGCGCGGGCGGTCGCCTCCCGGTCGATATCCGCGACCGTCACGTCAGCGCCGCGAACCGCGAGGGCGCGCGCACAGGCGAGGCCGATCCCGCTGGCCCCTCCCGTGACGACAGCGCGGCGTCCTTCGAGCGGGTGGTCGGTCATGACCTCTCCTTCGGCGCGAGGCCGCCGTTGACGAGGCGCATCATCTCGTCGATCACGTGGTCCGGGACGGCGGCCGGAGGGTTTCCGTCGGCGTCGCGCTCCCACAGCAGATAGCGCATGCCGAGCAGCTCCCCCATCCCCATCAACGCCCACGCCGCGACCTCGGGATCGATGTCACTGATCTCCCCCGCCGCCTGCGCCTTGGCGAGTCCGGCGCGATAGCCCTCCACGATGCGGGTGTAGTGCAGCCGGAGCATCTCGGGTGACACGAACTCGGCCTCCCGCACGATCCGGTAGAGCGCCGGATGCTCGGCGGTGAACCGGAAGAACCCTTCGAAGCCGGCACGTTCGGCCTCCAGGCGGTTCTGCGCGCCGCTCATCGCCTCGGCCATCGAGTGCCGGACGCGGCGGTTCAGGTCGACGACGAGCGCTTCGAAGAGGGCCTGTTTGGAATCGAAGTACAGATAGAAGGTGCCGAGCCCGCATCCTGCCCGTTCGGTGATCTTCACGATGGAGGCGTCGTGGTAGCCGAGCTCGGCGAACACCGCCTCGGCCGCGACGAGAAGCCGAGAACGGGTCGCCTCCCCTCGTTTGCCCAGCGGCCGGCCCTGGGCGGAAGACACCGTCTCCACCTCGTCGAGCCGGAAGTCGTCGGCGGCACTGCTCATTTCTGTCCCCCTGTCGTCATGGCGTCCTCACGCAGTCGCGACCGGACGATCTTCCCGAGAGCGCTGCGAGGGAGCACCTCGCGCACGTGTACGTCCCTGGGGACCTTGAAACCCGCGATGCTCCCGCGGAGGTAGGTCTGGATCTCGTCCGCGGTGAGGCGAGCCCCCGACCGCGGCACCACGAACGCGGCACCCACCTCGCCCCACACGTCGTCGGGGACGCCGACCACCGCAACGTCGGCCACCAGCGGGTGCGCAGCGATCGCCGCCTCGATCTCGGCGGGTGCGATGTTCTCGCCACCGCTGATGTAGATGTCCTTCAACCGGTCGACGATGCGGTAGCACCCGTCTGCGTCGCGGTTCGCGAGGTCGCCTGTCGCCAACCGGCCGGCGACAAGCGCTTCGGCTGTCGAGCGCGGATCGCCGAGGTATCCGGCGAAGAGGCTCGGCCCGCGGACCCACAGCTCACCCGTGCCGGGACCGACGACGTCCTCGCCGGTCGCGATGTCCCGCAGTCCCACGTCGACGTACGGATAGGGCCGCCCCACCGCGCCGGGGTGGGCCTCCGCCTCGTCGGCACGCAGCATCAGGACGTTGGGACCGGCCTCGGTGAGCCCGTAGCCCTGGGTGATCCGCACGCCGCGGTCGGCCCATCGGCGCCAGAGCGGGTACGGCATCGCCGACCCGCCCGACATGGCCACGCAGAGACTGGAGACGTCGGCCTCGGGGAAGAGCGCATCCTCCGCCAGGAGGTGGTACTGCGTCGGCACGCCCATCATCGCCGTGATCCGGCGCTCCCTGATCAGGCTCAACACCCGGGAGGGCTGGAACGAGCGCTCGATCACCACCGTGGCGCCGGCCCGCCAGGCGAGCAGCGGCTGGATGTTCCAGGCGGCGACGTGGAACTGCGGCAGGGTCGCGAGCACGACGTCCGACGAGGTGATCTCCACCGCCTGGCCGAGCGCCAGGTTGTTCCAGAAACAGCTCGCGTGGGTGAGGACGACCGCCTTGGGTCGTCCGGAGCTCCCCGAGGTGACGATCACCAGCAGAGCGTCGTCGTCACGGGCAGGGCGTGGTGCCACCAGGTCGCCGTCGACGGTGCCCCTCAGTCCCATCGACGGTGGGACGGCTGCCTCGACACCGGTGGTGCCGAGCTCGGCCACCGGTGGCACCGTCGGCAGCCGGGTCAGGGTCTCGCGCCCGAGTGCGGAGTACTCGTCCTCCACCAGCAGGAGCGCCGGATCGACCGTCGCGACGAGCTCTGCGAGCTCGCTCGCGGTCAACCGCCACGAGAGCGGCACCAGCGCGAGAGCGGCTTGTGCGCAGGCGAAGAAGACGACGACGTGGTCGATGGAGTTGCCGGTCAGCGTCGCGATGCGGTCACCGGGGGCGTACCCGGCGTCCTGCAGGGCACACGCCAGATCGCTCGACCGTCGGGCGAGCGCCCCGTAGGTGATGGTGACGCCGCGGTCGTCGATCGCCACGGCGTCGGGGTCCTGGCGGGACCGGTCGACCAGCCACCGCCCGAGCGTGTGGGCGCCCTCGTCGGAGCTCGGCCACGGCTTCTGCGTCATGCTGCCGACTCTGCCAGCGGAGACTCGTCGCGACCCTCACGACGCGTCCGGGTGCGGGTCGTGGCCCGGGCTGCGCCCGCGATCCCACCGGGGAAGAACATCACCACGAGGATGAACACGGTGCCGAGGATGAACATGGGCTCGGAGAGCGGGACGCGCAGCACCGCCGGCAGCGACTCCACGGTGTCCGAGTGTGCGAGCAGGGACAGCCGCTGGTTGAGCACCGTGTAGACGACGGCGCCCACGATCACCCCCCAGCGCGACCCGACGCCGCCGAGGACGACCATGACGAGGATCGTGATCGTGAGATCGGCGGACACCACCCGGGGCACGGTCCCGCTCTGCAGCAGGAGATAGACCGCACCCGTCAACGAGGCGAGCACGCCGGCGACGGTGAAGACGACCAGCTTCGCCGCGTACGGCCGGATCCCGAGCACGCGCACCCGCAGCTCGTTCTCGCGCGTGGCCGCCGCGACGTGGCCGACCCTCGAACGGTCGATCCACACGACGACCGCGTAGACGAGCACCAGCATCGCCAGCGTCATCCAGTAGAGGTTCCGCGTGTTCGCCACGCCCACCATCCATTCCGGGACCTGGGCGGTGGCCAGGCTGAGTCCTTCGTCGCCACCGGTGGAACCCCCGGGATTACGTCGGACGAGGACGGACGCGGCCTGGGCGAACGCGAGGGTGACCATGGCGAACGGGATCCCCGTGACGCGGAGGCTGATCGCGCCCGCCACCTGGGCCACCACGAAACAGCCGACCAGCGTGACCAGCAGCGCGGACCACAGCGAGAGGCCCGTGCGCTCGAGGACGATCCCCAAGCCGTACGCTCCGGCGCCGAAGGCGAGCGCGTGACCGAACGAGAGCAGTCCCGCAGTGCCGAGCATGAGGTTGTACGACAGCGCGAGCGCGGCGAAGACCATGCAAAGAGCGAGCAGGCTCAACGCGCCCGGCTGGTAGGTGGCACCGGGCAGGATGCCGGGGACGCGCACGTTGAGCAGCGGCAGCACCGCCATGAGCACGATCAGCGCCGTGCCGCCGACGGCGGCGGGGATCGGTGGGCGGGTCATGCGCGGGCTCCCATCAATCCGGTGGGGCGTACGAGCAGGACGGCAGCGAGCGCGAGCACGACGACGAAGTCACCCGTGCCCGAGAGGTAGTAGTTGGCGAACTGCTGCAGCAGCGCGACCAGCACCGAGGCGACCGCCGCACCGGTGAGCGAGCCGAGTCCGCCGATCACCGTGACGATGAACGCGAAGATCAGCAGCGAGCCGCCGAGGCTCGGCGAGACGTAGCCGAAGTAGTGCGACGCCAGGACACCCCCGAGTCCGGCCGCGGCCCCGCCGATGGTGAAGACGAGCGTGAACGAGCGACGGACGTCGATCCCGAGCGCGGTGACCATCGCGCGGTTCTCCACACCCGCGCGGATGATCATCCCGTAGCGGGTGTGCCGCAGGAACATCACGATCGCGACCAGCACGACGCCGGCGACCGCGATCACCACGAACCGGTCGTTGGGGATCGCAGCGCCGGCGATCGAGGTCGTACGGTCCAGCCACTCCGGCCCGCGGATGAAGCGCGCGTCCGACCCCCAGATGCCCTCGAAGAGGGCCACCGTCGCCAGGGACAGTCCGACGGTGACCAGGACCTGCTCGATGTGACGCTCGTAGAGCGGGCGGATGAGGACGAGCTCGGTGAGTGCCGCGACCAGCGCACCGACGGCCGCTCCCACCAGCATCGAAACCGCGAACCCGAGCCAGCTCGTCGCGTCGATCCGCTGCGCGACCATCCAGCCGAGGAATGCCCCGAGCGTGAGGAAGCTGCCGTGCGCGAAGTTCAGCACGTGCATCAGGCCGTAGATCAGCGACAGCCCGGAGGCCACGAGGAAGTAGAGGGCACCGAGTCCGAGACCCGTCACCGCGAGCAGGACCACGGTGCTCACCGCGCCACCTCGCTCGAGATGTCACCGTGGACGCCGAGGAGCCGTGTCGTGAGGTCGGCGTCGTCGAGGAGTGCGGTGGCGTCGCCGGTGTGGACGACGCGACCACCCTCGATGACGATCGCCGGGCCGGCCAGGCGGCGTACGACGTCGAGGTTCTGCTCGACCAGGAGGATCGGCACCGTCTTCGCCGCCTCCTCGAGGGCGTCGGTGACCTCCAGGACGACGCGTGGCGCGAGCCCCTTGGTCGGCTCGTCGACGAGGAGGATGCGGTTGTCGTTGACGAGGGCGCGGGCGAGCGACACCATCTGCTGCTGACCTCCGGACAGCGTTCCCGCCATCTGGTCGCGACGGCCCACGAGGTCGGGGAACAGCGCGTCCACGAGATCGTGGCGGGGTTGCGCCGTGCGTACGGCGAGCCGGAGGTTCTCCGCGACCGTGAGCTTCGCGAAGACCTCCCGGTCCTCGGGCACGTAGCCGACGCCCCGCTGCACGATCGTGTGCGTCGGAAGGCGATCGATGCGCTCGCCGGCGAGCCGTACGTCTCCCGTGCGGTGGATCAGGCCGAGGATGGCGCGGAGCGTGCTCGTCTTGCCGACGCCGTTCCGACCGAGGATCGCCGTCACTCCGGACGACGGCACGGTGAGACTGACGTCCTCTACCACCTGCTGTCCGTCGATGTCGGCTCGGAGATGCTCGACGGCGAGCACCGGCTCACCGGGCGTGCTGGTCATGCGCTCGCCCCCAGGTAGGCGTTCTGGACGGTCGGATCAGCCATCACGGCCGCGGGTGTGTCGTACGCGAGAAGGTGGCCGAAGTGGAGGACGGCGATCTCGAGCTTTCGCTTGTCGCCGTGCGAGAGGCCGCCGGCGGCGACGTCAGCCTTGCCGGCGAGCCCCACCTCGTCGAGGTGGTCCACGGCTGCCCGGCTGGCGGCGTCGCTGCGCTGCGGGAACCGGACGACCGAGAGGCTGCCTCCGCGTGAGACCTGCGCCGCCAGCCTGACGTTCTCGAGCAGGCTGAGATCGGGGAACAGGCTCGACGTCTGGAAGGTGCGCCCCAGTCCCGCACGCGCTCGCTTCGGCACCGACATCGCGGTGACATCCTCGCCGTCGAGCAGCACCGCGCCCTCGGTGGGAGCGGTCAGGCCGGAGATCACGTTGAACAGGGTGGTCTTGCCTGCGCCGTTCGGGCCGATGATCCCGACCATCGCTCCCCGGTCGACGGTGAGGTCGATCCCCTCCAGGATGGTCGCTCCCCCGATCCGCAGACCGAGCCCTCGGACCTCGAGCGCGGGCGTTGCTGCTGCCGTCATCTCGCCGCCGTCCTCCTCTGCGTCACGCCGTCACGACGCCTCGGGCGGGGCGACCTGGTCGGCCGGAACGACGTTGGCCACCTCGGGCACGAACGCGTCACCATCGGCGACGAGCTTGGCCTGGAACATGTCCTGGACCAGCGCGTGGTCGCTGGCACGGATGGTGGTCGCGCCCTTGGGACCGTCGAACGACCAGCCCTCGAGCGCCTTCACCATCGCGTCGACGTCGTCGCCGCCCTCCTCGACCGCGCGGACGATCATCTGTCCGGCGACGAATCCGTCCGGCGAGAAGAGGTCGGGCTGGCTGCCGTTCTCCTCGAGGTAGGACACGAGCGCCTTGTTGACCTCGTTGTCGGTCGCGGTGCCGAAGTAGTGGCTCAGGAAGTTGATCTTCGCCGAGGCCGGTCCGTAGGCGCCGTACGTGGCGACGTCCCCGAGGCCGGTCACCACCGGTGCAGCGTCGAAGACTCCCTGCTGCTCCAGTGCCTGCCACATGCTGCCCGAGCTCGCACCGGCCCAGGCGACGAAGACGAGGTCGGGCTTGCTGTTGACCACCTGGCGGGCGAAGGAGGTGAACTCCGTGACGTCCTCCGCCACCAGGACGGGCTTGACGGTCCCACCCTTGCCGCCGGCACCCAGCACCGCCTGGACCGCGGCGACGTTGCCCTGACCGAAGGCGTTGTCCTGGGCGAGGACGGTGATCGTCTTGCCCTGAACCTCCTCGAGGAAGGTCGCCGCCGTCGCGACGTCCTGGAAGCTCTGCCGTCCCGATCGGAACGTGTAGTCGTTGATGCCGGTCACGGCATCGGCTGCTGCGGGCCCGGCGATGTAGAGGACCTTGTTCTGCTCGGCCTGCTCGGCCAGCGCGAGCGCCACGCCGGAGGACGCCGTGCCGGCGATGATCTTCACACCGTCGCCGATGTATTCCTTGGAGAGCTGCACGGCCTTGTCGACGTCGCCGGCGTCGTCGCCCTCGGTGATCTCGATCGTGGTGCCGTCGACCTCGTTCGTGCCGTCGGTCGCATGGTCGAGACCTGCCTCCAAGCCCTCGAGGTAGGCCTTGCCGTACGCGGCGAGGGGCCCGGACTTGGACGTGATGACTCCGACCTCGACCGTGTCGCCGTCAGCCGCGGCGTCGTCGTCCGACGACGGAGCGCATGCCGCGAGGGTGAGCGCTGCGGCGAGCGCTGCGATGGGCCGCGAGGGTGCGGCGAGTGTTCTTCCGTGTGCTCATCTCCGTGCCTTTCCTCCCTGAAAGGACCGAACCTGAAACCTGATTCGGGTTCCAGAAACGTAGGGCTCCGGAGGATGTGATGTCAACCACATGGCTGGTCGCGCTGGGGCGCGGGCAGCACCCAGCACCCGCCCTGGGCAGGTGGGAGCGGGACGAGCGGAGCCTAGGGGTGGGTGAGCCGGGTCCGGGACAGGAACGCGTCGGGGCTGCGCGACTCCAGGAGCTCGAGGAGGACACCGTCGCTCGTGGTGCCGTAGCAGACCGCGGCGATGCCACCGCTGGACTCGGTGACCGGGTGGTGCCACGTCGTCGCGTCGAGGCTGCCCCGTACGGCGTCGATGCCCTCGACGTCCACGCACAGGTGGTTGACCCCGAGGTCGACCGGACGCGCGGGTGCATCCTCGGCGCCACCGCTCACCTCGACCGTGACCGGACCGGGGATGGGCGGGACCGCGTGCGCCGCGGCGTCGGCGACCTGGACGAGGACCCCGACGAGGCCGCTCACCCCTTCTGCGGCGACCAAGGTCACCGGCGTGCCATCGGGGCACCGTACGCGGTGGTCGCCCAGGGGCGTGCCGCCCGCGTCGACCGCGCGGGCGTACGCCTCGTCCGGATCCGTTACCGCCCACGCGAAACCCTTGACGCCGGGCGCACCAGGAGGCCGTACGGCGGGGGTCGGCGACGAGAACGCGAAGAGCTCCATGAACGCCGCATCCGTCCGGAGCAGCACCACGTCGGCCGCGGTCCCCTCGGTGGCCAGGGACTCGTCCGCAGGGGCCGTCCCGACCGGCCAGCCGAAGGCACCGTGCTCGATCGCGCCGAGGCCCTCGGCCCAGAAGCGTCGCGCTGCTTCGAGGTCGGCCACGCTGATGCCGAAGTGGTTGAGAGCGACGATCCGCCCGGCGTTCTCCATGCCCGGAACCTATCGGTGGTGCGGCGGGCCGGTCGACCGATGTCAGTACTCGCAGACGACCCCGTCGTTGTCGCGGTCGTCGTAGTGCGAGTACTCCGGATCCACTCCGGCCTCGTACGACCCGTAGCCGTTGTCGTTCGCCTCCCCGCAGGTGCCGAAGAGCGGATCGATGCCGACGTCGCCCGCATCGTCACCGCGAGTAGCCTCCGCACTCGCGACCGCTTGCTCGCGGGACCGGACCTCCGTGACCCGCGCCCTCAGCGACGCTGCCTTCTTGGCGAGCTTCGCTTCGAGCGTCTTCAGGGAGGCGGCCCGCTGAGCGAGTCGCCGCTCTTGAGCCGACACCTGCGCCGTCTTCGCCTTCAGCCGCGCCGTCAACGCTGTCGTCTGCGGCGAAGTCGTCGCTGGAGGCGTCGTTGCGGCCGAGGTCGGAGGCGGGGTGGCCGAGGGCTTGGACGCGGCGACGTCAGGGTCGGTGGAGGATCCAGCACCCAGGCCGATCCCCAGCACGAACGCGACGAGCCCGACCACGATGGCGACGGGAAGCGTCTTGCTCTTCCCCGACCGCTCGTCCCCCGTGCTCGCCACGTCTTTGCGCAATGGCTCGGTCCGGTCCGTCCACCGCAGTCCGTCCCACCACCGCAGCGCGTCACCGCTCCGATACCACCCCGGCGGAGGGAGTGGTCGAGGACTGTCGTTGCCGCTCATCCACGGATCGTAAGCACCGCCAGGGGTCAGCACGGGCATTTCGGTCAATCGACTCAATCAGAGACAGTCGCGCGCCGCGCCGCCGCGCCTCACCGCATCCGCAGCAGCCGCGCCTCCCCCGCCCGCAGAGTCAGACCACCAGAGCGCTGACGCGACCAGTCGTCGTCGCCCGGGTCGTACGCCTCCGCCTCGGCGGGCAGGGTGAGGCTGACGCGAGCGCGGTCGCGTCGTGAGTAGTTGGCGACGAGCGTGTGCAGCCGGTCGTCGGCATCGACGAACCGGCCCAGGACGACCGGGTCACCGCTGACGGCGGAGACGAGCGCGTCGCCCTCGAACGGCGCGAGTCCCGCAGGCGGGTTCGCCAGCCCGGCGACCTGCACGGCGGTGGAGGTCAGCTCCAGCATCTGCTTGCCGAGCGGTGCGAGATAGTCGGCGTTGACCTGCTTCGTGTCGCGATAGAGACCGGTGCGCTTGCCCTCGACGGTGATGAGGCCGTTCGTGAACGCCTCGCCACGCGCGGGGTCCGGGGTCCAGTACGTGAAGTACTGGATGCCCTTGCAGCCGTACGCCAGGCTGATCGAGATCTGCCACAGCAGGTCCGCCTTGGTCGGGATCGCGTGGTTCGCATAGCCGACGCTCTGGATGTAGATCCACGGGTCACGCCCGTGCTTGAGCGCGGCAGCCCGCACCTGCGCCCAGTTGTCGAAGTAGCCCAGGTCCTCCCCGCTGGCCAGGATCGGATAGCGGTCGAACGAGAGCACCGGCGAGTCGATGTCGCGGGCCGCCTGCTCGTAGCCGGCGCCGAAACCGGGGAAGAGATTCACGTACGACAACGCGTCGGCGTACGCGTCGTTGGCCATCGCCACCGCCTTCGCCACCAGCGGCAGGCGGGCCACGCTTGGCTCGTCGAAGAGGTGCAGGCCGGCGAAGGCGCCGTACCCCGATCCAGCGGGCAACCGCCACGCGCCGAGACCCTCGTCGAAGCTGTCGCGGAACAGCGTCGCTCCCCCGGCGCCGGTGATCACGACGTTGTCGAAGTACGCCGACTCCGAGCCCGCCTCGCGGAATCCGGCCGAGCCGGCGGCGTGCGTGCTGTCGGTGGTCGTGTCGACCAGCACGCCGTCGATGCGGGTGGTGATCGTCGATCCGCTCAGCGCCGTCTCGACGTGATAGGTCCGACCCTCCTCGAGCTGATACGGCAGCGCGACCTGCGTGACGATCGGGTTGCCGTTGACGAACACCGCCTTCTTGAGCACCGCCTTGCCGTCGCTCCCCTGGGTGGAGAGCAGCCACACGTACGCGTTGGCCTCGTCCTTGATCCGGAACGCCCACCCGGCCTGCGCATAGCCGCCCGCACCGGTACGAAGCGGCTCGGTGTCGAAGGCGAACGTGTAGTCCTGCCACGCCGCACCGTCCGCGACCCATCCGATCGAGCCGCTGCCGCTGCCCCGCAGCACGTGCAGGCGGCCGCCGACCGTGCGCCACGACGGCGCGTAGCGGTTGACGGCGTTGGTGATCCGCTGGCGCAGCTCGTCCTCGCTGATCGTGAACGGCTGGGCCGGGTCGCCGACGTTCATGGTCTGCAGCAGCCACTTGATCTCGGGGTCCTCGACGAGGACGTAGACGCCGGCCTCGTCGGCGACCCGCAGCATGTGCGTCGTGATCTGGACGTCGGAGTTCGAGTAGTTGCCACCGTGGACATAGGTGAAGCCCGCCTCGGCGATCTCGCGGTAGCGCTCGACCGTCGTCTCGGTCGGCGGCGGGGGCCAGAACAGGCCGATCGGGAACCGCCCGTCGTTCATGATCGGGCCGCCGGTCGTGGCCGACGCAGCGCGGGCGAGTGCGGCTGCCGCGGTGGCGGCACCAGCGGCGGCCGCGGTGGCCGTGGTGGCTCCGGTCGTCGCGCTCGCCGCTCCGCCGCCGAACGGCGACGCCACCCCGGCGGCCACCAGGGCTCCGCCGAGTACGAGGAAGGACTTGCGACTGAGTCCGTCGGCGGGCGGGTCGGATTCTGCGGTCATGGGTCCCCCTGGGTCAGTGTTGGCCGGTCGTGTCGGTACGGGTCTGGGTGCGGCGTCGTTCGGGTCGGCGTGGCCGGACGGCACGCTCGGTCACGGACAGGAGCTGGACGGTGCGGTCGTAGTCGTGCTGTCCCACGGCGAGATAGAGCATCTCGACGACAGCGAGCTCGGAGTGACGGGACGCGAGCGGACCGTCTTGGAAGGTCGTCGCCTCGGCGACGGTGACCAGGACGTTGTCGGCGAGCGCGGCCAGCCGCGACCGTGGCCCCGCGGTGATCGCGACCGTGAGTGCGCCGTGGTCTCGTGCGGTGGCGAGCATGTCGAGCGTCTCGTCGGTCTCTCCCGAGTACGAGATCGCGATCGCGACGTCCCCGTCGCCGAGCTGCGCGGCTGCGACGAGGCCGTCGTGGACATCGGCGTACGTCCAGCACGCGATGCCGATACGGCTCAACCGGAGCTCGAGCTCACGGGCCATCACCCCGCTGCCGCTGACCGCGTACACGTGGACGCGCTTGGCGCCGCTGATCGCTCCGGCTGCTGCCGCGACGGCGTCGAGGTCGAGTCCCGCGAGGGTCGAGTGCACGGCACGGGCGCCGACCGCCTCGAGGGTGCGGGCCACGTCGGCGAGCGAGTCGCCGGGGGCGATCTCGCGACTGATGTCGGCGTTCCAGCTGCCGTACGCCGTCGCGGCCGCCTCCCTGATGACACTGACCCGCAGGCTGGGATAGCCGTCGAGACCGAGCGTGCGGCACAGGCGAGACACCGCCCCCGTCGAGGTGCCGGCGCTGGCGGCGAGATCGCTGATCGTCCCGGCCACCGCGGAGTGCGGGTCGTCGAGGATGCACTCCGCGGTGAGACGCGTCGACTCGGGCAGGTCCGGCACGAGCATGCGCATCCGGGCGAGGACCCCGTCCGTCGCTGCTGTGATGCCGGTCACATTCATGACAAGGACTATCGCGCGCCGTCGTCGTACGCGCAAGAGGCGATAGGGATTCTCAGTACGTCTCAGGCATGGAGCGTCGGCCGATAGACGAGCTCCTGGATGCTGCCGTCGAGCAGGCGGCTCTCGATCAGCTCGAGATCGAAGTCGGCCGCACCCTCGAAGATCCGGTCCAACCCGTTCTCGCCGGTGATGACAGGAAAGACGGTGACCTGAAGCCGGTCGACCAGGCCAGCGGCCATCAGCGCCCGGTTCATCGAGAGGCTGCCGTGCGAGCGCAACGGCACCTCGGACTCCTCCTTGAGGCGGGCGACGACGTCGACGGCGTCCCCGCTGACGAGCGTCCCGTCGGGCCAGTCGAGAGGGCCGTCGAGCGTGGTCGACACGACCGTCGCGGGAAGGTCGATCATCCGCGTGACCCACGGGTCACGCACCTCCGGCACGTCGCTGGAGGCGAGGAAGTTGACGAACGTGCGGTACGTGTTGGCTCCGAAGACCATCCGCTGGTCTTCGCCGTACTGCTGGAGGCGGTGATCGAGCAGCTCTGGGCCCTGCTTGCCCCAGTAACCGCTCCAGTCACCGCTGGCAGTGCCGAAGCCGTCGAGGCTGGAGAAGACGTCGGCGGTGTAGGTGGCGGTCATGGTGTCCTCCTGGGGAGCGGTCGGTGTTTGTACTGCTCCCGACCGGCTCCCCCGGCTCAACTCATCGCCTCAGATGTCGGTCGGCATCATCGCCGTGCCGCTCTTCATCCGCTCGCGGAAGCTGCCGGTCGGGAACTCCCGGTCCTTCAGCTTCTCCATGAAGCCCCGCAACGTGCGCGTCCCGTACGCCGGGGCGACGTGGTCGACGACCGACCAGTACTTCGCGGCCTCGAGGTAGTAGGCCACCGGCGCGACCTTCTTGCTCATCTTGCCGATGCGCCGCAGCCGCGCGATCTTCTTGTCCCACGTCGTCATCGCCACGACATCCCACTGCGGCTCGCGGCCGGTGATGTCGAACATCATCTGCCCGGCGTCCTTGAGGGTCACCACGTTGTCCTCGACCCAGGGGCCGCCGACGGGGAGGACGCGACCGTACGCGTCGGCCGCCAGCACCTGGTTGGTGATGAACTCCGCGAGGTCCTCGCGGGCGATCGGGTTGACCACGTTGTACTCGCCGTGGTCGAAGATCCGGTACGGCAGCCCGTTCTTGACGTCGCCGAACGTCATCGACAGATAGGGGTAGTACGCCGTCGGCCGGACGATGGTCCACGGCAGCGCCCCGTGGTGCTGCCCCATGAGCTCGCCCTCGACCTGCAGCTTGTAGACCTGCGGGATCAGCTCCGGCCGGTAGGCGCCGAAGTCGCTGACCTGGATGAACTGCTGGACCTCCTGGGCGACGGCGGCCTTGATGCCGTTGACGACGGCCTGGTAGTCGACGAGCTCGCACTCCTCGGCGTCGTTCGGGCGGCGCCCGCTGAGCAGGGAGATGACGACGGCGGTCGGGGCCACCGCCACCGCGTTCACGACGTCGTCCAGCCGCGTCGGGTCGCCGGCGACGACCTCGGCCTCAGCAAACTCGGCGTCGTCCTTCACCGACGCGTCACGCGCCAGCACCACCGGTCGGTAACCCCGGCGAGCCAGCTCGGGCACGAGCGCCCGGCCGATGTAGCCCGTGCCCCCGAGCACCAGCACGCGTTCGCCGCTGCCCTGGCCGGCCGGACCGGTGACGTAGGTGTCGGACGACGTGGCGAGCAGTCGGGCTCGCAGGTCCTCGCTGTGCTGGAGGGCTGCGTCGGTATCGAGGGAGGTGATCGTGCTGTAGGCCATAGGCGAATCGTATATCTTATTGCGCCTCGCCGGGCCGGTTTCGTGGCCCTTTCCCACGCGTCCGAGCGGCCGGCCGGGAGGTGAGCGGCGGTGTGACGCATTTCACCTTACGGTGACCTTCATCCACTCTTCATCACCAGAAGCAAGGACGTAGCCGCATGAAGAGATCGTCGCCCCTGCGCCGGAAGGTCGCCGCCGTCACGCTCGCACTGACGGTTCCCGGCCTCATCGCCGCCACCACCACCGCACCGGTTGCCTTCGCCGAGCCGTCCACGCCCGGTCCCGACAGCGCCGTCACCCTCGAGCGCCTCCCCGACGAGGTGCCGTCCGTCGTCGAGATCACCGTGCCCAGCGCGGCCAAGCTCGACCAGCTCGTCGCCACCGGCGTCGACCTCGACCACGGTGTCGAGCAGCGTTCCGACGGCCTCGAGGTCCGCGCCGTCGTCACGCCGAACGAGATCAAGACGTTGAAGAAGGCCGGCTTCGACACCGGCGAGGTCCTCTACACCTCGGAGGACACCGAGGCGGCGCTCGCCGAGCGCGACGCGACGATCGACGCGGCGAAGGCGGAGAACGAGGCGTTCGCCGACGAGGCGACCCACCCTGACGTCTCCGACGTCAAGATCACCCGCGCGCAGTACTACACGGCGTTCGGCATCCCGGTCCTCTCGGTCGAGGCCAAGTGGGCCAACGGGCAGGACGCCACGGACGCGCTCACCGTCGAGCGCGACAGCGGCCCCGGCACGGCGTTCGGCAGCGGCGGCACGCAGACCATCAGCCGCTTCGTCGACGCCGACGTCTACCTCTATCACCGCGGCGCGAGCCCGACCACGGGCACCGAGGCGCTGACCTCGCGGCCAGACCGGATCCGGATCACCAGCCCGACCGGCGACGTGGCGATCGCCAAGGTCACCGACTGGCTGCCGACGGGCGACGAGGAGGACCCGTTCAAGGGTCCGGGCTACCAGCAGGACTTCGTCAGCTCCTACCTCGACCCGACCCAGCTGTACGACCGCATCAAGCAGCTGGCGACGGACTACCCCGAGCTGGCCGAGATCGTCGAGCTGCCGTACAAGACCAACGGCTACCGGCGTCTCGCGCAGTCCGTCATCCCCGCTGGCGGTGCCGCCGCGGACGACGACCGCCGCGTGGCGATCGACTCGAAGCAGTTCGGCTCCGAGGGCGGCAACGGGATCACCGTCACGGTCGTGCACCCGACGACGGCCGACCAGCCGCTGACCGTGACGGTTGCCGACAAGGCGATCACCGTCTCCTCGGCCACCGACGCCAGCGGTACGGCCACGAGCACGGCGGCTCAGGTCGCCGCGGCCATCAACGCCAGCACGGGCGCGAGCGCGCTCGTGTCGGCGTACACCTACCGCGGCAACGCCGGTGCCGGTGTAGTGCCCGCGACGGCGGCGACGACGCTCACCGACGGGCTCAACGCCCCGGCGACCGTCGCACGTGCGCCACAGCAGGTCTATGCGATCAAGATGGGCAAGGTGCGCGACGGGTCCAAGCCGGGTGTCTTCTTCTACGCCCAGGAGCACGCACGCGAGTGGGTCCCGCCCCTCGTCACGATCGAGACCGCCGAACGGCTGCTGCGCAACTACGGCACCCATCCGGCGACCCGCGACCTCCTCGACAACCTGGAGATCTGGGTGCTCCCGTCGGTGAACCCCGACGGCGGCCACTACTCGTTCTACGACTTCAACTCGCAGCGCAAGAACCTCGTCAACTACTGCGACAAGACCGGCACCGCCGACGCGAACGCCCGCAACTCCTGGGGCGTGGACGTCAACCGCAACTACGACGAGTACAGCCTGTTCGACGGCTACTCCGGCGCCTCGCCGGTCTGCACCAGCGGGACGTTCGCCGGGCCGTCGGAGCTCAGCGAGCCGGAGTCGCGCAACGTCGACTGGGTCGCGGCACGGTCCAACATCCAGTGGTCGATGAACGTGCACAGCTCCGGCAACTACTTCATGTGGTCGCCGGCGGCGTACAAGGTGCCGGGGCGGATCACCGCTCCGGAGCCCACGCTCGAGGAGGAGTCGCTCTTCCAGGGCGCCTCCTCGCGGATCCTCACCGCGATCAAGCGGCACCGAGGCCTGTCGGTGACTCCGGCGCGGACCGGGCGGGTCGTCGACACGCTCTACTCGGCGGCGGGCAACTCCGGTGACATGCTCTGGTACAAGTACGGCATCTACGCGTGGGACTTCGAGGTCGGCTCGACGTTCCAGCCGCCGTTCGAGGCCGAGACCCCGACCGGGCCGGGCGCGCACCAGGAGGCGATGGAGTTCTCCAACGGCCTGGTCGAGATGCTCCGCATCGCGCGGGACTACGACACCGACACGGTGCCGCCCGTCAGCGACGTGAAGGTCACCTCCAGCACCGTCGAGGGCAAGGTCAACGTGGAGTTCTCCACGAACGAGCCCGCGAGCATCTTCTACACGACCGACGGTACGGTGCCGAACCTGCGGTCGCCGATGTACGCGGCGGCCGGCCTGCGTGAAGGCGGCGAACGCCTCAAGGTCGACAAGGGCGCCGAGATCCGCTGGATCGCGGTGGACAGCCGCGGCAACGTGGAGCGCAACTTCGTGCCGGGCCGCGAGGGCAACTACCGGACCTGGATCGCCGAGGTCGGGTACGAGCCGCCGCTGCCCGCGTCCGCCACGTCGCTGACGCTCGACCGTACGACGGTCGTCGCCGGCAAGACCGGGGTCACCGCCTCGGTCCAGGTCACGACACCCGGTGCCGGTGACCAGCCGACTCCGGAGGGGGTCGTCACCGTGTACGTCGACGGTGAGGCGTCCGGATCGGCGGAGATCGACGCGCAGGGTCGCGCCACGGTCCCGCTCGCGGCGATCGCGACGCCGGGCAGCCACCTCGTGACGGCGACGTACGGCGGGAGTGCGGAGCTGGCGCCGAGCACGTCCTTGCCGGTCGTTCTCAAGGTGACGGCCGCGACGAGCGTGCCGGTCGCTGCGGCGACGCTGACGGTGAAGCCGACGCGCATCGCCGCCGGCAGGTCGACCGCCGTGGCGACGGTCGGGGTCCGGGTGACCGAGGACGGCCGGACGACGGCCGGCTCGGGGGCGGTCGACGTGCTCGTGGACGGCCGGCGGGTCGGCACGGGGACGCTGGACCGACAGGGCCGTACGAGCGTGAGGCTCGGCCCGTTCCGTACGGCGGGGCCGCGGATCGTGACTGCTCGCTATCGCGGGACGGCCACCGTCGGTGCCACCACTGCGGGGCCGGTGGTGCTGCGGGTGACCAAGGCGAGGGCCAAAGTCGGCGTCACGGTGACGCCGAAGCGCGTGACGACCTCGCGGCGCGCGAAGGTCGCGATCACGGTCAGGGCCAAGGGTGTGAACGCTCGCGGTACGGCGCTGGTCAAGGTCGGCACGCGGTCGTTCGCCGTCCGTGTCAACGCGAAGGGCAAGGGGTCGGTGCGACTCCCCCGCCTGTCGCGCGGCACCAAGAAGGTGACCGTGCGCTATCTCGGCAACGCGAACCTCACCTCGGCGAAGAAGGTGGTGCGGATCCAGGTCCGGCGATGACCGTCTGAGAACGCACGGGAGGGGCCGGTCGCCGCGAGGCGGTCGGCCCTTCGTCGTTCGGCGGAGGCTCGGTCTCACTCCCCCGGCGCATCGGGGTCGTGCGTCAGCAGCCGCTTGCGTTCGGTGGCCACGACCTCCCGCGCCAGCTCTCCCTCGGAGATGTCGAGGGCCTCCGGTGCGCTCTCCGCGGTGTCGCTGACCCGGGCGAAGTCGTCGAACAACCGCCGCTTCTCGGCGAGGATCTCGGTGATGCGGCGATCCACGCCGTCCTCCGACAGCAGCCGGTGGACCTGGACGGACTTCAGCTGCCCCATCCGGTGCGCACGCGCCACCGCCTGCGCCTCGGTCGTGGGCTTGAGCTGTGGCTCGCAGATGATGACGACCGAGGCCGCCTGGATGTTCAGGCCGACGCCGCCCGCGACGATCTGCGCGACGAACACCGCACCGTTGCCGGCGGCGGCGAACTTGTCGACCATGTCCTGCCGCGCGGCCGCCGGCACCGAGCCCGTCAGCGGTCCGAAGACCGGGCCGGGGAGCTCGCGGGCGACCCGTGACAGCACCTCGCGGAAGTGCGAGAACACGATCACGCGCCGGTCGTTCGCCTCGGCCTCCTCGACGACGTCGATCAGGCGTTCCATCTTCTGGCTGTCGCTCGCGAGCATCGCCGCCTGCCGCATCGCCATGAAGTTGCCCGCCACCACGGCCTCGCGGTACGCCCGCTCGTCGTCGCGCGTCATGGGCAGCCACTCGTCCACCTCGACCAGCCCGGGAAGCTCGTCGAGGACGTCCTCCTGGTTGCGCCGCAGGTACGCCGGTGCCACCTGGCGCCGGAACCGGTGCGGCGCGAGCCCATGGACGTCGACGACGAGGTCCGGGCGGACGTAGCCGACGAGGTTGCGGAACTCCTCGACGCGGTTCTCGAGCGGCGTGCCGGTGAGCAGCACGGCACGCTCGGCGCGGTCGAGCAGCGCCGCCGTCCGCTGGGAGCGCTGCGCGGCTGGGTTCTTGATGTAGTGCGCCTCGTCGACGACGACACAGCTGAGCGTGTCGACCTGGTCGAGGTACGGGTCAAGGCGACCGAGGGTCTCGTACGTCGTGACGGCGACGCCGCCGCGGCGTACCCAGGCCTGGGCGGCCCCGTCGCGGTTCGGCCCGTGGACGCGAAATGCCCGCAAGGTCGACTTGCTCGCGACCTCGCGGGTCCAGCTGGTCACGACGGCCGCGGGACAGACCACGACGAAGTGCGTCTCCCCCGCGCTGTGCAGGTGCGCAAAGACCGCCAGCGCCTCGACGGTCTTGCCGAGGCCCATCTCGTCACCGATGATCACCTTGCGCTGCACCAGCGCGAACCGCGCCGCAAAGCTCTGGTAACCGCGGAGCGAGGCGTTGAGCGCGTCGCCCTTGAGCTCGAGGGCGCGTACGGCCTCGATGATCTCGTCCGGGAGGTCACCGTGCGTCTTGGCGTCGTCCTCGACGAGGAACCCGAGCTCGGCGAGCATCGCGAAGTAGTCGGCGGGCCGTGCCAGGAAGTCGTCCCACGGGTCGTCGGTGACGCGCGACCGCGCGGGACCACGGCCGCCCGTGGCGATCATCGCTGCCCTCCGTACGACCGCGTCCGCGCCGGCGAGGAGGTCGACGACCTCGTGCCCTGCGACACGCAGCACGAGCACGTGGGTCACGTGACCGCGCACGGCGGAGGCCAGCGGCCCGAGCTCCTCGGTCCGTGCGAGGTCGGCGGTCGCGCCCCGGGTCGCGCGCGCGGCGTCCCAGCTCGCCAGGTGGTCGAGCAGGCGTGTCGTCTCTCCGTCGCGCCTGGCCACGTCGACGCGCACCGGCGTCTCGTCGTACGTGATCTGCCAGAGGGTGCGGGCGGCGCCGACCATCTGCGTCGCCGTCGTCGGACCGAGTCCCGGGAGCGAGGCCAGCTCGCGGCCGGCGGCGAGGACCTGCGCGACGGTCGAGACCTGGGCGTCCCGCAGCGGACCGAGGCGGAGCCGGTCTCGCGTCGCGTCCTTGAGAGCGTCGATCGGCATCTCCGCGAGCAGCCGGTCGACCGCGGCGCCTCGTACGGCCTCGCCGGCCTCCTTCGCCGCGTCCCTGTACGACGACTCCGCGGCGACGGCGCGGGTGATCACGGCGACTGCCCCTGCGAGCGGGTGCAGCACCTCGCCGGGCACGATCTCCGGAGCGCGGCCGAGGTGGGCGAGGTCGTCGGCCAGGCCGAGCGAGGGCTCGAGGAGGTCGGACACGGTCATCCGCGTCACGTCGTGCATGTCCGTCGAGCGTGCGAGGTGCTCGAGCCGTGACCCGAGACCGAGGGCGGAGCCCCAGGCATGCAGTGATCTCAGGACGTCCGCGGACGCCCCCGCCTCCGCCTTGCGCTCGCGCCCGGCGAAGAAGCGCCGGGCCGAGACCAGGGGCGCGACGTCGTGGGCCACGTGCAGCTGGTCGCCGAGGCGCCGCAGCATCGCGTGATCGGCGTCGGTGAGGGCCGGCAGGTTCGCGCGGTGGGCGAGCAGCTCGACCAGCCGAGCGTCGGCGCGCGTCAGCGGGATCGCCCGCCACGCGGCGCGGCCGTCATAGGCGACCGTGACCACACGCGAACGGAGGTCGTCGACGTACGCGCGCACCTGCACGTCGATCTCCTCGCGCCGGCGCGTGACGGCGTCGGCGGCCGCACCCCACCGCTCGACGTCGCTCACGAGGGCGCGCAGCTGCTTGCGTTCGTCTCGGTTCATGACCTCTCACGGCTCGTGCGTCGGCGGGTTCCCGACGCAAGGCTAGTGACGCGCGCGGACGGTCCGACGGCCCCGTTCGTGTCAGCGGTGCTGGCTAGAGTCAGGCGGCTGCCACTCTCGGGAAGGACATGGTCGTTGACGCTCGAAGAGGTCACCGCCGGCGTACGCCTCGCCGGTCTGGTGCCTGGTGAGGCAGTGCTCGTCCTCGCGGCGCAGTGGCACGGCGGCGACGCGCTCGAGGTGACCTACAAGCTCGGCTCCGGCGGCCTCGCCCAGCGCGTGCTCTTCCGCGACGACGAGGCCGCGCTCGGGTCCGCGGAGGCCGGAGGACGCCCGTTCGACGCGCCCGCCTCCGACTTCGCGATCGTCGCCGAGGCGCAGCGCATCACGCTCGCCGGTCTCTTCGACCCGATGCTCGCGGTCGCGACCAGCGACGTGCAGCCGCTCCCCCACCAGATCCGTGCCGTGTACGGCGAGATGCTCCCGCGCACGCCGCTGCGCTTCCTGCTCGCCGACGACCCCGGCGCCGGCAAGACGATCATGGCGGGCCTCTACATCAAGGAGCTCCTGCTCCGTGACGACGTCAGGCGGTGCCTCATCGTGGTGCCGGGCGGGCTCGTCGAGCAGTGGCAGGACGAGCTGTTCCTCAAGTTCGGGTTGTGCTTCGACCTGCTCACGCCGCAGGCGGTCGACGCGTACGGCGCCGGCAACGTGTTCGAGCGGCACCCGCTGCTCATCGCACGGATGGACCACCTCGCGCGCAACGAGGGCCTCCAGCGCCAGCTGGTCGACACCGAGTGGGACCTCGTCGTCGTCGACGAGGCGCACAGGATGGGTGCCCGCTACTTCGGCGGCAAGGTCCACAAGACCAAGCGGTTCCTCCTCGGCGAGCGCCTCGCACGCACGACGCGCCACTTCCTCCTCATGACGGCGACCCCGCACTCGGGCAATGAGGAGGACTTCCAGCTCTTCCTGACGCTGCTCGACCGCGACCGGTTCGAGGGCAGGTTCCGCAAGGGCACCCACTCCGGCGACACCTCCGGCCTCATGCGGCGCATGGTCAAGGAGGACCTGCTCAGCTTCGAGGGCAAGCGACTCTTCCCCGAGCGGATCGCCGAGACCGTCCCGTACGCGCTGACGTCGCTCGAGCGCGACCTGTACGAGGACGTCACCGCCTACGTGCGCGACGGGATGAACCGCGCCGACCGGCTCGAGGGCAAGCGCCGGACCACCGTCGGCTTCGCGCTCACGGTGCTGCAGCGGCGCCTCGCGTCGAGCTCCGAGGCGATCTACCAGTCCCTCGTCCGCCGTACTGCGCGCCTCGAACGCCGCAAGGAGGAGATCCTCGCGGACGCGCTCGAGGCGGGTGTCGAGATCGACATCGGCGACCTGCCTGACATCCCCGACGACGAGGAGTACGCGGCCGCCGAGATCGAGGAGCTGGAGGACGAGCTGGTCGACGCCGCGACCGCGTCCCGCACCATCGTCGAGCTCGACGCCGAGCTGGTCGAGCTCGCCGGACTCACGCGCGCCGCACAGCAGGTGCGTGACGCCGACATCGACCGCAAGTGGAGCGAGCTGCGCACGATCCTCGAGACCGAGACGCTCGCCACCGCGCCGGACGGACGTCCGCGAAAGCTCATCATCTTCACCGAGCACCGCGACACCCTGGCCTTCCTCGAACGCCGCATCACTGCGCTGTTCGGCAGGCCGGACGCCGTCCTCGCCATCCACGGCGGCGTGCCGCGGTCGGAGCGGCGGCGCATCACCGAGGAGTTCACGACCAACAGCCGCGCGCAGGTCCTTCTCGCGACCGACGCCGCCGGCGAGGGCCTGAACCTCCACGCCGCCCATCTGATGGTCAACTACGACCTCCCGTGGAACCCGAACCGTCTCGAGCAGCGCTTCGGACGCATCCACCGCATCGGCCAGACGGAGGTCTGCCACCTCTGGAACCTCGTCGCCAGCAACACCCGGGAGGGGCAGGTCTTCCAGCGCCTCCTCGACAAGGTCGACGAGCAGCGCAAGGCGTACGGCGGCAAGGTCTTCGACGTCCTCGGCGCCGCCTTCGACGAGACACCGCTGCGCGATCTCCTGATGAACGCCATCCGGTACGGCGAGGATCCTGCGGTGCGCGCCAGCATGGAGGAGGTCATCGACCACCGAGTCGCCGACGGGATCGCGGAGATCCTCGCGGAGCAGGCGCTCGCCGACAACTCCCTCACGGAGGCCGACGTCGCGGCCATGCGACGGCAGATGGACGAGGCCCGGGCACGCCGACTCCAGCCGCACTACATCGAGCTGGCGTTCACCGCCGCGTTCACCCGCCTTGGTGGGCGCATCACGCGCCGGGAGCCGGGCCGGTACGAGATCGCGCACGTGCCGGCGCAGGTCCGCAGCAGCGGGCACGGACCGATCTCGTCGCGCTACCACCGCGTCACGTTCGACCTCGCCTGCATGGAGGGGGACGGTCTCGAGCGAGCAGACCTGCTGGCTCCCGGTCATCCGCTCCACGACGCGGTGATGGCCGAGTCGATCACCCTGCTCAGCGGCTGTCTGGAGCGCGGGACGGTACTCGTGTCGGCAACGCTGGACCGACCCCAGCTGCTCGTCGGGGTCGTGGAGGAGATCGTCGACGGCACGGGCGGCTCTGTCGCGCGGCGGTTCGGATACGCCTACGTCGACGAGCTGGGCGTCGTGACGGGCGCCGGGCCGGCCCCGTACCTGGACTGCGTCGCCGCACCTCCGACGGCCGACACCTTGAGCGCGCGCCGCTGGCCGTGGCTCGTCGACGCCGAAGCCAAGGCGATGAGCTGGATCATCGCCCACCAGCTCCCCTCGTACCTCGCCGAGGTGCAGCCCGCCCGGGCCCGTGACCTCGCCCGGGCGAGGATGCTGGTCAGTGGACGTCTCGAGAGCGAGTGTGAGCGGCTCGAGCGTGATGCCTTCCTGGCCGCGCAGAGCGAGAGCGTCGGCGAGAGGCCCGCGGAGTCGTCGGACAGTCTGCGCCGCAAGGCTCACGAGCTGCAGGCGAGACTCGAACGCCGCCTCGCCACCCTCGACAAGCAGGCCACGATGTCCACGAAGCCGCCTCGCATCGTCACCGCCGCGCTCGTTCTCCCGCTCGGGTTCGTGGACGGCGACCTCCCCCGCCACGCGCCGATGCACGCCGTCGCCACGAAGGAGGTCGAGCGACGCGGCGTCGATCTC
This sequence comes from Mumia sp. zg.B53, assembly GCF_019550935.1. Lineage (NCBI taxonomy): Bacteria > Bacillati > Actinomycetota > Actinomycetes > Propionibacteriales > Nocardioidaceae > Mumia > Mumia sp. zg.B53. Next base: position 46,366 of record NZ_JAHWCK010000001.1, on the reverse strand, counting down.
GTCCTCGCGTGCGAACGCCGGCTGGGGAGGTCACCGGAGGAGCAGGCGTTCAACAACCCCGGATACGACGTCCTCAGCACCGAGCCGAACGGCGACACGCTCCGCATCGAGGTCAAGGCGCGGATCGCGGGCGCCGACGACTTCTTCGTGACGCACAACGAGGTCGTGACGGGCAAGAACGCGGCGCCGCGTTATCGGCTCGCGATGGTGCGCGTCGATCCACGCGGCGCGGCGTACGACGAGGTCCGCTATCTCGACGACCCCTTCGCCGGCGTGGACCTGGGCGGCTTCGAGACCACCGGGCACCGCGGGAGCTGGGACAAGATGTGGGCGAAGGGGCGCGAGCCGCACTAAAGCGCACGTGCGGCGGTGCGGTGCTCTGCTTCAATACCCCGATGACGACAGCGTTGACCATCCCCTCCCCCGCGCTGTACGACTCCTGGGCCGAGTGCGTGACCGAGTTCGACGGGGACGGGTTGGATGGCTCCGGCTCATGGAAGGTCGACGGGTTCGGCCCTGACCGTGCGAGCTTCGATGCCCTCCTGGAGATCGCCGCCGCCGAGGCCGACGCCAGCCGGACGTTGCCCGAAGGCCTGGTCCACTGCGACACCTACTGGATCACCGACCCCGCCGAGACCGTGATCGGCTTCATGGCGCTGCGTCACTCGCTCGCGACCGACGTCCTCCGTACGGAGGGCGGCCACATCGGCTACTCCGTACGCCCGAGCCGCCGCCGGCAGGGTCATGCGTCGCGCGCCCTCGGGCTCGTCCTCGACCGGGCCCGCGAGCGTCAGCTCGATCGCGTACTCGTGACCTGCGACGAGTCGAACACCGCCTCGGCCCGCACCATCGAGAGTCAGGGCGGTGTCTTCGAGAATCACGTCGGCGTGAAGCGGCGCTACTGGATCACGCTCTGAGCCTGGGGCGTGGCGTTGTCACGCTCTCAGCCTCACTCCGCGACCCAGAACACCCAGCCGTTCGGTGCTGGCGGCCAAGCGGCCTCGGGTTCCCAGCCAGGCCAAGGCTCCCAGGTGGCGGGAGCCGAGGGCCAACCCGGAGCCGGGTTGAAGCGAATCCGACTCGGCTTCGGAGGGATGGCCCGATGCGGAGCCGATGGGGCTGATTCAGCCCCCGCCGTCGACGATGCAACCCCCACGCGCTCGATGCGGGCCTCCTCCACAACAGGCGTCTTAACAGGTGCCGACTGCGGCTTCGAGTCAGCCGAGAGGGAGTCGACCCAGGCGTCGGGAAGGTCGGCCGCGCGCATCGCGTAGAGCACGACATCCATCTTGAGGCGGTTGCCCTTGACCATCGCCCGTACCGCCGTGCCACGCCCATTCTTTGCCAGGTGACGGACGGTCGGCAGATAGTCACTGCTCATCCCAGGAGTCAGACGACCGACGGGCTCGCCGTCGATCGTCACCTCGATCAACTCGACGCTCGACCGCGGGCGTTCCTCCATTACCTCTCGAAGCTCGGCGTACGTCCAGCACGCGCCGTCGTCACGAACGTAGCGGCTGAGCCAGTCCATATGGTTCTCTTCGCCGGTGACCTGGACGGCACGTCCTCGAGGAATCAGCTCTGCGCCCGCCGGTGACTGGTTGAGCGGAAGGCAGAGGTGTGGTTGGTCAAGAGCGACCGTGACGCTTCCGCGGAACACCTTCCGAGACACCTCGCGGCCGCGACGATCATAAGAGATGTCGTCCCACTCAGCGCCCCAAACGCGGCAGACGACCGAAGGCGCCAGCCCTCGGCTCTCGGCTTCGACGACCACCGGCTGGTAGCGCCTAGCCTCGTCGCGGGAGAGATAGCCCACCTTTGCACCGTTGACAAAGACTGCGACAGCGCTGGGATCGTGCGCGTTTCGCGGCTCGCTTACGAGCGTCGCCTTCCCCTCGAGCTCCGCGCCGCTCTCGCGCACCCGCCCGGGGAACAGTGAGCGCAGCTCGCGCTCGTGATTCGACTCGCCGACGACCTCCGTGTTCGGCCAGGTGATGGTTCCCCAGAGGTCGAACGGAGTCAGCGTCATCCCGCGATCTTGGCAGGCTGACGGCTCACGCCGCAGAAAAACAGCTGCACACGCCGGACCCGGTCAGGGCCGTCAGTCTCCGCGGCAGTCTGGTGGCCGAGCGTTGGACAGTGACGTGTGACGTGCGCATAGTGTGTGTCGTACTGTATAGTGCAACGTGTGGACGATGAACTGATCCAACAGCACCTGCAGGAGCTGCGCCGCGGCACGGTCGTGCTCGCGAGCCTGCTCTCCCTGCGACAACCCGGCTACGGCTACGGCCTGCTCGAGTCGCTCAGCGAGGCGGGCATCGCGGTCGACGGCAACACCCTCTATCCGCTGCTGCGCCGCCTGGAGAAGCACGGCCTGCTCACCAGCGAGTGGAACACCGAGGAAGCCAGGCCCCGGAAGTTCTACCGCACCAGTGACGACGGCGACCGGCTCGCCGACATCCTCGTCACCGCCTGGCACGACATCGACACCGCGCTCTCGCGCTTCACGACCGGAGGCACCCCATGACCACCGCCCTGACCGACAGCTACGTCCGCGCCGCCACTCGGTGGCTGCCGGGGCAGACCCGGCGCGAGGTCGAGGCGGAGCTGCGCGAGCGCATCACCGACACGGTCGCGGCGCGCGGCGACTCCACCGACGCCGAGCGCGAGGTGCTGGAGGAGATGGGCGATCCGTTGCTCGTCGCGGTGGAGTACACCGGTCGGGAGCCGCGTCTGATCGGTCCGCGGCTCTTCATGCCATGGCTGCGCCTCCTCGTGCTGGTGCTCGTGATCGTCCTCCCGATCGTCGGTACGGTGCACATCATCAGCGGCGTCACGTCCGACGACAACATCGCCACGACGCTGATCGGCGCATTCGGCGTCATGATCGGCGCCGCCATCCAAGTCGCATTCTGGGTCACGGCTGTCTTCGCCGTCGTGGAATGGTCAGGCGTCGGTGAGAGCGAGGTGACCGAGCGCTGGACCGTGGACAAGCTGCCGGCCGCGGCCGCGACCCGTTCCGGCCGGCCGTACGCGGAGACGATCGCGAGCCTTGTGTTCCTGGCCGTCATGGCGTTCCTGCTGATCGGGCAGCAGACAAACTCGCCGGTCCGTATCGACGGCGAGCGCATCCCGGCACTCGACCCGGCTCTGTGGGGGTCGTGGATCCCGATCGTGCTCGGCCTGATCGCGCTCGAGATCGTGTTCACCCTCTGGGTGCACGTCAAGGGCTGGACATGGACGGCGGCCGGCATCAACGCGGCGCTCGGCGTGGCCTTCGCTGCGGTGACCGTGCCGGTCCTCAAGAGCGGCGACTTCCTCAACCCCGAGCTGGTCGATCGTCTCGGGTGGGATACCTCGACACTCGACCAGGTGACACAGGGGATCCTCGTCGGCGTGCTCGTCGTCACCGCGTGGGACGTCATCGACGGTGTCCTCAAGGCGCGGCGCGCCAGTCGCTGAGGAGGGAACCTTTCGGGTGCGACGATGACGGCCATGGACCTGGACCGCACCACGCGACGCCTCCTCTACCTGTTGAGCGGGGTGGCGTTCATCGAAGGGCTCGTCGCCATGGCGTGGACCGTCTACTTCGGCTGGCTGATCATCGAACTCGGACTCTGGCACGCGGGATGGTTCACTGCCGCACTGAGCGCGGCTGGCGCGGCGTGCTTGGGCATCGTGTTCGTCCTGCCAGTCGGCACGAGGACCGCTCGGGGCTGGGCGGTGGGGCGCGTCGGCCTCGGGGGGTTCGTCGCTGTCAACGCCTGGGCGGCGTACTCCGTGGGGTCAGGGTGGCTCGGCATCGGTCGGAACCTGCCGCTGGTCCTGCTGCTCGCCGCGTTCGCGGTGCTCGGGGCGGTGGCGAGGAGGCGCGTGCGGCCCGTGTATCTCGCGACGCGCGCACCGTCGCAGCCATCGCGCTGAGCATCACGAGGAACGCAGGTCGCGGCGTACGAGGACGCGGGGGAAGCCGTTGAGGACCGAGTCCGTGTCGGCCACCTTCTCGAAGCCCGCTCCTTCGAACATCGCGAGCGTGCCGACGTACGCCATCGTGAGGTCGACCTTCGCGCCGCCGTTGTCGACCGGATAGGCCTCGACCGCCGGCGCGCCGTGATTGCGGGCGAAGTCGACGGCGCCCTCGATCAATGGGCGCACGATGCCCTGGCCGCGGTGGCCCGGCCGCACCCGCACGCACCACAGCGACCACACGTCGAGGTCGTCGACGTGCGGGATCCTGCGGTTGCCCGCGAAGCTCGTGTCGGCACGCGGGTGCACGCCCGCCCACCCGACGACCTCGTCCCCGTCGTACGCCAGGACACCCGGCGGCGGGTCCTCCTTGACCAGGTCGCGCACCCGCTCACCCCGGGCGGGGCCGGCGAGCGACTGGTTCTCCTTCGACGTCGTGAGCCGGTAGCTCAGGCACCAGCACACGTTGGCGTCAGGGCGCTTCGGCCCCACCATCGTCGCCACGTCCTCGAACGACGTGGCCGGTCGCACCTCGATCCCCATGGCCCACGAGCGTAGAACGACCCACCGACACGCGCACCCCTCTGCGGGGGACGGCGAGGGTCAGCTCTCGAGCACGTCAGCGACGTGGTCCGGCACGTACGTCGCCCGCTCCCGCGGCGGTCGCTCGTACGAGCTGGTGGCGGCCGGCCGGTCGGGGATCTCGATGCCGGGAGGCTCGACGTCGGTGTACGGGATGGTGGACAGGAAGTGGGCGATCATGTTGAGCCGTGCGCGCTTCTTGCTGTCGGACTCGATCACGAACCACGGGCTCGTCACCGTGTCGGTGTAGGCCATCATCTCGTCCTTGGCCCGCGAGTAGTCCTCCCACCGGTTGATCGACTCGATGTCGGTCGGACTCAGCTTCCACCGTCGGATCGGATCGGCGGCCCGCGACTGGAACCGCTTGAGCTGCTCCTCGTCGGACACCGAGAACCAGTACTTGCGCAGCAGGATCCCGTCGTCGATCAGCATCTGCTCGAACGTCGGCGCCTGCCGCATGAACAGCGCGTACTGCTCCTCGGTGCAGTAGCCCATCACGTGCTCGACTCCTGCGCGGTTGTACCAAGAGCGGTCGAACAGCACCATCTCCCCCGCTGCGGGCAGGTGCGGGACGTAGCGCTGGAAGTACCACTGCGTCCTCTCGCGCTCGGTCGGTGCGGGGAGCGCGGCGATGCGCGCGACGCGCGGGTTGAGGTTTTCGGCGACGCGCTTGATCGTGCCGCCCTTGCCGGCGGCGTCGCGGCCCTCGAAGAGGATGACAATGCGCGCCCCGCTGTGGCGCACCCACTCCTGGAGCTTCACCAGCTCGATCTGCAGCCGGGCGAGCTCGGCCTCGTACACCTTCTTGTCGAGTTTGGGATGCTTCTTCGCTGCGGCGCTCATGACGGGACACTAGCGCTGGTGGCCTTCGATGGCGCTCAGGAAGCCCCGAAGTTTTCAGTCTTGACCAGGCGGCCGTCCTTCATCGTGTACTCGACGGTGTAGTCGATGCCCGCCGCGCCCGCATCGGGCTGTGCCTCCCCACCTCTGGTCGTTGCCATGCCGTCCGCCACCGCCACACGGATCGTGGTCGAGTCGTACGCCGTGGCGGTGATCGTCGGCGTTGTGGTCAAGGTCCAGGTCACCCGGGGCGCACCAGCGACCTGGGCGTTCACGTCTCGGAACGGGCAGCCCGGCGGATCGGGCTTCCGGCTGGCAAGACACGTGTCGAGCTCGGCCCGGGCAAGGCCCTCTGCCGCGTCGAGTGCGGCGGGCGTCATCGTGTACTCCAGCGTGTCGGTGACGTAGACCGGCAGTCCTTCCTGCGCGACGCCCCCGACAGGCGCCCTGATCGTCGGCGCAGTGACCAACGGTGCTCGGTCGGGCAGGGTCACCTCCCACATCCCGGGGAGCGCGGCGAACCGCGGCGAGTCAGGGTCGGGCATTTTCATCTCGACGCCGTTCACCACGACAGCAGGCGTGCCTCCGTCCATCGAGTTCGTGAGGTCGACGACGGGGACCTCGGGCGGGCTCAGCTTCCACCGGTCGAAGATCCCATAGCTGCTGCCGTCGCGGACGACGCTGAACTCCTGCTCGACGGTGCTTCCGTCGAGCTCCCAGGACGCCTCGACCACGGCCGCGTCACCGTCGCGCCGAACAGTCCGGACCTCGACGTCGTCCGGACGTCCCTCGACCTTCTCGTACACCTCGTTGCTCAGCAGGGCCTGCTCCGAGAAGGGCAGCTCCGACTCCGCGATCGCGAGCGCGGCCTCGGCGTCACCACGACCGAGCGCCGCCATGTAGTCCTCGACGGGTCCCGTCGGCGAGAACTGGGTCGCGTTGATGACGCTGCGAGCGACGAACACGGCGATGACGAGCACGAGTGCGGCGATGACCCCTCGAACGATCATGGCCGTACTCCGTGGATCGGCCGAAGGGTCAGTGCGCGGTTCGTCGAGCATCGCGTCTCCTTCGCGGACGAGGCCATCAGCACCGGGGACGGCACATGTCTAGCAGCGCGCGGGGTCACCTGAGGGGCGCGAGGGTGATCTGGATTGTCGGTCGAGACCCTCTGTCGTGCGACGCTGCCTGCCATGCACCGCTCATCGAACCGCACGCGATCGCCGTGGCTTCTCGCCATGGTCTGCGCCGCGCTGTGCCTGGTCGCCGCGTGTGACGGCAGTGACCAGAACACGAGCGACGCGAAACCAAGCGGTCAAACTCAGGGCGACCCCAACGCGAGCGACCCGAGCCAGAGCGGGGAGCCCGAGGAGAAGGTTGCGGCCCTGACGAAGGCACAGCTCAAGACCGCGCTCCTGACTCGCGCGGATGTCGGCGCGAGATATCGCAAGACCAGAGCGGACACGTCGGATGGGTCCGAAGACTCAGAAGGCTCAGATCCCAGCGACATCGGCTGCCTCAAGAAACTCGACACGATCGAAGAGCCGGAGGGAGACGCTCCGGAGGTCGAGGTTGCCTTCGAGAAGGCCGGTGACATCAGCTCGAGCGAGATCGACAACAGTGTGACGTCGCTGTCGACCCCTGATGTCGCCGAGAAGATGCTCGACCAGATGGCCAACGCCTTCGCGGAGTGCCGGAAGCTCGCGATCTCTGAGGAGGGGGTGACGCTGAAGGGGAAGGTGACGACGAATACAGACATGACCATTGACGGCGTTGATCAGCAGCTGAACGTCCTCGTCCGCGGGAAAGCAATATATCGCGACGTTCGGTTCCCGATCACGTTTCGATGGGCGTTCGTACGGATGGGCAACAACCTCGCGTACGTCTCGCTGATCGATCTTGGCCCCTCCGACCCACAGCAGTTCGCGGGTCTTGTCTCGACTGCTGTGAGTCGCCTCGGAAGCGTGATGGACGACTCTGCCTGAGGGATGACACGCACCCCGCGACGCGGCGGTTACATCGCGTCGTCCGGCATCAACTCCCACACCTCCTGCTCGCAGCGACACCCAGCGGCGATCTTGGCGGCCCACCCGCACGCCTCCTCGTACGAGGCGACGTCCACGATGGAGAACCCTCCGACGGGCGGTCGGCGTGCGGGCTCGGTGATCGGGACGGCCCGACCGTCGGTGGAGACGGTCACCCCCGAGACTTCACCGCTGTCGATGCCGCCGCCGAAGACCCACACCCCCGCCTGCTTCGCCTCGTCGACCACGGCGTGCGAGTCGATGGCGGCTTGCGCGAGCTCGTCTGGCGAGAGGTTCATCGTGCCGTCGGCGAACGAGATCAGATAACGCGCCATCCCCAGGCTCCACTTCGTCGGTTCTTCAGGTGGTGAGAAGACGGCGTGGGGTTGCAAAAGTCATCGGTGGCGCGCGTCGACCACGCGGCTCGTCCCGGCCGGCGGCGTGTCCGGGTGGCGCTGGAGATCGACCCGCCGCGCGCCGCACTCCGGGCACCGGACGTAGCGAACCGTCCCATCGGAGGTGGCGTGCTGGGACTCCGTCAGCCAGGCGTGCTCGTGGGTGCTGACCGGAGCCTGCGCCGTGGTGTCTGTGCGGTGGCATGTGCTCATAGGGCCCACGGTGGTGTAATGGTCTTATGCATCTCAACCCTTACGGCGAGTACGCGGTGCTGCTGGCCGCCTCACTCGCCAACGACTGGCCCGACGACCGTGACGGCATCGCCGCACGGGCCCGCGAGCTGGGCATGACGATGACCTTCCCCGTGGGGCCCGACGACCATGCGGGGGCCCGCCGCGTCATCGACGACTGGCTGGCGATCGTCGACGCCACCGAGCCGACTGAACGCGCCCGCCTGCTCAATGAGCAGATGGCGGTCGCCGCCGCCTACCCGAGACTCACCGACCACGACGACGAAGGCTGGCACCTGCACTACCGCGACGACAACGAGTCGCTCCCCCATGTGCTCCGTGCCGTCATCAGCGTCGGCACGGCACTGCACCTGACCACCCGCGGCATGCACCGGCTGGGCCGCTGCGAAGCCGGCACCGCTCCCGACGATCCCTGCACCAACGTCGTCGTCGACGTCACCCGCAACGGCCGCCAGCGCTACTGCTCAGTCCGCTGCGCCAACCGCGCAGCCGTACGCCGCCACCGCGCCCGTGCCCTCACCGCAGCTGGGTAGCGGACAACGCCGCCACCCGACCAGCCTCAGGGGTTGCCATCACTCGCCTGAGGTCGTCGTCACGATCGCCTCGTCGATGAAAGCAAGGGCACCCGCCTTCTCAGCCAACGTGATGGACCGAGAAGCCGACGACGTCTCCCCGCGGGTGAGGAACAGCACGAGCCACGTGCCGAACACCGCAATCACCACCGCAAGGACGGTCAGGATCAGCACCCGGCGACGTGTCATGCCAACCCCAACTGCGCGGTGAACATTTCGCACACCGGACGCTAGTGACGCTCGAGCGCCACGGTCAAGACTTCGCGTTGCTTATGAAAGACCACGCGTTGAAACGCGCGCGGCTTGTCAGCCTGTTAGGCATTTCTTACGGTCACCGCGTCGAAGCTCCCCGGCGCCGGCCGATCACTCGCTGAGTGCTGCGCCGCCGCCGGCATTCCGCTCGGGGGTTGGCACTCTGCAAGCGCGACGCCCGTGCCACTGCCGAACCCCTGGGCCACTTCCTCGATCACAGCCAGCCCTCGTGTCCTGGAGCTCGATCGCTGAACGAGCCATCACCTCGTCGTGGGGCAGCTTGTGACGCAAAGCGTTCTCGACCGCTTCACGCGCAACTCGGGCAATGACCGTTTCGGGAGGCGGGGGCGGCGGTCTGGTGGCGGGGTGGCGACTACCCGCCGCGCCTCGGACTCCGAGGGTCGCGAAACCTAACTTGGCGGTCCTCGCCGCCGCCCCCGCCGACCGCTACCTCAGCGCCGACGAGATCCGCCGCCCTAGGTGCGCTCGCGGATTCACTTGGGTTGACTGCCGCGGACACTGAGCGCCTCCACCGCGACCAACTCGACGCGCTCGCTCGAGTTGCGCTCGCGGACCACGTCCTGACTGACGAGCGGGCCGAGTTCGCGACGATCGTGACGCCGCTCAACCTGCCGGCGGGTACGGACGCGGAATCGCTTGCACGCGCGATGCGCGGTCCGGTGACTTCGGAACTGCGTCTGACCGTCGCTGACCTGGTGGTGTTCACCGGCGAGTTCGACGAACCCAGAGCGTCTGGGCGGAGCGTGCGACCGCCGCCGGACTCCGGTGCACACCGACATGACGAAGAAGGTGTGCGGCCACCTGACGCGCTCAGGAGGCGCCGGTTCACACGCGCGACAACCATGGCGCCGTCGCCGTGACGACCCGCGGCTAGACGGTGATGATTGCAGCGTTCGACCGCAGTGACCGCCGCCGTTGCCGTTGATCCAGTTAGCCTGCGGTGGCGCGGCGCTAACTCTCGCTTCGACATGCGCGGCCACGCGGGACCATCGTCGGCAGCAGGCCGCGAGCTATCCGCGCTTTTCCTAGGCAGCGCGTAGTCAACACCGATCGATAGCGGAGCGCTCACCGCGGCGCTTGGGATCGGACATCAAACCGTTGAGTGTGCTCCGCTGTTTTGACATTACAGCGGAGCGCACTCATCAGGGCTTACAGTCCTGCCCAAAATATCCGGCCAGCATTCCAGCACACTGTGCAGTACTCCACCGACATTGGCCGGCTCGCCTGGACGCAGCCAGCCCGACTGGAAGGGGAATGACTCACGGTCGAGCTCCGAATGCCTCGGCGGCGCGGCGACGCTCCCCACCTGTCAGTAACCCCAGACGACGAACGAACGCGCGCTCGTCCACGGCAACCTCCATTACAACCTGGTCTGAAGAACTGATAGTAATGAATTCGTCACCCATCTCGATCGCAGCGCCTGCGGGTACCTGAACACGGTGCTCGACAGGCCATCCCATCGCCCAAGATACCTTTATGCGGGTCGCTTCCTTCTTAGCATCGGCGGTCTTTTTGATACTTGGACAGCAGGTCCGGCAGCAGGGCGCTCTGCGTGGCCACCTCGGTGCCATCGATCTGCAGCGAAGTTCCGCGGCTATTGGCTACGAAATGGGCCTTTCCGAGTAACGCGGGCCTTCCGCGAGCGACATGTACGGCCCAGGACGCGGTCAGGTCGTCCAGCTCCAGCGAGCGGAGCTCGGTCGACTCTCGCGACAGACCGCGAAGCCGGCCAGCAAGCACAGCTGCCACGACTCGGGTGGCATCGTCGGCGCCGGTCTCCTCGTCCGACCACGCGAGCAGTTGATCGAGTTCCTGACGGAGCAGTACGAGGAGTAGCGCCTTGGCACTGACAAGCGCCCGAGCCGATGGGCGAAACGGCTCGAAGTCGACCTCGACATTGACGATCGAACGGACTCGGCCAAGATTCCGGATCATTGCGTCGGTTGCGTCGTCGGCCAAGTCGGCCTTGCGGACTCGCGCTTCTACTGCGTCGAGCACCGCATTAGGGCTCCACGCCTCTGTTACGTCTCGTTCGCCCAGTACTTCATAGGCGGCTCGGAAAACAGTATGGTCCGGCACCGCTCTGTCGGGCTGAGGTCGAATAACACGAGCATTGTGATCATCGACTTCGGACCACGCGAGCCACGGTGGCACAGTCATTGCGGCTGGCAACTTCGGGGCACCCACCAGCGCCGCCACCAGGGCCAACTGCTCGCCGGAGCTCGCAGCTCTGACCGCAGCGTTAACGGCTCCACGGATTCGGTCAATGCGGCGCCAATCCACTGCTGGAGCAGCCTTGGGCGGAATAAGGGCCTGCGTATCTACTGTCTCCGAGGCAAACAGCTCAGGAGTCACTCGCAGCAGCTCGTCGTGTGCGTGAACGTTGCTATAGCCCCGGGCTCGGTGTTCGCGTAGGTCGCGCTCGGACGGGAGGTGAATCGCAACAGCCCTTGAGAGGGCGACCGCGGGCACGAAGACGACCGGGGCGTCCAGCCGCAACTTTCCGGCCACGTCGCGCGGGAACTCGACTATGACCGGGGCTCCCGCGCCGCGTTCGGTGGTTACCGCTTCGATCTGCACAGAGGTCGGCGCCTCACGAAGTAGCGGAACCCAGCCGGGGGTCTGCTGCAGCAGGTCGGTGTAGTACTTCTGGAACGACTCACGGGGCGCGACGAGCCGAGAACTCAGGATGGCGTTGAGGTTCATGCGGTTGGTCAGGAGGTACAGCGTCGGAGCAGGGGCGACAGGTTCGCTTACGGGCGCGGCCCCAGCAGGCGATGACTCGTTCGTCTCAACCAGGCCAGCCCCGGGCGCTGATGGCTCCGCCGCGACTTCGCGCTCCTCGACCGTGAGCGGCTCGTCGCGTGGCTCAGCTACCGGATCTTCGAGCGCCCGGGCCGTTGGGTCCGACGAGTCGTCGACGGAGTCGTCACCATCGCTGGCGCTCGACATAGCCTCCGCTCCATCGGGCGTCTTCGCGGCGTCGAGTGTGGCTTGGCTCTGCTGATCATCGCTCGGACCGTCGAATGGAAGCTGATCGTCCTCGGTCACAGTTCGCGCACCAGGCCTTTCACGTCGCTCAGGATTGGCGGGAGTCCCCCATTCCCGCTGTAAGAGAGATGCAGTTCGTCCCGGGCGCGGGATATCACCACGTAGAACATCATCCTCGTTGCCGCCGACGTCGGATCAGCGGAGTGCTGCTGCAGCTCCGGCACGAAGAGCGTGTCGAATTCCAGACCTTTGAGCGAACGGAAGTTCAGGATGGTAACGGCGGGGTGATCGAAACTGAGCGTCTTGTGCTGACTGTTGCCCGAGGCGTACATCTGCACCGGCACCGGAAGCTTGCGCTCCTCGAGGAGGCGCAGGAGTCGGTACTGCATCCGCTTGTTCTCGCAGGCGATGCCGATAGTGAGGTTGCTGCGCGCCTTGGCGTAGCGAGCGACGAAATCGGCCAGATCGGCATCCGCGTCGTAGCGACTCAGGGTCGGCTTCTCACCGTGCCGGCTGGGCATCTCCGGGATGCCCGTGGGTGTGCCTGAGTAGAACTTGGCTGCGACGGCAGCGATCTCAGCGGTGTTGCGGTAGTTCCGCTTCAACTCGAGCTGTTCGTCCGCACCGATGGCCTTCGCAATCTCGTCGAGAGTTGTGTTCTGGTCAGACAACTGTTGGTTTTCGTCAGCGAAGACGGTGATGTTCTTGGTGAAGAATCGCGTCAGCCTGAAGAATCCGAGCGACAGATCCTGTCCCTCGTCGACCAGGAGGTCGGCGAGGGTGCCGAGGGCTGGTGACGCCGCGAAGAACTGGCTGGTCATCTCGGCCCAGTCGTGCGCGTAGGAGTTGCCCTCCAGCGTCGGTGGCTGCTGCTTGAAGTGCTCGCGCCAGAAACGCCAGATCCAGCTGTGAAAGGTCCGCACGAAGCCGGCGACTTCGAGGGTGTCGGCCGCCTGCGCGGTGTATTGCTGGAGCACGTTGTTGTACATGAGCAGGGCCGGCTCGCGCTCGTCAAACGTCAGTACCTGAGCTCGGTAGAGCGCCATGATCGACTTGCCGGTGCCAGGTGGCCCCGAGACGACGTAGTTGCCGTCGAGGTCGAGGTTGTAGATGAGGTCTTGCTCTTTGGAGAGGTCCTCGAAGGCTGGCAGTCTCACGAGATCCCTCGGATCCCTTCTCCGGCTGCTTCGACGGCTGCGTCGAGCAGCTCCTGGAAGAAGCCAGGCACCTTGTCGCTCCCGACGACGAGGACCCGGTCGAGGAGGTAGTTGCCGCTTTCGCAGCTCGTCTCTGCGACCAGTGTGCAGGCGTGGCAGGCCGCGAAGTTTAGGCTGGCGAAGGTCGCGGCAAGGTTCTCGCTGCAGAGCGGATCGGAAGAACACCACATGGCGTCCTGCAGGGCTTCCAGCATGGTGCTCTGCAACTGCGGCGGCTCGCCTTGGCGCACCAGACCGCCCAGCGTGCCTTCCGAGTCCCCGGCGGCGGTGTAGATCAGAATGCCGGCCTGCTTGGAAGTGCCGCCTGGCTCCACCGCACTCCGCGCGTAGATGCGCTCGCGGAGACTTGTGGCGGCATAGCCGGACTCGAACGCGAGCCGACGAATCAAAAGGTGGGCGAATGTGTGCAGCAGGACGTACCGGGGCGCCAGGATCGGACCGGTCCGCTCACGCAGTCGCGGTTCCATGAACGACGCATTGAGCCGCTTCTCCAGCTCCAGGACGCGATTACGAACTGTGTCCTGTTCTTCCCAGACGGCCAGACGCCCCTCGTCCAGCGAAAGGAAGATGCCTTCGCCGCGCACGTCGATGGCGGGCAGCCAGTCGACCGTGGCCTTGTGGTTGAGCGCCACGGGCACCAGCTTGTCGCTACCCGCCGGGGTGACCCGGTGGAACCCTTCGAGGGCTCGCACCTCGCGAAGGCGGTCGGCCAACACCACCTTGTCGACTCGATCCGCCAGGACCGAGGTGACCTTGGTCTTGGCCGTCTGCACCAGGTCGACGTGCCGGGTACGGAAGTGCGGGTCGTCGGAGTTGTCGAGCTCTGTCAGGAAGGCCGCCCATTCCTCTCCCAGGAGGTCACCCGGCGTCGCCTCGACCGTGGTGGCCTTGCCGGCCTCACGCTGTTTCTCGTCACGGACCAGGCCCTTGACGTACTCAGGCGTGACGTCGTGCGACTTGACCAGGGTCTCGACCATCATGTCGAACATCGGAGCGTCCTCGTTGACACCCAGCAGAGGCCGGAAGAAGTCGTCCGCCTTGATCGCGAGGGCCTTCTCGCTCTGGGAGTCTGCCCGTGAGGCGTTGGGGATCTCGATCGACGAGTGCACCAGTGGGAAGTAGACGTTGGAAGCGCCTCGCTGGACTGCGAGCGGGACCTCGTCGCAGTCCGCGCGCTCGTCCCAGCGCTGCCAGGGCTGCCGGCCGATACAGGTCACGCCGATCGACTTGAGCGATCCCTTGCTCGTGATGCCCATCAGGTTCCGTCGGCTGTGGCAGCTGTGGCAGTGGACCTGGAGCGTGTCGAGACCACCGGCTCCCTTGCCCGCGACGGATTCGAAGAAGAGGTTGTCCTTCTGACACTGCCGCGCTTCGGGGTTGGTGTTGCGTGAGTGCGCCCATCGCTTCCAGTCCAGATCGTCCATGTGCCCGTTCGGACAGATCTGGATCCAGCGCATGGGCACCAGCTGCTTCTTGCCGGGACAGCTTCCGCAAGTCGGCGCCTTGTCCGATTGCTCGAGCGCCCGCGTCCAGCGGGTCATGCGTCGGCACTTCTGGCAGAACAGCCACGCTGGGAAGCGGGCGTAAGGCACACCTGCGGACGGAGCAGCCCAGGCATTACTGGCGACGGCCGGGGCGGCGCGGAACTCCGAGACACCGAGGACAGCGGCCAGTCGATCACTCTGGATCCGTTCACCGCGCGGACCCCAGCGGAAGGTGTCACACGCGACGAGCGACTCACCCTGGAAATCGAAGATGGCGCCGACACCGAACGGGACGATGGTCTGCGACTGCCGAATCTTGCGTTGCATCAATCCCCCTTGGCGGCCGCGCCGCCGCCGCTGCGCGCGACCTCGATGAGCGACTCCATGTCCACGTTGCGCATCGATCCGAGCGTCTGCCAGCCGACCGCTTTGGTGTTGAACTGACGAATCAGGTTGATCTGACCCTTGCCGTTGGGCTTGTAGTACAGGAGCTTGCTCTCCTCGTCAGCCCGTTCAGCGCGCTCGACCCAGTCCTCGATGAAGTGGTCGAGGTACTGCTTGGCGCCCTGCTTCTCACGCGGCTCGACGCGTTCGACGACGTCGACCAGCTTGGCGGCCATGTCCTCGACCTCGGTCCGTCGGTCCAGGATCTTGCCCGCGCTCCCGTCCGACTGCATGCCCAGGCGATGGCGGGCCAGGATGACCAGTGCGGCGTGGAGAGCGCGGTCACGCGACGGCGGCGAGTACGGCGTCACGCTCGTGGGCTCCACGTGGCGATACAGCGCCGAGTGGAAGGCACGGAAGTTCTCATAGTGCGAGCGATCGCGCGGCTTGGTTGAGCGGAACAGCCCGAAGACCAGACCCGGGGCCGTCGAGCGACCGACTCGGCTGGTGGCCTGGATGTACTCGGCTGTCGCCTTGGGTTGCCCGTTCACGAGCATCAGACCGAGACGCGGCACGTCGACACCGACCGACAACATGTTGGTGCTGGCAAGGAAGTCGATCACCGAGCCGCTCGAAACCGGCAGATTGAGGCGCTCCAACAGGCGGGGCTGCAAGGCACGCGGCACGGACGACGACAACTCTTCGACGTCGTACTCTCGGCGGGGCCTGCCGACGACCAGGCTGCCCAGCCGGGCATTGATGTCGTCGCGCGCGATGGTCACGGTACGGCCGAGCTCGCGGAGCGAGCTGTGGTAGGCCACCAACGTCCAGTAGGCGTCTTGGGCGTCCCCTGTCAGACCAAGATCCACCGGCGCCTGCAGCAGCGCCGTGCCGGTGTGCACGACGGCAGTGTCAGAGGTGTGGCCCTGCGCCATCATGCCAACGTAGAGCCGCCCCGGTGTCTTCTCGTCGGCACGGGCGAAATAGGAGTCGTCGGCGTCGATGCCCGACGGCGGGAAGAGGTCGACCCGCCGCCCGAAGAGGCCCATGATCTGCGCGGAGGCGCGCCGGATCGTCGCCGTACTGGAGATGACCTTCGGCGGATGGTCATCGACCTCACACAGCAGATTAATCGCCGCCTCATACAGACCGACGGTGGTGCCGAGCGGTCCGGTCAACAGGTGCAACTCGTCCTGGATGATCAGGGTCGGTGGGCGGTTGCCTGCGCTGCGACCGAACAGCACCCCGGACTCGGGCACCCACGCGAGCTGCGCGAACTTGTCGACCGTCCCCAGCAGGAACGTTGGGGGCGCGTCGTATAGCCCGTCGTCGATGACCTGCACTGGGATCTGCTCGTGGAACTCGCACTTGGTCGACGGGCAGTTGAACGCGAACGAGCGGTCGGTCGACGTGATTCCGTAGAGGGCGTCGTTCTCATGGTGCTCGCGCGGGACGATCTCAGTGCCGCACCAGGGACAGCGGTCGAGCAGGAACCGCTCGTCCGTCTCGCCTGCATCCCGCAATTCCTCGAAGCGCTCACGTGCCTTGGCGTACCGGTTGGGCGATGTCGCTTCGCCGACCCAGAGTCCGACCGAGATCGGCTCGTCGCCCAGATCGGAGCGCTGGCGGCGCAGGTACTCGCACGCAGCCGTGGTGGAAGCGGTGCGCTTGAACTGGTCGGCGGTCAACAGCGACAGCGTGTACCGACTGACGACAGCAGTGCCACCGCCCGTGTCACCGAGCACCAAGCGGCGTCGGAAGATCTCGAACGCCGCGACGAGCAGATACGCCTCGGTCTTGCCTCCACCAGTCGGGAACCAGATCAGGTCGACGACCTCGCGATCGTCGTGTTGGTCGTCGACCAGCCCACGCAGCGTCGTCAGGAAGAAGCCGAGCTGGAAAGGTCGCCAGCTCGCGCCCGGCCCGTAGGCCGTGGGCATGTCGGGAGCCGCGCCAAGCGGTCGGCGGGAGCCCGCCATGTCCTTCTGGCTGTGGCGCATCTGGAACAGCATGGCGCGATTGGCCAGACGGAATGCTTGGAGCACCTTGACCCGATCTGGATGGTCCGTGAAGACGCGGGCCCCGTCGCGCATGCGCTCCAGCGCACGCTCCAGACGCTGAATGATCGGGGTGGTGGCTCCCTGATAGCGACCATCGAGTCCGGCTGCCCTCTTCTTGACCTTGCCGATCCAGTCTTCGTACGGATCGATGAAGGCGTTCAGCTCGGCTTGCAGGACATCCGCCGAGATCGCCTCGTCGGCCAGCCAGGCGACGTCTAACGCCTGTGCAGCGTCACCGTCGGCACTGACCCGCGGCACGACGTGCGACGGCATCACCTCGGAGCGCACCGAGGACACGACGCCGTCAGTGGTCGACCACTCAGGGGAGCAACCATGCCCAATCGCGTAGACCTTGGCGTCGCGGTGGATCAGGCGGAGCTCGTCCTCCTCCGGGTCATGAGACGCCAGTGCAACGCTCGGGTACTCCAGCACCTGGAACCCAGCCGGCACCGTCACGTCGAACTCCACCTGCATGAGCATTTCATCCCAGTGGCGCTCCGGCCGCTCGTCATCCGCCTTGCGTGCGTTGACCAGCGTGATCGTGACCAGCGAGCCATGCGGGTAGCTGCGCCAGCGGACGTGCACCTCTGCCTTGTCGCCCCAGACCTTGTTGGGCTCCTTGTCGGTGGCGCTCACCTTGACGGTCGCCTCATCCAACTGGTGACGACGCCAGATCTTCGAGGAGCCCTTGATCTTCTGGCGTGGATCCTCTTCCTCGAGTTCCTCCGTCGCCCGGCCCTGAACCGACAGCTCGTTGAGCGCCTCCTCGGCGACGGCACCGCTGAGCGTCTCGTACTCCGCAGCGCGAGCTCGCACCGTGAGCTCCGGCGCCGTCGTGAAGAAGGACAGCCCCTGAGAAGCCGGCAGGAAGTCGTTGGCCGCCGAGACGGGGTCGTCGCTGAACTGACTCTCTTCACCGGTGTCGGTGGCTGAGGTCTCGTCGCGCTCCTCTCCCTCTGCTTCGACGTAGCCCTCGAAGGCGACCTGACGCGGGAACAGGATACCCATGAGGTAGCGACGGTTCGGCGGATCGAAGATGATCTCCGCCGGCCCATCAAAGGGGCCGACCAGTTGTCGCCTGACGTAGGCCACGAAGTCGTCTCTGGTCTGAGTCAGGTCGGTCATACGGCTGCCTTCTTGTATGCATCCATCGCACCATCGAGGTGCTGCTTGAACAGCTCGCCGAGCTGTTCCTTTACGTGTGGCGAGGTCGCCACCCAGAGTCCGGCCCGCGGTCGGCTGAGGGCGACGTAGAGCAGGTCCAGCTCGGTCTCGGTGGTGACTGAGTCGATGTCGATCACGCAGACGAAGCGGTTTTCCATCCCCTTGATGTCCATCGCCGACGACCAAGTCATGCCGCCCCCTGGCCACACCGATGCGAGAGCGGGCGACATCTGTGTGAGTCGTCCCTTCCGAGCAGCGCGCAGACCCTTGGCGACCGAGGTCCCCCACTCACCACGCAGCGACACGATCGTGATGTGCTCGGGGGCTACCTCTTGCTCCGCGAGGGAGCGCAGGTGCTTCTCAAGGGCCGCCAGCTCGGCCTGCTGGTCATCGACCGCGACAAAGGCGACCTCAGGACCGGTGCCAGCGGTTGCCACCCCGGTGTCGGCGCCGGTGTAGGCCCGAGTCTGGAAGGCAATCTCGCGAGTGTTCCGACAGTTGAACTTCAGGCTCGGCTTCACCGGTCCAAACGACTGGACGTAGGCCAGGGCGTCCGGATCGAAGTCGCCGTAGAGGTGGGCCTGGCTGTTCTGGTCGAGGAACATCGTCCAGCGACCGTCGGCCCAGCCGCCGACAACAGCATGCTCCAGGTCCTCCAAGATGTCGAAGGTCATGAGGTCTTGCGCCTCGTCAATCACCAGCACGTCGTACGGAGTTACATCGCCCAGTTTCGAGGCCGCCTTTACCTCGACCGCTGTGCCTTCCAGCGTGCGGGTGGCGAACGCCGCCAGGACCTCGCTGCGGCAGGTGAAGAGCACGCGATGACCGAGTAGCGCCTGCCGTCGGGCCACCTCAGCCGCGAGGAAGGTCTTGCCGGTTCCTGCTCCACCGCTGCAGATGACCCGGGGCTCCTCGCTGATCAGGTCGAGGCGGGCGTACTGCTCATCGGTCAGGCGAACCATCGCTGCGTCGATCAGGTTCGCCCGAGCGTCGAGAAGCGGCGAGCGGTCGAACGACGGCCGCAGATCCTGCATGAGCCGAGCGTGTAGTTCCTTGCCGATCGGGAACTTGTTCGCCTGCTTGCCGAGCCAGTACTTGCGCGCTCGGTCGATCGCCTTCCCGATGCCACGGTTGAACGGACCTCTGCCGCAGTAGGTCTCGTCGTCCCACTCGAAGCTGCTCGCAAGATCCACGTCGGGCGTGACGACGAGATAGCCGAACGCCACATCGTCGATCTCGACACCAAGACGCTCCTTCAGGCGCTCCCGCAGGGCATACATCGCAGTCTGAACCTGCTTGAACGGGCCCTCGCGCGACGTCCGCCGGTGACCGGCTCGGTCGCTGTACGTCCACAAGCCATCACGGCAGGAGACCTGCCCGCCCTTGACCTCGACCGCGAGGATCAGGTCATCGAGGATCAACACAAAGTCCAGCTCGGCCGTCAGCTTGTATTCGTGGTCCGGCAGGTTCAGCGAGTGCAATGCAGCCCCACTGAGTGGGCTGCTCGCCAAGCCCTCAAATACCCGGCGCTCCGAGGTCGTGATCTCCTCTGTCCCGAGTTCTGTCGGCACCATCCGCAATGATCTGCTCCCTAACGTTCGTCTGACGCTAATAATGCCGGTATGAGTCCGCCGCTGGGGACGTTTCGGAAAGGAAGAGGCCGGGATGGAAACTAACTACCTGTCCCGCGTCCTTATGCGCCTTCGACCCTTCGTGCGCGATGGAGTCATCCGCCGCACGCGTCTCGAGCGAGTGCTACGAGCCCTGGAGATACCTCCCGACGCGATCCGGCCAGAGGTCGAGCGACTGCTCGCCAAGGCGAAGATCCGGATCGATGAGGACCAGGTCAGGGCCCTGCCCGCGGCCGCGCCGATCGCTCCTGAGCAGCCCCGCAATGGGGAGCCCGAGGAGAACCGAGAAGACGGTCCTCCCGTCCCTGAAGCAGGGCCGAGTGAGCCCCTCGACTGGAGCGAGCGTCAGCTAGCGGTGAAGGCCGCCCGGAGCCGTATCACGGCAGATCGTTGTATCGCGAACCACGCCGCGATCCTCCTAACGGCCCAGCAAGAGGTGGGCCTTGCCCTCCTCATCCGGGGCCGCGAAGGTCGACCTCTGGAGCAAGGTGAGCTCGCCTCCCTGACCGGCGAGGCACGCGCGGCGGCGGAGTGCCTGTTCCTGCACAACCAGCGCCTGGTGCACTCAATCGCGAAGAGGTACCCACAGACCGGCATGAGCTATGACGACCTCGTCCAGCACGGCATGACCGGCCTCGTCCGCGCCGTCGAACTGTTCGACCCCGCCCGGGGCAACAAGTTTTCAACCTACGCGACGTGGTGGATCCGGCAGTCGATCACGCGCGGCCTCGCCAACGAGGCGAGGCTGATACGGCTGCCTGTCCACATGGTCGACAGGCTGAACAAGGTCTGGGGCGTTCGGACGCGCCTGATGGTTGGCGGCGTCCCGCCGAGCATCTACCAGCTGGCGCGAGCCTGCGAACTACAAGAGGAGCAAGTGCTCGAATGCCTGCGGCTCGGCCCGCCCGATCTGCCGTCGCTCGACATGAAGATCGGCGATGGCGAGGCGACGTTGGCGGACGTGCTCGACACGGCCGACCCGGAGCTCGACCCCGCCCACCTGGTCGAGCACCTGCTGCTCCAGGAGGAGCTGAGCGTAGTCCTCGACACACTCAGCGACCGCGAGGCCGGCGTCATCGCGATGCGCTTCGGACTGACCACAGGCGAACAGATGACCCTGGAGGAGATTGGCAAGGTCTACGGCGTCACGCGGGAGCGCATTCGCCAGATCCAGTCCAAAGCCCTCGACAAGCTCAAGCACCGCTCGCGCAGCCAGGTTTTGGAGCCGTTCTTCTACGGCGGGGGCAAACGGCCGCGCCCCAAGGGGAAGCCAGCGGACGGCGGAGCCGCGGAGGCGGAGGGCGGGGGCGAGCCGGAGCCCAAAGGAACCTTCCGAAGCTCGGTCTAGGCTCGTGTGTCACTCGATGAAGAAGTTCTTCACGTCAGATCGACTGCAGGCAGCGGTGAAGCATCAGCCCCTCGTCGCGCCAAGGGTAGAAGAAGGACGCGCTCCTCTGGGACGACCGCCCGCGACGATCAGACGGCACGTGCGCGTTAGACAGTTCTGAGTCGTTCGCCACCCGAGATCACAGACCCACCATCGTGACTGAGCGGAGTGAAGAAACCGGGAGGCCTTCACCCATGGACACCTCAGACCGTGTGGTCAACGACCTCGACCATGGTGCCCGCACATCACAGCTGGCGGCGCGCGGTCACTCGACCGTGTGCGGGTCGACGCCACGGTCGTAGTAGTCCTCGGTGAAACGCTGCCCACCGCGTTATTAGCCTCCAATGCGCATCGACGCCGACAACTCAGGATTCTCGCAGTCGATAGCGACACGCGGGATATGTGATGGCAGCCCGGCGTCCGCTGGACTGCGCGCGGACTCACTCGTGATCGCCCACCTGTTGCGGAGGAGCCCGGAGTTCGTCGAGGTCGTGGAACGATTCCACCAGATCCGCGTCGCGAGGCCAGTCGCACAGGCGCCGAGTTCTGGTGTGTGCGCCCGGCTCGCGAGGCGACTCACGCGACTACATCGACAGGACTTCCTCGGGCCTGCGATGCGTGACCGCGCTCCCGTACCCGTCGACTGTGGACTCCAGCAGGGCGCTGAGATCGCCGTCGTAGTTGGCCTGCGCTAACTGTCGGACTGTGGTCGCGAGCGTGCCACCGGAAATCAACACGACCGGGTACTGATCATCGATGATCTCGATCTGGGCCTGCCGTGAGAACGACCCGCTCGTGACGTAGACGCCGATCCAGCCTCGGCGAAGTCGTGCGACCACGCGTGCGACCTGTTCGGGAGAGATCGATGAGGTCGGCAGAATGCATTTCGCCTGGCCGAGCACGACGACAGGTGTGCTCGCCGCGAGCGAGCCCAAGTCGATGCGTCCAATGAAGTCGACTCCTCCATCGCCTGAGGACCTCGAAAGCCAACCCTCCTTGTACCGAGCGCCGGACTCGCGGAGCACCTCGGCGGCGACCCTCGATGCGAGCAGCTCGAATGCATGTTTGCGGCCGTCATAGAAGGAGTACACATGCTGCAGAACCTCCTCCTCTGGGCTGCCCAGTGGAGGCTGCTGCTCCTTGCTCGATCTCACTGAACTTGCAAGAACGCGCCGACGGACTCCCGGCAATGCGATCCGACCTTGCTTCACCCAACGAGCCCAGGCTTCGGGAGCATGTCGCAGTGTCTGCTCAGCCGTGAGCCCAGGATCGCGTCGGTCGTCAATCCACCGCAGGTCGAGGCCGTCGAACTCGCCACCGGAGACCACAGCCAGGTCGAGCGCCAGGTTCGGAAAGCTTCGCCCTGTCTCCGGGTCGCGCTGAACAACGTGCTCGAGGCGTTCGATGATCGCAGCGCCGCAAAACTCCACGTGTCCCTTGACTACAGCGCGTCCCGCTCGATGCACCGTGACGCTGCGAAACAACAGCAGTGGCGGGGCGAGGAGCCGTTCGTCACGACTGGTGCCGGCATGGAACTGCGCGGCTTCGAGTAGGAGCCGGTTTCCCTTCGTCGCGCCTGGCAGACCGACAGTTCCGGGCTTGTGGTCTCCGAAGTACCTGACGTGACCGTGGTCGAGGTCGAACTCGTCGTGCCATGGGTTTGTTTCGTGGCCCGCCTTCCAAGGGCTCGATCGGATGGCGATGAGCGCTCGTCTACTGCCGTCCGGGCCTGCCACCTGGGCTGGCGAGTTGATGCCTGCCTCGAGCATCACCATCGGGCGGCCCAGATCCCCCGGGCTCATCAGCCAGTGGTAGTTAAGGATACCGTCGTGTTCGACATCGATCTGGTTCGCCTTGCGGGCGTATCGCAGTTCGTCGTGGATGAACAAGTACCGAGGGCTCGGTTCGCCTGACATACGCGGCCACACAATGTCTACGCGCGACCGATCCGTCACAGCTTCCTCCAGTTGGTTCTCGTGGTAAGGGTTACAAACTATCGATCACCTCGGGAGAATGCCTTGCACACCAGGCGGTGTCCGAGCGTCGCCCCTCGCCCCTCGCCCCTCGCCCCTCGCCAGGCAGCTTTGGACGTCTTGACGGGAACTTCGAAGTCGTGTGCGTCTGAGTCACCGCGTCCGTTTCGCACAGTGCCCCCCTGATGTCCCTCGTTCCTTCACGGCTCCGACGATCACGTCCGCGACCTCGCTAGCAGGCTGGTGCTCCCAGAAGCGAAGGACGAGCCATCCCTGTTCACGCAATTGTTCCGCCGTGTCGAGGTCTCGCCGGCGGTTGTTCGCGATTTTCTCGGCCCAGTAGCTCGCGTTCGCTTTCGCCACGGTGTGGTGCGCCGGGCAGCCGTGCCAGAAGCACCCGTCGATGAATACCGCCACCTTGACCCGCGAGAAGACCAAATCGGCGCGTCGATTCAACTCGGGAAGGGGCCGGGCGTCCACCTGGTACCGGAGCCCACGTGCGTGGATGATCCGCCTCACTGCAAGCTCAGGCCCCGTGTCGCGCCCGCGATTGCCCTTCATCGACCGACGCGTAGCCTCGGAGGTGGCCCAGGAGGGCGAATCAGGCATCGTCAACTCCGTTGAGATTGCACGTGTGCCGATGGGACGCCGTGGCCAGTGCCAGCCTCGACTGCGGAGCCTCGACGCCAGCGGCCCTCACACAGACCGCCAAGCCAAGAAGCCTGACGAAGGAGCTCCAGATCCAACTCTCGGGCCGCTCGAGCCACGTCACGGCGTTGCTGTCGAAAACGGTCCGTGCTGGACCTTACGCTACGTACCATGACCAAGCCGACTATGATCGACCTCTTCGCGGGATGCGGGGGCATGACCGTCGGTTTCCACGACGAAGGCTTCAAGCCGGTACTCGCCGTCGAGTGGGACCGGTACGCCGCTGCGACGTACGCCGCCAACTGGGGCGAGGATCATGTGATCGCCGGCGACATCGCCGCGGTCGAGGAACGCCAGATCCCGCGCGCTGACCTGATGATCGGCGGCCCGCCGTGCCAGGGTTTCTCCAACCTTGGTTTGAAAAGGCTGGACGACCCGCGAAACCAGCTTTGGCGCGAGTACATCCGGTTTATTCGGACGGCGAAGCCACAGGTCTTTGTGATCGAGAACGTTGACCGATTCTCGAAATCCCCAGAATTCCAAATGCTCGTCGAGGAGGTCGATCACGGCACTCTTAACGACTACGAGATCACATATGGCGTCCTGAACTCCGCTGACTACGGCGTATCCCAACGACGTCGTCGGACCATCGTCATCGGGTCGCGAGTCGGCAGGATCGATCTGCCTAGCCCTACACACGCGCGAGTGCCCGAGCCGGGTTCGGGCCTGCTGCCGTGGAGAACGGTTCGCGACGTTATCGAAGGACTCCCCGCTCGCCCGGAATCAACCGAACTGCCCGAATCCGTGACCGAATTCTTCGGTGATCCCATGCCCGGGATCTTCAAAGGACTCGACATCCACTTCCGCCGCAATCCTAACCAGTTGTCGCTCGATCGATACTCGTACGTGCCGCCGGGCGGTGGTCGCTTCGACGTGCCGGTCGAGTTACTCCCCCGGTGCTGGCGCGAGAAGCCGACAGGAACTACTGACGTCATGGGGCGCATGCGTTGGGATGCGCCGTCGCTAACGATTCGCACCGAGTTCTTCAAACCCGAGAAGGGCGCATACCTCCACCCGCAGTGGGCGCCTGCCCGCCAGAGGCGCGACGGTGACCCGCAATACATCAAGGGTGATCCCAAGAAGTCGGTCGACCGAGTCATCACCCACTACGAGGCTTCCCTAATCCAGGACTTCCCGAAGGACTACCTGTGGATGGGGACGAAGACCGCGATAGCGAAGCAGATCGGAAACGCCGTCCCCTCGGGACTGGCCCGCGCGATCGCCAAGCAGGTCCGCCCGTTTATTGACTGAGGATCGCACGGAGCCGCTCACCGACTGACAGACTGCCCTCGTGAATCAGGACACCCTTGCCCTCGAGGATCACCCGAAAACACCGACACAGGACTCGCGTGCGCGGGCGATCCGTCGCCGCCGGAACCTCTTCCGCACCCACGCCGCGCCGAGGGCGCCCATGGGTAAGGCCCCGGCCGCATGGACTATCCACAGCGGCCGAAGCTTAAGCGTGCCGAGGCCGCTGACAGAGATCATCGAGTGGTTCGAGACGGCGCCCGACGCACGCGAGCGGTTTCGTTGGGCCCTGCGCGACTCACTTGACGAACTGCTCGACGGTCAGCGAACGGGACGATGGGCCTACCAGCAGCTCTCCAAGACTGAGAAGACCTACCTCGGCACGGCGGTAGAGGTGAACCTGACAAAAGAGTTCGACTTCGCAGATGGTGACGACCTCGACTGGCGAATCGCGGGCAGAGATGTCGACTGCAAGTTCTCGAAGGATCTCGGCGGTTGGGAGATCCCGATGGAGATGTACCGCTGCGCGGATCATGAGGGTCGACAGGGCAAGGCGGACCACGCAGCGCTTTTGACCTGGCTCAACGACGACACCAGCAGATGGGCTGCCGGACTCATCACGATCACCGACGACCTTCTTCGCTGGCGGACCGACAAGATGACCGGCGAAGTCGGGCGGGCGTACAACCGGGACAACAAGCGAAGGCTGGCGGACGCGTCGGCGGCCAGCATCTACTGGCTGTGGGGCGGCCGTCAGAACGACCTTCCGAGAAACCTGCTGCTGCATCTGAGCACACCAGCGCGAGATCGCATCTTCTCGTTTCCCCGCTCAGGTCAAGCGCGCGTCAACCAGCTCTTCCGTGAAGTTCAGGAGTCGATTGTCAGTCGGCAGACTGTACTCACAGTGGCTCAGCAGGACGATGCTCCCAAGCGCGCCCGCGACGCACGGCTGAACCTTCGCGATGAAGGGCTGCTGGTTCTCGGGCACCAAGAATCACACCCGCACGTAGCGAAGGCGCTGCGCCTGCCGGTTCCGGTCAAAGGCGAGTGGATCGCCACCCGAGTGGTGCCAGTGGAGGCGACCGATAGTCGTCCATTCTTCAGCGTGGCAGAGCAACGGTGGGCGAGGGCTCAACCAGACGAGCCCGTCGTCGCAGCGCCGAAGCTACCGCAGCGTCTCGACGCGTTCTGGACCTGAATCTGCTGAAGCGCGCCAGCACCGGCGTGAAAGCAAGCGCGGCAACGAAAGCCGGGCCGACCAGGCAGGCTCGCCGCGGTCTTAGCGTGAGCAGCATCCGATTAGGTACACGGACAAGTGCGCGAGCGACTAGCTCTCGCCGCGACGACGTGGAGGCACTCGGGTCCCCCGCCCCCGGCGTGCGCGTGCGTAGGGGGCCGCAGTCGCCGCGTGCAAGAGGAGAACGCCGGGTTCGGGACAGTCTGACGAGTGTTCGAGCAGCGAGCGCAGAAATCGCAGCGTCGCCAATCTGCTTGGCGCCGCTGCCTTCCCCATCAACCAGCCAGTGCTGGCACCAAATCAGGCATGATTGCCGCAGCTGCTAACTGTTTCGCCCGCGCACTGGCACGAGAGCGGCGACCTTCTTCACCCGCTGTCGGTTGGTCGCGCCCGTTCCGGGGCGCCATCAGACAGGCTGATCCACCGCCACATCGTGTGGCTTGGCAGAGTTGATAACCGTCCATTGGATCAGATGGTTTCGGGGAACTGCCTTGGCCGGTACGGCGATCGATATCAATCCGACCAAGTCTTTGCGCTCGACCGGTTCCGTCGCATCGTCTGGCTCCCGGTCCGGGACGATTGATACCAGGACGACGCCCCTTGTCGAGGACGCGCCCAGTTGGGCTTCCGCCCCGCCGCGAGCGATGGGCCTCGCAGCGGCACGATGTTTGCGATCCGAGCCGACGAAGTCGGCCCGGCCAGCGCGACGCTTCCGCTTGACAATCGGAACATCTCCGCCAAGTTCCGGGACATCGATCATACGTCCGCCATCGTTGGGCCATGGCCATACAACCGCCCAGTCGGTGATCTTCTCGTCGCGGGTGGCTCGCTCGATGAACTCGCGGAAGGCGTTGATGTTGGCGTCATAATCGGTGTTCCACGCAAGCTTGTTGAAGAGGAAGATGAACTCGGCGGCTCCGATAAGACCCACCCGGGCGCGCTGGAACCCCGACTTCCCGTCAAGCTCGTATGGAAGCCTCACCTCCTTGGTCGCGTGTTCTAGGAGCGGCACAACGACACCGTCGAAGTTAGACCTATTCTCTTCGCTTCCGCGTTCCGGCAGGCCATACAAGTCTTGGACGTCGGCTGGCGCTTTGCTCGCGATGACCGCGTTCCACATTTTGTTCCGAGCGGTCGGCTTGAGCCACGGAAGGTGTTGACTCACGAGTGGCGGGATGTGGCGAGGCTCCAACAGTGGCATGCCATTGTCATCAAACCCTGCATACTGGTTGAGTTCTGCCCGGAACGCCTCCTCGTCCATCAAGAGTGCCTCGAATGCCTCATAGAGATCAACATGGGCATCCCGACGAATATAGAGCCGCACGAGATCCTGATAGCCGGAACGGAAGCCGAACCAACGACCCGCCTGCATGAGCGTGTCGGCTTGTCCGGCCTTACGGCGGAAGTAGGAGATCGTGAGACCCTCAACGGTAAACCCTCGACTGAGCTGCGCACCTCCGACAAGGATTCTCCAAACCTTGTCCGCCTCGAAGTCGAGCTTCTTCTGCTGTGCTTGTATCTCCTTGTCAGAGTTGACAATGAGCACAGGGTCACCGTCAATAGTGATCTCGGCGAGCGCCCTTCCGATAAAAGGCCTCAATTCGTCGAAGAAAGTTGGAATCGGTGCGCCAGTCGCACGTGCCTCCATGACAGGCAAGAAGTCATTATCATAAAGCTTCTTCAGGCGCACGAAACCCTCTGACGAGTTGAACTTGGCTTTACGCCAGATCGAACGGACGTCGGCGGCCGTGTCGGCGTGGTCATCCCGCTTGACCGACTCGTGCACGAGCATCGTGTGATGCCGATACTCGAGGTCTGAGTTGGCCTCGCGGTACTTCTTTACTGCGCCCGAGAGAACCCACGCGTCGAGTGCTCCCTGCAGTTCTTCGATACGTCCGCCAGGGTCGGTGTCGGCATCGCCGACGAGCGACCGGACGTGCGCCAGTTCGTTGGAATTGGCGACAGTCTTCCTCTCATCGTCCCAGCGCTTGCCGACGTCGTGGAACTCCTGCACGCCCATGTAACCGGGCGGGCGGTGGAGGGACAGAACGAAGTCTGCTGGGAATAGGTCGCGTTCGTCGTCGGGATCGATGAAGACGTTCGCGAACGGGGTCGCCGTGTATCCGACGTACTGCGCACGCGGGCAGATCGCTAGAATCTCGGTGATGAGCCTGTTGATCGTCGTCCGCCTGCGGTGCTCGGCCGACCCCTTCTTCCACTTGGCCGGATTCGTAGTGTCGACCGATGCCTGGTCGGATTCGTCGTCGATGATCAGGACCGGCAACTCGGCGAGGTCGTTCTTAAGCGGCTTCAGGTCTTGGATCAGCTTTCTCAGCGGCGTGGGGTGCTTCTTGATGACCGCTACGTAGGCATCTGAGTGGAAGAGGTTTTCTTCGGCATTGAGAGGCTTCTGCTTGTTTTTGCGCGCGAACCTCAGCCTGGTCATCGCTTGGGGGAGGCGGTTGTAGTCGCTCCGGTGACTCGTCATGCGGGAAATCTCCACGACGCCCGGCAGGTTAAGAGACTCACCATGCTTGACGAAGCGTCCTGCCCTCCACTCATCGTCCTGCTGGTAGTCGAGCTCCTTCGCCACGGCGGGATCGTTCGGGTCCTGGCCAGCCAGGATGTTCTCGACACCCATGAGCTCCATATCCAGGCGCCGCTGGGTCTGGGCGCGCAGGATCTCGATGGTGCCGGTGAGGACAATAACGAGCCTGTAGCCAACGTCGATCGCTTTGGCGACGACGCCCGTAAAGTTCGCAGTTTTCCCGCTCTGGACGTAGCCGACGACCAGCCCTTTGGTTTGCTTTGCCTCGAGCCGCGTCGGACGGCTGAGCCGTTCGACCACCTCAGTCGTCGTTTCCTCCAGCGATGAGATGGAGGAAGCCGGCCACTTCTTCACATCGCGGAGGTACGACTCATAGTCGTCCCAGTAGACATCGCTCCGCAGCTTCCGCTCTATCGGGTACCAAGGCTCGAACACCTTAGAGATCACGATCGCGGGGACCTCGAAGACTTCGACCCTCGCCGTGAACGCGGCCGCAACATCGGCCGAGAGTTCGAGCCTCGCGTAGATCGAGGCTCGGCGTTCCTGCGTGCGAGGCGACCCCGCAACACCGTCCCGCTCCCGGTCCTCATCCTGGTTGTCCCATTTCGCCAGTGCCATGCGGGCTTGGGTCAGGGCCGCATCGTTCTCATCTGCCTGCTGGATAAATGCGGCGACCTCTGCATCGCCGACCGGCGTGCCAGCCAGCACGGTCAACAGCGGACCGAGCGGCGCTGGCTGCTGGTTTTTCAGAGCACCGAATGCATTCGCGAAAGCGTCCGCCCATACCGGGCGTTGACCAATCATGCTTGCTGGCCCATCTTTGACTCCACGTACTCACGCATGGGGTCAGGAAGGCTGTCGTAGTGCAGGTCGGTCAGGTCCACTGTGTAGGAGACGTCCGACAGAAGTGGGAAGTTGGGTACGACGGGACTTATCAAGTCTGGGGTTATTGCGGGAAAGTCGCCCGTGACACTGTAGGCGCGCGGCTGGGAGCGAAGGGTCCAGAAGGTCGGGTACAAGTCCGCGTCATCGGCCTGCCACCCAACGCTCGTCAACCTCGTCTCGACGGCGACCCGATGGCCACGCGCTGTCTTCAGAATGTGGGCGACGACCTGGGAGAGCGTTCGGCCGCTCTGCGGGGTAGTTCTGGTGAGCTGAATCGACAACACACTAAGTGGAACCCCATTCAGAGGCACAAGCTGATCGAGGCCGTGGATTACGTGACGGCGGCGGTCGCTGCTCGTTGTCTTCACCTCGACGTGTACCGAGTCGAATGTGAAGTCGTGCTCCTCCGACAGTGGTCCCTGCCAAGCGGCTGTGGCAGGCCCCGCACCGATCTGATGGATGAGGAACTCCAGAAAGAGCAACTCTCCCAGCAGCCCGACTTCCTTCTCGGTGCTCATGGGGCCACGGCTCGCAAGTACGTGCCGATGACGAGCCAGGCCCGCGGCGACAGCTGCCGCAAGGGGCATTTTATCGATCTGAAGCCCATCGACGACGGTTGCGAAAAGCGCGTAAGCCCCGTGCACGCTGTCCTCGATCCGGACAGTGAGTTCGGCGAATTCATCCTCCCCGTCTGAGACCCCGCAGAAGCCGATATTCTTCAGATTTGCGACATCCGGCTCAGGGCTCTCGTATGGCGTCACCAACGTGATGAGACGGTTCTTGGGGTCGAGCCGTAGTCGGCAGGCTGGCTCGCCCCGAATGGGCAACACCATGGGTGAACCGCTGTTCCACAACTCATCCAGGGTCGCGACGGTCAGATGTCGAGCATCGTCAGGCGAAACCGTCATATGCTGGCACCTCGGCCGCCACGCATTTGTTCCTCGGTGACAACAGCCGCCCCCAAGACGCTTTTCCAAAGGGCAATCTCATCCTTATCCCGCGCCCCGAGGTGCTGGCCCTCGAACACGTGGTGAGTCAACAGATAAAGCAGCGCTTTGAGAACCGGGGCATCGTTCAGGCTCCCGCGATCGGGGGCGAACAATTCCCGATAACGATTGTTGAGCCACAAGGTCTTGCTGGAATGATCCACCTCGAGAAAATCACCGACCGGCATACGCCTCCATTTGAGATCTAGTGCATCTCCGCCGAGAAACGCCAGTTCGGACCCGATGCGCTTGCGAACCGGGGGCGCCATGCCCTTGCCAGGTTTGATAGCGGGCTTGCGCCGACGCTTCCGCTTGTTGGCCTCTGTGTACACCGCCTCCGCATCCTGGAGGAAAGTCGAGAAGGTCGTGCCGTCCGCAGCCTCGGCCCTATTGATCGCGTCGTGGAAGGCAGGCTCGAACTTCAACCCGCTCTTCTCGGGGTTCATAGTCAGGAACGGACCGATGGCTTTCGTGTCGTCCAACACTACGCGCGCGAGCTGACGCGCACGCGTCGGCGTCGCGGTGTCGCACCAGCCGCCAACCTGCAGCAGCCGATCGTTCCGGTAGATATAGAACCCCTGGAACTGCTCGCCCCTCTTGTTGCCAATGCGGAATCCCGTGACGTCGACCTTGGCTGGCCAGATATGGCACGTCAGCTTTACCCGCGTCTCTCCCGCCTTAGCGGTTAGGTCCTTGGGGTACTCGGGATGCCCGGAGACCGCGTACCCGAACGGATCGATCGGCAAGATCGGGACTCCTGGCTCGGTAAGTGCTTCCCCGAGTTCGTCGACCAGCACGTCAATCTCGAGTCGATTGGCCGCGAGCAAGCGGTGGAACGTTACGCCAAGGTGCGATCGGAGCGCCTCGTTACGAGCTGCCAACCAGCTACGCGCCTCGACTTGATTTCGTCCTCGGTATGCGTTGCGAATGACGGTCCACACGATCGACGTTCCCTTCCGCGAGCCGAGGATGGCCTCTCGGTGGGACGTGTGTTTAGTTGCCGCATCGGAAGACAACACTTCGCACGTGAAATCCTTGGAGAAGTCGACGCGCCGAATTCGCCGACCGACCGGGGTGGCACTGTCGCTCATGGACCACACGGTGAGGGCGTCGCAATGCCCGAATGAGGCCGCCTTTAATCCCATCCCGAAGTGTCCGAGATCTCCCTGGGCGTAGTCCCGCCGCCGGCCGATGGTCATCGCCGAGTTGATGGTTGCGGCGTCCATGCCCTTACCGTTGTCCAGGACCTCCACCTGGCTCAGGCGATCGTTGCGAGTTAGGAGCCGGATCGAGACTCGGGCTGCCCCGGCGTCGATACTGTTGTCGACGAGGTCGGCAATCGCTGACTCTAGTGTGTGGTTCGCACCAAGGCTCTTGACGAGTCCGGCGTCGGGAGCCAATGTGATTCGCTCGACGACGTCGTCCGACGCGGTCACCATCCGACGACCATTAGATAGCTGGGGTCAGAAAGAGGAACTTTGCCGCTCTGAGAAATCCCTCGTACGAGGGATCCTGCGTACCCGACGCTTTGCCGGGCGCGGGCTACTGACAACGTGAGGTCCGCGCTCCGGGCCGACAAGGAAGGTCGAACGACCTGTTCGATCACCTCATTCACTCTACCCGGGATGGGATCGGGCGCCTTCCCAACGGAGTAGTACCGCTATTCGTCACAAGGAGCGAACGTGCGTTCCGGCCGGTGCCCTCGATCGCTTATCCAGCCGCGATCGCCGCATCCCAACGCTCGAAGCACGCGTCACAAGCGGCGGGCTTCGCGTCTCCCCTCCCGGACGTACAGCCCGGGCGCCGGCGTGTGCGCGCCGAACTGGAGCCGCTGGAGCCGCTGACACCGGACACTCTCCTCGGTGCTCACGACCACCGTGTGGCCAGCTGTGCGGCGTGGTCCTCACGAGGCCTGGGCCTGTCACTTTCAGTACTGCCACGCGCCGAGCCACACTCCCTACGCCGGGAGCGGCCTGTCGCTAACGACGTGCTTCATGACCAGCGTCGAGTTGATGCGGAGCACTCCGGGCATCGCGGAGAGGACGTCGTCCTCTAGCTGCGCGTACGCCGCGAGGTCCGTGGTCACCACCCGAAGCATGTAGTCGGGGTCCCCGAACAGGCGTTGCGCCAAGACGACGTTCGGGATCTCCTGCACGGCCGCCTCGAAGCCGAGGAGCGTGTCCCGGTCCTCCTGCTTCATCGTGACGAAGACGAGGGCCTCGAACGTCAACCCGAGCGCGACCGGGTCGATGACGGCGCGGTAACCGCGGATGGCGCCGGTCCGCTCAAGGTCCCGCAGCCGGCGGTGGGTCGGAGACACCGTCAGGCCGATCTCGACCGCCAGCTCGGTGACGCTCTGACGCCCGTCCGTCTGCATCACCGCAAGAATCTTCCGGTCTATGGAGTCCATCGGCAAGATCATTCCACCACTCCCCCGTTCTGAGGGAAGAGACAGGAACACGTTCGGACATTTCCGGCGTACTTTCGACTGATGAGCATGAGCCTGGTCCTCGCCTTCTGGGTGATGACGCTCGCCCTGATCGCCGTCCCCGGCCCCGACTGGGCATTCACGCTCGCCTCGGGGATCCGCGACCGCGTCGTCCTCCCTGCCGTCGGCGGCCTCATGCTCGGCTACGTCGTCCTGACCGGCTTCGTCGCCGCCGGCGTCGGCACACTCGTCACGCAGACCCCGCCCGTCCTGGACGTCCTGACCTTCGTCGGAGCCGCCTATCTGATCTACCTCGGCTGGCGAGTGCTCTCCGACCCCGGCGCCGCGCAGGCCTCCCCCGCTTCTGTGCCGAGGGGCGGCTGGCGCGGCTGGATGCTGCGCGGCATGGGAGTCAGCGGGCTCAACCCCAAGGGCCTCCTGCTCTTCCTCGCGATGCTCCCGCAGTTCACCGACCCCCGAGGGACGTGGTCGGCACCCGTACAGCTCGGCACCCTGGGCCTCCCGTTCGTCGCCACCTGCGGCCTCTTCTACACGGCCCTCGGCCTCGGCGCCCGCGCCGTGCTCGGCGCGCGACCGGCCGCCTCGCGCGTCCTCACGCGCGTGTCGGGAGTCGCGATGGTCGTGGTCGGCATCGCGCTCCTCGCCGAGCGTCTCCTCACGCACTGACACGGCCCGGCACCGACGCGAGCGCAGCCGCGATGGGCACTGCGGTAGCAAAAAGCAAGTGGGGCGGCCCCGTACGGGACCGCCCCACTCACTCAGTCATGCCTCAGCTGCAACCGCTCGTCGCTCCGCAGCCCTCACACACGTGGCACGAGCCCGCAGGCCGCATCTTCGTGCCGCAGGTGAAGCACAGCGGCGCGTCGACCTCCGTACCCGAGATCACCTGCAGCAGCTCCGCACTCGTGTGCGCCTGCTTCGGCGCCGGACGAGCCGACTCGGCCACGATCTCCGCATCGGCCGCGTCGACCTGCGCCTCACGCTCGATCTCCGCCTCCGCCGCAGCGGTGACGGCAGGAGCCGACTCGGACGGCTTCGTCTTCAGCGACTCCGACTCCGAGACCTCCTCCTCCACCGGCGCGTAAGACCCGGTATCGAGCTGGCGCTGGCGCTCGTCGGCCGAGTGGATGCCCATCTGCGACCGCACCTCAAACGGCAGGTAGTCCAGCGCGAGCCTGCGGAAGATGTAGTCCATGATCGACTGCGCCATCCGCACGTCCGGGTCGTCGGTCAGACCGGCCGGCTCGAACTTCAGGTTCGTGAACTTCTGGACGTACGTCTCGAGCGGCACCCCGTACTGCAGACCGATCGACACCGCGATCGAGAACGCATCCATCACACCAGCCAGCGTCGAGCCCTGCTTGCCGAGCTTGAGGAACACCTCGCCGAGACCGTCGTCCGGGTACGAGCCCGAGGTCATGTAGCCCTCGGCGCCACCCACCGTGAACGACGTCGTCAGCGACGGCCGCGTCTTGGGGAGACGCTTGCGGATCGGCTTCTCGACGACGACCGTCTTGACGGTCTCGACGACCTCGGCCGGCTTGGCGGCGTTGGAGTCGACACCCTTGTTCTCGCCCTTGCCGGACGAGAGCGGCTGACCGACCTTGCAGTTGTCGCGATAGACCGCGAGCGCCTTGAGGCCGAGCTTCCAGCCCTGGAAGTAGATGTCCTCGATCTCCTCGACCGTGGCCGCCTCCGGCATGTTGACCGTCTTGGAGATGGCGCCCGACAGGAACGGCTGCGCCGCCGCCATCATCCGGACGTGACCCATCGGCTTGATGGACCGCTCCCCCATCGCGCAGTCGAAGACCTCGTAGTGCTCAGGCTTCAGGCCCGGCGCGTCGATGACGTGACCGTGCTCGGCGATGTACTCGACGATCGCCTCGATCGTCTCGTTGGTGTAGCCGAGCTTCTTGAGCGCGACCGGGATCGTCTGGTTGACGATCTGCATCGAGCCGCCACCGACGAGCTTCTTGAACTTGACCAGCGAGAAGTCCGGCTCGATGCCGGTCGTGTCGCAGTCCATCATGAAGCCGATCGTGCCGGTCGGAGCCAGCACCGACGCCTGAGCGTTGCGCCAGCCCTGCTTCGTGCCGATCTCGATGCCCTGTGCCCACTGCTTCGTGGCCTCACGGTGCACGGCGATGTCCATCGCGTGCATCGTGCGGACCGCGTCGTTGGCGGCCTGGTGCTTGCGCATCACGCGAGCGTGCGGCTCAGCGTTCTGGGCGTAGCCCTCGTACGGGCCGACGACACCGGCGAGCTCCGCCGAGCGACGGTACGAGGTGCCCGTCATCAGCGACGTGATCGCCGAGGCGAACGCACGGCCGCCGTCGGAGTCGTACGCGAGACCCGACGCCATGAGGAGCGCACCGAGGTTGGCGTAGCCGATGCCGAGCTGACGGAACTTGCGCGTCGTGTCACCGATCGCCTCGGTCGGGAAGTCGGCGAACGTGATCGAGATGTCCATCGCGGTGATGATCAGCTCGACGGACTTCACGAACGTGTCGACGTCGAACGAGCCGTCGTCCTGCAGGAACTTCAGCAGGTTCAGCGACGCCAGGTTGCACGACGAGTTGTCGAGGTGCATGTATTCGGAGCACGGGTTGGACGCGGTGATCCGGCCCGTCTCCGGCGTCGTGTGCCAGTCGTTGATCGTCGAGTCGTACTGGATGCCCGGGTCGGCACACTCCCAGGCCGCCTGCGCGATGTCCTTGAAGAGCTTCTTGGCGTCGATGGTCTCGATGACCTCGCCGGTCGTGCGAGCACGCAGCCCGAACTCCGAGCCCTCCTCGACCGCACGCATGAACTCGTCGGTCACGCGGACCGAGT
Organism: Mumia sp. zg.B53; assembly: GCF_019550935.1. Classification (NCBI taxonomy): domain Bacteria; kingdom Bacillati; phylum Actinomycetota; class Actinomycetes; order Propionibacteriales; family Nocardioidaceae; genus Mumia; species Mumia sp. zg.B53. Next base: position 10,278 of record NZ_JAHWCK010000001.1, on the reverse strand, counting down.
TGTTGGCGTTCTGGTACTGCACCGACGAGATGTCGTGCCCGCCGAGGTCCATGTCGAAGCCGGCGTCACGGAGGACACGGATCTTGTCCTCCTCGCGCGCCTTCGTCTGCACGAACTCCTCGATGTCGGGGTGGTCGACGTCGAGCACGACCATCTTGGCCGCACGACGCGTCGCGCCGCCCGACTTGATGGTGCCCGCGGACGCGTCGGCGCCGCGCATGAACGACACCGGACCCGACGCCGTACCGCCCGAGGAGTGCAGCAGCTCCTTGCTGGAGCGGATGCGGGAGAGGTTGAGGCCGGCGCCCGAGCCGCCCTTGAAGATCAGACCCTCTTCCTTGTACCAGTTGAGGATCGAGTCCATAGAGTCGTCGACGGCGAGGATGAAGCAGGCCGAGACCTGCTGCGGGCTCGACGTGCCGACGTTGAACCACACCGGGCTGTTGAAGCTGAAGACCTGGTGAAGAAGCATGTAGGTGAGCTCGTGCTCGAAGATCTCGGCGTCGACGTCCGTCGCGAAGTAGCCGTTGTCCTTGCCGGCCTTCGCGTACGTCAGGACGACACGGTCGAGGAGCTGCTTGAGGCTCTGCTCACGGGTGTCGCTGCCGACGGCGCCACGGAAGTATTTCGTGGTGACGATCGTGGAGGCGTTGACGCTCCAGAAGTCGGGGAACTCCACCCCGCGCTGCTCGAAGACCGTGGCTCCGGTCTTCCAGTTGGTCTGCACGACGTCGCGACGCTCCCACGTCACCTCGTCGTACGGGTGCACGCCCTCCGTCGTGTAGACCCGGTTGATCGTGAGGCCCTTGCCTGCACGCTTGGTGGCTTTGCGCCCGCGCGCAGCCCCGCTCGGTCCACTGACCGTCTCCGTCATCGTGTGCCCCTTCTCCCCGTGTCCCCGTGAATGTGTTGGTGAGTCTCAGCTGCCGGCGGAGTGCTGCTCCGCGGCGAGCTCGTGGTTGGCGTCGGCCACCATCAGCGTCGCGATCTCGTCCGCGAAGTCCGACACGTCGGTGAAGTTCTTGTAGACGCTGGCGAACCGCAGATAGGCGACCTTGTCGAGCGCCTTGAGGGGCTCGAGCACGGCGAGCCCCACCTCGTGCGAGCTCACCTCCGCTCCCCCGGCCGCACGCAGCGCGTGCTCGACCTGCTGGCCGAGTCGCGCCAGGTCGTCCTCGTCCACAGGGCGGCCCTTGCACGCCTTGCGCACTCCACTCACGGCCTTGTCGCGCGAGAACGGCTCCGTGGCACCCGAGCGCTTGCACACCGTGAGCTGGATCTGCTCGACGGTCGTGAAGCGCTTGTTGCACGCGGTGCAGCTCCGGCGACGACGGATCGCTCCGCCGTCGTCGGCGACACGGCTGTCGAGGACTCGGGTGTCGGTGTGCCGGCAGTACGGGCAGTGCATCCCGAGCTCCTCTCGCTGTGGACGGAATGTGGAGAACCACCAGTCTTCTGTGGGGTTCGCCACTGGTCCTTGTGGACTAGATGTGGATAACTACATCCGTGTAAGTACTAGATGTAGTGGCTACCGTACGCGTCCGCCGCAAGCCCATGCAACTTATCTTCACTCCGCGGACCGACATTTCTGTCGTTGCAGGTCAGACGGTGTTTGGCGGGTACGGCGCGGCGTGTCGCATGGTCACGCGGGGCGACGCGACCTGCGGCTGCGCATCTTGCGGACGATGACCGCCGTGTCCACGAGGGCGACGACCGCGATCACGGCCGACGCCAGGCCGAGGACGACCATCACGTCGGGGGCATCAGGGAGCAGCAGTCCCCACAGCGCGAGCGCGGCGAAGACGACGAACCCGCCCAGGGACAGGGCGAGCCGCATGCCGTACGCGCTGAGCGCCTTCTTGGGCTCCGAGCCGGTGTGCATGAGGGACCCTCCTTCGGTGTTACCTGTACAACACCAGGGGTGCCCCGATCCATCCCTCGTACGCGTCCCCAAACAACGCTCTGACCTGGGCAAACGAGGGGCCAGGACGACTGCTCAGACCGTCTCCGCCTCGAGTCTCGCGATGCGCGTCCTGCCCCAGTCGCCGAGCGAGGACAGGGCCGCGTTGAGCGAGACCCCGTGCTCGGTCAACGAGTACTCCACGCGCGGCGGCACCTCCGGGAACACCTCGCGGTGCAGCAGCCCGTCGGTCTCCATCTCGCGCAGCTGCTGTGCGAGTACCTTGTCGCTCACCCCGGGCAGGCCGCGCCGGATCTCGGCGTAGCGCCGGGTGCCGTGGGCGTGGAGCTCCCAGAGGATGAGGGCCTTCCACTTGCCGCTGACGACGTCCATCGCGGCGTCGAGCCCGCAGACGTACGGTCCGCGTCGTCGGGTGTCGGGCTTCGCTGTCTCCACCGTGCTGCCAGTCATCGGGTCCCCCGTCGTTCGGTGCGTCGGCCGGCGCACCGCTTACGTGAAGGTAAGAACCTCACATCGAAGTGCGTTCTTCCGCGAGGCAGCCTCGGCCGCGATCGTGGAAGGCATGACTTCCACCAACCACTCCCCCGTGACCGTACTCGGCCTCGGGGACATGGGTCGCGCTCTCGCGACCACGCTTGCCGCCGCGGGCCACCCCGTCACGGTGTGGAACCGTACGCCCGGCCGCACCGACGACCTCGATCCCGACCGCACCATCGAAGCCACGTCCGTCCGCGACGCCGTGACCGCCTCGTCGCTCGTGGTCGTGTGCCTGCTCGACGCCGCCTCGATGCGCGAGGTCCTCGAGCCGGTCGCGGACGCGCTCTCCGGCGGTGCCCTCGTGAACGTCACGACGACCACCCCGGAGGAGTCGCGGGCACTTGCCGCCTGGGCCGACGCCCACGGCGCGGCGTACCTCGACGGCGGCATCATGGCCACGCCGCCGATGATCGGCCGCGAGGGCGCGCAGATCCTCTACAGCGGGTCGCCTGCCGCGTACGAGGAGCACCGCGCCGTGCTCGAGACCTGGGGCGCAAGCCCGTACCTCGGCGAGGACCCGGGAGTCGCGGCGCTGTACGACCTGGCCCTGCTCGCCGGCATGTACACGATGTTCGCGGGCTTCCTCCACGGCGCGGCGATGGTCACGACCGCCGGGATCTCGGCGAGCGCGTTCGCGGAGAGTGCCGTGCCGTTCGTCTCGGCGATGGTCCCGTCGTTCCGGGAGTACGCCGCGGTGGTCGACGGTCGCGACTACGGTGGCGCGGGGCAGCAGAGCCTCGCGTTCTCCGACCTGTCGGGCATGGTCCGGGCGAGCGTCGACGCCGGTGTCGCGCCGGACGTCGTGGCGGTGGTCCAGGGACTGATCCGACGGCAGATCGACGAGGGTCACGGCAAGGACGGGTTCGCCCGGCTGTACGAGAGCATCGCTCACCCGGCCCCGACGGGAGCGGCACGATGAGCGCGGCGGAGGAGAAGGTCACCGTCATCGGGCTCGGTCCGATGGGACAGGCGATGGCGCGCCTGTTCCTCGCCGCCGGCCGCGAGGTGACGGTCTGGAACCGTACGCGGTCGCGGGCCGACGCCCTCGTCGCCGAGGGTGCGCGACGGGCCGAGACACCGGCGGACGCCCTGGTGGCCAGCGAGCTCGTCGTGCTGAGCCTGACCGACTACGCGGCGATGGACGCGATCCTCGGAGGCGAATCCGACGCGCTCGCCGGACGGACACTCGTCAACCTCAGCTCGGACACTCCCGACGCCACGCACGAGGCAGCCCGGTGGGCCCAGGCGCACGGGGCGGTGTTCCTCGTGGGAGGCGTCATGGTGCCGCCTCCGATGCTGGGCGGCGAGGACGCGTACGTCTACTACAGCGGACCCGCCGACGTCTTCGCCTCGTACGAGAAGACGCTCGGGCTGCTGGGCACGCCCCGCTACGTCGGCGAGGATCCGGGTGCTGCGCAGCTGCTTTACCAGGCGCACCTCGACGTCTTCCTCACCGCGCTGTCCGGGATCGCGCACGCGGTGACGCTGGTCGGCACGGCCGGGGTCAGCGCCGCCGAGTTCCTCCCTGACGCTCTCGTCACGCTGGCGACCACCGACGCGATGACCGGCTTGAGCGAGACCGGCGCCGCCGCGTTCGACGACGGTGTCCATCCGGGTGACCTCAGCACGGCGACGATGATGGGCGCGACGGCGGCGCACATCCTCGGGGCGAGCGAGTCCGCAGGGGTCGACACCGCGCTGCCGCGGGCGGTCCTCTCGTACTACGAGCGGGCCATCGCCGCCGGGCACGGCAAGGACGGCTGGACGAGCATCATCGAGGTGATGAGGTCTCGCTGACCCCGCCTCAGCCGACGACGCGCTCGACGGTGTCGACGAGCATCCACGCCGCTCCCCCGGCGCATGCTGCCGTCGCGAGCCAGAACGACGCCAGCCAGATGGTGGCCGGGATCCGCGTGAGGAGCGCGAGCGCCACCGCGTCGGACTCACCGCGGCTGCGGTGCCAGGCGCGGCTGCGCCAGGTGTCGGCGAGAGTACGGAGGCCGCCGAGGAGCAGGAACGCACCGACGCCCACGGCGGCGCCGCTCTGGACGACGGGCGGAGCCCACCACCACAGGGCGGCGGAGGCGCCTGCGCACGCAAGCAGCACGAGCACGGTGAATGCGCTGCGCGCCCACAGCAGGCAGCCGACGAACACGACGGCCATCACGAACAGGCCCGGCGCCGCCCACCCCTTCACCGCCACGAGCACGGCGAGCAGTCCCGCGATCGCCGGCGCCGGGTAGCCCGCCCACGCGCACACGACCATGCCGAAGCCGCTGGCCTTGCCGCGGGTGTGGGTGACGCCGGATGCGTCGAGGCGTACGCGGAGCGCGGTCAGCTTGCGGCCGGCGAACACTCCGCCCAACGCGTGCCCGAGCTCGTGCGCGACGGTGACGACCACGCTCGTACGGCGCCACAGCGGGTTGGCGACTGCGGCGACGGCCAGGGCGAGCGCAAGGACCCACACCAGAAGGTCCGCCGAGGTGTAGGCGGCGGGGTCCACGGTCGCGAGGCGCGACGAGAAGTCGTCGGAGGTCACCTTCCGAACCCTAGGCGTTGTGCCTTCACGCCTCCTGAGAGCGGGCGTCGGCCTCCGCGACGCGGCGCTTGGGGGCGATGAGCCGGAACGAGGCGTCGACGAGCTCCCTGACCTCGCTCCAGTCGACATCCGCTGCGGCGAGGTCGAGCGCGCGCCAGCCGAACGGGCCGTAGTAGGCCGGGACGAAGAACCGCTCGTCGTCGTCGAGCGCAGGGAGCTCGGACTCGTCGACCTTGACGATGAGCGCACTGGGCACCTGGCGGTGCTCACCCGGGCGCAGCTTTTCGGAGCCTCCGAACGCGGCGAAGATCTTGCCGCACCGGAACGTCGGCCGGCCGTGCGAGACGCGCTCCTCCACACCCGGGAAGGCGAGGCAGATCTCACGCAGCTCGGCCAGGCCGGGGTCGTCGTCGCTGAACATCACCGGGTGCGCCATGAACCGAAGTCAACCACCTGCCGGGGACACCGCACGGGTCTTCCACAAGCCGTGGGACGACGCCTTCCGTGTGAACCCGCGGTGCCACTACGTTTCTCGCCATGACGTACGCCCGGGCGGCCCTCGCCGGCCTTGTCCTGCTTGCGGTTGCGGGGTGCACGGGAGGCGACCCGGCCGGCGGTGACCCGAGCGATCCGCCGTCCTCTGCCTCTCCGCGCGCGACGCCCTCCCCCACCCCGACGCTCGCTCCGCCGACGATCCCGCCCGAGGCTCAAGAGCACAGCGCCCAAGGCGCCGCCGCTTTCGTCGAGTACTACGTCTCGCTCATTAACTACGCCGCAGTCAGCGGGGACACGGGAGCACTCGCTGCGGCGGCAACGAACAACTGCGGAGCATGTGCGCGGCTTGTTGAACGGTACGAAACCATCTATCGGGACGGCGGCACGTCTGAGAGCCCAGGCTGGAGGCCCAGAGTCACGAGCAGCCAATTGGTGAAGGGTGACTTCCACGTCACGGTAGACGTCTTGACCGCTTCACATCGCTATCGCGTCTCAGAAAACGCTCCACATCAGAGGGTCAAGGCATCGACCTATCACGACATCTACCGACTGAACTGGGTGAACGCCCAATGGGCCGTGGACCTGCTCAGCGAGCAAGATACTCCGCGATGAGTCTCGGCCCGCTACTTCTCGCACTCGCGCTTGCTGGCCCGCCTGACGTCATGCCTAACGATCCGCATGATCACGTTGCTATTGAGGACCGTGAACAGCGCGGTGGCGACGCTTCGAATCCGGACGGCTCCGGTGACGGATCACCGGGGCAGGCTGCCCCGGCAACCGAGTACCGCTACGAACCCACCTGCACCCCCGGCGCCGGCACGGACGCGACCTGCAGCGCCGCCTACACCTGTCCTCCTGAACAGATCCGATTCAACGTGTGGCGTCGGGAACCGGGTGGCGAGTGGCAGCTTTCGGGGACGATCTGCCGGGGCGGGCAACCGGGCGGAGCCGGCTCCGTCGCGCCGGTCATCACGCCCGGCGATGTGCTTCGCGAAGTCCGTCGCCTACCCCTACCGAAGGCGTCGCTGAGCATCCAGCCCGCCGACCGTACCCTCGTCAACCTGGACACCGTGTTCTCGACCGTGCCGCCGGCGTTCGACCGGACAGTGACGATCCTCGGCCAGCGCGTACACGTGACAGGGACCGCGAGCCGATACACCTGGCACTTCGGCGACGGCGCGACGACCGCCACCACGGGCCCGGGTCGCCCCTACCCAGCTCTGGACGTCACCCACCGATACGCAAAGGCCGACCGCACCCACCGCCCTCGCGTCGACGTCACCTTCACGATCAGCTACGCCGTCAGCGGCGGCCCGACCCAGACGCTCGGGCAGACGATCACCACCGATGGCGTGCCCGTAGCGCTCACGACGCACGAGGCCGTGCCCGTGCTCATCGACTAACCCAGAACGGACGAACGCCACGACGGTGCCGACCGCTGCCTCGTACGGTGGTCCGCATGACCGCGCCGACCGACCCGTCCCACCCTTCCGACATGACCGACCCGACCGATCACCGCGAACCCTCGATGCGCGAACGGATGCTCGCCGGCGACCTCTACGTCGCCGACGACCCGCAGCTCATCCGCGACCACGAACGCGCTCTACGCCTCACGCACGCGACCAACACGGCTGACCCCACCGACCGCGAGCGGCGACGCGAGCTCCTGTCGGAGCTGTTCGGAGGGTTCGGCGAGGACAGTGTGATCCGGCCACCGCTGCACGTCGACTACGGGCACCACACGACGATCGGAGCACGGACCTTCGCGAACTTTGGGCTCGTGATCCTCGACGTCGCGACCGTCACGATCGGTGACGACGTGCAGATCGGCCCGTACGTCCAGCTGCTCGCGGCGACGCACCCGCTCGAGCCCGGCCCGCGGCGCGGCAAGTGGGAGTCGGCTGCTCCGATCGTGATCGGCGACAACGTGTGGCTCGGCGGGGGCGTCATCGTCTGCCCCGGCGTCATTATCGGCCGCGACACCGTCGTCGCCGCGGGCTCGGTCGTCACGCGAGACCTCCCCGCCGGGGTCCTCGCGGCAGGCACGCCGGCCCGCGTCGTCCGCGAGCTCTGACTCGCGGACGACGCCGGCGATGGCGCTCAGCGCACGCGGAACTTCTTGACGGCCTTCGGGCTCCAGCCGCTGATGTTCTTCGCACGGACCGTCACGGTGAGCTTCCCGCGGCGCAAGGCCGACTTCTTCACCGTGTACGACCGCCGTCCCGGCTTCAGCGTCACTCGCTTGACCACCTTGGAGCCCTTGCGGAATACCAGCTTGTACTTCTGCACCGCTCCACCGCCATTGTCGGCGGGCTTGGCCCAGCGCACCTTCCGCTTCGCCGCGCGTGTCTTCCCGGTGACCCGCACCGAGCGCACGGCCGAGGGTCGCTTCGGGAACATCGTCGAGAACACCTGGATCGCCCGCGACCCACGGGTCGTGACGATCCGACCGTTCAGTGCGACGGCCGCCTCACGCGGGTTGATGCTCGCCTTCGTGCCGCGCAGCACCCGCAGCGGGCGGACGTTGCCGTTCGCCGTCGGTGCGAATGCGCTGATGCTCCGGCGTGCCGCATCTGTGACGTACACCCGGTTCGCCGCGTCGACGTCGACGTGGCGCGGCGCCCTGAGGCCCGTACGAGACCCCCAGATACGCGCGGCCGGAGCGACGTCGCCCGTCGCGCCGGGCGCGAACCCGAGCACGCCGTTGGCAGTCGCCGCCCAGATCCAGCCCCGACGGTCGACAGCGACGTCCCGCACGCCGCCCGCAGGCTGCCCGGGGACCTGGTCCACGAGGATGACACCGACGTCCTCCTGGTCCGTGGCCCCCGGCGGGTACAACCACAGCTCGTTCGCCGTGGCCACGACCAGATCACCCCTCGGCGAGACGGCCAACGCTCGGGAGTAGGTCGGAACCCAAAGGCGCCTCAGAGGGTTCGTCCCCGAGAAGCGCGGGCCATACGTGAGGACGTTCGCCTCGCCCTCGATGATGGACCTGAGCATGTAGGTGTTGCCCGAGCCATCCGACGCCAGGTCGATGTCCACCTCGTCTCCTGCGGGCCCCGGAGCCACGACGTGAGACGGACTGACGTTGCCGTCTGCACGGGGACCGAAGACGCGTACGCGGTCGGAGAGCGCCCGGGCGACGAACGTCGTCGCGTCGGGAGCGATCCCCACCGCCTGAGCGTTCTCGACCTGGGCGCGCGAGCCACCGATGACCCGGCCCGGGCCGTAGTCGACGGTGTCTGCGTCCGCGGCGCTCGCTCCTGCCATGGTCACACCGCCCGCGACGAGCACGATGCTCCCCGCGGCGGCGATCGATCGTCTTGTCCTCATTCGTCTTCCCTCCCCCTACCGAACCGGAACTTCTTGACGGCCTTCGGGCTCCAGCCCTTCGCTGTCTTCGCCCGTACCGTCACCGTGAGCTTCCCGCGACGCAGCGCCGACTTCCGCACCGTGTACGACCGCCGGCCCGGCTTGAGCGTCACCCGCTTGAGCACCTTCGAGCCCTTACGGAACACCACCTTGTACGAGCGGACGTCGCGGCCACCGTCATCAGCCGGCTTCCTCCACCGCACCGTCCGCTTCTTCGCCGACGCCTTCCCCGTGACCCGCACCGACCGCACCACCGACGGACGCCCCGGAAACAACGTCCGGAACACCAGCACGTCGTCACGCGGATACCCGGTGACGGCCAGCTCTCCCCGTCCGTCGACCGCGATCTGCGCCCCGGTCTCGACGGTGCTCAACCGGGAACGCGAGCCCTCCAGCGACCGGATCGGGCGGATCTCACCACGCGCGTCGGCCGGGAAGACGTTCACGACCGTCCCGCTGCCGCCCAAGCCGTCGTAGGACTGCGCCACGTAGAGGCGGTTCTTGGCATCGACCGCGACGTCGCTGACCCCGCCGGCGGCGCCCGTGACGGGAGTCAGGCTCCGCAGCGGCGGCGTGTCGCCTGTCGCCCCGGCCGCGAAGGCGCGCAGGACGTCGTCGGCATCGACCCACAGTGCACCGGTCGACGTGAACGCCAGCTCCGTCACACCTTCGCCCAGCCCGGTCCGCGGGCCGGTGATGAGTTGCGCGGGAGTCGCACCGGCCGAGGCACCCGCCGCGTACACGGCAACCTCACCCAGGGCATCGTGGGCGACGGCGACCTTGCCGTCTCGCGACACCGCAAGGTGACTCGAGAACTCGCCGGTGTCGAAGGTTCGGATCGGAGCGACGTCGCCGTACGCACCTCTCCGGAACACCGACACGCGGTCGTCCTCGGACAGGACGTAGACGAGTCCTGCCGCGTCGACGCCGACGTCGGCGACCTCTCCGAGAGCCGCCTTCGCTCCGGCGATGGTCCGCGTACGGCGCTGCACCCCGTCGGCTGACGGCCCGAAGATCCAGACGGCGTCTGCGCCTGGTCGGAAGTCGGCGAGATACACCGTCCCGTCGGACCGCGCGGCGAGACCCGCCGCGGAGTTGAACCCAGGCACCGGCCGGATCACCCGGTCAGGCCCGTAGTCGACGGTGTCCGCGGACGCTGACGTCGCGCCGAGAAGTGCTGCCCCTGTCATCGCGACCGCGGTCACTGCCACGGTCACCACTCGTGTGGTCCTCATCATCTCGCTTCTCCCCTCTACCGAACCCGAAAACGCTTGACGGCCTTCGGGCTCCAGCCCTTCGCTGTCTTCGCCCGTACCGTCACCGTGAGCTTCCCGCGACGCAGCGCCGACTTCCGCACCGTGTACGACCGCCGGCCCGGCTTGAGCGTCACCCGCTTGAGCACCTTCGAGCCCTT